>NZ_FQXA01000015.1 GCF_900129835.1 Stutzerimonas xanthomarina DSM 18231
TGGACTTGCCCCTATCAAACCGGACACCGCAACCCTGTTAAGTTGATGTTACAGCCAACCGCCTGAACTCCCGAGGCGAGCGGTACTTCAGTGCGCTGTGGGGATGCTCTTCGTTGTAATGCTCAAAAGCAATCGCCAGGTTGCGTAGCGCTGTCTGGCGATCCGGCCGTGGCATATGGGCGATGTAATCGCGCTTCATCGTTTTCACGAAGCTCTCCGCCATGCCGTTGCTCTGCGGGCTGCACACTGGCGTGGTCAGCGGTATCAAGCCGATTTCCCGAGCAAAGGCCCGCGTCTGTTCGGCGGTGTACGCCGAGCCGTTATCGCTCAACCATTGAATCTGAGTGGCAGGCAGTGCCTGTCCAAAACGTTTCTCGACGGCTTCAAGCATGACGTCACGGACGTCGTCACCGCTGTAGCCTCTCGAGCTGGCTACCCAGCTGATGGCCTCGCGATCGCAGCAGTCCAAGGCAAAGGTCACACGCAGCTTGGCGCCATCGTCACAACGAAACTCAAAACCGTCCGAGCACCAACGGGTATTGCTCTCGCCCACTGCCACTCGGCCTTCATGACGACGAGCCACACCGGGCTGCTTGCGGCGTTTCTCCAGCAGCAGGTCGTGGTCGCGCATGACCCGATAAACCCGTTTCACATTGACCGCCGGTTCGGCCTGCCTACGTAGAAGCGCCCAGACCCGGCGGTAGCCATAGCTGGGCAAGTCGGAGATTGAGGCCTTGATCCGCTCCACCAGAGCCGTATCGTCAGGGATACGCCTACGACGGGCTCCTTTGCCTTCATTGGCCTGCTTGATTCGAGCCGTCAGTTGCGAGCGCGACACACCGAGACTTTCGCTGACCAGCTTCACTGGTCGTCCCCCGGCAACAAGGGTGAGTGCGCAATCCATTTTCGCGAGCGGGCGATCTCCACCGCTTCCTTGAGCACTTCAGCTTCCATGGTCTTTTTGCCCAGCATCCGTTGCAGCTCGCGGATCTGCTTCATTGCGTCAGCCAACTCCGAGGCCGGCACCACAGCCTCTCCTGCGCTGACCGCCGACAGGCTGCCGTCCTGATAGAGCTTGCGCCAATGGAACAGCTGGTTGGGGTTGATGCCATGGCGTCGGGCGACCACTGAGACGCTGTGCCCGGGCTCAAGGCTCTCGCGCACCATGGTGAGCTTCTCCTCGACGCTCCAGCGGCGACGCCGCTCCTGGCCGAGCACTTCGATATGTCTGTCTTTGCTGGTAGTCATAAACACGACCGTTTGCCTATCCCTTATGGTAAGGGGGAAACAATGTCCGGTGTTTCAGGGGGCTCGTTCA
>NZ_FQXA01000014.1 GCF_900129835.1 Stutzerimonas xanthomarina DSM 18231
AGACGAAAGACTTGATCGAAACGCTCTTTAACAACTGAATCAAGCAATTCGTGTGGGTGCTTGTGAGGTAAGACTGGTAGTCAGCAAGATTATCAGCATCACAATGTACTCAACGAGAAATCATTGAGTGCTCTTCTTGAGGGTGACCTTTGGAAGAGATTGCGATTGCTGAGCCAAGTTTAGGGTTTTCTCAAAACCCATGCAGTATTGAACTGAAGAGTTTGATCATGGCTCAGATTGAACGCTGGCGGCAGGCCTAACACATGCAAGTCGAGCGGATGAAGAGAGCTTGCTCTCTGATTCAGCGGCGGACGGGTGAGTAATGCCTAGGAATCTGCCTGGTAGTGGGGGACAACGTTTCGAAAGGAACGCTAATACCGCATACGTCCTACGGGAGAAAGCAGGGGACCTTCGGGCCTTGCGCTATCAGATGAGCCTAGGTCGGATTAGCTAGTTGGTGAGGTAATGGCTCACCAAGGCGACGATCCGTAACTGGTCTGAGAGGATGATCAGTCACACTGGAACTGAGACACGGTCCAGACTCCTACGGGAGGCAGCAGTGGGGAATATTGGACAATGGGCGAAAGCCTGATCCAGCCATGCCGCGTGTGTGAAGAAGGTCTTCGGATTGTAAAGCACTTTAAGTTGGGAGGAAGGGCATTAACCTAATACGTTAGTGTTTTGACGTTACCGACAGAATAAGCACCGGCTAACTTCGTGCCAGCAGCCGCGGTAATACGAAGGGTGCAAGCGTTAATCGGAATTACTGGGCGTAAAGCGCGCGTAGGTGGTTTGTTAAGTTGGAAGTGAAAGCCCCGGGCTCAACCTGGGAACTGCTTTCAAAACTGGCAAGCTAGAGTATGGCAGAGGGTGGTGGAATTTCCTGTGTAGCGGTGAAATGCGTAGATATAGGAAGGAACACCAGTGGCGAAGGCGACCACCTGGGCTAATACTGACACTGAGGTGCGAAAGCGTGGGGAGCAAACAGGATTAGATACCCTGGTAGTCCACGCCGTAAACGATGTCGACTAGCCGTTGGGATCCTTGAGATCTTAGTGGCGCAGCTAACGCATTAAGTCGACCGCCTGGGGAGTACGGCCGCAAGGTTAAAACTCAAATGAATTGACGGGGGCCCGCACAAGCGGTGGAGCATGTGGTTTAATTCGAAGCAACGCGAAGAACCTTACCAGGCCTTGACATGCAGAGAACTTTCCAGAGATGGATGGGTGCCTTCGGGAACTCTGACACAGGTGCTGCATGGCTGTCGTCAGCTCGTGTCGTGAGATGTTGGGTTAAGTCCCGTAACGAGCGCAACCCTTGTCCTTAGTTACCAGCACGTCATGGTGGGCACTCTAAGGAGACTGCCGGTGACAAACCGGAGGAAGGTGGGGATGACGTCAAGTCATCATGGCCCTTACGGCCTGGGCTACACACGTGCTACAATGGTCGGTACAAAGGGTTGCCAAGCCGCGAGGTGGAGCTAATCCCATAAAACCGATCGTAGTCCGGATCGCAGTCTGCAACTCGACTGCGTGAAGTCGGAATCGCTAGTAATCGTGAATCAGAATGTCACGGTGAATACGTTCCCGGGCCTTGTACACACCGCCCGTCACACCATGGGAGTGGGTTGCTCCAGAAGTAGCTAGTCTAACCTTCGGGAGGACGGTTACCACGGAGTGATTCATGACTGGGGTGAAGTCGTAACAAGGTAGCCGTAGGGGAACCTGCGGCTGGATCACCTCCTTAATCGAAGACTTCAGCTTCTTCATAAGTTCCCACACGAATTGCTTGATTCACTAGCGAAAAGCGATTGGGTTTCGACCCGAGAGAGACGATTGGGTCTGTAGCTCAGTTGGTTAGAGCGCACCCCTGATAAGGGTGAGGTCGGCAGTTCGAATCTGCCCAGACCCACCAATTGTCATGGGATGTGGCCGATCTGTAGATGGGGCCATAGCTCAGCTGGGAGAGCGCCTGCTTTGCACGCAGGAGGTCAGCGGTTCGATCCCGCTTGGCTCCACCATTATTCTCGCCATCGCTTGAAAGCACAGAAATGAATAGATTCCTTAGGGAGTGTATTGATTTCTGGTCTTTGCGCCAGTAACTGTTCTTTAAAAATTTGGGTATGTGATAGAAGTAGATTTGAGTGGTCACTTTCACTGGTGATTATTCAAGTCAAGGTAAAATTTGCGAGATGCTCGAGAGAGCAAAATGCGGATTTTCGGCGAATGTCGTCTTCACGTTATTAGACAGTAACCAGATTGCTTGGGGTTATATGGTCAAGTGAAGAAGCGCATACGGTGGATGCCTTGGCAGTCAGAGGCGATGAAAGACGTGGTAGCCTGCGAAAAGCTTCGGGGAGTCGGCAAACAGACTGTGATCCGGAGATGTCTGAATGGGGGAACCCAGCCATCATAAGATGGTTATCACACACTGAATACATAGGTGTGTGAGGCGAACCAGGGGAACTGAAACATCTAAGTACCCTGAGGAAAAGAAATCAACCGAGATTCCCTTAGTAGTGGCGAGCGAACGGGGACTAGCCCTTAAGCTTCTTTGATTTTAGCGGAACGCTCTGGAAAGTGCGGCCATAGTGGGTGATAGCCCTGTACGCGAAAAGGTCTTAGAAGTGAAATCGAGTAGGACGGAGCACGAGAAACTTTGTCTGAATATGGGGGGACCATCCTCCAAGGCTAAATACTACTGACTGACCGATAGTGAACTAGTACCGTGAGGGAAAGGCGAAAAGAACCCCGGAGAGGGGAGTGAAATAGATCCTGAAACCGTATGCGTACAAGCAGTGGGAGCCTACTTTGTTAGGTGACTGCGTACCTTTTGTATAATGGGTCAGCGACTTATTTTCAGTGGCGAGCTTAACCGAATAGGGGAGGCGTAGCGAAAGCGAGTCTTAATAGGGCGTCTAGTCGCTGGGAATAGACCCGAAACCGGGCGATCTATCCATGGGCAGGTTGAAGGTTGGGTAACACTAACTGGAGGACCGAACCGACTACCGTTGAAAAGTTAGCGGATGACCTGTGGATCGGAGTGAAAGGCTAATCAAGCTCGGAGATAGCTGGTTCTCCTCGAAAGCTATTTAGGTAGCGCCTCGTGTATCACTGCTGGGGGTAGAGCACTGTTTCGGCTAGGGGGTCATCCCGACTTACCAAACCGATGCAAACTCCGAATACCAGCAAGTGTCAGCACGGGAGACACACGGCGGGTGCTAACGTCCGTCGTGAAAAGGGAAACAACCCAGACCGTCAGCTAAGGTCCCAAAATCCTGGTTAAGTGGGAAACGATGTGGGAAGGCTCAGACAGCTAGGAGGTTGGCTTAGAAGCAGCCACCCTTTAAAGAAAGCGTAATAGCTCACTAGTCGAGTCGGCCTGCGCGGAAGATGTAACGGGGCTCAAACCAGGTACCGAAGCTACGGGTTCATCGTAAGATGAGCGGTAGAGGAGCGTTCTGTAAGCCTGTGAAGGTGAGTTGAGAAGCTTGCTGGAGGTATCAGAAGTGCGAATGCTGACATGAGTAACGACAATGGGAGTGAAAAACTCCCACGCCGAAAGACCAAGGGTTCCTGCGCAACGTTAATCGACGCAGGGTGAGTCGGTCCCTAAGGCGAGGCTGAAGAGCGTAGTCGATGGGAAACGGGTTAATATTCCCGTACTTCTAGTTACTGCGATGGGGGGACGGAGAAGGCTAGGCCAGCTTGGCGTTGGTTGTCCAAGTTTAAGGTGGTAGGCAGAGGTCTTAGGTAAATCCGGGATCTTAATGCCGAGAACTGATGACGATCCTTCTTTTAGAAGGAGAAGTGGTTGATGCCATGCTTCCAGGAAAAGCCTCTAAGCTTCAGGTAACTAGGAACCGTACCCCAAACCGACACAGGTGGTTGGGTAGAGAATACCAAGGCGCTTGAGAGAACTCGGGTGAAGGAACTAGGCAAAATGGCACCGTAACTTCGGGAGAAGGTGCGCCGGTGAGGGTGAAGCATTTACTGCGTAAGCTCATGCCGGTCGAAGATACCAGGCCGCTGCGACTGTTTATTAAAAACACAGCACTCTGCAAACACGAAAGTGGACGTATAGGGTGTGACGCCTGCCCGGTGCCGGAAGGTTAATTGATGGGGTTAGCGCAAGCGAAGCTCTTGATCGAAGCCCCGGTAAACGGCGGCCGTAACTATAACGGTCCTAAGGTAGCGAAATTCCTTGTCGGGTAAGTTCCGACCTGCACGAATGGCGTAACGATGGCGGCGCTGTCTCCACCCGAGACTCAGTGAAATTGAAATCGCTGTGAAGATGCAGTGTATCCGCGGCTAGACGGAAAGACCCCGTGAACCTTTACTATAGCTTTGCACTGGACTTTGAATTTGCTTGTGTAGGATAGGTGGGAGGCTTTGAAGCGTGGACGCCAGTTCGCGTGGAGCCATCCTTGAAATACCACCCTGGCAACTTTGAGGTTCTAACTCTGGTCCGTTATCCGGATCGAGGACAGTGTATGGTGGGTAGTTTGACTGGGGCGGTCTCCTCCTAAAGAGTAACGGAGGAGTACGAAGGTGCGCTCAGACCGGTCGGAAATCGGTCGTAGAGTATAAAGGCAAAAGCGCGCTTGACTGCGAGACAGACACGTCGAGCAGGTACGAAAGTAGGTCTTAGTGATCCGGTGGTTCTGTATGGAAGGGCCATCGCTCAACGGATAAAAGGTACTCCGGGGATAACAGGCTGATACCGCCCAAGAGTTCATATCGACGGCGGTGTTTGGCACCTCGATGTCGGCTCATCACATCCTGGGGCTGAAGCCGGTCCCAAGGGTATGGCTGTTCGCCATTTAAAGTGGTACGCGAGCTGGGTTTAGAACGTCGTGAGACAGTTCGGTCCCTATCTGCCGTGGACGTTTGAGATTTGAGAGGGGCTGCTCCTAGTACGAGAGGACCGGAGTGGACGAACCTCTGGTGTTCCGGTTGTCACGCCAGTGGCATTGCCGGGTAGCTATGTTCGGAAGAGATAACCGCTGAAAGCATCTAAGCGGGAAACTTGCCTCAAGATGAGATCTCACTGGAGCCTTGAGCTCCCTGAAGGGCCGTCGAAGACTACGACGTTGATAGGTTGGGTGTGTAAGCGCTGTGAGGCGTTGAGCTAACCAATACTAATTGCCCGTGAGGCTTGACCATATAACACCCAAACAATTTGATGTTTGCGTGTCAGACGGTTGAAGTCGACAAACAAACCGAAAAGACGCATCGCTCGCAAGCGAAACCAATACAGCAACACCATCACATACCCAATTAGGGGAAGCGACTCAACACCGACTCCCCAACCGAATTGCTTGACGACCATAGAGCGTTGGAACCACCTGATCCCATCCCGAACTCAGTAGTGAAACGACGCATCGCCGATGGTAGTGTGGGGTTTCCCCATGTGAGAGTAGGTCAT
>NZ_FQXA01000013.1 GCF_900129835.1 Stutzerimonas xanthomarina DSM 18231
CGCACTGAAGTACCGCTCGCCTCGGGAGTTCAGGCGGTTGGCTGTAACATCAACTTAACAGGGTTGCGGTGTCCGGTTTGATAGGGGCAAGTCCAGCTGCCGTGATGCCACTCGTGATCATCTAGCTTTAACCCCGTTAAAGCGATACGAGGTGCAGTTCTTCACAGCTAGACAGCAACTTGCCGCAGCACTGGATTGCCTTCTACAGTGGTGATTCTAATCTGTCCGGAATTAAACCCGATGCTCACTGAGGCTCTTGCCCGCTTCCCTCGCCTTGAACTGGTGACCGCCGCAACGCCCCTGGAGCACCTGCCGCGTCTGTCACGTCACGTGGGCCGGGACATCTGGATCAAGCGCGACGACCTCACCTCGCTGGCCCTCGGTGGCAACAAGGCGCGCAAGCTCGAATACCTCGGTGCCGATGCTCTGGCCAAGGGTGCCGATGTACTGGTAACGGCCGGCGCGATCCAGTCCAACCATGTGCGCCAGACCGCAGCGTTGGCGGCCAGACTCGGTCTGGGCTGCCTGGCGCTGCTGGAGAATCCGCTGGATACAGCCGAGAGCAATTACCTGAGCAACGGCAACCGCCTGCTACTGAACCTGTTTGGCTCCGAGATCGAAGCTGTCGCCAATCTGGACAACGCGGACGACCTGCTACAGGCCGCCGCCGAGCGCCTGCGTAGCGCCGGGCGCAGACCCTACGTGGTGCCCATCGGCGGCTCCAATGCGCTCGGCGCCCTGGGTTATGTGCGCGCCGGCCTGGAGCTGGCCGAGCAGATGCAACACATCGGCGAGGATTTCAACGCCGTACTGCTCGCCTCGGGCAGCGCAGGAACCCACAGCGGACTGGCCCTGGCGCTGGAATATGCACGGCCTGGCAACCGAGTGGTCGGGGTAACCGTATCGCGACCAGAAACAGCCCAACGCCTCAAGGTCGAAGGCCTGCTACAAAGCACCGCTGAGCTGCTTGGCTTCGAGGTGCCGACGGGGCTACAGATCGAACTGTGGGACCAGTATTTCGCTCCGCGCTATGGGGAGCCGAATGCCGGCACCCTGGCCGCGATCCGCCTACTTGCCGAGCAGGAAGGCGTGCTGCTCGATCCGGTGTACACCGGCAAAGCCTTTGCCGGCCTGCTCGACGGTATTGCTCGCGGCGCCTTCCCTGGCCGAGGTCCGCTGCTGTTCCTGCACACCGGTGGTGCCCCAGCACTATTCGCCTATCACCCATGGCAACTGTAAGCGCAGATGCTACATTCCATAGAATCAAGTACTGGCTACCGTTAATTATTTTATCGAATAAGCCATCGTCCTTAGAGTTGTATGACCTTCCAGCCCACCTAGAGGCCTGCCATGAAATTCAACACTCTGCGTCGTCGCTTCCTGCTCGGCACCCTGAGTTTGCTGCTCGGTTCCAGCCTGTTTACTCCCGTGTTCGCCGCCGATTTACTGGATGAGATCAAGGCCAACGGCACGCTCAAGGTCGGCCTTGAAGGAACCTACCCGCCCTTCAACTTTCAGGATGCCGGCGGCCAGCTGACCGGCTTCGAGGTGGACTTTGCCCACGCGCTGGCGGAGGAACTGGGGGTCAAGGCCGCGTTCCAGCCAACCAAATGGGACGGCATTCTTGCCGCGCTGGAGTCGGGGCGCCTGGACGTTGTGATCAACCAGGTCACCATCTCCGATGAACGCAAACAGAAGTACGACTTCTCCACCCCCTACACCGTCTCTGGTATTCAGGCGCTGACCCGCAAGGCCGATGCCGACAGCATCAAGAGTTCGGCTGATCTGGCCGGCAAGAAGGTCGGCGTCGGCCTCGGCACGAACTACGAGCAATGGCTCAAAGAGAACGTGCCGCAAGCCGATATCCGCACCTACGATGACGACCCGACCAAGTTCCAGGACCTCAACGTCGGCCGCATCGACGTGATCCTGGTCGATCGGCTAGCCGCCTTCGAGATGGTCGAGAAAACCGGCAATCGCCTGGCTGTAACCGGTGACGCCTTCTCCCGCCAGGAGTCCGGGGTTGCCCTACGTAAGGGCAACCCTCAATTGCTTGCTGCTATCGACGCGGCCATCGCCAAGTTGCGCGCGGACGGCACACTGAAAGAGCTCTCCGAGAAGTGGTTCGGGGCTGACGTCACGCAATGATCGGCAGCAGCCTGCAGCTGGCGCTGGACTCGCTGCCCTTTCTGCTCAAAGGCGCGTGGTGGACCGTCGTTCTGAGCTTGGGCGGGATGTTCTTCGGCCTGCTGCTGGGCTTCGGCCTGGCCCTGCTGCGGCTGTACGCCTACCGGCCTCTGCAATGGCTGGCGCGGGTGTACGTGTCGTTTTTCCGCGGCACGCCGCTTCTGGTTCAGCTATTCATGATCTATTACGGCCTGCCGCAACTGGGCATTCAGCTCGATCCGCTGCCGGCTGCGCTGATTGGCTTCTCCTTGAACATGGCGGCCTACACCGCCGAGATCCTGCGCGCCGCCATCGCCTCTATCGATCGTGGCCAATGGGAAGCGGCCGCCAGTATTGGCATGAGTCGCGCCCAGACCCTGTACCGGGCCATACTCCCGCAGGCCGCCCGCACCGCCCTGCCTCCACTGGGCAACAGCTTCATCTCGCTGGTTAAGGACACTGCCCTGGCCGCCACCATTCAAGTTCCGGAGCTGTTCCGCCAGGCACAGCTGATTACCGCACGCACGTTCGAGATCTTCACCATGTACCTGGCCGCCGCGCTGATCTACTGGTTGTTGGCGAGCGTGCTGGCGTACTTTCAGGGTCGCCTGGAAGACCGGGTGAACCGCCACGAGCAGGATGCCTGATGATTTCCGTGCGCAACCTGAAAAAATCCTTCAAGGGCCAGGAGGTACTCAAGGGCATCGACCTCGATATAGCTCCTGGCGAAGTACTGGCAATCATCGGCCCCAGCGGTTCGGGCAAAACTACCCTGCTGCGCTGCCTTAATTTACTGGAGCAACCCAGCGGCGGGCAGATCAGCGTCGGTGAGATCCACATCGATGCCGATAAGCCGCTCAAGGCGCAGCAAGGCCTGATCCGCCAGCTACGCCAGCACGTCGGTTTCGTGTTTCAGAACTTCAACCTGTTCCCCCATCGCACGGCCCTCGAAAACGTCATCGAAGGCCCAGTGCAGGTTAAGAAGGAGCCACGCCACCAAGCCCTCGAACGCGGCCGTGCATTACTGGCCAAGGTCGGCCTGAGCGACAAGGAAGACGCCTATCCCAAGCGACTCTCCGGCGGCCAGCAACAGCGCGTGGCGATTGCCCGCGCGCTGGCCATGCAGCCAGATGTGATCCTGTTCGACGAACCGACCTCAGCGCTCGATCCCGAGCTGGTTGGCGAAGTGCTCTCGACCATCCGCGGCCTGGCCGATGAAAAGCGCACCATGATCATTGTCACCCATGAGATGAGCTTCGCCCGCGACGTTGCCGACAGGGCAATTTTCATCGATGAGGGGATGATCGTAGAACAGGGCGACGCCAGGCAGTTACTCAAGGCACCGCAGCACGAACGCACGCAGCAGTTTCTGAGCAAGTTCATCGGCGACCGCCAAGCGCACTGAATTTCCCGGCTGGCTCCAAGGACCAACGGATCAAGATCATGCTGTATGCCGTCGAGGCGCTATCTAAAGAAGCGGGTAGCGTTGTACCGGCGAGACTCGACCGAGCTAGATATCGAGGCGCAAGCCCTGCTGCACAAGCAGTCTGCCTCTATCCTCTGGCAAGACGCGTAGCTCGCTCGAACTGGTTAGCTCTGTATTCCTCGCCGGTGCGACAGCGACATCTCTCGTTTCCGCTTCCCTTGCCAGCTAACGCTTCAAATCAACCTCTTGGACCGCATCCAAGAGGTATAAAGTTGACTGCTCAGCAGCCTAGAGTGCTCATATGCGCTGGAACAAAATGCGCAACCGACACGGTTGAAATAGCCGCCAAGCGCACCAAGTGCCACCTGACTTTGTTTGCCCGCCGGAACCATGAACGCCACTGCATCGACCAGCGAACGTGGCCTGCGTTTGGCAGGACGCTGGCCTTGGCGGTTGCCCCTGGCTATAGACGCATACTATAGGTACGCCTGATCAAGCTGATTAGAGCGGTTTTGCAGAAATTTTGCAGGCGCCAGAAATAAAAAAATCCAGCCACCGCTAAGTGACTGGATTTTCTAGGGTTTTTTGGTCGGGACGGAGTGATTCGAACACTCGACCCCTTGCACCCCATGCAAGTGCGCTACCAGGCTGCGCTACGCCCCGACGCTGCATTCAGCTTCTGCTGAAAACGGATCGAACTATACCTTAAGGGACTGAATATGTGAAAGTTTTTTGCACAACGACGACTAATTCTTTAGCACCTGTAGGACATCCTCAAGCTCGGTGATCATCTGTCTGACCAGTTGCTTGTATTGCGTGATGTCATCACGGGCCTCGTCGCCGGACATCCGCTGCCGGGCGCCACCAATGGTGAAACCTTGCTCGTACAGCAGCGACCTAATCTGCCGGATCATCAGCACATCTTGCCGCTGGTAATAGCGCCGATTACCGCGACGCTTAACAGGGTTCAGCTGTGGAAACTCCTGCTCCCAATATCGCAGCACATGCGGTTTAACCGCGCATAGCTCGCTCACCTCACCAATTGTGAAATAGCGTTTGCCGGGTATCGTTGGCAGTTCGTCGTTATGACTTGGTTCCAGCATACGCTTCGACTCTGGCTTTTAGTTTTTGGCCTGGCCGGAACGTCACGACACGACGCGCCGTAATTGGGATTTCCTCACCGGTCTTCGGGTTACGCCCCGGGCGCTGTCGCTTGTCGCGCAGGTCGAAGTTGCCGAAGCCGGACAGCTTCACCTGCTCGTTATGTTCGAGCGCCTGGCGAATCTCCTCGAAAAACAGCTCGACCAGCTCCTTGGCTTCGCGCTTATTCAAGCCTAGCTCTTCATATAGACGTTCGGCCATTTCAGCTTTCGTCAGAGCCCCCATACGCTATTTCCTTAACGTGGCGTTGAACCTTTCTTCCAGGGAGGTCAGGATTTGCTGCATCGCTCCACCGACCTCTTCGTCGTTTAGAGTGCGCGAAGGGTGTTGCCAGGTCAAGCCGACTGCCACACTTTTGCTAAGCGGATCAATACCTTTACCCTGATAGACATCAAATAGCTTGAGGTCCTTCAGATGTTCACCAGCGGCGTCTCGAATGCATCGCAGCACAGCGTCCGAGGACACTTCGCGCGTTACAAGGAGGGCCAGATCGCGACGCACCTCAGGGAAGCGGGACAGCTCGCTGAAGCGTGGCAGCCGCCCTTCGCTGATCTCGGCAACTAGCAACTCGAACAGATACACCGGTTGATCGATGCCCAGCGTGGCGGCCAATTCGGGATGAAGGCTTCCGATGTAGCCGACCAAACGCCCTTCCCGCTCTATTCGAGCAGTCTGCCCGGGATGCAGAGCCGGATGCTCCGCTGCGGAGAAGCTATACGCCAAGGCATTGCCGGCGTATCCGAGCAAGGCTTCGACATCGGCTTTGATGTCATAGAAGTCCGCCGCTGTTCTTTCGTTGCTCCAGGCTTCTGGCAGGCGGCTTCCCGTGATGACGCCTGCAAGCATCGGCTCCTGCTTCAACTCACCCAGTTGACCGACGAAGCGCAGGCCGCTTTCGAACAGGCGGACTCGAGTTTGCTGACGATTGAGGTTGTACTGCAGCGCCTTGATCAATCCTGGCCAGAGCGTCGCGCGCATTGCCGCCATGTCCGAGGAAATCGGATTGGCCAGCTGCAGCGGCTCAGCGCCCGGGCTGAACAGCTCGAACATTTTCGGATCGATGAAGCTGTATGTGATCGCTTCCTGGTAGCCACGGGCAACCAGCAAGCGACGCAGGGCGGATAGTCCGGCACGGGATTCAGAATTGGCTTCGGGTGCCAGACGTGCCTGCGGGTAACGCACTGGCAGGCGGTCGTAGCCATACAGGCGACCCAACTCCTCGATCAGATCTACTTCGAGGCTAATGTCAAAACGATGGCTGGGCACGCTGATTTCCCAGGATTCTTTGTTCAGCTCGACCACTCCCAACCCCAAGGCCGACAAAAGCGAGACAACCTGATCGCCTGCCATGATCAATCCCAGCATCTGCTCGATCCGATCCTTGCGCAGCAAAATCGGTGCAACATGAGGAAGATCGGCTTCGCTGACGGCTTCGATAACCGGGCCAGCGCTGCCTCCGACAATTTCCAATAGCAGCGAAGTCGCTCGCTCCATGGCTCGACGGGTCAATTGAGAATCCACCCCTCGCTCGTAACGATGCGACGCATCGGTGTGCAAGCCATAAGAGCGCGCCTTGCCAGCGAGCACAATAGTGTCGAAAAAGGCACTTTCAAGAAACAGATCTTGAGTGGAGGCGCTGACACCACTGTGCTCACCGCCCATTACACCCGCAATCGCGAGGGCACGCTGATGGTCGGCGATAACCAGCGTATCGCCTCGCAGGGTCACTTCCTGACCGTCGAGCAAGACGAGTTTTTCTTGATCCTCTGCCATCCTAACCCTGATCCCGCCATTGATTTCGGCAAGATCGAAAGCATGCAGCGGCTGGCCGAGTTCGAGCATCACATAGTTGGTGACGTCCACCACCGCATCGATGCTGCGGATATCGGAACGACGCAACCGCTCGACCATCCACAGCGGAGTGGGTCTCGACAAATCAACATTGCGGATCACCCGCCCGAGGTAGCGTGGACAGGCTTTTGGCGCGAGCACCTCTACGGGGCGCACCTCATCCTGGCTTGGAACCACGGCAGCAATTTCCACGGCGGTTACCGCTGCGTCGTACATCGCACCGACTTCGCGAGCAAGCCCAGCAATAGAGAGGCAATCGCCACGGTTCGGCGTCAGACCTATTTCAATGCTCGCATCGTCCAGGCCGAGATACGCTCGCAGGTCGCTACCAACCGGGGCGTCACCGGCCAGTTCCATCAGTCCGCTGTCGTCGGTACCGATCGTCAACTCGGTTTCCGAGCAGAGCATGCCGTTGGACTCAACGCCGCGAAGCTTCGCTTTCTTAATTTTGAAGTCGCCTGGCAATTGGGCACCAATCATCGCAAACGGAATTTTCAGGCCGGGCCGCACATTGGGCGCACCGCAAACTACCTGAAACGTCTCACTTCCATTGCTGACCTGGCACACCCTCAACTTGTCCGCATCGGGATGCTGCTCGGTGCTCAGCACCTCGCCCACAACCACGCCGTTGAACTCGCCGGCAACGGGGGTCACCGCGTCCACCTCAAGACCCACCATCGATAGACGCGCCACCAGTTCCTCGCGGGAAACTTGCGGTTTAACCCACGTACGCAACCACTGCTCGCTGAATTTCATCCTGCTCTCCTAAATATTCTTTGACGGGACTCTGAACCTAGCGGAATTGCGCCAGGAACCTCAGGTCGTTGTCGAAGAACAGGCGTAAGTCGTTGACGCCATAACGCAACATGGCGAGCCGTTCAGCTCCCATACCGAAAGCGAAGCCCTGATACTTTTCTGGATCGATACCGGACATGCGCAGCACATTCGGATGCACCATGCCGCAGCCCATCACCTCGAGCCAGCCGGTCTGCTTGCACACCCTACAGCCTTTCCCACTGCACATGACGCACTGCATATCCACTTCGGCCGACGGCTCGGTGAACGGGAAGAATGAGGGACGGAAGCGGACACCCAGCGGCTTTTCGAAGAACACTCGCAAAAACTGCTCGATTGTGCCCTTCAGGTCCGCAAAGCTGATGCCCTCGTCGACCAGCAAGCCCTCAACCTGGTGGAACATAGGCGAATGGGTTATATCCGAGTCACAGCGGTAGACACGCCCCGGACAAACGATACGGATGGGCGGCTGCTGCGACTCCATCGTGCGCACCTGAACCGGCGAGGTATGGGTACGCAAAAGCATGTTGGCGTTGAAATAGAAGGTGTCGTGCATCGCCCGAGCAGGATGATGGCCGGGGATATTGAGCGCTTCGAAGTTGTGGTAGTCGTCTTCAACCTCTGGTCCCTCGGCAACGCTATAGCCAATATGACTGAAGAATTGTTCGATCCGCTCCAGTGTCCGCGTCACAGGATGCAGCCCACCGGAGGCTTCTCCCCGGCCTGGCAATGTCACATCGATCCGCTCGGCAGCGAGCTTGGCGCTCAGCGCAGCCTGCTCAAGATCCGCCTTCTTGGCATTCAACTCATCCTGAACGCGGCTCTTCGCCGCATTGATGAGCGCACCGGCCTTGGGGCGCTCATCCGCAGACAGTTTGCCCAGCGTCTGCATGACTTGGGTCAGCTCGCCTTTCTTGCCGAGATACTGAACCCGGATTTGCTCCAGGGCGTTGATGTCTTGACTATGTTGCACCGCCTCAAGCGCTTGCGAGACCAGTGCATCCAGGTTTTCCATGTACAACCTCCAGAGGTTCTTGCAGAACCGCACCAGACGATCAGCACTTAGGCTTACGCGAGGTGCACTTTTGCAAATGCCCCTTCAGATACGAAATAGGGGAAGAGCACAAGGCTCTTCCCCTATCGGTGACGCTACGAATCCGAAGATTCGATTGTCGATGGGCTTAGGCCAGAGAAGCTTTAGCTTTTTCGACAATGGCAGCAAAAGCTGCTTTTTCGTTCACTGCCAACTCGGCCAGAACCTTACGGTCGATTTCGATGGCCGCTTTTTTCAGACCGGCAATGAAACGGCTGTAGGACAGACCATTTACACGAGCGCCGGCGTTGATACGAGCGATCCAAAGAGCGCGGAACTGACGCTTCCGCTGACGGCGGTCACGGTAGGCATACTGGCCTGCTTTGATCACCGCCTGCTTGGCAACACGGAATACCCGCGAACGAGCGCCGTAGTAGCCTTTGGCGAGTTTCAGAATTTTCTTGTGACGGCGACGAGCGACGACGCCACGCTTAACACGAGCCATGAGTTATTCCTCTGAGTCTTGACCGAATTAACGAACGCGCAGCATGCGCTCTACTTTTGCGTTGTCAGACGGGTGCATCAGAGATGTACCACGCAGCTGACGCTTACGCTTGGTAGACATTTTGGTCAGGATGTGGCTCTTGAAAGCGTGCTTGTGCTTGTAGCCATTCGCCGTCTTTTTGAAGCGCTTCGCAGCGCCACTTTTAGTCTTCATCTTTGGCATGTTCGGTACTCCACAGTGTGGGTGATTTCAAATAACCGCAAGGCCTGCCAGTGCCCTGGTGGTTACTTTTTCTTCTTGGGAGCGATGACCATGATCAGCTGGCGTCCTTCCATCTTTGGATGCTGCTCGACCGAACCGTATTCAGCCAGGTCACCTTCGACCCGCTTCAACAGTTCCATCCCCAGCTCCTGATGCGCCATCTCACGACCGCGGAATCTCAACGAAACCTTGGCCCTGTCCCCGTCACTCAGGAAACGTACCAGGTTGCGTAGCTTGACCTGGTAGTCGCCCTCTTCCGTCCCTGGACGAAACTTTACTTCTTTAACCTGGATTTGCTTCTGGTTCTTCTTCGCCGCAGCGACCTGCTTCTTCTTCTCGAACAGGTGCTTGCCGTAATCCATGATCCGGCATACAGGAGGAACCGCATCGGCGGAAATTTCCACCAGATCCAATTTGGCTTCTTCAGCTATACGAAGCGCTTCATCAATCGAGACGATGCCAACCTGCTCGCCATCAGCACCAATCAAACGGACCTCACGAGCCGAGATATTCTCGTTGATCGGGGCCTTGGGTGCAGCTCGTTTATCCTGTCTCATTTCACGCTTAATAGTCATTACTCCAATTCTTGGCGTCCACGCCGGGAAACCGCTTGTGTCAGCAGCTGCGCGAAATCGTCTAGGGGCATGGAGCCCAAATCGACGCCTTCACGGGTGCGCACAGCAACGGCTCGTGTCTCGACTTCCCGATCTCCGATAACCAAGAGATAGGGTACCTTGAGCAAGGTATGCTCGCGGATTTTAAAGCCGATCTTTTCGTTTCTCAAGTCGGACTTGGCACGGAAGCCGCTTTGGTTGAGTGTTTTCTCTACTTCCAAGGCGAAATCCGCCTGCTTATCGGTGATATTCATCACCACAGCTTGGGTCGGTGCCAACCAGGCCGGGAAAGCGCCTTCGTAGTGTTCAATGAGAATACCGATGAAACGCTCGAACGAGCCAAGGATGGCGCGGTGCAACATCACTGGATGCTGGCGATCGTTATTCTCACTGACGTACTCCGCCCCCAGGCGAATCGGAAGATTGAAGTCGAGCTGGAGCGTGCCGCACTGCCATACTCGACCCAGGCAGTCCTTTAGCGAGAACTCGATCTTCGGACCGTAGAAGGCGCCTTCGCCAGGCTGCAAATCATAAGGCAGCCCTGCGCTATCCAGCGCGGCGGCAAGGGCCGCCTCGGCACGATCCCACAGCTCATCTGAACCGACTCGTTTCTCAGGTCGCGTCGATAGCTTCAACTCAATGTTATCGAAGCCGAAATCTGCATAAACCGCCTGGGTCAGCTTGATGAACGCAGCCGACTCGGACTGCATCTGCTCTTCAGTGCAGAAGATGTGCGCATCGTCCTGCGTGAAGCCGCGCACTCGCATGATGCCGTGCAACGCACCCGACGGCTCGTTGCGATGACAGGCACCGAACTCAGCCAGACGCAACGGCAACTCGCGGTAGCTTTTCAAGCCCTGGTTATACACCTGCACGTGGCACGGGCAATTCATCGGCTTGATCGCGTAGTCGCGACTTTCCGATTCCGTGGTGAACATATTTTCAGCGTAGTTCGCCCAGTGACCGGACTTCTCCCACAGACTGCGATCGACAACCTGGGGTGTGCGGATTTCCTGATAGCCATTTTCGCGCTGCACGACACGCATGTACTGCTCGAGCACCTGATACAGAGTCCAGCCATTCGGATGCCAGAAGACCATCCCCGGTGCTTCTTCTTGGGTATGGAACAGATCCAGGCGCTTGCCGATCTTGCGGTGGTCGCGCTTCTCGGCTTCTTCAATTCGCTGGATGTACGCGGCAAGCTGTTTTTTGTCTGCCCACGCGGTACCGTAGATGCGCTGCAGCTGCTCGTTCTTCGCATCGCCACGCCAATAGGCACCAGACAGCTTGGTCAGTTTGAAAGACTTGAGAAAGCGAGTATTGGGCACATGCGGGCCGCGGCACATATCGACATATTCTTCGTGGTGGTACAGCCCCATTGCCTGTTCGTCAGGCATATCCTCGACCAGGCGCAGTTTGTAATCCTCGCCACGCGATTGGAACAGCTCGATGACTTCAGCGCGCGACGTGACCTTCTTGATCACATCGTATTCAGTATCGATCAGTTGCTTCATGCGCTGCTCGATGGCAGCCATGTCGTCCGGCGTGAACGGCCGCTCGAAGGCGATATCGTAGTAGAAGCCCTCGGCAATCACCGGCCCGATGACCATCTTCGCAGATGGGTAGAGCTGCTTGACCGCATGCCCAACCAAGTGCGCACAAGAGTGACGAATGATCTCCAGCCCTTCTTCATCCTTCGGCGTGATGATTTGCAGGCTCGCGTCGCTTTCGATCAGATCGCAGGCATCGACCAGCCGCCCGTCTACCTTACCGGCAAGGGTGGCCTTCGCTAGGCCAGCACCAATTGACTGAGCGACCTCAGCGACGGAAACCGGGTGATCGAACGAACGCTGACTGCCGTCAGGAAGAGTAATGGTGGGCATGGCGCCTCCTCTCCTAGTGGTGACCCCTACTAAAGGCCACGTGGGTTGGGATGAGCCAGGAAAGCGATCCATCGAATAACCTGCCGCACAGTGGCAGGAGCCCGAAGGCTGATCGAGGCGGACCGAAGTCACTGGAAATATGGGAGCACGGATACTTTCAGAAAGCTGCCGCACCGACAAGCAAGGCATAAAAAAAGGGTCGCTAGCGCGACCCTTTTCGGAATTGGTAGGCACAATTGGATTCGAACCAACGACCCCCACCATGTCAAGGTGGTGCTCTAACCAACTGAGCTATGTGCCTCCGATGGACGCGCATTCTAGAGATACGCCTGAGAGAGTCAAGCGCTTTTTTGCTAAGCCACTGATATTCGTAATTTTTGGATACGGGAACGCCCTTGGTGTCGCTATAGCATCGTAGAGGGTTGTCGAGATAGCATCTCGTCAAATATTCGGAACAGGGCAATCAGAATGTCGCACACTCCCTACCCCTCGTCCTATTACGCAGCGTCAGCGAACCCCGCACCTACTCGCGACGCTCTAAGCGATAGTGTCGAGACGGACGTCTGCGTGATCGGCGCAGGCTACACCGGGCTATCGACTGCACTGTTTCTTCTTGAGCAGGGTTTTCGCGTTGTCATATTGGAAGCTGCCAAGGTCGGCTTCGGCGCTTCGGGGCGCAACGGCGGACAAATCGTCAATAGCTACAGCCGAGATATCGATACGGTCGAGCGCAGCACCGGAAGCAATGAAGCACGCCTGATTGGCGCGATGGCATTCGAGGGCGGACAAATCATTCGTGAGCGAGTCGCACGTTACAGCATCGACTGTGACCTGAAGGACGGAGGCGTATTCGCCGCTCTCAACTCCAAGCAGATGCACCACCTTGAGGCGCAGAAGGCGCTTTGGGAGCGTTTCGGCTATGGTCAGCTGGAAATGCTCGATCACGACGGCATTCGAAACGTCGTGGCGAGCGAGCGATACATCGGCGGCATGCTGGATCACGGGGGCGGTCACATCCACCCACTCAACCTCGCGCTAGGCGAAGCGGCCGCAGTCGAATCGCTCGGTGGCGTCATCTACGAACAAAGCCCGGCAATCCGCATCGACCGAGGGGACACGCCGCGAGTACACACCCAGCATGGTCAGGTGACCGCCAAGTTCGTGGTCGTTGCCGGAAATGCCTACCTGGGCGGGTTGGTTCCAGAGCTGGCAGCCAAATCCATGCCCTGCGGCACACAGGTCATCGCCACGGAGCCGCTCGACACAGAGCTCGCAGCAACATTGCTTCCGCAGAATTACTGCGTTGAGGACTGCAATTACTTGCTGGACTACTTCCGCCTTTCCGCCGACAAACGTTTGATCTATGGGGGCGGTGTGGTCTACGGCGCACGTGACCCGGCCGATATCGATTCGATCATCCGACCGAAAATGCTCAAGACGTTTCCACAGTTGCAAGGCATCAAGACGGAATTCGCCTGGACCGGCAATTTCCTAATGACGCTATCCCGTTTACCTCAAGTTGGGGGGCTCGATGGCAATCTTTATTACTCTCAAGGCTGCAGCGGACACGGTGTTACCTATACCCATATCGCTGGAAAGGTTATAGCCGAGGCCTTGCGGGGACAGGCCGAGCGCTTCGACGCCTTTGCCAGCTTGCCGCATTACCCGTTTCCTGGTGGGCAGAAGCTCAGCGCGCCACTGAGCGCCCTCGGCGCGCTCTACTACAGCTTGCGGGACAAGGTTGGCTTCTGATGTCTCATTGAACTGGGCACGCTGGAGACGCCTCGCATATCCCGGCCCCGTCACCTCCTGAGGGTAGTTCAGCCTTGAATCGCGTGTCGTCAGGGGCCAGCTTGGCCGCACACGCAAGCGCTGCGGATGACTGGGCTTGGCATCCCCGTTCCGCCAGCACCTGCGATAGATTGAACCAGCCTGCCGCGAAGGAGCTGTCACGCTGAACACTGGTTCGCAAGGCGCGCTCCGCCGCTTGCTTGTCGCCTCGCGCGTACCGGGCATTGGCAAGCACGAACCAGGACAAGCCGCTAGACCAATGTTCTGCAGCCGTTTCGTAGGCCTTCAGGGCAGCATCGTCGCGGCCGGTTTGCTCAAGATCACTTGCAGCTTTCAGCCACACCGTTTCCATGGCAGTACGGGGTAGTTGATTGGGCGCAACCGTTACCACCGCCCAGCGATTTCCCTTGGCCCAGCTTCGCTCGAACTGGCGGAAACTTCCGACCCAACGTCGCGTGGTTCCAGATCGCAACACAAGAGTCTGAGCCGTCAGGTCGTACCCCACCACAACTGCGAAATGCCACTGAGGCCATCGATCGAAAGCAAGGTTCTGCAGTACCAGCACCGGATTTCCCGCCGCCACTTCAGACAGCACCGCTTCTAGCCGTGGTTCCAACGGATAGACCAGCAAATCGTGGGCTCGCGCGGCCGCGACCATCTCAACCTGCAGGCTACCCTTGCGCTGCGGAAGATAAACGCGTTTGACGAGCTGCTCCGGCCCGGTATCGACGCCCCGCTGGGTCAGCATCGTTGCAAGCGCTGCGGGCCCGCATTGATAGTCTTCCTGGGCGAAGAACGGAACCGCGTCCAGCTCCACCCTCCCCGGGAGCCCCGCGGACCCAACCGGAACGATTGGAGTCCGCGCGCACGCCCCAAGGAGGATGACCGCGAACAGCAGGGCCAGTCGCCGATTCAACGATTGATACAGTTAACGAAGTTGAAGATATTAGTAGCGCAAAGCAGGTCGGTGATGATGAAAATCACCAAAAACAGAACGATGATTCCCACTACACCAGCGCCAGCCGGCGCCTGATCCAGTTGCTGGTTGAATTGCGCGAGCTCCGCCGGCGTCAGGCTGTTGATTCGCTGCTCGACCTGATCGCGCTCGACGCCCATCGCCACCAGCTTCTTCTGGACGTCTTCGTCCTCAAGCATCCTCAACAATTGCTGGCGATCTACCTGCTGCTGTTGCTCGGCGATAACTTCCGGGGTGCCGATCATTGCCGCCTGGGCCAATGGGATCTGTGCAAACAGCATGAAATGCATCGCTGCTAACAGGGTAGCTACACGCTTCATCACCGATGAATTAAACATGGCGGAGTCCTTATTTGTCTGGCGGCCCAGTGCGATGTGCAATGCGCCCTCGACGATAAGACGGTGCGGCTGTTCCGCCAGTTCCCTTGTCGGCTATGGTTTAGCCATCGGTCGACTGAACATGCCGACCCCGGGTCGTTATTACTGATGTCAATACGAAGGAGAACGTTATGAACCTCATCCGCTCGGTGCCCCTGATGGCATGCAGCGCCATTCTGATTGGCTGTCAGGCTTCGCTTGACACACCGCAGGCGACTGAAGGTAGCGCCGCGCAATGTGACGCCTCTTCTATCCAGACACTCGTCGGCGAGCAGGCAAGCCCGGCGCTTCTAGATCAGGCACGTCGCAAGAGCGGCGCCGTGACGGCTCGCATCGTTCGGCCGGGCGACATCGTCACACTGGAATACAACGCACATCGGCTGACACTGACGACAGACGAATCGCTGAAAATTCAACGAATCAGCTGTGGTTAAGGAAACGACTGCTTACATCCATAGATTTCGAAGCATTTCGGATACTGGACGCAAACGACACAGCTGGTAGACAGGCAAGAACAACCATCATGCCTGCCATCTGCCCGCTCAATGCGCCACTGCCCTACGTGCCCGCAAGCTGGTTGCAGAAAAAGACTTCGGTGGAGCTAACAGAAAGTACAGGTCGTACCGTTTGATAATCATCTGAGCCAGCAACGGAGCGGCAAGCCCGACCAGAGTTCCGACGACTAAATGGACAGCTATGGAATCAATGCCCATGAAGCTCGCAAGGATCACCCGGATGCCGCTACCCGCAAGAATATGCATCAGGTAGATCGTCATCGATGAAGCACCAATGAATAGCAACCAGCCTACGCGAACACGACCGAGCCACATCGACAAGGCGACCACAAACAGGATCGAAACAGTCGCCAGCGCAAGCACCGGCAAGCCACCCACCTCCCAACTCAAGCCGAACGTCACGTGAAACAGATACTGCCCGATCACGAATGATGTTCCGAGCAACAAAGTGAGAGGGATATAACGGGCGAGGAAGTATGCCTTGATCTCGTTGAACCAGATACCGAGCGCAAAAAACACGGCATTACCAAAAATAAACTTACCGATACTGCCAGCGGCCAGGTCCCGGCTGAGCACATAAAGCACGCCAAAGACCAGCAAAAGGGGCAGGAAGTAACGGCGGTCCACCTTGGCGTAGACCAAGGAGCAGACAACAAAAACCAAGAACAGCGCGTAAAGAAACCAGAACTGCGCCCGTGGGGACCAAAGCAGCGAGAACACCTGCCCTAACGTGACGTCACCGTTTGTATAATTTGACAGCACTACTTCGGTCAGCCCTTGCAGAAGAGACCAAACGATAAATGGGTAGACAACAGTGTCCACCTTGTTGATGACCAGTCCGGCTTTCCCACGCTTCACTAGCGAGTCGTAAAAAAACAAACCCGACAGGAAAAAGAACAGCGGCATGTGAAAGCTGTAGATGACACTATCGACGAGAAGGTACTCGCCCTTATCCATCGGCAAACCGGCATTGAAGACTCCACGCGCGACATGGCCGTAGACCACAAGAATGATCCCAATGGCTTTGGCGTAATCGACCCAGGCATTTCTCTCCTGCATCATATTTCTCCTTGGTTATGGGCAAGACCAGACACATCGCAGCCAGATTTGGCGAAGATGGGAAAGGTAGACAGTGAAAAATCCGATCCGTTTGTCGTCTCGGGCGAGCGATCCACATTGGCCGACGTATTGCCGCAAACCCGGCCGCTCGGCGTGCATGGATCTCAATCCGATCAACCCCCTAAGGATGGTCTGAAAAAGACTTCCCGAATCTGGTGAAATACGCCGATCCCGTTGCCCGAGTTTCCCGATGAAGCAAATGACCTTCGCCGACGCC
>NZ_FQXA01000016.1 GCF_900129835.1 Stutzerimonas xanthomarina DSM 18231
GGATGGTCTGAAGTAGTCAGGTATTTCTGGCTGACTCCAGCCCTTGCCGATTTCAAAACGGTGATTCGGCTAAAAAACGATCAAATCATCCCCTCTTTCCGGATTTATAGCCGGCGCGAGCACCTCGCGCCGGCCATTTCCCGCATTACAGACGCACCTCTCCTGCATTCGTCAGCAAATGTCGGCGCGCCATCCACAGGTTCGACAGCGCGAACAGTGTCACCAACTGCGCGGTGTTCTTCGCCAGGCCACGGAAGCGTGTCTTCACGTAGCCGAATTGGCGCTTGATCACCCGGAACGGGTGCTCGACTTTGGCGCGCACCTGGGCCTTGGATTTCTCGATCTTGCGCTTGGCTTTGTACAGCGCACTGCGCTTACTCAGCTTCTTGTACGTACTGCGGCGGGCCGCAATCTGCCAGATCACCTCCCGGCCTTCATGTTCCGGGCGTTTCTCTACGCCGGTGTAACCCGCGTCGGCGCCGACCATGTTTTCCTTTCCATGCAGCAGTTTGTCGACCTGGGTAACGTCAGCAACGTTGGCTGCCGTCCCCACCACGCTGTGCACCAGACCTGACTCGGCATCCGCGCCGATGTGAGCCTTCATGCCGAAGTAATACTGGTTGCCCTTCTTGGTCTGGTGCATTTCCGGGTCACGCTTACCGTCCTTGTTCTTGGTCGAACTCGGCGCATGGATCAGCGTGGCATCGACGATGGTGCCCTGGCGCAGCGACAGGCCCCGATCGCCCAGGTAACCATTGATCACCGCCAGAATCCCGGCCGCCAACTCGTGCTTCTCCAGCAGGCGACGGAAATTGAGGATGGTGGTTTCGTCGGGAATACGCTCTAGGTTCAGCCCGGCAAACTGGCGCAAGATTGTGGTCTCGTACAGCGCCTCCTCCATCGCCGGATCGCTGTAGCCGAACCAGTTCTGCATCAAATGTACGCGCAGCATCGCCATCAGCTGATACGCCGGACGACCACCTTCACCCTTGGGGTAGTGCGGCTCGATCAGGGCAATCAAACCCTTCCACGGCACCACCTGATCCATCTCGATCAGGAACAACTCTTTGCGGGTCTGCTTGCGCTTGCCGGCGTACTCGGCGTCGGCGAAGGTCATTTGCTTCATCGGGAAACTCGGGCAACGGGATCGGCGTATTTCACCAGATTCGGGAAGTCTTTTTCAGACCATCC
>NZ_FQXA01000011.1 GCF_900129835.1 Stutzerimonas xanthomarina DSM 18231
CGCACTGAAGTACCGCTCGCCTCGGGAGTTCAGGCGGTTGGCTGTAACATCAACTTAACAGGGTTGCGGTGTCCGGTTTGATAGGGGCAAGTCCAATGCGAGACTGACACCTTCCGATCATGAGCTGGCTTACAGCCGGCATTCGCGGTCAAGACCGCTCCCACGGGTGGGCTATGGCGGCGGGCCGGGCTTTTGTGGGAGCGGTCTCGACCGCGAGCACTGTAGGGTGGGCTTTAGCCCACCGGTACACTCACCCCCTCTGGTGGGCTGAAACCCACCCTACATGGCTCCAGCGCCATCCGAAGCGTCCGAGACCGACGCCTTCCGATCATGAGCTGGCTTACAGCCGGCATTCGCGGTCAAGACCGCTCCCACGGGTAGCTGATGGCGGCGGGCTGGGCTTTTGTGGGAGCGGTCTCGACCGCGAGTTTTTCGACACACACGGACGGGTTATCTGATACGCCGGTAGGGGTAATGCTGCGCCTTGAATACCTGATTGAAATGGCGTCCCAGGGAATCGGCTTCCAGCAGCGCCTGCACCACGTCAGCTGGCACCTGTTCGTAGCGGTACAGCGAGCCGTTGTGAAACAGCACCTCCAGGACGCGCTCTTCGGGGTCGTACCCCAACGCCTGAAGGCTGCGGGAATTGACCGCGACGCGCTTCATGCGGCCGGATCGGGCTGCGCCTTGAAACCTTCGGCCTGCATTCGCCACAGCGCGTCGAATGCGCCGCCACGGTTGCGCAGCTCATGGGGCGGGCCGTCCTCGACGATGCGCCCGTCACGCAGCACGACGATGCGATCGAAGCTCGCCAAGGTCGAGAGCCGATGCGCCACCGCCACCACCGTGCGGTTGTGCACCAGATCGTTGAGCGCGACCTGGATCTCGGCTTCGGACTGGGTATCCAGCGCCGACGTCGCCTCGTCGAGGATCAGGATCGGCGCGTTCTTCAGAAAGGCCCGGGCGATGCCCAGGCGCTGGCGCTGCCCGCCGGAGAGCATCACACCACGCTCGCCGACAAGCGTATCGTAGCCCTGCGGCAGCTGACGGATGAAGGCATCGCAGAACGCGCTGCGTGCGGCTTCCACCACCTCGTCGTCGGTCGCGCCGGGGCGACCATAGCGAATGTTCTCGCGAATGCTGCGGTTAAACAGCGCCGTCTCCTGCGGCACCACCGCAATCTTCTCCCGCAGGCTGTCCTGGCTGACGCTGCGGATGTCCTGACCGTCGATGAGAATGCGGCCGTCCTGAACGTCGTCGAGGCGCTGGATGAGATGGATCAGCGTCGACTTGCCAGCGCCTGACGAGCCCACCACACCGACCTTCTGCCCCGCCGGTATGTGCAGGTCCAGCGCCTCGAACACCGCACCGCGGTCCGGATAGCTGAAGCTGACGCGCTCGAAGGTGATGCCTCCCTCCGCCAGCAGCAGCTGGTTGTCGCTGTCTTCCAGGCCATGCGGCTGGACGATGATGCGCAAGGTGTCGTCGATGGCACCGATCTGCTGGGTCGCATCCACCAGCGCCAGCGCCAGATCCCGCGAGCCGTGCAGAATGCGGAAGGTCAGCGCACTGACCAGCACCACGTCACCGGCCGTCACTTCACCGCCCACCCACAGGCTGATCGCCCAGATCAGCATGCCGCCGGCCATAACTGACAGGCAGATGTCGTGCATCACCCGGGCTTTTTCCAGGTACATCCAACTGCGCCGCTGCGCGCGGGCTTCGTAGCCGATTTCCTGCGCCAGTCGCTCGGCCTCGCGGTCGCGGGCGGAGAACGCTTTGATGGTCCACACGTTGGAAACCGCATCCACCAGCTCTCCCCCGACGCGCGCCGACTGGGCCGCGAAACGCTGGTGCTTGGCCCGGCCGCGAATGCCAAAGCCGGTAATCAGCGCGGCAACGATAGCAACGAACAGGATCAGCGCCACGGCCATGCGTACGTCCACGGTCAACAGCACCACCACCGCGCCGATGAAATCGATAATGGGCGGGACGATCTTCCACGCCAAGCCTCCATAGATCGCGCCCGCCGCCTGGCCAAGGGCGGAGATCCGATTGCCCAGCGAGCCGGCGAAGTGCTCGGTGAAGTAGCGCATCGGGTGCCCGGTCAGGTGCTTGAACAGGTCGACGCGCAAGTCCACCACGCTGGCGACGACGGTGCGGCAGCCAAGCCAGCCGCCGAGGCGCCAGAACACGTTTTCAATGACGATCAGGCTGATGAACAGGCCCAGTGGCCACCACACGTTGGCCGAGCCGCGGTCCGCGGTGCCTTGTGCCATGGCGTCGACCAGCAGCTTCATGCCGTACTGCACGGCCACCGCGCAGCTGGCCGCACCGATGATCAGCGCCAGCAAGCCGCCGAAGTGCCAGGGCCGCGCACAAATGTAATGCCAGAGAAAGGGGACCGGTCGGCTCGGCAGCGGCACCGGCTGCGGTTTCGCCTGGGGTGCCTTCTCCGGGGCGTTCATGACAGGGCGTCGGCGAGCTGCACAGCGTGGTTGAACTGGCTGAAGCGCATTTGCTGCAGGCGCAACTCGTCGGCGAGCCCTTCGTGGACGCAGCGGTTGCCATTCTCGTCGGGGAAACCCAGCAGCCCCACCGGGCAATGCCGTTCGTCGGTCCAGCCGGGGTAATCCAGCACGGGATACAGGCAGATGCCCTCCACCGGAACCCCGCGCTGCATCGCCAGCCCGGCCTGTTCACTGACATAGCGCAGCCAGTCGCCACGCACATCGCCCTCGGCGCCAGTTTCGGCGATCAGCAAGGGCCGCTGATAGCGCTGCCAGATTTCGCTGAGAATCCCCTTGAAGGGCCGATAGTCCGGATTGTCGCGGTCGATGGTGCGGCCGTCACCGTGGTACCACTGGTTGTCGGAGTAGTAATTCACGCCCAATACGTCGAGGTACTCCGGCGCCCCGCCGAGGCCCGGCCACTGCTCGCCACAGAGCATGTCCCAAGCCTCGAACTGCGACTGACGAAAGCGCTCCGCCTCACGCTGCGGCCCGGGCCGGTCGTTGGGTGCGACGACGTGAATGGCCGGATCGACCTGAACGAAGCGTGCCCGCGGCTCCACGTCACGGATCGCCTGCATCGCCGCGATGGTCGCGCGGACCAGCTGATGCTTGAGTTCGAAGCCGCGACCACGAGCCATCGGGTTGAAGTACGCCTCATCACCACCCGCCCAGGCCCAGAACGAAATCTCGTTCAGCGGCGCGTAGAAAGGCACCGTATCGGTTTCGTCCTTGATCAACTGCGCCGCCGCCGCCGCATACCGGGCAAAACGTTCAACGAACTGCGGCCGCCAGATGTCGATGTCGTCCGGCCAGCCGTAATGACACAGATCCCAGATAACCTGGGTGCCCTGGCGCTGCGCCGCCTGCAGCATGGGCTGGAAGCTCGACCAGTCATACCGGCCCGGCTCGCGCTCGATCAAGTGCCAGCGCAAGCCGTCGCGCACGCTGTGCAGACCGTGACGGTGCAACACGCCGTAGTCATGCGCGGCCCAGCGGTCATGGCCGGTGGCCGCCAGCAGATCGAGACGGCGACCATCGCTGCGGCGGTGGTTCGAGCATTCGAACCCGCCCATGAAAAAACTTTTAAAAAGCGTGGGCTGATGCATCTTCGCTCTCAGTTTTTCAGGGGGCCTGTACGGCCAGCGATTGACGGTGTTCGGCGCTTTCGCCGGCTGCGGCGCCGACCTCGGCTTCTTCGATGCGCTTGTACAGCGCCAGCGCCTGACCCACCACCTGATCCATGTTGTAGTACTTGTACGTGCCGAGCCGGCCGACGAAGGTGACGCCCGGCGTCTCGTCCGCCAGCTTCTGGTAGCGCTTGTACAGCTCGGCATTTTCCGGACGCGGGATCGGGTAGTAGGGGTCGCCCTCGGCCGAGGGGTATTCATAGGTGATGCTGGTCTTCGGGTGGACCTGCCCCGTGAGGTGCTTGTACTCGCTGATGCGGGTGTAGGGCACATCCTCGCTTGGGTAGTTGACCGTGCCGACCGCCTGAAATTGTTCCTGATCGAGCTGCTTGTGCTCGAACTTCAGCGAGCGGTACGGCAGCTTGCCGAAGCGGTAGTCGAAGTATTCGTCGATCGGCCCGCAGAAGATCAGATGGTCGAACTGCACCTCGTCGCGGATCTCCCGGTAGTCGGTGTTGATCATCACCTTGATGTTCGGGTGCGCGAGCATCTTCTCGAACATCTTGGTGTAGCCGTGCTTGGGCATCTGCTGAAAGGTGTCGGTGAAGTAGCGATCATCGGTGTTGGTACGCGTGGGAATGCGCGAGGTCACCGACTTGTCCAGCTGCGACGGATCGAGCCCCCACTGCTTGCGCGTGTAGCCGCGGAAAAACTTCTGATACAGTTCACGGCCGATGCCGTTGATCACCACGTCTTCGCTGGTCTGGATGTGCTCTACCGGCTCGGCACGGCTGGCGAGGAAGTCCGCTGCTTCCTGTTCGGTGGTCATGGTCAGGCCGTAGAGTTTGTTCAGCGTGGTCATATTGATCGGGATCGGTACTTCCTGACCGTCCACCTGGGCGAGCACGCGATGCTCGTAGGGGCGCCATTCGGTGAAGCGCGACAGGTAGTCGACGATGCGCTGGGCGTTGGTGTGGAAGATGTGCGGGCCGTAGCGGTGGATCAATACACCGGCTTCGTCGTAATGATCGTATGCATTGCCGCCGATATGCGGCCGGCGGTCGACCACCAGCACGCGCTTGTTCAGCCCGGCGGCCAGGCGCTCGGCCAGCACGCTGCCGGCAAAACCGGCACCGACGATCAGGTAGTCGAAGCCACGGCGACTGCTGGACGAGCCGTTGCTGGTGCCGCCGCCTGCATGCTCGGTATTCCTGTCTTGCAGGCTCACATCGCGCATTGCATCTTCTCCTTCATCAGCGCCCAGGTGTGGTCCCAGGACATGTCACCGAGAATGTCGTCGGCGGTTTTCAACAAACGATCGCGGTCTTCCGCATCGACCAGCGCCTTTTCCACGGCATCGATGAACGCATCGGGCGTGTCGGCGATATAGACGATCTCGGTGTCGCCGTAGGTGCGCACCACGTCCTTGATCGGCGTGGACACCACCGGGCAACCGCCCGCGAGGTATTCCGGGGTTTTGGTCGGGCTGATGAAACGGGTCGACTCGTTCATCGCGAATGGCATGATGGCCACGTCCCAGCCGGACAGGTAGCGCGGCAGCTCGTCGTACGTCTTGCCGCCCAGGTAGTGAATGTTGTCGCGCTGAGGCAGGTCCGCCGGGTCGATCTTGACCACCGGGCCGACCAGCGCGAACTGCCAGTCAGGGCGTTTTTCCGCCATGTCGGCGACCAGTTCGATATCGAAGCGCTCGTCGATCACACCGTAGAAGCCCAATCGCGGGTGGGGAATCTCGGCCTGATCGTCGAGATCGGCCTGGGTCCGCCGGGCCTCAGCGAAGTGCGCCACGTCGACGCTGCTGGGAAAGGCAAAGGCGTTGTCGTGCAGCTCGCGCTTGGCTTCCCAGATGCTGTAGCCGCCGGTGAAGACCAGATCGGCGCGCTGCAGCAACTCACGCTCGCGCTGCACCAGTTCTGGCGGGGCGCCGCGAAAGGCCGAGAGCTCGTCCATACAGTCGTAGACCGTGAGCCTGGGCTTCAAGTGATCGGCATAACCCAACGCCATCGGCGTGTAGTACCAGAGCAGCAGGTCATTGACGCCGAGCTTCTTGAGGTAGCCATCGAGCAAGTCGCGCTGAACCCGCAGGGCCGTTTCGCCTTCGCAACCCTGGGGCAAGCGCGGGATCAGCACCTGCACGCCGTTTTCCTCGGGACGCACTTCCAGCCAGGGCTGGGCGTCCTCGGTGGGTATTGGCTCTTCGACGAACAGCACGTTGAAATCGCGCGCGAACCGCGACATAAGGTGCTGCGGGCGTTGGTAGACAAAGCTCCAGCGCAGATGCGACAGGCACAGCAAGGTCGGCACCAGCTCGTCGAAGACGACTTCGGGTGGCGTCGCTTGTTTATCGGGGGATTTGCCAATTTCGTATTGGTAGGGGCCGGCCCAGCTCATGGAAACCTCGTAAAGGGTGGCAATGCCCTTCAGAGTCCGTTCTGCCGCATCGCATAAGCCTGCGCAGCCCGCGCAAGCAAAACCTGATGGCGCGATAGCAGAAAATCCAACCCGCCAGCGCTGCCCGCCGGCTATGGACGGCAGCAGACGATCCAAGGTTCCCCATGCCCTACTGCAGAGGTCGGTCATCGGCTGACTGCCGCTTCGTTGGAACTTGCTCGCACCTTCCTCCGTCCTTATCACAGGACGCCTGATTCACCCCGGCATCGGCGCTGTGTGCTTCCTGCAGTCAGTACCGCCCGATTCGCCGACCCAACCCTGGAGATGCTTGCAGCGGCCGCGCTCATACGGTCAGCCGTGCGCTCCCGTGCGCGTCGGATAATTTGCTAGGCGAGGTAGACATGATTCTGGTCACAGGTGGAGCGGGATACATCGGGTCGCATGCGGTGCTGGAGCTGCTCCTGGCGGGCCACGAAGTGGTGGTGCTGGACAATCTCTGCAACAGTTCGAAAGTCGCACTGGACCGGGCCGAGCAACTGGCCGGCCGCAAGGTTCAGTTCGTCAAAGGCGATGTGCGCAATCGCGCATTGCTCAAAGCGCTGTTCGCCTCTTATCCGGTCACAGCGGTGCTGCACTTCGCCGGCCTCAAGGCGGTAGGCGAAAGCGTTCGCGAACCGCTGCGCTATTACGAGACCAACGTCAGCGGCAGCATCGCGTTGTGTCAGGCGATGGCCGAAGCCGGCGTCTTCAAGCTGGTGTTCAGCTCATCCGCGACTGTCTACGGCGATTCGCCCAGGATGCCGATCACCGAAAGCTGCCCAACCGGCCTTCCGACCAATCCCTATGGCCAGTCCAAGCTGATGGCAGAAAACGTGCTCATGGGCCTAGCCGATTCCGACCCGCGCTGGTCAATCGCCCTGCTGCGCTATTTCAACCCGATCGGCGCACACGAGTCTGGCCTTATCGGCGAAGACCCCAACGGCATCCCCAATAACCTGTTGCCCTACATGCTGCAGGTAGCGGTCGGCCGTCGTAAGCAATTGAACGTATACGGCGCCGACTACCCGACGCCGGACGGTACCGGCGTACGGGATTACATCCACGTAGTGGATCTGGCCAAGGGACATCTGAAAGCACTGGAGCGGCTTAATCTAGTCCACGGTGTTTCCACGTGGAACCTTGGCACCGGCCGCGGTTATTCGGTACGACAGATGATGACCGCATTTGAGGAGGTCATTGGTCGGCCCTTGCCGCACGTGTTCAAGGCGCGACGTCCGGGGGATGTCGCGCAATGCTGGTCTGACCCGAGCAAGGCCCGCGATGATCTGGGCTGGGTGGCCGAACGAGACCTGCTCACCATGCTCACCGATGCCTGGCGCTGGCAAAGTCGCAACCCTCAGGGCTATACGTCCGGGGAACCCGCGACCATCACTCATGTGGCGGCGAACAGCAGTACGGCAATGGCCAGCTGAGCACCCGCCGTTCGGGTGCCCAACCCAGTCCGGCTTAGGGGCGCTGCAGATCAATTCGGCGCGAATCTTCGACGCATCGAGCCGACAGTTCGCTGTACTGCGCCAGTGAGCTGAGGGTTCACGTCGCACCTTATGGTGCGGGCTCTATTAAGCTAGCTGCTGGCGCAGCCAGTCCGCCAATCGCTCAGCGCGTCGATCCGTGCGGCGTGACGGTACCCAGAGCGCCAGCCGTGCTCCTGTTTCGACGAAGCCCCAGGGCGCCAGCAGGCGGCCATGGCGCAGGTCATCGGCGACCAGCTGTTGCGGTGCGATAGCTACGCCTAGCCCGGCCAGCGCCGCTTCCAGCAGAAAATAGAGATGCTCGAAGCCCTGCCCCATGCGTAACCCAGCCGGATCAAGGCCATTACCCTGAGCCCAGGCTGGCCACGCCTGCGGTCGAGAGGAGGTAAACAACAGCGCTTCGCTGAACAACACCGCCGGCGGTGCCTGGCGCAGCGCGGCGCAGTTCGGATGATGCGGGCTGAGCACCGGCCCAATGCACTCGGTGGCCAGCTCGAAAACCTGCATATCAGCCGGCCACGGCGGCTCGGCGTACAACAGAGTGGCGTCCAGCCCCGGGCGCCGCGGGTCCAGTTCGCCCTCGCTGGCGGACAACTGCAAGCGCAGATCGGGCGGCTCGCGGTTGAGTCGGTCGAGCCGCGGGATGAACCAACGCGCCAGCAGGCTGCCCGGGCAGCCGAGCACAAACGGCGCATCGATGGTCTGCTGGCGCAGCTCGGCGCAGGTGTCGCGTAGCCGCGCGAACGCCTCACCCGCCGCATCACGCAAGCGCAGGCCCGCATCGGTGAGTTTAACGCCGCGGCCATCTTTGCTGAACAACGCGACGCCAAGGTCGTCTTCGAGCAGGCGGATCTGCCGACTGACGGCCCCGTGGGTCACGCTGAGCTCCACTGCCGCTTGGCTTACACTCTGCAGGCGTGCCGCCGCTTCGAAAGCACGCAGTGCATTGAGAGGGGGAAGGCTCTGGCTCATACGTGATATTTCCTGACATATTGCGGCGATCTTATCGCTTTTTTCTGAGCGCCGGGAGCCGTAACCTTTGGCCATCGCAGACGTGCCGACCAGGCACGTTGTGGGAGCGGTCTTGACCGCGAATTCGACTGACAGCTTCGCGGTCGAGACCGCTCCGACCCAAGATGCTGCCGCTTTGAATCTCAACTGGAGCCCGACATGACCTCATTGCGCAACGGCCCTGACGCCAAGGGCCTGTTCGGCCACTTCGGCGGTCAGTACGTCGCCGAAACCCTGATGCCACTCATCCATGAGCTGGCCGCCGAATACGAAAAAGCCAAGCAAGATCCGGAATTTGCCAAAGAGCTGGCCTACTTCCAGCGCGATTATGTCGGCCGCCCTTCCCCGCTGTATTTCGCCGAGCGCCTGACCGAGCATTGCGGCGGCGCGAAGATCTACCTCAAGCGCGAAGAGCTGAACCACACCGGCGCGCACAAGATCAACAATTGCATCGGCCAGATCCTGCTGGCGCGGCGCATGGGCAAGCAGCGCATTATCGCCGAGACCGGCGCCGGCATGCACGGTGTGGCCACCGCCACCGTCGCCGCGCGCTTCGGCATGCAGTGCGTGATCTACATGGGCACCACCGACATCGAGCGCCAGCAGGCCAACGTCTTCCGCATGAAGCTGCTCGGCGCCACGGTGATCCCGGTCACCGCCGGCACCGGCACGCTGAAAGACGCGATGAACGAAGCCCTGCGCGACTGGGTGACCAACATCCACGACACCTTCTACCTGATCGGCACCGTCGCCGGCCCGCACCCCTACCCGGCCATGGTCCGCGACTTCCAGGCGGTGATCGGCAAGGAAACCCGCGACCAGATGATGGCTCAGGAAGGCCGCCTGCCCGATACGCTGGTCGCCTGTATCGGCGGCGGCTCCAACGCCATGGGCCTGTTCCACCCCTTCCTCGATGACCAGAGCGTAGCCATTATCGGCGTCGAAGCAGCCGGCCATGGCATCGAATCCGGCAAGCATGCCGCCAGCCTCAACGGCGGCGTGCCGGGCGTGCTGCACGGCAACCGCACCTTCCTGCTGCAGGACGACGACGGTCAGATCATCGACGCCCACTCTATTTCCGCCGGCCTCGACTACCCAGGCATTGGCCCCGAGCACGCCTGGCTGCACGACATCGGCCGTGTCGAGTACACCTCGATCACCGATAAAGAAGCGCTCGCCGCCTTCCACAAGTGCTGCCGTCTGGAAGGCATCATCCCCGCGCTGGAGAGCGCCCACGCACTGGCCGAAGTTTTCAAACGCGCGCCAACCCTGCCGAAAGATCATCTGATGGTGGTCAACCTCTCCGGCCGCGGCGACAAGGACATGCAGACCGTCATGCACCACTACGACGAACAGGAAGAACATATATGAGCTCGGTGAACTCCCGCCTGCACACCCGCTTCGAGCAACTAAAACAGGAAAACCGTGCGGCCCTGGTGACCTTCATCACTGCTGGCGATCCGGACTACGCCACCTCGCTGGAAATCCTCAAGGGTCTGCCCGCCGCTGGCGCCGATGTGATCGAGCTGGGCATGCCCTTCACCGACCCGATGGCCGACGGCCCGGCGATCCAACTGGCCAACATCCGCGCCCTGGCCGCCAAGCAGGATCTGGCCAAGACGTTGCAGATGGTTCGCGACTTCCGCCAGGACAACCAAACCACGCCACTGGTGCTGATGGGCTACTTCAACCCCATCCACAAGATGGGCGTCGAGCGCTTCCTCGCTGAGGCCGTGGAAGCCGGCGTTGATGGGCTGATCGTGGTCGACCTGCCGCCTGAGCATAACGAAGACCTCTGCGACCCGGCCCAGGCCGTGGGCATCGACTTCATCCGTCTGACCACGCCGACCACCGACGACCAGCGCCTGCCCACCGTGCTCAACGGCAGCTCGGGCTTCGTCTATTACGTGTCGGTGGCCGGCGTGACCGGCGCCGGTTCCGCGACGCTGGAGCACGTCGAAGAAGCCGTAGCGCGGTTGAAGCGCCACACCGATCTGCCGGTATGCGTCGGCTTTGGCATCCGCACACCGGACCAGGCCGCTGCGATTGCACGCCTGAGCGAAGGCGTGGTGGTCGGCTCGGCATTGATCGACAAGATCGCCAGTGCCGAAACCTCCGAGCAAGCCGTCGAGGGTGTGCTTGGGCTGTGTCGCGAGATCAGTGCCGGAATACGCGGCGCACGCGGCTGACGTTCAGCCGGTTGCACCGAAGCCGCTGCCTCGTCTACTCAGGCAGCGGCTTTTTCGTATCGGCCACGATTGTGCCGGACGATCAATCAGGCTCAATAGCGCAAGAGAACGGGCTCGCCCCGTTCGCCCTTCACATCGAGATCGCCCGAGGAAGGCTCACCTATGCCCATGACGCACCGCCCAGCCACCGAACTGGATCTTCAAGCAGTGTGCGGTTTCGCTCAGGATGCGCAGGAGCTGTTCTTCTTTTTCCCAAAAGCTCAGTTTCCACTCACCCATACGCAGCTACGCCAGGCAATTGCCGAGCGCGCAGATGCAACCGTGGTTGAGCTGGGCGGCAAGGTTGTGGCATTCGCCAATTTCTACCGCTGGGAAATGAAAGGACGCTGTTCGATAGGCAATGTCGTAGTCGCTCCCGCTGCGCGCGGACGAGGCGCCGCTCGGTACCTGATGGAGCAGATGATCAGCCTTGCGTTCAGCCAGTACCAGGCCCGTGAGGTGACGGTCTCCTGTTTCAATCAGAACGCTGCCGGCCTGCTGCTCTACCCCAAACTTGGGTTCGAGCCGTTTGCCATCGAGGAGCGTGTCGATCAACAAGGCAGCCGGGTGGCGCTGATTCATATGCGTCTATTGAGCGCTAACGCTAGCGCATAGCGCGGCGAGGGTGTGCTTGGGCTGTGCCGAGAGCGGTCCGGAGGCGTACGCGCCGCCCGGCGCCGGTGAACCGTAGGGTGGGCTTTAGCCCACCGCCTACCGCTCGGAGCCAAGCGAACAGCCTGACCCATCATCGCCGTCCGATGGTCTTGGTGGGCTGAAGCCCACCCTACGAGGTCGCGATATTACCGACGCTCCGTCCGGCCGCAGCCGTAGGGTGGGCTTTAGCCCACCGCCTACCGCTCGGAGCCAAGCGAACAACCTGGCCCATTATCGCCGCCCGATAGTCTTGGCGGGCTGAAGCCCACCCTACGAGGTCGCGATGTCACCGATGCATCGTCCAGGCCGCAGCCGTAGGGTGGGCTTTAGCCCACCGCCTACGCTCGGAACCAAGCGAACAACCTGACCCATCATCGCCGCCCGATGGTCTTGGTGGGCTGAAGCCCACCCTACGATTGTTGCGGCCCTGCTGCGGTCCTTCGGGACTTGGTCGTCTGGCCATCGCAGAACCAACCATCGCCCATCGATGACCAATATCGATCTGCTTGATTTCGACAGCGATGACCGAACGCGTAGCATGCCCTGCACATCCCCAGTACCACGCGAGGAGATTGTTCATGCCCGAAAGCACTTACGTACCGCCGAAAGTCTGGACCCACGACGCGCCTTCGGGCGGCAAATTTGCCAACATCAACGCCCCTACCGCCGGTGCGCGGGAAGAGAAGGCGCTGCCGGTGGGCAAGCATCCGCTGCAGCTCTACTCCCTGGCCACACCCAACGGGGTGAAGGTCTCGATCATGCTCGAAGAGCTGCTCGCCCTCCGCCACAGCGGTGCGGAATATGACGCCTGGCTGATCAAGATCGGTGACGGCGACCAGTTCGGCAGTGGCTTTGTCGGGCTCAACCCGAACTCGAAGATTCCGGCATTGGCCGACCACAGCGTCGACGGCGAGCCGCTGCGGGTGTTCGAGTCCGGCTCGATCCTGGTCTATCTGGCCGAGAAATTCGGCGCCTTTCTGCCGACCGAAACCCGCGCGCGCACCGAAACCCTGAACTGGCTGTGCTGGCAGATGGGCTCGGCGCCCTTCCTCGGCGGCGGCTTCGGGCATTTCTACGCCTACGCGCCGGAGAAGTACGAGTACCCGATCAATCGTTACGCGATGGAGGTCAAGCGCCAGCTCGACGTGTTGGATCGCCAACTGGCCGAGAACCGCTACATCACCGGCGATGAATTCACCATCGCCGACATGGCCATCTGGCCCTGGTACGGCGTGCTGGCCCTCGGTGAGCTGTACGACGCCGGTGAGTTCCTCTCGGTGCAGGACTACAAACACGTACAGCGCTGGGCCGCTGAAGTGGCCGAGCGACCAGGCGTGATCCGCGGGCGCAAGGTCAACCGCACCTGGGGCGACGAATCCGAACAGGCGCCTGAACGTCACAGCGCAGCGGATCTGGACTGATCGGCAAGGGGCTGGACGCCCAGTCGCGTTCGGCCCGCCTGGGTTCACCGTTTGAGCGACGCGGACCGCAGACAGCATCCGCACCCGCAAACCACACAGGCCCGTGTGAGCGGCCTTCACCGCTTGAGTGACGCGGACCGCAGACAGCATCCCCACCCGCAAACCACGCAGGCCCGTGGGGGCGACGCGGAGTCGCAGACAGCATCCTCACCCGTAAAACCACGCAGGCCCGTGGGAGCGGTCTTGACCGCGAAGCTTGCGCAACTCAACGCCCACATCAGGCTCATTACAAGTGGCGCCCGTTTAAGGCCAGTCAACCCGTGAACCGGCGTCGCACCATTCGCGGTCAAGACCGCTCCTACGGAAAGCCTCCTAAAACGCGCGCTGACGACTCCCCATCTCAGCTGCCCTGTCAACCGAAGCGCCCCGACCTGCTGCCACTTATTTTCTGAACTATGGCCGGCCCGCCAGACCCAATATTCATGAGCGCTGCTCTGAGGAGCAGATGGGCTTCCAGCGTTACGGCAGCTGTACTCATCAGCCCCGGGATAAGCGCAGTGCTCGGATAACCCAGTTGTGCAACACAACGCGAGGTGAACCATGAAACACACACTTGTCGCAGCGTTCGCGACGCTGACCGATGCCAACCGTACCCAGGGCGACCTGATGGCGCGGGGCATCCCTCAGGAGCAGATCCACTCCGTAGGTGCCGACAGCGCAAACATTCATGCCTACGACGCGCCCTACTCAACCGACGGCGGCACTGTCGACCGTGAGCACCACGAGTCCAAGGTCGCGCACTTCTTCAAATCGTTGTTCGGCCATGAGCCGCACGAAGAGCACCGTCGCCACGCCGCGGCCTACCCGGAAGCCGTGCGCCGAGGCTCACTGGTGCTCGCGGTGGATGTGTACGACGAGGATCAACTGATCCGCGCACGCGACGCCCTGGAATACAACGGCGCGCTCAATATCGACGACAACGGTGTCGGCTCAACCCCAGGTTATGCCGGACCCACCAGCCCCTATGCCGGCGCAACCGGCGGCGACAGCCATCTGGATAAGCATTTTGTTGGTTCCGCCGGCCATGCTGCCGGGGCGACCGGGCATCTGACCGGCACCCATCGCGAGGCAGGCGCGCCGGTCACCGGCACAACGGGTGCTACAGCTGCAGCTCATACGACGGCGACCCACACGGGCTCCGGCGACACCGGCCGTTACGATGTTGGCACCGCCGCCAAACGCGCCGGCACCGGCTACCCGGAAAATGCCGGTACCGCCTCGCCGACTGGCGGCGGCCTGGCCGGCGAGACCGTCGGCACTCGGGACGCGACGCAAGGTCTGGATGCTACTTATGCAGGCACCTGCACTGACCGCGTTTGCGTGATCAAGCGCTAAAGCTGAGCGCTAGCCATTAGCCGCTGAGCGATCATGGGCCGCATGGCGCGGCCCGTGGTTTGATTGATTGGCTTGATCGATTGGCTTGAGCGAGGCGTTGCCCGTCAGCGCTCGCCCAGTGCACGCTGCAGGCCAGCATTGCCGATCACCAGCGCCAGGCAATCTTCTGCAAGGCCGAGAGCAGCGTTGGTCAACGGCCTGGCCTGATGCGGTTTACGCAGACTCAACCCGACCTTCGACGCGACCAATGCTGCGCTCGCGCCAATCAGCATCGGCAGCCCTATCGGCTGTTGCCGAGCGCTGGCCAGTGCCGCAGCGGTCACCCCGCCGGACAACGCACGAAACGCCATCGAAGGCAGGATGGTCCGGTCCGGTGCGAAGGTCATCTTGTCGCCCAGTAGTTCGCCTGCAGCCAGCGGCATCAGAAATTGTCGCGTGCGGTGTGCCGCCAGCGTGCGCGCCGGCTCGCCGGCTTCATCGATATCGTCCCGCGCAGCCAGCGCCCGGCTGGTCAGGGTCGGCGCCAGCATGCTGCGCATACCCGTCACTAGGCCAAGCGCTAAGGCGCCCCATAAAACATTGCTCGATGTGCTCATGTGCATGGCTCCCGATTGCTCCTTATGTGCGACCGGGATTGGCCTCCAGCCGTTCATCTTGATCTGCAGCTCGTGGCGCCACCCGAGCCAACCGCGCGTCGCCTCTCGCTAAAAACGCCAACATGCAGTCATCAACCTGCCACCTGCGCTTTCTAGTTTCGGTCGCACCCCACCGCACCGAGGAAACAACAATGCGCACGCGCATCCTGGATTGGTTGTTCGCCGCCAGCCTGGCCGGCATCGCCGCCCCGACGCTGGCACAAACGCAAGGACAGGCCGAGCACGGTTCTATCGAGCGGGACTACCGTGAAGAACGTCTGGAGGGAATCAAGGTGCGGCGGCAGGCCAGCGAACGTCGCAGCTGGCGCGCACCGGACTGGCGGGTCGAGCCGGTGGTGACCTTCAATCTGCTCAGCATCAACGACTTCCATGGTCAGCTGTCGCCACGCAGCGTGGCCGGACGCCCCGCCGGTGGTGCGGCGGTGCTGGCCGCTTATCTCAAGGCTGCCAGCGACGACAACACGCTTATCGTGCACGACGGCGATCAGGTTGGCGCCTCGCCGCCCAACTCCGCGCTGTTGCAGGACGAGCCCTCGGTCAGCTTTCTCAATCTGCTGGCCAACCCGCATTGCCGCGCATTCAGCCGCCAGCTGCGAATGCCCCGCAGCGTGCAACCCTTCGCCCAACAGCGCTGCAACCTGATCGGTACGCTGGGCAATCATGAGTTCGACGACGGCCGCTCCGAGCTGCTGCGCCTGCTCATTGGCGGCAATCATCGCAACGGCCCGTTTCTTGAAGATTCCTGGCAAGGCGCACGCTTTCCCATGGTGTCGAGCAACGTCATCGACCAGAGCACTGGCGAATCCCTGTTACCGCCCTACTCCATCTACTTCAGCAACGGCGTGCGCATCGGCGTGATCGGCGCGGCGCTCAAGGAAACGCCGTCCATCGTCTCGCCAAGCGGTGTGGCTGGTCTGCGCTTCGTCGACGAGGCGGACGCCATCAACCGGTCCGTGGCCGAACTGCGCCGACACGGTGTGCGCGCCATCGTCGTCGCGCTGCATCAGGGCGGACGGCAGGTGAGCTATGACGGCCCGACCAACCCGCAAGCCGATACGGTTACCGGCCCGGTGGTCAACATTATCGAGCGTCTGGATGATGAAGTGGATGTGGTCATCTCCGGACACGCCCACGGCTTCACCAACGCCATGGTGCCCAACGCTAACGGCAAACCGATCCTGGTGACCCAGGCATTCTCGGCCGGCACCGCCTATGCCGATATCGAGCTGGTGGTCAGCCGCCGCAGCCGCGACATCGTGGAGAAATCCGCCGCTGTAATCACCACCTGGGCCGACCAGGGCGCCGGTCTTTCGCCGGACCCGAACGTGGCCGCGCTGGTGGCACGAGCCGATGCCCGCGTCGAACCGCCGGTAGCGCGCGTAGTAGGTGTGGCCCAGGGCGACATCACCCGCAGCGAAACGCCAGCCGGCGAATCGGCGCTGGGCAACCTAATTGCCGATGCCCAGCGTGTGGCGACCGACGCGCAGATCAGCTTCATGAACCCGGGCGGCATCCGTGCTGATCTGGCGAGCGGCGAGGTCGCATGGGGCGCACTGTTCGCCATCCAGCCATTCGCCAACGATCTGGTGTCCATGGACCTGACCGGCGCACAGATCAAGACACTGCTCGAACAGCAGTGGATCGGCCAGAGCTACCCGCGCCTGCTCAAGCCCTCCGGCATCCGGTACAGCTGGTCGACGAGCCGCCCCGAAGGCAGCCGCGTGATCGAGATACGCGATGCCGCCGGCGCGCTCATCAACCCGGCGGCAGTCTATCGGGTCACGGTCAACTCGTTCCTGGCGGGCGGCGGCGATAACTTCACCATCCTCACCGAAGGCAAGAACCGTGTCGTCGGCGCGGTGGACCTGGATGCGCTGGTCGATTACATCGAAGCATTGCCGCAACCATTTTCCGCGACGGTTGAAGGGCGGATTCAGCGGCTGGACTGACCAGTAGAGCGCCTGTGTTGTGGTAACGGCCGGGTGGGCTAAATGCTCACCGGGCTTTCGGATTACACAGGTAACCTGGTTGAGCTGCTGAATGCCTTTCGAGCCGCTGAAGCCCTATGGCTCCAGCAAGGCCCGAACCTGAGCGATGGCCTGGGCCTCGCGGCTGGCCCAATCACCGGCAATCTCCACGAAGGGCTGCTGATGCCGCTCGAACCAGCCCCGGCAGGCGTCATGAAAGCCCAAGCGCTCGGCGGCCTCCGGTTGGCAGCGCTGGCCGTCTGCGTGCCATTCAGCCCCTTCAGGCGAGAGCAGGAGGTGCTGGTCGTAGCGGCGCGCCAACAGTTCATCCTCCAGCCACGCTGGGCAATCATTGAACAGCACCCGGCTCCAGAGCATGTTGCTCAGCAGGTGGGTATCGAGGATCAGTAGCTCCGGTCGCTGGTCTCGCGCGGCGTCTTCCCAGACCAGTTGGCCACGGGCGATGGCCGGAATATCGGCGAGGCAGGTGTCGCGCTGTTCGCTGTCAATGAAATGCCGAACGTACTCGCCCACCACCCGTCCGCCAAAGCGCTGTTGCAGCCGCGCGGCCAGCCAGCTCTTGCCGGTCGATTCGGCTCCGGTAAGCACCAGCACCTTCATCGCGCCGCTCCCCTGGCCTGCCGCCACTCGTGCAGGCCCATCACCGCCAGCAGCGTGAACAACCCGTACAGCCCGGCGGTGAGCCAGTACTCCTGAAAAACGAAGAAGCCCACGTAGAGCGTGTCCACCACGATCCACAACACCCAGCACTGCCAGCGCTTGAGCGCCATCCACAGCTGAGCGAGCAGGCTGAAAGCCGTCAGCGTCGCATCCGGCCAGGGGTAGGCCGCTTCGGTAACCGTCGCCATCAGCAAACCCAACCCGACACTCCACAGCACCGCCACAACGAGTCCAACACCGACCTCGCTCGCCGTCGCGCCTACCACCGGCCGCCCTCCCTCACCGTTGCTGCCGCGCGTCCACTGCCACCAGCCATACAGCTGCATGGCGGCGAACACCCCGTTGAGCAGCACCTGCGAATACAACCGTACCTCGAAAAAGAACCAGGCATACAGCGACACCATCACCAACCCAATGGGCCAGCACAGCGGGTTCTGCCGCACGGTGAGCCAGACGGAAAGCACACCGAGTGCGGAGGCAATGATTTCGAGGGTGGTCATGGGGGTTATCAGAAGCAGAAACGGGCGGGCATGATACGGCAGGTGTGCCTGGAGCTGAGGTACCGCTGGCTGGCTAGCTGGATGTGCAACGTCGAGCGAGGCGTACGTACAAGCCATGACCGCGTGGGCAACAAAGCATTGTCCACCCTACTTCACCGCTCCTGCCTGCTCCGTCGGAGCCCGGCCGTTGCGTAGGGTGGAAAACGGCGAAGCCTTTTCCACGCGCCACGTCCCAGCAACTTTGCTAGCCCTTCGGAATCGTTTCCGGACGCACATAGGGCAGCAGGTGCGCCACATAATCCGCCTTGCCGAGATTGATTCCTTCTTTGCGCAATATCGAATACGCAGTCATGACGTGAAAATAGAACTGGCCCAGCGTCCAGTCACGGACGTATTGGTCTGCGGTCAGATCCAAGACCATCCCGTTCGGGAGTTCATGGGCGATGGGCTTATCCCCGCCTACATCGAGCGCATCGGCTGCGAGGCCGTCGAGCAACGCGACCGTCTCATCGATCCGCGCATGAGCATCAGCGAGCGATCCGGGGCTTTTGACAGCCTGACGTCCCTCGTTCAGCAGCTCGTTGATAGTAGGCGGAAACGCCTCTCCCCTCAGCCGGCACACGGCTTCTCGCGCCTGCACACAGGCAAAGCGAACCTGAGTCGACAGCGGATACATGTCGGGCGCCAAACGTGCGGATAACAGTGCTTGTGCCTCTGCTTCCGGTAGCTGGACCTGCGCCTTCTTTAGCCAGCCTGAGAGGGTTTTGAGCATTTGGGTATAAGTTGGGACGAGCAGTGTCGTTAGCTGCATGGCTTCACACCTTGTGGGATTGAGCGGCTACGTCGAAGAAAGTGACAGGGTGTTATGAAGCTAACTAACTGAAAGGTAAATAACCGTTCGCTTTTCCCTACTGCGAGTTATCAGCCCAGGAGGCGGTGACCCGCGTCTTTCAAAACCTGCACGGCATTTTCGAGATTCATCGACTTGACCAATATGTAGTCGGTATCGAACGTGCTCACCGCGAAAATTCCGATAGCGGCAGCCGCGAGCGGGTCAAGGAAGGAGGCCAGGACACCCGTCTGATCAAAGGCGAACGGACCCTGCACCTTGATCACGCGCCAACCGCTGTCCACTCGGGCTAAACCGGTTGCGACACCCTCAGCGCAGACCATCGAAAGCTCATCATCCGTCCAGGTGATCGACATAAAGCCTGGTGACGCCAAAACCTCGTTCGGCAGGTCAGCATCCGGCTCCAACTGTGCAATCACGAAGCCCTGGGTGAGTACAGCAAAGGCGTGGTTCATGTCATGTCACCTGGTGATTTAGCGAGTGGGCCGCGACGGTAAGAAATAGGCGACCCGCCAACTAACGGCAGAAGAAAAATAGGTCCTTTTACCCAGGCGTCACCATCAGGCAGCAACGCTTGGACAAGCGAAGCGTTGTCCACCCTACGCCACGACCCTCGCCTGCTCCGCCGGGCCTTGGCATCACGTAGGGTGGAAAACGGCGGAGCCTTTTCCACGCGTTTCGTCCAGGCTACTTTGCTAGTTAGGGTTGTCCGTACTCTTATGGGGCGAAGGTTTTTTGAAATATGCGGACGTTCTAAGGGCCAAGAAATAAGGAGCGCTCACAATACTGCCAACTATAGAAACCCTCCAACCTTCAAGATTAAGAATCTTTGCAGACAACAAGGCTCCCACCATGAATAGACCACCATACAAAAATGCTTTTGATATGCTTTTCGCCATTAATATATTAGGCGTTTGAAGCAGTCTGGCCGAAAGATCAGCGTCTGAGACAAGCTTCCAGTTTGTATCAGCTTTTTCCATGCCGTGCATGCACAGCATGCCACAAGCGAAATACAAACATAGAAGCGATATAGAAAAATAACTCAACGACTCTACTTCAATGCCAATAAAAGGTATTGAGTATGAAGATTTTCCTATTCCAGATATTGCAACTAAATAAGCAACCGCCGAAATAGTGATGCCAGAAATTAGCGATTTCTGTGCTAGAGCTAGAGACTCGTGATAGTAATTTACAGCTATCTCGTCAAGTTCCATTTTGATAAATACCCTAACGTCTGGTTAAGCGGCGGGCTTTCGCCCGTCCCAGCGAGCGATTTGAACCGCTTGTTATGTGCTGCACTCAGCTCCTGCAATCGCCCAGATTTGCATTGACAGCGCGAGTCAAAACTATTGCAAAGAACTTGTATTCCAATTTTTCTTATCGATCACTGGTGCCAGTGCTTGGTGGGCGAGGAACAATAAACACAGCTGAATTTATTTATTTCGTTTCTTAGCGGTCGCAGTTGTGTGATGCGACGATCTTTTGCGTGGCAATGCACACAATAAAATTTTTCTCCGACTCTCACGACTTCGCTTGTGCGAGAGCAAATTAGATCATTCACTCTTTCTATGCAGATCTGCTCATCAATTTCTTCCTCGGTCATACTACATCCGTTCTGACACATAAAGCGGAGCGAAGCGGCGGCCCGTCAGGGACGTCCGTCCGCCTTACGCGAATTGTTAAATGTGGAGTGGCTCGACGAAATCTTTATATGAGCCACGGGACGGGTGCTTTTTAGTCTTCAGAAGCCTCTTCCCGCAATGTTGTGTAAGCATCGAAGTGATGGCTTTCTGCCGTTCTAGATAAGGGTTCCCGGCGCCCCAGGCAATAAGAACAATATCAGACTCATTGAGAGCATTTTCTATATGGCGGTCATTTTCGATGCCAATGTGATCGTCAACGCCTTCAAAATCATTCGTTTGAATCAAAGCGAACTGGTTAACGACGATTATGCGTTTGACGCCATTGAACTCATCATAGTCTTTGTTGAAAATCAGATTTTCCAGAAACTGGACAGATCTGTCTGCAACTTCAGAATTGGCGACGCTCGGATTCTGCATAATGACAGATACGCTGCGATCCCCCATCGAATCTTCTCGATCAATCGTCAATCGATATCTGTAGCGGCCACAAGGAGAGAACTGAGCCTCGGCTACAACTCCATTGATATGCTTGAATACCATTTCCAACCTCGTCTCTGGCTGACATTTAACGATTAAGCTAAGGGGAGGGCTTTAGCCCGTCCCAGCAAACGAAGTGCGCGATTTTAGCGCGTTGTTAGAGGTCAACAACGCGAACTGCTGCAAGACTTTGTGAAGCCGCGCCTCATACGCTGGATCTTTACCGGAGTTATTCAATAGATCTTTCGGAAAGACCTTCAGTGCCTCAAGGAATGCGAGGTAAGTGTCTTCAATGTGAGCATGGACATGTTTGCCATTGTCGATGGTCTTTGTAGCAGCCACAAAAGCTTTAGCCATGGGAGAGTCTTTAGGGCCGGAGTAATGCTGAACCTCTCGGGCTCTACCTCCTTTCGATAAGTCGGACTCTGAGGTGAACGTGTGCAAAACGGCGCAGCGAGCAGCCCAAAGGTCAACTTCGTTATATTCAAGGCCCGGGTATGTCAGGAGGCATTTTTTTACCCAGTTTTTGAATGACTCTCCTGAGGCGCTTGTTTGAGTAGGACGAGCGTCAAGCAGGCCCATGGAATCGATGGATGAATACAGTAGAACTAGCATTTGCCCATATAGCTTTTCTCTGTAAAGCATGCCTGTGGCGCTGAGAGTATTCATGCAGAATTTTTCGATTAACTTTTGTGTCAATTGCATAAGCCGCATAGACCTCTAACTACAATTAGACACCAAGTGGCGTATAAGACGCCCGACGGGTCAGGTGTATAACATTCGCGATGTTGGCTAGCCAAACAGCTCTAGCATGGGCACTTTAACGTTATCGGAACCTGCCCGGAATGTTATACCCCATTGCGCTAACCGGCCGGACTTCCGCCATTTCATCAGCAACTGGTCAGCAGTCCCGCAAGGGCCGGTAGTTACCGACCCAGTCCCAGCCGCTACTGCCCAACCCCCAACATAATCTTCCCAATGTGCTTGCTGCTCTCCATCAGCCGGTGCGCTTCGGCGGCTTCTTCGAGGGGGAAGGTGGCGTGGATGACGGGGTGGCAGAGGCCCTGGTCGAGCAGCGGCCAAACCTTGTCCTGCAGCGCCTTGGCGATGTCGGCTTTTTCCGCGCGGCTGCGGGGGCGCAGGGTGGAGCCGGTGAAGGTGAGGCGCTTGCGCATGATCGGTGCGGTGTCGAGTTCGACACGGCTGCCTTTGAGGAAGGCGATCTGCACCAGGCGGCCTTCCACAGCGAGGGATTTGATGTTGCGGGGGATGTAGTCGCCGCCGACCATGTCGAGGATGACGTTGACGCCGTTGCCGTCGGTGGCCTGTTTGAGCACCTCGACGAAGTCTTCTTCGTGGTAGTTGATCACCCGGTCCGCACCGGCACGCCGGCAGGCGTCGGCTTTTTCGCTGCTGCCAACCGTCGTGTAGACAGTGGCGCCGAATTGCTTGGCGAGCTGGATGGCGGTCAGACCGATGCCGCTGGAGCCGCCGTGCACCAGGAAGGCTTCGCCGGGTTGCAGGGCACCGCGCTCGAACACGTTGCTCCAGACGGTGAAGTAGGTTTCCGGCAGCGCCGCCGCTTCCAGCAATGACAGCCCGGCAGGCACTGGCAGGCAGTGTTCGGCTGGCGCCACGCAGTATTCGGCGTAGCCGCCGCCGGGGGTTAGGGCGCAGACCTGATCGCCGACTTTCCAGCCGCTGACGTCAGCGCCGAGCGCGACGATTTCGCCGGAGATTTCCAGGCCGAGCAGCGGCGAGGCGTCGGGTGGCGGCGGGTAGCTGCCGGAGCGCTGAAACACGTCCGGGCGATTGATGCCAGCGTAGGCCACCCGCACCAGGACGTCGTGCGGACCGGGCTCGGGCACCGGGCCTTCGGCCATCCGCAGGCATTCGGCGCCGCCGCCGGGGCGGTGATCGATATGACGCATGGTTTCTGCACTCATCAGTGTTTCTCCTTTCGTGGGGCCGGGGCCGTTGAGCGGCTGCGTTCGGTCCTGCTGAAACAGCCTGACGCTTGCTCGCCAGCTGCTCAGGGGTTCATGGCCGCATTGATTGAAATGGTCTGGTCGGTACACGGTAGTGCGCGTGCGCCACGGAGCCAACCTTGATTGCGCAAGGTGATCAATGCGCTTCGCTGAAACGCGGCGCCGAGGCTCTACGTTGGCCGGCGCAACTCAACCCATATGGCCGGAAAACGCCACTCCGTCGCTGCATTCAGCCTGCAGGTGTGCCGAGCATCTCGCCGACCTTGAGGGCGAAGGCATCGATGGCGAACGGCTTGGTCATCACGGCCATGTCCGGGCCGAGGATGTCGTTGGCCGCGAAGCTCTCGGCGTAACCGGTGGCGAAGAGCACTTTCAGGCCCGGGCGTTGCTGGCGAACGATTTCGGCCAGCTGCCGGCCGTTCATGCCGGGGAGGCCGACGTCGGAGACCATCAGGTCAATCCGCTGCTGGCTTTCGGTGATCAACAGCGCCTCGGAGGCTTCGCCGGCTTCCAGTGTCTCGTAGCCCAGGTCGTTGAGCACTTCGACCACCAGCGAGCGGACCACGGGTTCGTCCTCGACGACCAGAATGGTTTCGCCAGTGCCCTGCGGCGTGCGTTCAGGCTCAACCTCCTCAAGCGTGGTTTCGCCGCGGTGGACCGGCAGGTAGAGGTGCACGCTGGTGCCATCGAAGGGCCTAGACTCGATCTGTATGTAGCCTTTGACCTGTTTGATATAGCCGTAAACCATCGAGAGGCCGAGGCCGGTGCCCTGGCCGATCGGCTTGGTGGTGAAAAAGGGCTCGAAGGCGCGCTCGATCACTTCAGGCCTCATGCCGGTGCCGGTGTCGGTCACGCTAAGCAGAATGTATTCGCCCTCGGTCAGGCCACGCTTGGCCGGATCGGGCCGGTTGCCCATGACGAACGAAGACGTCGACACGGTGATATGACCGCCGTGAGGCATGGCATCGCGCGCATTGATGACGAGATTGATCATCGCGCTTTCCAGCTGGTTGGCATCCAGACAGGCAGGCAGCAGGCTGGTGCCGAGCTTGGTCTGCAGCGCGATATTTTCGCCGGTGGTGCGATTCAGCAGGTCCTCCAGCGAGATCACCAGCTGGTTCACGTCGACCGGTTGGAGGTGAAGGGTTTGCCTGCGCGAGAACGCCAGCAGCCGCTGGGTCAGCGCCGCAGCGCGCTGGGCGGAAGTGACCGCGGCGTCGATGTAGCGCTCGAGGTTTTGCTCGCCGCGCAGGTGGCGCCGCTGCATCAGGTCGAGACTGCCAATAATGCCGGTCAGCAGATTGTTGAAGTCGTGGGCGATACCGCCGGTGAGTTGACCAACGGCGTCCATCTTCTGCGCCTGACGCAGCGCTTCCTCGGTATGGCTGCGCTCAGCGACTTCTGCAGCCACACGGGCTTCAAGCTCTTCATTGAGCTGGCGCAGCCGGGTCTCGCTGATGCGCAGCGCGTCTTCGGCATGTCTGCGGGCGCTGATGTCGGTGCATGCACCGGCCATGTAGGCGAGTTCGTCGTGGGCATCGCGAAAGCCCTTGGCCTTGCAGGCCAGCCACTGTTCCGGGTCAGGCCGGGCCAGACGGAACTCGACGGTAACGTCGTGCACCTGGCTTCGGTTACCGAAAGCGAGGCTCACCTGCGAGCGGTCATCCGGGTGCACCTGCTCGATAAAGCGCTCGAAGGTATCGAGCGTTTGCCCCAGCGGCAGCTGAAGGATCTGTTCCAGCGCACGGTCGAGGTAGAGACTGCCGTCGCCCGGATACCAGTTGAAGGTGCCCGTACCGGAGGCCAGCAGCGCGGCGCGGAATCGCTCTTCGGAATGGCTCAGGATTGCCGCGTCCTGCATGAGTACCTGCTCGGTCACATCCTGAGTCTGGTGGATGATGCAGGTGACATTTCCCTGTTCGTCCAGCACCGGCACGTTGATCGGACTCCAGTAACGCACTTCGAAGCCACCTCCGTCGGACGCATGCCGGCGAATGTCGTATTTGGTGGTCGCCATCCGATCAGGCGCACGCGTCTGCAGCACGCGCTCCAGCGAGGCGCGCAGCACACCGGCGCCCGATCCTGCCGTTTCGTCCGGGTTGTTGCCGAAGACCTCGAAAATCGAACGGCCGATGCAATCCTCGCGGCTGATATTGGTGGCCCGCAGCCGCGCGTCACTCGCCGCCAGCATGATGAAATCCGGGTCGGCGGAGAGCACCAGATTGAGGTTGGGAAGGGCTTCGAAGATTGCCTTGAGGTCAAAGGGTTGTTTCATCAGGACGGTCGGGCCTTTTTGGTGGTTTTGGCGCCGGGCAGCGAGACTACCGACAGAGCCAAGTGGCGGCAGGGTTCCCATCACTGCATGTGACGGGCCTGAGCCGAGCCCGCGGGCCTGACGGACATCGCGCCGGGGCCGGCGATGCCTGGGGCATCACCGGCCCTGAGCCAGGCACAAGTCATTTGCTGTCTTCGCGCCTGGGCATCGGAATCGCAACGCTGCTTTCGATGCTGCCAGCGGTAGCATCGCCTTCCTTGTAGAAGGGCTCCAACTCGTCACGGGCCTGCGCCCAGTGCTCTTGCTCCTGGCCTTCGGGACGACCCTTGGCCTCCCAGATTTCGTGGGCGCGTTCGCGGACGCGCTGTTCGTCGGTCATGTCATTACCCTCGCTGTGCTGGCCGAAGCGCCGTTGCAAAGCGTCTCGGCTCGGTTCGGTGCTTTCACACCGGGTATCTAGCAGAGGCGAGTAGCGGGCGGATGGTTCCAGTGCAGAGGCGGGAAGCCGACGAAAGCCCTAGTTAAAGGGTCGGAATTCAGCCGCGAAACGCTGATGAAGGCTTGAAGAGTTCGGCCATCCGCTCGGCCAGAGCGCTGACCGAGAACGTCATGGCGCGCCTGGCTGCATCCAGTGCTTCGTCCACACGCAGCAGCAGGGCGAGGGCCGAATCGCTATCCCGCGGGTAGGGCGCAACGCTCACGGAGGAGGTGGTGCGCAGCGCGCCACAGGACATGTCCTGCAGCGTCGCGCACAGGCGTTCGGCGATCTGCCGTGGCTGGGCCTGATCGACGTCGCGAGGACGGCCACACCCTGCGGGCGTCCGTCAGCGATACGCGGGACCCGGTTGATGGGAGGCGTTCCATCACCCGCCGCGGCTCAGAGCACCGGTGACGCGGCGCTGACCACGCGCAGGGCAAGGCCTTCGTACGGGTCGAGGTTAAAGGTCATCTCGCCGTTTTCGGTCAGGTCGCCTTCGATGCTTTCGTGAATGATGTCGACCACCGGGCCGGGCGCGATGCCGGGCAGGACGACCGTTTCACTGATGGTCTCGGCGCTGAAGTTCAGCGCGGTGATCTGCACACCCTTGCCGGCCGGCAGTTCATGAACCATGACCAGCAACCCGGGCGCCTGAACGTCCGGAATCAGGATCTGCTTGCTCGCCGCGATGTCGTAGGCGCGGCGCACGCTGAGGATGCGCTTGAGCTGGCAGGCAAAAGAACCTCCGTTCTGCAGTTGCTCGACCAGGCTGCCATATAGCGAGCGCGCCCTGGGCAGGCCTTCGCTGGAGGTCTCGGCCTCGGGCGCGATATCGGCCAGGTCGTAGCCGCCGCGGTGCAGCCAGCGGGTGTCGCCTTCGGTCATCAGGTGCTCGACCTGCTCGGCTTCCAATGGCAGTGCACCGACCAGATCCCAGCCGGAGAGGGCGAACACGCCGGGCTGCATGGCGTTGAACATCACCAGCAGGATATGCAGGCGCTGGATCTGTTCGATGTCGGCTGCGGTGATGGTATTGAGGTCGCGGATGCCCAGCGCCGCCGTGATCACGCTGACGGTGGTGCAGGACACGCCGTTGGTGACGAACTTGAGGTTGTACGGCGCGTGCTCGCCGGTCAGGCGCTCGTACATCTCTTCACGGATGTGCTCACGGAGGATGCCGCCGGACAGGGTCTGGCCGTGGTAGTGGTAATGGTCGTAGGCGTGCAGCGTCCAGAAATGCACCAGCTCCAGGGTCAGCTCGTCGTGGTTCTGCATCGCATGGATGAGCGAGGCCGGATCGATGCCGAACGCGTGGACCTCGCGCAGCATCAGCCGCAGGAACTCGGTATCGCCGGTGACCAGGGCGTGGTGATAGGCCGGACGGGTGATGAAGTCGTAGGACAGGTCGGCGCCGCCGTGGGACATCGAGGCGATGTCGTCGATGGTCAGGTTCAGTTCCTGGAAGCTGAAACCTCCGGCCTTGCGGATCGCACCCGCGATGAGCTGGTTGCCGGTCACCGACAGCGGATGGCTTTCGGACCAGGCCGTACCTTCCGCGCGGCGCTCGATGCCGAGGAAGCCGTTGGCATCCAGACGCAGCACCCGCGCGCCGGAAACGTCGATGGCGTGGAGCGCATCGCCAATGATCAGCTGCTGGGCAGCGAAGGTCGGGTCGAGCCAGTTCAGCGACGGCTGGCCTTCTTTGAAGTAGTGCAGATAGACCCAGCGACGACGCTTGCCATCGACCCCGGTCACCACATTAGTCACGCTCCAGTCGGTGTCCTTGATGCCCGGCTCGAAGAAGATCACCCGCTGCAGCTGGCCGACGATGTAGTGCTTTTCCTTGAGCTGGTCGACCACCGGCGGCGGCAGGTTGATCGCATCGCGGCCCTTGGGAACATCCGGCAGCAGGGGCCAGTCTTCCTCATTGATCTCGACCATGTGGTAGAGGCCGGGGTAATCGCCGTAGGCCATTTCGGCGAGGCGAAAATCCGCGCCTTTGCCGGTGTGCGCCGGCACGATGTCGTCGATGACGATGGCGTTGTGCGCGGCCGCCATGCGGCTGAGCTGCTGCATCTCCGCCTCGGTGCCGAGGTTGGGGTCGATGTCGAAGCTGATGCGGTCGAAGTTGCCGTCAATGGTTGGTGTGTACTCGCGCCCGCGCAAACCGCCCGAACGCTTCATCGGGCCGTTGTGAATGCCCTGCACGCCAAGCTCGGACAGCGCACTCCAGAGACGATCATCCCCCAGCGCCTGCAGCACCGAGCCGCCTTCGGGCGTGATGATCGCGGCGGGGTAGGCGGTGAACCACACCGAGGAGATTGCGCTGGCATCACGCGGCCGCGCCTGGGCGTAAGGTCGCTGCCAGAGCCGCGCCTGGCCGGCATAGAGTCGGGCCCGTTCGCGGGCGGCGTGAAGCATGGACTGGCTTTCCAGCCACTCGATGTAGGTATTGTCTGGCGTGCTCATAACGACCTTCGATTCCCGTTGCGCTGAGGGCGAATGTAGTCGTTTGAGTCGACTGCCCCGGCATCGTTGCATCGAAAAGTCGCGCTGATGCCGGTTGCTCTACGCGGCGCCGAAGACGGGTAGCTCATGAGGCACCCGAGCGGCGCGCTTCATGAGCCCGCTCAACGCAACGTCCGCTAACGCGTTGCAACCGGCGGCTTCACCTCAGCCGCCAAACCCGGCGCGCAGCGGCAAAGCGCTTGCGTACCGCCTCGGTCAGCGCGTGCCGATCACCGTCGCCGCATCGCCCGGTTGGCCAGCAAGCTGACGCTGCGCCATCTTCTGCTGCTTATAGGCCAGAGCAGCCGGCGCGACGGGCGTCACCTTGCCGGTTTCCATCCACTTCTTCAGGCGGTTGGCGTCAGCCATGTGGGTGTACTTGCCAAAGGCGTCGAGCACGACAAAGGCCACCGGGCGCTTGTCCATCACCGTGCGCATCACCAGGCAATGGCCGGCCGCATTGGTGAAACCGGTCTTGGTCAGCTGGATGCTCCAGTCAGGCTTGCGCACCAGTGCGTTGGTATTGCGGAAACCCAGGGTGTAGTTGGGCTTGTGGAAGGCCACGGTCTTTTCGCTGGTGGTGCTGAACTGCTCAATCAGCGGGTAGGCCTGACTGGCCTTGAGCAGCTTGACCAGGTCATTGGCGCTGGAGACATTCTGCTCGGACAGACCGGTCGGCTCGACATAGCGTGTGTGGGTCATCCCCAGCGCCTTGGCCTTGGCGTTCATCGCCTGGATGAAAGCGCTGTAACCGCCCGGGTAATGGTGCGCCAGACTCGCGGCGGCGCGGTTCTCGGACGACATCAGGGTCAGCAGCAGCATTTCCCTGCGGCTGATTTCGCTGCCGATGCGCACACGCGAGTAGACGCCCTGCATCTCACGCGCATCGCGGATGGTGACCGACAGGCGCTGGTCGAGCGGCAGCTTGGCGTCCAGCGCCACCATTGCGGTCATCAGCTTGGTCACCGAGGCAATAGGCACGACCACGTCTGGATTGCTGGAATAGAGGATTTCGTTGGTCTTCAGGTCAACCAGCAGCGCGCTGCCGGACGCCAGTACCTGCTGAGCAGGGGCCTTGGCTGCGGCGGTGGAAACGGGAGATGACATGACGCTGCTGCAGGCGAGCAGCAATCCGAGAATGGAATGACGAAGCTTCAAGATGGACACCGATGAATTGGCAGTGAAAAAAGGCGCGCCGAAGCAGACGGACGCGGCGCGCATTATACGGAAAAGGCGAGCATAAACATGGCCGCGAGCCCTTATATTTCGGCGCTTCCAGCGGATCAGCCAGGCGCAGGGCCCCGACCGTTTCGCTCGTTTTGCTACCCGGACCGTTCAACGCAACGGACCCCGCTCAAAGCGTAGAACAAGATGCGCTGCGCTGCTGTCGAGTGTCGGGCTCGCCGCCCAAACCGTTATCGGCCGCGCGGCTTTTCGCCACAGCCGAGCCGACCAGCGGAACCCGGCTGCCTTCGGCAGGTCCCCTCATAGCAGTCTGGTGTTTTGATTGGGCACGGCCGAGCGCACCTTCACCGCTTCGCAGAGTCCAAACCGTACATTTCAAGGGAGAACACATATGTCCCGCTTTAGCCGCACGCCTACCACCCGCGACGAAATCGAGCGCGAAATCCACAACCTCATGGCTGCGCTCGATGACCTCAAGGACGACGCGTCGCGCGGGTCGCGTAGTCGTTTCAATGCGCTGCGCTCGCGCGCCGAGACGTTGTGGAACGACAACCGTTGGGACGAGCACTGCCACGACCTGTCCCGCCGCGGGCGCGATGCCGGGCGCATGGCCAAGGACTGCGCACGCGAGCATCCGCTGAGCACGGTTGCGTTGGCGGCTGGCGCGGTCGCGCTGATTGGCTATCTCGTCACCCGACGCTGATCCGGCTACACCGTCATGCTCAATGCTGAAACGCCCCGGCTCAAATTCGCTCTGTATGGGGCGCATTCGAGCCTCGGCAACGCGCTGCTCTGCGAGCTGCTGAGCCGACAGCACGAAGCTGTGACCCTGGTCAACGATCTCAACTCGATGACCGTTCGGCCCGGATTGCGCGCCAAGACCGGCGATCTGTTCGATGCGATCAGCGTCTCGCAGAGTGTGGCCGGGATGGATGCGGTGATCTGTCTGTATGACAGCCCCTCGCTGGCGACCGCTTCGGGCGGGGCCGCTGCAGGGCAACCACATGAGCTTTATCAGGCTGTAGATGCGCTGCTGTCCGGTTTGCCAAAGGTCGGCGTCGAGCGCCTGGTGCTGGTCGCAGACCTGTCCGCCAAGCGCGACGACCCGGGCGTCGCCGCCGCGCTGCAACGCGTTGCAGTGAATTCGTTGAAGTGGACCGTGGTGGATGCCGAAGCCGATGGCGATGATCTGTCGATCGAGGATTTCAGCGTGATCGACGATCTGGACCCCAGCGATCGACGTGTGCAGCTACGGCGTATCGCGGCGGGAATCGTCGATGAGCTGGAAACACCGCAGCACCTGCACGAGCAAATTCACTTCCGTATCTGAGCGGCCCTCAAGCGCCGAGCTGGCTGCGCAGCTGCGTCAGCATCGGGCCGGATTCCGGTCGTACCCCGCGCCACAACTCGAACGCCGCCGCTGCCTGTTCGACCAGCATGCCGAGCCCATCGCGAGACGTTGCGCCACGTTCAGCCGCCCATTGGCAGAAAGGCGTCGGCTTCGCGCCGTACATCATGTCGTAGCAGAAAGTGACGCCCGGCTCGATCAGGCCATCGGCCAACGGCGGCAGCTCGCCGCCGAGGCTGGCCGATGTGCCATTGATGATCACATCGAACGGGCCATGCAGCTGCTCGAAAGCGCTGGCACTCACAGCCCCCAGTTCGGCAAATTCGCCGGCCAGCTGTTCGGCCTTGGCCAGGGTGCGGTTGGCGATGACCAGCGCGGCAGGGCGCTGCGCCAGCAGGGGCTCGAGCACGCCGCGCACCGCCCCCCCAGCACCCAACAGCAGAATCCGCTTGCCTTGCAGGCTGGCGCCGGCGTTATCCAGCAGATCGCGGACCAGACCGATGCCGTCGGTGTTGTCGCCGAGCAGGCGACCGTCTTCGAGCTTCGTCAAGGTGTTCACCGCCCCGGCACGTTGGGCGCGCTCGCTCAGCTGGTCGGCAAGGCGAAACGCCTGTTCCTTGAACGGCACGGTGACATTGGCGCCCAGACCCGTCTCGAAAAAGCCTTTGGCAAAGCCAGGAAAGTCTTCCAGCGGCGCCAGCAAGGGCTCGTAACTGAGCACCTGCCCGGTCTGTTCGGCAAACAGACGGTGGATCTGGGGCGACTTGCTGTGCCCGATGGGGTTACCAAAGACGCCGTAGCGGTCCATCAACAGTTACTCCGCTTCCAATATGTTTTTAACCCGTCACGCGTGGCCTGACCGACGCAACGCCTGAGTAAGTCGTGTCAGCGCTGCTCGCCCAGCCAGTCACGATCCTGCAGGAAGTACTCGGTCAGCCGCGCCTCGGGTGTGCCGGGCTCGGGATGCTTGTCGTAACCCCAGCGCACCAGCGGCGGCAGCGACATCAGGATCGACTCGGTGCGTCCACCTGACTGCAGACCGAACAGGGTGCCGCGGTCGTAGACCAGGTTGTATTCGACATAGCGACCGCGGCGCAGCTCCTGGAATTCCCGCTCGCGCTCACCGAAGGGCATCGCCTTGCGACGCTGGACAATGGGCAGGTAAGCGTCGATGTAGGCATCGCCCACTGCCCGCATGAAGGCGAAGCTGGTGTCGAAATCCCATTCGTTCAGGTCGTCGAAGAACAGCCCGCCGACCCCGCGCGGCTCGTTGCGGTGCTTGATGTGGAAATACCGATCACACCATTCCTTGTAGCGCGGATACACATCCGCGCCGAAGGGCGCACAGGCATCGCGGGCCACGCGGTGCCAGTGGATGCAGTCTTCCTCGTTGCCGTAATAGGGCGTCAGGTCGAAACCGCCGCCGAACCACCAGACCGGCTCTTCGCCTTCCTTTTCGGCAATGAAGAACCGCACGTTGGCATGCGAGGTTGGCACGTAGGGGTTCTCCGGATGGATTACCAGCGACACGCCGAGCGCCTCGAAGCCGCGGCCGGCCAGTTCCGGACGATGGGCACTGGCCGAAGGCGGCAGGCCGCTGCCATGCACGTGGGAAAAGTTGACGCCAGCCTTTTCGATCAGCGCACCGTTTTCGATGACCCGGGTCCGACCACCACCGCCTGCGGGGCGCGTCCAGGCATCCTCGACGAAGCGCGCGCCGCCGTCTTCGGCTTCGAAGGCGGCGCAGATACGGTCCTGCAGGTCGAGCAGGTAGGCTTTGACGGCTTCGGTACGCTCGTTCACGAATTCACCTTGGCAAGTGGGCTGCGCCGCCGCCGAGCGTGGGCTCAAAGCGGTAACGCTAGAAAGAAGGCCGGCAAGCATATCACCGGGCCAATTGACGGACGCGCCCAGGAAGCGTTGGATAGGCTCCTTTGCTTTTGCCAGGAGTCGATATGTCGCAGCGCATCCAGTTCAGTCAGCACGGTGGTCCCGAGGTTCTCGAACAAGTAGACGTGCCCGTCACAGCGCCGGGGGCCGGCGAAGTTCGGGTGCGTAACCATGCGATCGGGCTGAATTTCATCGATACCTATTTCCGCAGCGGCCTCTATGTACCGCCGAGCCTGCCGTCCGGCCTGGGTGCCGAAGGTGCGGGTGAAGTCGAGGCCGTTGGCGAGGGCGTCAGCGGATTTCAGGTTGGCGACCGCGTCGCCTATGGCACCGGCCCATTGGGCGCCTATGGCCAGCATCACACCTTGCCGGCGCGGCACCTGGTGAAACTGCCGGACGCCATCAGCTACGAGCAGGCCGCCGCCGTAATGCTCAAGGGCCTGACCACGCAGTATCTGCTGCGCCAGACTCACGCGTTGCAGGCCGGCGAAATCGTGCTGTTCCATGCCGCAGCCGGTGGTGTTGGTTCGATCGCCTGCCAGTGGGCCAAGGCCATCGGCGCGAAACTGATCGGTGTCGTCGGCTCGACGGACAAGGCCGAACGGGCCAAGGCGCTGGGTGCCTGGGCGACCATCGACCGCACCCGCGAGGACGTTGTCCAGCGCGTGCTGGAACTCACCGAGGGTAAGAAATGCCCGGTGGTCTACGACTCGGTGGGCAAAAGCAGCTGGGAGATCTCGCTGGATTGCGTCGCACCACGCGGCCTGCTGGTCAGCTTCGGCAATGCCTCAGGCGCCGTCACCGGAGTGAACCTCGGAGTGCTGGCGCAGAAGGGCTCGCTGTATGTCACCCGACCGACGCTCGCCGGCTACGCGGACACCGCCGAGCGCCTGCAGGCGATGGCGAGCGAACTGTTCGAGATGATTGCCAGCGGCAAGATCAAGGTCGAGATCGACCAGCGCTACCCGCTTGCCGAGGCGGCCGAGGCGCAGCGCCAGCTGGCCGCAGGCAAGACGACCGGTTCGACCATCCTCCTGCCCTGAGCCAGCAGACGTATATGCCCTGACGCCCAGCGGCGTCAGGAGGCGCGAATGACCTCGCCGTTGCGTATGTCGCGAATGGTGGAGGGGTGTTTACGTCCGCCGAGGCTGCCGCCAAGCACGCCGTCAAGCTCACCTGGGAAGTACTGCTCGACGCGCAGACGCGAGCGCGCAGATGGTCGGCCGGCAGGGTTGGCTGAGGTGGACACCAATGGGCCGGTCAAGGCGCAAAGCCTGGCCATCAGCGGGTGATCGGTCACACGCAGCGCCACGCTGTCGTGTTCGCCGGTGATCCAGTCAGGCAGACGGTCGCGGTGCGGGACCAGCCAGGTATTCGGCCCCGGCCAGCTGCCAACCAAGCGGTCCAGCCAGCGCTCAGGCAGATCATCCAGCAGAAATTCGAACTGCTCGATGCAATCGGCGACGAGGATCAGGCCTTTCTCAACCGGCCGTTCCTTGAGGGCGAGCAACCGATGCACCGCATCGCTGTCCCAGGGATCGCAGCCCAGCCCCCACACCGCCTCGGTCGGATAAGCGATCACTCCGCCACGTCTGACGACCCACGCCGCCTGTTGCACTCGCCAATTGCCAACCATTGCCACCTCCGCTGAGACTGATCGGCGAAGTGTACCCAAGCGCTTATAGCAGCACAGCAGCCCTCAACCCGCGCAGGCGGACCAGCGGCCGTTCTCGCAAGCGACCAGTCCTTCGATTTCCAGCTCGGTGAGTTCGGCGAGGATGTGTGACAAAGGCTGATTGACGGCGCCGGCCAGCGCCTCGCTGCTCATAGGCGCGGCATGTAGCTGGGCGATCAGTGGGTGGGGTGGCTCGGATCGTTGCGCTTCAGCTGTGACCGGCGTTAGCTGCCAGCCGCGCAAGGCTTGCAATACGTCCTCGACACTTTCCACCAGCGCCGCGCCCTGGCGGATCAGTTGATGGCAGCCGCGGGCGCCTGGATGGTGGATCGATCCAGGAATCGCATAGACCTCACGGCCCTGCTCGGCAGCCAGGCGGGCGGTGATCAGCGAGCCGCTCGAAGGGCTCGCCTCAACCACCAGCACACCCAATGACAAGCCACTGATAATTCGATTGCGGCGAGGGAAGTTGGCGGCCTGCGGCGGGCAATCGAGCGGTAACTCGGATACCAGCGCACCACCACCCTCAACGATGCGCGCAGCCAGTCCCAGATGGCGACGTGGATAGAGGCACTGCAGCCCTGTACCCAGCACGGCGATCGTCTTGCCGCTTACATCCAGCGCGCCCTGATGAGCTGCACCATCAATACCCAGCGCAAGCCCGCTGGTAATCACGAAACCGCCGCGAGCCAGGCTGCGAGCAAAAGCAGTGGCGTTATCCAGCCCCGGCCGAGAGGCACGCCGGCTGCCGACCATGGCCAGCTGCGGTCGCTCCAGCAGGCCTGAGTCACCTTCAATGAACAGCAGCGGCGGGGCGTCTGGCAGTTCTTCCAGCAACCCGGGGTACGCCGGGTCATCCCACATCAACGCATGGTGCCCCGGCTCCTCCAGCCAGGCCAGGCTAGCCGCAGCTCGCTCACGTATGGCCGGGCTGCGCCGGGCTTCGGCGCAACTGGCCGGCAAGCCCAGCGAGCGCCACGCGGAGGCTGGCGCACTGAGTGCTGAGGACGCATCGGGAAAGGCACTGAGTAGTTTATGCAGGCGACGCGGGCCTAGCTCCGGCAATACATGCAGGCGCAGGCGTGCTTCCAGTTCGGCAGGGGAAATCGAGGGCATACGAACAGTCCTTGTCTCGTCGCAGCGCATCCATGCGGTGCTGTTCAGCTAGAAATGACAAGCCCCGCGATGCGGGGCTTGGAGTATCAAGGGTTGCGGATCTTATCCATCACCGACAGCGAGCGAGTCGCCTGCAGGACCAGACCATAGCTGAGCTTGTCATAGGTGCGGAACACCATCAGCAGGCCCGAACGCTCGTCCGGGATCTTGACGTTTTCACCGGTAACCCGGTCGCGCACGGTTTCGCCGGTCTTGTACACGGCCAGCACATTGCCCACTTTAAGCCCGTCACGCGCGCCCCGGTTCAGGGTCACCACATCGAACTGGCCGATCTGGGTCACGCCACGCGGCACGTCGAGGATCACGCCGTTGACTTCACCTTCCGGCTCGCTCGGCATGAAGGTCGAATTCACTGCACGCTCTTCGCTGGGGAACAGGCGGTCGCCGATGCGCGCTTCCTGGGTGACGCGCGTGAGCATCATGGTGGCGATGTCGCCCTCCATGTCGAGAAGCTCGGCGGTGCCTACGTCATCGGCATTGATGCCAAGAAACTCCTCGCTCTCAGGGTCAACATAGGTCTTGCCCTGACGGAAGATGCCGTAGACTGCGATGTCGTCCTGGAACTCGCCGCGGCCGTAGACGCGGTCGCCAGAACCACTGATCACGCGCTCGGCGTTGCCGGCGACGATGTAGGGCGCGGCCTCGAATTCAGCAGCGCTGTCGACAATACGGTTGCTCAGCAGGAAGCTGTTGATGGCTCCCAGCGGGATGGTGCTGATCGCCTCGGCCATGGGCGTTGTACGGATGGTGGGGGAGAGCTTGATCGTGCCGCGCGAGGCGCCACGGTTGAGCATGAGTCGCGGCTGGCCGTCGATGTAGACCAGGCTGAGGCTGTCGCCCGGATAGATCAGATGCGGGTTTTCCACCTGCGGGTTCGCATGCCAGAGCTCCGGCCATTTCCAGGGCTCGCTGAGGAAGCGACCGGAAATGTCCCAGAGTGTGTCGCCTTTCACTACGGTGTATTGCTCAGGATGGCCATCCTTCAGCTCCACAGCGGCCTGCGCCATGCCGCCAACCGCCACCAACAGCAGGGCGAGTAGTGATTTCCTCATGTGGTGAATCCCTTTATGATGTGCCTTCACGTAAAGCGCCCTAGCGCCGCAGAAACCCTTGTGGAAAGCGGCGTTAAGCCGTTTACAAGCTGCTCGGCATCTTAGCAGCGGCTTTTGACTTTATTCCATAAGTGCATCACAAACGCATATGGCAATCCTGAACATCCTAGAATTTCCCGATCCGCGCCTGCGCACCATTGCCAAACCGGTGGACGTGGTCGACGACGGCATTCGTCAGCTCATCGACGACATGTTCGAGACCATGTACGACGCGCCCGGCATCGGCTTGGCCGCGACCCAGGTCAACGTGCACAAGCGGGTCGTGGTGATGGATCTGTCCGAGGACAAATCCGAGCCGCGGGTCTTCATCAATCCCGAGTTCGAGTTCCTCACCGACGAGATGGAGCAGTACCAGGAAGGTTGCCTGTCAGTCCCCGGCTTCTACGAAAACGTCGACCGCCCTCAGAAAGTGAAGATCAAGGCGCTGGACCGCGATGGCCAGCCTTACGAACTCATCGCTGAAGGCCTGCTTGCCGTGTGCATCCAGCACGAGTGCGATCACCTCAACGGCAAGCTGTTCGTCGACTACCTGTCCAACCTCAAGCGCGACCGGATCAAGAAGAAGCTGGAAAAGCTTCACCGTCAGCAGGCTTGATCTCCCACTCCAAAGGCTTGCAGCAGCAAGCCTTTTTTATTGATGAGTCTTCTATGCGCATCGTTTTCGCCGGCACGCCGGAATTCGCCGCTCAGCATCTACAAGCCCTGCTCGACGCCAAGCGTCAGGTCGTGGCGGTGTATACGCAGCCGGATCGCCCGGCAGGTCGTGGTCAGAAACTGATGCCCAGCCCGGTCAAGCAGCTGGCGCTGCAGCATGAGATTCCTGTGTATCAGCCACAGTCGCTACGCGACCCGGCTGCCCAGGCAGAGCTGGCCGACTTGCAGGCAGACCTCATGGTCGTGGTCGCCTATGGCTTGATTCTGCCGCAGGCCGTGCTGGACATGCCGCGCCTGGGCTGCATCAACAGCCATGCCTCGTTGCTGCCACGTTGGCGTGGCGCAGCGCCGATTCAGCGGGCTATCGAAGCGGGTGATGCCGAGTCCGGTGTCACCGTCATGCAAATGGAAGCAGGGCTGGATACCGGGCCGATGCTGCTCAAGGTCAGCACGCCGATTACCCGTGAGGATACGGGCGGCACCCTGCATGATCGCTTGGCCGAGCTCGGCTCGCATGCAGTGGTCGAAGCAGTAGCGGCGCTGGAAGCAGGCACACTGAAGGGCGAGTTTCAGGACGACAATCTGGCCACCTATGCCCACAAGCTGAACAAGGACGAAGCACGGCTCGACTGGAAGCGACCGGCGGTTGAGCTTGAGCGGCTGGTGCGGGCATTCAACCCTTGGCCGACCTGCCACAGCAGCCTCGATGGCGCTGCGGTGAAGATTCACGCTGCGCGCGCATCCACAGGGCAGGGCGCGCCTGGGCAGATCATCGACGCAAGCAAGGACGGCCTGGAAGTCGCTTGTGGCGCGGGTTCGTTGGTGCTCATGCGCCTGCAACTCCCTGGCGGTAAGGCGCTGGCTGTCAGCGACCTGTTCAATAGTCGCCGTGAACAGTTCGCCGTCGGCAAGGTGTTCGAATAATGTCGATGAATCCGCGCCTCGCCGCAGCACGCGCACTGGCCGTGGTGCTGTCCGGCAAGGCCTCGCTGAACAGCAGCCTGCCCGACGTACTGGCCAAGGTGGATGCGCGTGATCGAGGCCTGACCCAGGAACTGGCGTTCGGCACTGCCCGTTGGCAGCCGCGTCTGTCAGGCCTTGCTGAGCGCCTGTTGCAGAAGCCGTTCAAGGCAGCGGACCGCGATGTCGAAGCCTTGCTGCTGGTCGGCCTGTACCAGCTGTTCTACACCCGGATTCCGCCGCATGCCGCCATTGGCGAAACCGTAGGCTGCGCAGAGAAGCTGAAGAAGCCCTGGGCGAAAGGCCTGCTCAACGCGGTGCTGCGCAATGCCCAGCGTGACGGCGAAGCGCTGTTCGCCGAGCTCGAACGCGATCCGGTGATTCGCTTCGCCCACCCGCGCTGGCTGCAGAAATCGCTCAAGGCGCATTGGCCGGAGCACTGGGAAGCAATCTGCACGGCGAACAACCTGCATCCCCCGATGATGCTGCGGGTTAACCATCGCCAGGTCGAGCGCGATGCCTACCTCGCAGAGCTGCAGGACGCAGGCATCGAAGCCTTTGCGTGCAGCCACAGCAGAGACGGCATCCGACTCGCTGCGGCTTGCGACGTCACTCAGCTGCCGGGTTTTGCCGAGGGGCGCATCAGCGTCCAGGACGAAGCGGCACAACTCGCTGCGGGACTGCTCGACCTCGCCCCCGGTCAACGGGTGCTGGATGCCTGCTGCGCGCCGGGCGGCAAGACCTGCCATATCCTGGAACGCGAGCCAGCGCTGGCTGAAGTCATCGCGCTGGATCTCGAGCCCAAGCGGCTGCAGCGGGTGCGGGAAAACCTCGACCGCCTGCAGCTGAACGCCACGCTGGTGGCCGCTGATGCCCGTGCCACGGATCAGTGGTGGGACGGCCAACCGTTTCAGCGCATCCTGCTGGACGCCCCGTGTTCGGCGACCGGCGTGATCCGCCGCCACCCCGACATCAAACTGGCCCGCCAGGCTGACGACATCGCACCGCTGGCGACCTTGCAAGGCGAGATGCTCGACGCACTCTGGCCGACGCTGGCGGTTGGGGGCGTACTGCTGTATGCCACCTGTTCGGTGCTTCCAACGGAGAATCGCAACGTGATCGAGGCCTTCCTGGCGCGCATGCCAGGCGCCCGTGAGCTGGATCTGCCGAGCGGTTTTGGCATCGAACAGTCTCATGGACGTCAGCTGTTTCCGCAGGAGAATGGCCACGACGGCTTCTACTACGCCAAACTGATAAAAATCGCCGCTCAATCGCCCACGAACATTTCGACATAGGACCGCATCCATTTAGGTGAGATGGGTCCAGCGAGGCAGTGCGGACTGGGTTGCGGTGGGCTAAAGCCCACCCTACGGCTGACAAGCTCCATTCGCAGCGCCGGTGCGTACGGAGAAAGAGGGGCTTCAGCCCACCGACAGACGCCGGCATCATCCCGTCACGGTGAGCTAATTCACTACGGATTTTGTGGACGACAAGCTTGGCCAATCAAGGCGGCGAAAACCGTTTTTCAGGAGCAACTTCGTGAAGATCATCATTCTCGGTGCAGGGCAGGTAGGCGGAACGCTTGCCGAAAACCTCGCGAGTGAAGCGAACGACATCACCGTTGTGGACACCGACGCCGATCGCCTGCGTGATCTCGGCGATCGACTGGACATTCGCACCGTGGTCGGACGCGGCTCGTTTCCCACCGTGCTACGCCAGGCCGGCGCGGATGATGCCGACATGCTGGTCGCGGTGACCAACAGCGACGAAACCAACATGGTCGCCTGTCAGGTCGCCTACACCCTGTTTCATACGCCGACCAAAATCGCCCGGGTTCGCGAGTCGGTGTATCTCACCCGTTCCGGCCTGTTCAGCAACGAAGCGATTCCGGTCGACGTGTTGATCAGCCCCGAACAGGTGGTGACCAACTACATCAAGCGTCTGATCGAGCACCCTGGCTCGCTGCAGGTGATCGACTTCGCCGGCGGCAAGGCCCAGCTGGTCGCCGTTCGGGCCTACTATGGTGGACCGCTGGTGGGTCAGGAACTCCGCCAGATCCGCAAGCACATGCCCAACGTCGATACGCGCGTGGCGGCCATTTTCCGCCGCAACCAGGCGATCCTCCCTCAGGGCGACACCGTGATCGAGGCCGACGATGAGGTCTTCTTTATCGCGGCGCGTGGGCATATCCGCGCGGTCATGAGCGAGATGCGCCGGCTCGATGACAACTACAAGCGCATCGTCATCGCCGGTGGCGGGCACATCGGCGAGCGTCTGGCCGAAGCCATCGAAAGCCGTTATCAGGTCAAGATCATCGAGATGAATCCGGCACGCTGCCGCTACCTCTCCGACACCCTCGACAGCACCATCATCCTGCAGGGCAGCGCCTCTGATCGCGACCTGCTGGTGGAGGAGAATATCAACGACGCCGACGTGTTTCTTGCGCTGACCAACGATGACGAGGCCAACATCATGTCCTCGCTGCTGGCCAAGCGCCTCGGTGCGCGCAAGGTGATGTGCATCATCAACAACCCGGCCTATGTCGACCTGGTCCAGGGTGGCGAGATCGACATTGCCATCAGCCCGCAGCTTGCCACGATCGGTACGCTGCTGACCCACGTGCGCCGCGGCGATATCGTCAGCGCTCACTCCTTGCGACGGGGTGCAGCCGAAGCCATCGAAGTGATCGCCCACGGTGACTCGCGTTCGAGCAAGGTCGTTGGCCGGGCCATCGGCAAGATTGCATTGCCGCCCGGTACTAGCATCGGCGCAGTGATCCGTGACGAAGAGGTGTTGATTGCGCATGACAACACGGTGATCGAGTCAGGCGATCACGTGATTCTGTTTCTCGTCGACAAGAAGCATATCCGCGATGTGGAGCGGCTGTTCCAGGCGGGGCTTACGTTCTTCTGACGGTCAGTTACTTTGCGCTGACCGCTCGGCCTGTACTCGCAGGCCGAGCGGTAGCATGTCGAGATTCGTTAAGCCGTCACCGTCCGCTGGCCTGGGAAGAGGCGCACGATCGCGTTCAGCAGCATGCCGTAGAGCGGAACGAACAACGCCAGGCTGATGATCAGCTTGATGACGTAATCGACGCTGGCAATCTCCACCCAGTTCGCCGCCATGAAGGGGTCGTCGCTGTGCCAGAAGGCAATGGAGAAGAACAGAAAGGTATCCAGCAGGTTGCCGAAGATGGTCGAAGCGCTCGGCGCGATCCACCACTGGCGCAAGCGTCGCAGCCGGTCGAATACCTGGATGTCGAGGATCTGGCCGAACGCATAGCCGAGGAAGCTGGCCACCGCAATGCGGAACACGAACAGATTGAATTCTCCCAGGGCCGAGAACCCAGCGAACGCACCCTGGTGAAACAGCACCGAGACCACGTAGGAGGCGACCAGCGCTGGAATCATCACCTGGGCGATGACCCGGCGCGCCGGACCCTTGCCGAGCAAGCGCACGGTCAGGTCAGTGGCGAGAAAGATGAACGGGAAACTGAACGCGCCCCAGGTGGTGTGCCAGCCGAACAGGGTGATCGGCAGCTGCACCAGATAGTTGCTGGCGATGATGATGACGATGTGGAACGCGATCAGACCGGCCAAAGTGGCTCGGCGGACCGATGAAGGGAGCTGCAACATGGTATTTCCTTTTTGAAGTGATGGGGTTAGGGAACCCATTGCCGTGCCGACATGGCCCGAGCGGGGCGCATTCTAGTGGCATTTCAACCTGGCGGATAGCGTGCCCGGTCGGAATGCCTTGAACGGCTGGTCGCTCTGCCGAGGCTAACCAGCCGACGCGACCCGTCTTCACGGCCGCCCTCGATAGATATCCGGCGGCTAGCGAGCACCGCGAAACGCGTGGATTTCCGGGTACTGCTCAAACACGTCTCGTATGCTTGCCAGCCCCGTGCGCAAGCGCTGGTCGCTGCACTCGGCGCCGATGCACAGACGCATCGCCCTGGGCCTCTGGCTACCAGGCGGAAGGAAGGGATCTGGCAGGGTCAATGCGATCCCGCGCGCGCGCAATTCGTGCTGCAGGGCGTCGAGTTCCCAATGTTCGGGAACGTTTAACCAGGCACTGAGCGAAGCCGGGTGGCTGCCGCGCAGGTAATCACCCAGCTCGGCGGTCACCGCTGCCTGCCGGCCAGCAATCAACTCGCGCTGCAGGCCTACCAATTCGCTGGCACGGCCGCGCTCGATCCAGCGCGTCGCGATCTCACCGAGCAGCGGCGCTGTCATCCAGCTGTTCACCCTGAAGATGCTCTCGGTACGCAACGCCAACCGCCGAGGCATCACCAAATAGCCGAGGCGCAAGCCGGTCAGCACGGACTTGGTCAGGCTGGTGCAGTAGAACGACAGTTCCGGCAGGTAGTGGCTGAGTGGCGGCGCTGCTCGAGCGGCACCGAGCAAGGGGCCATAGACGTCATCTTCGATAACGTAGACGCCATAGCGGCGCGCGATCTCGGCGATTTCCCGTCGACGCCCGTCGGGCATCAGGCTGCTGGTGGGGTTGTTCAGGTTTGGGGTACAGACCAGCGCGGTAACCCTTTCGTTGGCGCAGATATCCTCGAAATGCTCCGGGTCGAGACCATCGTGATCAGCCTCCAAGCCCTGCAGTTTGAAGCCGAGCACCTGAGCGGTGCCGATCACGCCGTGATCCGTACAGCTTTCACACAGCACCAGGTCGTCTGGGCCGGCCAGCGACGCGAGCGCAAGGAAGATAGCCTGAGAGGCGCCATTGGTTAGCAGCAGATCCCGCGGCGCGACCTTGAGCCCCAGCTCGGCGAGCCATTGCGCGCCGGCCTCACGGTGATGTTCGAAGCCGGCGATTGGCCGGCAGGCATGTATCCATGGCTGCTCGTGTTCGGCGGCCAGTTCCTCGCAAGCCTGCCGCCAGTAGCGGTCATGGCGCTCGTTGCGGACGATGCGAACCGTCGAGAAATCGAGCAGCGAATGTTCGCCGCGATCAAGCATGGAAGTGGCGACCCGCTCGCTGATGCGCCGGCTGACAAAGCTGCCGCGCCCGACTTCGCAACGCACCCAGCCCTGGCGCTCCAGCTCTTTGTAGGCGTTGGTCACCGTCTGCACGCTGATATCCAGCTGCTCGGCCAGCAGCCGCTGCGTCGGCAGGCGTTGGCCATCCCGCAGCTCACCGCGCTCGATGTCGGTCGCGATGGCAGTTACCAGCAGCTTGTACTTTGACCCACCGCCATGCGCGGCGAGCAAGGCCTCTTTCCAATCGGACATGACGTCTACCTCTGTCGAGCCGACAGGATCGGCTGAAGCGCACCACCAAGCAATTGTCCTAGTGCAATCCTAGGAGGAAAACCGCTTTTGCTATGCTCAGGCAGCGAAACGCGGCGCACCTCTCGCAGAAGAAGGGGCCTAAAGCCGCGTGGAGGCAGGGAATGCCCTGTCCTGATGCTCTTGAAGCTGCCCTAGAACTGCAGGCTCCGGCCCGCGAACCATAAAAAAGCACAGGAGAATTCACGATGAATCGCGCACGTCCTTTCCATTTCGGCAAGCTTCTGCTGGCCTCCGCAGTGTTCACCAGTCTTTCCCTTGGCGGTCTGGCCCACGCCGACACCCTTGATGACATCAAGGCCGAGAGCAGCGTCCGTATTGGCTATGCCAACGAGACCCCCTTTGCCTACACTGCCACCGACGGCAGCGTGACCGGCGAATCCCCTGAGATCGTCGAGAAAATCTTCCAGCAGATGGGCATCGAAACCATCAAACCCGTGCTTACGGAATGGGGCTCGCTGATTCCCGGCCTGCGCGCCAGCCGTTTCGACCTGATCGCAGCCGGCATGTACATCACGCCCGAGCGCTGCAAGCAGGTTCTGTTTACTGATCCGCACTACCAGCTGCAGGATACGCTGCTGGTCAAGGCCGGCAACCCCAAGCAATTGCAGAGCTACGAAGACATCGCCAAGGATGAGTCGATCAAACTTGCCATCATGTCCGGCACCGTCAATCTCAATTACGCACGCAAGGCCGGCATCAAGGATTCCCAGATCGTCCAGGTTCCCGACACCACCTCGCAACTGCAGGCCGTACGCACTGGCCGCGCCGATGCTGCAGTGGGCACTCAGTTGACCATGCGTGGGCTGGCGGAGAAGGCCGGGGATCAGGTCGAGGCGACGGATGACTTCAAAGACGACCCGGCCAACACCGGTTATGGCGCGCTGGCGTTCCGCCCGGAAGACAAGGCGCTGCGTGACGCAGTCAACGCCGAGCTGAAGAAATGGCTTGGCAGCGAGGAGCATCTCAAAACCGTCGAGCCCTTCGGCTTCGACCGCTCGAACATCACCGATAAGACCGCTGAGGAACTCTGCAGCGCCTGATCCACTGGCGCATGAACAAGGAACCGGCGCGGGCTTTTTGAGCCCCTGCCGGGCTCCCACGTGAATAGCCTTCAGATAGCTCTACCCCTTCTCTCCGGCTCCGTCGCAACACTGCGATGCGACCACTTTCGACTGGCCTGTTGCCCGTCGCGTAACGCTACCCGGCGCCACGATCGGCCCTCCCACGCAGCCAAGCCTGACGGGCGACCTGCTCCTATCGCCGCGCCGCTAACCGGAAATCCACGATGAACGAACTACTCCCACTCATGCTAGAGGGAGCCTGGGTGACCGTGAAGATCACCTTTTTTGGCTCGCTGCTGGCGATACTCGCCGCACTGATCGGCGCCCTAGGCCGCCTTTCTCCGATCAAGCCGCTGCGCTGGGCGGCCATCGCTTATATCGAAGTGTTCCGCGGCAGCTCGTTGCTGGTGCAGCTGTTCTGGCTCTATTTTGTGCTGCCGATGCCCCCGTTCAACATTGCCATGAGCGCATTCAATGTCGCGGTGATCGGCCTCGGCCTGAACATCGGCGCCTACGGTGCCGAGGTGCTTCGCGGCGCGATCCGCTCAGTGCATGAAGGGCAGTACGAAGCCTGTCAGGCGCTGAACATGACCGCCGGTCAGCGCCTGCGCAGGGTCATCCTGCCGCAAGCGCTGCTGGCGGCAATCCCGCCCGGTACCAACCTGCTGATCGAGTTACTGAAAAACACGTCGCTGGTGTCGCTGATCACCTTGTCGGACCTGGCGTTCCGGGCTCGTCAGCTTGATCAGGCAACCCTGATGACACTGGAAATCTTCGGTCTGGCGCTGGTGATGTATTTCGTGCTCGCGCAGATCATCAACTTCTCCATGCGCACCCTAGAGCGGCGTCTGGCGCGCGGCCGCATGCGAGGGGGCATGTCATGAACTTCTTCGATTGGAACTTCGCCTGGGAGATTTTGCCCAGACTGCTCGATGCCTCACTGAAAACCATCGGCATCACCATTGCCGGGTTTTCCATCGCCATCGTGTTGGGCCTGTTCCTGGCGGTGGCACGACGCAGCCGGCATCGCTGGTTGTCCTGGCCGATGACCGGCTTGATCGAGTTCATCCGCAGCACACCGCTGCTGATTCAGGTGTATTTCCTGTTCTTCGTGTTGCCCAACTACGGTTTCAACCTGTCCGCGCTGCAAGCTGGGATCATCGGCATCGCACTGCACTACGCCTGCTACACGGCCGAGGTCTACCGCGCCGGACTCGACGCGGTACCGCGCGCGCAATGGGAGGCGGTGACGGCGCTGAACATGAAACCGCTCAACGCCTACCGCAAAGTAATCTTGCCGCAGGCGCTGCGACCCATCCTGCCAGCGCTGGGCAACTACATGATCTCGATGCTCAAAGACACGCCCGTGCTCTCCGCCATCACCGTGGTGGAAATCATGCAGCGGGCCAAGAACATCGGCTCGGAACACTTCCGTTACCTGGAGCCGATCACCATGGTCGGCCTGTTCTTCCTTATTCTCAGTCTCGGCCTCGCCTGGTTCGTTCGCCGACTGGAAAACCGAATGGAGCTTGCCCGATGAACGCATCGATGCCTGCCGGCGACACACAAAACCTAGCCAGCACCGCCAACGAGCCAGAGCTGATGGTGCAGTTTCGCGATGTGAGCAAACACTTCGGTGATCTGACCGTACTCAACCATCTCAACCTGGATGTCCGAACGGGCGAGAAGGTGGCGATCATCGGACCCAGTGGATCGGGTAAGTCCACGCTTTTACGGGCGCTGATGACCCTGGAAGATATCGACGAAGGCGTGATCATGGTTGATGACCAGCCGCTGACCCACATGCCGGATGCCGGTGGCAATCTGGTTCGCGCCAACGCACGGCATCTGCGTCGCGTCCGCGGCAAGGTGGGTATGGTGTTCCAGAGCTTCAACCTATTCCCGCACATGAGCACCCGGCAGAATGTGATGGAAGCACCGGTGCAGGTACTAGGGCTGTCGAAAAAGGAAGCCCGCGAGCGTGCCGAAGAGCTGCTGGCCATGGTCGGGCTGGAAGACAAACTCGACCATTATCCTTCGCAACTGTCCGGCGGCCAGCAACAGCGCGTCGCCATTGCCCGTGCCTTGGCGATGCGGCCCAAGGTGATGCTGTTCGACGAGGTGACATCAGCGCTGGATCCAGAGCTCTGCGGCGAAGTGCTCAATGTCATCCGCAGACTGGGCGATGCGCACAGCCTGACGATGCTAATGGTGACCCATCAGATGGGTTTCGCTCGGGAATTCGCAGATCGCGTGTGCTTCTTCAATGAAGGACGAATCCACGAGCAGGGCACCCCGGACGAGCTGTTCGGCAACCCTCAGGAAACCCGCACACAGGAGTTTCTCAGTGCGGTAACCCAGGCGAGCTAGGCTAGAGGTCAGAGCACGTCACGGCTTCATCGGCTGCTTCAGGAAGGATTTCCCAGGGGAACGCAATGATCGAATCACTGCAGAAGATGCTGGCCAAAGGCATGGACAACCCCATGCTGCGCTTCGGGCTTGGTAAGGGCTACCTGGATCTTGGGGACGCAGCTGAAGCGGCGATTCATTTGCAACGCTGCGTCGAACAGGATCCGAAATACTCTGCCGCCTGGAAGCTGCTCGGCAAGGCATTAAAAGCTTGTGGGGATCTCGACGGCGCGAGGCGCGCCTGGGAACAAGGTCTGCTCGCGGCGCAAGCACACGGTGACAAGCAAGCCGAGAAGGAAATGGATGTGTTTCTACGCAAGCTGAACAAACAGGCCGGCAGCTAGCGCCAGCCGGTCGCACACCCTGCCGGACCGCTACTAATCGGGCTGGACGAAGCGCAAGCCAACACCCTCAGCATCGACACGCATCACTTCCATTTGCAGCACAGGGGCAGGAATGGGGAGATCCTGCACCTGCCCACTGACCGTCATGCCCGGCTGCAACTCGGTCAACTGCGGGTGTTTTACGTAGACGCCGCCATCCGAGAGATCTCGGGTGTGTGCGAACACCTCGCCAAATGACTCGTGGGTAATGCGGATACGGCACTTCATGGGTGCGCGTGGATGCTGCCGCTGATTCGGATTTCCCATTGAAGTCCTTTGCTGGGTGAGCTGTCGTTAGTACCAGCGTTTTTCGCCCGCTGGCCGCTTTTTGAAGCGTTTCATCGTCCACATGTACTGGCTCGGCCAAGTCCGCACGTAGCGCTCGATGACGCCGCTCATGGCTGCCACCGCGACCTCGACGTCCTCGTCGTACATGGCTGGAGGTGCCGCCTCGAGAATGACCTTGTAGCCCGAACCATCATCCAAGCGCAACGCGTGAAGAAACACCCCTACCGCTTTGCCGCCCGTCAGCATGCCAGGCACGAACTTGCTCGTCAGCGCCTGTGTGCCAAGGAACGGCACGAAAACGCCGGCGCCCTCGCTGGGTTCCGGATCCGCGGGTATGCCCACGGCGCCGCCCTTTCGGACTTCCTTGATGACGCTGATGATGCCCTCTCGGGTTGAGGGCGCGACCTTGTTGCCCAGTTGGACACGCTGGCGTTGCAGGAGATCATCGACCGCCTTGAGCTTCGGCGGGCGATAGAAAATGATCGGTGTGCATTGTGCGCAGTAGAAGTGATTGAGGACTTCCCAGTTGCCCAGATGGCTGGTGATGCCTACGACTCCCTTGCCTGAAGTCAAAGCTTGCTCCAGCACTTCCAGCCCCTCGACTTCCTTGACCAGCCGCAGCGTCTTGTCTGCTGGCCAGATCCAGGCGCAGGCACTCTCAGTGAACGCCATGCCGATCTGCTGCAGGCTCTGTCCGAGCAAGCGCTCGCGCTCGATAGCATCGAGTTCTGGAAAGCACTTGGAAAGATTGATCCGGGCGACTTCGCGAGAACGGTTGGGCAGCTTCCACATCAGCCAGCCAATGAAGCGACCCGACCCCTGAACTGCGCGCCAGGGGAGTAGGGCGAACAGGCGCAGAAAGCCAACCACCAGCGCACCTTTGAGCTTGTCCAAGGATCTCTCCCGAAAAATCAAAGACGCTAGTGTAACTGCTTAGCGCGATTGGCTACCCCTAAGGCGTCACAGCCGTTTAGGTGCTAGCCGGTACCCGCGCCAGAGCGGGGTAACGATCGCAGTCAGTGGTGTGGTCCATGACCATGCCGCACGCCTGCATATAGGCGTAACAGATGGTCGGGCCGACAAAGCCGAACCCGGCCTTCTTCAATGCACGGCTCATGGCCTCGGCTTCGGCGGTCACCGCAGGCACCTGGTTGATCGACTCGAAATGGTTGACCTTCGGCTCGCCCCCAACGAAGGACCACAACCAACCCACCGGGTCGTCCAACTCGAGCCAGAGCTGGGCATTGCGCCTTGCGGCTTCGAGTTTTCGACGGTTGCGGATGATGCCGGCGTCGAGCATGCGTTCGTCGATCTCGGCATCGGTCATCTGTGCCAGACGCGTCGGATCGAAGCCGAACAACACCTGGCGATAACGCTCTCGCTTGCGCAACACCGTGATCCAGGACAGTCCCGCCTGTGCGCCTTCAAGAACGAGAAATTCGAAGAGGACCTGAGGATCACGAGTGGGAACACCCCACTCGCTATCGTGGTAGTCGATGTATAACGGGTCGTCACTGCACCAGGCGCAACGCGGCATGTTTTCAGATCCTTGAACGCGGCGAAAAGCCGATCGGAAGTGCCACCGGCGCTACGCCGTAGAGCACGTGTCTCCACGGGTTCGAGCCGTTATCGGGTATACTCCGAGGCTTTCTGTCGAAGCCAGCACAGGTGAAATTTTGACCCAGCCTACGCCTGCCGTGCGCACCTTCCAAGACCTGATCCTCGCCCTGCAAAGCTATTGGGCAGAGCAGGGTTGCGTTGTTCTGCAACCCTACGATATGGAAATGGGCGCCGGCACCTTCCACACCGCCACATTCTTGCGCGCTGTCGGTCCTGAAACCTGGAACGCAGCCTATGTCCAGCCTTCGCGTCGCCCTGCCGATGGTCGTTATGGCGAGAACCCTAACCGTCTGCAGCACTACTACCAGTTTCAGGTCGTGCTCAAGCCCAACCCGGACAACATCCAGGATCTGTATCTGGAGTCGTTGCGTCGCATCGGCGTCGACACCTCGGTGCACGATGTACGTTTCGTCGAGGACAACTGGGAATCGCCGACGCTGGGCGCCTGGGGGCTCGGTTGGGAAGTCTGGCTCAACGGTATGGAAGTCACCCAGTTCACCTACTTCCAGCAGGTCGGCGGCATCGAGTGCTACCCCGTTACAGGCGAAATCACCTACGGCCTCGAGCGACTCGCGATGTATCTGCAGGGCGTCGACTCGGTCTACGACCTGATCTGGACGGACGGCCCGTTCGGCACCGTCACCTATGGCGATGTGTTCCATCAGAACGAGGTGGAGCAGTCCACCTATAACTTCGAACACGCCAACGTCGACAAGCTGTTCGAACTCTTCGACTTCTATGAATCGGAAGCCAACCGGTTGATCGAACTGGCGCTGCCGTTGCCCACCTATGAAATGGTGCTGAAGGCCTCGCATACCTTCAACCTGCTGGATGCGCGCCGGGCCATCTCGGTGACAGCACGACAGCAGTACATCCTGCGCGTTCGCGCGCTAGCTCGTTCGGTGGCGCAGAGCTATTTGCAGGCACGCGCCAAGCTCGGCTTCCCCATGGCCACCCCGGACCTACGTGACGAAGTACTGGCCAAGCTGGAGGCAGCAGAATGAGTGCACTGGATTTCCTGGTCGAGCTCGGCACCGAAGAGCTGCCGCCCAAGGCCTTGGGCAAGTTGTCCGACGCGTTTCGCACGGGCATCGAGAAAGGCTTGAAGGACGCTGGTCTCAAGCATGGCCGGGTACAGGCGTTTGCCGCACCTCGACGCCTCGCAGTGCTGATCGAGCAGCTCGACACCGAGCAGCCTGATCGCAGCATCAACCTCGACGGGCCGCCGCTGCAGGCGGCGTTCGACGCCGAAGGCGAACCGACCCAGGCCGCCCTGGGCTTTGCGCGCAAGTGCGGCGTGGACCTTGCCGAAGTCGACCGCAGCGGCCCAAAACTCCGGTACAGCCGTTCGATTCCCGGCCAGGCAACTGCCGAGCTGCTGCCCGCTATCGTCGAGACATCGCTTAACGAGCTGCCAATTCCGAAGCGCATGCGCTGGGCCGCGCGCAAGGAAGAGTTCGTCCGGCCAACCCAGTGGCTGGTCATGCTGTTCGGTGAGCAGGTCATCGACTGCACCATCCTCACTCAGCGTGCTGGTCGCGAATCTCGCGGGCATCGCTTCCACAGCCCGAATCCGGTGCGAATTTCCAAGCCAACAAGCTATCTGGAAGACCTGCGCGGCGCTCACGTCATTGCCGATTTCGCCGAACGTCGCGAGTTGATCGCCAAGCGTGTCGAGCAGCTGGCAGGCGAGCAGAGCGGCAGTGCTATCGTGCCACCCGCGCTGCTGGACGAAGTAACTGCACTGGTCGAATGGCCTGTGCCGCTGGTGTGTTCGTTTGAAGAACGCTTCCTGGACGTTCCGCAGGAAGCGCTGATTACCACCATGCAGGACAACCAGAAATACTTCTGCCTGCTGGACGCCAACGGCAAGCTGCTTCCGCGCTTCATCACGGTCGCAAACATTGAATCCAAGGATCCGGCTCAGATCGTTGCGGGTAACGAGAAAGTGGTGCGTCCACGACTCACTGATGCCGAGTTCTTCTTCAAGCAGGACAAGAAGCAGAAGCTCGACAGCTTCAATGAGCGCCTGAAAAACGTGGTCTTCCAGGCTCAGCTCGGGACCGTGTACGACAAGGCCGTGCGCGTCTCCAGGCTGGCCGCGTTCATCGCCGAACGCACCGAAGGCAATGCACAGTGGGCTGCGCGCGCGGGCCTGTTGAGCAAGTGCGACCTGGCCACCGAAATGGTCGGCGAGTTTCCCGAAATGCAGGGGATTGCTGGTTATTACTACGCCGCCAACGATGGTGAACCCACCGATGTCGCCTTGGCACTAAACGAGCAGTACATGCCCCGCGGTGCGGGCGCAGAGCTGCCCAGTACCCATACAGGTGCCATCCTTGCTGTGGCCGACAAGTTGGATACCTTGGTAGGCATCTTCGGTATCGGTATGTTGCCCACTGGCAGCAAGGATCCTTACGCGCTTCGGCGCGCGGCCCTGGGCATCCTGCGCATTCTGATCGAGAAGCGTCTGGATCTGGATCTGGTTGCCGCTGTGCGCTTCTCCATCAGCCAGTTCGGTGGTCAAGTCAAAACCGAAGGATTGGCCGATCAGGTTCTCGACTTCATCTTTGATCGCCTGCGTGCGCGGTATGAAGACGAAGGCGTCGAGGTAGCGTCCTATCTATCGGTTCGTGCCGTACAGCCGGGCTCAGCGTTGGACTTCGATCAGCGCGTGCAAGCGGTACAGGCATTCCGCAATCTGCCGGAGGCCGAAGCCTTGGCGGCTGCGAACAAGCGCGTCTCGAATCTGCTGAGCAAGTTCGAAGCAAAGCTACCGGAAACCATCGAGCCTCGTTACTTCGACAACGCCACCGAGTTCTCTTTGTATTCTGCGCTGCAGCAGGCCGAACAAGCCGTGCAGCCCCTGGCTGCGGGTCGTCAGTATCGCGAGGCGCTCGAGCGTCTGGCGCATCTGCGCGGTCCGGTGGATGCCTTTTTCGAGGCGGTATTGGTCAACGCCGAAGACGCTTCGGTTCGCGCCAACCGCTATGCCTTGCTTGCCCGGTTGAGAGGATTGTTCCTTGGCGTTGCCGATATTTCCGCACTTGGCTAAGCCGGTGAAGCTGATCGTGCTTGATCGCGACGGCGTGATCAACGAGGACTCCGACGCCTATGTGAAGAGCCTGGAAGAATGGATTCCGATCCCAGGCTCGATCAAGGCGATCGCACGGCTGTGCAAGGCCGGCTGGACGGTGGCAGTTGCTACCAACCAGTCCGGCCTCGCCCGCGGCCTGTTCGACGCCACCACTCTTGGCGACATGCATTTCAAGCTGCAGCAGTTGGCAATGGAAGAGGGCGGCCGCATCGATCTGATCGTCCACTGCCCGCATGGCCCTGATGATGGCTGCAACTGCCGCAAGCCGCTACCCGGGTTGTTCCAGCAAATCGCAGAGCACTTCCATCTCGATGACCTCCGGGGCGTTCCGGTGGTGGGTGACAGCCAGCGTGATCTGCTTGCCGGAATTCACCTTGGCGGCGTGCCTTACCTGGTTCGCACCGGAAAAGGCTCTAAGGCGTTGGAAGGTTCGTTGCCAACCGGCACCCAGGTGTTCGATGACCTGGCTGCCGTAGTCGATCATCTGCTGGGAGCCAAACGATGAGCGTCTTGCTGCCGCTACGCATCGTGTTGTTCTACCTGTTGCTGTCGTTCACGGCCTTCGCATGGTGCTTGGTCAGCCTGGTGTTCGCACCCTTCATGTCGTTTCGCACCCGCTACCGGTTCGTCGTCCAGACCTGGTGTCGCAGCGCCGTGTGGTTGGCCAAGACCGTTATCGGTTTGCGCTATGAAGTGAGTGGTGCAGAAAACATCCCGGAAAAGCCCTGCGTGATTTTGTCCAAGCACCAAAGCACCTGGGAGACGTTTTTTTTGTCGGCCTACTTCGAGCCATTGAGTCAGGTGCTCAAGCGCGAATTGCTCAACGTTCCGTTCTTTGGATGGGCAATCTGGCTGCTCAAGCCGATTGCAATTGACCGCGATAGCCCAAAAGAGGCACTCCGTCAGGTCGCCAAACAGGGGTTGGAGCGACTGGGGCAGGGCGCCTGGGTGTTGATCTTTCCAGAAGGAACACGCGTTCCGGTCGGACAGGTCGGCAAGTTCTCGCGCAGCGGCGCGGCGCTGGCCGTCAACGCCAAGCTCCCGGTCTTACCGGTAGCGCACAATGCCGGTACGTTCTGGCCCAAGTCCGGTTGGGGCAAGCGGCCGGGGGTAATCCAAGTCGTCATAGGACCGGCCATGCATGCAGAGAGCGAAGGCCCTCGTGCAGCCGCTGAGCTCAACCAGCGCGCCGAAGACTGGATCAATGCGACCGTGGCGGATCTGGAACGCAACGCCTGATTCAAAAAAACAGGCCGATAGCAAAAGGGGAGCAGACCGACGTCTGCTCCCCTTCTTTTTACCTCGACGCTCAGTCTTCGACAGAGCTGCGGATCAGGTGATCAAAAGCGCTCAGCGAGGCTTTAGCCCCCTCGCCAACCGCGATGACGATCTGCTTGTACGGCACCGTGGTGACGTC
>NZ_FQXA01000002.1 GCF_900129835.1 Stutzerimonas xanthomarina DSM 18231
TATGTCTGTCTTTGCTGGTAGTCATAAACACGACCGTTTGCCTATCCCTTATGGTAAGGGGGAAACAATGTCCGGTGTTTCAGGGGGCTCGTTCAGCAGCATAGAGCGTCACCACCAGGAAGGGCGATTTCGGAGGCCCATTGACGACTTAGATGCACCGTTGGCGTCTCGGCCTTTCGTAATCAACGGCGACCTTACATCCAAGTGTTTCGCGGGTAAGAACCTCTGACAATCCAATAATTGATGCTGCTATGCGAGGGGGATCGAAATCGCCCGGAACCGACCCGGCACGGATCACCGCAAGGTGGTCCCAGCGGCGATGCTGGTCCGTGGCAATAGGTACACCCCGCGCCTGCGGACCTTGACGGCGAGCTCATCGTCAGAAGGTGGAGGTCTCAGTAACTGCTCCTCATTCTCTGGTACGGACTCACCGGCACCTGCAGCAAGCGGAGCGCGCAGGTGCAACCCCGGAGAAGGGAGTGCTGGAGCAGGGCGTTGAGATGGCCGCCATCTCGATCTACGACAGCGAAGAAGTCAGGAAGCCGCTGTACATCGGCAGATGATCGAATGTCGGCGGTGACGGTCTGAACGGTACGTAGATAGATCGACGGAGCTGTAGATGACCGCTTTTGATTGGCAGCGCATGTTGATGGATGAGTTTCCCGTCGCTTTTCTCGGTGAGGTCGCATTCCGTGCGCTTTTTGCGTTTGTCATCGTATTTCTCTTCCTGAAAATCAGCGGTCGCCGTGGCGTTCGGCAGTTGTCGCTATTTGAACTAGTCGTAATTCTTACGCTTGGTTCCGCCGCGGGCGACGTCTCGTTCTACGAAGATGTACCCTTGCTGCCTATCACCGCTGTGTTCGCTACGCTGTTATTGCTCTATCGGCTCACCGTTCTGATCATGAGCCACAGCGTCCGGTTTTCCGACTGGATGGAAGGCAAGCCAGTCACGATCATTAGAGATGGTCTTTATGAGCTGCACAGCTTGAACCGCTTGAACATCTCGGCTGACGAGTTTTTCATGGAGCTGCGTGTACAAGGCGTTGAGCATCTTGGTCAGGTGCGCCTGGGCATACTTGAAACAGATGGCAATGTAAGTCTTTTTTATTACGCGTCAGAGGTGGTAAAGCCAGGGCTGTCCGTTTTGCCTCCAGAACAACGCCCCACCTATAAGCAAGTTCCAGCCAGCGCCATATATGCGTGTTCGCGCTGTGGCCATATTCAAAGCATAGAAAGCCATCAACACGCGGTCTGCCCTCGTTGCGAGAACACCCAATGGTCCACTGCTTTGAACAACCCCCGGCCGCGCTAATGGCACGCCGCTGCATGCTTCGCTTTAGGCGCCACTGATGAGGGGCACCTGCTCCGTAGGTCGGGGGAAAGGGCACAGCATCAATACTGCGGAGCAAAGACCGGCTAGCGGCTAGCGGCGAACCTAGGGCGTAAATAAAGCTGTTAGGGCTATTGCTTGCCTCGGGCCGATACGATTTTGAGCGTCCGGATTGCTCAATCTATGAACGCCTTCGCTCCATGAACGCTGTCGCATCAAAAAAAGTGCAGCATAGCGGCATTATCTTTCATTATCGCTGATACCTCTTGCGCCATAGCATGGCCGCAGTTCACCGCCGCGATTGCCGTCAGGCCACTGTTAGGACCGGTATCGTCTTAGTCCGGCCTAATCGGCAGTGTCCTGCCTCGACTCGCCCAGATCAGAAAGGCGGAAAAGTCATATGCGCAGCCAGGTTTTGCTCGCGAAGCGCTGGTCGAAGCGCTCAATGAGCTTCTAAGTGCAGAGCGTACCGGCGCAGGTGGCTACCGCCAGCCTCAGCGAGGCGAAAACAGAACTCCAGCGTAGCGTGCTCAGACAGGTGCATTGCGGTGAGGCCGACAGCCAAGTAATTGCGTGATCGCGTGAACATGCGGCTGACCCTGCTCCAGCTCGAGGCGCGCTCTATGAACAATGCATGGTGTTCCCGAACCTTGGAACGTCTCGGGTTGGTTGGTCGTGGGCAAAATGGGGTATTCGCGAGCTGGAAGCGCTTCTTGATGAAGTAACTCACCCGCGGATTCGCGAGCAACTCGGAATCGTTCTTAGAACCCATCATATGAACAGCGATGACTACGGCGCAAAGGTCGGTGAGTTGCACTAGTTGCGGGCAGCCAATCCATGATGTCGGCGCTACAGCGAGGACGAGGAAGCGTGCGAATGGAAACCATCAAACCGGTTGAGGCCGCAAAGATGCATTGTCGACGTTGTATCCGAGCTGCACAGTGTCTGCCCGGCGTATTAAGTAAGTCTGAGATAAAGAAGCTGGAACGGCTCGTAACAAGCGGGCCATTGTTAGACAGAGGGGACGAACTGTTCAGAGCTGGCCAGCCAGCGGAAGCCTTATATGTCATACGATCCGGGGCTGTGCAAAGTTCAACCGCCAATGAACATGGCAGCCAGCAGATCGTCGGGTTCATGCTGGCAGGCGATTTCTTAGGGGTTTCTGCGCTTTATGACGGATCCTATACGACGACCGCAACAGCGATGCAGTCAACCTCGGCATGCAGGATTTCGTTCGACGTGTTGGAGCAGTTCTCGGGCAATTCCGCACTGAACCGTTTCGTGATGCGGCGGCTCGGCCACGAGTTACAGCACTGCAGGTTGGCTCGACTACGGATGGCTGCGCCAAGGTCCAAGACACGGGTCGCCAGGTTCATCTTGCATCATATGACTATGGTGGCTAGCCGGGGCTTATCTGCTACGCGCTTTCGCCTCCCGATGGCCAGATGGCAGATAGCGAATCACCTGGGTTTAGCTATCGAGTCACTGTCGCGGGAGCTAGCCAGCTTTCGCGCTCACGGAATTTTGGAAGTACGAAACAGGGAAGTGGTCGTCCGTGACGTTGCTCGGCTTCAGCGTTTAGCTGACGGCCTGCCGCATGAAGGCGGCGCTCCCATCGTGAAAATGACTGGTGGCAGGCGACCGAACAAACTTCAAGCCGTTTGAAGTTGGCAAGCGGAGCGGCGATGGCTCCAGCCGAGATTATCTTTGTTTTGCGGAAGTTCGTTCACCATCGCGACCGTGGTGTGCAGAACGTTTCGGTCGCTATATCAGGCGCTAGGCCGAAGCCGGGGTAGATCTGTCGGAGGGCAACGTGAGCGACTGCCATGACACCGCGTTGGCCGAGACTATTAACGACCTTCACAAAGCCAAGGTGATCCGCATCTACCGTCCCCGGGGACGACTTGATCTGGTCCAGAACAAAAACGCCCGGTGCGTTGCGCCGGGCGTCTGTGGACCGCTGATCCTGAACGCTATTAGGTCGAATTCAGGGCTAACGGTTCGCGCTGCCTCAGCGAGGCAGGTCGCGCTGAGGATGACCGGTATACAGCTGGCGTGGACGACCGATCTTCTGACCCATCGCAATCATTTCTTTCCAGTGCGAGATCCAGCCGACAGTACGTGCCAGCGCGAAAATCACGGTGAACATACTGGTTGGAATGCCAATCGCCTTGAGAATGATACCGGAGTAGAAGTCAACGTTCGGGTAGAGGTTGCGTTCGGCGAAGTAGGGATCGTTCAGCGCGATCTCTTCAAGCTTCATTGCAAGCTCGAGCTGCGGATCGTTGATGCCGAGTTCGCTCAGTACTTCGTCGCAGGTCTGCTTCATGACCTTTGCGCGTGGATCGAAGTTCTTGTAAACGCGGTGTCCAAAGCCCATCAGCTTGAACGGATCGTTCTTGTCCTTAGCCTTGGCCAGGAATTTTTCGATGTTCGAAACGTCGCCAATCTCGTCCAGCATAGTGAGTACGGCTTCGTTGGCGCCGCCATGTGCCGGACCCCAAAGTGCGGCAATGCCAGCCGCGATGCAGGCGAACGGATTAGCGCCAGTTGAACCGGCCAGGCGGACGGTGGACGTCGAAGCGTTCTGCTCATGGTCCGCATGCAGAATGAAGATGCGATCCATGGCTTTGGCCAGAACCGGGCTGATCGGCTTCACTTCGCATGGTGTGTTGAACATCATATGCAGGAAGTTTTCAGCGTAGTTCAGGTCGTTGCGTGGATACATCATCGGCTGACCCATGGAGTACTTGTAAACCATGGCAGCGAGGGTCGGCATTTTCGCGACCAGGCGCACTGCAGAAATCTCGCGGTGGTGCGGGTCGTTGATGTCCAAGGAGTCGTGATAGAAGGCAGAGAGCGCGCCTACCACGCCGCACATGATTGCCATCGGATGCGCATCACGGCGAAAGCCGTTGAGGAATGACTTGAGCTGCTCATGAACCATTGTGTGGTTCTTGACGGTGCTGATGAATTTCGCCTTTTCTTCGGCGGTCGGCAGTTCGCCGTTTAGCAGCAGGTAACAGGTCTCGAGATAATCGGCTTTTTCGGCCAGCTGCTCAATCGGGTAGCCGCGATGCAGCAGAATTCCCTTGTCACCATCAATATAGGTGATTTTGGATTCGCAAGAGGCGGTGGACATGAAGCCGGGGTCGAAGGTGAAGCGACCCGTGGAGGTCAAGCCTCGTACGTCGATTACGTCGGGCCCTACGGTGCCGGATAGAACGGGCAGTTCGATGGCGTCTGCGCCTTCGATGATCAACTGCGCTTTGTTGTCAGCCATGTATGGCCTCCTGTTTTATGCTTGGAATCATCATGGCCCCCCACGCAGGGCCCGCATCACTATAGTGAGATAAATCACAAAGTCAATTTGGGCTGGCCGCTAGCTGTAGAGGGGTTTAGGGTTGAATTCGCATCACAGAAAAAGCTATTTACGCGAATTACAAACCGAGGCGCCATCCGCCTTTAGTGGCACTTCACCACATTGTCATTAGCGACCTAACTGTTTATAATCGACGACCGACCGGCAGGGGCCTAACAGGCAGTTTCCTGTGGGTTGTCACTCGTGGGTGGCGGGTACCGCTGCGTGCTCTTCCCAACAACTTTGCCCTGCGGTTTCGGGGCTCTCAAGTGTGAAAAAAAGCCGTGAAAAGCCAACGACCTGTAAACCTAGATCTTAGGACAATAAAACTCCCAATCACTGCGTACACCTCAATCCTTCACCGCGTTTCCGGCGTGATCTTGTTTGTTGGTGTGGCCGTCCTGCTGCTAGCGCTTGATGCCTCTTTGTCTTCTGCTGAAGGCTTCGAGGAGGTCAAGGCGTATCTCGGTAGTCCGCTGGCGAAGCTGGTGGTATGGGCTCTGCTCTCTGCGTTGCTGTATCACCTGGTGGCCGGTGTGCGCCATTTGGTCATGGATACCGGCCACGGCGAAACGCTGGAAGGCGGGAAGCTGGGCTCGAAAATCGTTTTGGCCGTATCGGCTGTGCTGATCGTTCTGGCGGGAGTTTGGATATGGTAACCAATGTCACCAACTTTTCCCGTTCAGGGCTTTACGATTGGATGGCTCAGCGCGTTTCAGCGGTTGTCCTGGCGGCTTATTTTCTCTTCCTGATCGGATACCTGATGGTAAATCCGGGGCTGGAGTACGCTCAGTGGCACGCGTTGTTCTCCGCCCAGTGGATGCGCATCTTTAGTCTCCTTGCACTCGTTGCCCTCAGTGTTCATGCATGGGTTGGTATGTGGACGATTTCCACTGACTACCTGACCAACATGGCTATCGGAAAGTGGGCTACCGGCGTGCGTTTTCTCTTCCAGGCGGTGTGTGGCATAGCCATGTTCACTTTCTTCGTCTGGGGCGTGCAGATTCTTTGGGGTATCTGATCCATGGCTAGCATTCGTACTCTTTCTTATGACGCCATCATCATTGGTGGCGGTGGCGCGGGCATGCGCGCTGCGCTGCAATTGGCTCAAGGTGGCCATAAAACTGCGGTGGTGACCAAGGTTTTCCCGACTCGCTCGCATACCGTATCAGCACAAGGTGGCATTACCTGTGCCATCGCCTCGGCCGATCCGAACGATGATTGGCGCTGGCATATGTACGATACCGTCAAGGGCTCCGATTATATTGGCGACCAGGATGCTATCGAATACATGTGTTCCGTTGGTCCGGAGGCTGTGTTCGAACTGGAGCACATGGGCTTGCCATTCTCCCGTACCGAACAGGGTCGCATCTATCAGCGTCCATTCGGTGGTCAGTCCAAGGACTACGGAAAGGGGGGGCAGGCTGCTCGCACCTGCGCGGCCGCTGACCGTACCGGTCATGCACTGCTGCATACCCTGTATCAGGCCAACCTGAAGGCGGGCACGTCCTTCCTTAATGAGTGGTACGGCGTGGACCTGGTGAAGAACCAGGATGGCGCTATCGTTGGCATCATTGCGATCTGCATTGAAAACGGCGAAACAGTCTATATCCGCTCCAAGGCCGTGGTTCTGGCTACTGGTGGTGCGGGCCGTATCTACGCGTCGACGACCAACGCCCTGATCAATACTGGTGACGGTATCGGTATGGCGCTGCGTGCCGGTGTTCCGGTTCAGGACATCGAAATGTGGCAGTTCCACCCGACCGGTATTGCCGGTGCTGGCGTACTGGTGACCGAAGGTTGCCGCGGCGAGGGTGGTTACCTGATCAACAAGCATGGCGAGCGTTTCATGGAGCGTTATGCTCCAAACGCGAAGGATCTGGCGGGTCGTGACGTGGTTGCACGGTCGATGGTCAAGGAAATCCTGGCTGGTAACGGTTGTGGTCCGGACGGCGATCACGTGATGCTGAAGCTCGACCACCTCGGTGAGGAGGTGCTGCACAGCCGCCTGCCTGGTATCTGCGAGCTGTCGAAGACCTTCGCGCATGTCGATCCTGTTACTGCTCCAGTGCCTGTGGTTCCGACCTGTCACTACATGATGGGTGGCATCGCCACTAACATTCATGGCCAGGCGATGACCCAGGATGCTAACGGAAACGACAAGATTATCGATGGGTTGTTCGCAGTAGGCGAAGTGGCATGCGTATCGGTTCATGGTGCCAATCGTTTGGGTGGCAACTCGCTGCTTGATCTTGTTGTATTCGGTCGCGCGGCTGGTCTCCATCTGGAGAAAGCCCTGAAGGACGGTATCGAGCACCGCGGTGCGACTGAAACCGATCTGGACGTTGCGCTGAATCGCCTCGCCAGTCTGAACGAGCGGACCGAGGGCGAAGACGTCGCGTCGTTACGCAAAGAGCTTCAGAGCTGCATGCAGAACTACTTTGGCGTATTCCGTACGGGCGAGTACATGCAGAAAGGCATCGCTCAGCTTGCCGATCTGCGCCAGCGCATCGCTACGGTCAAGATCTCCGACAAGAGCCAGGCCTTCAACACCGCGCGTATCGAGGCTTTGGAGCTACAGAACCTGCTGGAAGTGGCTGAAGCAACTGCCATCGCTGCAGAGAATCGCAAGGAATCGCGCGGCGCGCATGCTCGCGAGGATTTCGAAGAGCGGGATGACGAAAACTGGCTGTGCCACACCCTGTACTTCCCGGGTGAGAAGCGCGTAGCTAAGCGTGCCGTGAATTTCTCTCCGAAGACTGTTCCGACTTTCGAGCCTAAGGTTCGGACTTACTGAGGTCGCCGATATGTTGCAAGTGAGCGTTTATCGCTATAACCCGGATAAAGACGTAAAGCCCTACATGCAGGACTTCCAGGTCAATACCGACGGTAAAGACCTGATGGTGCTCGACGTGCTTGCCCTCATCAAGGAACAGGACGAAGGCTTCTCTTATCGTCGCTCGTGCCGTGAAGGGGTTTGTGGCTCCGACGGCATGAACCTGAACGGCAAGAATGGACTGGCCTGTATTACGCCGCTGTCGTCTGTGGTCAAAGGCAACAAGCTGGTCGTTCGTCCGCTACCTGGTTTGCCAGTTATTCGTGACTTGGCCGTCGATATGGGCATCTTCTATAAGCAGTACGAGAAGGTTCGGCCTTATTTGATGAACGATACGCCTGCTCCGGCTATCGAACGTCTGCAAAGCCCGGAAGATCGCGAGAAGCTGGACGGTCTGTACGAGTGCATCCTGTGTGCTTGCTGCTCGACCAGCTGCCCTTCCTTCTGGTGGAACCCTGACAAGTTCCTCGGTCCCGCTGCGCTGCTGCAGGCCTATCGTTTCTTGGCCGACAGCCGCGACACCGAGACCGAGAATCGTCTGTCTGAGTTGGATGATCCGTTCAGCGTGTTTCGCTGCCGGGGCATCATGAACTGTGTGAGCGTCTGCCCGAAAGGGTTGAATCCGACCAAGGCCATTGGCCATGTGCGGAACATGCTCCTGCAGAGCGCAACCTGATACTCGGAGGTGTCTGCGAGTACTGATAGTAGTTGCAGACCCTTGATGCTTCACCGCGACACCTACGGCGCCAGAGTTCAAACGACGGCGCCGCAGTCTTAGTAGGAACCCCAGCTCACAAAGCCGTGGTTTCGCTCTGAAAATTTGATGACCAGCAGGGGCATCCGGGGTGGTTCTCGGAAACTATCTGCGCGGTCCGTAGTGGCTTTACCTGGGTCGCTGCTTCAGAACTTGGGAAGTCATGCTGCGGTCTCCACGCTGGTGGTGTCTCCTTATCGAAGGTGACCAGACATGCAAGAAAGCGTAATGCAGCGCATGTGGGACAGTGCCCACCTATCCGGTGGTAACGCTGCCTATGTGGAAGAGCTATATGAGCTCTACCTGCACGATCCCAACGCTGTGCCCGAAGAGTGGCGCACCTACTTCCAGAAGCTGCCCGTCAGTGGCGGGGCTGCGGCCGACGTATCGCATTCGACAATCCGCGATCACTTCGTCCTGCTGGCCAAGAACCAGCGTCGTGCCCAGCCCGTTTCGGCAGGCAGCGTCAGTAGCGAGCATGAGAAGAAGCAGGTCGAAGTTCTACGTCTGATCCAGGCGTACCGGATGCGTGGCCATCAGGCTGCCCAGCTCGACCCGCTCGGTCTGCAACAACGGCCCGCTCCAGCTGACCTGGCCATTAACAACTACGGGTTGACCGACGCGGACCTGGATACGGTTTTCCGTACCGGCGACTTGGCCATGGGCAAAGATCAGGCAACCTTGCGTGAGATCCACCAGGCGCTGCAAGAGACTTATTGCCGCACTATTGGGGCTGAATTTACCCACATCGTGGACTCGGACCAGCGCAACTGGTTTCTGCAGAGGCTCGAAAGTGTTCGTGGCCGCCCGTCCTTCTCGCCTGAAATCAAGAGTCACCTGCTTGAGCGCCTGACCGCAGCCGAGGGCCTGGAAAAGTACCTGGGTACCAAGTATCCAGGTACCAAGCGGTTTGGCCTGGAAGGTGGTGAGAGTCTGATTCCATTGCTGGATGAAATAATCCAACGCTCAGGCTCCTACGGCACTAAGGAGATCGTAATTGGCATGGCCCACCGTGGCCGCCTCAACGTCCTGGTCAACACCTTTGGTAAGAACCCGCGCGACCTGTTCGACGAGTTTGAAGGCAAGAAGGTCGAAGGGCTCAGTTCCGGTGACGTGAAGTATCACCAGGGGTTCTCTTCCAACGTGATGACCCCGGGTGGCGAAATACACCTGGCGATGGCGTTCAACCCGTCGCACCTGGAAATCGTGTCGCCGGTGGTTGAGGGCTCCGTTCGTGCCCGTCAGGATCGCCGGTGTGATGCGGTTGGTGACAAGGTGCTGCCGGTCACGATTCACGGGGATGCCGCCGTGGCGGGGCAGGGCGTTGTCATGGAAACCTTCCAGATGTCCCAGACTCGTGCCTATCGCACGGGGGGTACCATCCGGATCGTGATCAACAATCAGGTTGGCTTTACCACCAACAAGCAAGAAGACGCGCGCTCTACTGAGTATGCGACTGACGTTGCAAAAATGATCCAGGCGCCGATCTTCCACGTAAATGCGGATGATCCTGAAGCTGTTCTGTTCGTCACGCAGCTTGCCGTCGATTACCGGATGCAGTTCAAGCGTGACATCGTCATCGACCTGATCTGCTACCGCCGTCGCGGTCATAACGAAGCGGATGAGCCCAGCGGCACTCAGCCACTGATGTATCAGAAAATCTCTAAACAACGCACCACGCGCGAGCTCTATGCCGATGCGTTGACGCAGACCAACGTGCTCGACAACGAGCGCGTTCAGGCCAAGGTTGACGAGTACCGGACTGCGCTGGATAACGGCCTTCACGTCGTCAAGAGCCTGGTCAAAGAGCCGAACAAGGAATTGTTCGTTGATTGGCGTCCATATCTGGGCCATACCTGGACCGCTCGTTACGACACGCGGTTCGAACTGAAGGCGTTGCAGGAACTGTCCAGCAAGATGCTGACGGTGCCGGAAGGCTTCGTGGTTCAGCGTCAGGTGTCGAAGATTCTCGAAGACCGTCAGAAGATGGGTGCCGGTGCGCTCGCCATCAACTGGGGCTATGCCGAGACACTGGCTTATGCAACCCTGCTGTTCGAAGGCCACCCGGTTCGCATCAGTGGCCAGGACGTCGGTCGCGGCACCTTCTCGCACCGTCACGCGGCGTTGCACAACCAGAAGGATGGCAGCACCTATATTCCACTTCAGCATCTTTATGAAGGTCAGCCTCGCTTCGACCTGTACGACTCCTTCCTATCGGAAGAGGCAGTACTAGCGTTTGAGTACGGCTATGCCACTACCATGCCCAACGCACTGGTGGTGTGGGAAGCGCAGTTCGGGGACTTCGCGAATGGTGCTCAGGTCGTGATCGACCAGTTCATCACCAGTGGCGAGCACAAATGGGGCCGGCTGTGCGGGCTGACCATGCTGTTGCCGCATGGTTACGAAGGGCAAGGTCCGGAGCACTCGTCCGCGCGTTTGGAACGCTACCTGCAGCTGTGCGCCGAGCACAACATCCAGGTCTGTGTACCGACGACACCTGCTCAGGTCTATCACATGCTGCGTCGGCAGGCGATCCGTCCCCTGCGCAAGCCTCTGGTAGCGCTGACGCCGAAGTCACTGCTGCGCCACAAGCTGGCGACCTCGACCCTGGAAGACCTGACTCAAGGCTCGTTCCTGACAGTGATCCCCGAGATCGATCAGATCGATCCAGGCAAGGTCGAACGCGTTGTCATGTGCAGCGGCAAGGTCTATTACGATCTGCTGGACAAGCGCCGCAGTGAAGGTCGTGACGACATCGCAATTGTTCGTCTGGAACAGCTGTATCCGTTTCCGGAAGAGGACCTGGCGGAGGTGCTAGCGCCTTACCAGAACCTCAAGAACATCGTCTGGTGTCAGGAAGAACCGATGAATCAGGGCGCCTGGTATTGCAGCCAGCATCACATGCGTCGCGTTGCCATCGCACACAAGAAAGAGCTGTTCTTGCAATACGCGGGTCGTGAAGCGTCTGCTGCGCCTGCAGTCGGTTATGCCTCCATGCACGCAGAGCAACAGGAAAAACTGCTGCAGGACGCCTTCACCGTTTAATCATTCTTGCAAGAGGCCGCGGACACCGCGGCCTCTATGTAAAACCGAATCAAATAGGACCCAGCTAATGGCTATCGAGATCAAAGCCCCTCAATTTCCGGAATCGGTTGCTGACGGCACAGTTGCGACCTGGCACAAACAGCCGGGCGATGCGGTAAAGCGTGACGAATTGATTGTCGACATCGAGACCGACAAGGTCGTTATGGAAGTGCTGGCCGAAGCGGACGGCGTGCTGAGTGAAATCGTCAAAAACGAAGGCGATACCGTGCTCAGCGGCGAGCTGCTTGGCAAGCTGGATGCGGGCGCTACTGCCTCTGCTCCTGCCGCTCCAGCTGCTGCACCTGCACAAGCCAACGCTCCTGCTGCGGGCCCCGCTACCGGTGGAGAAGATGCCATCCTCGCGCCTGCAGCCCGCAAGCTGGCCGAAGAAAACGGCATCGACCCGAACAGCGTGAAGGGCACCGGCAAAGACGGACGCGTCACCAAAGAAGATCTGGTCGCCGCTATCGAGGCCAAGAAGTCCGCCCCGGCTTCAAGCAAGCCTGCCGCCAGCACTGCTGCTGCTCCTGTCACCACTGGTGGTGATCGGACCGAGAAGCGCGTGCCGATGACCCGCCTACGTGCCAAGGTGGCTGAGCGTTTGGTCGAGGCACAGTCGAACATGGCGATGCTGACGACCTTCAATGAAGTCGACATGACTGAGGTCATGGCGCTGCGTTCGAAGTACAAGGATCTTTTCGAGAAGACCCACAATGGCGTACGCCTGGGCTTCATGTCTTTCTTCGTCAAAGCGTCCGTCGAGGCGCTGAAGCGCTTCCCGGCGGTCAACGCCTCGATTGATGGTACCGACATCGTCTATCACGGTTATCAGGACATCGGCGTCGCCGTTTCCAGTGACCGTGGTCTGGTCGTACCGGTCCTGCGCAATGCGGAGCTGATGAATCTGGCTGAAGTCGAAAGCGGCATTGCGACCTTTGGCAAGAAGGCCCGTGATGGCAAATTGTCGATCGACGAAATGACCGGAGGTACCTTCACTATCACCAACGGCGGTACGTTCGGTTCGATGATGTCGACCCCAATCGTCAACCCGCCGCAAGCCGCCATCCTGGGCATGCACAACATTCTGCAACGCCCGATGGCCATCAACGGTCAAGTGGTCATTCGTCCCATGATGTACTTGGCGTTGTCCTATGATCATCGCCTGATCGACGGCAAGGAAGCGGTCAGCTTCCTGGTGACCATCAAGAACCTGCTGGAAGATCCGGCCCGTCTGCTGCTGGATATCTAAAAGACAGTTACAAGTAGCAAGTGGTCGCTGTACGAAAGGCAGCGCACTTGCGGCTTGTAGCGTGTCGCTTGCCGCTTAGAAAAGAGGATTCGTAATGAGCCAGAAATTCGACGTCGTCGTCATCGGTGCCGGCCCCGGCGGTTATGTAGCAGCCATTCGCGCAGCCCAATTGGGTTTGAAGACCGCCTGCATCGAGAAGTACCAGGGCAAGGAAGGCAAGACCGCGCTTGGTGGCACTTGCCTGAACGTCGGCTGCATTCCGTCCAAGGCGCTGCTGGACAGCTCCTACAAGTTCCACGAAGCCCATGAGAGCTTCAAGGTTCATGGGATCAGTACCGGCGAAGTGGCCATGGACGTTCCGACCATGGTGGCCCGAAAGGACCAGATCGTTAAGAACCTCACCGGCGGTGTTGCTGGTCTGTTGAAGGCAAACGGTGTGACCGTGTTCGAAGGCCACGGCAAGCTGCTCAGCGGCAAGCAGGTCGAAGTTACCGGCCTCGACGGCAACGCCCAAGTGCTGGGTGCGGAAAATGTAATTCTGGCGTCCGGTTCCAAGCCAGTCGACATTCCGCCTGCACCGGTTGACCAGAACATCATCGTTGACTCCACCGGCGCACTGGATTTCCAAAGCGTCCCGGCCAAGCTTGGCGTTATCGGCGCTGGCGTTATCGGCCTAGAACTGGGCTCGGTGTGGGCGCGTCTTGGTGCGGAGGTAACCGTTCTCGAAGCAATGGACAAGTTCCTGCCTGCCGCTGACGAGCAGATTTCAAAGGAAGCCTTCAAAGTACTGAGCAAGCAGGGGTTGAAGATTCTGCTTGGCGCTCGGGTCACTGGCTCTCAGGTGAACGGCAATCAGGTTACCGTCAACTTCACCAACGCCGAAGGCGAGCAGCAGCAGACCTTCGACAAGCTGATCGTTGCAGTCGGGCGCCGTCCGGTGACCACCGATTTGCTCGCCGCTGATGCGGGTGTCGATATGGACGAGCGCGGCTTCATTTTCGTCGATGATCAGTGCGCAACCAGCGTGCCAGGCGTTTACGCCATTGGTGACGTGGTCCGTGGAGCCATGCTCGCGCACAAGGCCTCGGAAGAGGGTGTGATGGTCGCCGAGCGTATCGCTGGTCACAAGTCGCAAATGAACTACGACTTGGTTCCGTCGGTCATCTATACCCACCCGGAAATCGCGTGGGTAGGCAAGACCGAGCAGGCGCTGAAGGCTGAGGGCGTTGAAATCAACGTCGGCACTTTCCCGTTCGCTGCCAGCGGTCGCGCTATGGCGGCCAACGACACGGCTGGCTTGGTCAAGGTCATCGCCGATGCTAAAACCGACCGTGTACTCGGCGTACACGTCATGGGTCCGGCTGCGGCTGAACTGGTTCAGCAAGGCGCGATCGGCATGGAGTTCGGTACCAGCGCTGAAGATCTCGGCATGATGGTCTTCTCGCACCCGACCATGTCCGAAGCACTGCACGAAGCTGCACTGGCGGTGAATGGTCACGCTATTCACATCGCCAATCGCAAGAAGCGCTAACAGCGCAGCAGAAAATGGCGGCGTGCACCGGACTCAGCGTCTGGTGCAGCCGCCGAATACCTTCGCGCAAGGTATGACAGGTCCTTGAAAGGTATCCTCGATAGTTTTCAGCGACTTGAGGCGACGGCACCAACAAGTGACGTCTGATGCACATCAAACCGAACGGTAGCTAAGATGAATCTTCACGAATATCAGGGTAAGCAACTGTTTGCCGAATACGGATTGCCAGTTTCCAAAGGCTATGCGGTTGATAGCCCAAAGGAAGCGGCTGAAGCCTGTGACCAAATCGGAGGCACTGAGTGGGTTGTTAAAGCCCAGGTGCACGCAGGCGGTCGTGGCAAAGCGGGTGGCGTAAAGCTGGTTCGTAGCAAGGACGAAGCCCGTGCATTTGCCGAGCAGTGGCTGGATAAGCGCCTGGTCACGTACCAGACTGACGCCAATGGTCAGCCGGTTAGCCGGATTCTCGTTGAAGCGTGCACTGATATCGAGAAAGAGCTGTATTTGGGGGCCGTGGTTGATCGCGCTACCCGTCGTGTGGTCTTCATGGCCTCCACGGAAGGCGGCGTCGATATCGAAAAAGTCGCTCACGACACGCCTGAGAAAATCCTCAAGGCAACCATCGATCCGCTGGTTGGCGCTCAGCCATTCCAGGGGCGTGAGCTGGCATTTAAGCTCGGTCTCAAGGGCGATCAGGTCAAGCAGTTCGTCCATATCTTCGTCGGCCTTGCCAAGCTCTTCGTTGACTACGATCTGGCCTTGCTGGAAGTCAACCCGCTGGTTATCAAGAAAGACGGCAACCTGCATTGTCTCGATGCCAAGCTGAACATCGACAGTAACGCCATCTACCGTCAGCCCAAGCTGCGCGGTATGCAGGATCCGTCGCAGGACGATCCTCGCGAAGCGCACGCTGCCAAGTGGGAGCTCAACTACGTCGCACTAGACGGCAACATCGGCTGCATGGTCAACGGTGCCGGGCTGGCGATGGGCACCATGGACATCGTCAACCTGCACGGTGGCAAGCCTGCGAACTTCCTCGACGTCGGTGGTGGCGCGACCGAAGAACGTGTGACCGAAGCGTTCAAGATCATCCTCTCCGATGACAACGTCGCGGCGGTTCTGGTCAACATCTTCGGCGGCATCGTTCGCTGCGACATGATTGCCGAAGGCATTATTGGCGCGGTGAAGGAAGTCGGCGTCAAAGTACCGGTAGTTGTGCGCCTGGAAGGCAACAACGCCGAGCTCGGCGCCAAAATGCTGGGTGAAAGTGGTCTGAACATCATCGGTGCGACCAGCCTGACCGATGCGGCCATTCAAGTCGTCAAAGCCGCGGAGGGCAAGTAATGAGCGTCCTGATCAATAAAGACACCAAGGTCATCTGCCAGGGCTTCACCGGCTCGCAGGGCACCTTCCACTCCGAGCAGGCTATCGAGTACGGCACCAAAATGGTCGGCGGCGTGACGCCCGGCAAGGGCGGTACTACGCACCTCGGTCTGCCAGTTTTCAACACTGTAAAAGAAGCGGTCGAAGCGACGGGCGCTGATGCGTCGGTTATCTATGTTCCCGCACCCTTCTGCAAGGACTCCATCCTTGAAGCAGTGTTCGGCGGTATCAAGTTGATTGTCTGCATCACCGAAGGCATTCCGACCCTCGACATGCTGGAAGTGAAGATCAAGTGTGACGAGATGGGCGTTCGCCTGATCGGGCCGAACTGCCCGGGCGTAATTACCCCCGGTGAGTGCAAGATCGGTATCCAGCCGGGTCACATCCACCTGCCTGGCAAGGTCGGTATTGTGTCCCGTTCCGGCACCTTGACCTACGAAGCAGTCAAGCAGACCACTGACGCCGGTTTCGGTCAGTCGACCTGCGTAGGTATCGGTGGCGACCCGATTCCAGGTTCGACCTTCATCGATATCCTCCAGCTGTTCCAGGAAGATCCGCAGACCGAAGCAATCGTCATGATTGGCGAGATCGGTGGTTCGGCCGAGGAAGAGGCTGCGGCGTACATCAAGGCAAACGTCACCAAGCCAGTGGTTTCCTACATCGCAGGTGTAACTGCTCCGGCTGGCAAGCGCATGGGCCATGCGGGCGCGATCATCTCCGGCGGCAAGGGAACGGCTGACGAGAAGTTCGCTGCGCTGCAGGACGCTGGCGTGAAGACCGTTCGCTCGCTTGCCGATATCGGCAAAGCGCTGGCGGAAATCACCGGCTGGGAAGTCAAGCAGGCCTGATCTGTACCTAGCGATGCCCGATGCCAGTCAGCTTGTCTGACTGGCATTTTTGTTTCTGCAGGGCAACAAACGGCTTCATGGCATCGTCGTATCGAACCCGCCCAGCACGCGTCCGGCTTCTGCGCCGCCTCTCTTGTGGGCCTTTGATTCCTCGCCCTCGTGGGCCATTTCGATTAAGGTGCGTGCTTTTTTCAGGCGACTCGGCATGGGTCGTAGCTGGAAGCAAGCGCTTATGCGTTCTGCGCGCCGGAATCTTCTGTAGTGGTGATAGTTCAATGACTCGACTGAAAGGCCTCGATTTGCTGGCTCTTGGCTTCATGACGTTCGCGCTGTTTCTTGGCGCCGGCAACATCATTTTTCCACCCAGCGCTGGGCTGGCTGCAGGGCAGTCACTCTGGTCTGCCGCGCTGGGTTTTTTGCTGACAGGCGTCGGTTTACCCTTGCTGACCGTGGTTGCGCTGGCACGGGTTGGCGGCGGCATGGATCGCTTGACGGCGCCACTGGGGCGTGGCGCCGGCACGCTGCTGGCGGTTGCGGTGTACCTGGCTATCGGTCCGCTGTTCGCGACACCCCGGACAGCGGTGGTTTCGTTCGAAATGGGGGTTGCGCCCTTTAGCGGCAACACAGCAATACCCCTTTTCGTTTATACGGTGCTGTTCTTTTCAGCGACTTTGTTCTTGGCAGTGAATCCAGGTCAGCTGGTTAACCGGGTCGGCAAGTTCATCACGCCGGTGCTACTGGCTGCACTATTGGTGCTGGGCGGCGCTGCTGTGTTCGCGCCGGCTGGCGACATCGGGGTGACCGCTGAGAGCTACCGCAACAGCCCGTTGCTGAAAGGATTTCTGGAAGGATATCTGACGATGGATACGCTCGGCGCGCTGGTATTCGGCATCGTGATCGCGACGGCGATCCGTGATCGCGGCGTATCCGATCCCGCGCTGGTGACCCGCTATTCAGTTATTGCCGGCGCAATAGCCGCGCTTGGCCTGTCGCTGGTTTACCTGGCGTTGTTCTACTTGGGTGCAACCAGTCAGGGCATTGCCGGGGAGGCGCAAAACGGCGTGCAGATTCTCACCTCCTATGTACAGCATACGTTCGGTACCCCGGGCAGTCTGCTGCTTGCGGTCGTGATTACGCTCGCCTGTCTGACCACCGCAGTCGGACTGACGACTGCCTGTGGTGAGTTTTTCAGCAGTTTGATTCCGGTTGGCTATCGCACAGTCGTGGTGGTGTTCACCTTGTTCAGCCTGTTGGTAGCCAATCAGGGCCTGACACAGCTGATCAGTGTGTCAGTGCCAGTACTGGTCGGACTCTATCCCCTGGCGATCATGTTGGTGGCACTGAGCTTGCTTGATGGTTGCTGGGTTTCGCCCCGCCGAATTTTTGTCCCGGTGATGGCTGTGACATTGGTTTTCGGTGTCGTGGATGGGTTGTCAGCGGCAGGCTTCAACGATCTGGTTCCGGTTCTGTTCACCCAATTACCGTTGGCCGCGCAGAGCATGGGCTGGCTGGTTCCTGTGCTGGTGACTTTGGCGATTGCGTTCGTGATAGATCGGCTGCTTGGCCGGCGCCGACTCGCGTCATGACGCCTGTGGGTCCTGACGTAAGATTGGCTGCCTAGGTGCCTGGCCAGCGGTTCCGCTGGCTATAATCCGGCGCATGTGTCCAGAGGAATTATCATGCTGATTCCCAATCATTTGCTGCCTCATCTGATAGCTGTCGCGTGGTTCGTGCTGTGCTGGGCCGGCTACACCCGTTACGCAAGCTGGCGAGGCAGGGACACGGCATGCCTTGCTAGCGTCCTGCATCTGTATCGTCAGGACTGGATGCGACGCATGCTGCTGCGCGACAACCGTATTGCCGATGCCAATGTGATCGGCAATCTGGAGCGTAATGCGGGATTTTTCGCATCCAGCACCTTGATCATTCTGGCGGGTATTCTGACCGCGCTGGGTGCGTCGGAACGTGCCGTTTCGCTGTTGGCAGATTTGCCATTTGCACAGCCGGTCAGCCGCGGGCTTTCCGAGATCAAGCTGTTGGCGTTGGCGGTTGTGTTCGTTTACGCGTTTTTCACTTTTAGCTGGTGCATGCGGCAGTACAACTTCGCGGCAGTGCTAGTAGCCTCGGCGCCGATGGCGGGTGAGCGCAACGTGAGTGACCTCGAGCGCAAGTCGTTCGCCGAGCGGGCTGCCAGAGTGATCTCGATGGCCGCAAACCAGTTCAACTTCGGTCTGAGGGCTTATTACTTCGGGATGGCTACCTTGTCCTGGTTCATCCATCCCTGGTTCTTCATGGTGGTGACGACCGGTGTGATGCTGGTTTTGTACCGGCGAGAGTTTCATTCCGATGTACTTAAAGTGATGGTTTTCACGCCAACCTTGCCGGTCGAACAGCCTAAGGAGTAGGGCTCGCGCTGGGAGGGCCGGTAAACTGTGTGGCTTGATCCTTTCTGAGAATTCGCATGAGCGATAGTCTGATACTGGAGCGTACCCAGCGCTTCCTTTTCCTGTTACGCCACTGTCAGGTCCTTGGTATGCGTGTCGAGCAAGCTAACGCCAAGGGGCTCACGCTGCGCCTTCCGTATAGCGAAAAGATCGTCAGCAATCCTGAGACCGGACGCATTCACGGCGGAGCGATCACAACGTTGATGGATACCACTTGCGGTATCTCGACGGCATGCGCACTGCCGGAGCTCGAGATCTGCCCGACGCTTGATTTGCGCATCGACTACATGCATCCCGCCGAGCCGAATCACGATGTGTTTGGCTTTGCCGAATGCTATCGCATGACACCAACGGTGATTTTTACCCGTGGAGTCGCGTATCAGCGCGATATCAATGAGCCAATTGCCCACGTGGTCGGCGCCTTTATGCGCATGGGTAAGAACAGCTTCGTGACAACGTCGGAGACGGCGAAATGAGTCATCTGGACCTCGACGCATTGGTCAGCGAGGCTCACGCCAATAACGATTACGATGCACTCTTGAATATGGTCCCGTACGCCCGGCTCATCGGTATCGAGTGCCTGCGGCTGGGCGATGAGATGGTTTTCCGGCTTCCCAAGAATCAGGACAACATCGGCAATCCTACGCTTCCGGCGATCCACGGCGGCGTAATTGCCGGCTTCATGGAACATGCCGCGATGCTCCATCTGCTGATGTTCATGGGCGCGCCACATTTGCCCAAAATCATCGACTTCTCGATAGATTATCTGCGAGCGGGTCACTATCGTGACACCTTTGCCGCGTGCCAGGTCTGGCGCCAGGGGCGTCGTGTGGCCAATGTTGCCGTGACAGCCTGGCAAACCAACCAGGCTGAGCCGATCGCAACTGCGCGTTGCCACTTCAAGGTCAACGAGCCCTGATAGGCCCTGCCGGCGCTACTGTAGTCGTCTTGAGGGTGTTGAATGGACGCGTTGCTGATACTGGGTGGGCTGCTGCTGATCGTAGCGGGTCTGATCTGGTTGATTGTTCTGGCGTTTGGTACGGGTTTGTTGTGGGGCGTTGGCAGTCTGCTGCCCCCGCTGACTCTGTTGTATATCGTGCGTCATTGGAGTATTGCCCGGAAGGCGGTGGGGCTGTCCGGTTTGGGTTTTATCCCTCTGGTCGTTGGATTTACCTTGCTTGCCAACCACGAGCCGGAGCGAGTCGCGGCCATCGCCAGTCTCGAATGGCTTGAGACGGATGAGCAGACGCAGAGCCACCAGCTGGGTTTTCGTTTGCATGGCCGGCTCGATGGCCGTCCGTTCAATCCGCAGTTCGGCAGTTATATTGATGGCGTGCTCACGTTGCGCGAAGGTGATCAGCTGTTCGCCCGGCAGGAAGTGAGCATTCGCCTCGGTACAGAACCATCTGGTGCTGTGCAGATCGATGTGCTCCCGGGGGATGTCGATCCCGTCCCGGAGGTCGAAATCAATTGGATGCGTCCAGAGCAAGAGCTTCCTGAGGCGCGCCGAATTCAGAGCGGCTACACCTTGCATCTGAACCTGCAACCGGTGCCGCCGAACAAGCTGGCCGGTGACTTCCATCTGGTCTTGCCGGCCCATTACCACACGAGCCTCAGTGGCCACGTTGAACTGTTCACGGACGATTTGCGCTATCGGGCAGGTCAGGTGGATCTGACTCATGACTCGGCGGGCACGCTCGCTTATGTGGCCAGCGATCATTTGCAGCGGCGGTTCGAGACGCGCGCTGTGACCATCGAAACCCTGGCTCCCGTCAGCTTTCCGGCGTCGAGCCTGGTGCTCTCGGTGCAAGCCAAGATCGAGCGGCGCGCGCGTCTGTTTGAACTGAATGTCAGCAAGGGCGACCAGGGCTGGGCGGTAGAGAATGATAGCTATCCGGCGCTGAGTGCTGCAGCCGAAACACCGCTCAAGGTTGCTGCCGCTCAATCTGAACCACTCCCCAAAAGCACCGCAGCGTCCCGGGTGGATCGTCGCCAGCGGTTTTCCCTGGCGCGGTTGCTGCGCAATCCGGCGCGTTACGAACACATGCAAATACGCGCGCAGACCAAACGAGGTGGCGTCGCGGAAGGGCGCTTCAAGGGGCTCGACCGAGACGGCAACCTGGCGATCCGGCAACGGCTGAAAGGCGCGGGAGAGGCTGTCTTCAATCTCAGTCCGGACGATATCGTTTTGCTTGAGCTACTTGAGCCTTAGTCACTGCTGAATGCCGTCAGCGGGAAGATCGCAGTTCTCCATGTATGGGCTGCACTTGAATTTCCTAGTCAAGCCCCCATCTGTTTTCCATCGCCGCAGTCGCGGTCCGTGCCATTGACGATGTGGAGTTTGCAAGACGATGAGTGTGGAGACTCAAAACAAAGAAACCCTGGGCTTCCAGACCGAAGTGAAGCAGCTGCTTCACCTTATGATTCACTCCTTGTATTCGAACAAGGAAATCTTTCTTCGTGAGTTGATTTCCAACGCCTCGGACGCTGCCGACAAGCTTCGATTCGAAGCACTGGCCAAGCCTGAGCTGCTTGAGGGTGGGGCCGATCTGAAGATTCGCGTCAGCTTCGATAAAGATGCCAAGACTGTCACCCTTGATGACAACGGCATCGGCATGAACCGCGAAGATGTCATTACCCATCTGGGCACTATCGCCAAGTCGGGTACGGCTGATTTCATGAAGCACCTGACTGGAGACCAGAAGAAGGACTCACACCTGATTGGTCAGTTCGGCGTCGGCTTCTATTCCGCTTTTATCGTCGCGGAGCAGGTTGAAGTATTCAGCCGCCGTGCGGGCACCTCTGCAGAGGAAGGCGTGTACTGGTCTTCGAAGGGCGAGGGCGATTTCGAGGTTGCCAACATCAACAAGGCGGAGCGTGGCACCCGCATCGTTCTGCACCTCAAGTCTGGTGAGGAAGAATTCGCTGATGGTTGGCGTCTTCGCAACATCATCAAGAAATACTCCGACCACATCGCACTGCCGATCGAGTTGCCTAAGGAGTTTCATGGCGAGGAGAAAGACAAGCCTTCAGAGGCCGAGTGGGAAACGGTCAACCGAGCCAGTGCACTTTGGACCCGTCCACGCACCGAGGTGAAGGACGAGGAGTATCAGGAGTTCTACAAGCACGTCGGGCACGATTTCGAGAATCCGTTGGCCTGGAGCCACAACAAGGTCGAGGGCAAGCTTGAATACACCTCGCTGTTGTTCGTACCTGGCCGCGCGCCTTTCGACCTGTACCAGCGCGAAGCACCCAAGGGGCTGAAACTTTACGTCCAGCGGGTCTTCATCATGGATCAGGCGGATGAGTTCCTGCCGTTGTACCTGCGCTTCATCAAGGGTGTGGTCGATTCCAACGATCTTTCGCTGAACGTTTCCCGCGAGATCCTGCAGAAGGATCCGGTAATCGATTCGATGAAGTCGGCGCTGACCAAGCGCGTGCTCGACATGCTGGACAAGCTGGCTAAAGACAAGCCGGAAGACTACAAGAACTTCTGGAAGCAGTTCGGCCAGGTCCTGAAAGAGGGGCCGGCGGAAGACTTCGCCAACAAGGAGAAGATTGCCGGTCTGCTGCGTTTCGCTTCCACCCAGGATGCATCTGGCGAGCAAAGTGTGTCGCTGGCTGATTACCTGGGTCGCGTCAAGGAAGGCCAGGACAAGGTTTACTACCTCACTGGCGAGTCCTATGCGCAGGTCAAGAACAGCCCGCACCTGGAAGTCTTCCGCAAGAAGGGTATCGAAGTCTTGCTGCTGACTGACCGCATAGATGAATGGCTGATGAGCTACCTGACCGAGTTTGACGGCAAGCAATTCGTTGACGTCGCGCGTGGTGACCTTGATCTCGGAAAGCTGGACACGGAAGAGGACAAGAAGGCTCAGGAAGAAATCGCCAAGACGAAGGAAGGACTGGTCGAGCGTCTCAAGACAGCGCTGGGTGACGAGGTTGCAGAGGTGCGTGTGTCCCATCGCCTGACTGATTCGCCAGCAATTCTGGCGATCGGAGAACAGGACCTGGGCTTGCAGATGCGCCAGATCCTCGAAGCCAGTGGGCAGAAAGTACCGGAGTCGAAGCCGATTTTTGAAATCAACCCGGCACACCCGCTGATCGAGAAGCTTGATGCCGAGCCAGACGAAGATCGTTTCGCCGACTTGTCACACATCCTCTTCGATCAGGCCGCACTCGCGGCTGGGGATAGCCTGAAAGACCCTGCTGCTTACGTGCAGCGTCTCAACAAGCTATTGGTTGAGCTGTCGGCTTAAATTGGCAGCGTTATGAAGGAGGCCCGTCAGTGACGGGCCTTTTTTCGTTTTGGCTGGACGGGTTCGATCATTTGCAAGAGGGCGTGCTATTCGTTGAGCGATACGACCTCAGTGAACCGCCTAGACGTGAGGTGGTCTATCCGCTTGGCTGTTAGGAGGTCATTTGTTGTTCAACTTAAGAAACTGTCTGGCGGCATTCTGTTTGATCGCTTCGATCGCACCGGTTCACGCTCGCGACTATCACTACAGCGACGCTCACCTGCATTTCGTTGATTTCTTCCAAGAAAGCGACGGGATGAGCAGACTGCTCAAAGCCATGGACGCTGGCAATATCGATCACGTGATGATCAGCGGAATTCCTGTTGCCAAGAAATGGCATGAGAACGAACCCAAGCGGCCACGTTATTACGCCGGTGACGATGCGCCGGTCTATTGGTATAGCGCGACCGACGTAGTGGTTGCTGCTGCGCTGAAAGAGCTGGACGAGCAGGAACGGCGAAGATTTCATCCGTTTCTGTCTGGCTTCAACCCTAACGACAAGAATGCCGATGCGCATATCCGTCGAATGTTGGATCTGGACCCAGGCCTTTGGCAGGGCCTAGGTGAGATATTTACCCGGCATGATGACGTCACCGCTCTAACCGAAGGCGACACTCCACGCGCCAACAATGAAGCGCTGACACGTGTCTATCATCTCGCTGCCGAATACGACCTGCCGGTGATGTTGCACTCCAACATCACATCCAAGCGTGAGCGCAACCCGCTTTATCTAGGTGAACTGGAAGATGCGCTGCGAAACCATCCGCATACACGTTTCATCTGGGCGCATGCAGGGACGAGCATGGAGCTGCATCGGCATCAAGAGAAGCTCGAGTTCCTGCTCCCCACCGTCAAGCGGCTACTGGACGATTATCCGAACCTCTACATTGATCTGTCCTGGACCATGCTTCGACCCTATCTTCTGGACGAGTCGAACGCGCCGGTTTCCGAGTGGGTTTCATTGGTTGAAAAACACCCAACGCGGTTCATGATTGGCTCAGATGTGGTGGGGCGTTTCGAGGGGCTTGGAGATGGCATGCGGGCCTTCGATCCATTCCTGGATGCGTTGCCCGAGAAAGTGGCTCGGAAAGTCGCACGGGACAACTTTCTTTCAATCTTGCCAAAGAAGTCGACTAAGCAATCCAGTCAGGACTGATGGCTTAATAATGGCTTTTTTTGGCCGGACGACCACTTGTCGAAACCCGTAGGGTTTCGCCGGTTCCACCTATTAAGGTTTGCTGTCCTGTTCCGATAGCTACACGGTCACCGCTGCGGCTTGCAGCGCAACCATGGAGCAGGAATTCCCATGTCGATTCGAAACTTGAATGTATCTATTCGCTCCGCTATAGGTTTTGGTCTTATAGGAGTGATCGTCCTGGTACTCGGCCTGTTTGCCCTGAGTCAGATGTCCGATATGCGTAAGGAATCCAGCGAGGTGGATCAGAACTGGCTGCCTAGCATCCTCAGCTTGGCTGATCTGAACGTTGCGATGCTTCGCATACGAGCGCTGACCATGCGGACAATGCTAGTTGAGGGGGAGGCGCTTGTTGCAGACAGGCAGTCGCTGGCCAAACTGGTTGATGAGATAGGAACCCTTAACTCGTCCTATGCCGAGCGCATCACCACTGCTGAAGAGAAAGCCTCGTACGGGCAGTTCTCTAGTGCGCAAAAGCAATACTTCGTTGAGCAACAGCGAGTTATCGACGCGGTTGCTCAGGGGGAGCACGATAAAGCGGTCGAATTGATGGGCGGAGCTATCAATACACACGCAGACGCCATGACCAAAGCTCTGATCGATCTGCAACGTATAAACCGCGAAGAGGCCAGCAAGGCTGCGGAGCGCGCCCTGTCTGTGTATGAAGCTGCGTTTATCTGGGTAATCGTCACGATCATAGTGGCTGCTATAGCTACCGTTATTCTCGCGCTAGTGTTTACGCGCAGTATTGTTCGGCCATTGAATCAGGCAGTGGACGTTGCCGAGGGCGTAGCGTCTGGTGATCTGACCCGCAATTTCGAGATCGAGGGGAAAGACGAACCTGCGCGTCTGTTGGCTGCTTTGAAAGCGATGCAGCAAAGCCTGCGTAGTACCATCCAAGGTATTGCTGATTCATCCAACCAGCTAGCCTCGGCTGCTGAAGAGTTGAATGTGGTGACCGAGGACTCGACGCGTGGGCTGCATCAGCAGAACCATGAGATCGAACAGGCTGCGACTGCAGTGAACGAGATGACTGCTGCGGTGGATGAAGTGGCTCGCAACGCAGTGGCGACTTCTGAGGCGTCGCGTGAGTCCGACGCGACCGCACAGCACGGCCGCCAGCAGGTGATCAAAACCGTCGAATCTATCGGGCAGCTGGCAGGTGACGTAACGACCACTGCAACCCAGGTTGAGCAGCTTGCGGGTCAGGTGCGTGATATCAGCAAAGTACTGGACGTGATTCGCTCGATTGCCGAGCAAACCAACCTGCTCGCGCTGAATGCCGCCATTGAAGCGGCAAGAGCTGGAGATGCCGGGCGTGGCTTTGCCGTTGTTGCTGACGAGGTGAGAGCGCTGGCGCATCGTACCCAGCAATCCACCCAGGAAATCGAGCAGATGATTGGCGACGTTCATCAAGGCACCGATAAAGCGGTTACGGCTATGCAGAACAGCAACGAGCGCGCCCGCGCTACGCTTGAGGTTGCGCGTACTGCTGGCGAGGCGCTGGACGGCATCACTCGTGCCATCAGCCAGATTAGCGAGCGCAATTTGGTAATTGCCAGCGCATCGGAGGAGCAGGCTCAGGTAGCACGTGAGGTCGATCGCAATTTGGTCAACATTCGTGACTTGTCGCTGCAGTCTTCTGCGGGTGCCAACCAAACCAGCGCAGCAAGCCAGGAACTGGCGTCACTCGCGATCAATCTTAACGAGCTGGTAGCGCGTTTCCAGGTCTGATTTGCTCTGTGATTACGATGCCCCGGTAAGGGGCTTCGTTTTTTCTGCGCTACTGCAACAGTGACTGGTTGCCGTTTTGTTCCTAAAGCTGGGCAGGGCGGGCCGAGATGCGTACTATCTGGCGTTTTTCGCAGGTGTTGACCGCCGTCTCCAGGGCGACGGGCCTCGCCTGAACCAGCCGTTTACGCCGAGACTCCGCCATGTCCAACTCCTTATCCCTTCTATTCCGCGCCTATAAGCGTGTAGGCCTGGTCACACAGATTGTGGTCGGCCTCGTTGCTGGTTGTTTGCTGGCATGGCTGTCGCCGGAGGCCGCGGCCTCAGTCAGTTTGCTGGGAAGTCTGTTTGTTGCGGGATTGAAGGCTGTCGCGCCAGTTCTGGTTTTTGTCCTGGTCACTGCATCGCTGGCCAATCACAAGCGCGGGCAGCCGACGCACATTCGTCCGATTCTGGTGCTCTATGCGTTGGGCACGATCAGCGCTGCAGCTGTTGCGGTTATCGCCAGCTTCATGCTTCCGACCAGCTTGACGCTGGTCAGCCAGGCGAATGACGTCATACCGCCTGAAGGCGTAGGGGCTGTGCTAAGGACGTTGCTGTTCAATGTTGTGGATAATCCAGTACATGCGCTGATCGAAGGCAATTTTATCGGTATTCTGGCGTGGGCGATTGGCCTTGGATTTGCGTTTCGGCATGCTCGTCAGAGCACCCGTGATCTGATCGCCGACGTGTCGGACGGTGTGACCCTGATCGTCAAGGTCGTTATTGGCTTTGCCCCCCTGGGCATTTTCGGTTTGGTCGCCGGGACCCTTGCCGAGTCCGGCTTCGCAGCGCTGGCGGGTTATCTGCAACTCCTGCTGGTGTTGGTGGGCAGCATGCTGTTCATGGCATTTGTAGTGAACCCCTTGCTCGTGTTCTGGCAGATCCGCCGCAATCCTTACCCACTGGTGCTCACCTGTTTGCGGGAGAGCGGCATAACCGCATTCTTTACCCGCAGCTCAGCTGCCAACATTCCGGTGAACATGCAGCTGTGCGAACGACTCGGGCTGCACAAGGACACCTACTCGGTTTCGATACCACTTGGCGCGACCATCAACATGGGCGGTGCGGCTATCACCATCACGGTGCTGACACTGGCGGCTGTGAACACGCTGGGCATCGCGGTGGACATCCCGAGCGCTATTTTGCTCAGCCTGCTAGCGGCGATCTGTGCCTGCGGTGCCTCTGGTGTCGCTGGAGGCTCGCTATTGCTGATTCCGTTGGCTTGCAGCTTGTTCGGAATCTCCAACGACCTGGCGATGCAGGTCGTAGCCGTCGGCTTCATTATCGGTGTGATTCAGGATTCGGCCGAGACCGCGCTGAATTCCTCGACAGACGCGTTATTTACCGCGGCCTCGTGTCTGGCGCACGGAGACGTGAACGGAGCCGAGCAGGCTTCCTGATCGAGCTGAGTTCCGGAAAGATGATCGCGTTCCGCTCGGGTTACGCGATCCACTAATGCGATTCGCTAGTGATCAAAGCACAGCACAAACAACAACGGCGCCCTTAGGCGCCGTTGTTGTTTGCAGCGGGTGTCGAGTCGATCAGCCTTTCCAGCGCTTCAGTACCAATGTCGCGTTGGTGCCGCCAAAGCCAAAGCTGTTACTCATGACAGTGTCGATCTTCGCATCTTCGCGGGTTTCGCGAACGATCGGCAGATCCGCGACTTCTGCATCGAGCTCTTCGATGTTGGCTGAGCCAGCAATGAAGTTGCCCTGCATCATCAGCATGCAATAGATCGCTTCGTGGACGCCGGCGGCTCCCAGTGAGTGACCTGACAGGCTCTTGGTCGAGCTGATTGCTGGGATCTTGTCACCGAACATGTTGCGGACGGCCTTGCTCTCAGCGACGTCGCCCACCGGGGTGGAAGTGCCATGGGTGTTCAGGTAATCGATGTCACCGTCCACCGTGGCCATTGCTTGTTGCATGCAGCGCAGCGCGCCTTCGCCGCTCGGCGCAACCATGTCATAGCCATCGGAGGTCGCGCCGTAGCCGACGATTTCGGCGTAGATCTTGGCACCGCGCTTGAGTGCATGCTCCAGCTCTTCGACCACGACCATGCCGCCGCCGCCAGCGATGACGAAACCGTCACGCTTGGCATCGTAGGCACGCGAAGCCTTTTCCGGCGTCGCGTTGTACTGGCTGGACAGGGCGCCCATGGCGTCGAATAGGCAGCTCTGGCTGTAATGTTCTTCTTCACCGCCGCCCGCGAAGACCACGTCCTGCTTGCCCATCTGGATCTGCTCCATTGCGTGGCCGATGCAGTGCGCGCTGGTAGCGCAGGCCGAAGCGATGGAGTAGTTGATACCTTTGATGCGGAACGGCGTAGCCAGGCAGGCGGAAACCGTGCTGCTCATGGTGCGCGGTACGCGGTACGGGCCAATGCGCTTGACGCCCTTCTCGCGAAGGATGTCGATGGCTTCCATCTGATTGATCGTGGAAGCGCCACCGGACCCGGCGATCAGGCCGATCCGCGGGTTTGAAATGTCTTCGGCGCTGAGGCCAGAATCTTCCAGGGCCTGCTGCATCGCCAGATAGGCATAAGCCGCCGCATCGCCCATGAAGCGCAGGACCTTGCGGTCGATCAACTCTTCGAGGTTCAGGTCGACTGAGCCGGATACCTGGCTACGCAGGCCCATATCGGCGTAGGCCTGATTGAAGCGAATACCGGGGCGGCTGGCCCGCAGGTTGGCGGAAACGGTGTCTTTGTCATTGCCGAGGCAGGAAACGATACCCAGGCCGGTGATTACGACGCGACGCATGCGGAAGTCCTTCAGAAGCTATCAGTAGATGTAAACAGGCCGACACGCAAACCTTCGGCGCTGTAGATCTCGCGACCATCCACGCTAACGGTGCCATCGGCGATACCGAGGATCAGAGAGCGGCTAATGGTGCGTTTGATATGGATGTTATAGGTAACCTTCTTGGCGGTCGGCAGAACCTGACCGAAGAATTTGACCTCGCCAGAACCCAGCGCACGACCACGGCCCGGGTTACCTTGCCAGCCTAGATAGAAGCCGACCAGCTGCCACATGGCATCGAGGCCCAAGCAGCCAGGCATGACCGGGTCCCCTTCGAAATGGCAGGCAAAGAACCAGAGATCAGGATTGATATCCAGCTCAGCAACCAGCTCGCCCTTGCCGTACTTGCCGCCGACTTCGCTGATATGAACGATGCGGTCGACCATCAGCATGTTCGGCGCGGGCAGTTGGGCATTACCGGGGCCGAACAGCTCGCCGCGGCTGCAACGGAGCAGATCTTCCCGAGTAAAGGCCTGTTGTTTGGTCATGCGTATTCCTCAATGGTCCCTTTATGGAGGGCTTGCTGCGTTCATCCGACTCAAAAATAGCGAGTCCGGTCATAAGACTAGTCATAGACTGCCACCTTGCGCTGAAAGTCACAGCGCGAGGATATGGGTACCGCTCGTTTCGACCAACCACGAGACGGCCATGGTGGAAACGGGCCGATACTTTAACACTCCTGATCCATGACCACGACCATGTGACGTTCTGCCTCTATATAGACCATTGGTGAATGCCTCTCAGGAGGTCTGTGTCATAGGTCGGCAGCTGCGGCCGGAATTGTAATCTGATGCTTCCGCTGTCATCCGGGATGGCACTGGTTGCGCTCGAAGCGCTACGTATAATGCAGAGCATTGCACTTGGTGCCTAAACGGATTCCCCATGACTGAACAGCAACCCATAGCGGTGCTTGGTGGCGGCAGCTTCGGAACTGCTATTGCAAACCTGCTTGCCGAGAACGGCCACAGTGTCCGCTTGTGGATGCGCGATGCCGAGCAGGCCGAAAGCATTCGCACGCACCGCCAGAACCCCCGCTATCTGAAGGGCGTGACACTGCTGCCGGCGGTCAACCCGGTCACCGACCTCGGGCAAACGCTCGCCGACTGCCAACTGATCTTTGTCGCGCTGCCCTCCAGCGCGTTGCGCCAGGCCTTGTCCCCATACGCCGAGCAGCTGTCGGGCAAAATGTTGGTGAGCACCACAAAAGGTATCGAGGCGCAGGGCTTCATGCTGATGAGCCAGATCCTGGAGCAAATCGCGCCGCAGGCTCGGATCGGCGTGATATCAGGACCTAATCTGGCGCGCGAAGTGGCTGAGCATGCGTTGACCGCAACGGTTGTGGCCAGTGACGACGAGGCGCTTTGCCGTTGCGTGCAGCAGGCGCTGCACGGGCGGACCTTTCGTGTCTATGCCAGCTCCGACCGGTTCGGCGTCGAGCTTGGCGGCGCATTGAAAAACGTGTACGCCATCATGGCCGGCATGGCCGCGGCGCTCGGCATGGGAGAAAACACCCGCAGCATGCTGATCACCCGCGCTCTGGCTGAAATGACGCGTTTTGCTGTTAGGCTCGGCGCCAATCCGATGACCTTCCTCGGCTTGGCCGGAGTGGGCGACCTGATCGTTACCTGTACCTCGACGAAAAGCCGAAACTTTCAGGTGGGGTATGCGCTCGGCGAAGGCTTGAGTCTCGATGAGGCCGTGTCACGGCTGGGTGAAGTGGCCGAAGGGGTCAACACCATCAAGGTATTGAAAACCAAAGCAGAGGAGCTACAGGTCTACATGCCACTGGTCGCGGGTCTGCATGCCATTTTGTTCGAGGGGCGTACGCTGGATCAGGTCATTGCGCTGCTGATGCGCGGCGAACCGAAGACCGACGTTGATTTCATTTCCACCGACGGTTTCTGATACGACAACGGAGCTATCAATGAGCACATCACAACGCAGCGCAGAGCGCGAGTCGCTGATTCTGCGCGCACTCTGGATGCTGATTTTCTTTTTTGTCTGGCAGTTGGCCGAGGTGGTGCTGTTGGTTGTCGTCGTGGCGCAGCTGGTGCTGCAAGCGGTAAACGGCAAGGCGAACACCAGCTTGCTGGAGCTGGGAGACAGCCTCAGCCAGTACGTGGCGCAGATCGGCCGTTTCGGCACCTTCAATACGGATCGCAAGCCCTGGCCGATGTCTGACTGGCCGAGGCCACGACCAGCCGACAGAGGAGAGGCGCCTCCGGTGCAACCGGCCCCGTCGGAACAGGAGCCCCAGCCATGATGTTGTGGCTGCTGCGCCACGGTGAAGCCGAGCCCCGGAACCGGACCGATGCCGAGCGTAATCTCACAGCTGCTGGTCGAATCGAAGTGGAGGGTGCCGCCGCGCATCTGCAAGGGCAACCGCTGCAAGCCATTCTTGCTAGCCCCTATCAGCGAGCGCAACAGACCGCTGAAATCGTCCGGCAGGCGCTCGGTTTCGGCAATCCGGTGGAAACCGTGTCCTGGCTCACGCCGGAATCTGATCCGACCGATGCGCTGCTCTATCTCGATCGTCGGAGTGAACAGCATGTGCTGCTCGTCACCCATCAGCCCTTTGTCGGTGTGCTCGGTGGCTGGCTGATCAGTGGTCACCGTGACGCGCCCATTCCGATGGCAACCGCCAGCCTGGCAGAACTGGAAGGGGAGTATGTTGCGGCGGGGTTGATGCGCCTGGTTGGGCTGCGGCACCCAGTCTGATGGCAACACCTCAATTTGCGAGGCTGCGCCTGCTATCACAGGTGATCTGCCACCGAAGAAAATAACAACAGGAGAGCGACATACGTGAGCATTTGGCAACGTCCACCGAGCCTCGAACAACTCAACGCCAACCGGCAGAACACCATTGTCGAGCTGCTCGACATTCGCTTCGAAGCAATTGAAGACGACAGCCTCACAGCCAGCATGGTCGTGGATTCCCGCACGCACCAGCCTTATGGTTTGCTGCACGGCGGCGCTTCGGTAGTGCTTGCCGAGACGGTTGGCTCAATGGCCAGCTACCAGTGCATCGACCCAAATCGATTCTATTGTGTCGGCCTGGAAGTAAACGCCAACCATATCCGCGCGGTGCGCAGCGGTCGCGTCACCGCCGTTTGTCGTCCGGTCCATCTCGGACGCTCCAGCCACGTCTGGGACATCCGACTGCATGGGGATGACGGCAAGCTGAGCTGCATTTCACGTTTGACCGTTGCGGTCGTTCCTCTTGGCGACAACAGCCCGCGGCGTGCAGAGGCGTCGTAGACACCCTGTTTGGCCGGACTGCCTTTGCTTCTGCCGCTTCGGCCGATTGCTGTTGAGGGAAGGGGCGCCAGACAATGGCTGTCGTTTCCATTCAGCTGCATAGAACCCATGACGCAACGCATTTTCTTCGCCCACGCCAACGGTTTTCCATCCGCGACTTATCACAGGCTGTTTGACAACCTGACGCCTGAGTACGCGATAACCTACCTCGATCAGCACGGTCACGATCCGCGCTTTCCAGTGGATGACAACTGGCAGAACCTGGTTCGGGAGCTCGTTGAGCAGCTTGTCGTGTTGCAGGAGCCGGTCTGGGGCGTCGGGCATTCGCTTGGTGGAATGTTGCACTATCACGCCGCCTTACAGCGACCGGAACTCTACCGTGGCGTGGTCATGCTCGATTCGCCAATGCCGACCTGGCTCGATCAGACGTTGATCTGGGCGGGTAAACGTTTTGGTTTTATTGATCGCCTGACGCCCGCGGGCCGAACTTTGGGCCGTCGCGAGCAGTTCAGTTGCGTCGACGAAGCGCGGCGTTATTTTGCTAGCAAAGCACTGTTTCGTGCTTTCGATCCTGCTTGCCTGGATGCCTATGTCGAGCATGGGCTTGAGCCGACTGAGCAAGGCGTGCGTTTGCGCTTCGACCCGGAAACGGAAATCCGTATCTATCGTAGCGTGCCGCATGTGACGCCCGGCTGGCCCCATGCACTGAAGATGCCGCTGGCTGTGGTGCGGGGACGACAGAGTCGAGTGGTGCTGCCCCATCACCTCTACCTGCTACGGCTGGTTGCTCATGGCGAGGCGCACACCTTGGCTGGCGGGCATATGTTTCCGCTTGAGCGACCTGATGATACGGCGGTCCTGCTCAGGCAATTGTTTTGTCGCTGGAGCGAACTGGATAGAAGAGGCGCTGCATGAGTGTCACGTTCGAAGAGATCCGTCTGAGCCTGCCTCATATCGAGGTGGCAGCCCACCTGTACGGTCCGGAAGACGGTCAGCCCGTCATTGCACTGCACGGTTGGTTGGACAATGCCGCCTCCTTTTCTCGTTTGGCACCGTTGCTCGATGGAGTTCGTATTGTTGCGCTAGATCTGCCAGGGCACGGCCATTCCGATCACCGGCCACTCGGTGCTGCCTATAACATCTGGGACTATGCCCACGACGTGCTGCAGACCGCCGAACAGTTTGGCTGGAGGCGATTCTCCCTGCTGGGGCACTCGATGGGCGCCATCGTGTCGGTGTTGCTGGCCGGTGCGATGCCCGACCGGATCGAGCGGCTGGCCTTGATCGATGGGGTGATTCCCTTTACCGGCGAAGCCGATACTGCGCCGCAGAAGCTTGGCGAATCGCTGCAAAAACTGCTCGCAGTGGATGACAAGCGAAAGCCGGTTTACGCCAGCTTCGATCAGGCGGTCGCGGCACGCATGAAAGGCGTGGGGGCGGTTAGTCACGACGCGGCTGAACGGCTTGCACAGCGAGGGCTGATGCCGGTTCCCGGCGGCTACACCTGGCGCACTGACGCGCGTCTGATGCTGCCATCATCAATGCGCCTGACGCGCGCCCACGCGCTAGCCTTCGTGCGTGGGGTAGCCTGCCCGGCAAGCCTGATCCTGGCAGAACAAGGTCTGCTCGCCCAGCCGGCCATGCGCGATCTGACCCAAGCCTTGCCGTTCGCCCTGCATCGGTTGCCCGGTGGCCACCATCTGCATTTGGATGATCAACCTGGGGCTGAAGCGGTAGCGGCGGTTTTCAACCCGTTCTTCGCAGGTTGAGCCGAGCCAGGATGGGGTTACGCAAGAATCTGTCGCAAAGCCCCGCTTGACTTGCTTTTGCCAACTGGTGACGCTGGGCTATCGCTTCAGCAGAGATCCCTCAATGATTGACCTCCATGCCACTGCCTTCTCCAACGGTTGGACCGCGTCGTCGGCGGTGATTCATTGAAGTGCCGTATGCGAGTTATAGCGATCGTCGCGCTGGTTTTTGCAGTCAGCACCGCTTATGCGGCCGACCCGCCGGGTAGCAGGGATTTCCAGGTGCTGCCGCGATACCCGCAGTCCGAAATTGTGGCCTTCAAAGAGCAGAACGTGCTGGACCGAACCTATCCTCTGGACTCGATTCGGCGTATCAGTGGGCGGCTGCGAATGAGCGACCAGATCACTGCCAGCGGCCATTTGACGGCAGTGACCTATCGGTTGCCGGACGTTCATACGGGCATCGAGGCGTTCGAGCGGTCGCGCAGTCGCCTGTTGCGCGAGGGCGCTGAGCTGCTCTTCTGGTGTGAGGGCCGTGAATGCGGGTCGAGCAGCCTCTGGGCCAATGAAATATTTCACCGCTCGACCCTTTACGGCCCGGAGGCGAGGCAGGCCTATCTGCTTGCGCGGCTGCCAGGCGATTCGGATCGGCTCATGGCGATATATGGCGTTACCCGCGGCAACGGCCGCCCCTATCTGCAAGTGGAGCAGTTCGAGCCGGATGAGCCGCTCGGTATCATCCTGCCGAACCCGGGCACCTTGTTGCGCCAGTTGAAAAGCTCCGGCGAACTCTGGCTTCCACGCTTGCCACAAGAACCTACGGCGGAGTGGGGGGCGTTGCTGGCGAACGTGCTGCGGCTCGACAGTACGATACGGGTCGCGTTGGAAGGCAAGGGCGCTGCGGCTTGGTACGAAGCGCTTACACAAGAGCGGATCAAGGCGCGGCGCATGGAGGCAGAGGCCACCGACGAGAATGGGCTGCGTATCACGCTGTTGCGTTGAGGGTATGTTTCAGACCGCAATCGCCACTGCTCCTCCTGGTGCACTTTGCTCTAAAGTGCACCCCCTTCGTCCATAGGTAACAGCATGCTCAACAATGATCGTCTGCTGGTGCAGATTCTGCTCCTGGTGCTGCTCGGTGCCTGTGTGTGGGTATTGGCCCCGTTTGCCTCGGCGCTGTTCTGGGCAGCGGTGCTGGCTTTTGCCAGCTGGCCGATCATGCGCGTACTGACTCGTTGGATGAAGGGCAATTCCACCCTCGCCGCTACCCTGTTGACCGCCGGTTGGATGGTGCTGGTCGCGGTGCCACTGGTCTGGCTGGGGTTCAACATTGCCGACCAGATTCGCGAGGTCAACGTGCTGGTGCACAACCTTCAGGTGCAAGGGCTGCCGGCACCGCCTGCATGGCTCGCTGAACTGCCCTTGATCGGCGATAACCTGCTGAATCTTTGGAACACGCTCGACGAGCAAGGTACGGCCTTCTTCGCGACGATCCGACCCTATGTCGGTCAGGTGGGCAACTGGTTGCTGGTGCGCAGTGCACGGGTTGGCGGCGGGATGCTGGAGCTGGCGCTTAGCCTGGTGCTGGTGTTTTTCTTCTACCGCGACGGGCCGAAACTGGCCGCGTTCGTCCATAGCCTGCTGCATCGGCTGATCGGCGACCGCGCTGACCATTACCTGGAATTAGTCGCTGGTACGGTTCAGCGGGTCGTCAACGGTGTGATTGGTACGGCGGCTGCGCAGGCGATTTTGGCGTACGTCGGATTCAGCATTGCGGGTGTGCCCGGTGCGCTGATCCTCGGTCTGCTGACATTCGCTTTCAGCTTCGTGATGGTCCCACCCCTGATCTGGGGTCCCGCAACGCTCTGGCTCGCCTGGCAGGGGCAGTACGGCATGGCAATCTTTCTGGGTATCTGGGGCATGTTCGTCATCAGTGGCGTGGACAACGTGCTGAAGCCCTATCTGATCAGTCGCGGTGGCAACCTGCCGTTGGTGGTCGTGCTGCTTGGCGTGTTTGGCGGCGTGTTGGCGTTTGGTTTCATGGGATTGTTCCTAGGCCCCACGCTGCTGGCAGTGGCTTACAGCCTGCTGGAAGACTGGCTGGTCAAGGAAGTGCCGAGCGTCATCACACCAGCAAAACTTCCCGGCGATCAAGGCAAGAATGCAGCGGCCCACGACTAGCCAGTTGTTGCTGATAACGCTGTTGCCGTTGGCTGCCAGCGTTCACGTAGCTAGAGCTGCTCGCGCTCGTACTTGTCGAGCGCGTCGCTGGCAACGATTTGCCCCAGCTTGATCAGCTCAGGCGCTTTGTAGAACTCGTAGAAACGGCAAGCGCGCTTGGGAATGTTGACCAGCACGTTGGGCGGGTAGCCGGCGATCTTGTATTGCGTCAACGAGGATTGCATCACTTCGAAGCTCTGGTTAATCAGCTCCAGCAAGGATGCCGGGCCGCCCACATCGATCACCATGGAACCCTCGGCCGATTTCGGCGCACTTTGCCCTGTCGGCGCGGCCGGAGGTTGGCCTTCACCGGGTCCGTCAATCGCGGTGAGTTCGGCTATTTGCTCCTCAAGCCCCTTGCTGCGCCAGAACGGCAGGTGCGAGCTGATCGAGTTGACCATGGCATCGAAACGTCCGGGCCGGACAACCTCCGGCAGCGGATATTGCCGATGGTTATTGGCGTTGAGGTTGACGGCGATGATGATGTCGCTGTGGCTCGAGACCACCGGCACGATCGGTAAAGGGTTGAGTATCCCGCCATCGACCAACATCCGGTTACCTTGCATGACCGGCGTGAACAGGCTCGGAATGGCTGCCGAGGCGCGCATTGCCAGTTCCAGGTTGCCCTCCTGAAACCAGATCTCCTGCTGATTCGTAAGATCAGCCGCGACGGCGGTGAAGGGGATTGGCAAGTCCTCGATGTTGATCGAGCCGAGCATCTCCCTGATCCGCCCAAAAATTTTCTCGCCGCGTATCGCCCCAAGACTGAAACTGGGATCGACCAATCGCAGCATGTCGAAGTAGTCCAGGCTTTCGATCCATCCGCGGTACTCCTCCAGCTTGCCGGCCGCGTAAATGCCGCCTACGACGGCGCCCATCGAACAACCAGCAACGCAGGTGATCTCGTAGCCGCGGGTCTCGAGTTCCTCGATTACGCCGATGTGCGCATAACCCCGAGCGCCACCCGAACCCAATACCAGTGCGACCTTGTTGCCCATGTGATTCTCCCTATGGCATTGGGTTGTAGCTTCAAGCTTCGCGCCGCCAGCTTCAAGCTAAAGCCGAGAAGCACGCCGTTTCATTACATGCTCATCGGCCGATGACGCAGCGACGCGGTCACCACCCTTGCTACAATCGACGCCCGTTTTGCCAGCATCACGAGAGTCTTTTCCAGATGAGCGAACCCATCCGCCTCACCCAATACAGCCACGGTGCCGGCTGCGGCTGCAAGATTTCGCCCAAGGTGCTGGACGTGATCCTCGCCGGCAGCGGCGCACAGAATCTCGATCCCCGTCTGTGGGTCGGAAATGCCTCGCGTGATGATGCCGCGGTGTACGGCATCGACGATGAGCGCGGTGTGGTATCGACTACCGATTTCTTCATGCCTATCGTCGATGATCCCTTCGATTTTGGCCGCATCGCCGCGACCAATGCCATCAGCGATATCTACGCGATGGGCGGTGATCCGCTCATGGCGATTGCCATCCTCGGGTGGCCCGTCAACGTGCTGCCGCCGGAAGTGGCCCGCGACGTCATTGCAGGCGGTCGAGCGGTGTGTGAGGCCGCAGGCATTCCGCTGGCTGGCGGGCATTCGATCGACGCGCCCGAGCCGATATTCGGTCTGGCCGTGACCGGTCTGGTCAACAAGAGCCAGATGAAGCGTAACGACACCGCCTCGGTTGGCTGCAAACTCTATCTGACCAAGCCGTTGGGAATAGGCATTCTCACCACCGCGGAGAAAAAGGCCAAGTTGCGACCCGAGGATGTCGGCAGGGCACGTGACTGGATGTGCACGCTCAACACACCCGGTAGTCGCTTCGGCAAGCTCGATTGCGTGCGGGCGATGACGGACGTTACCGGTTTCGGGCTGCTCGGGCATCTGGTCGAAATGGCCGATGGCAGCGCTGTTACCGCGTGCATCGATTACGCCCGCGTGCCGCGTCTGGAAGGCGTCGAGTATTACCTTGAACAGGGCTGTGTGCCTGGCGGTACGGGGCGCAATTTCGAGAGTTATGGTGACCGTATCGCCGCCATTGACGAGGTGCAGAAGCAGTTGTTGTGCGACCCGCAAACCAGTGGCGGATTGCTGGTGGCCGTTGCCCCCGAAGGCGAGGCAGAGTTTGTTGCAGTCGCCGCCGAACTCGGCCTGCTTCTCCAGCCGATCGGTGAGTTGATCGAAGCCGGCGCCTTTGCCGTTGAGGTACGTTGATGCGTGGCGATACCGATAAGTTTGCTGAGTTGTTTCTCAACGATGTACCGATGATGGACGCACGAGCGCCTGTGGAATTTGCCAAGGGTGCGTTTCCCGGTGTGGTCAATCTGCCGCTGATGAACGACCTCGAGCGGCAGAAGGTCGGTACCTGTTACAAGCAGCAGGGGCAGCAAGCGGCTATCGAGCTGGGCCACCGGCTGGTGAGTGGTCAGGTCAAGGAAGAACGTATTCAGGCTTGGGCCGACTTCGCGCGTAATAACCCTCAGGGTTATATCTATTGTTTCCGAGGTGGATTGCGTTCGCAGCTGGTCCAGCAGTGGCTCAAGACCGAGGCGGGAATCGACTACCCGCGCGTGACCGGTGGCTACAAGGCGATGCGCAATTTTCTGCTGGACACCATCGAACATGCGGCCGCGCATGACAATTTTGTGCTGGTCGGCGGTATGACCGGGACGGGCAAAACCGAGGTGCTGGCACGTCTGGAAGACGGGGTCGATCTGGAAGGCATTGCCAATCATCGCGGCTCAAGCTTTGGCAAGCGCGCCACCCCGCAGCCCGTGCAGATCGACTTCGAGAATGCACTGGCGATTCGCTTGTTGAAGATGCAGAAAGCCGGTGCCAGGCAGTTCGTGCTGGAAGATGAAGCGCGGCTGGTCGGACGCTGCTCGATACCGCTGCCCTTGTTTCAGGGTATGCAGCACTATCCGCTGGTCTGGCTCGAAGACAGTTTTGATGGACGGGTCGATCGCATCCTCAAGGATTATGTGATCGATCTTTGCGAGGAGTTCACCGCTGAGTACGGTGAGGAGGGTTTCACCGCGTTTGCTGAGCGTTTGCAGCAAAGTCTGGTCAATATCAGCAAGCGCCTCGGCGGCGAATGCTACACACGGCTGGCGGCGATCATGGATCAGGCGCTTGCCGAGCAGGCGAGTAACGGTTCGGTTGAGCTGCACCGCGGGTGGATCGAGACGTTGTTGAGGCAATACTACGATCCGATGTATGCCTACCAACGTGAAAGCAAGGCCGCCAGGATCGAATTCGTAGGGCAGCAGGACGCGGTCGTTGAGTTTTTGCGCGAGCGCGCTGCGGGGCATCAAAACTGAGCAGGTCTCAAAACGAGGATCTAGGGATGAAGAACTTAATCTGTCTATCGCTGTTAGCACTGACCCTGACCGGTTGCGCCGCCAAGACTGCCTATCGAGACAGCTGTGCGTCTCAGCTGAACGCCGCCTGGGAAGAGCAGAGCCTGGCCGAGGCGGAAGGCTTCGCCGGCACCGTCAGCTACTCCAAGGCGATGGCACTGCTGACCGGCGCCAAGACCCAGCAACAATTCGAGGCCTACCAGGGCTGCGTGGAGAAGGCCAAGAAGGCCCGTTTCTATCTGCGTGAGTCGCGCGCAGGGCGCTGATGGTGCTGCCATGCTGTGGCGGTCACCTGGCCGCCGCTTCCTTATTCATCGGTTCCTCGCTTCCCGAACCGACTCAGCAGGGATCGACATGCAGCTTGATTTTTCTACGCTGGCACCGGTCGAGGCCTATCGTTGGCTAACGTCCACCATTACTCCGCGACCGATTGCCTGGGTTTCGACATGCTCGACCGCGGGCGTAAGCAATCTTGCGCCGTTCAGCTTCTTCCAGGTCATCAGCAGTAACCCGCCAACGTTGCTGATCAACGTTGGTCTGAAAGACGGCCTACCGAAGGACACCGCCCGCAACGCGCGGGAAACGGGCGAACTTGTTGTGCAGCTCGTCAGTGCTGAGCAAGCCGAAGCGATGAACGCCTCTGCTGCGGCACTGCCCCATGGCATCAGCGAATTCGAGCACTGCGGTATCGTCAGCGAACCGGCCAGCCTGGTGACGGTGCATCGGGTCGCCGGCGCGCCGGTTGCCTTCGAATGTCGTGTCGCGCAGATCCTGCCGTATCCGGCCGAGTCGCCCAATTGCCAGCTCATCTTTGCCGAAGTGTTATTGGCGCACATCGACGACGGTGTTCTCGATGAGCGGGGTCGCGTCGATTCGGCCCGGCTTGATCTGGTTGGCAGACTGGGCGGTGCCGCGTACAGCTATACGCGCGAGCGTTTCGAGATGCAGCGACCCTAACGGGCGTCCTGTTTTCTGAACGCTTGGGTCAGGAAGCGACCCAAGCTGTGAAGCGCTGTAGCGTCTTCACCCGCCGGATCAAGTGCCGTATCACAAGTTCGCAACACCAGGTTTTCACCGCTTTGCCTGCGCTGGGCCGGGTCAGTAGGATCGACGGAACAAAAAAAAGGAGAGTTGCATGCGCACCCGATTGGAAGTCTGTCTGCGGGCGGTCAATGAAGTGCTGCTCGGCAAGCAATCGCAGGTCCGATTAGCCATGGCCTGCCTACTGGCGAGAGGGCACCTGCTGGTCGAGGATCTGCCCGGCATGGGCAAGACGACCTTGAGCCATGCGCTTGCGAAGGTCATGGGACTGGACTTCCAGCGCATCCAGTTCACCTCCGACCTGCTGCCCGGCGATATTCTCGGCACCTCGGTGTTCGACAAGGAGAGCGGTCAGTTCGTGTTTCATCCGGGACCGATCTTTGCCGAGCTGGTGCTGGCGGACGAAATCAACCGGGCTACCCCGAAAAGCCAGAGCGCGCTGCTTGAAGCCATGGAAGAAGGGCAGGTTACTATCGAGGGCGCGACGCGACCTTTGCCCGAGCCCTTCTTTGTGGTCGCCACGCAGAACCCGGTCAGCTCCGGCGGTACATTTGCCCTGCCTGAATCACAGCTGGATCGCTTTCTCATGCGCCTTTCGCTGGGCTACCCGGCTAAAGCGGCGGAGAAAGCATTGTTGCTCGGCGATTCGCGTCGCGATTTGCTCGCCCGATTACAACCGCAGCTGGATCGCGCCGAGCTAGCGGCTATCCAGCAGGCGGTGAGCGCCGTTCGCGTCAGTGATGCGCTGGTCGATTATGTCCTGCGCCTGGTCGAGGCCACGCGCACCCAGCCGCAGTTCGCCTGGGGCTTGTCACCTCGCGCCAGCCTGGCGCTGCTGGCGGCAGCCCGTGCCTGGGCCTTTCTCGACGGTCGAGATTACGTCATTCCGGAAGACGTCCAGGCGGTGCTGCCCTCGGTGGTTGGCCATCGGTTGCGCGAACGTGCCGATGCCACCGGACATGGCGGCGGCGCACTGGTGCAATGGCTGTTGCGCGAAGTGCCGGCGCTGTGACGCCGCCTCTGGCGGACTGACGGGGGCGGTTATGCGAGTGCTACCACGGATACGAGATCGCTGGCTGCTGAAACGCATCCCACCGGGCCCCAGCGTACGCCTCAACCAGCGTCGCATTTTCATCATGCCTACGGCGGTCGGGATGAGTTTCCTGGTCGCGCTGCTGTTGATGTTGCTTGCCGCGATTAACTACGAGAACAGTCTGGCTTACGCCCTGACGTTTTTGCTGGGTTCGGTATTTGTCGTGGCGATTCTGCATACCTGGCGCAACCTGGCGGGGCTCGAGTTGAAGGCGGCGGGCTCGGAGGCGGTTTTTCTCGGCGAGCAGGCCCGCTTGCGGGTGCGTCTGGAGAGCCGAGGTCGTCTGTACCAGGCCGTCTCGGTGGGTTGGCCTAAAAGTGGTTTGCAGTTGGTAGACGTACCGGCAGCCGGCTCCATCGAATTGGAACTGAGCCTGCCCACCGAGCGCCGTGGCTGGCTAAGACCAGGACGGTTGCGCGTTGAGAGCAGATTCCCCTTGGGCATTCTCGTGGCGTGGAGCTGGGTGGATTTGCAGCTCGCCGCACTGGTGTATCCACGCCCGGTCGCAGGCGCTGCGCCAAAGACCGGCGGACAAGCCGATGAGCGAGGTGAGGGTTCGCTGCCGCAGGGTAGCGGCATCGACGATTATCAGGGCTTGCGTCCCTGGCAGCCAGGCGATTCGAGGAAGCGTTTGAACTGGAAAGCCTACTCTCGAGGACAAGGCTTGCTGGTGAAGGATTTCACTGCGCTGTCCGGCGAGGACCCGTTACTGGATTTCGCTGCACTCGACGGTGATATCGAATCCCGATTGTCGTTGCTTTGTCACTGGGTCGTGGAGCTGTCGGCGCGCCAGCAGCCTTTCGCTCTCCGTATCGCCGACACCACCATTGATGCTGGCGCCGGCGTAGAACACCGCAACCGCAGCCTTCGGGCATTGGCGTTGTTCGGACAGCCATCTGGGGAGCCGAATTGAGCAGCGTGCAGCCCATTCCGCGCAACGGCCTGATCTGGCTGTTGGTGGCGCAGGTGCTGGTCATCCTGCCGCATCTGACTCATCTGCCGCTGTGGATCATTGGCCTCTGGCTGGGTTGCGCGATCTGGCGGGTGCAGATTTTTCGCATGCGCGCTCGATATCCGCGAGGCTGGGTGAAGGCACTGATGATGCTAGGCGCTGCGTTCGGCGTCTATTTTTCGCGCGGCGGGTTGATCGGGCTGGACGCCGGCGTGGTGTTGCTGATTGCCGCATTCATTCTCAAGCTGGTGGAAATGCGCAGTCGTCGCGATGCCTTGGTCCTGGTGTTTCTTGGCTTCTTTGCCGTGGTCACCAGCTATTTGTTCAATGACGGGCTGCTCGCCGGGCTTTACAGTCTGGCGCCAATCGTCGCGCTGCTGGCGGCGATGATAGGCCTGCAGCAGAGCCCTGCGGGCACACATCCCTGGCCAACGCTGCGACTGGCAGGCGCTTTGCTCCTGCAGGCGATTCCCTTGATGCTGGTCCTGTTTGTGCTTTTTCCACGCCTGGGACCGCTGTGGTCACTGCCGCAGCCGAAGGATCGCGGCGTGACCGGTCTGGCTGACAGCATGTCGCCAGGCGATATGGCAGAGCTGAGTCGCTCGAGTGCCCTGGCATTTCGCGCCAGTTTCGAGGGCCCGATCCCTGATAGGGATCAGCTGTACTGGCGTGCAGTCACCTTCGAGCGTTTCGATGGCCGGCGTTGGTCTCAGTCTTTTTCATCGCAGCTTCCAAGAGCCCCGGAATGGTCGCCACGGGGCGCGCCGGTTGAGTACAGCATCGTCATGCAACCCAGTGGGCGGCCGTGGTTGTATGCACTGGATGTGGCTCAGGTAAATGCAGGCGACGTGCGACTGATGAGCGATTTCCACTTGTCGCGCCCACAGCCTATTGATAAGCCGCTGCTGTACCAGGCGACGTCGTGGCCGGAGGCGCTGCGTGAACCAGATGCCGGACCAGCGATTCTCGGGCGAGCGCTGGAGCTGCCGCCGTCGGGTAATTCCCGCAGCAGGGCATGGGCGGCTGAACTGCGTCGCCGGCACCTGACACCCAAGGCAACGGTGCAAGCATTGCTCAGTCATTTTAACCAACAGCCTTACAGCTATACGTTGCGCCCTGCGCCGGTGGGCGAGGACATTGTCGACGGTTTCCTATTCGAGACCTTGAACGGATTTTGCGTGCATTACGCAGGCGCGATGACCTTTGTCCTACGCGCAGCAGGTATTCCCGCGCGGGTGGTCGCCGGCTATCAGGGCGGGGAGGTCAACCCGTCGGGCAACTATCTATCGGTGCGTCAGCTCGATGCTCATGCCTGGGTCGAATACTGGGAGGCGGGCAGCGGTTGGGTCAGTGTGGATCCGACATTTCAGGTCGCGCCGGAACGGATCGAGCGCGGGCTGGAGGAGGCGCTTGGCGCTGAGCAGGATCTGATCGAAGGCGCCGTGATGGATCTGCGGCGTTACCGCGATATTGGCTGGCTGAACGACCTGCGGTTCGGCTGGGATAGTCTCAACTATGGCTGGCAGCGCTGGGTTCTCAACTACCAGGGCGAGCGGCAACTGGAGCTATTGCAAAGCTTGTTCGGCAAAGTCGACGCCCGCAAGCTCGGTTTATTGATGGTTGCCTCGGGAGCGTTGCTGGTAGTTGTGCTGGCGCTGGTGCTGTTGAAACCCTGGCACCGGAAACAGAATGCGCAGCTGCGTCAGTTCCAGCGCTTCGAACAGTTGCTGGTGCGCCATGGCATCATTCGACGGGCAGGCGAGGGTCCTCGCGACTTCGGCCAACGCGCAGCAGAGCAACTGCCGGGTGTTGCCGCCCAAATTGGGGCATTCGCCGGATTGTACGAACGGGCCAGCTATGGGGGGCAGTCAACCGACCTGGCCGAGATGAAGGCTGCACTCGGCAGGCTGCGGCGACAGCTGCCTTGGCGTGCCAGTGGAAGCAAACAGCGGCGCGACGTCGACGGCGAGAAGCCATAGCTGCACGCGATGGCATGACATCACCAAAGGTTCGGCGATGCCTGCGCTGATGTGCGCAGCGATAAGATAAACCCCAATAACAACGAGTCGAGGTGGCAATGACCCTGTCCGAACTGCTACAAGCCGTGCGTGAAACTCCTCAAGATGTCGTCGTGCCTTCCAGCTGGGGGCAGGGCCGGGCCGGCTTCGGCGGGCTGGCCGCAGCGCTGGTATTCGAAGCCATGCAGGCGAAAGTGCCGAGTGACCGCCCGGTGCGGTCGCTGTCCATCACTTTCGTAGGGCCGCTTGCGGTTGATGTGCCCGTTAGTTTTGAAGCCGAGGTGCTGCGCGAAGGCAAAGCAGTCAGTCAGGTGCTCGGCCGCGCCATGCAGAACGGCCAAGTCGTAACCTTGGTGCAAGGCAGCTTTGGGGCAGCGCGTGTCTCTGCTGTCAGGGTGGAAGCTGAGCCGGCGCCTGAGCTGCCGCCGGTAGAGGCCTGTCAGGAATTGCCCTACATCAGCGGAGCCACACCTGAGTTCACTCGCCATCTGGTCATGCGCTGGGGTATTGGCGGTCTGCCTTTTTCAGGTAATACATCGCGGGAAATGGGCGGATGGGTTCGCCAGCGGGGCGAGGTCGATCGGGAGCCGGTCACCGTCTCGCATCTGCTGGCGCTCGTCGATGCGTGGCCGCCAGCCGTGCTGCCACATCTGAACAGTTTCGCCCCGGGCAGCTCGTTGACCTGGACCATCGAGTTCGTCCAGCCACTGCCAATACTCGATACTCACGAATGGTGCCGGTACCGTGCCGTGATCGAGCACGCTCAGGACGGTTACGGCCATTGCGCCGCCGCGTTATGGACCGGCAAGGGTGAGTTGGTTGCCTTGAGTCGGCAGACAGTAACCGTCTTCGGCTAACCGGCGCTGCCCGCTGGGTCGTTAAACCCGCAGGCAGTCCCGGCAGCTGTACAGGCTAATGCGGTTAGAGCTTGAGTTGGTGGATCGCCTTGCTGAGCTCGCCGGAAAGAGCCGCGAGTTCAGCGCTGGTGTTCGCCGATTCGACGGTTTGCTGAACGGTTTGCTCCGTAACGTCGCGAATGCCGGTGACCGAGCGGTTCAGCTCCTCGGCAACTTCGCTTTGTTGCTCGGCGGCGACGGCAATCTGCGTGTTGCTCTCGCGCATCTGTGCGACCGCCGCGGTGATGGCTTCAAGTGCTAGTCCTGCTTCACGTGCTTCGCGCACGCAGTCGTCTGCCTTGAGCGAGCTCTCTTGCATGAACTCGACCGCGTCGCGGGTCATGCCCTGCAGCCCGGCGATCATTTGCGTGATTTCGTCTGTGGACACCTGAACGCGTTTGGCCAGGCTACGCACCTCATCTGCAACCACCGCGAAGCCTCGGCCCATTTCCCCCGCACGTGCAGCTTCAATCGCTGCGTTCAATGCCAGCAGATTGGTTTGTTCGGCGATGCTGTGAATGACGCTCACCACACCGTTGATCTTCTGGCTGTCGGCGGCAAGCTGTTCGATGGTTTCGGCAGTCTGCTGTACGCCCTGCGACAGGCTGGATATCGAGCGCTCGACTCGCCGTACGACCTGCTGCCCACTGCTTGCCAGGTGGTCGGCACCCTGCGATTGGTCGCGCGTTTCCCTGGCGTGTTCGGCGATGTGGTGGACGGTGGCGGTCATCTCATTGATCGCGGTCGCAGCCTGGTCGGTTTCGCCCTGCTGGCCGAGCATGCCCTGGCGGACCTCACCCATGCTCGATGCCAGGCGAGCGGCCCCTTCATCGAGGCGGGTGGCCGCCTGGGCAACGGTGCCGACAATGCGCTGGTAACCCGCCTGCATGGCGTTGAATGCCGCAGCCATCTCGCCGACTTCATCACGGCTCGCCAACGGCACTCGCATCGCGAGATCGCCGCTGCGCTCAACATGCACCATGACGTTCTTGAGTGTATTGAGATGGCTGAGGAGGAAATGGATCAGCAGCTGTGATGCGGCCAGCAGCACCAACATCAGCACAGCAACAGCAACCGCGTAGCTGAAGAAATGTTCACCCAGCAGCTGTATCGCGCTGGGCACCCGAGCCAACACAGCCAGGGTTTCCCCGCCCGGTCTGGTCACCAATTGCGCGCCCAGTACCGGCGTGGTGTCGAACAGACGGTCATGCTCGATGGCTACCCACCCTTGGCGAGCGGTTACAGGCCGCCCGTCGATCGCAATGGCCTGACCGGCCGGAAACAGTTCAATATCGGCGTGCCTGGGAATTGCCGTGCCTTCCGGCCATGCCTGTAACAGCGCGCCGAGCTGCTGGGCGTTGTCCTGCGCGTCCTGGCTTCGCGACTGCTGTTCAAGTTGCAGGGCAAAGAGCACCAACAACAGAGTGGTCGCGAACGACACTAGGTTCAGCGCCCAGAACTTGTACTTCAGTGACAGATCGCGAATCCATAAAGCCATTGCATGCTCTTCTTATGTCGATGACCGGAACGGTTCGTCGCGCGGAGGCATCGCCGCTTTTTGCGAACCCGTTCTGTTAACGGCCAAAAAGTGTTGGGCTTGAGCCAGTTCAGTGCTCATTCATTGGCGGTATGCGAAAGAATTCCTGAGCACAATGCGTCGTGCTTAGCGCCAGCTGTTCTTCGCTGACACCGCGGTGCCCGGCCACTTCACGAAGCACTTCAGGAAGAAACGCCGGCTCGTTCTGGCCACCCTTGGGCTTGGGTCGCAGCGTGCGTGGTAGCAGGTAGGGTGCATCGCTTTCGAGCATCAAACGGGTCGCAGGAATGTCACGCACCAGTGGATGCAGGTGGGTACCGCGGCGCTCGTCACAGATCCAGCCGGTGATGCCGATGTGCAGGTCGAGATCGAGATAGGCGTAGAGGGCGCGTTTTTCGCCGGTGAAGCAGTGCACCACTGCAGCGCTGAGCTGATCACGGAACGTCCTGAGGATTTGTACCAGACGTTGATCGGCGTCGCGCTCATGAAGAAACACCGGCAGACCGGTTTCTACTGCCAATTGCAGGTGTTCTTCAAGGACTCGCTCCTGCTGCGCGCGTGGAGACAAATCCCGGTTGAAATCCAACCCGCACTCACCTACCGCGCGTACCTCGGGTTCGCCGAATAGGGCCTTGAGCTGCGCGCCGGTAGTGGAAGTCCATTGGCTCGCGTCATGAGGGTGAATGCCTGCTGTGCAGAACAGCCGATGTCCGCCTTCATCCAGCTCCCGGCAGAGCGCTAACGCCGATTCGCTTTCGTCGAGGCTGGTGCCCGTCAGGACGAGCTGGGCAACGCCCGCTGCGTGGGCACGATCTACAACCGCGCGTGGGTCTCGGGCGAAGGTCGGGTGGGTAAGGTTGACTCCGATGTCAACAAGCTGCATTAGGCGTCTCGCTTATGAGATCTAAATATATGAATCTAAATCAGTCACTTGGACATGATAATTAATGTGGTTAAAAGGGTGTTGCTGGCGATCAAGCCGAGGCTGTGACAATCTTCGCGACCTTGCGGCGGGGTAGCCGCTGTACAGCTTGTCTGATTCGAGCCGATATCCGGAAATGACCCGACTATTTTCCCTGCTGCTGTGTCTGCTCGTGCTTATGCCCTGGCCGGCCTCTGCGCGGGTGATGGGGCCGCCAGCCTGGCAAGCGGCCGATACCGTACGCGATCTTGCGGATATCCGCCGCAGCGGCGTGCTGCGGGTGCTGGTCAATCAGAGTCGCAACAGCTCTGGCGAGGTTAAAGGCGAAGCTATTGGTGTTGAGTATGTACGCCTGCGTGCGTTCGAGCAGTATCTCAATCGCGGGTCAAAAGGGCCTCCGATCACCTTTAAGATCATTCCCAAAGCCAAGGATCAGTTGCTCGGTGCGCTGCAGCGCGGGGAGGGTGATCTGGCCGCGCCTGGGGAGATCCTGGCGCAAGGCGCGATTCGCCGACTAAGCCGTAGCCGCGCCGTGATCGATCAGGTGCCGATGGTATTGGTGAGCCGGCAGGGCGGTCCTCGCTATCACAGCTTCGAGCAACTGTCGGGTCGTAGCTTGGCGTTAGCCGCTGGCAGTGCCGCAGGCTCCGCTCTCGACAAGCTCAATAGAACCTTGATGCAAGCCGGGCGAGCTCCGATTGCGGTCGAGTGGGTGGACCCCACGCTGGCAGTGGAAGACGTGCTGGAAATGGTACAAGCCGGTGTCTATCCGGCAACGGTGGTTGAGCAGCCGATTGCAGAGCGCTGGGCGAAGGTGCTGCCGAAATTGCGCATCGAGTCGACGCTGACGTTGGGCGATCCTGCTGACGTGCACTGGTTTGTGCGAAAGGATGCCGGGATGCTGCGCGCGAGCATCGACCGTTTTTTGCAGACTTACAACGCGCCGGATAACCAGGACGCGGTGTTCGTTCGCGTCTACCGCAGGCTCTATCGGGTTCAGTACCCATTGGATCGTGTCGGCAGACAGCGCCTGGAAAAGGTGCGTCCGACCTTGCAGCGGCATGCTCAGGCGCAGGATCTCGACTGGCTCAACCTGGCAGCTCTGGCATTCAAGGAGTCGACCTTAAACCCATCGGCGCGCGGAGCCTCGGGCGCCACCGGGCTGATGCAAGTAACGCCAGCGACCGCTCGCAGTATGGGGGTGCAGAACATCGGCCAGTTGGACAACAACGTGCTGGCTAGCGCGAAGTATCTGGCGAGCATCCGTAAAACCTTTTTTTCCAGCCCCAGACTGAATGAACGCGAACGCATGGCGTTTGTGCTGGCCGCCTATAATCTGGGGCCGCAGCGGGTCCAGGCTTTGCGTGCGGAGGCCCGACGTCGAGGTCTCAACCCTGATCAGTGGTTTTTCCAGGTCGAACGCGTCGCCATGTCGACCATGGGCATGGGCGTGGTCAGCTACGTCAATGCGGTAAACAAGTATTACCTGGCCTATACCCGGGAACGTTATCTGCTCGAGGGTAGCCCGCAAAGCGCCGCCAACTGAGCAGTTCAGCTGCGCTCAGCCGCAACCAATTGCTCAGCCGCTTGAAGGCGTTGACGCTCGGTTTCGTCGAAGCGTTCTGCCGTCAGACGGGTGATGGCCGCGCGTTTATCCGCTTGGCCAAGGCCCTGGCTGCGTTCAATCCGGCGTTTTTCCAGGCGGTAGGCGGTGACGCGGTCCTGCCATGCTCGACGCTTGGCGTCGAGCCGCTCCAAACGGGCTGCGGCTGCGTTGCCAACCAATTGCTGGCGTAGCTGGCGCAGTTCCGTGGAGCTGCCGCCGCTGGCTGCTAAAGCGCGGGTCTGTTCGCGCAGCTGCACTTGCATCTGTGCCGCCAACAGATCCTGCAGTTCCGCTGGCAGGCTGTTGCGCAAGTTGTCCAGTGCTGCGCCTTTGCCTGACGCATCAAGGCTTGGGTCATGATGAATTGCCAGGCGTTCCAGCATGAAGTGGTCAGCTGCTTCGTCCAGGCCAAAGAAAGTCTGATGGACCAGGTCATCGAATATTCCTGCACGTAACTGCTGCACGGCCCGCAGCCGGATGCGCATGGCGTCTATGCCTGCCTGCTGCATATGCTGCTGTTCCAGCAACAGCAGCTGCCGCTTGTAGTTCAGGTACTGGCTCAGCAGCCGGATGGCGTGGCCTGCGGCAGGTGCGGGCAGTTCGGCTTCGATATAGCGACGTAGCCGGGCGATGCTGGTTTCCAGCGGTTCCTCGCCAATCGAGGCGAGGAAGTAATCGAAGACTCGGCGTATCTCGGCATCAATGATCAGCTTCCCGGCGGCGTCGGCGCGAAGTCGGCCGTCCACCTGGGTGCCAGCAAAGGAGCCTGGCAGACGGTCAAGCGCATCCGTTCGCGGCCGCGGTGGAGCTTGGGCCGGATGTGTTTGCTGGCTGATCTGGCTCGTGCTGTTCCGAGCGGCTTCAGCGCGGCTCTGCGTCTGGGCAGGCACCGGGTCGAGTGGAGCACTGCCGTTCATCACAATGCCGATGAGAAGCCCTAACACAAACAGGACGGCGATAAATTTCATCAGAATGCCTTGTCGTCAGAAGGGTGGGGCCAGCGGGCCCCACCGGAGCCTCAGAGGCCTGCGTTTTTCAGGCGATTGGCATGCTGCCGGTACACTGTCACCGGGTCGGTTTCGAACAGGCTGGTCAGCCCAAGCACCTGGTTGACTTCGTCCAGGTGGTTCATTCGGTAGTTGTCGCGGATGACCATGCCCATGTGCGAGCTGCAGCGCCCCACAAGTCCGTCATTGGGCTCGTCAAATGCCAGCGAGCCGGCTCCCAACATGGCGTCACTCACATCCAGCGGGTTGGTCAGTGGACTGGTACCGCTCCATGAGTAGTAGCGCACGCCGTTGACCTTGTAGGCGCCTTCGCCGCACGCACTGGTCGGAATGCCCTGCGGATATTTCGCATTGAAACGGGCGGCTCCTTCACTGTTGAGTGATTCAAGTGAGCCAAGCGAGTTCTGTGGCTCGGTGCTGGGGCTTCCCGACAGGAAATGAATCAACGCACCCATTCCGTTGGTAAGCCCGGCGAGGATGGCTTCGCCTCCGGAGCCCTCTGGAATCTGTCGTATAAGGTCCGCAACGTCCGACCCTTTGTGTGGCGCGCCGACACTGGTAACCGATGCGACCAGATCGGGACGGACTGCGGCGACATAGCGCACGGTCGGTCCACCGTGGCTGTGGCCGACCAGGTTCACTTTGGCCTTACCGCTGATTGCGACGATTTCCTCGACTTGCTGAAGGAGCTCCTCTCCACGCAGCTCCGAGGTGTTGAGTTGGCTTACTTCGGTGACGTAAACCTGTGCACCGTCGCGTCGAAGTGCCTGGGGAATGCCGTACCAATAATCGATGCCAAGCATGCTGTCGAAGCCGAGCATGCCGTGTGCCAGCACAATCGGATAGCGCGTTTGGGTGTAGCCGCTGGAACCGAACAGGCCGGCCTGGACCTGGCTCGAAACAGCCATGACGGTACCGAGGCATAGAGCAAACACAGTCTTGTTGTTATTCATGAATGCACTCATCTAGGGTGACTGACATTGAGCAATCCATCGCCATTCACCGCGCCTAGCGCGTACTGCAGCGATGACTGGCGCAGCATTCGTGCCAGTTTGCCAAGCGACATGCATTAAGGCTCTAGCGCGGCGTTTCGCCTGCACCAAAATTGCCGGGGCGTGGCGGCACCAGCGAAACGTCCGTTACCAGAAGGAACATGCGCTTGGGTAGGAAGGTGATAACGCGCAAGTTAACCGAAGTTATCTGCTATATCGCTGCTTTAAGTGACTGATCGGTCCTAAATAAACCGTCTAGTCAGGGGTAATCGATAGCGGTGATGTACCAGAGCTTCGGCCCGGTAGGTGTCTGCACCTGAACCTCGGCGTCGAGCGTTCTGCCCACCAAAGCGCGCGCCAGCGGCGAATCGATGCTGATCAACCCTTGGCGCAGGTCCAGCTCATCGGGACCGACGATACGGTAGCGGGCCTGCTCTCCCTCTTCGTCCTCGACTGTCACCCAGGCGCCAAAATAGACCTTGCCGGGATCGCTGGGCCGTTCTGCAACCACTTTGAGTTTCTCCAGCCGTTTGGTCAGAAAACGTACGCGGCTGTCGATTTCACGCAGCATCTTCTTGCCGTAGGTGTACTCAGCGTTTTCCGAACGGTCGCCTTGGGCAGCTGCCTCGCTGACCGACTGGGTCACCTGAGGCCGCTTCACATGCCAGAGTTCATGCAGCTCGGCTCGCAGCCTCACCTCGCCTTCGGGGGTGATCAGAGGGGTGCCGGCAGGGCGAGGTGGGCGATAACGGCTCATGGCGTTTCCAGTTCAGCACGGGCTGGGCATTCTACAGGCAGTCCAACACGCTGCCTGTTCCAATCAATTTTCACGCAGCACATTTAGCGGGCTGGCGTTGAGTGCTCGACGCGTACCCAGCACGCCCGCCGTACCGACCAGCAGCGCGCCAATCAGGGGCAGCAAAAGCAGCCATGGGTGCGGCTGCCAGCGAAGATCGAAAACGAAGTGATAGAGCAGGGCGCTGACCAGTTCGCAACCCAATGCAGCGAGTACACCGCTGGCCGCGCCTAGTACGCCGAATTCGGTACGTCGGGCTCTGAGCAACAGTTTTCGCTCCGCCCCTAGCGCCCGGAGCAGCGCGCCTTGACGAATCCGCTCGTCCAGCGTTGCTTGAAGACCGGCAAACAGGACCGCCAGGCCTGCCGCCAGCACGAACATCAGCACATATTCGACCGCCAACGAGACTTGCGCCAGGATGCTGCGCAACTGGCTGAGCAAGGCTTCGACTTGCAATATCGTCGCAGACGGGAAGTCTCTGGCAAGCTGCACCAGTTCGCGATCCTTGCCTTGCGGCAGGTGAAAGCTGGTCATGTAGGTCGCCGGAACGTCCTGCAAGGTGTCGGGCTCGAAGATCATGTAGAAGTTAGGCTGGAAACTGTCCCAGTTGACCTCGCGTAGGCTGGTTACGCTGACATCGCGGGTGAGCCCGCCAACTGTGAAACTGAGCCGATCGCCAAGCTGCACCTGAAGACTTTCGGCCAGCTCGGCTTCCACCGACACGCCAGGCAGATCGGCTCGCGCCCCGGTCCACCATTGGCCAGCAGTCAGACGATTGTCGGAGGGCAGATCCTCGGCCCAGGTCAGGCTCAGGTCTCGACGAATCGCGCGCTCGCCCTGGCTTTCCTTGCTTACCAGCTGGCGTACCGGCTCGCCGTTGATCGCAACCAGACGACCTGGAACCACCGGGTACAGCGGAGCTGCGTGGTCGGAGAGTGCCTCGATGCGTGCGGTGAATGCGTCCCGGTCGGCGGGTAGGACGTTCAGTACGAAATGGTTGGGTGCGTCATCCGGCAACTGGTTTTGCCAGGTATCGAGCAGCTCGCCACGCAGCAACCCGATCAGTGCCATGGCGAGCAATATCAGGCCGAAAGCCAGCGACTGACCGGCCGCTGCCAGCGGGTGTCGGAGAAGCTGTCCGAGGCCTAGACGCCATGTCAGTGATGCGCCTGAAAGCGTTCGGCGCAGCCCTTTCAATGCCAGCAACAGCAATCCGCCGAGAATCACCGTGGCGAGCAGACCGCCGCCCAGCAGCGCGAGCGTAATCTTCAGATCCAGACTAAGCCGCCACATGATCAAGCCAAGGGCGGTCACGGCGGCCCCGTACACGAGCCAGGAGCTCGGTGGAATCGGCAGCATGTCGCGACGCAATACCCGCAGTGGCGGCACGCGGCCCAGTGCGGCCAGAGGGGGCAAGGCGAAACCCGCCAGCGCAACCAGGCCGGTCGCAATCCCCGCCAGCGCCGGCCACAACGTGGCAGGCGGCACTTCACTGACCACGAGTTCGCGCAGCAGGAAAAACAATCCATGTTGCGCGGCCCAGCCCAGCAGCGCGCCAGCCGTGCTAGCAACCAGGCCCAGGTAGGCGAGCTGCAGGGTATAGAGCATCAATGCTTCGCGGCGTGACAGGCCAAGACAGCGCAACAACGCACTGGCATCGAAGCGGCGAGCCGCGAAGCGTGCGGCCGATAGCGCCACTGCTACGCCTGCGAGCAGCACTGCGGCTAGGCTGGCCAGATTGAGGTAGCGTTCGGCACGCCCCAGCGCGCCACCGATTTGGCGGTTGCCGTCCTTGGCTGTCTCGATGCGCTGATGCGGTTGTAGAGCGACTTTGACGGCCTCTTGGTAAGCTGCCAGTTGCTCCGGGGTGCCTCGCCAGAGTTCGCGATAGCGCACACGACTACCGGGCTGTACCACGCCGGTCGCTTCGAGATCATCCAGATGCATCAGCACGCGTGGCGTCAAGCTGTAGAAATCGCCAACGCGATCAGGTTCGTAGGTCAGCACGCGGGTCAGCTGCAGCGGCTTGTTACCAACTTCAATCCACTCACCGATCTGGAGGTTCAGGGCGGCGAACAAGCGTGCTTCGGCCCAGGCTTGCCCGGGCTTCGGACCTGTTCCGGGCTGTTCGGGCTGATATGGCGCAGCTGCACTGCGAAGCTCACCGCGTAACGGATAGCTGTCATCAGCGGCCTTGACGCTGGTCAGCTGCAGGTTGTCGTCCGTAGCGATAACGCTGGAGAACTCAACCACCCGAGCGTGCGCAAGCTGCAATTGGTTGCCTGCTTCGATCTGTTCCGCTTCGGCGGGAGCACTGCCGCTCAATACCAGGTCGGCGCCCAGAAACTCGGTTGCGCGCAGCAGCATGGCGTCGTTCAGCCGCGCGCCAAAATAGCCAATGGCTGTGCTGGCCGCGACCGCGATCAACAGCGCAAAGAACAGTACGCGCAGCTCACCGGCACGGGCGTCGCGCAACAGCTGACGCAGCGCCAGCGTTGCCAGGCGGCTGAGGGGCACATGCTTCATTGGCTCAGCTCGTCGGCAAGTTGGCGACCGCCTTCCAGGCGAAGCAAGCGCTGGCAACGATGGGCCAGACGTTCGTCATGGGTTACCAGCACTAACGTCGTGCCGCGTTCGCGGTTGAGCTCGAACAACAGTTCGGTGATGGTCGCGCCCGTATGGCTGTCGAGGTTGCCGGTCGGCTCATCGGCGAACAGCACCGCCGGTTCCGCGGCGAAGGCGCGGGCGACGGCAACGCGCTGCTGCTCACCGCCTGACAGTTGCCTTGGGTAATGATGCAGGCGCGCGCCAAGACCGACACGATCGAGCAATTCGGTGGCTTTCGCCTCTGCGTCAGGGCGGCCGTGCAGCTCAAGCGGAAGCATGACGTTTTCCAGGGCGTTGAGGCTGTCGAGCAGCTGAAACGATTGGAAAACGAAGCCGACATGCTCGGCTCGCACACGGGCGCGCTGGTCTTCGTCCAGCGCGCCGAGCAGATGGCCAGCCAGATGCACCTCGCCTGATGTGGGAAGGTCCAGGCCCGCCAACAAACCGAGCAGCGTCGATTTGCCGGAACCTGAAGTGCCGATAATGGCAAGGCTGTCGCCCTTGTCGAGGCTCAATGACACATCGTCTAATATCGCCAGCTCGCCTTCCGCGCTGGGTACCGCTTTGCTAAGGTTCCGGGCGTAGAGAATGCTGGCGCTCATGGAGATTCCGATGCGAGTTTGGTTGAGAGGTGGGGTCCTGGTTTTGCTGTGCTGGGCTCAGGGCGCCTTGGCGGGAACGGTGTTGGTAGTCGGGGATAGTATCAGCGCCGCTTTCGGGCTGGAAACCAGCCAGGGCTGGGTACAGCTGCTCCAGCAACGCCTTGAAACAGAGAATCTTGACCATCGCGTGGTGAACGCTTCGATCAGTGGTGACACCAGCGCTGGAGGACTGGCGAGGTTGCCTGGCTTGCTGGCGGAGCACGATCCGGAAGTCGTCATTATCGAGCTTGGGGGCAATGATGGGCTTCGTGGTCAGCCACCGAAGCAACTGAACAGGAATCTGGCCGCTATGGTCGACCTGTCACTCAAGGCGGATGCCGAGGTCGTGTTGCTCGGTATACGTTTGCCGCCCAACCTGGGGCAACGTTACACGCGTGCATTTGCGGAGGCGTTCGACTCGCTTGCAGACGAGCGGAACCTGCCCTACGTGCCGTTTTTTCTTGAAGGTGTCGGTGGGGTTGAGGGCATGATGCAGGCCGATCGCATCCATCCGACAGCGGGTGCCCAGCAGCAGCTGCTGGACAACGTCTGGCCGGTGCTCGAACCCTTGCTTTGAAGCGTGCGCGCGGCTACTGTCGCGCCCCTCGAATCGGAGCCTTAGATGCCGCGCCCAGCCTGGACCCTTTTTGCCTATCGCCTCATCGTTCCAGACGAGCAGTTCGACTTGTTTGCTTGCCGGGAGAACCGGCTGCACCTGGCATTGCGGCAACTGGAGTTGAGCGGTCAGGTTGATCGCACGCTTTGTGGTGGTTTTCTGCCAGCGCGTCCGCACTGGCAAGATATCGAGCGCTCCGTACTCAAGGACCGCCGGCTCTGCCCCGCGTGTCGCGACGCGCTCGGCGCACAACGCAAGGGCCTTCCGTCTGCCGTCAGCGCCTGGTAGGTCGGCGCCTGCAGGCGGTTCGAGTACAATCGGCGAAACCCGAACACTTTCCCAAGGAAACCCTGAATGCTCTCGCGTGCGTTTGCAGTCGCCTCCAGTGTGTCATTCGCGGCTTTACTCTCGGCCGGTCAATCTATTGCTCTCGAACTACCGTTGCCTCCAGAAGGCGAGGATGTGGTTGGGCAGATTCAAGTGATCAAGGCCAAGTACGAAGACACCTTCGCTGCGCTCGGCGAAACGCATGATCTGGGCTATCTGGAACTGATTGCGGCAAATCCGGGCGTGGATCCATGGTTACCAGGCGAAGGGACCGACATCATTCTTCCGACGCGGTACATCCTGCCACCCGGGCCGCGTGAAGGCGTGGTGATCAATCTCGCGGAGTACCGCCTGTATTACTACCCGGAGGGCAAGGATGTGGTGCACACCTTTCCGCTCGGTATCGGGCGTGAAGGTTGGGGTTCCCCGGTCGGCAATACGCGAATCTCAGCCATGACCAGCAACCCAGCCTGGTATCCGCCGCAATCGATCCGCGACGAACACGCAGCCGACGGTGATCCGCTGCCGAAGGTGGTGCCGCCTGGGCCGGATAATCCGCTGGGTCCATACAAGTTGAGCTTGGCGTTGCCCGGTTATCTCATCCATGGTTCGAACAAGAAATTCGGAATCGGCATGCGCGTCAGCCATGGTTGTTTCCGTATGCTCAACCACAACGTTCTAGAGCTAGCAGGCTTGGTCAAGGTCGGAACCTCGGTGCGGATCATCGACGAGCCTTACAAATTTGGCGTGAGCCAAGGCAAGGTTTATCTGGAGGCGCACACGCCGCTTCAGGATGAAGAACAGAAGATGACGCTCATGGACAAGCATGCGGTGGTGATCAATACATTGCTCAAGCGTGACGAGTCTGCAGGGTCGCTGCAGCTGGATTGGGAAATGGTGCGTGAGATCATCGCTGGCGAAGACGGCCTGCCGATCCAGATCGCCGAGCAGGGGCAGGCTCTGGCCACTCATGAAGAGCCCGTCTTCTAATATTGCGTGTCTACAGATCGCGCCTGGAAAAACAGGCGCGCACAAAAAAGCCGACCTGACTGCAGGTCGGCTTTTTTTCGCCTGAAGCTTACTTGCGGCTGGCGCGTTCCAGCATACGCAGTGCACGCTCATTGGCTTCGTCAGCGGTCTGCTGGGCCTTCTGGGCAGCCTGCAGAGCCTCGTCGGCACGGCTGTACGCTTCGTCGGCACGCGCTTGAGCGCGGGCGGAGGCGTCTTCAGTCGCGGTCAGACGGGCTTCGCTTTCTTTGGTCATGCTGTTGCTGCAACCAGTAGCCAGAACTGCGGCGAAAGCCAGAGCAGAAAATTTCAGAACGTTGTTCATCGTGTTCCCCTTAAGGATGAAATCCATGGCAACTCCCGTTATGGAAAGTTGGCGCGCACATACTACCGATTAGTTACGCTAAGTAAACTGAGCCAAGCAGCTGCTACCACATTTTTTCTGCATGCTCATTCTTTGAACGGCATCCGCTGGCAGAACTGACTGAAAAACAACCAGAGCCAGCCGCGGCACTCGTTACATGGACCGACGCAAACGCCGAAAAGTTGCAGTGTTTATCTGAGTCGACTGTTTGACTGCAGCCCATTCGGTCCATTGTGGTGCGCTGATGATTTAAGCAATTGAAGCCGGGTCTTGCGTAGCGGTAGCATGCGTCGTCCAGCTAACAATAAAGATGGATAGTGCGTGAGAGAGCTGCACGCAACTTCCAAACAATCAGGGCAGGTCTAGCCTGCAGAGGAGGCGAGATGACCGAACAGCTGAACATCCATCATGATCGAACAAGTCACCAGTTCGAGACCGTTGTGGATGGCCATCGCGCTTATCTGGCCTATGTCGATCTGGGCAAACAGACCCTGGATATCTACCGGACCTTCGTGCCCGATGCGCTTCGCGGTCGAGGTATTGCTGCGGTGCTGGCCCAGCATGCGCTGGCGTACGCCGAGCGCGAGGGCTATACAGTTATCCCATCCTGTTCGTATGTAGAGTGGTACATCGAACGACAGGGTGCTACGGACGATCATGAGCAGGAATAAAAAAAACGCCGGCAAGCGGCGTTTTTTTTGATTCTGACAGCGTCAGCTGCGGGCGCGCTTGGGTAAGACGTCCTTCAGCTTGATGTGCATGCCGAGAATGGTTTTCTCGGTGGCTTCCCAATCGATGCAGGCATCGGTGATCGAGACGCCATATTCCAGATCGTTGAGATCTTTGGGGATAGGCTGGTTGCCCCAACCCAGATGACTTTCCACCATCAGCCCGATGATCGAATTGTTGCCCTCGAGGATCTGGTTGGCCACGTTGTCCATCACCAGTGGCTGCAAGGCAGGGTCCTTGTTTGAGTTGGCGTGGCTGCAATCCACCATGATGTTCGGTTTGATTCCGGCCTTGCTCAGTTCCTGCTCACATACTGCAACGCTGACCGAGTCATAGTTCGGCTTGCCATTGCCGCCACGCAACACCACGTGACCATAGGCGTTGCCCTTGGTAGTGACGATAGACACTCCGCCCGATTGGTTGATGCCCAGGAAGCGGTGCGGGCTGGAAACGGATTGCAGGGCATTGATCGCAACGGTCAGGCTGCCATCGGTACCATTCTTGAAACCCACGGAAGACGACAGGCCTGACGCCATTTCTCGGTGTGTCTGGGATTCGGTGGTGCGTGCACCGATGGCCGACCAGCTGATCAGGTCCTGCAGGTACTGCGGGGAGATCGGGTCCAGGGCTTCGGTCGCGGTCGGCAGGCCCATCTCCGCAAGATCGAGCAACAACTGGCGGCCAATATGCAGGCCATCCTGAATCTTGAACGAGTCATCCATGTAGGGATCGTTGATCAGGCCTTTCCAGCCGACCGTGGTGCGAGGCTTTTCGAAATACACCCGCATGACCAGAAACAGGCTCTCGGAGACCTTGTCGGCCAGCACTTTGAGGCGTTCGGCATATTCATGCGCGGCCTTCAGGTCATGAATTGAGCAGGGCCCTATCACGACGAATAGGCGATGATCCTTGCCGTCGAGAATGTTGCGTATCACTTGGCGCCCTTCAGAGACGGTCGCCAGCGCGGCAGCAGTTAGCGGTATTTCACGCTTCAACTGATCAGGGGTGATCAGTGTCTCGTTGGAGGAGACGTTAAGGTCGTCGATCGGTAAATCAGCCATCGTGTTCTCGTCAAGGTCACAGATGCCGTCCGCCAGCCAAGCCCGGTGCGGCGGAGCAGAGCTTGAGGGCGCAGCGGGGAGCGGAACCTTATCGCGTATTGCGTTGCCTCGACAATCATCTTGAAGTCGGACTGCTGCACGAAGATCGCTGCTGTCTGTCGCACCAAGTCGTTACATAGCCGCTGGGCCCTGCCTTGGGACGCTGATAAGGTGGTCATTTTTTACGCCAAGTGTGGCGTCTCACTGATCTGTCGTAGGAGCCCTTGCATGACTGCCCCCAAATCTCGAATCGGAATCATCGGTACTGGTGCCATCGGTGGCTTTTACGGCGTGATGCTTGCCCGGGCTGGCTACGATGTGCATTTTCTTCTGCGCAGTGAATACGAGACGGTCCTGCACAATGGGTTGCAGATAAACAGCGCAGTGCATGGCTCAGTGCACCTCGATTCGGTACAGGCTTATCGGACTGCCGCGCAGATGCCCAAATGCGACTGGCTGCTGATCGGAGCGAAAAGCACCAGTAATTCGGAGCTGGCTCCGCTGATTGCCGAGGCTGCAGCGAACAATGCCAAGGTGGTGGTGTTGCAGAACGGTTTAGGAGTCGAGGAGAGCCTGCGCCAAGCGCTTTCAGATGATGTCCATCTGTTGGGTGGCCTCTGTTTCATCTGCGCGCATCGCTCGGCGCTAGGTGTCGTCGAGCATCAGGCGCTTGGCGGTGTGAACCTCGGTTATCACTCTGGCCCGGCAGGTGAAGCTGATCAGCAGAGGCTGGTCAACGACGGCGTTGCCATGTTCCGCGCGGCGGGTGTCGATTCCAATCCGGCGGTGAACCTCGCGCAGGCACGCTGGCAGAAGCTGGTGTGGAACCTTCCCTATAACGGGCTTTCCGTTCTGCTCGACGCCGGTACCGCTCCGTTGATGGCAAACCCTGACAGCCGAGCACTGGTCCGATCGATCATGTTGGAAGCTTGCGGAGCGGCCGCTGCCTGTGGCCAACCGCTACCCGACGCGGTGGTGGATCGAATGATGATGTTCACCGATAACATACCCAACTATCTGCCGAGCATGTACCACGACCATGCACAGGGACGTCCGATGGAGCTCGAAGCGATCTATGCCGCTCCGCTGGCCGCTGCAGCAGAGGCTGGGTTCGTGATGCCGAAAACCGAGGCGCTGTATCAGGCTCTACGTTTTTTGTCAGCGCACGCGCACTGACGATCTATCCAAGCCACCCGCCGACGCAGGCCACCGGGCGGTTTTCGGTGCGGTAGTGGTTTGCTTCCAGGCTGCTAAGCTCAGTTAGGCCCAGCAAATCTCATGCTTGCTGGCCTCGCGCAGGGTGCGATTGGGTTGGCGGCCCGGCAAGAATGCAAGGGTTAGACTCATCGCTCTGGCATGGCGAAGCCAGTGATGGTCTACGGCGTTTCATACGGAACTGGTCTAGACTTTCGAAGTTTGGTGCAGAAAAGTTATAAAAATGGGTGGCGTCCGCGCGCCATTGGCCTTTGAGGGATCTCTATGAAGCTTCAGCAACTGCGTTACATCTGGGAGGTGGCGCACCATGACCTCAATGTCTCGGCAACGGCGCAAAGCCTGTTCACCTCACAGCCCGGTATCAGTAAGCAGATCCGGCTGTTGGAAGACGAACTGGGCGTAGAGGTTTTCGCGCGTAGCGGTAAGCACCTGACCCGAGTCACGCCCGCTGGCGAGCGAATCATCACGACCGCTGGAGAAATTCTGCGCAAATGCGAAAGCATCAAACAGATTGCGCAGGAGTTCTCCAATGAAAAACGCGGCACGCTCAGCATCGCCACAACCCACACGCAAGCCCGCTACGCTCTGCCGCCGGTGATCAGCGCATTTATCAAGCAATACCCGGATGTCGCGCTGCACATGCATCAAGGCACGCCGATGCAGATTGCCGAGATGGCGGCTGACGGAACCGTCGATTTCGCCATTGCGACCGAAGGACTGGAGCTGTTCGGCGACTTGGTGATGATGCCGTGCTATCGCTGGAACCGTTGCGTTGTTGTACCTCAGGGGCATCCGTTGGCGAAGCTGCAGAAGCTCACGCTGGAAGCCTTGGCTGAGCATCCGATCGTGACCTATGTGTTCGGTTTTACCGGACGATCCAAACTGGACGAGGCGTTCAGCCACAGGGGGCTGTCACCCAAAGTGGTGTTTACCGCTGCCGACGCCGACGTCATCAAGACCTATGTACGCCTGGGGCTGGGTGTCGGAATCATCGCGCGCATGGCCGTCGACGCGAAGCTCGACCCGGATCTGGTCGTCCTCGACGCCAGCGAGCTGTTCGAGCCCAGCGTGACCAAGATCGGTTTCCGTCGTGGCACGTTTCTGCGCGGCTTCATGTGCGATTTCATCGAAACTTTTGCCCCGCATCTTGATCGCGAAATGCTCGAGAAAGCCGTGCAATGCAAAAACAAAGTGGAGCTGGATGAATTGTTCATGGATGTCGACCTGCCGACCTTTTAGTTCGAGCGTCATCCAATTCAGTAAACCGACAGTCGTACGTCTGGCTCGGCAAGGGGCCCGTTTCAAGCCCCTTGATAGAGAGAGCCGGCGTAAATCGCTAGTTTTTAGCGATCAGGTTTCCAGCGTGTAGGCCGCATTCCTTCTGGGTCGACTCTTCCCACCACCAGCGTCCCTCACGCTCGTGCTGATTGGGCAGCACCGGACGTGTGCACGGCTCGCAACCAATGCTGATAAATCCGCGCTCATGCAGGCTGTTATATGGCAGCTCGAGCATGCGGATGTAGCCCCAGACCTCTTCGCTGGACATCTGCGCCAGCGGATTGAACTTGTACAGGCTGTGGCTGGGTGTGGAAAACGCGCTGTCAATCTCGAGTACCGCAACCTGGCTGCGTGTCCCCGGGCTCTGATCGCGGCGCTGGCCCGTTGCCCACGCGCGGACAGTTGACAGCTTGCGGCGCAGCGGTTCGATCTTGCGAATGCCGCAGCATTCGCCATGGCCGTCGCGGTAGAAGCTGAACAGCCCTTTTTCGTTAACCATCGGCTGCAACAGTGCTGGGTCCGGCGTCATGATCTCGATGGGAATGCCGTAGTGCTCGCGGACCTGCTCGATAAACCGATAGGTCTCGCTGTGCAGTCGTCCGGTATCGAGGCTGAACACTTTCACGTTCTTGTTCAACTTCCAGGCCATGTCGACCAATACGACGTCCTCGGCCCCGCTGAACGAGATCCACAGATCGTCCCCGAAAAGGTCGAAGGCCAGCTTGAGTATGTCCTGCGGGGATTTGCCGGCATAGGAGGCTGCCAGCTCGGCTACATCAATAGGTTGACTCATCAGGCGGCTTCCTTGGTTGGCGCTTGGCGCTCTGCTGCGCGATGTTAACAAAGAGTCTTTATTACCCTAAATAACGTTTACAGATGACCGCCCGTTCTTTGTGGCATAAGCAGCGCGTTGCTTCGCCGGGATCTTGCCGTTAGAGTGCCGCTTCAATTTTTCTGCTGTAAGGAGCGCGTCCGTGGAAATAGCCTGTCTCGACCTGGAAGGTGTACTGGTTCCGGAAATCTGGATCGCGTTCGCCGAGGCAACCGGAATCGAATCGCTGCGGGCAACCACACGCGACATCCCTGATTACGACGTCCTGATGAAGCAGCGGCTGCGTATTCTGGATGAGCACAACCTGACGCTGTCGGACATCCAGAAGGTCATTGCCACACTAAAGCCGCTGGATGGGGCCATTGAGTTTGTGGACTGGCTGCGTGAGCGTTTCCAGGTGGTCATCCTTTCGGACACTTTCTACGAGTTTTCGCAGCCGCTGATGCGTCAGCTAGGTTTTCCGACGTTGCTCTGCCATCGCTTGATCACTGACGAATCGGATCGCGTCGTGGATTACCAGCTTCGTCAGAAGGACCCCAAGCGCCAGTCGGTCATTGCGCTGAAGAGCCTCTACTACCGCATCATCGCAGCAGGCGATTCGTACAACGACACCACCATGCTCTCCGAGGCGCACGCTGGCATCCTCTTCCACGCACCGTACAACGTAATCCGTGAGTTCCCGCAGTTTCCGGCGGTGCATACCTTCGACGCGCTCAAGCAGGAATTCATCAAGGCATCCAACCGCAAGCTGACGTTGTAAACGACCAGGCTCCACGGTATCTGCTCAAGTGCCGTGGAGCCTATGACGCTAGCGTTGTTTCAAGCGTTCTCAGCAACACGCTCACCTTGTCCAGCGTCTCCTGATATTCGGCCTGCCACGCCGAGTCAGCTACGATTCCGCCGCCGCCCCAACAATACACACCGTCCTTGCGGAACAGCAGCGTGCGGATCGCAATAGAGCTGTCCATTTCGCCGCGCACGTCCAGATAGAGTAGCGAACCGCAGTAAATGGCTCGGCGAGTCGGCTCTAGCTCATCGATGATTTCCATGGCGCGAATCTTTGGTGCCCCCGTAATTGATCCACCCGGAAAGGCGCCGGAGAGCAGGTCGAGCGCATCCTTGTCCGGATCAAGTTTTCCCGTGACGCTGCTCACCAGGTGGTGCACATTGGGGTAGGTCTCCAAGGAAAACAGCTCCGGCACCTGAATACTGCCGATTTCACAGCTGCGGCCCAGATCGTTGCGAAGCAGGTCGACAATCATCAGGTTCTCTGCCCGATCCTTTGTACTGGCCATCAGCGCGTAGGCTTGTGCCTGGTCGCCTTCTGAATCAGGCCGTCTGGGCCGAGTGCCCTTGATCGGGCGAGTCTCGACTGTCCGGTTGCTCACGCGCAGGAAACGCTCCGGAGAGACGCTTGCAATTGCGCCTTGCTCGATCGTCATAAAGCCGGCGAACGGAGTCGGGCATGCCTCGCGCAGGAGACGGAACGCCTGCCACGGGTCGCCGATATAGGCAGCTTGGAAGCGCTGGGCGAAGTTCACCTGATAACAGTCACCCGCTTGGATGTACTGCTGGATACACTCAATCGCGTCCTGGTACTCGCCAGGTTTCAGATCTGCCGTAAACGCTGACGACAAGCTGAACGTCGCTTCTGAAGATTGCCCGTCCGTTTCGAACACTGTGGTCAGGCGGTTACGTTCGGTCTGAGCCAGTGATGGATGAAAGACCAGGTGCGTGGTTTGGCGCTGGTGATCATTTACCAGCGCCCAGGCATAGACGCCAAAGCGAGCGTGAGGAAGGTTCAGGTCGTCGGTAGCCACATTCGACAATCTTTCCAGCCGCGAGCCGAAGTCATAGCTGATATAGCCCAACAGGCCGCCTATAAAGGGAAGTTCGGCGTCTGGCGGTGCTTCGGCATTCCCCAATGAGCGGAGCGCCCCACGAAGTCTCGAAAAAAACGCGTTGCCGGTTTCCATCGCGCCAGGTTCGAGCAGCTGGGTTGGCCATGCACTTAGCAGGTCGAATCGGCCGCGTTCGGCCATCGGGCGGCCCGAGTCGAGCAGTACTGCGCCGGGCGCGTGGCGAATACGTTCGAACCAATGGGCGGGATCGGGGTGATAGGGAAGGGCGTGAAGCGTGCAGAGGGGCATGGTGTGTTTCGTTCGGGAGGTGACCCGGCCAATGGACCGGGCTTTGGCTCAATCGTGAGCCGGGATGTGGCCAAACAGCTCTTGAGCGAATCGCACTCGCTCTTCTGGGGTTTCCTGCTTCCCGCTTTTCTTGAGCTCCTCGACGCGATTCTCCACGGCATGCGCGCGGTGGGTCAGGCCACAGTCGTTGGCGATCTGAATGTTGAGCCCCGGACGTGCGTTGAGCTCGAGAATCAACGGCCCTTTATCCTCGTCCAGCACCATGTCCACACCGATGTAGCCAAGGCCGCACAACTCGTAGCAGCCGGCTGCGAGCTTCATGAAACCGTCCCAGTTTGGCAGCTGTACGCCGTCCACGGCGTTGGTGGTGTCCGGGTGTTTGGTGATCTTGTTGTTCAGCCAGGTGCCACGTAACGTGATGCCCGTCGCCAGATCTACTCCGACGCCAATGGCACCCTGGTGCAGGTTGGCCTTACCGCCGGACTGCCGGGTCGGTAGGCGCAGCATGGCCATGACCGGGTAGCCCATCAGGACGATGATGCGGATGTCCGGCACGCCTTCGTAGCTGATGCTTTTGAAGATCGGGTCGGGGGTAACGCGGTACTCGATCAGCGCGCGGTCACGGTGCCCGCCCAGCGAATACAGCCCGGTGAGGATGTTGGAAATTTGATGCTCGATCTCGTCATGAGTCAGGATTTTTCCTGACACCGTTCGATAACGCCCCTCGAAGCGGTCAGCGATTACAAGGATGCCGTCGCCACCGGCACCCTGTGCTGGCTTGACCACAAAGTCGGTGTGGTCCTTGACGATGTCCTTGAGCTTTTCGATGTCACGCTCGGTCTCGATGATCCCGTACATTTCCGGGACGTCGATGCCGGCCTCGATTGCTCGCTCCTTGGTGATGATCTTGTCATCGACGATCGGGTACAGGTTGCGCTTGTTGTACTTGAGCACATAGTCCGCGTTGCGGCGATTGATGCCCATGATGCCTTTGGCTTCGAGGGCCTTCCACGTCTTGATTAGACCGAACATGGCTCAATCCTTCAAAAAGGCTTTGAAACGAAACAGTTCGGTCAGGCGGTAGCCGCGATAACGACCCATCGCGAGCATGAATCCGACCATGATCAGCAGGACTGCCGGGAAGGTGAAGATGAAATAGGTCAACTCCGGAATATTCATCAGCAGGAATGCCAGCGCTGCTGCGATAAGTGTGCCGACTGCCACCTTGAATGCATGGCCGCCGCCGCGTTCTTCCCAGGTGATGGAGAGACGCTCGATGGTCATGGTCAGGATGACCATCGGGAACAGTGAGACGGATAGTCCGCGCTCGAGCCCGAGCTTGTGGCTGAACAGACTGATCACCGCGATCAGCACCACGACGAACGTAAGCACGACCGACAGGCGCGGCAGCATCTGAAGTTTCAAATGCTCCAGATACGAGCGCAGTGAAAGCCCCATCGCCGTGATGACGGTGAACAGGATGATGCCGAAACCGATCTGGGTTTCACGGAAGGCGAGCGCAATCAGTACGGGTGTAAAGGTACCCAGTGTTTGCAAGCCGCCGAGGTTGCGCAGAATCAGAATCACCAGAACGCCGATCGGAATCATGATCATGATCTGGTAGGTCTGCTGCGTTTGCAGTGGCAGGCCGTACAACGAATATTCGAGGAAGTCCGCGTCCGTATTCTCGTCGGTCAGCTTGGCCAAGCGGATGGCGTTCATCTCGCTGCTGTTAAGCGTGAAGGTGACCTGCGCGTTGCGCCCGCCTTCGAGTGTCATCAGCGGCTCGTCGCCGGTCCACCAGATCAAGCGATCTTTCGGCAGGCCCTGTTCGCCGGTTTCTGGATTGAAATACAGCCATTTGTCGCCGTTGAAACTGCGCAACCAGAGCTCTGGCGATTGCGCCATGTCAGCCTGCAGTCGAACCGTGTGAACGCGTTCCATGGGAACGTGCGCGATGGACAGCAGCAATTCGATTACCCGCGCTTTGTTTGGTGTAGAAGCGTCGCCGCCAAGCAGCAATTTGACGTTGTCATCGTTCGCATTGTTGACACGCTTGATGGCTTCGCTGATGAAGGTCTCGACGTCCGCCGAATGCTGGCGTATCGGTGAAAGCAACGCTTCCGCGGCAATCTTCTCAGCGCCTTCGACCGGAATGCTGTCGCGGAAAATCGGGCCGGTAGCCTTGGTTTGTTCACCGCTATAACGCCGGGTCAGGACCAGCCGGTAATACAGCGTCTGCTTGCCATTGACGCGCCGCGCTGACCAAGTGACCCGACGGTTGCCATCGGCACGGTTGATGCTCACGCCATAGTTGTTGGAAATGAAACTCTCATTGAGGCTGACGAATTCCTGGTTGAGCGGCGGCACGTACATCTGCAGTTTCACCGGCTCGCGCGGGTTGGCCTGGAATTCGACCTTGGCGTCGATGTTCCAGAGGTCATCGGTTTCATCTTCGGTAACCGGGATGCCCAGGATGAATATCTGGTAGGCAGTGATTGCGATGCCCAGCGTGACGAGCAAAAGAATCAGGATTTTCAGGTGCAGGGTAAGGGCGCGCATGGGGTTACTCGTCAGCGTCGGATTCGATAATGCAGCCGGGTTTGCCAGCAGCGTACTTAAGGCCAGGGTCGACCAGGGCCCCGAAGCGAGCAAGCGCTTCGGAACCGATTAGAAGTGGGTATTGGAATGCGCTTCGGTCCGTGAGGTTCACTTCGATGCTGCGTTTTGCCTTGCCCATGCATAGATTGAGTTCAACGACCGGGCGCGGAGTATAGGTTTTTTCTTCCTCTGGATCGAAGTCGCCAGCGCGACGCTTGATCTTGCTGATGCGCTGCAAGGGCAGTTCGATGGGGCGGTCGTGGGCTTCGTCGATAGCGAGGTAGAAGCGCACCCAGTTTTTTCCGTTGCGCTTGAAACGCTCGATGTCGCGGGCGCTGAGCGAGGCGGTCTGGGCACCTGTGTCGAGTTTGGCTGGCACCTCGAGACCGAAATCGGGCAGCGCCACGTGCTCATTCAGACCATAGATCGTTTTTTCATCGGCCTGCGCCCAGAACGGAGCGCTTAAAAAGCAGAGCAATAGAAGGCGGGTTTTGGTGCTCATAAATCCAGATAGTCGAGTCGAGAAAGTGGACAGGAACAACGAGCCAGGCTGAAGCGCGTCGAGGCGAGCGCCAGACGCGGCGTATGTAGGCATGCATTCTAGCATGGGCGACTTATCGCTCGGCTAGGCTCAAGCCGTACTGCGGTGCCACTCACTCTGCAGGCAACTGGGTTGCTGAGCGATTGTCGACAATCTACTTTTGTATCATTGACCAAGTGCGCTTCTAGGGCTAACTTGGCGCCATTAGTCGGTGAGGTGTCAACAATATGCTGGATGCGTTGGAAGCGCCGGGTCTTGATCAGGCAGACAGCGGAACCCTCTCGGAGCACGTTTTTCGACGGATCCAGGCAGCCATCGTGAAGGGCGATATCGCGCCCGGTAGCAAGATTTCAGAACCTGAGCTTGCGCGTACCTATGGCATCAGTCGCGGGCCACTGCGCGAGGCGATCCACCGGCTGGAAGGGCAGAAGCTGCTGGTTCGCGTGCCGCATGTTGGCGCACGGGTGGTTTCGCTCAGCCATGCCGAGCTGATCGAGCTCTACGAGATTCGTGAATCACTGGAAGGCATGGCCTGCCGACTCGCTGCCGGGCGGATGAGTGAGGCGGAAATTGATGATCTGCGCCGGGTACTGAGCACCCACGAGCGCGATGAAGCCTTCCAGGCCGGCGTCGGCTACTACCAGCAGGAAGGCGACTTCGACTTCCATTACCGGATTATCCAGGGCAGCGGTAACCGCACGCTGGCCAAGTTGCTGTGCGACGAGCTGTATCAGTTGGTGCGTATGTACCGCATCCAGTTCTCCGCAACCCCAAACCGCCCGCGTCAGGCGTTCGCTGAACACCACCGGATTCTTGATGCAATTGCCGACCGTGACGGCGAGCTGGCCGAGCTGCTGATGCGGCGCCACATCTGCGCTTCCAAGCGCAATATCGAGCGGCACTACCTAGCTGCTCAACAACAGACATCACAACCAAGAGGTGAGGCATGACACTTCCTACCCCCGGTCAGCGTTTCCGTGACGCGGTGGCCAGCGAGCATCCGCTGCAGGTCGTTGGCGCCATCAACGCCAACCACGCTCTGCTGGCCCAACGCGCTGGCTTCAAGGCGATCTACTTGTCCGGTGGCGGTGTGGCGGCCGGTTCGCTCGGCCTGCCGGATCTCGGCATAACCGGTCTTGATGATGTATTGACTGACGTGCGTCGCATCACCGACGTCTGCGACCTTCCGCTGCTGGTAGATGTCGACACTGGTTTCGGCTCCTCGGCGTTCAACGTGGCGCGTACGGTCAAGTCGATGATCAAGTTCGGCGCGGCGGCGATTCACATCGAGGACCAGGTTGGGGCCAAGCGCTGCGGACATCGCCCGAACAAGGAAATCGTCACTCAGCAGGAAATGGTTGACCGCATCAAGGCAGCTGTTGATGCACGTACCGACGACAGTTTTGTGATCATGGCGCGTACCGATGCGTTGGCGGTGGAAGGGTTGAATGCCGCACTGGATCGCGCCGCCGCCTGCATCGAAGCGGGTGCCGACATGATCTTCCCCGAGGCCATCACCGAGCTGGCGATGTACAAGACCTTCGCTGACCGCGTGAAAGCGCCAATTCTGGCCAACATCACCGAGTTCGGTGCAACGCCGCTGTACACCACCGAAGAGCTGGCCGGCGTCGATGTGTCCCTGGTGCTCTACCCATTGTCGGCGTTCCGCGCCATGAACAAGGCGGCCGAGAATGTCTACACCGCGCTGCGCCGTGACGGTACTCAGAAAAATGTGATCGACACCATGCAGACGCGCATGGAGCTCTACGATCGCATCAACTACCACGCATTCGAGCAGCACCTCGACTCACTGTTCGCTCAGAAGAAGAGCTGACGAGAAGGCCCCATTGGGTTTGCCAATGGGGCCTTTGCAATCCATTTTTCAACGTGATTTGCAGTATCCAGAACAAATCCAAGAAGGAGATAGCAATGGCTGAAGCAAAAATTTTGAGTGGCGCAGGCCTGCGTGGCCAGATCGCCGGCCAGACTGCCCTGTGTACCGTGGGCAAGACCGGTGCCGGGTTGACCTACCGCGGTTACGACGTACGTGAGCTGGCGGCCGAGTGCGATTTCGAAGAGGTGGCCTACTTGCTGTTCTACGGCGAGTTGCCAAACACACAGCAGCTGACCGATTACAAAAGTCGCCTGAAGACCATGCGGGACCTGCCGCAGGCGCTTAAGGAAGTGCTCGAGCGCATCCCTGCCAGTGCGCATCCGATGGACGTCATGCGTACCGGTTCGTCCGTACTTGGCACGCTGGAGCCAGAGCTCAGCTTCGACCAACAGCGCGACGTGGCCGAGCGTCTGATGGCCGCTTTCCCCGCGATCATGTGCTACTGGTACCGCTTCACTCATGATGGCGTGCGCATCAACTGCACGAGCGACGAAGAGACCCTGGGCGGTCATTTCCTCGCTCTGCTGCACGACGAGAATCCGAGCGACCTGCACGTCAAGGTGATGAACGTCTCGCTGATCCTTTATGCCGAGCACGAATTCAACGCCTCGACCTTTACTGCTCGTGTCTGCGCCTCGACGCTGTCCGATCTCTACTCCTGCGTGACCGGCGCCATCGGTTCGCTGCGTGGCCCGCTGCATGGCGGCGCCAACGAAGCGGCGATGGATATGATCGAGCAGTGGAAGAGTCCGGAAGAAGCCCGTGAAGCCATCCTCGGCATGCTCGAACGCAAGGACAAGATCATGGGCTTCGGCCATGCGATCTACAGCGAGTCTGACCCGCGCAACGAGGTGATCAAGGTTTGGGCGAAGAAGCTCGCCGATGAAGTGGGCGACACCGTGCTCTACCCGGTTTCGGTGGCTGTCGACGAAACCATGTGGGAGCAGAAAAAACTCTTCCCGAACGCCGATTTCTACCATGCCTCCGCTTATCACTTCATGGGCATTCCCACCAAACTGTTCACGCCGATCTTCGTTTGCTCGCGCGTTACCGGCTGGGCATCCCATGTGTTCGAACAACGCAGCAACAACCGGATCATTCGGCCGAGCGCCGAGTACATCGGTCCGGAGCAGCGCAAGGTTGTCCCGATCGCCCAGCGTTGATCGGAGCGAGGGAGCTCGTCGCCGGGCTCCCCGCACCTTGCCCCACAGAACATTACTGAATTGAGTTCTTCCGGCATGAATACAGAACACCGCAAACCTTTGCCAGGCACTGGGCTTGACTACTTCGACACCCGTGAGGCGATCGAAGCTATTCAACCGGGCGCCTATGACAAGCTGCCCTATACGTCCCGCGTTCTGGCCGAACAGCTGGTGCGTCGCTGTGAGCCTGAAGCGCTGACCGATTCGCTGAAGCAGATCATCGAGCGCAAGCGCGACCTCGACTTTCCCTGGTATCCGGCACGCGTCGTCTGCCATGACATCCTTGGCCAGACTGCGCTCGTCGACCTCGCCGGTCTGCGCGATGCGATCGCGGAGCAGGGCGGTGACCCGGCGAAGGTCAACCCGGTTGTTCCGACTCAGTTGATTGTCGACCACTCGCTGGCGGTGGAATTTGCCGGTTTCGACTCGGATGCGTTCGAGAAGAACCGCGCCGTCGAGGAGCGACGCAACGAAGACCGCTTCCACTTCATCGAGTGGACCAAGACCGCGTTCAAGAACGTCGACGTGATCCCTGCCGGCAACGGCATCATGCACCAGATCAACCTGGAGAAGATGTCGCCGGTGATTCAGGCGCGCGGTGGCGTGGCCTTCCCGGATACCTGTGTCGGTACCGACTCGCATACCCCGCATGTTGATGCGCTGGGCGTGATCGCCATAGGTGTCGGCGGTCTGGAAGCCGAAACCGTAATGCTCGGCCTGCCGTCGATGATGCGACTGCCCGATATCGTTGGTGTGCGCCTGACTGGCAAGCGTCAGCCAGGCATCACCGCCACCGATATCGTACTGGCGTTGACCGAGTTTCTGCGCAAGGAGCGTGTGGTCGGAGCCTGGGTCGAGTTCTTCGGCGAGGGTGCCGATAGCCTGACCATCGGCGACCGCGCGACCATCTCCAACATGTGCCCGGAATACGGCGCAACCGCTTCGATGTTCTACATCGACCAGCAGACCATCGAGTACCTCAAGCTGACCGGTCGCGAGCCGGAGCAGGTCGCACTGGTCGAGCAGTACGCCAGGGAAACCGGCCTGTGGGCAACCGCGTTGGAAGGTGCCGAGTACGAGCGCGTGCTCGAATTCGACCTATCCAGCGTGGTGCGCAACATGGCAGGCCCGTCCAACCCGCACAGGCGTCTGCCAACATCGTCGCTGCATGAGCGCGGCATTGCCGACGACGCGATGCTGGCGTCGGCGCGGGCTGAAGAGGCCGAAGGCCTGTTGCCGGACGGTGCGGTGATCATTGCCGCCATCACAAGCTGCACCAACACCTCTAACCCGCGCAACGTGGTTGCCGCCGGGCTACTGGCGAAGAAAGCAAACGATCTGGGATTAGTGCGCAAGCCGTGGGTGAAAACGTCGTTCGCGCCAGGTTCGAAGGTCGCCAAACTGTATCTGGAAGAAGCGGGCCTTTTGAGTGAGCTGGAAAAGCTAGGTTTCGGCATCGTCGGCTACGCCTGCACCACCTGTAATGGCATGTCCGGTGCGCTGGATCCAAAAATCCAAAAGGAAATTATCGACCGTGACCTGTATGCCACGGCTGTCCTGTCAGGCAACCGTAATTTCGATGGCCGTATCCACCCATACGCGAAGCAGGCCTTCCTCGCTTCGCCGCCCCTGGTGGTCGCTTATGCCATTGCCGGTACCGTGCGCTTCGATATCGAACAGGATGTCTTGGGCACCGACCAGAACGGTAACCCGATCACGCTGAAGGACCTTTGGCCGTCGGATGAGGAGATTGACGCCATCGTTGCGTCCTCGGTCAAACCCGAGCAGTTCAAGCAGATCTACATTCCGATGTTCGATCTGGGCACCATTGAGGAAGCCAAGAGCCCGTTGTACGACTGGCGCCCGATGTCCACCTACATCCGTCGTCCGCCATACTGGGAAGGCGCGCTGGCCGGGGAACGCAGCCTCAAGGGCATGCGGCCGCTAGCGATCCTGCCTGACAACATCACCACCGATCACCTGTCGCCGTCCAACGCTATCCTGCTGAACTCGGCTGCCGGCGAATACCTCGCGAAAATGGGCCTGTCGGAGGAGGACTTCAACTCCTACGCTACTCACCGCGGCGACCATCTGACCGCGCAGCGGGCGACGTTCGCCAACCCGCAGCTGGTCAACGAGATGGCGGTGGTCGACGGCAAGGTGCAGAAGGGTTCGCTGGCGCGTGTCGAGCCGGAAGGCAAGGTGATGCGCATGTGGGAAGCCATCGAAACCTACATGACTCGCAAGCAGAACCTGATCATCGTGGCCGGTGCCGACTACGGCCAGGGCAGCTCGCGTGACTGGGCGGCCAAGGGCGTGCGCCTGGCGGGTGTCGAGGTGATCGTCGCCGAAGGCTTCGAGCGTATCCACCGTACCAACCTGGTGGGCATGGGCGTGCTGCCGGTCGAGTTCAAACCGGGCACTACGCGCCTGACCCTTGGCCTCGATGGCACCGAAACCTTCGATATCGAAGGCGAGCTGTCGCCGCGCTGCGACCTGACGCTGGTCATTCATCACAAGAGCGGTGAAGAAACCCGCGCTCCGGTCACCTGCCGCCTCGATACGGCGGCGGAAGTCAGCGTCTACCAGGCCGGCGGCGTGCTGCAGCGTTTCGCCAAGGACTTCCTCGGGCAGGCGTGACCGACCGTCCTCGTAGGGTGGATGGCGCTTTTCCATCCACCGCACCAGCCCGCGCGGTGGATCGGTGAAGCGTGATCCACCCTACAACCCAATCATCTTCCAGCCAGGACTCACTCATGGCTCATCAAACCCAGATTAGAATTCCCGCGACGTACATGCGTGGCGGCACCAGCAAGGGCGTGTTCTTCCGCTTGCAGGACCTGCCGGAAAGCTGCCAGGTGCCGGGCGCTGCGCGCGACAAGCTGTTCTTGCGCGTGATCGGTAGTCCCGACCCTTATTCGGCACACATCGACGGCATGGGCGGCGCCACGTCCAGCACCAGCAAATGCGTCATCCTGTCCAAGAGCACTCGACCTGATCATGACGTCGAGTATCTCTATGGTCAGGTGTCGATCGACAAGCCCTTCGTCGACTGGAGCGGCAACTGCGGCAACCTTTCAACCGGCGCCGGCGCGTTCGCGCTGCATGCCGGCCTGGTGGATGCCGAGCGTATTCCGCAGAACGGCACCTGTGTCGTGCGGATCTGGCAGGCCAACATCGGCAAGACCATCATCGCCCACGTGCCGGTGGCCAACGGCCAGGTGCAGGAAACCGGCGATTTCGAGCTGGACGGCGTGACCTTTCCGGCTGCCGAGATCGTTCTGGAATTCCTCGATCCGTCTGATGAGGGTGAGGCGGGCGGTTCGATGTTCCCAACCGGCAGATTGGTCGATGATCTCGATGTTCCTGGCATCGGTACGCTCAAGGCGACCATGATCAGCGCTGGGATCCCGACCGTGTTCGTTAACGCCGAGGATATCGGCTATCAGGGCACCGAGTTGCGTGACGACATCAATGGCAACCCCGCGGCGCTAGCGCGGCTGGAAGCGATTCGAGTGGCCGGAGCGCTACGCATGGGGCTAATCAAAACGGCGGAGGAGGCTTTGACGCGTCAGCACACGCCAAAGGTTGCCTTCGTCTCGCCGTCCAAAACGTATCGAACCTCAAGTGGCAAAACCATCAATGCGGGCGAAGTGGATCTTCTCGTACGGGCTCTGTCGATGGGCAAGCTGCATCACGCGATGATGGGCACCTGTGCGGTGGCGATTGGAACGGCCGCTGCGGTTCCGGGCACGCTGGTAAATCTCGCTGCTGGTGGTGGCGAGCCCGAGGCTGTGCGCTTTGGTCATCCCTCTGGCACCTTGCGTGTTGGCGCCGAGGCGAAGCAGGTCGACGATCAATGGACCGTAACCAAAGCGATCATGAGCCGCAGCGCTCGCATATTGATGGAGGGGTGGGTGCGTGTGCCCGGCGATGCCTTCTGAAAGCTCGCACTACCGGACAAGGAAGTCATGCGCTGGAGGTCGTTTCTGTACGCGAAAATGAAAAAAAGTCCGCACAAAGCGGACTTTTTGTTGTCTAGCAGAACGGCACCTATTTGAGCCGGCGCTCGACACCTTTCTCGACGAGGATCTTGGCGGAGATTTCTTCCACCGAAAAATGGGTGGAGTTGATGTAATTGATGTTCTCGCGACGAAACAAGTTTTCGACCTCGCGGACTTCAAACTCGCATTGAGCGTAACTGGCATAGCGGCTATTGGGTTTGCGCTCGTTGCGAATGGCAGTCAGACGGTCAGGGTCGATGGTCAGGCCGAACAGCTTGTCGCGGTGGGTCTTGAGGGCGGGAGGAAGTTGCAGGCGCTCCATGTCGTCTTCGGTCAGCGGATAGTTGGCGGCGCGGATACCGTACTGCATCGCCATGTACAGGCAGGTAGGCGTTTTGCCACACCTGGAGACGCCGACCAAAATGAGGTCCGCCTTGTCGTAGTAGTGCGTGCGGGCACCGTCATCGTTGTCCAGAGCGAAGTTGACGGCGTCGATTCGCTCCATGTAGTTGGCGTTATGGCTGATCGAGTGGGATTTGCCAACGGAATAGGAGGAACGTGACATCAGTTCATGTTCCAGGGGAGCAAGGAAGGATGAAAAAATGTCGATCATGAAGCCATTGGATTCAGCCAGGATGTCGCGAATCTCCTGGTTTACCAGCGTATCGAATATGATCGGCCGCGCGCCGTCGCTTTCCGCCGCTTTATTGATTTGCTGTACCATTGCCCGCGCTTTTTCGGCCGTATCGATATATGGCCGCGTGAGCTTTATGAAAGTGATGGTTTCGAACTGTGCCAGTAGGCTTTGGCCGAGCGTTTCGGCCGTAATCCCGGTACCGTCGGATATGAAAAATGCAGTTCGTTTCATTGCGCCTGGGACCTTAAGTCAAGAACGGTTCTCAGCTATAGTAGGCCCCTTCGCCGAGCCTCGATTGGCAGGCATTGTTACTTATTTTGCAGGGCCAGGCCACCGTGCCGCGGATGGGCACGAACCGAGTTTCCAACACAACGTGGAGAGATCACCTTGGTAGAGTACGTAGTTTCCCTCGATAAGCTCGGCAATCATGACGTTGAGCGTGTAGGGGGCAAGAACGCCTCCCTCGGCGAGATGATCAGCAACCTGGCAGGTGCGGGTGTTTCGGTACCTGGTGGTTTCGCCACTACCGCCGAGGCCTATCGTGATTTCATGGAGCTTAGCGGTCTCAACGAGCAAATCCATGCGCTTCTCGATGCGCTGGACGTGGACGACGTCAACGCGCTTGCCAAAGCCGGGGCGCAGATTCGCGGCTGGGTCATGGACGCCGAATTCCCTCCCAAGCTCGATGCCGACATCCGTACCGCATTCGCTGAAATGTCCGGCGGCAACGACCATATGGCCGTTGCGGTCCGTTCATCGGCCACCGCGGAGGACTTGCCGGACGCTTCGTTCGCTGGTCAGCAAGAAACCTTCCTTAATATTCGTGGCGTCGATAACGTCATTCGGGCTGCGAAAGAAGTCTTCGCGTCCCTGTTCAACGACCGTGCGATTGCATACCGCGTCCATCAGGGCTTCGACCACAAGTTGGTTGCGCTGTCCGCGGGTGTCCAGCGCATGGTGCGTTCCGAGACTGGCACTGCAGGCGTGATGTTTACCCTGGACACTGAGTCTGGATTTCGCGACGTCGTGTTTATCACCGGTGCTTATGGCCTCGGCGAGACTGTCGTCCAGGGTGCGGTCAATCCCGATGAGTTCTACGTGCACAAGCACACCCTCGAAGCCGGTCGCCCGGCCATTCTGCGTCGCAATCTCGGCAGCAAAGCGATCAAGATGGTCTACGGCGAAGAAGCTAGCGCTGGTAAGTCGGTTAAAACTGTCGACGTTGATCAGGCCGAGCGAATGCGCTTCTGTCTGACCGATGAGGAGGTGGCCAATCTCGCCCGTCAGGCGATGACCATCGAGAACCATTATGGCCGTCCGATGGACATCGAGTGGGCCAAAGATGGCGATGATAATCAGCTGTACATCGTCCAGGCTCGCCCGGAAACAGTTAAGAGCCGCAGCAGCGGGAACGTCATGGAACGTTACCTGCTGAAGGAGAAAGGCAAGGTACTGGTCGAAGGCCGCGCCATCGGTCAGCGCATTGGTGCTGGTCCGGTAAAGATCATTCATAACGTATCCGAGATGGACAAGGTTCAGCCGGGCGATGTGCTGGTGTCGGATATGACCGACCCGGATTGGGAACCGGTGATGAAGCGCGCCAGTGCAATCGTTACCAACCGCGGCGGCCGAACCTGCCATGCGGCGATCATTGCTCGTGAGCTGGGTATTCCGGCGGTTGTTGGTTGCGGTAATGCAACTGAGCTGCTGCAGGATGGCCAACGGGTCACCGTCACCTGTGCCGAAGGCGACACCGGCCTGATCTTTGAAGGCGAGCTGGGCTTCGACATCCGTCAGAACTCTATCGACGCCATGCCGGAACTGCCGTTCAAGATCATGATGAATGTCGGTAACCCGGATCGTGCATTTGATTTCGCCCAGCTGCCCAATGAGGGCGTCGGTCTGGCGCGTCTCGAATTCATCATCAACCGGATGATCGGCGTTCACCCCAAGGCGCTGCTCAATTTCGATGCCCTGCCGGCTGACGTGAAAAGCAGTGTCGAAAAGCGTATTGCCGGCTACGGCGACCCGGTCGACTTCTACGTCGAGAAGTTGGTCGAGGGCGTCAGCACCCTGGCGGCTGCGTTCTGGCCGAAAAAAGTCATCGTGCGGTTGTCTGACTTCAAATCCAACGAATATGCCAATCTGATCGGCGGCAAGCTCTACGAGCCGGAAGAAGAGAACCCGATGCTCGGCTTCCGCGGTGCATCGCGTTACATCAGCGAATCCTTCCGCGATTGCTTCGAGCTCGAATGCCGGGCCATGCGCAAGGTTCGCGACGTGATGGGGCTGACCAATGTTGAGCTGATGGTGCCGTTCGTGCGCACCTTGGGCGAAGCCTCGCAGGTCATCGACATCCTCGGTCAGTTCGGTCTCAAGCGTGGCGAGAACGGCTTGCGCATCATCATGATGTGCGAGCTGCCTTCCAACGCTTTGCTGGCTGATGAGTTTCTCGAGTACTTTGATGGCTTCTCCATTGGCTCAAATGACATGACCCAGCTCACGCTTGGTCTGGACCGTGACTCCGGTATCATTGCCCATCTGTTCGATGAGCGAAATCCAGCGGTCAAGAAGCTGCTGGCGAACGCGATCGAAGCCTGTAACAAGGCAGGCAAGTACATCGGCATCTGCGGTCAGGGACCTTCCGATCACCCCGACCTGGCCAAGTGGCTGATGGAGCAGGGCATCGAGAGCGTATCGCTGAATCCTGACTCGGTGCTCGATACCTGGTTCTTCCTGGCTGACGCTGAGATCAAATAAACGTAGGGCGGCAAAAGGGCGGTTTCCGCCCTTTTTCGCAATGATCGAAAGCGGCTTTATCAATCTCGGCGGTGAATCTCAGGCGCATCACATGCGGCGTTAGCTAGTGCTGCCATAGCGATTGTGATGGGATCCAGCGCGGGGATTGGTGAGCGAATCGCGGATTCTCGATGTCGGCGAACAAGGCTTGACGCGTTTCAAGTACTAGGAGACTAACCATGCAATACATCACCCCAGATCTCTGCGATGCCTACCCCGAGCTGGTGCAGGCCGTGGAGCCGATGTTCAGTAATTTCGGTGGTCGCGACTCCTTTGGTGGCCAGATCGTTACGATCAAATGCTTCGAAGATAATTCGCTAGTCAAGGAACAGGTGGATGTAGACGGAGCCGGCAAGGTGCTGGTGGTTGACGGTGGTGGCTCGCTGCGCCGCGCATTGCTCGGTGACATGCTTGCAGAGAAGGCCGCGCGCAATGGTTGGGAGGGTCTGGTCATCTATGGTTGCATCCGTGATGTCGACGTGATTGCGCAGACGGAGTTAGGCGTTCAGGCATTGGCTACCCATCCCATGAAGACTGACAAGCGCGGCATTGGCGACCTCAATGTTCCGGTGACCTTTTGTGGGGTTACTTTCCGCCCTGGTGAATATGTTTATGCCGACAACAACGGCATTATCGTCTCGCCCGAAGAGTTGAAGATGCCTGGTTGAACCACGACGTTCGGCTGATCAAGCCCGGCTATGCCGGGCTTTTTTGCGATTTGTAGGAGGCAGGACCGGTGCCTGACGAAATAGGGCGTACAGGGCTTCTGCATGCCCTTGTGTTAAACGGGCACGGCGGTGCGCGCAGGATTACTTATGCGGATATCCCCTCGCTGGAGCTGGCCGAGCAGGAGAGCTTGTGGATCCATTGGGATCGAAGCCAGGCACAGGCTCAGGCCTGGCTTCGTAACCGGAGTGGCTTGAGTGCATTCGTATGCGACGTATTATTGGAAGAAAATACCCGTCCGCGCCTGCTTTCGCTGCCTGGCGACGAGTTGCTGCTATTCCTGCGAGGCGTAAACCTTAACCCCGACGCCGAACCCGAAGACATGGTGTCGCTACGCGTATTTGCGGATGCGCGCAGGGTGATATCGTTGCGCTTGCGACCGCTGCGCTCGACCGAGGTGGTGCTTCAGCAGTTGGAAGCTGGCATCGGTCCGAAAACCGCATCCGAAGTGTTGCTCGGCCTGGCTGACGCGCTGACCGAGCGGGTTGATCAGCTCGTTGCCGTGCTGGCAGAAAAGCTGGACGAGGAAGAGGACCGTGTCGAGACGGATGAGCGGTACACACCACCTCAAGACAAGATGTTGTCGTTACGGCGCCAGGCGGCTGGCCTACGACGGTTCCTGTTGCCGCAGCGCGAAATCTATTCGCAGCTGACGCGCAATCGCCTGCCGTGGTTCGTCGATGACGATACGGACTACTGGAATGAGCTGAGCAACCGGTTGATTCGATATCTGGAAGAGCTGGAGCTGGTTCGCGAGCGAGTCAATCTGGTGCTCGAAGCAGAAGAAAGGCGAATGCGCGAGCGGATGAACAGGACCATGTACCTGCTCGGCATCATTACCGGCTTTTTCCTGCCGATGAGTTTTCTTACCGGACTGCTCGGGATCAATGTGGGAGGCATTCCTGGCTCCGAAAACCCTTATGGGTTCGCAATAGCCTGTGCGCTCATTGGTGCGGTTGCGTTTTTTCAGTGGCGGATCTTCCGCCGGCTGAAATGGGTTTGATGTGACTACTCATAGGGCTGTGCCGTCAGAGTCACACTGTTGCCGAGGTAAAGATGCACGATCCCTTTGAAGAATCCCTGCGGGACATGCTTAACACGCAGCCGGAGCGTCATGATGACGCCCGCCTGGATCGTGTGCTGAAAACGGCCAATCGACAGGTTGGCGCTGGCGATCTGTTTGGCCTGATGGGGCATTGGCTGCAGGCCATGCTGATCGCATTTAGCAGCGGTGCGCCGCACGCCTCGGCTGTTACCCGCCGCCATTCCGAATCCCGTACTTCTTTCAATAAGGCCGACTGATCATGGAACTCGATCCCTGGAGCCAGAGCTTGTTGGGTGCTATGAGCGCTCTTTGGCAACCTATTGCCGCATTCATTCCGCGCTTGTTCGGTGCGCTATTGCTTGTAGCCATCGGTTTCGTCGTTGCCAAGCTGTTGGATACGCTACTGTCAAAGGTCCTGGCAAAAATAGGCTTGGACCGTTTGGTTGCCGGTACCGGGGCGACAAAGTTGCTGGGGCGTGCCGGTATTCGCATGCCGATCTCGGCGCTGATAGGCAAGATTGTCTATTGGTTTGTGTTGTTGATTTTCCTGGTGTCGGCTGCAGAGTCCCTGGGGCTCGCTCGCGTTTCGGCGACGCTGGATATGCTTGCGCTATACGTGCCCAAGGTTTTTGGAGCCGGGCTGATTCTGCTGGTTGGCATACTGCTAGCGCAGCTGGTCAATGGTCTGGTGCGTGGAGCTGCCGAGAGCGTTGGCCTTGAATATTCCGCAGGGCTCGGACGGATTGCGCAGGGGTTGGTAATCATCATCATCATTTCGGTTGCAATCGGGCAGCTTGAAGTGAAAACCGAACTGCTCAACTACGTCATTGCGATCGCGCTGATTTCCGTCGGGCTGGCGGTTGCGCTGGCTTTCGGTCTTGGCAGTCGTGAATTGGTGAGCCAGATTCTCGCCGGAATTTACGTTCGTGAACTTTACGAGGTTGGCCAGAGGGTACGCATCGAAGGGCTGGAGGGCTCGATCGAAGAAATCGGGACGGCGAAGACCTTGTTGCTTACTGATGACGGTGAGCTGGTCTCGATTGCAAATAGAGTGCTGCTGGAACAGCGCGTGGGCAGCCGTTAAGCCCGGTAATCTGTTAAAGTGCGCCGCCCCTTTTCGCGGGCGACCGTGAATGGCGGCCACGACTTGTGCCGGTTCGAAGCGTCTTGACTAAAACCCATCCACCCACCATGAGCTATGACCCCCGCCAGCTTTCGGACGAAGAGCTGGTGCAGCGTGCGCATGCCGAGCTGTTCCATATAACACGCGCCTATGAAGAGCTGATGCGACGATATCAGCGCACGCTATTTAACGTATGCGCGCGTTATTTGGGAAACGACCGAGACGCAGATGACGTTTGTCAAGAAGTCATGCTGAAGGTGTTGTATGGTTTGAAGAACTTTGAAGGCAAGTCGAAGTTCAAGACATGGCTATACAGCATTACGTACAACGAATGTATTACGCAGTATCGAAAAGAGCGCCGTAAGCGCCGGTTACTTGATGCATTGAGCCTCGATCCGGTCGAGGAGGCGATTGAAGAGAATACACCTGGCACCGAGGAAAAGGCGGGGCTAGACAAGTGGCTGGTTCATGTGAATCAGATTGATCGGGAAATACTTGTACTGCGTTTTGTCGCGGAACTGGAATTTCAGGAAATCGCTGACATCATGCATATGGGCCTAAGCGCAACGAAGATGCGATACAAGCGTGCATTGGACAAACTTCGCGAAAAATTTTCGGGAATCGCTGAAACTTAATGGCAACAAACTGTCTTAGTGATAGCGAACAGCTTGGGCTTAGAGACAGCCGGTTTCCTTAGATTGTTCTGATACTCACCACCAGATGGGGATTTACGGATGAAACTTAAAAACACCTTGGGCGTTGTAATTGGCTCTATGGTTGCTGCTACTTCTCTTAGCGCGCTCGCCCAGGGCCAAGGCGCTGTAGAGGTGGAAGCATTCGGCAAGCACTACTTCTCCGACAGCTCTCGTGGCTTCGAAGACGAAGGCGAGCTCTATGGCGCTGGCGCCAGCTATTTTCTCACCGATGATGTCTCCTTGGGCCTGTCCTACGGTGAATATCATGACGTCACTTCAGACGACCCGGTAGCGGGCGGCGGCCACAAGAACATCAAGGGAAGCTTGACCTCTCTTGATGCGGCCTATCATTTCGGTCAGCCAGGCGTAGGCCTGCGTCCTTACGTTTCAGCTGGCATGGCTCACCAGAGCATTGGCCAGGCAGCACGTAGCGGTCGTGACCACAGCACCTTTGCGAACATTGGCGCAGGTGTGAAGTACTACTTCACCGAGAACTTCTTTGCCAAGGCCAGCGTTGATGGCATGCATAACATCGATGCTGGCGACAGCGAGTGGATGGCTGGCGTTGGTGTAGGCCTGAACTTCGGCGGCGGTGCACAGCAGCAGGTCGCACAGGTTGAGCCGACTCCTGAGCCAGCGCCGGCTCCGATCGTTGATAACGAGCCAGAGCCGGAGCCGGAATTGGTCCGTGTCGAGCTTGACGTCAAGTTCGACTTTGACAAGGCCCGCGTTCGCGAAGAAAGCTACAGCGACATCAAGAACCTGGCTGATTTCATGCAGCAGTATCCTCAGACCAGCACCACTGTCGAAGGTCACACCGACTCGGTGGGTACTGATCAGTACAACCAGCGGTTGTCTGAGCGTCGTGCCCAGGCTGTTCGCGAAGTGCTGGTCAACCAGTACGGCGTCGAAAGCCAGCGTGTCGATTCGGTCGGTTACGGTGAGGCCCGCCCGGTTGCGGATAACACCACTGAAGAAGGTCGTCAAATCAACCGCCGCGTAGAAGCTGAAGTCGAAGCACAGGTTCGTTAATTCGAAATTTGCTTGGCTAGCTCGGCAGGTGCCTGGTAAGTCTTAGGCACCTTCTCGGCTTCTTGAAAAATCCGGTACCAGATTCTGGTGTCGGATTTTTTTTGCTTTGCTGTTAGCCATTCACAGTGCATGCGCCTGCCTGTGTGGCGAGCGCTGGATGGAGCTGCAGCCCAACGGCAGCGAGCGGTGCATCGGCGTAGTTGCTTGGTGCAAAGCCTAGGCGGTGCCGAGCATGCTGTCGGGGGATCATTGGGGGTACCTGCCGCCTTGAGCTTTCACAGGAACGCGCATGAAGTCTGCTCGCTACGACTAGAGATCTGAAGAGTACGCGGCCAAACATGTCGTTGCGCCTGCCTATACAGCTTTCGCACTAGCGCCACGTTTCTATCGTGCCAAAGCCCAAGCGAAGTAACGGTCCTCAGGCAGCCATAAATCCAGCAGGCCATGAATGGCTAGGTTGACTGGTGCTGGACTGCCTGCGCAGAAATTTATCCAAAAGCCTGCAGTTATCCCTTCGCGAATCTGGACTAGCAGTGTTCCAGGACATCGGCGACTGGCCTTAGCGTAGCGCCTGTTAGACATTGCAGAAGAAAGTGGGGAGACGTGTGCGGTGCTCGCGAGAGAGCTATTCATGCCTCGATTGCGCTTCGTGCGCAAACAAAAAAGCTGCCCCTTTCGGGAGCAGCTTTTATGCAGATGCCAAGGCATCTGTCACACCACTGGCCCAGGGGTGCCTGGGCCAGATCCAGCTCTTAGTGGAACTGGTTCATGGTGTTGTCTTTACCGCTCGCCTTCAGAGCTGCTTCGCCAGCGAAGTACTCTTTATGGTTGTCGCCGATGTCGGAGCCAGCCATGTTCTGGTGCTTAACGCAGGCGATACCCTGACGCAGTTCTTCACGCTGCACGCCTTTCACGTAGGCGAGCATGCCCTGGTCTGCGAAGTAACCCTTGGCCAGGTTGTCGGTGGACAGCGCGGCGGTGTGGTAGGTAGGCAGAGTGATCAGGTGGTGGAAAATGCCAGCATGAGCGGAGCCGTCCTTCTGGAAGGTGCGGATCTTCTCGTCGGCAACCTGGGCCAGTTCGGTTTCGTCGTACTCGACGCTCATCAGCTTGGCGCGGTCGTAGGCGGAAACGTCCTTGCCTTCGGCAACGAATGCGTCGAACACTTGCTGACGGAAGTTCAGGGTCCAGTTGAACGACGGGCTGTTGTTGTAGACCAGCTTAGCGTTCGGGATGACCTTGCGGATTTCGTCAACCATGGCAGCGATCTGGCCAACGTGCGGCTTCTCGGTTTCGATCCACAGCAGGTCGGCACCGTTCTGCAGGCTGGTGATGCAGTCGAGTACGCAGCGAGCTTCGCCAGTACCTTTGCGGAACTGGAAAAGGTTGCTTGGCAGGCGCTTCGGACGCAGCAGTTTGCCTTCGCGCTTGATCACTACATCGCCGTTGCCCAGTTCGGCTTCGGTGATTTCTTCGCAATCGAGGAAGGCGTTGTACTGGTCGCCCAGGTCGCCCGGTTCTTTAGTCACGGCGATCTGCTTGGTCAGGCCAGCACCCAGGGAGTCAGTACGAGCAACGATCACACCGTTGTCGATGCCCAGTTCCAGGAATGCATAGCGAACGGCAGCGATCTTGGCGAGGAAGTCGGCGTGCGGAACGGTGACTTTACCGTCCTGGTGGCCACACTGCTTCTCATCGGATACCTGGTTTTCGATCTGGATGCAGCAAGCACCGGCTTCGATCATGCGCTTGGCCAGCAGATAGGTGGCTTCCGGGTTACCGAAGCCAGCGTCGATGTCGGCAATGATCGGGACGATGTGGGTTTCGTAGTTGTCGATTTGGTTCTGGATCTCGGCAGCCTTGGCGGTGTCGCCGGCTTCGCGAGCGGCGTCCAGGCCGGTGAACAGCAGGTCCAGCTCGCGGCTGTCGGCCTGGCGCAGGAAGGTGTACAGCTCTTCGATCAGGTTGGAAACGGCAGTCTTCTCGTGCATCGACTGGTCCGGCAGCGGGCCGAACTCGGAGCGCAGAGCAGCAACCATCCAGCCGGACAGGTAGAGGTAGCGCTTGTTGGTGGTCTTCAGGTGCTTCTTGATGGAGATCAGCTTCTGCTGACCGATGAAGCCGTGCCAGCAACCCAGCGACTGGGTGTAAACGGACGTATCGGCGTCGTACTCGGCCATGTCCTTACGCATGATGTCGGCGGTGTACTGAGCGATTTCCAGACCGGTCTTGAAGCGGTTCTGAGCACGCATGCGAGCCACGGACTCAGGGTTGATAGCGCTCCAGCTGCTTCCAGCTACTTCTTTCAGAGCGGCAACGGCTTTGATGTCGTTTTGATAAGCGGACATGGTCAATCCTTCAAAGAAATTCGTGTTTGGTTGAGCACCGACTTTTCCCACTGAAACCTGCGTGTTTGCGCTGATGATGCGGATAGCACGCGGCAGAGCGTCGAAATATCGACCGAGACGAGGATTGAACCAAGGAGAGGAGGGTACGCAGTTACGACCGCAAGAGAACTTGGCTAGCTGTGGAATGATCGTGGCATTCCAACACTCAGCGACCTAAAGTCGTTGGGTGGACCAGCAAACTGACGTCTCAAGCTGATGCGTTAATCGCTTCCCCGTCCCTCAGGACGACTCGTTCCAGTCGCAACCTCGTCAGTCCGCCTTGTGGGCAGTACAGTCACGGAACGCCTCTGCTGGTTGGCTGAGTGCGATCCGGAGGCCCTGTTCAGAGCCTCTGGTTAGCGGGAGCGAGGCCATAATGCGCCGGCAAAGTAGGTTCGTCAAATGTTTTGTAGTGGATTTTAACAGGCACTACATTTTTTAACGGAACGTCGTTTGTCCGCTGAACCTTCTCAATTCAGCGTGTCTACTTTCAGTCGTAGAGAGAGGTCTTGACGACCTGCTGTGGAGTATCTGCGCAGCATTCCGTTCTCGGTGGAGCTTGCGGATTCGTCGACACCGCCGAGCTCGATCCATTCGCCAAGTCGCCCGCTGACTCGCGTATCGGTTTGCTGGATATTGATTGCACCTGGTTGGGATGCGCTCATGCGGTCGTTATGGCTGCTGATCGTAACGTGCACTCGATCGCCCTGTACGGTAGCAGTGGCATAGAAACCGCGCGTGACATCACGGTACTGAGTTTGTTGATAGAGCTGCCCGTAGCTGTCGCTCCCCATGGTGGAGATGGGGACGCTTTGGCCTATTTGAATCAGCGCAGGATAGCCCTCGGTGGCTTGGACCTGCTGCACTCCGCCGCCTTGGCTATTGGTGCTGTGACGGATGATCCGCACCTGGTCCCGACCTTGATTCTCCCCGCGGCCGCTCTGGATCTCGACGTCGCCAATGCGCGTTCCACTGTCGATCCGATAGCCGCTTTCGCTGCCAGTGGCTGAGTTTTGCGTATCGACACTGATCAGGAGTCTGCGGGGTTCGGTATCAAGTTTGGACAGGACATCTCGAAGCTCGCTGATCACGGCAGGCGGTGCGTTGACAATCAACTGGTTGCCGTATGCATTCACCTTGCCTTGATCAGCTACCACCGATTGGGCAATCGGTAGCACGTCTTCAGCCATTCGGAAATCCAGCGCGATCACCTCTGTCGCGGCGTGAAGTGTCGAGCTAACGATTAACAGGCAAGCAGCGAGTAGATGACGGCTCATAGCAAAAAGCTCCGCATATTGGGATCAAGAAGGCTACGGTCCCAGGCGACATCGAATAGCCGTTGCTGTTGGCGTGCGCGGCCAGGGTCTCGGTACTGCGCATGGCCCGAGAACTGGTCTGCGTTCGGGCGAATCAGCATGCCGCACTCGTCGACTATAAGGCCTGCGGGGGGGTGTATTAGATAATCCGGATGAGCGCTGCGAATATGGAAATTGCTGGTCAATCTGCGGCTTAGGGTGACCAGGCAGTGCCCTTCAGTGGCTACTCGAGAAGCGTCGCTCACCAATATACGCAGACGATTTCGTGGGTGAGCCCGCAAGAACTGCGAGCAGGCCCTTTGGATGCTGCTGTGGTTGTACAGCCAGGGTTCCAGGTCCGGCGTATAGATACTCAGGCTGCGCCTGGCTTGCCGGATCAGTGAAAGCGCATGACCACGAGCTTCGTCCATGTCATTGAAAGGCTGAGCGGAAGTGTCCACACCTAGCGTAAACGGTGCTGCGCTCCATTCTTGAGGCTGGACAGGCCTTGCCGCAGGGTTATCAATCCGGAAACGACCCGGTGACAGGAACTCGATCATCGGCGAGACGTCTTCGCTGACAGAGTGATCCGGGTCGTCATGTGCCATTTGGCTAGTGAGTCTTTCGAAGCATATCGACGTGGGGAAGGCCGGCCTCGAGGAACTCTTCACTGACCACTTCAAAGCCAAGACGCTCATAGAATGATGTGGCATGCACTTGAGCGGTGAGTCGCTGTTCATTGAGGCCACGCCGCTCAGCCTCGTCAATGGCCGCTTTCATCAGTGCGCCCCCGACATTCATACCGCGCCAGTCGCGCAATACCGAAACGCGACCAATGTGCCCGTCATTAAGCAGTCGCGCGGTGCCGATCGGGTAGCCGCTTTCCAGAGCGAGAAAATGCACGGCCTCAGCATCATCTGAGTCCCATTCCAGCTCCGGCGGCACCGATTGTTCAGCAATGAACACAGTCTCCCGAATTCGCCGTAGCTCCGCGTTATCCTGCTGCCAGTCGGCGATGCGAACTTCTATGTTACTCATCAGCGAACTCCAGACTTCCCTGTTTGACCAATTGCAGAATTAGGTTACGCCCATCCTCATCGCTCAGCCAGCCAGCGAGGTTTTCCGCATGGAGTGCGTCGGCAGAGCAGATTAATTTCAACAGCTCTTTCAGATGCGCTGGAAGCAGTCGGCTCTGGCCACTGGCAAACAGCAACAGGCCGATGTCCACCTCGCTCCAGGCCATGCGCGCGCTCAGGTTCCGTACGAGTATCGCGCCATCCTCCAACGCTGCCAGCATGGCCTTTTCGTCAATCTCTGGACCCTGTACTCGCTCCGGATAACGCGGCTCGGTCATGAATTGTCCAAACCAGGTGAGCAACAGGCGCTCGTCGCCCATATGCTCGGTGAGCATCGCCCGCAGGCGATCTAACGCATCGCTTTGAATCTGGTGTGGGTCGTCGATCGGCAGCAGATCCGCGTCGCTGTAACGCTCTTCGTCAGGCAGGAATTGCGCGAGGAAGTCGGTAAAGTGGGTTAGAACCTCTGCTGCGCTGGGCGCTCTGAAGCCCAGCGAGTAGGTCATGCAGGCGTCTTCGGCGGTGCCGAAATGAGCCAGTCTCGGCGGCAGATAAAGCATGTCGCCTGGCTCAAGTACCCATTCGTCAGTTCCCTGAAAATCCGCAAGTATGCGCAGGTCAGCGTGCTTGAGCATTGCGCTCTCGCTGTCGCACATTTGTCCTATGCGCCAGCGTCGCTGCCCATGTGCCTGCAGCAGGAAAACATCGTAATTGTCGAAATGCGGGCCCACTCCGCCGCCCGGCGCCGCGAAGCTGACCATGATGTCGTCGATTCGCCAGTTGGGCAGAAAACGGAAGTGCTCGATCAGTTCGGCGACTTCTGGCACCAGTTGATCGACCGCCTGTACGAGCAGCGTCCAGTCTCGTTCTGGCAGGCTTTGATAGGTGTCTTCACTGAACGGACCTCGGCGCAGCTCCCAAGGTGTGTCGCCATGCTCGATGACCAGGCGCGACTCGACTTCTTCTTCCAGTGATAAGCCGGCCAATTCATCTGGGGAAACCGGGCTTTCGAATCCGGGAATGGCCTGGCGGACCAGTAGAGGCTTTTTCTGCCAGTAGTCACGAAGAAATTCGCGCGCGCTGATCCCGCCGAGAATTTGTAAAGGAGTGTCGGAAGTCATGCCAGGTACCTTGCTCTGTTCAAGAGCTGAAAATAAAAACGCCCGGCACAGCCGGGCGTGCAAATAATGGGTTCGCTCAGATCCGCTTGGCTTGCTCGACCGCGTTGCCGATGTAGGTGGCAGGGGTCAGTTTGCGCAGCTCCTGCTTGGCTTCGGTCGGCATATCCAGACCGTCGATGAAAGTCTGCAGGGCCTCGGGGCTGATGCCTTTGCCTCGGGTCAACTCCTTGAGTTTCTCGTAGGGGTTCTCAATGGCATAGCGACGCATGACTGTCTGGATCGGCTCAGCCAGCACTTCCCAGCACGCGTCAAGGTCTTGCGCGATGCGCGCTTCGTTGAGCTCGAGTTTGCCGATGCCTTTGAGGCTGGCTTCGTACGCAATGATGCTATGAGCAAAGCCAACGCCCAGATTGCGTAGCACAGTTGAGTCGGTCAGGTCCCGCTGCCAGCGGGAAATGGGCAACTTGCTCGCCAGGTGGCTCAGCAGCGCATTGGCGATGCCGAGATTGCCTTCCGAGTTTTCGAAATCGATCGGGTTGACCTTGTGCGGCATGGTCGAGGAGCCAATTTCGCCTGCAACGGTGCGCTGCTTGAAATAACCCAGCGAAATGTAGCCCCAGATATCGCGATCGAAATCGATAAGAATGGTATTGAATCGAGCGACCGCATCGAACAGCTCTGCGATGTAATCGTGAGGCTCGATCTGCGTGGTGTAGGGGTTCCAGCAGAGCCCCAGGTCGCCTTCGATGAATTCGCGCGCGTTGGCTTCCCAGTCGACATTCGGGTAGGCGGACAGGTGGGCGTTGTAGTTGCCGACCGCGCCGTTGATCTTGCCCAGCAGGGGTACAGCGGCGACCTGTGCAATCTGGCGCTCGAGGCGGTAGACCACGTTGGCCAGCTCTTTGCCAAGGGTAGTGGGCGAGGCGGGTTGGCCGTGCGTGCGGGAGAGCATCGGTACGTCGGCGTGGGCGACGGCCAGCGCACGGATTGCGTCCGCCAGCTGACGCATCAGTGGCAATAACACGTCGTCCCGGCCTTCGCGCAGCATCAGCGCGTGGGACAGGTTGTTGATGTCCTCGCTGGTGCAGGCGAAATGAATGAACTCGTTGACCTTCGCCAGCTCCGGCAACTGCTTGGCCTGCTCCTTGAGGAGGTATTCCACCGCTTTCACATCATGGTTGGTGGTGCGCTCGAATTCCTTAACGCGTTCGGCATGTTCGAGTTGGAAATTCTCCGCGAGCTGATCGAGAAGCGCATTGGCTTCGTCCGAGAAGGGCGCCACCTCAGGAATGCCAGCATGTGCAGCCAGGCGCTGCAGCCAGCGGACTTCAACCTGAACGCGGCAGCGAATCAGACCGAATTCGCTGAAAATAGGGCGCAGAGCGCTGGTTTTGCCGGCGTAGCGGCCATCGACAGGGGAAACCGCGGTGAGCGAGGAAAGCTGCATAAAGGGCATTCTCGGCAGTCGAGCAACGAAAAGAGGGCGCAGATTATACATGAAAGCGAAAGGTAGACTGTCGCGGTGGCAATATCGCTTGTCGAGCCATTTGCGGGAGCTTATTCCGAGCGGAGCATCGGATAAAGCTCATCCAGCAGCTTGCGCCGGCTGAATACCATCTGCCACCGATGCCCGCCGAGTTGGCGCCAGAGCCGCGCTGAACGTATTCCCGCTAGCAGAAGCGCGCGGATCTTCGCAGCGTTGTCGCTCTGCTGGAGGTGGCGCATATCGCCTTGGACCTGAATGCGTTGGCGAAAGGTACTAAGCGTGTCTTGGTACAGCCCGCCAAAAGAGGCGATCACGTTTTCGTGGGTCAGACCAAAATGATCGGCCTGCTGCTGTATCTGGTCCAGGCGACTGCCTATCACCTGTAACAGGTCGCCGCGTTTATCCAGTTGCCGTTCCAGGCCAATCATCGCCAGCGCATAGCGCAGCGGCTCGCGTTGCAGGCTGCTGGTATCTCGCTCCAGTGCGCCGACCAGTGCTCGATAGCCCTCGCGAAGATTCAAGTCGTCCCCGCCATAGATTTCCAGAGCCGGCTTGTCTTCTCGCACCAGCAGACTGCCCAGCAGGTTCGCCATGGCAGCGTTTGGCACCTGTCCGGTTCGGGCTATTCGATCAACCAGCGCTGCAGCTTCAAACACCGCGCCGAGCGCAACCAGTTGTTCCTGTCGTGGTGTCATGGGCGGGCTCCGGCGAACCAGGGCTCCGCAGTCTCGATTACACCACCGCCGAGGCAGACTTCGCCGTCATAGAACACCACTGACTGGCCTGGCGTTACGGCGCGTTGCGGCTCGTTGAATACCGCTCGATAGCCGTTGTCGGTCTGCTCCAGCGTGCATGTCTGATCGCTCTGGCGATAGCGCACCTTGGCCGTGAGCTGCAATGGCGCGGGCAGTTCGATCGGGTTGACCCAATAAATTTCCGAGACCAGCAAAGCCCTGGAAAACAGCCATGGATGATCATTGCCCTGGCCGACTACCAGCACATTGCGCTCGAGATCCTTGCTCAAAACGTACCACGGCTCGTCGCTTGCATCCTTAAGGCCGCCGATACCCAAACCCTGTCGCTGGCCGATGGTGTGGTACATAAGGCCGTGATGGCTGCCGATGATTTCGCCATCGATCGTCTCGATATCGCCCGGCTGGGCAGGTAGATATTGCTTGAGGAAATCGCTGAAACGACGTTCCCCGATGAAACAGATTCCTGTTGAGTCCTTCTTCTTCGCCGTCGCCAAACCGTGCTTTTCCGCAACTGCGCGGACCGCCGGCTTTTCCAGCTCCCCTACCGGGAACAGCGTTTTGCTTAGCTGCTCGCCGCCGACAGCGTGGAGGAAATAGCTTTGGTCCTTGTTCGAGTCCAGCCCTTTGAGCAGCTCGCTGCGTCCGTCAATGTCGCGGCGCCTGACGTAATGCCCGGTGGCAATCAGGTCGGCACCGAGCGCCAGAGCATAATCAAGGAACGCCTTGAACTTGATCTCACGGTTGCAAAGGATATCCGGGTTAGGCGTCCTTCCGGCTTTGTACTCAGCCAGAAAGTGCTCGAATACATTATCCCAGTACTCAGCGGCAAAATTCGCCGTGTGCAGTTTTATGCCGATCCGGTCGCAGACGGCCTGAGCGTCGGCCAGATCTTCCCGAGCTGTGCAGTACTCGGTGCCATCATCTTCTTCCCAGTTCTTCATGAACAGGCCTTCGACCTGGTAACCCTGCTCAAGCAGAAGCAGGGCGGAAACCGAAGAGTCGACGCCGCCGGACATGCCGACGATGACGCGCAGGTTTTCAGGGGCGATAAATGGTGAATCAGGCATAAAGACTCAGGGTTAACTGCAAAGCGTGCAATTCTAACAGGCCGGCCAAGCCAGCGGTTAGAGGTCGATCAGTCGCGTATGACTGCGAGATCATGGGTCGGGCCAGCCAGGTAGTCATCAATGCAGCGCAGAATCAGTTCGCTGCGCCAACGCTCCGGTTGGTTGGCGAGTTCGTCTCGAGTCATCCAGAGGGCTGCGACAATGCCACTATCGAGCTCGCGGTGTGACTCATGGCGAACTGGTGAGGCCGCGAAGCAGACGCGCTGGTAGGTAACGCCATTACTTGGTGCAGTGTATAGATAGACACCTACCACGCCTTTGAGGGCAACCTCCCAGCCGGTTTCCTCAAGGGTTTCGCGTACCGCCGCTTGGCGTAATGTCTCGTCGGGCTCAAGGTGCCCGGCCGGTTGATTGAGTACCAATCGACCACCTTTGGATTCTTCGACCATCAGGAAGCGGCCATCGACTTCGACAATCGTTGCCACCGTGATGTGTGGATGCCAGGTCATGTTCAACCTCGGGCTGATCTGGATACAAAGAGGGCGTGTTTTTACATGCGTTGTAAATAAAGAAACCCCGGCGTAGCGCCGGGGTTCACTTTCATTCACCAGTACTGCCAGCTCCGATCAGGCCAGGACGGCGAGCGCAGCGTTGAACGTTGCACTTGGGCGCATTGCCTTGCTGGTCAGTTCGGGGTTGGAGCGGTAGTAGCCGCCAATCTCGACTGGCTTGCCCTGAACCTCGGCCAGCTCAGCAAGAATGGCTTCTTCGCTATCCTGCAGCTGCTTCGCCAGGGGTGCGAAGTGGGCTTGCAGGCCGGCGTCTTCGGTTTGTGCTGCGAGCTCCTGTGCCCAGTACAGCGCCAAATAGAAGTGGCTGCCGCGGTTGTCCAGCTCACCAGTACGGCGGGACGGAGACTTGTTGTTGTCGAGCAGCTTGCCTGTAGCCGCGTCCAGTGTCTTGCCGAGTAGCTTGGCTTTGACGTTGTCGGTTTTGATTCCGGTCTCTTCCAGCGATACCGCCAGCGCCAGGAACTCACCGAGCGAGTCCCAGCGCAGATGGTTTTCCTCGATCAGCTGCTGGACGTGCTTGGGTGCAGAGCCACCGGCACCTGTTTCGTACATGCCACCGCCGGCCATAAGTGGGACGACAGAGAGCATCTTCGCGGATGTGCCGAGTTCCATGATCGGGAACAGGTCGGTCAGGTAGTCGCGCAGAACGTTGCCGGTCACGGAGATAGTGTCCAGACCACGAATCAAGCGCTCCATGCTGACGCGGATGGCTTCGTTGTAGTCCATCATGCGGATGTCGAGGCCGGTCAGGTCATGATCCTGTAGGTAAGTTTCGACCTTCTTCTGAAGTTCGCGATCGTGGGCGCGCTCCGGGTCAAGCCAGAAGATCGCTGGCGTGTCCGATTGGCGTGCGCGGGTAACGGCCAGCTTGACCCAGTCGCGGATCGGCGCGTCCTTGGTCTGGCAGGCGCGCCAGATGTCGCCTTTCTCCACCGGGTGCTGCATCAGCACGGTGCCGTCGGTCGACACGACGCGCATGATGCCGTCAGCTTGCATCTCGAAGGTCTTGTCGTGGGAGCCGTACTCTTCAGCTTTCTGTGCCATCAGGCCTACGTTCGGCACGCTGCCCATGGTTACCGGATCAAAGGCGCCATTGGTTTTGCAGAAGTTGATCATCTCCTGGTAGATGCGAGCGTAGGTGCTCTCCGGCATCACCGCTTTGGTGTCCTTCTGCTTGCCATCCTTGCCCCACATCTGACCCGAGTTGCGGATCATGGCGGGCATGGAGGCGTCCACGATCACATCGCTCGGGATGTGCAGGTTGGTGATGCCTTTGACAGAGTCAACCATCGCCATTTCTGGGCGCTCAGCGTAGCAGGCGTGGATGTCGTGCAGAATCTCTTCCTGCTGAGAATCGGGCAGCGATTTGATCTTGTCGTAGACGCTGCTGATCCCATTGTTCGGGTTGACGCCCAGCTCTTTGAACAGCTCGCCGTACTTGTCGAAGACGTCTTTGTAATAAACGCTGACCGCATGGCCGAAGACAATCGGATGCGAGATCTTCATCATGGTGGCCTTGACGTGCAGGGACCACATAACGCCGGTTGCCTTGCAATCCTGCAGCGTTTCCTCGAAAAACTCGCGCAGCTTGTTACAGCTCATGAACATACCGTCGAGCACTTCGCCTTCCTGGAGGGCGAGTTGCTTCATGACCTCTACCTTATCGTCCTTGCCGACAAACTCGATGCGCACATCACCGGCTGCTTTCATGGTGATGGATTGTTCGCTGGAGAAGAAATCGCCGCCGCGCATGTAGTCCGCGTGCGACTGCGATGCCTTGCTCCACTTACCCATCGAATGCGGGTGCTTGCGAGCGAAGGCTTTCACGGCCGCCGGTGCGCGCCGGTCAGAGTTGCCTTCGCGCAGGACCGGGTTTACCGCGCTGCCGAGTACCTTGCCGTAACGCGCCCGTATTTCCTTGTCCGCATCGGTCTGCGGATCTTCTGGGAAGTTGGGGATGTTGTAACCCAAGGCTTGCAGTTCGGCGATAGCCGCTTTGAGCTGGGGGATGGAAGCGCTGATGTTGGGTAACTTGATGATGTTGGCGTCCGGCTGATTAGTCAGCTCGGCAAGCTTGGCCAGGTCATCTTCCACAACTTTATCGGCATCCAGCTGATCGGCAAAGCTTGCAAGAATGCGCCCTGCGAGAGAGATGTCACGTGTTTCGACGGCTATATTAGCGGAGGCGGCAAAGGCTTCAACAATGGGCAGAAGCGAATAGGTGGCCAGCGCCGGGGCTTCGTCGGTGAAGGTGTAGATAATCTTCGAGCGGGTGGACATTTAGAGTTAACTCTCTCTTGCTGAGCGTGCACAGAATCTCGAAGTGCGCAGGTAGGCGCCCTGGCTGCGTTAGCCGTGCCAGTCTCGAGGTTCGCCGCGATGATGTTGGATGCAGCACCACTGGAGTGTTGAGTGTTTGATCCGACCGGCTGCGGTTGGCAGTCTGGCGGTGCAGAGGCAATGATCTCATCGGAGGTCGGTTGCCCCTCATGACTCGTTAGTCACCTAAGCAGTATATCACCGCCGCCCATTGTCAAAGAATGCCCCGACCATACGACGAACGAACATATGGTTTAGGTCGATTCAACTGGGTTACTCTTCGAAGATGACCACTGTTTAATGTTTAACCACAAAAACGGAGTCCAGCATGGGATACCAAAAGATCCAGGTGCCTGCCAGCGGTGACAAAATCACCGTCAATACCGATAACACCCTGAACGTCCCCAATAATCCGATCATTCCGTATATAGAAGGCGACGGTATTGGCGTTGACATCAGCCCAGTGATGATCAAGGTGGTCGACGCGGCCGTAGAGAAGGCCTACGGCGGTGAGCGCAAGATCGCCTGGATGGAAATCTATGCAGGCGAGAAGGCGACGCAGGTATACGACCAGGACACCTGGCTGCCCAAGGAAACGCTGGATGTCGTTCGTGATTACGTGGTTTCGATCAAAGGGCCGCTGACCACTCCAGTCGGTGGCGGAATTCGTTCATTGAACGTTGCGCTGCGGCAGGAGCTCGACCTTTATGTCTGTCAGCGTCCGGTTCGCTGGTTTACCGGCGTACCCAGCCCGGTAAAGAAGCCGGCAGACGTCGACATGGTCATCTTCCGTGAGAACTCCGAAGACATTTACGCAGGTGTGGAGTGGAAGGCCGGTTCGCCTGAATGCGAAAAGGTCATCAAGTTCCTTACTGAAGAAATGGGCGTCAAGAAGATTCGCTTCACAGAGAACTGCGGTATCGGTATCAAGCCGGTATCGCTGGAAGGGACCAAGCGGCTGGTGCGCAAGGCGCTGCAGTATGCTGTCGACAATGATCGTAGCTCGGTCACCTTGGTCCACAAGGGCAACATCATGAAGTTCACCGAAGGCGCATTCAAGGAATGGGGCTACGAGGTGGCGCGCGATGAGTTTGGTGCAGAGTTGCTGGACGGTGGCCCGTGGATGCAGTTCAAGAACCCCAACACAGGCAAAAATATCGTCGTCAAAGATGCCATTGCTGACGCAATGCTGCAGCAGATCCTGCTGCGTCCCGCTGAGTACGATGTTATTGCGACCCTTAACCTGAACGGCGACTACCTGTCCGATGCGTTGGCCGCAGAGGTCGGTGGCATCGGCATCGCGCCGGGCGCCAATCTCTCGGACACGGTTGCCATGTTCGAGGCCACACACGGCACGGCGCCGAAATATGCGGGCCAGGATAAAGTCAATCCCGGGTCGCTGATCCTGTCGGCAGAAATGATGTTGCGACATATGGGATGGCTGGAGGCCGCAGACCTGATCATCAAGTCGACGGAAGCCGCGATTGCGGCCAAGACAGTGACCTATGACTTTGAGCGCCTGATGGACGGCGCGAAGCTGATGTCCTGCTCGGAATTTGGCGATGCGATGATCTCCCACATGTAAGCGTGCGAGAGCGACACAAAAAGGCCGATCGATGATCGGCCTTTTTGTTGCCTGGCGTCAGGCGTCTACGGTCGAGCCCTGTGAGACAGATGCAACCGCCTCCACAGTGGTTTGCAGCGACCGAATGTTGGTTGCGTGTAGGCCCTTTGGACCTTGCAGTATGTCGAACATGACTGCTTGCCCAGCTTTCAGAGTTCTGTACCCTTCCATTTGAATGGCCGAGTAGTGGGCGAACAGGTCCTCATCGCCGCCGTCTGCTACGATAAATCCATAGCCTTTAGCGTTGTTGAACCACTTGACCTTACCGCTTAGCATGCTGTTTTCCCTCTGCAAAGGAGTTCATCACTGGAGTAACATCCATTTCATTCCGCGCTGATGCAGTACATGGCCCACATGCGCAGCCCGTTGCCGTTGTGGCACATACTGTTTGTATCATCGTTTTGCCGATAGTCAAGGCGACTCGTCAGGTGGCTGTGAAGCCCTTCTATTTACCCGGCCTCGGCGCCCCGATCTAGAACTGTTATACGCATGCGTGCATTTCCAGAGATTCGACTAATATTCAATCAAGATCGTCCGAATCCATCGGATGATGACTCCTCTAGCCTGGCAGTCGAGGAAGCCAAGCCGCAACTGAAGGCACCACCGATGTTCAAAGTTGTCATGTTTAATGACGACTACACGCCGATGGATTTCGTCGTGGAGGTGCTCGAAGGAATTTTCAATCACAATCGGGAGCTGGCCACCAAGATCATGCTGGCGGTTCATACCGAAGGGCGGGCCGTTTGTGGCGTCTACACGCGCGACGTTGCTGAAACCAAAGCAATGCAGGTCAATCAATATGCAAGGGAATGCCAGCATCCGTTGCTTTGTGAGATCGAGAAGGACGGTTAAACCCGACTGCTGGGTAAGAGGTGAAAGCTATGTTGAACCGTGAGCTCGAAGTCACTCTGAATCTGGCTTTCAAGGAGGCACGTACCAAGCGTCATGAGTTCATGACGGTTGAACACCTTCTGTTAGCCCTGCTGGACAATGAAGCAGCCGCAACGGTCCTGCGTGCCTGTGGAGCCAGCCTCGACAAACTGCGTCACGACCTTCAGGAATTTATCGACTCCACTACGCCTTTGATTCCGCAGCATGATGACGAGCGCGAAACCCAGCCGACCCTAGGCTTCCAGCGAGTGTTGCAGCGGGCGGTGTTCCACGTTCAAAGCTCGGGTAAGCGTGAGGTCACTGGCGCCAATGTGCTGGTTGCGATTTTCAGTGAGCAGGAAAGCCAGGCGGTGTTTTTGCTCAAGCAGCAGAATGTCGCCCGCATCGACGTCGTCAATTACATTGCCCATGGTATTTCCAAGGTTCCCGGTAATAACGGCAGTACGGAAAGCGATACGGAAATGCAGGATGAGGAGGGTGGTGAATCGTCTACAGCCGGAAACCCGCTTGATGCCTATGCAAGCAATCTGAATGATCTGGCTCGTCAGGGCCGTATCGATCCGTTGGTCGGCCGTGAGCACGAGGTTGAGCGAGTTGCTCAGATTCTGGCGCGGCGTCGCAAAAATAATCCATTGCTGGTCGGTGAGGCTGGAGTGGGTAAGACCGCGATTGCTGAGGGGCTTGCCAAGCGCATCGTCGATAATCAGGTCCCCGAGCTACTCGCCAACAGCGTCGTTTATTCACTCGATCTGGGTGCGCTGTTGGCCGGTACGAAGTATCGCGGAGATTTCGAGAAGCGCTTCAAGGCGCTTCTGAATGAGCTTCGTAAGCGTCCGCAGGCAGTCCTGTTCATTGACGAAATTCACACCATCATTGGGGCTGGTGCCGCTTCGGGCGGCGTGATGGACGCATCAAACTTACTCAAGCCGTTGTTGTCGTCTGGGGAGATCCGTTGTATTGGGTCCACCACCTTTCAGGAGTTCCGTGGCATCTTCGAGAAAGATCGGGCGCTCGCGCGTCGCTTCCAGAAAGTCGATGTTTCAGAGCCGTCCGTTGAGGACACCATCGGTATCCTGAGAGGACTGAAGGGCCGCTTCGAGCAGCACCACAACATCGAATACAGCGATGAATCGCTGCGCGCGGCAGCGGAGCTCGCCTCTCGGTATATCAATGATCGGCATATGCCGGACAAGGCAATAGATGTAATCGATGAGGCAGGCGCGTACCAGCGTCTTCAGCCTGAAGATAAACGCGTCTCGCGGATAGATGTCGAGCAGGTTGAAGACATTGTCGCGAAGATCGCGCGCATCCCTCCAAAGCATGTGAGCACCTCCGACAAGGAGCTCCTGCGTAATCTGGAGCGAGACCTGAAGTTGACTGTATTCGGGCAGGATGACGCCATCGATTCGCTGGCTACGGCGATCAAGCTTTCGCGTGCGGGGCTTAAGGCGCCTGATAAGCCGGTCGGCTCGTTCCTTTTTGCAGGCCCTACGGGTGTTGGTAAAACAGAAGCTGCTCGGCAGCTTGCGCGGGCGCTGGGTATTGAGCTCGTACGCTTCGATATGTCCGAGTACATGGAGCGTCACACCGTGTCTCGCCTCATCGGCGCGCCGCCTGGCTACGTTGGCTTTGATCAGGGTGGGCTGCTGACCGAGGCGATCACCAAGCAACCACACTGTGTTCTGCTTCTCGATGAGATAGAAAAGGCGCACCCGGAGGTTTTCAACCTGCTGCTGCAGGTCATGGACCATGGCACGCTGACGGATAATAACGGCCGGAAAGCCGACTTCCGTAATGTCATCGTCATCATGACGACTAATGCCGGTGCGGAAACCGCGGCGAGAGCCTCGATTGGCTTCACTCATCAGGACCACGCCTCGGATGCAATGGAGGTGATCAAGAAGAGCTTCACGCCAGAGTTCAGAAACCGCCTGGACACTATCATCCAGTTTGGCCGTCTCAGTCACGAAGTCATCAAGAGCATTGTCGACAAGTTCCTCATTGAGTTGCAGGCGCAACTTGAGGACAAGCATGTCACGCTTGAAGTGTCCGACGCGGCGCGAGGTTGGTTGGCCGAACGTGGTTACGATGTGCAAATGGGCGCGCGGCCAATGGCTCGGCTGATTCAGGACAAGATCAAGCGGCCATTGGCTGAGGAAATTCTGTTCGGTGAGTTGGCCGAGCACGGCGGAGTGGTTCACATCGATATCCGGGACGGCGAGCCGTACTTCGACTTTGAAACTTCGGCCGAGTTGGCGTAATGCAGCAGAGGTACTGAAATAAAACGCCCGGTATCCCGGGCGTTTTTATTTGAACAGTGGCAGAGCGCAGGATTAATAAGACCTAGCCGCTATGCTTGTTGGTGCGTTAAACAATCGAGGCTCTCAGTCCTTTGGGCAGGTCCAAATGAAAAGCCCGGCCTATGCCGGGCGTTCATGCTCGCGTCCTGTCAGCGGGCGCGGTAGGTGATGCGGCCTTTGCTCAGGTCGTACGGTGTAAGTTCTACACGAACCTTGTCACCGGTAAGAATCCGGATGTAGTTCTTGCGCATCTTTCCGGAGATGTGCGCAGTAACGACGTGCCCATTTTCCAACTCCACACGAAACATGGTGTTGGGCAGGGTGTCGACGACAGTACCTTCCATTTCGAAGCTGTCTTCTTTCGACATTCAGTAAAGCCCTCGGTGTCCAATGATAGACCCGGTGCGAAGAATGCCCGGGTAAAAGCGGCAAGTATTGTGCCTGAAAGGGCTCCGAGAGCCAAGGGCTCAGGTTAGTGTTATCCAGCGCTGGTTAACCAGCAGTTCGATTGGGCGATACTCGGTCTTGTAGTTCATTTTGCGACAGTTTTTGATCCAGTAGCCGAGATAGACCGCTTTTAATCCAAGTCGGACCGCTTCACTGACCTGCCAGAGAATTGCATAGCGGCCAAGGCTGCGGCGCTCCTCGCTTGGCTCATAAAAGGTATAAACGGCGGACAGGCCATTGGGTAGCAGATCGGTCACCGCCAGCGCGAGCAGGCGTCCTTCCAGGCGGAACTCGTAGAAGCGAGAGAACGGCAGGTCGCGGACCAGGAAGGTATGAAACTGATCTCTGCTTGGCGGGTACATATCCCCATCAGCATGGCGCTGTTCGATATAGCTTGCGTAGAGCGCGTAATATTCTTCCGTGAATGAAGGGCGGACATCGGTAACGTTCAGGTCGGCGTTGCGCTTGAGGATGCGCTTCTGCTGACGATTGAGCTGCAGTCCATCGGCTGGTATCCGTGCGGGAATACAGGCAGTGCAGCGTTGGCAATGCGGGCGGTAGAGGTGATCACCGCTGCGACGGAAGCCCATTTCGGACAGCTCTGCGTACACCTGTACATCCATCGGCTGGCTGGGGTCGAGGAAGAGCGTAGTGGCCTGTTCGTCGGGCAGATAGCTGCAGGCGTGAGGCTGGGTGGCGTAGAACTTGAGACGAGCCAGTGAAGTCATGGTCAGCTCTCGGAAATCTTGAAATCAGTGTAGGTCAGCTTGGCTTCGTCGACTAGGGCTCCCATCGGGCCGTACTGGGTTCATCCAGATAGTGAGCGAGCGTCTTGGCGAAAGTCTGTCGGGGTATGGGTCTCGCGCCAAAATTGGCTAGGTGTTGCGTGTGCATCTGGCAGTCAATCAATTCGAATCCCCAGTCGCGGAGGCGTTCCACCAGTGTCACGAATCCCGCCTTGGATGCGTCGGTCGTTCGACTGAACATCGATTCGCCGAAGAATAGTCGACCCATTGCGAGGCCATAGAGGCCTCCGACCAGCCGTTCGTCTTGCCAGACTTCAATTGAGTGAGCGATGCCGAGCTGATGCAGCTGCAGATAAGCCTCTTGCATCGGTAGGGTGATCCAGGTGCCGTCGGTGTAATTTCGCGGGCCGGCACAGCCTTCAAGGACGTCTCGAAACGCTTTGTCGAAGGTGATGCTAAATGCACCTTGCCGTAACTTCTTGCGCAGGCTGCGCGAGACATGCAGCTCTTCGGGGTAGAGGACGGTGCGTGGGTCGGGTGACCACCAGAGGAGTGGTTGTCCTTCCTGGTACCAGGGAAAGCAGCCGTGACGGTAGGCCGCTAGTAGACGCTCAGGCGAGAGATCGCCTCCTGCAGCGAGAAGTCCGTTGGGATCGCGCATGGCTTTTTCGAGCGGGGGGAACGACAGGTCGTCGCGCTGCAGCCAGGTCAGCATATCGATAGTCACGGGGCGGATGGGGCGTCCGCCCGTAGAGGGTTTTACAGGTCGAGGTATTTTTCGGCATCTAGCGCGGCCATACAGCCAGCGCCGGCCGAAGTGATCGCCTGACGATAAACGTGATCGGCTACATCGCCTGCAGCAAACACGCCTGGGATCGTGGTGCTCGTCGCATCGCCCTCATTGCCGCCCTTGATCATGAGATAGCCGTCTTTCATCTCGAGTTGGCCCTGGAAAAGGTCCGTGTTGGGCTTGTGTCCGATAGCGATGAAAACGCCTGTCAGGTCGAGTTTCTGCTCTTCGCCGGACTCGGTGCTCTTCAGTCTCACTCCTGTTACGCCACTCGCATCGCCCAGTACTTCTTCAAGCGTGTGGTTCCAGTGCAGGCGAATGTTGCCATTGGCTGCCTTCTCCATGATCTTGTCCTGCAAGATCCTTTCGGAGCGCAGCTTGTCGCGGCGGTGGATCAGATGCACTTCTTTGGCAATATTCGAGAGATACAGCGCTTCTTCCACAGCGGTGTTGCCGCCGCCGATTACGGCCACGACCTGATTACGGTAGAAGAACCCGTCACAGGTGGCGCATGCCGACACGCCTCGTCCTGCGAAGGCTTCCTCTGAGGGCAGGCCGAGATACTGGGCCGATGCGCCGGTCGCGATGATCAATGCGTCGCAGCTGTAAGTTGCGCTGTCGCCTTTCAGGATAAAGGGCTTCTGCTGCAGTTCGGCGGTGTGGATGTGGTCGAATACTACTTCGGTGTCGAAACGCTCTGCGTGTTTCTGCATCCGCTCCATCAGCGCGGGGCCAGTCAGGCCCTCAACATCCCCCGGCCAGTTGTCCACTTCTGTAGTGGTGGTCAGCTGGCCGCCGGGCTGAATGCCGGTGATCATCAGCGGCTTCAAATTAGCGCGGGCTGCGTATACGGCCGCGGTATAACCGGCCGGGCCCGAGCCGAGGATGATCAGACGTGAATGCTTGACTTCATTCATAAAAAGCCCTCATAAGCCTTTGTTGTCAATGGAGAAGCGTGCTCCAGTCGAGTCACGCTTAAAAAACTGGCGTTTATGCTACACCGAAGCACGGACAAAAGCCCAAGCCGGCACGGAACCGGCAATGCCATCGAATCGACAAACCCGTACAATGCACAAGTTCAGGCTGACTACGGTTCATAGAGCGCGCCGCGGGCGCAGGAAATAAAGCGTTTTGAAGAATACTTCCTCTACCGCGCCAGCTTCCGTCTGGCGCCAGCAGTTGCATTACCGTCTCAAAGAGGGCGCGCTGATCGCGCTTGGTGCACTTTGCGCCTACCTCTGGATGGCATTGCTTACCTACGATCCCTCCGATCCTGGTTGGACGCATACCAGCAATGTCCAGCAGGTTCAGAATGCTGCCGGCCGCGCCGGCGCCTGGTTTGCCGATGTGCTGTTCATGGCGCTCGGCTACTTTGCTTTCCTGTTTCCTTTGTTGCTAGGTGTCAAGACCTGGCAGGTCTTTCGCGCACGGCACCAACCCTGGAGCTGGAACGGGTGGCTGTTTTCCTGGAGGCTGATCGGGCTCGTCTTTCTGATTCTTTCCGGATCTGCGCTCGCCTATATTCACTTTCAGTTTGCGGATGGTTTGCCTGCTTCGGCGGGCGGCGCTTTGGGCGAAAGCCTGGGACAGCTCGCCGAGGCCGCGCTGAATGTTCAGGGCAGCACGCTGCTGCTGCTGGCATTCTTCCTGTTCGGTTTGACGGTGTTTACGGACCTTTCATGGTTCAAGGTGATGGACCTGACCGGCAAGATCACGCTCGACTTGGTAGAGCTGATACAGAGTTTCTTTAGCCGCTGGTGGTCCGCTCGTAACGAGCGTAAGCAGGTCGTTGCGCAGCTGCGCGAAGCCGATGATGTGGTAAACGACGTCGCCGGCTCGCTCCCAGATCATCGAGAGCGCGCCAAGATCAAGGGACGGCTGCTTGAACGCGAGGAGTCGTTGAGCAAACACATGAGCGAGCGCGATAAGCGCCCACCTCCAGTAATTCCTGCAGCTGCACCGCCCAAGCCGGTCGAGCAGAGCAAGCGAGTGCTGAAGGAAAAGCAGGCCAACCTGTTCGTCGATCCACTGATCGAAGGCAGCGTGCCGCCATTGTCGCTACTGGACGTGGCGGAAAAGCAGCAGAAACAGTACTCGCCGGAGTCGCTTGAGGCCATGTCGCGGCTGCTGGAAATCAAGCTGAAGGAATTCGGGGTAGAGGTCATCGTCGAGTCAGTACACCCTGGCCCGGTGATCACGCGTTTCGAAATTCAGCCGGCCGCCGGGGTCAAGGTCAGCCGTATCTCCAATCTGGCGAAGGATCTGGCACGCTCGCTGGCGGTCATCAGCGTGCGTGTTGTCGAGGTGATTCCAGGCAAGACCACCGTCGGTATCGAGATTCCTAACGAGGACCGTCAGATCGTCCGCTTCTCCGAGGTCCTCTCGTCGGCGCCCTACGATGATGCCAAATCGCCGGTCACGATTGCACTCGGCCATGATATCGGTGGCAAGCCGGTGATTGCCGACCTTGCAAAAATGCCCCACTTGCTGGTTGCTGGTACCACCGGTTCGGGCAAGTCAGTCGGTGTGAATGCGATGATTCTGTCGATTCTCTTCAAGTCGACGCCGGAAGATGCGCGATTGATCATGATCGACCCGAAGATGCTTGAATTGTCGATCTACGAAGGCATCCCACACCTGTTGTGCCCAGTCGTGACCGACATGAAGGAAGCGGCCAACGCGCTGCGATGGAGCGTCGCTGAAATGGAGCGGCGTTATAAGCTGATGGCGGCCATGGGTGTCCGTAACCTGGCCGGTTTCAACCGTAAGGTGAAGGACGCGGAGGAGGCTGGTACTCCGCTGACCGACCCGCTGTATCGCCGCGAAAGCATGGATGACGAAGCGCCGCTTTTGAAGAAGCTGCCGACCATCGTGGTTGTGGTAGACGAGTTCGCCGACATGATGATGATTGTCGGCAAGAAGGTCGAAGAGCTGATTGCGCGTATCGCTCAGAAAGCACGGGCGGCGGGTATACACCTGATCCTGGCGACCCAGCGGCCATCGGTGGATGTGATTACCGGTTTGATCAAGGCCAACATTCCGACCCGCATGGCGTTTCAGGTATCAAGCAAGATCGACTCGCGAACCATTCTCGACCAGGGCGGCGCCGAGCAACTGCTCGGACACGGCGACATGCTTTACCTGCCGCCGGGCACTGGGCTGCCGATTCGCGTCCATGGTGCATTCGTTTCCGATGAAGAGGTGCATCGTGTTGTCGAGGCCTGGAAGGCTCGCGGTGCACCCGATTACATCGAAGAGATTCTGGTGGGCGCGGAAGAGTCTGGAAGTGGCTTCGATGGTGGCGGAGGCGAGGGCAGCGGTGACGACAGTGAAGACGATCCGCTTTACGATGAGGCGGTACGCTTCGTTACCGAAAGTCGCAGAGCATCGATTTCCGCCGTTCAACGCAAGCTCAAGATCGGCTACAACCGCGCTGCGCGGATGATCGAAGCCATGGAAATGGCGGGCGTAGTGACGTCAATGAACACCAACGGCTCGCGCGAAGTGCTCGCGCCGCCTCCTACCCGCGACTAGGTCGCTGAGGGCTTCATGCAATTGATTCGTGCGTTGTTTGCATCCGCTCTGCTGTTTGCGCTGGCTCCAGCTCAGGCTGACCAGGCCGCCTCGGTGCAGCGCCTGACCGGCCTGCTGCAGAAAGCCGACACCCTTACCGGCCGTTTTTCCCAGTTGTCTCTGGATGGCACCGGAACCCAGCTGCAGGAAACCTCTGGTGAGATGGCGCTTAAGCGTCCGGGACAGTTTCGTTGGCATACCGATGAGCCGATGGAGCAGCTGCTGGTTTCTAACGGCAAGAAGGTTTGGTTGTACGATCCAGATCTCGAACAAGTCACCATCCAGACGCTTGATCAGCGCCTGACCCATACTCCGGCATTGCTGTTGTCGGGTGATGTCTCGGCAATCAACGAGAATTTCGAGGTGTCGCACCGGGAGGCGGGTGAAGTGGTCGACTTCACCCTCAAGCCGAAAGCCAAGGACACGCTGTTCGACAGCCTGCGTCTGTCTTTCCGCGGTGGGGTGATCAACGACATGCAAATGATTGACGGCGTTGGTCAGCGCACCAATATCCTGTTTCAGGGCGTCAAGTTGAACCAGCCACTCAAAGCCGAGCTGTTCACCTTCGAAGTTCCGGAAGGGGCCGACGTCATTTCGGAGTAACTGCTAGCCGCTTTTCCGTTTACCAATACGGCCTGCTTCCCCGCAGGCCGTTTGCATCAGAGGCTTCCGTCGCCGATGGACCTGTTCAGTCGTGAACCTGTCGCCCAACCCCTTGCCGCGCGCCTGCGCGCCGCCAGCCTTGACGAATACGTCGGGCAGGAGCATCTGCTGGCGCGTGGCAAACCGTTGCGTGAGGCGCTGGAGCAAGGTGCGTTGCACTCGATGGTGTTTTGGGGGCCGCCCGGCGTCGGCAAGACGACACTGGCCCGGTTGTTGGCAAAGGTCTCGGACGCTCATTTTGAAACCGTCTCGGCGGTGCTGGCGGGCGTGAAAGAGATCCGACAGGCAGTCGAAATAGCTAAACAACAGGCGGCCCAGTATGGACGACGCACAATTCTTTTCGTTGACGAAGTGCACCGCTTCAACAAGTCCCAGCAGGACGCGTTCCTCCCGTATGTCGAAGATGGGACACTGATCTTTATTGGCGCGACAACCGAAAATCCCTCCTTCGAGCTGAACAATGCCTTGCTCTCGCGCGCGCGCGTCTACGTGCTCAAAAGCCTGGATGAAGCGGCGCTGCGCAGGCTGGTCACCCGCGCGTTGACCGAGCCGAAAGGCCTCGGTGATTTACATTTGAGCCTGCCGAACGAAAGCTTTCAGATCCTCATGGCTGCCGCTGATGGCGACGGGCGACGGTTGCTGAATCTGCTGGAAAACGCTTCCGATCTGGCCGAAGAGGGCGGCGAGATCAGCGTCGAACTACTACAGGACTTGCTGGGCGACAGCCGTCGACGTTTCGACAAAGGTGGCGAAGCTTTTTACGACCAGATCTCGGCGCTGCACAAGTCGGTGCGTGGATCGAACCCGGATGCCTCGCTGTATTGGTTTGCGCGAATGATCGACGGCGGCTGCGATCCGCTGTACATCGCGCGGCGTGTTGTGCGCATGGCCAGTGAAGAAGTGGGCAATGCTGACCCGCGGGCGCTAGGTTTGTGTCTGTCAGCCTGGGATGTTCAGGAGCGGCTGGGTAGCCCGGAAGGTGAACTGGCGATCGCGCAGGCGATTGTGTATCTCGCCTGTGCGCCCAAGAGCAATGCCGTATACAGCGCGTTCAATGCCGCGATGCGCGATGTCCGCGAGAACGGCTCGCAGGAGGTCCCGCTGCACTTGCGCAATGCGCCAACCCGGCTGATGAAGGAACTGGGTTATGGCAACGAATACCGCTATGCACACGATGAGCCTGATGCGTATGCCGCTGGCGAAGATTACTTCCCCGAAGCGATCGAGCCGCGGCAGTACTACCAACCGGTACCGCGAGGGCTGGAAAGCAAGATACGCGACAAGCTCGAGCACCTGAATCGACTTGATCAACAGAGCTCGCGCCGACGGAGAAAGACATGATTCGCATGGCATTGGCTGTGGCCGCTGGCGGGGTTGTCGGGACGCTGATCCGGTTCGGTGTTTCGACCTGGGTTTCTGTTCAATGGCCAAAGCACTTCTACCTGGCGACCTTGTTGGTCAATGTGCTCGGTTGCCTGCTCATTGGCTATCTCTACGCGTCGTTTCTGCAGCGTCCAGACCTCTCGCCGGAGCTACGCGGCGGCCTGATCATCGGTTTCCTCGGTGCCTTGACCACCTTTTCCAGCTTTTCTCTGGATGGGTTGCGTTTGCTGGAAAGCGGTCAGGCTGCGACGGCGTTTAGCTATATCGGCGTGAGCGTAATCGGTGGTCTGTTGGCTGCCTGGGCCGGACTTGCGCTCGCGCGGTTATGAACCTGCCACATATCGCAGTAAACTCCTGTTCCTCTTCGCCTTTCCTCAAAGCTTTCATAGACGAGACCCACCATGCTTGATTCGAAACTGGTACGCACACAGCTGCAAGATGTGGCCGAGCGCCTCGCCACCCGCGGCTATCAGCTGGATGTAGCGCGTATCGAGGCCCTGGAAGCCCAGCGCAAAACCGTGCAGACCCGTACCGAGCAACTTCAGGCTGAGCGCAACGCTCGCTCCAAGTCCATTGGGCAGGCGAAGCAGCGTGGTGAAGACATCGCCCCGTTGCTTGCCGACGTCGATCGTATGGGTTCCGAGCTGGAAGCCGGAAAGGCAGAACTGGAGACCATCCAGAGTGAGCTGGATCAGATGATGCTCAGCCTGCCGAACCTGCCGCATGAGTCGGTTCCTGTCGGCAAGGATGAGGATGACAACGTCGAAGTGCGTCGCTGGGGCACGCCCACGACGTTCGAGTTCGAGGTCAAGGACCATGTCGCGCTCGGTGAACAACACGGCTGGCTGGATTTCGAGACAGCTGCAAAACTCTCCGGTGCACGCTTTGCGCTGATGCGAGGCCCTATTGCCCGTCTGCATCGCGCGTTGGCGCAGTTCATGATTGATCTGCATACCAGTGAGCACGGCTATGAAGAGGCCTATACCCCGTATCTGGTTCAGGCGCCGGCGTTGCAAGGTACTGGCCAGCTACCAAAGTTCGAAGAAGATCTGTTCAAAATCAGCCGTGAAAACGAAGCCGACCTCTACCTGATCCCCACTGCCGAGGTCTCGCTGACCAATATCGTTGCCGGTGAGATCCTCGATGCCAAACTTCTGCCGCTGAAATTCGTTGCGCATACGCCGTGTTTCCGTAGCGAGGCGGGCGCATCGGGGCGCGATACCCGCGGCATGATTCGCCAGCACCAGTTCGATAAGGTCGAGATGGTGCAGATTGTCGAGCCGAGCCAGTCACTCGAAGCACTGGAAGGCCTGACTGCGAATGCGGAAAAGGTCCTGCAACGTCTGGAACTGCCTTACCGCGTTTTGTCCCTGTGCACGGGTGACATGGGCTTTGGTGCAATCAAGACTTACGACCTGGAAGTCTGGGTACCGAGCCAGGACAAGTATCGTGAAATCTCGTCGTGCTCAAGCTGCGGTGACTTCCAGGCCCGCCGCATGCAGGCGCGCTACCGCAACCCGGAAACCGGTAAGCCCGAACTGGTGCACACGTTGAACGGTTCCGGTCTCGCCGTAGGGCGGACCCTGGTTGCCGTGTTGGAAAACTACCAGCAGGTCGATGGCACCATCCGTGTGCCGGAAGTGCTCAGGCCATACATGGGCGGCATTGAAGTCATCGGTTGATCGATGGGTATTGCTTCCGCGGAGCCCGGTATCGGATGAGCAGGCCAGTCGTGGCTCAATGACCCGCGTAGACTCCTTGATTCTCGACAAGGGCCGTCTTTGCCGTAATGGTTGAGATGGCCGCATCTCAATTATGTGATCAGGACTCGCCCATGGATTTTCTGCCGCTTTTTCACAATCTGAATGGCCGTACGGTGTTGGTTGTTGGCGGCGGTGAGATTGCGCTGCGCAAGGCGCGGTTATTGTCGGAAGCGGGTGCGGTGCTGCGGGTAGTCGCCCCAGAAATAGAAGCACAGTTGAACGAGCTGGTCGTAAAGAGCGGTGGTCAGGCGCTGATCCGCGGTTATGAATCCAGGGATCTGTCAGGCTGCGTGCTGGCCATCGCGGCAACTGATGATGAGCCTTTGAACGCGCAAGTTTCTGAAGACGCGCGGGCGCTTGGCATGCCGGTAAACGTCGTCGACTCGCCCGATCTGTGTACGGTCATCTTCCCTGCGATCGTCGATCGCTCCCCATTGATGATCGCGGTATCCAGCGGTGGTGATGCGCCGGTGCTGGCGCGGCTCATGCGCGCGCGTATCGAAACCTGGGTGCCCTCGGTTTACGGCGAGTTGGCTGGTCTGGCAAAAAAGTTCCGCGGGCGGGTCAAAGCCAGGTTTTCCAACGTGCAGCAACGTCGTGTCTTTTGGGAGGAGGTTTTCCAGGGCGATGTTGCGGAGCGGGCCTTGGCAGGACAACAACAGGAGGCTGAGCGACTGCTGGTTGAGAAGCTGTCCGGAGCCGAGCCGAAAAACCTGGGTGAGGTGTATCTGGTGGGCGCAGGCCCTGGAGACCCTGATCTGCTGACGTTTCGCGCGCTGCGTTTGATGCAGCAGGCTGACGTTGTGCTGTATGACCGTCTTGTCGCGCCAGCCATTCTCGATCTGTGCCGCCGGGACGCCGACCGCATCTATGTCGGTAAGCAACGCGCAGCGCATGCGGTGCCGCAGGAGCAGATCAACCAGTTGCTGGTGACCTTGGCCAAGGAAGGCAAGCGCGTGTTGCGTCTCAAAGGAGGCGATCCGTTCATCTTCGGCCGGGGCGGTGAAGAAATCGAAGAGCTGGCTGCGCACGACGTGCCGTTCCAGGTTGTGCCGGGAATCACGGCGGCCAGCGGTTGCGCTGCCTATGCCGGCATCCCCCTGACGCATCGCGATCACGCACAGTCGGTGCGCTTTGTTACAGGGCATCTGAAAGATGGCAGCTGCGATCTAGCCTGGTCAGAGCTCGTCGCGCCAAGTCAGACGCTCGTCTTTTATATGGGGCTGGTCGGCTTACCAGTAATCTGCCAGCAGCTGATGGCACACGGTCGCGCAGCTGATACGCCGGCTGCACTGGTTCAGCAAGGTACGACTGTAAACCAGCGGGTCATTACCGGAACTCTCGCCAATCTGGCCGAGCGGGTCGCCAGTGAACAGGTGCAAGCGCCTACGCTGGTCATCGTTGGCGAGGTGGTGCAGCTGCGAGAGAAACTCGCCTGGTTTGAAGGCGCTCAGAACCGCGACAGGTGATCTGTCGCGGCACGCTAGAAAGTTCGGGTTACCGCGACCAGATGTCTTTGCCTGGCAGATGGTCGCGATCATGCGCGCGGTGAAGCGCCAATTCGGGGCCTTTGGGCACGATGCCGTTGGCATTGATATGCCGATGACTCGCGTAGTAGTGGTGCTTGATATGGGTGAAGTCGACCGTTTCGGCAACGCCTGGCCATTGATACAGCTCTCGGAGCCAGTTCGAGAGGTTGGGGTAGTCTTCGATACGACGCAAGTTGCACTTGAAGTGGCCATGGTAGACCGCGTCGAAACGGATGATCGTGGTGAATAGACGCCAATCGGCTTCGGTCAGGTATTCGCCGGTCAGATAGCGTCGTTCACCGAGACGCTGCTCCAGCCAGTCGAGTTCCGCAAATACCTCAGCGAATGCAGCCTCGTAGGCCCCTTGCGTCGAAGCGAAGCCCGCGCGATAGACGCCGTTGTTGATCCGAGGGTAGATCCGCTCGTTGAGCGAATCGATCTCGGCACGTAGCGGCTCCGGGTAAAGGTCCAGCGTCGAACCGGTCAGCTCATCAAACGCGCTATTGAAGATCCGGATCAACTCTGCGGACTCGTTATTAACGATCCGCTGCTGCTCCCGATCCCACAGCACGGGAACCGTTACCCGGCCGTTGTAGCGTTCATCATCGGCTGTGTAGCGCTGGTGCAGATAGGTCAGTCCGTCCAGCGCATCGCCGGTCGAGCCTTTCTCCTTGTCGAACGTCCAGCCGTGTTCGGCCATGAGCCAGCTGACGACAGAAACGTCGATCAAGGACTCGAGCCCTTTGAGCTTGCGGTAGATCAGGGTGCGATGGGCCCAGGGGCAAGCCAGTGAAACATAGAGATGATAGCGGCCGGCTTGTGCCTGGAGGGCGGGGCGGCCATCCGGGCCCGGCGAGCCATCTGCTGTAACCCAATCTCGCCGCTGGGCCTGCTCTCGCTGGAATTCACCGTCTCTACTGTTTTCGTACCAACGGTCTTGCCACTGTCCGTCTATCAAAAGTCCCATGCTCACCTCCAAATTTCGAATTAGAAACAGTGTAGGTGGCAAGGGTTGGCGCATGAGCCGTAATGCCCGGTCAAACCAATCGGTCAGATCGATAGATTGCGCTGCGCCCAGAACTCACGTGCCTGGGTGAATGCGGCGTCGCGCGGCTGTCCGAGGCCTCGCAATGCGAGCGCCATGGTCGCAACGACCGCAAGTTCACCGTAGGCATCCTCGGCGCCTTTCCAGACTGCAAGCAGGTGCTGCGCATCGAGTTGCGCCGGCTTGACGTGACGCTGCGGCGATAGAGCTGGCCAGTCTTCGTCCCAGAATTCGCCCGCCTGTGTGCCGTACAGGTGAGCAACACCGTCCGGGTTGACCTCGATTTCGCCACCTTCGCCCTTGATCACGATTGAGGTGTCGCCCAATAACCGGCTGGCTTCCCGGTGATTGGCCTGATAGCCGGGATGGAAAATGCTCTGCAGACCGCAGCGGGCACCCAGGGGGTTGAGGATTCGAGCCAGCGAATGGATCGGTGATCGCAGGCCGAGAATGTTTCGTTGATTGATCATGTGCTGAAGCCTTGGCATCCACGCGCCGAGCGGCATGAACGCAAGGTTGCCGCGCTCTAGCGCTGCACTAACGTCAGCCCAGCTCTCGCACCGGGGAATGTCCAACAACTCAAGCTGCTGCTCGGTATACATGCGACCTGCGGTATGCGCGCCCCCGCCGTGCATGAAGATCCGCACGCCGTTGCGTGCCAGGCATTTCGCCGCCAGCAGATACCACGGCAGATGCCGTTTTTTGCCTGCGTAGGTGGGCCAGTCGATATCCACCGCGATCGCTGGGGCGTTCAAGCGATCACGCACGGCTTCGGTGAAGCCTGCAAGCTCTTCCGCGCTTTCCTCCTTGTGGCGTAGCAGCATAAGAAAGGCGCCGAGCTGAGTTTCCTCGGCCTTGCCGTCTAACAACATGCCCATGGCTTCGCGCGCTTCCTCACGGGTGAGGTCGCGGGCGCCGCGCTTGCCTTTGCCGAGAATACGGACGAAAACGGCGAACGGGTGTTCAGCGGGTGTGACCAGGCTCATATGCAGTTGCTCGGTTTCGGCAGGCCTGCCAGCTTTGCGGCAAGCTTGGCGGGGGTGCCCTTGAATAGACGGTTCAGGTGCATGCTGTTGCCCTTGTCCGGGCCGAGTTTCAGTGCCGTGTACTTGATCAGCGGACGCGTCGCTGGCGACAGCTGAAACTCCTGATAGAACGCGCGCAGCACCTTGATGATTTCCCAGTGCTCGGGCTGAAGCGAGATGTCTTCTGCATGAGCCAGTACCTCGGCCACAGGTTCGCTCCAGTCATTCAGGTCCAGCAAAAAGCCTTCCTGATCCACAGCAATCTGTGTGCCATTGACGTTCAGCGTTTTCATAGCCAGGAGTTGGTCCGCTCAAACCGGCAGCAAAGCGCGACGAAACCCTCATAGTCGACCTGTTGCAGACGAGCTGGGGGAGCGCCAAGGCCGCGTGCAGCGACGTCTTCCGCTAATGCGAAAAGCGCGATGCTATCGGGCATCAACTCCAGCGCCTGGCACTGAGCCGTGCCATTTTGCAGGGCGTATACGGCGTCGCCGCAAAGCAACAGCGCGTCGTCAACCGAGAGCAGCCGCAGGCAGCTGACCAGACGGTCGTCGGAAAAAGGCGAATGTGAAAGCAGGTGCAAGGTAGCCATCAGAGCGTGATCACATGGTCGTAGCGGTTGATAAGAGCGCCGAGGCCAGCGTCGTCCAGTAGCTCAACCGGAAGAGACAGCTGTGCATCATCCAAGCCGCGCTCGCTGAGGCTGCGTCTGGCCGCATACAGCGACTCGATGCCGAACATCGGCAACGCCTGCAGGTTGGCGGTCAGGTCCTTCTGCTCGAGCCGAGCAGCCTGTTGCGCAGGCACCAACTGAAATACACCGTCATCTAGAAACAGCAGGCTGAGCGGCAGCTCAAACGCGCCGCCGGCCAGAGCGATATCCAGCGCCTCGCGTGCAGACGGACCAGACCACGGTGATTGGCGAGTGATGATGAGCATCGAGCGAGCCATCAGTGACCTCCGAAACAGACGAGGCGGTCGGCTTGCTGGCTGGCTTCGTGTAATTGACCCAGGCCGGACAGCTCCCACCCCGCAGCCAGGTTCGCCGCCGGACGCTGGTAACGCTTTGCCTCCTGTTGATCCAGCACACCGCGGCGCAGGCCGGCGGCGATGCAGACCACGCCATCCAGCCCGTGGTGAGTGATGAACTGGCCCCACTGCTCGCTCAGGTTTAGCTCGTCCTGCGCAGCGACGATGTTGGCCGAGGCGCTGTGCACGCCGTCCTGATAGAGGAACAGCTGGACAATCTCGTGCCCGCTCTCTAGCGCTGCTTCTGCAAAACGCAATGCACGCCGTGCGGCAGGAGAGTGCGGGGGTGAAAACAGAGCGATTGCGAATTTCATGGGCCACCGTTTCAGTACTGGCGGACATGATACGCGAGCTTTGGAAACGAAAAAGCCCGCCGAAGCGGGCTTATTCGATGGGTGCTGATCAGTCGTCGCCACCCATGATACCCATCAGCTGCAGCAGGCTGATGAACAGGTTGTACAGCGAAACGTACAGGCCGATGGTGGCCATGATGTAGTTACGCTCGCCGCCATGGATGATGGCGCTGGTCTGGTAGAGGATGCAGACCGACGAGAACAGCACGAAGCCCGCGCTGATCGCCAGCTGCAGACCACTGATCTCGAAGAAGAAACCAGCGACCATTGCGCCCAGCAGGACGAAGAAACCGGCGGTGATGAAACCACTAAGGAAGCTCATGTCCTTACGGGTGATCAGCACGAACGCCGACAGGCCAAAGAAGACCAGAGCGGTCATCGACAGCGCCGAGGCAATCAGCTCACCACCGTTGGCAGTGCCCAGGTACATGTTGAGGATCGGCCCCAGCGTGTAACCCATGAAACCGGTCAAGGCGAAAGTCGAAAGCAGACCCCACGCGGAATTGCGTAGCTTCACGGTCAGGAAGAACAGGCCGTAGAAGCCGATCAGCACCACGAAGATGTTCGGGTAAGCTGCGTTGGCTTGCATCGCCATGTAGGCGACGAAGGCGCTGAAGCCCAGGGTGATGGCCAGAAGGCCGTAGGTGTTGCGCAGAACGCGGCTGACTTCCTTCTGTTCAACCTGCGTATGCGTAGGTGCGTACTGTTGCTTGAGCATGGCGACACTCCTGTAGATGTATTCAGCCTAAGGTGAATTGCCCCGGATCATAACAGAGCTTTTGTTTCCTCCTAACGACAGTGTTTGACAGACTGTTTCGTTCGGGTACTATTGCGCCCGCTCTCTGCGGAGGAGTGGCAGAGCGGTTGAATGCAACGGTCTTGAAAACCGTCGAAGGGGAAACTCTTCCGTGAGTTCGAATCTCACCTCCTCCGCCATATCGCAAACTAAAGGCCCCGGATTCCGGGGCCTTTAGCGTTTCTGGCGTCTGAAATCGGCTATCTGTGTGGTCCTGGTTTGGTCCTCCAGGCATTGGAGAGCGTCAGGCTAATCCACGCACTATCAGAGCAATTCACGGGATTCCGGCTGGTTCGGCGAGCGTGGGTTTTTGTGTGCTGGAATAAGTCTTCGGGCTGGCAGGCGCTGTTTGGCGCTGGCTTGGTCGCCATCATGCGAAAGCGATTTATGTGCCCCAGCGCTGTGATGTAAGGTTTTGGCAGATCGTTGAACTGTGGTTGTGCTTAGCTTTTAATTTCCGCGCAGACAAAAGGAATTGTCAGATGATCCGGATAAGACTGCCCGAGGCTTTGGCACTCGTGCGGGAACACTTCAAGCCATTGTTGTTTACGGCCACTATGGACTCTCCGCAGACCATCCAGGCGATGCTGCTGGATGAGCTAACAGGAGAGTCATTGGTCCTGACCGGGCTCCCCTGCGGCGCAGCGGTTTCGCGAGCGCAGTTGTCAAGGTTGATCAGCGTGATCGAACTCGACGTCATTGCGCTACGGCCGGCTCTGCTAGAGCGCTTAAAAGAACGACAGATCGCCATTTAGCTGAACGTTTGTCTATGCGTCATCCAGATGGGCGACGACGTCGAATTTCACCGGCCGCCACTTTTCAAGTAAAAGGCCCCATGTTCTGGGGCCTTTTGTTTGAGTTCATGAAGCAACCTGCGTGCCTGACTCGGCTCAGGCAACCGAAGCGGTTTTGGAGGCCGAGCCCACCTCCTCGGCGTAATGGCACGCTACCAACCTGTCGTCCAAGTTGCGGAATGCGGGTACTTCAGCGCTGCATCGTTCGGTGGCGTGCGGGCAGCGGGTGTGGAAAACACAACCAGTCGGCGGATCGAGTGGATTGGGCAGTTCACCACTGGCGCGGACCTTCGGTCTTGTCGGGTCCGGGCGGATGCTCGGTGTCGCGGCCAACAACACTTGGGTGTAAGGGTGCAGCGGACGGGCGTAGATCAACTCGGCAGGTCCCATTTCCATCGGGCTACCGAAGTACATCACCAGTACCTTATCCGCCACATGACGGACAACAGCCAGGTCATGGGATATGAAGACATAGCCGGCGTTGAACTGCTCCTGCAGATCCATGAAGAGGTTCAGCACCTGCGCTTGAATCGACACATCCAGCGCCGAAGTCGGCTCATCGGCAATCAGCACCTTCGGATTGAGCATCATGGCCCGCGCAAGGGCGATGCGCTGGCGCTGGCCGCCGGAGAACATATGTGGATAGCGCTGGTAGTGCTCAGGGCGCAGCCCGACCTGCTGCATCATCGCCTGCACGCGCTCCCGGCGTTCGCTGCGTGACAGCCCGGTATTGATAACAAGCGGCTCAGCCAACTGGTCGCCGATCTTCTGCCTTGGGTTCAACGAGGCGTAGGGATTCTGGAACACCATCTGCACGTCGCGGCGAAGCTGTTTGCGTTGAGCCTTGTCTGCGCCTGCCACTTCCTGGCCGGCGATCTGCAGCGATCCGGAAGTGGGCTCCTCGATGAGTGTCAAAGCCCGTGCAAGCGTGGACTTGCCGCAACCAGATTCGCCCACCACCGCAAGGGTTTCGCCGGACGCCAGTTCGAATGACACGCCGTTGAGCGCGCGCACGGTGGCGTGTGGTTTGAACAGCCCACGTGAAATTTGGTAGTGGCGGGTCAGCTCGCGTGCGGACAGCACGCTGCCTGTCGACGGCTCAGTAGACATGGTGTTCTCCGGGTGGCTGGCTCGGACGTTGCGACTCCGGCAGCACTTCAGGTGCTTCGCCAGGCGTCATGTTGCGCGGGTAAAAGCAGCGCACCTCGCCGCGGTCGTAGGGTTCCAGTGCCGGTGGTTCTCCGCAGCGTGGTTGAGCGTAAGGGCAACGTGGCGAGAGCAGGCAGCCCGCCGGGCGGTCGTATCGACCCGGAACGATGCCCGGCAAGGTCGCAAGACGCCGGCTGTTCGAATGTTCTGGGATGGAGGCGAGCAACGCTTCGGTGTACGGATGAGCGGGTGCGTCGAACAGCTCTGGTACGCGCCCGGTTTCGACCGCCTGGCCCGCATACATCACGCAGACGCGCTGAGCCGTTTCAGCCACTACGGCCAGGTCGTGGGTGATCAGGATGAGCGCCATGTTCTGGTCGCGCTGCAAGCTCAGCAGTAGATCCATGATCTGCGCCTGGATGGTCACGTCGAGTGCCGTGGTCGGCTCGTCGGCGATCAACAGCTGTGGCTCGCCTGCGATAGCCATGGCGATAGCCACCCGCTGGCTCATGCCGCCGGACAGCTGATGGGGGAAGGCGTCCAGACGGCTAGCGGCGCCGGGGATTTCCACCCGTTCGAGCAGCTCGAGTGCTCGCTGCCGAGCGGCTTTGCCCTTGAGGCCCAGATGCTGGCGCAGCACTTCCTCGATCTGGTATCCCACGGTGTAGCTGGGGTTTAGCGCGGTCATTGGGTCCTGAAAGACCATGGCCAAATCCTTGCCGATCACTCGACGGCGCTGGCGCCCCTTGAGAGTCAACAAATCCTGGCCGGCGAACTGGAGGCGATCAGCTGCCACTTTGCCCGGCGCATCGACCAGTCCCATCAAGGCCATCATCGTGACTGACTTGCCAGAGCCGGATTCACCGACGATGGCCAGCACTTCACCTTTGTCGACGCTGAGGTCTAGCCCGTCGACCACAGGCGGCGCGGCGTCGTCTCCAAAGCGCACCGACAGATTTTGAATCTCGAGGAGGCTCATGAGCGATAGTCCCTCGTGTGCGTAAATCTTGAATTGAGCATCGATGGACTCCTCATGCGGCGTTCTTCAGTTTCGGGTCGAGTGCATCACGCAGCCCGTCACCGAAGAGGTTGATCGCCAGGACGCTGAGCAGGATCGCCAGGCCGGGTAGCGACACCACCCACCAGGCGCGCTCGATATAGTCACGCGCGGAGGCCAGCATCGTTCCCCATTCGGGCGTCGGCGGCTGCACGCCAAGGCCTAGAAAGCCCAGCGCGGCGGCGTCGAGAATCGCTGAGGAAAAGCTCAGCGTGGCTTGTACGATCAGCGGCGCCATGCAGTTCGGCAATACGCTGATGAACATCAAGCGCAAGGTGCCAGCACCTGCCAGTTTCGAGGCTGTCACGTAGTCGTGGTTGAGTTCGGTCATCACCGCCGCTCGGGTCAGTCGCACGTAGGAAGGCAGCGAGACGATCGCGATGGCGAAGATGGTATTGATCAGACCTGGGCCGAGGATCGCCACGATGGCCACGGCCAACAGCAGCGAAGGCAACGCCAGCATGATGTCCATCAAACGCATGATGAACGGGCCCAGTCGAGCAGGGGAAAAACCTGCGAGCAGGCCGAGCAGGATGCCGGGCAGCAGCGAAAAGACGACCGAAGCAAGACCGATCAGCAGCGACAGCCGCGCCCCGTGGATCAGCCGCGAAAGCATGTCCCGCCCGAGCTCGTCGGTGCCAAGCATGAACTGCGCCGTCCCGCCTTCCTGCCAGGCCGGCGGGGTGAGCAAAAAGTCGCGAAATTGTTCGCTGGGGTTGTAGGGCGCCAACGCCGGTGCGAACAGGGCACAGGCAACCAGCAACACCATAAAGATCAAGCCGCCCAGTGCGCCCTTGTTGCGGCGAAAGGCTCTCCAGAACTCCCGAAGGGGGGACGGGTAATAAGCAGTCGGTTCGGCGGCCGGCAGGGTCTCGATGCTGTTCATGCTTCGGCCTCCTTAGCGCTGGTGGCGAATACGGGGGTTGGCCAGGCCGTAGAGGATGTCCACGGTGAAATTGACCAGGATGACGAGGCAGGCGACCAGCAAGATGCCGTTCTGCACTACTGGGTAGTCGCGTGCGCCGATGGATTCGATCAGCCACTTGCCGATGCCCGGCCAGGAGAAGATGGTCTCGGTCAGTACGGCGCCGGCCAGCAGGGTGCCGATCTGCAAGCCGAACACGGTCAGGACGGGGATAAGTGCGTTGCGCAGCCCATGAACGAACACCACTCGGTTCGGCGATAAACCTTTCGCTCGAGCCGTGCGGACATAATCTTCGCGTAGCACTTCGAGCATTGCCGAGCGGGTCATTCGTGCGATGACCGCCAGGGGAATCGTCGCCAGCACCACAGCCGGGAGAATCATGTGGTGAAGAGCGTCCAGAAAGGCGCCTTCTTCTTCGCTGAGCAGGGTGTCGATCAGCATGAAGCCGGTGACGGGCGGGACGTCGTAGAGCAGGTCGATCCGTCCCGAAACGGGCGTCCAGCCGAGGCCGACCGAAAAGAACATGATGAGGATCAGACCCCACCAGAAGATTGGCATCGAATACCCAACCAGCGAAACGCCCATGACGCCGTGGTCGAACAGCGAGCCGCGTTTAAGTGCGGCGACCACGCCAGCCAGCACGCCAAGGGTGCCGGCGATGATCAGTGCCGCGAAGGCAAGCTCGAGGGTGGCAGGAAACAGGGTAGTGAACTCTTTCCAGACGCTGGTGCGTGTACGCAGCGACTCGCCGAGATCGCCTTGCGCCAGATTGCCGATGTAATCGAAGTACTGCAGGTAGAGTGGCTTGTTCAGACCCAGCCGCTCCATGGCCTGGGCATGCATCTCCGGATCGACTTTTCGCTCTCCCATCATCACTTCCACCGGGTCCCCAGGGATCATGCGAATCAGGGCAAAGGTGAGGAGCGTGATGCCGAAAAAGGTGGGTATCAGCAGACCCACGCGGCGGGCTATGAAGCTGAACATTGCAGAACTCCTGGTAAAACTATGGCTACGCAACAGCACAGCCTCGATCGCCGTACTCAAGTTCGTGACTATCGTTGGGCTGATGACGCTTTGCTGTGCGGACCGGCAGTCAAAAAACGTGCAAAGGAGGTCAGCCAGACCTGCACAAGGGCAAGCCTGGCTTCGCTACTATCAACGCTTGTTTTCTACGCCATAGAAGGAGTTGCGCCCGAAGGGGCTGATTTCGAAGCCCTCGACGCTGTTGCGCATCGGTTGGTAGACCGTGGAGTGGGCGATAGGCGTGATCGGCACCTGCTCCTGAATGATCTGCTGCGCCTGTTCATACAGCTTGGTGCGTTCAGCCTGATCAGTAATGCGCTTGGCATCCTTGACCACTTTGTCGTATGTCGCGTCGCACCATCTGGACCAGTTGTTGCCATTTACCGCATCACAGCCATACAGAGTGTTCATCCAGTTGTCCGGGTCACCATTGTCCCCAGTCCAGCCGATCAGCATGGCGTCATGTTCCCCCGCATGGCCGCGCTTGATGTATTCGCCCCACTCGTAGCTGACGATGCGTGCCTTGATCCCGATCTTGGCCCAATCAGCCTGGATCATTTGCGCCATCAGCTTGGCGTTGGGGTTGTAGGGGCGCTGCACGGGCATTGCCCACAGGGTGATTTCGGTGCCTTCCTTCACGCCTGCCTGCTTAAGCAATTCGCGCGCTTTTTCCGGGTTGTATTCAGTGCCCTTGATGCTCTCGTCGTAGGACCACTGAGTGGGCGGAAGGGCGTTTACAGCCAATTGGCCGGCGCCCTGATAGACGGCCTCGATGATGGATTTCTTGTCGACGGCCATGTCCAACGCCTTGCGCACCTCAAGCTTGCCGAGTGGCTCGTGCTCAACGTTATAGGCGATGTAACCGAGGTTAAAGCCGGGTTGGCTCGGTACCTCGATGTTGGGATCTTTCTGCAACGCTTCGATGTCCGCCGGGCGAGGGTTGAGCGTGACCTGGCATTCCCCGGCACGAAGCTTCTGCGCACGTACCGAGGCATCAGTGGTGATCGCGAAGATCAGGTTGTCGATCTTCACGTCTTCGGGTTTCCAGTATTCCTTGTTGCCCTTGAAGCGGATCTGCGCGTCTTTCTGGTAGCGGCTGAACACGAACGGCCCGGTGCCAATCGGCTTCTGGTTGATCTGTTCACTATTACCGGCTTGGAGCAACTGATCGGCATATTCAGCTGAATGGATCGCGGCGAAATTCATCGCGAGGTTCTGTATGAAGGCGGCATCTACTTTGTCGAGGGTAAAGCGGACGGTCATGTCGTCTAGCTTCTCGACCTTGGTGATGTTCTTGTCCATGCCCATATCGACGAAATAGGGAAACTCGCTGGCGTACGCCTTGCGGAACGGATGCTCCTTGTCGAGCATGCGCTGGAAAGTGAAGAGGACGTCGTCGGCATTGAACTCGCGGCTGGGCTTGAAGTAGTCAGTGGTATGAAACTTGACCCCGGGACGCAGATGGAAGGTATAGGTAAGGCCGTCATCGCTGACCTCCCATTTGGTCGCCAGCGCGGGGAGGGCGCGAGTGCCGCCTCGTTCGAATTGGGCCAGACGGTTGAATACGGTTTCCGAGGCGGCGTCGAAGTCAGTACCGGTGGTGTACTGACCGGGATCGAAACCGGCGGGGCTGCCCTCGGAGCAGTACACCAGGCTGCTGACGGCGAAGCTGAGGGGCGAGCCGAGGATCAGTCCCGCGGCGAGCAATGCTCGGATGGAGAGAGTGTTTCGCATGCAAACCTCATTCTTTTTTATGTTCATCGAGGGTTGGTCTCGTGGACCGAACAGTGGCTCACTGCACGCCGGTGTCGCCGTGGGGGTTCGCCCGCTCGGCGCAGAACACTGTTGGCAGCTGCGTCTTGAAGATCACAGCCTAGCCTGTCTCGAAATTAAGTCATGCTGAAAACCCGGTCAACAGAAATTAAGCGCTGCTAAATTTCGTTGGCGAGCTTCAGGTATCGAGATCAAGCAATAGCGGTGCCAGCTACCGGGTGGTCAAATCGTCGAACAGGCCCATGGTCGTTACGGTGAGCACTTCGGCCGGTTGATCGCCTACGTTGGCTAGGTGGTGAGGCTTGCACGCATCGAAATGTATGGAGTCGCCGCTGGCCAACGGATAGTCGCGGCCATCGACCGTGTAGATGATCCGTCCGGAGAGGACATAGGCGAATTCGGCGCCTTCGTGGGCAATGAGTTCGGACTGGTAACCCACTGGCATGCTGACTTTGACGGCGTTCAGCAGATTGCCTGGAAAGCTTGTAGACAGGCGCTCGTACGCCAGCGGCTGGCCTTCGATGGTGTAACGAACGCGTTCGCCCTGGTGGGAATCGGGCTGCGGTTGGCTGGGCTGATCAAACAGCGAATTGAGCGGCACGCCGAGCGATTTTGCGATGTTCGCCAGCGACGAAATCGAAACACCCGTAAGGTTACGTTCGGCCTGGGACAGGAAGCTCGCCGTCAGCCCCGACTCCTTGGCTACCTGGTTCAGGGTCTTGTTCGCGGCACGCCTGTGACGACGCAATCGCTCACCGATACGGTCGACTGTCATGAAATTCGCCTTGTGAAAGTGGCCAGTATACGGCCAGCGGGACAGGCTCGCGCCAGCCTTGATTTTGGCTTTTTCACGGCACCGCAGAAAAAAGCTTTGCCAGAAAAATTAAGCTGTACTTAAATTCGGCGAACATTTTTGGCTGGTTTCGGAGAACAGGCATGACCATCGGTGTCGGCGGCAGCACGCAGGAAGAAGCGCTTGGGCGCTTGCGCAACATGCTGGACGGCGTCGAGCCGATAGCGCAAGACGAGTACCTGGACCGTATCGACAAGGCACAGCGGCGCACGAGGCAGCTTGGCCTCGACGCCGTTTTTCTCAGCGCGGGCGCCAACCTCGAGTACTTCACCGGCGTGCGCTGGAGCCCGAGCGAGCGCATGGTTGGTGCAATCCTGCCCGCAGAGGGTGCGCTGGAGTACCTGGCGCCGGCCTTCGAAGAGGGCACGATTCGCGACTTCATGGTGGTTGATGGTGCAGTCAACGGGTGGCAGGAGCACGAAAGCCCCTATCGTTTGTTGCTCGACTGTTTGCAGCGCATGGGCATCCAGCCGAACACCAGGCTCCGCCCCTGCATTGGTCTGTGTCCGTCTTTGCCGTTTTTCATGTTCGACGGCCTGCGCTTGCTGGATCCAGGCTACGCCTTCACCGATGCGAGCGTCGTGACAAGCTATTGCCGGCAGCGTAAATCGAATGCTGAGATCGCCTTGATGCAACGGGCGAAGGACATGACGCTGGAAGTGCACAAGGCGGCGGCGAGCATCCTGCGTGAGGGCATCAGCACCACCGAAGTGGTTCGGTTTATCGAGCTGGCGCACCCGGCAGTCGGTGCGCCTGGGTCAACCTTCTGCATCGTGCTGTTCGGCGAGGCGAGTGCATTTCCCCATGGTGTGAAGTATCCGCAGACGCTCAAGCGCGGTGACATGGTCCTGATCGACACGGGCTGTCGTGTGCACAGTTACCTGTCGGACATCACGCGCAGTTACGTCTTCGGCGAGCCGAGCGAACACCAGCGAGCCTTGTGGACGTTCGAAAAGGACGCACAGTTGGCCGCCTTTGCGGCGGCCCGACGGGGTGCGCGCTGTGAAGAAGTGGACGAGGCGGCGCGAGGCGCGCTCGAAGCCTGCGGCCTCGGTCCCGATTACCAATTGCCGGGGCTTCCTCATCGAACCGGTCACGGGGTCGGGCTGGAAATCCATGAAAGTCCCTATCTGGTCCGCGGCGACCAGACACCCATCGACGTCGGCATGTGTTTCAGCAACGAACCGATGATCTGCGTGCCCGGTGAGTTCGGCATTCGCCTGGAGGACCACTTCTACATGAGCGAGAGTGGACCGCGCTGGTTCACCGAGCCGAGCCACAGCATTGATGATCCCTTCGGCCTCAATCACTGCTAAGCGGTGAGGCGGTGCGCCTAACTGCACCGCTAAACAAATGGCTGACTGTGCTTATTCTTGGCTAAGTGGGCTATCTAGAATGGTCGATCCCACCACCCGCTCGGGCCTCACGTCATGTCTTCGCGCCGCTTTCCGCTGCTGCTCGTGGGCGCTTTTGCCGCCCTGTATCTGATCTGGGGTTCGACCTATTTTGTGATTCGTATCGGCGTCCAGTCGTGGCCGCCAATGCTGTTGGCCGGGCTGCGTTTCGTCGTTGCCGGTAGCCTGATGTTTGCCTGGTTGCGCTGGCGCGGTGTCCCGATGCCGACCGCCAAGGAGTGGCGCTCATGTGCAATCGTCGGCTTCCTTCTGCTCAGTTGCGGCAATGGCGGCGTCACCATTGCCGAGCACCTTGGGGTAGCGTCGGCGGTTGCGGCGCTGGCGATTGCAACCGTGCCGCTGTTTGCCTTGCTGTTCGGCTTGATCTGGGGCCAGCGAACCACGGGTCTGGAGTGGGGCGGGATCCTGCTGGGGCTGATCGGCATCGGCTTGCTCAATCTTGGACACAACCTTCAGGCCAGCCCTCTGGGCGCGGTGATCGTTTTGCTCGCAGCGGCGAGCTGGGCGTTCGGTTCGATGTGGAGTCGCCACCTCAGTCTGCCGAACGGTGCAATGGCGAGTGCAGCACAGATGCTCGTCGGTGGCGCCGTGTTGTTGTTCGGCAGTTTGGTGAGCGGCGAACGCCTGCAGCAGATGCCAGACATGGGTGGCTGGCTTGCGTTGATCTACTTGACGTTTCTCGGATCCATCGTCGCGTTCAGCGCCTACCTGTACCTGCTCAAGCATGTGCGACCGGCAGCGGCGACCAGTTACGCCTATGTAAATCCGGTGGTGGCGGTCCTGCTGGGTATCACGTTTGCCGGTGAGCGCATCGGGCCTGAGGAGTGGTTGGCGATGACGGTTATCGTCAGCGCGGTAATCCTGATCGGTTTGCCCCAGTGGCGCCGGCCGAAGGCCGCAGCTGTGGCGAGCGAGACCTGAATCGAGCGCGCCGTCGGCCTGACGGTAGTTGTATGATGACTGCCGCTTGGGCAAGATCGGACCAATTACTTCGTGGTCCTGACCTCGGACGACTCATACGCCACCTTGGTCCTCCATAGCTGCACCGAGAGCGGTCTGGCCCGCCGTGTCTTTTCCTTCCGCTCATCTCAACAGGCGACCCGATGCCCGCTGCGAAACAACCGTCCACCAACGACACCTTCTTCATCCTGTCGCTGGTCATTTTCAACTTCATCTCGTTCATTTCCATTGGTATTCCGCTGGCGTCGCTGCCGGGCTACATCCATGAAAACCTGGGGTTCAGTACCGCGATCGCCGGTATTGTTATTGGTGCGCAATATCTGACCACCTTGCTCTGCCGTCCGCTCGCCGGCCGGCTGGCGGACGAGCGGGGCGCAAAGAAAACCGTACTCATCGGCATGGCGTCAGGGCTGATAAGCGGCGCGTTTCTGCTGGCCTCGGCGCTATTCGAATCCTGGCCGCTGGCAAGTATCGGGGTGATGGTCGCCAGCCGCTTGATCCTTGGTTTTGCGCAAAGTCTGGTTGGCATATCGGCGATCACCTGGGGCATCAGCCGGTTGGGAGCCGAAAGTACTGCGCGGATGATTTCCTGGAACGGAGTCGCCGCCTATGGCGGGGTCGGCATTGGCGCACCATTGGGCGTTTTTCTGACTGAGTCGCTGGGCCTCTGGAGCCTCGGCGCTGTGACAATGGGACTGGCCACCACAGGGCTGGCATTGGCATGGCGGCGTGGTGATGCGCCGCTCAATCCGGGTGCACGATTGCCGTTTGGCAAGGTGTTGTGGAAAGTCGCTCCGCCAGGTATCAGCTTGGCGTTGGCAACCATCGGTTACGGCACGCTGACAGCGTTCATTGCTTTGTATTATGACGCGCGTGGATGGGATGGCGCCGCCTGGTGTCTGACCGCTTTCGCCTTTGCCTTTATCGGCACACGCCTGCTATTTCCCAATCTGATCAACCGCGTTGGCGGCTATTCAGTGGCGATGGTCTGCCTGATGATTGAAATCTGTGGGTTACTGCTGCTCTGGCTGGCGGAGGCGCCGAGCGTTGCACTGGCCGGTTCAGCCTTGACCGGCTGCGGCCTTTCTCTACTGTATCCGGCGTTGGGCGTGGGCGTGGTATCCCGAGTAGGCACTGCCAACCGCAGCTCGGGTCTTAGCGTCTTCGCTATGTTCTTTGACCTGTCGCTGGGCCTGTCCGGCGCGATCATGGGCGTGTTGGCCGCTTACATCGGCATGCAGAGCATCTTTCTCGGTGCCGCAGTGGTAGCCGTGGGCGGTCTTGGCATCGTCTGGCTGCTGCTCAGGCAGGAGCGGGCGACAGAACAATAGTCATGCGACGCTGCTTCGCGATGAGCAGCGTGGTCGAGAACGTTATGACTGCCCGATAGCAGATTCTTCTATTGAGTCCAAGTCGGCAGTATCGACGCGCTCGAGCGCAATGCTGCCGAGATCTGCCTGAAATTTGCTCAGGTAATGCAGGAAGTTGACGCTGTCATCGAAGCTGAAGCCCTTCAATCCCTGCGCATAGAACTCGGCGATACGCTGCTGTAGCGCCTCCCAGTACGTGCGTCCCGGCGCGGTCAGCCTGACCAGCCGTGCACGCCCGTCGTCGGGATGCGGCACGCGCTCGACATGGCCGTCCCGCTCCATGCGTTTCAGAACGCCGTCCAGGCTCTGGCGGCTGACCACCAGATACTCGGTCAGTTGATTGAAGGAGATTCCCTCGTCATAGCCTGGACGGGACAAGGCGCCGAGCACCGCCCACTGCACGGTGCTGATGCCCATCTCTTTCTGCACTTGCCGCTGCAACACGTTGCCGGTCTGAAACAACCGGAAGAAAAGCCGGTTGGGAATGCTCTTGGTTTCAATCGCGGACATCGGAATTCCTAGCAGGATGGCGGTAAGTCAGTCGGAACGCGCTACCTGGGTATGCATTCACGGGCGATGATATTTTTCATGATCTGCGCCGTGCCGTCACCAATCTGCAGCCCCAGCACGTCCCGCATGCGCTGCGAGAAGGGCAGATCCTCGCCCCAGCCGGTATGACCGTGGGCAAGCATGCACTGCTTCACGACGTCGAACGCGAGTTTCGGTCCCCACCATTTATTCATTGCCGCTTCAGCATTGTGGCGCTGCCCCGAATCCTTTAACCAGAGTGCGTAATAGCATTGCAGCCGAGCGGCCTGCACGTAGGTCTGGTATTCGGCGAGCGGATGCGTAAGGCCTTGAAAGGCGGAGAGCTTTTGCCCGAAGGCATCGCGCTCGGTCAGCCATTGCCAGGTTTCGTCCAGCGATTGCTGGGCGGTGGCCAGGCACTGCAGGCCGATCAGCGCGCGGCTGTAGTCGAACCCTTGCATGACCTGCTTGAAGCCCTGGCCTTCCTCGCCCAGACGATGGCTGGCCGGCACCCGGACGTTGTCGAAGAAGATCGAGCCACGACCGATGCAGCGCTGGCCGGCATCATCGAAACGGGTGGTGCTGATGCCGGGCGAGTCCATCGGGACGAGAAAGGCGCTGATGCCGTTGGCGCGCGATTCCTGCGTACCCGTGCGGGCAAACACGACCGCCACGTCCGCCTGGTCAGCCATGGAAATCGAGGTCTTTTCGCCGTTGAGGATGTAACCGTCGCCGTTGTGTTCGGCCTTGAGGCGCAGGTTCGCCGCATCCGAGCCGCCGCTGGGTTCGGTCAGGGCAATGCACACGACCTTGCGACCGGCGGTGATTTCACCGAGCCATTCGCGCGCCAGTTCAGGCGCGGCATGCTGCGCGATGATCTGGCCATTGAGTGCGGCCAGTAACGGGATGTAGCCCACGTTGAAGTCGCCGCGTGAGATTTCTTCGATGATGATGCCGGCCGTGACGCAATCCAGACCGCTGCCGCCGAACGCTTCCGGCAGTTCGCCACCCAGCAGGCCCATTCCCCCCATCTGCTCGATCAGCGACCGCTCGATACATCCTTCGCGCTCACGACGTCGGTAGCCGGGCATGAGCACATCGGCACTGAAGCGTGCCACGCTGTCGCGAATGGCGGTTTGATGCTCGTTGAAACCGAAATTCATGGTGATCTCCAGCCAGAAGCCTGTGGCAGGAGCCGGTCTCCCGGCTCCGCGCGGATGCGTTACTTGTAGAACTGACGGAAGTTCGGCTTGCGCTTTTCCTTGAACGCAGCGGTCCCTTCCTTGGCTTCGTCGGTGTCGTAGTACAGGCTCAGCGCCTGCATCCCGAGCCCGCCGATCCCGCCAATATTGGCGCTGTCGGCATTGAACGAGCGCTTGGCGATGGAGAGAGCGGTCGGGCTCTTTTCCAGAATTTCGTCGCACCACTTGCTCACTTCAGCATCGAGTTCAGCGTGGGGCACCACGGCGTTGACCAAACCCCAGTCATACGCTTGCTGCGCGCTGTACTTACGGCACAGGTACCAAATCTCCCGGGCGCGTTTCTCGCCGATCACCCGGCTGAGGTAGGCGGTGCCGTAGCCGGGATCGACCGAGCCGACCTTCGGGCCGACCTGGCCGAAGATGGCGTTTTCAGAGGCGATGCTCAGGTCGCAGACCACATGGAGTACGTGCCCGCCGCCAATGGCGAATCCATTGACCCGCGCGATGACGGGCTTGGGCACTTCGCGAATCAGATTCTGCAACTCTTCGACAGGCAGTCCGATCAGGCCGCGACCGTCGTATTGGCCCTCATGCGCACCTTGATCCCCGCCCGTGCAGAAGGCTTTGTCGCCGGCGCCGGTGAATACGATGACGCCAATGGCCTTGTTCCAGCCGGCCCGGTTGAAGGCGTCGAGCAGCTCCATGCAGGTCTGGCCGCGAAACGCGTTGTAGCGCTCCGGGCGGTTGATGGTGATGGTCGCGACGCCGTCGGCTTCGCTGTAGAGAATGTCTTCGTAGTTCATGTTGAGCTCCTGTTCAGCCAGCCATGGTCAGGCCACCGGACACGCTGATGACCTGTCCGGTGATGAAGTCGGCATCGTCGCTAGCAAGCAAACAGACGATGCCGGGATAGTCTTCCGGTTGGCCAAGACGACGCTTGGGAACGGCGTTCTTGAACGCTTCAAGCAGCTTCTCCGGATTGTTCGACGTGGCCGCCACACTTTTCAGCAGCGCGGTATCGGTGGGGCCGGGGCAGACCACGTTGAAATTGATGTTCTTGCTGGCCAGCTCCCGCGCCAAGGTCTTCGACAGACCGATCAAGCCCGCTTTGCACGCGGCGTAGACCGCTTCCCCCGAGGAGCCGACGCGCGCGGCATCGGAGGCAATGTTGATGACCTTGCCGCCGCCGGCTTCGAGCATTTTCGGCAGCACCACGTGGTGCATGTTGAGCGCGCCGGTCAGGTTGATATCGATCAGCTGCTGCCACATGCCTGGCTCGGTCTTGAGAAACGGCATGAAGCGGTCGAAGCCCGCATTGTTGACGAGCACGGTTGGCACACCCAGGTCGCGCTCAATCTTTTCTACCGTTTCGACGATGCTGGCGTAGTCGGTGATGTCCGCGGCATAGGCCACTGCCTTGCCGCCGGCTTCGGTGACAAGCTCGGCTGTGCTTTGCGCGGCTGCTTCGTCACGATCAAGGACCGCGACTCGGCTGCCCTCGGCGGCAAAACGCAGGCAGAGCGCGCGGCCAATGCCACCGCCACCGCCCGTGATGATCACGGTTTTTCCAGATAGGCCTTTCATATCGGTTCTCCAACGAATGCAAAGGGAAGGGGTGTTCAGGCGGGCTTGGCGGCCGGGAGGCAGATGCCTTTGGCCTGCTCACGCAGTTTGAATTTCTGGATCTTCCCGGATGGTGTGCGTGGCAATGCAGGCAGCACTTCGAGGTATTCCGGTAAGTAGTTGCGGGTCAGGCGCTGCTCCGTGAGGAAGCTGACTACGTCCTGCAGGCTGAGCGACGGATGCCCCTCATGGAGGGTGACGTAGGCGCAAAGCCGCTCGCCTAGACGTTCATCAGGGCAACCCACCAGCGCGACTGCAGAAATCGCCGGGTGCTTGTAGAGCAGGTTTTCAATTTCCACGACCGGTACGTTTTCGCCACCGCGGATCACCACGTCCTTGGTGCGACCCGTGATGCGGATGTAGCCGTCAGCGTCCATCCGCGCCAGGTCGCCGGTGGGAAACCAGCCGTCGTCATCGACGTTGTACAGATCCGGGCGCTTGAGGTAACCGATGAACAGGCTGGCGCCCCGAACGAGCAGGTTGCCTTCGGCGCCGCGTGGTACGTCTTCGCCAGTCTCATCCACCACGCGCACTTCCATATGGGGCACTGCGACGCCGTCGCTGTTGATCGCGCGCTCCGGCTCGTCTTCGGGCCGGGTCATGGTTACGGCGCCGTTCTCGGTCATCCCCCACGCGGAAACAATCTTGGCCCGAATGGCGGCAGCCGCACGCTCCACCAGCGCCCCCGGTATTGGCGCGCCGGCCGAGACGAAGACGCGCAGCGAGGACAATTCTTCTGGGTGTTGTGGCGCAATCTCGATCAGGTCCGCCAGAAAGGGTGTCGACGCCATTGTGAAGGTCGGTCGTTCGGCCTTGGCGACCTTGACGGCAAACGCCGGGTCCCAAACGTCCTGCAGGACCGATGCGCTTTTCAGGTAGATGGGCATCATCAGGCCGTAGAGGAAGCCGGTCTGATGGGCCAGTGGCGACGCCATGAACATGATGTCGTCGCTGCCCAGATGCAGGCGTTCGGCGTAGGGACGGATATTGCTGAACAGCGTATTGCTGCTGTGCAGAACGCCTTTGGGCTCGCCCGTAGTACCAGATGTGTAAAGCAACTGGACGACGTCGTCGCCGTGCGGCTTCCGGTCGGCGAATAGGGCTTGGGTGTCGGTTTCCTCTTCCCACGCGCGATCCAGCAGCACCCGCTGGAAGGAACGACTCTCATCGTCGCTGTCGATTACCAGTACATGCTCGAGCGCCGGTAGTTCGGGGCGCAGCCCGTCCACCATCGCGGCGTAATCGAAGCCGCGGAATGTCTGCGGTACAACCAATACGCGGCTCTGCGCATAGCCCAGCATGAAGCGCAGCTCGTGCTCGCGAAAAATCGGCATCAACGGATTGAGCACCGCGCCGATGCGAACACACGCCAGGTGCAGGGCGGTCATTTCCCACCAGTTGGGCAGTTGGCAGGAGACGATATCGCCTTTGTCCACGCCCAGCGCCGCGAGGCCGGCTGCCATGCGGCGAACGATGTGATCCAGTTCGGCGTAGCTGAACATGCGTCGTACGTTTTGTTGGACACGGTATGCGATGAGGGCAGGCGCATCAGGTCTGCTCGATACAGCATGGTCCAGATAGTCTGTAATGACCTTGTCATTCCACGCGCCGGATTCGATCATTGATGCGCGGCGTTCGGATGGCACCGTTGCGGTAATGTTCATGAGCTAATCTACCTTTTTCCGTTCGAATAGCATTGTTCTTGTAGTGGGCGAAGGAAACGACTGATCGCTGGTGAGTAGTTAAACTAGAACCCAATAATATGTCAATGTGTTGTCGTTAATTGTGACAGATAGCCTGCCGTTCACTATCCCACCAAACAGTTGATGAACTGCCTGGCGGCCAGCTAAGGCGGCTGTTTGCATGCCGAGAGGGAGTCGAGCAGTGAACTGCAAAGTGCTTCGTGCTACAAAGCCTTTATGGGACAGAGCCATGCAGGTCGGGTCGCAACAATGAACTTGCAGGTTTGCGCCGACGCTGAGCGAGAGACTGCGATACAGGCTTCTATATAGCCCGGACTGGAATCGGCGTGCGACGCCAAACGGGGACGTCAGGGCTGATCAATGAGGAATGGACAGGAGCGGCTGGGATCGCGCCCCGCGGGCGGGCATTGAGCCCGGTTCTGTTCTTCTGTGATTGCGGCGCTACGTAGTTTGCGTGCGGGTGTGCAGAGATGCTTAGCGTCCGACCACGTAGAGCTCGAGGTCCATTGATGCACGCCTCGCCAGTGCCGCAGCGCTCGGGCGATTGTCCGTTTTGCAGCGCCTCAGCTGTTTCCAGAATTCAAGCGGTTGCTTGTTGCTGAGATCGGATTGCTTGACCAGGTTTTCCAGCGTTTTGCTGCTCATGTGGCCTCCAATGTCTCGGTCGAGGGGCTGGTGGTCCAGAAAATCGCTTCCTTGCGCCAGCCGTCGCGGCTTTCCTTGACTCCGAGACTGCTCCGATTCGGTTACAGCTTGTTGACAAAAATCCTTCCTTTGACGGCGCCGATGAGCGGCGTCTGCTGACGATTAACAGTCTGTCTTCGCTGGTCGTCGCGACGCAAAGCCCTATATAGCGCTGTAACTAGCATGGGCATGGTGTTTGGCGTTCCGTTGCCATCTAAGTGCAACTATCGCAGATTAAGGTGTTGCGCTTGTAATGGCAGTTTGAAGTGGCGCCGTTCATCGAACTCTATCTGTTTTTTCAGAACTCTTAGGCCGTAGTTGCCCTCCGAGATAGTGAGGCGGCTGCAGAGTGGCCGCCATTTTTAAGTACCATCAAGTAACTGGAGTAATCTCATGTCGAACGATAAGAGCGGAAATCCGGGTAACTTTGCTAACGATCGCGAGAAGGCCTCCGAAGCAGGGCAAAAAGGCGGTCACAACAGCGGTGGCAATTTTGCCAACGATCCGCAACGCGCCTCCGAAGCCGGCCAGAAGGGCGGTCAGAACAGTGGTGGAAACTTCGCTAACGACCGCGAGAAAGCGTCTGAAGCCGGCCAGAAAGGTGGCCAGAACAGCGGTGGAAACTTTGCCAACGACCGCGAGAAGGCGTCCGAAGCCGGCAAAAAGGGCGGTCAGAACAGCCACGGTGGTGGCCGCAACTCGTAAACGTTAAAGCTATATTGCTAACGTGAGCGAATATAAGCGGAACTTGCGATGCAAGTTTCGCTTTTTTATTTGCTGGTAAATCTATTTTCGAAAAACAGCGCCGCTGTAGTTCGTTAACTTATCTATGGGGCGGCGGTTGCGAGTGTTCTTTCTGATTTGTTATATGGAAGGAATATGCTCTGGCCAGTCATCAGGTGTAATTCAGCGAAACAGTGGTAAGCCGTTGGGACAGCATCATGCGGCACAGCCTGCTGCGATGAGGAGGGACCACATGAGTAAGGCCCGCGAGCGCGAACACAACTGTCTGGAACAAGTGATCGACGCTGTCGTCGAGTTGGGTGATGACCAATCAAAGGTATCGATTGGTGATATCCAGAACCAAATCGGCCGGCGCAGCTTTGGGCCGTTCCTGTTTGTTCCCGCCATCATCGAAATCAGCCCGGCCGGCGGGATCCCCGGCGTGCCGAGCATGCTCGCTCTAATCGTCGCGTTGTTCGCCATTCAGATGTTGTTGGGTCGGCATCATTTCTGGATGCCCGGATTTCTCGCGCATCGCTCGGTCAGCGGCCAGAAGCTCGAGAAGGGTTTGAACAAGATCCGTCCCGTTGTGCGCTGGCTGGATACAGTGAGCAATAAGCGTTTGGTCTGGGCCACCAGCAACAGCTTTCTACGGGTGATTGCGGTGCTCTGCATCGTGCTTGCGACCTCGGTGCCTCCGCTTGAACTGTTGCCCTTCGCCAGCACCGCGCCGTTCTCGGCCATCTGCCTGTTCGGTCTGGGAATCACCACCCGAGACGGAGCAGCCATCGTTCTCGGGCTGATAGTGGCGGTTGGCGCGTTCGTGCTGGCGGGAATGGGGCTGATTGGCTGATCGGCTCGTCCCAACGCGGCCTACCCGTTCCGTTGTATTGGCTCAGCCAGGCTACTCGTCAAGGTGAGCGCTGCCTCGCGGCGTAGCGCCGTGATGGCTTGAATACAGGCGTGACAGCGGCGCGGCGGACACGCCATGAATCATGATCGAAGCGAAGATCAAAGCACTGGCTGCATGCCAATAGAGCGGATCGTGCAGATGACTATGGGCGAGCGCGGCGTAGTAGATCGCGGCGATACCCAGTGGGCCGAACCAACCGAGGTAGAGCGAGTCCCGCAAATTGAGCGCGTTACGCCACGTGGCGGAAAGCGACATCACCGCCGGCGGCCTGCGCAACAGCAGGACCAGCAATGCGAATGCCAGCAGGGGCCACCCCAGCGCAGCCCACTCGTGCAAGGGCAGGGCGATGCCGAAAATCACGAACATCGGCAGCGTGAAAAGCTTCGCCACGGCCTCCTGAATGTTCTCTTCCTCCTGTTTTTCGTGCTTCTCGCTGAAGAGATTGAACGCCAGCCCTCCTGCGAATACCGCCAGCACGCCATCCATCTGCAGCAGCTTGGCGAGGCCCAGTGTCAGTAGCGAGAAAGCCACGGTGTAACCCAGCAGTGAGGAATTGGCGACCAGCTTCTTGTGCTCTGCAAAAGCCAGCAGTTTGGCCGCTGCAAAACCCACTACTGCGCCAACGAGTGCAGCGCCACCGATTCCGATCAGTACCGACTCAAGAAGCCAGCGCGACCACGCCTGGTCGGACGTATGGCTGAGCATGAGAATCGGCAGCATGACGAAGGCGTAGGCCAGGCCGTCGTTGGCGCCTGACTCCGCCGAAAGCGTGTCGCGCAGGCGCAAGGGGAGATGCTTTTTGGCGAACTCGCCGGTCACGATCGAACTGGCGACAACCGGGTCGGTGGGCGTGATCACCGCACCCAGCAGCAGGGCGGCCCATAAAGACAAGCCCAGCAGCCAGCCGGCCAACAGCGATGACACCAGCCACATGCCGAGCATGACGAAGGTCAGCAGGAGCATGATGGGCTTGCGCATGGCCTTGAGCGCCGCAGGTTGCAGGCGCAGCGCAACGCCCATCAATCCGATCGCTAGCGTCAACCGCGCCGCCTGCTCGAGAATGCTGAATGTGTCGCCCCAGCGCGCAAGATCCAGCCAACTCAACCCGTAGGGCCCGACGGCAGCACCCACCAGCACGGCCAGCGCCGGTTCGGATACAGGACTGCGCTTGATCAGCGCCGACAGCAGGGCAATACAGACGGCAACGCCGCCCATGATGGCAAGTGCAATGTTCAGCTGGGTCATGACGGCTCCGTTTCCGCGATACCTCCATTGCGAGCGGTGCCGCTAACAAAACGTTCCCCTAGTTGCCGGCGCGTTTCATGCAGGCCAGATGGCGGTCATTGACTCGATTGGCAAACCAGGCAGTCGTCAGGTTACGCGTGATCTTCGGACTCTCCAGGCGAATGCCGGGTAGTACGGCGCGGGGAAGGGGCTTTCCGGCGCGCTTCTCGGCCAGCGTGAACACCCGTTCATACAAGCTGGTTTTCTCGAATCCGTGCGTGTCGCCGCGTTCCAGGGCGTTGCGAATCGCCGTCTCGCTCATGTCGAGCTTGCCCGCCAGCGAGCGAACCGCACGCTCGGTCTGGCCGGCTTTGCTGCTGCCATGAATGATCAGATCGCCATCGAGGGTCAGCTTGATACCACTGGCACGGCTGACCGCAGCCTGAAACGCGGCGTTGCGGCTGGCATACCAGCCGGCGTTGAAGTCTGCGAAGCGGTACAGCGGTTGGGTGTAACTGGCCGGGTAGTCCAGCAGATGTGCGATGCCGAAGTACATACCGCCGCGGCGCGTGAACACTTCGTCCCGAATAGAGCCTTCGCGACGATAGGGATAGTCGCGTGCGCGGTCCTCTGCGAAGGCGATGCTGACTTGCATCGGGCCGCCGGTCTTGACCGGGTTCAGTGTGCCGAACAGCTGTTTGCCGAGCGGCATGATGCCGAGGAAATCGTCGAAGATCGCGCTTAGCTGTTCTTCGGTGCGCACCGCCGCAAGGCGCTGGCTGTACGTCTTGCCGTTGGGTGACTGAACGTCCAGAGCCGCGTCGACAATGAAGCGGGGAACATGCAATCGGGACGCGCGGCGATAGATCTCCTCGCGGGCGATTTTGGCCAGGCCTGGGACCGGTGGCGTCGCCTGGAACGTGGATTCCTGCACCGTGACGGCCAGGACAGCGCATAGGTTTTCATTGGTCGGCGGGATCGCCAACGCATCGAAGGCAGCGTAGATGTCGGTGGCCCAGCCCTGGCGATTCGGAATGTTGCTGGGAATCAGCCGGACGATCTTGGCCCGCACTTCGTCTGGCCGAGGCGCCGGTACCTCAGGTTTTTGCGTTCCGCAGCCGGCCAGACCAAGCAGCATGGCGCCAGTGAGCGCAGCGGCGAGCCGGCGCGTAACCCAGCTGGAGAGGGTCGTCGTTGGTACGAGCGCCTCGACAATCGAAGCCGGGCGTTTGGAAAGCTGAAGAATCATGCGGTCCCATCTGAATAAGTTGTTCAGGTTCCGACAGTAAAACAGACGCAGCCGTTCTTCGGACTTCGAGGTGCTGATGCGAGCGCTGGTGAACTTGCATGGCCTAAGCTGTCCGAAACCTGACGAGCCACCTGGATGTTCCGGTGGCACCAACTTCGACGAGCACCTGACTTCATGAGCGAATCGCACTTCGACGTTCGGCGACTCGAACGCTACGACAGCACCACCCGCGAATACATGCTGGCCATCATCACTGACGAGGACCACGCGTCCCAGGTTGAACTGGATTGCGGCCAGATCGCCTGGCAGTCGACCTTGCGCCATGATCGGCTGCACCGTGACATCGACCCGCAAACGGGCAAGCCACACTTCCGGTTTGAGGATATTCCTGAGCACGACGGCGGCGAGTTTCAGTTGGTCAGCCTGATTGCAGAGGGCGGGCGCGGCGCCGAGTTTTCCGAGCTGGTCATGTTCGGCAAGCGCCTAGTGACCTTCGACGACCGCACCGGGTTAGTCTGTGAAATCCGCGACCAGAGTCAGCTGGTGCCGCGAAACATCCTCATGACCGGCAGCGGCGACGAGGTTTTCAAGGGCTTCAAAGCGGAGTGGGCAACGCTTTACAACGACCGATTGGTGGTGGGCAGCCATGGCAAGAAGGCACCGAGGAATGGGTGAAGCTGCTCGATCGACATTACACCGTGCGAAGTGTGGACTGGGCGGATCGCTATCAACGCATCCGCGACGCGCTCAATGTCGGGCCGGACGGCTATGTGATCCACGAGGCGGCCGAGTGGCACCCGTATCGCCGTGAATGGCTTTTCTTTCCGCGCAAGATCTCGACCGAGCCATTCGACGAGGCGGTTGACGAGCGCGAGCGTGGCGCCAATACCTTGATTATTGCCAGCGAAGACTTCAGTCAGATCCGAACCCTTGAGGTCGGTCAGCGCATCCCCGAGCGGGGCATCTCATCGTTCAAGATCCTGCCGGGCCATCCCAACGAATGCGTTGGCCTGAAAAGCGTCGAGATCGGTGATCGGACCGAGAGCTACCTGTTCTGCTTCAACCTCGACGGTGAGGTGCTGCAGGACGATATCTTCATCGGTGACTACAAGTGCGAGGGTCTGGAAATTCTCTGATGGTTCGTCCGTGTCGTGACGGCGTAACCATGCTGTTTTGCGCTACGCTGATGGTCCCTGGCCGCCGTTACAGATTCGACCATGCATCAGCAAGTCCTCGCCCAGTCTCGTTCAGCTTCGGCGTCCAGTTTCTGGCGCGATGAGGCGCTGCCGTTCATCGAGTCGCGCACTGTAGAAGATGGCCGCCGCGTCTGTTATGCGCGGCACAGCCACGAAACCTTCTCCATCGGCTTGATCGACAGCGGCGCCAGTACCTACATTAACGGCGAATATCAATGCCGCGTCGAAGCCGGCACCCTGGTGCTGATGAACCCCGGCGATGTGCATGCCTGCAACCCAATTCAGACCCAGCCATGGGCGTATCGCATGCTGTATGTCGATACTGGTTGGCTGAGCGAGCTGCAAGATGACCTGGGCATGGGAGGTGCGGGCTTTCGCTGCTTCGCCCCAATAATGACCCGCGATCCGCTGCTGCAGGCGGGCTTTCACCGCTTTCACACGGTGCTCATCGACGACAACGCCGACTTGCTGCAAAAGGGGGCCGCCGCCGTATCGTTCTTCTCTTTGCTACACGAGCGATTGGGGCTCGAAGCCAACGCCCCGGTGAGCGACTTGAAACTGCAGCGCGCCGCTGAATACATCGCGGACCATTATCAGCGCTCCCTCAAGCTGGACGAGATCAGCGCTATGGCAGGCGTCTCACCGTCGAGCCTCATTCGCGCGTTTAAAAAGCAGTTCGGCATGACCCCACATGCTTATCTGACCAATCGACGCGTGCAGTTCGCGCGCGCCGAGCTGCGGCGTGGCCGGCCTATTGCAGATGTGGCGCTGGATGCGGGTTTCGCCGACCAGGCGCACCTGCAGCGCGCCTTCAAGCAACTGCTGGCTGCCACGCCCGGGCACTATCGAACAGGAAGCCGAAACGTGCGCCACGACACCCGTCAGGTCAGCAGCAAATAAACCGCGCTAGCGATCAGCAGCGCTGCCATCAACCGATTGAACAGCCGTACCCGTGCGGGCTTGTCGAGATGTTGCCGCAGAAAGGTGCCCGCATACGCCCAGCATGCCAGTGAGGCGTAGCAGATCACGAAGTAGATCGCTGCGAAGCGCCAGACTGAGGGAGCGTCGCCCGCGGCAGCGAACAAGCCCATGCCCGCTACCGAGGCCAGCCAGGCTTTGGGATTGAGCCACTGCATCGCTGCGCCATACAGCAGCGTCGGCCGCATCGCAGGCTTGTCTGCATTCAGGCGACCGTTGTCTGCGGCCAGCCGAAACGCCATGTACAGCAGAAATGCCACGCCGGCCAGCTTGATCGATTCGGTCAGCCAGGGCCAATGATCGAGAAGTTCGTTCAGGCCCAGCCCGATCAGCAACAGTAGCAGCGTGAAGCCAATGGTTGCGCCGCTGACGTGACGCATGGCTGGCCGCAAACCGAACTGCGCGCCAGCGCTGAGCGCGACGATATTGACCGGGCCCGGCGATATGGAAGAGGCCAGCGCGAAGGCGGCCATGGACAACAAAAGACTCATCGAAAGCTCCTGAAAGTACGCATGAACATCAGCGCGACGATAGGAGCGGGAACTGCCCCGGTATTGAAGAAAATGCGCGCTATGCGGCTTACCAACGCAACAGCCGTGGGCCGAGGAGGGCGCCGATGGCGGTGGGGATGAGCATGCCGAGCACATACCAAACGGCCCAGAAAGTGACACTCATCTCAGGACAATGCAGGCTGTAGGTTAGGGTTGCCATCGAACCGGCCAACAACCCCTCGGCTGCGTCGGCAAGACGCAGCCGGGTCGGCGCTAAGCCACGGATAGCTCAGAACACGGTGTTCTGGCAGCCGCTGAGCCTTGGCGGCTGTGCCTTTGTCGATGCCTGCGCGGCTGGCCGAGCCGTAGCCGACGCATCGGCACTGACGCTCCAAGCCCAGTCCGCGCTGCCGCTGTTGTCGCCTTATCTTGCAGCGCATCTGGTCACCTACGCCGAGCATCTGTTCCCACTGCTGCTGGTGCTCGGCCTGTTGGCGCGGCTATCGGCCTTGGCCTTGCTGGGCATGACGCTGGTGATCCAGCTCTTCGTCTACCCCGATGCCTGGCCTACGCACCTGACCTGGATCGGCCGGATGCTGGTCGTAATCGGCCGTGGCACTGGGCGTTGGTCGGCTGACCGGATGTTGGGCAATCGCTGAGGCGGCATGGTTGAGCGGCCGCTGTACCGCCGCAGGCTAAACTCAGCGCACCGTTTGCAGTCCAAGGCGCTGTCTCCAAACCGGAGTCGTCGCGCCGTTCTGCGCATTCACAACGGGAGATTCGATGGCCTCTATCGACTTGTTGATCAGCGACTGCGACGGGGTGATCGTCGACAGTGAAATCATCAGCCACCGCGTCCTGTTCGAGGCCCTGAGCCTGCATGTACCCGCTGAGCAGCTGCATGCCGCGCTGGAAGGCACCTTCGGTCTGACCGTTCCGAGCATCATCGATCTGATCGAAAAACGCTTCGACCTGACCATGCCGGAGACTTTCGATGCCGATCTACGCCGACAGAGTGAGAAGGTCGTGGCGGAAGAAGTCCAGGCGATCCCGGGCGTGCGCGAAGCGCTGTTGGCGATCAAGCTGCCGCTGGCGGTGGCATCCAATAGCCGTTTGCACAACGTTCAAGCATCGCTGCAGCGTGCCGGCCTGACCGAACGGGTGGCCGGCAATATCTTCTGCGCCGAGATGGTCCGCTCACCGAAACCGGCGCCCGACGTCTACTTGCTGGCCGCCGAGCGTATGGGGATCGCGCCGGGTCATTGTCTGGTCGTTGAAGACAGCCCGACTGGCGTGTTGGCGGCGCGTACCGCGGGCATGCAGGTGATCGGCTTTACTGGCGCCAGCCACATCCCGGCTGGGCATGACCAGGCATTGCGGGAGCTGGGTGTGGCCGCGGTGATCAATAACATGCGGGACCTGCCAGCTACGGTGGCCAACCTGGCGGCCGACTAGCAGCGGCGGCGGTTAGGGCGAAACCAGCTAACTTACGCAACGGTCCGCCAGCGCGCTTGTCTGTATTGAAACGGACGGAGTGCGAGCAACACATGATCGAGCGTTGGAAGTGGTTCCTCATCCGCATCAGTAAGCGACCCTGGTTCCGGGCCAGCCTGTATTCGGTGTTGGGGATTGCTACCGCGCTGGTGGCGCTGGTCGCGGCACCATACATACCGGAAGACGTGCCGGCCAAGATCGGTTCCGATGCGGTCGACAACATTCTTGGTGTGCTGGCGTCCAGCATGCTTGCAGTCACCACCTTCTCCCTGAGCATCATGGTGGCGGCCTACGGCTCGGCGACCAACAATGTCACACCGCGCGCTATTTCCCTATTGGTCGAAGACACGACCACGCAGAACACCCTGTCGACCTTTGTCGGTTCGTTCATCTTCAGTCTGGTCGGCATCATCGCGCTAAGCACTGGCCTTTACGGTGACAACGGCCGCGTGGTGCTTTTCGCGGCGACGATCATCGTGGTCATCCTGGTGCTTTACGCGTTGTTGCGCTGGATCGATCAATTGTCCGGGCTGGGCCGCGTTGCTGAAACGACCGCCAGAGTCGAGAAGGCCGCTACGCGGGCGCTTTGCCAGCGAATGGAACAGCCATTTCTGGGCGGTCGTCCACTGGAGGTCGATCCCAAGGTACTGCCGGGTGCGCGGCCGTTATACGCCGACAAGATCGGTTTCGTGCAACACGTCGACATGCCTGCGCTGGGCGAGTTGACCAAGGCAGAAGACAATGCGGTCTACATCTGCGTATTGCCGGGGATTTTCGTAGAGCCGACGCAGCCGATCGCCTGGTCGGTAGGGATCGCTGAAGACTGTGACACCGCGCTGCGCAATGCCTTCGTCATTGGCGCGCAGCGAACCTTCGATCGAGACCCGCGCTACGGTGTTGTCGTCATGGCCGAAGTCGCTTCGCGGGCGCTGTCGCCTGCTATTAACGACCAGGGCACCGCAATCGATGTGATTGGACGGGGTGTGCGCGTCCTGTCGCATCTGTCCAGGCCGACGCCGCCGGAAAAGCCGAAGTTCGACCGCGTTTTCGCGCCAGGGCTGAGCGTAGCGGACATGCTCGACGATTTCTTTACGCCCATTGAACGTGATGGCGCGGGTGTCGTCGAGGTGGGCATTCGCTTGCAGCAGGCCTTGGCCTCGCTTGGGCGACTTGGCGATGCGGCGATGACGCTCGCAGCGAACCATCATGCCCAGTCTGCGCTCAAACGCGCAGAGGCAGGGCTGTCGTTGCCAGATGACTATCAACGGGTACGCCAGGCGGCACAGGAGACAGGATTGCTCGAGACCTCGCGCTAGCGAGTACCGGACATTGCGGTACCGGCGTGGGCCGTTGCTGTTGTAAAACCTTACTTTTCCTTTACGCCCGCTACACACCAAGCTGACTGTCTTAGGCGTAAAGTCCGGCTCAGGCTGACGGAACAGCCAGCTCCCTTGGGTGGGTTTGCCGCAAACGGGCTGTCAGCTTAGAGTCAGCCATTGTGTATGCGGCAACCCGCTGCTTTTTTTGTGACCAGGAATCGGCTGTGGCGCGAAACCGGTCGTTTTTAACCCCCATTTTTTCATCGTGGAGAGACCAGTCACTATGATTCTTCGTAGAAACTTCCTGGCTGCTGTGGCCGGCGTAGCGCTGTTTGGACAGACGCTCATGGCCCACGCTGAACTGCCGGATTTCACGCCTCTGGTGGAGGATGCATCGCCCGCGGTAGTGAACATAAGCACCAAGCAGAAGCAACCGATGCGCGGCAACGCGCAGGCGCAAATGCCTGATCTCGAAGGCATTCCTCCCATGTTTCGCGAGTTTTTCGAGCACGGGATGCCTCAACAACCCGAGCGTCGTCGTGAAGCTCAGTCCTTGGGTTCGGGGTTCATCATTTCCGAAGACGGTTACGTCCTGACCAACAATCACGTTGTAGCCGACGCTGACGAGATCATGGTGCGTCTGCCTGATCGCAGCGAGATGCAAGCCAAGCTGGTCGGTGCCGACCCGCGCAGCGACGTGGCCCTGCTGAAAATCGAAGGCGACGGCCTGCCGACGGTCAAGATCGGCAGCTCCGACGAGCTGAAGGCAGGCGAGTGGGTTGTCGCGATTGGCTCACCGTTCGGTTTCGACCACACGGTGACTGCAGGCGTGGTCAGCGCCAAAGGTCGCAGCCTGCCGAACGAAAGTTATGTGCCGTTCATCCAGACCGACGTAGCGATCAATCCGGGTAACTCCGGCGGGCCGCTGTTCAACCTGGAAGGCGAAGTGGTAGGTATCAACTCGCAGATCTTCACCCGCTCCGGTGGGTTCATGGGGTTGTCGTTCGCGATCCCGATCGACGTCGCCATGGACGTGGCCAACCAGCTGCGCGAAGACGGCAAGGTCAGCCGCGGATGGCTTGGCGTTGTCATTCAGGAAGTGAACAAGGATCTGGCAGAGTCGTTCGGCCTCGAGCGTCCCGCGGGTGCGCTGGTCGCACAGGTGATGGATGGCGGTCCGGCAGCCAAGGGCGGCCTGAAGGTCGGCGATGTGATCCTCAGCGTTAACGACAAGCCAATCGACATGTCCGGTGATCTGCCGCATCTGATTGGTGCGATGAAGCCGGACAGCAAGGCCAAGCTTGAAGTGGTGCGTGACGGCGAGCACAAGACGCTGAACATCGACATCGGCGCGCTACCGGAAGACGGCGACATCATGGCTTCGGTCGATGGTTCGGGCGGCAACTCCCAGAGCAACAATCGCCTCGGTGTTGCCGTAGCCGAACTGACCGATGCGCAGCGTCAGGCACTGGAGATCTCGGGTGGCGTAGTGATCCGCGATATCAGCCAGGGGCCTGCTGCGATGATTGGTCTGCGCCCGGGTGACGTCATCACCCACCTGAACAACGAAGCGATCGATTCGGTCCAGCAGTTCAGCCAAGTGGTCAAGGATTTGCCCAAGAACCGCTCCGTATCGATGCGGGTATTGCGTGAAGGCCGCGCCAGCTTCATCACCTTCAAGCTGCCCAAGTAAGCAGTCGTCACGTAACACCAAGAGGCCCGCCATGTGCGGGCCTTTTTGCGTTTCGAAAGCACCAAAAAGGGTTTGCAAGCCGGGCTCGGCGGCACTGGGCACGAACTCTCTGGCTTGGCGCCTGCTCCATATGGTTTGAACCATGCTCTGGAGGTTGCGATGAATTTCTCTCTGACGCTGGGATTGCTCTTGCTGCCGGCGGTCGCCTTGGCCGATCCGCTGGCACTGGAGCGAGAGCTGAACGAGCTGCGAGTCGAGGTGGAGGTCAGTGAGCTGGAGACCGATTCCGGCGCTGGAATCGAGTCCGGGCTGGTTCAGGTCATGATCACTAATAACGAGCGTTTCAAAGTGGCGTGTCAGCTCCATCCCGGAGAAACCGAGGCCGCACACCCGGCCTGGATAGCACGCCCATCACCATCATCGCTCCCGAGGGGCGTCGTGCGCTTACGATGAGTGGCGAGTATGGCGATTCAACTCTAAATGCGCTGCTGACCTGTATTCGGGACGAATGACGCCTGGCGATCTGGTACTGCCTGGCGAATCACGCTGTTTTTTAATCCTCCGGATTGCGGCAACCTTGCGGCTTGTGCCCGCGGTGGGTCGAGGGCGGGTTGTTGGCGAGTTGGGTGACCAGACGGCGCGGCCTGGCGATCAGCTCGCCGCCGTAGTTGGGGCAGCTCCTTCCTGAATCTTGATCATTAAACAGTCCTGCTTGGTTCTGCATGGCACTGCATCAGGGTGCAGATGGAACCTGTCTGGTACCCGGGTTTCCAAGTGAATGCGTGCCATCAACCGATCGCTTAAGCTAGCGCGCAGCGCACGACGCAGTACTCGTTTTGGCAGAAATATTTCGCGACTGATCCGTCCAGGCGTCAAAGGAAACGATAATTTGAATCACGCAGCGGGAAGCAACTCGGGACGGTCGGTACCGTTGCGTAGTCGCTTGTTGACCATTGCCCTGGCCGGGATTTTGCCGCTGGCCCTGGTGGCCGGGCTGGGCATGCTGTTGATCGTTTCTGAACAGACAGAGTTGGCCAAGCAGCGCAGCCTTGAAGCTACGCGCCTCGCCGCGACGGCCGTGGAGGTCGAGCTGAGCCGGTCGCTCAATGTGCTCCAGGCGTTGTCGCAGTCGCCGCTGCTGGATGAAGGTGATATCGATGAGTTCGCCGACATGGTTCGCCGCGTATTGCCCTCGGTACCCAGCTGGTATGCCTTGCTGGTGCTCAGTTCTGAAGGCGAGGTGCTAAAGCGGGTTTCGCTACAAAATCCTCCGGCTTCCAAAGCCATCGCAGAGCCACGCAGCTTCGCCGAGTTGATCCGAACAGGCAAACCGCAAGTTGGAAGCATGAGCAAGGGGCCCGGCGGAGCCTGGGGCGTCCCTCTTCGTGTGCCGGTATTCCAAGGCGACGCGGTTCATTACGTATTGACCGCCGTGCTCAAGCCGCAGGCCATTGCTGATGTGATCGCCAACCGAAGGCTACCAGCCGGCTGGGTCAACACCGTGCTGGACTCCAGCGGTTTGCGTATCGCGCGCTCTCTGCATCATCAACAGACGCTTGGGAATCCGGCTTCGCCCACGCTGGCGGCCATGCTGCAGGAGAATACCGACGAAGAAGGCGTTGGCCTGTCCACAACCATGGAAGGCACGTCGGCCTATACCTCTTTCGTGAGATTGCAACCGTCCGGTTGGGTGTTGGCGACCGGTGTGCCCACAGAGGTCGTCGAAGCCGGAGCGACGCGTGCCTATACGCTGTACGGTGGCGGGCTGCTGCTGTCGCTGGTGTTTGCGGTGGCCGCGGCCCTGTTCGCGACACGGCGGATCAACGTTCCGATGCGGCATTTGCGGCGGGCGGCTCAGGCTATCGGGCAGGGACAAACATTTCAGGCGCCTGAAAGCGAGATCGAAGAAATCCGCGAAGTCGGACGAGCGCTCGAACGTGCCGCTCAGGCGCGTCTGTCGAGTGAGGCCGAGCGTGACAACATGCTCTCGCAGCTGGAGCTGGCGCAGCAGGATCTGACCGAGCAGGTCAGCGATCTGAAGTTGGTCCAGGACCTGAGCAGCCGCCTGTTACAGATGCCTGCCCTGGACGACCAGTTGCAAGCGATCATCGACGCGCTGTGCACCTTGCACAGCGCTGCGCATGGCCTCCTGGCGCTCAGCGACGGAGGGTCCCCCTTGCGCGTTCATGCATCGAAAGGCTTTTCTGCTGCTTCGCTGGCGCTGATGGAAAACATGCAGCGGGACCTGGGGCCTTGTGGGATCGCGATGCAAAAAGGGGAGCGCGTGATCGTGACCGATACTGAAGCCGATCCCTGCTTCAGTGAGCTGGTCTCGGTCTCACGCAGTGAAGGGTTTCGCTCGGTTCACTGCACGCCGATTCGGCACAGTGACAGCAGCGTACTCGGCACGCTTACCGTACAGCTCAAAGAGCCTCGGACGCCTACGGAAAGAGAGATACGACTGGCTGATGTCTTGGCGGGCCTGGCCGCGGTGTTCATCGATCGGGCGCGGGCACAAACCAAGGCGGGCATGTTCGAGCAGCGCCTGCAGGTGGCATTGAATTCATCCACGGTACCTTTTGCAGTCCTGTCTCCCCACCGGAACGCGGCGGGCGAGGTGGTCGACTTCCGCTTTGATTTCATCAACCTTACCGGTGCGGCCAGCCTGCGCGGAACAGTCGCCGCGCTAACCGGGCGGCGGTTGCGCGAGGTGCTTGGTGATGCGGCCAATCCACAAACACTGCAAACCTTGTTGGAGGTGGCGCAGCTTCAGCAACCGCGCGATCTGGAGTTACGCAGTACTGCGTTTGATAGCGAGCGCTGGGTGCGGCTTATCGCGACGCCGTTCGATCAAAGCCTGGCGGTTTGGTTCGCTGACGTATCCCAAGCCAAGCTCCATGAACAGGAGATTCGCGAATCCGCGCGGCGAAAGGATGAATTCCTGGCGACCCTGGCCCATGAGTTACGCAACCCGCTGGCGCCGATTCGGTTGGCGGCTGGCATTTTCGGTTCTGCCGCGGCAAGCGATGCGCAGAAGCTCCGCAGCCAGCAAATCATCGAGCGGCAAGTGCGGCATATGGCGCTGCTGCTTGACGACCTATTCGACATCTCCCGTATCACGCTTGGCAAACTGGTCCTGCGCAAGGAACAACTGGATCTGCGAAACGTCATCGATGCGGCCATCGAGACTGCCCGAGAAAAGATCGAGGCGAAGCAGCATGAGCTGGTAGTGACACTGCCGGACACGCCGATCCAGCTGAACGCTGATCCGCTTCGTCTCGAGCAGATCCTGACCAACCTGCTCAATAACGCTGCGAAATTTACCCCTAACGGCGGTTGCATTCGCATCACTGCGACTCGGGACGGTGACACCGTCAACGTTTCGGTCATTGATAATGGTCTGGGTATCGCGCGAGGGAACCTCAAGTTGATCTTCGAGCGGTTTGCCCAAGTGCCCGTCGCCGAATCTCACATCAATTCCGGCCTAGGGATCGGTTTGGCACTGGCCAAAGGGCTGGCGAAGCTGCACGGAGCAGACCTTCGCGTGCGCAGCGCGGGGCTAGGTCACGGCGCGGAGTTCATCCTGACCCTTCCGGTCCTGCCGGCCAGTAACGTCGGCGCAAGCGCTGATGTCAGCGAAAGCGTCACTCTGAACAAACGGCTCGTGCTGGTTGCCGACGACAACCGCGACATTGCCGAAACCATGGCCGAAATCCTTCGGCTGGAGGGCCACGAGGTGCATCTGGCGTTTGACGGCATCGAAGCGTTCGAACGTTATCTGCAACTCAAACCGGAGGTGGTGGTGCTGGATATCGGCATGCCCGGTCAGCGCGGCGACGAAGTAGCGCGGACGATTCGAGCCCATCCCAGTGGGGCCGGTGTGCGTTTGATTGCCATCACCGGTTGGGGACAACCGAGTGATCGCGAACAGGCGCTGGCCGCAGGGTTCGATATCCATATGACCAAGCCGGTCGACCTGCGTCGGTTGATTGCGGTGGTAGGTGGTTGAGGTCAGACCAAAGTCGCGTAGGGGCTATCTTCTGTCCCGCATCTGCGGTAGAACGAGCATGCGACCAAAGCGCGCACCGATGTTGCATCGTCGTGGTGAGTGTCAGGACGCATTGAATGGCTGAGTCTAGCAGCAGCGTACCCGTAGCAACGGGTGCTGACTGAGGCCATTTTGTTGTGATAGGACTGCCATGAGCATGCGCTCATGGCCATGAAGTGATATCGGGAGAGACTGCAGCGGCTTGGTCGTGTGCAGCGCCGAAGGAGCAACCGCCCCGGAAACTCTCAGGCAAAAGGACCGTTATCACGTGTGAACTCTGAAGAGCCGCCGGGCCGTCGTCGCCCGTCGCACCGAAGGAGCAAGCGAGCAGCGCTCGTGAAACTCTCAGGTCCAGAACAGAGGGGGCGTCTGATCCGCATGTCGCGGACGGGCTCTGACCCTTTGACGTTCTGGAGCTGCACAGATGAAAAAGATCGCTGTCATTGGTGGCGGTATCACCGGCATCACAACCGCCTACGCGCTGGCCAAGCGTGGTTTCGACGTCACTCTTTTGGAAAAGCATCGCTATGCAGCGATGGAAACCTCCTTTGCCAATGGCGGCCAGCTGTCGGCTTCCAACGCCGAAGTCTGGAATCACTGGTCGACCATCCTCAAGGGCATCAAGTGGATGCTAAAGAGCGATGCGCCATTGCTGGTCAATCCCAAACCCAGCTGGCACAAGTTGTCCTGGTTTGCCGAGTTCATCGGATCCATCCCTCAATACCGCGACAACACCATCTCAACCGCTCGCATGGCGATTGCGGCGCGCGAGCACCTGTTCGCCTGGGCTGAGGAAGAGGGCATTGATTTCGATCTGAAAAAAGCCGGCATCTTGCACATCTACCGCGACAAGGCCGGTTTCGACCATGCTGGCAAAGTCTCGACATTGCTCGCGCAGGGCGGCTTGCCCCGCCGCAGCGTGACCCCCGACGAGATGCGCGCTATTGAACCGACCCTGGCCGGCCGGTATTACGGTGGTTACTACACCGAATGCGATTCGACCGGTGACATCCACAAGTTCACCCATGGGCTGGCCGAGGCTGCCATTCGCCGTGGCGTCGATTGCCGCTACGGGCAGGATGTTGTTCGGGTTGCAACCGATGGCAAGGGCGCCAGCGTGACGATCGCAGCGCCTGGCGGCGAGCAAACGCTGCAATTCGACGGCATCGTCATATGCGCCGGAACCGCCAGCCGCGCGTTGGCAGCACAACTTGGCGATCGGGTGAATATTTACCCCGTCAAAGGCTATTCGATCACGGTCAACCTTAACGACGAGACCAGTCGCGCCGCAGCGCCTACCGTCAGCCTGCTGGACGACGAAACCAAGCTGGTCACCAGTCGCCTGGGTGACAGCCGCCTACGAGTGGCCGGCACCGCCGAGTTCAACGGCTATAACCGCGACATCCGCGCCGATCGGATCCGTCCGCTGGTGGACTGGGTGGCTGAGTGCTTCCCGGGCGTCAGCACCCAAAGCGTGGTCCCCTGGGCCGGCCTGCGCCCGATGATGCCGAACATGATGCCCAAGGTTGGCCGCGGCAGCTCTCCATGCGTGTTCTACAACACCGGCCACGGCCACCTCGGTTGGACGCTCTGCGCCATAACAGCTGACATGCTGGGTGATGTGGTGGGCGAGTCGATGGGCCGCTCCTCGTCGACGGCCACCGTCAGCGGTCAGCCGGCCCACGCTTGAAATCCATGACGGCTGCCGCGTGGGCTGCAGCCGTCATCGGCTCGAGTTGCGTCTGTCTTGAGTGTGGCTGAGGTCGTGGCTCTATATGCCCGGCTGATGCTACGGCGACCTTCGGGTATAGACCCGGTGGCCTTCAGTCGTCACGGGTCAATACTTCCAACAGATCGATCTCGAATAGCAGGTTCGAGTTCGGCGTGATGTGTTCACCTACCTGCCGTTCGCCATAGGCGAGGTGGGCGGGGACGAAAAGCCGACGTTTGCCGCCGACTTTCATGCCCATCAATCCCTGGTCCCACCCCTTGATCACCCGGCCGGTGCCGATCACGCACTGGAACGGCTTGCCGCGATCATAGGACGAGTCGAACACGCGGCCGTCTTCGAGTTGGCCGTGGTACTGCGTGGTGATTAGGGCGCCTTTGACCACGGCCTTGCCGTCGCCAAGCTGGATGTCTTCGATCCGAAGTTCGTTGCTCATCGTGTCTCTCGTGATGTCTTGTTGTGTGCGTTGCTAGACCAGCACCTGGCGCGTGCTGGCAATAAGTTGATGCACCTGCTTTTCCACCTCTGGCGCGGTGGGCGTTTCCGGGCCGCGGCCGCGAGGGCAGGGCAGGCTGGCGGTGGTGCCGAACAGTCGACAGATCAACGGGCGCTGTTCATAGGCCTCGCAGCCGTTTGGGCCCAGGTGCACACAATTCCAGTGCGCCAGGGCGGCGTCGTGCTCAGCAACGCTTTTATGCGGTAAGCAGGCCATTTCTTCCGAAGAAGCGGTGACCGGACCACAGCAATCGTGACAGCCAGGTTCGCAGGCGAAACCCGGGATCTGGCGGCGGAGATGATCGATCTTGCGGTTGGTAGAGGTCATGCGCGGCTTTTTGGATCAGGGGGCCGGCATGGTACTCGTCTGAGCGATACATGCCTGCCCCTCCGCTTGCTTTTATCGGGCCTCGAGAACATCGTCCCAGTCGTGATGCTTCTTCACGTAGGCCGCGACGAACTCGCACACCGGCACGATGCGCTTGCCACTCTGACGGGCGTCATCGAGCGATTCACGGATCAACTTGCTGCCCATGCCTTGACCCTCCAGGCTTGGGTTGACCTCGGTATGGCTGAATACCCGGCGATCGCCTTCGTCTTCATAGCGGGCGACGCCTAGCGCCTCGCCGCCGACGTCGAGGACATAGCATTGCTGGGACTCGTCGTGTCGCACGACCGCGTTACCATCGTTCATGAAAATCATCTCCGGTTGGTCTGGCCGCGTCTGGGCGGCGGTGGCTGTTCGGGTGGTGAAGGCGCTAGAACTCGTCGACCAGGCGCTTGCCCAGCGAGGTGCCGTGTGCCAGCGCTTCGTCATAGCTGTTGAAGTACTGCGTCTGGTCAACGCGCACCGGGACGATGATTTCCTGATCCTTGACCACTTCGGCCCCTACGGCCCAGAGCGTCTCGCCAAAGGTTTCGTATTCGTACCCGGTGAGGTGCACGATCACGTCATGATCGCGGTAGACCAGCCGATGGCTGTGGGGAATCTGATGGTTGCTGCCGCTGGGTATATGGGCAGGGGTTTCGAAGTAGGGCTCTTCGGCGTCCGGTTTGACTGCCTTGGTCATCGCTGGGCCTCCCTTGGGTTGTGTAGCTTGGGCCCCTAGCCGGCGTGCATCGTTCCGTCGCGATGAGCGTGCGCGACAGGCGTGACATTGCCAGCCGGGTCTTGGTATGAGACTGAAGTAGTGCCGTACCGACCAGCAAGTCGCATGGCAGTGTGCTGAGCGGGGAATAGCATGGGTGCATAACAATACGTCTGGAGCATCCATGTCACGTCGCGCCAGCTTCTTTTCGCGGATGTTATTGCTATTGAGCATGCTGGCCAGCCCAACGCTGTTTGCGCAGGAGCTGGACGCGCAGATCCAGCAGCTGTTTCCCAAGGCTACGCGCATCGAGCCGAAGCAAGACAATCCGCCGGTGCACAGTGTCTATCAGTTGGACGAATTACTTGGCTATGCCTTCGAATCCACCGACTACTCGAACCTGCAGGGCTTTTCCGGCAAGCCGATCCGTCTGCTGATAGGCATGGAAGCTCAGGGCGTGCTGGCTGGAGTGAAGGTGCTTGAACATCACGAGCCGGTTTTCCTGCACGGGCTAGGCGAACAACCTTTGTTCGACTTCGTCGATCAGTACCAACAGAAATCGATCGGCATACCCATTGTGGTGGGCGGTTCACAGGGAGGGGCCAGCGAAAGTGAGTCGATAGTCCGAATCGACGGGGTGAGCAAGGCAACCGTGTCGGTGGTGATCCTCAACGAAACCGTGTTGCTCTCCGCCCTGAGCGTGGCCCGCAAGCTGCTTGAAGGGTTCGCCAGTGGTCCCTTGGCCACGGCCAAGCCTGACCTTTATGAACCGCTCGACTGGTCACAGCTGCTGCAACGCGACTACCTCCAGCACTGGACAATCAGCCGCGAAGAAGTCGAAGGTGGCTTGGGCCATTCGATCGAGGGATACCTGGGGATCGAGCCGGAGAGCGATACGCAGCCCTTCACCGACCTCTACTTCGCCTACCTGAACGCGCCAAGCATTGGTCGCAACCTGCTGGGTGACGCAGGCTTCGCCAGACTCAACGAGGAGTTGAAAGCCGACGAACAGGCGGTGCTGGTGCTTTCCTCGGGCATGTATCGCCATGTGCCGGACGACTTCGTGCCGGCCACATCGCCCAGCCGGCTGGTGCTGATGCAGAACGACCACGCCATCGATCTCTATGACATGAACTTCAACAACGGTGCGGTGATGGAACAGCTCGACGTGCCGCTCGATGAAGGCGAGGCGCAGATCTTCCGCATCAAGGCACATAGCGCCTTCAACCCTGCCGAGCCTGCTGGGTTGCGCCTGAACGTTAATTTGCAGCGCAACCATCTGGTGCAAAGCAGCACGCAGTTCACCCGAGACTTTCAGCTCGACCAGGCGTTGTTCAACATCGAAGAGGCACAGGCTGCAGTCGAGCCAACGCCCATCTGGTTGCGCATGTGGCAGGAGCGCATATGGCAGATCGGCGTGCTTGGCATGTCGCTGATCCTGTTGAGTGCGGTATTCATCTGGCAGCACCGCATCAGCCGGCACAGCCGTGGTTTCCATCTGCTGCGCGCCGGCTTTCTACTCTTCACCCTGGGGTTTATCGGCCTCTATGCCCAGGGACAGCTCTCGGTCGTGAATATCTTCACGCTGTTGCTGGCGCTGGGCGAAAACTTCGATATCCGTGTGTTCCTGATGGACCCGGTGATTTTCATCCTCTGGAGCTTCACTTTTGTCAGCCTGTTCCTGTGGGGCCGTGGCGTATTCTGCGGATGGCTCTGTCCATTTGGCGCGCTGCAGGAAATGCTCGGCTGGCTGGCCAAGCGCCTGCACATCCGCCAATGGAAAATCTCCGATCGCAGCCATCAGCGCTTGCAGTGGCTGAAATACCTGATCCTTATTGGACTGGTCTCGACTGCTTTCTATTCGCTGACGCTGGCCGAAAGGCTTGCCGAAGTGGAACCGTTCAAGACCAGCATCACACTGTTCTTCGTACGCTCCTGGCCGTTCGTGCTCTATGCGATGGTTCTGCTCGGGCTCGGTCTGTTCGTGCACAAGTTCTACTGCCGCTACATCTGTCCGCTCGGTGCGGGGTTGGCGATGCTCGGCAAGTTCCACCTGTTTTCCTGGCTCAAGCGTATCGACGCGTGCGGCCAACCCTGCCAGCACTGCAAGCATCAGTGCGAGATCGGTGCAATCAAGCGCGATGGACGTATCGACTATGACGAGTGCATCCAGTGTCTGGAGTGCATCGTCATCCTAAACAACGATGACCAGTGCGTGGCGACCATCAGTGCGCGCAAGCGAGCCGACAAGGCGGCTCGACAGGCGCAGAGCGAGCTGATCGCCAGTGATGCCATGGCGCCGCGTGTCCCGGCTAGCTGATCGCCGATTGCGGCTGACCGTTCGGTTCTGCAAATTCGCACAACGCCTCTGCGCAGCTGCGTATTGTTCTCTCGCCTCAGGCCGCTAGGATCGGGCGACTCGCCGTGTCGGCATCCCCGGCACGCTCCGATCTTCTCAGCAGAGAGAAACCCATGGCTGAACGTGAAATCGTCATTGTTGGTGCAGTGCGCACGCCGATTGGCTCCTTTGGTGGTGCGCTCAAGGACGTCGACCTGATCACCCTCGCGACCACTGCCTGTCGCGGTGCGCTGGAGCGCTCCGGCATGCCAGCGGACGCCGTTGGTCACGTGGTGATGGGTAATGTGATCCCCACCGAGCCACGGGACGGCTACCTGGCGCGGGTCGCTGCGGTGGACGCCGGTATCCCGTTGGAAACGCCTGCGTTCAACGTCAACCGACTGTGTGGCTCGGGCTTGCAGGCGGTGATTTCGGCGGCCCAGTCAATCCTGCTGGGTGACACCGATGTGGCCGTTGGTGGCGGTGCGGAAAGCATGAGCCGTGGCCCGTTCATCCTGCCGAACCTGCGCTGGGGCGCGCGCCTCGGTGACAGCCAAGCGATCGATTACATGAACACGCTGTTGCACGATCCCTGGGGCAAGTTCCACATGGGGGTCACCGCGGAAAATGTCGCCGAGCGCTATGGCATCAGCCGCGAACAGCAGGATTCGCTGGCACTGGAAAGCCAGCAGCGCGCCGTGCGTGCAATCGAAAGCGGCCGCTTTCGCGAACAGATCGTTCCGGTGGAAGTCGCGACCCGAAAAGGCAGCGTGCTGTTCGATACCGACGAGCACCCGCGCTCCGACCTGACGGCCGAGCGCCTTGCAGCGCTGAAGCCCATCTTCAAGAAAGACAACGGCAGCGTGACCGCCGGCAATGCCTCGGGGCTTAACGATGGTGCTGCGGCGCTGGTGTTGGCCGAGGCCGGGCGCGCACAGGCGCTTGGGCTCAAACCGATGGCGCGGCTGGTTGGCTATGCGCATGCCGGCGTTGACCCCGCGTACATGGGCATTGGCCCGGTGCCGGCGGTGCGCAAGGTGCTGGAGCGCACCGGGATCAGCCTCGACCAGATCGACGTGATCGAAGCCAACGAAGCCTTCGCCGCCCAGGCCTGCGCGGTGATGCAGGAGCTGGGCATGGACCCGGCGCGAGTCAATCCCAACGGCTCGGGCATTTCCCTCGGTCATCCGGTGGGCGCGACCGGTGCAATCATTACGGTCAAGGCGATCCACGAATTACAGCGGGTGCAAGGGCGCTATGCGATGGTGACCATGTGCATCGGTGGTGGGCAAGGGATCGCGGCGGTCTTCGAGCGCTGTTGAACTTCGGCGGTGCGGCCGCAGCTTGTCGTGCCGCGCAGATTCCATTGAAGATTTCCGCGCGGCCGCCGACAAGCTCTAGCGAGGTTACATCTCCGCACGAGACCGGCATTCCACAGGACCACCCATGAACAACGCATCCGCTACCGACGCCTTATCGCTTCTGCTGTTCACGCTGCGCAGCGGCAAGCAGATGGCGATCAACCTGTTGAAGGTCAGCGAAATCATTCCGACGCCGTCGCTGACGCGGCTGCCCGAATCGCATCCCCATGTCCGCGGCGTCGCTACGCTGCGGGGCCAGCCGTTGTCGGTGATCGACCTCAGCCTGGCGATTGGCATGGCGCCGTTGCAGGATCCCAAGGGCGGTTGTCTGATCGTCACCGAGATCAGCCGTTCCAAACAGGGCTTGCATGTTCAGGCGGTGGTTAAGATCGTGCATATCCAGACGTCGAAGATCCTGCCGCCGCCCTATGGCGCGCGCACCAACTCGTTCATTACCGGAACGGCGGAAGTGGATGGCGAACTGATCCAGATCCTCGACGTGGAAAAGGTCATCCACAACATCGCCCCCATTCCGGGTGAGGCCGACATCTCTCATCTGGATGACCAGGACGCGCAGTTGCTGACCGAAACCCGCGCGCTGATCGTTGATGACAGCCAGGTGGCCATTCACATGTCAGTATCGGCGCTGACCAAGATGGGCATCACTTGCCATGCGGTCCGCAGCGCCCGCGAAGCCTTCGAGAAACTCGACAGCCTCAAGGATAGCTACGAGGCGATCAACTGCGTGGTCTCGGATATCGAGATGCCTGAAATGGACGGGTATTCCTTCACCCAGGCACTGCGCAAACATCCGGATTACGCCTCCATTTACGTGCTGCTGCACACCTCGCTGGACAGCACCATCAGCACCGACAAGGCCAAAGCCGCCGGTGCCAATGACATCCTGACCAAGTTTTCACCGCCCGAAATGACCAAGTGCATGCTGCGCGCGGCCCGGGTGATTCACCTCGGCGAGGATGCGTCGGTCGCTTGAGCGATTGGAGCGTTCGGGGCGCGCCATCCTGTAAGAGCGAGTTTGCTCACGAATGCTTGAGCCTGGTGTAGCAGTTCTTTACGAGTAAGCTCGCTGCTACGGAAAGCTGCGCTGGTGAAAGACTGGAGCCTGCTCAGCTGCCGTACTTGCCGAAGCTCGCATCACGCGTGTTGACGTAGAGCGCATACAGCGAGTGGCTGCCCGCCATGAACAGGCGGTTGCCCTTGGCACCGCCGAAGCACAGATTGGCACAGCGTTCCGGCAACCGGATCTTGCCGATCGCCTTGCCCGCCGGGTTGAAAATCATCACACCATCTAGGTCGGCGGTCACCGCTTCCGGAGCGCCTGAGCTGCCCCAACCGCACCACAAGTTGCCGTCTTCATCGCACTTGATGCCATCCAGTGCGCCATACGCCGAGGCTTCGATGTGCTTGCGGCGTTCGCCCAACGTGCCATTTGCGTTGACCGGGTAGGCCCAGACCAACCGGTTCGGTTTGGCGCGACCTTCCACGACGTACAGCGTTTTCTGATCAGGGGAGAAGCACAGCCCGTTAGGCCCGGAAATCGAGTCGATCACGCGGGTCACGGCGCCGGTTTCACCGTCGATGCGGTAAACGGCGTCTGCCAGCTCAGTCTGGATCTTGTGGCCCTCGTAGTAATTGCCAGTCTGGAAAGGCGGGTCGGTAAACCAGATCGAGCCGTCGCCGCGAACTGCCAGGTCATTGGGTGAGTTGAAGCGTTTGCCCTCGAACTGGTCGGCCAGCACGGTGATGCTGCCGTCGGGCTCGGTGCGGGTCACACGACGGCCCAGGTCATTGGTGGTCGAACCTTCGCACGTCAGCAACCGGCCCTGAAGGTCGCGCGCAAGACCGTTGGAATGGTTGGAAGGCTGGCGGAAAACATCGAAGGAGCCGGTGATTTCGTCCCAACGCATGATGCGGTTTTCAGGAATATCGCTAACCAGAAGGTAGCGCCCGTCACCCACCCAGACAGGGCCCTCTGCCCAGCGCATGCCGGTGGCGAGGCGTTCGACGCTGGCGTTGAACAGCCGGTACTTGGCGAAACTTTCGTCGAGGATTTCGACCAGCTCATCCGGGTAACGCTGGGTCAGCGGCTCGGCGGAGGCAAGGCGGGAAAAGCCGAGGCTGCCCATCGACGCAACGCCAGCTGAGAACAGCAGCGAGCTTTTCAGAAATGAGCGTCTGGCGTTTTCTGGCTCGTCGCTGGCGAGTGGTGCGTTGAACTTGATCGTCATGAGGCGGTTCGTCCGTCGTTATTGTTGATGTAGTCATCGTACAACCATGGTGAGTATTGTCAGCGCCTGCGTCGTTGTCAAAGTGAAGTGGCGCTGGAATGGGGTTATTTCCGCTTGTTCGCAGATTTGGTTGTCTGATGACGCTGCTGGTCATCAGACGCGCTCCTGCAGCGTTAGCCACGTAGAATGGCCGTCACGGGAATAGGCGGGGCGGCGTACGGTGAATTTGCAGCAAGGTTTTGTGCTCACGCGGCATTGGCGCGATACCGCGGCGGGTACCGAGGTGGAGTTCTGGTTGGCGACCGACGCTGGTCCACGTCGCCTGCGGGTGCCGTACCAGCCTTCGGTTGCCTTTGTTCCGGCGGCGCAGCAGCGTAAGGTCGAGATGCTGCTCAAGGGCGAGCGCGACGTTGAGCTGCGGCCCTTGAACCTGACCGATTTCCGCCATCGCCCGGTGGTCGGGTTGTATTGCAAGCAGCACCGTCAGTTGATGAATCTCGAGAAGCGCCTGCGTGGTGCAGGACTGGATGTGTACGAGGGCGACATTCGCCCGCCGGAGCGCTACCTGATGGAGCGCTTCATCACCGCGCCGGTCAGCTATACCGGCCAGCCGGATGCAGATGGCGTATGGGTCGAGGCGCAGATCAAACCTGCCCCGAACTATCGGCCGCAGCTCAGACTAGTCTCGCTGGATATCGAAACCACCATGCGTGGCGAGCTGTATTCCATTGCGCTGGAAGGCTGCGGGGAGCGGCAGGTCTACATGCTCGGCCCGGCCAACGGCGATGGCTCCGGCGTGGATTTCGAACTGGAATATTGCGACAGCCGCAAACAGCTGATCGAACGGTTGAACGGCTGGATGGCACGGCATGACCCAGACGGCATCATCGGCTGGAACCTGGTGCAGTTCGATCTGCGGGTGCTGCGTGATCAGGCTCAGCGCTATCAGGTACCGCTGCGCCTGGGCCGTGGCGGGGAAGAAATGGCCTGGCGCGAGCACGGCAGCCGAGGCAACCATTTCTTCGCCGCAGCGGCGGGGCGGCTGATCATCAATGGCATCGAGGCCCTGCGTTCGGCGACCTGGAGTTTCACCTCGTTCAGCCTGGAAAACGTCGCGCAAACCTTGCTCGGTGAGGGCAAAGCCATCGACACGCCCTATCAGCGCATGGACGAAATCAACCGCATGTTCGCCGAGGACAAGCCGGCCTTGGCGCGCTACAACCTCAAGGACTGCGAACTGGTCACGCGCATCTTCGCCAAGACCGAACTGCTGACGTTTTTGCTCGAACGGGCCACCGTCACCGGGTTGCCAGCCGACCGTAGCGGTGGGTCGGTGGCAGCCTTCGAACACCTCTACATCCCGCTGATGCACCGCCAGGGCTTCGTCGCGCCCAACCTGGGCGAGCGACCACCGGAGGCCAGCCCCGGCGGTTTCGTGATGAATTCGCAGCCGGGCCTGTACGAGTCAGTGCTGGTGCTGGACTACAAAAGCCTCTACCCCTCGATCATCCGTACCTTTCTGATCGATCCGGTGGGGCTGGTCGAAGGCATGCGCCAGCCGGAAGACGGCGACACGGTGCCCGGCTTTCGCGGCGCGCGGTTCTCGCGTACACGGCATTGCCTGCCGGCCATCGTCGAACGCGTCTGGGAAGGCCGCGAGTCGGCCAAGCGTGAAGGCAACAAGCCGCTGTCCCAGGCGCTGAAAATCATCATGAATGCTTTCTACGGCGTGCTCGGCTCAAGCGGCTGTCGTTTTTTCGATCCGCGGCTGGCCTCGTCGATCACCTTGCGTGGCCACGAGATCATGCGCCGCACCCGTGAGCTGATCGAAGCCGAGGGCTACAGCGTTATCTACGGTGATACCGACTCCACTTTCGTCTGGCTCAAGCGCGCCCGCAGCGACGAGGACGCGGCGCGTATCGGCAAGGGGTTGGTGCAGCAGATCAACCAGTGGTGGCGCGAGCATCTACAGCGCGAGTTCGGTCTGCATAGCGCGTTGGAGTTGCAGTTCGAGACCCACTTCAAGCGCTTTCTGATGCCAACCATTCGCGGCGCGGAAGAAGGCAGCAAGAAGCGCTATGCCGGGCTTGTCACCCGTGCGGACGGCAGTGATGGACTAGTGTTCAAAGGGCTGGAAACGGTGCGCACCGACTGGTCGCCACTGGCTCAGCAGTTCCAGCAGGAGTTGTACCGGCGCATCTTCAGCCGCGAGCCTTACCAAGACTACGTGCGCACCTACGTTCAGCGAACCCTGGCCGGTGAGCTGGACGACCTGCTGATCTTTCGCAAGCGCTTGCGTCGGCGCCTGGATGACTACGAGCGCAACGTTCCGCCGCACGTGCGGGCTGCGCGGATCGCTGACGAATTCAACCTGCAAAATGGTCGTCAGCGGCAATACCAGAATGGCGGCTGGATCAGCTACCTGATCACTGTCGCCGGGCCGGAGCCGCTCGAAGTGCGGCGGGCGCCAATCGATTACGACCATTACGTGACCCGTCAACTACAGCCTGTTGCCGATGCCATCCTGCCGTTCGTGAATGACAGCTTCAGCGCTCTGATCGACGAGCAGCTCGGCTTGTTCTAACGCCGGCCCTCAGCCGAGCTGACTTATGGCGGGAACCATCGCAACCCCAGCGAAATAAGTCAGAGCGTGGCGCTTTCAAAGCCCCCCTTGCCCGGTCCGTATTTTCTCAACAGAAGCGGACGTGACCGGACATGCATTCCAGCCATCCTTGAGCCTGATCAAGTTCAACCAGCGGTGGCCTGGTTAGCCTGTTTGCTTCTTTCAAGCAAACCCCCGAGGCCTCCTGCGATGGCCAAAAAATTTCCGCTCAACCCGCCGCACCCCGAGCGCATCTGCTGGGGTTGTGATCGCTATTGCCCGGCCGACTCGCTGGCCTGCGGTAATGGTGCCGGTCGAACTCAGCATCCGTCCGAGATGATGGGCGACGACTGGTACGAGTTCGGCGATTGGGGAGACCTGATCGCAACTGACAAGGGTGAAAAAAAGCAGTAACTAGCGCTGCCGATGTTGCTGCATGGATCGATCAGCGGCCGGCGCTAGCTGCCTGATCGAGCATCTGCCGCACCTTGCCGAGCAGTTCGCCAATCTGGAATGGCTTGATCACCATGTCCATTCCGGTGTCGAGGAAGCGATCTCGGCGCACCGCGTTTTCGGCGTAACCCGTCATGAACAACACGGGCAGAGCAGGGCGATGCGTTCGCGCTGCGTCAGCAAGCTCCCGCCCGGAAAGCTGAGGAAGCCCCACGTCGGTCAACAGCAGATCGACGCTGGAGTCATCCTGCAGCACCGACAGCGCTGTAGTGACGTCGCCGGCTTCGCTGCATCGGTAACCAGCCTCGCTCAGCATCTCGGCGACGAGCATGCGCACCGCTGGCATGTCCTCGACGATCAATACATGCTCGCCGTTACCCTGTGGCATGTCGTTGACCGAGGCGATTGTCGTTTCGCTTGCAATGGCTGCGGGTAACACCAGCGAGACTTCCGTGCCTTCGCCGACGACGCTGCTTAGCCTGGCTTCGCCCCCCGATTGCCGGGCGAACCCGTAGATCGATGACAACCCCAGGCCTGTGCCCTGGCCAAGCGGCTTAGTGGTAAAGAAGGGATCGAAGACCTTGCCAAGCACGTCCGGTGCGATGCCGGTACCGTCATCCTCCACCGTTAGCACCACATAGTTTCCGTCAGTCAGGTCCGCATCGCCATCGGAGCGCAATGCCGCGGTGCGGATGGTGATATTGCCGCCACGGGGCAGGGCGTCGCGTGCATTGATAACCAGATTGAGGATGGCGCTTTCAAGCTGGTTGGCATCGACCTGCGCCACCGCGCCTTGATCGGACAGTTCCAGATTCAAGGAAATATGCTCGCCGATGGTTCGCTGCAACAGCTCCTCGAGCGAGCGGATCTGCTCGTTGAGGTCGGCCGGGCGTGCATCCAGCGGCTGTTGGCGGGCGAAGGCCAACAGCCGGTTGGTCATCGACGCGGCGCTGCGCGCCGAATTCAGCGCGGTATCGGCAAAACGCAGAACCGCATCGGTGCGGCCTTCATACAGGCGCTTCTTGAGCAGTTCGATGCCGGTGATGATGCCGGTCAGCAGGTTGTTGAAATCGTGCGCGATGCCGCCGGTCAGCTTGCCCAGCGAATCCATTTTCTGCGCCTGCATCAACTGCCCTTCGGTGCGGACGCGCTCGGCGACTTCGCGGGCAAGCTCGTTGTTGGCATTGTCGAGCTGCTGGCGCTGCGAGCGCTCGCGTTGGCGCTGCTCGGTGATGTCTTCGATGACCACCAGTCCGAGCTCAGACGCTCGGTAAGGCGATACCTGCCACTTGGTTTCGCGGCGCTCGCCAGCCACTTCCAGGATCAAGGTGTCTTGCCAGCGAGAACCGCTTGCCAAGCTCTCTCGCAGCGTCTGCAGCTTTGTGTCCTGCCCGTCGGCAAGCCTCGCGGCCAGTGCGGTTGGCTCCGGTTGGTCCCCCAGCAGCAGGGACAGTGCACGGTTGCTTTCGTGAATTTGCAGCTGCGGGTCGATCACTGCAATCGGCGCCGCGACCTGAGAGAAGATCTCACGGAAGCGCGCCTCGCTTTCGCGCAACGCATGCTCGGTGTCGCGTACACGCAACAGCGTGCGCAAGGTGGCAAGGAGCACGTCCGGATCGACCGGGTGAATGAGGTAGGCGTCGGCGCCCGCATCCAGGCCGGTAATGATATCGCCGGTCTGGATCGAGGCTGCGGAGACATGGATGACCGGCAACAGCCGCGTGCCGTCATCGGTCCGCAGCTGGCGCACGATGTCGAAGCCGCTCATGTCAGGCAGGTTCACGTCGAGAATCAGCGCATCGATCGTGCCGGTGGCGATCAGGCCCAGTCCTTCGGTACCCGTTCCGGCTTCGAGCACGGCATAACCGTGGCGCTCCAACACCCGGCGTATTGCGTAGCGCGTGGCTGCGTTGTCGTCGACGACCAGCAGCTGGCTCTTATGCTCCATCAGTGCGCTCCGTGGAAATCGCGACAGGAATGACGACGTAGAACGTCGATCCCAGTCCCGGCTTGCTCTCGACGCCAACGCGACCGCCGAGCAGTTCGGCGAAGCGTTTGCACAGCGACAATCCCAGGCCGGTACCACGCAGACGCTTCTGCAGCGGTGTATCGATCTGTACGAAATCTTCGAACAGATTGCCGTGCATGTCTTCCGGAATGCCGATGCCTGTGTCCGTCACGGCGAAGCGCACCTCGCCGTCACCTTCGGCACAGGCAGAAATGCGCACCTCGCCGTTCTGCGTAAACTTGAGCGCATTGGAGATAAAGTTACGCAGAATCTGCGCGAGCTTTTTGTCGTCCGTGAAGAGCCGCGGCATGTCGTGCGGCTCCTCGAAAATCAGATCCACCGCGTTGGCATCGACGATCGGGCGAAACATTCCGCGCAGCGCCGCGAAGAGGTCAAACATGTCGAACCAGGCGGGCGATATGGTGATGCGGCCTGCCTCGATCTTCGCCAGATCGAGCAAGTCGTCAACCATGTCACTGAGTTCGCTGGCCGCGCCACTGATGAACAGCACCTGCTTATGCTGTTCCGGGCTGAGCGGGCCGTCCAATTCGTCGCTGAGCAAACGGGTAATGCTGCGAATGGACCCCAGCGGCGTACGGAACTCGTGGCTCATGTAGGACAGAAAACGGCTTTTCAGATCCGAGGCCTGTCGCAGCTGCTCGGCCTGGGTGTCGAGTTCGGCATACAGCGCGAGGACGCCCTGGTTGGTTTCCTCGAGCTCGCCGCGCAGCAGGTCGTTCTCGCTGCGCAGCTGTTGGATGAGGTCGTTCGTGTTCGAGTCAGTCAACGATTGCCTCCAGCGCAATCACCATAACGGTCACGTCATCGCGGCCACGACAGAAGTCGCGATGCAGCAGCGCTGCAATAATGGCCGGGTGACGATGGACAAGACCAGGGTAGTCGCGCAGATCCCAGCGTGACTGAAGTCCATCGCTGTACATGACCAGAAGCTGCGCCGAGTCGACCGGGTAGTCGAATGCAACGGCCTTGCGAAACTGAGAGCCCACGATGCCTGGGTGAGATGCCATGCCGCGACTCTTTTCGGCAGTCACCAGGCTGGCTCCGATGTTGCCGATACCAGCGAAACGCACCTTGCCAGCCTCATACAGCGCGATAGCTGCTGCGCCACCGCGTGAGCCGGTCATCGCCTGGTGCATGTCGAGCATATTGATCGTTGGGTCGGCAAACGAGTCCTCGGCAAACGCGGCAGCGCCGGCCAGACCGGCTTGCTCAGCATCTTCGCCATGGCCGATGCCGTCGATGATCAGCGCACTGAGCCGTGAACCATCGACAGCCAGATGCCAGACATCGCCGCAGGCCGGATCGTTTTTAAGAGAATGCTGGCTAACGCCGAACCGAAGTGGCAGGGCCGAAACATGGCGAGGGTACAGCTGCGCCAGCACCACCGATCCTTTGTTATCGGAGTGGATGTCGAACAGCTGAGCCTGGCGCGTGAGCGCACCGAGCCCTGTGCCCTGAGTGCCGCCGGTGGAAAAACCATCGGCCAGGCACACATTGGGATTGAAACCGGCGCCACGGTCGATGGCGATCAGCTCGATTCCCTGTCCGCTCTGAGCTGGTATCGCGCGCAGGTGCAGAGACCCATGATGCGCATGCTTGAGCAGGTTGGTGGCCAGCTCCGTTGCAACCAGTGCGACGCGTCCGGCATCGGTTTCATCGAATGCAAGTTCGACGGCGAGCGATTGCGCGACGCGGCGCGCATGGCCGACCTGGGTTTCGTCTTCGATCGCCAGAACGATGGTCATCGAGCCCTGAATATTCATGACCATTTGGTAATACTGATGCGTGTGCCGATGCCAGGAGTACTGTCGAGTTCGAAGGCATCCACCAGGCGCTTGGCACCGGTCAGTCCAAGCCCAAGGCCGCCACCGGAAGTCCAGCCGTCAGTCAACGCCAATTTGATGTCGGCGATGCCCGGGCCCTCATCACGGAAGGTCAGCCGGATGCCAGTGCGCGGGCCTTCGTCCACAACTTCCCAGTCCATATCGCCACCGCCGCCATAAACGACGGTGTTACGGGCCAGTTCGCTCACTGCAGTCACCAGCTTGGTCTGGTCGATCAAGCGCATGCCACAGTCCTGGGCCAGCTTGCGAACTGCCTGGCGGGCCAAAACCACATCCTGCTCGATCCGTACCGGTGTGCTGCCGCTGTCGCGCACGGTCATCTAGCGGCCATCCGTTTATGCAGCAGCTGCATGCCTCTTTCGACATTGAGCGCCGTGCTGACGCCCTGCAGCGTCAGGCTCAGCTCGACCAGCGTGATCGCTACCGCCGGCTGCATGCCGACCACGACGGTCTCGGCATCCATGATGCTGGACAGACCCGAGATCGAGCTGATCATGCGACCGATGAACGAATCGACCATGTCAAGCGCCGAGATGTCGATCAGCACCGCTTTGGCGGACGTCGAGTTGATGCGCTCGGCGAGATCGTCCTGGAGTGTCATGGCCAGTTGGTCATGCATGTCGACCTGAATGGTGACGAGCAGGAACTCGCCCATTTGCAGTATTGGGATGCGCTCCATTACACCGCCTTACTGACAGTCAGTCCGGAGCGACGCAGCGCAAGCGCCAGCGCATCGGCGAGAGAGGCCTTGGTGACGATGCCCTGAAGATCGAGACCCAGATGCACGATGGTCTGCGCAATCTGCGGACGTACGCCGCTGATGATGCAGTCAGCGCCCATCAGGCGGATGGCCGTAACGGTTTTAAGAAGGTGCTGCGCGACCAAGGTGTCCACGGTTGGCACGCCGGTGATGTCGATGATGGCGATTTCCGAACCGGTGTCTACGATGCGTTGCAACAGCGACTCCATCACCACTTGGGTGCGTTGCGAGTCGAGGGTGCCGATCATCGGCAGCGCGAGCACGCCGTCCCACAGCTTGACCACTGGTGTAGAGAGCTCCAGCAATTCCTCCTGCTGACGTTTGATGACCGATTCGCGGGACTTCTGGAAGGTGCGTACCGTGTGCAGGCCAAGTTGGTCGATCAGCTCGGATAACGCCCAGAGTTGTTCGGCCAGCACCGCCGGCTCATCGGCGTATTCAGCTTGCAACAGCGGCATCAACGGCCTTTTAAACGAGAAGATGAAACCGGCGGTTTGCTGCGAATCGAACCCCAGCAGCACGCGGCTGTGCGACAGCTGTTCGAGGAACTGGCGCATGCCGTCCCAGCTTCCGGCGCGCAAATCAGTGGATTCGGCCTGGCCTGCACCTTCGATCAGTAAACGGATGAACTCGGCCGTCTGCCGGCGAAACTCGTCAACCTTGACGTTGCGGTACATGCCACTGGCTTCGAGTTCACGAGTCCAGCTGTCGAGCAGCTCATGCTCTTTCTTGGCGATTGCGTTGAAGGTGCGTTGTTGCAATGAGGCCATTGGCGCGGGTCCTTTTGGGAGGTACAGCGATTGTCGGGTTTGATCCGGATTGCTGTCATGCGTTCCGGTAGCGCAGAACTAGTTCTGTCCGATATGCAGCCAGACACTAGGGGTTTTTAGCAAGCCGTAGAGCAGAACGAATCGAAGGCGTGATCATCCCACGCCCAATCAGGAAGTGAAGCCGGGACGTAATCCATGCGTTTTTCGGTGCGCATAGCCTGGTCCCGCCAGTGGCAAAGTGCTTTCATTTCGCCTCATGTCTATAGCCGGGTCAAGTTTGATCGTCAGCGTAACGTTCGGTTAAGGGGCTGCCTCTAGCAGACTGACGACCGTTTGGCAGATACCCGCAAGCTCTGCTTCAGAGACGCACAACCGGACCGACACAGGGAATGAAACCAACACCGGCGTGCACGGCCAGTTGTCGATCCACGGCTGACGGATGGCACTTCGCCTTTATTGATTATTCGGTCAAGATCCGCGCCCCTTATTTCATGAAGGCACCGTAATGCTGGTCGGTAGCTATAACGACACCCTGGTTTTCTTTTCGTTTGTTGTTGCCGTACTGGCGTCCTACACCGCGCTGGATATGGCCGGTCGGGTTGCGACGTCAACAGGCCGCGCGGCGCAATGGTGGTTGCTTGGCGGCGCGTTCTCGATGGGGCTGGGCATCTGGTCGATGCACTTCATTGGCATGCTTGCCTTCAGCCTGCCGATTCCGCTGGGTTATGACCCATCGATCACCGCGGGCTCGCTGGTCCTTTCGATTGGCGCTTCTGCGCTGGCGTTATGGCTAGTCTGCCAACGCAAGCTGCCGTGGAATCGTCTGATGCAGGGTGCGCTGCTGATCGGCGCAGGTATCTCGGCGATGCATTACAGCGGGATGGCCGCGCTGCGCATCCAGCCGGGTATCGTCTATGACATTGCATGGCTGGCCGCCTCGGTGTTGGTTGCGTTCATGGCGTCGGGCGCTGCGCTATGGCTGGCCTTCCGGCTACGCGCCAATCTGCAGCATGTGCGCGCCTGGCGCTGCGCCGCCGCGCTGGTGATGGGGCTCGCCATAGTCGGCATGCACTACACCGGCATGGCCGCTGCGGGCTTTCCGGAGGGCAGCTTCTGCGGTGCGGCTAACGGTGTTGACAGCAACTGGCTGGCGTTGCTGGTCATCGTGCTGACCCTCGCAGTGCTGGCGATCACCTTGATCGTTTCGGTGCTTGATGCGCGCCTGCAGGCTCGCACCTCAGTGCTAGCCAGCTCGCTGGAAAAGGCCAACGGCGAACTGCTGCAGCTGGCACTGCATGACAACCTGACCCGCTTGCCGAACCGTCTGTTGCTCGAGGACCGGCTCAGCCAGGCGCTCAAGGTGGCGCAACGTGAGCAGTCCCGCTTTGCGCTGATGTTTATGGACCTGGACGGCTTCAAGGCGGTGAACGATGCCTACGGTCATCACTTGGGCGACCAATTGCTGATCAGCGTGACCGGCCGACTTCGCGCCTGTACTCGCGCCCAGGACACGTTGGCGCGCCTCGGTGGAGATGAATTCGTATTGCTGGCAGCGATTGATGATCCGGACGACGCAGCCACTCTGGCAGCGCAACTGGTGCAGTGCGTCAGCGAGCCGTTCATGCTCTCGCGCTACACCCTGAGCGTTTCGTTGAGCATCGGTATCGCGGTCTACCCGGGTGACGGCGAGACCGAGCGCGATCTGCTGTTGCACGCCGACGCGGCGATGTATCACACCAAGAGTGCGGGGCGAAACGGCTACAGTTTTTTCGAGGCCTCGATGAACGCCAATACGGTCGAGCAATTGCAGCTATTGCATGACCTCCGGTTGGCTGTGTCCAACGGTGAGTTGCGGTTGCACTACCAACCCAAGTTCGAAGCACCGGCCGGGCCAGTACGAGGCTTCGAGGCTTTGTTGCGCTGGCAGCATCCGCAGCGTGGTTTGCTGTCACCGGACGCCTTTCTGCCGCTGGCGGAAAAAACCCGTCTGATCATCCCGATGGGCAAGTGGGTGCTGAACGAGGCCTGCCGGCAATTGCGGGAATGGCATCTGCAGGGCTTCAGCCATTGGACTGTAGCGGTGAACCTTTCAGCGGTTCAGTTCGAGCAACCCGACCTGGTCGGCACGGTGACCGACGCGATCGAGCTTCACCACATCCCGCCGCAGATGCTCACCATCGAGGTGACCGAAACCGTGGCCATGCGCGACCCGGAGTCCACCATCGATACGCTGGAGAAGCTCACACAGCTCGGTATCAAGGCATCGATTGACGACTTCGGAACGGGCTACTCGAGTTTGCTCTACCTCAAGCGCTTGCCGGCCAGTGAGTTGAAAATCGACCGTGCGTTCGTTAAGGAGATGAGCCCTGGCAATGAAGATTCGGTCATCGTTTCGGCCATCATCGCTTTGGCCAAGGCGCTGGGCTTGGAGGTTGTAGCAGAAGGCGTGGAAACGGCTGAGCAACAGGCATTTCTTACCGGCCTCGGTTGCGAAACGTTGCAAGGTTTCCTGTTGGACCGACCGATGGTGCCGGAGCAGATTCTGCAACGCGCCGCTCAGGCACAGCTCGGACCTTCGGCATTCGTCCGAACCAATGCTGAGTGGGTCGCTGAACCGAGCTGAGCACAGCTCGGTTCTCGTCGTCAGAACCAGCGGTCGTTGCGCTTGCGGCCGCGGGTCATGGCTGGAAGGATCAGCCCGAGCAGCAGTCCGGCCCCGGCGATGCTGCCGCCGTAGACCATGTAGCGCATCAGTACCTGATTGTTCTCATCGCCCAGGCGCGCCTGGGCATCACGCAGCTCTGACTCGGTCGCGGTGAGGGCTTCGTCCAGCGCCAAGCGGCGCGCTTCAAGCTCATCGATCAGCGCCTTGCGCGAATCAAGGGTTTCCTGCATGCCCTGGACGCGGGTTTTCCAGGAGTCGTCGATGGTTTTCAGCTCTTCGCTGAGTTCGGCCACTTGTTGCTCGAGCTGCGGCAGACGCTCTGCCTGACCCGGAACCTCCTGCAGATCGCTGCTGCGAATCCATACCCGGTCGCCATTTTCGCCGCGGACCTGGCTGTAGTCGCCGCTGGTCTCCAGCAGCTCGACCTTCTGGCCTGACGTAAGGCTGCCAACGATGCGATAGCCGTCGGTTGGGCCGCTGCGTACGTAGGTGGTGAGCGTGTCGCTGACCCAGCGATCATTGCTGGCCTGTTGGGCATGAGCGGGTGCGATGACCGCCAACAGCGTCCCGATCAGACCAGCGTTGAAAGCACGGCGCTGAGTTGCGGACCAGGACATACGGGATAAAAGTGCGATGAGACGACGAGATAGGGACATTAAAAGTATTCGCGTTGGCAATGGAGATCCCGCTGAGCGGGCCGAAACATAAGCGCAATTCCGGTCTGGCGAGCGCGCGACAGCAACGTGTTTCGATGCGTCGAACAGCGGCGCTCCGGAAGTGCCGATCGTAAGCGGGAGGATGCTTTCTCCCGTTAATTTGGCCACTGGGCCCTGTAGTTCTGCAGACTGGACTGACAGCGGGTAGCGCTTGGGGTTCATTAAATTTTCACGGTTTTGTGGCGTGTTCTGCTTTGCTATACGACAGTTCTGAGGCCGTGCGAATGACAACCTTACCGCTAGAGCGCTTCGACTGTCTGTACGCGGATCAGCACATGTTCCTGGCGAAAGCGTGTCTGCAGCGACTCGCGATATCCCTTCCACCAAGCTCGGTCCAGTTCGGACATCATCACTTCATAGACAACCAGGTCGTCGCGCACGGAATGGCTGTTGTCTTCTTGCCATAGCCCGTCGACAGGGGCTCGGCTGTGGGCGGTCAGGCCACCGAATTGGGTCACCAATTCGTCCCGCACATCGGCAAACAGCGACTTTGGCAATGCCTGTTGGGCGTTGTCATACAGTGGCAAAAACAGAAGGACGAGGTGCATGGTCAGGGTTCCTCAGCGATTGGCGTGCTTTGTGATACGACCTACTGGCGCACGCTCGATGCGACCGCTGCGGACCAACGGCAGCTCAGCGGCGAATTTGCAGGCGCGGCCGGACTCCAAGCACTACAAGCATTAGTTGGAGGTAACCCAAGATGGCATCGTCCACCCCCTCGGTAACCGCCCTACAGAAAGCGCAGGACATCACATCGCGCTGGGCCGACGGCGAGCTGGGCGCCGAAGAGGCGCAGCATGCACTTAAGTCGGTCTTCGATCACTGGCGGCCCGCTGAGGCCACGACCGACGCCGGGCAGGTCGCGGAGTCATCGCTGACTGCGGCGCGTATTGCCTTTCAGGATTGGCAGCAGCGCGGCGAAAACTGCGAGGAACTGGTCACGCAGCTGCGCTGGATTCTCGATCCTTCGAAAGACGGTATCACCGATCCGGCGCTCAACGTCTACGCGCCTCAGCGCCCGGATTGATGCCTTCGCTCAACGAGCCAGCAATACGATTACCGCGATCATCAACAGCAACGACACAGCTTGCCAGAACAGCACCGGGTTGCGCTCCAGAAGTGGCGGGCGAGCCTTGTTCAGAAAAGCCTGGTTCGGCTGGCGCAGCTCGAAGACGAACTCCGACAGATCCTCGTAGCGTTTGTAAGGGTCCGGATGCAGCGCCTTGCGCAGTACGTCATCAATCCACGCCGGTACGCCGCGGTCGTGCTCGCGGATGGAACGATAGCTGAGCTTGTTCTGCGCCGCGCGGGTGCGGCAGCTGGCAACTTGGGTGCCGTAGGGCAGGGCACCGGTCAGCATCTGGTAGGTGATCACCGCCAGCGAAAACATGTCGGAGCGGCTGCTACCGCTCTCGCCGAGGAAGTACTCCGGCGCCGTGTACTGGGCCGTGCCCAACAGTTCGTTGCGCTCGATGGGCGACGCCACTTCCATGATGCCGGCCACCCGCGTGGATCCGAAGTCGATGATTTTGACCGTGCCGGTGGCGTCGATCATGATGTTGGCCGGGCGCAGATCCTGATGCAGCATTTCCAGCCGGTGGAAGGCGCGAACGCCCTTGGCGATTTGCTCGACGATGCCGCGCACGGTTTCCAGATCCGGGCGGGGATGGTCGATCATCCATTGCGCCAGCGTCTGGCCTTCGATGTATTCGCTGACGCTATACAGGTAGTTGCGTTTGCGGGTCTGCAAGCATGGCTTGGCCACATGCGCGCTGTTGATGCGTCGCGCCACCCAGTCTTCCGTGAGAAACCGCTCCAGGTACTGCACGTCTCGTTGCAGGTCCATCGAGGGGGCCTTGATGATCACCGGCGCTTGGCTTTCGTCGTCGGTTGCGAGATACACATGGCTGCGGCTGCTGGCGTGCACCTCGCGCACGATGGTGTAGCCGTCGAATGCCGCGCGGGCTTCGAGAATGGGCGGGAAGGGCAGTTCGGTCAACTGCTGCAAGAGTTCGTCGGCAGCCTGCAGCGGCAGCGCGTCGATACGCAGGATTTGCACCGTCAGGTTGTCGTCGCTGCCCTGTTCCAGCGCCTGGGCGACGATGGCCCGTGCGGCTGCGTCCAGATCATCTGCGTAGTGAGCGATGGCACCGAGCATCGACGGTGCGCTGACGTACTCGTATACGCCATCGGTGGCGAGGATAAAGGTGTCGTCCACGTCGACCGGTTCGGCGCGATAGTCCAGATCCAGCTGTGGGTGGATGCCCAATGCGCGGCTCAGGTAACTCTTGTCTTCCGAGACCCACATTCGGTGGTCATTGGTCAGTTGCTCCAGCGCAGCGCCTTGGACGCGGTAGATACGCGAGTCGCCCGCATGAAAGAGGTGCGCCGTGGTCGATTTGATGACCATCGCGCTGAAGGTGCAAACATAACCACGATCCGGATCGAAGCGATAGGGGCTCTGTTGGCCCTGGGCGTGCAACCAGGAATTGGTTGCCATCAGCACTCGTTGCGCCGAGGTTTTCACTGACCAGGCATCGGAGGTGCAGTAGTAGTCAGCGAAAAAGCCACTGACGGCTGATTCGCTGGCAATGTGACTGACGGCGCTGCTGCTGATGCCATCCGCCAAGGCAATGGCGATGCCCTTGCTGCTCAGTTGTGGCTCTTTCGGAATGTAGACGCCGTGGAAGTCCTGGTTGGTTTCCTTGGCGCCCTTGTCGGTGTGTTGGCCCACCGAAACCTTGAGTTGACTGCTCATGCGCTCGAAATTTAACCCAACCCAACCCAACCCAACCCAGCCCTGCGGTTATCGCGGCTGGCTCGATTTTGAAAAAGCCAGCTTGCTGGCGAAGCTGCTCCACCGACCTTGGCGTCTGGCCCATAGCGTCGCCCTGCTATTCGCGAGCGAGCTCGCTCCTACGGGACGTGTTCCTGCTTCAGCCTTCATTGCCGCGGCTGGCTCGCTTTTGTGGGAGCCAGCTTGCTGGCGAAGCTGTTGGATATCGCTCGATTGCCGTCTCAACGCGCCACTGCACGCTTTGGTGCGGTCCGTACGTGGGTGGTGTAGAGCGTCAGGCCGGTGAAGGCCAGGCCGCCGACCAGGTTGCCCAGCGCAGTGGGGATTTCGTTCCAGACCATGTAATCCATGATCGAGAAGTTGCCGCCCATGATCATCGCCGAGGGGAACAGGAACATGTTCACCACCGAATGCTCGAAGCCCATGAAGAAGAACAGCATGATCGGCATCCACATGGCGATCACCTTGCCGCTGACCGAGGTGGAGATCATCGCGCCGACCACGCCCATCGAGACCATCCAGTTGCACAGCATGCCGCGCAGGAAGATGGTGAACCAGCCAGCGGCGCCGAACTCGGCATAACCCAGCGTACGCGCTTCACCGACGTGCGAGATCTTTTCGCCCACGGGACCCGGATCGGTGGAGAAGCCCATGGTGAAGACGAAGGCCATCATGAAGGCGACGGTGAGCGCTCCGCCGAAGTTACCCAGAAACACCAGCCCCCAATTGCGCAGCACGCCGTTGACGGTTACGCCCGGTCGCTTGTCCAGCAAGGCCAGCGGCGTGAGGACGAAGACGCCGGTGAGCAGGTCGAACCCCATCAAGTACAGCATGACGAAACCGACCGGGAAGAGCATGGCTCCTACCAGGGGCGAACCGGTTTGTACCGTGATGGTGATGGCAAAGACTGCTGCCAGCGCAAGGATGGCTCCGGCCATGAAGGCCCGAATCAAGGTATCCCGTGTGGACATGAAAATCTTGGACTCACCCGCGTCGACCATTTTGGTGACGAATTCCGAAGGGACGATGTAGGACATGGCGGTTCTCTGTGGGCGTTGTGGAGCCCGACCAAGAAGGTGCGGGCTGGATTCGTTTCTGGCCCGGCGAGGAGCCGGGCAATGGTGCGCTAAGGCTCGCGGTCAAGACCGCTCCCACAATCGGCCTGCGGGCGCGGTCGGGGGACGCCTAGTCTCGATCGCGAAAACTCAGTCGACGGCGATTTCTACCGCCTCGCCTTTGAGCCGCACCGCCCAAACGCGCAGGCGCTGCTCGGGATACTCAAGACAGGCGCCGTCCTGCAGCCGAAAGTGCTGTTTGTACAGCGGGGAGGCGATTACCAAATCGCCCTTGAGCTGCCCCAGAATGCCGCGGCCGATGACATTGGCGCCCGATTTCGGGTCCTTGTTGGCGACGGCGAAAACTTTCTCACCCGTCTCGGTTTCGGGCAGGTGGAACAGCGCCACCTGCTCGTCATCGAGCCAGGCGACCACGCCTGAATTGGCGACCAGATCACGACGGCTGCAGAGCGCCCGCCAGCTGACGTTTTCACTCGGTTGCATGCGTAAGGCGTTGGACTGGCTCATCAGAGCACCTCCTCGGTGACGGGAATCAGGTGAAGTTCGTGTGCATGTGCTGGGCGGCGCTGGCCGCGTTCCCTGACGAAGTGAACGTCCGGATCGCCGCGCTGGTCGTTGACGAAGGTGCGGAAGCGCTTGAGTTTTTCCGGGTCCTTGATGGCGTTGGCCCACTCGCATTCGTAGCGGTCGACCACCAGCTGCATCTGCGCTTCCAGCTCAGCGGCGAGGTTCAGGCTGTCATCGATGATGACTTCCTTGAGGTAATCGAGGCCGCCGTCCAAGGATTCGCGCCACACGGAGGTGCGTTGCAGCTTGTCCGCGGTGCGGATGTAGAACATCAGGAAGCGGTCGATGTAGCGGATCAGCGTTTCGTCATCGAGGTCAGTGGCGAACAGCTCGGCGTGACGCGGGCGCATGCCGCCATTGCCTGCCACATAGAGGTTCCAGCCGTTCTCGGTGGCGATCACGCCGATGTCCTTGCTCTGTGCTTCGGCGCATTCGCGGGTGCAACCGGAGACGCCGAACTTGATCTTGTGTGGTGAACGCAGGCCCTTGTAGCGATCCTCCAGGCGCAGCGCCATGCCGACACTGTCCTGCACGCCGTAGCGGCACCAGGTGCTGCCAACGCACGATTTCACCGTACGCAGGGATTTGCCGTAGGCATGGCCGGTTTCGAAGCCGGCCTCGATCAGCTCACCCCAGATATCCGGCAGCTCGTGCAGCTGCGCGCCGAACAGGTCGATGCGCTGACCGCCGGTGATCTTGGTGTAAAGGTCGTATTTCTTGGCGACAGCGCCGAGGGCGATCAGCTTGTCCGGGGTGATCTCACCGCCGGCGATGCGCGGCACCACCGAGTAGGTGCCGTTCTTCTGCATGTTGGCCATGAAGGTGTCGTTGGTGTCTTGCAGTGGGATCAGGCCTGGATCGGTGATCGGCTGGTTCCAGCAGGAGGCGAGAATCGAGCCCACCGCCGGCTTGCAGATGTCGCAGCCGGTGTGGCCGCGGCCGTGTTTGGCCAGCAGCTCATTGAAACTGATGATGCCTTCAACGCGGACGATGCCGTACAGCTCCTGGCGGGTATGAGCAAAGTGTTCGCATAGGCTTTTGTCGACTTCGACGCCACGAGCGGTCAGCTCGTGCTCGAAGACCTGCTTGAGCAGCGCGCTGCAGCCGCCGCAGCCGGTGCCAGCTTTGGTTGCGGCTTTCAACTCACCGAGGTCGGTGATGCCGGCGTCGACCTGACAGCACACCGCGCCTTTGGTGACGTTGTGGCATGAGCAGATCGTGGCGGTGTCGGGTAGCGCGTCGGCGCCCAGCGTCGGTGCGCCATCCGACAGCGGAAGGATCAGAGAGGACGGATCGGTCGGCAGCTTGATGCCGTTCTGCGCGTATTGCAGCAGGGTGTCGTAGTAACTGTTGTCGCCGATCAGCACCGCACCGATGACGCGCTTGCCGTCTTCGGACAGCACCAGACGGCGATAGCTGGCGTTGGCTTCGTCGATGAAGCGATAACTCTTGGCGCCGGGTGTGGCGGCGTGGGCATCACCGATGGAGCCGACGTCGACGCCGAGCAGCTTGAGCTTGGTGGACATGTCCGCGCCGCTGAATGGCTGGTGCGGCTCGCCGGTGAGCAGGGCTGCGACGTTACGTGCCATGGTGTAGCCGGGCGCGACCAAGCCGAAAATCATGCCGTTCCAGGATGCGCATTCACCGATGGCGTAGATCGAGGGGTCACTGGTGCGGTAGTCGCCATCGATCACGATGCCCCCGCGCGGGGCGATGTCCAGCTCGGCGCTGCGGGCCAGTGCATCCTGCGGGCGGATACCGGCGGAGAAGACGATCAGGTCGGTTTCCAGATACTCACATCTACCATCAGCGCCATCGTTGAAGTTCATCCGGTACGCGTATTCCTCACCGATGACGATTTCCTGCGTGGCGCGGGACAGGTGCACACCGACGCCCAGCGCCTCGATACGGGCCTTGAGCGCCTTACCGCCTTCCTCGTCCAGCTGAACGGGCATCAGGCGCGGGGCGAACTCGACCACATGCGCTTCAAGACCGAGGGACTTGAGTGCGTTGGCCGCTTCCAGACCAAGCAGGCCCCCACCGACCACCACGCCGCGCTTGGCATTGCTGGCGGCGGCGCGAATGGCGTCGAGGTCATCCAGGGTGCGGTAGACCAGACGCGAGTTGCCTTCGGCGCCTGGAATCGGCGGTACGAACGGGTAGGAACCGGTGGCCAGGATCAGCTTGTCGTACGGCTGGCGGCCTTCGCGGGTGACCACTTCCTTGCGCTCGCGGTCGATTTCCAGCACCTGCACGCCGAGGTGCATGTGCACGCCGTGAGCGGCGTAATAGTCCGCTTCGCACATGGCCAGGGAATCGGCATCGCGGCCACCGAAGTACTCGGACAGGTGAACGCGATCGTAGGCACGCTGGCGCTCTTCGCCGTACACGTGCAACTGATACTGGCTCAGCGCACCGCGCTCGATCAGCTGCTCGACACAGTGGTGTCCCACCATGCCGTTGCCGATCACGATCAATGTTTCGCTTTTGATCGGGGTGATGATTGCGTTCATGCCTGGTCCTCCGTCGATGCCGCGCTACGGCGTCGTCGTACAAAAACAAAAAAGGCGCCTGGAGCTGTCGGGCAGCTCCAGGCGCCTTTGCCTGGTATTCATGGAATGTGGGGGTGATGTGCGAGCGACGTTGCCCGTTGCACCCGTCCCGTGCCATGTGTGGCTGATGGTCTTCGTTGACCGCGGGAAGCTCTGCCGAATCGGTCGGCAGGTGTTGAAGGTGACTTAGCAGGTTGCATGCCAGTGTTGGGTGCAGGTGGCAGCGTCAGGGAACCGCTTCTAGGAACTGGTGGGCTGAAGCCCACCCTACGCAACCTCCGTCTACCGTAGGGTGGGCTTCAGCCCACCAATGATCCCCACAGCCCTCACATCCGTTTCCGCTTGCTGAGGCGCGGCACCGACCCAGAAGGGTGCGGTGCAAGAGACCGGTTCCCCTATTTGGGGCGATATGGCAGACGTTTTGGCCCGAAGCCGAACATTGCACCCCGGTAGTCGGTCAGTACACGACTTGCCGGTGGCCGCGTACTTATCCTGCTGCTGGCCTTACCAACTGACGAATCGCGGAGATCACTTGAACAAGGTCGTCGAACAACCTCTTTTGCTGGGCATGATGCGCCTGATGCAATACCCCGAACTGGCGCAGCCACAGGCGCTGCTGGGCTTTCTGGAGCGCTGCGTCGAGCGCGGCCTGAGTGGTTTCGACCACGCCGATATCTACGGTGGCGGTGACTGCGAAGCGCATTTCGGCGCAGCGCTAAAACTGCAACCGGCGTTGCGCGAGCAGGTCCAGCTGATCGGCAAGGCCGATATCGTGCCCGCTGCGCAGGACAGCTCGCGCTGGCAGGTCAAGCACTACAACACCCGAGCGGATTACCTCACCCAGGCGGTGGAGGGCTCGTTGAAGCGGTTGGGCGTGGAGCGCCTCGACGGCTTTCTACTGCACCGCCCCGATCCCTTACTGCGGGTCGATGAAGTCGCGCGGGCGCTGGATGATCTGGTCGGCAGCGGCAAGATCGGCTGGCTCGGGGTCTCCAATGCGGAGTTGCTGCACTGCCAGACGCTGGCGCGGGAGCTGCCGCTGCGTTGCAATCAGATCGAGCTGTCACTGCAGGCGCAGGACGCCGCGTGGGATGGTCGGTTGCACGCCATGGAAAGCGAAGGAGTGCATGTGCTGGCGTGGTCGCCGATGGGTGGTGGACGTTTCGGTCCTGAATTGCTGCGTGCGCTCGACGAGGTTGGCGCGGCGTTGAACGCCACAGCCAATCAGGTCGCCCTGGCCTGGCTGCGCAAGCTGCCCGGCAAGCCGGTGCCGATCCTCGGTAGCCTGCGCTGGGAGCGAATCGAGGAAGCGCTGCTGGGCGCCGAGCTGCAGCTTGATACTCAGACCTGGTTCTATCTCGCCCAGGCGGCGCGAGGGCATGAGGTTGCCTGACGCCCTTTGTGGCCTAGCCGTACGGTGCTTTTCGCCGAACGGTGCCGGCGTAATGGCGCTTATTCAGCTATAGCCATATTCCTGACACAGTGACTTTCTAAGGTGGTTCTCCGGTGCCAGAGTGCCGCGCATGTCGCACGGCGCAGGCCCCAAACGGATGGAGACACCCAACATGCGAATCCCGAAGCCGCTGGTCGTGGCGCTTGCCGCTGCGATCTCTGCCCCCGCCATGGCTGCCACCAATACCCTGGTGGGTTGGGCGATGATGCCTGCCGATACGTTCTCTGACGGCCCGACGTCGGGTCAGATGGCCAACGCGAACCCCTACGGCACCTTCGCGCCACCCTATGAAAACCGCCAGCCGGTACAGGGGTTCTCCGCCGTGCTGCCGGGCGCAGATGAAAACAGCTTCATATTCATGACCGACAACGGCTTCGGTGGGCAAACGAACTCTGCCGATACGCTGTTGCGGCTTTACAGTGTGCGGCCGGATTTCCGCACCGCCAGCGGCGGCAGCGGCAAGGTCAGCGCCAGCGACTATCTCAGCGGTGCGCCGCTGGCTCGCTTCACTCATCCGTCGCGCCTGACGCTCAACGACATCAATCAAAAGCTGGAACTGCCGATTCAGGCCGACTACCGCTTCTATTACAACGACGGCTCCAAGCCGCGCGTAGACAGTGCCATCGATTTCGGTCGCCTGCTGACGGGCGGCGACCTGGACGTCGAGTCGGTGCGCCGCGATAAGAACTGCGCCATGTGGTTTGGTGATGAGTTCGGTCCGTACCTGGTGAAGACCGATGCGTCCGGCACCGTTACCCGCAGCGCCATCTCGCTGCCGGGTGTCTATGCGCCGCAGCACGCGGATGTAGTGGCGGGGCGCGCGACTGCCAACCTGGGTGGGTCCGGTGGCTTCGAAGGCATGGCGATCAACCCGCGCGGTGACCGGCTGTACGCGCTGTTGGAAAAGTCGGTCAACGGCGATCCGGCCGGCACACTGCGCATCAACGAGTTCGACATCGATCAGGAGCGCTATAGCGGCAAGGTGTTCTTCTATCGCCTGCAGGCGCCGGAGCACGCCATCGGTGACATGACCGCGATCGACGAGACACGCTTTCTGGTCATCGAGCGCAATGGCGCTACCGCTACCAACGGCACCCCGTTCAAGAAGATCTACCTGATCGACATCCGTGGTGTCGCCAGTGGCGGTGCCGTGCATAAAACCGAAGTGGTCGACCTCATGCAACTGGCCGACCCCGACGACCTGAACGGCGACGGCCAGCGGTCATTCACCTTTCCCTACGTGACCATCGAAAGCGTGTTGCCGCTGGATGCGCGCACCTTGCTGGTCACCAACGACAACAACTTTCCTTATGGAGGAGGGCGTGGCCTCAACGCGGACGTCACCGAATTCCTGAAGATTCGCTTGGCCAAGCCGATTCCCGGCGTGCGCCCGCCGCATCTGCAACAGGCCAGGGATGCGCGTCGTTGCGATGTAACGGCAGGAGCGGGGCAGGGTTGAACTGCGCACAAGCTCGCCGGGCCGAGCGCTATCTAAAGAAAAAGGAATGGCTCGTCCCCGCAGGTGCGCGCACTACGCGCACCATTTGTCGGGTGGGCTTCAGCCCACCGATGGCGGCTCCGTCAGGTGGGCGCTAACCCTGTAGGGAGGGCTGTAGGGAGGGCTTCGGCCCACCCATAACGACGCAGTCCTCAGCTTCTGACCGACCGGTAAGGCTTCACGCCTCGCCGACCTGCACGACCAGTTTCCCGAAATTCCTGCCTTCGAGCAGGCCGATAAACGCCTCGGGCGCATTTTCAAGACCCTGAACGATCTGCTCGCGATACTTGATTTTGCCTTCGGCGTACCACGCGCTCATGTCACGGGCGAATTCGTCGTAGCGGTGCCCGTAGTCGTTGAAGATGATGAAGCCCTGCATGCGCATGCGCTTCTTAAGGATGGTATCGAGCAGCAATGGCAAACGGTCCGGGCCGTCTGGCAGGTTGGTGCTGTTGTACTGCGCGACGACGCCACAGACCGGCACCCGTGCGCTGGTGTTGAGGAGTGGCAGCACGGCATCGAATACTTTGCCGCCGACGTTCTCGAAATACACATCGATCCCGTCTGGGCAGTTGTCCGCCAATTGCTGCGCAAAATCTTCGGCGCGATGATCGATACAGGCGTCGAAGCCAAGCGTTTCGACCGCATGCCGACATTTATCAGAACCACCGGCGATACCGACAACCCGGCAGCCTTTGAGCTTACCGATCTGTCCGACAGTCGCGCCAACGGGGCCGGTGGCTGCGGCCACTACCAGCGTTTCGCCGGCCTTGGGTTGGCCGATATCGAGCAAACCCATGTAGGCGGTGAAGCCCGGCATACCCAGTACACCGAGGGCATGGGACGGATGCTCCATATCGGGGTCGAGCTTGATCAGCCCTTGTCCTTCGGACAGCGCATAATCCTGCCAACCATTGCCGCTGAGTACCCAGTCGCCTTCCTGGTAGTCGGCATGGCGGGACTCGACGACCCGGCAAACCGTGCCGCCGACCATCACATCGCCCACTTCCATCGGGGGCGCATAGGACGGACCGGCACTCATGCGGCCGCGCATGTAGGGGTCCAGCGAGAGATAGACGGTACGCAGCAACAGCTGCCCGTCGTTGGGGCTCGGCACCGGACCGGTTTCCAACCGAAAGTTATCTGCGGTGGGCGCACCGTGTGGGCGCGAGGCGAGGTGGATGCGGCGGTTGTGTTGCGATTGTTGAGCCATTGCGGTCTCCATGAGTCGATCAGGACATATCAAGATGGGAGCATGGAGGGCGTCGAGCGTTCCATCGCATGGCCGCTGCAGAAATAGGGGAAGAATATGCTAAAGCCGGAAACATAGCCGCCAGCGAGTAGAGGGCAGCCCCATCCGTTCTAATCAGCGGAGCAAGGCTTATCGGCATCCCTGGCGTCGTCATCCAAGTCCGCTGCGTTGTTCAGGGAAATAGTTTCAGTAGATTTAAGTGGACCGATACCCGGCCAAACAAGCACAACGACTATTGGCCAATCAGATTGATGGTGTTGTTGATGGGTATGTCCTCGACGGATTGGGCCTGGGCCAGCAACTGCGAGACCATAGACAGCACGGCACCAGATTGTCCGCCGTCTGGTCCCTCAGGGATCCAATACTCATCGCCCGCGAACTCGGTTCGGACAACCGCATTCATCGTCATTCCTTGCCTCACCCGGATGATCGGCTGCGGCCCGGCGTGGGTTCTGATGGTCAATAAGGTGCCCTTGGCCTTCTGCTCACGCACGCATTCGCCCAGGTAGTCGAATACTTCGGCGAGTGAGCGGGTGCGCAGCTCGACCTTGCCGAGACCCTTGGCCTCGAAATACACCCGCCCGCCACCGACACTGCCGAAGAAGTCCGGGTCGCCGAGCTGAAACTCGTTTCGGCTTTCAAGCTTGCAGCGGGCTAGTTTGAACAGCGCCTCCTGAGGGCGGACGAAGCAGAACCGTGCGCTTTCAACCGATTCGGTGAGCTGATAACGATTGTTGCCACGTGTACTGACGGACAGGTTCCCTTTGCGTGCCGAAATCAGCTGATCAATGGAGGGGGCTTGTTTGAGTTCCAACTCCGGACCGAAGCGGCTCACGAGAAAGGCCGTTTCCATGGTGATGCCCTGATCAACGAGGCGGTTGACCAGCTGCTGGAAGTGTTTGAAATCGGCCACCTTGGACGGGTTGTTAAAAAAGCGCTCAGTTCCGTTCGGACTCTGAATATGCGCACTTTCGAGAAACAGGGAAAGGATCAGCTCGGGTGGGTAATCCTGGCGCAGCATGAATGCCAACGATGTCGTGCTGATCGGCGCGACATAACCGCGGTAGAACTCCTGGTTATCCTGGGTCGACACATCGAAGCCCGGCCCTTGCTCAACGGACATGTGGGGATTGAAACTGAAGTCTGACGGTGCCTCGCCTCCGAACGGCAGCGTCAGGTTGGCCCCAGCGAAGAAGCGGCTCCGCCCACGGATGGTTGTCACAGTCGTGAAGTGCGCCGGTAGCGAGGCGCTACGACGAACGATGTTGAGCAATAGGGCTTCGTCCTGCAGACGGCTGTAGTCCTGATTGATGGTTGCCATTGCGGAATCGAGGCGTTCGGTTCCGGTGCAGCCTGCTAACAGGCCGAGAAAAGCGGTAGCCACTAGTCGTCCAGCCAGCGTCGAGCGGCTCATTCAGTTGCGTTCCCTAATGTGCGGTTAACGTGTAACAAAAAGATCGGGCAAATTCGGATAAGTGCACACACCCTTATTACCCGCGCAGGATGGTCGAGCGGTTCTCCGCTCGGCCTTGCGGCGTTACTGCTCCAGCTGGTTGACGAACTTCGCTGCTATTCAATCTCGCCGGGCGTCGCGGAGCGGTGCGCTGGGTCATCGGTCACCGTTTCCTGCTCAGTGCGATGCATGTTGCGGTTGGGAACGCTGTCGTTTTCCGGCATACCTTTAACGACCCGGCCATCCTCGGTGACGATCTGACCTTGCTCATTGCGGTGGGTTTCAAGCTTTTCCATGGGCGTAGGAACACCCATAGGGCTCGGGCGCGAACCGGTATCTTCCCGCGGCGTGCCGGCTGGCCACTGGGCCAATGCCGGTTGAGCGGCGGCGGCGAGCAGCGTGGCTATAACCAGCGACTTCATGATGGATCTGTTCATGATGTTCTCCTCGTTAATAGACTGACGAGCTGAGGTATAGCTGGTTGGCGCGGCTGTGCCGACGGCCTGCTCGATTCAGCGGCTCGGAACGCCTTCGGGCTTGCATACAAGCAAGGCGATCGGGCCACCAGCGGAATATTTGCCCGGGACGCGCATCACGACCTCTTCGTTTGGGTTCACCGAGACAGCTGGCGTGGCGGTCATCACGGTTTCCTCAGGTAGCGAGTGGAATTGGCATGAGGCTATTTCATTGCCGTGATTGTTAACTTTGATCGCGGGAACGCCCTTCAGGTCGACGCTATCCGATGAAGCCGAGGGCACGCCCAGTTCTTCCACCTTGATGTCCATGCCGTTCAGCCGTGTGACGACCTGAGGCTCTTGCCCAATGGCCGGGATCGCGAACGCCAGGCCGACCAATGCTAATAAGGGTCTTTTCATTCTGCTCTCCGTTTTAGGCTCTCTATATATGTGAACAGGACTGGGGACTTGAGTTCGCAGCGCGTGTCGTATCCGAGCGGGCTCATCGGAGGCCGAGCACGGCGGGCGCCGGCGCCAATCAGTATCGTGGATGCAATCATCTCTACGGCCCATTCGACGCCTCCGGCATGCTGCTCTCCGCGTCATACGTCACGAACGGCGCGGCTTTCGAGCTCACTAATATTTCGTTGCAATTTACTGAACCCCGCGCATTTAACCGGGTCAGAGCAGAGCGTCATGGCTAAAGCCCATCACGTCTCCGCAGCCACCTCCGCCGCTTCATACGATCTGGTCGGTGGCTCGCTGTCGGATTGAACTTTCCGCCTTGTTGAATCGAAACCGAGCGCATCAATGGATCAGATATACGCAGTGGTACTGTCGTACAAACGCAAGGAATTGTTACAGCGCTGCCTGGATGCGATCGACGAACAGACCCGCCCGTGTGCAGGAGTCATCGTCGTTGACAATGCCAGCAACGACGGCACCGAAGAGATGCTGCTGCAATCGGAACTGCCTAATCTCAAGGTCTATGTGCTGTCGCGTAACACCGGCGCATCAGGTGGCTTCAGCGCTGGCTTTCGGCTTGCTTACCAACAGGGCGCGGACTTCGTCTGGATGATGGACGATGATGTGATTCCTGAACCGGATGCGCTTGAGCAGTTGCTACTGGCCAACGAGCGCCTGGCCGAGCGTAAACAGCCGAGTTCGTATCTGCTCTCGATGGCCCGCACCGAGCATGGTCTGCTTACCAACGTGCCCAGAGTCGATGAGCGCACCAATTCGATCGATTATGAAAACTGGCCTGCACTGCTGGACATTGGCGTAATCCCGGTGCGCCCGGCGACCTATGTTTCGATTCTGGTGCCTCGCAGTTCGCTGGCGCAGCATGGCCTGCCGTTGGCGCCGATGTTTATGTGGGGGGATGATACCGAGTTCACCCTGCGCATCAGCCAGAACGTACCGGGCTATCTGGTGGCTGCCAGCAGGGTGCTGCATGTGCGACGTGTCAGCGGCGCGATCGATATTCTGCGTGAGCCCGATCCGGCGCGAATCGCGCTGCACCGCCATCTGGTTCGTAATGAGCTGTTCGTTGCCCGAAAGTATTTCCGCAAACGACGAGTGTTGGGCCTGTTCGGTTCTCGGCTGAGCCTGGTCGCTGCGATGCTGGCCAGAGGTCAGTTCGCTAAGGCACGCATCATTCTTACTGGCCTGCTGGAAAGCTTCAGTTTTTCGCCGGTTCCGGAATCGGCCGATGCGCCGGTCGAGGCGCTGGGCGTGACTGTACGTGAGCTGTTCCCAAAGGGAGCAGGCGAGACAGCTGATCTGCGGTTGGAGGTCGTCTCGACAACCGTTATCCGCTCCGATGCATCTGCCAGTCCGCCGCCAGGAGCCGTTGAAAACAATATGCGGATTCTGGTGTGCGGCGCCGAGGGGCAGGTTGGTTATTGCTTGATCAACCAGGCCGCGAGCTTCGGGCTGGATGCAATCGGTTTATCTCGCCGCGCCCTGGATATCACTCGCGTAGACCAGATATACGAGGCGATCGAGCGTTATAACCCCGCGCTGATCATTAACGTTGCGGCCTATACCAACCTGGATCACGCCGAAGCGGAAGTGGCGCAGGCTGAAGCGGTCAACCGCGACGGCGCGGCCAACCTGGCCGCGGCCGCTCGCCACTTCGATATCCCGTTATTTCACCTGTCCAGCGAATACGTGTTCTCCGGCGACGGCACCGAGCCGTACCGTGAAACCGATCAGCCGATGCCGAACAGCGTGTACGGCTCCACGCGCCGGGCAGGCGAGCAAGCCATCAGCCAGACGCTGGATCGATTCCTCATTCTGCGGACCAGTTGGATATACGGCGAGCGTGGTAATAATTTCGTAAAGACAATGCTCAACCTCTGCGGCAAAACTGGGGAAGTCTCAGTCGTCAGCGATCAGATCGGCTGCCCAACTCGGGCACGCAGCGTAGCGCGTGTGTTGGTTGAGCTGGCTCTGCGCTATTGCCGTAACGGTGATCTGCAGTGGGGTCTATACCATTACAGTGGTTCATCACCTTGCAGCTGGGCAGAGTTCGCCACGGAAATTTTCCGTGAAGCCGAACTGGCCGGGCTCATCGAACAAGCCCCTCGCGTGGTCCCGGTCACCAGTGACCGACTGCCTCGTGCCGCCATGAGACCGGCCTGGTCGGTACTCGATTGCTCACTTATCGAAGCCACGTTCGGCATTCGCCCGAAACATTGGCGGGAAGAGCTACGCAATGTCATTCGCCGTATGGGTGATCTGCCAGCCGAGCCATGCGGGCCGGCGCCGAGCAGAATTCCCTTCAAGGCCTACCCATTCAGCATTGGCGAGCCGGCGCGGTTATCGACCAATCAGGCGGTAAACCAGAACTGATTAGACCGGATGGCCGAGTCGCCAGCTTTATCTAAATGTTACGGTCGGAAGGCCAGAGCTATTAAAGGGATTTCGCAATGAAGGACGCAACGATCAAAAGGGTAGGGGTGTCGGGTACAGGGATGATCTCGCACTGTTTCGTTCGCCTGATCATGCAGCACTACAAGGACATGACGATCAGCCGTGTTCTGACCCGCAGACGAATCGATACGCTCGGCGACTTTCCGCTCAGGGACGCGCTGACGAACTCGATCGATGATCTGCTCGAGCATTCGGACATCATCGTCGAATGCACCGGTGACGTGTTCTTCGGTACGGAAGTGATCGAGCGTGCTTTCGAAGCCGGCCTACCGGTGGTGACCATAAATGCCGAACTGCAAGTAACCACCGGGTCTCACTTGGCCGGCAAAGGCTTGCTGACTGAAGCCGAAGGCGATCAGCCTGGGTCTCTGGCCGCACTGCACGAAGAAGCGCTACAGATGGGCTTCAAACCGCTCGTGTACGGCAACATGAAAGGCTACCTGAACCATAATCCCAGCCTGGAGGACATGACTTATTGGTCCAAGCGTCAGGGCATCAGCCTTGAGCAGACCACGTCATTCACCGATGGCACCAAGGTGCAGATCGAGCAGGTTGTAGTCGGCAATGGATTTGGCGCAACCATCACCAGGCGCGGCCTGGAAGGGCTGGCGTCAACCGATCTCAACGTCAGTGGCCAGGTTCTTGGGCTGATCGCGGACGGCGTCGGTCAGCCGATCGTCGACTACGTTCTGCCCAGCGGCTATCCAGCAGGTGGCGTGTTTCTGGTGTGTCGGCATGATGAAATGCAGGCGCAGGCAATTGAGTACTTCAAGCTCGGCCCCGGCCCTTATTACGTACTGACGCGACCGTTTCACCTCTGCTCGCTTGAAGTCGGCAAAACAGTTCGTCGGGTATTGGCTGGTGGCGGTGTGCTGCTGAACAATTCTGTCTCGCCCACCTTGGGCGTTGCAGCGATAGCCAAACGTGAAATGAGAGCTGGGGAGATCATCGCTCGTGGCATAGGTGGCTTCGACGTTCGTGGCGAAGCGGTGAAGCTCGCCGAGGAGCTCGACCATGTGCCCATTGGGCTGTTGCGCAACACGGTTCTCAAGCGACCAGTCGAGCCGGGGCAGCTCATCACCTTCGACGACATCGAGGTGCAGCCAAGTCGCGTGCTGGACATCCTCACCCAGCAACAGCAAACAGTGCGGCAGCGGATCGCAACAGATACTCAGCCAACTACGTTGCGCCAGGCTCTGTAATGAGAGCCGGCGATGAGCCCGAGGTCTGGGCAGACGGGTACAGTTTCGTGGAGTTTCAGCGGACCGGGACCGGTCTCGTCCCGTATCACCATGAAACTAATTCTGCAGGAGCGACGCTGCCGATCGCAGCGTCCGGCTCCTCGGCAGAAGAAGGCTTGGCGTGCGACGGAGCTGCCTTCTTCACCCTCCTGGCTTGATTTGACTTCCTTTTACACGAGCTGAGGCTGGTCCTCAGCAGTGCTATCAACGGTCATGTTAAGGCCCTTCCAAAGGCTGCAAGCCAGGCGCACCACGACACCGCCGAAGCCGATAGCCTCTAGTTGGGCGTCCTGCTCGTTGTCAAAAACTGCCAGCACGCTGCCGTATGAGTAAACGACTCCCCAACGACCCGAGTTCTCGCTATCTGCCTTGATGAAATCCATGAACGTCTCCTAATGTCACGGTCTGTGACAAAAATACGTCGCATAGATAGCATGGCGTCAGAACGCCGGCAATCACCGTTCGGCGAGGTCTCGATCCGCCCGTCGTACGGCTGTTCCGTACTGCTATTACAAAGCTATACGGCACCCGGCCAAGCGGTTCTCCAATCGCACTGCGCACTGCGGGAATTGATGACTACGTGTCCGGGCTCCTCATCATTTACGACGTGCCGCGACGCTCGCCCGGATGCGTTTCGTGGCCCATCGGTGTGGTGTCAGGGAAGGCCATTTCTGGCTCGTCGAAGTCGGGGCTGTGCACTTCCGAATCCAATGGCATGTGGCTGTAGCGCTGCTTATCGGCTCGGGCCTGATGTGGCGCCTGCTCGGTTGCGGTCAAGATTCGCTTGGCCTCACAACGGCCGCTGATGCCACGAGCCAAGGCCATGCCACCCATCGCGAGCTGCAACAGACCGCTGAGGCCACCGCGTCGCAGCCCTCGACCCAGCATCACCAGTCCGCCGGCCACTGAGGCGCCGCGTTCCCAGCCGTGCACGTTTTGAGGAGCATTCTTGTCAAAAAGTCGATTCATGGTCGTTCCTTATGTTCAGCCGTAGAACCTGTGCCTCGTTTGAGGCGAAAACGAGGCACAGTGGGTGTTGTCGGGCGAAGGGCCACACCCGTCTGGCGTGCCCGCAGACGATGCAGTTTTGGCTCGTTTCGTTGGTATAGCTTGGGCAGCGCCGCAGCGGTATTCGTTCGGGACGAAAGATGAGCGGCATGCGGCAAGGCTTGACAGTTCGGCATGGGTCCCGCAGATTTCGCTAAACGTAATTGAATTACGCAAAAAAATAATAGAGCGCTGTGCAAATGCGGCGTGCCTTGTATGCAGCCATGGCAACGAATATGGATTCATCAGTTTTCTTCCGGTTCACCGCGTCCGCTCGTCCCCGTACCGTCCAGGTATCCGTCCGCTCGGTGAGCCTGGTCACTCCGGTTGGCCTGTTGCGTGGCGGCGATGCGCGTTTGCCAACCCAGCCAAAGCACAGCGCGCAGGGCAGGTTGGCAGTCAGACCTGACGCCTGGCTGAGCCGTTGAAATGAAGACTTTGGGCTTTCGATTGACACTGGGCGACCATCTGGGTCGCAGCGTCCGTGGGATTTCCTGTGCGCCGCCGAGCTGACCTTCGCAGAACGTCAACCTCTTAAAAACGTACCGTTATTCCAAGGAGCCAGTCATGGCCGATCTGTTTGAAAACCCAATGGGCCTCATGGGCTTCGAATTCATAGAATTTGCCTCGCCCACCCCGAACGTCATTGAGCCGGTGCTGGAAAGCATGGGCTTTAGTCACGTCGCAAACCACCGCTCCAAAGACGTGGCGCTGTACCGCCAGGGCGAGATCAACGCCATCGTCAATCGCGAGCCAAAAGGGCTTCCAGCTTATTTCGCCGCCGAGCACGGGCCGTCCGTGTGCGGCATGGCGTTTCGTGTAAAGGACGCGCAGAAGGCCTATAACCGCGCTCTGGAACTGGGTGCTCAGGCCATCGAACTGCCGACTGGGCCAATGGAGCTGCGCCTGCCGGCAATCAAGGGTATCGGTGGCGCGCCGTTGTATCTGATCGACCGTTTCGGTGAAGGCAGCTCGATCTATGACATTGATTTCGTCTTCCTGGAGGGGGTGGACCGGCATCCGGCCGGCGCGGGCCTGAAACTCATCGATCACCTGACCCACAACGTCTACCGCGGCCGTATGGCCTATTGGGCGGATTTCTACGAGAAGCTGTTCAACTTCCGTGAGATTCGTTACTTCGACATCAAGGGCGAATACACCGGTCTGACGTCCAAGGCCATGACCGCGCCGGACGGCATGATCCGCATCCCCCTCAACGAGGAGTCGTCGAAGGGCGCCGGGCAGATCGAGGAATTCCTCATGCAGTTCAACGGTGAGGGTATCCAGCACGTCGCCTTCCTCACCGACAACCTGATCGAGACCTGGGACAAGCTAAAGGCCAGCGGTACGGTGTTCATGACCGCACCGCCGGAAACCTATTATCAGATGCTCGAAGAGCGGCTGCCCAACCACGGCGAGCCGGTGGAAGAGCTCAAGTCTCGCGGCATCCTGCTAGACGGTGCCGAGGAGAATGGCGAGCAGCGCCTGCTGCTGCAGATCTTCTCCGGCACGGTGCTGGGTCCGGTGTTCTTCGAGTTCATCCAGCGCAAGGGTGACAGCGGCTTCGGCGAAGGCAACTTCAAGGCATTGTTCGAATCCATCGAGCGCGACCAGATCCAGCGCGGCGTGCTGAGCACTACCGAGTAACCACCGAAACGGCAACCGGCCCCCGGTTGCCGTTTCATTCGATCGATCTGGTTGCTTTCAGACCCTTCAGCAATACCCGAGTGGGCACCTGGATTGGTGTCGCTTCGGTCAGGTTGAGTTCTCTTCGCTACCGAAACGATTGATAGGTTGCGTCTAGTCGCTTACGCTCACGCGCATGACCGCCAACCTACGCTCCTTCCTTATCCTGCTGCTTGTACTTGCGCTTCCGATCAACGGGATGGCGCAACTGCTCATGCCGGCAGGATCCTCGGTGCATCACGCGATGGCCGATATGGAGCATATGGACGGCATGGATGACATGGACGGTACCGAGGGCGATTGCCATACCGGGCGCAATCAAGCCAAGACGGCCCTCTGCAAGCCCGGACAAGAATGCAAAACCGTCAGCCTTCTCCAGATCGTCGCTGTGAAGGCGCAGGTGATCCCGGCAGCCAAGCCGGTGATTACACCCTATAACGGCCTACTTCCCGCCCGCGTTTTGGATGCCGTCTGGCACCCACCCCGCGCCTGATTCCGATCGAAATCTAGACACCCGTCCGAATGTGAGCATTCGGGCCGGCTCTCGCGTGCCCTTTGGCCCGCATGGAAGATCAGGAATCTTTTTAAATGAAACCCCTTATCCGTTGGGCGCCTCGCCATGTGGCCGCCTTGACCATCGGCGTGTTCTTTTTTCCCGGGCTCGTTTCAGCGTTGACCCTGGAAGAGGCTCTGAGCCTGGCCGAGCATCAGGCGCCTTCGTTAGCTGCACAAGTTGCCAATCTCCAAGCCGCTCGTAGCGCTGCGATACCGGCAGGCGAGCTGCCCGACCCCAAACTCAAGCTTGGTCTGCAAAGCGTTCCTATCGAAGGCGACGCACGCTGGCAGCTTGATGAAGAGGCCATGACCATGCAAATGGTTGGGGTCATGCAGGAAGTACCGAATCGCGCGAAGCGGCAGGCCCGGATCGAAGCCGCGCGGGCAAGCGTTGCGCTCGCAGACGTTCAGCAAACAATGGAGCGTCTCAGCGTTCGTCAAGCCACCGCAGAGGCATGGATCGCCAGCTTCGCGGTGGAGCAGAAGCTGAGTCTGTTCAAGCAGCTCTACACGGAAAACAAGCTGTTTTCTCAAGCAGTTCACGCACGTATAGCAGGCGGTCGCGGCCAAACCGCAGAAGGTGTGCTGCCGAAACAGGAAGCCGCCTTGCTTGCCGAGCAGGAAGATGAATTGCTGAGCAATCAGGCCGTCGCACGGGCCGATCTGCGCCGCTGGATAGGCGGGTCTGCAAGCCAGCCGCTGACCGGCACCTGGCCGCGGTGGCCTGCCGAGGCTGATCATCATCAGAACGCCATCGACCAGCACCCGGCGCTGCTCGCATTCGATCCGATGGTGCGCGAGGCGGAGGCGAAGATTCGCCAGGCTATCGCCGAGAAGACGCCAGACTGGAGTTGGGGGGTCGATTACCTGCGTCGTGGCCGGGAATACGGCGACATGGTCAATCTCAGTGTCAGCTTCGACCTGCCGATATTCACTGGTTCGCGACAAGACCCCAAGATCGCAGCCGAGCGGGCTCGGCTCGCACAGGTCGAAGCTCAGCGCCAAGCGACGCTACGCATGCATGACCGGGAGCTGACCGCCGACCTGGCCGAATACCGGCGCTTGACGCGGGCAGTGGATCGCCTCGAAGAAAGCTTGCTGCCGCTTGCTGAACAGAAGGTTCAGCTTGCCATGGCCGACTATCGCGCCGGCAAAGGTGAATTGATCGCCGTAATCGATGCGCGGCGCCAGCTCGTCGAAACCCGCCTGCGCCGCATCGACACGTCTCGTGACCTTGCGCTGAGCAACGCCCGCCTGCATTTCGCCTTTGGAGATACCCAACCATGAGCTTCCACATACAACAGCTGGCGCTCGTACTCAGTGTGATGATCGGTGCGACTGCGGCAGCCGTGATGCCAACTACAGCCTTGGCACAAGCAGCTGATGATGAGGGCAGGGCAGTGCTCTATTGGTACGACCCGATGGTCCCGCAGCAGAAATTCGACAAACCGGGTAAGTCACCCTTCATGGACATGGAGCTCGTCCCGCGTTATGCCGATGAAGGCAGCGACGGGGCATCGATGAAGATCGACCCGAGCGTCACGCAGAATCTTGGCATTCGTCTGGCGACGGCTGTGCGTGAGTCAATCAGTCAGTCGCTTGGCGCCACCGGTGCGCTGACGTTTGACGAACGCGATGTAGCGATTGTGCAGGCGCGTGCGGGTGGCTTCGTCGAACGCGTTTACGATCGTGCGCCTGAGGATGTTATCGAGAAAGGCTCGCCGTTGGCCGACCTGCTTATCCCGGAGTGGGCGGCGGCGCAGGAGGAGTATCTCGCACTCAGAGATGTCGGCGAACCCCAGCTGCTGGCAGCGGCCCGGCAGCGTTTACGCCTCGCCGGTATGCCGGCGGATGTCATCGCCCAGCTCCAACGAAGCGGTACAGCTCGCCCGGTCTGGACTGTAACCAGCCCGATCAGCGGTGTGTTGAGCAGCCTCGATGTTCGCGAGGGCATGACCGTATCTGCCGGTGCATCCCTTGCGCGTGTAAATGGGCTGAGCAGGGTTTGGCTAGAGGTCGCAGTACCCGAGGCGCAGGTCAGTCATCTGGCGCCGGGCCAAGCGGTGACAGCGCGCTTGCCAGCCTTTGCCGGCGAACAGCTGAACGGGACGATCCAGGCCGTACTGCCACAGGCCAACCTGGACAGCCGCACCGTGCGGGTTCGGATTGAGTTACCCAACCCACAACAGCGACTACGCCCCGGCATGACGGCGCAGGTGACCTTGAATCGCGACGTCGAGCAGGCGCTGGTCATACCGACCGAGGCGGTCATTCGCACTGGCCGGCGCGCATTGGTCATGCTGGCGGAGGATGAAGGCCGTTACCGTCCCGTCGAGGTGCGTATCGGTCGGGAATTCGATGACAGAACCGAAATACTTGAAGGGCTCGAAGCCGGCCAGAAGGTCGTTGCGTCCGGCCAGTTCCTGCTTGATTCCGAGGCGAGTCTGCGCGGACTGATCGCGCAAAGCCTGGAACAGCCGAAGTCCTCCTTCGAATCCGCTTTGCATGAGGCTGAAGGCACGATTGTGGGGCTGGAAGACGGCATGGTTGGCCTGTCGCATGGACCGTTCAAGACCTTGAATATGCCCGGGATGACCATGGCCTTTCCGGTTGCCGATCCATCGCTTACCTCCGGCTTGCAGTCGGGCGACCGTGTCCGCGTTGGCGTGCGTGAAACCGACGAGGGCCTGCTCATCGAGCGCATCGTGAAGCTCGGGGGCCAGCCATGATCGCAGCCATGATCCGCTGGTCAGTTGCCAACCGATTTCTGGTCCTGCTGGCCACTGTTTTCGCGGTGGCCTGGGGCGTCTGGTCAGTCAAGAACACAGCGATCGATGCCTTGCCAGACCTTTCCGATGTCCAGGTCATCATCCGCACCCCATACCCGGGCCAGGCACCTCAGATCGTCGAAAACCAGGTCACCTATCCATTGACCACAACGATGTTGTCGGTGCCAGGCGCGAAGACGGTGCGCGGCTACTCGTTCTTCGGAGACAGCTACGTCTACGTCCTGTTCGAGGACGGCACGGACCTCTACTGGGCCCGCTCGCGGGTATTGGAATACCTGAGTCAGGTACAAAGCCGGCTGCCTGCCGCGGCCAAGCCCGCCTTAGGCCCAGATGCCACGGGTGTCGGCTGGATCTACCAATATGTGCTGGTGGACCGCACGGGCAGGCATGACCTCTCACAGCTGCGCTCTCTGCAGGACTGGTTCCTGCGCTATGAGCTCAAGACACTGCCCAACGTGGCCGAAGTCGCATCCATCGGCGGGATGGTCAAGCAGTACCAGGTGGTACTCGACCCGGTACGCATGGCCAGCCGGGGCGTGACACAGCAGCAAATCGCAACGGCCATCGACGAGGCGAACCGTGAAACCGGCGGGAGTGTTCTGGAGCTGGCAGAAACCGAGTTCATGGTTCGTGCGACCGGCTATTTGCAGACGTTGAGCGATTTTCGAGCCATTCCGCTGCGTCTCGATGGTGGCGTGCCCGTGACACTCGGAGACGTTGCGCACGTTCAGCTCGGCCCAGAGATGCGCCGCGGCATTGCCGAGCTTGATGGCGAGGGGGAAGTGGTCGGTGGAGTGGTCATTCTGCGCAGCGGCAAAAACGCGCGGGAAACCATCGCCGCGGTCCAGACCAAGCTCGACGAACTCAAAGCGAGCTTGCCTCCGGGTGTTGAAATCGTCACGACCTACGACCGCAGCAAACTGATCGACAGCGCTGTTGAAAACCTCACCCACAAGCTCATCGAGGAGTTCATCGTCGTTGCACTGGTTTGCGCGCTGTTCCTTTGGCATTTGCGCTCGTCTCTGGTGGCAATCGTTTCGTTGCCAATCGGCATCCTGATCGCGTTCGTGATCATGCAGCGGCAGGGTATCAACGCCAACATCATGTCCCTGGGCGGCATCGCCATTGCCATCGGAGCGATGGTCGACGCAGCCATCGTCATGATCGAAAACGCTCACAAGCACATCGAGGCGTGGCACAAGCGTTACCCAGATTCCACCCTTAAAGGCCAGGAGCACTGGAAGGTCATCACCGAGGCGGCCGTCGAGGTCGGACCGGCCCTGTTCTTCAGCCTCCTGATCATTACGCTGTCGTTCATTCCAGTGTTCACCCTTGAGGCGCAGGAAGGTCGGCTGTTCGGTCCGCTGGCCTTCACCAAAACCTACGCAATGGCGGCCGCTGCCGGGTTATCCGTCACGCTGGTTCCGGTGCTCATGGGGTACTGGATACGGGGCCGAATCCCGGATGAACACCGCAACCCGCTCAACCGCGGGTTGATCTGGGCCTATAAGCCGGCTTTGGACGCGGTGCTGCGTTGGCCCAAGACAACGTTGCTGGTGGCGGTTCTGGTCTTTCTGACGGGCTTGTGGCCTGCCAGTCGCCTCGGTGGTGAGTTCTTGCCGCCGTTGGACGAAGGTGACCTGCTCTATATGCCCACTGCACTGCCGGGCCTCTCGGCGCAAAAGGCGTCCGAGCTGTTACAGCAGACCGACCGGCTGATCAAAACGGTTCCCGAGGTCGCTCGCGTATTTGGCAAGGCTGGGCGAGCCGACACCGCAACCGATCCCGCGCCGCTGGAAATGTTCGAGACGACCATCCAGTTCAAACCGAAGGATCAGTGGCGCGCAGGCATGACGCCGGGAAAACTGGTGGAGGAACTGGACCGAACGGTGCAAGTGCCTGGGTTGGCCAACCTGTGGATCCCGCCGATCCGCAACCGTATCGACATGCTGGCGACTGGTATCAAGAGCCCGATCGGGGTGAAGGTGTATGGCACCGAGTTGGCACAGATCGATAACGCCACCTTGGCCATCGAGAAAATCGCCAAAACCGTGCCCGGTGTCAGCTCGGCGTTGGCCGAGCGACTGACCGGCGGGCGCTATATCGATGTGGATATCGACCGTGTCGCGGCGGCACGTTACGGCTTGAACATCGCGGATGTGCAATCGATCGTGGCCGGTGCTATCGGCGGCCAGACCATCGGCGAGACTGTCGAAGGGCTTGCGCGCTATCCGATCAACCTTCGCTACGGTCGAGAGTGGCGCGACTCGCTGACCGATCTGCGCGACCTGCCTATCTACACGCCGCAGGGCAGCCAGATCACCCTGGGCACGGTCGCCGAGGTCAAGGTGACCGACGGCCCACCGATGCTCAAAAGCGAAAACGCCAGGCTGTCGGGTTGGGTCTACGTCGACGTTCGTGGTCGTGACATGGCTGCTGTGGTGAGCGATCTGAGGCAAAGGGTCAGCGAAAGTGTTCAGCTCGAGTCCGGCATGAGCATCAGCTATTCCGGTCAATTCGAGTTCATGGAGCGCGCCAACGCCAAGTTGAAAATGGTGGTGCCGGCGACCTTGCTGATCATCTTCGTTCTGCTCTATCTCACGTTTTCCCGCTTCGGCGAGGCGCTGTTGATCATGGCCACGCTACCATTCGCCCTGACCGGAGGTGTCTGGTTTCTATATCTACTGGGCTACAACCTCTCCGTCGCGACCGGTATTGGCTTCATCGCGCTCGCCGGGGTTTCCGCTGAGTTCGGCGTCATCATGTTGCTGTACCTGACGAACGCCTGGCGAGACCGCCTCAACGCCGGTGCGCGAGATGAAGCCGACCTGCTCGACGCGATTCGTGAGGGCGCCGTACAGCGCGTGCGCCCCAAGGCAATGACAGTGGCAGTCATCATCGCCGGTCTGTTGCCCATCCTTTTGGGGGGCGGAACCGGCAGCGAAATCATGAGCCGCATCGCCGCGCCCATGGTCGGCGGGATGATTACCGCGCCCTTGCTTTCCCTGTTCGTGCTGCCGGCGGCGTACTTGCTGATGCGCCGCCGTCAATTGCCGACCATCCCACACCAGACCATCAACTCCGCAGGAGCACACTCATGAACATCAAGCACATCTGTCTTGCGACATTCTTCCTGGTACCTGTTGCCAATGCCGCCGACAAGCAGCCCATGAACGGCATGCCGATGGATCACAAAGGCATGAACATGCAAACGGACCAGCAGGTGGCCGGAGGACAGGCCGCTACCGCCACCGGTACGGTCAAGAAGGTGAACCTGGAAAAGGGCTCGGTCATCATCGCTCACGGACCGGTCGAAGCACTCGGCTGGCCATCCATGACCATGGGTTTCAAGGCAACGCCGCATCAACTCCGGACCTTGCAGCAGGGTGACCAGGTTGAGTTCGACTTTGTTTCGAAAGGGATGAACGCCGTCGTCACTCGAATCGACAAACAGTAACAGGCTGGGTCATACCCCTCGGCACCGTGGATGCAGTGCGCGGTGCCTTGGCTTCGAAGATCTGCCGTGCGGTGGCGAGCGATCCGGATGGCCGAAGGGTCTCTTTAGGTCTGCAACTTGGGGGGCGGGTCGTCAGCGCTGGTATCACGGTCCCGTTCGTGCCGCGTGAGCGGAAACAACGGCAACCAGGCCTCGCGGCGAACCGTCCAGCTTTCGTAACTGGGCATCAGTTGATCAGGAGCGTCGAGGGAACCCAGATGCACTTCGATTTCGTCTGCTGTGCGTGCGAAAACGGACGAGCCACAGCGGGGGCAGAAATATCGCCCGGCATAGTCCTGCGCTTCGCCCGTGATCGTCACGGCATCCTGCGCAAACACCGCAGCGGCGTAGAAGAGGGCACCGTGATGCTTTCGGCAGTCGAGGCAATGGCATAGGCCAACCCGCTTCGGGCGACCCGTCGCCACAACCCGCAGGTTGCCGCACAGGCAACCACCGGTGAATCGCTCCATCTGGCTTCCTCTGGTCAATGGTCGGATCGAACCTGTCCCGTCAGTCATAGCTGAAAAACAGATGACCGACGTACTAAAGGTCGCTTCATTGGCTGCGACCGGGTTTGCCGTACAGAGGCATGTCTCGTTCGGCTGCCCCAGGCAGACTACCTGTTGGTTGCCAAGAGCCGTACTGATCAGGCGACTTCGATGCAGAACCGAACGGTCTGGCTGCGTTGGACATACGAACGGCCTTGGCTTGCGAGTATCAAACAGAGGACAGGATTAATCGAAGTGACAGGGTAGTTGCCACTCCGAACGAGGCTATGGCAATGGCGTTTATGGGCACAGCGCGTATGGGGGCGGTGCTTGTGGCGATGGCGGCGCTTTGCTGGGGATTTTCGGGCGGGATCGCCGGTGTTCTTTTGAGCGATGGCTGGGATGCGTACGTCGTTTCGTTCTTTCGAGGCGCCATCGGGTTAGTGTCAGTTCTCCTCTGGCTAGCGTTGCGACCAGGTGCCAGCGGACTGGCAAACCGCAAACTCTGGTTCTGGTCGGTGATCGCGGCGCTCGGTGTAGCCGGCAACTTCGCTTTCTATTTCCTAAGCATCAGGCAAAGCAGCGTAGCCGTTGCAGCGACGCTGATGTACTGCGCGCCAGTGTTCGTTTACTTGGTGTCATTCGTTCTCAAATTGGAACGTTCGACTCCACTGAAGTGGGTCGGGATCGGCGTTGTGATGCTTGGCATCGTGCTGCTGACAGGCGTCTATGAGAATGGCGCGGGTAGCGTCACCTTGACCGGCGCGGGCGCCGGGCTGCTCGCAGGGCTGTCCTACGCGGTATTTATTTTCGGCTTCAAATATGCGGCGCCGCACGGCACCCCACAGGCGATTCTTGTTATCGCGTTCGCCGCGCTTGTCACGGTATTTATCTGGTTGTCGAGGCCAACCAGATCATGGCTGTTTTCCGTTCGCCGAGCTGGCCGCTGTTCATGTTGCTGGGCGTGCTTGGCGCGGGGTTGTCTTTCACGCTGTATGTTATCGGCCTGCGCCATACCGCGCCAGCTATCGCTTCGGTGGTGGCAATGGTTGAGCCGGTGAGTGCGACGCTGTTCGGCGTCGCAGTTCTCAGCGAAAGCCTGGCCGGCCTTCAAATCGTCGGTATGGCGCTGATCCTGATCACGGCTACCGTGCTGGCCTTCTATTCAAGCGCGCGATAAACGGTTGATTGATTGCATCCGTCCTTCACCTTGCTCTTGGAGAAAGCGGGCAACCGTGTCGAGTACTGTCTCAGGCTGCTCACGATGGGGAACATGCTGGCAACCGTCGAGCGGAAGCTTTTGCGCGCCGCCGCTCCCCAGCGCAGCGACACGGTGAAGATGCTCCAGCGAACCGTATTCGTCATCCCGCCCATGAATGGCCAGTAGTGGGCAGGCGAAGCCCGGGGCGCTTTCTTCGATAGTCCAGGTGGCATAACTGTCCGACAGCCAGGTGTCGATCCAGGCCCAGAGAATCCACTCGGCCTTTGCGCCGTGGTATTTGCGCAGGCGTTCGACCTGGCCCGGTTCGGCGAATGCCGCTTGGGTGGCGCGGATGCCTTGCAAGGTTCGGTCTTCGACAAAGGCAAGGGCGGCGATGGTGATCAGCGCCTGGCAGTGGTTGGGGTGATGGGCGGCAAGGCTGGCGGCCATGATGCCACCGACACTGTGGCCGAGTGCGATGAAGTGCTCGATGTCCAGCGCGTGCCGCACTGGCGGAAAGAACTGCTCGGCTTCGTCGCGAATGAAGCTATCCGACCAGCCACCCGGATGCGCTGCGGAGCGACCAAAGCCGAGCCGGTCGTAGGCAATGACGTCGTGCCCGGTGGCTACAGCAAGGCGCTCGGGAAAGTCGCGCCACAGCTCGACGCAGCCGAGGGAGTCGTGCATCAGAACGATAGGTGTTTTGCGTGAATCAGTGCGCCAGCGACGCGTGAACACCTCGCCGTGTGCGGTGGGCAGAATGCGGTCTTCGGTCGAAACGATCATGAGAATCCTTGGGCCCTGGTTCGGGTCTGCATCCATCGGCGCGACAACTGTATGGTCCGGTATCGGCGCGAGTTTTGGCAGCCGTGATGCCGTCTGCCAAAAAGAAGCGGCCACCCTGGGCCGCCGAAGGCTTACGCCACGCGGATAGCATTGGCTGGCGGCGGCCAGACGCCGCCAGTTTGTAAGGTGTCGACCGCTTCGGGATCAGCTCGCCGCTGCGGCTGTGGGTTGCTGCGCTGTCTTTTCCCGATCGCGCAGCAGGAATCGCTGGATTTTTCCGCTCGGGGTCTTCGGCAGCTCGCTGACGAACTCGATTTCGCGCGGGTAGGCGTGGGCGGACAGGCGCTGGCGCACGTGTTGTTGCAGCTCGTCTGCCAGCGCGGAGTCGGCCTGGTGGCTCGCATGCAGCACAACGAACGCCTTCACCAGTTCGGTGCGCTCCGGATCAGGCTTGCCGATCACCGCCGCCTCGATCACCGCAGGGTGTTCGACCAGGGCGCTTTCTACATCGAAAGGGCCGACCCGGTAGCCGGACGTGGTGATCACATCATCGGCGCGGCCGACGAAGCTGATGCTGCCGTCGTCATTGAGCTCGACGGTGTCACCGCTCAGGTAGTAGTGCGCAACGAAGGCTTTGGTGTGGGTCCGTGCATAGCCGTTGAACCAGAGCAGGGGCGACTGGTTGCGGTCCAGCGCGAGCATGCCCGGTTTGCCCGGCTCCAGCTCGCGTAGTTGATCATCGATGACCACAACGCGATGTCCGGGCATCGAGTAGCCCGCCGTGCCGATGCGCACGGTATGGCTCAGCGCATGGTGGTTGCACAGGACCATGCCGAGTTCGGTCTGCCCGTAATGATCGTGGATCGTGCAGCCAAGACCGCTGCTGAACCAGCGGATCACTTCCGGGGTGAGCGGTTCACCCGCACTGCTCACGGCGCGCAGCTGCCCCTTGATCTTGCCTTCGACCTCATGCCGCGCTGCCAGCAGCAGGCGGAACGCGGTAGGAGAGCCGGCCATGTTGGTGATCTTGTATTCATTGATGATGCGACAGGTGCTATCGACAGTAAAGCCGCCTTCGTAGAACAAGGTCGAATGGCCCATGGCGAGCGGCCCGGTGACAGCGTAATACAGGCCGTACGCCCAGCCCGGATCGGCAATGTTCCAGAAACTGTCCTCGGGCCGCAGGTCGACCGCATCGCGCATATAGGTGACAAATGCCACGATGGCCTTGAGCGGCACATGCAGCTGCTTTGCCGGCCCGGTGGTGCCGGAGGTGAACATGGCGAGGAAGGGTGCCTCACCACTGAGCAGCACTGGCTTGAATTCGGCCGGCTGCTGATTGACCTGAGACCAGAAGTCGTCGGCGCCATCGCCTACAACCAGACGTTGCGGTGCGGCTTCGATGGCGTCCAGCTTCTCGCTGTTGGCCGCATCGGTGACGACCAGCTTCGCGCCGGATTCCTTGACCCGGTGCTCGACGGCTTTCGGGCCGAAGGCGGTAAACAGCGGCTGATAGATAGCGCCAGCGCGCCAGGTGCCGAGAATGGTGACCAGCAATTCGGGGGTGCGCGGCAACAGGCCGGCAACCGTATCGCCCGGCTTGATGCCATAACTGCCCAACAGATTGGCGAAGCGCGCCGAGGCTTCCTTGAGCTGTGCGAAGGTCCAGGTGGCTCGCTGGCCGTCGCGGCCTTCCCAGATAAGCGCGACCTTGTCCGAGTCGGCGTGACGGTCACAACACTCGACGCAGGCATTCATGGCGGAGAGATCACCGCTGAGGATGGCCGAGACCGTTCGCTGATAATCGAATTCGCTGGCCGCAGTGGCATGGTCGCGCATGGCTGGCTCCTGGGTTTTGTTGTTATTGAGTTGTCCGGATATTGGCGCCGTGACGTGGCCGCAACAATGGCAAAAGCCACCAAGCTGGATGAACGGTTTGGACAAATGCCGAACTGGATCGAGATCTTCGGCCGCCTCTGTCGATTATTCGCTCTACCGCTCGGGCGCGGTGCGACGTGCGGCAAGCACTTACTGGCTGAATCGGCCTCGAATCTATGAGCCATTCACCGCTCAACTGGAGGTTATCCATGAGTATCGATCCGCTCGACAGACCCCATAACCAGCAGCCCGTTCCCGGGCAACAGCAGAACCCCAGTCACTCCACTGAGCCGGATTTCATAACCGACAATCCGGATGTTCAGCCTGGAGCGGGTAACAGCACCAGGCCGGCGGAGCGGCCGCGCAGGGCGCCGGAGGCTGACCCGAACGAACCTGGACTCGGCAATCCGTTGCCCTGAGCTCCAAGTCCGCAATGCAACTCCGAGCCCAGCCTGGGCCGGGCTCGGTGTATTTGGTGTGGAACTATGAGAGCCGCTTCGCCTGCAGGGGTATACGGTGCGCTTGAGCCAGCTGGGGGGGAGCGGTCTGGCGATGGCTTTGGCTCACGCGCCTGAGGTTATGTTGCTGGGCACTTGAGTGACTGGCTGTTGTAGCGAGAGGGGTTGCAGCGAAGGCAGAGAGTGCTGCCGACATCTGGTGCCGGCAACCTCACTTGATGCGTTCAGCCAGCTCGGCGGCTGAGGGTGTGGTCGGCTGCAACATCGAGTAGCTGATGAGGCGCTGACAAGCGCGACTCAAGTGTCTGGACAAATGCTCGCGCCTCGGACTCGCTGCGAAACGTAACCTTGTTGCTGTCCATGTGAACTTCCCAGCTGCTGCCTTCGAATGATGTAAGCGGTCGGACTTGGATTTCCATGATTCCTCCGGGGTCTGGAAAAGACAGGCGAACGCTAGTCGTCGGGCAGCTATTCGTCAATTTGCATCATTGACGCAGTCTCTCGCTTGCTCTGAACGTCCTGCCTGACCCGCTAGCCGCCCATGCGGGCGCTGATGGTGCGTGCCGTTTGCAGCAAACGCTTGACCGCATCGCCTTCGGCTTCAGCCATGAAGCCGGGTTCGGCGCCGACGACAGTGACCACGCCCGCCAGCTTGTTTCCACTGCTGAACAAAGGCGCCGACAACGCGTTGACCCCCGCCATCAGCAGGCCGTGGACAGCCTGTACATGGCTGCGCTGCAGTTCGTTCATCGCGGCGAGCAGTGCATCGGAGGATGGGGCTGAGGGCAGTTTCAGCTCTTCTTCACGCAGCTGGGCGGTTTCGGCGTTTGGCATGAATGCGTTGAACACCAGTCCGGTAGACGAGCCCAGCAACGGCAGCACCGAGCCCACTTGCGTGACCAGCGTGACGGCCCGTACGGCTTGCTCCACATGCACGACCGCCGGGCCTTTGTTGCCCCAGACGGCGAGAAAACAGGTCTCGTTGAGTTCATCACGCAGCTGCGCCAGATGCGGCGTGGCCAGTTTGACCACGTCCAGTCGGCCCAAGGCGGCCAGTCCCACGAACAGCGCAGCGCGGCCCAGCCCGTAATGGTTGGTCAGAGGATCCTGTTCGGCGAAACCGCTGGCCATCAGAGCCTGCAAATAGCGATGAACCTTGCTGGCAGGCATCCCGACGTGCTCGGCCAGGCGTGACAGAGAGGTTGCTGGTGCCAGTTCGGCCAGCGCCGTAAGGATGTCCGTTCCCACTTCGGCGGCCTGTACTTTTTGCCGGCGAGGCGCCGTATCCGCATTGCTGTCTGCCATGGTTTCCACTGTCTGTTGTGCCGGCCCGCTGATTAAGGCGCTGTTTATAACTTGACGCCTTGATCAGTTCAAATTACTTTTTGCGTAAACGCATTACGCAAAATGAGAGACGGCTATGCAACCACAACAACAAATGGGCGAAACCTCTCGATACCTGTCCGGCTTCGGCAATGAATTCAGCAGCGAGGCCCTGCCAGGCGCACTGCCGGTCGGGCAGAACTCGCCGCAGAAAGTGCCCTTTGGTCTCTACACCGAATTGCTCTCTGGCACAGCGTTTACGGTGGCGCGCAGCGAAGCACGACGAACCTGGCTGTACCGTATTCGACCATCGGCTAACCACGGCCAATACCAGCATCTGGAGAGGCAACTCAACGCTAAGCTGGGCCCGGTCACGCCTAATCGGCTGCGCTGGAATCCGCAACCCGTTCCCGAGGCTGCGACTGATTTCCTCGATGGCCTGACGTGCGTAGTGGCCAACGCCGAGCCCGGCCAGCCCGCCGGGGCAAGCATCTACCGCTACGCGGCCAACCAGTCGATGGAACGGGTGTTCTTCAACGCCGACGGCGAGCTCTTGATAGTGCCGCAGTTGGGTGCGCTGAAACTGGTTACCGAATTGGGCGTGCTGGAGGTTGCACCGCTTGAGATCGCGGTGATCCCGCGCGGCATGCGTTTTCGGGTCGAGCTGCTGGATTCGGCTGCGCGTGGCTACGTCTGCGAGAACCATGGCTGTGCGCTGCGCCTGCCGGACCTTGGGCCGATCGGCAGCAATGGCCTGGCTAACCCGCGCGACTTCCTGACGCCGGTTGCGCATTTCGAAGAGCGCGACGAGCCGGTTCAGTTGGTACAGAAGTTCCTCGGCGAGCTCTGGTCGACCGAGCTGGATCACTCACCGCTGGACGTGGTGGCCTGGCACGGCAACAACGTGCCGTACAAATACGACCTGCGCCGTTTCAACACCATCGGCACCGTCAGTTTCGATCATCCCGATCCGTCGATTTTCACCGTGCTCACGTCACCCAGCGCCATCCACGGCATGGCCAATATCGACTTCGTGATCTTCCCGCCGCGCTGGATGGTGGCGGAGAACACCTTCCGTCCGCCGTGGTTCCATCGCAACCTGATGAACGAATTCATGGGGCTGATCGACGGCGCCTACGATGCCAAGGCTGACGGCTTCTCGCCGGGTGGCGCCTCGTTGCACAACTGCATGAGCGCTCACGGCCCGGACCACGTGTCGACTGAACAGGCGATCAACGCCGAACTCAAACCGCACAAGATCGAGAACACCATGGCCTTCATGTTCGAGACCGGTCAGGTGCTTCGCCCTACACGCCAGGCGCTGGAAAGCCCGCTGTTGCAGGCTGACTACGACAGCTGCTGGGCCGGCCTGGCCAACACTTTCGACAAGAACCAGAAATGACAGGACGGCACAGATCATGACCGTACATAACGAACAACGCAGCTGGGTCGAATCGGCCAACGGCCATTCGGATTTCCCCCTCGCCAACCTGCCACTGGGCGTATTCAGCCGTGACGGCGACCAGCCACGCGGTGGCGTCGCCATTGGCGATTACATTCTGGACTTGCGCGCCGCCTGCGAAGCCGGCGTGTTCGACGGCCAGGCGCTGGAAGCGGCGAAAGCGGCCAGTGTCAGCAGCCTCAACGCTTTCTTCGCGCTTGGCGCGTCAGCACGCAAAGCGCTGCGCGGCGCACTGATGGATTTGCTTGCCGAGGACAGCGCGCAGCGTGAAAGGCTGCAAGGCATGGGCGAGTCGTTGCTGCAGCCCATGAACCGTTGCCAGATGCATCTGCCAGCCAAGGTCGGCGACTACACCGACTTCTATGTCGGCATCCACCACGCCAATAACGTCGGCTTGCTGTTCCGTCCGGATAATCCGCTGCTGCCGAACTACAAATACGTGCCCATCGGTTATCACGGACGTGCATCGACGGTCGATGTTTCGGGTTCGACAGTGAAACGGCCCAACGGCCAGACCATGCCGCCGGGCGCGACCGAGCCGAGCTTTGGCCCGAGCAAGCGGCTCGACCATGAACTCGAACTGGGCATCTGGATCGGGCAGGGCAATGCTCGTGGCGAGTCGATCCCGATCGGCGAAGCCAGCAGCCATGTCGCCGGTTTCTGCCTGCTCAACGATTGGTCTGCACGTGATCTGCAAGCCTGGGAATATCAGCCGCTTGGCCCGTTCCTCTCGAAGAGTTTCGCCACCAGCGTCTCGCCTTGGGTAATTACGCCCGAAGCACTGGAGCCGTTCCGTTGCGCGCAGCCCGCGCGTGCCGAAGGCGATCCGCAGCCGCTCCCGTATCTCTTCGATCAGCAGGACCAGCAGCAGGGCGCGCTGGATATCGAACTTGAAGTGTTGCTGCTGACCGAGACCATGCGCGACAAGGGTCAGCCTGCGCAGCGCATCGCATTGAGCAGTACGAAGAACATGTATTGGACCGTGGCGCAGATGGTCGCGCACCACAGCGTCAATGGCTGCAGCCTGCAACCCGGCGATCTGTTCGGCTCCGGCACCCTGTCTGGTAGCAGCGCTGACAGCCTCGGTAGCCTGCTGGAAATCACCCAGGGCGGGAAGCTGCCCTTGGAGCTGCCCAGCGGCGAAACCCGCACCTTTCTGCAAGATGGAGACGAGATCATTCTCAAGGCGCGTTGCCGTCGGGACGGGCAGGCGTCCATCGGCTTTGGCGAGTGTCGCGGACGCGTGATGCCGGCTTAGCAGCGAGCGTGGTGAGCAAAAAGCCCGGGCATGTGCAAACAGCCCGGGCTTTTCCTTTCATGGACCGCCAATCAGGGCACCTTGGCGGTTTCCAGCGACGGTGACGGTACAGGCGCGATTGCCGTGTCACGCATCTGTTCGGCCAGGGCTGCGGTGAATTCCCGGACCACCGACCACCGCATGTGTACCGCGTCGACAAAGGAGGTCACCGGCGTGCTCCAGTCTTTGTCGGCGTTCCAGTAGGTGCCACCAGTGGCGTTGAGGGTTTCCATGATTCGCTTATCGAAGTCGGCCAGGAAGGTACCGTCCGGATCGTACTTTTCCTTCCACACTGGATGCAGCGGCGTGGAGACGACCATCAGCTCCCGACCTTCCTGCGCCAGGCGCGCGCTCATGCCGCGCAATGCCTCGAAACAGCTGGCATCCAACGGGTCCGGGCGGCCGTACAGCAGCTCACGGGTATTGGGGGTATCCAGCGGGCCATCGCCGAAGCGATTGAACACCAGAGGGTCCCACTCGATTTCTCCGGCGCGCTGAGCCTTGACCGTCAGCGCGTTGCGCGCCAACGACTTGGGCGAGAAGTAACGCATGTAGTGGCCCCAGGGCGAGGCGTTTTCGTAAACATAGGGATCGACGTGCTCACGGTTGAACACGGCGGTGGGCACACGCCAGCAACCGGCGAAATCCTGCGGATCGGCAATCATCACTACGCTCTGAATGCTCGGCTGGCGGTCGAGCAACCAGTGCCCGACGTAGGTCGACTGATTGGCGAACAACCCACAGAACGCCCCATTCATCGGTCGCACCTCAGGCATTGCCTCGGTCAGCACGTTGCCATCCACGTGACGCCAGGCCACCGATGAGCCGATGATCAGCAGATTCGGCGACTGGATCGGGTTGTCGCGCATGAAGCTTAGTTTTTCATCGGCGCAGGAGATATTGGAGAACGCCGGTGGCGGCAGGTTGCCGGTTCGGTCCAGCGCGAACAGCGTCAGGCAGAACATCGCCAGCGCACCGAACAGCCCGGCAAACAGCGACAGCAGATACCGCGAGCGCACCCGGCCTGGCACGCTGGCCGCGCTGGTTGCTTCCTTATCGGCATGGCTCCCGTCCCTGGGTACATCTGCTGTCCGGATCATGATTTATTTTCCCTCCAGCTTAGCGCTGATGACCTGGGCGAAATGGCCGACGTTGCGCAGCGACTCGAGCTCCGCCGTCCGAAACTTGATGCCGAAGCGCTGCTCGGCCGCGACCGTGAGCATGACGTGGGTCTGGCTATCCCAGCCCTCGATGTCGTTGGCGGTCATGTCCGGGGAGAGCACGATGCTGTCGTCGTCGAACACATCGTGGAAAACCGGGGTGAGCTGCTTGAGTACTTCTGCTTCGGTCATGCCAATACCTCGATGAAGTGGCGGGGCGTGCGGGGAGATGTAAGTTCGTAACGCCAGAAGGTCGCGTCGCTGGGGCTGTCAGCCAGCGCTGGATGCTGAACGAAGCCCAGCCGCGGGTAATGCTCGGCGACCATGCCGTTACGTTCGGTTGGCCGGTACTCACCGATTAGCGCGCGATAGCCGGCAGCTGTAGCGGCGTTGGTCAGCACCTCGAGTACAGCGTCCTCGACCTGACGACCCAGTACGCGGCAGCTCATCAGCCAGCTGTCGATCAGCAGCTCGTCCTTGGCGACGGCTGCATCCGGGCGCGCCAGGACAACGCTGATCAGGCCGTTGTCACCAAACTTGTCGGCCAGTCGGATTGCCAGCGCCACCGCCGCCGGGTCAATGGCGATGCGCTCGACCTCCGCTTCGCTGTAACGGCGAGTGGTGAGGTTGAACTGATTGGTCTTGTTGATCAGCTGCGTGCTGCGGGCCAGTTCGGCGGCGCCGATTGGGGTGGCGGTCAGTACCATCTCCAGACCGCGCAAATAGCCTTCCATGTCGGTGGCCTGGCTCATTGCCGCTTTGCGCTCGGCATTCAAAGCATAGTTGCGCCCGCGGCTGGCATCGTCCGAGGTAAAGGAGACGGCTTCGAAGTAGCCGGCGGCGGCAACGCGTGCCGGATAGTCGGCTACGTCATCCGGCAATTCCGGCACGGCGACTTCCGGCAGCTCGCGCCGCACGATGTCGCGTTCGGCGGGGTTGTCATCGACGAACACCAGGCTGTCGAGGCCAATGTCCAGCATCGAGGCGATGCGCCGCAGGTTGCCGGCCTTGTCTTCCCAGTTGGCGACGAAGGCCGCAATGTCGCTGCGCTTGAGCGCCATTTCCGGGTGATTGAACGCCGTTTCGGCCACGCTCAGATCATTCTTGCTGCACACCGCGAGGATGATGCCGCGACGCGCCAGTTGTGCGGCGTAGCGCTGGAAGGCGAGGAAGGCTTCGCCACTGGGCGAGCCCTGGCCGAGATGGATGCCGTCGACGCCATCGTCACCGACTACGCCGCCCCACAGCGTGTTGTCCAGGTCCAGCACCAGGCATTTGCGCGACAGGCCGATGCTGGCGGCGGCGATGCGAGCCAGTTGGTCGCCATACAGCGGCGCCAGGTTCGGGCTGACCAATTGCTTGGCCTGATGCCAGCGCACCGGTTCGGCCAGGCCGTCGCCATAACTGCCACGGGCGGCTTCCCAGGCAAGGTCCATCAGTAGTACGCCGTCTTCTCGGGCTGCCACACGAATGGCCGCATTGAGGCGATCGATGAGTGCATAGGGTGAGGCCGGAACCAACGCTTCGAATGAACCAAAAATCGGAGGGTCGGCGGGCACGATGGTTTGCTGGACGACTTGGGCCGCGTAGCGCTCGCGTGCCCGGCGCCACAGCAGGCGCAATTCGTCGACCCGCTCGGCGACCGCGGCGTCGACGTCTGCCTGCGAGGCTTCAAGCGGCAGCTGCAGAGGCGCGTCTCGCGCATCCAGCGCCAGGACGATCAATTGCGGGGCAAACCTGGCAAGCTCGGCGTTGTCCATCAGCAAGGCCTGGCGGTACATGCCATAGGGTGCGACGTGGACCGAGAGCGCCAGGCGGCGTTGCAGGCCCGCGACGCGAATGGCCGGCACCAGATGATCCACGGTATGGGACGACAGCAGGGCGATGCGCAACGGCCGCAGCCCGCTGCGGGTAGTTTCGCCGTTTGCCAGCGCGCGTAAGCCTTCGCTTGCAAGCCGGTCCAGCCGGGTCGTGAGCGTGAAGTCGCGGCGGTACCCGGCGAGCTGAGCGGCCAAATCCAGACGAGCGAAGGGGTCGGCTTCGCGCTTGGCCTCGCCGATGGCGCTGCCAAGATCAGGGTGTTGCGCTAACCAGAGAAGCTGATCCATTTAGCATGTCACTCCCTTGTTATTGAACGGTTAGAACTGGAAGTAGAGAAACTCGGTAGGCGCCACGGAGAACGCCACGGCCAGGGCGAAGAAGCCCAGCACGCCGATGGCCAGGCCGATGACCGGCGTCGGGCTCCACACGGCAATCGGGAACCAGCGCAGCAGCCAGTTTTCGCGTGGCTGGGCGTCCAACGCAATACGAAAGCTGGCCATCCACTGCTGCACGTTGGGCATGATCCAGACGAAGGCGAGCAGTATCGCGACGGTGAGGTAGTTGGATTTATCGAAGTCGGTGTGCAACTCGCTCAAGCCTGCCATGCCCGTCAGCATGGCCATCGCCGCCGTCACGCTGTTGGCACGGAAGAACACCATTGCTACGACCACACAGAGGAAGGTCAACAGGACCGCGCCGGCGTGGTGCCAGAGCTTGTCGCTGTCCAACGGCAATCCTCGTCGCGCCTTGTAGGCACGGAAGCCGTGGGCGACGACCAGATAGAACCCGTGCAACAGACCGAACGCCACGAACTGCCAGCCTGCGCCGTGCCAGACGCCCGAGATGAACATGGTCAATACCGTGGGGTAGGCGATCAGCACGACAAAGGTCCCGAGGCTCATCTTGCCTCGCCGAGGCAACGGCTTGCCGGCGGCCATGCGCGAACGCGTGATACGGATGACAATGGGGTTGTAGATGTAGGCGGTGAGGAAACGCGTAAGCGTCATGTGCCAGCGCGACCAATAGTCGATGATGTTGTGCGCCTTGAACGGGCTGTTGAAATTGACCGGCAGACGCAGGCCGAACAGCAATCCCAGGCCGATCGCCATGTCGCTGTAGCCGGAAAAGTCGAAATAGATTTGCAGCGTATAGCTGAGCGCGCCGTACCAGGCGTCGTACAGCGACGGCACCGTTCCACTGGCGGCGACCGCGAAGATCGGCGAGGCGTTTTCTCCCAGCGGGTCGGCGAGGATCACCTTCTTGAACAGGCCCAGCACGAAGACGGTCAGGCCCAGCGAGATATTGTCGATCCGCGGGCGGAAGCTGCTGCGGTCGTTGAACTGCTTGAGCATCTCGCCGTGGTGGGTGATGGGGCCGGCGATCAGCTGCGGGAAGAAGCTGATGAACAGACAGTAATTGACGAAATCATGCTCGTTGACCTCGCCATCATGGGCATCGATCAGGTAAGCAATTTGCTGAAACGTGAAGAACGAAATCGCCAGCGGCAGGATGATGTCGCCCACGGACCAACCCAGGCCGAAGGCGTCATCGAGCGTGCCGAAGAGAAAGCCGGTGTACTTGTAATAAGCGAGCAGTCCGACGTTCGCAGCGACGCCGAGCACCAGCACTGATCGAGAGGGCTGACGCATCAAGTAACCGCCGGCCAGGTAGTTGCCGACCATGCTGCCGACCAGAAGCGGAACGTAAGCGGGGTTCCACCAACCGTAGAACACCAGTGACGCCAACGTTAGCCAGATGGCCGCGTAGCGTTGTCTGCCGGTACCTGCGAGAAGAATGAAGCCAAGAAGAACGACCGGGAGAAACCCGGCGATAAACACCATGGAGTTGAAGAGCATCGTCCTTTTCCCTATCCCTGATCATCCACCGCCGTTCTGCGACCAGAACCGCCGCTTCCCGGAAAACCGCGGCGTCCCGATAACTTCAATCGGTGCGTTCGCGGAAAACTCCTCAAGTGTTCACTGCATGCCTAAACGAGTGAGGCAGCCAGATACTGCCGTTGCCAATCACAGATGCGTGCCACCGTCTGTTAACTGCGACTCAAGTGTGTAAGAAAAAGTTGCGGCAGTGATATGGCTGTGATCTCCATTCAGACGAATGGAATTGACGCGAAAACAAGCGAAACGGCTGTGATAGAGCTGTTCGTCGGTCTTTGAAATTCTTCGGGATGACCCTATGCCGCATGTGGCCATGAGATGGATACCGTGTGGCCGAGCGTCGTGATCACCGGTATCTGTGCGTCAGCTCATCGAACGCGGATGTGATTTTTCGTGGGGCGTGGTCCTGGTGGGCTGGAGGCATTCACCCCGAATCAGCGGCCGGCTGGGCGGTTATTTCGGCCCCGTACGGCGCCTGCTGGCGCGCAGAGGGCGCCACAGCTGTGATTCGGGTTCCATAGATGCGGCCACGAACCACCGGTAGGCTCTAACCCGGGGGGCGGGCACAGTCATTTCAAAGACGGACTGAAGTATCCGATGAGTCAGCCGATGACTAGCGGGTACTGTTCAACTCCGAGAATGTCCATGCGTCTAACCCTGAAACTGAAAGTTCTTCTCCTTGCACTGATACCGGTGGCCTTGTTCGCGTTGGTGCTTAGCGGTGCCGCCGCGCAGATCCTGCATGGCTTGGCGGATGAGGAAGTGGCCGAAACCCGTGAACGGATGATCCAAGAGAGCCGTGCCCGGCTCGAGGATTACGTGCGCATCGGCGTCAGCAGCGTGGCCCATCTCTATGAGCCAGCTGCTCAGGGCGATATGGCCAGCCGTGCCGAGGCGATCGCCATTCTGTCGAAAATAAAGTTCGGCAAAGGCGGCTACTTCTTCGGTTACGACTCGGAGGTGCGCCGACTGTTCAAGGGCGACGACCTGACCGGCATCGGCGTAAGCCTCAAGGACAACCGTGACCCGAACGGCGTGTATCTCAACCGCGAGCTGGTTGACGTCGCCAAGAATGGCACCTACTACGCGAGCTACTCCTCAGCGCTGCCAGGTAATGCCAATGTGCTGGTACCGAAGCTTGCGTACAGCTTCTATCTGCCCAAGTGGGACATGGCTTTGGGCACGGCCGTAAATCTGGACAATATCGATCATGCGCTAGATGAAGTGCGGGTTGAGATCGATGACCGAGTCAATTCGATCCTCACCAGCATTTTCGCCATCGCCGGTGTGATGCTGGCGGCGCTTGGCATCGCTGGCGTGGTCCTCAGCAACTCGATTGTCCGTCCGATTCAGGTCATCAAGGATCAGCTGGATGAAATCGCAGCGGGCGATGGCAACTTGACGCATCGTCTGTCGGAGCATGGCAAAGATGAGCTGGGCCAGCTCGCCGGTTCCTTCAACCGCTTCGTTGGCAAAATCCACACCATGGTCAGCCAAGTGGCGGAAATGACTGGCCAGCTGACCGGCATGGTGGCGGAAGTGGCTGCTCAGGCGCAGCGCTCCGAGAAAGCCATGGAGACCCAGCGTCAGGAGACCGACCAGGTCGCAACGGCCATCAACGAGATGTCGGCTGCCGCGCAGGAAGTCGCCCATAGCGCCCAAGGCGCGGCCGAAGCGGCGCAGAAAACCGATCAGGAAGGGCAGCAGGCGAAAGCGGTCGTGGATTCGAGCATCCGCCAGATTCACGCATTGGTGGATGAAATCCGTACCAGCGGCACGTCGCTGGATTCCCTGCAGCAGGACGTGCGCGCCATTGTCGGTGTGCTCGATGTCATCCGCTCGATTGCCGAGCAGACGAACCTGTTGGCGCTCAACGCAGCCATCGAAGCTGCCCGAGCCGGTGAAGCAGGTCGCGGGTTTGCGGTAGTGGCTGACGAGGTCCGTGCGCTTGCCAGCCGTACCCAGCAGAGCACCCAGGAAATTCAGGGCATGATCGACCGCTTGCAGACCGGCACCCAGCAGGCTGTCGCGGCGATGAGCCGTTCCAGCGAGGCGGGTGACACGAGCAGCAAACAGGCCAACCAGGCCGGAGCGTCACTCGATGCGATATCGCAGCTGATCGCGACCATCAACGGGATGAACGCGCAAATAGCCAGCGCCGCCGAAGAGCAAACCGCAGTGGCTGAAGAGATCAACCGCAGCGTTCACCAGATCGCCAATGCGGTAGAAAACGTCGCGGAGGAAACCCAGCATGGCGCCCAAACCGCGCGCAACCTCGCCAATGTAGGCGAGCGCCTCGGCGCGCTGGTTCGCCAGTTCCGTATCTGACGCGGTCTGATCTCCCCAGACGCTCAAATTGGTCTCATGGCAAACCCCGCATTTGCGGGGTTTTTCATTAGTGCAGGCCAGCTTTTGAAGTGCTGGCCTTCATCAGGCACAGTCAGCATGCTCACGTAGGGTGGATCGCGCTTCATCGATCCGCCGGGTGGCGGCCCACCGAGCGGAGTAACAGTGGATGTAAAAAGCGACATCCACCCTACGGACTTAGCGTCAGCCTAAGAAGTACAGACAGCCAGCTCGCGTAGGGTGGATCACGCTTCACCGATCCACCGGGTGGCGGTCCACCGGGTGGCGATCCACCGGGTGGCGCCCCACCGAGCGGAGTCACGGTGGATGTAAAAAGCGACATCCACCCTACGGACTTTGCGTCAGCCGAAGACGTACAGGCAGCCCGAGATGACGATCCCCGAATACACCAGCATCAGCAGGCAATAGCCCATGATGTCGCGCGCACCAAGGCCGACAATACCGAGGATGGGCAGCGCCCAGAATGGCTGGATCATGTTGGTCCAGGCATCGCCCCAGGCGATCGCCATGGCGGTTACTGCCGGGGAAACGCCAAGTGCTTGGCCTGCGGGCAGCATGATCGGCCCCTGTACCGCCCACTGACCGCCACCCGACGGTACGAAGACGTTGACCAACCCGGCGCTGAGGAACGCCAGCACGGGGAAGGTATCGGCCGACGACCAGGCGATGAAGGTATCGGTGACTTGCTTGCCTAACGACAGCCCCTCGGCGTTGGCGCCAACCATCATCCCCATGATCCCGGCGTAGAACGGGAACTGAATGACGATGCCGCTGATGCCGCCGATGCCGTCCTGCACCGCGCGCATGTAGCGCTCCGGCGAGCCGTGCAGCGCCAGACCGGTGAAGAGGAACAGGCCGATGACGATGTTCAGCGTCAGGGCGAAGCCGTTCTCGGCGAAGTAATAGCCGAAATACACCACGCCCAGCGCAACAATGATCAGATTGAGGATGCGGCTGTCGTCCATGCGCTGCGCCAGGGTGTTGCGCGGCAACGGTTCGTGTTCCGGGTCGACCAGCAGCGCCGTGTCCGCGACCTTCGGCTCTTTCGGGTGCATGGCCCAGTTAAGGATCGGCAGACCGATTACCAGCAGCGCGATGATGGTCAGGTTCATGGTGGTGAACAGGGTGTCGCCGACGCCGATGGCCGTGGTGACCACGCCGCCAGTCATGCGCTCCAGATCCGCGCCGCCGGTGGCCAAAGACAATGGAATGGAGCCGGACAGACCGCCGTGCCAGATCAAAAAGCCCGAATAGGCTGCAGCGACCAGTAGCGGGTAGTCGACGCCTTTTACTTCACGGGCCAGAGCGCGGGCGAACACCGCACCGATCACCAAACCGAAACCCCAGTTGATCCAAGAGCCGGCCAGCGCGACCAATGTCACCAAGACGACAGCGCGACCCGGCGTGCGCGCGGTGCGGGCCAAACCGGCCAATAGACGATGAATAGCCGGCGCGCTGGCAAGCGCATGGCCAGTCACCAGAATCAGCGCCATTTGCATAGCGAAGGTCAGCAGATTCCAGAAGCCTGAGCCCCAGTGCTTGGCCATGGCGGGCACGCCCTGGCCGGTCACGAGCATGCTGGCGACCAGCACGATAAGGCTGAGAAGAATCGCAAAAACGAAAGGAGAAGGTAGGTATCGCTGAATGAGCTTGACGCTCAAGGCGGTGACAGAGCTGAGCATGGTCGTTGATCCTGTGTTGTTCTTCTTTTTTAGTCGGCGGCGCACTTGCGTGGCGTGCGCCGCGGTTTTCCAGTGTTTCGCAGGTGTGTTGCGCTAGCGGTGTTGTCGATCCCCCTTATGAATCGCCGGAGCCTTTCAGCTACGTTCGATGGCCAGCGCAACGCCCTGACCGCCACCGATGCACAGCGTCGCCAGGCCTTTCTTCGTATCGCGGCGAATCATTTCGTGGAGGAGGGTGACCAGCACACGGCAGCCCGACGCGCCGATGGGGTGGCCGAGGGCGATGGCGCCACCGTTGACGTTGACCTTGCTCGCATCCCAGCCCAGTTCCTGGCCGACCGACAGGGCTTGGGCGGCAAAGGCTTCGTTGGCCTCGATCAGGTCCAGTTCGTCCAGCGTCCAGCCGGCTTTGTCCAGGCAGCGGCGGGTGGCTGAAACCGGCGCAATGCCCATGATCGCCGGGTCGACGCCGGCATTAGCGTAGGCCTTGATTGTCGCCAGCACCGGCAAGCCGAGCGATTCAGCCTTGCTTGCACTCATCAGCAACACCGCAGCCGCGCCATCGTTGAGGCTGGACGCGTTGCCAGCAGTGACCGAGCCATCCTTCTTGAACGCCGGCTTGAGTTTGGCCAGCGACTCGGCAGTGGTGCCGGCACGGGGCTGCTCATCAGTGTCGAAACGCAGGGGCTCGCCTTTACGCTGCGGAATCTCGATGGGCGTGATCTCGTCCTTGAAACGCCCGGCCTCGATGGCGGCGACGGCCTTCTGCTGCGATGAAGCAGCAAACGCGTCCTGCGCTTCACGGCTGATCGCGTATTTGTCGACCAGATTCTCGGCGGTGATGCCCATATGAAAGTCATTGAACGCATCCCAGAGGCCGTCGCTGATCATGCTGTCGACCAGCTCGGCGTGGCCCATGCGCAGCCCGGTGCGCGCTTTCGGCAGTACGTAGGGTGCGAGGCTCATATTCTCCTGACCGCCCGCAATGATCACCTCCGCATCGCCGCAGCGAATTGCCTGGGTCGCCAAGTGCAACGCCTTGAGACCAGAACCGCAGACCTTGTTCAGCGTGAAAGACGGCACCGCATGGGGCAGGCCGGCCTTGATCGAGGCTTGGCGGGCGGGATTCTGGCCGGAACCGGCCGTCAGGACCTGGCCGAGAATGACTTCATCCACGTCGGCGGGGTTCAGTCCGGTCTGTTTGAGCAGGCGTTTGATGACCGCCGCGCCCAGATCAGGCGCGGCGATGTTGGCCAGCGCGCCCTGAAAGGAGCCGATGGCGGTACGGGTCGCTGCAACAATAACGACGTCTTGCATGTTCTTACTCCGTTGAGTCGGGTGGTGTAGCGAGCGGTGGTCGCCGGGCTCTGTAGAGCCTTCGCGAGCCAGCTCGCTCCTACAAGGAAACGTGTGTGCTCAGAACGTCATTTCCGGTACGTGATCCGGTACCACAAGCTCCCCGGCGGTCTTGGCGATGATCTCTTCGACACTCACGCCGGGCGCACGCTCCTTGAGGACGAAGGCGCCGTTCTCGATCTCCAGGTAAGCCAGATCGGTCAGCACTCGCTTGATGCAACCGGCGCCGGTCAGCGGCAGGGTGCATTTGGGCAGCAGTTTGGATTCGCCATCCTTGGACGCGTGCGTCATCAGCACGATGATATTCTCGGCGCCGGCGACCAGGTCCATGGCGCCGCCCATGCCCTTAATCAGCTTGCCGGGGATCATCCAGGACGCGATGTTGCCCTGCACATCGACCTCGAAGGCGCCGAGCACGGTGAGGTCGATATGCCCACCGCGGATCATCGCGAAGGATTCGGCCGAGTTGAAAATGGAGGCGCCAACGCGTGCGGTGACGGTCTGCTTGCCGGCATTGATCATGTCGGCATCGAGTTCGGCCTCGGTGGGAAAGGCGCCCATGCCGAGCAGGCCGTTCTCCGATTGCAGCATCACTTCCATGCCTTCAGGCACGTAGTTGGCGACCAAGGTCGGGATGCCGATACCGAGGTTCACGTAGAAGCCGTCCTGCAGTTCACGGGCGACACGCTGGGCCATTTGCTCGCGAGAAAGTGCCATCGTCTATACCTCTCTTGTTCTTTTGATTAGCCGCGGACGGTGCGCTTTTCGATGCGCTTCTCGAAGGTGCCGCAGATGATGCGGTCGACGTAAATGCCTGGCGTGTGGATCTGGGTGGGGTCGATCTCGCCGGGCTCGACGATTTCCTCGACCTCGACCACGGTGATCTTTCCGGCCGCTGCCGCCAGCGGATTGAAGTTCTGCGCTGTGTGGCGGTAGATGACGTTGCCGTAGCGGTCGGCCTTCCAGCCTTTGACGATGGCGAAGTCGCCGGTGATGGCGTGTTCGAGGATGTGCGGGCGGCCGTTGAATTCACGCACGTCCTTGCCCTCGGCGATGGGCGTGCCGTAGCCGGTGGCGGTGTAGAAGGCTGGAATGCCCGCACCACCGGCGCGCATCTTTTCCGCCAGAGTGCCCTGTGGCGTCAGCTCGACTTCCAGCTCGCCGTTGAGCAACTGCTTTTCGAACAGCGCGTTTTCACCTACGTACGAGGCGACCATCTTGCAGATCTGCCGGTCTTCCAGCAGCACGCCAAGGCCGAAGCCATCGACGCCGCAGTTGTTGGACACGACGGTCAGATCGCGCGTGCCCTTGCGCTTGATCTCGGCGATCAGGTTTTCGGGGATGCCACACAAACCGAAGCCGCCGGCCAGGACGGTCATGCCATCTTCGAGTCCGTCGAGCGCCTCGGCGTAGGAATTCACGCGCTTGTCGAAACCAGCCATAAAGTTTTCCTTTTTTGTTGTTGGAGACGTGGTCGCCCTAGGGGCGACGATGCTGGCCCGAGTGTTCCTGTCGTGATTGAATTTGTTAAGTTGATTTTTAAGCGCTATTGATTGATAAAGCCAAACAATACGTACCGAAACGTTGCCGGGAAACCATGACAGCTAAACAACTTCGCGCCTTTCTTGCCGTGGCCCAGACCCTGAGCTTTGCCCAGGCCTGCGAGCGGCTGCACCTGTCGCAATCCGCGCTTAGCTTGACCATCAAAGCGTTGGAGGAGGGCTTGGGCGGCCGCTTGTTCAGCCGCACAACCCGCGCGGTGAGCCTGACCCCAGAAGGCGAGGCGCTATTACCCTTGGCGCGTCGGTTGTTGGCGGACTGGGATAATGCTGAAGACGAGTTGCGCCAGCGCTTCACGCTGAAGCAGGGCCGGGTAGCGCTCGCCTCGATGCCGTCCTTCGCTGGTAATTTACTGCCGTCGGTGCTGCGAACGTTTCGTCAGCGGTATCCGTCGATCAGCGTGACCGTGCATGACGTGATTAACGAGCAAGTGATGGAAATGGTGCGCGACCGGCATGTGGAGTTGGGTATCGCCTTCGAGCCTGAACCGACCACACCCTTGTGTTTCACGCCGCTCTACATGGATCGGTTCGTTGCCGTTGTGCCGGCAGATTCTCCCTTGGCTGCGCGCCAAGGAGTGGTCTGGGATGAGCTGCTCGAGCAGCCATTCATCACATTACAACGCCCCTCCACGGTGCGCTTCATGCTCGAAGACCATCTGCGCATGCGTGGTCGCAACCTGCCGGTGCAACTTGAAACCCATCAGTTGGCGACCGTTGGCCGCATGGTCGCCTGTGGGCTCGGGGTCAGCGCTGTGCCGGCGCTGTGCCGTGTACAAATGCTGGAAGTCGGGGCCCAATGCGTCGCCCTCAGCGATCCGGTAATCGAACGGCCGGTGGGCATCCTCACCAAGCCGGGTCACGAATTGTCGGTTGCCGCGCAGGCAATCGCCGACGCGTTGCGAGCAGGGACGGATTACCCGCACGACGCCGGCTAGACGGCCTGCGCCTCGAAAATCGCGGCCTCCACTGGTCAGCGTCGAGCGAAAGCGTGCGGTTACCGAACGCTGACGATATTGCACAGGCGTTGTATCTCATATGCTCAGCCACAGCTTTATGCTTCGCCGCGCGGCAAAGTGGCCATGGCCCCGGTCCGTGTTGACGACAGGCGAGTGACCGCCTCGCTGCGGTTTCAGCCTCACTATAAAAAAGACAAGAGTGCCTTGTGATGGACAGTCTGCTGAATACGAAAAGCAGGATTTTTGATCGTGCTGACCCGCATGCGGTGTCGGAGTACGTCAATCAGCATGTCGGTGCCCACTGCATCCAGCTGCCGCGCACGGGCCATCCGCAAGCCAGCCTGAGCCACTGCACCTTCGGCAAGCTCGACCTGTGCAAGCTGAGTTACGGCGGCAGCGTCCACGTGACGTCGCCAGCCCTGGAAACCATCTATCACTTGCAGCTGTTACAGCGCGGTCACTGCCTCTGGCGAGGCCGTGGTCAGGAGCACTATTTCACCCCCGGCGAGTTGCTGCTGATCAACCCTGACGATCCGGTCGACCTGACCTATTCGGATGACTGCGAGAAGCTGATCATCAAACTGCCAGCCTCGTTTCTGGAAAAAGCCTGTGCCGAGAACCAGTGGCGTGCGCCGGGCGAGGGTATCCGGTTCACGGCCAGCCGCTACGATCTCAAACAGCTCGAAGGCATCGAAGCCCTGCTCGGGCTGATCTGCCAGGAAGCCGAAGCCGAACACTGCGTGCCCCAGCTGCAGGAGCAGTACAGCCGTATCATCGCCTCGAAGCTGTTGTGCACCCTGGCCAACAACATCTACCGCGAGCCACTGAGCGAAAGCTGTCCCTCGTTCGGGCGCATCACCGATTACATCGATGAGCACCTGAAGAAAGACATCTCCATCGAACAACTGGCCCAGGTGGCGAACATGAGTGCGCGCTCGCTGTACATGCTGTTCGATCGCAAGATCGGTACAACGCCGAAATCCTATATTCGCCAGCGCAAGCTGGAGCAGATCCATGGCCGCCTGAGCGACCCCTCAGCCAAGGTCCGCAACATCACCGAGATCGCCATGGACTATGGCTTCCTCCATCTCGGGCGATTCTCCGAAAGCTACAAGACCACCTTTGGCGAACTGCCGTCGGACACGCTGCGTAAGCATCACTGAACTGCCGTTCGCTCTCATGAGGTTGCGCTATGAGCCATGGCACAACGCCTGCCAAGCGATTTGATTCAAGGTGCGCTGCCGAACTCTCGCGTTGCCCGAGTGCCTATGCTGGTAGGGTGTCGGCCAGCCGCACATTTCATATTGCGGCCAGGGTTGGTCATAATCCCGACCAAACCACTCAGAGAGATATCGCATGCAGGGGATGGCCTCATCGAACGCGCCGCTGGGAGTCGATGATCGATACCGCCTGCTGATTGATGCGGTGACCGATTACGCGATCTACATGCTCAATGTCGATGGCCGCATCGCCAGCTGGAACGCCGGTGCCAAGCGTTTCAAAGGTTACGAAGAAGCTGAAATCATCGGCGAGCACTTCTCCCGCTTTTACACCGCTGAAGATCGCGCAGCCGGCATGCCCCAGCGAACCCTGGACCGGGCAGCCGGTGGACGGTTCGAAGGCGAGGGCTGGCGGGTGCGTAAGGACGGCTCGCGCTTCTGGTGTCATGTGGTGGTCGACCCGATCCGCTCGCCGGAGGGCAACCTGATTGGTTTTGCCAAGATCACTCGCGACCTCACCGAGCGCAAACTGGCCGAGGAATCACTGAAACAGAGCGAGCAGCAGTTTCGGCTGCTGGTGCAGAGCGTCACTGATTACGCCATCTACATGCTGGACCCGACCGGCATCGTCACCAACTGGAACGCCGGCGCGCAACGCATCAAGGGTTATCGACCAGAGGAGATCATCGGTCAGCATTATTCGCTGTTCTTCAGCGAGGAGGACCGGCAGAACGGCACCCCGCAACGTGGTCTCGCCACGGCATTGCGCGATGGCCGGTTCGAAAGTCAGGGTTGGCGGATCCGCAAGGACGGTTCGCGGTTCTGGGCGAATGTCGTGCTCGACCCGATCCGCAGCGACACCGGCGCGTTAGTCGGATTCGCCAAGGTCACCCGCGACATCACCGAAAGCGTCGAGGCGCAGCGCGCACTGGAGAAGACGCGTGAGGCGTTGTTCCAGGCCCAGAAAATGGAATCGCTCGGCCGACTGACTGGCGGTATCGCTCACGACTTCAACAATTTGTTGATGGCGGTGGTGGGCGGGCTGGAGATCGTGCGCCGACGTGTGGACGATGACCCAAGGGTCGTCCCTTTGCTGGACAACGCCATCCAGGGAGCGCAGCGCGGCATATCGCTGTCTCAGCGCATGCTGGCCTACGCGCGGCGGCAGGAGCTGCATCTCGAGCTGGTTGATCTCTCGGCGCTGGTGCACGGCATGGCGGATCTGCTCAGGCAGTCGCTTGGCCCAAGGATCGAAATCGACACACGCTTTCCGCTCTCGCTCAAGCCTGTCCTGGCGGATGCCAATCAGATCGAGCTGGCGCTACTGAATCTGGCGGTCAATGCACGGGACGCAATGCCCAACGGCGGTACCGTCACCATCTCGGCACGTGAACATCGGTTCGATAAGGATGATGGGCTGTTTGAGCCGGGCGACTATGTGTGCCTGGCGCTGACCGATGATGGCTCGGGGATGGACGAGGCGACGCTTGCACAGGCCATGGAACCGTTCTTCACCACCAAGGGTGTTGGCAAGGGCACCGGCCTTGGGCTCTCGATGGTTCACGGTCTGGCCGCGCAGTCTGGCGGGCAGCTGCTGCTCAAGAGCGAGAAGGGCCATGGCACGACTGCCGAGCTTTGGCTGCCCCTTGCGGTAAACGTGCCTGCGCCGATAGAAGCTGAAAGCACCCAGCCACCTCAACCGCAATGCCTCATGGCGTTGAAGGTACTGGCGGTGGACGATGACCCGCTGGTGCTGATGACGACCGCTGCGATGCTCGAAGAGCTTGGTTGCGAGGTGATCGAGGCAAGCTCTGGCGAGCAGGCCTTGACGGCGCTGACGCAACACCCGGTCGATCTGGTGGTGACCGATCAGGCCATGCCGCATATGACCGGTGCGCAACTGGCTGACTTCATTCGAAACCGCTATCCACAACTGCCGGTTATTCTCGCCACCGGCTACGCCGATAAGCTTGGTGGACAGGCCGGCGGTCTTCCCAGGCTTGGCAAGCCTTTCGATATGAACGCCTTGGCCGAAAAAATCATCGCGGTCATGAGCCAGCCCTGACGGCCGGTGCGTCTGACGAATCCTGATCACAACCCACTACCTGCCGTAGTTACCGGGCGCCCGGCTTCATCGTCACTGCTCTGCCTGCAAGATCCCCCAAGCTCGCTGGGCCACGTCGCACATTGTTTTGCAGAAAACGGATAAAGGTGCTGCAGGAAACGGATATTGATGCCGTCTTCCGCGCCGTAGCCTTCATCACGTAGACACAATAACAATGGAGGCCCCGGCCATGTCCCTGGGATTCGACTACCTTGATTCGCTGCTAGAAGAAGATAAAGAGAAGGGCGTCTTTCGCTGCAAGCGCGAGATGTTCACCGACCCTCGGTTGTTCGATCTGGAGATGAAGCACATCTTCGAGGGCAACTGGCTGTACCTCGCTCACGAGAGCCAGATCGCCGAGAAGAACGACTACTACACGACCCAGATGGGGCGTCAGCCGATCTTCATCGCACGCAACAAGGATGGCGAACTCAACGCCTTCATCAATGCCTGCAGTCATCGTGGTGCCATGCTGTGCCGCTTCAAGAGCGGCAACAAGGCGACCTATACCTGTCCATTCCATGGCTGGACGTTCAATAACTCGGGCAAGCTGCTGAAGGTCAAGGACCCGAAGGAAGCTGGCTACCCGGATAGCTTCAACTGCGACGGCTCCCACGACCTGAAGAAGATCGCCCGCTTCGAGTCCTATCGCGGCTTTCTGTTCGGCAGCCTGCGTGAAGACGTCGCGCCGCTGGAGGAATTTCTCGGCGAATCGAAGAAGATCATCGATATGGTCGTCGACCAGTCTCCGGACGGCATCGAAGTGCTGCGCGGCTCGTCCACCTACGTGTATGAAGGCAACTGGAAGCTGCAGGCCGAAAACGGCGCCGACGGTTACCACGTCACTGCGGTGCACTGGAACTACGCCGCCACCCAGCAGCAGCGCAAGCTGAAAGAGGCCGGTGACGACATCCGCGCCATGAGCGCCGGCGGCTGGGGCAAGAAGGGCGGTGGCTTCTACTCGTTCGAGAACGGCCACCTGCTGCTCTGGACCCGCTGGGACAACCCGGAAGACCGTCCGCTGTATGCCCGCCGTGACGAGATGATCACCGAGTTCGGCCAGGCACGGACTGACTGGATGATCGAGAACTCACGCAACCTCTGCCTCTACCCGAACCTGTACCTGATGGACCAGTTCGGCTCGCAGCTGCGCATCGCCAAGCCGATCTCCGTCGACAAGACCGAAGTTACCATCTACTGCATCGCCCCCAAGGGCGAAAGCGCTGAAGCCCGTGCCCGCCGCATCCGCCAGTACGAAGACTTCTTCAACGTCAGCGGCATGGCCACGCCGGACGACCTGGAAGAATTCCGCGCCTGCCAGCAGGGCTTTGCCGGTAGGGCGATGGAATGGAACGACATGTCCCGCGGAGCCAAGCACTGGATCGACGGCGCCGATGAAGGTGCGCAGGAGATCGACCTGCACCCGCAGATGAGCGGCATGCGCACGGAGGATGAAGGCCTGTTTGTGCTGCAACATCATTATTGGCAGCAGCAGATGATCAAGGGGCTCAAGGAAGAGCAGGACCAACTGATCCACGTGGAGGGTGCGTGATGACTCTCTCGTACGAAACCGCGCGCGACTTCCTCTACCGCGAAGCGCGCTATCTGGACGACAAGGACTGGGACGCCTGGCTCGAACTCTATGCGCCGGATGCCACCTTCTGGATGCCGGCCTGGGATGACCGCGACCAGCTGACCCAGGACCCGATGAGCGAAATTTCGCTGATTTGGTACGGCAACCGCAGCGGCCTCGAAGACCGGGTGTTCCGCATCCGCACCGAGCGCTCCAGCGCGACCATTCCGGACACTCGCACGAGCCACAACATCAGCAACCTCGAGTTGCTCGAGCAAGCCGACGGCGTCTGCAAGCTGCGCTTCAACTGGCACACGATGAGCTTTCGCTACAAGACGGTCGACCACTTCTACGGCACCAGCTTCTACACCCTCGATACGCGCGGCGAGAACCCGCTGATCAAGGCCAAGAAGGTCGTGCTGAAGAACGACTACATCCGCCAGATGATCGACGTTTACCACCTCTGAGGGCGCCGCCATGACTCACAAGATCGCATTGAACTTCGAAGACGGTGTTACTCGTTTCATCGACGCCGCTATCGGCGAAACCGTCGCCGACGCCGCCTATCGCCAGGGCATCAACGTCCCGCTGGATTGCCGTGACGGTGCCTGCGGCGCCTGTAAATGCTTCGCCGAAAGCGGTCGCTATGACCTCGGCGAGGAATATATAGAAGACGCGCTCAGCGAAGCCGAGGCCGAGCAGGGCTACGTACTGACCTGCCAGATGCGCGCCGAAAGCGACTGCGTGGTTCGCGTGCCGGCCGCCTCGGACATCTGCAAGACCCAGCAGGCCAACTACCAGGCCGCCATCAGCAACGTTCGGCAGCTTTCCGAGAGCACGATCGCGCTGTCGATCAAAGGCGAGGCGTTGAACCAGCTGGCGTTCCTGCCCGGGCAGTACGTCAATCTGCAGGTGCCTGGCAGCGATCAGACCCGCGCCTATTCTTTCAGCTCGCTGCAAAAGGATGGCGAGGTTAGCTTCCTGATCCGCAACGTGCCGGGCGGGCTGATGAGCAGCTTCCTGACCAACCTCGCCAAGGCTGGCGACAGCGTTAACCTAGCTGGCCCGCTCGGCGCCTTCTACCTGCGCGAGATCAAACGGCCGCTGCTGTTGCTGGCCGGCGGCACCGGCCTCGCGCCATTCACCGCGATGCTGGAGAAGATCGCCGAGCAGGGCAGTGAGCACCCGCTGCACCTCATCTACGGCGTCACCCACGACCACGACCTGGTGGAGATGGAGAAGCTCGAGGCCTTCGCCGCGCGCATCCCCAACTTCAGCTACAGCGCCTGCGTCGCCAGCCCGGACAGCGCCTATCCGCAGAAGGGCTATGTAACTCAGCACATCGAGCCCAAACACCTGAACGACGGTGAGGTGGACATCTACCTCTGCGGCCCGCCTCCGATGGTCGAGGCGGTCAGCGGCTTCATCCGTGAGCAAGGGCTGGAGCCTGCGAATTTCTACTACGAGAAGTTTGCCGCCAGCGCCTAGTTCCCACGCTCCAGCGTGGGAGCCCTGGTTGTGACGCACTGCGGGGACGTGGAGCGTCCAGGGCGGCATTCCACGCGGAGCGTTGGAACGATCAACGCCGCAGTTCAAATTTGTAGGGTGGGCTTTAGCCCACCAATGGGGTGCTGGCGGTGGGCTAAAGCCCACCCTAGGGTACTTGCTCGCGAAAAGGCCAGCAGGTTCGCCTGGATCAACGTCCCAAAAAACTTCGCGAGCAAGCTCGCTCCTACAAGGGGCGTGCGTCGCTTCGAACACATCGAGGATGGGTAGATGAACAAGCGTTTTGAAAACAAGGTTGCAGTGATCACCGGCGCCGCGCAGGGCATCGGGCGGCGTGTGGCCGAGCGCATGGGCGAAGAGGGTGGACGGCTGATTCTGGTCGACCGCTCCGAGCTGGTCCACGAGCTGGCCGATGAGCTGGGGGCGAAGGGTATCGAGGTGCTGACCCTGACCGCCGACCTCGAGCAATTTGCCGACTGCCATCGCGTCATGGCCGCGGCAAAGGACCGCTTCGGCCGCCTCGACATCCTCGTCAATAACGTCGGCGGCACCATCTGGGCCAAGCCCTTCGAGCATTACCAGGAACACGAGATCGAGGCCGAAGTGCGTCGCTCGCTATTCCCCACGCTGTGGTGCTGTCACGCCGCGCTGCCGCACATGCTGGAGCAGGGCGCGGGCGCCATCGTCAACGTCTCTTCGATTGCCACGCGCAGCCTGAATCGTGTGCCTTATGGCGCGGCGAAGGGCGGCGTCAATGCGCTGACCGCTTGCCTGGCGTTCGAGAACGCCCAGCGCGGGATCCGCGTCAACGCCACCGCACCGGGCGGCACTGAAGCGCCGCCCCGCCGCATCCCGCGCAACGCCGCGGAGCAGAGCGAGCTGGAAAAGATCTGGTACCAGCAGATCGTCGATCAGACCGTCGATTCAACCCTGATGAAGCGCTACGGGACGATTGACGAGCAGGCCGGCGCCATCCTGTTTCTCGCCTCGGATGACGCCTCCTACATCACTGGCGTGACCCTGCCGGTGGGTGGTGGCGACCTGGGTTGAACCGTCCCGCCGCCGAACGCGGCTAGCACGCAGTTAACGACTAACAAAAACAATAGAGAGTCTTGCCATGCGAAAAGTAGATGTTCACGAAATCATCGATAACGCGCGCTTCAGCCGCTTTCACTGGCTCGTCGTGTGCCTCTGCGCACTGCTGCTGATCTTCGACGGCTACGACCTGTTCATCTATGGCGTGGTGCTGCCAGTGATCATGAAGGAATGGGGGCTGAGCCCGCTGGAAGCCGGTGCGCTGGGCAGTTACGCGCTGTTCGGGATGATGTTCGGCGCGCTGCTCTTCGGCACCCTGGCCGACCGCATCGGCCGCAAGAAGGGCATCGCCATCTGCTTTGTGCTGTTCAGCGGTGCCACGGTGCTCAACGGTTTCGCCAGCACACCGACCGAGTTCGGCATCTTCCGCTTTCTCGCCGGCCTCGGCTGCGGCGGGTTGATGCCCAACGTGGTGGCACTGATGAACGAGTACGCGCCCAAGAAACTGCGCAGCACGCTGGTGGCCCTGATGTTCAGCGGCTACTCGCTGGGCGGCATGTTGTCGGCTGGCCTGGGGATCTTCGTGCTGCCGCGCTTCGGCTGGGAAGCGATGTTCTTCGCCGCTGCCGTGCCGCTGCTGCTGTTGCCGGTGATTCTCTGGTACCTGCCGGAATCCGTCGGCTTCCTGGTTCGTCAGGGAAAGGCTGATCAGGCGCGGGCGCTGCTGAACAAGGTCGACCCGAGCCGCCAACTGACCGCTGCCGATGAGCTGGTGATGACCGACGTGAAGGGCAAGAGCGCTTCGGTGCTGGAGTTGTTCCGCGATGGCCGTGGTGTGCGCACCTTCTCGCTGTGGCTGGCGTTCTTCTGCTGCCTGCTGATGGTTTACGCGCTGGGTTCATGGCTGCCGAAACTGATGGCCAACGCCGGTTACAGCCTGGGATCCAGCCTGTCGTTCCTGCTGGCGCTGAATTTCGGGGGGATGGCTGGCGCGATTCTCGGCGGCTGGCTGGGCGATCGCTACAACCTGTCAAAAGTCGTGGTGGTGTTCTTCGCCGTGTCGGTGGCCTCGATCAGTTTGCTGGGCTTCAAGACGCCGATGCCGGTGCTCTACACCCTGATCTTCATCGCCGGCGCCACGGTGATTGGCACGCAGATCCTGCTGTACGCAACCGCCGCGCAGTTCTACGGCCTGTCGATCCGCTCCACCGGTCTTGGCTGGGCCTCGGGTATCGGTCGCAACGGCGCCATCGTCGGCCCGCTGTTGGGCGGCGCGCTGCTGGGCATCAACCTGCCGCTGCAGCTCAACTTCATGGCCTTTGCCGTCCCGGGCATCGTCGCCGCACTGGCCATGACCGCCTTCGCCATCTCCAGCAAGCGCAGCCCAGAAGCCGCGCCGATCGTGCTGTCAGCGGCCAAGGCGTGAACCCTGACATTGGTAAATCGGAAATCGATATGAGCCCCATCCTGATCGAAAGCATCCAGACGATCATCGTCGACCTGCCGACCATCCGCCCGCACAAGCTGGCGATGCACACCATGCAGCAACAGACGCTGGTGATCATCCGAGTGCAGTGCAGCGACGGTATCGAAGGCATCGGCGAGTCCACCACCATCGGTGGCCTGGCCTACGGCAACGAGAGCCCGGAAAGCATCAAGCAAAACATCGACAGCCACCTCGGCCCTCTGCTGGTGGGGCAGGACGCGGCGAATATCAACGCCGCCATGCTGCGGCTGGATAAGGCGGCGAAGGGCAACACCTTCGCCAAGTCCGGCCTGGAAAGCGCGCTGCTGGACGCTCAGGGCAAGCGCCTCGGGCTGCCGGTCAGCGAGCTGCTCGGCGGCCGCGTACGTGACAGCCTGGAAGTCGCCTGGACCCTGGCCAGCGGCAACACCGCCAAGGACATCGAAGAGGCCGAGCGCATGCTGGATATCCGCCGCCATCGCATCTTCAAGCTGAAGATCGGCGCTGGCGAAGTGAATGCCGACCTCAAGCACGTCATCGCCATCAAGCAGGCCCTCGGCGAGCGCGCCAGCGTGCGCGTCGATGTCAACCAGGCGTGGGACGAGTCGGTGGCGCTGCGTGCCTGCCAGGTGCTGGGCGACAACGGCATCGACCTGATCGAACAGCCGATCTCGCGGATCAATCGCGGCGGCCAGATCCGCCTGAACCAGCGCAGCCCGGCACCGATCATGGCCGACGAATCCATCGAGAGTGTGGAGGACGCGTTCAGCCTGGCCGCTGACGGCGCGGCCAGCATCTTCGCGTTGAAGATCGCCAAGAACGGCGGCCCGCGTGCCGTGCTGCGCACCGCGCAGATCGCGGAGGCCGCCGGTATCGCGCTGTATGGCGGCACCATGCTCGAAGGCGCCATCGGCACCCTGGCCTCAGCGCATGCCTTCGTCACCCTCAACAAGCTGGCCTGGGGCACCGAGCTATTCGGACCGCTATTGCTCACCGAAGAAATCGTCACCGAGGCGCCGGTCTACCGCGACTTCCAGCTGGAAGTGCCGCGCACGCCGGGCCTGGGTCTGACCCTCGATGAAGAGCGCTTGGCGTTCTTCAGCCGCACGTAAACGGAGGCTGAACTGATGCTGTTCCACGTAAAGATGATCGTAAAACTGCCCGTCGATATGGACCCCGGCAAGGCGTTCAAGCTGAAGGCTGACGAGAAGGAATTGGCGCAAAGCCTGATGCGCGAAGGCAAGTGGCGCCACCTGTGGCGCATCGCCGGCCAGTACGCCAACTACAGCGTGTTCGATGTGGCCAGCGTGCAGGAACTGCACGACACCCTGATGCAGCTGCCGCTGTTTCCCTACATGGAGATCGAGGTCAATCCGCTGTGCCGGCACCCGTCCTCGGTTCGTGAAGACGACAGCTGATCGACTTTCCAAGGCTGGCGTGGCGCCGGCCAGCTAATCGCGTCACCACAACTACAAGATGAGGCCTGAGCCATGACTGTGAAAATTTCCCACTCCCCGGAAGTCCAGCAATTCTTCAAGGAAGCCAGCGGCTTTCAGAACGACCAGGGCAACACTCGCATGAAGACCGTGACCCACCGCATTCTGTCCGATGCGGCACGGATCATTGAAGACTTGAAGATCACTCAGGATGAGTTCTGGAAAGCGGTGGATTACATCAACCGCCTCGGCGGCCGCAATGAAGCTGGTCTGCTGGTGGCCGGTCTCGGCCTCGAGCATTTTCTCGACCTGCTGGAAGATGCCAAGGACGCTGAAGTCGGCCTGACTGGCGGCACCCCACGCACAATCGAAGGCCCGCTGTATGTCGCCGGCGCACCGATCGTGGAAGGCGAAGCGCGTATGGATGACGGCAGCGAAGATGGCGTCTCGACCGTGATGTTCCTTCACGGCCAGGTCACCGGGCCGGATGGCAAACCACTGGCCGGTGCTACGGTGGACCTGTGGCACGCCAACACTCAGGGCAACTACTCGTACTTCGACAAGAGCCAAACGGATTACAACCTGCGCCGCCGAATCATCACCGATGCCGAAGGCCGCTACCGCGCGCGCAGCATCGTGCCGTCCGGCTACGGCTGTTCGCCGGATGGTCCGACCCAGGAAATGCTGAACCAGCTGGGCCGGCACGGTCAGCGCCCGGCGCACATTCACTTCTTTATCTCAGCGCCCGGTCATCGCCACCTGACCACGCAGATCAACCTGTCGGGCGACAAATACCTCTGGGACGACTTCGCCTATGCCACTCGCGACGGGCTCATTGGTGACATTCACTTTAACGATGATCCGGAAGCGGCACATGCCCGCGGTGTGGAAGGGCGGTTTGCTGAAGTCGAGTTCGACTTCCAATTGCAGCAAGCGCCCGCTCCAACGGCCGAGCAGCGCAGCCGCCGACCAAGGGCGTTGCAGGAGGCGTAACCAATCGTCGGCCGAAGTAGGGTGGATGACGCTGTTTTCATCCACCGGCTTTTTGCGGTGCCGGTGGTGGATGGGTGAAGCGTCATCCACCCTACGTAAGGGAATTGCCTGATAGGGACGATGGGTGTGCTGGTCGGCACAGTGGAAAAAACGACACCGCGCCCAAGCTAACGTAGGGTGGATGACGCTGTTTTCATCCACCGGCTTTTTGCGGTGCAGGCGGTGGATGGGTGAAGCGTCATCCACCCTACGCAAGGGGTTGCCTGATAGGAACGATGGCTGCGCTTGTCAGCACAGTGGTAAGAAACGACACCGTGCCCAAGGCAACGTAGGGTGGATGACGCCGTTTTCATCCACCGGCTTTTTTTGCGGTGCCGGTGGTGGATGGGTGAAGCGTCATCCACCCTACGCTCAGAAGCAGGACCCACAATACGAGCGATCCGGACGTTGTCACGGACCGCCAGGCATGACTTGCGAGGCGTCATGAACAGGCTTTTGAGAGACATCTCCCTCTCCGCCGTGATAGCGGGATTCATTGCGACGGTGATTTCCTATGCAGGCCCACTGGTCATCATCTTTCAGGCGGCAGAAGCGGGCGGTCTGCCGCGTGAGGTTGTGTCGTCCTGGGTCTGGACTGTCTCCATCGGCAGCGGTGTGCTCGGCATTGTGCTGAGTCTGCGCTACAAGGTGCCGATCATCATTGCCTGGTCCGCACCGGGTTCGGCGTTGCTGGTCACCATGTTGCCGGACATCAGCATGAACCAGGCGGTTGGCGCCTATCTGGTATCCAGCGTGATTATTCTGCTGGTCGGGCTTTCCGGGGCGTTCGACAAGATCATCCGCCGAGTCCCTGCGGCGATTTCGGCCGCCATGCTCGCGGGCATCCTGTTTCGCTTCGGCACGGGGTTGTTCGTTTCGGTGAAGGAGCAACCCTGGTTGGTATTGGCAATGCTCGGCACCTACCTGCTGTTCAAACGAGTGATGCCTCGCTACGCCGTCATGGCAGTGCTGATCGTCGGCGTGGCCATCGCGGCCGGTAGCGGCGAGCTGCGCAGCGAGGCGCTGGTGATCGGGCTCGCGACGCCAGTCTGGATCACACCCGAGTTCAGTTGGCAGGTCATCCTCGGCGTCGCGTTTCCGTTGGTGATGGTGTCGCTGACCGGCCAGTTCGTACCGGGCATGGCCGTGCTGCGTAATGACGGTTATCAGACGCCCGCGAGCCCGCTGATCAGCAGCAGCGCGCTGGGCAGTTTGCTGCTTGCACCGTTTGGCTGCCACGGTCTGAACCTTGCGGCAATCACGGCTGCGATCTGCACCGGCAAGGAATCTCACGAAGACCCCGACAAACGCTACGTTGCTGGAATCTCCGGTGGGCTGTTCTACCTGCTGCTGGGCATCTTTGGCGCCACGCTGGTTTCGATCTTCACCGCCTTTCCCGCTGCGCTGATTGCGGCGCTGGCGGGGCTGGCGCTCCTCGCGGCCATTGGCGGGGCATTGAGTACCGCGATGTCGGTGCCGGAAGATCGCGAAGCTGCGTTGATCACCTTCCTCGTCACGGCGTCTGGCATGTCATTGCTCGGTCTGTCCGCTGCGTTCTGGGGACTGATCTTCGGCATCGCTGCCCACGTGCTGCTCACGCCCAGGCGTTCTCAAACGCCTTCACCTGTCAGCACGCCAGCACCGCTAGAAAAGGAGCAACCGCGCGCTGAGTCAATCCAATGACCTTCCCTGAACCAAGCAGGTATCTGGGCGCGACCGCAGTCCACATCTAAGTATGGGTGGCTTTGCGATTATCGACCTGTCGGACGATAATCGCCCATCGCTCCTAGCCGAAGCTGCCGCTCATGACCGACGAATCTCGCCCCAACCTTGCCCCTATGGCGCCGGCCATTATCGCCTCGCCCGCCAAGCGAATCGAGGCGCTGACCGGCGACCCGAACTTCATGACCTCACTGGCGCGGGGGTTGGCGGTGATCCATGCGTTCCAGGAGCGCAAACGCCATCTGACCATCGCGCAGATCAGCCACCGCACGGAAATACCCCGCGCGGCCGTGCGGCGCTGCCTGCACACATTGATCAAGCTCGGTTACGCCACGACCGATGGGCGCACCTATTCGTTGTTGCCAAAAGTCCTCACGCTCGGACACGCCTATCTGTCGTCCACACCGCTGGCGGTGACGGCGCAGCCGATCCTCGATCGGCTCAGCGATGAGCTGCACGAAGCCTGTTCGATGGCCACGCTGGAAGGCGACGAAGTGCTGTATGTGGCGCGATCGGCCACGCCCCAGCGGTTGATCTCGGTGGATCTCAGCGTGGGCAGCCGTTTGCCGGCCTACTGCACCTCGATGGGTCGGATTCTGCTGGCTGCGCTGGACGACGCGGCACTGACGGAGTACCTCGAACACGCGAATCTTCAGGTCAAGACCAGCCGCACGCTACATACACCTGAAGCGATCCGTGCGTCGGTTGAGGAAATAAGGCAGAAAGGTTGGGTCATCATCGATCAGGAGCTGGAAGTCGGCTTGCGCTCGCTGGCCGTGCCGCTGAAGGACTCTGCCGGGCAGGTGCTGGCCGCACTCAACGTTGGCACCCATGCGAGCCGGGTGACCAAGCAGGAGCTGGAGTCCCGCTTCCTGCCGGTTTTGCTCGAGGCGAGCAGGGAACTGAGCACGCGACTCTTCCACTGATCGAGCACGCCGGTGCCGGTTTTAAGCTTGCCGAGACGGGTACGCTTCTGTTCGATAATCGCACAATGAATCGATTATCGGATTGTTCTGGTTTCATTCGGTGGTTAGTGTTGATGGCACGCGCTTCTCTCTGCGCACCCAGACACCAACATGAGACCGACCCATGGCTGAACTCCTTTCCCTTCGCGAAGCAGTGGATCGCTTCGTCAGCAGCGGGGATACCGTTGCCCTTGAAGGCTTCACGCATCTGATTCCAACGGCCGCTGCGCACGAGATCATTCGCCAGGACAAAAAGGACCTGACACTGGTGCGGATGACGCCCGACCTCGTCTATGACCTGCTGATCGGCGCCGGCTGCGCGAAAAAGCTGGTGTTTTCCTGGGGCGGCAATCCTGGCGTCGGCTCCCTTCATCGCCTGCGTGACGCTGTAGAGAAACAGTGGCCGCAGCCGCTGGAGATCGAGGAACACAGCCACGCCGATCTGGCCAACGCCTATGTCGCTGGCGCTTCGGGTTTGCCGTTTGCCGTGCTTCGCGCCTACCTCGGTTCCGACCTGCCGAAGGTCAATCCGATGATCAAGTTCATCGATTGCCCCTTCACCGGTGAGAAGCTGGCTGCCGTTCCGAGTGTGCGGCCCGATGTGACCGTGATTCATGCGCAGAAGGCCGACCGCAAAGGCAACGTGCTGATCGCCGGGATTCTTGGCGTGCAGAAGGAGGCGGCGCTGGCGGCCAAGCGCTGCATCGTCACCGTCGAGGAAATCGTCGATGACCTACAAGCACCGATGAATGCCTGTGTATTGCCAACCTGGGCGCTGAGCGCGGTGTGCCTGGTACCCGGTGGGGCGCACCCGTCCTATGCCCATGGCTATTACGAGCGCGACAACCGCTTCTACCAGCAGTGGGACCCGATCGCTCGCGACCGCGACAGCTTCACCGCCTGGATCGACGAGTTCATTCGCGGTACTGAAGATTTTTCAGCCTTTCAAGAAAAGATAGGGGCCAAGCTGGCCGCGCAGCAGGAGGCCAACTGATGAACGCTCACGCCAATGACTACAGCACAAACGAAATGATGACGGTTGCAGCGTCCCGTCGCCTGGGTAATGGCAACGTCTGCTTCGTCGGCATTGGTCTACCGTCCAAGGCGGCCAACCTGGCCCGCCTGACCCATGCGCCTGAAGTGGTGCTGATTTATGAGTCCGGTCCGATCGGGGCCAAGCCGTCCGTATTGCCCTTGTCCATCGGTGATGGCGAACTGGCGGAGACGGCTGACACCGTGGTGCCGACCGCTGAGATATTCCGATACTGGTTGCAGGGCGGGCGGATCGACGTCGGTTTCCTCGGGGCGGCGCAGGTCGACAAGTACGGCAACATCAACACCACGGTGATTGGCGACTATCACCAACCGAAAGTTCGCTTGCCAGGGGCGGGCGGCGCGCCAGAAATTGCCGGCTCGGCGAAGCAGGTGCTGATCATCCTCAAGCAGTCGCACCGAACCTTCGTCGACAAGCTGGCGTTCATCACGTCGGTCGGTTTTGGTGAAGGCGGGGAGCATCGCAAGCAGCTCGGTTTGCCAGGCAATGGGCCGGTGGGAATCATCACCGACCTGTGCATTATGGAGCCCGAATCCGGGTCCAACGAATTCGTGGTGACCTCGCTGCACCCGGGCGTGACCCGCGAACAGGTGATCGAGAACACCGGCTGGGCGATCCGGTTCGCTGATGATCTGGGCGAAACCGCGCCACCAACCGAACACGAGCTGGGAGCTCTGCGTGCCCTTGAAGCCCGCACCGCTGCCGCCCACGGACAATCTGGAGGTGACGAGTGACACGCGAAGTCTTTATCTGCGACGCCGTACGGACACCCATCGGCCGCTTCGGCGGGGCTTTGGCTGCCGTGCGTACCGACGACCTGGCGGCCACGCCAATCAAAGCCCTGCTGGAACGCAATCCCGGCCTCGATCCTGCAGCGATCGAAGAGGTCTTCATGGGTAGCGCCAACCAGGCCGGCGAGGACAACCGTAACGTGGCGCGCATGGCCGCACTGCTGGCCGGCCTGCCGGAAACCGTGCCGGGTGTGACCCTTAACCGCCTCTGCGCCTCTGGAATGGATGCGGTGGGCAGCGCCTTCCGCGCCATCGCCTGCGGCGAGATGGAGCTGGCCATCGCCGGCGGCGTCGAGTCCATGACCCGTGCGCCTTATGTGATGGGTAAAGCCGATACGGCGTTCGGGCGAACCCAGAAGATCGAGGACACCACCATCGGGTGGCGCTTCATCAACCCGAAGATGAAAGAAATGTACGGCGTCGATGCCATGCCGCAGACCGCTGACAACGTTGCGGAAGCGCACAAGATCAGCCGCGAGGATCAGGACGCTTTCGCCCTGCGCAGCCAGCAGCGCACCGGCAAGGCGCAGGCCGCGGGGTTCTTCGCTGAAGAAATCGTTCCGGTGGTGATCAAGGGCCGCAAGGGTGACACCGTCGTGGATACCGACGAGCACCCGCGTCCGGACACCACGGCCGAGGCGCTGGCAAAGCTCAAACCTGTCAACGGACCGGACAAGACCGTCACTGCGGGTAATGCGTCGGGCGTCAATGACGGTGCGGCGGCGATGATCCTGGCCAGTGCAGAAGCGGTGCGGAAATATGGCCTGACGCCTCGCGCCAAGGTGCTCGGTATGGCAAGTGCCGGCGTCGCGCCACGCGTAATGGGCTACGGCCCGGTGCCGGCGGTACGCAAGTTGTGCGAGCGGCTGAACCTGGCGGTAAGCGACTTCGACGTAATCGAACTCAATGAAGCCTTCGCCGCACAAGCGCTGGCGGTGACTCGCGATCTCGGTCTCGAAGACGACAGCCCGAAGGTCAATCCGCAGGGCGGCGCCATTGCCCTCGGCCATCCGTTGGGTATGAGCGGCGCGCGGCTGGTACTGACGACGGTGCACGCGCTGGAAAAGAGCGGCGGCAAGCTCGGCCTGGCGACCATGTGTGTGGGTGTAGGGCAGGGCCTGGCGTTAGCGGTTGAGAAAGTCTAAGAGGCGCGCCGTGGTGGGCTGAAGCCCACCCTACAAGAACTGCTGCACGCTGGTAGGGTGGGCTTCAGCCCACCAATATTTCACAGCTGTGATGGGCTCAGCCGCTCATGGCTTGTGCAGCGCCGGCTCATTCCTCAGCACAAACTTTAAATTTTCGACTTCAGCATTTGCGCGGAGGATGGTGGACTGAAGCCCACCCTACGGCAGTGCTGAGCCTTTACGCAGTGGGCTGAAGCAGAGCGCCTCCCGGCCCACTCTACGAAGCCAACCCTTGTAGTGGAGGTCCGCTCCCGTAGGGTGGGCTTCAGCCCACCGTTGTGACCGCCATGGCGGCATACGGCCTTTGATGGGCTTCGCGCCATGATGTATGACTCATTGCGGCACGCCACAAGCCCATCGTTTTCGCTCGTTTTTGGCTATTTTTAAATCAATTTCCCAGAGAGATTTGCCATGCCCACCGTCAAACTCGCCGATGGCGAACTGAACTACCGTCTCGAAGGCCCGGTCGATGCGCCGGTGCTGGTGCTGTCCAACTCGCTGGGCACCACGCACGAGATGTGGGATGCCCAGGTGCCTGCCTTCAGCGAGCAGTTCCGGGTGCTGCGCTACGACACACGCGGCCACGGCAGCTCGTCCGTCACGCCGGGGCCCTACAGCATCGAGCAACTTGGCCGCGATGTGCTGGGCCTGGCAGACGCGCTGGGTATCGACCGTTTCGCCTTCTGCGGTCTTTCTATGGGCGGCCTGATTGGTCAATGGCTCGGCATCCATGCTGGCGAGCGCCTGACACGGCTGGTGGTCTGCAATACCGGCGCCAAAATCGGCACTGATGAGGTCTGGGATGAGCGCATCAACACCGTACTAGAAGGCGGTGAGCAGGCGATGCGCGACATGCGTGACGCCTCTGTCGCGCGCTGGTTCACGCCTGATTTCGCGGCGCAGCACCCCGTAGAGGTCGCGCGCATCACCCAGATGATTGCCAGCACCTCACCCGCCGGCTATGCCGCCAATTGCGCTGCGGTGCGTGACGCCGACCACCGTAAGCAGCTGGGCGCGATCAAGGTGCCGACGCTGATCGTCTGTGGCAGCCAGGACCCTGTGACCACCACCGAACACGGCCGTTTCATTGAGCAACGGATTGCCAACGCCGAGCTTGTGGAGCTCGATGCTGCGCACCTGTCCAACGTCGAAGCGGAAGAGCGTTTCACCCGCTCAGTACTGAAATTTCTTCGCGACTGAACTGGTGAACGATTCAAAAACGAAAAGGCCCCGCAGGGCCTTTCTGTTAACGAGTACCTCGTGTTAGCGCACCTTGAATCGATTCACTACCGCGGTCAGACGTCCGTTGGTGCTGAGCAGCGACTCGGTGCTGCGGTCCACGCTCACGCCGCTTTCCACCAGCTCGTCGACCACGTGGCGAACCGCAACCATGTTCCGATTGATCTCCTCGGCCACTGCGCTTTGTTCTTCGGCGGCGGTGGCGATCTGGGTGCTCAGATCGTTGATGTGAACGACCGAGTTGGTCATCTCGTCGAGGCCGACCGTGACCTGGGCAGTCTTATCTGCAGTCGCCTGGCAGCTGACCTTGGTCTGCTCCATGGCCTGAACGGCGGAACCCACGGCCTGCTGCAGGTGGTGCAGCATTTCATTGATCTCGGACGTGCTTTGCTGGGTGCGGGCCGCCAGGGCACGAACCTCGTCGGCAACCACTGCGAAACCCCGACCTTGCTCACCGGCACGTGCGGCTTCAATTGCAGCGTTCAACGCAAGCAGATTGGTCTGCCCGGCGATATCGCCGATGACGCCCAGCACGTCGTTGATGCGCTTGGCGTCGGTTTCCATCGCCTGCACTTTGGCGGTTGCGCTTTCGACTTCGCTTACCAGCGCGCGCACGCTGGTGGACGCGTCGTCCACGACCAGCTTCGATGACAGCGCGTTGTGGTTGGCGGTTTGCGTGTACGCAGCGGTGTCGCTGGCGCTTTGCGCAACGGACTCCGCGGTCGAACTCATTTCATTGATTGCCGTGACCGCCTGATCGGTTTCCGACGCATGTCGGGCCAGCGCATCGTTGGTCGAACGTGACAGCTGCTTGAGCTGGCCGATTTCGGTGTGGATCTGGGTCGTCGCGTCGCTCACATCAATCATCATGTTCTGTAGATAACCGATGAAACCATTGACTGAGCGCCCGACCTGATCGACCTCGTCCTTGCCTTTGATATCGATTCGCTTGGTCAGATCAGCATCGCCAGCGGACAGCGCATCGATATTCGAACGCAGCACGTTGAGGCGCTTCATCAGCTGGTTCAGCGCAAGGATCATCAGCACCATCAGGATCAGCACCATCGGGATCTGCAGAGACGCCAGCGCCTTGAGCATCGCGTCGCTCTTCGCCTCGAGATGAGCGGTGGGCAATGCTGCGGCCAGCAGCCAGGGTGTTCCTTCGATGGGTGTCAGAAAGAAGCTGAACTCTTCTCCGGTCTTGCTGCTGTAGGTTTCCCGCTGGAGCTGTTGTGACTTGCCTGCCAGCGCCTTCTGGATAGTGGCGATGAAAGGCGACTGGCTGGACAGCTCGGACACGTTGCGCAGCACCATGTCGCCGCTCAGCTGCGGCTGGTTGCTGAGAATCTTGCCGTCGGCCTCGACGATCATGACTTCGCCACCGATCTCGTCCTGCTTTTCCGCAACCAGCTGGTTGAAGAATCCCAGGGTCAGGTCGATCGTCGACACGCCCCACGCCGCGCCGTCCTTGTAGATGGCCATGGCGCAGTTGGTGCGCGGTTCGGCGCTGGCATCGTCCTTATATGCGGCGGCCCATACGCACTTGCCGCGCGGTGCCTGCAAGCCGCCACGGTGCCAGGGCTGCTCGAAATAATTCAGCGATTCGGGGGAGTTCCAGTGGGTGTTCACCACCAGCTTTCCGGACTGGTCGCGATGATAGAAGGTGCTGTGCTTGGCACGTCCGGGCGTGCGCTTTTCCGGCAGGGGCCAGATGCCGCCGCCGAAGACCTTCACGTCACCGTACTGGTCAACCAGGCCCGGCAGGACGCGATCGATCTCATCGCTGTTCAGCATGGGAACGGTTTGCGTGATGCTCCTCGCCTGAGCGGCGACCTGCGCCAGTTGGATCGAGATGCTCTGACCGATTTCGTTGACCTCGGAAAGCACGATGGACTCGCCAGCTGCAATGAGTTGAGGCGTGACGAAACGCTTGATACCCAGAACAGTAAACAGTACGACCACGAGCACAAAGCCGACGAAAGTGACCGTATAGCGAGCCTTGATGGTTTGAAGCGAAAACATGAATGAGCAACCTCTTATCCAACCGCCCGTCGAGTGAGGACGCGGCAACGACGGAGCTATCGGCTCTGCCTCGAGGAGCTTGAGATCTTGCGGATAAGTGGTCGCGATCGCGGCTGCTGCCGCGTGCACCGGCTCAAAGCTTCGCCAGATGCGATAAGGACTGCCATTGAAAGCCGCGCTCGAGTGTGGCGATCAGCGCTTAAAACCGCACTCATATTGTTCTGCGGTTTTGGAGAGGCGGACCGGAGCGCACGGCCGGCAGACCGAGGCGCTCCGCCCGGTTTTGCCTACTTTTGATGACCGCGACTTCTCACGCAGACAAAGCTGGAGGCGTCGTCCACATCACCATGTCGCTTGTACATCGGCCAGCCAGGGTATTCGCAGAGCGGCCGGGTGCGGCCCGGCACCGCAACGGTGTCAGTCACGATCTGCCGCCTGGGCGCGACACCGCGCTCAACCCAGTTCTCCAGCGCCGTCAGCGAATCCCAGGCGGCATTGAAAACCGTGCTGGCTGCGTGGGCGTAGCCGGGGATTTCGTAATAGCGCATGAACCGACGGGTCTGCCCAACGCCCATGTCCTGTTGTACGCGCCGGTAATACTCAGCCGTGGCGCGGGTGCTGACCAGCTGATCCGAGGTGCCGTGAGCCATCAGAATCTTGCCGCCATTGGCAACGAACGCCGCCAGATCGGTCTGGTTGACGTCCTGACGCAACGACAGCGCATCGACGCGCGCCTGCCATGGGCCCAGGTTGGCCGGGTCCAGCGTCAGCGAGTTGAACGCCGGATTTCGGGTCACGAAGTAGCGCACCCACTCGTCCCAGAACCCCGAATGGTACGGCGCGCCTTCGGCAAAGCCGGTGCCGTGCGGCGGCATGGGGTAGTCAGGTTGCAGGGTATTCAGCCCCAGTCGATTGACTACCAGTTGCAAGCCTTCGCCCGGCCGGCCCAGATCGGTGCCCCAGGTATTGAAACCGGGGTAGCCGCGTTCACCGCTGGCCAAGGGCTGGCTGAAACGGATCGGCGTATCGAACACCTTGAGCGCATTGATTTGTGCATCGGACAGGCAACTGCTTCCCGTATCAGCGCCGTCACGGCAGCGCAGAGGACGGCCGTTGAGTTTGGCGGTTGCCGGATCGAACTGGGCATTGCACGCCGCCTGATGACTAATCACCCGGTCGCGCACGCCATCGAGCCCGTCACAGGCCTGCATCGAGGCTTCCAGCAGCGCGGCGCGCTTTTCCAGGCTGGGATAGGCGCCCGGCGCGGCCAGCGCACGGCTAATGCGGCCGAACTGCAAATCGAGTGCGGCGGCGTTGTAGGCCGGGTAGAGGGCGATCGCACCGTGAAAATCCTTCGGCCATTGCTGCACGACGGCAAGCGCCTCTCGGCCACCGGTGGAGCCGCCGGCGAAGTAGCTGCGCACCGGAGGCTCGCCGTAGCGTTGCTCGATCAGGTACATCGCCGTATCACGGGTTTTCTTCAGGGCGTCGTGGCCGTAGTTGGCCAAGGCTTCCTCATTCCAGGCGAAGTCACCCGGATGAACCGGGTTGGCGACGTGGCCTGAATCGCTGGCAAATACCGCATAGCCGCGGCCCAGTGGCGTCGGTTGGTCGATTGGTCCAGCCGGAACGTTGCCGGCCACGTTAGGTACGGTGCCGTTATAGCCGCCACCGCCATACATCATCGCCTTGCTGTTCCATTGTTCAGGCAGAACGATGCGCATCTTGAGGCTGGGTGCGCTCCGGTCAATCGGCGCGATTTCCACGCTCAGGTCGCAGTGGGGGCCAAACGTCTGCGGTGCGCTGCCACCGCCTGGCACCGGCGTCGCAGCGGTGACCTTGGCACCGGAGGTTGGCAGGGCAATCGCAGTGGCAGGAATCTGCGTACCGGCCAGCTCTCCACAGCTGGCCGCGAGGGTGGGCTGGGCGATCGCCAGTGCGATCAGGGTGGGGAAGGCCAGCCGCAGGCGCTGGGATGATGCGTAGCGAAAGCGGGGTGCACGGGATGCTTTCATCTGGGTTTCCTTGTTCTTGTTGTCATGCCCCGCAGCTGCGCCACGAGGTGGGGTACCCGAGAGGACTGCGCTGCAACCGGGTATGTTGGATGAGCCAAAGCTGTGCCAGCGGAACGCGAGAAGGCGCAGCCGCCGATGGCCGGTCACTAAATCGCAGCCGGACCGCTCTAGCACGGCGAGTAACAGGCTGGTCGGGGCGCTGCAGCGCGAAGGGATTTGTCCAGAAGGTCGGACATGGATAGGCGCAATGTCATCCTGGCCGGACACTCTGTACGGCGGCTCGGATTTTTTTCGACAAGCGGTACGGTCCTTATCACAGAAAAGCAGACGTCAGGCGTGACGGGACGCCTGAGCCATGACGTCTGTGCTTGCAGCACACGAGGCGTCGCGGTTGCTGCGGGCTAGTCCAGACGGATCTGATCCGCGAAGCGGATATTCCAAAACCTCCCGACTATACTTTTGTCGTATGCGCGCAAACGTCGCATGCCCCGCCTATTTTTTGTAGAGATCAGCCCGCCCTATGGAAACGCTTTACCTCATCTTCCTGCTGCTGCTCGCCGTGGGTGCAAGCCGCGTCCTGGCCAATGTCGTTCCCCTACCACTGCCGATCATGCAGATCATCATGGGCAGCGTGCTGGCGTTGCCGCCCTTTGGCATGGGTGTGGAGCTGCGGCCCGAGATCTTCATGCTGTTGTTCATTCCACCGCTGTTGTTCTACGACGGTTGGAAGATTCCCAAGCGCGAATTCACCGAGCACGGTGCGGAAATGACCGCCATGGCGCTGGTGCTTGTGCTGATCATTCTGGTGGTGGTGGGTTATTTCATTCACTGGCTGCTACCGGCCATTCCGCTGGGCGCGAGCTTTGCGCTGGCGGCGATCCTTTCGCCGACCGACGCGCTGGCGGTGATCGCGATTGCCCAGGGCCGGTTGCCGCGACACATGTCTCACCAGCTAGAAGGTGAAGCGATGATGAACGATGCCACCGGTCTGGTCTCGTTCAAGTTCGCCTTGGCTGCGGCCATCACTGGCAGTTTTTCGCTGGTCACGGTGACCGGCGAATTCTTCATCATTGCGCTTGGGGGATTACTGATCGGGGCAGGGCTGAGCTGGTTGGTGGGCAAGGGCAAACAGTGGATGACGGCGCGCGATCTGTTCGATCCGTCGACCTACGTGGTGATGATTCTGCTGCTGCCTTTTGCTGCCTTCTTCCTGGCTGAGCATGCCGGTATGTCCGGTATTCTGTCGGCGGTGGCGGCAGGCATGGTGCAGAGCCGGATCGACATGCTGCCGGTCAAGACCAGTACCCGGATCCTCAACCGCAGCATCTGGGAGATGCTGGATTTCAGCTTTAACGGCCTGGTGTTCCTGCTGCTGGGTCTGCAGTTCCCGCGGATTGTCGAGCGCGTCTGGGAAGCCGCCGGGCAAGGGACCTACAGCATGCCGATGCTGGTGTTCAGTGCGCTGGCAATCATGGCGCTGCTGCTGGTGGTGCGCTTTTCATTCGTTTTCGTCTATCACTGGAGCGAGGCGCGAGTGCGCCGCCTGCTCGGCAAGACGGTCCAGCCCAAACCGCTTCGCTTGTTCTCCGCACTCAGCGCCGTGGCCGGCGTGCGCGGCGCGATCACGCTGGCGGGTGTGCTCTCGATTCCGTTGATGATTGGCGATACGCCATTTCCGGGCAGGGATCTGATGATCTTCCTCGCCGCCGCGGTGATCATCCTGTCGCTGCTGATCGGTGCGCTGGGCATTCCGTATTTCCTCAAGCAGCTGCCCAACAACGATCTTGAAGAGCATCGTGAAGAATTGAAAAAGGCCCGCCGGAACGCGGCACAGGCGGCGGTCAGCTGGCTGGAAAACTGGAAGCAGGCCAACCCCGTCGATGATCCGGACCAGATGCTGCTACGCAGCGAGGTGACAGCACGGGTGACCGAGTCCTACCGCAAGGACATCGAAGCCTTGATGGACCACCAGGGTCGGGCGAGCCAGGCGCGTGAAACCATGGCCCTGGAGCGGGATATCCGCCTCAACGCCATTCGAGTACAGCGCAAGGAAATGTATCGGATGAGGAAACGGCACGACATAGACGAGCAGATGCTGCAGACCCTGCTACGCGAACTCGATTATGAAGAGGCCGCGCTGGGGGCCGGTGACACCGCCTAACGGCCTACCAGGTCCTGTTGTTGCTCGGGTTCAAGTACAGCGATAGTGTGGTCGCTGTGCTTGAACGACACCAGCTGCGTCAGCCAGGCCTGTAGCACCGGCGACTGCACCTTCTGGTTGCGCATCGTAATCGACAGGATCTCGCGGGCGATGGTGACGACCGCGCTCTTACTGCCGAGAAAGTGCCAGTTGAACCAGCCGTCGCCGTAGGTCAGCGGCGGTTGCTGCCCTATTGGCAAAGGGATGTACACCTTCACCGAAAGGTCGAAAAGCACTTCGGGCTTGGAGATGATCAGCAGCTTGACGTCCGCCACTTTGCTCAACCAGTAGCGATGATCGAAACGCCCCCCTGTCAGCTCCGCAGACTGGCTCAAGGCATCGTTGATCAGTGCTCGGTTATCGATGAGTTGCACGGTGGGGCTCCGCTTGTAGATGGACGATACCGGCCTCGGCACTCGCTGCAACCAACGAAGTGCAAAAACCGGCTGACAGATACCCTGCGCGACACCGGAGGGTGTCGCGTCTGGCATACCGGGTTATCGGTAGATCGTCGCTTTTGTTTAGCGGGCAAATGTCGGGATTACAGTTCCCCTTTACCGGTGAACAGCCTCAAGCCACTCGGTACTGGAGGGGCAGGGGATCGGGTCACTTGGCGAACAGCTGACTCATGTCCTTGAATGCCTTGAATTCCAGGGCATTACCGCAGGGATCGAAGAGAAACATGGTCGCCTGTTCACCGACCTGGCCCTGGAATCGCACATAAGGTTCGATCACGAACCGGGTGCCGCGGGCGCGCAGGCGCTCGGCCAATGCTTCCCACTCAGGCCAGCTGAGAACGATGCCGAAATGCGGTACCGGAACGTCGTGGCCGTCTACGGCATTGGTGTGTGCGGCTTCCTGCGACGGCGTCTGCGGATGTTCATGGATGACCAGTTGATGGCCATAGAAATCGAAATCTACCCAGTGCTCAGACGAGCGGCCTTCGGCCAGACCGAAGACTTCGCCATAGAAACGGCGAGCGGCGGGCAGGTCGTATACGGGGATCGCAAGGTGAAAAGGGGAAAGGCTCATCAAGGCTTCCTTCTGTGGTGGGGCCGTGACCGCCATCTTGCCGATTTGTCGTACCCACCAACAGCGGATATCGTTCGTGCCGAGCCTCGACTATTTCGATCAATCAGGTCCTTATGATCCGTGAACTGAGAACCTTCCTCGCCATTGCCCGTTGCGGCAGTTTTGCCGCTGCAGGCCATAAAGTCGGTCTGACCCAATCAGCCGTCAGCGCGCAGATCAAGAATCTTGAGGAGGCACTGGGTCTGCGTTTATTTGATCGAACGGGCCGCTCCGCGCATCTCAATCCGGCGGGTTTGCGAGCCTTGCCGCTGGCCGAACAGATTCTGGAGACGTTCAGCCTGATGGGGCAGCCGGAGTCGTTGGAAGACTACCGGGGCGAACTGCGCATCGGTGCGATCGGTACGGTACAGACCGGGCTACTGCCACCAGTGCTGCTCCGTCTGCTGGAGCAGGCGCCGGGCGTCGCGCCAAAGCTGGTTCCCGGCGTTTCCCTCAACTTGCTGTCGCAAGTCGATGCCGGTGAGATTGATCTGGCAATCATGATCCGACCGCCGTTTGCCCTGCCCAAGGAACTGGACGCCGAGCTCATACAACGCGAACCGTTCGTGCTGATCGCACCGCTCGACGTCGCCGGCGATGATCCGCTGCAACTGCTTGTCGAGCAGCCTTTCGTACGTTACGACCGCAATTCCTTCGGCGGGCGACAGGTGAGCCAGTTCCTACGCAAACATCACCTGGACGTACGTGCTGGTCTGGAGCTCGACGAGCTGGATGCCATTGTAAAGATGGTCGCCTGTGGCCTGGGTGTCGCGCTGGTGCCGGAGGCCGGGTTATGGCTCGAACGTGCGCCGACGGTTCGTGTTCTGCGATTGGGTGGCGCGACGTTCTATCGCGAGCTGGTATTGGTCGGGCGGCACAGCGCCCGACAGCTGCCGGTGCAGCAGCTATTTCGCCGCTGTGTGCGGGACGTCCTGGCGGATCATCCACGTCCGGCCACGGCTTAGCGAGGCAGCGAGACAGATCGCACGCAGCTACACTGAACGTCGGCTACGGAAGGCTCTATCCCGGTCTTTTCGGCTCTTGCACTACGCGTACCAGTGCAAGGAGCACATGGATAGCTGCGCAGACGAATAGTGCTCAGAACGGTGGCCGACTCTAAGAGTCCAACCTGAACCCCGCCATACCACGTGTGGATATCTGCATGGCCCAACCAGATCTGCAATCCCGACTTGCTTTCACGCTGCGATCTGCTGGCTTGCTGGAGTGGTACGTCGAACTGGACGACTCGCTGAGCGATGGCCAAGCGACCGTCGCGGTCGTCACCCATGCGCTCGATGCCTGTGCCTTGGGCAGTACCTCGCTCACCGAATTTCTGGAGCATATCCACCCGGACGACCGTGATTCGGTCGCCGAGCACGTTGCTATCACCCTCTCGACCGGTGACGAAGTGCGCTTCGAATGCCGTGTGCTGGTAGACGAGAGCAGCGTGCAGATGGTCAGCGTAACCGGACGCTCCACCGCCCACCCTGAGTTGAGAGCGCTGCACTTCATCAGTCAGGACGTGACCGACTGCCGCCGTTCCGAGGCGATTGCCGAAGGGCAGATGCGCGCACTCGAGCTGGCGGTGGCCGGCGCGCCCTTGACGGAGGTGCTGGTCGAACTGACCCGCTCGGCCCAAAAGCAGTCTGCTAGGACTGTTAGCGCAGCGATCATGCGCCTGGATGAGGATGGCAGGCTGCGATTCGTTGAAGCGTCCAGCCTTCCTTCAGATTTCGTCGCTGCGCTCAATGCAATGGACGCAGGTTCCGATGGAACCACCTGCAGCGTGTCGGTACGCACGGGCAAGCCAAGCGTTGCCTTGGACATTGGCGGCGATCCGTCCTGGGCCAGGCACCGAGACAAGGCGCTCGAGCATGGCCTGCGCGCTTGCTGGTCCACACCCATTCTTTCGCACAGCGGCGAAGTGATGGGCACCATTGCCTGTTACAGCAGCGTCTGCGCAGCGCCGTCATCTCTGGAACAGCAGGGCATCACGCTGCTCGCCAATACGGCGGCGTTGGTGGTGCAACGCGATCGAGCCAACCGGGCGCGGCTCGAGGTCGAGCAGAAAATGGCGGCCAACGAGCGTCGCTTCAAGGGGCTGGTTAAGGCTACCAACAGCCTCGTCTGGTCGACCAGCCCGCTGGTGGATATCGTCGAGTCACAGCCTGATTGGAACGAGTTCACCGGGCAGACGTTCGAGCAATCGCGCGGCAAGGGCTGGCTCGAAGCCGTGCATCCCGAAGATCGCCCCGAACTGGAAGCCCTTGTCGAGGAAATGCGCTCAGTCTTTGCAAACAGGCGCGCCGAGTACCGCGTCCGCCAGGCTGACGGCCAGTACCGGCATATGTCCGGTCACGCCGTGCCCATCTTCGATGACCACGGCAACATCAAAGAGTGGTCCGGTGGGTTGACCGATATTACCGACCGCAAGCAGGTCGAGCACCGACTGCACCACATGGCCACGCATGATCCGTTGACGGGGTTGCCGAACCGAATCTATCTCAACGAACACCTGCGGGAACTGGTCAATTTCATTCCGGAAAATCAGCAGTTGATGATCATGCTCATCGATCTTGATCGCTTCAAGGAAGTGAACGACTCGATGGGCCATGGCTATGGCGACGTGCTCCTGGTGCAGATCGCTCATCGCCTGCGCGAGGCGCTGCCATCCGGTGATCTGGTGGCGCGCCTGGGCGGGGACGAGTTTGTGGTGGTGGCCCATCTGCCTGACGGGGCGCGCTCGGCCGAGCGGCTGGCGAGCGATCTGCTGCGGGCGATCCAGGTGCCCTGCGATGTGCTCGGCACCCGCTATTACCCTTCGGCGTCGATGGGCATGTGCCTGTATCCGGACCCCGACACCAGCATTGACGAGCTCCTACAACACGCCGATATCGCCATGTACCGCGCCAAGTACGCGGGCGGCACCGGAATGCGGTTCTTCTCGGCTGAGATGAGCATCGAGAGCAAGAACCGCATGGCCCTCGAACTCGATCTGCGCGAAGCGCTGGAGCGTGATGAATTTGTCCTGCATTACCAGCCGCGCATCTGTCTGGACGATGACATTCCGTGCGGTGTGGAGGCGCTGATTCGCTGGAACCACCCAACCAAGGGGCTGGTCTCACCAGCAGAATTCATACCCATCGCCGAAGCCACCGGACTGATTTGCAAGATCGGTAACTGGGTGCTGCACCAGGCGTGCCAGGACATCCAGCAATTGACCGCACGCATCGGTACCGAACTGACGCTGTCGGTGAACGTGTCGCCGGTGCAGCTAAAGTCCCCAATGCTGTGCAGCGAAGTCAGCCGGGCACTGCAGGCGGCCGGGTTGGATACGCACCGTCTCGAACTGGAGTTGACCGAGTCCGGCTTGATCGAAGACACCGACACGTCGCATCAGCTCTTGAGAAGTCTCGGCGCCATCGGGGTGAGGCTTGCAATTGATGACTTCGGCACCGGGTACGCCGGCATCGCCTACTTGCGCCAATATCCAATCGACGTGGTGAAGCTTGATCGGACCTTCCTTTGCCCAACCGCCAAAAGCGATAACTGTCTCGATTTCATCAAGGCGGTGACCGAAATGTGCCACTCGCTTGGCATGCGCGTCGTGGCCGAAGGCGTAGAGGATGCCGACATGCTCCGGCAGTTGATGCGGTCAACATGCGACGAGGCGCAGGGCTATCTGTTCGCTAAGCCTATGCCGTTGGACAAACTGGGTGACTACATCATCGACCGCCGCGCGAGTTGAGCTTTACGGCTTGCACGCTGTGTATCGGCTGAAGCCGGCATTGATACTGTTCTGCTTAACGGGACCCGACAGGCTGCGGCGCTCTTCGCGGAAGCCCAGGCGCGCTCTATCATGCGCTGTCGCTGCGGATGCGCTTTCGATGCAGCTGTGGGGAACCAAAGCCCGAAGGTGGATGGTCGAAGCGCGTAGATAAATGCCGATCGCCGCCTGATTTCGCTTTCGACTGCCTCGACGGAACCCAAGATTCTGCCTGAATCGACCTACTGATCCTCCAAAGGAACGACTGATGAGCCTCGACCTCAACGCAGGACGCCTCCCTGATGAGCACATCCTGACCAACATTCCGCGTCTGATTTCGCGGTATTACAGCGAGCGCCCTGATCCATCCGATCCGGCCCAGCAAGTGGCGTTCGGCACCTCCGGCCACCGCGGCTCGTCACTGAAAAACAGCTTCAACGAGTGGCACATCCTGGCGACTACCCAGGCGATCTGCGACTACCGTCGCGACCAGGGCATCGACGGGCCAATCTTCGTTGGCATGGACACCCATGCGTTGTCCGAACCGGCATTCGTTTCCGCTTTGGAAGTGCTCGCGGCCAATGGCATCGAGACACGAATTGACGCTGGCTGCAGCGAAACCAATGGTGAGCCGGGCTATACGCCGACGCCTGCTATTTCCAACGCCATCCTCGAATACAACGCCGGTCGCAGTAGCGGCCTGGCTGACGGCATCGTCATTACGCCGTCGCACAATCCACCCGCTGACGGCGGCTTCAAGTACAACCCCACAAACGGCGGCCCGGCTGACACGGGCGTGACCAAGTGGATTCAGGAGCGCGCCAATGCGCTGCTGGTTGCCGGGCTCAAGGGCGTCCAGCGAATGGATTATGCTCAGGCGCTCAAGGCACCGACTACTAAGCGCTTCGATTTCATCGACAGCTATGTTGGCGGTTTGGAGCAGGTGATCGATCTCCAGGCGATCCGCAACTCCGGTCTGAAGTTCGGCGTCGACCCGCTGGGCGGCGCTGGTGTGCATTACTGGACGCGCATCGCCGAGCGCTACGGCCTGCCGCTTGAAGTGCTTTCCACCCGCGTCGACCCCACCTTCCGCTTCATGCGGCTGGACTGGGACGGCAAGATCCGCATGGACTGCAGCTCGCCACATGCCATGGCCGGTCTGATTGAAAACAAGGACCGCTTTGACGTCTCCTTTGCCTGCGACACCGACCACGACCGGCATGGCATCGTGGCGCGCTCGGTGGGGCTGCTGAATCCCAATCACTACCTGGCGGTTGCCATCGAATACCTGTTCACCCATCGGCCCGAGTGGAGCGCTGGGGCCGGAATCGGCAAGACATTGGTGTCCTCGTCGATGATCGACCGGGTCGCCAAAGGCATCGACCGCAAGGCCGTCGAGGTGCCGGTGGGCTTCAAATGGTTCGTCGATGGTTTGATGGACGGCAGCCTGGGCTTTGGCGGCGAGGAATCCGCTGGCGCGTCTTTCCTGCGCAAGCAGGGCGGCGCCTGGTCGACTGACAAGGATGGTCTGATTCTTGGCCTGCTGGCCGCAGAAATTACCGCCGTGACCGGCAAGGACCCGGGCGAGCGCTACCAGGCACTGACCGAGCGTTTCGGCGCGCCGGTCTATCAGCGTATCGATGCCCCCGCCAACCGTGAGCAAAAAGCCAAACTCGGCAAGCTCTCGGCGTCCCAGGTCACGGCTGGCGAACTGGCGGGTCAGCCAATCACCCAGATTCTTACCGAGGCGCCCGGCAACGGCGCTGCAATCGGCGGGCTGAAGGTCGTGACCGACAATGGTTGGTTCGCCGCGCGCCCATCCGGTACCGAGGACGTCTACAAGATCTATGCGGAAAGCTTCGAGGGCGAGGCGCACCTCACGCGCATTCAGGAAGAGGCCAAGGCGCTGGTCGATGGCGTGCTGAATAGCTAACGCGTAACACAGGGACAAGCCGCCACGGGATAGCGGGGCGGCTTTTTGGTGCGCAAAGGGCGGGGTCAGCTGGCTGATGGTTCGCGCAGTTTTGCGATCACTTTGATTTCGAACTGGAACCCGTACAGCCATGTCACGCCGACAGCCGTCACAGTAGGGTGCGGTGCGCTGCCCCAGTATTCCTGCACGACACTCCAAACTCGCTCGAAGTTGCTCTGCGGATCGACCATGAAAACGGTCACATCGATGACATCATCGAAGGTACATTCCGCTGCCTCGAGCACCGCGTTCAGATTCTCGAAGGCAAGCCTCACCTGAGCTTCGAGCTCAGGCTCCGGCGATCCGTCTTCGCGGCTGCCGACTTGTCCGGATACGAACAGCATCTCGTTGGCTCGAATGGCCGGCGAGTAGCGGTTCCGTTCATAAAGTGCTCGTCGCCCAGCAGGGAAAACCACGTCACGTGTGTTCATAGGCGCCTCTTGCGTCAGTCGATATCGAGTAGGTAATTGACGAAGAGACTGTAGGGCTGCCGGTTGGAGGGATAAACTCGCAAGGCTGTTCAGCACTGTTCTCAAATTCCAAACAATCCCAGCACCCGGAGCCGACATGGACCGCTTTGTCGCAATGCAGGCCTTTGCCCGAGTGGTCGAAACCGGCAGCTTCACCAAAGCCGCCAACACCTTGCACCTGAGCAAAACCAGCGTGACTCAACTGGTGCAACAGCTCGAAGCGCGATTGCGTGTGAGGTTGCTCAACCGAACTACACGCAAGGTCAATGTCACGGCGGATGGCGCCGCGTATTACGAACGGGTGGTGCGGTTATTGGCGGATCTGGACGATGCCGAAACCAGCCTGTCCAATGCGTCGGCATCGCCGCGTGGCCGCCTCAGGGTGGATGTGCCCAGCCCGTTTGCGCGGTCCATTCTGATACCCGCGCTTCCTGACTTTCATGCCAGCTATCCAGAAATCCAGCTGGACTTGGGTGTCAGCGACCGGATGGTGGATCTGATCGATGAGAACGTCGATTGCGTCGTGCGTGGCGGCGAACTCACCGATCTGTCTCTCATGGCGCGGCACATTGGCGACCTCCAACTGGGGGTTTATGCCGCGCACAGCTACCTTGAGCGAGCCGGTGTGCCGGCCCATCCAAGCGAGCTGGAGGACACACATCACCGCATCGTGGGCTTCCTGTGGGCGCGTACCGGGAAGGTCTTTCCCTACGCAATGCATCGCCACGGCGAACGCGTCAGCGTCATGGGTCGTTACGTACTTTCGGTGGATGACGGCAATGCTTATTTGGCAGCCGGCCTGGCGGGCTTGGGAGTGCTATGGCTGCCGGACTACATGTCCGACGCTCACCTGGAGAGTGGTGAGCTGGTGCCGTTGTTTGAGGATTGGCGGCTCGAGCCCATGCCCATGTATGTCGCCTTCCCGCCGAACCGGCATGTAAGCGCCAAGCTGCGGATATTCATCGACTGGATCGTCGAGTTGATGGCTCAGCGAGCGCAGGGAGAGAAGCGGTGACGCCATTATCAGAGGATGGGCACGCCGCTGGGGTTGAGCTTTCGTGGGAGCGGCCTTGGCGCGAAGCTGCGCGCGGCCCATTCGCGGTCGAGACCGCCCCCACGTCGGTGGTGTGGGTACGCGGCCCCGGCATCATCTGCTTCGAGAGCCTTAGACAGGCTCGCTGAGCTGCATTGACTCGCGTTGCAAGAGTGCTTCCTGAAAGGTCACCAGAGCAGGAAGCTCGTTTCGCCAGTTCAGCTCCGGGAAGCGAAAGTCCAGATAACCCAGGGCGCAGGCAATCCCGATTTGAGCGATGTCCAGCGGGCCTCGTAGCGCTTCGCTGTCGTCGTTCAACGCTCTGAGGGCACGGCGAACCTTGCCGAGCTGTCCATCGATCCAGTCATCCCACTGCCGCTCCACTGGCCGTGCGGCGCGCTCGTAACGGGTGATCACCGCCGCTTCCATCACCCCATCGGCCAGCGCTGCGAGGCGCAGCGTTTTCCAGCGTCTGGTCGGCTCAACAGGGAACAGCTTCGGTCGGTCATGCAGGCTGTCAAGGTATTCACAGATTACGCGACTGTCATACAGCACCTCGCCGCCATCGAGCATCAGCACTGGAATTTTGCCCAACGGGTTGAGCGTATTCACGCGCTCATTGAGGGTGACTGGAAGCACTGCGGTTTCGATCAGTTGCAGGCGGTGCAGCATTCCGGTTTCGCTGGCTAGCACACGGACTTTGCGGGAAAAGGGCGAGGTAGGTGCGTAGATCAGTTGCATGGTGGGCTCGGTGGGTAGAGAGGCGGAGGGAGAGGTGGCAACGAAACGGCCTCGCGGCTGAGATTGTTAGCATAGCCAACAATCTCACAAGCAACCGGGCGGACTGTATGGCTTTCGCAACGCCGCCTTGTCGCTCAAGGAAGCTCGACACCGTTCACCCAATAACAGCCGGATCGCCATACACATCGAGACCGCTTATCGGTGTGCAGCACGTTGGTTTTTAATGCACTACAGCACGGTTATGTCATGCACTAGCGGGCGTTGGTCGGATTGATAACCGATGTCTGTCCAGTCGACGGGACAGAACATGCGCCAGCATGTGTGGCTCGATAGGCATGTCCAGAAAGGTGGACACGCGCAGCTGGTTAGCTCACGGCGTCGGAACCGCTCTGATGTTTAGAGGGGCGGTTCTGCTGTGCGTAAGACGTTTCGCTGAAGTCTGGCACGACTTTCGCTGTGTTCGATTGTCTCGCTTGCTCGCTTCGTTCTCATCTAGACGGGGTTGCCTGAACCGGGCGCGATCAGAACAACAAGGAAAACCGTATGACTGCCTTATCTGAACCGTTAAATCGGTCCAACGCGAATCATCGTCCGCCCCTTTTCGCCGCCTTGGTGCCCGTCATCCCTCTTACCTGTCGCTATGCTGAAGAACAGCCAGGCGCGATTCCTTCCGCAGGCTTGGCAGTTCTTCGCAGCCACCGGAGCCCGACATGATCTTGAAAGGCAAGACCGCGCTGATCACCGGCTCGACCAGCGGCATTGGCCTGGGTATCGCTGGCAAGCTGGCCGAGGCGGGAGCGAACGTGATGCTCAATGGCTTTGGCGATGTAGATGCCGCCATCGCACAGGTCTCGGCATATGGCACACGCGTGCTGCACCATGCTGCAGATGTGTCCGATGCGGATCAGATCGCCGATCTCGTCAGCCGGACAGAGCGCGACCTCGGATCGGTGGATGTTCTGGTCAACAATGCCGGCATCCAGCATGTTGCGCCCGTCGAGTCGTTTCCGGTCGAGCGCTGGGACAGCGTCATTGCTATCAACCTGTCCTCGGCGTTTCACACCATACGCCTGACTTTGCCGGGTATGCGCGAGCGCAACTGGGGGCGGATCATCAATGTCGCTTCGGTTCATGGCTTAGTGGCCTCGGCACAGAAGGCGGCATACGTGGCGGCCAAGCACGGCCTGGTCGGCCTGACCAAAACCGTCGCGTTGGAAACGGCCACCACAGGCGTTACCTGCAATGCGCTCTGTCCCGGCTGGGTACTTACACCGCTGGTGCAACAGCAGATCGATAGCAAAGCTCAGGCCCACGGTGACCCGAGCCGGGCGACCCGTGAATTGCTGATGGAAAAACAACCATCGCTGGACTTTGTCACGCCGGAACAGCTCGGCGAGTTGGCCGTCTTCTTGTGCAGCGATGCGGCTCGCCAGGTTCGTGGTGTTGCCTGGAACGTCGACGGCGGCTGGCTGGCGCAATAGGGGCTTCGTGCTGCTGTGGAGCGAGGATGGATGAGGCTAGCCGCGCCTTCGCTCGAAAGCCGCGGCGCATGCGCGGTTGTTTGCTGCAGGGCTCTCAGAGGGCGGTGGGCTAAAGCCCACCCTGCGGGTACGGCCGGGGCGGTATCGGTGGTGTCGGGACAGATTGTAGGGTGGGCTTCAGCCCACCAAAGCCTCTAAAGCCGGCCGCCCGGGTCGGGTGTTTGCATGAACCATGAGTGCAAGCGGTGGGCTAAAGCCCACCCTACGGGTTATGGCCGGGGGCGGTATCGGTGATGTCGCGAAAGATTATCGTGGGCTTTGACTCGCGCTAATCTTTTTTCCTTCCGCCGCGAAGTCTGCGTCCTAGCGCTCGCTCAGCCCGTGCAACTGCAGCTTCGAATACAAACTGGCGCGCGAAATGCCCAGCTCCGTTGCTGCGCGGCGGCGGTTGCCTTTGCAGGCGAGCAGGGCGGTCTGCAAGGCGCGGCGTTCGGCCTGGGCGATGCTTTCGGCGAGAAGTTGCAGTGGGGCGTCGGGTTCCGGTGTCGGATCAGCAAGCACCGGCTCGCTGGGTGTGACGACCGCTTGCGGCGCGGCGGCGGTTTTCGCGTCCAACAGCGGCAGGAAATGGCGCGCTTCCAGCGATGTTCCATCCGCACTCAGCTGCGCGCGTTCCAGCAGGTTGCCTAACTCGCGTACGTTGCCGCGCCAGGGCTGGTTGCAGAGCAATGCAATGGCGCTTGGTGCAAGTTCCATCGGAGCTTGTCCGGAGCGGTTGGCGATGTCATCGAGCAGATGTTCGATCACGGCCGGTATGTCAGTAGCGCGCTCGCGCAGTGGCGGCACCTGCAACGCCAGCACGTTGAGTCGATAGTAAAGGTCATCACGAAACTCTCCGGCGGCGACCTTGGCTTCCAGGTCGATATGCGTTGCGGCGATCACCCGCACGTTCAGTGGCTTGACCTGATTGGAGCCCAGCGGCTCAATTTCCTGCTCCTGCAGCACGCGCAACAGCTTGGCTTGCAGGGCCAGCGGCAGGTCGCCGATTTCGTCGAGAAAAAGCGTGCCGCCGTTGGCCACTTCGAATTTGCCGATGCGCGCCTTGCGGTCAGCACCGGTGAAAGCGCCGGGCGCTGTTCCGAAGAGTTCGGCTTCGACCAAGGTTTCCGGAATCGCTGCGACATTGACCGCAACGAAAGGCCCATTAGCGCGCGGTGACAGATTATGGATGCCCTGGGCCAACAGCTCCTTACCGGTGCCGGTCTCGCCGCGAATCAGCACCGTGGCATCCAGCTGTGCGGCACGGCGGGCCTGGCGTTTGACTTCGCTCGCAGCCGGGCTGGTGCCGATGAAGCCTGCGATGGTGTAACGGGCCCGGCGGGCCTTGGCCAGTTCGTTCTGGGTCGCTACCAGCTGCGTTTGCAGCGTGGTGAACTTGGCCATCAGCGGCCTGAGGTGCCGGGCCCGGTCAAACAGCACGAAACCCAGTGCGCCGACCAGTGTGCCGTCCTCGTCGCGAAGCGGAATGCGGGTGACGACGAAATGCTCGCCACCAAAGGCCATCAGGTCGAGCATGCTCGGCTGGCCGCTTTCCATAACCTCGCGCAAGCGGCTGGCGGGCAACACCTCTTCGATTTCCTTGCCCAGCACGCTGCGCGGATCGCTGATGCCGATCTTTGCCGCGTACTTGTCATTGATCCAGACGATGCGTGCCTGGCGGTTGACCGCGATGGTGCCTTCGCACTGGGCATTGAGGTGATCGAACAACAGCGGCATGGCCACCGCACGAAATCGTTCGGGGGATACGCCGATGGTCAGGCCGTTGTGGTCAAGGTCGTTGCGGGCGATTGCCATGGGTTCGAACTGTCCGGTGAGGTTCGGCCGATTATGGAAGGCGCCGGCTGCCAGGGGCAAGGCAGCCGGTCCGGGCTCAGAGTCCGTACACCTCGTTGGGTAGCCATGTCGCCAGCGGCGCGAAGAAGAACACCAGGGCCAGGCCGAGTAACTGAATCAGGATGTAGGGCATGACGCCGAGGTAAACGTCCCGCGTCGTGACTTCCGGCGGGCAGACACCCTTGATGTAGAACAGCGCGAAGCCCACCGGTGGTGTGAGAAACGAGGTCTGCAGGCACAGCGCGAAGAGGATCGCGAACCACAGTGGATCGACGCCCATGGAAAACAGCACCGGTGCAACCAGCGGCAGGATAATCAGGGTAATTTCGACCCAGTCGAGGAAGAAGCCTAGCAGGAAGGTGATGAACAGTACGGTCAGCAATACCCCAGTCTGGCCGAACGGCAAACCGGTGAGCGCCGCACGGATCACGTCGTCCCCGCCCAGACCACGCAACACGGCGGCGAACACCGTGGCGCCGATAAAGATGCCGAAGATGAATGCCGAGGTGCGGCTGGTCTGGTAGAGCGCTTCTTTCAGCACCGCGATGTTTAGCTTGCGGCTGAGGGCCGCCATCAGCACAGCACCAAACGCACCGACCGCCGACGCTTCCGTCGTCGTAGCGATACCGAAGAAGATCGAGCCCAGCACGGCCAGAATCAGGACGAAAGGTGGCACCACTGCCCAGAACACATCGATCAGCGCCTTTGCATCAAGCTTCTGGCGGTTGGCCGGAGCAGGCGCAAAGTCCTTCTTCAGCCACGACACCACAACGATGTAGAGGATGTACATCAGTGCCAGCATCATTCCGGGGATTAGCGCGCCCATGAACAGCTTGCCCACCGAGGCTTCCGACGTACCGAGCCGATCAGCCATCAGGACCAGCATGATGCTTGGCGGAATCAGAATACCCAGGGTGCCGACCGAACAGGCGGTGCCGACCGCCAGACTCTTGTTGTATTTGGCCTGCAGCATCGGCCCGATCGAGAGCATGCCGAGCAGGGCCACCGAGGCGCCGACGATACCGGTGGAGGCGGCCAGCAGGATGCCGACCAGCACGACCGTGACGGCGTAACCGCCACGCAACGGACCAAGCACCCGAACAAGACTGTGCATCAGCCGTTCGGCGATGCCCGAGCGGTCAAGCATGAGACCCATGAAGATAAACAGCGGCAGAGCGACCATCAGCTCATTGGCGACGATGCCGTAGATACGTGCATCCAGTACGCCGATGGTGCCGTCCCAGGTAAACCAGAGATCGGCGTCGAAGTACTCGACCATCACGTGGCCGAGCACGGCGAATAGCAGCCCGATGCCGGCCAATGACCAGGCTACCGGGAAGCCAAGCAGCAACAGCCCCATGAAGGTGGCGAACATGCTGATGACGAGAATTTCTTCCAAACCCATGATTACGGCTACTCCATCAGGGCTGCGAATGGCCGCGGTCGCGGACAGTTGTCGGGGCTACAAAGGCCCGCGGGAAATTGAACAGCAACGTGCTGCAACGCGTGGCGCGTGAAAGCAGCGCCAGCGCTACCAGCGTCAGGCCGATGGGCAATACGCTTTTGAAGATGAAACGATGCGGCAGGCCGCTTGGCGCCTGCGAGCGCTCGTCATAGATGAAAGCCTGGTAGGCAAAGGGCACCAGTGCGTCGACCATCAGCACCACGATCGGCAGTGCCAATATCAGGATCGCCAGCAGTTCGATGATGGCCTGGCTGCGCAGCGTGAATTTCTCACGCAGCACATCGACGCGCACGTGGTCGTCACGCACCACCGCATAGGCCAGGGCGAGCATCAAAGCGGCACCGAACAGGTGCCAGGACAACTCTTCCAGCGCAATCGAGCCGCGAGAGAGCACAAAGCGGCTGAACACGTTGGTCAGTACAACCGCCAGCACCAATAGCCATATCCACGCACTGGCTTCGCCAATGGCGACCAGCGCTCTGTCCAGCCACCTGGACAGTTTGTTGTGAGGCAGCGCATCCGTTTGAGCGGCGGGCACGGCTTCGTTAGGGGAAACGGGATGAGCGGACACGACCACCTCGGAGATCCGAACCAGAAGAAAGCACGGCACTAACCGTGCGCTAGAGACCTGTCAGGTCGGCAAGATTCTTCACCTGCTGTGCTAAGGCTGCGTGACTGCGCTCCGGCATTTGCCGACCGACCGCAGAGACCTCAGCACAGCAGGATTCAAACGTGGATGACAAGCCAACCCTAGCGGGCACCAGGCGTTGCTGAGTGGATCACTCGTACTTGTAGTAGTCGCGCGGCAGGTAGCCTTTGCCGTGCCAGATCGAGTGATGCTTCATGAAGTCACGCTGGCTGCTCAGGACGCGATTGAACATTTCGTCCTTGGCGGCGATTTCATCGAGCACTTCGTTGGTCACGCGCTCCAGCTCACGCAGCACTTCTTCTGGCAACACCTGCGCTTTCACGCCCTGCTTTTCGTACTCGCGCAAGGCGGTCGGCTGGGCCCATTCGCTTTCAGCAAAACCTTTGAGGGTGGCCGATTCGCAACCCATCTCGATCAGCGCGCGGCTCTGTGGCTCGAGCTTTTCCCAGACGCCCTTGTTGACCAGCAGGTGCGAAGTGGTCAGCGTCTGGTGCCAGCCGGGCATGATGTAGTTCTTGATGATCTGATCAAGGCCCAACATCTTGTCGATCGCAGGTTGCGAGAACTCGGTGGCGTCGATGGTCTTGCGCTCCAGCGCCTGATAGATCTCGCCGCCGGGGATCATGGTGACCGAGGCACCGAGTTTTTCCAGCACCTTGCCGCCGATTCCGGCGAAGCGGATGCGCAGGCCATCGATATCTTCGAGCTTCTCGATCGGTTTGGCGAACCAGCCAGCGCCTTCCGGGCCGATGATGCTGCAGAGCATCGGGTGGATATTGCGCTCGGCATAAATCTCTTCCAGGAGCTTCTTGCCGTCCCCCTCGTAATACCAGGCGAGATAAGCAGGAGGCTCCATGTTGAACGGCGCACCGGAATACAGGGGAAGCGAGGCGATGGTGCCCTGATCGTAGCCAATCCAGGTATAGCCAGCCGGGTACTTGCCGTTGCTGACTGCATCCATGATTTCGAAGGGTGGCACCAGTTCGCCGGGCTCGTAGTAACGCAGCTGGATATCACCGCCGGAAATAGCCTTGAGCGACTCCGACAGATGCTTGATGGGTGTGGTCAGACCGACCAGGTGGGAGGGGAAGGCCAGCGGCACTTGCCAGCGGATCTTCTCGGCGGCTATGGCGTCGGCGCTGATCAGGCTGGCGCTGAGAAGAGTGGTGGCGCCGATGGCGCAGGCGAGTCGGGACAGTTTTTTGCTTATCGACATTGCAGGTTTCCTTCTTTTTTTTGTTTTGGTAACCAGAGGCGCAGGCCGGCGTTTGGTAAAGCCGGAAAGCGGGACGAGGCAGCACTGCTTTTTCGTCCCGCCAGGTGTTCTGGCGTCTTGCGAAATCACTTTGCAGGTTCTGTGCCTGACTCTGGGAAACCTGATAATCCACGGTTCAAAGGCTTCTCGGTGCTCAGCCAATTGTGGCTGTGTCCAACTCACCGGACACTTATCCAGGTCGACCGGTGGGGTGTCCAAGCTGGTGGACTCGTGTCTATTTATCTGGACTGTGCAGCCGCTTAGCCAGCAGCAAGCGTGACGTTATGGGCGCTGCAATCTTCTTGAAAGGTGCGTTTAGCTAAAACGCTGGCCGGACTCAGCCAACGTCCTTTTCCACAGTCGCCTTCAGCGCGGTGAGGCAGCGCTCTTCGGCAGTATCGAGTTCCAGCTGCATCTGCTGAATATCGAGCAACTGCTGTGCGAGCTGCTGGCGGCGTTCGGCAATCATGCCAAGCATGATGTTCAGCTGTTTCTGATTGCCGGCCTTGGGATCGTAGAGTTCGATCAGTGTCTTGCATTCGGCGAGGGAGAAGCCGATGCGTTTGCCGCGCAAGATAAGCTTCAGGGCAACACGATCCTTGGGGGTGTAGATGCGCTCCTGACCGCGCCGCTTCGGCGAGAGCATGCCTTGTTCTTCGTAGAAGCGTATGGCGCGGGTGGTGATATCGAGCTCGTTAGCCAGATCGGAAATGCTGTACGTCTGCTTTGCCATGAAAAATATCCAGTCCTGCCTGTCCACCCGCGGCTCGCGAAGAGCCGGGTGCGTTTACTACGGGGTAAGCCGGCCAAGGCTACACGCTGCGCTGGCCCGATGCACGGTGGCGTCGGGCCATATCGCAACGCTCAGTGCCGGATTGCGCAGCCGGTGGCGTCTTGCATCTCCCCGAAGCTAACGCCGTCGGCCAACTCCACCAGTTTCAAACCCTGCTCGGTAACATCCAGCACGCCCAGGTCGGTGATGATTCGGTCGACTACCCCGACGCCCGTCAGCGGCAGGTCGCACTGCTTGATGATCTTGTGCGCGCCCTTGGCGGTGTGCTCCATCAGCACGACAACCCGCTTGACCCCGGCCACCAGATCCATCGCGCCGCCCATGCCCTTGACCATCTTGCCGGGGATCATCCAGTTCGCCAGGTCGCCTTTTTCGGAAACCTGCATGGCGCCGAGAATCGCCAGGTTGATATGGCCGCCGCGGATCATGCCGAAGCTCATGGCGTTGTCGAAAAAGGCACTGCCGGGCAGGGCGGTGACGGTCTGCTTGCCAGCGTTGATCAGGTCCGGGTCGATCTCGTCCTCGGTGGGGAAGGGGCCGATGCCGAGCAGCCCATTCTCGCTCTGCAGCCAGACGTCCATGCCGTCGGGAATGTAGTTGGCTACAAGCGTGGGGAGGCCGATGCCGAGGTTGACGTAGTAGCCGTCCTGCAATTCCTGTGCGGCGCGTTGCGCCATCTGTTCGCGTGTCCAGGCCATGGTCAGCTCCTCACCGTACGTTTTTCGATGCGCTTCTCAGCGTTCGGGTTATGGATGATGCGCTGCACATAGATGCCCGGCAGGTGGATCTGGTCGGCGTCCAGCTCGCCGGTTTCGAGCAGATGATCGACCTCCACTACGCAAACCTTGCCAGCCATGGCGGCGAGCGGGTTGAAGTTGCGCGCGGTCTTGTTGAAAACAAGGTTGCCAGCCTTGTCCGCCTTGAAGGCTTTGACCAGCGATACATCGGCGGGCAGCGACTCTTCCATCACGTACCACTCGCCGTCGAATTGGCGAGTTTCCTTGCCCTCGGCGATCAGCGTGCCGTAACCGGTGCGGGTGTAGAACGCCGGTATGCCCGAGCCTGCGGCGCGTAGCTTCTCGGCCAGAGTGCCTTGCGGCGTGAACTCGAGTTCCAGCTCGCCGGCCAGGTACTGACGCTCGAACTCCTTGTTCTCACCGACGTAGGAGGAAACCATTTTGCGCACCTGGCGCGTCTCGAGCAGCAGGCCGAGGCCGAAGCCGTCGACGCCGGCGTTGTTGCTGATCACGGTGAGGTTTTTCTTGCCGGTGTCGCGCAGTGCTTCGATCAGTGCTTCGGGAATGCCGCACAGGCCGAAACCGCCAACGGCAAGCGTCATGCCGTCTTCGACCAGGCCGTCGAGTGCCTGCTGGGCGTTGGGGTAGATCTTGTTCATTGAGGCCTCTTGTTATTTGAGTGAGGGCGGTGGCGTTGGGTTATTGCACGGCCAGACGCGCCCGAGCGACCCGTGATCCGTTGGAACGCCCCAGTACATCACTGATGCGTTGCCCTGCGGCGATCAGCATGTCCAGGTTAATCCCGGTCTCGATACTCAGGCCGTTAAGCATGTAGAGCACATCTTCGCTGGCGACGTTGCCACTCGCGCCTTTGGCGTAAGGGCAGCCGCCGAGCCCGGCGACCGAACTGTCGAAGGTACAGACGCCCTCTTGCAGGCTGGCGTAGATGTTCGCAAGCGCCTGCCCATAGGTATCGTGGAAATGCCCGGCGAGCTTGTCACGCGGGACCTCACGACCGACGGTTTCGAACAACTGGCGGGTCTTGCCTGGGGTGCCGGTGCCGATGGTGTCGCCCAGCGATACCTCATAGCAGCCCATGGCGAACAGCTCATGCGCGACATGGGCGACGCGCTTAGGGTCGACCTCGCCTTCGTAAGGGCAACCCAACACGCAAGAGACGTAGCCTCGCACCTGAATGCCGTTCTCGCGCGCGGCGATCATCAGCGGGGCAAAGCGCGCCAGGCTCTCATCAATGGAGCAGTTGATGTTCTTCTGCGAAAACGCTTCCGAGGCGGCGCCAAACACGGCCACTTCGCTGACGCCGGCTTCGATGGCAGCTTCCAGCCCTTTCATATTGGGTGTCAGTGCGGCGTAGGTGACGCCAGGCTTCTGCTTGATCTGCGCGAACACATCGGCAGATCCGGCCATCTGCGGCACCCACTTGGGCGAGACGAAGCTGCCGACCTCGATGTAGTGCAGGCCCGCAGCGCTGAGGTCATCGACCAGCCGCACCTTGTCGGCCACGCTGATGGGTTGCTTTTCGTTCTGCAGACCGTCGCGCGGGCCGACTTCGACCAGGCGTACCTGTTTGGGTAGGCTCATATGTCCTCCAATCGGTGAAAACTCATCGCGTCGTTCACCCGTGTCGTTAAGTTGTTGCGGTCGGTCGTCGACCGAGTGGGCTTCGGCCCGCCAAGGTTGCGCCGAGCAGGCCCGCGCGGTTTGACAGATCCGCTGGGCTGAAGCCCACCCTACACAAGCTGTAGATTTGCCACCGTAGGGTGGGCTTCAGCCCACCAATTCGCCGGTGCTAGCGCCGGCTCGTTTGGCTTCAAACCTCGTCCATCTCGAGCAAGACCGCGCCTTCGTTGACCATATCGCCTTCGGCGCAGAACAGACCTTTGACCACGCCGGCCTGATGCGCGCGGATGCTGTGCTCCATCTTCATCGCTTCCAGCACGACCAGTGTGGCACCTGCCTCGACGCTCTGCCCGGCCTCGACCAGTACGCGCACAATGCTGCCATTCATGGGGGCGGTGAGGCCGCCGTGGTGCTGGTGGCTGGCTTCGACGTCGGCGATGGGGTCGAACGCGGTGACGGCTTGCAGCTCGCCATTCCATTCAAGGTAGAGGGTTTCGTCCTTGCGAATCACTTTGGGCTGGCGGCTGACGTTTGAGGGGGCTCGCTCGCTCGTGTTGGCGGCCGCATCGATGCGCACCAGTCGGCTTTCACCGTTGCATTGCAGATGCACGCCGATCCGCGCCGGCATGCCGAAACGCAGGCCATCGCGCTCTGCCCAAGGCGAGTGAAGGTCATCCTCACGAATTTTCGCCGGCTCGGTCTGTACGAACAGCCCTGCGGCCAGCTGCCAGAACGCGTCGGGCAGTTCGCCGGGGACGCGCATAAGCTCGGTTTCATGGCGCGGGATGAAACCGGTGTCCAACTCTGCCGCTGCGAAAGCCGGATGCCCGATTACGCGACGCAGAAAAGCAAGGTTGGTACGTACGCCGCCAACGCAAGTCTCATCCAGCATCGCCAGCAAACGCAGGCGTGCTTCTTCGCGGTTCTCGCCCCAGGCGATGAGTTTGCCGAGCATCGGGTCGTAGAACGGTGAAACGGTGTCGCCCTCCGTCACGCCGCTGTCGACGCGTCGACCCGGTCCAGCAGCGGATTCGCGGTACAGGTCCAGAGTGCCGGTGGCGGGGAGGAAATCATTGTCCGGATCTTCGGCATACAGCCGCACTTCGATGGCGTGGCCTGTGAGCGGCACCTGATCCTGTGTGATTGGCAGCGGCTCGCCACGCGCGACGCGGATCTGCCAGGCCACCAGATCCAGGCCGGTGATGGCTTCGGTCACGGGGTGTTCGACCTGCAGGCGGGTGTTCATCTCCATGAAGAAGAACTCACCGCGCGCGTCGAGCAGAAATTCCACCGTGCCGGCGCCTACATAGCCAATGGCTTGAGCCGCCTTGACCGCAGCTTCGCCCATGGCGCGACGCAGTTCGGCGGAAAGTCCTGGTGCCGGCGCTTCCTCGACGACCTTCTGGTGGCGGCGCTGGATCGAACAATCTCGCTCATTGAGGTAGAGGCGGTTACCGTGTTGATCGGCAAATACCTGGATCTCCACGTGGCGCGGTTTGAGCACGTATTTCTCAACCAGCATCCGCGAGTCGCCAAACGACGACTGCGCCTCACGCTGAGCCGATTGCAGCGCTTCGGCCAGATCCGCTTCGCGCTCGACCACCTTCATGCCTTTGCCGCCGCCACCGGCGGTGGCCTTGAGCAGCACCGGGTAGCCAATCTTTTCTGCAGCGACGCGGAAGGTTTCCACGTCCTGCGCTTCGCCGTGATAGCCAGGCACGAGCGGCACGCCGGCTTTTTCCATCAGCGCCTTGGCGGCCGATTTGCTGCCCATGGCATCGATGGCCGAGGCGGGCGGGCCGAGAAAGATCAGGCCGGCATCCTCGATGGCGCGAGCGAAGCCCGCGTTCTCCGAGAGGAAGCCGTAGCCGGGATGGATCGCTTGTGCGCCGCTGGCGTTGGCGGCATCGATCAGCTTGTCGATCAACAGGTAGCTGTCGGCCGGCTTGGCGCCGCCGAGATCGACACGAATGTCGGCCTCGCGGGCATGCCTTGCATCGTGGTCAATGGCGCTGTGCACGGCAACGGTGGTCAGGCCCATGGCCTTGGCGGTGCGCATCACGCGGCAGGCGATTTCGCCCCGGTTCGCGACCAGCAGGGTGGTTATCATTGTTTTGGCTCCTGCGTCCAATTCGGTTTGCGCTTCTCCAGAAAGGCGTTGAGGCCTTCCTGTCCTTCGGGGCTGACCCGTATGCGCGCAATGGCATTTTCGGTGTAGCGGCGTAACGCGGGGCTCAACGAAATACTGGCGGCTTCGCGTAAGAGATCCTTGCTGGCTCGCATGGCCTGTGGGCTGTTGAGCAGCAGGTTGTCGATCCAGCTGTGCAAGGCGTCGTCCAGTTCGCTGGCGGCGTAGGTCTCAGACAACAGACCGAGGTCGCGGGCGCGCTCGCCACTGAAGCGCTCGCCAGTCATGGCATAGCGACGCGTGGCACGTTCACCCATGGCCTTGACCACGAAGGGGCTGATCACTGCCGGCGCGAGGCCGATGCGCACTTCGGAAAGGGAAAACAACGCATCATGCGCACCGATGGCCATGTCGCAGCAGGCCACCAGCCCGACCGCACCGCCGAACGCCGCGCCTTGCACCACTGCCAACGTCGGCAGCTTGAGGTGGTAGAGGCTGTACATCAGTTCGGCCAGCTCGCGGGCGTCGGTGAGGTTGGCATCGAAATCCAACTTCGCTGACTGCTGCATCCAGGCCAGATCCGCCCCGGCCGAAAAATGCTTACCACGGCCGCGCAGCAGCAGGAAGCGCAGGCTCTTGTCCGCCTGCACCGTGTCGATTGCCAGTACCAGCTCGCGAATCATTTCGGCGTTGAAAGCGTTGTTCTTTTCCGGTCGGTTGAGCCAGAGCATGGCGAAGCCTCGTGGGTCTTTCTCAAGCTCGATGGTGCTGAAACTTGTCATCAATCTGTCCTCATGTAGGGTGGAAGACGCTCTTTTCTTCCACCGTGGCGCATCCAGTTGGTGGATGGGTGAAGCGTTAGCTACGCGCCCCGATCCACCTTACGGTCTCAAGCTGGTCATGGTCGTTCGGTCGGGCGCGCCGTGCGCACCCTACATCCGGAATACGCCGAAACGGGTCGGTTCGATCGGTGCGTTGAGACTCGCCGAGATTGCCAGCCCCAGCAGGTCGCGCGTCTGCGCGGGATCAATAACACCGTCATCCCAAAGTCGGGCACTGGAATAGTAGGGATGCCCCTGGTGCTCGTATTGCTCAAGGATCGGCTGTTTGAGCTGCGCCTCGTCTTGTTCTGAGAAGGTCTGTCCGCTGCGTTCGGCCTGCTCACGCTTGACCTGCACGAGCACGCCAGCGGCTTGCTCGCCACCCATCACGCCAATTCTCGCGTTGGGCCACATCCACAGAAAGCGCGGATCATAGGCACGACCGCACATGCCGTAGTTGCCGGCACCGAAGCTGCCGCCGATGACCACGGTGAACTTAGGCACCTGGGCGCAGGCGACCGCAGTGACCAGCTTGGCACCATGCTTGGCGATGCCGCCGGTCTCGTACTTCTGGCCAACCATGAAGCCGGTGATGTTCTGCAGGAACAGCAGCGGTATACCGCGCTGGCAGGCCAGCTCGATAAAGTGAGCGCCTTTCTGCGCGGCTTCAGCGAAGAGGATGCCGTTGTTCGCCAGAATCGCGATTGGATAGCCGTGCAATGTGGCGAACCCGCAGACCAGGGTGGTGCCGAACAGCGCCTTGAATTCATCGAACTCGCTGCCGTCGACGAGCCGCGCGATGACCTCGCGCACGTCGTAGGGCTGCTTGGATTGTGCCGGAATCACCCCGTAAAGCTCGTCCGCGGCATACAGCGGTGCGCGCGGTTGGCGGGTCTGTACCTGGCCAAGCTTTTTCCAGTTGAGGTTGGCGACGCAGCGCCGGGCGATGGCCAGCGCATGCTCATCGCTCTCGGCATAGTGGTCGGCCACGCCGGAGGTTTTGCAGTGCACATCGGCGCCGCCCAGATCTTCAGCCGTCACCACTTCGCCGGTCGCCGCTTTCACCAACGGCGGGCCGGCGAGGAAGATAGTCGCCTGGTTGCGCACCATGATGGTTTCGTCCGCCATCGCCGGCACATAGGCGCCACCCGCGGTGCAGGAACCCATCACCACCGCAATCTGCGGGATGCCCATGGCGCTCATGTTGGCCTGGTTGAAGAAGATGCGACCGAAGTGTTCACGGTCCGGAAACACCTCATCCTGGCGCGGCAGGTTGGCGCCGCCGGAATCCACCAGATAGATGCACGGCAAACGATTCTGCTGGGCGATGGATTGCGCGCGCAGGTGTTTTTTCACCGTGAGTGGGTAGTAGCTGCCGCCTTTAACCGTGGCGTCGTTTGCAATGATCATGCATTCGACGCCCACGACTCGACCAATACCGGCGACCACGCCAGCGGCGGCGACGTCTTCACCGTAGACCTCGTATGCCGCCAGGGGCGCGACTTCGAGAAAGGCCGAACCTGGGTCGAGGAGGGCGTTGATGCGGTCACGCACCAGCAGCTTGCCGCGAGCGACATGGCGCTGCTGGGACTTCTCACCGCCGCCTTCGCTGACTTTGCCGAGCAGCGTGCGGAGGCTTTCAACCTGCTCGAGCATCGCGTCGCGATTGGCAGCAAATTCGGGGGAGCGGGTGTTGATCTGGGTATTCAGGATGGCCATAGAACCCTCGAAAAGAGCGCTTAAGACTGAAGCTGGACGAAGGCCGGAGTGGCGCTTCATCCCGGGTAGGGCGGGCCGGGCGGCGTTCCGCTTCAGCCCACCACCTCCGGGAATGGTGGGCTGAAGCCCACCCTACGGTTTCCGCGTTCGGTCTCTGCTGCTTTGTCTTATTTGGTTTCGTTGAACAGCTCGCGGCCAATCAGCATGCGGCGAATCTCGCTGGTGCCGGCGCCGATCTCGTAGAGTTTGGCGTCGCGCAGCAGCCGGCCGGTGGGAAATTCGTTGATGTAGCCGTTGCCGCCCAGAATCTGGATCGCCTGCAGCGCCATTTGCGTCGCCGCTTCGGCGGTGTAGAGGATCACCCCGGCGGCATCCTTGCGAGTGGTCTCGCCACGGTCGCAGGCTTGCGCCACGGTGTAGAGGTAGGCGCGGCTGGCGTTGAGCTGGGTGTACATGTCGGCCACCTTGCCCTGGATGAACTGGAACTCGCCGATGCTCTGGCCGAACTGCTTGCGGTCGTGGATGTAGGGCACAACGACGTCCAGGCACGCCTGCATGATCCCGACCGGGCCGCCTGCCAGCACCACGCGCTCGTAGTCCAGGCCGCTCATCAACACTTTCACGCCACCATTTTCGACGCCCAGCACGTTTTCTTCCGGCACCTCGACGTCATCGAAGAACAGCTCGCAGGTGTTGGAACCGCGCATGCCGAGCTTGTCGAACTTGTTGCCGCGCGAGAAGCCTTTCCAGTCCCGTTCGACGATGAACGCGGTGATGCCGTGGGCGCCCTTGTCGAGATCGGTCTTGGCATAGATCACATAGGTGTTGGCATCCGGACCATTGGTAATCCAGGTCTTGCTGCCGTTGAGCACGTAGCGGTCGCCTTTCTTGTCGGCGCGCAGTTTCATCGAGACCACGTCGGAACCGGCATTCGGCTCGCTCATGGCCAGTGCACCGACGTGCTCACCGGAAATCAGCTTGGGCAGGTATTTTGCCTTCTGCTCTGGCGTGCCGTTGCGGTTGATCTGGTTGACGCAGAGATTGGAATGCGCGCCGTAGGACAGGCCCACCGAGGCTGAACCGCGGCTGATTTCCTCCAGCGCGATGACATGCGCCAGGTAACCCATGCCAGCGCCGCCGTATTCCTCGTCTATGGTGATACCGAGCAACCCCATGTCGCCAAACTTGCGCCACATGTCGCTGGGGAAGAGGTTGTCACGGTCGATGGCTTCGGCGCGGGGCGCCAGTTCGTTCGCAACGAAACCGCGAGTCTGGTCACGGAGCATGTCCACGGTTTCACCGAGAGCGAAGTTGAGGCCGGAATAGTTCATGTGCCACCTGTCTGTCTTGTAGTTGTTCTGATCCGACCGCCGGTTGAGCGCAATTGCTTTTTTACCCGCGGTTCAGCCTGTTGTTTGTCGCGCTCCCGTACCGACTTTAGGCGTAGGGTGCGGTGGGTTGTCACGCTGTTACCTTTACGTTAACGTAACGACGTCCCGAATGACTGTCAACTGCAGCAGACGTGGCAGTAAGGCCTCATAACAAACATAAGACTGAGGAATTTCGACATGAGTCTTCCGAGCTACACCTGCGGACCGCAGACCAAACCCCTGTTGCCGATGACCATCGGTGCGGCGTTCGACCGGGCTGTCGAGCGGTACTCCGACCGTGAGGCCTTGGTCGTTCGCCACCAGAACCTGCGCTACACCTGGGCACAATTGGCCGACGAAGTGGACCGTTGCGCGCGAGGCTTGCTGGCGCTCGGCCTCAAGGCTGGCGAGCGGGTGGGCATCTGGTCGCCCAACAATGCGCAGTGGTGCATCACCCAGTTTGCAACGGCCAAGGTCGGCGTGGTGCTGGTGAACATCAACCCGGCCTATCGCCTGAATGAGCTCGAATACGCGCTGAAGCAATCGGGCTGCCGTTGGTTGATCTGCGCCGATGCGTTCAAGACATCGGACTATCACGCGATGCTGCATGAGCTGCTGCCCGAGCTCGAGAGCTCCGCCATCGGCGCGCTGCAAAGTCACATGCTTCCAGAGCTGCGCGGCGTCATCAGCCTGTGCGACAAGCCCGTAGATGGCATGTTGCTGTGGAAAGGCCTGATGGACCTGGCCGAAAACGTAGGCCCGGAACAGCTACGCCAGTGCGGCGAGCAGTTGCAGTTCGATGACCCGATCAATATTCAGTACACCTCGGGGACCACCGGCTTCCCCAAGGGCGCCACGCTCAGCCACTACAACATCCTCAATAACGGTTACATGGTCGGCGAGAGCCTCAAGCTCAGCGAGCATGACCGACTGGTAATTCCGGTCCCGCTTTATCACTGCTTTGGCATGGTCATGGGCAATCTGGGTTGCGTGACCCACGGCACCACGATGATCTATCCAAGTGCAGCGTTCGAGCCGCTGGCGGCGCTGCAGGCGGCGGCGGAAGAGAAGGCCACCGGGATGTACGGCGTGCCGACCATGTTCATCGCCATGCTCGACCACCCGGAGCGCCAGTCGCTGGACCTGAGCAACCTGCGCACCGGGATCATGGCCGGTTCCACCTGCCCGATCGAAGTCATGAAGCGCGTGATCGATGACATGCATCTGGCCGAGATGCAGATTGCCTATGGCATGACCGAAACCAGCCCCGTCTCGACTCAAACCGGCCCGGATGATGACCTCGAGCGCCGCGTCACCAGCGTCGGGCGTACCCAGCCGCACCTGGAAAGCAAGGTTGTCGACGAGCACAACCGTATCGTTCCGCGCGGCCAGATTGGCGAGCTGTGCACCCGCGGCTACAGCGTGATGCTCGGCTACTGGAACAATCCGGAAGCCACTACCGGCGCGATTGACGGCGCGCGCTGGATGCATACCGGCGACTTGGCAATCATGGACGATGAGGGCTATATCAAGATCGTCGGGCGCAACAAGGACATGATTATCCGCGGCGGTGAGAACGTTTATCCACGGGAAGTCGAGGAGTTTCTCTTCACGCACCCAGCCGTCGCTGACGTGCAGGTGATTGGCGTGCCCGACAAGACCTACGGTGAAGAGATTGTCGCCTGGGTCAAGTTGCATCCGGGGCATGAAGCCAGCGCTGACGATCTGCGCGGTTTCTGCAAGGGCCGTATCGCGCACTTCAAGACGCCCAGGCACATCAAGTTCGTGGATGAGTTTCCAATGACCATCAGCGGCAAGGTGCAGAAGTTCAAGATGCGTGAGGTCAGCGTCGCCGAGCTGGGGCTTGCTGACTAGAACGGTTAACCGGTCGACAGCGGTCGGCCTGCCTCCCATCCGTGTGTTGATTCGGAGCACCGTATGACTCAAGCCATCAGTCGTTTTCCACTGGTCGGTAACCTGGACGCGCTACCGGCAGATATCCGCGAGCGGATTGTCGCTGTGCAGGAAAAAGCAGGTTTTGTGCCTAACGTTTTTCTTATGTTGGCTCATCGACCCGATGAATTTCGTGCCTTCTTTAACTACCACGATGCTTTGATGGAAAGGGAAGGTGACAGCCTGACCAAAGCCGAGAAGGAGATGATCGTCGTAGCGGTGAGTGCCGATCACGGCTGTTTGTACTGCGTCGTGGCGCATGGCGCGATTCTGAGAATTCTCGCTAAGGATCCACTGCTTGCCGACCAGATATCAGTCAATTACCGCACCGCGGCAATCAGTGAGCGTCAGCGGACTATGCTCGATTTTGCGCTGCATCTAGCCGCTGAGCGTGGCGTGCTGGATGACGCTTGGCAGGTACGATTGGAAAAGATGGGCTTCACTTTGAACGATATTTGGGACATTGGCTCGATTGCCGCGCTGTTTGGTCTTTCCAACTGTTTGGTATCGATGGCGAGAACGCCGCCCAATGACGAATTCTATTTGCTGGGCCGTGTGCCCAGGGCTAGCGCGAGCTGAGCGGTAGCCATGGATTTACCGCATTACGCGGTAAACAAGACCCGGCAGGAGCGAGGTCGGGTCTTCAGCTGCACCAACCAAGACAATAACAAGAGAGATGACTATGCAACTGAAACCCCTGAGCCGTTTCTTCCTCTTCAGCAGCCTGGCAGCTTCAGCGCTAGGTACTTCAACCATGGCATCCGCCGCGTTTCTCGATGACAGCAAAGCCACCGTCGAGGCGCGTAACTTCTACATGAACCGTGATTTCCGTCAGTCGGGGGCGCCTCAATCCAAGGCCGACGAATGGGCACAGGGTTTCATTCTGAAAATGGAATCAGGCTACACCGACGGGCCGATCGGCTTCGGCGTGGATGCACTGGGCCTGCTTGGTGTCAAGCTCGATTCGAGCCCGGATCGCTCGGGCACCGGTGTTCTGCAGCGCGATTCGTCCGGTCAGCCATCGGACGACTACGGGACTGCCGGTCTGACTGCCAAAGCGAAGGTGTCCAACACGACCCTGCACGTCGGCACCCTGCAGCCGATCATCCCGGTGGTGATGCGTAACGACAGCCGCCTGCTACCGAGCATCTACCGTGGTGCCTGGTTGCAAAGCAAGGAAGTCGACGGGCTGACGCTCGATGTCGGCATGCTCGACCGCACCAGCTACCGTGACTCTTCGGACTACGAAGAGATGGCAGTGTTTGCAAGTGGCGCGCGCAATATCGTCTTGGGCAGTACCAAAACCAGTGACGAGTTCCTGTTCGCCGGCGGCAAATACCAGTTCATGCCCGAACTGACCGGTAGTTATTACTACGGCGCACTGGACGGCATCTACAAGCAGCACAACACGCAACTGGTTCACATCATGCCGCTCGGGGACAACCAGAGCTTCAAAACTGATCTGCGCTACGTGCGCTCCACCGATGACGGCGGCAGCAACGTCGATAACAACGCCTTCGGTGCGCTGTTCACCTACAAAATCGGCGGCCATGGCTTCACTGGTGGTTACCAGACGTTGAGCGGCGATACTGGCTTTGCGTATATCAGCGGTGGCGACAACATGCTGGTCAACCTGTTGCAGATCAACGACTTCGGCAACGAAGACGAGAAATCATGGCAGGTTCGCTACGATTACGATTTTGCAGCCGCTGGCATCCCCGGGCTGAGCCTGATGACGCGCTATGTGTCCGGTGACAACGTCAACCTGGCAGGCGGCGGCGAAGGTAAAGAGTGGGAACGCGACACTGACATCGCCTATGTGGTCCAGAGCGGGCCGTTGAAGAACGTCGGAATGAAAGTGCGTAACGCTACGGTGCGCAGCAACTTCGGTAGCGACATCAATGAAACGCGTTTGATCCTCAGCTACACCCTGGCTCTTTGGTAAGGCCGGAACGCAACACCGCAATACCTCCTCGTTGATCTTTTGCCGGGCCCTTGGGGCCCGGTTTTTTCAAGGTGTTTCGGCGCGCATAGCCTCGCCAGAACCTGTAATTTGCTCAATCGAGCGTTTGAAAAGGTTGCTTGCTTCAGCTTGTAAACGGTTGTTATCGTTTACGTAAAGGTCACCCGTGACCTACGCCATAACCAACAACAATAATCAGGGTTAGAGGGCATCCCATGGCACCAGAGTTCGTGCTGGAAACGCGTGGTTTAACGAAGGAGTTTCGTGGCTTTACCGCCGTGGATTCCGTCGATCTGCGCGTCGAGAAGGGACACATCCATGCACTGATCGGCCCCAACGGTGCCGGCAAGACAACCGTCTTCAATCTCCTCACCAAATTCCTGACGCCCACCCGTGGCGAAATCATCTATCGCGGTAAGTCCATTACCTCGATGAAGGCCAACGAAATTGCACGCCTCGGTCTGGTACGGTCATTCCAGATTTCGGCCGTGTTCGGCCACATGACCGTCTTGGAGAACGTCCGCGTCGCGCTGCAGCAGAAACTGGGCAATTCCTACCACTTCTGGAAATCGGAACGAACGCTGCGTGAGCTGGATGAACGTGCAATCCAGCTATTGGCAGACGTTGACCTCGCGACCTTCGCTCAGACACTGGCCATCGAACTGCCGTATGGCCGCAAGCGCGCCCTGGAGCTGGCCACCACCCTGGCGCTGGATCCGGTAGTGCTCTTGCTTGATGAGCCCACCCAGGGAATGGGCGGCGAAGACGTCGATATGGTTGTAGCACTGGTACGCCGCGCGGCGGTCAATCGCACCGTGCTGATGGTCGAGCACAACCTGAGCGTGGTCAGCCGGCTCTGCGATCGCATCACCGTCCTGGCCCGCGGCTCGGTTCTGGCAGAAGGTGACTATGAAACCGTCTCGGCCAACCCAGACGTGCGCGAGGCCTACATGGGCAGCGAAGCCGACGCAGAGGAGGCCCACGCATGACGCCCATGGCTGATCGTGACCAGCTGCGGGTCGATGACCTGCATGCCTTCTATGGTGAGTCTCACATCCTGCATGGCGTAGATATGGTGGTTGGGCGGGGCGAACTCGTAACGCTGCTCGGCCGCAACGGTTCCGGTCGCAGCACCACCTTGCGCGCGATCATGAACATGGTAGGCCGACGTACCGGCTCGATTGTCGTCAACGGCAACGAGACCATGGGCATGCCGGCCCACCAGATTCCTCGACTCGGCGTCGGATACTGCCCGGAGGAACGCGGCGTTTTCTCCAGCCTCAATGTCGAGGAGAACCTCCTCCTACCGCCGACCGTGCGCAGTGGCGGCATGGGCCTGGACGAGCTCTACGAGATGTTCCCTAACCTGTATGAGCGCCGCTTCAGCCAGGGCACTCGGCTGTCCGGCGGCGAGCAGCAGATGCTCGCCATGGCGCGCATTCTGCGCACCGGCGCCAACCTGTTGCTGCTGGACGAGATCACCGAGGGCCTGGCCCCGGTCATCGTTCAGAAGCTGGCTGAGGTGCTGATCAAACTTAAAAAACGCGGCCTGACCATCGTGCTGGTGGAACAGAACTTCCGCTTCGCGGCGCCACTGGCCGACCGTCATTACGTGATGGAGCACGGGCAGATCATCGAAGAAATCAGTGCTGCAGACCTGGATTCAAAAAAGGAGTTTTTGAATAGCTGTCTGGGGGTCTGACCACCCTCGCCATGGAAGCCAGTCGGTACGACCTGTAGACCGACGATCGCAACAACACAGGGCACTACAACAAAAACAATCACAGTAGGTGAATATGAAAAGTCTCAAGAAAACCGCAGCCGCAATCCTCGTTTCCAGCATGATCGCTGGTACCGCGCAAGCCGAAATCAGCAACGATGAGATCCGCATCGGTTATCTCGCCGACATGTCGGGCACCTACCGTGACCTATCCGGCCCGGGCGGTCTTGAAGCCTTGAATATGGCTATCGAAGATTTCGGTGGCACTGTCGATGGCAAAAAGATCGTCACCTTCAATGCTGACGACCTGAACAAACCCGATGTCGGTGCCAATACCGTTCGGCAGTGGATCGACGAGCGCAACGTCGACATGGTGACCGGGATGGTTGCCAGTTCCGTGGTGCTGGCGGCAGCCAAGGTGATTGAACAGGGTGACAAGCTGGCGCTGATTTCCGGGGCCGCCGCTTCGAGCATCACCAACGAATTCTGCTCGCCCAATCATATTCACTGGACTTACGACACCTTCGCGCTGGCCAACGGCACCGCCAACGCGGTCCTCAAGGATGGCGGCAAAAGCTGGTTCATCCTGACCGCCGACTATGCCTTCGGCCACGCGATGGAAAACGACATCAAGAAAGTCGTCGAAGCCGAGGGCGGAAGTGTGGTTGGCACGGTTCGCCATCCGTTCCCGAGCAGCGACTTCTCTTCCTACATCCTGCAGGCTCAAGGCTCCGGTGCCGATGTGGTCGCGCTTGCCAACGCGGGCGCTGACACCGTCAACTCGCTCAAGACTGCCAGCGAGTTTGGCGTGACCCAATCGGGGCAACGCCTTGCCGGCATGGTGGTGTTCCTTAACGACATTCACGCCATGGGCCTGGACGTTACTCAGGGGCTGATGCTCACCACCGGCTGGTACTGGGACATGAACGAGGAGGCTCGCGCCTGGGCAAAGCGCTATGAAGAGCGCGTAGGCAGCATGCCAACCATGGTTCAAGCAGGCATCTACTCGGCAGCCACTCATTACCTGAACGCGGTCAAAGCGACCGGCAGCGATGACACCGAGACCGTCCGCGCACAGATGGCCAAGACACCGGTAAACGATATGTTCGCCAAGAACGGCACCATCCGCGAAGACGGCCGCATGGTGCATGACATGTACCTGGTACAGGTCAAGACGCCGGCCGAGTCGAAGGGCGAATGGGACCTGTACAAGGTTGTCAGCACCATCCCAGGTGATGAGGCGTTCCGGCCGATAGCCGAGAGCCAGTGCCAGAAGATGGCGCCGAAGGGCTGATTAGCCGTTCCCCCGTCTCAGCCCGGCCGGAATCGGCCGGGTGTCCCGGAATCCCTTTGGGAAGTGAATCATGACTCTCGTTTTCGGCGTCCCCCTGAGCGTTCTGTTCGGTCAGTTGCTGCTCGGCCTGATCAACGGGTCGTTCTACGCGCTGTTGAGCCTTGGTCTGGCGATCATCTTCGGCCTGCTGAAGATCATCAACTTCGCCCACGGCGCGCAATACATGCTCGGCGCCTTCGCCGCGTACCTCGGTTTGAATTACCTGGGCATCAACTACTGGGCAGCGTTGTTGCTTGCGCCTCTGGTAGTCGGGCTATTGGGAATGGGCATTGAACGTGGCCTGCTGCGTCGCATCGCGGGTGAAGATCATCTGTACGGTTTGCTGTTGACCTTCGGCCTCGCGCTGATCGTCGAGGGCAGCTTCGTCAAGCTGTTCGGTGTGTCGGGCTCTTCCTACCCGATGCCGGAAATGCTCAAAGGCGGTCACAACCTGGGCTTCATGTTCATGCCGACCTATCGCGGATGGGTCATCGTCGCCGCGCTCTCGGTGTGCATCGTGACCTGGTACATGATCGAGCGGACTCGCCTGGGCTCCTATCTGCGCGCGGGTACCGAAAATCCAAAGCTGATGCAGGCGTTTGGCATCAACGTGCCGCTGCTCGTCACCTTGACATACGGCTACGGCGTTGCGCTGGCAGCCTTTGCCGGTGTGCTTGCTGCACCCATCTACGCGGTCACGCCGGGAATGGGTTCGAACTTGCTCATCGTGGTGTTTGCGGTTGTGGTGATCGGCGGGATGGGTTCGATCATGGGCGCGATCCTTACCGGTCTGGCCATGGGCCTGATCGAAGGGCTGACCAAAGTGTTTTATCCCGAAGCGGCAAACACGGTGATCTTCTTGATCATGGTTCTGGTTCTGCTTGTGCGTCCCGCAGGCCTGTTCGGCAAGGAGGCATGAACATGTCGACTCAAGAAAATGTACAAGTGTCTCCCGTGACAGTCCGCGCCAATGCCGAGCGCGAACGGCGTCGTGCTTCACGGCGGCGTCAGTATCTGTTTTACACGGTGCTGTTAGGTGTGGCGCTGGTTGCGCCGATGATGGTCTATCCCGTGTTTCTGATGAAGCTGCTGTGCTTTGCACTGTTCGCCTGTGCGTTCAATTTGCTGCTCGGCTATGCAGGTTTGTTGTCATTCGGGCACGCGGCGTTCTTTGCCTGTGGCGGGTATATCACCGGATACACGCTCAGCACCTACAGCGGCCTGAGCACTGAACTGGGCATCCTTGCCGGGACCTTGGCATCGACAGTGCTGGGTGCGATCTTCGGGCTGCTAGCGATCCGCAGACAGGGCATCTACTTCGCGATGATCACCTTGGCGCTGGCTCAGATGGTCTTCTTCGTGTTTGTGCAGGCGCCGTTTACCGGCGGTGAGAACGGGATGCAGGGAGTGCCGAGAGGGCACTTGCTGGGCCTCTTCGACATGCAGAACAACATGTCCCTGTACTACTTCGTCCTGGCTGTGTTCGTGTTGGGCTTCGCGATCATTCAACGCACCATTCATTCACCTTACGGGCAGGTGCTCAAGGCAATCCGCGAAAATGAGCCGCGCGCGATTTCGCTGGGGTACAACGTCGACGCACACAAGCTGCTGGCCTTCGTCATCTCGGCCGCCCTGACCGGGCTGGCCGGTTCGACCAAGACCGTTGTGTTCCAGCTGGCCTCGCTGACGGATGCGCACTGGCATATGTCCGGTGAGGTGATTCTGATGACGCTGCTCGGTGGCGTCGGCACAATCCTGGGTCCCATCGTAGGTGCGACGGTGGTCGTGGCACTTCAGGGCTCGCTGTCCAACGGTCCGCTGGGCGAATGGGTGCACGTGATCCTCGGGGTTATTTTCGTGCTCTGCGTGCTGCTGTTCCGCTCGGGCATCGTGGGCTGGCTGGAGCGGCTGGTGAAGCGCAACTTCAAGTAGCGCTGTGTTATGGCGTGCGAGGCGGCGCTTCGAATGGGCGTCGTTGCGGCCCCGTCGCTTCGGGTGTAGTGAATCGATCTGTTGCGGCGGATGTGTAGAGAGGGGCAGAGGATGCTCCGACGAGCTACGCGGTTATGGCTACGTTCTTTGTTTCGGTGTGGCGATTGATTGCAACGGTGCAATGCGAAGAACGGAAGCGTTAGCGTATGGATTCGCCAACGGAAGCGCCCAAGGCAGTCAGGGCCGGAAGCGTTTCGTTAGATCCCGCGGCCCCGCAAGGGCGAGGCTACGGTACCGGTTCTTACGCGTTGCGCCACGTCGGGTTGCGTTTTTCCAGGAAGGCATTCACGCCTTCCTTCTGGTCCTGCGTATCGAACAGCTCGGCAAACAGTTCGCGCTCGGCTGCCCAGCCGGCATCCTGCGGCGCCGTTCGCGCATTCATGACCAAGCGCTTGCAGCGGCTGACGGAAGAGGGGCTTTGCTGGTCTACCAGCGCTGCCAGCTTGAGCGCCGCTTCGAGTGATTCTCCACGACCGACCACTTCTTCAACCAAACCAATCTTCTCGGCTTTTTCGGCGCTGATGCGCTCGCCACAAAGAATCATCCGCTTGGCCCAGCCTTCGCCGACGAGCCACGGTAGATTCTGCGTACCGCCCGCGCAGGGCAATAGTCCAACCTTCGCTTCGGGGAGAGCCATTTGCGCCTGCTCTTCGGCGATACGAATGTCGCAGGCCAGCGCGCACTCAAGTCCACCGCCCATCGCGTACCCATTGATGGCAGCAATCGACACACCGCGGAAATGGCTCAGGGCTTCAAATGCTCGTCCGAACAATACGGCTACTTCCTGTGCACCTTGCTTGTCACCGTCGGCGAACTGTTTGAGGTCGGCGCCTGCCGAGAAGAACTTGTCACCCTGGCCGGTGATGACCAGCGCGTACACCTCCGGATTGTCGTTGAGCTTGCCGATCATCTGCTCTAGCGCCGCCAACGATTCGCGATCCCATGTATTGGCAGGTGGATTGGCGATGGTCAGCAGCGCCGTGTGGTCGCGCATTTCGAGATGGATCTTCTGGCTCATGTCGGTTCCTTCTTCTTGGAATGATGCGGATGCCGTACGGCAAAACGGACTCAATGGACGAGCCTAGCAGCGTAAAAATAGTAAACCCATGATGCGAAATGCAGAGGTATTCTGTGTTTTTGCACAGCGAGCCGTGGACGGCACGCGCTAACACGATGGATCTGGAGTTTGCATTGGATTGGGACAACCTGCGTTTTTTTCTCGAACTCTCGCGTGCGGGCAAGCTGACGATCGCCGCGCGGCGCCTGGCGGTTGACCACACCACGGTGGCCCGGCGGGTTCAAGCGCTGGAGAAAAGCCTGGACCGGCAACTGTTCATCCGTGCCAAGGCGGGCTATCGATTATCCGAGGCGGGCCGCGAACTGCTGGCCCAGGCCGAGGCGATGGAGAGTGCCATCGCCTCCATCGAGCAGCCGAGCCTGACCGCCGACAAGCTCTCCGGCCAAGTGCGAATTGGCGCCACTGAGGGGTACGGCACCGTGATGCTCGCAGGCCAACTCGCCAATCTCACTCGCGACTACCCGCACCTGGGCGTGGATCTGCTGGCAGTGCCGCGCTCGGTGAGGTTGGCGCGGCATGAGGCGGACATCGTCATTACGCTGGAACGTCCCGAGCGGGGCCCTTATGTGATCACCAAGCTCACCGATTACGTGTTGCGGCTTTATGCATCGGAAGCGTATCTGTCGTCTCATCCGCCTATCCGCAGCCGAGAAGACCTCAGCGGCCACGTTTTCGTCAGTTACATCGAGGACCTGCTGTACAGCAAGGAGCTGTTCTATCTCGACGAGATCGTTCGCCCCCGCCAGCACTCGCTGCGCAGTACCAGCATCCTCGCCCAGCAGGAAGCCGTTGCCGCCGGAGCAGGGCTGGCAATCCTGCCGGCATTTCTGGCTGGCAAGGAGCCGTTGCTGCAGGAAGTCCTGGTCGGTGAAATCGAATTCACCCGAACCTTCTGGATGCTGATGCCGGTGGAAAACAAGGATCTGGCGCGCATGCGCGTGTGCTGGGACTTCCTGCGGGATGTCGCATCCAATAGCCACGACGTGATGATGGGTCGCGTATGAGCCGCGACGACAAGGGCACCATTTCCGTCAGGCTGGTGAATGAGGCGCTGCTGGCCTTTACTTCAGCTGCGTTGCCAGCCGAACAACTGCTGCATCAGCTCGGGCTGGTATCGGTCGACCTCACCGATACCGACGCGCGCATCGATGTGGCTGACTTCAGCAAGCTCTGGCGGCGCTTGGCGCGACACTTTGACGATGAGTTTTTTGGGATGAACGCGCGGCGTATGCGTGCCGGCAGTTTCGCTTTCGTATGCCGTGCGGCGATGGCACAGCAAACGCTCGATGGCGCGCTTCGTGTCGCACTGGATTTCTTCGGGCTGACTTTCGAAGGCTTTCGCGGTGAGCTGTCTCGCAGCGAAAGCCTGGCGGAAATCACGCTGTCGGAGACTTCGAATGTGCCGCCGCTCAGAGCCTTTAGTTACTTCACCTTCTGGATGTTGCTGCACGGCCTGGCCTGCTGGCTGGTTGGGCGGCGCATCCCGCTGCTGGCCGTCGAGCTGCGCTGCGACGAGCCAGACTATACCGACGACTACCGCGTCATGTTCTCGCGCAACCTGCGTTTCGCACGGCCGACCACACGGATCATCTTCGCCGCCGAGGTGCTCGACCTTCCGGTGCGCCGCAGCGAGCAGGAATTGCACAGCTTCCTGGCGCATGCGCCGTCCAACATCCTGGTCAAATACCGCGACACCACAAGTCTCGCCAGCCGTATCAAGGCGCAGCTGCGTGAAGTGCCAGCCGAACAGTGGCCGACCAGCGAAGCGCTGGCGCAGACGCTGTGCGTATCAGGCTCGACCTTGCGCCGACGGCTGGCTGATGCCGGGCAAACGTACCAGGCGATCAAGGACCAGGTGCGTCAGGAAATGGCTACGCTGTGGCTGGCAGACGCCTCGATCACCTACGCGGAAATCGCCGAGCGCTTGGGTTTTGCTGATGTCAGCTCGTTCTACAAGGCGTTCCGCAAATGGTCCGGAACCAATCCTGGGCAATACCGCAGCCTTATCCTGCGGGCGGACGAACCAATTGCCTCGCGCTTCCCTTAACTGAGCCCCACAGCCTTAGCGCCTGGCTTGGCCAAACCAGTCATCGCGATTGCCTGCATCGACCATTGTTCCTACCGAACGGTCTGAAGAAGATGAACACAGCAGGATGCGGCGGTGGGTGTGCCGCGATCCCATCATCTTTTCGAGGTTGTGCTGTGAACATTCAAGACAAGATTTTCCTGATCACGGGTGGCGCATCCGGTCTGGGTGCAGCGGCTGGCGAAGCGCTGGTCGCTGCAGGCGCCAAAGTGGTGTTGGCCGATATCAATGCGGAATTGCTCAACGAGCGTAGCAAGGCGCTGGGTGTTAGCGCGCATGCGGTGGTGACCAATGTCTGCGACGAAGCGGCCGGCCAAGCGGCTGTGAACGCGGCGGTCGAGCATTTCGGCGGTCTGCACGGGCTGGTCAATTGCGCCGGTGTCGCCAGCGGCGAAAGAATTCTGGGTCGTCAAGGCCCGCACGGGCTGGACAGTTTCAGCAAGGTGATCGGCCTCAACCTGATCGGCAGCTTCAACATGCTGCGCCTGGCGGCCGAAGCCATTGCCCGGGGCGAACCGGACGAGCAGGGCACTCGCGGCGTGATCATCAACACCGCGTCCATCGCAGCCTATGACGGCCAGATCGGGCAGGCCGCCTATGCGGCATCGAAGGGCGGCGTAGTGGCCATGACGCTGCCCGCAGCTCGTGAGCTGGCGCGTCACGGTATCCGCGTGATGACCATCGCCCCCGGCGTGTTCGAAACGCCGATGATGGCCGGTATGACCCTGGAGGTGCGCGACTCCCTGGCCGCTGGCGTACCGTTCCCGCCACGTCTGGGTCGTGCCAGTGAATACGCCGCGCTGGTACGCCACATCATCGAGAACGACATGCTCAACGGCGAAGTGATCCGCCTCGACGGCGCGCTGCGCATGGCCGCGAAATAATTGGGAGACAGTCATGAACAACGATCCAATCGTAATTCTGGGCAGCGCCCGTACCCCTATGGGCGGCTTTCAAGGTGATCTGAAAAGCCTGAGCGCGCCGGAACTGGGCGCGGCAGCGATTCGCGCAGCGGTAGAGCGCAGCGGTGTCTCGGCTGAACAGGTCCAGGAAGTGCTGATGGGCTGCGTGCTGCCAGCCGGTCTCGGTCAGGCACCGGCGCGCCAGGCGGCGCTTGGTGCCGGGTTGGGCAAGGCAACCGCAGCCACCACCCTGAACAAGATGTGCGGCTCAGGCATGCAGGCGGCGATCCTCGCACACGACGCGTTGCGCGCCGGCAGCGTCGATCTGGTTGTGGCGGGCGGCATGGAGAGCATGTCCAACGCGCCTTATCTGCTGGAAAAGGCTCGCAGCGGCTATCGCATGGGACATGGCAAGGTGCTTGACCATATGTTCCTCGACGGCCTTGAGGATGCCTATGACAAAGGCCGCCTGATGGGCACCTTCGCCGAGGACTGCGCGCAGAACCACGGCTTTACCCGCGAAGAGCAGGACGCCTATGCGTTGACCTCGCTGCAGCGCGCCCGCGATACGATCTCCAGTGGCCGCTTCGCCAGCGAAATCGTCCCGCTTGAGGTTGCTCAGGGACGTGCGCAGCGCACCGTTAATCAAGACGAGCAGCCGCCCAAGGCGATGCCGGAGAAGATCCCGTCGCTCAAGCCAGCGTTCCGTGTAGGTGGCACCGTGACGGCTGCCAATTCCAGTTCAATTTCTGACGGTGCCGCCGCGCTGGTACTGACGCGACGTTCCCACGCCGAACAACTCGGGGTGAAACCTCAGGCGGTGATTCATGGGCATGCGGTATTCGCCGATGCGCCCAATCTGTTCCCGACCGCACCCATAGGCGCCATCCACAAGCTATTGGAGCGGACTGGCTGGCGTCTCGATGAAGTGGACCTGTTCGAAATCAACGAGGCTTTCGCCGTGGTCAGCATGGTCACCATGCGCGAGTTGGGATTGGACCACGCCAAGGTTAACGTCAACGGCGGCGCCTGTGCCCTCGGCCACCCGATCGGTGCGTCCGGTGCGCGCATTCTCGTGACGCTGATCGCGGCACTGCGCGACCGCGGCCTGCGCAAGGGCATCGCAGCCATCTGCATCGGCGGTGGCGAAGCGACTGCCATGGCCGTCGAGCTGCTCGACTGAGGATTTGCCATGCTGCTCAATGATGACCAGACCAGTATTCGCGACATGGCTCGACAGTTCGCTCAGGAACGCCTCAAGCCGTTCGCTGCCGACTGGGATCGCGAACACCGCTACCCCGCCGAGGCAATCGGTGAGATGGCCGAACTCGGCTTCTTCGGCATGCTCTGCCCAGAACAGTGGGGCGGCAGCGAGACCGGCTACATCGCCTACGCGCTGGCGCTGGAGGAGATCGCCGCGGGTGACGGTGCCTGCTCGACCATCATGAGCGTGCACAACTCGGTCGGTTGCGTGCCGATCCTGCGCTTTGGCAATGATGAGCAGAAGCAGCGCTACCTGACGCCACTGGCCAGCGGCGCGCAGATCGGTGCCTTTGCCCTGACTGAGCCACACGCCGGTTCCGATGCCAGCAGCCTGCGCACCCGCGCCCGGCGTGACGGCGACAGTTACGTGCTCAACGGCGCCAAACAATTCATCACCTCGGGGCAGCACGCCGGTACGGTGATCGTCTTCGCCGTGACCGATCCAGAGGCTGGGAAGCGCGGCATCAGCGCCTTCATCGTGCCTACCGATACGCCCGGCTATCAGGTGGTGCGCATCGAAGACAAGCTCGGCCAGAACGCGTCGGATACCTGCCAGCTGGCATTCGAAGACATGCGCGTGCATGAATCCCAGCGATTGGGCGAGGAGGGCGAGGGCTACCGCATCGCCCTGGCAAATCTGGAAGGCGGCCGCATCGGCATAGCCGCGCAAGCGGTCGGCATGGCGCGCGCGGCGTTCGAAGCCGCCCGCGATTACGCCCGTGAAAGAGAGGCGTTCGGCAAGGCAATCAGCGAGCATCAGGCGGTTGCGTTTCGCTTAGCCGATATGGCGACTCAGATCGCCGTCGCCCGGCAGATGGTGCTGCACGCCGCTGCACTGCGCGAGGCCGGCCAGCCTGCACTGGTAGAAGCGTCCATGGCCAAGCTGTTCGCCTCGGAAATGGCGGAGAAGGTCTGCTCAGCGGCGATCCAAACGCTCGGCGGCTACGGCTATCTCAAGGACTTCCCTGTGGAGCGCATCTACCGCGACGTGCGGGTCTGCCAGATCTACGAAGGCACCAGTGATATCCAGCGATTGGTGATTGCGCGCAATCTTGGGGAGTGACCCGTCAATCGTTTCTGTCACGCTGCCGTCGTAGCTAATGTTGGGTGGGCTTTAGCCCACCGCAACGAGATGATGCGAAAACCCCGGTGGGCTGAAGCCCACCCTACGGTGTAAGCCCCAGCCGCTAGCATTCATAGCATGTCGCACCGCCCCCAAGTTTCGCGAAAAGCGCGCCTTGGGTGCGGCTAACCTATGTAGGGTGGGCTGAAGCCCACCGCATCGAGATGATGCGGAAGCACTGGTGGGCTGAAGCCCACCCTACGGTGTCAGTCCCAGCCGCGAGCATTCATAAAATGTCGCACCGCCCTCAGGTTTCGCGAAAAGCGCGCCTTTGGGTACGGCTACCCTATGTAGGGTGGGCTGAAGCCCACCCTACGAACGCCCGTCCCAGCCGCTAGCGTTGGTTGAACTTCGTACCGCCCCTGGCGTTCGCGAGAACCGCGGCGCGGGGGCGGCGTGCAGGGCGCCGTCGATGTCGCGGTAGACGCCGCGTTGCTGCATGTGCGGATGTTGCGCCGCTTCTTCCAGATTCAGCACCGGGGCGAAGCAGGCGTCGCTGCCTTCGAGTAGAGCGCACCACTCGGCTTGGGTGCGGCTGGCGAATAACGAGGCGAGCGCTTCGCTCTGCTCGGCCCACAGGACAGGGTCGTTGCAGCCTTGCCGCAACACATCGGGCGCATCGATCCGCTGCATCAGCTCGGCCAGGAACTGCGGCTCCAGCGGGCCGACGGCGATGTCGCGACCGTCTGCGCAGGTGTAGCAGCGGTAATGTGGCGCGGCGCCGGCAAGGAGGTTGCGGTCGCGCTCCAGCGAGATGGTGCCGCTGGGCAATAGGCCGGCAAAGAAGGTCATCATCGAGGACACACCGTCGACGATGGCGGCATCGACCACCTGTCCCACGCCTGACCGCTCGCGTTCCCACAACGCGGCCATGATGCCGAACGCCAGGTACAGCGAGCCGCCGCCGAAATCCCCGACCAGATTGAGTGGCGGGATCGCCGGGCCTTCGCGTCCGCCGATGGCCGCCAGTGCGCCGGTGATCGCCAGGTAGTTGATGTCATGGCCGGCGCTCTGGGCCAAGGGTCCGGTCTGGCCCCAGCCGGTCATGCGACCGTAGACCAGCCGTGGATTACGCTCATGAACCTGTTCCGGGCCGAGGCCCAGCCGTTCCATTACGCCAGGACGAAGGCCTTCGATCAGCACATCGGCGCCTTCAGCGAGCGTCAGGCATTGGTCCCGCCCGGCCTCGGTGCGGATGTCCAGCGTCAGGCGTTTGCGGCCGCGATCGACCACCGGATTGGGCCAGCCATTGCCGCCCTCGCGCTCGATGCGGATCACCTCGGCGCCAAGGTCAGCCAGCAGCATCGCGCAGTGTGGACCGGGCCCGATACTGGCGAACTCCAGCACGCGCAGACCGAGCAGCGGGCCTTGGCGGGGTGTGGCGGTGGCGGTCGACATAAGGTGCGTTCCTTTCGATGATGGGTCCCATCGCGCCAGTACGTGCCGACCTCCGTGTGTTAATGGCGCGGACGGTTGTGATCGCTCTGGCGTGTCATGTGACGTTGGTGGCCGGTTCACGGATGCGTACGGATGCGTACGGATATTACGTGGTGAGTCGGTGAAACGACGCGGTTGGTTAGATCCTTTTGTGCCGACGAAAAGGGTGGGTTGAAGCCCACCCTGCGGCTCGCCAGGCAGATCGCTGAATACGACAGGGCGAATCCGCGAAACGACCTGTTAAGTTTGCTCGGCTGGGGAATCGGTGGGCTGAAGCCCACCCTACGGAGCGGCGTCCCCTGGTTCTGCCGCGCTATAGGCTCGCCGTGTCGGCTGCGCTTTCCTCCTGCTCGATCAGATGGTCGCGGTAGCGGTCGCGCAGGGTTTTCTTGTCGATCTTGCCAGTCGCGGTCAGCGGGACGCTGTCGATGATGACGGCGTCGGGCATCCACCATTTGACGATCTGAGGCTCGAGAAAGGCGAGCACGGTTTCGATGCAGATTTCGGTGTCATCGTGCGGCTCGATGATCAGGATCGGACGCTCTTCCCATTTTTCGTGCGTCACGCCGACCACTGCGGCGATACGCACGCCGGGGCAGGCCACGGCGATGTTTTCGATGTCGATGGAGCTGATCCACTCGCCGCCGGACTTGATCACGTCCTTGCTGCGATCAGTGATGCGCATGTAGCCGTTGGGGTCGAGGGTGGCAATGTCGCCGGTGTCGAACCAGCCGTCCGCGTCCAGCGCCGTGGTTTCGCTACGGAAGTAGCGCTCGACCGTCCAGGGGCCGCGCACCAGCAGGGCGCCAGAAGTGGCGCCGTCATGCGGCAGTGCGTTGCCTGCCTCATCGACAATCTTCAATTCGATACCGAATTGCAGCCGGCCCTGGCGGGTCCAGATCGCTTCGTTGGTGGCGGCTTCGCCCATGGCGGCAAGTTTGGGCGTGGGCGTGGCGACGACACCGAGCGGGCTGGTTTCAGTCATGCCCCAGAGTTGACGAACGCTGACGCCATATTTCGTCTCGAATTTCTCGGCCAGCGCGCGCGGCACGGCCGAGCCGGCGATGACCAGACACTTGAGCTTGCCGGTGTCTTCACCGGTGCGTTCCAGGTGATTGAGGTACATCGTCCAGATCGTCGGCACGCCGCCGGAGAAGGTGACCCCCTCGTTCTGGATCAGCTCCTGCAGGCTGGCTCCGTCCATCTTGTCGCAAGGCAGGACGAACTTGCAGCCATTGATGGCCGCGGTGAACGGAACACCCCAGGCGGTCGCGTGGTAGAGCGAAGAGCAGGGCATGATGCAGTCGAACGCCGAGAAACCGAAGGCGCCGGTGAGGCCGGCTGCCATGGCGTGCAGGACCACCGAGCGGTGGCTGTAGACCACGCCTTTCGGATTGCCGGTGGTGCCGGACGTATAGCAGAGCATGGCGCCGGCGTTTTCATCGAACTGAGGCCAGTCGGTGACCGGCTGCTCCTTGGCGATCAGTGTTTCATAACTCAACGCACCCACTTCGCCCGGCTCAGTGCGTTCGGCATCAGAAAGCATGATGAAGGTGCGAACGTGTTCCAACCGGGGTCGCACACGCTCGAGCACCGCCAGAAAGCTGCGATCGAATAGCAGCACAGCGCTTCCGGCGTGGTTGAGCGTGTAAATGATCTGTTCGTCCGACAGCCGAGGATTGGCGGTGTGCAGCGCCGCGCCAATGCCGGGGACGGCGAAGAACAGCTCGAAGTGACGATGCGTGTTCCAGGCCATCGATGACACCAGGTCGCCGGGTTTGACCCCCAGGCTGCGCAGCATGGCGGCGGCCTGGCCGGCGCGTTTTGCCAGGCCTGCGTAGTCGTAACGCCAGATAGGTTCATCCACCAGCCGCGAGACGATTTCCCGGTCGCCATGGGCCAGGGCGGCGTGGGTCAGGATGCCGCTGATCATCAGCGGGGTCTGCTGCATCGTACCTTTGAGCATCGTCGTATCCTTCTTATTGTTGTCTGGATGGCGGTCGCGCTTGCCGTCATCTGTCGTTCGGATTACTTACTGCTTGTCTTTTGTACGGGCTTTACCGGCTGGATGAGGCTAGCGTTTCACGGGCTATTCAACATCTTTCGCGAGCAAGCTCGCTCCTACACATTCTCAACAGCCATTGCGCGCGCTCAAAACCTTTAGAGCGAGCTTGTTCGCGAATGACGAAGCCCGCTCGGTTGCTCAGGTTTCCCACCCGCGATCTTTAAAGTCCGTAGTTATTCAACTCCCGCGCAATCAACAGCCGCTGAATTTCGCTCGAGCCTTCATAGATCTGGGTAATGCGCGCATCGCGGTAATAACGCTCGACCGGGTAATCCTCCAGGTAGCCGTAGCCGCCGTGGATCTGCATGGCTTTCGAGCAGACATATTCGGCGACTTCCGAGGCGAACAGCTTGGCCTGGGAGGCTTCGGACAGGCAGGGCAGGTTAGCGCTGCGCAGGCGCGCGGCATGCAGGATGAGCAGTCGCGCGGCGTTCAGGCGGGTGTGCATGTCCGCCAACATGTTCGCCACGCTCTGGTGCTCGATGATCGGCTTGTCGAACTGGATGCGTTCGCGGGCATAACCCAGCGCCGCCTCGAACGCGGCGCGGGCAATGCCCAGCGCCTGGGCGCCGATACCGATGCGACCGCCTTCGAGGTTGGAAAGCGCGATCGCCAGCCCTTTTCCCCGCGGGCCGAGCAGGTTGGCTTCGGGAATGCGACAGTCACGCAGGGTGACGCCACAGGTATCCGAAGCACGGATGCCCATCTTCTTTTCCATGCGATCGACGACAAAGCCGGGGTTGTCGGTGGGAACCAGAAACGCGGACAGGCCCTTTTTACCGAGATCCGGATCGGTGACGGCGAAGACGATCGCGATTTTGGCGCGCTTGCCATTGCTGACAAATTGCTTGGCACCGTTGATGATCCACTCGCCGTTTTCCAGCACAGCGCGGGTGCGCAGGTTGTGTGCCTCGGAGCCGGCCTGAGGTTCGGTAAGGGCAAAGCAGCCGATGGCGCGACCTGCCGCCAGATCCGGCAGCCATTCGTCCTGCTGCTCCGGCGTACCGTATTTGAGGATCGGACCGCAGCCTACCGAGCTGTGGATGCTCATCAGCGCACCGATGGCGCCGTCTCCGGCGGAGATTTCCTCGACCGCCAGGGCATAGGTGACGTAGTCGATATAGGTTCCGCCCCATTGCTCGGGCACGATCATGCCCAGCAGGCCAAGCTCGCCAAGCTGGGTCACGGTGTCGTCACCGATCCAGCCGGCCTGCTCCCAAGCCTCTGCCTTGGGCGCGATTTCAGCGCGGGCGAAGTCGCGCGCCATGTCGCGGATCATCCGTTGTTCTTCGCTCAGTTCAATGTCTTGCATATGCAGCTCCTCAGGCGCCTGCGAAGAAGGCCGCCACGCGCTCGGGCGTCACTTCGTCCAGCGTAGGCGGGTTCCAGCGCGGGTTCCTGTCCTTGTCGACGATCAGCGCGCGCACGCCTTCGATGATGTCGCCTTCGTCGAACCACTGGCGGTCCAGGTGCAGCTCCATGGCAAAGCAATCAGCCAGCGACAAGCTGCGACCGCGACGGAGCATTTCCAGCGTGACGCACATCGACAGCGGCGAGCGGCTGTCCATTGTCTTGAGCGTCTCGGTCGCCCACACGTGAAACTCGGGGCGCTCTTCGGCGGCCAGCGACTGACGAATGGCGGCGACGCTGTCATGGGCGAAATGCTGCTCGATGGCCGGGAACAGCGCCTTGAACGGCGCATCAGGGAGCTCGGTGCAACCCATGGAGACCAGCAGGTTGGTCAGTGCCTGCACCGGTGCGGTGCTCCAATCCTGACGGTCCAGCGCCTGTTCAAGCTCGGCGAAACGCTCGTAGGGCACGCAATAATCGGCGAGACCGGCATACAGCGCGTCCGCCGAGCCGACGTGGTTACCGGTCAGGCCCATGTAGAGACCGAGGTTGCCCGGCAGGCGCGGCAGGAAATAGCTACCGCCCACGTCCGGGAAATAACCGATACCGACCTCCGGCATGCCCATCCGCGTGCGCTCGGAGATCACCCGCAGCGAGGCACCCTGAACCAGGCCCATGCCGCCGCCGAGCACGAAGCCGTTCATCAATGCCAGCAGGGGTTTGCTGTAGGCATGGATGTACTGATCGAGCGTGTATTCCTGTTCGAAGAATTCGCCATGCAGGGTGTCCCCGTTCTGATAGCTGTCGTATAGCGAACGGATGTCGCCACCGGCGCAGAAGGCTTTCTCTCCTGCGCCGCGCAACACCACGGCGACCACGTCGGGGTCGTCCGCCCAGGCTTGCAGTTGCTCGTGAAGCATCCGCACCATGGGCAGTGTGACGGCGTTAAGCCCGGCGGGGCGGTTGAGCGTGAGATAGCCGACGCGATTGCGTACCTCGATCAGTACCGGCGCTTCTGCCTGGGTCATGTCTCGTCCTCTTGGCGGTAGAGTTTGATGATCGCGGAGAAGTCCAGCCCACCGTGGCCCTGCATGCTGAAGGCTTGGTATAGCTGCTGCGCGAGACCACCGAGGATAACCGGCTGGCGCACTTGTTTGGCCGCCTCGCTGGCCAGACCGAGGTCTTTGAGCATCAAATCGGTGCCGAACCCGCCGCTGTAGCCGCGCGAGGCCGGGCCGTTCTCCAGCACGCCAGGGAAGGGGTTGTTGATCTCCGATGCCCAGCATCGGCCGCTGGATGAGTTGATGATTCCGGCCAGCACCTTGGCATCCATCCCTAACGCCACGCCCAGCGACATGGCCTCGGCCACGCCGATCATCGAGATGCCGAGCAGCATGTTGTTGGCGACTTTGGCCACCTGACCGTTACCGGTGTCGCCGCAGTGCACGATGTTTTTGCCCATCGTCGCCAGGATCGGCTGCGCCTTCTGGAAGTCCGTCTCGCTGCCACCAACCATGAAGGTCAGGGTGCCCGCGGCCGCACCGACGGTACCGCCCGACACCGGCGCATCGAGCATCGGGTTGCCATTCTTGGCCGCGGCCGCTGCGACTTCCCGTGCGGACATCGGGTCGATGGTGGAGGAGTCGATCAGCAGTACGCCGGACGATACATGCACGAGCAGCCCGTCCTCACCGAGGTAGACCTGTTTCACATGCGCGGCCGCTGGCAGCATGGTGATGATGGTTTCGACACCTGCCTGGGCGACTGCAGCCGGCGAGGTGGCCTCTTTGGCACCCGCTTCAACCAGCCCGGAGACCGCCGTGGCGGAAAGATCGAAAACAGTGACTTGATGGCCGGCTTTGAGCAGGTTGCGCGCCATGGGCCCGCCCATGTTGCCGAGCCCTAGAAATCCGATATGCATGGCCGTTTCCTTTTTGTTCTGATTGACGGCTGAAGCGGCGCCGGGTGTTAGCCGACGCCGATCCGCTTATTTGAGGTTGATGGTGGTATTCACCGGGCCGCCGACCTCATTCTCATCGAACCAGCGCTGGGTGACGGTCTTGGTCTGAGTGTAGAACTGCACCACTTGCTTGCCATACGGGCCGAGGTCGCCAAGCTTGGAGGCGCGCGAGCCGGTGAAGGAGAACATGGGAACCGGTACCGGGATCGGCACGTTGATGCCGACCTGGCCAACGTCGATCTCTTCCTGGAAATGCCGGGCGGCGGCGCCAGAACGGGTGAAGAGAGCGGTGCCGTTGCCATTGGGGTTGGCGTTGACCAGCTCGATGGCCTGATCGAGGGTATCGACCTGCATCACGCAGAGCACCGGGCCGAAGATCTCCTCGCGGTAGATGCTCATGTCCGGCTTCACACCGGAGAATATGGTCGGCCCGACAAAGTTGCCTTTCTCAAAGCCGGAGACCTGTGGGTTGCGACCGTCTAGAGCCAGCTCTGCGCCTTCCGACACGCCACGCTCGATCAGCGAGCTGATGCGATCCAGTGCTGCGCAGGAAACCACCGGGCCGACGTCGGTCCCGCTTTCAGCACCCGCATTAACCTTCAAGGTCTTGGCCTTGGCGACCAGATCCGGCAGCCAGCTCTGCGCTTCACCCACCAGGATCAGCACGGACAGAGCCATGCAGCGCTGGCCAGCTGCGCCGAAGGCCGCGCCAGCCAGGTTGTTGAGGGTCTGCTCCTTGTGGGCGTCCGGCAGGATGATGCCGTGGTTCTTCGCGCCCATCATGCACTGCACGCGCTTGCCGGCCTGGCTGGCGCGGTTGTAGACGTGAGTGCCGACTTTTGTCGAGCCGACGAAGGAGACGGCCTTGATATCCGGATGATCGCAGATCAGGTTCACCGCATCGGCGCCGCCATGAATCACGTTTAGCACGCCTGGCGGCACACCTGCTTCCATCGCCAGTTCGGCGAGACGCATCGTCACCATGGGGTCCTGCTCGGACGGCTTGAGGACGAACGTATTGCCGGTCGCGATGGCCATGGGGAACATCCACAGCGGGATCATCGCCGGAAAGTTGAAGGGTGTGATGCCGGCGCAGACGCCCAGCGGCTGCAGCAGGGTATAGGTGTCGACGCCCGTGGCGACGTTGTTGGCCAGCTCGCCGAGCTGCAGGTTGCCGATGCCGGCGGCATGCTCAACTACTTCGAGCCCGCGGAACACATCGCCCTCGGCGTCCGGCAGGGTCTTGCCCTGCTCGGCGGTAAGAATGGCGGCGAGCTCCTTCATGTTTTCGCGGATCAGTTGCTGGTACTTGAGGAAGATCCGCGAGCGCGCGCCAATAGGCGTCTTGCGCCAGGTCTTGAAGGCTTTCTTGGCGCTGGCGACGGCGGCGTTCATCTCCGCTTCGGTGGCGAAGGGTACGCGGGCCAGGACTTCCTGCGTCGCCGGGTTGACGATGTCGCGCCATTCGCTGGTTGATGACTCGACCAGCTCACCGCCGATCAGGAGTTTGACTGTGGGGATGGCACTTGACTGGGTCATGGTGGGGTCCTGGCGATTGTTGTTATTCGGATAGGCAAGCTATGGAACTGTCCTGATCCTAGAGTGCAAATTTGCCGACTTCAATGCGACTCGCTGCATAGCGCTTCTGCATAAATACACATGCCATCCCACCACGGCGATGTCGCGGCTGCTGGGATTCGCCGTCTCATTTGGTTTTTTGATCTGCACGCCTACTTCACCAACGGGTCGTAAGGAGTGCTGATGCTCGGGCGGGAGAGCAGCGCCCGGTTATCCGGCGTGCTCCCGCGCCGATGCCAGACCTGCTTCACGGTGCCATCCAAACCGCTGAGCGCTCAGAACGTGGCGGCGCGCATACGTGGTGTCCGCCAGTTGTGGCCACACGTCGTTATTGAGGACAGGCGGGAGAACAGGTGCGCGCAGGCGATAACCGGCAGCCGTAGCGTTTCGTTGTGCCGTTCGGCGTCACTTGGTATTGGATTTCGAATGTAGAGAGGTGAGGGATGTAAACCTACCGGCTCATTCGGGCTTTTGATTGAGCGGTCGGGAGGCCCGGTGTGGGGGCGGGGAGATGACTGGGGGTCAGGCGGATATAGGGGAGGAATGGGAAGGTCCGAGCAGGCGCTGCGTCCGCTAGGACGTCAGCGGCCCGGTTTCCTGGATGCAGTGACTTAGTTCACTGCGTCCTTCAGCGACTTGCCTGGCTTGAAGCCTGGCAGCTTTGCTGCGGAGATCTTGATCGTTGCACCCGTCTGTGGGTTGCGGCCGTCACGGGCTGCGCGCTCTTTGACGGCAAAGGTGCCGAAGCCGACCAGCGTCACGCTGTCGCCGTTCTGCAGGGTGTTGGTCACGCTTTCGGTGAAGGCGTCCAGCACACGAGTGGCGGTGCTCTTCGGTACATCGGCGGAGGCGGCGATCGCTTCAATCAACTCGGCTTTATTCACGGGTGTGGCTCCAGATTGGAATGGGTGGTCAGTATAAGCAGCGTCTTGCCCTGTCGCCTGCGGCAAATTTCCTCTTTTTCAAAAATATCCCGTGCGGGGCGACAAATCGCGTGGTTGCCTGATCCAGACGCTTTTGTCTGGACATCGAAATTTTAGCTCCGGTTCATTGCCCTCCCGACCATTGGTAGCTGGCTTTTGTCTGGATGCGCCATCTGTTCGAGATCTGAGGGCAGTGAACTGCCTATTCACACGTTGATTGGCTCTCTTCAACTTCAGTAACGGACTTCAATGTCGATCTCTCGGGGCTGCTCGCCTGGCACATCGAACCGGCTATCCTCGAATGCGGGCGGGCCCATCACCTTGGGGTTGTTGGACAAGCCATAGCCTTCGGTGGGAAACATGCGGAACCTGAGGTCCAGCTCGCCATTAGCGTTTTCGTCATGGTAGGCCATCACCGCGTATTCACCGGCTGGAACGTCTTCGAACACCACGGTGACGGTTCCGGCCTTGGCAGGCGACTCGCTGGAGGCAAAGGCCTGGTCCGCTTTACGGAATGTCTTCGGGTCAGAGAACAGAGCCACGCGAACAGTGCCGCGATCGTGCTCGAGGTTGTTGAGTTTGACGGTCAACGGTTGGCCATCGGCGAAAGCCGCCTGACCTATCACCATTGCTACCAAGCTTAGCGCTACGCGCAATGTCATCGGATTCGCTCCTGGTTGACGTGTATATCGAATGATTGGAAGGCGGGGTGTATCCAGTGCACTTGGAAAAATATCCTGGCGATAGTGCCGTGCTTCTAACGGATCGGCCAGCCAAACGGCCGACCAGTCAGTCACGTCTTCCATCGAGTGTCGCCGCCGTGGCTCCACGAACGCTGCAATGCGATGCTAGACGCCAAACGCCCTATCGACCGAGTCCGCATGAACAAGACCCATCTTCAGACGCTGATCATCGACAAGCTGCAGGCCGCTCTGGCTGTTGCAAAGGAGGCACTGAAGGCCTCGCACGAGGCGGCGACGCACGCCGAAAGCAAAGCGGAGAACAAGTACGACACCCGAGGACTGGAAGCGGCCTACCTGGCCGATGGGCAACGGAAGCGCGTTCACGAAATCGAGACAGCGATCTCGAGTTACCAAAACCTTCCCGTGCGATCGCATCGCAATGAAACCATCACCCTGGGCGCGTTGGTTTCGCTGGAGTCCGCAGGCAATTGCCGTTGGGTGTTCCTGGGGCCGGATGCCGCTGGGCTGAGTGTGACGGTTGAAGGCGAAGAGGTGCTGGTGATCTCTCCGCGTTCGCCGCTGGGCAGGGCGCTGCTGGGCTGCGAGGAAGGTGACGAAGCCGAGATCAAGGTCGAAGGGCAGCCCCTCCGATACAGCCTAATCAGTGTTAGCTGACTCAACTTCCATCGCGCAAAAGGAGCGCAAAGCGCTATTAACGTCATTGCTATTTTAAATCAGTTAGATATGCACCGTAGTTAATGTCGTTTGTACGCTTTTTGTAGATCTATCTGATGAATATACGAAGGCGCAGGGCAAGCGGATAAATGATCTCAACAAAGCGTTCTATCTAGTTGATATGTCGCGATAACCCATAACGAAATGCCCTATGGAGACACGAGGTTCCGAGTCGCATCTGCTGCTGGACTCGCTGCCGAAGACTCCGAGTGGCAAGATCGACCGTAAGCGGTTACCCGAGCCGGTCTGATCGAGTGCGTTACCCCGTGGCCAGGACGGCCACGGGACGATCTGCGTTAGTTTTTCGCGACCGGCTCAGCGTCTGTTTTGACGACGATGGATTCCACATCTTCGATCACCTGCAGGGCAGCCATCGGCCCACCCAGCGAGGTCCATAGCGATCCATCGACGGCGTCGAAACGCTTGGCCTGAATAGACGAGAGCTGGCGGAACGCTGGTGTTTCTTCAGCCTGGCTAAGCGCCTCGACGGCTTCGCCGCTGGTGGCCAGCGTACCGATCACCAGCCAGTCCGCATCCAGTAGTTCAAGGGATTCAAGGCTCAGTGCCATGGAATGAGTGTGGCCTGGGTCCTGCTGGTGAGCCGGGCGGACCAGGCCGACGTCTTCCACCACAGTGCTGGAGAACGCGTCCTTGAACATGTAGGACGGGCCCTTCGGGTTCCAGCGAACGATACTGAACGTCTCGCCTTGATGGTCCTTCAAACGCTCACGCGCCTCGGCTGCACGTGCTTCGTAGCGGTCCAGAAAAGCCTTGGCTTCAGCATCCTTGTTCAGGATATGAGCGGTTCGCTGCATGCTGGACTGCCAAGGTTCGGCCCATTTAAAGGTCACAACCGTAGGCGCGATCTCGTTGAGTATCGCCAGCTGCTCCGGCTTGACCGGGCCGGTGAGGATCAGATCCGGTTCCAGCTCAAGCAGTGTCTCCAGGTTGGGGTTGTCCAGATCGCCGACGACCTTGATGCCTGTTGGTACCTTGCCTTTCAGGTAACGCGGCGGTGCAGCCTGGCCGCGACCGTTGACGGTGCCGATCGGCGTCACCCCCAGTGTCAGCGCCGTATCCAGATCGATTTCGTTGAGCGTGACAACACGCTCAGGCTCGGCCGGAACGGTGACGGTGTTGCCGAACGCATCTTCCACCTGACGGGCGGCGTGCGCACTGAGGGTCATCAACCCCGCTATAAGTGCGATGGTGAGGTGCCAGGGGGTTCGATTGATCATTGGGTCGTGTCCTTTTGGGCGGGTTCGGGCACCGCTGGGGTGCGGGTGGCTGATGGTGCTGAGGAGGGAAGCGCAGACGCTGCGAGCGAACGGCGACGTGGGACGATCACCGGAGCGCCGTCACCAGGCGCAGGCAGAATGTCCACCTCGGTCTGGTAAAGGCGGTCGACCAGCGCCTTGGTCATCACCTCGCGCGCTGGCCCCATGGCCTGAATTTGTCCATCGGCGAGTGCAATCAAGTCGTCGCAATAGCGCGCGGCGATGCCCAGATCATGGATGACGATCAGCACCGTACGGCCTTCGGCTGCGATCCGGTGAACCGCCTCCATGACTTCGGCTTGGTGGCCGATATCCAGTGCGCTGGTGGGCTCGTCGAGCAGAATCAGATCGGTGTTCTGCGCCAGGATCATGGCTAGCCACGCTCGCTGCGCCTGCCCGCCGGAGAGTGAGGAAGCCTGACGATGCCAGATGGCGTCGAGCTGCATGGCGGTACGAGCGCGGGCGACCTGATGCGCATCCTCATCAGTCCACTGGTTGAACCAGCCTTGATGCGGATGCCGGCCGTACTGCACCAACTGCTCGACACGAATTCCTTCGGCCATCACGGGGCGCTGGGGGAGAAACGCCAGCTGACGAGCCAGACTTTTCATCGAGTAACGGGAAAGCGACTGCCCATGCACATGGATTTCGCCACGCTGCAAGGGCAGCTGACGCGCCAATAGCTTGAGCAGGGTCGATTTGCCGCTGCCGTTGGGCCCGACGATTCCGATCAACCGGCCCTTGGGCAGCGAGAAAGTGACGTCGTCCAGGACCACTTTGTCCTGATAGGCGAAATGAAGGTGTTCGACGCTCAGTACCGTCATCAGTCAGCTCCTCGTCTGTCCTTGAGCAGCAATGCCAGCAGCAGGATGCCGCCAAGTAGCCGTGTCATGATGCCGGTGGGGATCTCTGCCGGCTGCGCCAGTACCCGAACCAGGGTGTCACTGCCCAACAGCAGGACCGCTCCGCAAAGAGCCGATAGCCAGAGCGGGGCCAGGTTATCGCGCGCCAACCACGACGCCAGGATCGGTGCGGCCATGGCGATGAATACGACCGGCCCGCCAATCGCTGTGCCCAGCGAGGCCACCAGAATGGCAAGCCCCAGCACGCCGAGCTGTACCAGCGGCACACGGATGCCCAGGTTCTGCGCAGTGGCATCGCCAAAGCGCAACAAGGCCAGGGGGCGGTTGACCAAGGCCATCAGCGGGCACAGCGCCAGCAGGACCAGGGCGATCGGGTTGACGGTCTGGTAGCTGACCCCAGCGAAGTGACCCATCGTCCAGAGATAGAGGCTGCCCAGGTGTACCAGCGGCTGCGTCGACATTGCGAAGTCGCCGATCGCGCCCAGTAGCTCCGACAGCGCGATACCGATGACGATGAACAGGTAGCCTTGCTCTCCGGGGCGGCGGCAGAGGGTGAACAGCGCTACGGCGGCCAATACCGCGCCCAGGGGAGAGGCCCACCAGGGCCAGCTACCCAACGTTAGGTAAAGGGAAAAACCGACAACCGCCAGCGATGCACCTTCGTTCACGCCGATCATGTCTGGCGTCGCCAGGCGGTTGCGCACCAGCGTCTGGATCAGGCAGCCGGCCATGCCCATGGCGAGGCCGGCAACGATGGCGGCTGCCACCCGCGGCATACGGATCTTGAACACCATGATCTCGTGCAACTTGCTGCCATTGCCGAGCAAGGTGGCGAGCACGTCTCGCATGCCCATCTGGCCGGAGCCCAGGCTGATCGCCAGCGTAGCCAGTATGGCAAGCAGCAGCGTGAGCAGGCCGCACATCAGCCAGTTGCGCCGATGCAGCAGCAGACACAGGCTGCCCATGCGTAGCGTCCACACGCCGCTGGGAGTGATGGGTGCCATGCTTACCTCACAGCCAGCAGGGATCGGAAGCCACCGCGCAAGACGATAGCAATCAGCGCCGGCGCGCCGAGTGCGGCCAGCAACGTTCCGACCGGCAGCTCGAAGGGTTGCAACAGCCAGCGCGCCAGCACATCAGCCGCCAAAAGGAACACCATGCCGAACAGCGTCGAGAACAGCAGCTGTCGGAGCAGTGCCACCGGTTCGATCAATCGAGCGCAGTAGGCTGCCAGAAAGCCCACGAAACCGACGGGCCCGGCAAGAGATATTGCGCAGGCCGTCAGTAATGTCGAGGCGACCAGGACGCTCAGTCGCACCCAGGTGGTGTGGATGCCCAGCGCCCGCGCCTGGCTGTCACCCATTTGCATCAGGGTCAGTTGTCGGCAGAGCAGGCCGGCGAGTGCCAGGCCCAGCAGCGCGACGGGCGTGACGGTGCCCACCGCGTCGAGCCGGGTCGCCGAGAGGGAGCCCAGGTTCCAGAACCGAAATTGCTCCAGCGCCACACGTGTCGACAGCAACATGAAATTCGACAGACCGCCGAATATTGCAGCCAGCGCGACGCCGGCGAGGATGAGTTTCAGCGGGCTGGCCTGACCCAGCATCAAGCCGATGCCGAGCACCACAAGGTTGCCCAGCAGGGCGCCGGCACCGGACCAGAGCAGATAGCCCCGTGTCGATTCGACGCCGTAGAAAATGAGACCGATGACCAGCCCCAGCACTGCGCCGGCATTGACGCCGAGCAAGCCGGGTTCGGCCAGCGGATTACGTGTTGCGCTTTGCAGCAGCGAGGCGGCGATGGCAAGACTTCCGCCAACTACGAGCGCTGCCAGCGTCCGCGGCAAACGCAGTGTCTCTACCACCATGGCCAGTTTTTCGTCTGCCACGGCGAGTTGGTTTCCGAGAAGATAGTGCAGCACTTCGACCGCGCCGTAGACGCCCGCACCGGTGCTCATCGAGACCGCCAGCAAGCCCAGCAGAAGCGCGCCGCCAGCGACGAGGACCGCTTGCTGGTAGCCGGGGAAGGTCGAATCAAGCCGTTTCATTGGTTTCGAGCAAGCTCCTGAAACCCGGCAGCCAGGCTGCCGGGCAATGGCAGGTATCAGATGTCGTAGCTGAAGCCAACGAACACCGTACGGCCCATGAGAATGTTATCGACCGACTGGGCGACATCGTCGCGCTTCTCGTTGGTCAGGTTGTTCATACCGGCTTTCAGCGACAACTCGCGGGTGGCCTGGTACTTCGCACCGAAATTCAGTTGATGGAACGCACCGCTCTCAACATTTGGCTGCGCGGCAGAGACGTAGAGGAGTTGGCTGCCGGTGTACTGGTAGTCCAGATTCAGCCCCAGATCGGGCATGGCCTGCCAGTCGAAACCGATATTGGCGACGTGCTGCGGGGTGTTGCGCAGTTGTTCGTCGGTATCGCGGTCTTCGGCATCCGAATAGGTGTAGTTCGCGCGCACTCCCATGCTGTCGCTCAGGTTGTAACGACCTTGCAATTCGTAGCCTTGCACGCGTGCCTTGCTGACGTTGCTATAGGTCATCACGGCAGGTCGATATCCGACTCGCCATGTATCGGTGATGATCATGTCGTCGATATCGTTGTTGAACAGCATGATGCCCGCTTCGAGACGCTCGTTCTGGTAGAGCGTACCGATCTCGTAGCTGGTCGCGGTTTCGGGCTTGAGGTTCGGGTTGCCGACCAGCGTACACATGCCGCGGCAGGCCAATACGCCATAGGTGTCGTCAGACTGATAGATGCTTGGTGCCTTGAACGAGCGCCCAACACTACCTTTGATCACCCAATTGTCGGTGAGGTTGTAGACGCCGTAGGCCCGCGGGCTGAATTCGCTGCCGAAGCTGTCGTGGTCATCCAGGCGTCCACCCAGGGTCACGTCCAGATCACCGATAGAAAACTCGTCTTGCAGGTAGACGGCCTTCTGGTCCACCTCGGTTTCGCTGCCAAGATTCTGGTTGTGTGTCAGCTCGGTACGACGCAACTCACTGCCGAGGGTAAGGAGGTGGCTGCCGAGAAATGCGGTCACCTGGCCGTCGACGGTGTGGTTTTTTTGCTCGATGTCGCCCTTCATGCCGCGCAGCGTCGTCATGATCTGCGAGTCGTCCATTAACTCGACGTTTTCGTAGTAATAACGCACCCGTGTGTTGAAGCCGTCCCAGTTGCCGGTATGGCCGAGTCCAAAGCTCCAGCGCTCCATCTCCTGCACGTTCAGGACCACCGCACCGAAGTTGTTCCACTCGGCCTCGCGATCGTCCTTGCGGTGGGTGATGTCCAGGTCGATGGTCTGACGTTCGTCCAGCAACCAGCTGAGGGAACCGTATGCGCTGCTGGCCTGGCGCTGTTCCGCGGCATCGGTATTTGGATTGACCGTTTGTTCGCTGAGCCAGGCGGCCTGGTCAGTGGTTTCCAGAATCAGATTGCCGAGCAGCTTGTTCTCGATCAGCGAACCACTGACGTAGCCGCTGGCCTTATGGCCGTCACCCGAATCACCCTCGGTGGGGTGCTCGTAGGTGTAGGCGATACCGGCTTTCGTCTCTTCGGTGGGCTGGCGCAGGATCACGTTGACCACACCGCCCAGTGCATCTGCACCGTACAGCGACGACATCGGGCCGCGTATCACTTCGATGCGTTCGATGGCCGCCATCGGGATCGAGGACAGATCGAAGTCGTTGGCATAGTTGGAGGACAGCGCATCGCGTGAGTTGATCCGGCGGCCGTTGACCAGCAACAGCGTGTAATCCGAGTCCATTCCGCGCAGCTTGATTTCCTGCCGGCCGTACGTGGACGACGGGTTGAGGTGCACACCGGGCAGGTACTTCACTGCATCGGCCAGGTTATAAACCGGTCTCTGCTCAAGCTCCTCACGGGTCACCACCGACACGCTGGCCGGCGCGCTGAGCTCGCTGTGTGCCGTCTGGGTGGCGGTGATGACTTGTTGCTCCAGAGCAACAGGCTCGGCCGCGAGTGCGGCAAGCGGCATAAGGCTGGCCAGGAGGGTCAGGGATAGGTGACGGGGGCGGCTGATACCCCGGTTTAGTGCGATTGACATAGCATGCTCCGTTGCTGCTCGAGGGTCGAAAGGACTGATCACGTATCCGCGGCGGGTTAGCCCGCCTGTTGTTTGGTTGAGGTGAGGCACATGTCGCGCTGTCTGATGCCATGAAGCAGATAAAGCACGCCGAGACCCGCCACGACGCCCGCTATTGCATAGAGGGTTGCCAGCTGTTCGAAGCCGATCACCTGGTGTTGAGGCCCTTCGCTCAGATAGCGCGCTGAAAACAAACTGCCAAGTCCGGCGGCGACATTCGAAACCGTTCCTTGAAACGCCATGAATGCTGCGCGTTGGTGAGCATGGGGAACGCCGGCGGCAATGGTCATGGTGCTGTTGGTACGCACGGCACTCAGCGCCATGAACAGCGTGAAGATGACGTAGAGGGAGATGCCCACCGGTGCGGCGAACCCAAGCAAGGTCACCAGTGAGAGGCAGCCGCTGCTGACAAGCACCACTGTTACAGCGCTGCCGCGATCGATCCAGGCGCCGCCGATCCGCATGGCCGCAAGGCTGGCAACGCCGCCGAGCAGATACAGCAGCCCCAGATGCGGGCGGGGAAAGCCCAGGTTGAACTCAAAGTAGATGGCGAAATGGGGCACCAGTAGAAAGTGCCCAAACATCTGCAATGACGTGATGCCGAGTGCGACCAGCCAGAGGCGCGAACCCAACAGCGCTCGGACCGAGACTTTTGGCCGTTCCACGACTGCAGGCTTGGGCATCAACAACTGGCACAGCAGCGCCAGCAGCAGCCCCGTCCCGCCCAACAGGAAAAAAGGTGCCGTCCAGTTCCAGCGAATCGAACATTCCAAGGCCAGCGGAATGATCAGAATCGCGGCGAGTGAAAAGCCCATCCCGACATAGGCAAGCTGACGGCCGCGCTCCGCAGGCGGTATCACGTCGAGCATAGTCGCCATCAGAATCGCGCCCATCGGACTCGCCACCAGGCCGGACAGTATGAAGATTGCAATCAGCTGGTTGGGGCCAGTCGCCCAAGCACAGCTCAGCAGCAGGGCAAATCGCAGGACGAAGAGGGTGATCAGCGCGCGCTTGCGGTCGAAATGATCCAGCCAGGGCGCACTGACGAACCCACTTAGCGCGGCAGCCAAGGTTGCGCCGCCGCTGATGTAGCCAACGTGGCTGGCCTCCAGACCGAGCTCGCGCACGAGATCCGGCCCCAGCGGCATGACCATCATCAGGCTGCCAATGGACAGCATGTTGATCAGCATCGCTAGGTGAACGGCGATCCTCGTCTGGACGGCAACTTTCATCGGACTACGGCACGCTCGGTGGTCAGGCGGGCTGCATCCTAAGGCAAGCTTAACGCTATTTCAAATACAACTCGTTCGCATTAGCGCAAATAGACGTTGTCGGTTCTTGCTTCCAGATCCAACAGGAACCATTGCGCAGCGCGCCAAATCGCAGCCACGTGTTCAAACCGCAGAGTTGCTGCGGCTAGTTTTGGGGCGGAGCGGATGGGTTAGGTCGATCAGATGCCAAGACCAAACGAACGAGAGTTTGATTCCCTCCGCCAATGCCAGCCGGTAGGCAGGGTCGATCAGCCAATGGTCATCAGGCTGGCATTGCCGCCGGCCGCAGCGGTATTGATGCTCAGCGCCCGCTCGATCAACAGCCGCTCAAGTGGAATGTCGGTGTCGCCGCCCTTCATGCCCTGAACACCGATAATCGGACCGCTGCGCTGCGATAGCCGCTGGCTGACGTCGAGAAGCTGGTCGGGATCGCCATGGTACAGCACAACATCGAAACACGTCGCGTCGCTGGTCCAGTCCGGGGTCAAGGTAAGTCTGGCTTGTACCGTCTGAGGGAGCGCAGAATGGAGCTCCCGTGAGGGTGATCCATCGGCTAGCACCGCCTCGCTGCCAACGGCCAATACCGCAGCCAGTTGGATCATCAGGTCACCTTCATTATCTGCCAGACACAGCACATGCTCGCGTGGCAGTAGGCTGTAGCTGTTGCGCTCGCCTGTTGGGCCGGCGAGTAAGCGAGTGGTGCCGCTCTGGGATTGTTTGGCATAACGATCACATAAGGTCGCTATCGGCTCCCGACCGGTTTGCCGGGCCCACTTCTGAAAGTCACTGATGGCAGCGATCTGCGCGGGGGAGCGGCGCACCTCAGGCAACGTCTGTGTCCCGCCGAAGTCGAGTGCGCGCAACAGCGCGTCGTCCGGCCGTTCTGACAGCAGGCGATACAGATAGAGCGGGCCACCGGCCTTGGGCCCGGTACCCGAAAGTCCCTCGCCACCGAACGGCTGCACCCCGACGACCGCGCCGACGATGTTGCGATTGACGTAAAGATTGCCGACCTTCGCACGCTCGACGACCTTGGCGATGGTTTCGTCGATGCGGGTATGCACACCCAAGGTCAATCCGTAGCCCGCCGCGTTTATCTGGTCCAACAGTGGGTCCAGCTCTGTGCGACGGAAGCGCAACACATGCAGTACCGGGCCGAAGATTTCCTGCTGCAGCTCATCCAGGCGTTCGAGTTCGATCAGTGTAGGTGTCACATAGGTGCCATGAGCGCACTCTTCTTCATCGACACGGGCCAGCTGATGCACGCGATGACCCTTGTCGCGCATGGCTTGCAGGTGGCGCTCGATGTTGTCGCGCGCCTCGCTGTCGATGACCGGCCCGACATCTACTGACAGGCGCTGCGGGTTGCCCATACGCGCTTCGGCCATGGCGCCCTTGAGCATGCCGATGACTCGTTCAGCGACATCTTCCTGTATGCAAAACACCCGCAGAGCCGAGCAGCGTTGACCGGCACTGTCGAAAGCCGAGGCCATCACGTCCATGACCACTTGTTCGGCCAATGCTGACGAATCAACGATCATCGCATTCTGGCCACCGGTTTCGGCGATCAAGGGAATGCTTCGGCCGCGTTCATCCAGGCGACCGGCGAGGCTGCGCTGCAGGATCGAAGCGACCGCAGTGGACCCGGTGAACATCACGCCACGGATACGTTCGTCGGCGATCAGCTGGGCACCGACGGTTTCGCCGCGCCCTGGCAGCAGCTGCAAGGCACCCTTGGGAATGCCAGCTTCGTGCAAGATCTGCACGCCCAGCATGGCGATCAAGGGTGTCTGCTCCGCGGGCTTGGCCAGTACCGTATTGCCAGCGCCCAGCGCGGCGCAGACCTGGCCGGTAAAGATTGCAAGCGGGAAGTTCCACGGGCTGATGCACGCCACCGGGCCAAGGGGTACATGGGTGTCGTTGTGGAAGTTGTCACGCACCTCAGCACCGTAGAAGCGCAGGAAGTCGACGGCTTCGCGTACCTCCGCGATAGCGTTTGCATACGACTTGCCCGCTTCACGGATGAGCACACCCAGCAGTTGCTGCATGCGCTGTTCCATCAGTTCCGCTGCTTTTTGCAATGCAGCTGCGCGCTCGGCGGGCGGGGTGGTTCGCCAGGCGCTGGCACTGTCGAGGGCACAGCGTAGGGCGTTGTCGACGTCCGCTTCGCTGGCTTCCTGGACGTGCCCGACGATGTCCCGGTGATCAGCGGGGTTGAGCAAGGGCTCGGCAGCACTCGTCGAAACGGTGTCACAGCCGAGTAACGGCGTGGCGGTGAGGCGTCGGCGTGCACCGGCCAGCAAAGTGGACGAAAGCGAGGCCAGCCTTTGCTCGTTGGACAGATCGATACCGCAGGCGTTGAGACGGCCTTCGCCATAGAGGTGTTGGGGCAATGGAATCCGCGGGTGCGGCAGGCCGAGTGTGCCTTCCGATGCGAGCATCTGCTCGATCGTCACCACTGGGTCGGCCACCAGTTCTTCAAGCGAAATGCTCTTGTCCGCGATGCGGTTGACGAAGGAAGTGTTGGCGCCGTTTTCCAACAGGCGACGCACCAGGTAGGCCAGTAGAGTTTCATGGCTGCCAACGGGTGCGTAGATCCGGCAGGGGCGGTTTAGCCGCTCGTCGCCCTTGCCTACGACCTGCTCGTAAAGCGGCTCGCCCATGCCATGCAGGCACTGGAATTCGTACTGGCCGGGGTAGTAGTTCTGCCCGGCCAGGTGATGGACCGCGGCCAGGGTATGCGCATTGTGTGTGGCGAATTGCGGATAGATGGCTTCGGGCGCGCCAAGCAGCTTGCGCGCGCAAGCAATGAACGACACGTCGGTATAAGCCTTGCGCGTATAGACCGGATACCCCTCGAGGCCGTTGAGCTGAGCCAGTTTGATTTCGCTGTCCCAGTAAGCGCCCTTGACCAGGCGGATCATCAAGCGATGGTGGCTGCGCTTGGCCAGGTCGATCAGAAAATCCACAACGTACGGGCAGCGCTTCTGATAGGCCTGAATGACGAAACCGATGCCGTTCCAGTCGGCCAGCGAAGGCTCGAAGCAGAGCCGTTCGAGCAGTTCCAGCGACAGCTCGAGACGGTCCGCTTCCTCGGCATCGATGTTGATACCGATGTCGTAGCGTCGCGCCAGTTCAGTCAGCGACAGCAGGACAGGGTAGAGCTCATCCATCACCCGGTTGTACTGCGCGCGGCTGTAGCGTGGGTGCAGTGCCGACAGTTTGATCGAGATGCCCGGCCCCTCGTAGATTCCGCGACCGCGCGAAGCCATGCCAATGGAATGAATCGCCTGTTCGTACGAGGCCAGATAGCGGCGTGCGTCCGCGGAGGTAAGCGCCGCTTCGCCGAGCATGTCATACGAGTAGCGGAAGCCTTTAGCCTCCATGGTTTGCGCATTGGCTAGCGCTTCGTTGATGGTTTCGCCGGTAACGAACTGCTCGCCCATCAACCGCATCGCCATATCCACACCCTTGCGGATGAGCGGCTCGCCACCTTTGCCGATCAAGCGGTTCAGCGACGAAGAAAGGCTGGTTTCGTTGTGCGTCGCCACCAGCCGGCCGGTGAGCATCAGGCCCCATGTGGCGGCGTTGACGAACACCGACTGGCTGTTGCCCAGGTGCGGTTGCCAGTTGCCGGTGCTGATCTTGTCGCGGATCAACGCATCGCGCGTGCCTTTGTCCGGCACCCTGAGCAGTGCTTCCGCCAGGCACATCAGGGCCACGCCTTCTTGAGATGACAACGAGAACTCCTGAAGCAACCCCTGAACCAGGCCCTGCCGTCCGCCAGCGCTTTTCTGATTACGCAGTTTCCCGGCGATGCGTAGCGCGAGTTGATGGGCCGCTTCGGCCTTTTCCGGTGACAGGCGCGCCTGCTCCAGTAGCACCGGCAACGCCTCCGGCTCGGGGCGGCGATAGGCCGCGGTAATAGCCGCACGGAGAACCGACTGCGGCAGGATGCTGTCGGCAAATTCGAGAAACGGCTGGCTGCCTGTTGTGACGCTGCTCTGGTCATGGCCGGCGTGCGACAGTGGCTCGGCGTCGGATTGGTTAGCGTCGCTTTCGACCTGATCAAGATAGCGGAGCAGTGCTTGCTCGATCACCCACTGCGGCGGACACTTGAGTCGGCTGGCGGCCACCTCTAGTCGATCGCGGGTTGCCTCGTCGAGCGCGATATCCAGCGTGCTGGTGACCATGTGACTGTCCTCCGAGATGAGGTAGGGCGAAAAACCTTGGCAGCAGTTTGCATCTGTCATCGCCACCGATAGACAAGCGCGGCCGGCTGATCTGTTTGTATCTCCTCAGCGTAGACCCTTGCTGTGCTTTGTCCGGCGCGTCCGGCGATTGGCAAAGGCGCCACCGAAGCGGATGGTCATCAGTAAGTTGATTGAGCTGCGTTCAACTACGCCTTTTGAAGGCGGACAGTGACTAGCTGTGCAACCGTCGCGGTTCCGCCAGCAGGCGTGGAGGGGAGGCGCAAACGGTTTTGAGATTTGAAGTACTCGACCGAGGGACAACTGACGCTAGGCCGCTTGCCAGCGGTGCTCAATGCACCAACGACGAACGAACTTCGCGCCGCCCTGTTCAGCGCTTTTCCGGCTCCGGCACGTCGGTCACGCTGACTCCTTCCTCGCGGATTTTTTCCTCGGCTTCAACCTCATCGTCTTCGTCGCCCTGCAGGCTCTGTTGGTCAGGCGCCGGCTCGTATTGCAGTTCGACCAGTACCGGGAAATGATCGGAGCCAAACTCTGGAAGGCGTTGGATGCGCACCAATTGGAAGTGATGGCTATGAAACAGGTGATCCAGCGGCCAGCGCAGAAACCAGTGCTGAGCGTGAAAGCTGTTGACCATGCCGCGACCGACCCGTGGGTCCAGCAGGCCACTGATCTTGCGAAACAGGCGCGTGTTGGCTGACCAGGCAACATCATTGAGGTCTCCGGTGACGATGACCGGGGTGTTGTGCAGATCGTCCCGAACACTCTCGGCGACGACCAGCAGTTCGACGTCACGCTCGGTCGACTCGTCGTTTTCCGTGGGGCTCGGCGGGGCTGGGTGCAGGAAGTGCATGCGGATCGCCAACTGGTCATTCAGGCGGACATTGGCATGCATGGAGGGCACATCGTCTTCGACCAGAAAGCAGGTTTCGGCGTTTTCCAACGGCAACCGGGACCAGACATGCATGCCGTAAAGATTGTCCAGTGGGCAACGCTTGGAGTAAGGGTATTCTGCGGTCAGCTCCTCAAGCTGGTCCTCCCACCATTGGTCCGTTTCGAGCGTCACCAGCACATCGGGACGATGCTCACGAACAAGTGCCTTGAGCTTGCCCGCCTGGCGGTTCGGCGTCAGGACATTGGCCGCCATGACGCGTATGCGCGGTTTGTCGCCGCCAGGGACAGCGGTTTTCACCTCAGGACGCCACAAGCGGGTGTACGGGATGATCCACCAGGCCTGATAGGCGAGGCAGAGGATCACCAATCCACTGATCAGAATCTGAAGCGGTTTGGAATAGGGCAGCAACAGTGCCTGGGCGACTAGCAAGGTGAAGGCGAGTACACACAGTTGCAATCGGGGGAAATCCAGTCCGCGTACCCACCAGACCGGGTTCTTCCACAGTGGTAGAAAAGTCAGCACGACCAGCAGGCCAGTCGCCACTAACAAGATCCCTTCCGTCATGACCGATCCTCGGTGCAGTTCGGCGCGACGTCATATCGGCCGTTCGGGTACCTGAGAGCAGGCATAACAAATTCGTCCCGTCGACGCCCTGATTGGTTCCGCTTGTTTTGTGATGGAGAGGGCGGGGAGGGGCGGCGGCCTCTTGAGGGCACGCTGAGCAAGGAGAGCCAACAAAAAAGGCCTGACACGCAAACGTGTCAGGCCTTCGCTGGAGTGGCTGCCAGTCGACGTTACATCGGTTCGCCAATGGCTGCGCAGCTGTTCGCGGTCGCGGCGTGCTTCCTCAGCACTGCCAACTGAGGTTGCTCGGCGCCCCCTGCAATGTCGAGTGCGAGAATGTAGTTGCCCCACCATGGACCGCCGGCCCAGTAGGTCATCGGAACGCAGTTCTCGCGCAGATAGCCGAGCAGATTATCCATCGCGACGATTGCATCGGGTGCGTAGTTCGGTACGCCCATCTCGCCGATGAATCCACGCAGCTTGTTGGTCCGGAGCCAGTCCACGAAAGGCTTGGCGCGGTTGATACCGAGCTCAGGCGCGAAGGTTTCGGCTTTGTCGGCGTACATGCCTGAGGTGTCCCGATCCAGGTACATGTGGGCTTCGAAGATCAGGTTGTTCTGCGGGTCGCGCATCCATGGGTCAGCGATGAGCTGGGTGTTCGATTGCGGCCAGTGCCAGGCGCTGGAGAACCGATCGCCGGCAACGTAGATCCAGTTGGTCTGGTCGACCTTGCGGATCTCCTTGGCGGCTGCCAGCGCGGCTTGCGGCCAGAGTCCCTTGGTGTTCGGCTCGTTCATCAGACCGTAACCGCTGAGTGCCGGATGTTTACCGACTTTCAGCGCAATACGCTTCCAGGTGTTGGCAAACGACTGGATCGATACCGTTTCGGAACCTATCGGCTGGCGGTAGTAGCGATAGTAGTTATGCATGTCCAGCACGACCTTGACCCCATGCTTGTGGGCAAAGTCGAGCGATTGGGTAAGCAGTGCCAGTTGAGCGGTGTCGAGTTCAGTGTCCAGCTGCGGTTGGATGCGCTCCCAGAGAAATGGCAGCCGGACCAGTTTCAGGCCCTGTTCGGCGTATTTCTTGTAATAGGATTCGGCTGGGTAGATGTAATTGGTCCCGTGCTTGCCCGGCAAGACCGAAGGACCGAAGGCGGCCCCGGACAGGGCGACACCGACCAGTTGCACCGGTTCGGTAGTCGGCATCGTGACGTCGGCTATCGGCGCCGAAGGTGTGGCTGGCAAGATAACCGGAGCCGCTACCAGGCTGAGTTTGTTCGGATAGCCGATGCGATTGCCGTCAAGCGTGGGGCCATCCATAAACACCGTAAGCGCGCCGCTGGCAGGCTTTACCGATGTAATGGTGCGCACCTGACCGTCGGCAGTGCGTACCGATGCGCCAACCATGAAGGCCGCCTTGTTCTGCGCAGTCGCAGCGACCGAAACGCCCGCCGACGCACGCCAAGAGCCGTTCAGCCAGTAACTGTTGGTGAACTTGTTGATCAGCGCCGCATGGCTCGGAGCGGAAACCGGAGCAGGGCTCGGTTCGGCTGGCACGGGCAGCGTGGTCGCCACGGTGCTCACGCGGAGCCTGTTGGGATAACCGACCAGATTGCCGTCGAGCACCGGGCCGTTCATGAACACGGTCAGCGCCCCGCTGGCGGGTTTGAGCGCGGTGACGGTTCGAATCTGCCCATCTGAAGTTTGCACCGCGGTTCCAACTTTGAACGCGGCCATGTTCTGATTTGTCGCGGCGACCGATACCCCTGCTGAAGCTCGCCAGGAGCCGTTCAGCCAGTAGCTGTTGGTGAACTTATTTATCAGTGCTGAGTAGGAAAGAGTCGAGACGCCTGTTGTCGCGTTGCTAGCGGCGTAAAGATCGTTTACAGGGAACAAAGCCAACAGCGTGGACAGAGCAACTGCAGACATGGGCCGTTTACAGGCCTTTGAAACAAACGAGGTAAACATCGGCTCACCGTGATCATACACATCGAAACGCAGGTTTCGATGAAGCGACAGGGGGAGGTTGATCAATAAGCGGCGCTGCAAAGGCAGGCGGGATACCACAAACAGAACGAACCAATGGGTAAACGAAATGGGCTTCCATGAGCGCCCGTTCCGCTTGCATAGTTATAATTTATTTTCTAAATCGCTAAAACAATAAGCGCCTTTAATAAGGCGCCAAAATAAAGTCTTTTTTGACGTTTGATATCATTTTGATACTTAAACGCCATGCTTCTGTGAATTGGAAAGAAGCTGAAAGCCACTAGCTATAGCTTCGGCGGTGATAGCCGCGTCATTTTTTTGAATTGGCCGTTACGCCGTTTCGCTTCAGGGGATAATGGAAATCCGATAAGCGGTATCAGTATTTTTTGAACTATTTAAGAAGTGGTGAGATTCGCGGCGGATTGATGCAAGGCTAAGCCACCCGAAATGCGAAACCAGCGCTCTCGCTGTCGCGGGTTTGACTTGCGTCGGGAAGGGTTTTGGTTGTGCTTGTAAAGCGCTGATGCTTCGGGCAGGGTCGAGGTCAGGCCTCTATTGACGGAGTGAACTCATGTCGGAGCTATACCCCCGCGTCGACCCCGATGGGCTGATCGAATATTCAGTCGTTTACACAGACCGGTCGCTTAACCACATGTCCCGGTCATTCCAGAGCGTGATGAACGATATTTCCGCCGCGTTGAAATCCGTCTACAACGCCCATGCAGTTGCGATCGTTCCGGGCAGTGGCACCTTCGGAATGGAAGCAGTTGCGCGCCAGCTCGCGCACGACCGCAACTGTCTGGTGATCCGCAACGGCTGGTTCAGCTATCGATGGACGCAGATATTCGACATGGGCCGTATTCCTGCGCACTCAACTGTGCTCAAGGCACGTCCGGAGAATCAGGCTGCGCAAGCTGCATTCACGCCGCCGCCAATAGATGAAGTCGTCGCAAGCATTGCCGCCCAAAAGCCGGATCTGGTGTTCGCTCCGCACGTGGAGACGTCCTCGGGGATCATCCTTCCTGATAGCTATCTGCGTGCTGTCAGCGACGCGGTACACGCGGTGGGCGGTCTGTTCGTTCTGGACTGCATTGCCTCCGGTGCGCTTTGGGTCGATATGCAGGCGAGCGGCGTGGATGTGCTGATCAGTGCGCCTCAAAAAGGCTGGAGCGCTTCACCCTGTTGCGCACTGGTGATGCTCAGCGAGGCTGCCCAGGCACGCGTCGAGGCGACTCAGAGCAGCAGCTTCGCCTGCGACCTGAAAAAATGGCTGCAAATCATGCAGGCCTACGAGCAGGGTGGTCACGCCTATCACGCCACCATGCCGAGCGACGCCTTGGCGCGCTTTCGCGATGTCATGTTCGAAACCCGCGACTACGGATTCGAAACCGTTCGTGCGCAGCAACTGGAGCTCGGACAGCGAGTCCGCGCATTGTTGGCTCAGAAGGGGTTCAAAAGCGTGGCTGCCAAAGGGTTCGAAGCACCTGGCGTGGTGGTCTGTTACACCGACGATGCAGGCATCAAGAGCGGCAGCAAATTTGCGACGCAAGGCCTGCAGATTGCCGCAGGGGTACCGCTGCAGTGCGACGAGCCAGCGGATTTCCAGACCTTCCGCATCGGGCTGTTTGGCCTCGAGAAGCTGAAGAATATTGATCGGACGCTCAATATCCTGCAGCGCGCCCTCGATCAGATTGTTGCCGTCTAGGTCACGGCTGGTTCAGCGGTTCCGGTAAGATCGAGACCGCTCGTCGCCGAATGGATAGGCGTTGAGACGGACGCGCAGACCTGTTGTTGAGCCATGCCGCATGCCAGAGACCTCGCGAATACGGCTTTGGGGGTGGGTAGAGGGGCTGAAACCTGCGAGATAGACACATTCCTGAAACAAAATTGTGTTTGCGCGGGCCGTCATGCTGACTACGCTGAAATTGTACAAAGCTTATTACAACAAGAAAGAGGGGCTAACTATGACCAACAACCAGAATGCTCAGGTCGTTGCACTCGAGTTGTGGCGCTTTTGCGCACACTGCATTGCTACCATCGTTGTTGTAGGAGCGGTACTGATTGGGTTCCTCGGATCATGGGAGCTGGGCCTCAAGGTCGGTGTGCTGCCGTTGCTGGCGCTGATTGCCGCGGACATGCTGGCCAGACGTCGGGAGCATGACATTCAACCAAGGAATTCCTGACCACTTGCCATCCTGCGCTGACCCGAGCGGTTCGCGCAGGATAGAACCCCTTTCGACCCTCGCTGTCTTGTCTACCTCTGCAACTTAGCCACAACGGTTCGCGGTGTTTTAAGACATCACGCGTGGTCAAGCTGGCCATCTGTTCGCCAAGCTCGTCATTCAATGTCTCGATAGCACCAACCGCAGGGAAGCCCGTGTTTCTCCGGCCACGTAGTCAATGCGAATAACCGAGCGGTAATGACTAAGGGGCTGAGCGCTCGTCAAGGTAATCATGGTAGTAGTCCAACGTGGCGAGGTTCTTGTCCTTGGCCTCGAACATCATGTCGAACCGATCGAGGAATTCACGGGCGTAGAGATTGGTCCAGCGATTCCACATGCGTTTGCTGTGGCTGTAGAGGTCACGTTTGCTGACTTTTTCCAGCAGCGCCGGAATTTCCAATTTCTCATCGACGCTGAACCCTAGCTCCATCAGGCTTTCCGGCGGTTGCGAGTAATGCATAGCTGGCCGTACACCGCGCCAGCTGTCAACGATGCGCGCCACGCGCGTGTCCTGTGGGTCGATATACCGGTCTTCATTGATCCAGCAGTGGTGGATGTCCAGTACCACCGGCGCAAGGTCGGCGAGCTGCAGGCAGTCGTCGACGCCGTAGGTCTTTTCCTCGTTCTCGAAGGTGATGCAATTACGCGCCTCGGTGGAGAGTCGCGGCCAGATCGTGCGGATGCCGTCGACGCCCAGGCGACCCGCGATGTGCACGTTGCATTTGAAATCCTGGAACTGCCGACCGAAGCCCATCATGCGAATCATGTCGGCGTGATATTCGAATTCGGTCAGGCTGTTCTCGACGACCTGAGGCTTGTCTGAGCCAAGCACGCAATATTGACCCGGGTGCAGCGACAGCCTGATGCCGGCTGCTCGAGCACGCTCGCCGATCAGCGCAAAGCCTTTGTCCATCGCCGCTTGCACCTCGGCCTGACGGTAGAAGTCCTTCGCTTCCGGATGGCTATAGAACGGCAGCAAGTCGCTGCTCAGGCGCAACATGCGCAGGGGTGGTGGCAAGGTCTCGACGTAGTCGAGCATGCGCAACTGCGCAGCCAGGTTGTGTTCGATGATGCCGTTCAGCTTCTCGCGCGCCACCTCTTGCGACACGCTGTTGAGCCAACGCAACGTGGTCGAACGCGGATTGAAGGTGCGCTCGATGGCTTCCAGCTCTCTCAGCGACTCGCTGTGGCCGGGGTGACGATACATGCAGGCAAAACCTATCTTGTACATAACGACCTATGCCGGCAGCGCTGATGGTAGCCGCTGCAAGTGACTGTCTTGTTTAGTACCCGGACGTTACCTGGGGTGCCATGCACCTGATGAACAGTCGACCGCAGCAACACGAGCGGAACCTGTAAGCCCAATACGTCTGCCGAGGGGTGTATCCGTTTCTTGGACCGTGCAAAAGGCCGAGCCGTCGCCGCGACCACTGCTCGCTCGGCAGGCAGCCAGCGGTGAAAAACCCGTACCATATCAACCACCTGTTGATGCTCTAGTTGGTTTTTTCCATGTTTTCTGCCGTCAAACGCTACAAGCTCCTGGTGTCGGGTGCCTTGGCGCGTTGTTTTCCTCGCACCTCAGCTTATCTGCAATCGGAAGAGGAACTGTTGTTGCGGCGCTGGCCGGACGCAGCTGCCAAGCAAGCCTTGCAGCGCACGGGCAAAAAGCCAGGTGCAACAGCGAAGATCGGTCGGACGATCAAGTCCCCTGCGGCGGCAGCTACTTCAGCCAAACCTCGCGCAAAAGCTCGCAAGCCGGCCAGTGAAGGCATTTATGGGCCGGCTAAGTTGACGGTCGATGAACAGCAGATTCAGGCGATGCGTCTTCGTGTCGGTCGCGCGGTAGAAGCCGGCGTGATCTGCGCGCCGTCGGATGAGCAATGGGCAATGATCCTCTGCGAGAGCCCGGTGACGCGTATCTTTGCGGGGGCCGGCTCAGGTAAGTCCACCACGTTGGTGCTGCGTGTGGTGTTCATGCTCTGCCATATGGGGATCGCGCCGGAGCGGCTGACCGTCATTTCCTTCACTAATGCATCCTGTACGCAGCTGCGCGAGCAACTGATTCGGGTGCTGGGTTTCTGGAATTTCGATTTTGATCCCGCCAGTGCCCGGCAGTGTGTGAGGACGTTCCATTCGGCCATGGCTGCGATGGCCAGGGACGTGCTCGGCAAGCCGGTCTGGTTCGAGCAACTGGACGAAAAGGGTGCCTCGCCGCTCGAGCTGGACAACCCCCTGACCGCTTCGCGTATGCGGCCGGCACAGCAACGACTGCTCAAACAGGCCTATCAGAGCTGTTATGCCGAAGAGGATCGTTTTCGCACGCTGGTGCATGAGCTGCTGCGCTTGCCGCCGCCAGACGATAAAAAGCGTGCGCCAAAGGCGCCTCTGGATCTATTCAAGCTCGCCGGTGAGTTCACCCCAGTGCCGCTGTTCGAGGCGTTCTTCGTGCAAGCGGGATTTATCGAAAGCATCGGCATTCGCATCGACCAGATGCACCCCACCCGGCTGCAGGGTTCATCGGCTGAACGAACCTTCAGCGAGGCCTTGGCGCTGTTCTGGCGGCATTTCCAGGCGCTGCTCGCGTCGCAGGGATTGACCACCTTCAACGGTGCGTTTCAAACCTTGACCCAGCGTCTTGCTGCATCCGACCGCAGTGTGCCGTCAGCGGCGCTGACGCCGTTCAGCCACTTGCTGATCGATGAATTTCAGGATATCTCGCCGCAGATCGTTCAGTGGCTGCAGGCGCTTCACCGTGCGCTGTCGAGCCAGGGCGAGGCCGTCAGCCTGATGGCCATCGGCGACGACTGGCAGTCGATCTACGGCTGGCGCGGCAGTTCGCCGGAGCTGTTCATGGATTTTGACAAATACTTCCCTGGCCACGGCGCATCGAAGAAGAGCAGGGTGGTGATGCTGGAAACCAACTACCGTTCAATCGAGCCCGTCATCCGCGATGGCGAGGCCGTGCTGAGCGGGGTGACGTTCAAGCAGACCAAGGTCAGCCAGGCGGCCAAGGCGACGCAACAGGGCGATCATGGGGTAAAACTGGTAACCCGCTTCGATGTGAAGAGCCGGCTGCCAGAGCTGATCCGCGAGATCCAGGCGCAATGCGAACATGTTGCCGCTCGCCCGAATGCTGACCGCAACGCGGTGCTGGTACTCAGCCGGCGCAACGAGCCATTGCGGGCCATCGAGGCGCAGCTGGACCGCAAGCTGCCGGTCAAGACCTACACCATTCATCGCGCCAAGGGCCTGCAGGCCGAGGTCGCGATCATCGTCGATGATTGTCTGCCGGCCGAGCGCCATCCTTTGCGAAATGCGCTGTATGCCTACTCAGGTTTTTTCCGCCACAGTTATGACCAGGCGATGGCCGACGAGAGCCTGCGCCTGGCTTACGTGGCGATCACCCGTGGCGTTAGCCGGGTGTTCTGGTATACGCAGAAAGTCCAGGGCGCAACGCGGCTGCTAGCTGACCAACGCAAAGCGCAGTGAGCAAGTCCGGCTGGCGACCGATAGCCGTCAGCCACTAAGGTCAAGGCGCTGACATCCGATATTGACGCACAGGAGTACATCGAATGCTGAAACTCTGGGGACGACTCAACTCGACCAACGTGAAAAAAGTGCTCTGGTGCCTGGAAGAGCTGAACATCGAATACACCCGTGTCGATGCTGGCGGGATCTTTGGGGTGGTTGGCGAGGCCGACTACATCGCGAAAAATCCCAACCAGCTGGTGCCTTGCCTGGAGGATGGCGAACTGGTGCTGTGGGAATCCAACGCCATCGTTCGTTATCTGGCGGCGCAATACGGCGAGGGCATCTTGTGGCAGGTAGATCCGGCTCAACGCGCCCAGGCTGACAAGTGGATGGATTGGGTCACCTCGTCCCTGGCTGCGCCGTTTCGCACGGTGTTCTGGAACATGGTGCGTACCGCGCCGGAGCAGCGCGACATGCCCGCGGTGCACGCCGCAACAGCGGAGTGCGGCAAGTTGTTGATGATCGCCGACCGGGCACTGTCGGACCAACCCTACCTGTCCGGCGCGTCGTTCGGCATGGGCGACATTCCGCTGGGTTGTTTCGCCTATGCCTGGTTCGAGATGCCCATCGAACGTCCTGACCTGCCGCACCTGCAGGCCTGGTATGAGCGGCTGCGCCAGCGAACGGCTTACCAGACGGCTGTAGTTACGCCTTTGACATGACGCAGCACTGCCGGGGCCGTTGAAGTCGCGTCAGCGCTGGCACCTGCTTGGGAATTCACGCATCGGTTAACCCGAGGTCACCTGACCGAAAGCCTGCTCGATCAGCAGTGGCAACTGTTCGCCAGCCGGCCCAGCCAACGCAAACTCCCGCTCGCCGTGATTGGCCTGAGGTTGCGGATTAACGTGCACGACTACCGCACCGGCGCGCCAGGCCAGCCCCGGAACCTCGGCGGCGGGATAGACCATTCCGGATGTGCCGACCGAGATCAGCACGTCGCACGACTCTGCAGCAGTGAAGGCGGCACTCAGTGCTTCAGTTGGCAGGCTTTCGCCGAACCAGACCACACCTGGACGCAGCTGACCACCGCATGCCGCGCAGCGCGGCGGCTCCAGACGGCGCCCACCTTCGGGTTCGTCCGGCATAGTTGGCGGCGCGTCTGGGCGTTGACCGCAGTTGAAGCAGCGAGGCTGATGAACGCTGCCGTGCAAATGGATGACGTCGGTGCTGCCGGCTCGCTCATGCAAATCGTCGACGTTCTGGGTGACAAGTGTGAGAAGGGGGACGTGCCGAGCCAATTCGGCAATCGCCATGTGGGCGGGGTTCGGCTGGGCCTGCAGCACCTTCATGCGCCGCCACTCGTACCACCCCCAGACCAGAGCCGGGTCCGCTCGGTAGGCTTCTGGCGTTGCCAGCGATGCCGCGTCGAAGCGCTCCCACAGGCCGGTGAGCGAGTCGCGAAAAGTTGGTATACCGCTTTCTGCTGACACGCCTGCGCCTGAAAAAACCACAACGTGTCTGGCGCGGCGCAGTGCGTCGATCAGTGGGGCTGGGATCATGGATTGACTCCTTGCATAGTCGCTAGCGGACGTCGACCAATACCATTCGACTATAGCCAAACGCCAGAGGCGGCCATCGTCGCCTGGCGCCTACCAGCCAAGCGCCTCAAATAACTCGGCGGGTAGTTTTCGCAGGCCTGGGCGATCCACTGTTTTGTCGGTGTCGAACCCCGAGAGATCGTTGAGGGGCGTTCGGCTGATGTTTCGCAGTGTCCGCAACATATTGAAAGAGCGGGACATGCGATTGCTTCGGGGCGTCTTTGCACAAACGAAGCCCCGTGCCGTCGATCAGCTAACGGCGAAGCGACCACTGAGCGTCCCCAGCCGCGAGGCCAGGGCACTCAACCCGGCACTGGCCTGCTCCAGCTGGCTGGCATCTACAGCGTTCTGCTCGGCAATCTGCTGAACGCTCTGCAGGTGACTGGCGATATCCGCGGATACCGCGGTTTGCTCATGAGTGGCGGCGGCAATCAATTCATTCATGTGGCTGATGGCTTCGATCTCTTGCGCCATCGATTCCAGCAGCTTCGTGGTTTGCTGGCTGTCGTCGACGCAACGGGCCACGCTCTGCCGGCTGTCTTGCAGCGATTCGGCCGCCTTGCGGCTGCTCTGCTGCAGTCGAGTGATGATCTCCTGAATCTCACGTGTCGACGTCGCTGTTTTCTGCGCGAGATTCCTCACTTCATCAGCCACTACCGCAAAGCCCCGGCCTTGCTCGCCGGCCCGAGCGGCTTCGATGGCCGCGTTCAAGGCCAGCAGGTTGGTCTGTTCGGCAATGCTGCGGATCACTTCAAGCACGCGCCCGATCTGCTCGGACTGGGCAGCCAGGTCTTGCATGACTACGTCGGTTCCGTCGATCCGCTGCGCCAGCTGGGCGATTTCCTCGCGGCTGGTCGCCACCGCTTGCCGGCCCTGTCCCGCCTTCGCGTTCGCGGCTTGCGCCGCTTGTGCAGCCCGATCGGCATGGCCGGAGACTTCTTCGATGGCAGTCGACATCTGCTGCATTGCATTGACCATCTGCGCGGTCTCGCCCAGTTGCAGATCGGCGCCGTCGCGCATTTGCCGGGTAGCGGTGCTCAGGCTGCCAGCCGTACCGTCAAGCCCGCGAGCATCGGTTACTACCGCGCTGACCAGTTTGGATAACTGATTGATCAGGTGATTGAACCGCTCAGCGACGGGCCCGCTGGCTGCGGAGCGCTGATGCAGGTCGATCCGCTCCGGGTTGCGAGTGATCTCTGCCGCGGCGTGCAGCAGTGCTTCGCCTTCGAGCGCTTCGGCGTTGGCACGCACCGCCAGATAAATCAGGATGGCACTCTCCAGCACCACATAGAACGCATGTAGGAAGACTTGTCCCCAATTGCCGCTGGGCATCAGGAACACCCCGGCTGCCTGCTGTTGCAGTGCAAAGAAGGCCAGGTGATGCACTGCGATGGTCGCCGCAGCTACCACTATCGGCAGCCAGTCCCGGTAGTACACCAGAAACGCGAGCAGGGCGAAGATGCCGAAATGCATCTCCAACATGCCGTGTTGCTGGTTGATGTGCAGTGCCGACATGACCATGAACGCAGCACCGAAAAGGCAACGCATCAGCCGCTCGCCTGCGATTAGCGCGTTGAGCACCGTCATCGCAACGGCAGTACCGCCACCGATGACGATAGCCTGTGCCCAACTGCCGCTCATCGCTGCCAAGCCGAGCGCATAGACGACGAGAAACCACAGCACGCCGAGCATGATGCGATCGGCCTTGCGGTAGTGGTCTTGCAGGGTGAAGGTCGTGCTGTTCATTGTTGGTTCTCATAAGGCGCTTGGGCGCGCATCGCTATATCGGCTGGTTTGGAACTGGAACTCAGACCGCCCATCGCCTCAGCGCCAATGGATGACGGAAAACAAGCGGGGCGTTGTAAACCTCTCGTCACACGCACTCAGCGACCCTCGACGGCGTACGAGGCGCTGGCTGCAGGCGCGCCTCGCTTTTCCCAGGGCAGCATCAGGAACCGGTTGTGATTGTGCTCGGCGGTGGTCCGACGTGCCCCTTGTAACGACCAGTTCATTTCCGGGCAGTAGTCAGGGATGGCGGTGCCTGTCCGGTTCCAAGCCGCTCATAGCGCCTCTCCCAGTTGCCTGAAAGCCGAAAGCGCCCGGTCGCGACTCATCGGCAAATCGATGATTTGCGACGGGTAATCGACGCCGGCAAGCAATCCGTTCAGTTTCGCCGGGTTGTGGATTCCGCGTTTGTCCAATTCGGCCAGCTCGGGTAGCCAACGCCGCAGGAAACTGCCATCCGGATCGAACTTGGCGGACTGACTAAGCGGGTTGAACAGCCGAAAATAGGGCACCGAGTCGGTTCCCGTCGAAGCGCTCCACTGCCATCCGCCATTGTTGGCAGCTAGGTCGCCATCAATCAGGTGCTGCATGAACCACCGCTCACCTTCGCGCCAGTCGATGAGCAGGTTTTTGCTCAGAAACATGGCGACGATCATGCGCAGGCGGTTGTGCATCCAGCCGGTTGCCAGCAGCTGGCGCATCGCCGCATCGATGATTGGAAAACCCGTACGGCCTTGCTGCCAGGCGGCCAGCTCATCGGGTGCGTGACGCCAGGGCAGGGCTTCGGTTTCACGCCGAAACCCCCGGCCCATCGAGACGTGTGGATAGCCAACCAGGATATGTTTGTAGAACTCACGCCAGAGCAGCTCATTGATCCAGGTGACCGCACCGGGATTGCCACTGTCGAGTTCGCCCCGATTCGCTCGCAGAGCGGCATGCAGGCATTGACGAGGGGAAACGACACCCGCGGCCAGATAGGCAGAAATCTGACTGGTACCAGGCTCGGCAGGGAAGTCGCGACGTTGTTGGTAATCTGCTAGGTCGTTTTCGGCGAAACGCGCGAGTCGCAGTTGCGCCAAGTCTTCGCCAGCCGGCCACAGCGAGCGCAAGTAATCACTGGGCTGGGCAAACCCCTCGACTGTTGGCAGCACCGAATCGCTGACAATCGGCAGCGAAGGCTGACGATCCGGGACCGGGACGCAGGCGGGAAGTGACTGCGTCAGCCGGGCATAACACAGCTTTCGAAACTGGCTGAAGACTTTGAAGTAACCACCCGACAGCGTCGTGATCGTGCCTGGCGCAAACAACAGCTGATCGAGGTGGCGGCGCATGCTGGTGCGCGTTTGCTGTAGCGCTGCGGCGACGGCCTCGTCACGGCACTGCTCGTTGACTCCGTATTCGTCGTTGACGTGCAGGGTATCAATTTCATAGGTACGGCAAAGATCAGCAATCAGCGCCGGCACGCCCTGCCAGTCTTCAACGCTGCGAATCAGCAGCGGGACGTTCAATTCTGAAAGGCGTGCCGACAGTTCAGTTAGGTTGCGTAGCCAGAAATCGACCTTGCACGGCGCATCGTCATGGGCCCGCCACTGGCCCGGCGTAATCAGATAGAGCGCTACCGTCGGGCCGGCGCTCATTGCGGCATTCAGGGCGTTGTTGTCACTGACGCGCAGGTCGGTGCGTAGCCAGAGAAGCTGATTCATTCCAGAAAGCCTTTGGGTTTTTCAAGCAGCGGCCCAGCCTGCAGGGCTTCGAGTGCGGCGAGCGGGTCAATGGCGAGGGTCAGGCCGGGTACGTTGCGCAATTCGGCCAGGTGAATGCTGGCGGCCGGCCCCACTAACAGCATAGGCAGCTCTTGCGTGTCGGCGAGGCGTGGCAATTGCCGTTTGAGGTAACCGCTGTCCAGCGACTGGCTGGCATACAGCAGCAGGCCGCGTGGCTTGATCCGTTCCACGGCCAGCGGCAATTCGGCCAGCGGTACCAACCACTCGATCACTTCGGCAGGGCAACCTGCACTGGACACCAGCCAGGCGCTGAGCCACAGACCCGGCTCGAAGCGCTGCTCGCACAAGGTCGTCAACAGCAACGGCGCGCCGTTATGCTGGCGGTTGCTGTGGTAGATGCGTGTGCCGAGCTTGGTTCGTAGCCACGAATAGAACAACCCGCGCTCGAGTTCCGCGCCAAACGCGCCGGTCCAGCGCTGTTCGAGGCTCAGCAGCAGCGGCAACAGCAGGTGCTTGCAGAGGGTAACCGGCGGATACAGAGAAAGCGCACGGTTGAAGCTGTCGTCGAGCTGCCGCTCAGAGAGCTCGGTGACGGCCAGAGACATCTGATTCTGAAGACCGCCCCACTGGCTGTGCTCGGTCAGATTGGGGCTCTGACGTGCGTCCAGCAATTGTTTGACCTGGCCGACCGCGACGCCCCGATTCAGCCACTTGAGAATGCTTTGGATGCGCTTGACGTGACTGTCGTCGTAGAGCCGGTGGCCCTTCGGGGTGCGACGCGGCACGATCAGTCCGTAGCGCCGTTCCCAGGCGCGCAGCGTGACCGGATTAACCCCGGTGAGGCGCGCCACCTCTCTGATCGGAAACCAGTCGTCTTCCCGGCCCAGGGCGGTGTCATCATTAATGTTCAGGGCCATGGTCAGATGCCGTTGCGCAGGCTGAGATCTTCTGGATGCGGCTGCAGATACACCTGGCTGGCAACGTAGCGATCCGGATGACGACGGAAGTGATGTTTTAGCAATGTCATCGGCACGACGAGCGGCACGATTCCTTCACGGTATTGGCTGATGAGACGTTGCAACTCCTGCTTGTCCTCGCCGCAAAGATCGTTCTTCAAGTAGCCGCTCAGGTGCTGCAGCACATTGCTGTGCGTGCCGCGCGAAGCAGTGGTCTTGAGCGCCGCCATCAGCTGGCTGAAATAGATCGGTGCAAGCTCATCAAGCGGCTTTATGCCGACCGTCGCGACCATCCGACCGAGGGCTTTGTATTGCACAGGGTTGGTCGCCATCAGCTGATACTTGTGCCGCGAGTGATAGTCGACCAGGGCCTTGCGGGTCAGCCCAGCTTCGAGCAAGCGCTGCCATTCGGCGTAGGCAAAGATTCGTGTGAGGAAATTCTCCCGCAGCACGGGGTCGTTTAGCCGACCGTCTTCCTCAATGGGCAGATCTGGCCTAGCTTCCATCAGTGCATGAGCGAACAGGCCGGAACCGCCGCCATCAATGGGGTGCCCGTTGGCCTGATAGACCTTGACCCGCTCCATCCCGCAGGAGGGGGATTTCTGCATCAGGATATAACCGCTGATATCGCTCAGTTCTTCGGCGATCTGCTTACCGTACGCGGTCAGTGCCTCGCTGACATCGAGCTCCGGGTGCACGGTGCCGACTGCGCGAGGGCTGTCTGGATCACCGACCAAGCGGATTGGCTCACGTGGCGTGCCGAGCCCTATAGCGACTTCCGGGCAGACCGGAACGAACTCGAAATGCCTGGCCAGCGTTTCGCTGCATAGCCGCGACTCCTTATGGCCGCCATTGAACCGCACCGGACTGCCAAGCAGGCAGGCACTGATGCCGACCTTTATAGGAGGATTGCAGGAATTGGGCATGGGGGTCGGCCTCGCTGTGTTCTTGTACAGATTAGAGTCTCTGTACAACCTGAGGCCATCATAAGCGGTTAGTTGTACAAGTCAATAATGGTTGTACAAGATGTTGTAATACACCAGTCCCGTGCGCTCAGGGTTGCTATTGCCAACCAAACAGCCACCGCTGATCGTCGCGCAGCTCACGCCAGTCGATCCACTGACTGCGTTGAGTGAGGGCAGCCTGTAGCTCAACCTGCACTAGAACACTGTTTTCATCACGTAACAGCTCCGTGATGAGGAAGTGCTTTTCCTTGTTTTGCGGCTCAGTGGCGGTCCACTTGGACAGCAGCAGCTTGTCTGGATTGAATTGGTTCATGGTGCCCTAGTGTTGCGAAAAGGTTGAGATGTACTGGTCGCCTGTTAGCGAGCTTTACGTAGACTACGCTTGCACTAATAAGTTATACAGTGGCCGCTTGTTGTACAGGCGTTAACCTCAGAATGTAACTGCTCTAAATGATCGACGCGGGACCACAGCTAAGATGCGGAGGGCTCAATGAACATATTGCTCACCGGCGGGACCGGCCTGATTGGACGGGCGCTGTGCAAACACTGGTTGCCACAGGGTCATCGGCTCTGGGTTTGGAGTCGGTCACCCGAGCAGGTGGCGGAGCGTTGCGGCGAGTCGGTAATCGGCATTGGCGATCTGCGCGAGCTCGATCAGGTCCCGCTTGATGCTGTGATCAACCTGGCGGGCGCGCCGATCGCCGATCGCCCCTGGACCAAGTCTCGTCGTCTGCTGCTGTGGAACAGCCGCATCGAGTTGACCGAGCATTTGGTCGAGTGGCTTGCAACGAGGCAGCAGAAACCTGCAGTGCTGATTTCCGGCTCGGCCGTCGGCTGGTATGGCGACGGTGGTGAGCGGGAACTGAGCGAGGACGACGGTCCGGTTACCTACGATTTTGCCAGCCAGCTGTGTGCCGCCTGGGAGGAAAGTGCGATGCGAGCGGAGCCGCTGGGCATCCGCGTGATACTGATCCGGACTGGGCTGGTGCTGGCATCCCGAGGCGGCTTCCTGCAACGTCTCAGGCCGCTGTTCGCGCTCGGGCTTGGTGGCAGGCAGGGCAACGGCCGTCAGTGGATGCCTTGGATACACATCGACGATCAGATTGGTCTGATAGATTTTCTCTTGCACCAGCCCGATGCAGGTGGGCCCTACAATGCGTGCGCACCGCAGCCGGCGCGCAACGCTGATTTTGCCAAGGCGCTCGCAGCAAGTATGGGACGTCCGGCGGTTCTACCTGTGCCTGCACTGGCCTTGAAGGTTGGCTTGGGCGAACTGTCCGGGTTGATTCTCGGCGGTCAGAAAGCGCGACCGTTGCGATTGCAGGTCGCAGGGTTTCAGTTTCGTTTCGTGACATTGGATGCGGCATTGGCGGATCTGCGCAAGGCGTGACCGCTGTGTGAAAATAGTGCCGCGACCAACGGGTTGCGGCGCGATCCATTAAATCAGCAGTTGGAAATGTGCATGTCCGAGCAGGCGTTGTTGTTGGTCAATCTGGGTTCTCCGGCGTCCACCGAAGTGGCCGATGTACGCCGCTATCTCAACCAGTTCCTGATGGACCCCTATGTCATCGATCTGCCTTGGCCCGTTCGCCGGCTGCTGGTCTCGCTGATCCTGATCAAGCGCCCGGAACAGTCGGCGCATGCCTATGCTTCCATCTGGTGGCCAGAAGGTTCGCCCCTGGTAGTGCTCAGCCAACGCTTGGCTGACGCCGTCCGGCCGCATTGGAAAGAGGGCCCGGTGGAACTGGCGATGCGCTATGGCGAATTGTCGATTGAGCGCTCGCTGTTGAAAGTGGCAGGGCAGGGCATCAGACAGGTCACCTTGGCGCCGCTGTATCCGCAGTTCGCGGACAGCACCACGACCACCGTCATTGAAGAGGCGCGACGGGTGATTCGCGAGCGTAACCTCGACATTCAGCTGTCGATCCTGCAGCCGTTTTTCGACCAGCCGGAATATCTCGAGGCGCTGGTTACGAGTGTCCAACCGCACCTGGAGCAACCATTCGACCATCTTCTGCTGAGCTATCACGGTTTGCCTGAGCGACATTTGCGCAAGACGGATCCGACCGGCGCGCATTGCCTGAAAACCGATGATTGCTGCCAGCGTGCCGAAGGCGCGGTGCTTGCCAGCTGCTACCGCGCCCAGTGCATTCAGAGCGCAGCTGCATTTGCCGAGCGTGCCGGCTTGCGACCCGAACAGTGGTCGGTGTCGTTCCAATCACGACTGGGACGCGCCAAGTGGATCGAGCCCTATACCGAGGCGCAGCTGGAAGAGCTGGCGGCCAGAGGCGTGAAGAAGTTGCTGGTGATGTGCCCTGCGTTCGTGTCCGATTGCATCGAAACGCTTGAGGAAATCGGTGATCGAGGCCGCGAACAGTTCGTTGCGGCCGGTGGTACGGATCTACAGCTGGTCCCTTGCCTGAATACCCATGAGCAGTGGGTGCAGGCGCTGGTCACCTTGTGTCGACGGGCCCCGCTGGCGTTGTAAGCGGCCCATCTCGGCGTGGGGTAAGCGAATGCGACCCTCACGCCACGGGTTCGAGCTCCAGCGCTTCGAATGCCTCCAGCGGCACCGGACGGCTAAATAGGTAACCCTGGAACATGTTGCAGCCATTGGCGACCAACAGTGACCGTTGCTCCTCCGTCTCGACCCCTTCGGCGATCACTTCCAGGTTGAGCCCAGTGGCAAGCGCGCAGGTGGCACGGATGATGGTCTGGCTGCTGACGTCATCGACCAGCTGACGAACAAACGACTGGTCGATTTTTAGTTGGTCGAGCGGCAACCGCTGCAGGTAGGCCATGGACGAATAACCTGTGCCGAAGTCGTCGATCGAGAAGCGAATGCCGTGCTGCTTCAGCGTCCTCATTCGAACCACCGCTTCTTCCATATCATCGAGCAGCAGGGATTCGGTGATTTCAAGCTTGAGCAGTCGCGGATTGGCACCGGTGCGTTCGAGCAACGCGAGCACACGATCCACGAAGTCGGCCTGATAGAGCAGGCTCGCACTCAAGTTGACGGCAAGCGTCAGTGTCGCCCAGCGTGGCTGTTTCGCCCAGGTGGCGAGCTGTTCGCAGGCCTGAGTCAGCACCATGAAATCCAGTATTTCGATCAGCCCGGCCCTTTCGGCCGGGCCGATGAAGTGGAACGGGCTGAGCAAGCCGCGTTGTGGATGCTGCCAGCGAACCAGGACCTCAGCACCGACAATCCCACGATGACGCTCGATTTGAGGCTGGAAATGAATCACGAATTCGCCAGCTGTCAGGCCTCGGCGGATTTCGTCTTCCAGGCGCAGGCGTTCTTGCACAGCCTGCTGCATGCGAGGGTCGAAGAAGCGCAGGGCATTCTTGCCGGCTTGTTTGGCTTCGTACATCGACATGTCGGCGCGCTTCATCAGCTCTTCCGCGTCCCCGTCATTGCTGTTCAGCAACACCACACCGATGCTGGCGCTGCTGTGCAGCAACAGGGCGCCCAGTCGGTAAGGCTGACCCAACGCCGACAGAATTCTTTCGCCGATCTGCTCGGCCTGGGCTGCTGCGTATTCCGCCTTGGCATCCAGATCCTCGAGCATGACAACGAACTCGTCGCCGCCGAGGCGGGCAACGGTGTTGATGCCACGGACCTCACCGCTCAGTCGTTCGGCCACCATGCAGAGCAACTGGTCGCCGGCCTGGTGGCCATGGAGGTCATTGATGTTCTTGAAATTGTCCAGATCGATGAACATCAGCGCGCCGTACTGCTGGCTGCGTGCAGTGGCTGCCAGGGCTTGCTGGAGGCGATCAAGCAGCAGGCGACGGTTTGGCAGGCCGCTCAGCGGGTCGTAAAAAGCAAGGTTATGAATGCGCTCTTCGGCTTGCTTGCGCTCGGTAATGTCGGTAAAGGCTGCCACGTAGTTGGACACAGCGCCCTGTGCGTCGAACACAGTGCTGATCGACAACCACTCGGGGTATACCTCGCCAGTCTTGCGGCGGTTCCAGATCTCGCCCTGCCACGCCCCGGTCTGCTGGATACTGCGCCACATGGCCAGGTAGAAATCGGGCGCGTGGCGACCGGAGGCGAGCAGGCTCGTGTCCTGTCCGATGGCCTCGTCTGCACCGTAGCCGCTGATCTCGGTGAATGCGTGGTTGACCTGCAGGATGCGGTTATTGGCATCGGTGATGATCATGCCCTGCTGGGATTCGAACGCGATCGCGGCGATGCGACGCTCCTGTTCGGCTTTGGCACGTTCGCTGATGTCTCGGCTCAAGCACACCACGGCTGGCTTGTACGGTTGCCCCAGTGACAAGCGCTGGGCGCGTACTTCGAATATCTTCAAGCCGTTTGCGGTCTGCATGGAATATTCAAGCAGCCCGGGCGTGCCGCTGGAAAGCGTGTCACGAATCAGTTCGCGGAAGCGTTCTGCCTGGCGGGGAGGGAGCACATCCTCCACCGTCTTACCGATCAGGTTTTGGTTGCCTCCTTGAAGCAGAGACGAGTCGTTGGCGATCACTTCCAGGTAACGGCCGTCCTCGTCAAGGACCAACAGCACGTCGGGGATCGCCTGGGTGATCGCCCTTAAACGTGCCTCACTGAGATGCATTGCACGTTCGATCTGGTCGCGCCGGAGCAAATCGGCCACTAGCAGGCCCAGTAGCACTACCGTTGTTGGCAGCACCAGCAGCATAGGCACCGCAACCTGCTCAAGTGTAGGTGCGACAAGCTGAGCGGGTAACAACAACAGTGAGGCTACGACACCGCCATGCAGGACCAAGCCAAAGAGCAGTAATTGCCAGCTGCCGACGGCGATCTGGCCACGGCGATGGAAATGGCGGTAGCCAAGACCCAGGACGATCGGCAGCAGCACATTGATCAATCCGACCCAGACGCCTAAACCACCCACCCACAGTCGATACACGCCGGCAATCAGCCCCGCGATACCCGCCGCAATTGGGCCTCCAAACAAGGCTGCCATACTCAGCACAACAGTGCGTGCATCGAAGATCACACCATCCTGCACGGAGATGGGCATCAGCATGCCAACGATGCAGGCGCCCCCGAACCAGATGCCGGCCGTGCATTGCGCCCATATCTGTTGGCTCTGGCCCCAATGACGCGCGGTAACAGAGAGCAGCCAGCAAAGCGCAAGGAGCACCGTTGCGTTTTCGACAAATGCATAGGAAGTCAAAGTAGCGGACCCGAATTCAGCCGCCGTCCAAGTTGGCGGGAATGTGATAGCAGATGGTAATTATTCGTGATTTCCCAGCAGTGTCATCTACAAACCTACTTGCCGGTCACAAGTCGTGCCGCGACTTCAGGTTGCGCATACCAGCGCTATCGGCAACCCTGATTAAGGCTGAAGTGCCATGGAGCACAGACCGACATGCGGCACGCTGGTTAGCGCTGGAGAGCCGCAAGCTGCTCCCGGAGATGCTGGACTTCAGCTTCAAGCTCGCAGACCCGCTGCTTGGCTTCGACCTCCGGCGTGACGTCTTTCTGGATGCCGATGAAATAGGTGAGTTGGTCACCTTCGTTGAAAACCGGCGTGATGGACAACTCGTTCCAGAAGGCACTGCCGTCCTTGCGGTAGTTGCGGATGATCTGGCGGCAGGGCGTATTGTTGCGAATCGCTTCGCGAATCGCCGCAAGACCTAGCTGGTCTCGGTCGTCGGCCTGCAGGAAGCGGCAGTCCTGGTAGAGGATGTCGTCGATCTCATAGCCCGTCAGCCGCTGAAATGCGGGGTTGGCGTAGATAAGGATGTTGTCGTCGCCTTCCTGCTCCGCTACCACGATCCCGTCATTGGAGGCTTCGATTACCAGTTGCAGCAGTTTGGCGTTGATCATATGGGTGTCTCTTGTGCACTTCGCGGCATTCTAGAACAACTACCTGAGCGCTGGCACAAAGGCTTTTGTAGCGAGGCGGCTCTACCGGTCGGTAGGACCGCAACCAGATACCTTGCGGTGCAGAGCGGGCAGGCACCGTCGACAGAGAGCGCAAATCGCAACTTTCGAACATCGCACAATCTGTACGTGTCTAGCCTCTGCACCGCCTATGCCTGCAGACCCTTGAGTTACACTGCGCCCATTCTTTTGCATGAGCTGTCCGCGTCATGACTGAATTTGCCCGTGCTTCCTCGCTGCGTTCGTCGTCATCGCTCAAGCAGGAAGAGTTATTCCCGATCCGCGAGGTATCACGCCTGACGGGTGTCAATCCGGTCACCCTGCGTGCCTGGGAACGCCGCTACGGCTTGATCCAGCCGACCCGCACCGAGAGCGGTCATCGTTTGTACTCGATGGCCGATGTCGAGGCGGTGCGCAACATCGTGGCCTGGACGGAACGTGGCGTGGCGGTGAGCAAGGTCGGTAGCATTTTGTCGCGCAATGCCGCCACCCGAGCGGTGGTACAGCCCGAGCAGCACGAGCCGGTCACCGGCGAGTGGCGCGAATGGCAGGTCCAGGTGCAGCGGGCTGTAAGCAGTTTCGACGAGGGCCGCCTCGATCAGGTCTATGGGCAGGTCTTCTCGACTTATCCATTACCCGTGGTGTTTCAGGATGTCCTGCTGCCGTTGTGGCAACAGTTGTTGGTGCGTCAGGATGAGTTCGGTCACACCAGCGAGTGGCTCTTTCTCGATAACTTCTTGCGGGGCCGCGTGTTGCAGCGGCTGCAACTTGCCCGAGCCCAGACGGAAGATCGCGTATTGCTGGCCGCTGTGCCTGGACAATGCCGTGAGCTGGAATTACTGATTGCCGGTCTGCTGCTCTCCAGTGATCAGGTCGGCGTCAGTGTGCTGGCCATCGGTCAACCGATGGATGAGCTGACGCTGATTTGTGAAAAGGTCCGCCCGCGCGCATTGGTGCTGTATTCCAACGTTCCGCCCAACGCCGCCTTGCTGAAGCAGTTTGCCAGGCTGACGCTGAGCCTCGATTGCCCTCTGGCCATGGCGGGTGAGGCGGCCGAGTTTTCCGAGGAAGGGCTGCGCGGATCGCCGATCGCCTGCCTTGGCACTGCCGGCAAGTTGATACAGCGTCGTCTGTTGCAGTTCCTCGACGGGCATCTGGATACCTGACGACGGCTGGACTTGCCGAGCTGAACACAGGGTTTGATGCTTAAGCATCATTGTGCCAAGGGAACCTCCGCGCGATCCTTTTAACTCTCAGCCGGAACACGTCGCCCAATGCACTCGTCAGCCGATCCTCTCCAGCGGCCACAGCAAAGCATTTACTCCAACGGTTTGCGCGTGCGCCTGCTGCCGTTGCTGGGCAGCTCGCAGGCCGCAGCATTGGTGCGCGTCCACGCTGGCTCGCATGATGCGCCGAGCACCTATCCGGGGCTGGCGCATTTTCTCGAGCATCTGCTGTTTCTCGGCAGCCGGAATTACTCTGCGGTTGAAGGCCTGATGCCCTTCGTTCAAGGGTGCGGAGGGCAGCTGAACGCGTCGACCCGTGAACGGCATACCGACTTTTTCTTTCAGCTTCCAGCCGGCCAGTTAGAAGAGGGTTTGCACCGCCTGCTGGACATGCTGGCCCATCCGCTGCTCGCCCCTGATGCACAGCTGCGTGAACGCGAAGTCTTGCAGGCCGAGTACCTGGCTCGTGCGCAGGACGCCGAAACACTGTGCGATGCTGCGCTCGGACGCGCGGCCAACCCAGACCATCCATTCGCTGGCTTTCACGCGGGCAATCGCGGGACGCTCCCCGTCGAGGACGCAGCCTTTCAGCAGGCTCTGCTTGGCTATCATCGGCGTTTCTACCACGCGGGTCAGATAGAGTTATTGCTCGCCGGGCCTCAGCACGAAAGCGTACTGCAGCGTCTCGCCGAGGAGATGGACGCTGAACTCGCTAGCCGTCCAGCTGTTCCTCGCCAGGCCCCGCCATTGCGCTTTAACGCCGGTGCCTGGTTTCGCTTGCAGTTCAACAATGCTCAACCACGCCTGCAACTGGCATTCGCTCTTGATCAGTTGCCGGAACAAGCCGTGCCTGCGCTGGACTATCTTTGCGCCTGGCTCGCATCCGAAGCGCCAGGTGGGCTTGCCCAGCGGCTGCGTGAAACCGGGCTGTGCCAGTCGGTGAAGCTACGCACGCCGTACTGGTATGCAGGGCAGGGCGTTGCGGTCATTGAGCTGTCACTGACACAACGGGGCTTGGACGCCCGCGCCGTCGTCATCGATGCCGTACTCGACTGGATGCGCTTCTTCTCGGGCGACGAACGCTGGCAGCCTTGCCGCGAGGAATACCAGCGGATCCGTCAGCGGAACCTGCAGAACGCCGAGCCGCTGGCACGGCTACGTCACTGGATTGAGCCGCAGGCCTGGGGCCTCGACAGTGATGAAGCTGCGATTCAACAAGCGCTGGTGTCGCTCACGGCGCAGATGCTCGGCTCCACGCCGCTGGTCCTCACTGCTGACAAAAGCCATTGCGAGCCGATCGAAACCAGCGGCTTTCCCCTGCGTCTGCGGACCGAGCCTCCGCAGCGAACCACGCCTGCCGACTGGCACTGGCAACAACCCGCTACGAATCCCTGGTTGAAGCCCAACACTATCCGCCACGAGGCGGCGCCTATCCCGCCTGCGCTGCGTAGGCAAGGGCCAGAAGACATGAGCGGGCAGGGCGCCCTGTTTCTACGCTGGCAATTGGCGCGATGCCAGCCTTCCACCGCTATGTGGCACACGGTAGCGCATGCCCTGCAGCCTGCTGTTTGGGCAGCGCAGCAAGCGGGCGTGATGTTGCGTTTCGAGAATTTTGGAAGCGCATGGTGCCTCCGATTGGAAGGCTTTGCCGAGGCCATACCGGCGATTCTCAGCGACATCGTGCCGGTGCTGACCGTGCCGCCAGCCGCAGCGTTCACGAAGGGCAATTCACTGGCTGAGCGCGACGCAGCACTCAGCCACGATGAGATGCTGATCCGTCAGTTGCTCAACCAACTACCCCGACTGCTGGCAGGCTCTGCCGCGGCCGACGCCCAGCCTGCGGACGCAGACCCAGCGTCGCTGTCTCGGCTGTGGCAGTCGGCACAGTGGCAGGGCCAGGCTATCGGCTTCGCGCCGTCCTTGAACGGAGCACTGAGCGATGCCACCCGTGCGTTGCCGGGAACGCCCGCGGTTAGACCGGTTGCTCGCAGCAAGCACGCAGCATTGAAGCGTTGGCACGATCTCAGCGGCAGTAGCGTGACGGTAGAAACCGCATTGCTGTTGTTCTGCCCATTGCCGGACCACACCGCCAAATGCGAGGCGTCGTGGCGTCTGTTGGCGCGGGTCACCGAAGCAGACTTTTTCCGAAGGTTGAGGAGCGAGCTGCAACTGGGATACGCCGTCTTCAGCCGCTTCTGTCAGTTCGGCGAGCATGCCGGGGTGCTTTTTGCCGTGCAGTCACCGAGTGCCTCAGCGGAAGAGATCCTCGAGCATGTCGAGAGGTTTCTCTGCGACAGCGCCGCGAAGCTGGCCAACCAATCTGAAGATGTGATCGAGCGAGCGGCACGCCAGGCCGCTGATCAGCACGTAGCCAGCAAAGCGGACTTTCGCGCCCAGGCCGAACAGGCATGGCAGTGCTTGCAGGCGGGACATGAGCTTGATCGACCGGCCGAGGTTGCCGACGCGATGCGCATGCTTCAGCGGCACGACCTGGCCGCAGCCCTGGAGTCACTGCGTGGGGCTGACGCCGGCTGGGTGGCTGTCGCCAATGCACCACCGCCGGACCTGAGCTGGAGCTGACACTCAATCCCACCGCAACCCCATCCCGTTTTGCTGCCTGACCGCTCACGAGTGGATTCGGGCTGCCGGCTTGCGTCTGCAGATCTACTTAAGCGTAACGACGTAAGACCTAAGCGCTACTTCGAACGGAACGAGCGGGAGCGCCTTAACGCTTGATTCATCGAGCCTGACGAAAGTAGCAGCCAGTCGCCGCCATTGGAGCGTATGGCCCTCCGGTTGTGCTTTCGATAATCCGCCTCGACACGACTGCCTGTCGTCACATCAGCGGAGAGCGCCATGTACAACAAGAAGAAAGCGGTTAGCACCTTATTACCGTTGGCTCTGGCCAGCGCGATTGGCATGACCCTAAGCCAGTCGGCAGTAGCCGAAATCATGCTTTACGACAAAGACGACACCACCTTTACCGTAGACGGCTACTTCAACACCTTCTACGTCAGCAGCGATGTCGATCGCGCCGGTGAGCAATTCGACCGGGATCAGTCCCGCGTTAAGATGGGCTTCCTGCCCAATTACATCGGCTTCAACTTCGGCAAGCAGCTCGACGACCTCAAGGTCGGCGGCCGCTCTTCCTTCTGGGTCACGATCAACGACAGCGACACCAACGGCACCGAGACCGGCATCGACGTTCGTCAGTTCTACGGCACGGCGTCTAACGACCAGTGGGGAGAGGTGCTTTTCGGTAAGGACTTCGGCCTGTTCGGCCGCTCCAACATTTTCCTCGACGAGATGCTGACCGGCTATGGCCAGGTCAGCGACACCCTGGGCCTGGTTGATTTCGGTGGTGTGTCCTTTGGCAACATTGGCACGGGTTACCCCTATCCGTTCCCAACCTCCCAGGTCACCTATCGCTCGCCGGTGATGAGCGGCCTGCGTGTGGCCGTGGGCATCATGGACCCTGTAGATACCACGAACGACGCCAGCAGCGCGTTGGACGAGGCCTACCAGGACAGCCCGCGCTTCGAAACCGAGATTACCTATCAGTTCGAGGTTGGCGGTGCTCAGATCTATTCCTGGGTCAACGGCATGCAGCAGACCTCGAAAAACACCGACAGCACCGTCGACGAAGTTGATTCTCAAGGCATCGGCTACGGCGTACAGGCCAAGATGGCCGGCTTCTCCGTTACCGCGTCAGGCTTCCAGGCCGAAGGCATCAACCCTTTCTACACCAACAACGCAGGCGAAGCGCAACTGCGCGACGTGGACAGCGATGGCTATCTGCTGCAAGGCTCCTACACCTTTGGCAAGAACCGCATCGCACTGTCATCCGGCAAGACCAAGGATGACGGCAATGGTCTGGGAACGGCGGCCGATTACGAAACCCGTGGCATCGCCTATTTCCGCACCATCAATGACAACCTGAAGCTGGTGGCCGAAGTGAACCAGTTCGAGTTGACCGGTCGAGATACCAGTGCCATTGATGAAGAAACCCGCACCTACGCCATTGGTGCCACGCTGAGCTTCTAACCCCAGCCGGCGGCAATCAGACGGATGCCTTTCGGGGCATCCGTTTTTTTGTTTGGGGCGCCACCCGCAGCCGCAGCAACAGGCGCCGTGGTGTTTCGTCGCTTTGCTACCTTGGCAGGCCGCAGGCGGTACTGAAGTAGCATGTTCGTACCCTATGCCCTGACCAAGAATGAGGTCATACGATAACGGTGTATGGGGTGGTGTGCGTGGGCGAGCAAGAATCCTTAGCGGTGCGCACAGCAATGTCTGAAGCGCAGGATGCCGAGACGGTGGCCCAGGACCTGGCGCGCCAGCTGATACATCCGTATCTCGGCTTCGTTCTGTTTTTCTGCTCTGCCGAGTATGACTTACCGGCACTGGGCAATGCGCTGCACCAGTACTTCGGCGGCGTGCGCATGGTCGGTTGTACGTCGGCTGGTGAAATTACCTCGCAGGGCTACGGGCGCAGTTGCGTGACTGCGGTTGGCTTCGATCACCGCAGCTTTTCCATCGCCTGCGAGCTGATCGACGAGATGGATCGCTTCAGCCTCACCGATGCGCAGCAACTGGTCGAGCGCCTGGGCAGCGATTGCCGCAGCAACTCGCTGGCGCCGATCAAGGATCACAGCTTCGCGCTCACCCTGCTTGACGGACTGTCGAGCCGCGAGGAGATCGTGCTGTCCGCGCTCAGTGCCGCCTTTGGCAGCATTCCGCATTTCGGCGGCTCGGCCGGCGACGACAACCACCTGACCGACACGCACGTCTACTACGGCGGCAAGTTCCACAGCGGGGCGGCGGCGGTGGTGCTGATCAACACCTGGCTGGATTTCGAGGTGTTCACCACGCATCACATGCTGCCGCGCACCGAGAAGCTGGTGGTGACGCGCGTGGACAGTCATGCCCGGCGGGTCTACGAACTGAACGCAGAGCCCGCCGCCGAGGAGTATGCGCGGCTGATCGGTGTCGAGGTCATCGATCTCGATCACCGCCTGTTCGCGGCGCATCCGCTGGCGGTACGTATTAACGAGCACTACTACGTCCGCGCCATCCAGAAGGTCAACGATGACCTCAGCCTGACGTTCTATTGCGCCGTGGAGAACGGCATCGTGCTGACTGCGATGCGTCCTGGTCCACTGATGCCCAACCTCGAAGCGCTGTTCGAACGCCTCGAACAGCGCCTCGGCCCACCGTTGCTGACGATCGGCTGCGACTGCTTCCTGCGGCGGCTGGAGATCGATGACAACGGTTCCAGTGACGACACTTCGGCCTTTCTCCGACGCCAGCAGGTGATCGGTTTCAACACCTACGGAGAGCAGTTCAATGGCATGCATATCAACCAGACCTTCACCGGCGTCGCCATCGGCCGGCCGGGTGGACGGGCTGGAGAAAGAGGTGCCCGTTGAACGGCTCGACAGGCAGGCCGAACTCGAGCGCGAAAACTACAAGCTGCGACGCATCAATGCTGCGCTGATCGAGCGCATTGAATCCAGTAACACCGGGCGCGATGCGTCTTACGCGGCTTTTCAGCATTCGGTCGAACTGGCCGAGCAGGTGCGCGAACGCACCGATGCGCTGAATCAGGCGATGGCCGAGCTGAAGGCCAGCAACCGCTTGTTGAGCGACGCGCGCCTGCGTGCCGAAACCGCGCATCAGCATCTAGTCGATGCGATCGAGAGCATTTCCGATGCCTTCGTACTGTTCGACAAAGACCAGCGCATCGTCCTGTTCAACAAGCGCTTCAAGACGCTGTGGAGCCGAACCCGCGTCCGCATCAACAGCGGCACGCGGCTGGCGGAACTCAAGCGGCTGGCGGAAAACAGCGGTTTGATCGCCGAGGAGCACCGCGGCAAGGCCAATGAGCCCACCGTCTACCGTCTACAAAGCGGGCGCTGGGTGCAGCTCAGCGAGCGGCCAACCCGCGAGGGTGGGTTGGTGATGCTTTACACCGACATCACCGAGGTGAAGGTCAGCGAGACCATGCGCCGCGAGCAGGCCTTGGCGCAGAAGTCCCGCTTGTTGCAGCGCGCCGTAGACAACCTTTCACAAGGCGTCGCCATGGTCAGCGCCGATGGTGGCTTGGAGCTATGGAACGGTCGTTTCCTCGAACTTTGCGGCCTGGCGCCCATCGAGGCGCATCGACCATTCGACGAGGTGATGGCCGACAGTGAGCTGAAACTACTGACGCCCAACACCCGTGACGCCGACGGTCAGCCGCTGACGGAGCTGGAGCAGCACCTGTTCGACGGTCGAACGCTTGAAGTCCGTACCCATCCGCTGCCCACTGGCGGCTTCGTCAACACCTTCACTGACATCACCGAGCGTTACCGCCATGCCGAAGCGCTGCGCGAGAGCGAGCGCTGGATCCGCCTGATCACCGACCATGTGCCGGCACTGATAGCCTATGTGTCGGCTGATCTGACCTACGAATTCACCAACAAGGTCTACGAGGAATGGTATCGCTGGCCCAGCGAAGGCATGCTCGGCCAGTCGCTGCGTGACATTCACAGCGGCGAGCACTGGCAGCAGCTCGAACCCTATATCGACCGGGCGCTGCGCGGCGAAAGCGTCAGCTTCGAGATGGCCGAACACAATCATTCCGGGCTGCAGCGCTACATGCTGCGCTCTTACGTACCGAACCGTCAGGCCAGCGGCGAGGTGGTCGGCATCTTCGTTCTGATTCAGGACATCACCGACCGCAGGCGCACGGCCGAGGCGCTGCACCAGGCCTATCAGAACCTAGAACAGCGAGTTCGGGAGCGCACCGCAGAACTCACTAGCCTCAACGATAAGCTGCTGTGCGAAATCGACGAGCGTGCCCACGCCGAGGCGCGGTTGCGTGAAGCCAAGCGCGAAGCAGAATTGGCCAACCTGTCGAAGACCAAGTTTCTTGCCGCGGTGAGCCACGACTTGTTGCAACCCTTGAACGCCGCTCGACTGTTCACCAGCGCACTGCTGGAGCAGCCCACCGCACCCAGTGGCGGGCTGATCCGCAACATCAGCAATTCTCTGGAGGACGTAGAAAACCTTCTGGGTACGCTGGTCGATATTTCCAAACTCGATGCCGGTGTGATCAAGCCCGATATCGCCCCGTTTGCCGTCAGCGAGCTACTGGAAAACCTGGCCGCGGAGTTTCACCAGATCGCGGCCAGCGAGCAACTGCAGCTGGACTTTATTCCCTGTTCCGCACTGGTGCGCAGCGATATTCAGTTGCTGGCGCGCATCCTGCGCAACCTGTTGACCAACGCCATTCGCTACACGCCCCATGGCCGCGTGATGCTGGGTTGCCGTCGCCGGCGACAGAGCCTGTCAATCGAGGTATGGGACACTGGAATCGGCATCCCCGAAGACAAGCTCGAGGAGGTCTTCCACGAGTTCAAACGCGGGGAAGGCGTGCGGCCTCAACAGGATCGCGGGCTTGGCCTGGGCCTGGCAATAGTCGAGAAGATCGCGCGAATTCTTGGTCATCGGGTCCAGGTCAGCTCGGTCCCCGGGCGCGGCTCCAAATTCGCCATCGAAGTGCCCTTGGCCAAGCGGGCACCAAAGGCCAGCGTAGAGCCGTCAGCTACGGACCAACTGCTCGAACGACTCAAGGGCGCGCGGGTCTGGGTGCTGGATAACGACACCGCGATCTGTGCCGGCATGCGCACATTGCTGGAAGGCTGGGGCTGTCATGTTGTAACGGCGCTGTCGGAGCAGGACCTGGCCGGGCAGGTTGACAACTTCCACGCCGATGCCGATCTGATCATCGCCGACTACCACCTGGACAACGACTGCAACGGCGTCGACGTGGTCGAAACAGTCAATGCCAGGCGTGCCAGCCCGCTGCCAGCCTTGATGATCACCGCCAATTACAGCAACGAACTGAAACAACAGGTGCGTGAGCTGGGCCACATGCTGATGCATAAGCCGGTGCGCCCGATGAAGCTGAAGACCGCCATGTGTCACATGATGGAACAGGGGCATCCTTAGAACAGCGCCAGGCTCGATCTACATGTGCTCGGCGTCGCTGACGTCTATGGTCAATCTGTAGGAGTGAGCTTGTTAGCGATCAGCTGCAGCTCAGGAGCCCCGGCTATCGCCAGCAAGCTGGCTCCTACAAGGGATTTTTAGCCTGCTGCTGGGGCGTGCGTGACAGCGTTGGTTATGGCTGATCACCTGCGCAGATAAGCCGTGAAGTCGATGTCTCCCGCCGAGAGGATGGCTTGCACCCGGTTGTGCACGTTGAGCTTGCGCAGGATGGCCGAGACATGGGCCTTGACTGTGGTTTCGGCGATGTCGAGGTTGTAGGCGATCTGCTTGTTGGACTCGCCCTTGGTCATGCGTTCAAGCACCAGCAGCTGCTTGCGGGTCAGTGCCTGCAACAGCTCGGGCGGGATGCTTTGTTCGTTGTGCTGGGCGCGGCGGGTGGTGGCTTTCTGGCTGCGGATGATGTCCGAGGGCAAGTAAACATTGCCGTTGAGGATCTGCTCGATCGCATCGGTCATCTGCGCGCGTGGCGAAGACTTGGTGATGAAACCGCAGGCGCCATAGGTGATGGCCTGCAGCACGACCTGCTTGTCCTGTTCGGCCGAGACGATCACCACGGGAATGGTTGGCGCCTCATTGCGCATGTTGATCAGCCCGTTAAGGCCGTGCATGCCGGGCATGTTCAGGTCGAGCAGCACCAGATCGAGATCGTCATTCTCCAGCGTCATCGCCAACGCGCTGTCGAGGTCGGCGGTTTCGAGGATCTCGCTGCCGGGGAAGCCATCCTGGATGACGTTATGGATAGCTTCGCGAAAAAGCGGGTGGTCGTCAGCGATCAGTATCTTGTACATGGCCGGTCACCTTCATTGTTCTGATTATGGTGGGGTAGATCGGAAGAAGACCTTCGTTGTGCGCGGCTTCGAGCGACCAATGGCAGCCTGTGTGCGGCGCCTATTCGATCAGGTTCTGTTCACCGACAAGCTTGCCCAGTCCTGCGAAAGAAAACCATGGGGAAACAGTCGTGGGTTTGGACTCCATAGCGTCTGGATTTGCTACAAAGCCTGGTGGGCTCTGGCATGTCCTGTTTTCCAGTACTTCAGTCGGCCACATTACAGGGCAAAGTGCCGCAGTTTGAAATCCTACAATCGACAGGAAAACCAGCACCAAAGTAGTAGTGAACTGCTCAGGTAGACCGTCGTAGCGCAGCGTGCTGCGGATTGAAGCTGAGCACTGCAAGCAGACTGAACAACAGTGTCAGGCCGAAGCAAACCGCCAGCGCCAGCGGATTGAGACGTTCATACAGCGCATAGCGAACCAACTCCACGGCGTAGGTAAAGGGATTGAACGAGCAGATCCAGAACAGCCACTCACTGGCTTCGCGCATTTTCCACAGCGGATAGAGCGCCGATGACAGGAAAAACATCGGGAAGATGACGAAATTCATCACCCCGGCAAAGTTTTCCAGCTGCCTGATGCCGTTGGATAACAGCAATCCCAGGGCACTGAGCAGCAACGCTACTAGCAACAGCGCTGGCAGAGCCGTCAGCAGGCCTGCCGCAGGCGGCTGTACGCCATACAACCAGGCGATTAAAAGAAACGCATAGACCTGCAGCAGCGAGATCAGCGCAGTTGCCAGCAGCTTGCTCGCCAGCAGGAAGCTGCGCGGCAGAGGGCTGGTCAGCAGTACGCGCATGCTGCCCATCTCGCGGTCGTACACCATGGAGAGCGAGCCCTGCATGCCGTTGAACAGCAGGATCATGCAGGCCAGGCCCGGCACGATCCAGGTTTCGTAGGTGATATAGGTCTCGTAGGGTTCGATGATGGCGATGCCCAGAGCGGCGCGAAATCCGGCAGCGAACACCACCAGCCAGAGCAGCGGTCGCACCAGGGCGCTGAAGAACCGCGAGCGCTGCTGAACGAAGCGCAGCCACTCGCGAAACACGATGGCTCGCAGGCATTCCCAATAGGGCGTCATGGCGAGGATTCCTGAGTTGGACGTGGCCTGGGGCGTATAGCATGGCTGGAGCGCATCACGCTGGCACCGCGTTACGCGTGAGCCGGGCAAAGGTCTGCTGGAGACTGCCATCTGCGGCAGCCAGCGTATCGGCTCGACCCTGCGCGACCAGGTTTCCGCGGTTGAGGATGATCAGTTCGTCACTTGCCTGCACCTCGTCCAGCAGGTGGGTGGTCCAGAGCACACTCATGCCTTGCTCATCGCAGAGGGATCTCACGTGATCGTTGAGGTTCTGGCGGCTAGCGGGATCGAGCCCCGCACTGGCTTCATCAAGCAGCAGCAGGCTTGGCTTGTGGAGGAGGGCACGGGCAATTTCCACTCTTCGGCGATGACCGCCATTGAGTTCGCGCACCTTGCTCTTGCGGCGCTCGCCCAGTTGCTGGCGATCCAGCTCGACTTCGATGCGGTCATTGGCGACCTTGCGCGGCATGCCATGCAGGGCGGCGTGATAGCGCAGGTTCTGCTCGACACTGAGATCCAGGTCCAGCGTGCTTTGCTGGAAGACCACCCCAAGCCGCCGCAAGGCTTCGCGCGGCTGGCGACGCAGACTGAAGCCAGCCACCTGAATGTCGCCCTGCTGCAAGTCATAGAGGCGCGTCAGCAACGCGATCAGCGTCGATTTGCCTGCGCCGTTGGGGCCGAGCAGGGCGGTGAAGCCACCCGCTGCCGTGTTGAAGCTCACGTCATGTAATGCCTGACGTTTACCGTAGGCAAAGCTGACGCCCTCTACCCGCAGGGCGGTCACGGTGCTACCACCACGCCCCAGGGATAGCGGCCAACCTTGATCGACTTGATCACCTTGAGCGAGTCCACGTCGATCACCGAAACATCACCGCTGACACCATTGGTGGTCAGCAGTCGGCTCTCATCGATGTTGAATGCCATGTGCCAGACCCGGCGCCCCACCAGCAGGTAGTCGAGTACCTCGTAGGTTTTGGCATCCACGACGGCTATGTGGTTGGCCGGGCCGAGCGCGACGAAGGCGTATTTGCCGTCCGAGCTGAGTTTGATGCCGACTGGCTGGACCTTGTCGGGATGTACGCCCTTGATCTTGAAATTCAACGTCTTGATGATCTCCCGCTGCTCAACGTCAACGACGCTGACCGTCCCGCCGATTTCCGACGAGGCCCAGAGCAGCGTGCTGTCCTTGTTGAATTCCACGTGGCGCGGGCGCTGGTCGACCAGGGTGTTGTCCACCAATTGGTTGGTACTGGTGTCGATCCAGTGCAGCATGTTGGTGGTTTCGCTGGTATTTACCGCCCACTTGCCATCCGGGCTGACGCCCATGCCTTCAGGCTCGACGCCGACATCGATCTGTGCGAGCACCTCTTCGTTGTCGACATCGACCACCGTCACCAGCGCATCGTCCTCGTTGGAGATGTACAGCCACTTGTTGTTCGGGTGCAGCGCGAACTGTTCGGGGTCAGCGCCGGACGGCAGCTGTTTGATGATCTTCCGGGTCGCCAGGTCCATGACCTGCACCGTGTCCGAGTCGCTGGCGCAGATGTAGAGCAGCTTATTGTCGCGCGACAGCGTCAACCCGCGTGGACGCTGGCCAACGTCAAGCGTTTCGACCGTTTCCAGGGTATCCAGATCGATCACGCTGACGGTGTCATCCTTCTCGTTGGACACATAGGCGGTGGCGGCGAGGGCGGATGCGCTGGCGCAAGCCAGTGCACAGGAAACAGCGGCAGCAAGGAGTGTTCGGGTCATTGGAATATTCTCTTGTTTTGGTGTGAACCGCTCAACGGGCGATTTAATTTGGCGACTGTTCCATGCGCAGCAGGTATTCGTCCGCTTCGGTCTGCCCGCCTTCGGATGCCCGGCGCAGCCACATGCGCGCGGCCTTGCGGTCTTTTTTTACGCCGCGCCCTTCGGCTAATGCGGTACCCCAGTGGTAGCGGGCCAGACTTACATAGCTAGCCTCATCTGACTGATTAGCGCCGAGCTCTATGAGCGCAGCGGCTTTGTCCATATCTACCGGAACGCCCGAGCCAGATTCATACATCTGAGCCAGCCAGATCATCGAATACACGTCGTTCCAGCGCGCGATGCAGTCTTCGAATATCTGCTTGGCAGCTCCAAAGTTTCCGGTCTTGGCAGTGACATAGCCGTACATGCATTTGATTCGCTTCGGGCTGTCAATGTATGCGTCATACCCCAGCTCGCTGGCGCTCGCGGTTTGTGCCAAGCCGGCAAGAAGCAGACCGGAGACGCAGCGAGATATGGCTTTCATCGGGTCGCCTCGCTCAGCCGGCACTGGCTCTCTGGCCGATCGAAGCCCAAGGTGTCCAGCTCGCTGGTGGGGTGCAGGAAGCCATCCTGGGGCGAACTGCTGACCAGCCCTCGCGGATGCACCAGCGGAACTGGTTGCCGCAGCTGGCCGTTCCAGGGCCGGAACGTCAACTTGCGACCCTTGAACCCATCGACCGGGAGCGACTCGCTCAGCAATATTTGGCGGATTGCCAGTGGGTCCGTGGTCCCGAGCTTGGTGATTGCAGTGGCCAGGCTGCGCACACCGATCCAGGCGGCAAAGTCGCGGTCATTCATCCAGCGATTGGCATGGGTTTCGAAGCGTTTCTGCAGCTGCGCCGCGCCGTAGGTTTCGACCGTCTTGTGCCAGCCGGTCGGGGTCAGGCCCTGTGTGCCCGCAACCGGCCGCGGCAGCCAGGTGTGGTAGGGCACGTATTCGCCGAAGTCGCCGCGCTCATCAGCTACCACGACAACGTCGTACTCGCCAGCTTGAGTGAACAGCGGCATGTCGGCTTGAGCTGTGCGCCGTTGGTCGTTATCGAAGGACCAGGGCTTTTCCTCGATGATCTTGTGGCCGAAGCGCTTGGCGGCACGCTTGAGTGCCTCGGCATAGGCCTGATCCTCTTCAGTCGGCCCGCTGATCAACAGCCAGCGATTCCAGCGGCGCACGGCGAGGAACTGCCCCAGCGCGTCGGCCAACATGCTGCGGCTTGGCAGCGTATGCAGCACGTTACCCAGGCAACGAGACGTTCGCAGCTCATCATCGGGACTGCCAGCGTTGATCAGCAGACTGTCCGGCATGGCCCCGGCCAACGTTTCCAGGCTGTACGCGGGAGCGTTCACCACAAACAGGCGCACACCCTGATCATGCAGCTGCCGCGCTTCGTCCAGTAGCTGCTCTGGGGTTTCAGCCGTGACGCGGTCCAGGGTGTAGCTGTGCTTGAGAAAACGACCGGTGCTGTTGCTGTCGGTAATGGCCAGCTCGGCGCCGCTCAAGCCCGCGTCAACCGGCTCAGGTATCACATTCGATAGCAGCGGGCCTGGGTCCGGGCGGTAACCGAGGTAACCGATGCGCGCCGAGAGTTCTGGCCCCGCCGCGCCTGCAGTACTGACGAAAACTGCACAGCAGGTAAGGGCGATCAAGCAACCGGTACGATACAAAAGAGGGCGCATGGACGACTCCTATGGCGTTGCGGTCAGCATAGGAACCCTGTCGGCGCGGGGAAATATGCAGAAAGTACCAGCTGCTGTGTACCAAGGTAGTAAACCGGACCCTGACAGGCACCTCTAGGATGAAGCCATCAATAACAAAAACGAGAAGCCCCATGCCTCCATTCAAAGCGCTAACACTTCACCTCTTGCTGATCGCCAGCCTGATCGGCTTCGATCAGGTGCTTGCCGCCGGTGACCTTACCCGTCGGACACAATCGCTGCCCGATCTCAGGTTTGGCTCCGAAGAAAGCGATTACGCGGTTTCCCAGAAGGAATACCAGCTGGAAACCGGCGTCGCCTATCAACTCAAAGTCATCGCCGATGGCCAGAAAGAGTGTGCTTTTCAGGCTCCTGAGTTTTCACAGGCCATCTTCCTGCGCAAGGTCGAGGCCGGCGGTGTGGAGATCAAAGCCGTGACGCTCGTCGAGCTGGAGTTCGAAGAAGCGGGCGAGGCGGAAATTTTCTTCCTGCCGATCAAGCCCGGGCGTTTCCCTTTCTATTGCAAAGGGCTTCAGAACAAGGGCATGGAAGGGAGCTTTGTGGTCAAGTAGCACAGCAACCTGCTGCTCTTGAAGCGGACATTGAACATGTCAGCACTCTGGCGTATCAGCCTACTGGTCTCGCTGTTTTTTAGCCTGGTTGCGGCTGTCTGCTTGGCCGTACTGCTGCGTCAGGCGAGCCAAGACGTAGGCCGTGAACTGGCTGCGGCGGGTGCCGTGCTTAGCTATCTCGGCGATATAGCGAAACGCGATCCCGCTGCTCTCCAACCTGAGCTGACGCGTCATCTGCGGCATGTGCAGGTTCGCTGGTTAGGCCCGGGCGTTCCGAGCCGTGAGATCCGCCCACAGCGAAGCACCTTGCTCGAGACCCTGTTGTATCCCGCCCAGTTGCCCGCGCCCCTGACAGTACAGATGCCTGAAGGCCGGACCTTGCAATTGAGCGTAGACCCACGAGACGAAATCGAGGAGGTAGAGGATTCGCTGCTACAGCTATTGGTGTGGTTCGGCAGTGCATTATTGCTGAGTCTGCTGGCGATCCGCTGGGCTGTCAGGCCGGCGCTGGGCACGCTGAACGAGTTGCTTGCAGCCTTTGGCCAGGTTTCACAAGGCCGTCTCGATACGCGCCTGCCGAGTCATTCCCTGCTGGAGGCACAGCGGCTCTCCGGGCATTTCAACCGCATGGTCAGCGCCTTGGAGTACACCCGGCGGGAAAACGATGACCTGACGCGCTCGTTACTGGAGCTGCAGGAGCGTGAGCGCACGCAGCTTGCCCAGGCGCTGCATGACGACCTGGGGCAATACCTGGCCGGTATCCGCGCCCAGGCCTGCCTGCTACAGGCGATAAAAGACCAGCCGCAACTGGTCAGCGCAACCGCACGCAGCCTGGATGATCACTGCGAACAGTTGCAGGACGGTTTCCGCAGGCTCACGCGCGAGCTCTATCCCGTGATGCTTGATCATTTGGAATTACCCGAGGCGATACGCCTGTTGGCTGAGCAATGGCAAAGCGCGCAAGGAATCGAGGTGCGCGTGCAGATCGACCGGCGCATTCCATGCCTGGCGTTGCACGAGAAAGAACAGCTGTACCGGTTGCTGCAGGAATCTCTCACAAACGTGGCCAAGCATGCCTGCGCCAGCTTCGTGCTCATTCGCCTGCGCATGACCAGCGGTCGACTGAAGCTGCTCGTGCGTGACAACGGCAGCAGTTCCAGCGCATCCGGACGGCCCGGCATCGGACTGCGTTCGATGCATGAACGCGCGCGGGCGCTGGAGGGCCGGTTGATCGCGTCGGGGCGATCAGGTCAGGGCTGGGTGGTTTATTTGGACATTCCGATCAGGGAGTCATGCTCCAATGAAGATCCTTCTCGTTGACGATCACGCCGTGGTTCGCCAGGGCTACGCTGCGCTGTTAAGCGCTTTGCTACCTGAGGTTGAGGTCGTCGAGGCTTGCAACGGCGAGGAGGCCCTGGCCAAAGCACTGGAGGCGGCCCCAAGCCTGGTCATCATGGATGTCGGGCTACCCGGCATCAGCGGCGTCGAAACCACCCGGCGCCTGTTGCAGCGCCTGCCACAACTGCGCGTGCTGTTCTTCAGCATGCACGACGAACTACCCTTGGTGCGCCAGGCACTGGATGCCGGAGCCGCCGGCTATATCACCAAGAGTTCGTCACCGGAGGTGTTGCTGGATGCGGTACGCCGAACCTTGGCTGGTTATGCCTACATTGAACAGCCGCTGGCCACTCAATTGGCACGCAACCCGACGGCGGCCAATGCGCAGGATCCACGCTTGCAAGGAATGACTCAGCGTGAATTCGAGATCTTCGTGATGCTCGCCAAGGGCACTCCGGCGCGACTGATCGCCGAGCGGCTTTGTATCAGCGGCAAGACAGTGTCCAACTACCTGACGCTCCTCAAAAGCAAGCTGCAGGTCAGCTCCCATGCCGAGCTGGTTCATCTGGCCATCGATGCCGGTATTGTGCGGGTAGGTGATCGGGCAGCCAGTTAGCTCGGTCTGCTACGTTTGGCTCGCACCGCCTTCGCTGGTAACGGCGCTGCCTGACAATGCGATTGTAAAAACCTCGGCGCTCGCGGGCTGTCAGAGCTCGGGCATCGCGGCATCGTGTCTGATCGTCGATGCTATTCCCGTAACGGTGGCAAGCGGGCGTAAGTCCAACCCTTGATAGAGGCAATTGAGCATGATCAAAGTCAGCGTGATGTATCCCAATACCCCAGGTGCGAGGTTCGATCACGACTACTATCGCGACACGCACCTGCCGTTGCTCAAGGCCCGTATGGGCGATGCCTGTCTTTACTACACGATCGATAAGGCCATCTGCGGGCGCACTCCTGACGAGCCGGCGCCATATATCGCGATGTGTCACATTTTCAGCGAGTCGCTGGAAACCTTCCAGGCCGGTATTGCTCCTCATGCCGAGGAGATCGTTGCGGACATTGCCAATTACACCGACCTAACGCCTGCCCGGCAGATCAGCGAGGTAGTGGTAGGGCACTGACAGTTGCTTGGACGGTACCGGGCATCGCCATGACCCGGTTGCGTCCGCAGTCTTTGGCCAAATACAGCTGTCGGTCAGCCTGCTGCATGAGGCCGTCCAGGTCACTGGCTTGTGAGGGAAAATGCACGACGCCGATCGACATGGTCAGGTGCAGCAGGCCGGCACGCGTCTCCAACGGTTGATCCGCGAACCGTTCGCAGAGATGCGCCAGCTTTCCCAAGGCTTCGGCCGGCTGAGTAGACGGCAGTATCAGCAAAAATTCCTCACCTCCGATACGAAAGACCGCATCGGTGGTGCGCAATCCGTCCAACAGAAATGCAGCCACAGCTTTCAACGCATCATCGCCAACTGCGTGACCATGGGTGTCGTTCAGCCGCTTGAAATGATCCAGGTCGACCATCGCCAATGCGATAGGCGCATCATCACGCTGTGCTCGGGCTGCCTCGCGGGCAAAGAATTCTTCCAGATAACGACGGTTGTAGAGGTCGGTCAGTGGATCGCGAAGTGCCTGGTCCTGCAGGGTTTTGTGAAGGCTGGAAATGGTCGCCAACTGCTGTTCGCTCAATGCCAGCGCTTCGGCCAGCTGCTGCTGGCTGCGTTGAAATTCGGTGATATCACGCAGGTAAAGCATTTGCCCAAGGGTCACCGTTCCTTCGCGCGTCGAGCGACAAATCGCGCGGACACGTACTTCGAAATGCTGTTGCCGTGTCTCGACGCTTATCAGCTGCGGTGTGTCACCAAGTTCCGCCTGCTGCACCATGCCGTCCAACGTACTGCCGATATGAGGCCATTGCGCCAATGCGCAGCCATGCCAGCCCTTTTTCAGGTTCGCCATGCCGAGTGCGGACGGGTTGGCCTCGATCACGCGGCGTTGTGGGTCGATCACTAACACCGGGTCCATCAGCGCATCGAGCAGCAGATGGCGTGCCACCGGCAACAGATCGAACAGACGCAGCCCGCTGATCAACCAGCCGAAACCCGCTACGGTCAATGCGAAGCTGAACGGCGTTGGGTCGAAGCCGAACAGGGTCCAGCCAAAAGCGACGTAGCTGATATTGGCGGCCCAGGGAATCGTGGTCAGTATCAGGAAAACCAGATAGTGCCGTCGGTGCAGGCCGCTGCTGAGCGCCACTGCACGTAGCGTGATACCAATGCAGAAAATCATGAAGGGATAGCCGTAAGCCGCGGCCAGATAGAACAATGGGCCATGCTGGTAGACGATCGGCGCGTTGGGTTCCGATGAGATTGGCGCGCTGGCCGAACCGTAGAACAGAAAATGCCAGGGGTTGCTCAGCGCCAGCAGCCAGAACAGTGCAGGCATCACCATCAATCCCGTCACGGCGAGCGGCTTAAGCGGGCTACGGACGCTGTTGACGTACTGCCAGAGAAACACCGACCAGAACGTCGGCACGCCGAGAATGGCGGGCCAGGCCATGCCTGCCCAGAACATCTTACAACTCTGCTGGTGCACGCTCATTTCCAGCGCGGCAACGCCGAGCCACCAGAGGATCGCCAGGTGCATCAGGCTGAAAGCGGAACTGCCGGCGAATTGCTGCTGATGGCGAAGCCAGCGAGCCAATAACGCGACGCCGAGGCCAACCAGCAGAGTCATCAGCACGGGGGCTGAAAAACTCCAGCCTGAAATCAAACAGGCCGACATCGGGCCGTCCTCTGACAAGTCGATACGTACGTCAATGCGCATTTTGAGCGGCGAAGATACCTGAAAGCGGAATACCTGACATGAATCCTTGTAGTGGCCTTGTGCTTGGCCATTCGCGCTCTAACAGTCCGCAGGCAACCGGGGTGAACTTACAAAGGCCAGGTTCTTCGAACACGTTGAATCTTTGATGACGGGAGCAATACGTCCGCCCTATGGTTTTTCTAGTCTTGGGAATCCTGCTTTTCCTGATCACGGCAACAGATATCACCAAAACCACGCTGTCGACGCGAGGTGGCGGGACTATCACCAATACCGTCTCCAAAAGCGTATGGCGTTTTTTCTTCGCCTTAGCGGGTCGGCGAGAGGAAGCGAAGCTGCTTGAGTATGCAGGCCAGTGCGTGCTGCTGTTGGTCCTGCTGACCTGGATTGCCTGCCTATGGGTTAGCTTGTTTTTGATGCTTGCGTCGGACCCGGCCTCGGTGATCAACGGCACGACCAAGGCGGCCGCGGACTCCTAGGAAACCTTCTACTACGCCGGCTTCACGCTTTCGACCTTAGGCGTAGGCGACTACGCAGCATCCGGCGACGGCTGGCGGGTGCTGACCAGTGCAGCGGCGTTCTGCGGCCTGACCTTGATCACGGCTGCGATCACCTACATCGTTCCGGTACTTTCGGCTGTCAGCCTGAAAAAAACCAGCTCAGTCTGCTCATCAGCAGCATGGGACGGACGCCACAGGAGATCTTGGTCAACAGTTGGAACGGGTCTGATTTTTCACGTTTTTATGACAATGCCAGCGAAATACGGCAGATGCTGGCGAGCACACCCTCAACCATCACGCCTATCCGGTGATCCGCTGTTTCCATAACAATCAGGCAGAGAAGAACGTGATTCCCGCTGTGGCGAGCCTGAACGAGGTGCTGCTCCTACTCGAAGGGGTCGCTGAACCACCATCTCGAGATGCAACGATCCAAGTACCTCGACCAGGTGGACAGGCCCGTCCAGCTGCCAATCATCGACGTCTCATCCCTGAGAGAAGCCGGAATACCGCTTAAACCGGGCGTGGAAGAATCACTCAATACGCCTGAGCGCCGTCGGTTGTTGGGCGCGTTACTGGAAGCAGATGGCTGGGGATGGCATCACGTTTACCGGCGCGACTGACGAGCCGGGGCGTCAATCGCAACGCTCCGATGGCCTACAGGTCAATGTCCCGGGGGCCGGGCGTCATGACCCCTGATAGGCTCGAACGGCTATCGCCTGAACCTATTTTGGTCACGCTGAAGCTGCCATCGGTCTCCAGCACGACTGCTTCAACCTCATTGATCGCTGAAAGACCGCTGGAGCGTATCGCCGAGCAGACTTCATCTTCAGTGACCCGAGCCACCCGCATCGCACTGCTGAGCATCTGCCCTTGATATAGCAGCAGTGCCGGTTCGCCAGTGACCAGCTTGCGTACCCAACCGACCCTTACACTGGACCAGGTAACCAGGTACTGCAATCCGATAAGAAGCGCCAATGCGAGGGTGCCTTCGGCGAGCGATACATCGCGGTTCAGCAAAATGGTAGCGAACGTCGACCCTAGGGCTACCGTGACAATCAGGTCGAATGCGTTCATCTTGGAGAGCGTACGGCGGCCGGAAATACGCAACAGTACGATCAGGTTGATATAAGCCAGGATGCCAATGACCAGGGTGCGAACCAGTGTCGACCAGCCGCTGAAAAAACATGCCTTCCACATCTGTCTCCTTTTGCGTCTGCAGTTGGTAGACGCCATCAAGATGGATGGGTTGCAGGTTAAGGGCGAGCAAGAGGGCATTCCTTCGCATCGACCAAGCACGTTGTCAGCTGTCCAGTCTTTTGGCCGGGACGATGCGGTCTTGCAGACCGCGTTCGGCGTCGTCGCCTAAAGCAAGGAATACTCTGAGTGCGGCGTAGGCATCGTTTGCTGCGTACAGCCGCTGCGCATCGGTAAGGGAACGGTTGCTCCAGTTCGACGTGGATACGCTGCGCGATTTGCTCACTCGCATACCCAATACGGTCGCAACCGCGCCGCGTAGTCCGACTTGTCCCTTTTTGCCCTGGTAGCGCAGCGTTGTGCCCAGATCGATGAAGTGCCGCATCTCGATATGCAGGCGATTGCGCAATCGACTGCGGTCGCTGCTCAACCCGAATCCCACCTTCAACACCCGATCTGACTGGAGCACTGCGCTGACGGCTTCACTGCAGCCATCCGAGCCGACCTTGAATAGGTAGGCTTTCTCGGGGCTGGCAAACTGAATCAAATGCGGCCCCGTCGATACTTCACCCACCTTGAAGGTCGGTTTGGATTCGGTATCGAAGCCGACCTGAGGCCAACCGAGAAGCTCGTCCCTGGCTTGGCTGAAGGCTTCGGGTGTTTCGGGCGTAACGATCTGATCGAGTTGCAGGCCATCAAAGGGGGGCAGGACGTCCAGTTCGACGACCTGTGGAATGCGGATGAGGGGCATGAGAGGTTCCGGCAAGCGCAGACTTGAACGACAGGCTGCAGTGGCGTCGTTGATGCACGCGAGACTAGCGCACAACGTTCCGGACGCATATCTGGATGCGTATCCCTTACTTCTCCCAATCCATTGGGCAATCGATGCAGCTGTCCATATTGGTGCCTTGAAAGGTTGCATAGTGACGGCGTGCCCCGGTCAGGGTGGCCTCTGCGAGATTGGCATCGTTGAACTTGCCCTCTTGCAGGTTCGCGTCGGTCAGCGTTGCGCGTGCGAGATCGGCCTTGCTGAGCCAGGTCATTTCAAGGTTGGCGGCGGTTAGATTTGCGCCCTGCATCTTCGCCCCGCTCAAACGCGCAAACTCAAGGTTTGCGGCGGTCAGGTTGGCCCCGTTGAAGCGAGCGGCCTGAGCGAACAGGCCCCATCCCTGAATCGCCACCAGGTGCGCATTGGTGAGATCAGCCACCCGCAGGTTGGCTTGTTGCAGGCTGGCGCGGGTGAAGGTGGCGCCGGTTAGATCTGCCTTTTCCAGATTGGCCAGATCGAGATTGGCGTGACGCAGGTTGGCACCGGACAGATTGGCACCGGCCAGGTCCATCTTGCGCATGTCCTGATTGCTCAGGTCGGCGTTACGGAGGTCGGCGTTGCGGCACTTGCCTTCCGGCTGGATAACGCAGCCATTGATGACTGTTGGTTGATGGCCATCAGCGAGGAGGGACGTGCTGGCGAGCAATGCAAGGGGCAGCAAAAGAAGAGTCGGGTTCATGGCAGTTCCGTATTTGAAGGGGAAAGAAGAGCCGACGCGTGACGGGTCGGTGAACCGGAGAGCGCCAACCCTTGCGGTTCAACCGAGTTGACTACGCCAGCTGTCCGACGCGGGATACTGCGCCGCATCACGACGCAGCCTCTACTTAGCGTTTGGCGGTCTGCTTGTCCCAGCTCGGGATCCGGAACACCCAGAACGAGCCGCCTTGCGCAACAGGCTTGGTCAGCGCTGCCATGTCACCACCCCACAGCGGCACGGCGCCACCGTAGCCGACGGTCACTCCGATGAATTGCTCACCGTCCTGCTGCCAGGTGATGGGCGGGGCGATGATTCCGCTGCCGGTCTGGAATTTCCACAGCTCTTCGCCGGTTTTGGCGTTGAAGGCTTTCAGGTAGCCGTCGCCAGTCCCGGTGAATACCAGATTGCCTTGGGTGGCAAGCACACCCGCCCAGAGCGGCAGCGGTTCCTTGTGTTCCCAAGCGACCTTGCCCGTGGTGGGATCCATGGCGCGAAGAATGCCGACGTGATCGTCGTACATGCGCTTGATGCGAAAGCCCTGACCGAGATAGGCATTACCCTTCTTGTAGCTGACCTCTTCGGTCCAGTAGTCCTCTTTCCAATGGTTGGCCGGGACGTAGAACAGTCCGGTGTCCTGGCTGTACGCCATGGGATTCCAGTTTTTGCCGCCGAGAAATGGCGGCGAAACTTCTACTGACTTGCCACGCGCTTCGCCTGGCTCGGGCATCGGTGGACGCTGGCCTTCGTTCTCGACGGGTCGTCCGGTCTTCAGGTCGATGTGGCTGGCCCAGGTAATGTTGTCGACGAACGGAAACGCATTCTGCAGCTTGCCATCTTCGCGATCGACCACGTAGAAGAAGCCATTGCGATCGGCGTGGGCCGTCGCCTTGACGGTTTTTCCATCCTTGTCTTTGTAATCGAACAGCACCAGCTCGTTGTTTCCGGAGAAATCCCAGGCATCGTTGGGCGTGTGCTGATAGAACCACTTTACTTCCCCGGTGGTGGCATCGACACCGACTTGCCCAGAGGTATAGAGGCTGTCGTAGTCTTTCGGCTCTCCGCCATCAGCGGTGCGCGCCCAACCGTTCCAGGGCGCGGGGTTTCCCGCACCAACGATGATGGTGTTGGTCTCGGCATCGAAGCTCGCACTCTGCCAAGGCGCGCCGCCACCCTGGCTCCAGGCCTCTTTCTTGCCGGTGGGTGAACTGGGGTCATCAGGCCAGGAGGGCGCCTTGACGTCCCCGGTCGGTGTGCTGTCTTTGCCGTTGAGTCGACCCACATGGCCCTCGACGAAGGGACGCATCCAGACCTCCTCGCCGGTATCTGGATCGCGGGCGAACAGCTTGCCGACAACGCCAAATTCGTCGCCGGAGCTGCCATGAATCAACAGCACCTTGCCGCTTTTCTGATCCTTGATCAGGGTTGGTGCGCCGGTCATAGTGTAGCCCGCGCCGTGATCACCGAACTTCTTCTTCCAGACGACCTTGCCGGTGTCCTTGTTCAGCGCGACTACCTGCGCATCCAGCGTGCCGAAGTAGATCTTGTCACCATAAATCGCCGCACCTCGGTTGACGACGTCACAGCAGGGTCGGATATCCGCAGGCAACCGGTGTGCGTAGCTCCAAAGCCGTTTGCCTGTGCGCGAATCGAGCGCGAACACGCGCGAGTAAGAACCTGTCACATAGATCACACCGTCATGCACGATGGCCTGGGATTCCTGTCCCCGCTGCTTCTCGTCACCAAAGGAAAAGGACCAGGCTGGCGTCAATTTGAAGACGTTTTCATCATTCACCTGATTCAGCGGGCTCCAGCGCTGGGCATTGGTGCCCAGGCCGTACTGCAATACGTTGTCGGTCGAAAGATGGTCGTTGGCGATGTCGTCCCAGGTGACGGTCTTGGCGTCTGCCAAGCCGCTGAGTGAGAGACCGCCAATCAGAACGGCTATGGCGAGGGGGCGTTTGCTGCCCAGGGGGGCTGTTGTTGTCATGGTTGGTTTCCCTTGGTCGATTCGGACGGGGCCAACCGCTCGCTGCGCAGCGAGAGGCTGGTCCGGCGATTCGATTATTGGGACGACGCAGCGACAGCTGATACGGAAAAGCTCCCGCTGATTCAGGGAAAACTTCCCAATCCGCCTGTGTTTTCGACCTGCTACCTGGGTGCTGTGCCGGTGTCGCACGAGTCCCTACTACCAAGGGAGGAGAATCCGACAACCAAAGCAGGATTCTGCCATCCGGGCGCAATGCCCAAGATGACCACCATGCGCTCCAACTGGGGCTGCCTTGCTCAGGTATTCGAACTCAACGGTGGTAGTCATGAATAACAAAACTGAACTGCGCGCGCTCTTTGCTGCTGGTCTGCTCGGCTTCGCCGGCTTTGCCTTCGCCCACGGTGACGTCACGCCGCAGAAGGTGGAAACCAAGGGGTTGTCCCCGCTGGGTGAAGAGTGGGTCGATGAAAACCCATACCGGGCGCCCAGTGAAGACCATGACAGGGCAGTTGAAATTGGCTCATCGGCCTACAACCAGAACTGCGCCCGCTGCCATGGCCTTGAGGCAATTTCTGGCGGCATCGCACCGGATCTGCGTGAACTGGAAGCCAGCTATGACGGCGACGAATGGTACAAGGAGCGCGTAATCAACGGTGCTGTTCGCGATGGCGCCGTCTACATGCCGCGCATGGCCGATTATCTCAGCCAGGAAGCGCTATGGGCCATCCGTACCTACATCGAAAGCGAAGCTGCCAAGCGGTGACTACGATGCGCCAGTTGCTTGCGGGGCTCTGCTTGTGGATGGTTTGCGCGCTGGTACAGGCGGAGGTGGTCAAGGTGCGCGCGTTCGATGACATCATCGATTCGGGCGTGCTCAAGGTGGCGATGTACGAAAACTTCCCGCCCTACAGCTTCATGGCCGATGGCAAGCCGCGCGGGGTCGATTTCGAGCTCGCGCAAAAACTGGCGTCCAAACTCGGGCTGAAGGTCGAGGTATTGTGGGTAAGGCCAGACGAGACACTGGATGACGACCTGCGCAACTTCATCTGGAAAGGGCATTACCTGCGACCGAACGTACTGGCCGATGTGATGATGCGCGTGCCTTACGACCGCGAGTTTTCCTACAAGCAGAACGAGCTGGGCGAGCTGATCAACGAGCTGGTGGTCATGTTTGGCCCGTACCAGCGTGAGCGCTGGCAGTCTGCCTATGACGATCGCCGGCTTGAAGATCTCTCCAGTGTCGCCGTGTTCCGTTACCACCCGGTCGGGGTGGAAGTGGAAAGCGTCCCCTCGTTCTATTTGTCATCGGTATTCAACGGCAGCATTGCCAAGATGCTGCATCACTACCCAACGGCTCAGGCCGCTTTCGCAGCGATGCAGGCTGGGGAAGTTGACGCGACCATGGCCATGCGCGGCGAGATCGACTGGATGCTGGGGCAAGCCAAGGACAGTCATCTTAAACCTGCAGAAAACGCCTATCCGAACATGGGCAAGCAGGTATGGGAGCTGGGTATGGCCGTGCACGAATCCAATCGGCAACTGGCCTATGCGCTTGAGGGTGAGCTGGAAGGCTTGATGAAGGACGGTGCGGTTGAGGCTATCTATGCCGATTACGGGCTGCGCTATGAATTGCCCGAGCTGTACCAGGTGCAGCTTGGCGAGAACTGATCACCGTTCTATCCCGCAGCCAGCCGATGCCTGCGAATTCTGTTTGTTGGCGCCGGGCAGAGTTCGCATGTCCTGATTCGTCCGTCCGTCCGTCCGATCGCCAGTCTAGTCCGCTGGCCCTGCATGACCGCAGGCCTGCATCCGTGGATGCCGGAAAAACCACACGGCCAGCGGCGTAGCGAGTGCAACCACAACCCAGCCCAGCAAACTGATCGCAACGGGCAGTCCGTAGTGGTCAGCGACCCAGCCGACGCCGAGCAACGGCACGATGCTGCCAACGTAGCCGCACACCAGGTAGGTTGAAATTAGCCCCGAACGTTCGGCGGGGCTGGCGATACGGTTGACCATGCTGATACCGGCCAACAGGCACATGCCATGGCCCGCCGCAGCAGCGCAGACACCGATGATGAATACCAGCGACGAGCCGGCCGTGAAGTTGAGCACGAGCATCGCGTTGCTCAATACCACCGACAACAGGCCGAGCAGCCCGCACCAGCGCAGACTCATCCTCGCGCAGGCCAGTTGCATCATGGCGGAAGCCAGCAGAATGACACCGATGGACGTGCCGCTCACTATCGGGCCATGCCAGGGCAGCATTTTCTCCAAGAACAGCGGCGCCATCGACGCGTAGATGCCGAACACGCCAAAGGCAAAAAAAGGGCAGGCGCAGGTCAGCAGAAACGCCAGCGAGTCCTGGCGCGCAGCCCAGGCCAACCGCGGAATAAATGTACGTAAACCTAAAGGTGCTGCTGCGCTGAACTCCGGGTGCGGCTTGAGCTGCACCCGCAGCAAGGCGTAGACGGCCAGCACGCCCAGGATCAGCGTCGGGATATAGGTCGTTATCAGCGGCTGCGCAAACCATTGGCCCGTGACGCCGCCGGTAAGCGGGCCGAGGCCGAAGCCAAAGGCGAGCAGGAAGCTGGTGATCATCGATATTCGCTGCGATGCGCCGTCACGGGAAATCTGCACCAGACCCACCGATGCGCTGGTCACCATCAGGCTGGAAGAAAGGCCGACTGCAAAACGGCCGATGTTGAGGCTAGGCAGGTTCCACGCGAGCATCGTCACCAGGGTCCCGGCCCAGCCAAGCAGCAGGCCGGTAAGCATGACCTTGCGAAAGCCCAGGGTGTCGGACAGGCGGCCCATGAACAACAGCCCGAACAGCGCACCCGCCATATAGATGATGTAAATCAGCGAAATATCGCTGGTACGGAGCTGCCACGCCTGCTGATACAACGGGTACAGCGGAGAGATGAGCGCTGTGCCCATGACGCCGACGCACATGGCGAAGCACACCCAGGTAAACGGGGACCATGTTTGTTTCATTGAAAGAACCCAGCTTGACAAAAGAATGGCGTCATCCGTATTGCCTAGCGTGGCGGGATGACGCCTTGATCATTAGGCGCCTACTGTATCGGCTCGGCGTGATCTCCGCGCAGTCATTCGTTCCGTGATTAACAACCCATTGGGCCAGGCGCGCCGACCCGCAGCCCTCTCGGCGGCAGACGGCACGGCGCTATCGCTAGCGCAAGGTCAGCTCGTCACCGCGCTCCTCCTGCCAATCATCGAAGCTCGGAGCTGCCGCTTCGCCGTCCATGCGATGGATGATGTTGAAATAATCCTGTTTGAACCTGTCCTGCATGATTTCATTCCGCGGCCGGATCCGCACCGCATAGATGCTCTGCACGTTCTGATGGTCGAAGCTGCGCCAATATTGTTCGTCCTTGAGCAGGCTATAGCGGTGGTCTTCAAGCGCCTTGATGACTTTCTCACTGTTCAGACTGCCTGCACGCTGTCCGGCCGCAGCCCATTGCTGAACGATGGCGTAGGCGGACGCGGCGGTACTGTCCGGGTAGCGCTGATGCTGTGCGATAAAGGCATCGACGAAGGCCTGGCCCTGTTCGCTTTTGACCAGGGCCGGGACGCGCCAGGTCCAGGCTGCCGTGCCAATGACGTGCTCCATTACCTGCGGGCCTGCCTGCTCGACAATGCTGCCGGTCAGATTGGGCACGATGATCTGCATCCGCTGGTCGAGCTTGAGGTCATGCGCCAGACGCATGGTCTGCACCAGATCCTGGCCGAGCAGGATGACGACTAAGACATCTGCGTCGCTGGCTGCGGCCTTTTTCAGCGCGGCGAGATACTCCTCATGATGTGCACCTCTGGCACTGATCCGCGAGAAGCCGTGGCGCGCTCGGTCACGGCTGCGAGTGGCTTCGCGCAGTGCCTGTTCCATGCTGCGGCCCCAGGTGTCGTCGAGGCTGAGGTAGTGATAGCGGCGATTCGGCAGATGCCAGCTGAGGTACTCGCCAAGCACCCGAGCACTCATCCAGGCGTTGTTGGTTTCGCGGAACAGATAACGCTGGCCATCGTGTCCGGTGATTGCGTTCGCATACCCCAGCGTGGGGAAGAACAGCATGCCCAGCTCGCGGGCGCGCTGGCCGGCAGCCACGGCTTCCTCGCTAGTAGCTCCGCCAAAGGCCATCGCGACGCCTTGGGCCGCAAATTTATCGATGTTGGCCCGCGCCTTCTGTTCGCGGGCGGCCGAGTTGCGGCTGATCAGCTCGAGCGGCCGGCCCAGCACGCCGCCCTGTCGGTTGATGGTTTCGATGGCGAGGAGGGCGCCGCGGCGCAGCTCAAGGCCTTCGCTCTTATAGTTACCGGTGCTTGGGTAATTCAGGCCCAGGCGAATTGGCTGGGCGGCGTTGGCGGTGGCAGCCAATGCCAACAGGAAGTTGCAGATCATGAGGCGGCGCATGGCTCGTGTCCTTGTGAGCGGAGGGGCATCCGTTGTAAGCCTCGAACTCGGCGCGAGGAATTGTCTTTTCGGGCACACCGGCTTCAACTTCGGTGCCGGTGTGGTAGCCCGGTTTGTCCGTCAGGATGCAAGGATGACGGGGTTTGCGCGGAGTATTGCTACCAAGGGAGGAGGAAAATCGGTACTGCGTGTAATTGTTGCAGGAGCGGCAAGATCCAAGAATCGCTACTAGACCGGGAAAACTTCCCGGCGACGATAACAATGAACCCGCAGAGGTAGCCGCAATGAAGCACACCGGTCTTCGCAAGCCCTTCGCCCTGACAGCGCTTTGCGCCGCCATGGCAGTGTCCAGCGTGTCGGCATGGGCAGTCACCGATCAGGAAATTCTCGATGACGCCAAGTCCACCGATCAGATCGTTACCAACGGCCTGGGGCTGCAAGGCCAGCGCTACAGCACCCTGGATGCCCTGAACACCGAGAACGTCACTCAGCTGCGCCCGGTCTGGGGCTTTTCCTTAGGGGGCGAAAAGCAACGCGGCCAGGAAGCGCAGCCGCTGATCAAAGATGGTGTGATGTACCTCACCGGCTCCTACTCGCGCGTATTTGCGGTCGACGCCCGTACCGGCAAGGAACTGTGGCAGTACGACGCCCGCCTGCCGGATGGCATCATGCCTTGCTGTGACGTGATCAACCGTGGCGTGGCGCTGTATGACGACCTGGTTATCTTCGGCACGCTGGATGCCAAGTTGGTCGCGCTGAACAAGGACACCGGCAAGGTCGTCTGGAAAAAGACCGTCGCTGACTACAAGGCTGGCTACTCGATTTCTGCCGCGCCGATGGTGGTAAAAGGCAAGTTGATCACTGGCCTGGCCGGCGGTGAGTTCGGCGTAGTTGGCATGATCCAGGCGTTCAACCCAAAGAATGGCGAGCTGCTGTGGACCCGTCCGACCGTCGAAGGTCACATGGGCTACGTGATGAAGGATGGCAAAAAGGTCGAAAACGGCATCTCTGGCGGCGAAGCCGGTAAAACCTGGCCGGGCGATCTTTGGAAGACCGGCGGTGCCGCGCCTTGGCTGGGTGGCTACTACGATCCGGACACCGATTCGCTGCTGTTCGGTACCGGCAACCCCTCACCGTGGAACTCGCACCTTCGCCCCGGTGACAACCTGTATTCCTCCTCGCGCCTGGCGCTCGATCCGGACGACGGCTCGATCAAATGGCATTTCCAGTCCACGCCCCATGACGGCTGGGACTATGACGGTGTGAACGAACTGATCTCCTTCGATTACAAGGAAAACGGCAAGACCGTGAAGGCAGCGGGTACAGCGGACCGTAACGGCTTCTTCTATGTGCTAGATCGCACCAACGGCAAGTTCATTCGCGGCTTCCCGTTCGTGGACAAGATCACCTGGGCCAAGGGGCTGGACAAGGATGGCCGACCGATCTACGACGACGCCCACCGTCCTGGCGCACCAGGAGAGGCCGACAAGGGCAAGACTGTCACCGTGGCGCCATCATTCCTCGGCGGCAAGAACTGGATGCCAATGGCCTACAGCCAGGACACCGGACTGTTCTACGTTCCGTCCAACGAGTGGGCGATGGACATCTGGAACGAAGGCGTCGCTTACAAGAAGGGTGCAGCCTATCTGGGTGCCGGCTTCACCATCCATCCGCTGAACGAGGAGTACATTGGCGTGCTGCGCGCCATTGATCCGAAAACCGGCAAGGAAGTCTGGCGTTACGAGAACTACGCGCCGCTATGGGGTGGTGTGCTGGCCACCAAGGGCAATCTAGTGTTCACCGGCAACCCGGAAGGGTTCCTGATGGCGTTCAATGCCAAGACGGGAGAGAAGGTCTACGAGTTCAACACTGGCTCCGGCGTGATCGGTTCTCCGGTTACCTGGGAAATGGATGGCGAACAGTACGTTTCGGTCCTCTCCGGCTGGGGCGGCGCTGTACCGCTCTGGGGCGGCGAAGTCGCCAAGCGCGTCAAAGACTTCAACCAGGGCGGCATGGTCTGGACCTTCAAACTGCCGAAGGAGCAAGTCGTAGCCAAGCGTTGATCTAGGCTCCAAGCGAAGGGCCGGCTTATAGCCGGCCTTTTGCGTTTATGGGGGTCGAGTAATTCGCACGGATGCTGCCGGTGAGTCAGTTCGTGGGTACGCTTCGACATTGTTAGACGAGGATGCCTTAGCCAAATCTCGGCGTTTCACAGGGATGTCGATCAGGCGGTGCACCTGTGTAATGACGGACTCGCTTGGAGTCAGAGCACTCAACAAGCCTTGCTTCGGGTGCTTGCCCGCTAGCTGAAGAAGAGAACGGCACGTTCGGGTGAAGCTCGCTCCGGGTTTTCCTGACAGCCGCCCCAAACGGTGGCGCCGACTTAACCGCAACCGCGTTCCGTCGCGCCAGGGAGATCCCGCATTACAGCGTACTGAGCGCCGTCAGGCCTGCTTGCGATCATTGATGACTCGTCATTTCCAAGGGGCTCGCAGCAAGCGACGAGCCAACCATGGACCTTGATGCAGCAATGCCGCATGGACCTGTACCAGCTGCGCACCCGCGTTCAGGCGCCCCTGAAGATCGGCGGCGCTCTGAATTCCTCCAACCGACATCAGCGTAAGTCCCCCACCGCAGAAGCTGTGCAAATGCTCGATCTGCTCGCAGGCTTGCGCCTGTTGGCGCTGGTCTTGCCAGTCGTGGTAACGCTGGCGCGTTGCAGGCGGTCCTGGATCATGAGCGACGAGCAGGCCATCAAAGCCTAGTTCCAGCAGCAGACCTGCGAGTGAGAACGGAATTTGCGCTGGCAGGCAACGTAGCTTGGCAACCAACGGAACCCGACGATTGCCTGCCTGATTCAGGTGCTGCTGTTGTTGACGAAGCGCAGTGAGCAACTGACGCAAGCGCGCGTCCTGTTGTAATAGCGGTGCGCTGGCCGGGCCGATCAGGTTAAGCACCAGGTAGTCGGCATGCGGCCAGCCGTTACTCAGCATGGAGCACGCTTCGGCCGTTGATTGCGATGCGTCCAAGGTCAGGTTAATGCCAAGACGCGCGTCACCGTGGTGCGCAGGCGCCAGGCTGGCAACCTGATCGAAGGTCAGGCTGCCGATTTCATTGAAACCAAAACCCAGTGCGGCGACCCGACGACCGAGCCGTCCGCTGTGGTCGAAGCCGGCTGCGATACCCAATGGGGAGGGGAAGCGCAGGCCCATCGCCGTTACCGGACGGCTGATCGCAAGGGTGGGCATGTGGCATGCCATATCGACGAGACCCAGTGCGAGTCGCTGTGTCAGGTGCTTGCGCAGGGCGTGAAGATCGAATTTTTCAGCCATGGATGCGCTCGAACCGTGTCATGAATTCCACCAGTCGATCCACGCCTGCCAGCGGCATGGCGTTGTACAAGCTGGCGCGAATGCCGCCTACGGCAGCGTGGCCGGCCAGATGGTGCAGGCCGACATGCTCGGCTTCGCTGAGGAACGCCGAAAGCAGGCGCGGTTCGCGGAGCTCGAAACAGACGTTCACCTTCGAGCGATCCACGGCGGGCTGCCGGCAGTGATACAGGCCGCTGTGGTCAATGCAAGCGTATAGACGCCGGCTTTTTCGCTCGGTGGCCGCAGCCATCGCGGCGAGGCCGCCCTGATACTTGATCCAGCGCAGCATCAAGTTGGCGACGTACAGGGCGAAGGTCGGCGGAGTATTGAAGCGGCTCTGTTGCTCGGCCTGTACCGCATAACTCAACGCCGAGGGCAGCGAAGGTTGCGGTGGTTGCAGCAGGTCATCGCGCACGATCAGCAGACACAGTCCGGCGACGCCAAGATTTTTCTGCGCACTGGCATAGATCAGGCCGAAGCGCTCGACCGGGACTGATCGGGTAAGGAAGTCCGAAGTCATGTCGGCAACCAGCGGCACCGACAGTTCCGGGAAGTGCGGTAGTTGCAGGCCGTTACCGGTTTCGTTACTGGTGATATGGCAGTAGCCAGCGTTCGGGTCGCACTGCCAATCCTGAGCGGCTGGCAGTGCGGTAAAATTTTGTGTCGAGCCACTGGCCATGACACTGACTGGTGCGTGCCGTCGGGCCTCGACAATCGCCTTACGCGCCCAGTGGCCGCTTTCCAGATAGTCGGCGCTCTGTCCGGGCCGCAGCAGGTTGAGCGGCACCAGGCCGAACTGCGCCGAGGCACCGCCCTGTACAAACAGCACCCGGTAGTTTTGTGGAATCGACAGCAGCGTGCGCAAATCCTGTTCGGTCTCCGCCATCAGTTGCTTGAATGCGGAGGTTGTGAACGGCTGTTCAAGCATCGAGAAGCCACTGCGATTCCAGTCCGGCAGTTCGTCGCGGATCTGCGCCAGTACCGCGCTCGGCAGCATCGCCGGGCCGGCGGCAAAACTGTAGCGCTCAGTCTCAGAAGATATGCAGGCCATGACCACCGCTTGCCATCAAAAACAAAAGGGGAAAGGAGAGGATGGTGTTGCTGCGTGAGGAGAGGAAGGTGATCCGCGAGCAGCGTACCCGCTCCTCCAATGTCGCGGGTACGAAGCCGAGCAGCTTCTTCTGATGCGGCCAGAGCACCAACCAGAGGTTGAGCAGCATCAGCGTGCCGATCCAGGCGCCGAGGCCGATCACCGCCAGCGGCCCCTGCAACAACAGCGCATCGGCCAGCCAGCCGCGCTGCCAGAGCATCAACATGCCAGACACCCAGACCACGAGGGAGGCGTAGCGAAAGATGCCGTGCTCACGCTTCATCCGCGTCTCAAGATCGCGATTGAGCGTGGCGGTATCGATGCCGTTCTGCAACGGCACGAAACGCGGGTTCTGGATAAAGTTGGCGTAGTTGTGGCCGACCCAGACCAGCGCGAACAACAGATGCGCATAGCGAGCCAGCACATCGAGCACAGGCATTTGCATCGGCGCCTCCTAGATCAGTACGCGCAGCAGCAGGTAGCAGCCAAGCGTCAGCGCGAGCCCGGCGCTTACGGTGCCGCCAAACGAGTCATGGGGTAGTTTCAAATGCCACCCCCTGGCTGGCCTGACGGGCGATCAGCGTGCCTTGCGGGCGGGTCGCATCCTGCGCCAACTCCACGGCCTGGCGAATCAGCTGGTGATGGGGTGATTTGCTGCACGCCGGGTCAGTGTTTGCACCGTTGCCAGTCAGCAGCAGCGCTTGGCAGCGACAGCCGCCGAAGTCCTTTTCCTTTTCGTCACAGCTGCGGCAGGGCTCGGGCATCCAGGCATCGCCGCGGTAGAGGTTGAATACCGGCGAGTCGTGCCAGATCTGTTCCAGGCGCTGCTGACGAACGTTGGGAAATTCGATGTCCTTGAAGTTGGCCGCCTGCGAACAGGGCAGCACGTTGCCGTTTGGCGCAACCGTGACGTGAATAGCACCCCAACCGTTCATACAAGCCTTGGGCCGGCCTTCGTAATAGTCGGGAATGACGAAGAAAATAGTCAGTTGATCACCGTAGCGTGTGCGCGCCTGCTGCACTTGGTCTTCGGCGCGCTGCAGTTCTGCATGGGTCGGCATCAGTGCATCGCGATTGAGCAGCGCCCAGTTGTAGTACTGCACGTTCGCCAGTTCGAGGTACTCGACCCCCAGCTCGACGGCAAACTCGATAATGTCTGGCACCTGAGCGATGTTCTGCCGAGTAATAGGAACGTTGAGCACCATGGGAAACTCCATGGACTTGATCAACCGCGCCATCTTTATCTTGCGCTCCCACGCATCGACACCAGCCAGCTGACGTGCCACGTCACGGTCGGTGGACTGAAAGCCGAGCTGGATGTGGCGCAGCCCGGCGTCTTTCAAAGCGTGCAGCCGCGCTTCGGTCAGCCCTATGCCAGACGTGATCAGGTTGGTGTAGTAGCCCATGCCGTCGGCCTCACCGACCAACGTTTCGAGGTCCTTGCGCAGCGTCGGCTCGCCGCCGGAAAAGCCGATCTGCATCGCACCCATGGCGCGGGCCTGGGCCATCACGTCGATCCACTCGGCGGTGCTCAACTCATCCTGGCGGTATTCGGCAAAGTTGCGCGGGTTGCTGCAGAACACGCACTGCAACGGGCACTGGTAGGTCAGCTCCAATAGCAACCAAACGGGGTTGCCGTTGCCATCAAGCCTTAGCGCGGATCCAGCCTTTGCCATGGGATACCTCCAGGAAATTCAGGACGCCATTGCGGATCGCGTCGATATCGGATGCGTTGTAGCTATGAGCCAGCTGATCGATCAGCTCAGCGACGTTGGTCTTGCCGTCGCAGCGTTTCAAAATTTCTCCGCCGGTGGCGTTCAGTTTGACGATGCCCTCGGGATAGAGCAGGACGTGCGCCTGCTGCGATTCCTCCCAGCGAAACAGAAAGGGCGAGCGAATCTCGTAGCAGCTGAGGGACGAAATGTTTGTTGTTGTCATGTCTTTTATCCTCGCTCGACCGACGTGACGGCGGTTGCAATCACGCCGGTCGTGGGCTTAGCGCACGTAGACGTACGCGGTGACTTCAAAGCCCAGACGCAGGTCGCAGAAGTCCGGATCGATCCACTGCATGGCATATCTCCTTAGCAGGTGTTTTTTTGAAAAAACCAATGTTGCGCCTCGAAGCTAAGGCTCTTTGAGCGGTCGACTAATACGACTTTGGGATCGGTTTTACGGGCAGTTGGTCGCGCTTTTCTGGCGCGCTAAAAATAGTTACCAGGCGGCTGGCCGCCTTTGCGTATGGTCAATTGCGCCGGGTCTGTGGAGGCCTAATCTGGCAAGTTTTTTCGGGCAAATGGCTCACTTTTTAACGCACCAGGAAGCCGGCGGCGGCTGTGCACGCGCTGCGGTTTCTACTACCAAATGAGGAACGCTTCTGTTCCTTGGGTGCATTCCGGCCAAGCGGCTGGGTTGCCTAAGATCGTTCCATGTCCTGTCCATGTCCGGTCAGGCTCGACAAGCAGAAAAACTAGAGAGGCCGCTCATGATCTACGCCCAACCCGGTACGGAAGGCTCCGTCATTTCCTTCAAGCCACGTTATGGCAACTTCATCGGTGGTGAATTCGTGCCGCCGGTCAAGGGCGAGTATTTCGTCAACACCTCGCCGGTAAACGCTGAAGTCATCGCCGAGTTCCCGCGCTCCGGTGCCGAGGATGTGGAAAAGGCGCTGGACGCCGCACATGCCGCGGCTGACGCCTGGGGCAAAACCTCGGTGCAGGACCGCGCACTGGTGTTGCTTAAAATCGCAGACCGTATCGAAGCCAACCTGGAAAAACTGGCCATCGCCGAAACCTGGGACAACGGCAAGGCCATCCGTGAAACCTTGAACGCCGACGTTCCGCTGGCAGCCGATCATTTTCGCTACTTCGCCGGCTGCATCCGGGCACAGGAAGGCAGCGCCGCTGAAATCAATGAGCACACCGCGGCTTATCACTTCCACGAGCCGCTGGGTGTGGTCGGTCAGATCATTCCCTGGAATTTCCCGCTGCTGATGGCAGCCTGGAAGCTCGCTCCGGCCTTGGCCGCCGGTAACTGCGTGGTACTCAAGCCGGCCGAGCAGACGCCGCTGTCGATCATGGTCTTCGCCGAGCTGGTCGGCGACCTGCTGCCGCCGGGCGTGCTGAACATCGTTCAAGGCTTTGGCCGCGAAGCGGGGCAGGCGCTGGCCACCAGCACCCGTATCGCCAAGATCGCCTTTACCGGTTCCACCCCGGTTGGTTCGCACATCATGCGCTGCGCTGCCGAGAACATCATTCCGAGCACCGTGGAGCTGGGTGGCAAGAGCCCGAACATCTTCTTCGAAGACATCATGAATGCTGAACCTGCCTTCATCGAAAAAGCCGCTGAAGGTCTGGTACTGGCCTTCTTCAACCAGGGCGAGGTGTGTACTTGCCCATCGCGCGCACTGATTCAGGAGTCGATCTTCGAACCCTTCATGGAAGTGGTGATGAAGAAGATCGAGGCGATCAAGCGTGGCGACCCGCTGGACACCGACACCATGGTCGGCGCGCAGGCCTCCGAACAGCAATTCGACAAGATCCTGTCGTACATGGAAATTGCTCAGCAGGAAGGTGCTGAGATCCTCACAGGCGGCGCCGCCGAGAAGCTGGAAGGGGGCCTTGCGACCGGTTATTACGTGCAGCCGACCCTGATCAAGGGCCACAACAAGATGCGCGTGTTCCAGGAAGAGATCTTTGGCCCGGTGGTCGGGGTTGCGACCTTCAAGGATGAGGCCGAAGCACTGGCGATTGCCAACGACACCGAATTCGGTCTCGGTGCTGGCGTCTGGACCCGTGACATCAACCGCGCCTACCGTATGGGCCGCGGTATCAAGGCCGGTCGCGTCTGGACTAACTGCTATCACCTGTACCCGGCGCACGCGGCGTTCGGTGGCTATAAGAAGTCCGGTGTGGGTCGTGAAACCCACAAGATGATGCTCGACCACTACCAGCAGACCAAGAACCTGCTGATCAGCTACGACATCAACCCGCTGGGCTTCTTCTAAGCGCGACACTGCAACTTGAAAGACCCGGCGCGTTCGCTCCAGCGCGCCGGCTGACTTGCTCGCACGCAATCAGTGCGGGGACCCTCGGCCGACCGGGTGCGGCAGGTGGTCCATCAACGCAACGCGGCCCCCAAGGCCGCGTTTTTTTATGCCCTCGCCAAGCCCGGCGAGTAAGGGGCGAACTCCAACGCCCGTTGCACCTCAGATTCAGCATGACCCACGTTCACGAGGATTTGCTGATGCCCCAATTGCTAGAACCTGCCCAGCTGAATCAGCTGCGCCTGCGCAACCGCGCCGTGCTGGCTCCGATGACCCGCGTCAGCGCCGAGCCGGAAGGGCAACCCAATGAACTGATGCGCGACTACTACCAAGCGTTTGCCCAGGGCGGCTTCGGCATGTTAATTACCGAAGGCACCTATACGGACACCGCCTATAGCCAGGGTTATCTGAACCAGCCGGGCCTGGCCACCGAGGTACAACGTGATAGCTGGAAGCCGATTGTCAGTGCGGTCCATCAGGCGGGTGCAGCCATCATCGCCCAGCTGATGCACGGCGGCGCACAGACCCAGGGCAACATCCACCACGCCCGTCACGTCGCCCCATCAGCAGTCCAGCCTGGCGGGCGGCAGTTAAGCTTCTACGGCGGCGAAGGCCCTTACGCGACGCCGGCGGAGATAACCGAGGCAGAAATCCAGGAAGCGATTGCCGGCTTCGTCCAGGCAGCGAAACATGCACGCGACGCCGGTTTCGATGGCGTGGAATTGCATGGCGCAAACGGCTACCTGTTGCACGAATTCATGACTGCCGAGTTCAATCAGCGCAGCGATCGGTGGGGCGGCGATTACAAGGCGAGACTGACCCTGCCGCTGGAAATCATCCGCGCGGTGCGTGAAGCGGTCGGGACGGGCTTTGTCGTGGGTATGCGGCTGTCGCAAGGCATGGTCACCGACAGTCGGCTCAAATGGGACGGAGGGCTTGAGGCGGCGCGCTATCGTATCGCCACGCTAGCCGCCGCCGGGCTCGACTATATCCACATCACCGAAGCCGACATCAGTGCTCCGGCATTCGAGGAAAGTGAGAGTCTGGCGGCAATTGCCAAAGGTGCCGTCGAGATTCCGATCGTCGGCAATGGCGCCATCGGCACCGGTGATCAGGCGCAACAACTGCTCGATGCCGGCGTACTGGACTTCGTGGCGATAGGCAAGGCGGCGCTGGCCAATCATGACTGGCCGCTGCGTGTACAGGAGCAGGTCCCGCTGACCGCGTTCGACTTCGATATGTTTTCTCCGATGGCGACCATCACCAACGAGCTGGCCTGGCGCGGCACCCACGGTCGCTCCGCTGTGCGCCGCTGAACAATCAGGTTATCGCGCGTTATGAAAACGGAGGCAGTCGAGGCACTACCAATGCAGAGCGCTGTCTCCTTCCAAAGTACCATTCCGCTTTTGACGGAGCAGGGTGCTTAATGGGTTGTCGGAATAATTCCGCCATCACAAAAAAGAGGAATCAGCCATGTGGACTAAACCTGCTTTTACCGACCTGCGCATTGGTTTCGAAGTCACCATGTACTTCGCCAATCGCTGATTGATCTGCCCCGGCCCCGGTCGGGGCTCCGTTTTTTGGGAGCTGCCCATGTTCATCCAGATTTTAGGTTCTGCTGCTGGCGGCGGCTTTCCTCAGTGGAACTGTAACTGCGCCAACTGCGCCGGGCTGCGAAACGGCAGCCTGCGTGCCAAGGCTCGCACGCAATCGTCGATAGCCATCAGCGACAACGGCGAGGACTGGATCCTCTGCAACGCCTCGCCTGATATTCGTGCGCAGCTTGAATCCTTTCCCAAGCTGCAGCCGGCACGCGGACCGCGAGACACCGCGATTGGCGCCATCATTCTGCTGGACAGCCAGATCGACCACACCACCGGTCTGCTGACACTGCGCGAAGGTTGCCCGCACGAAGTCTGGTGTACGGAGATGGTCCATCAGGACCTCACCACCGGTTTCCCACTGTTCAACATGCTTGAGCATTGGAATGGCGGCCTGCGCTGGAACCCCATCGCACTGGAAGGCAGCTTCCGCATTCCGACCTGCCCGACTCTGGAGATCACGCCAATCCCGCTGCGCAGCTCTGCGCCTCCCTATTCGCCGCACCGTAACGATCCGCACCCTGGCGACAACATCGGCCTGCTGATCGTGGACCAGAACACGGGCGGTAAGCTGTTCTACGCACCGGGCCTCGGCAAGGTCAGCCCCGAGCTTCTGGAGCTCATGCGCAGCGCCGATTGCCTGCTCGTCGACGGCACTCTGTGGCGCGACGACGAAATGCGGGTACGTGAGGTAGGCACCAAGCTGGGCAGCGAGATGGGCCACCTACAGCAGAGTGGGCCGGGGGGCATGATCGAGGTGCTCGACAGCATGCCCGCAGCACGCAAGATACTCATCCACATCAACAACACCAATCCGATCCTCGACGAAGACTCCGCCGAACGCGCGGTGCTCGACGAGCACGGGATCGAGGTTTCGTTCGATGGCATGAGTATCGAGCTGTAGCCGGCATCCGCCCGCGATTCACCAGAGAACTCAGTGGCTGAAGGTGCTTGCCGGTGCCTGCCGGAACAGCCCGCACAACCCGTAAGGAAGTTTTTATGACCCTGCCAGCCATGACTCCGTCCGAGTTCGAAGCGGCGCTACGCGCCAAGGGCGGCTACTACCACATCCATCATCCGTTCCACCGCGCCATGTACGAGGGCCGCTCGACTCGCGAGCAGATTCAGGGCTGGGTCGCCAATCGCTTCTACTATCAGGTCTGCATTCCGGTGAAGGATGCGGCGATCATGGCTAACTGCCCGGATCGCGATACCCGCCGTGAGTGGGTCCAGCGCATCATTGATCACGATGGAAGCCCAGGCGAGGAGGGCGGCATCGAAGCCTGGCTGCGCTTGGCCGAGGCGGTGGGCCTGGACCGCGAACAGGTGCTGTCGCAGGAACTGGTGCTGCCGGGCGTGCGTTTCGCCGTCGACGCCTATGTCAATTTCGCCCGCCGCGCCGTCTGGCAGGAGGCTGCCAGCAGTTCACTCACCGAGCTGTTCGCCCCGACCATTCACCAGTCCCGTCTGGACGCCTGGCCCCAGCACTACAGCTGGATCGATGCGTCCGGTTACGACTACTTCCGCAAACGCCTGAAGGAAGCGCGTCGCGACGTCGAGCACGGCCTGCGGATCACGCTGGAACACTACAAGACGCGGGAAAGCCAGGAGCGCATGCTGAACATTCTTCAGTTCAAACTCGATGTTTTGTGGAGCATGCTGGATGCCATGAGCATGGCCTACGAACTGGATCGTCCGCCCTACCACACGGTGACGAGCGAGCGTGTCTGGCACAAGGGCATCACGTTCTGACTGCTTGGCTGGGTGACCTGTGATCGAGTGGCGGCAGCCCTCGCATATAAGCTGTAGGGCGGGCTTCAGCCCACAAGCCCTTACCGATGATGTTTTCACTGGCGAGACAGAGGACCATGAGCGCTACCCAACTGACCCAGATTCCGGTTTTTCGCCGCGGTTTCCGCTTCCAGTGGGAACCGGCGCAGAACTGCCATGTGCTGCTCTACCCCGAAGGCATGATCAAGCTGAACGAGAGCGCATCGGCGGTTCTGGGCGAGGTCGATGGCACCCGGAGCGTGGGGGCAATTGTCGCCGATCTGCAGAGCCGCTTTCCCGATGCCGAGGGCATCGAGGAGGACATCGTCGCATTCCTGGAGGTAGCCGTTGAACGGTTCTGGATCGAGCTTCGCTAAGCCGGGTTTTGAGCCCGGTCCGCCGCTGTGGCTACTCGCCGAGCTGACCTATCGGTGCCCACTGCAGTGCCCATACTGCTCGAATCCGCTGGATTTCGCCCGCAGCCATGAAGAGCTGAGCACAGCCGAGTGGATTGAAATTTTTCGTCAGGCGCGCGAAATGGGCGCGGCACAACTGGGCTTTTCCGGCGGCGAGCCGTTGGTTCGCCAGGATCTGGCCGAGCTGATCAAGGCGGCACGGGACCTAGGCTATTACACCAACCTGATCACCTCTGGCATCGGCCTGACCGAGGAGAAAATCGCCTCGTTCGCCGACGCTGGGCTCGATCATATTCAGATCAGCTTTCAGGCCGCCGACGAAGAGGTGAACAACCTGCTCGCTGGCTCGAAGAAGGCATTCGCACAGAAGCTCGCCATGGCGCGCGCAGTCAAGGCGCACGGCTATCCGATGGTGCTGAATTTCGTGACCCATCGGCACAATATCGACAATATCGACCGCATCATTCAGCTCTGCCTGGAGCTGGAAGCGGACTTCGTCGAACTCGCAACCTGTCAGTTCTACGGCTGGGCCGAGCTCAACCGCGCCGGCCTGCTGCCGAGCAAGGAACAGCTGGTGCGTGCCGAACGCATCACCAACGAATGGCGCGACAAGCTCGCTGCCGAGAACCACCCTTGCAAACTGATTTTCGTCACCCCGGACTATTACGAAGAACGCCCCAAGGGCTGCATGAACGGCTGGGGCAACCTGTTCCTCGATATCACCCCAGACGGTACGGCACTACCGTGCCACAGTGCGCGACAGCTGCCCATTACCTTTCCGAACGTCCGCGAGCAAAGCATCGAGCAGATCTGGAAGCACTCGATGGGCTTCAACAAATTCCGCGGCTTCGACTGGATGCCCGAGCCGTGCCAATCCTGCGATGAAAAGGAAAAGGACTTCGGCGGCTGCCGCTGCCAGGCCTTCATGCTCACCGGCGATGCGGCCAACGCCGATCCGGTGTGCAGCAAGTCGTCTTATCACAACAAAATTCTTGCAGCGCGTACCGAGGCCGAACAGGCTCCGCGCGGGCTGGATGAACTGACCTTCCGCAACGAAAAGGCATCAAAGCTGATTCTCAAGGTGTAGGTCCGTTTAGAGAGCGGCAGCCTGACCGACCGGAACCGACAGCAATGATCAAGACAGAAACGCCGTACGGCTTTTGGACGAGTGAATGGACCGCTGAAAAAGCGGCCTCGGCCAGCCGCGATTTCGCCGAGCTGCGTGCCGGACATGGCGGGTTGTTCTGGATTCAATACGACCCAGACGATGCTCGTTGCACCTTGTGGTATTGGCGCAACGGTATGACGCAGTGCCTGACCCCAAGGGGTTTTTCGCTGCGAAGCCGGGTATACGAATACGGCGGCGGTGCGCTTTGCTTGACCGATGGCGGCGTTGCGTTCGTCAACGAAAAGGATCAGCAGATCTATCTGCAAGCCGTTGACGGTTCGAACCCGAGCCAGCCTGCGCTGCTTACCTCGCGCCCAAGATGCCGTTACGGCGACCTGCAATATGATCACCGCCGAGGCGCGATCCTGGCGGTCGAGGAAACCCACCATGACAAGGGCGTCGAGCATCGACTGGTGAGCGTTTCGCTTGTAGGCGAGCACAAGCTGCTTGCCGAAGGCGCTGACTTCTATGCCGCGCCAACGCTGGATGCCGCTGGCGAGCGTTTGGCCTGGATTCAATGGCAGCGTCCCGAGCAGCCCTGGACGGCCACCAGCCTCTGGATGGCCAACTACGTGCCTGACGGGCGGCTCGATCATCCGGTGTGTCTAGCAGGCGCCGAGGGTACGGAATCGCTGCAACAGCCTTGCTTCGCCGGGGACGGCACGCTGTTTTGCCTGACCGACCGCGCCGGTTGGTGGCAACCCTGGCGAAGCCAGGGCGATTCAATGGTGCCGGTGGATCGCTTTGTCCACCATCGCTTCGACCACGCTCCCGCGCCCTGGCAATTAGCGACCATAAGCTACCTTCCACTCACCGAGGGTGCCTGGTTGTCGACCCGGCTAGTAGACGGGTACGGCTTGCTGTTCGAGCATGACGCTGAGGGCAACGAGCGACAGCTCGCGTCTAAGTACAGCCGTTGCCGTCAATTAGCCGTTGATGACCAGCACTACTATTGCCTTGCCGGAGCGTCGGACCGGACGCCTGCCGTGCTGGCGATCGACCGCCTCAACGAAGAGATCACGATACTGGCCGGCGGCGAACAGCCGTTGCCCGCCGAGCAGCTGTCCTGCGCGCAACCGTTCAGTTTTGCGACCGGCCAAGGGGAGGTTGCGCACGCTTTCCTCTATCCGCCCTGTAATGCGAACCACCGTGGCTTGCCCGGGGAGAAGCCACCGCTGGTTGTGTTCATGCATGGCGGGCCGACCTCGGCCAGCTATTCAGTCTTCGATCCGCGTATTCAGTACTGGACGCAACGCGGTTTCGCCGTCGCTGACATCAATTACCGGGGCAGCAGTGGATTTGGCCGAGCCTATCGGCAGCGTTTGCGCGGCAACTGGGGCGTGGTGGACGTCGAGGATGCCTGCGCGGCGGTTCAATCATTGGCCGTTCGTGGCCAGATCGATTCCGCGCGCACCTTCATTCGTGGCTCCAGCGCGGGCGGTTACAGCGCGCTCTGCGCGTTGGCCGTTGATGCGGGCTTTACTGGCGGCGCCAGCCTCTACGGGGTCAGCGATCCGATGGCCCTGCGGCGCGTAACGCACAAATTCGAAGCGGATTATCTGGACTGGCTGATCGGCGACCCGGAGCGTGACGCTCAGCGATACACGGAGCGGACGCCGCTTAACAACGCAGCACAGATACGGGTTCCTGTGATTTTCTTCCAGGGCGCGCTGGATGCGGTGGTTCTGCCCGAACAAACCGAGTCCATGGTGGACGCATTGCGCGAGCAGGGTGTGCGGGTGGAATATTGCCTCTATCCGCAAGAACGTCATGGTTTTCGCCAGGCAGCCAACCTGGCAGATGCATTGGAGCGCGAGTGCCGCTTCTATATGTCGCTGCTGGGTCGAACCGGCGGCCAGTAAAGCAGCCCTCGCACCGCCATGCTCCGATTTGCCGATTGCTTTGATGGAGGAAAGCAGTACGCTTGCCAAAGTAACAAATAATAACGAGAGGCCGCCGTATGAGCCCCAACCTTAGCCTGCAACGTAAGTTCGTATCCCCAGAGATCGTGTTTGGTGCGGGCTGTCGGCATAGCGCCGGCAATTACGCGAAAAACTTCGGCGCCCGAAAGGTGTTGCTCGTGTCTGATCCGGGCGTGGTCGCGGCCGGTTGGGTTGGTGACGTCCAGGCAAGTCTGAGCCGACAGGACATCGACTACCACCTGTTTACCCAAGTGTCGGCCAACCCCCGCTCAGAAGAAGTGATGCTGGGTGCCGAGATGTACCGCAGTGAGGGGTGTAACGTCATCGTTGCGGTTGGCGGCGGCAGCCCGATGGATTGTGCCAAGGGCATCGGTATCGCGGTAGCGCATGGCCGGAATATCGTCGAGTTCGAGGGCGTCGACACGCTGCGCGTGCCAAGCCCGCCATTGATCCTGATTCCCACGACCGCGGGCACTTCTGCTGATGTTTCGCAGTTCGTGATCATCTCCAACCAGAGCGAGCGGATGAAGTTTTCCATCGTTAGCAAGGGCGCCGTACCGGATGTCTCGCTGATCGATCCGGAAACCACGCTCAGCATGGATCCGTTCCTATCGGCCTGTACGGGTATTGATGCGCTGGTCCATGCCATCGAAGCCTTCGTTTCGACTGGCCATGGACCGCTGACCGATCCACACGCGCTGGAAGCGATGCGGCTGATCAACGGCCATCTGGTTGAGATGATCGCCAATCCGGCAGATATCCAACTGCGCGAGAAAATCATGCTCGGTAGCATGCAAGCCGGCTTGGCCTTCTCAAACGCGATCCTTGGCGCAGTACACGCGATGTCTCACAGCTTGGGCGGTTACCTGGATCTGCCGCATGGTCTGTGCAATGCAGTTTTGGTCGAGCACGTGGTGGCGTTCAACTACGATTCGGCGCCGGATCGCTTCAAAGTGGTGGCGGAAACCCTGGGTATCGACAGTCGCGGGCTCAACCATCGGCAGACTCGTGAAAGGCTTATGCAACATCTGATCAGCCTCAAGCAGGCCATTGGCTTCAATGAAACGCTGAGCTTGCATGGCGTGGACCTCTCCGACATCCCGTTTCTTTCACAGCACGCGATGCAAGACCCCTGCATTCTGACCAACCCCCGCTCGTCGACCCAACGAGACGTCGAAGTGGTCTATGCCGAAGCACTCTGAACAGGATGAGGCTCTTGCCGGGCTGCTCGGGCTGGGTACGCATTCGGCCCGCAAAAGCCACTATCCCGAGCTCGTGGCCCGTCTCGAAGAGCTCGAAGCCGAACGCAACCGCTACAAATGGCTGTTCGAGCATGCTGTACACGGTATTTTCCAGGCAAGCCTGCAGGAAGGCATCCGTGCAGCCAATCCGGCCCTGGCACGGATGCTCGGGTACGAAAGCCCGGCCGAGGCGCTCTGGCACCTGACCGACCTGTCGCATCACTTGTTCATCGGTGGTGAGGCCGAACTCGAGCAAATTCGCCACACTCTGAAGACCCAGCAAGGCCTGTTCGGTTACGACACCCGCCTGCGGCGCAAAGACGGCACCGCAATCTATGTGATCATGAACCTCTTGCTTAAGCCGGACGAGGACGGCCTGGTCGAGGGCTTCGTCGCCGACATCACCGAACGCAAACTGGTTCAGATGCGCCTGTTGCAACTCAACGAGCAGCTTGAACAGCGGGTCACCGAACGCACCCTTGAGCTACGAAAGGCGCGGGATGCTGCTGAGGCGGCCAACCACAGCAAAGACAAATACCTGGCCGCCGCCAGCCACGATCTATTGCAGCCACTCAATGCCGCACGTTTGTTGATCTCGACGCTGCGGGAACGCCGTTTGCCGGATGCTGAGACCAATCTGGTCGAACGGGCGCACCAGGCGCTTGAGGGGGCCGAAGATCTACTTACGGACTTGCTGGATATTTCCAAATTGGACCAGCAGGCGATAAAGCCCGATATCGACATCTACCGGCTCGATGAAGTCCTGTTGCCCCTGGTCTCTGAATTTCAGTCAGTGGCAGATGCAGCCGGCCTCGGTTTTGATCACTACATTCCGGCCTATGCACTGCGCAGCGATTTCCGCCTGCTGACGCGCATTCTGCGTAACTTTCTCAGCAATGCCTGCCGCTACACCGATCAAGGCCGCGTCCTTTTGGGCGCGCGCAAACGCGGCGAATACCTGCGCATCGAGGTCTGGGATACCGGCCGAGGCATCGAGCCGGACCAGATGCAATCGATCTTCCTTGAGTTCAATCAGTTGAGCGTACAGCGCGCCACCGAGCGCGCCGGTGTCGGGCTCGGTCTGGCGATCGTTGATCGCATTGCCTCGATGCTGGCCTATCCGATACAGGTGCGTTCTCAGTTGGGGCGAGGCTCTGTGTTCAGCATTGATGTGCCGCTGGCCGATCCGTCGGAGCACCTGCCGGCCGAAGCGCCGGGGTTGCTGCCAGTGCTTGGCAATCCGTTACCGGGGCGGCGTCTGCTGGTCCTCGATAACGAGCTGAGCATCCTGCACAGCATGGCTGCGCTATTAGGACAGTGGGGCTGTGACGTGTTGACGGCCACCGATCAGGCAGCTGCATTGGCGGTACTCGACGGATCGCCGCCGGAGGTGATTCTTGCTGATTACCATCTTGATCAGGGCGTGACCGGTTGGGATGTGGTCGCTGCGCTGCGGGCGCACTTTGCGCTGGAGATTCCGGCGGTCATGGTGACAGCTGATCGCAGCGACCAATGTCGCCGCCAACTACAAGGCTTTGGCGTGCCGGTGTTGAACAAACCCGTCAAGGCGGGGAAATTACGTTCGGTGCTGAGCCACATGCTCAGCGATAGCCACCGCTAATAAACCTAGAACGCAAACAGCCGATGTGCCGGCGCACATCGGAACATCTCGCTAGGCGTCACGCTCAACCGGTTGGTTTGATTGCATGATCACGGTGCGGCAGGGCTATCGATATCAATGCGGCCAGCAGCACAAAGGCGCTCGATATCCACAGACAGGCCTCGAGTCCGTAACCTTGGTAGACCCAACCGGACAGCAAGGTGCCAACCAACCGGCCCAAGGCGTTGGACATGTAATAAAAGCCGACGTCCAGCGATACACCGTCGGCCTTGGCATAAGAGACGATCAGGTAGCTGTGCAGCGATGAGTTCACCGCGAAGAGCGCGCCGAACAACAACAGCCCGCCGAGCAGGACCGCCTGAGGCGGCCATTCAGTGCCCAGCCCCAACGCAATGCCCGCCGGCAAGCCGGCCAGAAGCAGCGCCCAACCAAACGCCGAGTGCCCATCCGGGACCTGACCACGTCGCTTGCCCGTAATGGCCGGGGCGAGCGACTGGACGATGCCGTAGCCGATCACCCAGAATGCGAGAAAGCCGCCGACCTGCCAGAAATCCCAGCCAAACACCGCAGATAGATAAACCGGCAGCGCCACCACGAACCAGACATCGCGGGCACCGAACAGGAACAGCCGCGCGGCTGACAGAACGTTAATAGCCTGGCTCTTGGAGAGCAGTTCGCGAAACTTCGGTTTCGCCTTGGCCTTGCCCAGGTCTTTTCTCAGCAGTACCAGACTGGAAACCCAGATTAGTGACAGCGCCGCGGCCATGATCAGCAGCGATCCGCGAAAACCGATAGCAGCAAGCAGGGCACCACCGAGGAAAAAACCGACACCCTTGAGCGCATTCTTCGAGCCGGTCAACACAGCCACCCACCGGTACAGCGTGCTTTGCTGACCGTTCGGCACCAGGAGCTTGATCGAGCTCTTGGCGCTCATCTTGTTCAAATCCTTGGCAATGCCCGACAGCGCTTGGGCGCCCATTACCCACGGAATCGTCAGCCATGCGGCGGGCACTGTGAGCATCATCAAGGCCACGACCTGCATGGCCAGGCCAATGTTCATCGTGCGATTGAGTCCAATCCGGGCCCCCAGGTAGCCGCCAACCAGATTGGTGATGACCCCGAAAATTTCATAGAACAGAAACAGGGCCGCGATTTGCAACGGCGTGTAGCCCAGCGCATGGAAGTGCAGCACTACCAGCATCCGCAGTGCGCCATCGGTCAGGGTGAAGGCCCAGTAATTACCGGTCACCAGTAAATACTGGCGAACCTCCGGTGCGAGGCGGGAGAGGGCGTGCATGACGAGTCCTGTTGCGGTGCGAAGGGTACGGATGGCGTCAAGAGCGCGCCATCCGCCGGGATCAATCGGCTAAACCAACGATGCGTGCCAATTCCACGGTGCGGTTGGCGTAGCCCCACTCGTTGTCGTACCAGGCATACAGCTTCACCTGCGTGCCGTTCACGACCATGGTCGAAAGGGCATCGATGATCGAGGAGCGCGGGTCGGTGCGGTAGTCGATGGAAACGAGCGGCCGCGCTTCATAGCCGAGGATGCCCTTGAGTGGGCCTTCGCTTGCCGCGGCATGCAGTAGCGCGTTGACCTCATCGACAGAGGTGGCTCGCTCGACTTCGAAAACGCAGTCGGTCAGCGATGCATTGGCCAGCGGGACGCGTACCGCGTGACCGTTGAGCTTGCCGCGCAACTCGGGAAAGATCTCGGCGATTGCGGTGGCTGAACCGGTGGTGGTCGGGATCAGGCTCATGCCCGAGGCACGAGCGCGGCGCAGATCCTGGTGTGGTTGATCGAGGATGCTCTGGGTATTGGTCAGGTCGTGGATCGTGGTAATCGAACCATGGCGGATGCCCAGGTGTTCATGGATCACCTTGACCACCGGGGCGAGGCAATTGGTGGTGCAGGAGGCTGCGGTAACGATCCGATGCAGCGCGGGATCGAACAGCGCGTCATTGACGCCCATGACGACATTGAGCGCCCCGGCTTCCTTGACCGGCGCGCTGACGACGACACGCTTGACGCCTTGTTCGAGATAGCCTTGAAGCACGGCCACCGTCTTCATCTTGCCGCTGGCTTCGATGACCAGATCGCAGCCGGACCAATCGGTCTCTGCGATGGCCTTATTTGCAGTGACTCGGACGCGCTTGCCATCGATGACAACGCAGTCGCCGTCACTGCTCGCTTCGTGCTGCCAGCGGCCGTGCACCGAGTCGAAGTTCAGCAGGTGAGCATGGGTGGCTGCGTCGCCGGCGGGATCGTTGATCTGGACGAACTCCAGCTCTGGCCAATCCCAGGCTGCGCGCAGTGCCAGACGGCCGATCCGGCCGAAACCGTTGATACCAACTTTGAGCGTCATGGTTGATTCCTCCTAAGTCAGGCGCCGCGAGGCGCGAACATGATGATGGCCATGCCTAACAGCGCGACGGCTGACCCCAGCAGATCCCAGCCGGTAGGCCTGATGCCGTCGACGATCCACAGCCAGACGATTGCAGCGCCGATGTAAACGCCGCCATAGGCGGCATACACGCGTCCGGCGGCTGTCGGGTGCAGCGATAACAACCAGGCAAACAGCACCAGTGATGCCGCGGCAGGTACCAGCAGCCAGGCGCTTTTGCCCTGACGAAGCCATAGGTATGGCAGGTAGCACCCAACGATTTCGGCCAGTGCGGTGATGGCGAACAAGCCAAAGGTCTTCAACATCCTGGTGAGAACAGCATCCGGCCAGCGTGGCCGGGGATTTCGAGAATGTCATAGGGGTGCGACATGATTGCGTTCCTTGCTCATATCGAGCGCTGATTGACGCGTGCCGACAAGGCTTCGGCCGATTCCTTGCGTTCAGAGTAGCGATCGACAAGGTAGCCACCGCGTCCACGAACCAGCAGCGTGAACTTGACCAACTCCTCCATCACGTCCACGACCCGGTCGTAATAAGCCGAAGGTTTCATTCGCCCGGCGTCGTCGAACTCCAGAAATACTTTGGCGACCGAGGACTGGTTGGGGATCGTAACCATCCGCATCCAACGGCCCAGCACGCGCATCTGATTCACTGCATTGAAGGACTGCGAGCCCCCACAGACCTGCATCAGCGCCAGCGTCTTGCCCTGCGTCGGGCGGACGGCACCCATGCTCAGCGGCACCCAGTCGATCTGAGCCTTGAATACCGCGCTCATCGCGCCATGCCGTTCCGGCGAGCACCACACCTGTCCTTCGGACCAGATCACCAGTTCGCGCAGCTCCTTCACCTTGGGGTGAGACTCAGGCGCGTCGTCTGGCAAAGGCAGGCCGGCGGGGTCGAAGATTCGCGTTTCGCAACCCATTGCCTCCAACAGACGTGCCGCCTCCTGGCTCAGCAAACGACTGAACGAGCGTTCGCGGTTCGAGCCATAGAGCAACAGAATGCGGGGTTTGTGTGATGGATCGCTGGGCAGGTCGAGCTTGTCCAGACTCGGCAGGTCGAGATATTCGGGGTCGATATTGGGCAGAGCTTCGTTCATTGATTTTCTCGCATCAGGGCGTCAGCTCATCGTTCGCGGCGTTCGCGGCGTTCGCATCGAGCCGGTTGCGGGGGAGGGCAGAGAGAGCCGCCATGCATACCTGGACGTTCGAGTTTGTGGTCGAACGCGCACGGGCCGATTCTTGGGAGCCGCGTTAGCTGTGCACAGCCATTGCGCTCGCACGGATCGCTCGCTCCGACTTAACCGCATATTGCTGCGCGACCAGGTCGGTCACGCATGCATTCAAGGCGGGCAGCATCGCTACTCAACCATTCGTTATTGGCGTTGAGCACGACCTGCAGCATCTCGCGAACCCAATCGGGCAGATGCGGGTGCAGGCGGTAATACACCCACTGACCCTGGCGCCTGTCCTCAAGGATTGCGCAACTTCTCAACTGGGACAGATGCCTCGAAATCTTGGGCTGGCTCTGCTCAAGCGCCGTCGTTAACTCACAAACGCACAATTCGCCCTCGCGCGTGATCAGCAAGGTCATGCGCGCTCGGGTTTCGTCGGACAGGCATTTGAAAACCAGGTCAGGCGTTAGAGGTTCGATCATGAAATTCATGGCATGGACGATGTGATTGACATAGAGCAAGCTCCACCCGGAAAACCGAGAATATATTGATGGCCGCATATGCTGTAAAGCGAATATGCTCAAACGGTTTCTTGGCAAGCTCGCCTATACAAGCGCAGCAGGATGACCGGGACGTGACCTTTGATGGAGGTGAACTGCCGTGCGCGGCGCATGGCCCATCAGATAAATCCGATGCTGACAGAGCCACCGCCGGCTGCTAGCGCTTCAAAACCGCTACCTAGATGAAATAACGAGAAGCTCCATGTCTACCCAATGCGAAACCATAGGAAAAAAAGCCGCCGGTGCACCGATCGGTTTCTTTGAGCGTTACCTGACCCTTTGGGTCTTTCTGTGCATCGTTGCAGGGACACTCATTGGGCTGTTCGCCCCAAAGGCGGCACAGACGGTCGGTGCGATGGAGCTGGCAAACGTGAACATCCCCGTAGGGGTGCTGATCTGGGTGATGATCATCCCGATGCTGATGAAAATCGACTTCAGCGCTCTCCATGAAGTCTTTGAGCACCGCGCCGGTATGGGCGTAACTCTCCTCGTGAACTGGGCAATCAAACCTTTCACCATGGCGTTTCTTGCCTGGCTGTTTCTCCGACATGTATTCGCGGGCTGGCTTCCGGCTGAGCAGATCGATAGCTACGTCGCCGGATTGATCCTGCTCGGCGCAGCGCCTTGCACCGCCATGGTGTTCGTCTGGAGCAACCTGTGTAACGGCAACGCCAACTTCACGCTGACTCAAGTGGCGGTGAACGACCTGATTATGGTGTTTGCCTTTGCGCCCATCGTGGCCTTGCTGTTGGGCGTCTCGTCGATCCCTGTGCCCTGGGATACGCTGATCCTTTCCGTCGTGATGTATATCGTCATCCCACTGACGATTGCTCAGCTCATTCGCTTTGGCGTTCGCAGGCGTGGTGAAGATAAGTTTCAGGCAGCACTGGCACATATTCAGCCGTTCGCTATCGTGGCGCTGCTGGCGACCCTCGTTTTGCTGTTCTCCTTTCAAGGTGAAGCGATTGTCGAACAGCCTCTGGTGATCGCCATGTTGGCGGTTCCGATCCTGCTGCAAACGCTCGTGATTGCCGCGTTGGGCTACTGGCTCAACCGACAGCTGAAAGTACGCCATGACATCGCCGGGCCGTCTGCCATGATCGGCGCGTCGAATTTCTTCGAGCTCGCTGTAGCCGTCGCGATCGTGCTGTACGGCTTCAACTCGGGTGCGGCGCTGGCGACGGTCGTAGGGGTGCTCATCGAGGTGCCGGTAATGCTTTGGCTGGTTCGTACCGTCAATAAAAGTCGAGACTGGTACGAGCGGGCGCTTCCGCGAGATTAGACGAGAAGCAGGTGGACGCTTTCACGTGGCTCAATGACCAGCTATTGCGAATGGATTGGCTGTCCTCTCTGGTGCGCTTACTGCTCGAAGAGGTATTCGGCCTGGACCTGGCCAGCCGCCTGGGTGGCAGTCTGCATTTCTTCATATATGACGTAATCAAGATCTTCATTCTGCTTTCGGCTTTGATCTTCCTGATTTCGTGGGTACAAAGTTACTTTCCACCGGAGCGCACCCGGCGGATTCTCGGCGGCATGCATGGTTTCAAGGCAAACTTGACTGGGGCATTGCTCGGCACAGTCACGCCTTTTTGCTCTTGCTCATCGATCCCGTTGTTCATCGGCTTTACCAGCTCCGGGCTGCCGCTAGCCGTGACGTTCTCCTTTCTCATTTCTTCGCCGCTGGTGGACCTGGCCTCGATGATCCTATTGGCCAGCGTGTTCAATTGGTCCATCGCGCTGGCCTACGTCGTGGTCGGCATCATCCTGGCGGTAGTTGGCGGGACGCTCATTGGCAAAGCACAGATGGAGCGCTACGTTGAAGCCTTCGTAACCCAGCACAAGGCTCTCGAGCTCCCTGAAGAGCAACTGGCACTGCGCGACCGGTTAGGTTATGCACGGGATCAGGTCATCGAAATCGCCCGAAGGGTCTGGCTTTACGTGCTGCTCGGGGTTGGCATTGGCGCGGCGATACACAACTGAATTCCGGAAGAGATGATCACTGACGCCATTGGGCAGGACCACTGGTGGTCGGTGCCGCTGGCTGCGCTCGTCGGTGTGCCGATGTACGCCGACATCTTCGGCACCCTGCCAATTGCAGAGGCGCTGGTCGGAAAAGGTGTCGGCATTGGCACTGTGCTGGCCTTCATGATGGCGGTCACTGCGCTGTCCCTGCCGTCGCTCATCATGCTGAAAAAGGTTGTTCAGGCGCCGCTGCTGGCACTCTTTTTTGGCATTGTGGTGGTCGGCATCATGCTGATCGGTTACCTCTTCAACAGCATCAGTCACCTGCTTCTATGACGTCTAACGGAATCACTTCATGATCATTAAAATCCTTGGTACAGGCTGCAAAAAGTGCGTTGCGCTCACTGAGAATGCTCAGCAAGCGGTCAGCGATCTCGGTATCGAAGCACAGATCGTCAAGGTCACCGACATGGCGGAGATTGCCGCTCACGGAGTCATGTCGACACCGGCTCTGGCGGTTGACGACAAAGTCGTGTCTATGGGAAAAGTACTGACGCCAAACGAAATCGAGAGGTTGCTGCAGGCTCGCTGAGCCGAGAGTCCTCCCATGGCTGGTGTCATATTTACCCGCCTTCATGGCGCGGTGACGGTACCGGCCGCGGGCCAAGCCGGAGGTCGCGCGCGCCCCGGCTAGCTGCCCTGAAAGCTGAGCAGCAACACCGAATAGCCGACCGAACCGAGCAGGAAGGCACTGAAGCGGCTATCGCGCTCTTCGGGTAATTCCTCTTTCAATACGTTCAGAATGATCGAGCCGCCTACAAACGCGGTCAGTGCCGAAACGGCGAGCTCCGAAACCTCCGTAGCGAGACCGAGCGTCCAACCTGCAAGCGGCATCGCGGCGAGGAGCCAGCGACCGCGGCGCCTGAACAACCTCTTGTGGTCGTGTTGAAGGGCGAAGTCATTAACCAGAAAATGCAGGCCCATCGCGACGCAATAGAGTACCAGCGTAGTCAGGCTGCTGTTTTCACCCTGAATCAGCAGATAACCAATGAGGCCGTTGTAAACCGCGAATGCGCCGATATGCAGCCAGAACACACCCGCATGGGATTCGGCATTTTCCGGCAAGCGACGACGGTGTTCCTTGATCAGCCGTTCCAAGCCATAGAATGAGGCGAGGCCAAGCAGGGCCAGCAAGTAGACATGATGCTCCAGGTAACTGAGCACCCGGATATCACTGCCATCCATCACTGCCTGACTGCGCGCCAGTTCGGGCAGCAGATGGACGAACACGTAAGCCACCGAAACGCCCCCAGCCATGGAAAGCCACCGGCTACGGGGCAGACTATTAAGCCTGCGCAAACGGCCTGCAAAAATATGAACGGTAGCCAGAACAAGGGCGGCGACGAAGCTGGCAAACAAGAGTGACTCCATGCATGGGTAACGATTTGATCATTACCAACGACTTCAGTCTGCGTTTTCGCGTTCACTCGGAAAGCTGCGTAAGTCGATTCGGTGATGTTAAAACGCCATGCTGCGATGTATGGTCTGGGTAATGCAGTATTTTTTTTGTTAAAGTTCGCCGCTTATGAAGCGAGCAGCCAGCCCAGCTTTGAATTTGCCTAGAAAGAGGTGTCTGCTTGATTAGGGGGCTTGTGGTCGATGACCACGATCTAGTGCGCACAGGCATTTCCCGCATGCTTGCTGATATCGATGGCCTACAAGTGGTCGGTCAGGCGGAATCCGGCGAAGTAGCGATCAAGAAGTCTCGTGAGCTCAAGCCCGACGTCGTGCTGATGGACGTGAAGATGCCCGGTATCGGCGGCCTCGAGGCGACTCGCAAGCTGGTGCGCAGCTACCCCGACATCAAGGTTATCGCGGTCACCATATGCGAGGAAGATCCCTTTCCAACGCGACTGCTTCAGGCCGGTGCAGCCGGCTACCTGACCAAAGGTGCCGCGCTGGAAGAAATGATTCAGGCGATTCGTATGGTGTTCGCAGGCCAGCGTTACATCAGCCCTCAGATCGCCCAGCAACTCGCGTTGAAGTCATTTCAACCCAAGGTCAACGGCTCTCCTTTCGATCTGCTCTCCGAACGGGAAATCCAGATAGCGCTGATGATCGCCAATTGTCAGAAGGTCCAGGCTATTTCCGACAAGCTCTGTTTGTCGCCCAAGACCGTCAACACCTATCGCTACCGCATCTACGAAAAGCTGTCGATCACCAGTGACGTCGAGCTTGCGTTACTCGCCGTTCGACACGGCATGGTCGACACCATCAATTGATGAGCGGCTTCGATTCCTCAGCATTCCTGGCTTCTTGCAGTGGACGCCCCGGGGTCTACCGGATGTTCGATGCCGAAGCCAAACTGCTTTATGTAGGAAAAGCGAAGAATCTAAAAAAGCGCCTGGCCAGTTACTTCCGCAAGGTCGGGCAAGCGCCGAAAACCGCCGCACTCGTGGCCAGAATCGCGCAGGTCGAAACGACGATCACGGCAAACGAAACCGAAGCGCTACTGCTTGAACAAACACTGATCAAGCAATGGCGACCGCCGTACAACATTCTGCTACGCGACGATAAGTCGTACCCCTATGTGTTTCTTTCGAGTGGTGATTTTCCTCGACTCAGCATTCACCGAGGCGCTAAAAAGGAAGTGGGTCGCTATTTCGGTCCCTATCCCAGCGCCGGCGCCATCCGCGAGAGCCTGAGCCTGTTGCAAAAGGCGTTTTTCGTGCGCCAGTGTGAGGACAGCTACTACCGCAATCGCACCCGCCCGTGCCTGCAGTATCAGATCAAGCGCTGCAAGGCTCCATGTGTGAATCTGGTGAATCCGGAGGAATATGCCGAAGACGTTCGTCATTCGGTCATGTTCCTGGAAGGGCGCAGCAATGCCCTCGCCGAGGAGCTTTCAAAGAACATGGAGAAGGCTGCGATGGCGCTTGATTTCGAGCGCGCCGCGGAGATTCGCGATCAGATCGGCATCCTGCGCCGCGTCCAGGATCAGCAGAGCATGGAAGGCGGCAGCGGCAATGTCGATATCGTTTCCTCCGTGGTTAGCCCGGGTGGCGCCTGTGTGCATCTGATCAGCGTTCGCAGCGGCCGTGTATTAGGGAGCAAGAATTTTTTTCCTCAGGTTGCCATTGAGGAAAGCGTCAGCGATGTACTACAAGCATTCTTGGAGCAGTATTACCTCAGCTCCATGGAGCGTGATCTTCCATCCGAGCTGATCGTCAACGCCGTACATGAAGACTTCGAAACGCTGATCAGCGCGGTGGCCGAGCTTCGTGATGTGGAACTGACCATTACCCATCGTGTTCGCGGTACCCGGGCGCGCTGGCAGCAGCTGGCGCTGACCAACGCCGAACAGGCGCTCGGTGCAAGGCTGGCAAGCCGTCAGCACCTGGCCGCACGGTTCCAGGCACTGGCTGAGGCGTTGGATATGGATGAGCAGCCGAGTCGGCTGGAATGTTTCGACATCAGCCACTCCAGTGGCGAAGCAACAGTCGCATCCTGTGTGGTGTTCGGCCCGGAAGGGCCACTGAAGTCCGACTACCGTCGCTACAACATCGAAGGCGTTATCGCCGGCGATGACTACGCCGCGATGCACCAGGCGCTCTCGCGCCGCTTTAAGAAAGCAGCCGAGGGGGAGGGCAAGCTGCCTGACATCCTGCTGGTGGACGGCGGTAAGGGCCAGATGAACATGGCTCGCGAAGTGTTACAGGAGCTGGCGGTGCCTGACCTGATCCTGCTGGGGGTCGCCAAGGGTGTCACCCGCAAGCCGGGCCTGGAGACCTTGTATCTGAACGATGCAGCACATGAATTTACATTGCCGGGCGATTCACCTGCGCTCCATCTGATCCAACAGGTGCGCGACGAAGCCCACCGCTTTGCAATCACCGGTCACAGAGCGCGAAGGAGTAAAGCGCGTACTACCTCGACGCTAGAGGGTGTGCCCGGCATCGGACCGAAACGCCGCCGAGAACTGCTCAAGCACTTCGGTGGTCTTCAAGAACTCAGCCGTGCGAGTCTTGACGAAATCGCCAAGGCACCGGGTATCAGTAAAAAGCTTGCCGAGTCGATTTATGCCGCTCTGCACAGTGAGTAGAATCACCCTCTAAATCCGCGGACCAGTGGTATCGATGAACATCCCAAACATTCTCACCGTGCTGCGCGTACTGCTGATACCGATCATCATCCTATTGTTCTATCTGCCTTTCCAATGGAGCTACCTGGCGGCGAGTGCGGTATTCGCAATCGCGGCCATCACCGATTGGCTGGATGGGTATCTGGCCCGCAAACTTCAGCAGAGCACGCCATTCGGCGCCTTCCTTGATCCAGTAGCCGACAAACTGATGGTGGCGGTGGCCCTGGTGCTGCTGGTTGAGGAACATTCGAACCTCTGGTTGACCTTGCCGGCAGCGATCATCATCGGCAGGGAGATCGTGGTGTCGGCTTTGCGCGAATGGATGGCAGAGCTGGGCGCCCGGGCACAGGTGGCGGTGTCCAATCTCGGCAAGTGGAAAACCGCAGCACAAATGGTGGCACTTATTATTCTGCTGGCCAATCCTCCGCTGACAACCGTCTGGGTTGGACTGGGTTATGCCTTGCTGATCGTCGCTGCAGGACTGACGCTGTGGTCGATGGTCAATTACCTGATGGCCGCGTGGCCCCATCTCAGCCCTACGGAAAAGAAATAAAAAACTTTTTTAATCAAGGGCTTGACGGGGCGTGCTGAAACTATAAAATGGCGCCCGTCACCAAGACGATGCGGGAATAGCTCAGTTGGTAGAGCACGACCTTGCCAAGGTCGGGGTCGCGAGTTCGAGTCTCGTTTCCCGCTCCAGTTTGTTGACGATGACGCCGCTGTATGCGGCGTCATCGGTTTGAGGCCGGTTGGCAGAGTGGTTATGCAGCGGATTGCAAATCCGTGTACGCCGGTTCGATTCCGACATCGGCCTCCATTATCAAAGCCCCGCAGGCTCTAGCCTTCGGGGCTTTTTTATGTGCGCCGAAAATACCCGCGTTCCAAAACTTTTGGGTACGCGTCCCAAAACTCTCGCTATTTCGAAGGTTTCACGATGGCGCCGACTCGGCGATAAACCCTCTCGGTGATTTGCTCTTTTGTGTGGCCCAGCAGCATGCTGGCGTCGGTCAGATCTAAGATCTCGCTGGCCGCCTTGGGGCGTATGTCGCGAAACTGGAACTGGCGAATACGAACCGCTAAATCAGGATCGCCCTGTTCGTCCGCCGTTAGGGCTGCTGCGTTTCGAGCATCATCCCAACGGTTGCGCAGCATGGCTCTCGATACGTGCAGGCCCCGCCTGTTGAGGATCAGAAAAGAAGAGGGGTGCCCCGCGTTACCTGCCGCGATGCGCTCGAGCAGGATCCCGAGTGAGTTCAGCTTGCCCTCAGATTGGGTCTGGATGCGTAGACGCTTGCTGGTCTTGCCCTGGCTTACAAGCAGGTGGCCGTCCACGACATCATCGCGGCGCATGCTAAGTACGTCGGCCGGACGCTGCCCGGTGAGGTACGCCAGATCCATGGCGTCGCGCAATTCATGGCAGGCCGCTTTGTAAACGGCACCCCACACGGCGTCGTTCGCGTAGTAATCGCGGACCTTCTCTTTGTTTTTGCGTACGCCCTGGCAGGGGTTCGCCTGCTGACACAGGCCCCATTCACGCGCGATGTTGAATACATGCGAGAGCAGCGCGATCTCCCGGTTAGCCCGGGTCTTCGCCGAGCGGGCGTCCCTGTATTGAGCGATCATCGCCGGCGTGATTGCTTCGATGGGCGCTTCATCGAAGACGGGCCGCAGCTTCCTGAGCTCTGCGGCGTTGTCCTGCTGGGTGCGGGGCGATTTGCCCGGGATGATGTCGCGCTCATATCGGTCGAATATGGCCTTCATCAGCTTCAGGTCGCCTGGCGCTTCGCGAGCTTCCAATTCCGCCCAGCGCAGGCGGGCCTTGTTCAGGTCGCCGCCCAGCGAAATGTCCTTTCCGTCAGGTCCGCGATAGAAAAAGCTGACCCAGACTTTGCCGTTTTTGCGTAGCCGAGAACGGCGATACATGTTGACGGGAAGGTTTCTGTTCTCGGGTTTACGCGGGCGCATATCAACTCACTTTGGAAAAGTCGGGGGTCCATGCCTGCTTGGCCGGCGCGGACGGTGATGGTTCTGCTGAAGGCGCACCAAGCTGTTGGCGGGCGTACTGCCGACCTACTAGCGGGCGCCTGCCGCGGCTTTCGATGTAGTGCCAGCCGTGGCTAATGAGCCAACGGCGTTGCCATGCTCGTGCCTGGTAGCCGGTGATCATCACCAACTCTTCATCGGAAAGAATTTCGCTTTCCATTGGCAAATCTCCTCCCTCCCGCATTTCGGGTGGCAAGTTGTAGGTAGGGTTTGTATGGGGGTTGATTGGAGCCAGAAACCGACGATTGCTTACTCGAATAGGTCTAGCTGCACTTCAAATTCGGCCGCAGAGCGGCCGAGGTCTTGTTTCATCGGACGCCTTGCGCGCTATGCTCTCGCCTCGAATACAGAGTTCGTGAGGACATAAATATTGGACAAGGTTGTGACGGCTGGCTGCGGGCTGCTACTGGCGCAAGGAATACTGATCGGCCTAGGGCTCGGTGTTGATGAGGGCGTCGCGCGAGCCGTAAAGTCGGGGCTGGAGATGACAGGATATCTCGGCGGAGCGGTTACGGCAGTTATCGCCTGGCGGGCATTGACCGGCTGGCGAGAGCAAGTACGGCACACCGCCAGATACCAGGCCATGGTCCAACTGCGGGGCGCATTAGAAGGGCTTCGAGTTTTTCCAGAACACCTGAGCATCGCTAGGAGATGCCTACTGGCGAAGCTTCGTTCTGGAGGAGATAAGAATCAGATATTAGAGGATATGAAGGTAGAGAGTGACGCAACCTGGCGGCGTGCCATGGAGCGATACAGCGTCGCATGGCATGGCAGCAAACACTTCATTGCGAAGGCTGAAGACTTCCCAGGGGCAGCGGGTACCCTATACGATCAGTTTATCAGCATGGATTTCGAGCACGTCGCGATGTACTCCAACAGCCTCAGTGAGCTGGATCACCTCCCTTTCGCGATAGAGAGCCGGCAAAAAATCAAAGAAACGCGGGCGTACTTGGAAGATCTTGGCAAGCAGATCGACGAGCTCTTGGCCGAAGTTGTTTGACCGAGCAACGTCCCGCCTTTTCTCGGAACTGCTGCTTGGGTTGTCTGCTAGTTCGGGCAGACAGCTTATGACTAGGCTTTCTTGCTAGATCAGCTCATCCAGCGTTGACCGGGGGCACAGCGTCCAAGGAACCTGGATCTTGTGCTCTGGTTCCTTGCAGTGCCAGGCTTGCTGGTAGAAGCAGCCATCTACCAGCTCGACCCCTTCAATGACGAAGGCCAGTGTGGCCATTCCGTCCAGGTTCACTTCATAGAGCCGTGGCAGCTCATCACGAAAGTGCGGCATCGCCTTGAAAAGGTATGCGGTTAGCGTCGGGCGACCGAGCGGCGTTAACTGGTCGACACGGATCTGCACGTCGCCATAGACACGCGGATACGCGTCCCGATCTCGTTGCGACCGTTTCACCCCGAGCTCATACAGTGGCAGGATTTGGAAGAACATGGCTTAAAGAGTACTGGCTGGATGTACAGTATTCTGCCAATCAGGTCACCCCGCGTCGAGCGCCAGGTGTCGGTGGCCACAAACCGCCGACTTGCTACGCCGCTACCGCCTGCTGCGTTAGCGATGGATCGTTAGCATTCGCAATCGCAGCCCAGGGGTAGCGTTCTCATATTACTAATATCACCAGATCTTCTGTGTAAAATTATGGGAAGTGGAAAAGGGAGCAGGAAGCCAGATGGCCATAGAAAACTCGATCGTGACGATTCATCGAATACCAGAGATAACAATCAGCTCTGGAATGGATTGGATTAGTGTTGCCAGCTTCCTAATTACGGCCGTGATTGTCGTCGTCAGTGCTCGGGCAACGATCAAGGGGCATGAGAAGACCGTCTCCAGTCAGCAGGAGACGGCATTCAAACATTTTTTGAAGAGTAGCAGGCAAGGCTGGATAAACGAGTTAAGAGACACATGCTCTTGCTTCATTGCGGCTGCCCTAAATGTACAGAGATTGAATAATGTCCGCGAAGGGCAGTCGACTCACTTGACGAAACTATTTTCCATAGACCCAGCAGAACATGCAAAAGCTATATCGAGCTGGACGGGCGATCACGTTGCAGCGATTGCAGAACTCAACCGGTTAAAGGCAAAAATACAGTTGCTGTTAAACCCTCAAGAATTGGATGCAGAAAATCTCATGGTAGCCGTCAATTATGTGTCCGACGTATGCGACCAGGTTGGCGCCTCGGCTAGGATACCTTGTGATGATGTAATTCGACTTTGCCAGGTCATTCTCAAGATTGAATGGGATAGAGCTAAGTCTGGTGAGTAGGCGTTTTTATTGGCACGGTATTGAGCATAGTAAGTTGGGATGCTAAATCGACGCTTTTAATGGGAGCCTATAAATGGAAAGTTGGGTGCCGCTAATTGTTGCGTTCGTTGGTGTGGTTTTTGGATCATATTTCGCTTTCAGCCGAACGAAGCATGAGAAGCTCTGGATTGATCGGTATAACCGAATTTGTTCAGCGCTGGAAAAAGCAAATCTGTTGCATCGTTATTTCACAGCTCGCTCGAATGGGGAAGCCCAAATGACTGGACTTACAGCATACGAGTATGAGCAGCTAGATAGCAGCTGGCCGGCTGCTCGACACAACCTTGGCCATGAAATAACAATGATAAGAATGCTTTTTTCCGCGCGCCAAGTCAGCTCCGCGGTAGCCGCGTGGGATAACCTTGAAAAAGAAATGTTTATGCTATTGGAACTTACCCCTGGGTACGATTTCGACGTTCAGTTTCGAACCCTCTCCGATGCCGCTATGCAATTAGAAGAGGCACTCATATTGCTCGCGCGGAAAGGTTGCTTGAAACCGTGGTAATCCACCTGTAGATGGGCGCTTCACGCACTCGGATTATGTATTTATGCCGCCCCTGCCTGCTGCCCGGCCTCGAGCAGATCAAATAGCCCAAGCATGCTCATTTTTTCACCCGCCTTTGAGGTAGATGACCGTGGGATCGTCCACCTCTTCGAAAAGACGAATGAAACGGACACTAATGCTGAGCATCGCCGCGTCGCGGTAGAACTCTTGGCGCACGCCCAGCGGGATGTGATCAGGGCCATCCCACCGACCAGCTCACGCGCGCTGCTGATCCTTCAGGAGAGGGTGGAAGACGCTTGGCTAGACGTTTAAACCTTGTGACTCGGCCAAGCGAACCTTGGCGCGCAGAATGGCCACGGGCTGTTCCGGGTGCAGGCCGGCCTCCATAGCTGGATGCAGCGAGTTATCAGTGAGGAAATCAGGTGATGGCCTGGTGGCTTCAGGTTCGCTGCCCGATGGAATCGTGAGACCAACCGCAATGCGTACCCAGCCGCGGATACCGCAAGTACAAGCTGGCGAAGCTGTGGACGATGGGCTACTACTTGGTGACCGGTAAGCGCCGGACAAGGAGGTTCTGATGAAAAGATACGTTATTGCTGTGTTGCTGACATCTCTGTCAGCTGGCTGCTCGTTTTTCCCTAATCACCAAACGCCCTTAAGTGTTCGCAACCCCCTGATCGACGGAGTGTTAACTGGCGAAGATGGAAAGAGTACAACTTTCAAAGATGAGAAAGCGCGAGATTGGGTTAATGCTTACAAAAATGTAAAAGGAAAAGCTAATCCGAGCCAAACGGACTTAGAAACATATGTTGGTTCGGGATTCGTTTATAGCCGGCTTATCTGTCGTGATTATTTCGAAAGGCTTTCGTATACCAAAGCTCATCGTGATTACATGCAGAAGGAGGCAAACCTAACAGGAGGCTTAGTCGCCTCTCTTATGGGCCTGGCGGAAGCTAGTTCTGGAGTCATTGCGGGCACCAGTGCTGCGTTCAGCTTTGGCTCTGCTTCTTTCGATGCCTATAACGAGTCCTACCTAGTGTCAATTAATATTCACGAACTAGAAAGTCTCGTTCGAAAACAGCAAAAGCAACATGAGGCGGTGGTGTACAGACAGCTCTACGAGCCTGATGGAGTATGGCCGGCGAAAATACAAACATTAGCTCAGGCGGACATGGCGCTTGACGATTACATTTTGATTTGTACCCCGAATGGCATTCGCAGCTCTTTAAACGCTGCAATAGAGGAAAAGGCCAAAACTACTGAGGCCGCAACAAAGAAGATCCAGCAACCTTAAGCCAGCGGTGTGACCGGTCTTTGGGGGTCGTTCAGGGAGTCCGTACCAGATCCGTATACACCGCCGGAGCCTGCTGGCTGAGCCGGTGGGCGCCATGTATCACGCGTGTGATGAAGTCTTGCGGCTCGTCGATGCCGGCCTGCTTCATCAATTCCACCAGCTTGGCGTCGGTGCCCTTGAAGAGGTCCAGCTTGATCGAGCGGGAGAGAAGGCGAGCCAGGCGCTGCTCTTCTGCAAGGCGGTCGCGCTCGCGCTTGTCGCGCTGGCGGTCTGCGGCGGACTTGGCTGTCATGCGCGGCACCGGCCGTCGTCGCGCAGCTCGATGCCGAACTTTGCGGCGATCTGCTCGACCATGATGGAGTTGAGCTTGCTGCCTTGGCCTTTCAGGGCTTTGTAAATCTCGTACGAAGTTCGGCGGATGGGGCCAAGCTCCGTCTGGAGGATGGCCAGGTCGGCGATGGTCTTGGCTAGCTCAGCCTGGCGGTGCTCGTATTCGCGCCGCGCCTTGTTTTGGCGGGTGATACTGGTGTTCCAGCAGGACACCTTCTGCGGGGCGCATTCGGTATGCCCGAGGCGAGTGATCTTTCCGCCGCTAGCGAGGAAAGCGCCGACCTGAATGACCAGGGCGCGCCGGTCTGTCTCCCGACCAGGCGGAGTCGGAAGGTTGAGTGTGGTGAGGTGATGCATGATGAGTCTCCGTCAGGGCGCCCTGCGTGGGCGCCGAATCGGGTGGCGGGGTTAGGCGGCAATGCGCTGTTCGAGGCTGCCGATGTGGGCAATCAAGGTGGTGCAAATGCGGGCAAAGTCCGAGGCGCGGTAGAGCACCGCAGCGCGATCGCGGCCGACCGACTCGATGCCGATGCTGCGCAGGAAGTCAGCCGTCAGCGAGAAGCCGAGGCGAGCGTTGATGTCGCCCAGCTTGATGCGCTGGCCATCGTCGGCCAGCTGAGCCGGGGCAGCCGAAGCTGTTGGCCGAAGGCTGATTGCCTCCGACACTGGCGCAACGGACGCGACGTCGCTGATCGGCTCGGCTGCTGCCGGTTGTGCCTGAGGTGGCTCGACGATTTTTGCGGCCTGTTCCGCAGCGGCCCGATCGGCTTGCTCCTTTTGCTCCTGCTCCAGCCGCTGGCGTTCTTCCTCGCGGATTCGCTCGCGCTCAGCTTCGGCGCGCGCCTCGGCCTTGGTCTGCTCGGCGGCTTCGTGCTCTGCAATGCGCCCCTTCACGATGGCGGTCAGCGCTTCGTTGTCCTTCAAGACTAGTTGCTGCGCATCGGTGAAGAGGAATGCATGGTCTTTCGCGAGCTCGCGCAGGCTGACTAGGTTGGTTTCAATGCCCTCCGCGATCGCGTTGGCTTCGATCTTCACACGGGCCAGCTCGGTATCGGTGGCGTCCTGCAGGGTGGAGATCGTGCGCTTGCCTTTCATCACGCCGGCGAAATCCGCACGAATCTGCGGTAGCTGCACCTTGCCGAGGCGCTTGTTGATCGCGGCGATGTGCGCAGCGAACGCGGTCTCGGCGCTGATCTTGATCTCCTGCCGGCGCGTTTCCTTCATGGCCTTTACCAGCTTGTCCAGCTCGAGACGTGTGCGGCGAGCCTCCGCGGTGATGTCGTCGAGCGTGCTGAACAGCCTGTCGATGCTCTCGGTCTGGCTGAGGGCGTGCTGCTTGGCGGCCTTCAGTTTGTCCTCGACCTCGCCGCACCACTTCACGGCTTGCTCCGCGTCAGCGAAGTCCTGATCAGTGACCAGATCACGGTTGATTGCACCAATGACGTCCAGCGCGTGGGCCTTGAAGGCGTCCAGGTTGCTGTTGGTGACCATGCCAGTGACTTCGATGCGCAGCGCTGGCAGGGTTTCCGGCGTGCGGCCAACGGCCTTGGGAACGGCTGGCGCTTCCGGCACGAAGGCAGCCAGGTCTTCCTCGAACTGTTTCCAGCCAGCCAGGATCTGCTCGATACGGCCCGGTACCGGCCGATACTCGAGGTGATGGAAATTCTCTTCAGTACCATCCGAGCAAACGAAGATCACGCGCTGGGCGCCGCTGACATACAGCTGCTGCTCCAGCTGGACCCAATAGTGGGCTTCCAGCTCGCCGGCGGCGATCTGCTGGATCAGGGACTGGTTGAGTGCCTTGTGCTCGAACAGGGTGTCGCCCAGCATGGTCATACCGTCCATGCTTGCCAGCAGGTTACCGAGCGTGCCGACCACCGGATACAGGTCTTCGCCGATCATCCGCTCCACGATTGGGCGGGCCATGGCTTCAGTAGCGTGGCCGTTGTCGAACAGGCGCTGAGTGGCGGCATCGACCTCGGGCGCCAAGCCCGTCTTCTTCTGCTGAAGCAGATCAGAGCGGGTCTGGTACTTGGAGACGCCAAGCATGGCCGGCGCCTCCGAGGCGGTGAAGTGCTCCAGGCGCAGGGCATGCCATTCAGTGCTTCCCTGCTGTACGTCGTGAATGATCATGCTCATGCGTCAGATACCTCGAGGTCGCGGATGGCTTGTTTTTGCTCTTCAGTCAGCCCGACCTTGGAAGCGGACATTTTGATGATGCGGTCGGCGGTGGTTTTGCCGCCCTCGATCAGGTCTTTCCAGTCGACCAGCTTCGTGGCGAACTCGGTGTCGTCGTAGCTCGGGAGAGCTTCAGGCTGCTTCTCGAGCGACTTGCGCTCTGCCGGCTGGCCCGTTCGAACCGTGCCCATGTCGCGCTCCGGCGCCATGTCTTGCACTTCTTCGGCAACCGGCATGCCACGCAGCACATCGGGGAAAACGTCACGTAGGGCGAAGGCGCGGGCCCGCATCTGGCGCATGCGCTTGGGGTGCTGGGTCCAAGGGCCAGACTTGCCCATCAGGCCGGCGGTCTTGGCGTCCTCCATGCTGAACGTGCGGACCTGCTCGTCTTCGCCGCGACGCTTCACACGGCAGGTGGCGGTGGTCCCATCGTCCGTCTCGTAGATGAATTCGCACAGTGGTGAGCCGCGGACCAGGGCGATCACCGCGTCGCCCCAAAGTGCCGGGCGACCGTTGATAACGGCGATGTTCTGCATGGCCTGCATCGGCTGCAGGCCCAGCTCCAGACCCCACTGGATAGCCACCAGGATGTTGCCCGGGTTGCCGTTGAAGTCCTTCGGAACGATGCTGGATTTGGACAGGATGTCGGCGAAGCGCATGGCCTCGTCGAGCGATTGCGGGGTCAGGCTGAACCCCTTGCTTGGGGATACGGCGATATCAGTCATGCAGAGCTCCAGGCGCACAGCCTCACGGGCTGGCGCTTCGGTCAGTTGGGTACGGTCAGGAAAAGGTGTGTTCGATCATCAGCCGTCCGGCGATCGCCAGGCTGAAGAGGCTCATCGCGGCGAAGCCGCAGCAAAGCAGAAGGGCTCGTTCGGTCATCCGGTGATCTCCCCAGCAAGCGCGCTCAGGTAGATCCAGCCGGTGAACACGGCCAGGGCGAGCGCAAAACCGCGCCAGAAGGCGTAGCGCTTGGCGCGCTGATAGCGGGTCATACACCCCCCAGCAGGCCGACATGGACCAGATAGGCGAGGAACGGGACCACGACGAAAAACAAGCCAGCGCCACCCGCAACTTCCTTCAGAACGTGCATGGCTGCAGCTCCCGGTTGCGATGCGTGAAAGCGTTATGGCGAAGGCCGGTCAGGCGGTCGTACGCGGGGTACCGGATAACGCCAAACACCAGCGCCGCAGTGATCATCCCGTCCGCAAAGCGGTCCCGGTACAGCAGAGCGTCGAAGTTCTCGGCCTCACGGATGGCATGGAGCTGAAACGCTATCCGGGCAAGCCCGCATTCGGTCGGGTTGCCGCTGGTCCTGACTCGCATGTCTTGCGCGAGCCGGTTTGCGACGCGCAAAGCCTTAGCCTTGCGGAGCGACTCCTGAAGCCGCTTTTCAATGGTGCGCTCTGTCGTTGGGCTCAGATACTTGGCCGCAGCCCCGTAGTTGCCCGCATTCGCACGGTCGCGGTTGCGCGCCGTATATACCTGTTCTGGATTGCTCATCGCATTTCCCTCGCTGTTGGCGCCAATCAGGCAGCCGCCTCCTTCATTGCAGGACCAATGCTATGGGTGGGGGGGAAGCGGCTGTCTCGATGGGCGCTTGGATAGGTGATTGCCGCGCTCACCTGCTGGGGTCTTGCGCGGCTTATCGTTCTGGCTGTCGGTTCACGGTTACTTGCCACCCTGAGAGGCGTTGTTTCGCCGCTTCGCACTGTGCCGGTCTTGCGCCTTATCTTGGCTCCGGCAGGGAGTACTCGCTGCGCGTCTCGGTGGCTGCTGATTCCAGATGCATCAACAGGTCGAGCCGGCATGGTCACCAGAGCCATGCGTGGGCCAGCTTCACTGGCGTATCAGTCGGTTTATCCACCATCGCTCAGGCTGTCGGCTGACGCCGGACCTGTCGGGACTGAACGGTGCAATCGGTTATTAAAGAGCGGTGGGCTTGTAGGCCCTGCCATGGATGTGCCGTGGCTGGTAACAAATATCAACCATTAGTTGATGTCTTGTCAACAACCGATAGTTGATAACTGGTGCGGTGTATCGATCGATGATCAGGGCGCCGTGGCGAGAAGGGAGCAACCGGCACTTCACTAGCGCTGTGCATCGTCTAGGCTGATCTAAAGGTCAAACGAGTGGTGGTATGTGGTATGTGCGGAGGCGTAGAGGCTCGCGATGCCGAGCGGTCATTCAAGGTCTATTTCCCCAGCCCCAAAGCCGCGTTCCCTGTGATGCTGGAAGGCGGTGAAGCGCTTGGCTGGGTAAAATGGGGCAGGAGAAGGGAGGAGGCCGGCAGAGGCCCGCAAGGTGGCTGGGCGCGCCTGGAGACGGTCGAGTGGGGCGGCTGGGACAAGTACAGGCCGCAGCGCGCGTTAGGGCTGATCGACCGCTACATGGAGAAGGACGCCAGCCGGAAGTCGCACTGGTTCGATATGCAGCCCGGCTATGGGCTGGACTGCCTGGTGCTGGGCGAGGGTGAAGCTCGGCGCGTGTATGTGGTTACCAGCACGCCGCCGGAGGCGTATGCGTGGATCCATGATCGCTGGCCGATGGTGCGCAATTTGGAGACGGGGTAGTTGCAAAAAGCCCCGCTAAATGCGGGGCTTCGTCGTTATTACCACTCTTAGAAACCGTCACGAGTATTTCACTAAAACTATAATTCCCAGTTTCGATCTAGAAACAAAGGTCTTTAAGATTGTTCCGCGCACGGTTCCCTCTCGTAATAATCTCCTAAAGCTCGGCGCCAGCGCTTTGTTTACGTAACCGATTTTAGAGCCGCGTAACTCAACTCTAATAGCTTGGCCATCGTGCTTGTTATCATCGTCCGTTATAAAATCGACTTCATCTCCCTCTGCTAGCGCCCGGCTTGGGTCATGATAATGATGTGCTCCTGAAAGTTCGATCACGAAATCGAGCGGCGCTTTCGCATCACTCAGGTCCGGGCAGAGCTCAAACGTATCGCTAGCTAGGCGCGCTCCGGTATATCCGAGAAGAGAGAATGGTGAGCCGGAAAAATCTGGCGGTAAATTGTACTGGCCAAGATACTCTTTGAAATCCTCTCGCTTGCGAGGCGGAATCCTGCGTAAAAAGACATCGAGCGCACCTGCCTGTGAGGCGTTATCTTTTTTATCTGCAAATGCAGGAAACTCAAAAAAGCCCTCGTTCAATGCGGCTTCGAAATCATCGGTTCCTTTTAGGTACCGAAAGACAGCGTCATCTCCCTGCCTAACAAGCTCGCCTACGACTCGCCGATGGCGTGGTTGGCTTTCATCCGTGGGATGCCAGACCAAAAGCAGTCGTGATGGCTCATAGATGTGTTCGATCGCACTCATGCTAGTTTTTCCGTCAGAAGCTCGGCGCGTCTACGCGTTAGCCGAAGAATGAATTCGGCGCGTTCAGACGTCAGATTAGCACCATCAGGTGCAGGCAAAGCAACCAGCTGGTCAAGGATCGTTGCCAGCCGGCCGATATCGAAGCCTTTGAGCTTTTTCGAGAGCAATAATTTCACGTCAGATTTTTTTTCGACCAGGGCAAAGCAATTTATGTGCCCGATGCGCTCGCCCGAATCTCGGGTGTAACGCAGGTGGTGTTTACCTCGGAGTATGTACCGATCAAGTGCCCCGTCATCCCATTTAGTAAACTTTGCCGGAAGCAATTCATGCCCTAGGCTTGTACCGTTATCAAACCACGGCGCAAACCTCCACTTAACATCAAACTTTTCTTGCCGTCGCCTAGCTACACTTTTAGATAACGGAACAGCCTTTAACAGATGGCCCCAGTTATCCTGATGTCGGTCTGTATTACCGATCAAAGAGTCAAAAAGCATCATGCTCCAAAACTCATATATCTGATTTCTGCCTAGGACGCGATTATTGAACGTGTCTGCGTCAATGATATTGTGCTGGGTTCCTTTGTCCCGGTCGAAATCGGGAACCCATTTATGGAAGAAGTTTCCGGCTGAATAAAATGACTCGTCACCTTCTTCATAAAACCAAGGACTTAACGCGCCGCATTGGCTCCGGCTTGAGTCAATCGCAGCGAAACATGGGGGAGCGTTTACGCTAAGTAGCATCGCTACCTGATATGCAATTATTTCCGCCCAGTACTGCTCTGGATATTTCTTGTCGGAGCGCTTAAACATATGGCGCCAATCGCTAAGAATGAAAAGCTCATCGGGATCGCCAGGAGAAAAGACTGTTCGTTTTGGCCGCGCGCCTTCAGGATATGCAGCTGAGAACTCGGCATCTTCCGGCCAGTGCGCGATCTCTATAATAGATTTCTGAACAAACTGCTGCTTCATATGGCAACCCTGGATTTGGTAAGCGCAACGAAACTACTCTCTGCGCTCATGCCTCTTCTAACTCGCTCCGCAATATCTGCAGGTCCAGCGGCGCCTCGATCGCGATCTGTGTGCGACTGCCCTTGATGCCTTTGACCGTCACGGTGATGCCGTCGAGAAGGAGCTGCGCTAGCAGGTCGTCAGCGTTTGTACCCGGCTGAACGCGCAGCGTGATCTTTTCGCCTTCGCGGCGGGTGAGTACTAGATAGCTCATGGTTTCGCTTCCTTGCGTTGTTAGATTGTATGGAGGGCTGGCCTAGCCGCGCCGGGGGTACGCGTTGCAGTGCTTAGATAGGACTGAGAGCGCGGCTTGGGAGTGCGCCTTCTCTAAGTTTGCGACCATGCACTCTTCCCAAGTGCTCGGCTTGCTGTGGTTAACACTCAGGACGCCTGCGGCGTAAGCCAGCACTGCCGTTCCGGCAAACATCCCAGTAAGTAGCGCACGAGGGATCGGGCGGCTCTTGTCCATGTGCAGTTCCTTCTGATGGGGGCTCGCTTGATTCAGGCGCAGCGCTCGCGCCACCAGCCAACGGTGAGGTCGGCCAGTTCGCCGGTGTTGTTGGCTTCGATAACTTGAATTCCGGTCGCACGGATACGGTCTATCTGCCGGCGGGTGGCGGCGTCGTGCTTGCGAAACTCTTGGTCGGTCAGGCCGCTGCTGGCGTTGGGCACTAAAACAGATATGGCGGCTGCTTGCCGGTCCGAATTGCTTCGGATGAGGTTTAGGTCGGCTGAGGCCTGCAATAGGTTGATCTCTACCACCAACGGGCTTTTGTACCAGGCCGATACAATGGTCCCTGATGCGGTTGAGCTGAGCAGGGGAACGTCCATTTCGATGCGATGGCCGCTGTTGCGTAGTGGTAGCTGGAACCGTTCAGTCTGGATGATGCGAGACGCCTGCATATGCATGCGCTGCTTCATCAGATCAAATACCGAAGAACGAAGCTTGGGCGTCGACTGGTATCGAAATGCATATTCCTGCGCACCCGCGCGAGGCCGACCTAGCGTGACTACGTCTTCATAGAACTCGTCGACGACTGACTCAGCACTCTCGCCGGAAGCGAAAAGCGGAGCACCGAGCCGTATGGTGTCGCTCAAAATCTCTGGCAGATCGGCGCCGGTCTCTATGATCGAGGCTTCGATGTCATACATAAGGTGAGCCAGATCATTCTGATCGATGCGGTTGTCGTAAAGACACTTAATGCGATCGAAGCTATCAAGCATGCGCACTTCAACCTTGCCGCCGTGAGTAAACATGACGCCAACGTTGAGATATTCGCCAGTGTCTTGGTCCAGGCAAACGCTAATCGGCCGCCAGTGCCCTTTGACAATCGGGGCATCGGATTGCTGTTCAGTAAATCGGGAGCGTAGTCGGGCGACTGCGTTCATATAACGTGGCCTGCTGCCTTTGCGTAGGATGCGGGATCGAACAGATCTTGCAGCAACTGGATGATGGCGTCGATGTCGATCTGGTCGAAGAATTCGGACAGCACTTGCCTCGCTGCGTTCTCGCCATCCTGCCGGAAGCTGACTGCAAAGCCATTATAGGCCATTACCCGAGCGCTGGAGTTGGGCAGCTTCTCACTCCAGTGCGGGTTGTGAAGGTCGATCAGCCATTGAAGCTTGTTCATGCAGGGTTCGGGAAAGGTTCCAGTGCCTCCCGGCGCCCAGTTGGGAAAGTTGAGAATGCGGCCGTGGTCGATCAAGGTGAGCCCGCTGGGTCCGGATGCAAGCAAATTTCCAGCGTTGCGATCCGAGTTCAACAACCAGCCATCGAAAGCAATGACCTTCGGAGAGTCCGGGTTCTTCGCCAACTCCAGAGAAAGGCGCTTCAGGCGACGATCATGCAGCGAAGTCAGCTGCTGCCCATTCAGGTGCCGCTGCTTTAGGCTCGGAAAATCCATGTCCTGGCTGAACCAGCAGAAATAGTTTTCTTGTTCGTGGCGGCCCGCAGCCCTATCCAGCTCGGCCCAGAGCGAAGATGGAATCTGCTCCCTGTCGAGCATCACAATGCCCGCCGCTGATGGAACCGTCAGGCCGCATGATTTAGCGAGCACGTATCCTAGGGCTTCATTGATCAGCTCTTGGTTGGCAACAAACCTTCCCGTGGTCGGGCACTGGATCTGGTCGGTGAGCGGCTTGACATAGCAGCGAGCTGAGCCGGTTGCTGTGCGAATCTTGGCCCGAAAAATGGGGCTGATTCCCTTACTGCCAGGCTCGCGAAGCGTGCCCCCAAAAGCCTCACGGCTCAGAATTTCAATCATTGGACTTAAATTTTTCCCTAAGCTTTTGGTAGCTTCCAGCTCGGCTTTTTGCGTTACCTACGGGGGCGCTTTCAAAGCGAGCAGCAATCCGATCCAACAACTCAACATCATCATCGGTTAGCCGCCCTTGAGCGGCCGCCATTGCGATTCTTTCGAGAATCTGCCGCGACCGAGGCGTGGCGATCATAGCGAGCATATTTACCTGTCCGGCAGCTATGTCGCGCGCCGGCCTGTTCTCTGCCACTCCTGCCGCCAATGAATCAGCGGAAGCTAGCATCGGGCCAACGCCGTACTCGAGCCATTCAGCACGCACGTTTAGCCAACCGGCTAGCGCCCGCAGATTGTCCTTCTCTGGGATTGACTCAGCGCGCAGCCATTTATTGGTTGCCTGAAGAGATGCTTCAACGCCGATTTTCTTTAACGCGGCTTGCAGATCGGTGTTGCGGCCGCGCCCCTTCCTGACGCCCGGCGCATCGTCCAATGAAGTGTTGAGGCGGGCAGCGAAAGCCGCACGGATTTCCTGAGAGTCAACCATGGGTTGATCTTGCCACGCCAGTTGCGCAACAGTCAGTTGATCTTTAATATCAACCGATAGTTGATCAATAGGACGAACCATGAACGCAATCTCCATAGCGGTCGAGAAGGTTGGGGGCCCGATTTCTGCGGCCGAGATATGTGGCATCCGCCGCCAGGCAATTGATAAGTGGCTTGCTCGCGGTTCTTTACCTCGCACCGAATACACCGGTGAAACCAATTACGCCTCTCGCTTGGCTGACGCCTCGAACGGTGATTTCACAGCCGAGTGGCTGCTTGCAGCAGCGGCGCCTACCAAGAGTGCGGCTGCCCTATCAGGCAGCCGTAAACCGGCTCTCGCTGGAGAGCGCCGCTCGCCCCGCAAGCCAGCCGACCGCCGGGGCCGGCGCGACACCGATCTATCCACTCAAGAAGCCAAAGAACTGCTGGAGAGCGCCGAGAAGATCGCCGGCACGCTGCAGCGGATCGCCAAGGATTGAGCCAGGACCGACAAGGGGCCAAGCGCCCCAGCTGTACCGCGTCACCCATATCCACCACCAGGAGCAAAGAGCCATGACCCAAACGAAGCTTTGTGAAGATCGCCGCCGCCGGGCACCCGGCACGCACCTGATCAGAGAGATCAAGGTCCGCGTCTGTACCGAAGACCATGAGGAGCTGATCCAGGCGTCACGCCTGGCCCACGCGGAGAACCTGACGGGTTACGCGCGCGATTGCATGTTCATCGGACATCGCTTGCAGCAGGGCGGCCAGCAGGAACAGATCCTGGCTGGGCTGTTGCTGCAGCAGCAGGCACACCTGCTGGCAGCCTTATTCCGCGGCGAGCCGATCAGCCAGGAAGAGCTGAGCGGGCTGCTTTTCGATCTGGCCAAGCAGTCGCTGCACAGCAGTGTGGGCGATGCGAAATCAGCCTAAAAGGCCCTGAAAGGGGCAAGGGGAGGGGAATGCCAATGTTTAGCAATGAGGTATGCACGGCCGCCATCGGCCGGCTGAACCAGGCGGAGCAAGGCGCACTAGCGCAGGAGGCGGTACGCCGTGCCTGTTCGATCAACGAGGCGATGTTGCAGGTGGCGTTAGAGAACCTGCAGCAGCAGCTCTATGCACTGCCTATCGCAGGGCGGCGTCTGCGGCTGGTTAAAGGATAACAGCGCGTCCCTTCGGGGGCGCCTTTTCAGGCCCTAGAAGGGCCTGTTGTGAGGTTTTAACATGGCTGGTGACTGGATCAAGTTCGAACTGATCACCCTCGACAAGCCGGAGGTCTGCCAGATCGCCGACGCTGCAGACATCGACTGCGATGCAGTGGTGGGCAAGCTGTTGCGCGTATGGGGTTGGTTCGACCAACAGACAGCAGATGGTAACGCTCCGAGCGTTAGCAAGCGGTTACTCGATCGCATGGTGGGCGTTACCGGATTCTGCGAACACATGAAATTGGTCGGTTGGATGGTGGAGGCCGATGGCGTGATAAGCCTGCCCAATTTCGACCGTCACAACGGCAAGACCGCGAAGAACCGGCTTCTCACGGCAAAGCGGGTCGCAGCACACAAGGCCGCTAACGGTAAAGGTAACGGCAATGGTAACGCTGCGAACGTTAGCGATGCGTTACCTAAAGAAGATGTAGAGAAGAGTAAAGAGCAACACAACACACAACGCGCGGAAGGTGATTTCGCGGTCGACCCAAACGCTCCGATCGAGATGACGCTGAACTGGGTACCAGACCCCGACCTGCTCAAAAACTACGCCCTGCGCATGGCGATGCCTGTCGACCTGTTCACCCATGACGCCATCGGCGCGTTCGTGTGCCACTACGCGGCCAGCGGCCGAGTCGAGACGCAAGCCGCCTGGGTGAGCCTGCTGACGAAGTGGATCAAGCGGGACGCGGCGCAAGCGACTGGCAAGGTCACGCCGTTGCGTCGTGCCTCTGGGCCCGAAGCCAACTTCGATGACACCGGCTGGCTGGAGGGCAAGCAATGAATTCCGTCCAGAACGTCTCGGCCCGTATCGTTCGTGCTGGCCCAGCCGCCATCCCGTCTCTGGCTGTGCCTGCTGCCGCCGACATCGTCGCTGCCCTGAGCGCCACCGAGAAAGCGGCGGTCGAGGAGCTGATCAACCGGCTGTTCCGAGAGATCCGCAATGCCCGGCCGGCGTGGCGCCAGGCGTGGCCGAACAAGGAGGCGCTGGACTCCGCCAAGGTCACCTGGGTGAAAACCATGATCGAGGGTGGTGTTCGCGACTGGGATGCGCAGGTTGAGGTTGGCCTACGTCGTCTCCGGGCCGAGCCGAGTGACTTCGTGCCAGCGCCGGGCAAGTTCGTCGAGTGGTGCAGCCCAACGCCCGAGTCGCTGGGCCTGCAGACGGCCGAGCGGGCTTATGACGAGGCCTGTCGCAACGCGCATCCCTCCTGCCGGATCTCGGCGACCTGGTCGCACCCGGTGACCTACCACGCGGCGATCGATGTTGGCCTGGATGTGCTGATGCAGCTGCCGGGAGCCGAGAGCTGGAAGTTGTTCGCCCGCAGCTATGCGGTGATGACGCGCCGTGCCATGGCAGGGCAGGCGCTGGGGATGGCGACACCGCTCGGCATCGGCCACGACAGCCAGAAACCCGAAGCAATGCTGGCGGAAGAGCAGAGCCTGCAGTTCGCCCTACGTGTGCGCGAGGCACAGGGAATCCCGCAAAGCGGCGAGGAAGCTCGTCAGGCGCTGCTGGCGAAGTTCGCCCCCCATCGGGCGCGGTTGAACAAGACGGCAGGAGGTCCCCATGGCTGACCAACTCGCACCGCGCCGCAAGCGCAAGGAGCGTCGGCACATCCTGTTCCGCGTGGAGCGGGCTGTGATCGAGAGCACCGGTGAAGTGGTCGGTGCGCTGGTACCGCGCTTCGCCACGGATCGCCGATTGATGCGGGACCGTGGTTACCGGACGGGTGATGACCTGCGCGCCGAGCTAAGCAAGCCGCGCCACCTTGGTCAGCACCGCAAAGCGCACCTACTTGGGGGCCTGGTAGTGGCTCAGCTGGAAGGCTTCGAGGGCCTCGACCAGCACGCCGCAATCAAGCGCCTGCAGCGCGAGTCGGGCGTTTGCTGTGAGATAGAGCAGATCGATGCTGCTCCGGTGGTCACCGCGATACTGGCTGCAGCGGAGACGATGCTGGGCGAGGTTGCGACGCGGATGCTCAAGGCCGTGCTGCCTGAAATCAAGCAGATCGACGTGCTGGTACCGCAGAGCCTGGCGTTCGATCGGATGGAGCAGGGCGAGTTTGAGTTGTTCTACGCGGGTATCTGCCAGCACCTGGCTGAGCGCTACTGGCCCGATTGTGACCAGGATCAGATCGAGCAGATGGCCGGGCTGATGGATCGGGAGCGTGTGGCATGAAGATCGCCAGCAAGAAGGTTCGCGACAGCGCGCGCGGCAAGGACTGCACCGTCCGGATGCCAGGCATCTGCAACTTCGATCCCGCCACGACCGTGCTTGCGCATATCCCGTGCGGGCAGAAGGGCGTCGGCATGAAGGGCTTCGACACCGTAGCGGTATACGCCTGCAGTCGCTGCCATGACGTGATCGACGGCCGAGCTAAGGGGGAGGTGGACTGGCAGGACATTCCGCGGGCTATCGCAGAAACACATGAGTCCCTAGTAGGGGACGGGCTTTTGGTGGTGAAAGGAGCAGCGGCATGAAGTGGGCGCAAAAGAAAAACCGGGACGGTCACCCGATCAAGGACTGCTGGGTTACGGATACCGGTTACACCGTGGCGATCTGCCGATTGCCGGAGCAGCGATTCGCCGTAACTCGTCCGGCTGGGGATGTGCCGTTTGCCTACGTCGGTACGCGTGACGAGGTGGTGCGGGCGATATCGAGCGATCAGGGGGCAGCGCAGTGATTCTAGGAATCGATCCAGGCTGTACCGGCGCCATTGTCGCGATGACCGACGGGGGCAACTACGTCGCTCACCTCAACATGCCGACCGTCAAGGTTGGGGCGAAAAGCCGAGTGAACGGCGCTGCGGTGGCTGCCTTCATCCGCGAGACCATCGGCGAGTTCAACACTCACGCATACCTCGAGCAGGTAGGCGCGATGCCAGGCCAGGGCGTTTCGTCGATGTTCACCTTTGGCCACGCGGCTGGAGTGGTAGAGGGGATTCTGCAGGGCATGGCTATTCCGTACACGCTGGTGACCCCACAGGCCTGGAAAAAGCGCGCGGGCCTAGTGGGCACCGACAAGGACGCAGCCCGTAGCCGAGCCATCCAGCTCTACCCAGACCTTCGCATCCTCGATCTGAAGGGAAAAGGGCAGGCGGTAGCCGACGCGATCCTGATTGCACGGCACGGAGCCAACTGCGCATGAACTACGCACTTGCGAACGCTGCGCAAAGCCAGGCGGCAAGCGCCGTTGAGAAGAAAAACACCGATTCACTGCGTACGCAAAGTGCGCAATTTGTACGCACTGCGCAATAGGGGAAGGGATATGCGACTGATCACAGCACGCCAGGCTTGGCACGATTCGCAGTATGAGTCCCGCGGCTCGATTACGGCCGCAACCATGGACCATGCGAAGATCGAAACAAAGCGCGCCGCTGCGAAGCGCAAGACGATCGAAGCAGTGTTCGCGGCCGTGGGTGACGAGGAGGAAAGCCGGGTCAAGGTCGTGGCGCAGCGGATGGAAGTGCAGGAGACGCGCCGCTCTGCCCGGGACAACAGTTCGTCGCGGTGTGCTCACATGATGACGATGGGGCGTATCCAGCACGCGATCGCCTCGCTGAACAAACCGCTGCAACACTTCGGACATTACCTCTACTCGCCGTTGGCCAATGCACGCGATCAGGATGTTGCGCGCACGCTGGTTTGGTTCGGCTGGGAGAAGCCGGCCGGTCTGACGAAGGTGAAGGAGTCGCGAGCGTACTGCCTGGTATTGCCTGCTTTGATTTCGTATCAAGGCTTCGTGACAGGAGGGCGTGACGAATGGACTCCGGGCCGCATCGCTGAGTTCGTGGCTGACTGGTATGGCGAGAAGATCAGCGTCAGCCAGTGGGCAAGAGATTGGGCGCCGATCTGGGAAAGTCTGCAGCGGACCATTGGCGAGATGGATCGCAAGGCGCTGGAGCCAGTGGAGCGGATCATGGATGAAGAGCACTGGGCTGCTTAAATGCTAGGTGGCCGTGTGCTACTGTTCAGCTTTGCGTTCATTGAGAAACGGAGTGGGTGGTGGGAGAAATCTTCGGTGAGTTGCTTCCAGCGATCCAACTGCTTCTACCCGGATTTATCTCGACTGTAATTTTTTATTGGCTATCTGATGCTCCAAAGCCTGGCCAGTTTGAGCGAGTGATACAGGCTCTTATCTGTACGGGGCTCATTAGTCTGATGGTAGAGGCCATTAAGAAGGCCGCCCACGCCATCGGTGAATGCTGTTTCGTCTGGGCGGTATGGACGGACGACAGGGCGATGGCTTTGTCGGTCGCCCTGGCCGTATTGCTTGGGCTGGCACTGGCTTTCGCGGCTTGCACAGATTCGTTTTACAAGCTGGCCAGGCGGTGTCGGCTTACGACGCGTGCATCACACACTGACTGGGTGTACGGTTTTGTTCTGTACCGAGAGCGCTTGGTTGTGCTGCAGCTCCGAGACGGACGCCGCATTTGCGGATACCCCCTTGTCTGGCCGACACAACCTGGAACCGGGCACTTTTTGCTACAGGGGGCCTGCTGGATAGTGGACGATGGGTTTGTTTCAGCCCAAGCATTGCCGCACACCTGATAGGCGGATCAGAAGTATCGTGGGTAGAATTTTTGCAACCAGTTGAAGAGGAGCAGGGAACCAATGACAGACAAGATGAAGCAGGGGCAGACGGAGCAAAGGGGCATCAACGAGGGGTTGAACGTGAATCCGGGCAGGACGACAAACGTGATGCCCAAGAGCCCACCACCATCGCCGCCGCCTGCGAAAAAGTCGAATGACTCCTAACGCTTGACGCCATGTCGAGCATTCGAGTAAATTTTCCCCATTGTGTGAAGCAGCACCCCAAATAAGCCCGGCCTAAGCGCTGGGCTTTTTTATGCGTACGTAGCGCTGGGAAAACAAGGAGCTTCACGTGGCGGTCAGATACGAAAAGATACAGGGCGAAGACATTCCGGTCGGGCTTCGTGGGCCCATGGTGAGGGAACTGTGGGCGGTTTATATCAACGACGGCATTCTGAAATATTGTGCGTCAGAAGCGGAAGCTGTGTCGGAGGTCGCTGCGGCTGAACGCGCCGAAGAGGCCAGGAGACCAAAGTTCGATACCAGTTATGATTCTGGTCCCAGTTGATTGAATGAAGCCCGGCCTAGCGCCGGGCTTTTTGTTGGCGGCATTTGTGTCCGTAGCCAGGGCGGCCTTCGGGAGAGCCTGGACATCCCCAGCCGGCGGTGGGGCTCGTTCATTGAAAAACACCGGCAGCCCGTGCGAACCAGCTCCTACCTACGGTGGTTCGGCGCGAGGGTGATCCGCTGAGACTGGTGCAATAGGGTGCCAGCAGCAGATCGCCCTTTGGCAGACAGCGCGGAAAGACGCGCACAACTATTTTGAGGCCTCGCTAAGTGCGGGGCCTTGTCGTATCTGGTCCCGCCGTGAGGCGCTGCCAGGGCCACGTCGGGAGACGTTGCCACAAACCGCCCGGCTTCGGCTGGGCACCTCTTTCCGGCGCTCGGCCTGGGTCTTTGCTCCCTGGCGGATTTCAGCGCATGAGCGCCGGCTCTACATGACACCACCAGGCCCTGTGCCGGGAGTGCCCGCGTGAAGCACACAGGTATCTACATGTCCGAACCAGGCCCACTGACCGCTGCTGGTGGCATCGCGCTGTACAAGCTGGGCGCCTTTGGCTTCGTCGCCATTCTTGCGGCTGTTGTCGTGATGGCGATGACATTGCCCAAGACGGTGCGCGAGTTTGTGGTGGCGATGATCAGCACCACCGTGGCCAGCCTGTGCGGCGGCGCATTCGTGGTGCGCTGGCTGGGGATCGGCCACTGGGCAAACGATGACATTGGCATGGTTGCCATCGGCGGTCTGATCTTCGTGTGCGGCCTGCCGGCTTGGGTGGTGGTGCGCGCTTGGTTCGCCTGGAGCGAGGCGAAGAAGGACCGCCAAATTGATGAGATCGTCGACGCCGTGCTGGATGCCAAGCGCAAGGTCGGGCTGTGAGGCTGTACCTGTTTGCAGGCGCGGCGCTGCTGGCCATCGTCGCGGCCGGCTGGCTGCGACTGGATTATCTGGGCGGCGAGCGTGACCGGCTGGCCGAAGCGCTGGACCTGTCACAGCAGGGTGTCACGCAACTGCAAGAGACAATCCGGCTGACCGAAGCGGCGTTCGCCGAGCGCGACCGTCACGACCAACAGGAAACCTTGGAGCTGAAGAATGCACGCGATGAGAACCAGCGCCTTGCTGCCGGTGTTGCTGCTGGCCGTCGCCGGCTGCTCGTCAGCGCCTCCTGCCCCGCAGTGCCCGCCGATACCGGCGCCAGCCGCGTGGATGATGGAAGCGCCGAACTCGCTGCAGACGCTCGACAACCTTATTTCGCCCACCGAGAGCAAGTGACGCTCGACGAGGCAAAGCTGCGCGGCTTGCAGGCGTATGTGCGCCTGTTCTGTCATCGGCCCGCGGCCATCGAATAGCGGCACGCCGGGAGGCGCCCGCGCTTTATCTGGAGAAGCACCATGACCGCAAAGAAAGGGGCCCGCTACGACTGGGCTGCGGTCGAGCGCGACTATCGAACCGGCCAGTACAGCAACCGTGAGCTGAGCCGCCTGCATGGCCCGTCCGAAGGCGCCATCCGCAAGCGCGCCACCGATCACGGCTGGCAGCGCGACCTGTCCGAGCAGATCCGCCAGCGTGTGCGGGAGAAAACCACCCTCGCCGTGACCAAGGAAGTCGCTCGGGCTGATTCTGACGAACTGATCATCGAGCAGGCGGCCGAGGCTGGCGCGGAAGTGATTCGTGGCCACCAGCGCTTGCTGAGGAAGGCCAAGGGGCTCGCCGAGACGCTGATGCAGCGCCTGGAAGAGCAGCTGGAGAAAGGCACCATGACCGTCCAGCTCAAGAGCGGCGAGGCGGCCGAGATCGACGTGCCTCTGGACTACGCCGGCAAGACGCTGGGCAACGCCACGATGGCGCTGGAGCGCGTGGTGAAGATGGAGCGCCAGAGCTACGGCCTCGACGCCGAGGACAAGGACAGCATCGGCAAGACGCTAAAGGAGCTGCTGGCCGAGGTCGCGCCAGGTGTCGAAGAGTAGGGCGCCGGCCGCCGTCGTCTTTGAGGGTGAGCGGTGGCTGCGGCTGCATCGCGAAGGCAAGTTGACCGATCCCGCCGACCTGCTGCGCGCGCTGGATAACAAGTGGTACAGGCTGAACACGCTCTACAAGATCAAGGACAAGAACGGCAAGACGCGCACGTTCCGGCCGAACAAGCAGCAGCGCGAGCGGTTCATCCGTAGCCACTGCCGCAATGTGATTCTGAAGGCGCGTCAGCTCGGATTCACCACCTTCGAAATGATCGATGCGCTGGATGACTGTCTGTTCACCGAGAATTTCTCAGCTGGCTGCATCGCGCACGCGCTGGAAGATGCGAAGGACATCTTCCGGAACAAGATCAAGTTCGCCTATGACCAGCTCCGTCAGGGCGCGTGGATGGCGATCTTCAACACCATCGGCTTGAAGCTGCCGGTGCCGACCAGCGATCGCGGCGAAGGCTACGTGTTCGACAATGGCTCGAGCATCCGAGTATCGACCAGTTACAGGGGCGGCACGCTGCAGCGCCTGCACGTCAGTGAGTTCGGCAAGATCTGCCGCAAGTATCCGGACAAGGCGCAGGAGATCGTTACCGGCGCGTTCGAAGCAGTTGGCCTGGGCAACCAGGTGACCCTGGAGAGCACCGCCGAAGGGCGTGAAGGCTACTTCCACGACTACTGCGCCACGGCACAGAAGCTGTCCGAGGCCGGCAAGCTGCCGACCCTGATGGATTTCCAGTTTCACTTCTTCCCGTGGTGGGATGAGCCGGGCTATCGCCTGGACCCTGCCGGCGTAGTGGTGCCGAGCTGGCTGCATGACTACTTCGCTGAACTGGACGCAAAGCACCGCATCAAGACCGATGCGGCCCAGCAGGCGTGGTACGTGAAGAAAGCCGAAGTGCTGAAGGACGACATGAAGCGCGAGTACCCGTCCACGCCGGACGAGGCCTTCGCGCAGAGTATCGACGGCGCTTACTACATGCAGCAGATGCGCTGGCTGCGCAAGAACGGCCGCATCACGAGGAAGGCCGCCTACAACCCGTCGCTGCCGGTCATCACGGCGTGGGACTTGGGCATGTCGGACGCCATGTCCATCGTGTTCTGCCAGGTGATCGGGCGCGAGGTGCGGATCATCGACTACCTGGAGCACAGCGGCGAAGGGCTGGAGTTCTATGCACGCAAGCTGCGTGAGAAGGGCTACACCTACGGCCAGCATTACGGGCCGCATGACCTGGCGGTGCGTGAACTCGGTACCGGCAAGAGCCGCGTCGACACGGCAGCTCAGTTCGGCATCCGCTTCCAGATCGTGCCGCGAATTAGCAACCACGCCGAGGGCATCGAGGCGGTACGCCAGTTCCTGCCGATGTGCTGGTTCGCCGAGCAGGTCGACGCTGGCGGCGATGACAAGGTGGTTGGCGTTGATCGTCTGATCGACTGCCTCGACAACTACCGCAAGGAATGGGATGACCGGTTGGGCGTATACCGGCCGACCCCGCGTCACGACTGGGCGTCACACGGCGCCAAAGCATTCGAAACACTCGCCCGCAGTGGACTGTTTGAACTGTCCACCGGCATGAACAGCACGCCAACGGCTCCGAATACGGAGCGCGGACGCCGCAACTGGAACGCACACACATGAGCAGCAATCTTTTCATCACCGTGGAGCATCGACAGGTAGCGAGCTTCATCGCGTCCAAGTTGGCGCCGCTGGCTGTGCCGTCCAACCAGGTGCGCAACGACCTGTCCAACATTCAGGTGGATCCGGTGCTGGTGGTTGAGCATTACGACGAGCACCCGGCCGTGCAGTTCAAGCTCGACGTGGCGGATGGCATGGGGTTAGAGGTGCGCGTCAAGCTGGCCGAGTTTGCCGCCAACCCGGCTGGCTACATGCGTGACCTGTTGGAAAACGTCCAGGGCATCCGCTTTGCCGCCCTGCAACGCCGTAACGACCGCAGGGCTGAAGTCGCTCAGGTCTATCGGCAGATGGAGGCCGTGCGATGAGCCTGGGCCTGCTGCATTTCAAACCCGCCTCCGAGCTGAAGGCCGAGGAAGAGGCCGAACAGCAGCGCCAGGACGAAGCGCGGCGCATGCAGGCGGTGGAGAGTTCGCTGTCCGGGCATATCCGCGGCGCCTTCGAGGCGGCGAAGACGGCCAAGCAGCCGATTGAGCGGCGCCTTTTGGATTGCGCACGTCGGCAGAAGGGTGAGTACGATGCGGACAAGCTGCGGGCAATTCAGGAAGAGGGCGGCAGCGAGCTCTACCCGAAGCTGACCACCACCAAGTGCCGCGCCGCCGCCGCCTGGATCCGCGACATCCTTATGCCGGCGAACGGCAGGCCGTGGGGGCTGGACCCGACGCCGGTTGCCGAGATTCCGCCCGACTATTTGAACGCCTTTGCGCAGCGCCTGGGTGAGCGCGCGCAGGGCATGGACCAGCAGCAGCTGGAAGACCTGTTGCGCCGCGAGGTGCAGGCCAAGGCCCGCCAGATCGCCGATCGCCATGAAGAGGTGATCAACGACCAACTGGAAGAAGGCGGCTGGAGCGAGGCGCTGGAGTCGTTCATTGATGACTTCGTGACCTATCCCGCCGCGTTCCTGCGGGGCCCGCTGCTACAGCGTGTGCCTGAGTTTGCCTGGAAGGAAGGCTGGCAGATGATCGAGGTGGAGGCGATCAAGCCCCAGTTCGCGCGCGTATCGCCCTATGACCTGTACCCGTCGCCGGATTCCTCGGACATCGACGATGGCGCCTACCTGATCGAGCGCGAGCGCTACACCCGTGCACACCTGAACCGGCTGCGCGGCGTGCCGGGCTACAAGGACGACGCAATCGAGCAGGTGCTGGTGGAGCATGGCCGGGGCGGTCTGCGTGAGTGGCTGGCCACCGATTCGGAGCGCGCCCGCCTGGAGGATCGCAGCCACGACTGGATGACCAATCAGGGTGAGACGATCGAGGGGCTGCATTACTGGGGCAGCGCCCAGGGCCTGATCCTGTTGCAGTGGGGCATGACGCCCGAGCAAGTCGAGGATCCGCTGGGCGAATACGAGATCGACGCTATCCTGATCGGCAGGCATGTGATCCGCTGTGTGATCAACCGTAACCCCATGGGCGCGCGTCCGTACCACAAGGCGTCGTTCCAGTTGGTACCGGGCTCCTTCTGGGGCATCGGCATTCCTGAATTGATGTCAGACGTGCAGGACATGTGCTGCGCTGTCGCCCGGGCGCAAGCGAACAACATGGCCTTCGCCAGCGGCCCGCAAATAGAAATCGCCATGGACCGTCTGGCGCCGGAAGAAAATCCCAACGAGATCTTCCCGATGAAGCGCTGGCGGACCAAGACCGACCGCACCGGTACCGGCTCCCCACAGCCAGCCATCCGCTTCTACCAGCCGGACAGTCGTGCAGGCGAGCTGATGCAGGTCTATTCCCAGTGGGAACAGCGCGCGGACGACGCGACGAATATTCCGCGCTATTCCTACGGCAACGAGAAGGTCGGCGGGGCAGGCAACACTGCCAGTGGCTTGTCCATGCTGCTGGAGAGTGCGAACAAGGGCATCAAGGACGCCATTCGCCACATTGACCGGGGCGTCACCAGTCGCGTGATTGCCGCGCTCTGGCTGTTCAACATGCGCTACAGCCCGGACATGTCGATCAAGGGAGACTGCCGTGTGGTGCCGCGCGGTGCCAGCGCGATGCTACTGCGCGAGCAGACTCAGCAGGCCCGCCAGCAGTTCTTGGCTGCTACCGGCAACGAGGCGGACATGCAGATCATCGGCGTGGAGGGTCGCGCGCGGCTTCTTCGCAGCATCGCCGACCAGCTCGACATGCCGGGGCTGGTTCCGGAAGACGACGAGATCAAGGGTCGCGTCGAGCAGCAGAACAAGCAGCAGGGCGAGCAGCAAGCGCAGCAAATGCAGCTGGAGGCCGGCAAGGCTCAGGCGGATGCGGCGAAGAAGCAGGCCGATGCCGGCAAGAGCCAGGCCGAAACCCAGCGGATCCTGCTAGAAATCCAGGCCTTGATGGGCCAACTGCAAGCACTTGGAGGGTTGGGTGGAGCTATCCCAGGAACAATACAAGGCGCTGGCCCGGCTGGAGGCGAACAACAGCCCGGACTGGCAATGCCTCAAGCAGGCGCTGCGCCAGGCTATTGAGACCGAGCGCGATGCGTTGGAGCAATCCAGCTCAACCGAAACCCTGTACCGGCTGCAAGGACGCGCCGGAGCCGTACGCGAACTACTGCTAGCCATTGAGGACAGCAGCGAGATTGCCAGACAGCACTCATAACAAAGCCGCCTACCGAGGCGGTTTTTTTATGGGCGACTGCTCGCCGTGCCTCGGCCAGGCATGGGCGAATCCTGAACCCGCACCGTGAACCCCAGCAAGTCGCTGGTTCACCCCGTTTGGAGAAGACCGCAAATGCTACCCCGCTCAGTGCAAGACCAGGCGAACGCCGCGAAGGCCCTGCAGGACCAGCTGAATCAGCCGGCCGCCGAGGAACCCGAGAATCCCGCTCCCGCAGCGGCTCCCGAGCCTGAACCGCAGCCAACGCCCGCCGAGCCTGCCGCGCAACCCGCACCCGAACCCCAGCCCGAAACCCGGGACGCTGCTTACTGGCGCCACCGCTTCGATGTGCTGCAAGGCAAATACAACGCCGAGGTTCCCGCGCTGCGTAAGGAAATCGCCACGCTGAAAGATCAGCTGGCCGCCGCCGACAAGCAACAACCGGCGTCTGCGGTCCAGCGAGCCCAGGAGGCGATGTCCGACCTGACCGAAGCGGAGATCGAAGAGTACGGCCCGGATCTGGTGAACCTGATCAAGCGTGTCGCCGGCAGCGCCGCCGCCCCAAGCAATAACGGCGACCTGCAGGAGATCAAGAGCGAACTGGGCCAGATGCGTGAAGAGAAGCGACAGGACGCCGAAGCGCGTTTCTGGACTGACCTCGAAGCGCAGGTACCGAACTTCCGCGCCGTCAACGCCGATCCGGCTTTCCATCAGTGGCTTGCCGAGATCGACCAACTGAGCGGCCAGCCTCGCCAGCAACTGCTGGTCGGGGCTCAGCAAGCACTTGATCCCTATCGAGTGGCTGCGGTCTTCAAGTCCTTCGCCGCGGTAGCGCCGAAGGCATCGCAAGAAACCATCCCGGACGAGCTTGTTCAGCCGCGTCAGACACGCTCCGCTGCGCCCGAACCGCAGCAGGGCAAGGTCTGGACGCGCGCTGAAATCAGCGAGTTCTACCGGAACAAGGCGAGCTATCCGAAGGATCAGGCCGCCGCAATCGAAGCCGATATTTTTGCCGCTCAGGCTCAGGGCCGCATCCGCTGATAGCGCCCTGTAACGCCGTGAGGCGTCACGTTCAGGAGTAACACAACATGGCAGGTCCAACCCGCGCCGCTGGCGCACCCAACTACAGCTCGTCCGGCACCGCCGGTTTCATTCCGGAAATTTGGTCCGGGAAACTGGTTGAGAAACTGTACGCAAGCACTTGTTTTGGCGAGATTGCTAACACCGATTACGAAGGCGAGATCAAGAACAAGGGCGATACCGTCCAGATCCGCACCGTGCCGTCGATCACCATCAAGGACTACGAGATCGGTGGCGGCCTCACCTACGAGAAGCCGACCAGCGATAAGGTCGAGCTGCAGATCGACAAGGCGAAGTACTTTGCCTTCGAGGTCAACGACATCGACCGCTACCAGGCCGATATCAAGCTGATGGACGAGTTCTCGGACGACGGCGGCGAGCAGATGAAGATCGCCATCGACACCGACATTCTGTCCCGTCACTACGTCGATGCAGCTGCCGAGAACGCCGGCGCTACTGCTGGCGCCAAGTCGGCCAGCTACAACCTGGGCGCTGCCGGTGCGCCGATCGCGATCACCAAGGAAAACGTCCTCGACGTGCTGGTGGACTGCGGCTCGGTACTCGACGAGCAGAACGTGCCGGAGACCGGCCGCTGGGTCATCCTGCCGGCCTGGATGAGCGGGATGCTGAAGAAGTCCGACCTCAAGGACGCCTCGATCATGGGCGACGCGCAGTCGGTCTTCCGTAACGGCAAGCTCGGCACCCTGGATCGCTTCACGGTGTACATCAGCAACAACATGAGCATCGTCGACGACGCCACCGCGGCGAAGAAGGCGACCAACATCATGTTCGGCCACAAGAAGGCGCTGACCTTCGCCAGCCAGATGACCCAGATGGAGACCCTGCCCAACCCGCAGGACTTCGGCAAGCTGGTGCGCGGCCTCAACGTCTACGGCTCCAAGGTCATCGACCCGAAAGCCATGGGCCACCTGTACGCCGCTCGCGGCTAACCCCTGCAGCAGAGCCGTCTTTCGGGGCGGCTTTGCCGTTTCTGGAGTAACGATTCATGGATCTAGCTGATCTGATTGCAGCGGTGAAGGCCGCAGCAACTAAGGATGCGCTCGAAACGCTGGTGAAGGACGAGCTCTCCCTCGATCTGGACAAGCGTAAAACGCTCAAGGCATTGCGTGCCGAGGTGCTGAAGGGGCTTGGCGAGACTGTGGAAGAGAGTGGCGACGATGATGCTGATGGCAGCGAAACCGGCACTGGCAGTCCTGGCGAAAGTCCGGAGAACGGCACCGCTGCCGCGCAAGCGCCTGAGCCAGCTGCTGCGCCCGCTCCAACGCCTGACCCAGAATCCACTGCTGCTGCGCCTCAGCCGGTCGCAGCGACAACGTCAATCGTCACACCAACGCCAGCATCGGTAACCCCGCCTGCTCTGGACGAAGCGCCCGAACCGGCGATCAAACCCGCCGTAGGCAATCGCCTGCTGCGCCACAAGGTCACCGGCCGCACCGTCCTGTGGACGCCGGCCCTGTCCAAGCTGGCCGACCTGGAAGAGGTATAAGCCATGGCGATCACCACCGTGGGCGAGGTCATCCGGCGCGTGAAGCTGATCTTGCAAGAGGTTACGCAGAACGGCACGCGCTGGACGAACGAAGAGCTGCTGGGCTGGCTGAACGAAAGCTATCAGGCCATTGTGGCGATCAAGCCTGATGCCAGCTCAGTGAACAAGGTGGTCGATTGTGTAGTGGGCTCTCGCCAGGAGCTGCCGGCCGATGGCCACCGCTTGCTCGACGTCGTACGGAACACGGCGGCAGGGTCGAACGGCTACAGCGTGATGAAGACGAGCCGCAACGCTCTGGACGCCACGCGCCGCGGCTGGCACGGCGAAACCCCGAGCGTCACGATCGAGCAGTTCGTGTTCGACGATCATGACCCCAGGCACTTCTACGTCTACCCGCCGGCCGCTGCGACGGCCAAGCTGGAAATCATCTACTCGGCGGTGCCACAGCCGCATGCGAATGCCCAGGCTACGGCCAGTTCTACGGAAGTGATCCGGCTCGGCGATTCGTTCGCGCCTGCCATCGTCGACTACATTTTGGCCCGCGCGTACAGCAAGGACGCTGAGCATGCGGCAAACCTGCAGCGGGCCCAGATGCACAGCAGTTCGTTCGTGAACATGCTGGGCGCCGAGGCTCAGGCAGGGATTGTCTTCAGCCCTAACCGTGAACGGGCCGGTAAGGGTGCGCCCGCATGAGCCTCAATGACTTGGTCGAAAGCCTGATCATCGAGGTGCCGGGCTGCCCCCTGCCGACTATCCGCGACATGCTCCGCTGGGCGCAGCGCGAATTGTGCAGCGAAGGTAACGCTTGGATCGTTAGCGACGGTCCGGCGGTTGTCGGCGCCAATACTCCGTTCGCGGAAGTGGAAGTGCCGTCGGATGCCGAAACGCTGCGAATCGTGCGCCTGCTGCAGGACGGTCGTGAGCTCAAGCCCGGGTTGGACTACCGCCAGACCGGAAGCAATGGCGTGGAGTTTCTGCGTACCACCCCGCAGAGCGTCACGCTGCTTGGCGCGATCGCTTGCCGCCCGGCCTATGGCAAGGACATGCCCGCCGAGCTGATTAGCCGTTGGGCTGAAGCGCTGCTCGATGGGGCCCGCTCGCGCCTGCTGATGCTGCCGCAACCCTGGCGCGATGTGCAGCTGGCCGAGCACAGCCGGCGCAAGTTCTTGGATTACCAGGCCGAAGCGCGTTCCCTGGCCGTCGATGGTTACCAGTCCGGCAGCGTCAGGATGCAAACCCGGCGCTTCATCTGATACCCGAAACACCCCTTGAATCCTGCAAGTCAGCCCGGGAGGGCCACCTATGTCTGCGTTTTCCGATTACCTCGAAAGCACCTTGATCAACGCCACCCTGCGCGGCGGCACCTATACCGGAGGTGGCGTGTACGTTGCGCTGTTTACGGGTGATCCCACTGATGCCGGTACCGGCGCCGAGCTGGTCGACAGCGGTTATGTTCGTCAGCGTGCCCACGCGTCGGTCGCATCCGACGGCTTCACCGTGCCGGCGAACGGATCGACCAGCAACGCCCGCAACCTGATCTTCCCGGCCATCGTCGATGCGCAGAAGACGATCACCCATTGGGGCATCTTCGATGCGCAGAACAGCGGCAACCTGCTGTACCACGCTGCCATGCTCAACCCGAAGACCCTGGATCCGACCGACGTGCTGTCGTTTCCGATTGGCTCCCTGATCATCACGCTGAGCTAAGCCCATGCGTATCGGTCATTCACTATTCGGCGGAGCCGTCGCGGGGCTCGTCATCGCGTCGGGCGTTGCCGCGTGCACGGCCGGCGCATACGCGCAGAACGAGGTCACTCGCCATTTTGAAGGGCAGGCGACTGCTGTTGCGGTTGCAAGTGGCGATTGTCGACGGGTTGCAGGAAATTACCCTGCCACACTGTCATGCAAGGCCGAGGCGTCTGGCGCGGCATCTGTCGACTTCCGCCCCCTGCCTGTAGCAATCGCAGGCTCCGCGCAAGCGGCCGGCGCCGCATCGGTCGAATACTTCGCCTACAGCTTCGGCAATGCCAATGCGCGCATGGATGGCGCTCCGGTTCGGCGGGTCAAGCTGTTCCCGCGTCAGGCGCAAGCGCTTGCGGTTGGGGAGGCGGACGTTCAGACCTGGCAGCTCGGTTATGCGAAACCGGCCATAGGGCGTGCGTTCGGCTTCGGTACGACTTACCACGTTGGGCACGGTTTGGGGCAGGGGCTCGCATCCGGAAGCGGGGCGCCTGCGCTTGAATTGGGCGCAGCCGGTTCTGGGCTAGCACCGGCCAGTGGTTCTGCGCTTGCCGCATTCACCATTGGCGTTGCGGGCATCGGTGACGCACCCGCGGCAGCCATGGGGGACGCGGCTGTTACCCGAGGCGGAGTTCGTGAGTTCGATGCCAATGGCATTGGAGCTGCGACAGTAACGGCCGTGGCGGGTACGGTCGGCATCCACCAGGCTCAAACCGGTCGCGCGGTTGCCCAGATCGTTGCCTATCCCAAATGTCAGATCGGTGGGAAAGGGCGGGCCATGGCGTCGGCTCACGGCGATGGCGATGGGCTGGGAACGGCTACGGGAGCGACCGCTGCGCCAGGTGATACCAGAGCCACGGCAATCGGGGCGGGTCGGTACCTGGCCAATGGGGCGGCAATTGCATCGGCGAAAGCCAGCGGCACCGGTAGTGGTGAGACTCATCAAACACGCGTCGTCGGCAAGCCTGGCAATAGCTCAGCTGTCTGCATCGGCGACGGGGTGCGCGTTGTCGTCGGCGGTGGCAAGGCCGGCAGCGCCGCCAGCATCACCATGATCGTTGGGCGCCGTACCGTCACGGCTGTTCCAGATCGTGTTGCAGCGAAAGCGAACGCGCGATCAGGTGCGACGGGCTTAGCCGTTCAGGGGAAATCAGCAATCGCCAACGCCTTGGTTCAAGGCCAGGGCCGGCGACGCTTGATTGGGGCGGGCGTCGCGTCGGCAGAAGCACATGCGCAGGGCGCAAACCAAATCAACGATCTACTACCGGCACCCGGGGAGCGCACGCATGTGGCTGGCTCTGCTGCCCGGTTGATCGTTATCGGCGAAGAACTGCGGCTGCTGGCCGCGTGAGGATTGTCCGTGACGACATTTACCAAGCAGCCGCGCGACATCCTCGACTACGACGTGGACATGAGCGAGTGGTTCGCATCGATTCCCGGCGATGACATCGAGGGCGTCGCGGTGCTGGTGGCCAGTGCCGCCGAGCCAGTGCCGACGCTCGAAGCCGGGCCTTCGCCGCACCCAGCCATTGTGCTGATAGGCGCGAACCCTGTGCGCTTCAAGCTCTGGCTAGGTGGCGGCACGCAGTACGTGGATTACACGGTGACCTGCATCGTCACGACTGAGCAGGACCGCACGAAAGAAATCGAATTTAAGATCAAGGTGCGCGACAAATGAGCAGCTTTGAAAACTTCGTTCAATGTCGAATTGTCACGCCGCTGGCCGCCTCGGCAACAGATGTCGCACTTTATGCTGCGGTAGCGCCGTACAGACTGCCACCCGAGGCTGGCGGCGTGCTAGTGCTTACGGATAGCCCCGGCAACCCGAGCGTTGTCGAGGTCATCCGCTACAGCCATCGGACCGGTCTGGCGCTGTATGGGCTGCAGCGTGGCCAAGAAGGCACGACCGCTCGTGACTGGACTGGCCCCGTTTTCTGCTACCAGGCACTGATGGCAGGCGACTTCCAGTCGATTCTCGATGAGCTAAATGCGGGTATCGATGGCAAGGTCGACAAGGCTACTGGCCAGTCGCTGATGACGGATGCCGAGCGGACCAAGCTGTCAGGCATCGCTGCGGGCGCGCAGGTCAATACCATTACCTCTGTGGCTGGCAAAACTGGTGTCGTCGCCCTGGCGAAAGGTGATGTTGGGCTGGCTAACGTCGACAACACCAGCGACGTGAACAAGCCGGTATCGACTGCCCAGCAGACAGCGCTGGATGGCAAGGTCGGCACAGGTGATGCCCGCCTGACCGATACCCGCGAGTGGACAGCCACCACGGTAGCTCAAGCGGAAGCTGAAGCAGGCACAGCGACAACACGGCGTGCGTGGACAGCCCAGCGTGTACGTCAAGCCGTCGCCGCCTGGTGGGCTGCCAGCGCCATGAAGACCAAGCTCGATGGCATAGCGTCCGGCGCTACCGCTAACGCTACCGATGCCCAGCTGCGGGACCGTGAGACCCATACCGGTACGCAGGGTGTGGGGACGATTACAGGACTAGGTACTGCTGCTACTGCGAATGTTCAGACCGGCCCGGCCGACACAACTGCCGGGGCGCTGATGGCGGTGGGGGCGTTTGGATTGGGCGCCGCAGGAATAAGCATACCGACCACGGAAGTGTTTCAAGCGCCGGGCGAATACAGCGGCGAGCTGACCGTAACTGGCGTGCCGGCAGGGGTGGGCGGGCGTAGCCAACAGAAGTTTATAGGCACCCCGACCTATGGAATGCAGCTGCTTTTCAACGTAAACGATTCTGACACTTCCAATCCTAACGCTATCTGGTTCAGGCACTGGCGTGGGGGGTCGCCGGTAGGCAACTTCAAGCGGCTTGTGCATTCGGGCAACATCCTCGGCACCGTCTCCCAATCCGCTGGCATCCCCACGGGCGCGATCATCGAGCGCGGCAGTAATGCGAATGGGGAGTACGTCAAGTGGGCTGACGGCACTATGGAGTGCCGATATACCGAGAGCACGGTGAGAACCGCATCCAAGCAGATTAGCGGGACCACCACATACAACACAGGTGCGGTTGCCTTCGTTTTTCCCGCTGCATTCGCAGCAGCGCCTACTGTCTCCCCTCACTTTTATAGAGAGGTGGGCGCAATTTGCCACGGCGCAACAACCAGAGGTGATGCAGGGCTTACCACATCGGGCGTAGAGCTGATTGGATTCGTCAGTTCAACATCCGGCACGTCGACAGGTCGCCTCGGGTACGTCGCCCGCGGGCGTTGGTTCGTATAAGGAGCACTCAATGCACATCACCCTATCCCCCGTCCGCCTAGACGAAACCCTGACCGCCTCCCTCACCGGCGACGTGCTGACCCTCAACGGCCAGCCCTTCGATTTCACTCAGCTTCCCGAAGGCGGCACGCTGCCTGCTGACGCCATTGCATCAGAATGGATCGTCGGTCCCGTATCGCGCATCAACGGCGAGCTGCGCCTGACCCTGCGGCTTCCTTATATCTCAGACGGAAGTCACTTTGCGCCTGAGCCGATCCACGTAACCGAAGACGGCCCTATCCCGCTGCCGCTCGACCCTGAGCCGGAGCCAGAAGTAATCGAAGAACCCGTTGTGGAAGAAGGGGTAATCGAAGCATGAGCATCGACTGGAGCCAACTGATCACCGCCGAAGACAAGACGGCACAGGCTCGACAAGCTCTTGTCGCAGATATCGCGGCGCGCCGGTGGCAAGCTGAGACGGCAGGCATCACCGTCAATGGCATTGCGATCGACACAGGGCGCGACAGTCAGGCACTGATCACCGGCGCCGCGGTATCCGCCATGCTGGATTCTGCGTATGCCCTTCGCTGGAAAACCCCGGCCGGCTTTGTTGATCTGGAAGGCCAGCAGATCATTGCGATGGCCACTACCGTTCGCGCCCATGTGCAGGCCGCGTTCGATCGAGAGGCAGATTTGCTGCAGGCACTGGCAGACGGCACCTTCCTCGACAAAATGCTGGAGGAGGGCTGGCCCGGTGCAGGGCGTGGCTGATGTTGGTCGCCATCAGTATTGGCTAAATCGCGGTACAACAAGGGGAGAAATGAGCTGGCGCGGCACCTACGGCTCGAAACGGTGAGGGAGCGAAACATCTGCGTCCAGGGACGTCCCCTCAACCCTGGGGCTTGTGTTGGTCTACAGCTAAAGCTGCCAGCAGCACGTTACATAGCACCAGATAGCCCTCTGCATGGCCGATGTCTTCATCAAAAAGCGGCTCCCCGTCTTCGTTGAGGAAGACGCCTTGGCGGTCCACCAGGAAGCTGCCAATGCCCGCAAGCTTTGCGCTTAGCTCGTCGAGCTTACGCACCAAAAGCCGTCCGACTACCTGCCCTTCATGCATCGCCTGGGTTAGCTGCACTTCAACGACTATCCCATAGGGTTGGGTGCCCAGCTTGATCAGCGCTTGCGTCTCATCGTAGGTGGCCGGCACCTTCAAGTACATCAAGCCAGTACGGTTCCAGCTGTCGGCCATATCCGCGAAACGGTTCGTGATCATTGCCCAGCAGCTTCGGTGTTTATTGAGCAGCCGGGTGGCTTGATCAGTGTCGTTTATCAGTGATGTGAACATCGGAAGATCCCTCGTTAGTTACAAATTGAGAATTCTACGCACAGCGCATACGCAATTCACTGACAGCCCGCACGGGCTTTTTTTTGCTTGGAGAAAACCATGAGCCTTGGCCAGAAACAGCGACAGTTCACCCGCCTGATCGGCTTACTAATTGAGTACGCCTACCAGCAGGGCTACGAGCTGACCTTCGGCGATGCTTACCGTGACCCGCGCGTGCACGGCCAGGTTGGCGAAAAGAAGTCGTATAGCTCTGCCGTCAGCCTGCATAAGGAGCGCTTGGCCGTGGATTTCAACCTGTTCAAGGATGGGCAGTACCTAACCCGGAGCGAGGATTACGCCCCGCTCGGGGAATACTGGGAGTCGCTTGGCGGCACCTGGGGCGGTCGGTTCAACGACGGCAACCACTTCAGCCTCGAGCATGGTGGCCGGAAATGAAGATTGCGTTGGCCGGTTTCCGCGGTGAAATGCCCATCGTGGATGAACGCCTGCTGCCGGAGCAGAACGCACAGGTCGCCCGCAACGTCTATCTTCGCCGGGGCACCCTCAAACCGGAGCGCGCACCGGGCCCGATAACCGGGCTGCCCAATGTCGTGGCTCCGTCGTCGCTATACCGCTACCCGAACGGGAACAATGGTGCCGGCTTCTGGATGATCTGGGGCAACGGCAAGCCGGTGCATGCCGTGAAGTCGCCGTTGGCTGATGACGCCTGGCAGCGCGTCTATTGGACTGGCGACGGAACGCCGAAGATGGGCGGCATCGCTGAAATCACCGGCGGCGCGCAGCCTTTCCCTGCGCGGAGTTTCCGCCTTGGCATTCCGGCGCCGGCCGCAGCACCCGTGGTCGCCGCGCCGACCGACCGTGTATCCGACGATGAGCAACCGCTGACCGCGGTGCAGACGTCCTATGTGGTGACGCTGATCAGCCGCTTCGGTGAGGAAGGGCCGCCGAGCTTCGCCAGTACACCGATTATCCGCTGGGATATGGTCGACGATGCTCCTGCGGGCGGTTCGGTGAACCTGAGCCTGCCGGCCATTCCGAGCGGCGCGCACGACATCATCACCAAGCGCATCTACCGCGCCGAGTCGTCTGGCGTGTTCCAGCATGTCGGCGATGTGCCGGCGGCGCAGGGCTCGTTCACCGACGCGGTGCCGAGCGAAAATATCGGTGTCTCGCTGCCCTCGCTGGAATGGGATATGCCGGATGACCGCCTGGTGGGGCTGACCGCGCTGCCGGGCGGCTTCTTGGCCGGCTACTTCGGCAACACGCTGTGCTTCAGCGAAGCCTTCTACCCGCACGCCTGGCCCGTCGCGTATCAGCTCGCCTTCAGCGAGGACATTGTGGGCGTCGCTGCCGTGGCGGGCGGCCTGGTGGTCGCCACCAATGGGCGCCCGCACATGATTACCGGCTCGTCGCCGGCGGCCATGGCCGATATGCACCTGGACGAGGATCAGCCGTGCGTGTCCGGTCGCTCGCTCGTGGACATGGGCGAATATGCCGTTTATGCCTCACCCAATGGCTTGGTAGCGGTCGGCGGAGGATCCGCGCAGCTGCTGACCAAGACCATGATTTCCAAGGAGCAATGGAAAGCGCTCAAGCCCGAGACGATCCACGCCTATCGCCATGATGGCCGATACCTCGCGTTCTATCAGAGCGGATGCTTCGCGTTCACCCCAGGCGAGGGCTTCGAATTCTTCGACGTCAGCGCCACGGCCGGCTGGTACGACTTAGACAAGGATCAGCTGTGCCTGATTCAGGGGAACAGCATCACGGCCTGGGGAAGCGGCGCGGCAATGACGCTGCGCTGGCGCTCGAAAGTACATGAGATAGCGCCCGGAAGTGGCGGATTTTCATGCGCAAAGGTGATTGCTCGGCAGTACCCGGTTACGCTACGCCTGATTGCTGATGGGGTGACGATGCTGGAGCTACCCGTGGCCAGCCGCGACCTGTTCCGCCTGCCGGCTGGCTACGCGCTATGCCGGGACTGGGAGGTCGAGGTGGTCGCCGCGTATGAGGTACAGTCCGTCCAGATCGCTTCCTCGCCCAGCGAGATCGTCTGACCAATCTATCGCCTGCCGGGAGGCACCGATGACCACAAGACGCAAGACGCTACCGGCGCTGTCGCCGAAGGCGCCGGCTGAACTCCGCCCGTTGTTCGCGGCCATGGCCGAGATACTAGAAACGGGTGAGGGGGTGCGCGGTGACAAGCTCGACCGCAAGCTCACGCTGCGTGACCTGCTCGACGGCGGCTTGGCCAAGCTGCGCGTGCCAGGCAATCCGGATGCCGGCCTAACCCAGCCCGCCGGCCCGCAGGACATGAGCGTGCCGCCGCGGCCGATTGGTTTCGCGGCGGATGGCAGTTTCTTCGGGATGATTCACCTGACATGGGAGCGCCCGCAGGAGCAGTACAACAACCACGCCTTCACCAATATCTACCGCAGCGAAGAGGACAACTTCGCCACGGCGCAGATCATCGGGCGCGAGGCCGGGATGTTCTACAGCGATGTGGTGCGCAACGACACGATTGCGGTCGATGACCCGCTGAGCCTGCCGGGTTACTACTACTGGATCACCTTCAGTTCGACCTCCAACATCGAGGGGCCGCCGAACTCACCGAACGGCACCTTTGCCCAGCCGCTGCCCGATGCGGCGTATCTGCTGGGGCAGCTGTCCGGTCAGTTGGGCGAGTCGCAGCTCGAGCAAGGGCTGCGCACCCGAATCGACCTGATCGATGCGCCGGCGTCCGTCTCCGGATCGGTGGCCGCTCGTGTGCAAGGTGAGCGCACCGAGCGAATCCAGGCGGACGAGGCCCAGGCTCAAGAAATCAAGACACTCTACAGCCGGTACGAGGATGCAGCCGCCGCGATACAGCGAGAGCAGACAGCTCGGTCGACTGCTGACGAAGCCTTGGCGCAAAGCGTCGAGACGGTGCAAACGACCGTTGGTAAGAACACCGCGAGCATCCAGCAGCATTCGAAGAGCATCGACGGGCTCTCGGCCCAGTACAACCTGAAGCTGGATGTGAACGGTTACGTATCCGGCTTCGGTGCGGTTAACGATGGCGCGACCGCAGACTTCGCGGTGCTGGCCGACCGCTTCTGGATCGCACGGCCTGGCGCCGCAGCGTCAGCGGTGAAGCCGTTCATGGTCATTGATGGAAAGGTCTACATCGACAGCGCTTTCATCCGCGACGCATCGATCCAAGAGGGCAAGCTCGGGCCCATCACCTTCGGCAAGATCTTCGATGCCGCCGGCAAACCGATCACCACGCTGGCGGGCAAGCTGCGGGCCGACATGCTCGATGTCGACAGTCTGCGCGTCGGGGATGCGAACATCAGCGGAGTGCTCAAGTCGAGCGCCACCGATGGGCACGGGCGCCCGCGCTGGCAATTGGACAAGGCCGGCGGATTTCAGATGAATGGGGGCGGCACTGGCGGTCGCATGGAGCTGCAGGAAAACCTCATTCGCATGTGGTACCCGAACGGCAGGCTGCTGCTGCGCATGGGGAACTGGTGATATGCCTAGTGGCCTCGAAGTGTACGACCCAGCCGGCAATCTGATCATGGATGGCACGGGCCGCTACGGTCGGATCATTGACATCTTTCAGCCGAACTTAGGTGCGGGCAGCAAAGCCTATCCGGACATCGATCCAGACTCACTGGATTTCGTATACTTCCAGGGCGACGAATGTGCGTTGTCCGTTTGGAAAGACGGCCAGAGCATCAAATGGAACCGCAAGAGTAGCTACTACTCGGGCGGCTTCCGTGGCGCCAGGCAGCTGATTGTGGTCGCGTTCTGATGCCTGGCTTCGAGATATTCAACGACGCCGGCTACAAGATCGCTGGCAACGATTATCCGAACCTGGTGCTGTACGGAAAAGGGCAGCTCACCACCACTGATTTCAACATCAATGGGCCTGGCTTCGACGGGCGTTCATATATCGGCAGTGCCGTTGTTCCTGATGATGGCGGAACAGTGCGGTTCTACCGCTCGATATCCGGGCATCACATGGTCGAGCAAGGAGGCCGGATATTTTCGGAGTCACGCGGGGCGCTGTTCGAGTACTACTCCTTCGGGCCGGTGGTAGCTGACGAGTCCAGTGGCGGCTTCGAGTTGTACAGGGAGGACGGCCAGTTGATGTTCTGCACCGCACGTCCGTTCCTGCGCCTGGCAGGGGTGTACGTCGACACGAGAAAGCCGGACAACCCTGAGGTTATGAATGCATCCGGGTACGCTTTCACAGCGAAGACAGCTTTCGCTCAGGGTACAAGGAAGTTCGCTTTCCAGTTCTCTAATGCACACCTGCAATATCGCCTCTACCGCTTTGCCGATCGTCCTTACAGCGTTAGCTATGAGTACGTCCGCGCGGCTGCGCTCATGGCGGACGGCACTTTCAAGTGTCGCTATCTCAACCGCTACAACTGGACGCATTCGATCGAGCGTCGGCGAGTCTGGGAAGTAGCCAATGGTGATGCTCCCCAGCGAATGTTGATCGCTGATGTAACCGGTCTCTGATGCTCTGCATAGTGGCGCTGCGCTGCTATCATCCACTTCATGTCATTGTCGGGAGACAACGATGCCACAGCCCAATGAGCGGGCGTTTCTTCAGCATGTGCTGAAAGATAACGCCGCGGCGATTCTTTTCTGCGAGGCGCTATTCCGCGTGTCGCAAGTTCTTGATGACCTGATTGACGGCGACAAGCCCGTCACTGGTGATGCGATCTACCGCGCCTTCTGGGAAGCGATGATCGATATTCCTTCGAACACCTTTTACCGCGCCCATGAACCGACGCTGCGCCCGCTCATGGCTGCCGCCCTGCAGGACTGGCGCGACAGCGTGACGCTGGAGCGTGACGGCGACAGGCACGGTCGCTCGTTGGCCTTTGTCCTACGCGACCAGCTGACGAGCCTGGTCGTTCAGTGTGCCGGCCTGATTGGCGGCTTCGCCTGGATGCAGCAGGTGTCGGTTGAAATTCGCCGGCATTTCCATGAGGAGAAGCTGGACGACTACCTGAACGAATTCAAGACAGGGAGGGCCGATCCATGAGCGGCGGCGGTGACAGCGACAACACGGTCAAGGACACCCCAGAACAGCGCTATGCGGCGCAGGTGGCTGCGGAGAAATGGAACTTCGCCCAGAGCAACCTCGCCCCGCTGGAAGACCAGTACATGGCCAACGTCGAAGATATGGATTCGGCGGGGCGCATGAGCTACATCCGCGGCCGGACCAATCAGGCGTCCATGGATAACTTGAGCCAGGGGCTGCAGCAGGTCGATGCGCAACTGGGGCAGGCCGGTATCAACCCGAACAGCGGGCGCTGGCTGGGCACCCAGACGGACTTCGCCGAGCAGAACGCACAACAGGGCGGCGAAACTATGGGGCGGGCTCAGTTTCAGCAGCAGGCGGAACAGGTCAAAGGCCTGCAGAACATCGTCGCCATGGGCTCCGGCGAATCGACCCAGGCGCAGGCCGGCTTGAGCGATATTGCCGCGACTTCGGCAGCCGATGCGCGCAGTGACGCCGCCAACAACTTCAATCGGCGCAGCGCCAATCTGCAGCTACTCGGTACTGCGGTAGGTGCTGCAGCCAACTACGGGATGAACAAATTCAGCGCAGCGCCTGCTGCGGCTGGCGCCGGCTCCAGCGCCGGGCTTTCCGGTTTCGACAACGGCTACGGGCTCAGTAGCGGTTCCGTCAACGGCCTGAGCTACGGAGGCTGATATGGCACTTTACATCGACGCGAACGCCGCGCTGCAGGGTGACCAAGGCGCCTCGAAAGTGCTCGGCCAGTTATACCGGGCCCAATGGGACGACTGGAAAACCCGTTTCAGTCCCTACATCGAACAGTTGGCCGATATCGCCAAGGACGAAACCTACGCCGCCAGGCAGGGCGCGGGTGCTGCTGCCGCGGTGAATACAAGCTATGCCAACACAGCGCAGGGCTTGCAAACGCAGCGTACCGGTATGGGCATCAATCTGACCGATGCACAAAAGACCGCCGAACAGCGGCAGCTGTCTCTTGGCCAAGCCGCGGACGGCGCCTCGGCCTATAACGAGGCGAAGATCTCCGCGCGCGATATGCAGGACCAAATTCTCGCCGGCGGTTTCGGTTTATCGAATCTCCCAACAACCGGCCAGCAGCAGGGGTAGAGCTATGTCATACGGATTGCTCGGTTTGAAAAACCAGATGCAAGGCGAGGCGCTTCGGGGCTTGCAGGATCTGGACAAGCAACAGCAGCAGAACAAGATGTTCGAGGAACAGGCCGATCAACAGCAAAAGGCTCAGCGCAAGCAGTCGCAGGTCGGCATGGCCACCAGCGGCGCGATGATGGGCGCCCAGGTCGGCGGGCCCGTTGGCGCCGTTGTCGGCGGTGTCGTTGGGCTTGTCGCCGGCTCGTTCATGTAACAGCGCCTTCGGGCTCACATATTGCCGGGAGGCAACATGGCAGGACTTGATACGCGCGGGGCCTTCGATGGCTTAGTGCAAGGCTTCAACATGATGGACGCCTATAACCACCGGAAGGCGTCCAGCGCACGCGCTGATCAGCAGGTACAGATGCAGCAGCGCGGGCTTGATATGCGCGAGCAGGAGTTTGCTGCGCAGCAGGATGATCGCCAAAAGCAGCAGGACCAGCAGCAGATCGCGCAGTTCTATACCGGCTGGGCCAGCGGCATCGATGCGCCCATCACCCCAGAGCTCGAGCAGGCGTTCGAGCGCAACAAGCTGGCTGACCCGCGTCACCTGTTCCGCCCTGAGACCGAAGCGGCTGTGCAGTACGCCGACAAACTGGCCAAGGGTGAGGGTTCGCTGTTCAGCAAGCAGACCGTAGACGCCATGAACGACTTCTATGCGCCGCGCGTCAATCGCGGAAACGGTGGCAAGAAGCGCCTGGCTGGCATGTATCCCGGGCAGAAGGATGGCTCGTTTGTTTTCGAGTTGGAGGTCGAGGACGAGCAGGGCAATAAGCGTCTGGCACCAATGACGGTGAACCGCGGCCTGGAAGGCGAAGACGACGAGGTCGCGCAGTACGAGATCGATCAGGCGATCGGCCCGGTGATGGGCGCGAAATCGATCTATCAGGCGCTCGGCCAGAACCGCGACAAGATGCTGGGCTACTTGCGTAGCTCCGGTTATCTGCCCAAGGAAGCCGAGAAGTGGGAACGGGTCGAAGGCCCAGACGGCGCAATCCTACAGCGCAATACCGCGACCGGCGAAATGAAGAGCGTCGTGGGGCGGAAGTCAGCCGGTGCCGGCGGAGCTTATGCGCCGAGCAGCGACGTGAAGACCCTCGAATATCTCAAAGCCAACGGTATGAGCGACCAGCAGGCCCGTGACGAACTGGTGCGTCTCAAGCGTGGCGGCAGCGACAGCAGCATCAGTGCTGGCGACCGGTACCGGGTGACCTTCCTCACCAACCAGATCAAGGAAATCGACTCCCAGCTCGAGGCCTTTCCAGATCCAGAAGCGGAAGCAGCGTTGCGTCAACAACGCGAGCAGCTTGTTCAGGCGCGGCAAGGGCTCGCCAGCGATCTGGGCCTTGCCGGCGTTCCTGGTCAGCAGCAAGCCAGGCAAGAGCCCAAGCCTTCACAGCCGCAGCAGGGGCCGAAGGTCGGCCATGTCGAAGACGGCTACGAGTTCCTCGGTGGCGACCCTGCGGACCCTGAAAACTGGAGTAAGAAGTGATGGCGGGTCCTTGGGAGAAATACCAGCAGCAACCCGCTATTGACCAGCCGCAGCCAGAGCAGGCCGGGCCATGGGCCAAGTACCAGACAGCGGAGCCAGTCGAGTCGGCCAACGATGCGGCAGCCGAGCAGAGCGGCATCGAAGCCATGGACTATGGCAAGGAGATCGCGGGTGGCGCGTTGGTAGGCACCGGCTCGGTCGTCAGCGGTTTCGGCGATCTACTGACTACGGCGGGAAATGCGGTTGAGCGAGGCGCCCGTGCGGTATTGCCCGCCGGGGCAGTGGATGCGCTGAAGAGCATTCCGGCACCGAGCGACTTGCTGTTTCGTCCGGCAGGTCGCCAGATCGACGCAGCGGGTAAGCAAATTCAGGCCACCAAGACCGAGGCGGCCAAGCAAGCTCTGGAAGCCAGCACGCCACAAGGTGACGTGCTCGATCCGTCCAGCTGGAGCATGGGCGATGATCCGTCCCTCGCCGGCTACGGGCTGCATGGTGCGAACCTAGTGGGCCAGTTCGTTCCTCAGGCCGCTGCGCTGGCAATCCCCGGCGGTCAGGCGCGCATGGCAGGAATGGCGAGCGTTGGTGGACTACAGGCGGGCGGGGCCGCTGGCGATGAAGTGGAACAACGCCTTGCGGCCATGCCGGACGCCGAGCTTCAGCAGGCGTCAGAACTCTACCGCGAGCTTCGCGCGGGCGGCGTGGAAGAGGCGGATGCTCGCGCCCATGTTTCTGCTACCGCACGCGCTGCCGCGTTCCAGGGCGCGGCTCCGGTTGGCGCGCTGGGCGGCGCAATGACGAACTATGCGCTTGGCCCGCTACAACGCCAGATCGGCGGCGGCGTCGGTCGACGGCTGGCTGGCGGCCTGGCACTGGATGCTCCCGCTGAGGGCGCGCAAGAGGTGGGCGAATCCGTCGCGGCCCGCGCTGCGACGAACCAGGTAATCGGCGAGCAGCGCTCCCTAACCGAAGATACCTTCGGCGACGCCGTGCTGGGCGCCATGGGTGGCGCAGGCCATGCGACCCTTGGCGCAGCGCTGGGCCGTCCGCAGCCGGTGGCGCGCCCTGCCGATCCTGCTGCAGAAGCCGACGCTACCTTCGACGACACCCCCCAAACTGCTGCGCTGCCGGCGCCGGGACTGCAGGGCCTGCCATCGCCCGAACCGACCTTTTACGCCGACAGCCAGGGCAACGTCCAGAACGTGGGCCCGGTGCGCAACGTCGACGGTGAGATGCAGCCCGACCAGCAGGGGCGCCAATGGATCAATCCGCGCAACCGCGCTGATCGCCCGGTGGGTGGCGAAGGCATGGAGCGCCAGGTGCCACACGGCGAGCCAGCACCGCTTGAAGGCCAGTTTCAGCACGGGAGCCGTCAGCGGATAGCTGAAACCGCCCCCCCGAAAGGCCAGACCCTGGAAGGCAAAACCCAGCAGACAGCCTTGCCGGCGCCCGAGGCCATCGTGGTCGACGGTCAGGGCATTGCGCAGCGTGGCGCGACGGCGCCGCAGGTCTTTGAGCGCCCGCTCGCAGGCGGCCGGGGCATGGACCAGCAGGCGCCGACCGCCATCCGCCGCGATGACGACTTCGAGTTCATCAACCGCACCAATGGCGAGCCGTTCCAGGCGCACGGCGCAGCGAAGGCCAGCAAGGCGTTCCGCGAAGCTAAGAGGGCAGGCCGTAACCCTACGGTCGCCAAAGTCGATGGCGGCTTTGCCGTGCGCGTGCCGGCAGATCCCAAGCGCTACCAGATGCGCCCTTTCGATCAGGCGGCGCATGAGGCGGCAACTTCTCCGAACAACGACCTGCCTGCCCCGACGCCGGCACAGATCGAGGCCGGCAACTACAAGAAAGGGCGCGTCCGCGTTCAGGGGCTGGATATCTCCATTGAGAATCCAAGGGGCTCCGAGCGCAGCGGTACCGGGCCGGACGGCACCCCGTGGCGCCGAACCATGAGCGACCACTACGGCTACATTAAGCGCACCACTGGCGCCGACGGCGAGCAGGTCGACGTCTACGTTGGGCCGCAGCAGCACAGCGACCAGGTATTCGTTGTCGACCAGCTCAATCAGCAGGACGGAAGCTTCGACGAACATAAAGTCATGCTGGGCTATCCCGACCAAGCGACAGCGGTGCAAGCGTACAGCGCCAACTTTGACGAAGGCTGGCAGGTCGGCCCGGTTACTGCCATGCCGGTGGCCGAGTTCAAGTCGTGGCTGAAAGGCGGTGCGCTTTCCAAGCCGCTCGCTCTGCCGAGCCCAATCGCCCAGCCAGCGGCAGCCGCTGCTGCGACGAAGGAGCCGCAGGAAAAGCCCAAACCAAAGGGCGTACGGCGCGCCGTGGATCGCGACCGCGATAGCGTGGTGCAAGCAGCCATTCGTCTCGGCGGCATCACCAACCAGTGGAAGCAGGACACAACTGGCGACACCAAGGGCAACAAGAACATTCCAGGTGTCGGGGCGCTATGGAGCGACAACACCGGTACCAGCCTGGATGACATGGCATCGCTGCTCGACCAGCACGGCTATGTGCCAGCCGGCGAAATGGACCGAGACGGCGGCGTGAGCTGGCTGCAGGACGCCTTGCGAGATGAACTGGCTGGCAGAAAAACACACTATGCGCCAGACTCTGCACGGCAGTTGGAACAGTACGAGCTGGAAATGCTCGAGCGCATAAACGAGCAGTTGGCCGCTGAGCGTGATCAGCTCGAAACTGAATACGCCCGCATCGAGGCCGAGTACGGCGCTGAGGCTGCGGCACACGCAAGATCGCAAGACGCTGCTTTCGACGAAGACGCATTAAGGTATGAGGAGTTCATCTCTGATGAGCCAGAAAGAACCGAAACCTTCATTGACGGAAATCCGCTCGATGAGGACGCAGCCGTCCGGCGAGATGACGAGGTACGGGCAGCTGATGCAGCAGAAGCTGGACCTGCTGGACAAGATCGCGGCACGTCGTTCAGCCTCGAACAGCAAACCGAAGCAGGACTGAAAGAGCAGGCGGAGCGCAACGCTGCCGCCGAGAAGGCTCGCGCCGATCAGGAGCGCGAGACCGAGCAAAAGGTTCAGGCCGACCGCGACCGCGAAGATTTCACCCTGACCGGCTCAGACCGGATATCCGACGTTGCCGCCGCGCGCGGGCAGAACGATATGTTCGGTGCCCAGCCAGCCACTCCAGCCAGCAAAGCGAAAGAACAAGCGACCCAGCTGGCTAAGAAGCCGAGCCCTGCAAAACCCACTGCCGAGCCCAAGCCCGTCAAGGTCGAAGACTTCGGCGAGAAGCTGGGTGGCGCCCGCAAGGATGAGCTGCGCGGCGTGCGCGAGCGCTTGGACAACATGGACGACCAGAGCATTGCGAACAGCAAGCTCAGCGAGCTATGGCCAAAGGGCGAGATTGACCGCATAGAAGACAGCTTCCACGCGGCTGCTTACCAGACCGTGCGGGACTTCATCCCCACCAAACCCCGGGCTTCGTACAGGATTGCCGGCTGGGTGAACAAAGTGAAGGCGGCGCGCGAGCTGCTTGCGGAGCTGTCGCGGATGGGCGGCGACTCGACGGTCGCCAAGATGCGAGCGTTCAGCCCTTCGCTGCGGTCGGTGGCCGACAAGATCGAGTTGCTGATGGGTATCGATCGCTCGCAGTGGGGGCGGATCGGGCGAGTAAGCATGGCCGTCGGTAGCTTCAGCAAGGATGGGCAGATGGTACCGGGCTCCTGGGCAGAGGTGGAAATCGACGGCCGAGGTAAGCACTTCTACGGCAAGGGTTCGATTGCTGAGGCGATGAATGACATTCGTTTGGCCCTGAATCTCAACTCGGCGCCCGAGAAGAAGATGCAGTTCGACGTCTATTCGGACCGCGCGACTGGGGAGGTCTTCATTGCCAAAAGCGGTGACCGAGAAACCCGCCGGCTGGCAACATTCAAGAACGTGGCAGAGGCCAGGGACCACATCGCCAACGAACATGACAGTTTGGTCGCAGCGTGGGACGCGGTTAAGAACCGCGACAACGTGACCAAGGCGGATATGCGCCGCAGCTTGAACGAGGTCCGCACAGGTGCCGACCACCGCGGCGGGGCGGACATCACGCCCGAACAGTTCCTTGAGGCGTTTGGGTTCAGGGGCGTCGAGTTCGGTAACTGGGTTGCGCAGGGTGATGGCAGCAAAGGCCGCCAGGGCATGCTCAATGACGCCTACGATTCCTTCATGGATCTGGCCGAAGTGATCGGCGTGCCGCCAAAGGCGCTGAGCCTTGAAGGTCGCCTGGGCATTGGCTTCGGGTCGCGCGGGCGAGGCCGTGCCAGCGCTCACTTCGAGCCGGGCACCGTCGTCATCAACCTGACCAAGACCAAGGGTGCGGGATCGCTGGCGCACGAATGGTTTCATGCGCTCGACAACTATTTCGCCGGCAAGCGTGGCGAGAGTGATGCCGGAAAGGTGCGTGAAGCCTCCTACATCACGTACCGCCCAGAACCGATGCTGGTGAACAAGAAGTATCCGGCGCAGCGCATGACCCGCGCCAAGCTGGACATGTACCAGGCGAATCATCCGAACGCACCGCTGTACGCTGAGGCGAACTGGACCTCCGATCCCACCCACCCCGAAGGCGTTCGACCGAAAGTCGAGAAGGCCTTCGCCGAGCTGGTTGCCACGCTCGACCAGTCGCCGATGGCGAAACGCTCGGCCGTTCTGGATAAGGGAGCCGCAGATGGGTACTGGTCGCGCATCATCGAGCGCGGCGCTCGCTCCTTTGAAACCTACGTGATTGCGAAGCTGGCCGATCGCGGCTATCGCAATGATTACCTGGCCAACGTGCGCAGCCTCGAAGAGTTTTCGCGCAGTCAGGATCGGTACCCGTACCTGACCGCTGACGAGCAAGGCCCCGTCAACGAAGCCTTCGACAAATTGTTCTCCACCATCGAAGCCCGCGAAACGGACGCAGGCGTCAGCCTTTACCGGCTGGGCGAAGGGTCTGGAGCGAAGGCCCAACATGTAACGGATGCGCTGTCGGGGGTTGCGGAACTTGCCGGCGTGAAGGTCGTGCAGACGTTCGATGATCTTCCTCTGTCAGCGCGGATCCGAGCCAAGCGTGACGGCATCGCGCCGGATGAGCTGCGCGGGATTTACAGCAGCGGGGCGACTTATGTTGTCGCCGGCAACCATGCCAGCATTGCCGACGCGGTCTTTACGGCCGTGCACGAAGAAGTCGGCCACCGCGGCATTCATGGCCTGCTAGGCGACCAACTGGACGCAACCATGGAGCGGTTGTATGCCAGCCAGGCAGCAACGGCCAAGGGCCGCCAGCGCATCGCGCAGATTCGCCAGGCTTATGCCAAGGTCCTGAAGAAGCTCGATGCCCGCAAGCAGCGATTGATGATCGCCGAGGAGATGGTTGCGCACCTGATCGAGGATGGTGAGCGGCCTACCGCGCTGCAACGTGTACTGTCGAAGGCCCGCGAACTGCTGCGCGCACTCTTCCCGCAAGTGCCGTGGACCTACACCGATATCCTTGCGCTGGGCGAGCAGTCCCGTCGCTGGCTGCGCGAGAGTCAGGCCGGGGTTACCAAGGACGAAAGCACCCGCTACGCCTTGGCTGGCAAACGACAGCATACCTCCGAGGCATTCACCGACCTGACCGCCAAGCAGAAGGAAGCGCTGAACAAGATCGCGCCCCGGACTGCCAAGCAGCAGGCGATCGATTGGTTCCGCCAGCACTCAGACCGGGCGCTACTGAAGATCCGTCAAGGCCTTGTCGACCGCTACGCGGCACTGCGCGAGCTGGACGAGGCGGCACACGGCAAGGATGTGCTGAGCACCGACATTGCCAGCAGCGCTTGGGTGCTGGCGCGCATGTCGTCGGCGGCCAGCGGCGCACTGCATGCCATGCTTAACAACGGACGTATTTACCTGGACCCGCAGCAGAAGGTGATCGACATCCAGGATGGCGAGGCGCTGGGCCTTGGGTCGACGCTGGCGCGCCTGGGCTCCGCAGCGGAGATCGAGCGCTTCATGGGCTGGATCGCCGGCAACCGCTCCGCCAAGCTCGCGGCCGAAGGCCGGGAAAACCTGTTCGACGCCGCCGAGATCGATGCGCTGCGCACCCTCAATAGCGGCACGACTGAGCATGGGAAGGCGCGCGGCGCGCTCTATGCTGAAGTGTTTACCGAGTTCCAGCAGTACCGGGACGACGTGCTGGTGATCGCCGAGCAGACCGGCGTGATCACGCCTGAAAGCCGCGCACTCTGGCGCGACGAGTTCTACGTGCCGTTCTACCGCGTGATGGATGAAGACGGGCCTGCCGGCCCGATGGCATCAAAGGGGCTGGCCCGCCAGGAGGCCTACAAGAAGCTCAAGGGTGGCAGCCAGAACCTGAACGACCTGCTGCAGAACACACTGCTGAACTTCAACCACCTGCTGCAGGCCAGCCTTAGAAACCAAGCCGCTGCGCAGGCCGTCGAGAATGCCGAGCAATTGGGTATCGCGCAGCCGGTGAATGAGGCCGCGCGGGACAAGAAGGCCAGCACCTTCGTCCTGAAGGCCGGCGAAAAGCAGTGGTACAACATCAGCGATCCGCTGGTTTTCGAGGCGCTGAATTCGCTCAGCGATGCGGGGCTGAACAACACCGCAGTGCGGGCGATGAGCTTCTTCAAGCGCCTGTTCACCAACATGACCACGGTGACGCCGCAGTTCATCATCGCCAACCTGCTGCGCGACTCAATGTCCGCCACAGCTACCTCGCCGGTGAGCAAGAACTTTCTGAAGAACATCGCGGTCGGCGGGAGCAGCTGGACCGATGCCCGCAAGCGGGCACGCATGCTTGCCAGCGGCGGCGCCTTCAGCTTCGGCCACATCTATAGCAACGACCCGGACGAGGTTAAGGCGCACATCACCCGCAACCTGCGTAGCGCCAAGCTGATCGACGGGCCAAAGGTCGTGCCGCAAGCGCTCCAGGCTGGCTGGAACGCATGGAACGCTGTGGCTAACACGGCGGAAAACGCCAACCGAGCCGCTATCTTTGAGCAGAACGAGCAGGGCAGCGGCAAACTTGCTGCCGCCTTCGAGGCCCGCGACTTGATGGACTTCTCGATGCACGGCGCCTGGCCGGCGGTTCGCTTTTTGATCCGCGTGGTGCCGTTCCTCAATGCACGCCTGCAAGGCTTGGATAAGCTGTATCGAGCAGGCGTTAAGCCATCGCTGTTAACCGCGTTCGGCCAGGGCAATGCCTCTGACAAGCAAGCGGCAGCGCGATTCATGACTGTCGCGGGTGCGCTATCCATGGCGAGCATGGCGCTCATGCTGGTGAACAACGACGACGAGGAATACCGCAAGCTCGAGGAATGGCAGAAGGATACCTACTGGTTCGTCCGCGTAGGTGGCAAGGCCTTCTTCATCCCTAAGCCGTTCGAGGTCGGCGCGATCGCCACCATGGCCGAGCGCTTACTGCAGCAGGCCATTGACGACAAGGCCACCGGCAAGCTGTTCGCGCAGCGCCTGGGTCACACCCTGACGCAAACCTTCTCGTTCTCGCCGGTACCGCATATGTTCCAGCCGGTGCTGGACGTGTATTCGAATGTGGACGCCTTCACGGGTCGCCCGATCGAATCGACCGGCATGGATCGCCTGAGCAAGGGGTTGCGCACCCGGGCAACGACCACGGCCCCGGCGCGCGCGGCATCGGCCGTCAGCCGCGTGTTCGGTGATGAGTTCCCGCTGGCGGTGTCGCCGATCCAGGCAGACCACCTAATAGCGGGCTACCTGGGGCAGGTCGGCGCGTGGGGGGCAGGCATGGTCGATACGATGTGGCGCGCAGCCAATGGAGAAAGCCAGCCAGCAAAGCACTGGCACGAGTATCAGCCGATCCGTCGTTTCTACCGCGATCTGGACACGCCAGCGGCATACACCCGATACAGCACGATCTTCTATGAAGGTCTGCGCGAAGCGGGCAAGGCTTATGCCGACGTGAAGGAGCTACAGGAGCTTGGTCGCATGGACGAAGCGCGCGAGGTGATCCGCGAGAAGCGCGACGTGCTGGGGCTGCGCAAGCAGCTTAACCAGGTGCAGCGGCGCCTGTCAGCGATCAGTGGCCGTATGGATGCGGTGCGTCTGGGCGAGCTTGATGCTGACGCCAAGCGCCGGGAGCTGGATCGCCTGGTGACGATCAAGGGTCGCTTGACGGAGATGGCTGGCAAGCGGCTGGAGGATATGCGCGCGAAGCGCTGATCAGCGCCGGCGTCTGGGCTGGCCGGCATACAAGCCGGTCAGCACCAGGGCACCGAAGAGCAGGGCGGGCACGTTGATCAGCAGACCGATGAGCATTACGAACAGTGGAATACCCGCCAGGCTCACGGTCAGCCAGCCACCAGTTGTCTGCCATGCGCGCGGCATCTGCGTCATCACCAGCCCGCCGAGGACAAGGAAGCCGATGATGCCGCCGACGATCTCGGTCGCGCCCATCAGTAGCAGCCGTAGCTGGTGCAGGTCGACTGGTAGTAGTTGCCGTCGGAGTCGGTACCAGAGTTGTAGAGCGTGTCGCCGATCTTGGTAGTGGTCCCGTTCCAGCTATCGCCATCTGCGGAATAGCCGTCGTGATAGGTGGTGTTTCCGATCGTGTTGCTGTTCTGGCTCCAATGCGAGCCATCGGCGCTGTAGCCGTCAAGGTGCGTCGTGTTGCCGAACTTCTGGACGTTGTACGTGTTGCCACTGTCATCCGTGCAGCTCTTAAACGATCCGGTACCGAAACATCCGGCGACGGCCGATTGCGCCGCCAATGAAAGCGCGACAATTGCGAGAGTCCTTTTCATCGTTTGTCCCGTGACGTTGAGTTAACTTCGCAAGGGTAGATTCGGGGCTGGCAAAACGCCAGTCCCTAGGGTTTTAGGGTAAGGGGAAGTGGTGCCCAGAACGGGCGAGAGGGGGCGAAAAAGAGTGCTAAAACAGAAAAGCACACCTAGACAGTTCGCGGCCTGTAGAGCACCGTTTGATGTTCTGTTTTGGAACGCCAAACCAAGCGAGACGCCCGCGCGGCGATGGTTGTAATAGCGGATTGCAAATCCGTGTACGCCGGTTCGATTCCGACATCGGCCTCCAGTAATAAAGAAACCGCAGGCGAAAGCTTGCGGTTTTTTTTATGCGCCCAATTTGTAGCTCGCCAAACTTTCGCGTTATCTGATTAGCGTCATTGGCGAAACGTATCCGCTCTAACTCGGAACTGTGGCGGCTCGGGCGGTGACTGAAACATAGAGAGTCTGTTTAGGGGACGTCTATGTCAGATTTAATGAGCTACCTCGCAATTGCGCTTGCCGGCATCGTTATCGTGCTGGATCTGTTAGCAATCGTCAGTGTATTCAAAAGTGATCGAAGCGTAGGGGCGAAAGCACTATGGGCGCTGGGCATAGCTATCTTTCCGATACTTGGATTGGTGTTCTGGCTGATCGTCGGTGTTCGCCGTCGGCATTGAATCGACGACGTTGGGCTATAGGCCCATGCCGCTAGGCCCAATATAGACGCGCCGTTGTGCCGTTCGGGTTGCGCCTCGACCAGAGCCTCGTTATAGTCCTGCGCCGCGATTGTGATCGCGCATCACCGTCCCGCCCGGATGGCGAAACTGGTAGACGCAAGGGACTTAAAATCCCTCATCCGAAAGGGTATGCGGGTTCGATTCCCGCTCCGGGCACCATCGGGACACACTGATACATCCGTATCTAACCCGGCCGCCGCAGCCGGGTTAATTGTTTATAGGGCATCAGTCCCCTGTCTACATTGAATGTGACCAGTGGCACTCTATCGTCGTGAACGCAGCCCCGCCACGCTCCTCTTATCCTGTAGTGCATTTGCTGCGGCAGAGGAGATGAAGCGATGGCCGATGCCCCTGATGGGATCCCAAACCAGAACAACGATGCTTCACGCGCACAGCGAGCAGGCAAAGACGATGTAGTCATTCCCGGTTCGCCGCCACCGTTAGGATCTGAGCGGACCGATGTCAGCCCTGGCAACGAACCCGGCGTGGACGAGTTGCCGAACAATGACGGCACTACGCCTCGAAGTCATGCCAAGCGAGGAGGGAAGATGAACAATGTCCCTGACATCGACCCCGACAGTGCAGAACTGGATGACGCGCCTAATCCGCGTTAGCAGTCGCGCACAAAAAAGCCCCGTACGGGGCGGGGCTGCAGGCGTTTAGCCAGTCGTTCCGTTGCCCTTTAACTCGCATTCCTGCGACCGCTCCATTCGAGCCTCCTAGGTCGCTGCGCGCTCTGCGCTGTTGGTGACTAGGGTAGGCGAGACACGGACGTGAATCATCCAACTTCACCAGTACGGGTCAGCCGAGGCCTACGCCGAGTACACGATCAACGCATTGGTGCCTATATCGAATGAGACAATTTGCCCATGATCAAGAGCATTTATCGCGTAAGCCTTGCCGCGGGGGGTTTGCTGACGCTGGCTGGCTGCAGTGCGTTCGAGGGTGTGCCAGCCGCTCAGCCAACCGACGAGTATGTATTGGCTTGTGACAAAGCCGAAAGCCCTGGATGTAAGACTCGCGCTGAGGAAATCTGCCCAGAAGGTTACGACACGCTCAGCAGCGAGGAAGGTTTTACACGAAAGGAGTTGCGAATCCGATGCTCAGACGGGGGCTAACCCACCTTAGTACGGGCGGCCAGCGCCTGAGCGGGCCGCCGGTTCGGGACGGTTACTCAGCGGAGTCGAGCAGCGCCTGTGCCTGCCCAAGGACCTGAACTGACTGGGTGTGGTTACCCGCCTTGTGCAGCTGCTCTCCTTCCGCTCGCAGTTCCTTCACCTTTTCCAGCGTTGCCGGATCGCTCGGCGGGTTGGTCTCTAATTGTTTGTCAATCTTGGCCATATCCATCGGACAGTGCATCGCCCATAGCGGCGTACTTACAACCGCTGCAGCGAGCAATAACATGATTCGGCGCATGGTGTCGGTCTCCTGACTGGGGATTGTCAATGCAGTATAGGATCAACGCTGAAACCAGGCGGTTTTCGGACGCAAGGTCGAATCGGCCAATAGACGGTGGTCGGATAGTTATCGTACAACTACTGAGCTATGATACGGATTACTTCGCTGCAACGAGATCGATGTGCCCATGGAAAACCAGATTGTTCAGCCACGTGTACGCCGCAAGCACCGCAGCCTCGCTCAGGAACTGGTGACCGAGCTGTCACAGCAGATCCGCGACGGCGTTATCAAACGTGGCGACAAGCTGCCGACGGAATCTGCGATCATGCAGGCCCAGGGCGTCAGCCGAACGGTGGTGCGCGAGGCAATCTCCAGGCTGCAAGCGTCCGGGCTGGTTGAGACTCGCCACGGCATTGGCACCTTCGTCCTCGACACACCGAGCACCACCGGCCTGCGCATCGACCCGGCCACTATCGGAACGCTGCGCGATGTGTTGTCGATTCTGGAGCTGCGGATCAGCCTGGAAGTCGAGTCAGCCGGTTTGGCGGCACAGCGACGGACACCGGAGCAGCTGACGGCCATGCGGGAATTTCTGGATTCGTTACAGCGCAGCGCAGCGCTTTCCAGTGAAGCGGCCGTATCGGATTTCCAGTTTCATTTGCAGATTGCCGAAGCAACGGGCAACCGTTACTTCACGGACATCATGAATCACCTGGGCACTGCAATCATCCCGCGTAGCCGGTTGAATTCGGCACGCCTGGCGCATGATGATCAGCCGCACTACCAGCAGCGTCTGGGTCGTGAACACGAGCAGATCTACGACGCTATTGCTCGCCAGGACTCGGAATCAGCTCGTGCTGCGATGCGTCTGCATCTCACCAACAGCCGTGAGCGCCTCCGCCATGCACATGAAGAGGCGGAGACAGACAAGGTCAGCTGACCAACTCTCCAGATCCAATTCGCCAGTAGCCCGTCCTGTCTCTACCGGGCCGCTGGCAAACTCATTTAGCAGTTGAACCTAACGAGCTGGCACGATACGCGCCAACTCGTCATTGTTCCGCCTGCTCAGTTCTTGCGATAGGCCAGCAGGACAACGCCACCCACCACGATAAAGCCGCCCAGTATTTGCAGCGGGGCAAGCAACTGGCCAAGCACTAACCAGCCAAGCAGCATGCCGGCCACCGGCTCGATGTTCATGACCGGAGCGTTGCGCGCGATGTTCAACCGCGGCATGCAGATAAAGAGCGTAGAGAAGGCCGCTCCATACAGAAGCACCAGACAACCCAGCGCGACCCAGCCGGCGGTTGCGCTGGGCAGGCCTAGCCCTCCCGGAATCAGACCGCTTGCCCCGAGCAGGGCAGAGGTACCGAAAACCATAACCAGCGTCAGCATGCTACGGACTGAACCGGCCATGCCCGACAGCTTGTGCTCAGTGATCCACAGCGCCAGCGCGAACACCGCTGCCGCGGTTAGGCCGTACAGAATCCCAGCTATCCATTGACCATCAGGCGCCTCACTGCTGATCAGCCGTGTCGGGACATCGAGCACAAGCACCAGGCCGACCAGAATCAAACCCATGATCGCCGCCGCCTGGCGAGTTGGTCGTGGGCCGCCGAGTGCCCAGCTCAGCAGCGCGAGCAGTATGGGTGAGAGATTCACCACCAGCAGGGCCAACGCAACGGGAATACGCGCTACCGCCGAGTAGATGCAAAAGCTCTGGATCGCGATCAGCAGCCCAAGAAGGATCTGCCAACCCCACGTAGCAGCGCTCAAGCGCAAGGATTCGCGCCGCCAGAATACGAGTGCGACCAGAGCCAGCAGCGTTACCCCGGCGCGGAAGAGCATGGCCAGCAACAGGCCGGTGTCGTGATCGAAGGCAATCCGCGCGGCGATATGGTTGGCTGCGAACGAGCAAGCCACGGTCGCGAGAACCAATACAGCAATGTGACGTGGAAATGGGGCGGTAGTTTGCATCGGGTCAATCCTGTCCTAAGCAGCATCACTATGTTCGAGCGCCGTCTGCAATGAGCAGTGGCAGTTCGAGCCTGTGAGCAAAAACGCCGCCCGGGTGGGCGGCGTCGGTGGTCTTGCGGAAAAGGCTGTTAGAGCACCATGCTGGGCAGCCAGAGGGAGATCGCGGGAATGTAGGTTACCGCAAGCAGCACCGTGAACAGCGCAAGGTAGAAGGGCAGCAGTGCCTTGACCGTGTTCTCGATGGTGACCTTGCCGATTGCCGCGCCGACGAAGAGTACCGCGCCTACCGGTGGTGTGATCAGCCCGATGCCCAGGTTAACCAGCATGATCATGCCGAAATGCACAGGGTCTACACCAATACCGGTAATGACAGGCATCAGAATCGGCGTGAGGATCAGGATCAGCGGTGCCATGTCCATCAGGGTGCCAAGGACCAGCAACATCATGTTGATGCACATGAGGATCACATAGCGATTGTCCGACAGTGTCAGGAACATCGTGGTGATCTTCGACGGGATCTGCATCAGCGTCATGATGTAGCCGAAGCTGGCGGCGAATGCGATCAGGATCATCACCACCGAGAGGGTACGAACGGTGCGGTGCAGCAGTTTTGGCAGCTCGCGCCACTTGTAGTCACGGTAGATGAACATGGTGACGAAGAAGGCCCACACCACGGCGATGGATGCCGATTCCGTCGCCGTGAACACGCCAGACAGAATACCGCCCAGGATGATGACCATAGTCATCAGGCCCCACAGCGCTTCAACACATATCTTCAACGCTTGCTTGAGTGGGACGACTTCCCCCTTGGGGTAGTTGCGAACCCGAGCGAAGATCAGACACATGGTCATCATCACGGCGCTGAGCAGCAAACCAGGACCGATACCAGCAATGAACAGTGACGAGATCGAAACGGTGCCTCCGGCAGCCAGCGAATACAGCACCGAGTTGTGGCTGGGTGGAGTCAACAGCGCCTGGACTGAACCACTGACCGTTACGGCCGTAGAAAACTCGCGAGGGTAGCCCTTCTTCTCCATTTCAGGGATCAGCACCGAACCTACCGAAGCAGTGTCCGCCAGTGACGAGCCGGAGATCGCGCCGAAAAAGGTCGACGCCATGATGTTCACCAGCGAGAGACCGCCGCGCACGAAGCCGACCAGCACCGCAGCGAACGCCACTAGCCGCCGGGACATTCCGCCCTCGGCCATGATCGCACCGGCCAACACGAAGAACGGAATCGCGAGTAGGGAGAACTTGTTGACGCCGCCGGCGACCTGGATCATCACCGCATCGAACGGGATATCAATCCACCAGGCGCCGATCAGCGCTGACATGCCCAGTGCGTAAGCCACTGGCATCCGCAGGAGAAAGAGTACGGCAAAGCTGCCGAGTAGAATCAGCGCGTCCATTTACGCAGCCTCCTTGCTGTCTTCAACCAGCTCGTAATTGACCGCTCGCCGATGGCTTTGGTCGCCGAAGATAGTGCGTTCGATGACAAACAACAGCGTGATAGCGCCGCCGATTGGGATCGGGGAATAGGTAATGCCAACGCGAAGGGTCGGCAGCGTGCTCATGAATTGATTCCAGGTTGCAACGCAGAGTTTGATGCCCCAGATAGTCATGAACAGACAGATGATACCCATCAGAATCTGTACCAGCAGCTCGATGTGACGGTGCAGATGCTGTGGTAAGCGATCGGTGAACATGCTCACCGCCATATGCGCGCCAGCTCGGTAGCTTGCCGCCGCACCAAGAAAGGTAAAGATCACCATAAGCAGGATGGCTACGGGTTCAGGCCAGCCACCGCCAGAGCCCAGCACGTAGCGCGCGAAGATCCCCCAGGGGATGATCATGGACATGACCACGATGGCCAGACCCGCGACCCAAACACAGGTCATGTAGATCGCGTCGTTGACGCGCAGCAGCGTGTTTTTCATCAGACTTCACCACAGGCGCGGCGGCGAGCGAAGCTCGTCGCCGCGAGGTTTTTCAGAGGGAACGAATTACTGGACGGCTTCGATACGCTTGATCAGCTCGGCGTAAGGGGCGCCGTATTTCTCACGGACCGGGGCGGTGGCGTCGTAGAAGGGCTTCTTGTCGACTTCGATGAAGGTGACACCTTCTTCCTTGAGCTTGGCTTCGCTACTCGCAGTCTTTTCATCCCACAGCTTGCGCTCTTCAATCTGCGCTTCCTTGGCGTATTTCATGACGATTTCCTGCTGTTCCGGGGTGAGCTTGTTCCAGGTCGTCTTCGACATCACGATCGGCTCAGGCAGGATCAGGTGACCGGTCAGCGAGTAGTTCTTCGCAGCGCGGAAGTGGTTGTGCTCGAGCATGGTTGGCGGATTGTTCTCGGCGCCATCGACCACACCAGTCTGCAGCGCACTGAAGATCTCGCCGGTATTCATCGCTACGCCCTGGGCTCCCATGGCGTTCAGCGTATCGATGAACAATGGGTTACCCATCACGCGGATTTTCATGCCCTTGAGGTCTTCAAGGTTGCGCACGGGCTCCTTGGTGTAGAGGTTGCGCACGCCACCGTCCATCCAAGCCAAACCGACCATGTTGAAATCGGAGTTGGTGATCTTGTCGAGAATTTCCTGGCCGATTTCGCCATCGATAACCTTACGCATGTGTTCATGATCGCGGAACACGAAGGGCATGTTGAAGGCGTTGACATCCGGTACGACCGGGCCAAGCGTACCCAGGCTGACGCGGGTCATCTGCACCGCACCGAGCTGCACCTGCTCGACGACTTCTTTCTCCGAACCCAGCACGCCGCCCGAGAACATGCGGAACTTGAGTTCGCCATCGGTGGCTTCTTCGATGTTCTTGCCCATGTTTTCCTGAGCGACGACGGTCGGGTAGCCGGCCGGGTGAACCTCGGCGATCTTCAGGGTCATGGCCGCATGTGCCGTGCTGGAAAGACAGAAGGCGAGAGGTAGGGCGGCGATGAGCAACTTGCGTTTGAAGTTCATGTGGATCTCCATCTTGTTGTTGTTGGTATACAGCGTTGCGAGCGTCAAGGCAGGGCAACTGTGGACCTGTCCTTGGTGGTGAAGCGTTAGCGGAAGCGCGGTTCCTCCAGCCCGGCGACGCCGGGTTGCAGGGCGAAGACACCGCCCGCCAATGGCTGATCGGAAAGATCACCGCCTGGGCGAATGGATGTGACGAACAGGGTGTCCAGACGAGAGCCACCGAAGGCGCACATGGCTGGTTTCTTCACCGGCACTTGCAACGAGCGATCAAGGCGTCCGTCGGGGGTGAAACGATGAATAAGGCCGGCGTCATTGCCGCAGATCCAGTAACAGCCATCGACATCCACCGCTGCGCCATCGGGACGGCCGGGATGCTGGTTCATGTCGACGAATAGCCGGCGATTGCTGGGCGTGCCGGTCGCTGTGTCGTAATCGAAGGCCCAGACGGCCTGCACGCTGGGGTGCGAGTCGGAAAGGTACATGGTGCGCCCGTCGGGGCTGAATCCAAGCCCGTTGGGTACGATGAAATCTTGCAGATGAGCCTCGAGCGATTCGCCTACAGTCGAGCCATCGATCCGGTACAGCGCGCCCGCCGGAGTTCCAGCGGCCATATCCATGACCATGGTGCCCGCCCAGAACCGGCCCTGGCGGTCGCAGCGTCCGTCATTGAATCGCATGTTGCCTGCGCCATGCTGGACGCCAGCAAGGCGGGTAGTGCTGAGTGTGCCGTCGCTCTGCGGGGCGACATCGAAAATGCCGTCCTCCATACCGGCAACCCAACGATTGGCGTCACCTTCGCGGCGAGCGATACAGGCAATCATTTGATCGCCCGTCCAGCGTGTTACGCAAGCATCGGAACTCTTCCAGCGAAGCAGCTGCTTGTTGGGTATGTCGACCCAATAGAGCGCCTGCTCGGAGGCCACCCAGACCGGGCTCTCGCCCGTTGCGTTCTGTGCATCGACTATGAGTTCTGCTGAATTTGCCATGGCGATTCTCTTTGTTGTTTTCGCGGCGTGGCGGGAATCAGTCGTCGAACGGACCTGCTTCGCAGAAGGCGCCACCCTGATAGATCAGGGCCGGATCATTGGGCGCATAGGGCGGTTGCTGTTCAATCTTTTCGCGGAACACTTCGGAGGTGTCCTGCGGCTCGAAGCCGAGCTGCGCAGCCATATGGTTGTCCCACCACTGGTCGCGGTTCGCCGAGGCGCCGTAAACAACCGTGTGCTTCACGTTCGGAGTGAACAGCGAGCGCTCGATCAGGTTGGTCAGGTCGCGATAGCTGAGGTAGGTCGCCATCATTCGGCGGTTGAGTGGCTCTGGAAAGGATGAGCCGATACGGATGCTGACGGTCTCGATACCGTAGCGATCGTAATAGAAGCTTGCCATGTCCTCGCCATAGGATTTGGACAGGCCGTAATAGCTGTCGGGACGACGCGGGGCGCTGGCGTCTATGGTTTCGGTCTGCTTGTGGAAACCGATGACATGGTTGGAGCTAGCGAAGACCACACGCTTGATGCCGTGCTTGCGTGCTGCTTCGTAGATATGAAATACGCCGCGGATATTGCCATCGAGAACTTCTTCGAAAGGACGCTCTACCGAGACGCCACCGAAATGCACGATCACATCGACACCTTCGCAGAGGGTGTGTACAGCGGCTTTGTCGGCAAGATTGCACTGCACCACTTCTTCATGATCGCCGGCGGGAGCATCCATCGGGGCGATATCGGAGAGGCGGATGATCCTGGCGTAGGGGCGCAGCGTTTCACGTAATACCTTGCCCAATCCTCCTGCAGCGCCTGTCAGCAGGAGGCGGTTGAAGGGTGTGGGAGCGGTCGTCGTGTTTGTCATTGAGGTCTGCCCATCGCTTATTTTTTTGATGTCATCGGTTGTCAGATGACTTGGTTCGATTATTTCTGCCGATCAGCAATCTTGTCAACCCGCCCGCCTGATCTTTTTCATGTAATGGCATTGCCCGATGGGCTGTTGAAATCAGCGCGAAGTACTCGATCAATGCCTTGCTTTGCCTGGGTTACGGGCTGATTGAACGCCACTTCGGACATCAAACTAATGGGCAAGACGATGCAATCACATACCACTAATGTCGAATGCCGGATCCGCACGATGGCTGAAGCGCCAAGGCGGTGGTCTCTCGACCGGTTGTATGACGACAGCTGCAACCGCTCTGCGACTCGGCGAACCCGAGCAAGGGCAAGGGCAAGGGCAAGGGCAAGGGCAACAATGGGGACCAAGCAACGGCGGCCGCGCCTTGCGAAGCATCAAACCTGGTACGAGCACTTGGAATGGTCGAGTCAGCCTTCAATGAGCGCTTGAGGATACGCGACGGGAAGAGGATCGTCCCAAACCGAGCGGACCTGGGTTCAGCCTGAACATCAGATAGCGAGCTGGCTGTAGACCAAAGTAAGCATGCGCGCCTGAACGAGAGACCGCGCCCTCGGGCGCGGTCTTGATATCGCTGCAGTAGTCAAAGCCTACCGTCTCCGCTAGGCGCAGCTGACTCAGGTTTCCTGCAGCCTGGCCGCAGTATTTTTTCGGCTACGTACCGCGCTGAACAGGTGCCAGGCCACAGAAGCGAGCGCCAGGAACAGGAAAGTCGCGGAAATAGGATTGGCGAGAAAGCCCATGAAGTTGCCGTCTGACAACATCAGGCCACGCCGCAGATTCGTTTCAGCCATTGGCCCCAGGATGAAACCGATGATGAACGGGGCGGCTGGCATCCCGCCCTTGACGAAGCCATAGCCGATCAAGCCGAACAGCAGGATTGTCCAGACGTCGAACACGCGACTGCTCAGACCGAACGCACCCACGACGCACAGCACCAGGATAATCGGTAGCAAGATGTGTTTGGGCACGGCCAGCAGCTTGATGAAGATGCGCAGGCCATAAAATTCCAGAACCAGCATCATCACCGAGGCGAGAATCAGCGCCGCGAAGATGGTGTACACCAACGCGCCCTGGCTGATGAACAACAGCGGGCCAGGCTGGATGCCATGGATCATGAAGCCACCGAGGAGAATCGCGGTCACGGTGTCGCCGGGAATGCCGAGGGTCATCAGCGGAATCATGGCACTGCCGATACCCGCATTGTTGGCGGTTTCGCTGGCCACCACACCGTCTACCGCACCCTTGCCGAACTGCTCAGGATGTTTGGAGCGCTTTTTGGCGATGATGTAGGACACGATGTTCGAGGTACCTGCACCGATGCCCGGCAAGATGCCAATCCCGATACCGATCAGCGCAGAGCGAAACGCGTTGGGGATCTGCCCGAAGAACTCTTTGAGCGAAAAACCAAAGCCTTTCACGCCCTTCATGCTCACCGAGGCGATCTTGCTTTTGTGTGCGGCTCTGCCGGTCTCGGCGATCTTGATCACTTCCGCGACGGCGAACATGCCGATCATCACCGTCAACATCGCAAATCCACCGTTGAGGTTCGGCGAATCGAATGTGAAGCGGCGGATGGCGTCCACCGGGGCGATACCCACGGTCGAGAACGCAAAACCAAGCGTGCCAGCGTAGATGCCTTTAAGCAGCGAGCCGGCGGACAGCGTGGCGATCAGCGTCAGGGAAAAGATCGCGATGGAAAAGTATTCATGCGGCCCGAAGCGCAAGGCAATCTTGGCCAAGGACGGCGCAATGGACATCAGTGCGACGATGCTGAAGATGGTACCGAGGAACGAGAACACCACACCGACGCCCAACGCCTTGAGGCCTTCTCCTTTCTCCATCATCGGCCCGCCGTCAAAGGTCGTGGCGATGGAGGCGGGCGTGCCGGGGATCTTGAGCAGAATGGCGGAGATCAGCCCTCCGGAGGTCGCACCGATAAACAACGCGACCAACAATGAAAGCCCGGCGGCGGGGCCCATGGTGTAAGTCAACGGCAAACACAGGGCGATCGCCATGGTCGCCGATAGACCGGGGACTGCACCAAAGACGATGCCGACCGCTACGCCAAGGGTGATCAGTATGAATATGTAGGGCGAGAAAACCGCGCCAAAGCCGGCCTGCAGTAATTCGAACATGGCCGCCTCCTAGATTTTCAGAAAGCCGGTCGGGAGCATCAGATCGAAGCCCTGCCGGAAGGTGAAGAAGATCAAAGCGGAGGTCACCACCGCGATGACGATGTAGGTGATGTGGTTGACCTTCTGCTCGCGCGGTGTGATGACGATGAACTGCGCGTACAGATAGAGCACAGTCATGATCGGAAAGCCGACCTTTTGCAGCAGAGCAACATAGACCGCGATCAATCCGAGCGTTTTGAATACCGTTGGATAGTCCGGCGGCGTTGCAGCCGATGGGTCAGCATCCGCATCCGCATCGGGATCAGCGGGAGGCTGGGTTGCCTTAGTCGCAGTCAGCAACTGCAGCGCGCCCAGCAGGCACAGCCCAACGGATAGCACGTAGGGAACGGTGGAGGCGTCGATAAAACCTTTGCGCGGAAGATTGATCGTCAGGAACAGGTAGAACAGGCCGGCACCGAGCATCAGGGCTCCGACCAGTAACTCCTTTCTCTTGTAGGTATCCATGGGACTGCTCTCGATTCAGAGGGAAGGCTGCCGGGCGCAGCGGCTACGCCCGGCATCGTGCCGCGGGCGTTACTTGCTCTGACGCAGTTCGTCCTTGTACTTCATGAAGTCTTCGCGGGTGTTCGTCAGGCGGTCGATCGACTGATTGGTATCGAAATAGCTGACCGGCTGCTTGAAGGTCTTGCGCAGCTCTTCCTCGTACTCAGGCATCTCGGTGATCTGTTTCACGATGCCTGACATCTTCTCGATGATTGCCGGATCAGTACCGTCCGGGAACGCCACGATGTAGGGCTTCTCCATGACGAAGTCGACGCCTTGCTCCTTGAACGTCGGCACGTCGCCAAGCAACGGATTGCGCTCTTCGTTGGGTTGGCCCAGGGCGACCATTTCGCCACTGGTCACGTAATCCTGGACCGAGCCGTAGCTGATTGCGGCCAGGTCGATACGGTCACCCAGCAGGGCGACGACTTTCTCGGACACTGTGCCAGCGTCGACCATTTTCAGCTTGGTGTCGGTCAGGCCTTCGAACATCAGACCTTGCAAGTGGGAGTAGCTGCCCATCTCGGTGCCGTAGGTGACGCTGCTCGGTTCGGCTTTGGATTTGGAGATCAGGTCTTCCAGCGCCTTCAGGCCTGAGCTTTTCGAGGCAACGAATACGGTGCCTTTGTCCACACCCGCGATACAGCAGATATCGAAAGCGTCCAGGCTGTCCTCGGTCAGGCCGGCGACCTCATTGACGATCATCTGCCCGGTATGGGTGAAGAGGATGGTGTTGCCATCCGGATCGGCCTGCTTGACCTGTTCGGCTGCGAGCGTTCCGCCACCGCCAGCGACGTTGGTGATGACCATCGACTTGCCGGTTAGCTTGGTGAAGTACTTGGCCATGGTGCGGGCGTTGAAGTCGGTGTCGCCGCCAGCGTTGGCGATGACGACCACCTGTACCGGGCGAGTCGGCCATTCGGTTTCAGCAGCAAAGGCACTGCTGACGGCAGTGGCGAGAAGGGCGGAAACGAGGGAGGCGCTGATAGCTTTTTTCATTGTATGTCTCTCCGGTGGTTGGGGTTGCGGCGCTTCTTGGGTCTTCTTGTTAGCGGCCCAGGCTTGGTTGCTTGGGGTCGTACTTCCAGCCAGGGACCAGATACTGCATCGCCATGGCATCGTCTCGGGCGCCGGTGGCGACTTTGTTGTACAGCTCATGGGCGGCCATGATCCGGTCCATATCCGGCTCGATGCCTAGGCCCGGCTTGTCCGGCACCTGAACTGCGCCATCAACAATCTGCAGCGGCTCGCGGGTCAGGCGCTCCTGGCCTTCCTGCCAGATCCAGTGGGTGTCGATGGCCGTGATGTTGCCCGGTGCTGCGGCCGCAGCATGGGTGAACATCGCCAGCGAGACGTCGAAGTGATTGTTCGAATGCGAACCCCAGGTCAGGCCGAACTGCTCGCACATTTGCGCCAGTCGTACCGAACCCTGCATGGTCCAGAAATGTGGATCGGCCAATGGGATGTCGACGGCTTCGAGGCGCAGCGAATGGCCCATCTGACGCCAGTCGGTGGCGACCATGTTGGTAGCGGTGGGAATGCCAGTAGCGCGCTTGAACTCGGCCATGATCTCGCGACCGGAGTAGCCGTTCTCTGGGCCACACGGGTCTTCTGCGTAGGACAGGATATGGCCTTGGCCTTTGCACAGTTCGATGGCTTCGGCCAGTGACCAGGCCCCATTGGGATCAAGCGTGACGCGGGCGTCAGGGAAGCGCGACTTGATGCCGGCAATCGCCTGCATCTCTTCGCTGCCACGCATCACGCCACCCTTGAGCTTGAAATCCTTGAAGCCGTAACGTGCCGTGGCAGCTTCGGCCAGCCGGACGATGGAGGCCGGAGTCACCGCTTCCTGATGACGAATGTGGTACCAGTCGTCAGCCGAACCGGTACCGGGCAGGTAGGGCAGGTCGGTACGGGTGCGATCCCCTATATAGAAAAGGTACGCCAGCATCGGCACGCTATCGCGTTGCTGGCCGCTGCCGAGCAATTCTGCGACAGGTACGTCGAGATGCTGTCCGAGCAGGTCTAGGAGGGCGGCTTCGACCGCGGTAATAACGTTGTCCAGACGCAGATTGATCTCGTGCGGCTGCTTCAGAACCGCTGCTTCCGCATCGGAGGTGATCTCGTGTTGCGTAGCTTGCGGCCCTTTCGCCGAGCCCCCCGCAATAGCCTGGCGCAGGGCGTTGAGCACGCGGTTGTAGCGGCCGACCTGCTGCCCGACGACGAGCTCCTTGGTGCGCTCTAGCGCCTGGCGGATGCCTTCACCACCGGGGACTTCACCGATCCCCTTGCGCCCGGCACTATCCTCGAGCAGCACCACGTTGCGAGTGAAATAGGGCGCATGCGCACCGCAGAGGTTCAGCAGCATGCTGTCGTAGCCCGCCACGGGAATGACCTGCATCCGGGTCACGATAGGGGTGTTGGCTTTGATATCTGACATCGAGTCGCGGGCTCCTGATTATTCTTGTGAGCTCAATAAGTGGGTAGCGAGGATGGTGCTATCAGCCAAGCCCTCGCGTACAACTAGCTAACTGTGAAAGATTGGCGGTCAGCGCTGCCCTGGCTGTAATGGCAATCGGAACGGCTGCCATCGGATGCAAGACAGCGGTGGAGATGTAGCGAATAGGCCTGGGCGCTGCTAGGAAGGATCGCTTGGAATGAGGCATGGCTTTTTAAGCTCTGTTTGTTTTGTCATACGTTGTCGTATGACTTGATCCGATTTTTATCAGCGCTGGTAATAGTTGTCAAACGACGGAAACATAAAAATCGTTCTGTGTGACTGCTCGTCTTCGCCTGCTTCGGAAAACTGCTGTACGTCTTCAATCGACAGGAGGGCGGAATTGCGCAAAGCCCGGCGACCGGAGCGCGTGGTTTCCTAAGGGTTCGCTATGATCTGATGGATAAATCCGTCTTCCGGCGGAGCAGGCGAACAGTGCACCAGCCGGTCGGCCATGCCCATTCGCGGTCGAAACCGCACCCACGCTTAGTTGTGCATGCTTGACCTGTGGGAGCGGTCTTGACCGCGAATGACGCCGGCAAATATCCATAAAAGCAGTAGCAACTTCCGATGTTGTACGATAACGTATCTCAAGGCTACGGCCCCTTCCTCAATACCAATAGCTTTACAGGATGCTCAAACAATGAACCCACAAGAACTGAAGGCCATCCTCTCTTCTGGTCTGCTCTCCTTTCCCGTCACCGATTTCGACCAGCAGGGCGACTTCAGTCGTGCTGGCTACATCAAGCGTCTGGAGTGGCTGGCTCCCTATGGTGCATCAGCGCTGTTTGCTGCGGGCGGCACGGGCGAGTTTTTCTCGCTGACCCCCCAGGAATACCCGGACGTTATCAAGACCGCCGTAGATACCTGCGCCGGCCAGGTACCCATCCTCGCGGGTGTTGGCGGTCCGACCCGTCAGGCCATTGCTTACGCTCAGGAAGCCGAGCGCCTGGGTGCCAAGGGGCTGTTGTTGCTTCCGCATTACCTGACCGAAGCGAGCCAGGAGGGCGTCGCTCGCCACGTGGAGGAGGTGTGCAAATCGGTCAACATCGGTGTGGTGGTCTACAACCGCAACGTGTGCCGTCTGACTGCGCCGCTGCTCGAGCAACTGGCCGAGCGCTGCCCGAACCTGATCGGCTACAAGGATGGTCTCGGTGATATCGAGTTGATGGTTTCCATCCGTCGTCGCCTGGGCGAACGTTTGACCTATCTCGGTGGCCTGCCGACGGCCGAGGTCTACGCCGCGGCCTACAGAGCGCTGGGTGTACCGGTTTATTCATCGGCCGTCTTCAACTTCGTACCGAAGTTAGCCATGGACTTCTATGCTGCTGTTGCTCGTGGCGATGACGAAACCGTTGGTAAGGTGATCGATGATTTCTTCCTGCCATACCTCGACATCCGCAACCGTTGCAAAGGTTATGCGGTCAGCATCGTCAAAGCGGGTGCGAAGATCGTGGGTTACGACGCAGGACCTGTTCGCGCACCGTTGACCGATCTGCGTCCAGACGAGTACGAAATGCTCGCCGCCCTGATCCAAAAGCAAGGTGGCGCTCTATAAAGCTGGCCCGATAATCATTCGCCCCAACCGTCAGTCCTGCGGCTTGCCCGAGCTGGCGGTCATCACGAAGGAGAGCATTCCGTGGCAGAAGCAAAGCGTTATGACAACTACATCGACGGCCAATGGGTAGCGGCCAAAAACTACCAGGCCAACATCAACCCGTCCGATCTGTCGGATGTTATCGGCGAATACGCACAGGCGGACGCCTCGCAAGTTGAAGCAGCTATCGCAGCCGCTCGCAAGGCATTCCCGACGTGGTCGACATCCGGTATCCAGGCGCGTGCCGACGCCTTGGAAAAAGTCGGATTGGAAATCCTGGCCCGTCGCGAAGAGCTGGGTAATCTGCTCGCTCGGGAAGAAGGCAAGACCCTGCCGGAAGCCATCGGTGAAGTGTCCCGTGCCGGCAACATCTTCAAGTATTTCGCGGGTGAATGCCTGCGCCAGGCGGGTGAAACCCTGCAGTCGGTCCGCCCGGGCGTCAGCGTTGAAGTCACTCGGGAACCGCTGGGCGTGATCGGTCTGATTACCCCCTGGAACTTCCCGATCGCCATTCCGGCGTGGAAGATTGCCCCGGCGCTGGCCTACGGCAACTGCGTGGTGATCAAACCGGCGGATCTGGTTCCCGGCTGCGCCTGGGCCATCGCCGAGATCATTTCACGTGCTGGCTTCCCGGCGGGTGTGTTCAACTTGGTGATGGGCAAGGGCCGCGAAGTGGGCGAAGCCATCGTTAACGACAAGCGCGTCGATGGCGTTAGCTTCACCGGTTCGGTGGGTGTTGGTCGTGGTATCGCGGCGACTTGCGTGGGACGTCAGGCCAAGGTTCAGCTGGAAATGGGTGGCAAGAACCCGCAGATCATTCTGGACGATGCCGATCTCAATACCGCCGTCGAACTGGCCGCGCAAAGTGCGTTCTATTCGACCGGCCAGCGTTGCACCGCTTCCAGCCGCATCATCGTGACCGAAGGCATCTACGATCGTTTCGTCGAAGCCATGATCGAGCGCATCAAGAAGATCAAGGTCGGTTCTGCTCTGGAGCAGGGCGTGGATGTCGGCCCGGTGGTTTCTCAGGCCCAGCTGGAACAGGACCTGAAATACATCGAAATCGGCAAGCAAGAGGGTGCACGCCTGGCCTGCGGTGGCGAGCGTGTCAGCTGCGGGACAGAAGGTTACTTCCTGGCGCCGACGTTGTTCGTCGACAGCACCGCCGACATGCGCATCAGCCGTGAAGAGATCTTCGGGCCAGTGGCCAACGTGGTGAAGGTCAAGGACTACGACGAAGCGCTGGCCATGGCCAACGACACCGAGTTCGGCCTGTCGGCGGGCATCTGCACTACCTCGCTGAAGTACGCCAACCATTTCAAGCGTCATTCTCAGGCGGGAATGGTGATGGTCAACCTGCCGACCGCCGGCGTGGATTACCACGTGCCATTCGGCGGGCGCAAAGGCTCGTCCTATGGCCCGCGCGAGCAGGGACGCTACGCCCAGGAGTTCTACACCACGGTGAAGACCACCTATATCGGCTGATCAGCCGTGCCGCTTGACACGGCGCACCCTGTCCGAGCCGCCTAGCGTCTCGGCGGGTCGCGCCCATGGCGAACAGATCGCTGTACCCGCAACGCGGACCATAAGAACAAAAGAGAGACGCATATGAACAATTCTGTGAATCATGGTGCTCCGGTCATCACCGAACTTCGGGTGGTTCCGGTCGCAGGTCAAGACAGCATGCTGCTCAACCTGAGCGGCGCCCATGGTCCGTATTTCACCCGCAACATCCTCATTCTCAAGGACAGCGCCGGCAATACAGGTGTCGGCGAGGTCCCCGGTGGCGAGGCGATCCGCAAAACGCTGGACGACGCTCGCGCCATTCTGATCGGCCAATCGGTTGGTAATTTCAACGGTTTGCTGAACCAGGCGCGCAAGGCCTTCGCCGACCGCGACGTCGCGGGCCGTGGCTTGCAGACCTTCGACCTGCGCATCGCCATTCACGCCATCACGGCTATCGAGTCGGCGCTGTTCGATCTGCTCGGCCAGCACCTCAACGTGCCGGTTGCCGCACTGCTCGGTGACGGGCAGCAGCGCGACGAAGTCGAGATGCTCGGTTATCTGTTCTTCATCGCCGATCGCAACAAGACCGATCTTGGCTACCGCGATGAAACCCATGCCAGCGATGCCTGGTTCCGCGTGCGCAACGAAGAAGCATTGACCCCCGAAACCGTTGTGCGCCAGGCCGAAGCGGCCTACGAGCGGTACGGTTTCAAGGATTTCAAACTCAAGGGCGGCGTGCTGCCGGGCCGCGAAGAGGTCAAGGCGATCCGTGCGCTGGCCGAGCGCTTCCCCGATGCTCGCATCACGCTGGACCCCAACGGAGCCTGGTCACTGGCCGAAGCCATCGATCTGTGCAAGGACCTGCACGGTGTGCTGGCCTATGCCGAAGACCCCTGTGGTGCTGAGAATGGCTATTCCGGCCGCGAAGTGATGGCCGAGTTCCGTCGTGCCACCGGGTTGCCGACCGCGACCAACATGATCGCCACCGATTGGCGCCAGATGGGCCACACCATTCAGCTGAATTCTGTCGATATCCCGCTGGCCGACCCACATTTCTGGACCATGAGCGGCTCGGTGCGCGTTGCGCAGATGTGCCACGACTGGGGGTTGACCTGGGGATCGCACTCCAACAACCACTTCGACATCTCGCTGGCCATGTTCACCCACGTGGCGGCTGCCGCACCGGGCAAGATCACTGCGATCGATACCCACTGGATCTGGCAGGACGGCCAGTACCTGACCCGCGAACCGCTACAGATCGTTGGCGGCAAGGTGGCCGTCCCGGCCAAGGCGGGCCTGGGTGTCGAGTTGGATGAAGATGCACTGCAAAAGGCTCATGAGCTGTACCTGGAAAAAGGTCTTGGCGCGCGGGACGATGCCGTTGCCATGCAGTACCTGATCCCGGAATGGACCTTCAACAACAAGAAGCCTTGTCTGGTGCGTTGAGACCGACGCGAGAACGCGCTAGAGCGAAGCAGACAGCCCAAGGGAAATAGCGCGGCTGCGGAGGCGAGTAGGGTGGGCTTCAGCCCACCGCTTGCGGTCTGAACATCTACCTTGGTGGGCTGAAGCCACCTTGCCGCGCTGCGCAACCAAACCAGAACAACAACCGGCCTGACCGGAGACCGAGATGAACGACACCGTGCAACTGATTCAGCACCAGGATTCGCCACGTTACATTCGCCTCAACGAGGCGGACAACGTGGCCGTAGTGGTCAACGATGGCGGTGTACCGTCCGGTGCCCGGTTCGAGGACGGCCTGGTGACGGTCGAAAATGTGCCCCAGAGCCATAAGGTCGCGCTGGTCGATATACCGGAAGGCGAGCCGGTACGCCGTTATGGCCAGATCATTGGCTACGCGCTCGAGCCACTGCGCCAGGGTTCCTGGGTCAAAGAAACCCAGTTGAAGATGCCCAGCGCACCGCCGCTCGACAGCCTGCCGCGCGCAAACGCCGTACCGGACAAACTCGATCCGCTGGAAGGCTACACCTTCGAGGGTTATCGCAACGCCGATGGCACGGTGGGCACGCGTAATATCCTCGGCATCAGCACCACCGTGCAGTGCGTAACCGGCGTGCTGGAACACGCGGTCAAGCGCATTCGCGATGAGCTGCTGCCCAAATACCCCAACGTCGATGATGTGGTGGCGCTGACCCACAGCTACGGCTGCGGCGTGGCCATCAATGCGCGCGACGCCTACATACCGATCCGCACCGTGCGCAACCTGGCGCGCAACCCGAACCTGGGTGGCGAGGCGCTGGTCATCAGCCTCGGCTGTGAAAAGCTCCAGGCCGAGCAGGTGATGCACGAGGGCGATCCTTCGGTGGATCTGCGTGACCCCTGGCTCTATCGCCTGCAGGAGTCGAATACCGGCTTCGGCGAAATGATTGAGCAGATCATGGCTCTGGCCGAGACGCGGCTGAAAAAGCTCGACCTGCGCCGCCGTGAGACGGTGCCAGCATCGGAACTGGTGCTGGGCATGCAGTGCGGCGGCAGCGATGCCTTCTCGGGCATCACCGCCAATCCGGCGCTGGGCTACGCCTCGGACTTGCTGGTTCGCGCCGGCGCGACGGTGATGTTCTCCGAGAACACCGAGGTGCGCGACGCGGTATACATGCTCACCGCCCGTGCCGAGTCGACTGAAGTCGCCGACGCGCTGATCGCCGAAATGGACTGGTACGACCAATACCTGGAGCGAGGCGCCGCCGACCGCAGCGCCAACACCACGCCGGGCAACAAGAAAGGTGGGCTCTCGAATATCGTCGAGAAGTCACTGGGCTCGATCGTCAAATCAGGCAGCGGCGCCATCAATGGCGTGGTCGGTCCGGGCGAGCGGGTTGATCGCAAGGGGCTGATCTTCTGCGCGACGCCGGCCAGCGATTTTGTCTGCGGTACGCTCCAGTTGGCAGCTGGTATGAACCTGCATGTGTTCACCACCGGCCGCGGCACGCCATACGGCCTGGCCATGGCGCCGGTAGTCAAGGTGGCGACCCGTACCGAGCTGGCCGAACGCTGGCCGGATCTGATCGACATCGACGCCGGGCGCATCGCCAGCGGCCGCGCCACTCTCGAAGAGCTCGGCTGGGAGCTGTTTCACTACTACCTGGATGTCGCCAGCGGTCGCAAGAAGACCTGGGCTGAACAACACCGGTTGCACAACGACATCGTGCTGTTCAATCCAGCGCCCATCACCTGACCACAGCGCAAAAGCGCATCCGCGTGATGCGCTGCATCGAGTGATCAACTGCGGAGATTGAGATGAGCAAGCTGCCGGAAGAATTTATCCGCGGCGTTGAAAGCGTCGTCGGTGCGCTCGGCATCATTGGTGATGCCGAGCGTATGCACAGCTATCTGAGCGACTGGCGCAACGCTTACCGTGGTGAAGCTGCCCTGATAGTTCGCCCGGCCAGCACCGAAGAGGTCGCCTCCATGGTACGGCTTTGCAACCAATACCAAGTTGCAGTGGTACCACAGGGCGGCAACACCGGCTTGTGCGGAGGCTCGATCCCGGACGCCAGCGGCACACAGGTTGTGCTGTCGCTAACGCGCATGAACCGTATCTGCGAAGTCGATGCAACGAACGAGACCATGACGGTCGAGGCAGGGGTAATACTGCAGAAGGTTCAAGAAGCCGCTGCCGACGCTGGGCGGCTATTCCCGCTGTCCCTCGGCGCGGAGGGCAGCTGCACGATTGGTGGCAACCTCGCCACCAATGCCGGCGGGACTGCCGTGCTGCGCTACGGCAACATGCGTGACCTCACGCTAGGACTGGAAGTGGTACTGCCTGACGGGCAGATCTGGAATGGCTTGCGCGGGCTGCGCAAGGACAACACAGGCTACGACCTCAAGCACCTGTTCATCGGATCTGAAGGCACCCTTGGCGTCATCACCGCAGCGGTACTGAAGCTGTATCCGGCCGTGCGCAGTGTGACCACCGCCTGGGTCGCGCTGCCTAGCGCCGACGCGGCGGTTCAATTGATCGGCATCATCCGAGGCCTCTGTGGAGATCGGCTGACGGGGTTCGAGCTGATGTCGCGGCAGAGTGTCGAGTTCGTGCTCAGTCACGTAGTCGGCTGCAGCGACCCCTTCGCCGAGTCTCACCCCTGGTATGTGCTGATCGAGCTGAGCGATACCCAACCTGACGCGCCCCTCAATGACCTTCTTGAGCTCGGGATAGGCGAAGCCCTGGAGCGCGGGCTGGTCAGCAACGCGGTCGTCGCCGGCAGCGAAGCGCAGGTCGCGGCGCTATGGGCACTGCGTGAAGGTATTTCCGAAGCCCAGAACCATGAAGGCCCCAGCCTCAAGCACGACATCAGCGTGCCGGTGAGCTGTATTCCAGCGTTCATCCAGTCGACCGACCAGCGCTTGCGCGAGCAGTTTCCCGGCGTGCGCATCGTTGCCTACGGGCATGTTGGCGATGGAAATCTGCACTACAACATCAGCAAGCCGGTCGGGTCTGACGATGCGAGCTTCAAGGCACAACAAGAGGCGATCATGCACGTCATCTACGACGCCACCGCCGGATTTCAGGGCAGCATCAGCGCGGAGCATGGATTGGGTCAGGCCAAGCGCGCCGCCGCGCGTTTGTACAAGGACCCACTGGAACTCGAACTGATGCGCACCATAAAGTTAACGCTTGATCCCAACAGCCTGATGAACCCGGGCAAGGTGCTCTGAGCACCTTCATCACCCAATTCATCCACCCATTCGAGGTAACCCGTGACCTGCATACTCCAGATCGGTCCGCTGACTGAACGTTTCAACCGTTGCCTGGCCGCGGAGCATGAGGTGCTGCGTTTCTGGGAGGAGGGTGGCGATGTGTTGGTTGCCCAGCATGCCCAACGCATCGATGTCGTGGTGACCTCAGGTAGGTTCGGCTGCACAGCAGCGCTGATCGAGCAATTACCTAACCTGCGGGCGATCATCAGTTTCGGCGTCGGCTATGACGCCATCGACGTGGCGGCCGCGCGGGCGCGGAACATTCCGGTGAGTAACACTCCGGCCGTGCTCAATGATTGCGTGGCGGATCTGGCTTTCGGCCTGGTTATCGACACCGCAAGACAGATGTCGCGCGCGGACCGTTTCGTACGCGCGGGCAGCTGGCCTTCGGGTGGTTTGCCGTTGGCGAAGCAGGTGAGCGGTAAGCGGCTCGGCATTGTCGGTCTCGGGCGTATCGGTGAAACGGTTGCCAAGCGCTCCATCGGCTTTGACATGCAGGTGCGCTACCACAATCGCCGGCCGGTAGAGGGCAGCGGTTATGGCTACGAATCGAACCTGGTCGAGCTGGCGAAGTGGAGCGATTTTCTCGTTCTGACCTGTCCTGGCGGTGAAGGCACCCGCCACCTGATCAATCGAAATGTGCTCGATGCGCTTGGCTCTAAAGGCATTTTGATCAACGTTTCGCGCGGCTCGGTGGTCGACGAGCCGGCGTTGATCGAGGCGCTTATGGAAGGGCGGCTGGGCGGCGCGGGTCTCGACGTGTACGCCCACGAGCCAGAGGTGCCGCAAGCGCTGATTGATCTGCCCAATGTGGTCCTGCTGCCGCACATCGGCAGCGCTACCGAGGAAACCCGGCTGGCCATGGAAGAATTGCTGTTGGCTAATCTGCGTGCGTTTCTCGAGCGCGGCGAAGTGTTGACGGCTGTCTGAGCACACGCACCCGTGCGCTTCAGATGAATAGGCGACCTCGGTCGCCGGAGGCCCTGGCCACAAGCCTCGGTCAAATAACTATAGAGTGGCACCCCCTGGGCGCCTAGCGCCGCGAGCCACAAGCCCGCAGGTGCTAGGCGCCGTTCAATTCAAAATCAGCGAGCGATACGGCTTTCATAGGAGACGGCGAATGCCTGACCTTCACCCCCTGACCGAGGTCGAACTTCAGCACGAATCGCTGCGACTGTCGGTTTGCCCAGCATTGGGCGGAGCAATTACCCGATTGAGCGTCGACGGCATCGATTTGCTACGACCTTGGGACGGCTCCGACAGCGTGCGACGTACCGGCTGCTTTGTCCTCGCGCCGTTTTCCAATCGCGTCGGCGATGGCGGGTTCATGCATGAGGGAACACGTTATCCGTTGCGCAACCTGTCTGTCGAACACCCGTTGCCGATTCATGGTGTCGCCTGGAAACGCGCCTGGAGCCTGACCGAGCAGACCTCGACCCGCCTTCGCCTGACGTTTATGCATCAGCCGGAGGGGGATGGCGTGCTTGACTGGCCGTTCGCCTTCGAGGTGGAACACGAGATCAAGCTCGACGATGCCGGCGTTGCACTCCAACTGCGGTTGCGCAACATCGACAGCCGCTCGATGCCCGCCGGGCTTGGCTGGCACCCGTATTTCCTGCGCCATGCGGCGTGCCGGCTGCAGTTCGAAGCGCAATGCGTCTGGCAGAACGACGCCCAGAACCTGCCTTCCAGGAAGGCGCCAATCCCTGCTGAATGGGATTTTTCAGCGGAAAAGTCGCTTCAGCAACCCGACCTGGATAACTGTTTCGTGGGACGCACCAAGCCCATAACCATCCGCTGGCCGAACGAAGGGGTTGAGCTGACCATGCACGCCAGCGAGTCACTCGATCATCTGGTCGTGTTCACGCCTCCGGCAGACATGGGATTTTTTGCCGTCGAGCCGGTTTCTCATGCCAACAATGCCCTTTGCATGGACGATCCGATCGCCAACGGAATGCGGGTTTTACGGCCTGCCGAAACAATGCAGGTCAGCTGCAAACTGCAGATTCGGCGTATCACTCGTACCGGCCAGTAGCGTCTCACTCAGGTGGCGATGACGTGCCGTCAAAGAGCGGAAAGGGGGGTGCGAGCGCCCCTTCAAGAGCGCCCGCGGGCAGTCACGCCGGGCTGATGTTTTGGTTGATGCGGAAGAGATTCGTCGGGTCGAATTTCCTTTTCAGATCCACCAATCGCTGGTAGCTCGTGCCATAAGCGAAGGCGGTGCGCTCAGCTTCATCACTGGTCAGGAAGTTCACGTAAGCGCCACCACTGGCGAAAGACTGCGTACGGTCAAAAAACTCCCGCGCCCAGGCAATACAACGAGCATCTTCATCAGGCGTTTCCCAGCGGACATGCACATTCATCACATAGTTGGCGTCACGACTCGAGTAAGCCATGGCGTCAGGGTTGGTTCGTCCTGTCTCGCCACCTATCGTAGCGACGAATATCTCGCATTGCGGTGAAGGCAGTGCACTGGCGTATTCGATGACTGTATCGATCAACCCATCATCGAGCGTCGAGAAATTGTGCGATTTCCAGTAGTTTCGGGAGCTCGGAGTCAATAGCGGATCGAAGACCTGCTGCCAGTCGACATAGGGCTGCACCCCGATGTGCTCGCCATAGGCAGAACCGAACTGCCTCAGTGCCTCGATATGTTTCATGCCCTCATCCGGGTCGCCTGCGTAACAGATCGCCAGCACAACGATTTCTTTCCCGTGGACCTCTTCGGCCAGGAACGGCAACGGCGGCGCCTTGCGGGCAACCATCCAGACGTTGAGCTCATCCGGCATCGTTTCGGTGAAACGAGCGAACTGGGTGATAACGGATTTCGCCTGTTCAAACGGAAAGACGATGAGGCCACACAACACGTCCGGCCCCACCGGGTGCAGCCGAAATTCGAAACGGGTGACGATGCCGAAATTCCCGCCGCCGCCGCGAAGCCCCCAGAACAGATCAGGGTTTTCCGAATCACTGGCGTGCAACTGACGTCCGTCGGCGACTATCACATCCGCCCCCAGCAGGCTGTCTACGGTCATGCCGTACTTTCTACTGAGCCAACCAAAGCCACCCCCAAGGGTCAGCCCGGCTCGACATAGCCTCGACGTAGTTCCGGATCGATGCTGATGTCCTTCATAAGCGAGAGGTCGATCATCAGGCCGCCGTCACAGACCGCATTCCCTGCAATATTGTGTCCGCCACCACGTATGGAGAAAGGCAGGTCATGTTGGCGAACGAAGTCCAAAGACCGAACCACGTCGTCAGCTGAACCGCAGCGAGCGATCAGCGAAGGCCGGCGATCGATCATGCCGTTCCAGATCTGGCGCACTTCGTTGTATTGAGGATCTTCGGGAAAAACGAGCGTGCCCGCAAAAGCCGAGTGAAATGCATCCGTCGCGGTGTGGGAAAGCTGATTCATAACGACCACCGTTGGGTATGCCGGAAGGCACGCACAAGGCCTGCCCGCGGCTGTGAAGGAGAGACTACGACCTGTCTGGCGATAGTCGATGCCTCACAGCACCCCACAACTCGGCATTCGTCAGCGGATATGCACAGTATAGAGGCTCATGTCAATAGGCTGAGACTGTTTCTGGTATTTCGGTGAATCTACTGCTCTCCGGGTGAGCGCAGATAAAAAAAGCCCGTCATGAAGACGGGCGAAAGTTTCCGCAACAGGAGCGAGGAGTGTTGCGTCCAGCGTGGTGGATGCCGCTTACAGAATGGAGATCGGGTAGTTGAAGATCAGGCGATTCTCATCGAACTCGTTACGGCTGAAGGAGCTGTCACGACGCATGCTGGAGTTACGCCACTTGATGTTGAGATTCTTGAACGTACCGTTCTGCACGGTGTAAGCCAGTTCGGATTCGCGCCCCCACTCCTTGCCTTCATCACCACTTGCGGTGGTGATGTTGTCACCGCTGATGTAACGGTTCATCAGGACCAGGCCAGGGATGCCGACACTTGCGAAGTTGTAGTCGTGGCGTAGCTGCCAGGACCGCTCGTCCGCTGCGTCGTAGGCGGAGTTGAAGCTGTCGTTGGCCAGGGAGCCGCCGCTGGTACCGTTGACGCGCATCCACTGATCGCCGCTGACTTTCTGCAGACCGACATAAAAGGTGTTGGCGCCGGCTTGCAGGCCAAACAGGCCGGAATAAGTCTTGTTGTCCAGGTCGCCAGCCAGCGCGCTGCCTTCATCCTTACCGGTGAAGTAGCCGAGGTTTGCAGTTAGAGCGAAATCCTCTCCGAGCGGCTGCACGTGCAATAGCTGGACGTAGCTCTGCTGGTAGATGTCCTCAAGACGAGCATGCCACAAGCCGACCTTGGTCTTCTCGGTGAACGAATATTCGCCGCCAGCGAAGTTAAAGCGATCCGAGCTTGCGCCACCGAAGAGCATGTCTTCCATGCTTGCGTCGTCACGAGTGCTGTTCTGACGCATCTGGCCGCCGTACAGCGTCAGGTTACTTATTTCCTTCGACGTGATCATGCCGCCTTGAAAGGTCTGCGGCAGCGAGCGGCCGTCATCGGCTCGCAGCACTGGCACCACGACCTGCCACTCACCGACACGCAGCTCGGTTTCCGACACCTTTGCCTTGGCGGCAACGGCGAGCCGACCAAAGTCATCCGCAGGGTGACGATCAGCACCTTTGCCGTGGGTCGGCAGCAGGCCGGTTCCATAGGTGCCGCTACCACCGTCGAGCTTGACTGCCAGACCGGCCAACACGTCGACACCAAAGCCTATCGGGCCTGGGGTGTAGCCCGACTGAACGTTGAGAATGAAGCTTTGCGTCCACTCCTCGGCCTTGTTCTGGCCGCCGTTATACGCCGGATCTACAAAGTTGCGGTTGATGTAGAAGTTGCGCGCATTCAGCGTGACTTTTGTGCCATCAACGAAACCATCCGCAGCGTGAGCGACGGCAGGGATGCCGAGCGCCAGCGACAGAGTGCCTGCGAAGACGGCGGCAGACAAAGAGTTGCGTGGGGTCATTGTTGTTGTGCTCCCTTTTTTAAGTAGTCCGCCCAGTGCGACCAGTGTTAAAGACGAGGCGGGATGAAGCGCGACCGCTATTTAAAGCGACGCTGTCGGCGCAAAAGACCTGATATCAGTTGTCGTACGACATGTCGAATTATGGCTACCGAACATCACTTGTCAATTCAATTTGTAAAGAATTGTGAGGGCTCAGACTTTCGTCTAACGCACTACCCGAGCGGGGATATAGGCCTTAAGAGGCACACAGTTAACGCTGGCCTATCAATGGGTAGAGATAGGATGACCTCGAGCTGACTTCTGCCTATTTTGCAGAGCCCCACCAAACAGGCAGCAGTCGTCTGATGTCTTGGCGGGCGAAGCGGTCATCGATCAAGTGGACAACGCCGATATCTTCTGTGGTGCGAATGACCCGGCCGGCGGCCTGCACAACCTTTTGCAGCCCAGGGTAGAGGTAAGTGTAGTCGTAGCCCGTGCCGAACAATTGATCCATTCGCGCTTTCATTTGCTCGTTGACGGGGTTGACCTGTGGCAGTCCCAACGTAGCGACAAAAGCGCCGATCAGGCGCCGACCTGGCAGGTCGATACCCTCGGAAAAAGCACCACCCAGTACGGCAAAGCCAATACCGCAGCTTTTGTCCGTGAAACGTGCAAGGAACGCATTGCGCGCCTCTTCATGCATGCTCCGTGTCTGCTCCCAAAAGGGCAGCTGCGGATGCTGCGCAGCGAGCAGGTTGGTCACTTGCTGCAAGTAGTCAAAGCTACTGAAGAACGCCAGGTAGTTACCGGGACGTTCTCGGAATTGCTCGACCAGCAGATCGACGATTGGCTGAAGTGAAGCGCAACGGTCGTGATAGCGGGTGGAGATGTGCCGGGCCAGCCGCACCTGCAACTGTTCGGCCTGAAACGGCGAATCCACATCGAGCCAAACGTGGTTGAGCGGCAGGCCGAGCGTGTCGGCGTAAAAACGCTGCGGGCTGAGGGTGGCCGAAAACAGCACGCATGAGCGCGCTTCGCGTAGACGCGGCTTCAGGAACGGCGCAGGCAGCACGTTGCGCAGGCAGAGCACAGAGGCACGTGTCTTGCTCCTTGTCGGTAGCAGCGCGCAGTCGAACAGCGAGTGATCTCCGAACAGCTCAGCGAGCCGGCAGAAATGCATCGCATCGAAGTACACCGACTGCAGGGCCGGGTCGACACCTGCGGGGTTTTCCGCGAGATGTTCGGTGATCGCGCTGACTGCCTGTTGCAGCGCACCAAGAAGCTTATCTGGCAATCCTGGCTGGACCTGATAGCTGAGAGTTTGCAAACGGTGCACATCACCCCAGCAGCGCAGCACACGCTTGACTGGCTTCTTAAGTGCTGTCGGAACTATCGTCCTTAAGCCTTTGAAATTCCGAATGTCCAACTCGGCGCTGTACATCGCTCTAGCGCGTTCCAGCAGGTTGTGGGCCTCGTCCACCAGCACGCCAACGCGCCATTGGTTGAGCAAGGTCAGGCTGTAGAGCAAGGCGCTCATGTCGAAGTAATAGTTGTAATCGCCCACCACCACGTCGGCCCAGCGAGCCAACTCCTGACTGAGGTAATAAGGGCAGACCTGATGCGCCAGCGCTACGTCTCGCAGGTTCGTCTGGTCGAGAAACGGTTGTTTTACGGCCTCGGCGCGCGCAGCGGAAAGGCGGTCATAAAAGCCACGAGCGAGCGGGCAGGACTCTCCGTGACAGGCCTTGTCCGGGTGTTCGCAGGCTTTGTCACGGGCAATCAGTTCCAGCGTGCGCAAGGGCACCGATCCCCGACTCAGCGTTTTCATTGCATCCAGCGCAAGTTGTCGGCCGGAGGTTTTCGCGGTGAGAAAGAACAGTTTGTCCATCTGCTGACCAGGGAACGCCTTCAACTGCGGGAAAAGCGTAGCGAGAGTTTTGCCGATACCAGTTGGCGCCTGCGCCATGAGATGGGTGCCGGTGCAGGCGGCTTTGTACACGGCTTCGGCAAGCTGCCGTTGGCCACTGCGAAACTCACCGTAGGGGAACGTCATGCTTCTGAGCGCCTGGTCACGCTCGGCTCGATGGACCAGTTCCTGTTCCGCCCAGGCTATGAAGCGTTGGCACTGCGTTTCGAAAAACACCTTCAGGTCATCAGCCTTGAACGGCTCGACCAGCAAGGTTTCTTTCTGGCTGACCACATCGAAGTAAACCAGCGCGACGTTCAGCGACTGCAACCCGCGCGTCTCACAGAGCAACCAGCCGTAAACCTTGGCCTGCGCCCAATGCATATAGCGGTGATTTGCAGGCTGACGCGCCAGATCACCACGGTAGGTTTTGATCTCCTCCAGCTGATTCTTTACCGGATCGTAGCCATCCGCGCGGCCTCGCACGCTGAGCGAGCGGTAGCTTCCTTCGAGGGTAACCTCTCGCTCATAGCCGTCTGCGCGTCGGGCCGTAACGGTCGTGTGCCCCGCGATTCCTTCCATTGCGGTAGGCGAGGGAGTAAAGCGCAAGTCCAGATCGCCCTGTTTAGCGGTGAACTCGCACAGTGCGCGAACGGCAACCCGGTAACTCAAAGCGAAGCCTCATCCCACTGCACGTAGCAGACGGCGATTGGCACCCGATGACGCAACGCAAAATCGATCCAGCGCTTCTGATTGTCCTGCAGCCGGTCGCCAGGGCCTTTCACTTCGATCAATCGATAGCGCTGCTCATCGGGGAAGAACTGGACGAGGTCCGGCAGGCCGCTGCGATGGTTGGGTACGTCCAGCAGGATGCGTTGGAAGAACGCACGCAGATGGTCGGCTGGAATACACTCGAGGGCCAGATCCAACAAGGTCCCATCGAACAACCCCCAGCTTACGAACTGAGATTGCAGACCGAATTTCTGACGATAAACATTACGTATGCAGTCGCGGTATTCATTTGTCCCGAGCTTGCTCAAGCAGTCGTCGAACAGCTCAGCGCGGCGGCTGTGAAAATCGGGGCGGGCGAGGTCTGCCGGCCCTAGATGAAAGGGATGAAAGAATGCGCCGGGCAGCGGCGCGAAAATCGCGTCCCAGCAGAGCAGCCCTAGCAGCGAATTGATTAAGGCATTTTCGACGTAGTACGCGGGCGCATCACTACGGGTCAGGTGCTCGCGCACCGCGTGTTCGACACTCATTGCATCCGGGCGCAGGAGCCTTAGGTCGATTCGCTCCGGCTGGGCAGTGACCCTGCTGCGTGGGGCCGTTTCACCTAGACTTCGCCGCAGACGTGGAAGGATGCGCTGTAACTGCTGGGCTTCATGCTCGCTCTCAGGCGCGGCGTCCGCTGTCAGGGCCAGTTGTAATGCCGCTTCCGGTTGACCATGCCGTTCCAACACCCGAATTGCCCGCTCACGCGCACCGGGATAGCCGTTGGCCGCGTGCAGTTTCAGCGCTAGAGACCAGCTGCCGTCGCGCTCGCATTGTCTGGCTAGACTCAGCAACAGCTTGCCACGGCGGTTTTCCAGCCACTCGTTAGCGTAACCGGACGCCGGCACATCAGGCAGCACCGTTTCGACCGCTTCGCCTGCCTCGAAGCGTTCCCGGCAGCGATGCAGATGCAGATAGGCATCGACATCGGCACGCGCATGAAACGCTCGGGACGCCGGGGAGAATGCAACCTGCTCGTAGCGAAAGATGCCGAGATCGGCCAGCACAAATTCGGACCAGTCCTGGTGGATGTTGCCAAAGAACATCAGCCGCAGCCGATCGCACAGATCGCCTATGGCCAGTCTAAATGCCGCATCCGCCAGCCCCTCACACCAGCTCGCGAAAGGCTTGGGTTCGGCGTGTTCAGCCTGCATGGCCTGGAACAGATCGGTCTTGCGCTGGCCGGTGGCAGAGCTGCCGAACACTGCTAGCAGTTCATCCTTTTTCAACAACCCGAACAACTGCGTGATATCCACCATCGGATTGGTTTCAAGCCAGCCGTGTTCGACAAGCGCAGTCGATGCCTCAATGGCGCAGCCAATCTCCGTGTAGCGCAGCTTACTCGCGCGAAACAGCAGCCCCTTGCGCATCACCATACGTACTAGCAGTGCTTGGGAGGCCTGCGGGATCAATTGGAACTGATCCAGAAACCCCCGTTCCTGATCATCCAGCAGATCGCCGTGTCGTTCACCGACCCAGGCAAGCACCTGACGAAAGTTGTCGAGGTAATAGAAGGGGTTTTCCAGGGCCTGGCGCATGAACGTCCGGTTCGGTCAAACGTGGGCGCTGCGGCCCGTAGGGCTGGTTATTTATACAGTTGGCGAGGCGTTTTGCAACGGCTGGACGATCAGTGGTGCGGATCGGAGGTTTTTAGCGAAACGGACGCAAGCGCTGCGCTTAACCCACCCATAGTTGAGATAGGTTAAGCGCGTGGACTATCAAACTGTGCGGGAGAAACGACCGCGCTGTTCGCCGCCCAGATAGGCATCGAATGCCATGGCGACGTTGCGCATCATCAGATGGCCCTGTGGGAGCAAAACCACGGCGCGCTCGGTAATCTCGACCAGGCCATCAGCGACATGCTCGTCCAGTTTGGCCAGCGAGTCGGCAAAATACTCCCGGAAGTCGATACCGTAGCGCTGTTCGATCTCCGCAAAGTCGATACGGCCGTGGCACATCAGCGAAATGATCACTTCGCGCCGTAGCCTGTCGTCCTCACTGAGTTTGTAGCCACGGTGAACCGGCAGCATGCCTTCGTTCAGGCGCGCGTAGTACTGCGACAGTTCTTTCACGTTCTGGCTGTAGCTGTTGCCGATTTTTCCGATGGACGAGATGCCGAGCCCGATCAGGTCGCAATCGGCGTGGGTCGAATAGCCCTGGAAGTTGCGCTGCAGCGTGCCGTTGGCACGGGCGAGGGTCAGTTCATCCTCCGGCAGGGAGAAGTGATCCATGCCGATATAAACGTAACCCGCATCGGTCAGCCGCCGGATGGTCAATTCCAGCAGTTCCAGCTTGCGCTCGGGTGGCGGCATGTCTTCGGGGCGGATCAGCTTCTGCGCGCGCACCAGATCCGGCAGGTGCGCATAGCTGTAGGCTGCGATGCGATCCGGGCGGATGTCGATGATCTTGTCCAATGTAACGCCGAAGCTATCGACGGTTTGCAGCGGCAGGCCGTAGATCAGGTCGACGCTGATCGACTTGAAGCGAGCGTCACGTGCAGCCTGGACCAGTTCTCGGGTCTGCTCTTCGGTCTGGATGCGGTTGACCGCTATCTGCACTTGCTCATCGAAGTCCTGCACGCCAAAGCTCAAGCGGTTGAAGCCCAGCTCGCGCAGCTGGTAAATCTGCGCCGGCGTGACGGTACGCGGGTCAACTTCCAATGAGAACTCGTGATCGTCGCTGTCGTCCATGTTGAACGCGTTGCGCAGCGTAGCCATCAAGTCAGCCAGCTGTTCACTGGTGAGGTAGGTCGGTGTACCACCGCCGAGATGCAGCTGAGTCAGCTTACGCGAGCGGTCGAACAACGCAGCCTGCATCTTGATCTCGCGCTTTAGGTAGTCCAGGTATTCAACGGCGCGATCGGTCTTGTGGGTGATGATCTTGTTGCACGCGCAGTAGTAACAAAGGCTTTTGCAGAACGGGATATGGATGTACACCGACAGCGGCTTGGGCGTCGGGGCCTCGTTGGTCTCCTGCGCGGCGCTGCGGTAGTCATCCATGGCGAAGGCCTGATGAAACTGCGGGGCAGTGGGGTAGGAGGTATAGCGAGGACCGGGACGGTCATACTTCTCGACCAGGGCGCGGTTAAAGCTCGGCGTTTGGTCCATGTGGGGTTTCACCTTGATTGCATGATTGTGAGTGGCCGGGTCGGGCGGTGCCGTCCGCAGCCTGCGACATCTTGGCGCGAATTATCGCGTTTCCTCGCGTGGCGTTGGCCTGTCCGCGATCAAGAACCGGTCAGGCCCGAGAGTGCGTGCGCCAAGCGGTCAACACAAGGATTGTAGGCCAAACTGCCGGGCAGCATGTACTCGGCAGCTTTCACCTTTGATTACAACCGGAACTGGCCAACCAGGCGATTCAGCTCGGCCGCCAACTGCACCAGCTCCTCACTGATCTGCGAGGTTTGAGACGCATCGGCCAGGGTGGTGTCAGCGATCGTACTGATAGTGGTGATGTTGCGGTTGATCTCTTCAGCAACGGCGCTCTGCTCCTCGGCCGCCGTGGCAATTTGAGTGTTCATGCTGTTTATGGCGTTCACTTCGCCCGCGATCACGGTGAGGCTCTGCGCGGTCTTGGCGACGCAATCCGAACCCGAGTGAGCGCGAACCTGCGCGCCCTCCATGGCCTGTACGGCGTTACGTACACCGTTTTGCAGTTGCTCGATGGTGCGCTGGATTTCTTCGGTGGATTTCTGCGTGCGCGAGGCGAGGGTGCGCACCTCGTCGGCGACCACAGCGAAGCCTCGGCCCTGTTCCCCGGCGCGAGCGGCCTCGATGGCGGCATTCAGTGCGAGAAGATTGGTCTGCTCGGCGATGCCATTGATGACGTTCAATACCATGCCAATGCTGACACTGTCCGTTTCGACCTGTTTGATCACCTGCGCGGCTTTTTCGATGTCCCGAATCAATACCTCGATACCATCCAGCGCCTCGGTTGCGAGGGAGACGCCAACGCGCGATTCCGCATCGGCACCGCTCGAAGCCGACGCAGTCTCGTTAGCATGACGAGCCACTTCCTGAACGGTCGCGCTCATTTCATTCATGGCCGAGGCGACCATGTCGGTTTCGCTGCGCTGCTCCATGACCGCCGTCTGGGTCTTTTCCGCGACGCTCGATACTCGATTCGATACCTCACCCAGTTGGTGGGTTACGGCGGCCACCGCTTCGAGGCTGTTGCGGAACTTGAAGATCATGCGGTTGAAGGCAGTGCCCATGGCCCCGACTTCGTCCTGAGCCTGTACTGCGACTGTGCGGCTGAGGTCTTCGTCCTCGGTCATCGCCTCCATGGTATGGCGCATGTCGTTGATGCGGCTGATGATGATCCGGCGAATGATGTAGCCCATGACAATTAGGCCCGCCAGCAGCAGTAGGGCCTGGATCACGGCTGAGGTCAGAATGTTGCGATGCACCTCGCCGTCCAGTGCAGACAGGTCGTAGCTGATACGAACCGCGCCCATCACCGTGTCCTGCGGGACCTGGTGGCAGGTCAGGCAATTGGTGCCGCGGTAATCCTGTTGCGCATGGATCGGATTGATCACCGTCAGCACGCGCCCGTTCAGACCTTCGCTTACTTCGATGGTGGCATCGCCGGCAAGCGCACGTTTGTCGAGCTCGTCCTTGGGTGCCTGATGATCGAACCCAGGCCCGAAGACCTTGGTCACCGGCTCGCCGCGAACGATACGTGCGTCGATTACCCCCGGCCGGGCAAGAATCTTGTTACGCAGCACTTCACGCTGGCTCATGGTGCCGGTCAGCATCATGGTGTTGATACTGTCAAAGTAGGAGTCAGCCGTATCCTTGGTCTGTTGCTCGACGACATGGAGTATCAGCTGTTTCTCCGAACCTGCCGAATAGGACAGCGAGGCTGCGAGGACCAGGGCAAATACCACCAACAGCGCCAGGTTGATTTTAGTTTGTACCGACATTTGCCGAGCTGGGGATGTAGTGTTCATCCTGTTCCTTAGGTATTGCTATTACACGAAAACGAAAGCGTCACCGGCGTATGTGACGACCCACAGCGGGCGGTCAGGCTTTGCCGCTTTACCGGTTCAGCTTATCGGCCGAACATCCTCGCGCTTTACAAGGTTATTTGCGCTGGCAGAATAAAGGCATAGTGCTATTAGCGAGGCCGGCGACATCCTAGTCGCTGTGCAACCGCACAGAGCCATGGCTCGCGATGAAAGGAAATCAATCTCCGGCTCCGTTGATTTGGATCAACGGATGACGGGCCAGAGCAGAGTGTCAGTTGCGACGCAATCTCTTCGCCAAGCGATCATTAGAGCACCCGTTAGTGCAAACGCGTTCAGCACCCGACTACGGCTTCGAGGCGTTTGCCGACCGCAACTGCAATCTTTTCCGTCTAGCCACTTGGCAATCTCTACGCGCAGGGCCACGCTATAAAGAGGTCATGTCAATGACCATCCGTCAGATTGCTTGCCTAGCCAAATTAGCCCAGCCGCGGTCGAACCCCGAATCGTTTCGGCGGTCGTAGCCTCTAGTCAGTCGCCGTTGGCGGGACGTGCAGGGTATGGCTGCTGACCGATCCAGGCGCAGTGCATCAGTTGGACTCATCTTCTCAAGGACTCACATGATCAAGAAATGCCTTTTTCCTGCGGCCGGATATGGCACGCGCTTCCTTCCTGCGACCAAGGCCATGCCCAAGGAAATGTTGCCGGTCGTGAACAAACCCCTGATTCAATATGGGGTTGAAGAGGCACTGGCTGCCGGGCTGAGCCAGATTGCGATTGTTACCGGACGCGGCAAGCGTTCCCTGGAAGACCACTTCGACATCAGCTACGAGCTCGAACATCAGATCCGCAACACTGACAAGGAAAAATACCTGGTCGGCATCCGCAAACTGATCGATGAATGCAGCTTCTCGTATACCCGCCAGGTCGAGATGAAGGGATTGGGTCATGCAATCCTCAGCGGCCGTCCACTGATCGGCGACGAACCCTTCGCCGTGGTTCTGGCGGACGATTTGTGCATCAACCTCAATGGCGACCCGGTTCTGGCGCAGATGGTCAAGCTGTATAACCAGTTCCGCTGCTCGATCGTTGCAATACAGGAAGTGCCGCCGGAAGAGACCAGCAAATATGGCGTGATCGCTGGCGAGATGATCCGCGACGATATCTTCCGTGTCAGCCACATGGTCGAGAAGCCCAAGCCGGAAGATGCGCCGTCGAATCTGGCGATTATCGGTCGTTACATCCTGACGCCGGATATCTTCAACCTCATCGAACAGACCGAGCCGGGCAAGGGCGGTGAGATCCAGATCACCGACGCGCTGATGCGCCAGGCTCAGGACGGTTGCGTCCTGGCGTACAAGTTCAAGGGCCAGCGTTTCGACTGCGGTAGCGCCGAGGGCTATATCGCGGCGACCAACTTCTGCTACGAGAACTTCTACCTGACTGGTAAAGCCTTCTAAGCACTACTGTGCTGAATAAAAAGCCACCTTCGGGTGGCTTTTGCGTTTCAGAGTGCGGGCATTTCTTCGGCGCCTGGCCCGAGGGGCTGACCGTAGCTGAACTCGACATAGTTGCCGGCCGGGTCGCGAACGCCACAGTAATAGCCAACCGGGTAGGGCTCGTCCCTGGGCTCCCAGATCAGGCAGCCCACTTGGCGCGCGCTGTCAGCAATTGCATCGACCTCGGCGCGGCTGGCCAGGGCAAAGCCAAAATGGCTGTAGTCGTTGTCGGCCAGTGCACGGTCTTGTCCGCCGGGCATGATCACGAAGATGAACTCACGTTCCCTTCCTGGTTCGGCCATCCACACAATGCGCGAACCTTTGCCTGCACGTTCGTGGAATACCTGCATTCCGCAGAATCGCTCGTAGAACCCGATGCAGGCATCGAGATCGGGCACGTGCAGGGCAAGATGGGTGAGGGTAGGGCGCATGCGATGCTCCTCCAATGAATCCGGCCAACGGCCTGGGTTATGCTGTGCGATCTACAAGGGAGACAACAGTTCATGGCTTACGACTTCGATCTATTCGTCATCGGCGCGGGTTCCGGTGGCGTCCGTGCCGCCCGTTTTGCTGCTGGCTATGGCGCCCGTGTGGCGGTAGCCGAAAGCCGTTACCTGGGCGGCACCTGCGTAAACGTCGGCTGCGTGCCGAAGAAGTTGCTGGTCTACGGCGCCCACTATGCCGAAGACATCCATGAAGCTAAGGGCTATGGCTGGACCATCGACGGAGCCAGGTTCGATTGGGCTTCGCTCATAGCCAACAAGGATCGCGAGATCCAGCGTCTCAATGGGATCTACAAAAACCTGCTGACCGACAGCGGCGTCACGCTGTTAGAGGCGCATGCGCGCCTGGTCGACGCCCACACCGTAGAGGTCGATGGCAAGCACTACAGCGCTGAATACATTCTGATCGCCACTGGTGGCTGGCCGTTCGTGCCAGATATTCCAGGCCGTGAGCACGCCATTACCTCTAACGAGGCGTTTTACCTTGATGCGCTGCCGCGTCGCGTTCTGGTGGTGGGCGGTGGCTATATCGCCGTCGAGTTTGCCTCGATCTTCCACGGTTGTGGTGCCGACACCAAGCTGCTCTATCGCGGAGAACTGTTCCTCCGTGGTTTCGATGGTTCGCTGCGCGATCATCTCAAGGACGAGTTGATCAAGAAGGGTCTCGATCTGCAGTTCAATGCCGACATCACTCGTATCGACAAACAGGCGGACGGAACGCTGCTTGCCACGCTGGAAGAAGGTCGCACGCTGGAAGCCGATTGCATCTTCTACGCCACGGGGCGTCGGCCGATGCTTGATGGGCTGGGGCTGGAAAACGTGGACGTGGCTTTGGACAAGCGAGGTTACATCGCCATCGACGACCAGTTCCGCACTACGACGCCATCGATCCTGGCCATCGGAGACGTGATTGGCCGGATCCAGCTGACGCCCGTCGCGCTCGCTGAAGGCATGGCCGTAGCCCGACAGCTGTTCAGGCCCGAGGAGTATCGGCCGGTCGACTACCAGAATATCGCTACCGCCGTGTTCAGCCTGCCCAACATGGCGACGGTTGGGTTGACCGAAGAACAAGCGCGCGAAAAAGGGCACAAGGTGGTGCTGTTCGAAAGTCGTTTCCGGCCGATGAAGCAGACCATGACTGACAGCCTCGAGCGAAGCCTGATGAAACTGGTCGTCGACGCGGAGACCGATAAGGTGCTGGGTTGCCACATGGCCGGACCAGAGGCGGGGGAGATCATTCAGGGTTTGGCGGTTGCGCTGAAGGCCGGCGCAACCAAGCGGATCTTCGATGATACGGCGGGTATTCACCCGACTGCAGCGGAAGAGTTCGTCACGATGCGCACGCCAACGGGAATCTGACCCACAATCTCACGTAGCTGAAGCAGAAACTTGCCAAGCCGGTGAAACGCTAAACAAACGCAGCTAAATGAAGGAAGAGGGGGGCAGTTGTTGCGACGCCTCAACTGCAGGCCTCAAAACAGCGTCTGGCCTACCTTGCACCAGCCGCTGTCTAGCGCTCGTGATCAGTGCTGCATGTGTTCGTGGCCACTTGGCTCCGGCGCCTGGTCCTGGATGGACACTTCGACGGTCACTTCACCCGCGTGCTCGAATTCGAGGGTCAGCGGGAAGCGCTCACCCGCCGCTAGCGGGGCGCTCAGTTCGAAGAGCATGACGTGATGGCCGCCCGGCTTGAACTCGACCTGGCCGCCGGCAGGCAGCTCGATCGAGTCAATCTGCTTCATGCGCATCATCTCGCCTTCGTGCACATGGGTATGCAGTTCGGCCTTCTTCGCGCGCGGTGTGCGCACGCCCAACAGCCGATCCGGTGAGTCGCCTGGGTTTTGTAACGTGAAATAGACTGCACCGGTAGGTGCGGTGGGCGGCATGGCACGCGACCACGCTTGAGTGGCCTCAAGTGGTGCACCCATCATTTGATGATGAGCATGGTTCTGATCGGCTGCGGTTGCCGACAGGCATGCCATGCCGAGTGCAAAGAGGGTTACCAGGCGAGGCAACATGGAGATCTCCGAGGTGTTTGAAAGTCAGAACATTAACATGCTGCGTTCCGCTGACGTTGAACTGCGTCCTGCCAGTCATCACGGCAGATACCAACCGCGCGAAACAGCAATTGACCGACAACGCGATATATAACGGAACCTGCAGCGCCACATCGTTTCTGTTTGAATGACGCACGAGACCTTTCCAATTGGAGATGCATCAGCACAATGGAACGCAGTCGCTGGAGTCACAGGTTGCTGTCTGGCGGAACGGAGCCTGATCCGCGCTTTACCCTGGCCAACGAACGGACCTTTCTGGCCTGGATACGAACCTCGCTGGCGGTACTGGCCGGCGGCGTTGCGGTCGAGGCCTTCGCCAGTGAAATTTTCCCGCTGGAAATACGCAAGGTTCTGTCGATTTCGCTGTTGCTACTGGCGATGTTCATCAGCTCGACGGCTTGCTTCCGCTGGCTGGCCATCGAGCGTGCGATGCGTCACCAGGGGCCGTTGCCGTTTCCACTGTTGATCCCGATCCTGTCCATCGGCGGCACACTGGTGACGCTGGTACTGATCGCCTTTGTCGCATTACGCAACTGATCGATCACTGATGCATATTTCCTTCCGCCGCCGTCTGGAGCCCAAACCAGCGCCGCCACCGCTGCATGAAGATCCCGGTCTGCAACCCGAACGTACATCGCTGGCCTGGGGGCGGACCCTGCTGACGATGATTACAGTAAGCGCATTGTTTCTGCGCTGGATGCCTTACCACGGCGCCTTCGTCGCGGTGTTGGTCGCGCTATCCTTAGCCACTGCACTGGGTATCTGGACGACTCAACAGCGACGCTACACGCGCAGTGCAAGTGGGGTGAAAAGCGGGCGAATCCAAGCTGATGCCCTGTCGGTTCTGTGGCTTGGCGCGTCGGTCTTCGTGCTTGGCGTACTTGGGCTCTACACCGTTATTTCCCTGCCAATCAGCAGCTAGGCAGTACTTATTTAGAGAGGCTTTGATGAGCACCGCCAATCAACAATTTGCCAGTGACAACTACTCCGGAATCTGCCCGGAAGCCTGGGAAGCAATGGCTCGCGCCAACCAGGGCCATGATCGGGCCTACGGTGACGATCAATGGACATCGCGCGCAGCCGACCACTTCCGCCAACTGTTCGAAAGCGACTGCGAAGTGTTCTTTGCCTTCAACGGTACGGCGGCCAATTCACTGGCCTTGTCATCGCTATGCCAGAGCTACCACAGCGTGATCTGCGGAGATATCGCGCACATTGAAACCGACGAATGCGGCGCACCGGAATTCTTCTCGAACGGCTCCAAACTGCTGGTGGCGCGAACCGAACAGGGCAAGCTGACGCCGGCAGCCATCCGCGAGATAGCCCTGAAACGCAAGGACATCCATTACCCCAAACCACGCGTCGTCAGCCTGACCCAGGCCACCGAAATCGGTACCGTCTACCAGCCGGATGAGCTCCGAGCCATCAGTGACACCTGTAAGGAGTTGGGGCTGCACCTACATATGGATGGTGCACGCTTTGCCAATGCCTGTGCATTTCTCGGACTGTCACCGGCCGAGCTAAGTTGGAAAACCGGCGTTGACGTGCTCTGTTTTGGTGGCACCAAAAATGGCATGGCAGTCGGCGAGGCCATCCTGTTTTTCAATCGCGATCTGGCCGAGGATTTCGAATACCGATGCAAGCAGGCTGGGCAGCTTGCATCGAAGATGCGTTTTCTGTCCGCACCCTGGGTAGGTTTGTTGGAAGCCGGCGCCTGGATGAAATACGCCAAACACGCGAACAGCTGCGCGCAGTTACTGGCCAGCCTGATCGGCGACGTGCCCGGTGTAGAACTGATGTTTCCGGTGCAGGCCAATGGCGTCTTCGTCAGCATCCCACCTTTGGCACTCGAAGCACTGAGAAGCCGCGGCTGGATGTTCTACACATTCATCGGTGTCGGCGGCGCGCGCTTCATGTGCTCATGGGACACCAGTGAAGAACGCGTCCGCCAACTGGCAGACGATATACGCAGTGTCGTCATGGACAACCTGTAGCTCCCAAATGAGAGCCGCACATGTCGTCCCAACGAGGAGACGTGTGCGGAGAAGGTGAAGCTGGATTGGAAGGCAATGTCATGACTCACATTACCTAATACTCTATTTAACATAATATACATTATGCGAAGCGCCTTATGTCACCACAGGTGGCCGGGGTTACCCACACCCGGATCGCGGTCTTATGCGTTGCGTGTTGTGTATTACTCGGGCTAGGTTCCACCCCTCGCGATGATTGAGACGCCGTGATGTATCCAACTCCGAAGATTCAAACTCGACTCGTCGCCGCTGCGGTGCTGGCGACGCTCAGCTGCGATGTCGTAGCTAGCGGCGGCATCGAGAAACTAGACAGGACTGTCGACGCCTCCGCGAAAGCCGTTATGGCTGAGCACGGGATACACGGCATGGCGGTCGCGATCACGGCTCAAGGTCAGCAGCGGTTCTTTGATTTTGGCGTGGCATCGAAGAAAACTGGCCAGCCTGTAACGCGCAACACGCTGTTTGAGGTGGGATCGATCAGCAAGACGTTTACCGTCACGCTGGCCGCTTATGCGCAGGCACAAGGCAAACTGTCGTTGAATGACAGCCCCAGCCGCTACCTGCCAGAGCTCGATTCCGACGAACTCGAACAAATCAGTCTGATCAATCTCGCTACACACACGGCTGGTGGCTTTCCTCTGCAGCTACCTGATCACATTCAAACCGAGCTGAAGCTGACGCAATTCTTCAACGACTGGCAGCCGCAACATGCTACCGGCACCTATCGTACGTACGCCAACCCCAGCATCGGGCTGCTTGGACGGGCTGCGGCAAAAACCCTGGGACTGCCTTTTGTCGATGCGCTGCAGTTCCATCTGCTGCCGAAACTTGGCATGACTGACACCTATATCGCAGTGCCGCCCGAGCAGATGACGCGCTACGCCCAGGGCTACAACAAGACCGGAGAGCCGGTTCGGCTGAACGCGGCGCTATTGGCGGACGAAGCCTATGGCGTGAAAACGACGAGCAAGGACCTGCTTCGCTTTGTTGACGCTCAGTTGGGCACCATCGCCACGGACGCCACGATCAAGAACGCCATGGCGGCGACGCAAACCGGCTACTACCGGGTGGGTGCCATGACTCAGGCTCTGGTCTGGGAGCAGTATCCGTACCCGGCGAAACTGGACGACCTGCTGGCTGGTAACGGCAGTCATATGGTCCTTGAGAGCCAGCCGGTTGAGTCATTAACCCCGCCCCAGGCACCACAGCAGTCTGCCTGGATCAACAAGACCGGGTCGACCAATGGCTTCGGCGCGTATGTGGCCTTCGTCCCGGCGAAGCAGATCGGCATCGTTATTCTGGCCAACCGGTACTACCCGACCGAAGAACGGGTGAAGCTCGCGTATCAGATCCTGCAACAGCTGGACTGACCGCGGCGGCTAAGGCTGTCCACCGAGCCGCCAGCGATGCAACCTGGCCGCCCAGGTTTGAGAGCGTTTGGCGGTATGCGCGCGGCGCCACGCTTCGGCAACGGCCAGACTGGCCTCAGCCAGCGTCGGGTTGATGTGTACGGTACGGCGCAGTTTGTTCAGCCCCAGTTTGTGCTTCATTGCCAAAACGAACACCGCGAGCGTTTCACTCGCACCATCCCCGACAAGCGTGACGCCAATGATGCGGTCGCGCCCGCGTTCGGTGAGCACCTTGAGAACACCGCTATCACCAGCGCTCATCTGCGCTGCCTCAAGCGAATCGAGGTTCAGCAAGGTCACCTCGTATTCCAGCTCAGCCAACTTCGCCTGGGCTTCAGTCAAGCCTACGCTGGCGATCTCGGGCGAGGTAAAAGCTACACGTGGGACCACTCGATCGCTGACCATGAAGCGGCGGAACCCGGAAAAAAGACCATTGGCTGCGGCGTACCACGCATGGTGTCTAGCGCTTTGGAACGAGCTGTCTGGACCTGTCACCGCGCCCACGGCGTAGATGTTCGGGTAGCGCGTGGCAAGGTACTCGTCCACTTCCAGGCCGCCGCCGTCATCGCGAGTATTCAGCTTCAGCTTCTCCAGCCCGAGATCATCCAGATGGGCCTGACGCCCCAGCACCAGCAGCACCTGATCGAATGGTAGGGAACGGTTTTGCTCACCAATCGAGAAAACCAGGCGACGCTCGTTCCCGGCCACTTCAAAACGCTGTGGTGAAACCTGTAACAGAACCTGAACCCCATCGGCACAAAGCGCGTCGGCAACAGCCTGGCGCGCCTCTGGTTCGGCTTCAGCCAACAACATGTCACCTTCGACGGCCAGCGTCACCCGAGAGCCGAGGCGCTGAAACGCCTGAGCCAGTTCACAGGCATCGGCTTCGCCACCCATCACCAACAGCCGCTCAGGTCGTTGCTGCAAATCCCAGACGCTTTCGCAGGTCAGTGGCTCGACTTTTTCAAGCCCGGGTATTGACGGGATGATGGGCTGGCTGCCTGTGGCGATGACAATGGCGCGGGCGCAGAGGGTGCGATCACCTACCTGAACCGACCAGGGTGAAATCAGTTGAGCTCTACCGCGGATTAGCTCGACGCCATTGGCTTTCCCGGACTCCGCCATGACCTGTTCCTGTGCCTCGTTCAGCGTATGGCGCACATGCTGCATGACCTCGGCAAAGTCGACCTCGGTGTGCACGCGAATGCCCAGCGCACTGCCCTGGCGCAGCGCGTGATTCATGTTCGCTGCGCGCATCAGCGCCCTCGCCGGAACGCTGCCACTGTGCAGCGCCGCGCCACCGAGTCGCTCGCTTTCGACCAACGCCACTCTTGCTTTCATCGAAGCCGCGATTCGCGCAGCCGCCAGGCCACCGCTGCCGCCACCGATAACCAACAGGTTGTGTTCAAAACTTTTCGGCTTTTGCCAGCCGCGGTAGACCTTGCGCGCTTTGTAGAGTGTCAACAGCTTGGTCGCGGCCAGCGGAAATATCGCTAGCAATGTCAGCGTTCCGATCAAACTCGGCGAGAGGATGTCGGAAATTTCCCGAATACGCGCCAGTTGGCGTCCGGCTCCCACGTAGATCGCGTGGCCCGGCAGCATGCCTGCCTGGGTCGTCCACCAGAAGGTCCAGATGCTTACGCGCGTCAGGCCGAGCGCAGGATTCAACAGGACGAAGGGAACCAGCGGGATCAACCGCAGCGAGAAGAGATAGAACGCGCCATCCCGTTCGAGCCCCCGATTGATACTGGTGATCTGTTTGGCGAATCGCCTCTGAATCCAGTCTCGCAGCAGAAACCGGCTGATGAGCATCGCGATCAACGCACCGATATTGCTGGCAATGGACACCATCAAGGTTCCGCCAACCAAGCCGAACAAGGCGCCGGCCAGCAGTGTCAGCACCACCGTTCCGGGGAATGACATGACCGTCAGTGCCACGTAAGCGGCAAAGAACACAGAGCCGGCCCACCAGGGATGCGCCTGGACCTGATCGCGCAGCGCCCCGCTCTTCGCCTGGATCATTTCCAGCGTCAGGTATTGCTCGAGGTCGAACCAGAAAAAACAGATCGTCGCGACCACAAAAAACAGCACGATTAGCCAGCGGGTGAGCTTCATGAATGCCGGTACTCCGCGGCGCAGCGCAAGCAGTCGCTTATGGCAGATGGACAGGTAAGCCAAGCCCCAGGCACAGATGGCCTCGGCTGGCAGGCGCAAGGAAAACGGCAAATCATCAGGAAAACTCTAGTTCGGGCTTTCGGTTGGAGCTGACCGAACCGAGGATGTTCCGGCGAGCCGACGATCAGCTTGAGCGAGTCATTTCATGCCCAGTTGCTCGCGCATCTCATCGGTGATTTGCTGCCCCGTCTCGTTGATACCTTCCCAGGGATCGTCATCGCCCTGCTCTTCCAATCGCGGAATGAGGTTGCGGATGCTCCAGATGTTGGCGCCCTTGAGATCAGCAAGTTCATCCCGGTGGATGGGCACCGAAACAGCAAGCCCCTCTCGCGCGCGCACCGAATAGGCCGCTACGGTGCTTGCACCCTGACTGTTGCGCAGGTAGTCGATAAAGATGCGGCCGACTCGATTCTTCGGCCCGCTGACCGCAGAAAAGTGCTGCGGCATCAATTTCGCCATGTATTGCGCAATGGCCTGGCTGAACGCTTTTACTTCTGTCCAGCTGTGTATCGGTTTCAGCGGCACCATGATGTGCAGACCCTTACCACCGCTGGTTTTCAGATAGGACTGCAGTCCGATTTCGTCGAGCAAGGTCTGGGTCAATTGCGTGGCTTCGACCATGCGTTTCCAGGGCAGCGCGGGGTCCGGGTCGAGATCAAGCACGAAGCGATCTGGATGATCGAGCACCGGCGCCACGGCATTCCAGGTGTGCAGTTCGATTGTGCCCATCTGCGCCGCACTGATCAGCGCTTCGGCGGTGTCGATAGTCATCAATGCTGCATGCTTGGGAAACAGCGCGGTGTCCAATTGGGTGATATGCGGGATGCTGAGCTTTTCAGTGTGCTTCTGAAAAAACAGCTCGCCGTCGATGCCTTCCGGCGCGCGGACCAGGGCAAGCGGCCGCTGTATCAGGTGCGGCAACGCCCAGGGCGCGACCTCGGCATAGAATCGGGCCAGCTCCATCTTGGTAGCACCGATTGACTTGTCGATGATGCGCTCAGGGTTCGAGATCTTGATCTTGCCACCTGAGGTGTTCGGCGCCGTGTTGCCTTGTTTGCGCTTCGCCGGGTTGGATGTCTCGGCCGTTTTCGCTGGCCGTTCGTGGGTGATGGCGTTGGCCGGTTTGTCCGAACGCAGGCCATGAAAAACCGAATGGCGCACCACGCCCTGGCGGGTTATCTCGGCATAAGCGACCTCGCACATCAACTCCGGCTTGAGCCAGTGCGCACCACGCACGTCGGCGGCTGGCGGTGCCTTGGCCAACGGGCTCTGGTCGACTTCCAGCGGCTTGAGCTTGGCGTACAGGCTTTCGAGCGTGGCCTGGTTGAAGCCCGTTCCCACCTTGCCGGCGTACAGCAGCTGACCTTGGTCGTCGTGTAGCCCCAGCAGCAGCGCGCCGAAGCCACTGCGTGCGCCTTTCGGGTCGGTGTAGCCGACGATGACGAATTCCTGCCGATTCTTGCATTTGATCTTGACCCAGCTGTTGCTGCGTCGGGATACGTAGGTACTGCCGGCACGTTTGCCGATCAGGCCTTCGAGCTTCATCTGGCAGGCGCTTTCGAGCATGCTTTCCGGCTGCTCAGTGAAATCGGCGGAGAAGCGCAACAGATCGCTTTCGTCCGCATCCAATACCTGATGCAGGGCAGCCCGGCGTTCCTCCAGTGGAACCTCGCGCAGGTCCATGCCATTCAGGTACGGCATGTCGAACAGGTAGTAGACGATGTTGCCACTGCGACCCGCTTCGAAAGCGTTCTGCAGGGCCTGGAAATCTGGCGTGCCGTCGTCATCCGGCACCACCACTTCGCCGTCCAGCCAGGCTGATTCCAGACCCAGTCCGGCGAGCGCTTCGGCCTGCTGCGGCATTTTCTGCGTCCAGTCATGACCGTTACGCGTAAACAGCTTCACCTTGCCCGATTCGATGCGCGCCATGATGCGGTAACCATCGAACTTGATTTCGTAACGCCAATCACCGTCAGGGACCGACTCAACCAGCGTCGCGAGTTGCGGCTTGAAGCTTTCCGGTAACGGCGCCTGCTTGGCGCCGGTCAGCGTCGTGTTCGGTTCGTCCTTGCGACTGCGCCTGCGGGCAGGGTTTTTGACGGCTTTGGTTGCCGCCTCCGGTTTGGCTTTACCACGCTTGCGGAGGATCAGCGTCCGATCGCTCAGCACGCTGTCTGGCAGCGCTTCGACGACGTCGTATTCGCTCTCCGGTCTGGCAGCGTCATCGTTGGATTTGATCAGAAACCACTGCTCTTTACCGCCATCCATGCGTGTGCGAACCAGATTCCAGGTGCCGCTCAGCTTCTCACCTTCGAGGCGGAACTTGAGTTTGCCCTTGCGATAGCCCTCTTGCGGATCACCTTCGGGAATCCACACACCGCGATCCCAGACAATCACGTCTCCCGCACCGTAGTGCCCTTTCGGGATGCTGCCCTCGAATGTTGCGTATTCGAGCGGATGGTCTTCCACATGCACGGCCAAGCGGCGGGATTTCGGATCGAGGGACGGGCCTTTCGGAACAGCCCAGCTTTTCAGGGTCCCATCGAGTTCCAGTCGGAAGTCATAGTGCAGCCGCGTCGCGTCGTGCTTCTGGATGCAGTACTGCAGTGCTTGAGTCTTTCTGCGCTTCCCAGTGCCGCTGTCGCCACCGGGCTCGGGAGTCGCGGTGAAGTCGCGCTTTCGGTTGTATTCATCCAGCGCCATGGCAGCGACCTCGTTATCGAGTGATCCGAGCTGCGAGCCTTCTGCCAAGCGGTGGCATAACGATGTTTACAACTCCGCAGGGCCTGCTAGCGTTTGTAGATGTTGAAAAACCACGGCCCCGCCGACTTGGCGCAAGCCAATTTCCACATGCGGACATCGATGGAGGAAGGATCATGGCTACTCGTCTACCTCTGCTCACCATAGAAACCATCCTTCGAGATTATCTCCACCCTTTCCGCTGTGACTGCCATGCTCAGGAAAACAGTCATCTCACCGTGCGACTCTATGAAGACACCGCTGACGGCGAAGAACTTACCGTGTTCGGCATCACCGACTACCAATGCCGGGATGCAGCCAATCTTGTCCGGCTGGCTCAGGAGCTGCGCTTTGAACTCTATGCAACGCGCAGCGGCATGCCGGTCGCTGCAGATGCCGCCAAGGTTGTCGCAGGCTAAGCAAACGGACTCGCTTCGACCGACAACCTGACGGCCACCTGGGTCAGCGCTTCGCTTCGGTGTGAGGTTCGGCTGCCCGGGTCAGATAGGCCTGGGTCAGCTCGGCCAGATGGCTGCGCATCCACTCGGCCATCGCGACTTCTTCAGCCAGGATGCGCGTGCAGACGTCAGCGGTTTCGACGTCGCCCACCGCCTTGGCTGCAGCAATCAGAATCTCGTATGAAGCGATTTCGAGATTCTCGAAGACGTAGCCCATCTGCGCGCCTTTCACGATTTCGTCGTTGACCATCATGCCGCCCATGGCTTGCCCCATCGCCATCATCTTGCCACCCAGGTCCTTGAAACCCGAGTAAGACTTGTCGTATCGATGCAAGCAGGACTCGATGAGCTTCGCCTGGCTCTGTGTTTCGGTAATGTGCTGCTCGATCCGCGCCTTCAGCTGCGGGTAGTGCTCGATGCGGCTGGCCTGCTTGTTCAGCATGGTTTCGGCCTGCGCTTCCATGGCGTGCGCGTCGCGCAGCCATTCGATCAGTCGTTCGATGCGGACGTCATTTCCCGTCTGTGCGCTTTGCATGTGTTATCTCCCACTGGTTTGGATAGCCATCAAGGCGTTATCACCGCCCTGTTGTTATGTGTGAGAGACGGCAAGCCAGCGGAGTTCCGCAGACCCGACTGGCTGCACTGCCATGAACTTTGCACAGGGTCGCCAGTCCCTCCTGCAACGGATTAGACGGAGCTGGCCTCATCGAATTTCTAGATCCCCTCCTCCAGTGGGAGAACTACATCACCGAGCCTGCATTGCGTACGTTGCTGGTCGCCGCTTTCGTCGTGGTTTTGCTCAGTGTGTTCAGCCGGGTACTGACGGCCGTGATGCTGCGGTTGGGTCGTGGGTTTCTGCTCACCAAAGCCGTTTCCGAGCAGCTGGAAAAGCCCATCCGCGTGTTGCTGCCGTTGCTCGGGCTGCAGGCTGTGCTGGCGGCGGCCAGCGATGAATTGGCGTTGATCAGCCTTGCTCGACGCATCACTGCGCTGGTCATGATCGCCTGCTTCACCTGGCTGGCCATGCGCCTGATACGCGGGCTGGAGCAGGCGGTGCAGCTGAGAAACCCCGTCGACGTCAGCGACAACTTGCGTGCGCGCCAGATCCAGACCCAATCGCGGGTGCTGTTTCGGACGCTGAGCTTCTTCATCCTGTTGATCGGTGCAGCCGGGATGCTCATGACTTTCCCAGGTGCGCGCCAATTCGGCGCCAGTCTGCTTGCATCGGCGGGTCTTGCGGGGCTGGCAGTCGGCTTCGCGGCGCGCCCGGTACTGGCCAACCTGATTGCCGGAATACAGATCGCAATCACCCAGCCGATTCGCCTGGATGACGTGGTGATCGTTGAAAACGAGTGGGGACGAATCGAGGAGATTACCGGCACCTACGTGGTGGTGCGGATCTGGGATGACCGGCGGCTGGTTGTACCGTTGCAATATTTCATCGAAAAGCCCTTCCAGAACTGGACACGGCGCAATTCCAGCATCATCGGCTCGATATTTCTTTGGGTCGATTATTCGCTGCCGTTGGAGCCCGTGCGTGAGGAACTGCGTCGGCTGTGCCAGGAGGTGCCGGAGCTGTGGGATGGTCGTGTGATCGTGCTGCAAGTCACCGATAGCAGCGAAAAGTCGATACAGGTCCGGGTACTGGTCAGCTCACCGGACTCATCGCGCAACTGGGACTTGCGCTGCCATTTGCGCGAAGCCTTGATCCACTTCATCCAGCGCGACTATCCCGGCTGCCTGCCGCAGCTGCGCGCAGACCTCAACGTGGGCCGAAAACCAAGCGTCGAGCACCCGGTTCCGGATCATGTCGAGCCCGAGCGCCAGCCGCCGGTGTGAACCAGCCGTCATGCTCCGGCTGCGCTGCAATGTCGGGCGCAGCCCAACGGCGGTCACCTGTCGGTGGGTAAAGGTCATGGGTGCCGTGTCATTCGTGCGTGCGCAATTTATCCAGCAACTGCTCGTATTTGCTCGGTAACTGCTCTAGCCCGTAGCGTGCCGCCTGCTTGCGGATTTCACCCCGGTCACCCACGAACTGCACCGTCTCGCTGACACTCACCTGGCGCTCGCCTTGCATCAGCGCATAGGCGAAACACTGCGTGCCGCCGGCATCCTCTTCACTGTCGTCGGCCACCCCGGTATTGGCAATGGCGATGTCGGCGACACTGGCGTTCAGCGCGCCGATGGCCATTTCAGTAGCGACCTCTTCGCTGGTGAGGCCAAAAGTTTCGATGGTTTCGAAACTGACGTGCAGCAGCCGGTTTTTCGCTTTCGGCGAATAGACGACGAACCCACTGTCGAGCGCTTTGCCGCAACCCGGGATGTCGCCCAACAGGGAGGCCATCAGGCCACAGGTACAGGATTCCGCGGTGGTCAGCATCATCTGTTTGTCACGAAGAAACCGCACGATTTCAGCAAGGTCTTGCATGGTATTGGCTCCGGCTTTGCGCTTGAAAAACAGCTCACTTCAGTCAGATTTCCGAGGTGATTCCAAGAGGCAAAGTTCCGACCCTCTGCATTCCGCTCGAAGGTGAGAACTAATTCACAGCAGTCGGGTCTTGTTTCAAGGTAGGGCCAACGCAGCTCTACGCCGCTCCTCGCGCGGCCTCAGTACAGAAAAATTCAGCTTTGTCGTGCTCATGGTTTGCAGCGCTTTGTGTAGTGCTGCATGGACGAAACGTGCTTGAAGCAGGCCTGGCAGAGAGCCGGCCGCTTGGGGAGAGGTAGATTATGAGTATCGCAGCTGCGGACACCCGGCCCGTCCGCTTGATCAACGCACAACGCCTGGCTCCGCCGACTGAACGTCCCGTTCTGCAGTTGCGCAGCACCCAGGACGACAAGAAAAAGATTCTTTTTGTGACGTCCGAATTGACCGGTCTGGTCAAGACGGGCGGTCTGGCCGATGTGTCTGCAGCCCTGCCCCGAGCCCTCGGCGATCGGCATGACGTGCGCGTGCTCATCCCCGGCTATACACAAGTGATGCAGTGCGGCGAGCCGATTCGGATTGTCGGCAGCGTTATCTCCCAGGCTGAACTGCCGCCGTGCAAGATCGGACGCCTGGACATGCCGGACGGTCTGATCATCTACGTGGTGGTCTGCCCGGAACTTTACGAGCGTGACGGCCTGCCCTATGGCGATGAGCATGGCCAGGACTGGCCGGATAATCCGCTGCGCTTTGCCCGCCTGTGCATGGCAGCGACCGATATCGCCGACGGCACGGCGGGCATTCGCTGGACACCCGACCTGGTCCATGCCCACGACTGGCCGACCGGGCTGACACCCGCCTACATGCACTGGCGCGGCCTCACTACGCCGAGCGTGTTCACCATTCACAACCTCGCATACCAGGGCAACATCGACATGAGCCTGCGCCGTTCGCTGGCCATTCCTCTGGAAGGCTGCGGTCCCGAGCGCATGGAGTTCTACGGCGCCTTGTCGCTGCTCAAGGCCGGCATCGCCTATGCGAATCAGGTCACGACTGTCAGCGCGACCTATGCCAAGGAAATCACCACGCCTGAGTTCGGTTGCGGCATGGAAGGTTTTCTCAGCATGAAGGCACGCCAGGGCCTGCTCACCGGCTTGCTCAATGGCATCGAAGAAAGCTGGGAGCCTCGCAGCTGCTCTCATCTGGTCAGCCCGTTCGGCCCGAATGACTGGTCGGGCAAGCAGGCTAACGCAGCGCATGTTCGCGAGCTGTTCGCGCTCGATGAAGGAAACGGCCCGCTGTTCTCCGTGGTTTCTCGCCTGGTGCATCAAAAAGGCATCGACCTGACCATCGCGGTGGCCGAAACCATCGTCGCAAACGGTGGCCAGTTGGCGATCCTGGGCCGTGGCGATCCACATATCGAAGACGAAGTGCGGCACCTTGTTGAGCGTTTCCCAGGCCGCGTCGGCGCGCATATCGGGTTCAACGAAACCGACGCCCGTCGCCTGTTTGCCGGCAGCGACTTTTTGCTTATGCCATCGCGCTATGAGCCGTGCGGCCTGAGTCAGATGTACGCCCAGCGCTTTGCATCATTGCCGATAGCCCACCGCACCGGCGGCCTGGCGGACAGCATTGATGACGGCGTCACCGGGTTCCTGTTCAGCGAAGCCACCGTCGATAGCTATCGAGGCGCCGTCGAACGCGCCCTGGCGGTGCATCAGAACGCCCAATTGCTCAATGCCATGCGCTGCCGTGCCATGAGCGGGGGATTTTTCTGGAGCCACGCGATCGAACCCTATGACCGGTTGTACCAACGCCTGCTGGGCGGACGACGCGAGGTCAGTGCCACTATCTAATGAGGTTGATCAATGCAGAATAGGCCCGCCCGCAACGGGCAATACGGACCGGTGTTACTGGATAAATCCCGTACCCGGTTCAGGCTCTGGGCACCAGACGCGCAAAGCGTCAGCCTGGTGGTAGTTGGCGGCGATACGCTGCCCATGCAGGAAGGCGCTGATGGCTGGTACAGCGTCGAGGCCGATGTCGGCGCCGGCACACAGTACAGTTTCCTGATCGACAATGAGCTCCAGGTGCCGGACCCTGCGTCCCGCGCGCAGTCGGTAGATGTGCACGACCCAAGCGTAGTCGTCGATCCTGCAGCCTATACGTGGCGCAACGCGGAGTGGCCGGGCCGCCCATGGCACGAAACCGTGCTCTACGAACTGCACGTTGGTAGCTATGGCGGCTATGCGCAGATCGAACAACGTCTTCAGGCACTGGCGGACCTTGGCGTGACTGCCATCGAGCTGATGCCGCTCGCCGAATTTCCGGGTGATCGTAACTGGGGCTACGACGGTGTTCTGCTCTACGCACCGGAAGCCTCTTATGGCACACCCGATCAGCTCAAGCACCTGATCGACACCGCTCATGGCCTGGGACTGATGGTGTTCATCGACGTGGTCTACAACCACTTCGGGCCGGACGGCAATTATCTGCACCGTTACGCCAAGCATTTCTTCCGCCACGACCAGCAGACGCCTTGGGGTGACGGCATCGATTTCCGCCGTCGCGAAGTGCGCGATTTCTTCATCGACAACGCGCTGATGTGGTTGATGGACTATCGCTTCGACGGGCTGCGCCTGGACGCTGTGCACGCCATTCCCGACCCGACATTCCTTGCTGAACTGGCTGAACGCGTGCACGCGGAAGTCGAACCAGGCCGCCATGTGCATCTGGTACTGGAGAACGAACACAACCTTGCCAGCCTGCTCAGCGATGACTTCACCGCCCAGTGGAACGATGACGGTCATAACGTGCTGCATACCCTGCTCACCGACGAGAGTCAGGGCTACTACGGTGACTACCATAAGGACTCGACCAACAAGCTGGTGCGCTTCCTGGGCGAAGGATTCATCTACCAGGGCCATGAGAATCGCCGAGGCGAGTCGCGTGGCGAGCCCAGCGGCCACCTGCCCCCCACTTCATTCGTCCTGTTTCTGCAGAACCACGACCAGACCGGCAACCGTGCCTTCGGCGACCGCCTGATCAACCTGGCGCCAGCGGATGCCTTGAAGGCGGCGACCACCGTGCTGCTGCTCTCCCCCATGGTGCCGCTGCTGTTCATGGGCGAGGAATGGGGCGCGCGGGAGCCCTTCCTGTTCTTTACCAGCCACCACGGCGAGCTGGCCGATGCCGTGCGCGAAGGGCGCCGTGGCGAGTTTGCGGAATTTGCCGAATTCGCCGACGAGCACACCCGCGAGCGCATTCCCGATCCAAACGCGGTCGAGACGTATGAGGCGTCCAAACCGGACTTCAGCAAGCGCGACGAGCCCGAGCACGCTGAATGGCTCGGCCTGTATCGCCATCTGCTCAAGCTTCGCCACGCCGAAATCGTGCCGCGCCTGGAAGGCTCGCGATTCCTCGGCGCTGAAGCTTTGGGCGAGGCCGCTGCGTTGGCCCGCTGGCAACTGGGTGACCGCAGCGAATTGCGTCTGGAACTCAACTTGAGCGGCAACGACCTTGCCGTGATGCCCCCTGCCTCGACTGCGCGTTTGCTGCACAGCAGCCGTGACGGCGATTCAGGCGGCACCGACACGTTACCTGCGCGCACCGCCAGGATGTATTTGCTCGAATCAGCAGGAGTGTCTTAATGAGCGATGAGCGACTGAACCGCCTGGCAAAGGCGGCTGGCCTGTCCATCGAATGGGTTGATGCGGACGGCAGGGACCAACGCGTCAAACCGGAAGTCCTGCGTGCCGTGCTCGGCGGGCTTGGGCTACCGGCCGACAGCGATGATCAGATTGAACGCAGCCTGGAAAAACTCGACGCTGGCGCAGGGGCGGCCAGCGTGCCACCGCTGCTTACGCTGGATCAGGGCGCACCGCTGGACCTCGGCCAGTACTTCGCGCCATCGGCTCCTTACCGACTGACCCTCGAAGACGGTAGCGAGCGGGACGGAAGTCTGGATAGCCAGTCACGTCTTGCCGCCATCGATACACCCGGCTATCACCGGCTAAGTATCGCCGACCAGCAGCTCACGCTCGCCGTTGCGCCAGTCGCCTGCCCAAGCGTCCAGGACGTCGCCGGCCCGGCTGCCTGGGGGGTCACGGTGCAGCTTTACGGATTGCGGCGCCCCGGTGATGGCGGGCTCGGCGATACCCAGGCGCTCGAAGCGGTTGCTCGCAACGCAGCGGCACATGGCGCCGACGCGCTGGGCATCAGCCCGGTACATGCGATGTTCACAGGCAACAGCCAGCAATACAGCCCGTACTCACCGTCGAGCCGGCTGTTCTACAACATTCTGCACAGTGCGCCCGGCACCATACTGGGTGAAAAGCCGCTGCGCATGGCAATCGAATCCTGCGGGCTTGCCGACGAACTGCAACGCCTCGAGGCGCTCGAGCTGATCGACTGGGACGCCGCCTCGCAAGCGCGCCAATGCCTGCTGCGCACGCTGTACGAGGATTTCGCCACGGGCGGTAACGCCCAGCAGGCGGACTTCGACAGTTTTCGCGAAGCTGGCGGTGAAGCACTGGAAAACCACTGCCGCTTCGAGGCCTTGCACGCAGCCCTTCTCAGCCCGGAAGGTTTTCCACAACACTGGCGCGAATGGCCCGAGCAGTACCGCACGCCCCAGAGCCCTGCCGTCGAACAGTTCGCGCAGGAAAACGCCGCCGAAGTGAGCTATTACGCGTTCTGCCAATGGTTGATCGCGCGTGGGCTTGAGCGGGCCCAGATTGCAGCCTGCAGCGCCGGGATGAAGATCGGCCTGATCAGCGACCTGGCTGTCGGTGCCGACGGGGGCGGCAGTCAGGCCTGGAGCCGTCAGGATGAAGTGCTGGCAGCGCTCAGCGTCGGTGCACCACCAGACATCATCAACCGTCAGGGCCAGAGCTGGGGAATCTCAGCGTTCTCTCCGTGGGGCTTGAAGGCGCACGGCTACCGCGCGTTCATCGAAATGGTGCGGGCCAACCTGGCGCATGCCGGCGGCATACGCATCGACCATGTGATGGGCTTGATGCGCCTGTGGGTGATGCCTGCCGGCGCCGGCCCCACCGAAGGCGCTTACCTCAACTACCCGTTCGATGACCTGCTGCGCCTGCTCACACTGGAGGCCTGGCGGCGAAACGCCGTGGTGCTGGGCGAAGACCTCGGCACCGTGCCCGAAGGGCTGCGCGACAAATTGGCGGCGCGCAAGCTGCTGGGCATACGCGTGCTGTTCTTCGAGCGCGACCACAACGGCACATTCAAGCCGCTCGATGAATGGCCCGACAGTGCAATCGCCACCTCCACCACCCATGACCTGCCGACCATCGAAGGTTGGTGGAAAGCCCACGACGTTGACTGGCGCATCCAGGTTGGCCAGAACCGGGAAGACGAACGCCCGGCACAGCTGGAGGAACGCGAGCGCGAGCGCGCCGGGCTGCTGCGACTGTTGCGCGAGTACGCGCCGGGTGTCGAAGGTGATCTCACCGACCCCGACGTATTGGCTGATGCCTGCGCGGTTTTCATCGGCCGTACGCCGGCACCACTGGTGTTGTTCCCGGTCGAGGACGCCCTGGGGCTGCTCGAACAACCGAACATGCCCGGCACCACCGACACCCATCCCAACTGGCGGCGCCGCTACCCCGGCGACAGCGCCACCCTGCTTGACGACCCCGCCTGTTCGCACCGCCTGGAGCTGCTCTCCAGCGCGCGCAAGCAGGTCATTGGAAGCAAACATCGATGAGAGACCTTAGCGCCATGTTGCGACTGCAGTTCCATCGTGACTTCACACTCGACGATGCCACTGCGCTGGTCGACTACTTCGCCGACCTCGGCATCAGCCACTTGTACGCGTCCCCCCTGCTGACGGCGCGCCCCGGCTCGATGCACGGTTACGACGTCATCGACCCGACCCATATCAACCCGGAGCTCGGCGGTGAGCCGGCGTTGCGGCGACTGGTCGATGCCCTGCGGGCCAAGGGCATGGGTCTGATACTGGACATCGTCTCCAACCACATGGCGGTTGGCGGCTCTGGAAATCCCTGGTGGCTCGACGTGCTTGAATGGGGGCGCCGCAGCCCCTATGCACAGTTTTTCGACATCCAGTGGAATTCGCCCGATCCACTGCTCGAAGGCCAGTTGTTGGTGCCTTTCCTGGGCAGTGATTATGGCGAAGCGCTGCAGGACGGCAAGATTCCGCTGCGCCTGGATATCGAGAACGGCGCCTTCTACGCCGAACACTACGAACACCGCTTCCCCATTTCGCCGCCCACGTACGGCGAGATCCTGCGACTGACCGATCAGCCCGAATTGCGTAGCCTGGCGCAGCATTTCGATGCGCTTAAAACCGAGCCGGCGCCCTACCAGACCGCACGTGAGTTGCGTGCAGACCTGGCCCGTCTGCTGGAGGACAGCAGCACTCGGCAGACGCTGGAAGCAGCACTACGTCACTACGACTCGACCACCGAAGAAGGCTTCAAGCGCCTGCACGGCCTGCTCGAACGGCAGAACTACCGCCTCGCCAGCTGGCGTACCGCAGGGGACGACATCAACTGGCGGCGCTTCTTCGACATCAACGAGCTGGGTGGCCTGCGGGTTGAGCGGCCCGTCGTGTTCGAGGAAACGCACGCGAAGATCTTCGAGCTGATCAGCGAAGGGCTGGTCGACGGCCTGCGCATCGATCACATCGACGGGCTAGCCAATCCGCGCGGTTACTGCCGTCGCCTGCGGCGCCGTGTCGATCGGCTCAATGCGGCACGACCGGAAGGTGCGGAGCAGGATCACGTACCAATTTACGTAGAAAAGATTCTCGCCGAGGGCGAGCGTCTGCATGACGACTGGGGCGTTGACGGCACCACTGGCTATGAATTCATGAACCAGGTGTCGTTGCTATTGCACGATCCATCCGGCAAGGACGTGCTGTGTTCGCTGTGGAGCGAGACCGCTGAGCGCCCTGCCGACTTTATGGACGAGGTTTGCCAGGCGCGGCAGTTGGTGCTCACCGGCCCGCTGGCCGGCGATTTCGAAACCGTTGCGCAGGCGCTGCTGCAGGTGGCGCGCCATGACGTGATGACCCGCGACATCACCCTCGGTGCGATTCGCCGTGGGCTGCTCGAACTGATCGTGCATTTTCCGGTGTACCGCACCTACATTGCTGCCCATGGCCGACGCGAAGCTGACGAGCCGTTCTTCCAGCAGGCGCTGGCCGGAGCGCGCACCACGCTTAGCGAAGCCGATTGGCCGCTGCTCGATCTTCTTGATCGTTGGCTGGGCGGCGAAGACCTTCGCTCGTTGCCACCGGGTCCTGCGCGGCGGATTCGCCGTTATGCCTGTACCCGTTTCCAGCAGCTGACTTCGCCCGCTGCCGCCAAGGCTGTGGAAGACACCGCCTGCTACCGCTCAGGTGCACTGCTTTCGCGCAATGATGTCGGCTTCGATCCGCAGACCTTCAGCGCGTCGGTCGAGGCCTTCCATGCGGAGTGCCTGGCGCGTGCCGAGCACTTCCCACGCAACCTGCTGACTACCGCGACCCACGATCACAAACGCGGCGAAGACACCCGCGCGCGGATGACGGTGATCAGCGAGCGCGCCGAATGGTTTGCCAGTAAGGTCAAACACTGGCGCCAGCTTGCCTACGGCCAGCGCCAGGAGTTGCCGGACGGACCCGCACCCTCGCCCGGCGATGAAATGTTGCTGTATCAGGTGCTGCTTGGCTGCTGGCCGCTGGACCTGAAGGCTGACGACAAGTCGGCCATGGAAACCTTCTGCGAGCGGATCATCCAATGGCAGGAAAAGGCCGTGCGCGAGGCCAAGTTGCGCAGCACCTGGACCGATCCGAACAGCGATTACGAAGGCGCCTGCCAGCATTACCTGCGCGCCCTGCTTCTGGGTGACGAATGCAAGACGCTGCGCGACGACATCGCCGCAGCCGCTGCCGAGCTGGCCCCTGCCGGCGCGCTGAACAGCCTTACCCAGACATTTCTGCGCATGACCACGCCGGGCGTGCCCGACCTGTATCAAGGTGCGGACTACTGGGATTTCAGCCTGGTCGACCCGGACAACCGCCGCCCCGTCGACTTTGACCGTCGTTGCGCCACATTCCGCCTGGACGCGCAGCCTGCCGAGCTCATGGAGAACTGGCAGGACGGTCGCATCAAGCAATGGCTGATCGCGAACACACTGAGGCTGCGTCGTGCTCACCCACGCCTGTTCACCGAAGGACGCTACGTTCCTTTGAAGGTCGAAGGCGAGCATGCCGAGAGCCTGATCGCCTTCGCCCGTGAGCTCGACGGCAACTGGCTGATCGTGATCGCCGCGCGCCTGGCCTATGGCTTGCTTGGCGACAGCCAGACACCCCAGATTCCGACTGAGCGCTGGGGCGACACCCAGGTTCGATTGCCCGATGCGCTGAGCGGTCAAGCAATGGAGCGACTTTTCGGCGGAATAACAGTCACACCCACACAAGAAGTTTTAAGCGTGCCCGAAGTTTTGCAGCACCTGCCCTTTGCGCTTTTACAGCTAACAACGAGTTCAACAGGAGAATCAGAACAATGACTAAACACGAGCAGCGCATCCGCGAGTTGGCCTACGACATCTGGGTTTCGGAAGGCCGCCCGCACGGGCAGGACGAACGTCATTGGGAGATGGCCCGCAAGCTGGCCGAAGCGGAAAACGATACCTCTGAATCAAAGCCTGCAGCCCGGACGCGTAAAGCAGTTACAAAACCAACGGATGCCACCCCTGCTGACAAACCCGCCAAGGTGACCAAGGCAGCCAAGCCTGCGAAGGAAGCCAAGGAGCCGAAAGACGTTAAGCCAGCCAAGCCAGCGGTCGCACCGGCCAAGGGGACTGCACGTCCCAAAGCCAAAGCAGGTACCGATGCAGCCGAGGGCACCCCGGAAGGCGTCAAGAAACCCCGCGCACCTCGCGCCAAGAAAGAAAGCTGAACGACACCGCGCCACAAGTCCAAACCAGTCCTCGAAGAGGGCTGGCGGGCTGTGGCGTCCCATCACCTTGAACAGCACCTACCAAGAGTTGCCATCGGAGATTTCATGCGTAGAAACAAACCTGCGGCGCCTCAAATTCTGGTGCCTTCGCGTATTCGCGAAGGACAGCCCTTCCCGCTTGGCGCCACCTGGGACGGATTAGGGGTTAACTTCGCGATCTTTTCCGCGAACGCCACCAAGGTTGAGCTGTGTCTGTTCGATGCCGATGGCGAAACCGAGCTCGAGCGCATCGAGCTGCCCGAATACACTGACGAAATCTGGCACGGTTACCTGCCCGATGCCCATCCAGGGCAGATCTATGGCTACCGCGTGCATGGCCCATATGCGCCGGATGCCGGACACCGCTTCAACCCGAATAAGCTGCTGATCGATCCCTATGCCAAGCAACTGGTCGGCGGGCTTAAGTGGTCCGAGGCACTGTTCGGCTACACCATCGGCCACGCCGACGCGGACCTGAGCTATGACGAGCGCGACAGTGCGCCCTTCGTGCCAAAGTCCAAGATCATCGACCCCGCTTTCACCTGGGGGCACGACCGCCCGGTACAGGTGCCCTGGGATCGCACGATCATCTACGAAACCCACGTGCGTGGGTTCACCATGCAGCACCCGGCAGTACCCGAGGACATGCGCGGCACCTTTGGCGGCTTCAAAACGCCGGAGGTGATCGATTACGTGCGCAAGCTCGGCGTGTCCTCCATCGAGTTTCTGCCGATCCACGGCTTCGTGCAGGATCAGCATCTGCTTGAAAAAGGGATGAGCAACTACTGGGGCTACAACAGCATCGCTTTCTTCGCGCCGCATCCGAAATATTTGGCGAGCGGGAAGATCAGCGAATTCAAGGAAATGGTCGCGCACCTGCACAACGCGGATCTCGAAGTCATCCTCGACGTGGTCTACAACCACACCGCCGAAGGCAACGAGCTGGGCCCAACGCTTTCCATGCGTGGCATCGATAACGCCTCCTACTACCGGCTGATGCCCGACGAGAAGCGTTACTACATCAACGATTCCGGAACCGGCAACACGTTGGACATGAGTCACCCCTGTGTCCTGCAAATGGTCACCGACTCCCTGCGCTACTGGGCCGAAGAAATGCACGTCGATGGCTTCCGCTTCGACCTGGCGACCATTCTCGGCCGCGAGCACGACGGGTATGACGAGCGCCACGGTTTCCTCGTCGCCTGCCGTCAGGACCCGGTGCTGGCCAAGACCAAACTCATCGCCGAACCCTGGGACTGTGGCCCCGGCGGTTATCAGGTCGGTGGCTTCCCGCCCGGTTGGGCCGAATGGAACGACCAGTATCGCGACACCGTGCGCGCGTTCTGGAAAGGCGATGGCGATCAGCTGCCGGACTTTGCGGCGCGCCTGACCGGTTCCGGCGACCTGTTCAATCAGCGTGGCCGCCGCCCGTTCAGCTCGGTGAACTTCATCACTGCACATGACGGCTTCACCCTGAATGACCTCGTGTCGTATAACGACAAGCACAACGAGGCCAATGACGAAGACAACCGCGACGGCAGCAACAACAACATCTCCTGGAACCATGGTGCGGAAGGCTCGACCGACGATCCGGAGATCAACGAACTGCGCTTCCGGCAGATGCGTAACTTCTTCGGCACCCTTTTGTTCTCACAGGGCACGCCGATGATCGTCGCCGGTGACGAGTTCGCACGCACCCAGAACGGCAACAACAATGCCTACTGCCAGGACAGCGAAATCGGCTGGGTCAACTGGGATATCTCCGAGGATGGCCGCGCGCTGCAGGCCTTCGTGCGCAAGCTGATCCGGTTGCGTCAGCGCTACCCGATGCTGCGTCGTGGACGCTTCCTCGTCGGCGCCTATAACGAAGAGCTGGGCGTCAAGGATGTGACCTGGCTGGCACCACACGGCGAGGAGATGACCATCGAGCACTGGGAAGACGGCAACAACCGGTGCATGGGCATGCTGCTCGATGGTCGGGCGCAGCCCACCGGTATCCGCAAGACCGGCTCGGACGCGACGCTGCTGATCATCGTCAATGCTCATCATGATGTGGTCAATTTCGCACTACCCGAGGTGCCTCAGGGCATCTATTGGAACCGCCTGATTGATACCAACAACCCCAACGCCCGATCCGAGCGTTTCGACTTCAACAACGAGTACGCCCTCACCGGCCGCTCGCTGTTGCTGTTCGAGCTGATCAAGGAAGAGGAATAGCGGGCAAGCAGGCACCGACCTGACAACAGTTGCGTTCAAAGCCCCGGTCTCCGGGGCTTTTTTGTTCCTGCAGGACAACAACCACCAGCACTCAACCGTTCGTTTGAACTCGACGTGCGGTATGGAACCCCACCAACCACCTCCAGTCCCAACCCACAGCGCGACGTTCATGAACCTACGGATTTGTTCCTGCCAGTCGCGGGCAGAGAGTGTCCCTTCCGTGACGGATCACCTCTTTATGCATCTCACTCGGCTGATCATTTCTTTCGTTCTGCTGACCTTCGGCTCCATCGTTGCCCTGCCCTTGCTCGCCAGTGGCACTATCAGCAATGCGACGCTGCCTGCTGCCAAACCGGGCACCGTAAAGCTGTTCGTCAACCGTGTCGGCTCGGGCAAAGCGATGGACGTACGCAACGATACCGACGTTCCGGTCGAAGTCGTGCTGCGCCTGACGCACATGGTCAACGTCACTGGTGTTGGCAAAGGCCTGGTCCGCAAGACAGTGCCAGCACGGACCCGTATGCGCGTCGCCACGTTGCGCAAGCGCCAACCCGGCTATCCATTGATGTACCAGCACTCGTTCAGCTACTCGCTGATCTATTCACCTGAGCCGGGCAAAAAGGGTTCCGTCGGCGGTTATGCCTATGCCCTCCCCTGGAAAGGCGGACCGTTCTCCATTTCGCAGGGCGCTGGCGGTGACTATAGCCACACCTCGCCCAAGGGCCGTTACGCGATCGATATCGCCATGCCGGAGGGCACACCCATCGTGGCGGCGCGTGCGGGAACGGTGTTGAAGGCGCGTGATGGGCAGCACGGGCGGATGCCCAACCCCGCTGGCAACTACGTGCGAATCCTGCACGACGACGGCACGCATAGCGCATACCTGCACCTGAGGCGCGGTTCAGTGAAGGTTAAAGCAGGGCAACAGGTAAAGGTCGGCAGTCTGCTTGGCCAGTCCGGCAATACCGGTCGTAGCACTGGGCCGCACCTGCATTTCGTCGTTCAGAAAGCTTATGGCGACTCGATGCTGTCGATTCCTTTCCGATTTTCACAACCGGTCAGTACGCTGCCGAACTTCGCCAGCAACAACTGACCGCGACAGCGGTTCAGCGCTGCCAGGCAAATTTGAACGTCTCGTCGGCTGACATGCGCTGCAGGTGGTCAGCCACAACGCCTTCCCGCGTCAGCTGTTCCTCGTCCGCGGTCTGCAAGGTCGCGGTCAGGCTGTTTTCTCCTGCCGTCAGCGAGCACTGAGTATCGCCCAAGGCGATACGGCCGTGCTGGTCATCGAAGTCCACCTCGAACTTATGGCTCCAATGTTTGCAAAGACGCCGGATCAGACGGCTCGGATCAGTGGTCTGGATCTGTACGGTGGAGCTGAGCATGAGAGACCTCTTTTCTGAATGGGCTAGTTAATCAATCAAACCGGTACGCCGACAGCGTCGTATGCATGACGCGATCGGTGAATACCTTGCGCCCCGCCCCGTCCGCCGCAGCACCGGCCGCCACCATCAGCGGCAGTAGGTGTTCTTCACCACGGGGCGGATGACAAAGCCGCGCCGAAGGCGCCTGCTCCCAACCCTGCAGCAGCACCTCACGATCCGGGGGCGGGGCGCTGACGGCGTCGGTCAACCATTGATCGAACTCATCCGAAATCGGCGCAAACCGCGGATCGCCATAGCCACGCATGTTGTGGAAACTCATGCCGCTCCCGACGATCAACACGCCTTCGTCACGCAGCGCGGCGATGGCGCGACCAATAGCGAGATGGGTCGCCGCGTCCAGATCGCGTTGCAGCGACAGCTGCACCACCGGCACGTCTGCCTCGGCAAACATCAGCTTTAGCGGGATGAAGGTGCCGTGGTCGTAGCCGCGCTGCCCGTCCTCGCCCGCCGCAATGCCAGCCTCACCAAGCAACTTGACCAGCCGTGCCGCCAGCGTCGGATCGCCTGGTGCCGGGTACTCCAAGGCGTAGGTGTGCGCGGGAAATCCGTTGTAGTCATAGATGAGGCCGGGGCGTGCGTTCGCGGTGACCATGACGCGGGGCTCCAGCCAATGCCCGGAGATCAACACAATCGCACGGGGACGCTGCGGCAAGGTTGCGCCGACCGATCGGAGAAAGGCAGCCATCGCATCCCAGGCATCGATCGGGTTCCATTCCATGAAAAAACAAGGGCCGGCACCGTGCGGCACGAACAGCGTTGGCATCCGAGTTTGTGGCGTGATGGTCGTGTGTTCATTCATGGCATCGTCATCTTGAGCAGGTGGATGCACAGTATGGATCAGCCAGGTTGACCTTATCGCTAACAGCTGAGACATGGCGGTGCGAATCGGCCGCCTCACCGACAGTTCGTTGCAGGCCCGCCGCCTGACAGATTGCCCGATGTGGGTGTACGCCTCGCCCGGTTACCTGCCCCGGCATGGCGTGCCAAGGCGGGTGAGCGATCTGTCGCAGGATAATTGCCTGGGTTATAGCCTGTCGGACCTGCTGGGCGGTCGGGAATGGCCCGGCCGGAGAGTTCCGCGTGCCCGTTCAGGGCAACCTGGTCGCCAATAACGGCGCGGCGCCGGTGGCAGCCGCCGTCGGTGACCAAGGGCTGAATAAACACCAAATACCGATGCTGAGCGGCCGCGGCGGCGGCGCAGCGGAAAAAAAGATGAACCGGGCAAGCCACCGTCAGTCCGAATGAAAGGAGCAGGTTGCACCAGCAGCGTGCCGCGTCGCCCCGCCTATAAAGGCCAGGCGCACCCAAGGATTTTTCAGTCCAGCTGTCCCAGCTCGGCTGATCTGCAGGATGTCACTCACCATTCATTCAGACCAATCGAAGCCCGGCCAGGCGCGATTGGACCGTTTATGGAGACGCCCATGAAAGCTGTTGTCTATCACGATGTCGGCGACATACGCCTCGAAGACGTACCCGACCCCAAGATCGAAGCCCCGACCGACGCCATTGTGCGCATCACTGCCTCAGCCATCTGCGGAACGGATCTGCACTTCGTGCGCGGCACCTTCAGCGGCATGAAGCCCGGCACCATTCTTGGCCACGAAGCAGTCGGCATTGTTGAAGAGCTCGGCGACGATGTGCGCAACCTGCAAATCGGCGATCGTGTGGTGGTTCCCTCGACCATCGCTTGCGGCAACTGCTCGTACTGCCGCTCCGGCTATTTTGCTCAGTGCGACGTGGCCAACCCCAACGGCAAGGAAGCGGGCACTTCGTTCTTCGGTGGCCCGGCCGCAACCGGTCCGTTCAACGGCCTGCAAGCCGAAAAGGCGCGCATTCCCTTCGCCAACATCGGCCTGGTGAAGCTGCCACCGGAAATCAGTGATGACCAGGCAATCCTGCTCTCGGACATTTTCCCAACCGGCTATTTCGGCGCGGAGATGGCCGAGATCAAAGCCGGCGACACGGTAGCGGTGTTCGGTTGCGGCCCGGTCGGCCAATTCGCCATTGCCAGCGCCAAATTGCTGGGTGCCGGGCGCGTCTTTGCCATCGATCAGTTTGATGACCGTTTGCGCATGGCCCAGCGCCAGGGTGCGGAGATCATCGACTTCAATCGCGAAGACCCGATCGAAACGCTTAAGAGGCTGACCGGCGGGATTGGCGTCGACCGCGTGATTGACGCCGTGGGCGTCGATGCGGAACACGGTTGCTGCGGTGGCAAACCTGCCGACGGTACGAACCTCGACCAGAACGCCAAGTGGCAGCCGGGCGACGGTCCGTCCCAGGTGCTGGAATGGGGTGTGGAGTGTCTGGCGAAGGCCGGCACCCTGTCGATTATCGGCGTGTATCCACCGGATGCCATGACCTTCCCTATCGGAAAGGCGATGAACAAGAACATCACCATGAACATGGGTAACTGTCACCACCGCAAGTACATCCCGCGGCTGATCGAGATGATCCAGGCGCGACGTATCGACCCGACGAAGATTCTCACGCAGGTCAAGCCGATGAGCGATGTCATCGCCGCATTCGAAGCGTTCGATCGGCGCGAGGGCGGTTGGATCAAGGTCGAGCTGAAGCCTCAGCGCGAGGGTTCGGAGGTTTCCGGCTCGAAGGAAGCACTGGTCGACGAGGCCATTGCCGACACCTTCCCTGCCAGCGACCCAACCAGCATGCAAAGCCCCCGCTAGGCCACCGGAGCAAGCGATGGCAGCCATCCATATAGGCATTTCCGGCTGGCGCTACACACCCTGGCGAGGCGACTTCTACCCCAAGGGACTCGTCCAGAAGAACGAGCTGAAGTTCGCCTCGCGCGCCGTGAGCAGCATCGAGATCAACGGCTCGTTCTACTCGCTGCAGAAGCCAGAACTCTACGCCGGCTGGTATGACGAGACGCCCGCGGGCTTCGTTTTCAGCGTCAAGGCGCCTCGCTACATCACCCATGTGCTGCGCCTGCGGGATGTAGAGAAACCCATTGCGAACTTTCTCGCCTCCGGTGTTCTTGCGCTCAAGGACAAGCTCGGACCGATGCTTTGGCAGTTCCCACCTTCGTTCAAGTTCGAACCAGAGCGTTTCGAAACTTTCCTCGCCCTGCTGCCGCATGACACCGAAGCCGCGCTGGAAATGGCCAAGGGCTGCGAAGCGCGCATGGAGGGACGCAGTTATCTGCAGATTGATCGCAAACGTCGCCTTCGGCATGCGGTCGAAATACGTAACGAGAGCTTTGTCGACCCGGCGTTCGTAGCGCTGCTGCGCAAGTACAAGGTCGCGCTGGTCGTGGCCGATACGGCGGGCAAGTGGCCCTATCGAGAAGACCTCACCAGCGATTTCGTCTACATCCGCCTTCATGGTGCCGAACAGCTCTACACCAGCGGTTACACCGATGAGGCGCTGAATAATTGGGCCCAGCGCATCACCCTTTGGAACAACGGCAGCCAGCCTGACGACGCGCATCTGATCAGCGACACCAAACCACCGGTGCGCAAGCAACGCGCCGTCTACCGCTATTTCGATAACGATGTAAAGGTCCGGGCGCCGTACGATGCGCGACAGTTGTTGCGCCGGCTCGGACTGGATAAAGACCTGGAAACCACTCCAGGCCAGTTGGAAGGAGCATTGGCGTGAATCTGGACAAGACCCACCCCCTCGACAGCAGCGACCTCGATGCGCACATGTCGACTGCGGTCAACACGGTCCGCCTGCTGACCGTGAACACCCACAAGGGCTTCACCGCCCTTAACCGGCGGTTCATCTTGCCGGAGTTGCGTGAGGCGGTCAGAGCCGTATCGGCCGATGTCGTGTTCCTGCAGGAAGTACTCGGCACGCATGAAAAACACGCATTGCGCTTTCACGACTGGCCCAATATGTCGCAGTACGAGTTCCTGGCCGACAGCATCTGGACCGATTTCGCCTATGGTCGCAACGCCGTCTACCCGGACGGTGATCACGGCAACGCGCTGCTGTCGAAATTCCCTATCACGCGCTACGAGAACCTCGACATCTCCATTGCGGGGCCGGAAAGGCGCGGCCTGTTGCATAGCGTGCTGCAGGTGCCTGGGCATGACGAGTTTCATGCCATTTGCGTTCATCTCGGTTTGCGTGAAGCCCATCGTCAGCAGCAACTGCGCCTCCTCTGTGACCTCCTCGACTCGCTGCCAGCAGATGCCCCCGTCGTCGTCGCCGGGGACTTCAATGACTGGCGCCTGAAGGGCGCTCAGGTGCTGGATCGCTGCGCTGGCATGCATGAGGTGTTCGCGGTAGCACAGGGCAAGGTCGCCAAAACCTTCCCCGCACGCTGGCCCGTGCTGCGCCTGGATCGCATCTATGTGCGAAATGCCACGAGCCACAAAGCGCGAATACTGGGCAACAAACCCTGGACGCACTTGTCCGATCATCTGCCCTTGGCGGTGGAGATACACCTATGAATTTTCACTGGAGAGACGGGAATCGTCTTCAGTTGCTGGAGAACGGCGAGGAATTCTTCCCCGCTGTGTTCGAGGCCATTGCGGCCGCGGAAAAGGAAGTCCTGCTGGAAACCTTCATCTTCTTCAAGGATAAGGTCGGGCAGGAGCTGCAACAGATACTGATTGCGGCGGCGGAGCGCGGCGTCAGCGTGAACGTTACCGTGGACGGCTATGGCTCGGCTGACCTGGACGGTGACTTTGCTGCGGCGATGGCCCGCGCAGGCGTACGCATCCATGTGTTCGATCCCGGCAAGCGGCTGTTGGGCAAGCGCGTCAATGTATTCAGGCGCATGCACCGCAAGATTGTCGTCGTGGATGGCCAGCTTGCGTTCATCGGAGGCATCAATTTTTCTGCAGATCACCTAGGCGATTTTGGCCCTGCGGCGAAGCAGGACTACGCGCTGCGGGTCGAAGGTCCAGTGGTGCATGACATCCACCACTTCGCACTGAGCGCTATCGGTCCTGCCCAAACGAACCGGCGATGGTGGCACCGGCGAATGCGAACGCAGAGCAACGGCTTTGTCGGGGTCAGCCGGGGCGAAGCGCGTGCGCTGTTCGTTACCCGCGACAACAACGACCATCGCAACGACATTGAGCAGCATTATCTGCAGGCGATCCGCGATGCCCGTTCACGCCTGCTAATCGCCAATGCCTATTTCTTCCCCGGTTACCGCGTGCTGCGGGAAATCCGCAACGCCGCGCGGCGTGGCGTCAGGGTCCGGTTGATTCTGCAGGGCGAACCGGACATGCCGATCGCCAAGTTCGGCGCACGCATGCTCTACAACTATCTGATGAGCGACGGTGTCGAGATCCATGAATACTGCCGCCGGCCGCTGCATGGCAAGGTCGCCCTGGCCGATTACGAATGGTCCACTGTGGGCTCAAGCAACCTCGACCCCCTGAGCCTGTCGCTCAATCTCGAGGCGAACCTGATCATTCGTGATCACAATTTCAATCGCCAATTGCACGAGAACCTGGACCGGCTGCTGCAACAGGACTGCCGGCGCATTCCGTTGGAACGCATCATCCGCGGCTACTGGTGGCGGGCGCCGCTGGCCTTCATCATCTTCCACTTTCTGCGCCACTTCCCTCAGTGGGTGGGACTGTTGCCGGCTCATAAACCCAAGTTGCAGCTGCTCGATCCGCAGCCACTTGAACCCAGCCCTGCCCCCTTGCAGCGAGATCATCAATGACCGAGCGACACCACCAGCCACAGAGCGGGTGGCGCCGCCGTTGGCCGCTGATCAAGAAGATCCTGACCTACTGCTTCTTCATCCTCGTCGCCGGGCTCTTGATCAGTTTGGCGCGCAACGTCGACTGGCGTGAGGTCTACCAGACGCTGCGCAACTACAGTGCCAGAACCCTGTGGCTCGCCGGCGCAGCCACCGCGGTGAGCTATGCGGTGTATTGCTGTTTTGACGTACTCGGCAAACGCTATGCACAGCACGATATGCCGATCCGACAGATCGTCCCGGTGACCTTCGTCTGTTATGCCTTCAACCTCAACCTGAGCGCCTGGGTTGGAGGTATCGCGCTGCGCTATCGACTCTATTCCCGCTTTGGTCTGCGCACCTCGCAGATCACCCGCGTATTCACCATGAGCGTACTGACCAACTGGCTCGGCTACCTGTGGCTGGCCGGGTTGATCTTCGCGCTGGGCTGGATTACGCCGCCCGATGACTGGAAAATCGGTCATACCGCACTGCGTGTGCTGGGTGCCGGGCTGCTGCTGGCCTCGGCGATCTATCTATGGGCGTGCGGCTTCTCCAAACGGCGTCACTGGACGATCCGCACGCACGAGCTCTATCTGCCGAGCCTGCGCCTGGCCGTGGTCCAGATGCTGCTTGGAGCATGCAACTGGGCGCTGATGGCGCTGGTGGTCTACTTCATGTTGTCGCAGCAGGTGGCCTATCCCGTTGTGCTGGGCATTTTGATGATCAGCAGCGTGGCCGGCGTGATTGCCCATATCCCGGCTGGCCTGGGCGTGATCGAGGCGGTGTTCGTCGCGATGCTGGGCGGCGGCGAGCTCAGCCAGGCCAGCATCGTGGCCGGGCTGATCGGCTACCGGGTGGTTTACTTCCTTATCCCGCTCGTGTTCGCCACGATGATCTACGTGGTACTGGAAATACGGGCGAAGAAGCTGCGCTCCCGTGACCAGGCGCGCTCAGATGAAGACCCGCATGAAGAGCACCCTCCCACCGCAGCGTGAGATCGGTCGGCGGCCTGGTTGAACTTGCTATAGCAACAGACAATAAAAAGCCGGAGCGCTCATTGCTCCGGCTTTTTTGCGGCTGGCGTCTGGGGTCAGGCGCCGCTCGGCGGCATCAGCCAGACCTGGGCCGAAGAATAATCACACCCAGTGGCGGTAGTGTCAGTGCCAGTGAAACATCCTGCCCGTGCGCCGCGATCTGCTCGGTCAAGATGCCGCCGCCATTGCCCACGTTGGAGCCACCATAGCACTCGGCATCGCTGTTGAAGATTTCCTCCCAGCGACTGTCAACCGGCACACCAATGCGATAACTCTCACGGACTACCGGCGTGTAGTTGCCGACGATCAACAGCGGGTCGCCGCTTGAGCCCCTGCGCAACCAAGCGAATACGCTGTTGGCACGGTCATCGCCAATCAGCCACTGAAAGCCCGCCGGCTCGGAATCCAACTCGTACAACGCAGGTTCATGGCTGTAGAGGTGGTTGAGATCGCGCACGAGATTCTGAACGCCACGGTGATCGGCCTCTTCTAGCAGATGCCAATCGAGCTCGCGGTCATGGTTCCACTCGCGCCACTGGCCAAACTCGGAGCCCATGAACAGCAGCTTTTTGCCGGGATGCGTCCACATGAAGGCGAGATAGGCTCGGAGATTGGCGAACTTCTGCCAACGGTCCCCGGGCATCTTGTCGATCAACGAGCCTTTGCCGTGCACCACTTCGTCATGGGAAATCGGCAGCACGAAGTGCTCCGAATAGGCGTAGACCATGCCGAAGGTGAACTTGTCATGGTGATATTGGCGGTTGATCGGGTCTTCCTGGATGTATTGAAGCGTGTCGTGCATCCAGCCCATGTTCCATTTGTAGGCAAAGCCCAACCCGTTCTCGGACGTCGGTTTGCTCACGCCTGGGAAAGCGGTGGACTCTTCCGCGATGACCAGCGCACCGGGCGTTTCGGTGGCTACAACATCGTTCAGGTGACGCAGAAAGTCGATCGCTTCGAGGTTCTCCCTGCCGCCGTGCCGGTTGGGAATCCACTCGCCTTCCTTGCGTGAATAGTCTCGGTAGAGCATCGAAGCGACCGCATCCACGCGCAGTGCATCGACATGGAATTCACGCAACCAGTGCAAGGCGGATGCGAGCATGAAGCCATGCACCTCGGTACGACCAAGGTTGTAGATGTAGGTATCCCAATCCTGATGGAACCCCTCGAATGGGTGCGCGTATTCGTATAGCGCGGTGCCGTCGAACTCGCCCAAACCGTGGGCATCGGTGGGGAAATGCGCCGGAACCCAGTCGAGAATCACGCCGATGCCCGCAGCGTGACAGGCATCGACGAACGCGGCGAAGTCATGGGCGTTGCCGTAGCGGGCACTGGGCGCGAATTGCGACAGCAGTTGATAGCCCCAGGAACCGCCGAACGGGTGCTCCATGATCGGCATCAGCTCAATATGGGTGAAGCCCAGGTCTTTGATATACGGGATCAACCGCTCGGCCAGCTCATGCCAGTTGTACAGGCGGCCGTCATCGCCACCGTCGCGGCGCCAGGAGCCTGCGTGCAGCTCGTAAATGGTCATCGGTGCTTTCACCGATTGTTGAGCTGCACGCTGCTGCAGCCAGTCCTCATCCTTCCACTCGTATTCGAGCGGGTGCGAGATGACCGATGCGGTGCCCGGCGGGAGTTCAGTGGCCAGCGCAATCGGGTCGGCCTTCAGCGGCAGAATCCCGTTGGGTCCAAGGATCTCGTACTTGTACTTATCGCCCGGTTGCAAACGCGGGATGAAGATCTCCCAGACGCCTGACGGAAAGCGCAGGCGCATGGGGTGCCGACGCCCGTCCCAGCCGTTGAAACTGCCGACGACCGATACGCGGCGCGCATTAGGCGCCCACACTGCGAAGCGGACACCCTGAACGCCCTCGACCTCCATGGGCTGAGCGCCAAATACACGGCCGATCTGCCGATGGTTGCCCTCGGAAAACAGGTACATGTCCATTTCGCCGAGTTGGGGACCAAAGCTGAACGGATCTTCAGTGAGCTGCTCGCCGCTCGCCCAGCGAATTTTCAACAAATACGGCTGTTGGTTGGTCAGCCGGGTAAAGAAGAAGCCTGGCACCTGGCCCTGCTCCATCGCGGCCAATACACGCCCGCCGCTACGCTCGAGCACCTCGACACCCAGCGCGTTGGGTAGGTAGGCGCGCACCACCAGACCATCGCCGTCTGGATGCGGGCCAAGGATCGAAAACGGATTGCCATGCTCGGCGCGCACCAGCGCATCGACGTCGGCATCGGTTGGCAGCAGGTTTTCACCGGGCATTGTCACGGCCGGACGGTCAATCATTGGGAACCTCCATCGGAAATCTGTTGTGCCAGCGTCGCCAGCCCCTGAAGCGGGACGGACAGCCAGGCCGGGCGGTTCTCAGCCTCATAGGCCACTTCATATGCTGTTTTCTCCAGACTGAACAGTGCCAGGGCCGCATCGGCTCCAGCGGTGTCCTTCCAGGCGTGAGGCAACTCGGCCGTCGCCTCACGATAAGCCTCCAAAAAGACCGCACGTGCACTTTGCTGATAGGTATCGGAAATGTTGCGGCGCGCCTGATCAGCCGCTTCCGAACTGTCGCTGGACTGCGCGTTGCGCAGGGTCATGGCCGTTGCGTATTCAAAGGAACGCAGCACACCGGCTACGTCCTTGAATGGGCTCAGTTTGCTGCGCCGTTCCTCGAGCGAGCGCGCTGGTTCGCCCTCGAAGTCGATGAAATAGGCATCACCTTGCGCGACAAGTACCTGCCCAAGGTGCAGGTCACCATGGACACGGGTCCGCAGACCGCCAAGGGTGCGGTTGGCCAGCCGTTTGACCTCGGCTAGCAGCTCCTTTCGTTGACCAAGCAACTGATCGACCAGCGCGGTTGCCTTGCGATCCAGATCGCCACGGCGAGCCTGCAGCAGATCAAGCGCATGCTCGACCTGTCCGGATATCAGCTGCGTCCATTCCTTGGCGTCCGATGCATTGGTCGGCTCGGCAGCAAAGGCCTGGTTGTCGGTCGGTACTGCCAAGGTCATGTGCATTTCGCCGAGACGCTGCCCGAGCAGGCGATTGAAGGCTTCCAACTCCTCCAGCGCGCTGAACTGGTTTTCATGCAGCGAGACACCATCTGAAATCTCGTCGCGTACGGCCCGGTCCAGCGTGTTCAACGTCCATTCCCAGGCATCGCCTTGGTTGTCGAGGAAGCGCTGCACCACCATGAGGGCGTACTGCTCGCCCTTCTTGTCGAAGCGGCTTACCTGCCCCAACATCGCCGAGATATGGGTGAAGCCTTGCTCGGTCAGGAAGCTGCCCATCTCCAGTTCCGGGTGCATCCCCGCCGAGACGCGGCGCAGGACCTTGATCATCATGCTGCTGTCGATGATTGCCGAGCTGTTGGACTGTTCGGCGGTGAGGTATCGCACCTCCGCATCTGCAGACAATTCGATCTCTGCCAGCTGCGCCATCGGCTGGAAACGAATCTCGCCATCGCCACAAGGCAGCACCTGCTGCTCACGCAGCCCCTGGATAACCCCCAGGACAAATTGCTTCAGCGCGAACGCGTCGGTCAGCAGGCCCACCTGCGGGCCGCGACGAACCCGCGCCATGGCCAGTTGCTGTGGAAGCGCGATGTCGAAATCGCCTTCATCGAGGAAGCCCAGCGGCATCTGGTAAAGATCGGTACGCCCGCCTGCCTCGACTGCAATCTCACTGAGCAATACCGGGCGTTGTGGATCGCCAAACGGCACGCTGTAGCAGAATTTGATCGAGCTGATCGCTGCATCCTTGCTGGCAAACCAGCGCCGCTTCGGCAGATACGCCGGCAGCGACTCGGTTTCCAGAATCCGTTTGTTGGCTACGGTAAGCGTATCCAGGCGCTTAAGCACCAGCGTTTGAAAGTCAGGCATGGTTTCCACCGGTGCTTGGTGCCAGCTGGGCATCTGGTGAGTGGTTGCGAGCTGAAACCAGTAGAAGCCGTAAGGTGGCAACGTCAGCAGATACGGAAGTTGGCCAATCGGCGGGAAGGCGCTGCCGCCAACCATTTCCACCGGAACCATCCCGGCGTAGTGAGACAACTCCAGCTCGGCAGCCTGTGCCGACCGCGACACGTTGGCGACGCAGAAGATCACTTCCGTCTCGCCCGTTGCCGTTGTGAACTCGCGGATGTACGCGAGAATCCGGCGATTGCTGGGTGCAAGCATCTTCAGCGTGCCGCGGCCGAATGCCTTGAATTGCTTGCGGATCGAAAGCAACCGCCGCGTCCAGTTGAGCAGCGAATGCGGGTCGCGCTGCTGAGCCTCGACGTTGATCGCCTGGTAGCCATACAGCGGGTCCATGAGCGGCGGCAGCACCAGGCTGGGCGGGTCGGCGCGGGAGAAGCCGCCGTTGCGGTCCGGCGACCACTGCATCGGCGTGCGAACGCCGTCGCGATCGCCGAGGAAAATGTTGTCCCCCATGCCGATTTCGTCGCCGTAATAAATCACCGGCGTGCCCGGCATCGACAGCAGCAAGCTATTGAGCAGCTCGATTCTGCGGCGGTCCCGCTCCAGCAACGGCGCCAGGCGACGGCGGATGCCAAGGTTGATTCGTGCGCGCTTGTCCGACGCGTAGTAATTCCAGAGGTAGTCGCGTTCCTTGTCGGTCACCATTTCGAGGGTCAGCTCGTCATGGTTGCGCAGGAAAATCGCCCACTGGCAGTTTTCCGGGATGTCTGGCGTTTGACGGAGGATGTCCGTAATTGGAAAGCGATCCTCCTGGGCGAGCGCCATGTACATGCGCGGCATCAGCGGGAAATGGAACGCCATGTGACATTCGTCGCCAAGCCCGCCACCCTCACCGCCGAAGTACAGCTGCGTGTCTTCCGGCCACTGGTTGGCTTCGGCCAGCAGCATGCGGTCGGGGTAGTTGGCGTCAATTTCGGCACGAACCTTTTTCAGTACTTCATGAGTTTCCGGCAGGTTCTCGTTGTTGGTCCCGTCGCGCTCGACCAGGTAGGGAATCGCATCCAGACGCAGACCGTCGATTCCCAGGTCCAGCCAGTAGCGCATCACGCTGAGAACCGCCTTCATCACCTGCGGATTGTCGAAATTGAGGTCCGGCTGGTGTGAGTAGAAACGGTGCCAGAAGTACTGCTGGGCGACCGGGTCCCAGGTCCAGTTCGACGCCTCGGTATCGAGGAAGATGATCCGTGTACCGTCGTACTTTTTGTCCGTGTCTGACCAGACGTAGAAGTCCCGCGCAGCGGAACCCTTCTTCGCCTTGCGCGCTCGCTGGAACCACGGATGTTGGTCGGAGGTGTGGTTGATGACCAGCTCGGTGATTACACGCAGGCCACGTTTGTGCGCTTCGGCAATGAAGCGCCTGGCGTCAGCCATGGTGCCGTAGTCGGGGTGCACGCCGCGGTACTCGGCGATGTCATAGCCGTCATCACGACGCGGCGACGGGTAGAACGGCAGCAGCCAGACGGTATTCACCCCCAGGTCGGCGATGTAGTCGAGCTTGTCGATCAACCCCTGAAAATCGCCTACACCGTCGTTGTTGGAGTCGAAAAAGGATTTCAGGTGGACCTGATAGACCACCGCATCCTTGTACCAAAGAGGATCCTTGATAAAGGCAGCAGGTTTGCGTGCTCTCGCCATGGTCTCGTTCCCTTTATCTGCCTCGCGGCTGGCCCATATCAGGAGCCAGCCGAGGCGCAAAAGTAGGTCAGTCCGGCTATAAACAACATCATCTAGCGCTTACAACTAACTGATACGTATCGTTTTTATGTCTTTCTTAACAAATCACTTTAAATCTGGATCCATGGCATCCGAGCTGATGCGCCAAATGCCAAACGGCAAGTGCCACGGCTCGATGCGCATCCACTGAGTTTTGCCGTACCAGGTCCAGCGATGCCCGTTCATAAGGTCTTCGCCGCGGGTCTCTGCATCGTCTGGCAGGCCCAGCTCCCAGAGCGGGAGCTCGAAATGCGCTTCCTGAGCGTTGTGCGGATCGAGGCTGATCGCGACGAGAATGAAGTTCTTGAGATCCGGTGTACGCTTGCCGAAGAAGAAGATGTTGTCGTTGTGGGCCGTGTACGCCTTGAAACCGAGATGCGTCTGCAAGGCCGGGTTCTGTCGACGGATGCGGTTGAGCTGAGCGATCTCCGCAACGATGTTGCCCGGTGCGTGATAATCCCGAACCCGAATCTGATACTTCTCTGAATCCAGATACTCCTCCTTGCCCGGAATCGCGGCGGACTCGCACAGTTCAAACCCCGAGTACATACCCCACAACCCGGACCCCATGGTCGCCAGCGCCGCACGGATCAGAAACCCCGCGCGCCCGGAGTCATGCAGGAAAAACGGATTGATGTCCGGTGTATTGACAAAGAAGTTCGGACGGTAGCAGTCGCGTAGCGGATGCTCGTTCAGCTCGTTGAAGTACTCGCTGAGCTCCGCCTTGTTGTTGCGCCAGGTGAAGTACGTGTAGCTCTGGTTGAAGCCGACCTTGCCCAGACGCGCCATCATCGCCGGCTTGGTAAAGGCCTCGGAGAGGAACATCACGTCCGGGTCGCGCTCGCGGATATCGGCAATCATCCATTCCCAGAACGGCAGCGGCTTGGTGTGGGGGTTGTCGACGCGGAAGATCTTCACGCCCTGCTCGACCCAGTGCCAGATCACGTCGCGCAGCGCGACCCACAGATCGGGCATGGCGTCCTCGGCATAGAAATCGACGTTGACGATGTCCTGGTACTTCTTCGGCGGGTTTTCCGCATAGCGGATGGTCCCGTCCGGTCGCCAGGAGAACCAGCCCGGATGCTCCTGCAGCCAGGGGTGATCCTGTGAACACTGAATGGCGAAGTCGAGAGCGATCTCCAGGCCGTGCTCACGGGCAGCGGCGACCAGGGCGCGGAAGTCGTCGAGCGTGCCAAGCTCAGGATGGACCGCATCGTGCCCGCCGGCTTCGCTACCGATTGCATAGGGGCTGCCTGGATCATCGGGGCCGGCATGCAGCGTGTTGTTCGGTCCCTTGCGGTGCTGTCGTCCGATGGGATGAATCGGCGTGAAATAAAGGACGTCGAAGCCCATGTCGCGGATCGACGGCAAACGCTTGTGCACGTCGTGAAAGGTGCCGTGACGGTTCGGATCATCGGTTTCAGAGCGCGGGAACAACTCGTACCAGCTGGCAAACAGTGCAAGCGGGCGCTCAACCTCGACAGGAAACACCTCGCTCCGGCTGCAATGCTCACGCGGGTCGGCGTCAGCCATCGCCGCGGCCGTTTCACTGGCCAGCATCACCGAGACGCGCTCATCGTCCAGATGCGCCATGCTCAGGCGGTGCAGCAGATCATCGATGATGGCCTTGGTTTCGCCGTGCGCGCGTTGGCTGGCGCGCTCGAGCAGCAGTCGTCCTTCTTCCAGCTCAAGCTGCACCGGAACGCCTGCGGTGTGCTTCTTGGAAAGCTCGTAACGGTAGGTCTCGTAGATATCCCACCAGGCTTCGATCATGAACTCATGCGACGCGACTTGCGTCGGTGTGAACTGCCCTTCCCAGCTGTCGTTACCGATCAGCTTGAGCCGAGCGCGGCGCCAAGTGGTTTCATCCTTGGTCCGCCAGCAGATGGTCGCAGCGAGCTGGTCGTGCCCATCGGCGAAGATCTTGCTCGTGACGTTGATCGGGTGGCCGATGGTCGCCTTTGCAGCAAATCGCCCCCCTTCCAACACGGGTTGGGTCGATTCAATAGCAATGCGCGGCATCCGCAAGGCCTGCTCAAGTCGGGGGTGAATCACCGGATGGGGCTTTGCATCGGTCATCGAACGGGGCTCCTGAGCGAAATGGTAGCGAAACGGCAAAACGGCCCACTCGGGATTGGCTCCGGGCGGGGCTGGCTATACCGGCGGAAAACCCGTTGCGGGCTTTCTAGCGCTCTGTTTCTTTCCGAACCAACGGAGGCCTTAAAAGTTCAGCAGAAACGACCGCTGCCTTTGTCGCAGAGCGCATGGAACCGAGCGTTACACGGAGCGAAACCATGTGCGGCCCATTCGCGGTTGAGACCGCTCCCACGGGGGCGGGGTGGTTTTCAGCAGGTCATCGTCGTCAGGTTCGGGTGGCATTTTTCGTTGGGTAGACCCGTAAGCTGCTGGGGTTGGGCTTTTTGTTGGGTCGGTGTGCGGCTGCGGGGTTGGGCTTTTGTTGGATTGGTGTGCAGCTGCGGGGTTGGGCTTTTCGTGGGAGCGGCCTTGGCTGCGAAGCTGTGTGCGGCCCATTCGCGGTCGAGACCGCTCCCACGGGGACGGAGTGGGCTTTCAGGTCGGTGTATCGTCGTCAGATCCGCGTGGAATTTTCCGTTGGGTCGACCCGCAAGCTGCTGGGGTTGGGCTTTTTGTTGGGTCGGTGTGCGGCTGCAGGTCAGGCCCCGAAGCTCGCGGCAGGGCTAATCATCGCCCGCTATCAGCAAGGGGTTGTAGCCGCTACGGCCGTATTCACCCTGTTCGGCCAGCAGCATATCGAGCGCAAGGCTGGCAATGTCGTCTGCCACCGGGTCAGCGCGCCCGTGCTCTTCACGCAGCATGACTTTGAGATAGCTGTGACACTCACTGCACGACTCCGCCTGAACCGGCATCGCCGGCTTGCCTTGTTCATCATCCAACGTCAGGTACAGCAGCTTGGCGCCGCTGTCACACACGCTGCATTTGAGTCGCTCCAGATGCCATTCGGTGGCGCACAGCGAGCAATGCAGATAACGCACACCCGCACGGTGGCGTTCGTTGTGAATGACGCTGGCGACCGGTGGTGAACCGCAGCACGGGCACAGCCCTTTCGCTTCGCCGACGGGTTTGTCAGGCGGCCGTGGCAGGGCCATCGCCAGTCTCATCCAGCTGATCTGCAGGGCAGCGGCAACCAGTGGCAATAACGGTCGGCTTGTTTCATCGCCAGGACGCGCCTCAAGAACGTCGTCTGCCAACGCATCGAGCTGCTCTCGCGATGATTCCCGCAGGCTCTTGAGCAAAGGTCGTTGAATCTCGCCTACGTGAAGCTCCATCGCATCAAGCATCGACAGAAGGTCTTGATGCCAGGGCACGTCACGTTTCAAAGCCTGGAAACCGAGTGGCGGCAGGCCATGTTTCAACGCTTGATCGAAGGCATCCTCAGCTGGATGCCAGCCTGGCTCACGCTCGTTGAGCACCTGATGCTGGGCTTGCACCAACCGCGCCATGAAGGCGAGAAACTCATCCAGCGGCGGCACCTGCTGGACCAGCTCACGCAGCCGTGTCCCCCGTTTACTGAACACCTTGGCATTCGGCAACACCACATTCGGCGCCTCCATGATTCCCGAGGGCGCACTTCCAAAAGAGTGGTTCACTGCAGCTCCTTAAGTTCGTTTCGACGGTACGTCACGGTTGGGCGACAGATCGCTCGGATCGTCATGACCACCCTTGCGGCGCACCTCGTCATACCAGAGACCGTGGTGATGCCGCGCCCAGGCATGGCTCACACGACCCTGGGTCATCGCACGTACCGAGCCCTTCACCCAGATCGCCGAGTAAATGTGGATCACCAGCGTGATGATCGCGATGAAGGCCGTGTAGGCATGAATGGTCACGGCCCAGCGCAGCGCCCAGATCGGCATGCCGTCAGCAATCCATGGCCGCCAGAGCACAATGCCGGTCACCAACAGCACCGGCACGGTGGCGAGAAAGATCCAATACACCAGCTTCTGCCCGGCGTTGTTCTTGCCCACCGGCGGCAACCGCTCGTCGCGGTTGGCCAGCACGTCGCGGATCTGCTTCATCCACTGCACGTCATGGCGACGAATCAGGTTGTCGCCAAAAAAGCGCACCGCCTGGATGACAAAGAACAGCGACATGAACACACCGATGTACGGGTGCACGATGCGCGTCGGCTCCGGCCCGCCGAACAGCGCGGTGAGGCCGAAGAAGAACGGGTAGAACAACGCCAACCCGCTCAGCACGAGCAGCACGAAGCTGATCGCGATGAGCCAGTGATTGACCCGGGTCCACCAGCCGTAACGCAGGATGCCGTGCTTGACGTTGGAATGGCTCATAGCCGGTCCTCCCCGCGACGATTCAGTTCCCGGTCATCGGCGGCCAGCGCTGGATCGGGATCATCCTCCGGTTCTTCCTTGGGCCCTTTCATCACGTAATGGAAAAAGCCTGCCAAGACCGACATGCCCAGCGCCACCGACATGATTGGCTTGGTCACCCCCTTCCACAGCTCGACCGTTGGCGCGATGTGCGGGTCACGCGGGAGGCCGCTGTAGATCTCGGGTTTGTCGTTGTGCTGCAGCACGTAGACCACGTGTGTGCCGCCAACGCCGGGCGGATCGTAGATCCCGGCGTTCTCGTAACCACGCCCCTGCAGATCCGCAACCCGGTGAGCACCGTAGTCGAGCATGTCCTCCTTGGTGCCGAACATGATGGCCGAGGTTGGGCAGCTCTTGACGCAAGCAGGCTCCAGCCCGTTGTAGACCCGGTCGGAGCACAGGGTGCATTTGTAGGCCTTATTGTCCTTTTTCGAGATGCGCGGAATGTCGAATGGGCACCCCGCTATGCAATAGCCGCAGCCAATGCAGTGCTCGGAGTTGAAATCGACGATGCCGTTGGCGTACTGCACGATGGCGCCAGGCGACGGGCATGCCTTGAGGCAGCCCGGCTCGGCGCAGTGCATGCAGTTGTCCTTGCGAATCAGCCACTCGAGGTTGCCCTGCTCGTCCTCGTATTCAGAGAAGCGCATGACCTCGAAAGACTCGGCGGTCAGATCCTGGGGATTGTTGTAAGTCCCATCGCATTCGCCCACTTCGTCGCGTAGGTCGTTCCACTCCGAACAGGCCACCTGACAGGCCTTGCAGCCAATGCAGACTGACACGTCGATCAGTTTGGTGACCTTCTCCACGCCGCCATGGCGTACCTGAGGTGAAGGCGTGGTCGTCGCCGAGCGGGCGATTATGTTCTGCAGATTGATCTGGTCGCCTCGCATCAGACGAGCCCTCCGACTTTTTCCACGTTCACCAGAAACGACTTGAACTCCGGCGTCTGGGTATTACCGTCGCCCACGAACGGCGTCAGGGTATTGGTCAGGTGCGCCTTCTTGGCCACACCCTTGAAACCCCAGTGAATCGGAATGCCGATCTGATGCACGGTGCGGCCGTCGATCTCCAGCGGCACCAGCCGTTTGGTAACCACCGCCACGGCCGTGATATAGCCGCGCTTGGAACTGACCTTGACCCGATCGCCGGCCGCAATGCCCAGCTCGCCAGCAAGCACTTCACTGATCTCGATGAACTTCTCCGGCTGGGCGATGGCGTTGAGCCGCGCATGGGTGGTCCAGTAGTGGAAATGCTCGGTCAGTCGATAGGTCGTCGCTGCATAGGGGAACTCGGTGTTCGAACCGAACGAGTCGCGGTCCTGCTCGAACACTCGGGCGATGGGGTTATGCAGCGCCAAAGGATTGTTCGGGCTCAAAGGGTTGCGGTCGATCGGCGTCTCCATGGGTTCGTAATGTTCGGGAAACGGTCCTTCGTTCAACCACTCGCAGGCGAAGAAATGGCCACGGCCAGTCTGGGTGACGATGAAGGGACCCACCCCTTGTGAGGGCGGTGACGTCACCGGGAAGTCGGGGACATCCGCGCCTGTCCAGCGCTCGCCGTTCCACCAGATGAACGCCTTGTTCGGCGCCCAGGGCGTACCGTCGGGGCGCGCCGAAGCGCGGTTGTAGAGCAGCCGCCGATTCATCGGCCAGGCCCAGGCCCAGCCCAGGGTATTGCCCGTGTTGTAGGGGTCCGAGTTGTCGCGGCGGGCCATCATGTTGCCCTGTTCGGTCCAGGCGCCGGAGTAGATCCAGCAACCGCAGGCGGTCGAGCCGTCAGCCCGCAGTTCACTGAAGTCCTGCAGCTGCTCGCCTTTGCGCCGGATGACCTTGCCGCTGTCATCGGTGATATCCGCCAACGCCCTGCCGTTGTATTCCATGGCCAGTTCAGAGGCCTTGGGGAACGCCGGCACCTTGTAGTTCCAGCTCAGATTCAGAATCGGGTCCGGGAAGGCACCGCCCTCCTCCTGATACATGTGCTTCAGTCGCAACATGACCTCACCCAGAATCTCGGTATCGGTCATGGCTTCGCCTGGGCCAGGCACGGCGCGCTCGTGCCATTGCAGCCAGCGCGCACTGTTGGTGATGGAGCCGTCGTCTTCCGCGAAGCAGGTGGTCGGCAGGCGGAAAACCTCGGTGGCGATCTGCGACGGGTCGACATCGTGATATTCGCCGAAGTTTTTCCAGAACTCGCCGGTTTCCACGGTGAGCGGATCCATGATCACCAGGAATTTCAGCTTGGAGAGGCCATCCATGACCTTGGCTTTGTTCGGGAAGGCCGCCAGGATGTTGAAGCCCTGACAGAATGCGCCGGTCATCTTGCCAAGCGTCATGTCGTTGATGGCATACAGCACGTCATAGATCGGCTCGGAGAGCTTGGGCAGCCAGTCGTAGCACCAGTTGTTCTCTTGGGTGGCCACGTCGCCATACCAGTCCTTCATCAGGCTGACGAAGAAGCGCTCGTAGAATTTCCAGTAGGAGACCTCGTCTTCGAGCAGCGGCAGCTTGACGCGGCTCTTCAGATAGTCGTCGTAGCTTTGCAGGTTTACCGACGGCAGATTCATGTAGCCCGGCAGCAGGTTCGACAGCAATCCGATGTCTGTAAGCCCCTGAATGTTGGAATGCCCGCGCAGCGCGTTCACCCCGCCGCCCGGCATGCCCATGTTGCCCAGCAGCAACTGCACCATGGCGCCGCAACGGATGATCTGCGAGCCGATGGTGTGCTGTGTCCAGCCCAGCGCGTAGAGGATCGTCATGGTCTTGTCCGGCGCCGAAGTGGTGGCCATCAAGTCCCAGAGTTCCAGCACCTTTTCCTTGGGCATGCCGCAGATGTTTTCCACCTGATCGACGTTGTAGCGGCTGTAATGCTGACGCATCAGCTGCAGGACACAGCGTGGATGCTGCAGCGTTGGGTCGGTACGCGCGAAGCCGTTTTCGTCCAGCTCGAAATTCCAGGTTTCCCGGTCGTAGGTTCGATCAGCCGGGTTATAACCGGTGAACAACCCTTCTTCGAAACCGAATCCCTCGGCGACGATCAGGCTCGCATCGGTGTACTCGCGCACGTACTCATGGGCATAGCGCTCGGTTTCGATCAGGTAGTTGATGAAACCACCGAGGAACACGATATCCGTCCCGGTACGGAGCCAGGCGTGGTAGTCGGCCACCGCCGTGGTGCGGTTAAAGCGCGGATCGATCGAGATCAGAATCGCATTGCTGCGCTGCTTGGCGTGCATGACCCAGCGGAAGCCCACCGGGTGCGCCTCAGCCGAATTGCCGCCCATCGACAGAATGACATTGGCGTTGGCAATGTCGGTCCAGTGGTTCGTCATGGCACCGCGACCAAATGTTGGGGCAAGACCTGCCACCGTTGGTCCGTGTCAGACGCGCGCCTGGTTGTCGAGTTTGAGGATGCCGAGTGCTCGGGTGATCTTCTGCGTGAGATAGGCCGTCTCGTTGGTGCAGGCCGAAGCGGCCACCATCGACGTGGTCATCCAGCGGTTAACCAGCCGTCCCTGCCCGTCATGCGTCTCGAAATTGCGGTCGCGGTCGTCTTTCATGTGCCGCGAGATACGTGCGAATGCCTCATCCCAGCTGATGCGCTTCCACTCGTTGGTGTAAGGCTCACGGACTTCAGGGTACTTGACCCTCGATTCGCTTTTGATGAAGTCAAGAACGCCTGCACCCCGCGGGCAAAGCGAACCACGGCTGACCGGGTGATCCGGATCACCTTCAACGTGGTAGATCTCGTCGATCACATTGATCGCGCCATCACCACGGGAGTAGAGCAACATGCCGCAGCCTACCGAGCAGTAGGTGCAGATATTGCGGGTCATTTTTGCGCCGGTCAGCTTGAAGTGACGAATCGACGCGACGGCTTCATCAGGCGCAAATCCCATCATCGCCATGCTCGATGCGCCCACACCAGCCGCACCAAACTTCAGGAACTGTCGCCGGGATACTCGCACGGTCATCGGTATCTCCCTGTTACTTGTTATGTCTGCTCATCGGTGAGTCGACTGGCACCGCTGCGCCAAGGTTCAAGTCCGGTGATAGACGGCTTCTGAGCTTCTTTGCTGCATCAGCTTCAAGCGTAGCCGGTAAATCCCTATTTAAAAGATGGATATAAAAAACTAGGCGTCGCAGCGGACGGCTTTTAGCAGTGCCGCGGAAAGCCCCTGCCGCGTCGAGCCGTATTCAGCCCAGGGGTCAGACTTGGCGCTCTCGAGCCTCTGTTGCAGGGTGTGAATCGTCCATTGGTTTGCTCCGTCGATCTTTTCCAATTCATCGAGGCTGATCGGCACAGAGACCGGCAGGCCGGGCCGCGCGCGAACCGAATACGCCGCCACAGTACTGGCGCCGCGCTGGTTGCGCAGGTAATCGACGAATATTTTGCCGACGCGATTTTTTGGCCCCATCTTCGCCACGATCTGATCGGGTGACTGCGCGGCCAGGCGCTCCGTGACGCTGCGAGCGAAGCTGTTGACGCATTCCCAGTCGTGACGGCGGCTGATCGGCACCACCACATGCATGCCGCGCCCGCCGCTGGTCTTCAAGAATGCCTTGAGTCCCAGTTCAGACAGCAGATCCAGCGTCAGCCGGGTCGCGTCGATCATGCTCGACCAGGGCAGTTCGGGGTCAGGGTCCAGATCGAAAACGATGCGGTCCGGGCGGTCGATCCGGTCGCTGCGGGCATTCCAGGTGTGGAACTCGACGGTGCCCATCTGCGCCGCTTCGACCACCGCGGTGATGCTGTCGGCCTGGATCAGGCGGGCGTGTTCGGGATCGAGTGATTTGTCCAGCACGCGCATGTGCGGCATCTTCAGCCGCCCGCAGTGGCGCTGAAAAAAACTGTCGCCATCGACCCCATCCGGCGCCCTGACGATAGAAAGCGGCCGTTGGGTCAGATGCGGCATCAGCCAGTCGCCGACCGCCAGGTAGTACTGGGCCAGCTGTAGTTTGGTCGCTCCACTGCGCTGGTCGATGACACGCTGCGGGTTGCTGATGCCGATGCCGCCCACGTCGGGGCGGCTCTTGCTCGTTTTTTCAGCCATGCGCGCTCCTGTATGAGTCAGCTGGCTTTCTTGTTGCTGGATCTGCTTGCGGCGGGCTTGCTGGTCGTGCTCTTGCGAGCCGTCGAGGTTTTGCTGGTTGAGGTCTTACTGGCTGCGGACTTGGCAGGCGCCTTGGATTTGCTCGCCGCGGCTTTGCTCGTAGTTCGTTTGGCGGGAGCTTTGGCCTTTTCGCTGTCATCTTCATCGTCGACGTCTTCAGGTGGCGCAGTTTTCTTCGCTGACGACTTGCCGGCCAGGCTGCGCTTGAGCAGTTCGGTCAGGTCGATGACATCGGCGCTGCGCCGATCCACTGCTTCGTCCGGTCCACCGACCGCCTCGATCTTGCCTTCGCGGGCCTTGGTCTCTACCAGATCCATGATCTGGTCCTGGAAAGTGTCCTTGTACTGGTCGGGATTCCACTCTTCGCTCATGTCCTCGACCAAGCGCTTGGCCATGTCGAGTTCCTTGGGATTGAGGTCTGCGTTAAGCGCTTCGTCCTTCATCTCCAGGTATTCCACGCCACGCACCTCATCGGCCCAGCGCAGGGTGTTCATCACCAGCGCCTTGCCCAGCGGCATCACCACCGCCAGATGCTGCTTGTTGCGCAGCACCACGTTGGCGATGCCGACTTTGCCGGTCTGGATGAGGGTTTCGCGCAGCAGCGCATAGACTTTTTCACCCCGGCGATCCGGGGTGAGGTAGTACGGCGTCGCGATGTACAGGAAGGAAATGTCCTTGGCATCGACAAAGGCGACGATATCCACCGTCTGCGTGGCTTCCGGATGCGCCGCCTTGATCTCGTCGTCGCTGATGACGACGTAATTGCCCTTTTCGTACTCGACGCCCTTGACGATGTTCTCGCTGTCGATGTCTTCGCCCGTGGTCTTGTTGATGCGCTTGTAGCCCACCCGGTCCATGCTGCGTTTGTCCAACCAGTCAAAATCAATGCCCGATCGCGTGGTAGCAGGCACCAGCGCGACGGGGATGTGAACCAGACCGAAACTGACGGCGCCTTTCCAAATCGTACGAGGCATTGCCTTCCCTCCTGTCGACAGTGGTTCGGTCAGCCGTTGACCACGGTGCCACCGTTCACGTGCATTACCTGGCCGCTGACATAAGACGAGTCGCTGCTGGCCAGATACACGTATGCCGGCGCCACTTCATCGGGCTGACCGGGACGCTCCATGGGTACATTGACGCCGAATTTCTCGACCTTGTCCGCATCGAAGGTCGACGGAATCAACGGCGTCCAGATCGGGCCGGGAGCGACTCCGTTCACGCGGATGCCGCGGTCGGCGACGTTCATTGATAGCGAACGGGTGAACGCCGTGATGGCGCCTTTGGTGGCCGAGTAGTCGAGCAACTGCGGGCTGCCCTTGTAGGCGGTGACCGAGGTGGTATTGATGATCGAGGCGCCTTGTTTCAGATGCGGCAGCGCGGCCTTCGTCATCTGGAACATGCCGAAGATGTTGGTGCGGAAGGTTTTTTCCCACTGTTCTTCGCTGATATCTTCGAGCTTTTCCTGCGGATGCTGCTCGGCGGCGTTGTTGACCAGAATGTCGAGCTTGCCGAACGCGCTCAGCGTCTCGTCGATCACCTTGCGGCACACATCGCGGTCTGCCACGTCGCCAGCGAAGGTCAGGCACTTGCGGCCCTGTTGTTCGACTGCTCGCTTGGTTTCCTCGGCGTCCTGGTGCTGATCCAGATAGAGAATCGCCACATCGGCGCCTTCACGCGCAAACAGCACCGCTACCGAGCGGCCGATGCCGCTGTCACCGCCAGTGATGATTGCGACCTTCCCCTCTAGCTTGCCAGCCGCTTTGTAGTCCTCGCCACGGTACTCGGGCCTTGGGGTCATCTCACTTTCTTTACCCGGTTCAGCCTGTTGCTGCGGGGGGAGTGTCTGGTTTTCGTCGGACATGCCAAATCCTCCGTCAAGGGATCAATACCTGTATTCGGAGGACTTGGCGCTGGCGGGAAAAGTTTCTGTGAAGCGATGAGAGGCCCCTGCGCAGAGGCCCTGAAGAATCAGTCAACGCGAAGTACGACCCGACCGCGCGGGACGCCACTCTCGACGTAGTCATGGGCTGCCACGACCTCGTCGAAGCCGAATACCTTGTCAACCTGCGGCGTAATCAGACGGTCGGCCGTGAGCTGGTTGATGTGCAACAAGGCATTCTGGACCGCCTCACGGTTCTGCTCGATGCCCAGCTCGGGCTGGCCGGTGAAATCACAAAGGCAATGCAGGAAGAACTTGAAGTTCTTCTTGAACGCCGCGCAGGCAGGAAATGCCGTCTCGTTGCCACCGTTGAGCCCGTAAAGAATCAGCTTGCCGCGCGGGGCAATCACATCCCCGAGCAGCTTCATCTGCGAGCCGCCGCAACCGTCGAGCACGACTTCGACGCCTGCCCCGCCCGTGATCTTTTGCAGCCGCCCGACCAGATCTTCTTCTTCGGTAACGATGACCGTCTCGGCGCCCAACTTACGCAGGAAATCACGATCCTCAGCCGTCTCGCAGGTTGCGATCACCCGCCCGCCGAGTGCTTTGGCCAGCTGCACGGCAGAAGGCCCTGTGCAATGTCGCGCCTGGGTAACCAGCACGTATTGTCCGGGCTCCAGCTGAGCCAGTTCGACCAGCGCAAAGTAGGAGACCAGTGCCGGTGTGTAATGGACGCTGGCCTCGGCGGCGCTAAGACTATCGGGATGGTGGACCAGAGAACCCTGAGGCAGCAGAACCCGCTCGCCGTAGAGCGGGTACTGATTGAGGTCATGTGCCGGAAAACTGGCCACACGATCACCGATCGCGAAGCCATCCACGTTCTCGCCCACTGCAATCACTTCGCCAGCGATCTCGCTGCCGAGCCCGGCCGGGAGCTTCGCGTGACGCGGCGCAAGGTCCTGCCGCCAGAGCACGTCATTCCAGCTGACGCCGATCGCACTGACGTCGATCAGCACCTCGCCAGGACCTGGCTGAGGTACCTCTCGCTGTTCGTAACGCAGCACATTCGCGGCGCCGAACTGGTGGAAACGGATGATGCGGGACATGACAAAGACCCCTCGGTTACTACTGTATATGTGACTTTATCCGCACCATCGGCACAACTCCAGCAGCGATCCCTGCATTCCGCTCGATAGTCGCCATGCATGCCAATGATGATGTGCTGAATGTAAGGCTGCTCCCATCGCTGCAGGTTTGTGTCATTGCAAAGCGGGAATAGACATGCCGACGTCACTCCGATCTGTCTAGAATGCAGACGCAACCCTCATTTGGTCAGTTGCCTCTGGTGTCTGACCACAGCTTGAAGTGAAAGGCATGAATCGCAACGACCTTCGCCGCGTGGACCTGAACCTGCTCATCGTTTTCGAAACGCTGATGCATGAGCGCAGCGTGACCCGTGCCGCGGAGAAACTCTTTCTCGGCCAGCCGGCGATCAGCGCAGCACTGGCGCGCCTGCGCACGCTATTCGACGACCCGTTGTTCGTCCGTACAGGTCGCAGCATGGAGCCGACCGCACGCGCTCAGGAAATCGCTGGTCTGCTGTCGCCCGCTCTGGATTCGATCTCCACCGCTGTCAGCCGCGCCTCCACGTTCGATCCCGCCACCAGCGAGCTGGTGTTTCGCATCGGCCTGACCGATGAGGTCGAGTTCGCCCTGCTGCCGCAGTTGCTCCGGCGTGTCCGCGCCGAGGCGCCCGGCGTGGTACTGGTGGTTCGGCGGGCCAACTATCTGCTGATGCCCGGACTGCTTGCCTCTGGCGAAATCTCGGTCGGTGTTTGCTACACCCAGGAGCTCCCGGCCAACGCCAAGCGCAAGGTATTGCGCCGGCCGAAACCGATGTTGCTGCGCGCAGACAGCATCCCCGGCCGTTTGACGATGGAAGACTACTGCTCGCGCCCACATGCCATGGTTTCCTTTGCTGGCGACCTGAACGGTTATATCGATGACGAACTGGCATTGCACGGCTGCAAGCGCAAGGTCGTGCTGGCGGTACCGCAGTTCAACGGCCTGGCCAGTCTGTTGGCCGGAACCGACCTGGTCGCGACGATGCCCGACTATGCCGCGGCGGCGCTCGCTGCTAACGGTGGCGTACGTGCCGAGCCGCTGCCGTTCGAGACCAGCCAGGACTTCGAGTTGTCCATGGCCTGGCGCGGCGCTCAGGACAATGATCCAGCGGAGCGCTGGCTGCGCTCGCGCATTCAGATGTTCGTAGGCGATCCAGACAGTCTCTGAACCACCGTTTTTCTCTTAAGCAAAGCGCTTGCCGTGGTGGGCTGAAGCCCACCCTACCTGAGCCCTGCTTTCGACCCGCAGCTGGTGGGCTGAAGCCAGCCTAATATCAGCCCCTGCACATCCCCGTCGTAGGGTGGGCTCCAGCCCACCAGCCCGGCCGAAACCACCTCAGTCGATTGGGCACCAATGCCCCTGCAATCCCATACTCAACATCGATGAAACACCCTGCAACATCAGCGCGAATGATATTTACATTCGCCCCGTTCGATTTCTACCGGGACGTCCATCGCCCCCACACTCCCGCCATCGACAAAAACCCGAGTTGCGGAGTCAAGCATGGATCGTTCACTCAAAGCCTTGCGTTACCCATTGGTTGCGGTTGCTGCCGCCCTTGTAGGCGCATGCGGTAAAGCACCTGAAGCCACCGAAGCGGCCATGCCGGCACCCGCCGTCAGCGTCGCCGAGGTCATCGAACAGCAGGTGACCGAATGGGACGAACTTACCGGCCGCCTGGAAGCGCCTGAGTCGGTCGATATTCGTCCACGCGTGTCGGGCTTCATCGACAAGGTCGCGTTCGAAGAAGGCTCGCTGGTGAAGAAAGGCGATCTGCTGTTCCAGATCGACCCGCGCCCGTTCGAAGCCCAGGTCAAACGCTTGCAGGCTGAGCTACAACAAGCCCGCGCCACTGAGCGCCGGACCGCAAGCGAGGCCGAGCGCGGTGAGCGCCTGCGTGCCAACAATGCCATTTCCGCCGAACTGGCTGATGCGCGAACCAGCGCCGCCAGCGAAGCGAAGTCCGCCGTCGCTGCGATCCAGGCTCAGCTCGACGCGGCGAAGCTGGATCTTGGTTTCACCCGCGTCACGGCCCCCATCGATGGCCGCGTTGGCCGTGCGCTGATCACTGCGGGCAACCTGGTCAATGCTGGCGACGCCTTGCTGACGACGCTGGTCTCGACCGACAAGGTCTATGCCTACTTCGAGGCGGACGAACGCACCTACCTGAAGTACCGCGAACTCGCCCGTGACGGTGAGCGTGGCGAGGAGACCCCGGTGTACCTCGGGCTCTCCAGCGAGGAAGGACACCCTCATCTGGGGCACATGGACTTCATCGACAACCAGGTCGACCCGCGCACCGGCACCATTCGCGGGCGTGCGGTGTTCGACAACCGCGACGGCAGCTTCACGCCCGGTCTGTATGCCCGTTTGAAGCTGGTCGGCAGCGCCAGCTACGACGCCGTTCTGATCAAGGATGTCGCGGTCGGAACCGATCTGGGCAAGAAGTTTGTTCTGGTCGTCGGGGATGATGACACCGTCAATTACCGCTCCATCGAGCTCGGTCCGAAGCTCGAGGGTCTGCGCATCGTGCGTGGCGGGCTGAAGGAAGGTGAAACCATCGTGGTCAACGGCCTGCAGCGCGTTCGTCCGGGCAACGCCGTGCAGCCACAGAATGTGCCAATGGCCGACGCTGACACCCTCGCCGCGCTGAAAGAACAGAACCGTGCAATCTCCGCCGCGATGAATCCGCAGGTAGTCGAGCGCACCCTGGCGCGCGGGCCAAGCAGTTGACGATAGACACGATCCGCTGACCGGCGCCGAGGCGCCAACTCAAAACAAAATTGATTCCGCCAGGGTGCGTCATGCGCACCCTCTCCCCCGGAGTGCGTCATGAATTTCTCCCAGTTCTTCATCCAGCGGCCGATCTTCGCCGCGGTGCTGTCGCTGATCATCCTGATCGGTGGCGCCATATCGCTGTTCCAGCTACCGATCAGCGAATATCCCGAGGTGGTGCCGCCGACGGTCGTGGTCCGCGCCAGCTTCCCGGGCGCCAACCCCAAAGTGATCGGCGAAACCGTCGCGTCCCCGCTGGAACAGGCCATCACCGGCGTCGAGGGCATGCTCTACATGTCCTCCCAGGCGACCGCCGATGGCAAGCTGACCCTGACCATTACGTTTGCGCTGGGAACCGACCTGGACAACGCCCAGGTGCAGGTGCAGAACCGCGTCACGCGCACCCAGCCGACGTTGCCGACCGAAGTGCAGCGCCTCGGCGTTACGGTGGACAAGGCCTCGCCGGACCTGACGATGGTGGTGCACCTGACATCTCCGGACGAACGCTACGACATGCTTTATCTGTCCAACTATGCGGCGCTCAACGTCAAGGACGAGCTGGCACGGCTGGACGGGATTGGTGATGTGCAGCTGTTCGGCATGGGCGATTACTCGCTTCGCGTCTGGCTCGATCCAAACAAGGTGGCCTCACGCAACCTCACCGCAACCGACGTGGTTAACGCGATCCGCGAGCAGAACCGTCAGGTTGCAGCGGGTTCGCTGGGTGCACCACCCGCACCGGGCGCGACGGACTTCCAGTTATCGATCAATACCCAAGGCCGACTGGTTAGCGAGGAGGAGTTCGAGAACATCATCATCCGCGCCGGCGAAGACGGCTCGATCACCCGCCTGCGGGACATCGCGCGTATCGAACTGGGTTCCAGCCAGTACGCGCTGCGCTCCTTGCTCAACAACCAACCGGCCGTCGCCATTCCCGTCTTTCAGCGCCCTGGCTCGAACGCGATTGAAATCTCCGACTCGGTGCGGGCGCGCATGGCCGAGCTGAAGAAGGATTTCCCAGAAGGCGTGGACTACGAAATCGTCTACGACCCGACCATCTTCGTGCGCGGCTCCATCGAGGCAGTGGTGCATACCCTGCTCGAGGCCATCGTGCTTGTGGTGCTGGTGGTCATCCTGTTCCTGCAGACCTGGCGCGCCTCGATCATCCCGCTGGCCGCCGTGCCGGTGTCGCTGATCGGCACATTCGCGGTGATGCACATGCTGGGCTTCTCGCTCAACGCCCTGTCGCTGTTTGGCCTGGTGTTGGCGATTGGCATCGTGGTGGATGACGCCATCGTCGTGGTGGAGAACGTCGAGCGGAATATTGGCCTCGGCAAGTCCCCGGTCGAAGCCACCAAGCAGGCGATGAAGGAAGTGACCGGGCCGATCATCGCGACGGCACTGGTGCTGTGCGCTGTGTTCATCCCGACCGCGTTCATTTCCGGCCTTACCGGGCAGTTCTACCAGCAGTTCGCGTTGACCATTGCTATTTCGACGGTCATTTCCGCCTTCAACTCCCTGACCCTGTCCCCAGCCTTGGCGGCCGCGTTGCTGCGCAGCCATGACGCGCCTAAAGACGGCTTCTCGCGTCTGTTGGACAAGCTGTTTGGGGGCTGGCTGTTTGCACCGTTCAACCGCGTGTTCGAGCGTGCCAGTCACGGCTACGTCGGTGCGGTTAAACGCATCCTGCGGGGCAGCGGCATCGCTCTGGTGGTGTATCTCGGGCTAGTAGGGCTGGGCTATATGGGCTTCGCCAGCACACCGACCGGCTTCGTGCCGCCGCAGGACAAGCAGTATCTGGTGGCCTTCGCGCAACTGCCAGATGCGGCCACGCTGGATCGCACCGAGGATGTCATCAAGCGCATGTCGCAAATCGCAGCCGAGCATCCCGGTGTCGAGAACACCGTGGCCTTTCCGGGCCTGTCGATCAATGGCTTCACCAACAGCCCGAACAGCGGCATCGTCTTCACCCCACTCAAGCCCTTCGATGAGCGCAGTGATCCCTCACTGTCCGCCAACGCCATCGCTGCTGATCTGAACGGCCAGTTCGCGCAAATCCAGGACGCCTTCATCGCGATCTTCCCGCCACCGCCGGTACAAGGTCTGGGCACCATTGGTGGCTTCCGCGTGCAGGTTCAGGACCGCGGCAACCTCGGGTATGAGGAGCTCTACAAACAGGTGCAGAACGTCATCGCCAAGAGCGCAGACTATCCAGAGCTGGCAGGGCTGTTCACCAGTTATCAGGTGAATGTGCCGCAGATCGATGCCGACATCGACCGGGAAAAAGCCAAGACCCACGGCGTGGCTATCGATCAGATCTTCGACACCATGCAGGTCTACCTCGGCTCGCTGTATGCCAACGACTTCAACCGCTTTGGCCGCACCTACCAGGTCAACGTCCAGGCCGAGCAGAAGTTTCGCCTGACGCCCGACCAGATCGGCCAGCTGAAGGTGCGCAACAACCGTGGCGAGATGGTGCCGCTGTCGACCTTCGTCAAGGTCAGTGACAGTTCCGGCCCGGATCGCGTGATGCACTACAACGGCTTCCTGACCGCTGAAATCAACGGCGCGGCCGCCCCCGGCTACAGCTCTGGGCAAGCCGAAGCGGCCATGGAACGGCTGCTGCAAGCCGAGCTGCCGAACGGCATGAGCTTCGAATGGACCGAGCTGACCTATCAGCAGATCCTGGCTGGGAACACCGCGATGTTCGTCTTCCCGCTCTGCGTGCTGCTGGCTTTCCTGGTATTGGCGGCGCAGTACGAAAGCTGGAGCCTGCCGCTGGCGGTGATTCTAATCGTCCCAATGACGCTGCTCTCGGCCATCACCGGGGTGATCCTCTCTGGCGGCGACAACAACGTGTTTACCCAGATCGGCCTGATCGTGCTGGTTGGCCTGGCGTGCAAGAACGCGATCCTTATCGTCGAGTTCGCCAAGGACAAACAGGAAGAAGGCATGGACCGTCTATCCGCTGTACTCGAGGCCTGCCGCCTGCGGCTGCGCCCGATCCTAATGACCAGCTTCGCCTTCATCATGGGTGTGGTGCCGTTGGTGCTCTCCTCCGGCGCGGGTGCCGAGATGCGTCACGCCATGGGCGTTGCGGTGTTCAGCGGGATGCTCGGGGTGACCTTCTTCGGCCTGCTGCTGACGCCAGTGTTCTACCTGGTCATACGCGCCTACGTTGAACGGCGCGCAGAGAAGAAAGCGGTACTGACGGAGGCGCACGCATGAAGGCTGTCATTTCCACTCCGTTACTGCTTGCGGCTGTGCTCGCCTTGAGCGCCTGCGCCGTGGGGCCGGATTACCGCGCGCCGGAGGTTGCGCCCGCACAGATTGAGCGCGCTGCGGCGGCTGGCTTCGATCAGTCACGATTCCAGGCTGCCTGGTGGCGCCAGTTCGATGATCCGACGCTCGATGCACTGGTGGGTGAAGCGTTGGCCGAAAACCGCGAGCTACGCATTGCATTTGCCCGGTTACGCGCCGCACGTGCCATTCGCGACGACGACGCCAATGACCGTTTCCCTACGGTGACAGCGGGCGCCACTGCAGAGTACGGCGAAGCGCAGCAACCCGGCTTCAGCGAGGAGCGCAGTAACATCGAGCGCTACGATCTGGGGCTCGACATGGCTTGGGAACTGGACCTGTTCGGCCGGGTGCAACGGCGCATCGAAGCCAGCGAGGCGCAGAGCGAGGCCGCGGAAGCCGAGCTGTACCAGTTACAGGTCAGCCTGATCGCCGAACTGGTCGATGCCTACGGCCAGCTGCGCGGCGCGCAGTTGCGTGAACACATCGCCCGGGAAAACCTTGAGAATCAGCGCAACTCGCATCTTCTAACCGAGCAGCTGCGCGACGCTGGCGTCGGTAGCGAACTTGACGTGCTGCGCGCCGATGCGCGGCTGGCCGCAACCGAGGCCAGCTTGCCGCAACTCCAGGCGCAGCAGACCCGAGCGACCAATCGCATCGCAACCTTGCTTGGTCAGCGCGCCGACAAGCTGAGTGTTGACCTCTCGGCGCGCGAGCTACCGGCCATTGCCAAGGCGCTGCCGATTGGCGACCCGACCGAACTGTTACGTCGCCGGCCAGACATTCTTGCGGCGGAACGGCAACTGGCAGCGGCGACCGCCAACGTGGGCGTAGCGACGGCTGATCTGTTTCCGCGGGTAAGCCTGAGTGGCTTCCTGGGCTTCATCGCCGGGCGCGGCTCGCAGATCGGTTCGAGTGCGGCCCAGGCTTGGGGCGTCGCACCGAGCATCACTTGGGCAGCGTTCGACATGGGCAGTGTTCGCGCCAGATTGCGCGGTGCAAAAGCGGACGCCGAAGGAGCGCTGGCCAGCTACGAGCAGCAGGTCCTGCTGGCGTTGGAGGAATCGGAGAACGCCTTCAGCGACTATGCCCGCGCGCAGGAGCGGCTGCTCGCCCTGTTGCGTCAGTCCGGCGCCAGCCGTGCGGCAGCAGAGCAAGCTGCGATCCGTTACCGCGAAGGCACGGTGGACTTTCTGGTGCTGCTGGATGCCGAACGTGAGCGTCTGGCGGCGGAGGATGCGCAGGCGCAAGCCGAAGTCGCGGTCTATCGTGGCGTCGTGGGTGTTTACAAAGCACTTGGCGGCGGTTGGCAGCTGTCCAGTCGTTGATCTGCAATAGCTCTGCGCCGCCGCCTTGCTTCGCAGAGCAGTTACCCTAAATGCCAAAGTGTGACCTGTTGCAACTCCCGCTCCCTCAATTATGAATTCTGTGAGAAAGCCCTTTTTACGGTGCGCCTTATTTGGCATAACGCTTCGTTGAAGCTCAAATAACATTCGGTTTCCGGATGTGATGCCAACCCACCAAAAATAAAGAGCCTTTTCATGATCAAGCCGATCATCACCCTCGCCGGCCTCGTGCTGGCGTTGACCGCAACCGCGGTCGAAGCTGAGCCGATCGTCATCAAGTTCTCGCACGTCGTCGCTGAAGACACCCCGAAAGGTAAGGGTGCCCTGCTGTTCAAGAAACTGGTTGAAGAGCGTCTGCCTGGCCAGGTGACCGTCGAGGTTTATCCCAACTCGACACTGTTCGGCGATGCTAACGAACTCGAGGCATTGGCCAACGACGAGGTGCAGCTGCTGGCGCCGTCGTTAGCGAAGTTCGAGAAGTACACCAAGCAGGTGCAGGTGTTCGACCTGCCTTTCCTGTTCGACGATCTGGAGGCCGTCAACCGGTTCCAGAAACGGGCCAAGGGCCGCCAACTGCTGCGCTCGATGGAAAAGGAAAACATCACCGGCCTGGCTTACTGGCACAACGGTATGAAGCAGTTATCGGCGACAAAGGCGCTACTGCTGCCGAGCGATGCAAGGGGGCTGGCGTTCCGTATCCAACCCTCAGCCGTTCTGGAATCGCAATTCACCCAGGTAGAGGCGCCGACCAAGAAGATCCCCTTTTCCGAGGTCTACGCCTCGCTGCAGAACGGCACCGTTCAAGGTGCGGAGAACCCCTGGTCGAACATCTACAGCAAGAAGATGCACACCGTGCAGCCCTACATCACTGAATCCAACCATGGCGTACTCGACTACATGCTGGTGAGCAATACGCGATTCTGGTTCGGCATACCGCATCGGGTCCGTACCGAGCTGGAAGGCATCATCGACGAGGTCACCTTCGAGGTGAATCGCGCGGCGGAGGAAGCCAACCAGGCCGACCGTGAGCGTATCCGCAAAGCTGGAACGTCCGAGATCATCGAGCTGACGCCAGAACAACGCGAAGCCTGGCGCGAAGCCATGCGACCGGTCTGGAAGGAATTCGAACCGGTGATCGGCGCCGATATCATCAAGGCGGCGCAAACGGTCAATCGCAAGCAGCGTCAGTAAGAGCTGATACCGACCAAATAAACCGCGGCCCATACCTAACATGCGCCGCGGTTTTCTTGCACTCGGAACCGTAAGCCACGCAAGCCATGATGATTGCATTGCTCATGATCGTGCTGAGCCTGCCGCCAGTGCTGCTGACAAATCGGCGCATTATGCTCGCATGGCCAACTCGTTACGTGCTTGCCGCGCTGCCAGCCGCTTATACGTTGACCGGCTGGCAGCTTGGCAGGCTTGCTATGACTCGATTCAACTGCCTGGGCGGGGTGAAAAATCTTCACGATTGCAGCATGGGGGACAGACATAACGGTACTGGTCGGGCACGGCCTGTTCCTGATGATTCCTGGAATCTTCGTTGCCGCACCGCTCTCCACGTTCTTGTTACTAGACACCCTGTGCAGACATGCCAGTACACGTCATGCATAGCGGCGTGGGAAATCAAATAGCAAAGCGCTACTCACGGCTCGGTCTGCATCACCGGTTCGGTCTGCAGTGTCTGTTCTTCCCATCCACCGCCTAACGCTGCGATCAATTGAACACTGGCGGTGAGCTGATCGCCCAGCAGCGTCAGATAGGTACGCTCGTTGTTCAGCGCACTGGTTTGCACGGTGGCAACGCTGAGGAAGTCGACGGTACCGGCGCGGTACTGGTTCTGAACCAGGCGCAGCGATTCCTGTGCCGCTTCCAGGGCTTGCCGCTGGACCACCGCCTCGGCCGCGAGAACGCGCAGTTGTACCAAGTTGTCTTCAACCTCACGGAAGCTGTCGAGCACCGTCTGGCGGTAATTGGCCACTGTCAGATCATAGTTAGCCTCGGCTGCTTCGAGGTCAGCACGACGGCCACCAAAATCGAGCAGCGTGACCGCCAGCTGTGGGCCGAGCGACCAGAAGCGGTTGGGCAAGCTGATCAGGTTGCTCAAACTGCTGTTGCGGTAGCCACCGCTCGCGCTCAGCGTCAGGTCCGGATACCAGGCCGCTTCGGCTACACCAATCTGTGCATTGGCAGCGATCACCTGACGCTCAGCCGACGCTATATCCGGGCGACGCTCAAGCAATTGCGAAGGCAGCGCCAGCGGCACCGCTGGCAGCTCCGGAATCTCGTCGAGTTCGGCAACGTTCAGCTCCGCTGGCGGCACTCCGATCAGTACTGCGATCGCATGTTCCATCTGCGCTCGCTGCCACTGCAGGTCAATGGCCTGAGCCTCAGTGCTCCGCAACTGCGTCAATGCCTGGGTTACATCGGACTTCGGCACGATCCCCGCGCGGTACTGGTTTTCCGTCAGTCGCAATGAACGGGCGAAGGCTTCGACCGTCTGGTTCAGCAATCGCTGTTGTTCGTCCATCACGCGCAACTGCAAATAGGTCTGGACCAATTCGGATTGCAGGCTCAAGCGAACCGCTGCCAGATCTGCCGCGCTCGCCTGCATGCTGGCGCGATTGGCTTCCAGGTTGCGCCGCAGACGGCCCCACACATCCAGCTCCCAGGAAGCATCGAGGCCAACACTGTAGCTCTCGCTGATACCACTGGCGCTGCCGCCTTGTACTGCGCTGGTCGAACCGTTCTGCGCAGCGCGCGTCGCGCCGGCACTGCCACCCACCGTCGGAAACAATTGCGAGCGTGCTCCCCGAACCAGCGCCCGCGCCTGGCGATACTGTGCTTCTGCCGCCGCCAGATTCTGGTTCGACAGGTTCAGCCGACAAACCAAAGCATCCAACTTCGCATCTCCGTATAGCCGCCACCAACTACCGCGCTCCAGCACATCTGCCGGATTGGCGACCTTCCAACCTTCGGCCTGCTTGAATTCTGCAGCCATGGGCAACTCGGGCCGCTGATAGTCCGGGCCCAAGGTGCAGGCGGCTACGGAGAGCACCAGAACCACAAGGGCCAGCGGGCGGAAGGTGTGTTTCAGGGACAACGGACTCATAACGGATTTTCCAGGGCGGCGTCGGTGCGAACACCGCGCCAGCGATTGAAACGATGACGCGCGCGGTCCAGGTACAGATAGACCACCGGCGTGGTGTAGAGCGTGAGAATCTGACTGAGGATCAGGCCGCCGATAATGGTCAAGCCCAACGGTTTGCGCATCTCGGCACCCTCGGCACCGCCCATCAGCAACGGTAACGCGCCAAGGATGGCGGCCATGGTGGTCATCAGAATCGGGCGGAAGCGCAACAGGCAGGCCCGGCGGATCGACTCAGCCGGCGACAGGCCGTCGTTACGTTCGAACTGCAGCGCGAGATCGATCATCAGAATCGCGTTCTTCTTCACCACACCGATCAGCAGGAACAGACCCAGCAGGGAAATCAGGCTGAATTCCTCACGTGTCAGGATGATCACCAGAAGAGCCCCAACACCGGCCGAAGGCAACGTCGACAAGATTGTCAGCGGATGAATGTAACTTTCGTAGAGGACCCCAAGCACGATGTACACCAGCAGCAAGGCACCGAGGATCATCAGCGGCTGGCCTTCCTGGGTGGATTTGAAGATGTCTCCGGTACCACCCAGCCGCCCCTGCACTTCGCTGGGCATGCCAATGGCGGCGACCGCCCGTTCGATGGCCCGGGTCGCCTGATCGAGGCTGACATCGGGCGCCAGGTCGAAATCGATGTTTTCAGCGGCGAACTGTCCATCATGGCTGACCCGGTCCTCCTCCAGGCTTCGCTCGTAGCGGGCAAAGGCGGCCAACGGCACGCGACGGCCATCGCTGGTAATTATCTGGATCTGCTCCAACACTTCGGGATGTTGGGCGTAGCTCGGGTCGATCTCCATCACTACCTGATACTGATTGAGCGACTCGTAGATGGTGGAGATCTGCCGCTGGCTGAAGGCGTTATTGAGCAAGGTCGTTACCGTGCTCATGTCGATACCGAGTCGCTTGGCCGCGTCGCGATCGATCTTGAGGCTTATCTGTTGTGCGCCCTCGCCTTCGTTGGCATCGATACTGGTGAGCTCCGGCAAGGCCATCAGCGCTCGGGTCACCTGCGGTACCCAGGTACGCAGGTCGGCCAGGTCGCTGGCCAGCAGGTTGTAGGAGTAGGCCGAGCTGCTCTGCCGGCCGCCACCGAACTGCAAATCCTGATCGGCCATGAGGAACATGCGCCCGCCGGGGACCTTCGGCTGGTTCTTGCGAATACGCTCGATCACCTTCTGCGCGGAAATCTTGCGCTCATCTAACGGCTTTAGCCGGACGATCATAAAGGCATTGTTGATGCCGCCGCTGCCGCCGATGAAGCCCGCCACACTTTCTACTGCCGGATCGGCCAGCACCGCCTTGCGATAGGTTTCCATCTTTGGCTGCATGACCTGGAACGACAGCCCATCGTCACCGCGAATGAAACCGGTCAGTTGGCCGGTGTCCTGTTGCGGGAGGAAAGTTTTCGGCACCTCGATATAGAGAAAAACGTTGAGCCCGATCGTCGCCAGCAGCGTGAATAACGTGATGCGATGATGGCGCAGCGCCCACCCCAAGGACCGGTCGTAATGGCGCAACAGCCATTGATGGGCGTCGTGACTCCAGCGATGCAGGCGGCCATCGTGCTCGGGCTGGTGAGGCTTGAGCCAGCGCGCGCACAGCATCGGCGTCAAGGTCAGCGACACCAGCAGCGAGACAAGGATGGCAGCCGCCAGGGTGATGGAAAACTCCCGGAACAGCCGTTCGACGATACCGCCCATGAATAGGATCGAGACGAACACCACGACCAGCGACAGGTTCATCGACAGCAGGGTAAAGCCGACCTCGCGGGTGCCGATGTAAGCTGCGCGCATCGGCGGTACGCCGTCATCGATGTGCCGCGCAATGTTCTCCAACACCACGATGGCGTCGTCCACCACCAGCCCCGCAGCCAGGATCAAGGCCATCAGCGACAGGACGTTGAGTGAGAAGCCGAACAGATACATCACGGCAAAGGTGCCAACCAGAGATACCGGCACCGCCAGCGCCGGGATCAAAGCGGTCCGCAATTTGCCAAGGAACAGAAACACCAGAACGATGACCAGGCCCACCGCAATTAGCAAGGTCCGTTCGGCCTCGTGCAGCGTTGCGCGAATGACGGGCGAGCGGTCCATCGCCACCGCCATATTGACGCTGCCGGGCATAATCGCCTGGAGAGCAGGCAGCTCGTTGCGAATGCCCTCGATGGTTTCGATGATGTTGGCGCCCGCCTGGCGGTTTATGATCAGCAACACGGCACGTTCGTTATTGAAAAAACCATCGTTGTAGCGATCCTCGACGCCGTCCCGCACCTTGGCGACGTCGCTCAGACGCAGCGCCGCGCCATCCTGATAGCGAATGATCAGCGGCAGGTAATCCGCAGCTTCGTGCAGTTGATCGTTGGCTTGCACTTGCCAGTGGCGATGATCGTCTTCGACCATACCTTTGGGGCGGCGTACGTTGGCCGAGGCGATGGTTTGGCGCACCTCATCGAGCGAAACACCGTATTGCTCGAGTTGTTGCGGCTGCAGTTCCACGCGCACGGCGGGCAACGAGCTTCCACCGACCTGCACCTCGCCGACGCCGGGCACCTGCGATAGCTTCTGTGCCAGGACCGTCGAGCCGATGTCGTAAAGCTGCCCCTTGTCCAATACCTCGGAAGTCAGGGACAGCACCATGATTGGCGCCTGGGCCGGATTGATCTTGCGGTAGGTCGGCATGCTTCGCATACCGCTGGGCAACAGATTGCGCGATGCGTTGATGGCCGCCTGCACGTCTCGGGCGGCACCGTTGATGTCGCGGTCGAGATCAAATTGGATGATGATCCGCGTCGAACCCTGGCTGCTACGGCTGCTCATCTGGCTGACGCCGGCAATGCTGCCCAATGAGCGTTCCAGTGGCGTCGCCACGCTGGACGCCATGATCTCCGGGCTCGCGCCTGGCAGGCTGGCCTGCACCGTGATGACCGGAAAATCCATGTTCGGCAGCGGCGACACCGGCAACAGACCGAAGCTGACTCCTCCCAACAGCAGGATCGCCAGGCTCAGCAGCATGGTCGCGACCGGGCGCGCGATAAATGGCGCAGAGAGGTTCATGGCTTCAAAGCCGCTGGAAGCTGAAGGCTGAAGGTTGGACTTGCCAGCGGTGCCAAGCACTTTTGCTGCCCCGCACCGACAACGCTGCGATCAAAGGTCGGATGGGTACAACCTAACGAGTCCCGCTGATAGGTAGCACCCATCCGACGAACGGCCGTGGTCATGCGCTCGCCTCTTGACCTGTCGTGCCCTTACGGGCAAAGCGATTGCCGAGACGATCGAAAAACAGATAGATCACCGGCGTGGTAAACAGCGTCAGCAGCTGGCTGAGCAGCAGGCCACCGACCAACACCAGGCCCAGCGGTTGGCGCAGTTCGGCACCCGAGCCGGACGCCAGCATCAGGGGTACCGCGCCGAACAGCGCAGCCAGGGTGGTCATCAAAATCGGGCGGAAGCGCAACAGCGCGGCCCGATAGATCGCATCACGCGGGCTCATACCCTGGTGACGTTCGGCCTCGAGGGCGAAGTCGATCATCATGATCGCGTTCTTCTTGACGATGCCGATCAGCAGGATGATGCCGATGATGGCGATCAATCCCAGATCGTTGCCGGTCAGCAGCAGCGCGAGCAAGGCGCCGACGGCAGCCGATGGCAGCGTCGAGAGAATGGTGATTGGATGGATATAGCTCTCATAGAGCACACCGAGCACGATGTACATGGTCACTACCGCCGCCAGGATAAGCAGCAAGGTGCTCGACAGCGACGCGCGGAATGCCTCGGCGGCGCCCTGGAAACGACTCTGGATTCCGGCCGGCAACCCGATCTCGGCCTCGACCCCTTCGATGACTTCCACCGCTTCTCCGAGCGACACACCGTCGGCCAGATTGAATGACAGCGTCACGGCCGGAAACTGACCGATGTGGTTGATCAACAGCGGCGCGCTGCGCTGCTCAAGCGTCGCCAAGCTCGACAGTCTTACCGGTGTGCCGCCCTCGCTCTGCACAAACAGCTGTTCCAGCGCCTTCGCCCCAAGATGCCCCCCGGCCTCCGCCTCGATCACCACACGGTACTGGCTGGCCTGAGTGAAGATGGTCGAGATCTGGCGTTGACCGAACGCGTCATACAGCGCATCGGTGATAGCCGATATCTCGATCCCCAGCCGCGCCGCAGCATCACGGTCGATATCCAGGAAAATCTGCAGGCCATCGCTTTGCAGATCGCTGGCGACATCGGTCAACTCTGGGCGTTCGCGCAGCGCCGCGACCAGACGCGGCGTCCATTCCTGCAGCAGTGCGCCGTCCGGGGATTCGAGGCTGAACTGGAACTGCGTACGGCTGACCCGATCCTCGATGGAGAGATCCTGCACCGGCTGCATGTACAGGTCGATGCCTGGCAGTTTCGCCAATTCCGGACGCAGCCGGTCGATGACCTGGCTTGCGGTGACATCACGCTCAGCGTGAGGTTTGAGATTGATCAGCATGCGACCGCTGTTGAGGGTCACGTTGTCGCCATCGACCCCGATATAGGACGACAGGCTGGCCACTGCCGGGTCGGCCAGGATCACGCGGGACAGAGACTGCTGACGCTCGCTCATCGCACGGAAGGAAATTGATTGCGGCGCTTCACTGATGCCCTGAATCACCCCAGTGTCCTGTACCGGGAAGAAGCCTTTCGGTACGGCGAGGTACAGCACGACCGTCAATCCCAGTGTCACCACGGCAACCAGAAGGGTCAGCGTCTGGTGACCCAGCACCCACGTCAGCCAACGCGCGTAGCCGCCGATCAATCGCTCGACCCAGTCCGGCTTGGATTTTTCCGCTGCCGCAGGCTTGAGCAGCTTGGCGCACATCATAGGTGTCAACGTCAGGGACACCACCAGCGAGATCATGATGGCGACAGCGAGTGTAATGGCGAACTCGCGGAACAGACGCCCCACCACGTCCTGCATGAACAGCAGAGGAATGAGGACAGCGATCAGCGATAGCGTCAAAGAGATCAGTGTGAACCCGATTTGCTTAGCGCCCTTGAGAGCGGCCTGCAGGGGCGTTTCGCCCTCCTCCACGTGGCGGGCGATGTTTTCGAGCATGACGATGGCATCGTCGACAACGAAGCCGGTCGCAATGGTCAGTGCCATCAAGGTCAGGTTGTTCAGCGAGAACCCGGCGAGATGCATCACGGCAAAGGTACCAATCAGCGACAGCGGCACCGCGATGGAAGGGATAATTGTCGCCGAGAGTCGTTTAAGAAAAACGAAGGTGACCATCACAACGAGAACGGTGGCCATCAGCAGCTCATGCTGCACATCGGTGATAGCGGCGCGGATGGTCTGGGTACGGTCGGTGAGCACCACCACGTCTAGACCGGCTGGCATACTCGCGGTGACCTCGGGAAGCAGCGCCTGAATGCGCTCGACCACCTCGATCACATTGGCGCCTGGCTGACGCTGGATATTCAGCAGCACGGCCTGGCTTTCATTGGCCCAGGCGGCAAGACGTTCGTTCTCAGCGCCATCGGCAATGTCGGCAACATCCTTCAAACGCAACGTTGCACTGTCCTCGTACGCCAGTATGAGTTCGGCGTATTCCTCCGGGGTCTTCAACTGATCGTTGGCATCGAGCATCGAGACGCGCGTCGGACCGTCGAAATTGCCCTTGGGCTGGTTGACGTTGGAGCTGGTTACCAGTGTGCGGACATCGGCCAGTGACAATCCGTAGGACGCCAACGCCTCTGGATTGACGCGGATGCGCACGGCTGGGCGTTGGCCGCCGGCGATACTGACCATGCCTACGCCGCTGATCTGCGCAAGTTTTTGCGCCATGCGCGTATCGACCAGATCATGAAGCTCGGGCAGTGCGAGACTTTCCGAGGTAATCGCCAGGGTCATCACCGGTGTGTCCGCCGGGTTGACCTTGTTGTATACGGGCGGCGCCGGTAGGTCGTTTGGCAGCAGATTGCTTCCAGCGTTGATGGCCGCCTGGACTTCCTGCTCAGCTACGTCCAGCTCGACTTCGAGCGAGAAACGTAAGGTGATCACCGAAGCGCCACCGGAGCTGGTCGAGGACATCTGGGTCAGGCCGGGCATCTGACCGAACTGCCGCTCCAGCGGCGCGGTCACTGCACTGGTCATCACCTCAGGGCTGGCGCCGGGGTACAGCGTCATCACCCGAATGGTCGGGTAATCCACCTGAGGCAGCGCCGAAACCGGCAGCATGCGGTAGGCAATGAGACCGGCCAGCAGAATCGCGATCATCGTCAGGGTGGTTGCCACCGGCCGAAGAATGAACAGCCGCGACATATTCATCGCGCTGGACGCTCCTTGGCGCTCTGGGTATCGACTTTCGGATTCGCGGCCGCTTCTTCGGCGAGCGTCTGGCGATCCACCACTTCGACTTCGCTGCCGTCACGCAGGCGATCGGTGCCTTCCATGACGATCCGCTCCCCGATGCTTAGCCCTTTGTTGATGACGGTCTTTTCGCCATTGCTAGGGCCGACCTCAAGCACCCGCAACTCGACCTTCGAGTCTTCGCCAACGACATAGGCGTAGTTGCCACGCGAGCCGAACTGCAGTGCTGCAGAAGGAATCAGCACCGCATCATCGAGGGTTTCCACGCGCAGGCGAACGTTAACGAATTGATTGGGTATTAGCAGCTCCGCCTCGTTGTCGAAGCGGGCCTTCATTTTTAACGTGCCAGTGGTCGTGTCGATCAGGTTGTCGAGGCTTTCCAGCACCCCTTCGCCGAACAGCACCCGCTCGCCGCGATCCCAGGCTTGTACCGAGAGTTCGTCACCGCGACGAAAGCGGGCGATGACCGGCGGCAACTCCCCTTCAGGCAAGGTAAAGCTGATTGCCATGGGTTGAGTCTGGGTGATGACGACCAAGGGTGTGGTGTCGTTGGCTGCGACCAGATTGCCTTGGTCAAGCTGGCGCAGGCCGACGCGTCCGTCAATTGGCGCTCGGATCTGTGTGAATTGCAGGTTCAGCTTGGCCTCATTGACCGCCGCCTGGTTGGCCGCCAGTGTGCCTTGATACTGGTTGACCAGCGCCTGCTGGGTGTCCAGGGTCTGCTTGGCAATGCTGTCGTCGGCGAACAGACCTTGGTAGCGCTTTAGGTCCAGCTGGGCATTCTGCAGCAGCGCGCGGTTCTGCTGCAGGGTGCCTTCTGCCTGCTGCAACGCCACCTCGTAGGGGCGCGGATCGATGACCGCCAGCAGATCGCCGGCCGTGACCCGCTGGCCTTCTTCGAAGCGTACCTCGACCAGCTCACCAGCCACGCGACTGCGCACATTCACGGTGTTTAGCGGCGTGACGGTGCCGAGCGCCTTGGCAAAGACCTCGAACGTCCCTTGCTCGACCGATGCGACTCGCACCGGCGTTGGGCCGCCAAACGCGCCGAAAGCCGGCCGCCCACCCTCTCGCTGGGACGGCGTCTCGGCCTCGGTTGGCCATAGCCACCAAAGCAATAGCGCAATCACAACAACGACGCCGCCGATGATCAACCAGCGCCGAACGGAGCCGGCGGAAGAAGTGTTTGCCTCGGACATGAACTGGGTTCGCCTGAAAATGAGCGTGAACCATAAGCAGTCGCGCTCCGCTCGCAAAGGGGATTTACGGCATTTTTACGTATCCGCCTTTGTCACAACGCGAACTGATGGCAAAACGCTCCATCCCGGCGCAGGAACCATGCTTGAGCTATCCAGTCTATGTAGCGTTCGCTGGGATGCTGCCAGACGTGGCTCAGCGGAATAACCCCGTGCTCGATGAGTTATGCCGTATTTTTCCAGGCCGTCCGATAATGGCCTGCACAGGATCAAGGAATGAACGCATCACTGGTCATCCTGGCGTTAACTGTTGCCAGCTTTCTACTCGGTTTCCTACGCGACCTGTTCATCGCCAACGCCTTCGGCCTGAGCTGGGAAGCGGACCTTATCTTCGTCGCGCTGATCCTGCCGATGTTCTTCGAGAACTTCCTCGGCCTCGCCTTGCGCGACGCCATGATTCCGTACCTGCAAAAATTGCGTGGCAAGTCGGAAGCACTTTTCGAAACGGTGAGCCGCTGGCTTTACTGGCGGGTCATGCTCGCAGGCACAGCGGTCAGCGCCATTGCAATCGTCGGCAGCTACTGGTTCCTCAACCTGCTTGCGCCGGGCTGGACCGATGCGCAGATCGATGCCGGTCAGGTCGTGTTTTGCTTTGGCGCGGCGCTAGTGGCGGTACAGGCCGTGCTCTATTGCCAGGGTGCGCTGCTCAACATGGATGAAGTGTTCATCCTGCCGATGACCCGCACCGTGCTGCTCAACGCAGGGGCCATCATCGGCATCTTGCTGTTTCAGCCCACCGGGATGGTGATTTTCATCGGCATGCTGCTCCCCCAACTGGCGCTGATTGTGGTTCAACACCGGCGCATCGCGTATCTGAGAGGCGAGGCTCATCGCGCCGATTCCGACGAACAGGGTGGCGGTTTCGGGCTGGCGTTCGCCCCGGTGCTGCTCGCAGCGGGGGCGCAACAGGGCTGTATTCTGGCCGAGCGGATCTTCGCGTCCTATCTGGACGAAGGCAGTATCACCATGCTGTCGTTTGCGTTCCGCATCGTCACCATTCCGCTCACGCTGTACGCGTTGTCAGTACTGTCTGTATTGTTTCCCCGCTTCGTATCGAGCTGGACGCAGGACGATCTCAGTGGCCACGCCACGATGGTTCGCAAGGGCCTGTTGGCGACTCTGTTTTTCCTCGTTCCGGCCACAGTGGTGCTCTGTTCGTTTCCTCAAACCGTGGTCTCCGTTTTGCTGGAGCGCGGCCAGTTCGGCGCAACGCAAAGCGACGCAACGGCATCGCTGGTAGTTCTGTATGCCTTGGGGCTTCCGGCGATGGGTCTGGCCCTGCTGTGGGGACGAGTCCTTCTTGCTCAGCAGCAGGCACGCCTGTTTTTGGTCATCACACTGATCAGTTCGGCAATGACGGTTAGCCTCGACGCGTTGCTGTATCGAACCTACGGTGCAGAGGGCCTGGCATTCGCGTTCTCGAGCGGCGCCGCCTTGCAAGCGCTGTTCATGGGCCTGTACGTCTATCGCGCCTCCCCTGCAGGCCTGGCACCTGCCGTTCTTCTACGCTGGGTTGCCACGGCCGTGGCAGTGGCTACTGCGCTGCATTGGCTACCCGCACCGCATGGCTTGCTCCAGCTGTGCCTGTACATAGCGCTAGTACTCTGCGCCTTCGCTGTGGGCGTAGTACTGCTCGGCGAGCGGGATCTGTTCAAGCCGGCCTATTGGTCCATGAAAAAGGCCTGACCGTTCCTGCTGCGCCAGGTATTCCGGCATGAAAAGACGGCCATCGCTTTGTCTGCAGATACAACATGTGCTACTTTTGTTTCCACAGACTCGAGACAAGCAGGTTAGCCATGGCAGCAATTCTTCAGGCACAGGCATTTACGAAAGACCAGTGCGCAACCGGTCTAAGGGCTGCGGTGAGCATTCTGGAGAAATGGCAGGCAACCACCGACCAGGCCTGCACTATTCTTCGGATTTCACGTAGCACCCATAATCGAGCCAAGTCGGGTGACGCCAGTTGGTCGGTCAATCTCGACCCGGACCAGATGCAACGCATTAGCTTCGTTCTGAACATTCATGCCGCACTTCGGCTGGTTTTCGACAATCCGGAGAACGTGTACGGATTCGCTGCGATGGCCAACCATAACGAATTCTTCAATGGGCGCTCGCCGCTGGAAATCATGGCTCAAGGTGACATGGTTTCCTTGTATGAATCATTCCGTCGTATCGACAGCCTACGAGGCGCTCAGTGGTAAATCCGAACCAGCTTCCGGAGCTGGCTGATGCTCAACAACAGGCCTATCGACTGGTAAACTCGAAGTTTCCGCCTATCGCCTTGTTCGATGACGTCGCCGATGCCGACGAGTTCGAAACGCTCTATCAGCTACAAGCCCTGACCAATCCACGACTGCGCAACGAGACTGGACATCTGGAGTTGATTTCGCGCACTGAGATCCCCTTCGGAATACCAGGCTGCTCATACGCCACCGCTCCGTTTACGCACATTAACCCTGCGGGGTCGCGTTTCAGCGATGGCAGTTTTGGCGTGCTTTATCTGGCCAGCACGATGGATACCGCGCTTGCCGAAGTCAGCTATCACCAGGACCGCTACTGGTCCAGGGTGATTGGACTGAACTATGAGCGTTTTGTCTTCCGAGGCTTGTCGTGCCGCTTCAGTGAAGCCGGGATGCTCGATGCAATACCCATCCCGATGACGGATCCACTCTACGACCCTGACGACTACTCGAGCGGCCGTCGTCTCGGGCGACTGCTGAGAGAAGGCCGAAAGCCGGGTTTGCGTTATCACTCTGTACGCAAGGCAGGCCAACATTGCTGGGCGCTGATGACGCCAAAGCCTGTGACTTCGATCATCCAAGGCGCACGTTATGAGATGGTCTGGAACGGTTGCATCTCGAGTGTCAGCTCGATCGGCGCAATTTGAACACCATCGTCTGCCAGCAGCGACTTTGCAGACCGAGCGGCACGTCCTCTCCCTGAACGCATGCCAGCAAGGTACAACGCAGCCCCCATGCAGCAGAACGCGCTTCGGGCTGGTCCGATCCATAACGGGCGGCCCAGTCTCGCCGATTCGCCAGGGGGACAGATATGCAACACCTTGATCTGCAGGTGATCGATCAGGCGCTTCAATGGGTAGCGGACGGACATGACGTATGGTTTTGCACCGTATTATCGACCTATGGATCGGCGCCGCGCGCGCCCGGCGCGCTCCTCGTTGCCCGAGCCGATGGTGCATATGCAGGCTCGTTGTCAGGCGGGTGCGTCGAGGAGGAGTTTCTCGCCAGCCTGGCGCAAGGCGAGCTGCAAGCGCCGGTGCAAATCGTGCGCTACGGCGAAACCGATGACGACCGGCGTCGCCTACGGCTGCCGTGCGGCGGCATCCTGCAGGTGCTGGTAGAGCACCACGCACCGAGCGCAACATGGCGCGGCCATCTGCTTATGCTGCAGGCAACCCTACAAGGCCAGAAGCGCTTGCTGCGGCGGGTAGACCTGACGACCGGCACCGCCGAACTGCTGGCCGACCAAGGCGGTGAGCAGACCTGCCTCAGGGATGAACAGGTGGATATTCGCATCGGCCCCGCGCTTCGGCTGCTGCTTGCGGGCGTATCGCCAGTTGCACGGGCGTGCGCTGGATTCGCCCGAGCGCTGGGTTGTGAAGTTATAGCTTGTGATCCGCGCGAAGAAATGCAGGGCATGCTGATCGACGGCATCGAAGTGCAACCAATATTACCCTCCGTGTTTATTGCGTCCGGCGCGTGCCACGAGGCCACCGCCGTGGTCGCGCTGACACATGATCCGCGCATCGATGACCTCGCGCTGATGGAAGCGGTACGAACCCCGGCGTTCTATATCGGCGCCATGGGTTCGCGACAGACATCAGCCAAGCGGGCCGAGCGACTGCATCGCGTCGGCGGGCTTACCGATGAGCAAATCAAGCGCATCCATATGCCTATCGGACTGAACCTCGGCAGCAAGACACCGGCTGAAATAGCCCTGTCGGTGATGGCTGACGTGCTGCGGGTATATCGCGGCAAAGCGCGGGACGTCCTTTAAACGACGAGATCACGCCCAATCCAGCACCTCTCACTGCGTCAAAGAGCACCGGTCACCCAATTCCTACAGACGGCTTTTCTACGATTGAATTCCTGTCATAAACATCAGGACCATCCAGCGAAGCCGTGGAAGCCCCGCCGCGCTTGGCCTGCACGCAGTTATCCACCAAAGCTGTGGATAAAACTGTGAATACATTAGGGATGACTCGCTCAAACGCCCGGCTGGCGGGGCTTGCCACAGATCGCCGAGTTTTTATCCATTACTAAAAAACGATTTAAATTCAATAGCTTAAAATAAGCAATCCTAACAACCTAAACGGTTCGGAGTTCGATAGCAAAGCTCGCACCAGCATGTGCATAACAATTCTTGTCAATATTTTTTTTAGACAGAATCGCACTTGTAGGTACGGACCCGATTCACTCCTGACTTAGTGCGAGCATGTGCTGCTGGCTGCTACTCGACCGCAACGCTTACAGCCATAGCAAGCTGAGCCACTTTCGCTGTCGCGGTCTGCGCATACTGCAACGCTGAACAACACGTCAGCGGTTCATAGACCTGGAAAAAGCTATCGCTGGGCTGGAAGGTCAATCTTGGGTGGCTCGCCCCTGGAAATGCTCCGTCAGTCAGACGGATGCTCGCTCTTTCGCCTGCGACGTTCCGTCAAAACTCCAGAGCCAGCTGGCGGCTGCCAAGCGTCTGGCCAGCTCGCGTGCAGAATTGACCGTCTATGCAGATATTCGGAGTACCGCAGACGAAAGGTTGTTCGGCCTATAGCAACGCAACGGATGCTAGCTCGGCATAGCACGCAATGGCTCGCGCGGATACACAGAGAAGCGCCGCTGTTGTCAGTTTCCAGATACGCGAAAGCCCCGATTAACGGGGCTTTCAGCGTTTTAGATGGTGCGGACGGAGAGACTCGAACTCTCACACCTTGCGGCGCCAGAACCTAAATCTGGTGTGTCTACCAATTTCACCACGTCCGCAAACTTCTAAACGAAAACGCCAGGCAGTGCCTGGCGTTCCGGAATATGGGGTGGACGATGGGGTTCGAACCCACGACCGCAGGAGCCACAATCCTGTGCTCTACCAACTGAGCTACGCCCACCATATTGCTTTGCTTGTTCCAACCGGAATGGCGCACCCGGCAGGACTCGAACCTGCGACCATCCGCTTAGAAGGCGGATGCTCTATCCAACTGAGCTACGGGCGCTTTATATCTGCATTCGATTGAGCGCAGACTTCAAGCTCCGGCCAGTGAAGGATAGACCTTCAAAAGCCGTCTTACCCAGCAGCAAGCTGTGCTCGACAAGCGGGGCGAATCTTAATGGCCTGGCTTTACCTCGTCAACAGCTAAACCGAAAAAAATTCAGTCTGGTAAAGGGGTTACGGGAATCCCCCACCGTGTCGCCTTTGCCGAACGGTGCCGCCGTGCGAGAATGCGCGTCCTTTTTCAGTCCTTCTCGATGGTTAATCACGCGTCATGACCGCAAAACTGATCGACGGTAAACAGATCGCTTCCAATGTCCGCCAGCAAATCGCCGGCCGAGTTGCCGAGCGATCCAAGCAAGGTTTACGAGTGCCTGGCCTGGCAGTGATCCTCGTAGGCATGGACCCAGCTTCTCAGGTCTATGTGGCGCACAAGCGCAAGGATTGCGAGGAAGTGGGGTTCAAGTCCACCGCGCATGATCTGCCCGCTTCGACCAGCCAGGATGAATTGCTGGGATTGATCGATCAGCTTAATGATGACCCTTCGATCGACGGCATTCTTGTGCAACTCCCGTTGCCTAAGCATCTGGACGCATCGCAACTGCTCGAACACATCCGCCCTGACAAGGACGTGGATGGCTTCCACCCCTACAACATCGGTCGGCTCGCCCAACGGATGCCGTTGCTGCGCCCATGCACACCTAAAGGCATCATGGCCCTACTGGACAGCACCGGGGTCGATCTGCATGGCCTCAACGCGGTGGTGGTAGGTGCGTCCAACATCGTCGGCAGGCCCATGGCGCTCGAGCTATTGCTGGCAGGCTGCACGACTACCGTCACTCACCGATTCACCCACGACTTGGCTGATCACGTCAAACGCGCCGACCTGATCGTGGTCGCGACGGGGATCACCGGTTTGGTCAAAGGAGAGTGGATCAAGGAAGGCGCCATCGTCATCGATGTGGGCATCAATCGCCAAGCCGACGGCAAGCTGGTCGGTGATGTTGAGTTCGATGTGGCGGTGCAACGCGCCAGTTGGATTACCCCCGTACCGGGTGGTGTAGGTCCAATGACACGCGCCTGTCTGCTGGAAAACACATTGCATGCAGCTGAGCACCTCCATGGTTGAGGCGCGCAGCGCCTGAAGCGGAGGCAACGGACACATTAAAACGGCACCCGCGGGTGCCGTTTTGTTTTACTCAGCGCAGTCCGACTACCGCGCCTGCTCCCAGGATTTGATCAGTTCGCTATAGCTGACTGTCTGGCCCTGTGGCTTTTCATTTTCCAGTTTGGGCTTCGGCGCACCGGGCTGGCTCAGCCAGTATTCCGGGTCACGCGGCTCGTTCAGCTTTGGCCCACATTTTGGTTGCACATTGGCTCTCTCGAGCCGAGCCATCATCGTGTCCTGTGCTTCGGCGAGCCCGTCCAGCGCCTCCTGAGGTGTTTTGTCACCACTGGCCGCTTCGGCGATGTACTGCCACCAGAGCTGCGCCAGACGTGGATAGTCCGGCACATTGGTTCCGGTCGGCGTCCACTGCACCCGCGCCGGGCTGCGATAGAACTCCACCAGACCGCCCAGTTTTGGCGCTACCTCGGTCATGGCATCTGAGTTGATGTCTGACTCACGGATCGGCGTCAGCCCCACCAGCGTCTTTTTCAACGACACGGTTTTCGCCACGGTGAATTGCGCGTAAAGCCAGGCAGCCAGACGGCGCTTTTCAGGAGTCGAGTTGAGGAAGGTCCAGGAACCCGCATCCTGATAGCCCAGTTTCATGCCCTCCTCCCAATATGGCCCTTTTGGCGACGGCGCCATCCGCCACTTCGGCGTGCCGTCCTCATTGACGACCGGCAGGCCCGGCTTGGTCATGTCGGCAGTAAAGGCGGTGTACCAGAAGATCTGCTGTGCAATGTTGCCCTGAGCGGGAACCGGGCCTGACTCGGAGAACGTCATGCCCTGCGCCTCACGGGGTGCATATTCGCGCATCCAATCGACGTACTTCTGCGTGGCGTACACCGCGGCAGGACCATTGGTGGCGCCACCGCGGGCGACGCTTGAACCTACCGGATGGCAGTCCTCGACGCGGATGCCCCACTCGTCAACCGGCAAACCGTTTGGCAGCCCCTTGTCTCCCGCGCCGGCCATGGAAAACCAGGCATCGGTGAAACGCCAGCCGAGCGAAGGGTCCTTCTTGCCATAGTCCATGTGGCCGTAGACGCGTTGGCCATCTATTTCTTTCACGTGCTTGCTGAAGAATTCAGCGATGTCTTCATAGGCGGACCAGTTCACCGGCACGCCAAGCTCGTAGCCGTAACGCTCTTTGAATTGCTGTTTCAGCTCTGGCCGTTCAAACCAGTCGGCACGAAACCAGTAGAGGTTCGCGAACTGCTGCACAGGCAGCTGATAGATCTTGCCGTCAGGCCCCGTGGTGAAGGAGATCCCAATGAAGTCATCCAGATCGAGTGTCGGCAGCGTGTAATCCTTGGCTTCGCCTTCGATCATGTCGCTGATCGCAACCGCTTTTCCATAACGAAAATGCGTGCCGATCAGATCCGAGTCATTGATGTAGCCGTCATAAATGTTCTTGCCGGATTGCATCTGCGTTTGCAGCTTCTCGACGACATCGCCTTCCTGCATCAGGTCATGCCGCAGCTTGATGCCAGTGATCTCACTGAACGCCCGAGCGAGCGTCTTCGATTCATACTCGTGGGTGGTGATGGTTTCGGATGCGACGTTGATCTCCATCCCGCGGAACGGCTCAGCAGCCTTGATAAACCAGCGCAACTCCTCCATCTGCTGCTCCGGTGACAGCGTTGAGGGATTGAATTCCGACTCGATCCATTTCTTTGCGGCGTCTTCGTAGGCATCAGCCCATGCCGTTCCTGCCAAGCCGGACAACGTCAGCAAGGCTGTGAGCGCCATGCCATGTCGGGTGTTGTTTTTATTCTCGAACATACACACCTCCTTTGGGTTTTTCGTAAGGATCAGCCCTCAGGCTCAACCCCAGCGCATCACTGCAAACAACCAGACGAGAGATAGCGCGGTCGCTATCCAGATGCTCCAGTCGGTCAGGCCTATCAGCAGGAGATGCCAATAGGCGCTGCCCAGAAGTCCAATGAACAATCGATCGCCCCGAGTGGTGACGATAGGTAAAAAGCCTTTTCGAGGCGCACAGGGACGTCTTAGCTCCCATGCGCTCATAAGTGCCAGCATCACGCCAATCACCGCAAAAAAAGCCGCCGTGGGGGTCGTCCAGGCCATCCAGTTCATGAGCGTTCCTCTATACCCGGCCCAGGGCGAAGCCCTTGGCAACGTGATTGCGGACGAACCAGATCACCAGCATGCCCGGAAGAATAGTCAGCACGCCGGCAGCTGCCAGGACGCCCCAGTCAATGCCGGAAGCGGACACGGTGCGCGTCATTACTGAAACGATGGGTTTTGCATCCACCGACGTCAGCGTGCGTGCCAGCAGGAGCTCGACCCAGGAAAACATGAAGCAGAAGAAGGCTGTCACGCCGATGCCCGAACCGATCAGCGGGATGAAAATCTTCACGAAGAACTTGGGAAAACTGTAGCCGTCGATGTACGCCGTCTCGTCGATTTCCTTGGGTACGCCGGACATGAAGCCTTCCAGAATCCATACCGCGAGCGGCACGTTGAACAGGCAATGCGCCAATGCCACCGCAATGTGCGTGTCGAAAAGTCCGATCGACGAATACAGCTGAAAAAACGGCAGCAGAAAGACTGCTGGCGGCGCCATCCGATTGGTCAGCAGCCAGAAAAACAGGTGCTTGTCGCCGAGGAAGCGAAAGCGGGAAAAGGCATAAGCCGCAGGCAGTGCCACCGTCAGCGAGATGATCGTGTTCAGGCATACGTAATACAGCGAGTTGATGTAGCCGCTGTACCAACTGCGATCGGTAAAGATCACCTTGTAATTGTCAAACGTGAGGTCCCGAGGCCATAGCGTCAGCCCTCCAAGAATTTCAGTGTTGCTCTTGAACGACATATTGACCAGCCAGTAGATCGGCACCATCAGAAAGGCGATGTAGAGGATCAGTACGACTCGCTTGCGCAGGTTCATTAGCAGGCCCTCTTCATTTCTGGTCGCCATGGGTCATGGCCGTGTAGAACAGCCATGACACCAGCAAAATGATCAGGAAGTAGATCAACGAGAACGCCGCCGCCGGGCCCAGATCGAACTGGCCTACCGCCATTTTCGTCAGCGTCTGGCTAAGGAAGGTGGTGGCATTGCCCGGCCCGCCGCCGGTGAGTACGAACGGCTCGGTGTAGATCATGAAGCTGTCCATGAAGCGCAACATCACGGCGATCAGAAGGACGCTCTTGAGCTTGGGCAGCTGGATGTAGCGGAACACCGCCCAGCTCGAAGCCCTGTCGATTCGGGCGGCCTGGTAATAGGCATCGGGAATGGCGCGCAGGCCCGAGTAACAGAGCAATGCGACCAGGGACGTCCAATGCCAGACGTCCATCACCAGCACCGTTACCCAGGCGTCCCGAGTGTTGGAGGCGTAGTTGTAGTCAACGCCAAGCTCTCGCAAGCTCCAGCCCAGCAGGCCGATGTCGGCGCGCCCGAAAATCTGCCAGATCGTTCCGACTACATTCCACGGAATCAATAAGGGAATCGCCATCACGATCAGGCACAACGAGGCCCAGCGCCCTCGGGTCGGCATCGTTAGCGCGACCGCGATCCCGAGCGGGATCTCAATCAGCAACACACAACCCGAAAAGATGAACTGCCGCAGAAGAGAGTCGTGCAGGCGGGGATCGTGAAGGATTTGCCGATACCAGTCAGCGCCCACGAAGAAGCGTGTCGAGGAATCGAAAATGTCCTGCACTGAGTAGTTCACCACGGTCATCATCGGCAGGATGGCGCTGAACGCGACCAGCAGGAACACGGGCAGTACGAGCCACCAGGCGCGATTGTTCTGAACTTTAGTCATGGCCGGTCCTCCACCAGCCGATCATCGGCGTACAGCATCAGCCACTGAGCCGGGAACGTGACCCACGCCTGCTCCCTTGGCACGGCCTGATCCTCCGGCAGGCGCGCCTTCAGCAGGTGGCCTTGCAAGCGTAGCGTCAGGATCTTGAACGTCCCGAGGTCCTCCACCCGCACCACCTCGGCCTGCATTCCGCCGGCCGTGGCTTCGTTGGTTACCTGGACGAACTCTGGACGGATACCGATTTGCAAGCGGCTCGCTGTCAGCTCGGGCAACCGAGCCGCCTGCGCGCCTGAAAGCGGAAGATGCAGATCACCAAAGCCGACGCCCTCCTCCTCGGCGCGTACCTCGATGAGGTTCATTCCCGGGCTGCCGACGAAGAAACCGACAAAGGTGTGCTGTGGTCGCTCGAACAGCTCGCGAGGCGTACCAAACTGGACGATCTGCCCACCATGCATCACGGCGATCTTATCGGCGAAGGTCGAGGCCTCCAGCTGATCGTGGGTGACGTAGATCATCGTGATATTGAATTGTTCGTGGATCTGCTTGAGCTTGCGCCGCAACTTCCACTTCAAGTGCGGATCGATGACCGTGAGCGGCTCGTCAAAAAGGATGGCCGAGACGTCATCCCTTACCAGCCCGCGCCCCATGGAGACCTTCTGCTTCTCATCCGCGGTCAGATTGCGGGCTTTGCGCTTGAGCAGCGGGTGCAGGTCGAGCACCTCGGCAATCTCGTGCACCTTGCTGGTGACTCGCGCTTCCGGCACGCCCTGGTTGCGCAAGGGAAAGGCCAAATTGTCGAAGACGGTCATGGTGTCGTACACGACCGGGAACTGGAAAACCTGCGCAATGTTGCGCTGCTCGGGCGTCAGCCGATTCACCTCGCGCGTATCGAACAGCACCTGACCTTCGGATGGGCTCAGCAAGCCTGAGATGATGTTGAGCAAGGTCGACTTACCGCAGCCGGACGGACCAAGCAGCGCATAAGCACCGCCCTGCTCCCACACATGATCCATCTCACGGATGGCATAGTCTGCCGCCCCACGTGGTTGCGCGCTGTAACTATGGGCCAGGTTCTGCAAGCGAATCTCTGCCATGACGCTCTCCTCAGACGCGTCGAGCCGGTGCCTGGGCCAACTGCCCGGTGGCATCGAACACAAACAGTTTGTGAGTCGGTACGTACACCCGTATCGGCGAATCCACGGCGTAGTCGTGCAGGCCCTGCAGGTGCAGCACCAGACTGAAGTGGTCGTTGCGCACGTGGAGGAAGGTTTCGGAGCCACTGATTTCCGCGAGTTCAACGATCCCAGACACCTCAAGATCGTCGTCATTGGATGGCACAAGGCCGATGTGGCTCGGACGAATGCCGAATTGATACTCGCCTTCGCTCAGAGTCCGCAGATCCGCATTCAGCGGGAAATGCAGACTGTCCTGAAAGCTGACCTCGTCAGGGCCAATCCTGCCCGGTAGCAGATTGATCGGCGGTTCAGAGAACAGCTCGGCACTGAGCATCTGGCTAGGCTGGTGGTACACCTCCGACGTCGGCCCGCTTTGTATCACTCGACCTTCATGCAGCACCGTGGCGGTTCCACCCAATGCAAGCGCCTCGTTGGGCTCAGTGGTCGCGTAGACGGCGATGCTGCGACGCGTCTTGAACAGCTCGCGCATTTCCTGCCGGAGCTCTTCACGCAGTTTGTAGTCGAGGTTGACCAGCGGCTCGTCGAACAGAACTAGATCTGCGTCTTTGACCAGCGCTCGCGCCATCGCAGTGCGCTGCTGCTGGCCGCCCGATAGCTCCAATGGATGCCGCTGGAGGAACCCTTCGATGTGCAGCATCTCGGCGGTTTCTCGGACCTTGCGCTCAATATCCGTCTTGCCCACGCCAGCCTGCCGCAGCGGCGAGGCAATATTTTCAAAGACCGTCAGCGTTGGGTAGTTGATGAACTGCTGATAGACCATTGACACGTTGCGCTTGCGCACCGGTACGCCGGTGACATCCGCGCCATTCATGAGAATTCGCCCGTTGGTCGGCCTGTCGAGGCCCGCCATGAGCCGCATCAGCGACGTCTTGCCGGACAGGGTCCGGCCGATCAGCACGTTGAATGAGCCTGGTTCGAAACTCAGGCTCGCATCAGCGATATGCAGTTGGCCGTCTACGGTCTTGATGACGTGCTCTAGCGTGAGGGACATGCTGCACCCTTCTGATTGTTGTGAAGGAAGCAGAGCGAGATCCGTGCCAGCAGATGGTCAGCGCTCTAGCACGCGGCCCACCGACGGACGAGCTGTTGCCAACTGTTCAAAATGAACAATTCTGAACATTGACAGTGAACAGAAATGAACAAGACTGTTCATGGCTCCGAGCAGGCAAAACCACAAAAACAAGAAGCGCAGCGAGAGAGAGGCAACATGGCCGATCCAGCCCAGTCCATGTCACATCAGTCCTTGGTCGAAGACTCATGGAACCGTTGCGAACGCTACGGGCTGAATCCGCTGACCATTCCCAGCTTCGGCCAGCCGACAGAACAGGACGTCATCAACCTGCTCGAGCGCCAGCACAGCCTGGTGCAGACCACACAGCGCGAGGTACTTCCGTACTACGAGAACATCCTTTCGAATTCCAGCTGCCTGATACTGCTGGCGGACAGTCGCGGTCAGCTACTCGAGTCCTGGGGTGATCGTCGCTTCGTCGAGCCCGGACAGCAGCGTGGTTTCAAACCAGGCGCCAGCTGGATGGAACGCGACACTGGTACCAATGCAATTGGCACCGCGCTGGCCAGTGGACAGGCCGTGCATATCCAGCGCGACGAACACTTTCTCAAGGCTAATCGTTATCTATCCGGCGCGGCATCGCCCATCTTTGACGCGCAACGCCAGTTGATTGCGGTCCTCGACGTCTCCAGCGACAGCTACCTGCCGCCTTCGCATACGCTCGGCATGGTCAAGATGATGAGTCAGTCTGTCGAAAACCGACTGATCCTCAACCTGTTCCGGGATGACTATTTTCAGCTGAGCTTCAACACCAGCCAGGACAACCTCGACAGCCAGTGGGCCGGATTGCTGATTTTCGATGAGTCCGGAATTATTGTCTCGGCCAACCGGCGAGCCGACACCCTGCTTGGCGAAACGCTTACGCGCACGCGTATCGACAGGTTGTTCGACATCCCGTTATTGCAGCTGATTAATCAGCCGGAAGAGCAGCCTCTGGCCCTGAAAGCGATGGGCCGCCATCGCTTTCAGGGCATCGTGCGGCGCCCCCACACCCCGCGCATTCAACCACGCGACTTTCGCACGACGTTCCGATCTGAGAAACCCATCGATCTGGCTGCGATCGATCAGGGCGATCCGCTGGTCCGCAAGGCTATCCGACAGGCCCAGCTGATGCTGGAAAAAGACGTCCCGATTCTTGTGCACGGCGAAACAGGCGTTGGTAAGGAGGTGCTGGTCAAGGCACTGCATGCGGCCAGTTCGCGGGCGAAGGCGCCGCTGATTGCGGTAAATTGCGCAGCAATTCCCCATGAGTTGATCGAGTCCGAACTGTTCGGCTATGAAAAAGGCGCCTTCACGGGCGCACATCAGAAAGGCAGCCTCGGTCTGATTCGCAAGTCGGACGGGGGTGTGTTGTTCCTCGATGAGATCGGCGACATGCCGCTGAGCCTACAAGCGCGTCTATTGCGCGTGCTGCAGGACCGCAGCGTTCAGCCGCTCGGGGGTGGAGAGCCTTTCCCGGTCGACTTCCGGCTGATATGCGCAACAAACCGCTCGCTGCGCCAAGAGGTAGAGACTGGGCGCTTCCGTCGAGATCTGTACTACCGAGTGAGCGCTCTCAATGTCGAGCTTCCGCCGTTGCGACTGCGCCGTGACAAAGCAATGTTGTTCAAGCGGGTATGGGAGCAATACCGCGAGCCCCATCAGTGGGCTGGGCTCAGTTGCGAGGTACAGGCGGTATTCGAGCGTCACCCATGGCCCGGCAACCTGCGGCAATTGAGCAACGTCATACAGGTTGCCCTGGCATTGGCAGACGACCAGCCGATAAGACTAGAACATCTACCGAATGACTTCCTGGCGGAGCTGGAGCAACCGCCTTCTTTGCATCCAACAATCGCACCGCACCTGCCGGAGGAAAGACCCTGCATGCAGGGCGACAACAGCCTCGAATCGCTATATCAGACATATAACGGCAATGTCTCACTGCTTGCACGTCAGTTGGGTATTAGTCGCAACACGCTCTATAAGCGGCTTCGAGAACAGGGCCTGTACCCCGCCTAGCGACTCAGCGACATTGCGACTGACATGCGCGATGCCCGCCGGGTAACTCAACCCTGAGTTGTACACGTCGCTTACTGTGTTTCATGATCGCTCAGCGCATCATCCAGTATCCCAATAGACGTGACGTGCGTCGTAGCACTTACGAAGGCCGGAGCCTATGCTCCGCCATGCAATAACAATAATGGCTTTATGCCTCCAAACGAATTCGAGCATGCATTAATGAGCGGTCGAACAACTGAAATGGAAGTCGGAACGAACGCTAGCGCACCACAACGCCGAGACGAGACACAGCAGAAGCTGCGCATGAAACGTCTAGGGATGGCCTCCGTTTCTTATATGGTCACGCTAAGCCTTGTAGCGTCGTTCTATTATCAGAGCCTGATCCCGCTGAGCCTGGTGTTCGTTTTCCTATCACTCTCAATACTGTTGAACGCCAGCTTCTTCCTCGTGTTTCATCTGAACCTGAACCTCAGATACAAAGATCCAAGCCTGACGCTCGCTCAAATAGTCGCTTCGCTCGTACCGCCTCTTATCGTCATGTATTACCTCGACGCCGGCCAGGCGAGAGCCATTCTGCTGTTGATCGCTGTGGTGCCAGCGCTATACGGGATACTGGCGCTCAATACGCGGCAGTTTATTTACGCCGTGGTAATCATGGTCGGCTCCTACCTGATCGTGCTCGCCTGCCTATGGTCCAACAGACCTGAAGCCTTGGCCGGGACGCTGGAATACGTTCAGCTCTTTACGCTAATTGTCGTACTCACGCAGGTGGCGCTGATTGGCGGCTATATCAATAGCTTGAGGAAAAGGATCCGGGACCGGAACCTCGCATTGAACACCGCGATGGAAGAATTGAACGAGGCGCTAGCCGTCATTCGGGACATGGCTAACCGTGATGACTTGACCGGACTGTTCAATCGTCGCCACTTATTCGACGTGCTCACAAAAGAGGTTAATCGCTATCAGCGCGTCCCAGGCCCCTTCAGCGTGTGCATGATGGACGTTGACCATTTCAAACTGGTCAATGACATCCATGGTCACCAGGCTGGCGACCATGTATTGCGCGAAGTCGCGGCTAACGTTCAGAAGCAAATACGCAGCATTGACTGCATTGGACGCTGGGGTGGCGAAGAGTTTCTGTTAGTTCTGCCGCAGACGTCGATAGCCGGAGCGGTGATCAAGGCCGAGCGCATACGTAGCAGCATTGAGGCCCTGCGCTTCCCTCAGATAGGCGAAGACTTCCGCGTAACCGTCTCGCTAGGCGTTGCGGAATATCATGGGGATACCGGTATAGAACAAACGATGGCGCTCGCCGATGCGGCGCTATATCAAGCCAAGTCCGCCGGACGAAACCGTGTGGTGTCCATCGACCCGACTGAAACGGCCGGAGCGGCTAGCATGACGGCATCGTAGCGCCCCGTTACTAAAAGCCTGACGCGAACCAACGTCAGCGAGCCCGTTGGCTTTCCGTTACTCGGCCAAGCGCCAAGTCGTTCCGCCCTTGCCATCTTCAAGCACAACGCCCATTGCCGTGAGCTGATCGCGAATCCGGTCGGATTCCGCCCAGTTCTTCTCGGCCCTGGCTTGTAGGCGCGCAGAGATGAGCGCATCGACCTCGCCCGGATTCACACTGCCCCTTGCGCCACCTTGCAGAAACTCATTCGGTTCCAACTGCAACACGCCAAGGGCTTCGGCCATCTTGACCAGTTGCTTCGCTAACGCAGCCGCCCCTTGCAGGTCGCTCTCGCGCAGCCGATTGATCTCACGCGCCATGTCGAATAGCACGGCACAGGCTTCTGGCGAATTGAAGTCATCATCCATTGCCGCGCCGAAGCGCTCGACGAAAGCCTCGCCACCCGCCGCGGCCACCTCGGGTAGCCCCCTAAGCGCGGTATAGAATCGATCAAGCGCGCCCTTGGCTTCTTTAAGACTGTCTTCCGAATAGTTGATCGGGCTGCGGTAATGACTCGAGACGAGTAAATAGCGCACCACTTCCGGGTGATATTTCTCTAGCACTTCGCGAATGGTGAAAAAGTTGCCCAACGACTTGGACATCTTTTCACCGTCGACGCGAACCGCACCGGCGTGCATCCAGGCATTGGCGTACTGCTTGCCCGTTGCCGCTTCGCTCTGAGCGATCTCATTTTCGTGATGAGGAAAAACCAGATCCGGCCCGCCACCGTGAATGTCAAACGTCTCGCCCAAGCAGCAGGTAGACATGACCGAGCACTCGATATGCCAACCTGGACGACCCGCGCCCCAGGGCGACTCCCAACTCGGCTCACCTGGCTTGGCCGCTTTCCAGAGCACGAAGTCCAGCGGATCTTCCTTGGCTTCGTCGACCTCAATGCGGGCGCCGATCTTAAGGTCCTCGATCTTGCGCCGTGAGAGCTTGCCGTAACCGACGAACTTCCCGACACGGTAGTAAACGTCGCCGTTGCCCGGTGCGTAGGCAAAGCCCTTGTCGATCAAGGTCTGGATCATGGCGTGCATGCCAGCGATGTGGTCGGTAGCGCGCGGTTCAAGGTCAGGACGCTGCACACTCAGACGGGTTTCGTCCTCATGCATCGCAGCGATCATGCGATTGGTGAGCGCGTCGAAGCTTTCGCCATTTTCCTGCGCGCGCCGGATGATCTTGTCGTCGATATCGGTGATGTTGCGCACATACGTTAGGTCGTAACCACGCTGACGCAGCCAGCGCGACACCACGTCGAACGCCACCATAACCCGTGCATGCCCAATGTGGCAGAAGTCATAGACCGTCATGCCGCACACGTACATGCGCACCTTATTGCCAATCAGCGGCTTGAGCGGTTCCTTGGTTTTGGTCAGCGTGTTGTAGATCGCCAGCGCCATTACTGGCCTCCCCAGGAATCACGCAGGGTCACGGTACGGTTGAACACCGGCGCGCCCGGTTGGCTGTCCTTGAGGTCTACCGCGAAATAGCCCTCGCGTTCGAACTGGAAACGCGCTTCGGCTTCGGCCGAGGCCAGCGACGGCTCTGCACGGCAGCCTTTGAGCACGAGCAGCGACTCGGGATTGATGTTGTCCAGGAAGCTACCGCCGTCTTCGTCTTTTTCCGGGTTGGCAGAGCGGAACAGGCGATCGTACAGGCGCACTTCACATTCCACGCTCTCGGCAGCCGGCACCCAGTGAATGACGCCCTTGACCTTGCGGCCTTCCGGGTTCTTGCCCAGCGTGTTCTCGTCGTAGGAGCAGCGCAGCTCAACAATGTTGCCTTGCTCGTCCTTGACCGCTTCATCCGCACGGATGACGTAGCTGCCACGTAGACGCACTTCCCCACCCGGAATCAGACGCTTGAACCCGGCCGGAGGTACTTCTTCGAAATCGGTGGCATCGATGTAAATCTCCCGCGAGAACGGCAGCTGGCGCACGCCCATGTCCTGCTTCGGATGGCGAGGCAGTTCGAGCGTCTCGGCCTTGTCTTCGGGGTAGTTGGTAATGACCACTTTCAACGGCTTTAGAACGCACATGGCACGCGGCGCGTTGGCGTCCAGGTCTTCGCGAATGGCAAATTCCAGCATGCCGATGTCGACGACGCCGCCTGCACGATTCACACCGATCATGTCGCAGAAGGTCCGAATCGACCCTGGCGTATACCCGCGACGACGATAGCCACTGAGCGTCGACATGCGCGGGTCATCCCAGCCGCTGACGTGCTTTTCGTCCACTAGTTGCTTGAGCTTGCGCTTGCTGGTGATGGTGTAGTTCAGGTTGAGACGCGCGAATTCATACTGACGCGGCCGCGCCGGAACTGGCAGATTTTCCAGGAACCACTCATACAGCGGCCGATGGTCTTCGAACTCCAGGGTGCAGATCGAATGGGTGATGCCCTCGATGGCGTCCGACTGGCCATGGGTGAAGTCATAGCTCGGGTAGATGCACCAGTTGTTGCCCGTCTGGTGATGATGCGCATGGCGGATGCGATAGAGGATCGGGTCGCGCAGGTTCATGTTCGGCGAGGCCATATCGATCTTGGCGCGCAGCGCCTTGGCGCCGTCCGGGAATTCGCCGGCCTTCATGCGTGCGAACAGATCCAGGTTCTCTTCCACGGAACGGTCGCGGAACGGGCTGTTCTTGCCTGGCTCGGTCAGACTGCCACGGTATTCCCGGGCTTGTTCGGGCGTCAGATCGCAGACGTAGGCGTTGCCCGCCTTGATCAGCGCGACCGCCCAATCGTGCAGCTGGCCGAAATAGTTCGACGCGTAGCGCTCCTCACCAGCCCACTGAAAACCGAGCCACTGCACGTCGCTCTTGATCGCATCGATGTATTCCTGGTCTTCCTTCGCCGGATTGGTGTCGTCGAAGCGAAGATTGCACTCGCCGCCAAATTCCTTGGCCAGGCCGAAATTCAGGCAGATCGATTTGGCATGACCGATGTGCAGGTAGCCATTGGGCTCAGGCGGAAAGCGCGTAACGATCTTGGCGTGCTTACCCGAATCCAGGTCGGCCTGGACGATCGGGCGGAGAAAATTGGTGGCTGCGGTAGTCTCAGGCTTGCTCATGGTGTCCTTAACGATCTGCGAGTGTGCGGCTCAGCGAGGTTTACAAAAAAGTGGTCAGGCAATGCGCAACGACCAACGGGAGTAACAGCCGAAGGCTGGTCCGAAGGATGAGCGCAGCGAATCAACCAGTCGAAAAGCGCAATGTACGAGTCGTACACGAGCATTTTGCGGATGATTTCAACGCAGCATGGCCGAGCGCTTAATTTGTAAACGCTCTCTCAGGGTAGGCCGGCCAAATCAAAGCGCCTATCATAGCGGACCCGTCAACCCCCTGACAGAGCAAAGCGCCTTGCCATATGGCGCCTTTCAGTTGCGACGCTCGCTCTCGTTATCAGCGCGCCACTTTCCTCTCTTCATTTAAGGAAGATTTCAATGATCAAGCTTCATACCAATCACGGCGTCATCACCGTCAAGCTCTTTGAAGACAAAGCCCCCGAGACGACAGCCAACTTCAAGGAATATGTGAAGAGCGGCCACTACGACGGCACCATCTTTCACCGCGTGATCAGCAACTTCATGATCCAGGGCGGCGGCTTCGAAACCGGCATGAAGCAAAAAGCCACCCGCGCCCAGATCAAGAACGAAGCGAACAACGGCCTTTCCAACAAGACTGGCACGCTGGCAATGGCACGCACCATGGAGCCGCATTCAGCGTCCGCTCAGTTCTTCATCAACGTCAAAGACAACGACTTCCTCGACCACACAGCGCCGACCGTTCAGGGATGGGGCTACGCGGTGTTCGGCGAAGTGGTTGAAGGCATGGACGTTGTTGAGAAGATCAAGGGCGTACCCACCACCATGAAATCGGGCCACCAGGACGTTCCGGTAGAAGACGTGGTGATCGAGAAAGCTGAGATCGTCGAGTAAACGCATTGATTCTGCTGATCTCCGACCTCCACCTTGAAGAAAAGCGCCCGGACATAACCCGGGCGTTTCTTCGTTTTCTCGAGACTCGTGCAATCGAAGCCGAGGCGCTTTATATCCTCGGTGATTTTTTCGAGGTCTGGGTCGGCGATGACGGCATGACGCCCTTCCAGCATGAGATCGCCCACGCGTTGCATGCTCTGAGTCAGACGGGGACGCTAATCTATCTGATGCACGGCAACCGCGACTTCATGATTGGCAAGGCGTTTTGCCGCGAGGCCGGATGCACCCTGCTCGCCGATCCGCATGTGACCCAGCTCGGTAGGGAGCGAGTGCTGCTGATGCATGGCGATAGCCTGTGCACACGGGACGAAGGCTACATGCGGCTGCGCCGCTGGCTGCGCAACCCGGTCAGCCTCTTTATCCTACATAGCCTTTCGCTCGCCAAGCGTCAGAAGTTAGCGCAGAAGCTGCGTTCGAGCAGTAAGGAAGAGACACGCATGAAAGCCAGCGACATTGTCGACGTAACACCCGACGAAGTCCTAGCAATCATGCAGCGCTATAAGGTTCGTTTGTTAATCCATGGCCATACCCACCGACCCGCAACCCATTCGATGCAAATCGACGGTGAGCCCGCCACGCGCATCGTGCTGGGTGACTGGGATCGCCAAGGCTGGGCGTTGCAGGTCGACGAGTCAGGCTTTCACCAGGCCCCGTTCGACCTGAACTGACCCGTCAGGCGGCGCCCGGTACGCCGCTGTGAAAGCGAAATTCGCTGTCAGGGCTTTCGATCAGTTCGCGCTCACGTTCGCGCACGCGAACGATAGTCGCATCGATATCCGCAGCCTCTCCGTAGAGATAAGCCAGCTTCAGATAGTCCTGAAAATGCCTCGCTTCGGATTTCAGCAGCCCGTGGTAAAAGCGCCCAAGCTCTTCGTCCAGATGCGGCACCAGCATGGCGAAACGCTCGCAGGACCGAGCTTCGATAAATGCGCCAATTACCAGCGTATCGGTTAGCCGGTAGGGTTCGTGGTTACGCACCAACTCTCGCAAACCTGCCGCATAACGGGATGAGCCAATATTGCGAAGACCAATCCCGCGCTTGCGGATGATCGAGAGTACCTGCTCGAAATGACGCAATTCCTCTCTGGCCAGTCGCGACATCTTGTTCTGCAAATCGGGCTTATCGACATAGCGAAACATCAGTTGGAAGGCCGCACCTGCGGCCTTCTTTTCGCAGTTGCCGTGATCGACCAGCATCACGCCCTGGTTCCGCAACGCAACGTCGACCCACGCCGGAGGCGTCACACAGCCAAGGAATTCGTTCAGTTCAGGAAGCATGGGATCTTGGTATTCATGAAGGAAATGAGAGCGGCGAAAGGCACGAAGTCGCTCGCCCGCCGCGCATTATACGAACCCGGCGAGCAACGGCTAGCACTGGTTGATATGGATCAGTAGTTGCCGTGAAACCTCGTCTATAGTGAAACCGTCCGATCACCCAAACGGAGCCGATCATGCAGGCCATACGCTGTATTCTCGTGGTAATTGACCCGAAAATTTCTGAAAACCTGGCACTCAAAAGAGCCCGATTGATCTCCAGAGTCAGCCAGTCCCGGCTGCACTTGCTGATCTGCGACGCCAAACAGGATCACAGCGGCTACCTCGAGCGCTTGCGTCAAGAACTCGAAAACCAGGGCCACGTCGTCACCGCTAAGCAGGCCTGGCACGAAAGCCTGCACCAGACCATCATCAGCGTTCAGCAAGCCGAAGGCTGCGGCCTGGTGATCAAACAGCACGTTGCCGACAATCCTCTTAAGCGCGCCCTGCTGACTCCAGATGACTGGAAGCTGCTTCGCTACTGTCCCTGCCCGGTGTTAATGGTTAAAACCGAAGCGCCCTGGACGGGCGGCAACATTCTGGCCGCGGTAGACGTTGGAAATGCGGACATCGAACATCGGACACTTCATTCCAGCATAATCAACTATGGTTACCAAATTGCCTCGCTTGCCGAGGGCACGTTGCACGTAATCAGCGCTCATCCGTCGGCGATGCTGTCCTCCGCTGATCCTGCGTTTCAACTCAAGGAAACGATCGAGGCCCGTTACCGCAACGCCTGCCGCCAATTCCAGACCGAGTTCGACATTTCCGATGCTCAGTTACACGTCGAGGAAGGCCCCGCAGACGCCCTGATTCCTCGCGTCTGCCACCAGCTTCAGGCTGTCGTAACGGTCATCGGCACTGTTGCCCGCACCGGATTCTCTGGAGCCTTGATGGGCAACACTGCGGAAGTGGTGCTCGATACGCTGGAAAGCGATGTACTGGTACTCAAGCCAGAGGACATCATCGACCACCTCGAAGAGCTCGTCGCGCGCCGCTAGGATCATCACGACCATCTCTCGGCTGTGTTGAATCCTAGCGAACCATGCCCTGAAGAAACTGAGGGGCGGTATAACGCTGGTAATGGGCTTCAGAAAGGAGAAAGAACTCCCGGTCAATGGCATCGCGAAGCTCAGGCAAGGACCAATCGCGAAACTCCGGCAGCAGCACGACGCCATAGGCTTCGAGCTGCTGAATCACCCGCGCGCCGCGCGCGATCAGTTGATAAGCCCAACAGTAAACCGACTGGTCCGCAACGAAGCGAATCTGCCGATTTTCCAGCTGACGGCGCAGCAGCGCCGCATCGAAAACCTCCAGCTTTGCCGCCATCACCTGCGCAAGCAAAACCTCCAGGCGCTTCCAGACCGAGCGTTTGACGTCTTCGCTATAGCCATTCCAGTTCACTACTTCATGATGAAACCGTTTGCATCCACGGCAGACGAGATCACCATAAACGGTGGAGCAAAGGCCTACGCAAGGGGTTTTGATTCGCTGATTGGGCATGGGCGCGATGGATCGATGGACAGCGCCGCATCTTAGACTTTTGTCCAAGTTCGGTCACTGACCAATCCGTACCAGGCGTTCGAAAAAGAGCCATACAGCCCACGGATTACGGGCCTCGGCCGAAAGCGCCAAATCCTCCTAATCAGCCGCGCCACTGCCGCAGCCGGGCGTTTCACTTAACTTTGCGAACCCGTTCCAGTAGAATCGGCCCGCCGTTTTAGGCGCCACAATCCGCAAGAAGCTGTTTTCAAAGCGTCACGAGCACAGTTGACCGGCTACCCACCGGGTGCGCAGATCCCTCTAACCTGCGCCCCGGTTTTCAAACCGGCGTAAAACTTTGAAAACAGCTTCCGGATGCGCGTCCCGAGACACCCAAGGGACCAATGATGAGGGTATATAACTGTGCTTGAAGCCTATCGCAAACACGTAGAAGAGCGTGCCGCCCAGGGCGTCGTGCCCCAGCCGCTGAACGCCGAGCAGACCGCAGGCCTGGTCGAACTTCTGAAAAACCCGCCAGCCGGCGAAGAACAGTTTCTTCTCGATCTGATCACCAACCGTGTTCCGGCGGGCGTCGATGAAGCTGCCTACGTCAAGGCCGGTTTCCTGGCAGCCATCGCCAAGGGTGAAGCCACCTCTCCGCTGATCAGCAAGCAACACGCTGTAGAGCTACTGGGCACCATGCAGGGCGGCTACAACATTGTCACGCTGGTTGACCTTCTGGACGACCCGGAGCTCTCTGACACCACCGCAAAAGAGCTAAAGCACACCTTGCTGATGTTCGATGCGTTTCACGACGTCGCGGAAAAAGCCAAGGCTGGCAATGCCAACGCCAAATCTGTGCTGCAGTCCTGGGCCGACGGCGAGTGGTTCAAGAATCGCGCACCGGTAGCTGAGAAAGTCACTCTGACGGTATTCAAGGTCACTGGCGAAACCAACACCGACGATCTGTCCCCTGCGCCTGACGCCTGGTCGCGCCCGGATATCCCACTGCATGCTCTGGCGATGCTGAAAATGGCGCGCGACGGCATCAACCCGGACGTTCCTGGCTCGGTTGGCCCGCTCAAGCAGATGCAAGAGCTGACGACCAAAGGCTTCCCAATCGCCTACGTGGGTGACGTAGTCGGTACCGGCTCCTCGCGTAAATCCGCTACAAACTCGGTGCTGTGGTTCTTTGGTGATGACATCCCCAACGTACCGAACAAGCGTGCCGGCGGTTTCTGTTTCGGCACCAAGATCGCTCCGATCTTCTACAACACCATGGAAGACGCCGGCGCCCTGCCGATCGAGTTCGACTGCTCCGACCTGGCCATGGGTGACGTGATCGACGTCTACCCCTACAAGGGCGAAGTCCGCCGCCACGGCAGCGATGAGCTGGTCACCACCTTCCAGCTGAAAACCGACGTCCTGCTCGACGAAGTGCGCGCCGGCGGTCGTATCCCGCTGATCATCGGTCGCGGCCTGACTGAAAAAGCACGCGCCGAGCTGGGCATGGGCCCGTCTGATCTGTTCAAGAAGCCGGAAGCTCCGGCAGAGAGCAACAAGGGCTTTACTCTTGCGCAGAAGATGGTCGGTCGCGCCTGCGGTCTACCGGAAGGCAAAGGCGTCCGTCCGGGCACCTACTGTGAGCCGAAGATGACCACTGTCGGTTCCCAGGACACCACCGGCCCGATGACGCGCGACGAGCTGAAGGACCTGGCTTGCCTGGGCTTCTCGGCTGACCTGGTGATGCAGTCCTTCTGCCACACTGCGGCCTATCCGAAGCCGATCGACGTCACCACCCACCACACGCTGCCGGACTTCATCATGACCCGCGGCGGTGTTTCCCTGCGCCCTGGTGACGGCATCATCCACAGCTGGCTGAACCGCATGCTTCTGCCGGACACTGTTGGTACCGGCGGTGACTCGCACACTCGCTTCCCGATGGGCATCTCCTTCCCGGCCGGTTCCGGCCTGGTCGCCTTCGCTGCTGCTACCGGCGTCATGCCGCTGGATATGCCGGAATCGGTATTGGTTCGCTTCAAGGGCAAGATGAAGCCTGGCATCACGCTACGCGATCTGGTTCATGCGATCCCTTACTACGCCATCCAGAAAGGCCTGCTGACCGTCGAGAAAAAAGGCAAGAAGAACATCTTCTCTGGTCGCATTCTCGAGATCGAAGGCCTGAACGACCTGACCGTCGAGCAAGCATTCGAGCTATCGGACGCCTCGGCAGAGCGCTCTGCTGCTGGCTGTACCATCAAGCTACCGGAAGCGGCTATCGCCGAGTACCTGCAGTCGAACATCACTCTGCTGCGCTGGATGATCAGCGAAGGCTATGGCGATGCTCGTACCCTGGAGCGCCGCGCTCAGGCCATGGAAGCCTGGTTGGCTCAGCCGGAACTGCTGGCTGCCGATGCGGACGCCGAATACGCCGAGATCATCGAGATCGACCTGTCGGAAGTCACCGAGCCTGTACTTTGTGCGCCGAATGACCCGGACGATGCTCGCCTGCTCTCGACCGTTCAGGGCGAGAAGATCGACGAAGTGTTTATCGGTTCGTGCATGACCAACATTGGTCACTTCCGCGCCGCCGGTAAGCTGCTGGACAAGGTCGACGGCGCCCTGCCGACTCGTCTGTGGCTGTCGCCGCCGACCAAAATGGACCAGCATCAGCTGACTGAGGAAGGCTACTACGGTATTTACGGTCGCGCCGGTGCGCGTCTGGAGATGCCGGGTTGCTCGCTGTGCATGGGCAACCAGGCACGCGTAGAAACCGGCTCGACGGTGGTCTCCACCTCGACTCGTAACTTCCCCAACCGTCTGGGCGACGCGACCAACGTGTACCTGGCTTCTGCAGAACTGGCAGCTGTCGCTTCGATTCTCGGCCGCCTGCCGACTGTCGAGGAGTACATGGTCTATGCCGCTCAGATCGACACCATGGCGGCTGACGTCTACCGTTACCTGAGCTTCGATCAGATTGCCGAGTTCCGCGAATCTGCGGCCAAAGCAAAGATCGACGTGGCTGCTGTTTGATGCACCAGTGACAATGCTCGCTTCGCAGGTTGGATAAACGGCCTGACGACGCAGCAGCAGATAAGCAAACGCCCCGACTGGTTCGGGGCGTTTGCTTTTGCGGACCTCATACAACTGCCGGCGCAGCTATGCGACAATAGCGACCCTGTCTGGCATGAACCCCTACCTTGGTCCCAACAGCTCGGCCCCTGCGCACGAATGCTGCTGCCAACCTACGCCCGCCGGATCAACGCTGTGGGGCTTTGGGCAAACGAGCAACGACGTTTGCACCAAACATGCACAAGCCGAAAACTAACACTCTGAAACCCGCGAGATAGAGCTTCTTGATTTCTACAGCTAACATCACCATGCAGTTTGGCGCCAAGCCACTGTTTGAAAACGTCTCCGTCAAGTTTGGCAATGGCAATCGCTACGGCCTGATCGGCGCCAACGGGTCTGGCAAGTCGACGTTCATGAAAATCCTCGGCGGCGATCTGGAGCCGTCTGCAGGCCAGGTCATGCTCGAACCCAATGTGCGCCTGGGCAAGTTGCGCCAGGACCAGTTCGCCTATGAAGACTTCAACGTCATCGACACGGTGATCATGGGCCACGAGGAGCTGTGGGAGGTCAAGGCCGAGCGCGAGCGTATCTACTCGCTGCCAGGAATGAGCGAAGAAGACGGCATGGCAGTGGCGGAGCTGGAAACCGAGTTCGCGGAGATGGATGGCTATACCGCCGAGTCTCGCGCTGGTGAGTTGCTGCTGGGCCTGGGCATTCCACTGGAACAACATTTCGGGCCGATGAGCGAAGTCGCGCCTGGCTGGAAATTGCGCGTTCTGCTGGCTCAGGCTCTGTTTTCGGATCCCGAAGTACTGCTGCTCGACGAGCCAACCAACCACCTGGACATTCACACTATCCGCTGGCTGGAAAACGTACTCACGGCGCGCAACAGCACCATGATCATCATCTCCCACGACCGCCACTTCCTGAACAGCGTGTGCACGCACATGGCGGACCTGGATTACTGCGAGTTGCGCCTGTTCCCCGGCAACTATGACGAGTACATGACCGCAGCAACGCAGTCACGCGAACAGCTGCTGTCGGATAATGCAAAGAAGAAGGCGCAGATCGCCGAACTGCAGACCTTCGTCAGTCGCTTCTCGGCCAACGCCTCCAAAGCCAAGCAGGCGACTTCACGGGCCAAGCAGATCGACAAGATCCAGCTGGCCGAGGTCAAGCCATCCAGCCGTGTCAGCCCCTTCATCCGTTTCGAGCAAACCAAGAAGCTGCACCGCCAGGCAGTCACTGTGGAGCACGTCGCGAAGGGCTTCGACGGCAAAACGCTGTTCAAGAACTTCAGCTTTACCGTCGAGGCCGGCGAGCGCGTAGCCATCATCGGCCCCAACGGCATCGGCAAGACTACCCTGCTGCGCACGCTAGTTGGTGAGCTGCAACCCGATGCGGGTTCGGTCAAGTGGACCGAAAGCGCTGAGCTGGGCTACTACGCCCAGGATCACGCCGATGACTTCGAAGACGATGTCACGCTGTTCGACTGGATGAGTCAATGGACGCAAGGTGGCGAACAGGTCGTGCGCGGCACACTCGGTCGCATGTTGTTCTCCAACGACGAAATCCTGAAATCCGTCCGCGTGATATCCGGTGGCGAGCAGGGTCGCATGCTGTTCGGCAAACTGATCCTGAAAAAGCCCAACGTGCTGCTGATGGACGAACCGACCAACCACCTCGACATGGAATCGATCGAGGCGCTCAACCTTGCACTGGAGAACTATCCCGGCACTCTTATCTTCGTCAGCCATGACCGGGAATTTGTCGGGTCGCTAGCGACCCGCATTATCGAGCTGTCGGCTTCGGGCGTGACTGACTTCAGCGGCACTTACGATGACTACCTGCGCAGCCTCGGCGTAATCTAAGGTTTCGCAACACATGAAAGCGCCCCGCTGAGCCGGGGCGTTTTTGTATCTGGTGTCGTTGCCTTTATGTGCTCAGATCTGCGGGAGGAGTTGATACATCCTCTGGAAATACAGATAGTCCAACCACGCGGCCTGATGAACGATAACGATCAGCCAGAACACCAGCTGAAATGACAATTTACGCGTCTTGTGGCGCAATGCCTGCTGAGCGATCAACGCGCCCGGCCAGCCACCCAGCAACTCAACCAGATGCAGGCGGGCCTCAGGTGTACGCCAGCCGCTACGCAGTGCGCTGCGCTTGTCGTGCACGTAGAGCCCAAAGGCCAACACGCTACCCAAGAGATAGGCGTAGAGCGGCCAGTAGCTACCGTGGCCCGCCATACGAAAAAGCCCGAGCGCCGGTAACAGACAGAGCAGGGTCAGCCCAAAGAGCTTTGGTAGCGGCCACCTTATCGCCTCGTTGCGCCGGGGCCTCGCTTTGGGCTTGGGCCGTGATTGGAAGCTTTTATTGTGCGCGGACTGAATCGCTACCGCAGGCGGCTTTCGTCGAATGGCCGGCTCGTCTAGAGATAACCCTGCATCCAGGCGGATATGCGTGGCGCGCAGGCGCCCGTCCTCGTCCCGTTCGCTGATGTAGAGTACCCGGTCGTTTTGCACCGGGCGGCGAGTGCCGCGCATGGCCGAGATATGCGCGAAGATTTCCTCGCTACCCTGTTCCGGCCGAATGAAACCGAATCCCTTCTGATCGTTCCAGCTTTTCAGCTGACCGCGTGATTCCATGGCAATTGAGCCCGCCGAAAAACCGGGGATTCTAGCGGCTTACCTTTGGCGCTACGAGCGGCTAGCCGCTATCGGGCTTGGGCGTAGCGGCGCTCAAGAAAACTCAGAAGCAGCCTGTTGACCTGCTCAGGCTGCTCGCTCTGTATCCAATGGCCACAGTCTTCGACGATGTACTGCTCAAGGTCTGATACCCAGCTGGGCATCTTCTGTAGCGTATGGGCTTCCAGCGTGCCGACCGGGTCCTTGTCGCCCAGCAGGAAAAGCGCGGGCTGCTCGATCTTGCGCTCGGCCAACGGCGCGGTGCGCTGCCAGTTACGCTCGAAATTGCGATACCAGTTCAGTGCGCCGTGAAAGCCGCGTCCCTCGAACGTAGCGAGGTAGACGGCGAACGCGTCAGAATCGCACCAGGCTGGCGGCGCGCCGGGATCTCGCATGCCTTGATAGAGCGAGCTGCCGACCGGTTTGTCCTGTAGAAAGAAATCCTTGGGGACTGCTGCCGAGGTGTTGTGCATCATCATCCGCAATGTCCGCGGGATGTCCTGATCAAGCTCGGCCTCGGCAACACCGGGCTGCTGAAAGTAAAGGATGTAGTTGAACCGATCCGCGAACTGGCTGCGGATGATCTCTATAGCAGGTCTTTTCGGACGACCACCGTAGGGAACGGCCATGGCGGCGATCACTTTGATTCGCTGCGGCTCGAGCAAGGCCAAATGCCAGGCGACCGGTGCGCCCCAGTCGTGCCCCACCACTGCTACCGAGCGCTGGCCAAGCAGATTCATTGCTGCCTGGATGTCTGCGCAGACGGTCATCAGGTCGTAGCTGGAGACATCATCCGGAGCGCTGGTCTGCCCGTAGCCGCGCATTTCAGGGACTAGCACCCGATACCCGGCCTCTGCCAGCATCCGTATCTGGTGGCGCCACGAATACCAACTTTCAGGAAACCCGTGCAGCAACCAGACTACAGGCCCATCCGCGGGACCCGCGCTGTAGATGCTGAGTGTGATGCCGTTGACTGATAGAAGCTGGTGTTCGAACGAGTGCACGTAAGCGCTCCTTGGCTATCTGTTCAAGCGTACTCAGCCAGCCGCGGTACTCCAGTCGATCAGGCTGAACTGCCAGGTTCCAAGGATGATGATGCCGAAGATGATTCGATACCAGGCAAATGCCGCATAGCTATGGTTGCCTATAAATTTCAGCAAGGCTCTGACAGCCAGCATCGCGAAGATGAAGGACGTAACGAAACCGATCGCAAACACCGGCAAGTCGGCCGGCTGAAAAAGATCTCGATACTTGTAACCCGAATACACGGCAGCACCGACCATGGTTGGCATGGCCAGGAAGAACGAAAACTCAGTGGCGGCCTTACGCGATAGCCCAAACAATAGCCCTCCGATAATGGTAGCGCCGGAACGCGATGTGCCCGGGATCAGGGCGAGGCATTGGGCGAAACCGACCTTCAGGGCCTGAGTCCAGTGCATGTCGTCGACCGTTTCGGCCTGCACCGCATGCTGTCGTTTTTCTGCCCAGAGCATTACCACACCGCCGATCACCAGCGCTGTTGCAACCGTAATCGGATTGAACAGGTATTCGTGGATAAGGTTGGCGAACGCAACGCCAAGCACTACCGCAGGAAAGAACGCGACCAGCAGATTCCCGGTGAATTTCTGGGCCTGCTTCTCCTTCGGCAGACCGACCACCACGTCAAATATCTTGCCTCGATATTCCCATACGACAGCCAGGATGGCGCCTAGCTGAATAATGATATTGAAAGCCAATGCTCTTTCGCCGCCGAAGCCGATCAGGTCGGCGACGATGATCTGGTGTCCGGTGCTGGAAATCGGCAGAAATTCCGTAATGCCTTCCACCACCCCGAGAAGCAACGCCTGAAAGGCAAGCCAAAGGTCCATTCGATCCCCCGTTAGCGGCGCAACTCACCGCGACTGAATATGCAACAAAGGTATATGTCAGATAGCCATCTGAGCGCTGTTCTGACTCGCTTGAGACAAGTAAATTCATTGGGCAGACACGGGCACCCTCATCTTTTTCCAACAACTGCCGAAACGCTATTCATGAGTCATAGCCAACAGCCACTGCCGTAGCTGGTTTTGCAAGGAAGACCATGTCGCCGCGCTCCACTGCCTATTTGAATAAGAACACAACGCATCAACAGGAGCTTACAACCCCATGAATCTGCTAAGAAACTTCCCAATCAGTAAGCGCCTCTGGCTGATTCCCCTGGTAGCAGTTGCCATGCTATTTGTGCTTGGCCTGTTGATGATTCAGCAGGTTCGTATCGACCTGTACAAAGGCAAGCAGATCATGACCCAGAACATCGTCGAGACGGCGCGCGGAGTGCTGACCTACTATCAGCAGCTCGAAGCCAGCGGAAGCATGACGACCGCTGAGGCGCAGAAAGCCGCAATGGACCAGGTTCGTTTGATTCGCTATGGCCAGAACGATTATTTCTGGATCAACGACATGCAGCCGGTCATGGTTATGCATCCTATGAAGCCGGAGCTTGAAGGTCAGGACCTTTCCAAGGTCAAAGATCCGAACGGCAAAGCGCTGTTCAATGAAATGGTCAAGGTTGCTCAACTCAAAGGTGCCGGCCTGGTTGACTATCAATGGGCGAAGCCCGGCGAAAAAGACCCCGTGCCGAAGATTTCCTATGTCGAGCTATTCAAACCCTGGGGCTGGATCATCGGTTCAGGCATCTACGTCGACGATGTCGAGGCGGAATTTCAGAATTATCTGGTACGTTTTTCGCTCATCGGTTTGGCCATAGCTGCACTGATGGCTGCCCTGGTCGCGATCCTCATCCGCAGCATTACCCATCCGCTGCGTCACTCCATGCAGGCCATGGCCAACATCGCCAGCGGCGAAGCTGACCTGACGCGTAACCTCGACGTGTCGGGCAACGACGAGCTGACCACGCTTAGCCGCGACTTCAACACATTCACCCAAAAACTACGCACAGTGATCGGGCAACTGTTCGAGACCTCTGGCGCTCTGGAAACCTCATCTAGCGCGCTCGGTGCGCTGGCCGGACAGGCGCACAAGCAAAGTCAGCAGCAGTCACAGCAGATGGAGCTGGTTGCCACCGCCGTCAACGAGGTGACCTACGCGGTGCAGGAAGTGGCAAAGAACGCCGAGCATGCTTCGAACGAAGTCGGCGATGCGGAGCAACAGGCCGGCTTGGGCCAACGGAATATTGAAGCCAGCTTGCAGCAGATCGATCAACTCTCAACCACCATCAACGAAGCTGTGGGGGTCATCCAGTCGTTAGCGGACGAGACCACGAAGATCGGATCGGTGCTCGAGGTTATCGGATCCATCGCCGATCAAACCAACCTCCTCGCACTAAACGCCGCGATCGAGGCAGCCCGCGCAGGTGAGCAAGGTCGAGGCTTCGCAGTGGTGGCCGACGAGGTTCGCCTGCTTGCGCAACGCACCCAGACCTCAACGGCCGAGATTCATACAATGATCGAGCGCCTGCAGAAAAACTCAGGTGCAGCCGTCACGGTGATCATGGAAAGCAGCCGAGCTTCCCAGGCCACGGTGGAGCAAGCGAGTCAGGCCGGGGCAAGCCTTGGCCAAATTGCCCAGGCGCTGCGCAACCTGTCGGGATTAAACGCGTCGATAGCCAGTGCCACATTGCAACAAACGCACGTGGTTGAAGACATTAACCAAAACGTCACCCAGGCAGCTGGATTGGCGCAGCAAAGTACCCAGGCAGCGGAACAGTCCAGCGCGGCGGGAGAGCGGCTCGGCGAGCTAGCCGAACAATTGAATCGTCTGCTCAAGCAATTCAAAGTCTAGCCAAGCTCTGCAGGCAAACGTTGGACATAACGGCCAGGCCCAAATCGGGTCTGGCCGTTTTTCTTTTCCGCACCGGCTGCGGCTTTTCGCCACAGTTCAACGGGCACAACGTGGTGAGTTCTGGCAGCGATTGCACCGTACTCATTCCGAAAATTCTGCAAAAACAGATAGTTAACTTGAGGTTAAGCCGAGCATCGAAGCTGTACCTAATGCTAGACCTTTGGCTAATTGCAAAAAAACCTACAAAACAAGAAACAACCCTGTGACTTAACAGTCCTCTGTGTACATCAATGGATATGTAAGGCCAACGCCGGCAGCCTGGCGGCAGGCTCAAATCCGATTTTTGGTTATCACACAGAGAGACATGCCTGATGAACAGCCCGCTTCGCTTTAACGACGCCCTCCTTATCACTGACCGCGCATTCAAGCCGTTCCAGTGCGTCGCCTGGACGCTGCTCGAAGGCAATGGCGAACTCAGCATAACGGTCCTGGATGGCAGCGAATCGCGCACAGTAGGCCATTGCAAATTGGCGAGCAATGTCTACTCCGACCCGGTCAAGCTCGGTCAGTCCCTGGAACAGGCGCGCGCCGACCTGAGTCGTCAGGGTATGCATCTCGCCCCTTGGCAGATGCCTGAGTAACACACTCCTTCTAGATAAGGCCCGGTTGCGCAAGCGCCGGGCCTTTTTCTTTGTGTTTCGCTTCGCCACCAAGCTGGCTCTGCTAGCAAAACGGACCCATTCGGTTGTTTAACGGTCCCAGCAATAAGCGAATAAACAGAAGGAGCGCTCCCATGAAAGGTGCAGAAGCCTACGTCAACGATCAATGGTACAGCAGCGGATTGGCCGATTTGCCCGAGGGCGCCCAGAGCCACTGCATTACGTTGAAGTTCATCATTGCTCGAGACACGCAGTCCACCGGGCTGATCACGCATGTCTGCGAAGTGGCGCAGCGGCGACTGAGCGATTTCTACAAAGGCCGTCAGGTGACTCATAGACCCGTTCAGGGCTCAGTTATCGGAGACGGCAGCGGCGATGGAATCAACCTTGTTTTCGAGGTCGCAGCTGAGAAATAAACAATCTTCACGGCGGAGCATGATGATGACTGCACAACGCCTTTCAATAGATGAAGCCAGGCACATCAGCGAGATGGCTTTCTTGCCTTTGCACGCAACTACTCAGGCTGATCGCGACGACAGCAGCTTCTCGCTACGCGTTCTCAACACAGCGGGTACCGAAGCCCTGTCGGTTGCGCACATTGCTCGATCCCAGTATGCAGACCCTAAGCACCTTGCTGGCTTGCTGGAGAACGCCCGGCTCCAGCTGAGCAATGATGGCGTGCAGTTAAGTGCATGGTCCCTGCCCGCGCAGCCAGGCATTACCGGCTGACCTCCAGTTCGTACACGCGACAATAGGTGACTGAGCCGGACTAAAAAAACATGCAGCCCGAACCCCTCTCGTTTGCACCGGTCTCTTATTGAGACAGGCACTGTGGCTGTGTCAGCACAATTCGTCCTGTTCCATCAAACCCAGGAGCGATTACATGATCGGTGACTATTCCTCGATAAATGACCATCTGGACACTGCGCGACGGCATGCTGATCACGCCGAAAAAAAGGCGGACCCAGCCATCTACCGCGAAGCTATTGACGAGCTGGTAGCCGCAATAAGGCTGTTGATGCGTAATAGCAAGGAAAGCGATGACTGAATCCGCGTCCGCGCCTCCCGCGAGACGCTACAGTCACTCGAGACCGGCCTGGCTGTACGTCGATGCAGCCAGGCCTCGCTGGGTTGCGCTGTGGTTCGGTGAGAAGCGCGTATGTTGATCGATCAGGGCTGTGAGACGGTTGTGCGGTTAGCGGAGGGTAGTCGCCCGCTACCGGCGGATGAGCAGCCGGATACCGGCACCGCCCTGTGCCCCGAGCTTCCAGCCGATCTTCACTATGTGGACGATCACGAGCCGGGGATCAGTCGCCGAAAAATTGGAGGCAAATTCGCCTATTTCCTGCCGTCTGGCGAGCGTATTCGCGACACACAGGAAATAGCGCGGATCAACAGACTAGCCATTCCGCCCGCTTATACAAAGGTCTGGATCTGTCCGGATCCGCAAGGCCATATGCAGGCAACGGGACGAGATGCCCGCGGCCGCAAGCAATATCGCTACCACCCTCGCTGGCGGGAAATCTGCGACAACAACAAGTACGAACGTGTTCTGGCGTTCGGCACGGCCCTGCCGCGTATGCGCGAGCGCTTACAGCAGCGACTGGTCCTGCGCGGCATGCCAAGGGAAAAAGTCATGGCGCTGCTGGTGCAGTTGCTCGAATCGACACTGATTCGTGTTGGTAACTCGCGCTATGCAAAGGAAAACCGTTCCTACGGGCTGACCACACTACGAACCCGGCATGTCGATGTCCGGGGCGCCTCGATCCGCTTTCAGTTCCGCGGCAAAAGCGGTGTAGAGCACCGCGTGACGCTCAGGAACCAGCGGCTAGCACGCATCGTCCGCCGCTGTATGGAGCTGCCCGGCCAGCATCTGTTTCAATATCTGGATGAAAAAGGTGTGCGTCACCCAGTGAGCTCCAGCGACGTCAATGAGTTCATCCAGGAGATGACCGGGGGCGACTTCACCGCCAAGGACTATCGAACCTGGGCAGGCAGCGCCCTGGCGCTGGACTATCTGCGCAAACTTGAATGGCAGCCGGAGACCGTGGCGCGACGCAACCTGGCCGAAGTGGTCGCGCAGGTGTCTCGCCAGCTCGGCAATACACCCGCCGTGTGCCGACAGTGCTACGTCCATCCCGACGTACTTGACGCCTTCGCCGCTGGCGAGCTGGCGAAACTGGGCAAGGCAAGAAAGCGAAAGTGGATGAGCAGCGAGGAAGCTACCTTACTGAAGTTCCTGAGCGCCCGCACTGCATCTCCGCATCTTCCTAGCGGTACAGGGTGACCTGATTTCGGCCAGCAGCTTTCGATGAGTACAGGGCGTTGTCGGCGCGCTCGATCAGTTGCGCATAGCCGCTGGTGGGCTCGCTAAGGTCCGCAATCCCCAAACTGACGGTGAAGCGAATGCTGTGTCCGTCGTAGACGACCTCATGTGCTTCGATGGATTGCCGCAACCGTTCGGCAAAAGTCAAAGCACCCTCGCTATCAGTGTCCGGCAGCAGCACCACGAACTCTTCGCCGCCGTAACGTCCGGCAATATCTGCGTCGCGCATGCTCTGCCGAACGAGTTCGGCAGTCTGCTGGATCACGGCATCACCGGCCTGATGGCCGTAGCTGTCGTTGATCTTCTTGAAGTGGTCAATGTCGAACATCACCAGCGCTGCGTTGCGCTCATAGCGACGATGCCGTGCATAGTCCTGACGCAGCATCTCCTCCCAATGCCCCCGATTGAACAAGCCAGTCAGTCGGTCGGTGCTGGAAAGACGCTGCAGTTCCTGATTCGCCGCCTGCAACTGACGACGGTTGGTCGCCACATCGGTGACGTCATAGATGATCAGGCAGACTTGCTCGATACTGCCGTTGAGGGCCTTCAATGGCATCAACGTGGTGTTCTGGTACATGAAATCTTCCAGCCCGGTTATCGGCTGGTAGTTCTTGAACTGCAACAGGTAGGGCCGCTGCTCCCAGATGGTGAACGACGGCGTCCCGAGCGTTGCGACATTTTCCACCTTGCGCCGAAACCAGTGCTCATCGACTTCGGGAAACAGCTCGAAGAAGGATTTCTTGCGCGCTTCTTCCGGCAGCCGTCCGGAGCGGTTTTCCATGAAGGTGTTCCATACATCGATGCGGTACTCGCGATCGAGCACCACCACACCCACGTCGATGCTCTGGACGATTGCCAGCAGCCAGTGAAGTTCGCTTAGATTGATTGAGTCGGACATGCTCAGTTCATCAGGTGGGCAAGTTTGCGAGACAGCAGCTCAACCGAGTCTTCAGTGAACAGCAAGAGCAGGTCGAAATGAACATCATGACCTTCCAGGCTGTAGCTGATTTCCACCGCCAGAGTGTTTTTCCAGCGTTTTCGGTTCACACGAATAAGCTCGTCGATCGAGGCATGCTGGCCCAGCACCTGTGGATGCCCCTGGGAAAAAACCACGTCGATCTGGTCTGCAATGCCGCTCAGGCATGCGCTGATCAGCAGGCTGGATAGGTCCAGCAGCATTTCCAATTCGAGGTAATCATCGGCGCGCATCAGACGCGCCATATCGGCAATCTCCGAATCATGGAAAATCAGCAGTGCCTCGCCGGCAATGCCGCCGCCGATATAACCCTGGCACACCGCCGACAGTTTGTCGCCTTGAGCCGCATCTGCCAGGGCCATGTGCAGCTCGCCGACTTCGAGAATATTCACATTCGGGATGGGCAGCTGCACAAATACGCCGAGCACTTTGGCAAGCAATGCTGCCGCGCGCCCCATCGCAACGTTGACCACCTCGCGAAAGGCGTCACGAAACGCGACCGGCCCTGCGTTTCGTTCTCCGAACACTGGCAGTTGGCTGCCGACCACCCCGAGGCCCGCCAGGGTCTGTTGCAAATGCGCGGGATCGGCAGGCTTGCGAATGAACGCCAGCGCTCCCAGCCCCAGCACCCGGCGCACTGCCTCTTCCTGGACGTCCGCCGAAATCACGATGACCTTGCACGCCAGCTGCTCATCGCGAAGGACAGCCAGAAGCTCGTAGCCGTCCATGTCTGGCATGGTCAGATCGAGCAGCAAGAGGTCGATGCCGCCTTCGCGAATTCTTTCAAGCGCCTCGCAACCGCTGGCAGCCTGAGAAATCTCCAGTGGCCATTCAGCCGGTAGCGCGCGCAGCAATTGCTTGCGCGCCAGGCTGGAATCATCGCAAATCAAAAGGGAAACGGCAGACATGCAGCGCTCGCTCACTTGGCCAGGCCTCTGGAACCTGGACAGCTTATCTCAGCTAACGAGCGCCGTGGGGAGGATGCGGGAAGATAGTGGCGTTATGCCACTTAACTGACCGAAACAACCATCGTTTAGGCTATTACCTCCTCAATAGTAGGCGTTGTCCCGATTGGTGTGATCGGTCACGTCGCGCACGCCCTTCAACTCTGGGATCCGTGCCAGCAAGGTTTTTTCAATCCCCTCCTTGAGGGTCACATCAGCCTGACCACAGCCTTGGCAACCACCACCGAACTGCAGCACTGCCACCCCTTCGTCCACGACATCGATCAATGTCACCTGCCCGCCGTGGCTGGCAAGGCCAGGATTGATTTCAGTCTGCAGGTAATAATTGATGCGCTCATTGAGGGGACTGTCATCGTTGACCATCGGCACCTTGGCGTTCGGCGCCTTGATTGTGAGCTGCCCGCCCATACGATCGGTGGCATAGTCAACCAGTGCGTCTTCCAAAAAGGGTTCGCTGATACCGTCGATCCAGGCAGTGAAGCTCTTGAGGGCAATCGCGACGTCGTCCGGCTTTTCCTCGCCCGGTTTGCAATAGGCGATGCAGGTTTCCGCGTACGGTGTACCTGGCTGAGTGATAAAGACCCGAATACCAATCCCGTTAGTGTTCTGCTTTTCAAGCAGATCGGCCAGGTAGTCGTGTGCAGCTTCGGTAATGGTAATGGCGCTCATGGGAACTCCTCTCATACATGTTTGGCAGTGTACGCCAACCACCGGCCCGGATAAAGTCCTAGCATTTTAGTCGGAAATAGAGAAATTGAAGAACCCCGCTGATACGCCGTGCGGGCTCAGCCCCGCTGCCGTTTTTTCTGTCCAGTCGCCGCTAATCAGCGGGCACACCGCCTGGGATTAAATGAATCGCTGCCTTCCACATCTTCCGCCAGCCTTTAACATGAATAAAATTCATGAAAAGTGGGCAGCGATCAAAAAACATGCAGCTTTGCTATCATTCGCTGTTCTCGTAAACAGCTTCAGGTAGTACTCATGCTCGACCGAAACGCGCGCCTCCAGGCACTCCAGCAAGCCCTCCAGCAGCGAATCCTGATTCTCGACGGCGGCATGGGCACCATGATCCAGAGCTATAAGCTGGAAGAGTCCGACTATCGCGGCGAGCGCTTCGCCGATTGGCCGCAGGATCTCAAGGGTAACAACGACCTGTTGATTCTCACTCGTCCGGACGCCATCAGCGCCATCGAAAAAGCCTATTTCGACGCCGGCGCCGACATCGTCGAGACCAACACCTTCAACGCCACACGCGTGTCCCAGGCCGATTACGGCATGGAGGAACTGGTCTACGAACTCAACGTCGAGGGCGCCCGCCTCGCCCGCCAGGCCGCAGATACCAAGACCGCCGAGACACCGGACCGCCCACGCTTCGTCGCTGGCGTACTCGGCCCGACCAGCCGCACCTGCTCGCTGTCACCCGATGTGAATAATCCCGGCTACCGCAACGTGACCTTCGACGAGCTGGTGGAGAATTACAGCGAAGCCACTCGTGGTCTGATAGAAGGCGGCTCGGACCTGATTCTGATCGAGACCATCTTCGACACCCTCAATGCCAAGGCTGCGATCTTCGCAGTACAGGGCGTGTTTGAAGAGATCGGCTTCGAGCTGCCGATCATGATCTCTGGCACCATCACCGATGCCTCCGGCCGTACATTGTCGGGACAGACGACCGAAGCCTTCTGGAACTCAGTACGTCACGCCAAGCCGATTTCCGTTGGCCTGAACTGCGCGCTTGGCGCCAAAGAGCTGCGTCCGTATCTGGAAGAGCTTTCGAATAAGGCCGAAACCCACGTCTCGGCACACCCCAACGCCGGATTGCCGAACGCGTTCGGCGAGTACGATGAAAGCCCGGCGGAAATGGCACGAGTGGTCGAGGAATTCGCCGCCAGTGGCTTCCTTAATATCGTCGGCGGCTGCTGCGGTACGACACCGGCGCATATCGAGGCGATCGCCCAGGCCGTGGCCCAGTACGCACCACGCGTCATTCCTGACATTCCCAAGGCCTGCCGTTTGTCGGGTCTTGAGCCGTTCACCATCGACCGCAGCTCGTTGTTCGTCAACGTTGGCGAGCGCACCAATATCACCGGCTCAGCCAGGTTCGCCCGGCTGATTCGCGAAGACAACTACACCGAGGCGCTGGAAGTCGCCTTGCAGCAGGTCGAAGCCGGCGCCCAGGTCATCGACATCAACATGGACGAAGGCATGCTGGACTCGAAGAAGGCCATGGTGACCTTCCTCAACCTGATCGCCGGCGAGCCGGACATTTCGCGCGTGCCGATCATGATCGACTCGTCCAAATGGGAAGTGATCGAAGCGGGCCTCAAGTGCATCCAGGGCAAGGGCATCGTCAACTCGATCTCCATGAAGGAAGGCGTCGAGGCATTCAAGCATCATGCGCGTCTCTGCAAGCGCTACGGTGCCGCCGTGGTGGTCATGGCCTTCGACGAAGCCGGGCAGGCCGATACCGCCGCGCGCAAGCGTGAGATCTGCAAGCGCTCCTACGACATCCTGGTCAACGAGGTCGGCTTCTCGCCGGAAGACATCATCTTCGACCCGAACATCTTCGCGATCGCTACCGGTATTGAAGAGCACAACAACTACGCGGTGGACTTCATCGAAGCCTGCGCTTACATCCGCGATCACCTCCCCTACGCCTTGACATCGGGCGGCGTGTCCAACGTGTCGTTCTCGTTCCGCGGTAACAATCCGGTGCGTGAGGCGATCCATTCGGTCTTCCTCTATTACGCGATCCAGAACGGCCTGACGATGGGCATCGTCAACGCCGGCCAGCTGGAAATCTACGACGAGATTCCCAAAAAACTGCGCGATGCGGTCGAAGACGTCGTACTGAACCGCACGCCCAACGGCACCGAGGCACTGCTCGCGATCGCCGACGAATACAAGGGCGATGGCAGCGTCAAGGAAGCCGAAACCGAGGAATGGCGCGGTTTCAGCGTCGAAAAACGGCTGGAACATGCGCTGGTCAAGGGCATCACCACCCATATCGTTCAAGACACCGAGGAGTTCCGCCTACAGTGCGCGCGGCCCATCGAGGTCATCGAAGGCCCGCTGATGTCCGGCATGAACGTGGTCGGCGACCTGTTTGGCTCAGGCAAGATGTTTTTGCCACAGGTGGTCAAATCCGCTCGCGTGATGAAGCAGGCGGTGGCGCATTTGATCCCCTTCATCGAAGCGGAGAAAGGCGACAAGCCGGAAGCCAAGGGCAAGATCCTCATGGCCACGGTCAAGGGCGACGTCCACGACATCGGCAAGAACATCGTCGGCGTGGTGCTCGGCTGCAACGGCTATGACGTGGTGGACATGGGCGTCATGGTCCCTGCCGAGAAGATCCTGCAAACCGCGATTGCCGAGAAGTGCGACATCATCGGCCTGTCCGGCCTGATCACGCCCTCGCTGGATGAAATGGTACATGTGGCCCGCGAGATGCAGCGCCAGGACTTCCGGCTGCCGCTGATGATTGGCGGCGCGACGACCTCCAAAGCGCACACCGCGGTGAAGATCGATCAGCACTACAAGAATGACGCGGTGGTCTACGTCACCGACGCCTCGCGCGCTGTCGGGGTCGCCACGACCTTGCTGTCGAAAGAGCTCAAGCCGGCTTTCGCGCAAAAGACCCGTGAAGAGTACGCGATGATCCGCGAGCGCACCGCCAACCGCAGCGCCCGCACCGAGCGCCTCACTTACGAACAAGCCATCGCGGTCAAACCCACGTTCGACTGGAGCGATTACGCACCGGTCAAGCCGACCTTCACCGGCCGCAAGGTGCTGGAAGACATCGACCTGCGAACACTGGTGGATTACGTCGACTGGACGCCGTTCTTTATCGCTTGGGATCTTGCCGGCAAGTACCCACGCATTCTGGAAGACGAGGTTGTCGGCGAAGCCGCCACGTCGTTGTTCAACGATGCGCAAGCGATTCTGAACAAACTGATCGATGAAAAGCTGATCAAGGCCCGTGCGGTGTTTGGCTTCTGGCCGGCGAATCAGGTCGACGAAGACGATATCCAGGTCTATGGCGACAATGGCGAAGCACTTGCGACGCTGCACCACTTGCGCCAGCAAACGGTGAAGACCGATGGCAAACCGAACTTCTCGCTGGCTGATTTCGTCGCACCGAAGGACAGCGGCGTGACCGATTACGTGGGCGGTTTCATCACCACCGCAGGCATCGGTGCCGAGGAGGTGGCCAAGGTCTATCGGGACGCCGGCGACGACTACAACTCGATCATGGTCAAGGCTCTGACGGATCGCCTAGCGGAAGCCTGCGCCGAGTGGCTGCATCAGCAAGTGCGCAAGCAATGGTGGGGTTACGAACCGGCGGAACAGCTGAGCAACGAGGAGCTGATCAAGGAGCAGTACAAAGGCATCCGCCCTGCCCCCGGATATCCGGCGTGCCCCGACCACACGGAAAAAGCCACACTGTTCAAGTTGCTGGACAGCGACGGAGCCAGCCAGGTCACCCTCACCGAGCACTTCGCAATGTTTCCGACTGCAGCTGTCAGCGGTTGGTACTTCGCCCATCCTAAGGCGCAGTACTTTGCGGTAGGCAAGATCGACAAGGACCAGGCCGAGAGCTACAGCAAGCGCAAAGGGCAGGATCTTGCCGTAACCGAGCGCTGGTTGATGCCCAACCTTGGCTACGATAGCTGAACAGAAACGAACATGGCCGCGCCCGCCTGACTGGCGTCGCGGCCATGACCGTCAATCAACGCCAAACTCTATGCGAAGCACGCAATGCCTACCGAAACCCGCTACCTGCTCGATGAACTGGAAACCGCCGACATGCTTGAGGTCGACGGCCTGCATGCCTGGCAATTCACCCTCAACGACGAACTGCTCGATCGCGCAGAGGCCGCCGCGATCGCCAGTGAACCCTTCTCTAGCGATGACATCGTGGTGCGCATCGAGTCGCTCGACGGCCGCGAGCGGCGCCACTGGGCGTTCAGTTACAACAGCGTGATGGAAGCGCAGCTGAACGAAGACGAACAGTACTGGGCTATCGGAGAAGCACCGCAGACACGCCTACGGTGCCTTGGCGCGATCATTGCGAGTGGTGACGACGACTGACCGCCCTCATTGCGTGCTGTCGCCACGCCGTAGCAAGAGCACGATGGCGAGCACGACCATCAAGCTACCCGGTAGCCAATGCCAGCCGATTCGCTGCGGTTGGGCAATAAACAACAACACCATTGACACGAAAGGGACCAGATAGCTATACGCGGTGACGGCGCCAGGAGTCAGCACCGCCGTGGCCCGCTGCTGCAGGAAGAAGGTCATGCCGCTGGAGAACACGCCCAGATAGATCACCAGCGCGATATCACCCAGGTTCATCCGGGCCAGTGCCGTCGGCTGTTCCCAGACCAGCCCGAGCGCGCCGATCAGCATCGCGCCCGTCAGCAGACTCCAGAACGTGCGCAAACCTGCCTGTGGCGCCAGTACGCCACGGTGCAGCCCCCACTTGCTCAACACGGGGTACAACGCCGAGGCGATGCAGCCGAAGAAGAACGCCAGCTCACCAAAGCCGAACTTCAACTGCGCGAGGTCTCCGTTGCTTTCGGCCACGGCCAGCCCCAGCGCACCCAACGCACCCAGCGCCAGAATCGCCAGCAGCCGGCCCGCAGGCTGCTCAACGCCCAAGCCGCGGCCGATGCAATAGGCCAGCAGCGGCACACTGACAAAAAGCGTGGCCATGGACAGCGCGCTGATACGGTGCGCCGCCCAGAACATGGTGCCGAAGAAACCGGCCAGACTCAGACCCATCAACGCATACAGCAGCAGGCCGGGTAGGCTCGGCCAACGATTACCTTGACGCAACAGCAGCGGCAGCAATGCCAAGGCAGCGATGCTGAAACGGATGGCAGTCAGTAGCAACGGCGGCAAGCCTTCGCTCATCAACCCCACCGCGGGAAAGGACAGGCCAACGAACAACGCCCAGAGCAGCATGCCCAGATGCGCACCTGTGGTGCCACGCTTCGCCTCAGTCATCGCCCTGCTCCTCCAATGTCCGCAGTAGTACGCGCAGACCGCTCGCCAAGGCCTGTCTTTGCTCTTTATCGAGCGGCGCCTGCACGCCATCCAGGGTCGCCAGATACTCATCAAGGCAGCCAAGCAATACGGTCTGCCCTTGAACAGTGAGGCGTATCAACAGGCTGCGCCGATCGTCCGGGTTGGGAACGCGCTGAATCAGCCCGGCCGCCTCCAGCCGATCGAGCCGGTTAGTCATGGCACCTGAACTGAGCACGGCGGCGTGTCGCAACGCGTTCGGTGTAAGCCCTTGCGGCTGACCGCTGCGATATAGCGTCGCGAGCAGATCGAACTCGCCGTCATGCAGCCCGTGCTTGCGAAATACATCGGCGATGCGCCTATTAAGGTATTTGGACAGCCGATACACGCGCGTGAAGATCGCCATCGGCGACGCATCGCCTTCAGGGCGAACGTTTTGCCATTGAGCGAGCACGTCATCGACGTGATCGCCACCTTTGGGCTTACGCATAATTATCTCCACGAAAAGAATCTTTACGTGAAGCTAATTATATAGAAAACCAAAGGCAAGCGATTACGACCCAGACGGAGTGACGAGTGACGAGTGACGTTTGATCAACCTGGAACCGAGCGGCAGCCGAAACTGCGCGGCCGGATGGACGGAGTTACTTCAGCTCGGACGGCGAATTACGGACGATCTTGATCGAGTGTGTGAGCGTCGGCTTACGCGTAACACTGATGGCCTTGCGTGTCACCGTATCGATGGTGATGTTCCAGAAGCCGGTGTTGGGCACCTTGATCTTCGCTGGAAACTTGTCGAAGGCGCCGCCGTGATAGGCATGCCGGCCGCCATTCTTGAAGCTGCGGAAATTCTTGTCGTTCATCAAACGGATATTGCAGGGCTGCGAACACTCGATGATCACGAAGTCATCTTCGTTGAGGTGTTCGCGCTGGTGAATGAACTTCATGTACCGCTCCGGACCGCATTGCTGGCAAACACGAACATTAACATGAGCACCGCAGGGTTGGATGCGCCGAGATGAAGCCCGCTGGTAATCCGGCGATGATTCGCGTCGTACCATGGCAGTGACTAGGCTTGCCGATCGACCGCAACGTTTTCCTTTCATCCTGCGACAAGAGGAAAAGACATGTGCAGCACGAGCGAATTCAGCAAGCGAACCGCCATCGTTACGGGAGCCGGCACTGGCCTCGGCGAAGCAATCGCCGAGCGACTGTTTGCCGCCGGTGCGAACGTGGTTCTTGCCAACCGACATTTTGAGCCAGCACGCGACGTGGCGGCACATCTAGACCCTACGGGTGAACGAACCCTGGCGATTGCAGCCGATGTACGCGATCACACCAGCGTGCGCGATATGGTCAAGATGACGCAGGACCGTTTTGGCGGGCTGCACTTCGCCGTGAACAATGCGGGCATTACCGGGCCGCATGAAACATCCGTGTCGGAACCGGATATCGACACCTGGCATGACGTCATAGAAACCGACCTGAGCGGCGTATTCTATGGGCTCAAGTATCAGGTGCCCGCCATTGTCGCCAGCGGCGGCGGCGCGATCGTCAACATGTCTTCCGCCAATGGCGTCGTCGGGATTGCCGGGCTTTGCGCCTATACCGCGGCCAAGCACGGCATCATTGGCCTGACGAAATCGGTCGCCCTCGAAACTGCTACGCAAGGCGTGCGCGTCTGCGCCGTTGCACCTGGCTATGTCGAGACTCCGCGTATTCGCGAGGCTGGCGACGAATTACTGCATACGATGGCAACGGCCCATCCGTTGGGACGGACCGCAACGCGGGCGGAAGTTGCCGATCTTGTCGCGTACCTGCTTTCTGACCGTGCCGCTTTTATCACTGGCAGCGTTCACCTCATCGATGGCGGCTACACCGCACGCTAGTCAGTTCAACACCAGTAGCACCATTAGGCGCGGGCAGGCAGTTTCTGCGCGTAATGTTCACAATGCGCCAGCATACTCTCGCTCCGCGGCTTAGCGCCCCTGCAACTTTCGGTCAAGGACACCCGCAAATGTCGGCGGCGCCCCACTCAATTGATGCCACATCACCCGTAGTGCGCCGCGCAACTCGGGTCGGATTCTTCATGGCCGGATTCGGTCTGTCCGTATGGGCGCCGCTGGTGCCTTATGTGCGCGAACGCATCGAGATGAGCGATGCTCTGTTCGGCACACTGTTGCTGTGCGTCGGTATCGGCTCGTTGAGCTGGATGCCGTTATCCGGATTGCTGGTGACCCGCTGCGGCATTCGTCCAGTGGTGCTGTCTAGCGTGGCGCTATTGCTTTTGGCACTGACCGGAATGGCGCTGACCGAATCGGTCTGGATTCTCGCCTTGGCGTTGTTCTGCTTCGGTGGCAGCCTGGGTGTCATCGATGTGGTGCTGAATATCCAGGGCGTGCTCGTCGAACGCGGCACCGGCAAGCGACACATGTCGAACTTCCACGGCATGTTCAGCCTGGGATCGATCTGTGGCGCGCTGGCCCTCACCGGCGCGTTGACCCTGGGCCTCGCACCGGCAACCGGCACGCTGTTGATGATCACTGCAATCGCTTTGGCCAATCTTGCCGTCGCATCTGGTTTCCTCCGAGACAGGGCACCAGGCGGCGGGATCGCTTTTATCCGCCCTACCGGCATGGTGCTGTGGGTGGGTGCCCTGTGTTTCGTTGTCTACCTGGCCGAAGGTGCAGTGCTGGACTGGAGCGCCCTCTACCTCACCGAGCACAAGGCCCTGGAAACCGCCAAGGGCGGGCTGGGTTATGCAAGCTTCGCCTTGATGGTAACCATCGGCCGCTTCGCCGGAGCGCCTGTGGTAAACAGCCTGGGGACCTCACGGGTAATCGGCTTTGGCGGCCTCTTGGCTGGAATCGGCATCGGCCTGAGCATCCTGACCGAGCACTGGGGACTCGCCCTCCTCGGTTACGGCTTGTGTGGCCTGGGCTGCGCCAACGTCTCACCGGTGTTGATTTCTTCCTTGAGCCGGCAGCACGACATGCCGGTGCATCAAGCCATCACCGCGGCGACTACCATTGGCTTTGCCGGTGTGCTTGCCGGCCCGGCCGTGATTGGCGTGATCGCTCACTATGGTTCGCTGACGCTCGCTTTTAGCCTGCTCGCGATACTGTTGTTCGGACTCGCCCTGGGCAGTCGCCGCTTTAAAGAATGAATGCCGTAGGGGCGGAGCCTGGCATTCTTCACCTCCACTACAGACCGGGCCTCGGCCTTTGGCTAGAATGCGCGCCCTATGCGTATCCAAGACCTTCATCAGCAGCTCACCGAGATCGGCGCCAAGCCCGTCCACATCGGTCGGGTCACGCGCGCCTGGCTCAACGGGCAGGCGCTGGATGTCGGAACTCGCCACCAGAAAACCGAAGACTTTCTGCCTCTGTCAGTGCGCAACGGCCTGCCTGCGGTCAGCGACGCCTTAGATAGCCTGGTACGGCTCCGCTCCGAGCATCCGGGCGCCGATGGCTCCGCCCGCTTGTTGGTGGAGCTGGTGGACGGTCAGATGGTCGAGAGCGTGCTCTTACCTCGCGATGGGCTTTGCGTGTCAAGCCAAGTCGGCTGCGCAGTCGGTTGCGTATTTTGCATGACCGGCAAGAGCGGTTTGCTGCGCCAACTCGGCAGTTCCGAGATCGTCGCCCAGGTCGCACTGGCGCGGCGTTTTCGCCCGGTTAAGAAAGTGGTGTTCATGGGCATGGGCGAGCCCGCGCACAACCTCGACAACGTGCTTGAAGCGATCGACCTGCTCGGCACCGATGGCGGCATCGGCCACAAGAATCTGGTGTTTTCCACTGTTGGCGATGCACGCGTATTCGAACGCCTCCCCTTACAGCGCGTACAGCCAGCCCTGGCATTGTCGCTGCACAGTACCGATGCTGTGCTACGTCGTGCGCTGTTACCGCGAGCCCCGGTGTTCGACCCCGGCGACCTGGTCGAACTCGGCGAGCGCTACGCCCGGCTGGTCGGCTATCCAATCCAGTACCAATGGACGTTGCTGCAGGGCATCAACGACAGTCAGGATGAGATGGACGGCATCATCCGTCTGTTGCGCGGCAGGTTCGCGATCATGAACGTCATCCCTTACAACAGCCTGGACGACGATGAGTTCCAACGCCCTGCAGCCGAGCGGATTCGCCAGATCATGCGTTATCTGCACGAAAACGGGGTGCTGACCAAAGTGCGCAATTCAGCCGGCCAGGATATCGATGGCGGTTGCGGACAACTGCGTGCGCGCGCCGAACGCATCGTGCGCGACCGCCGCCAGCCCCCGCAAACATCCAGGCCAGAGCCGTTGCGCTGAACCAGTCACGCGTGCCGTTGTCCTAGCGCGACCCAGTCGAACCAAGCCCTCGACGGGCCGATACAGGCGGCGGCGATCGCGCAACCATGCCCCGCGGCGGGCAACGAGAACAGCATGCATACAGTGGAACAATTGAAGCGCGGCGAGCTGGCGGGCATCATCCGTCTCGACCTGTCTGAAGAGCTCGACACTTTCCCACGAGAAATCTTCGACCTGGCCGACAGCCTGGAAGTGCTCAACCTGTCCGGCAACAGGCTGAGCAGCCTGCCTGATGACCTGCCGCGCTTGCACAGACTGCGCATCCTGTTCTGCTCCGATAACGCCTTTACCGCAGTGCCCACTGTGCTTGGCCGCTGCACGCAGCTGGAAATGGTAGGTTTCAAAGCCAACCGCATCCGCACATTGCCGGCCGAAGCGCTCCCTCTTCGGCTGCGCTGGCTGATTCTCACCGACAACCAGCTCGAAGCGTTGCCCGGCCAGATCGGCCAGTGCGAACACCTGCAGAAACTGATGCTGGCAGGTAACCGGCTGCGCGGGCTTCCCGAATCGCTTGCCGGCTGCCGGCGCCTGGAGTTGCTGCGAATTGCCGCCAACCAGCTCTCGGCTCTTCCCGCCTGGCTGCTGCATATGCCCCGACTGACCTGGCTGGCATTCGCCGGCAATCCGTTCAGTGACAGGATGGAGGGCGAGATTCTGGCCCAGCATCCGTTGCCGCCCATCGACCGTGCTCAGGTGTCGTTAGACGGAGTGCTTGGGCAGGGCGCATCCGGGATCGTCCATCGTGCCGAATGGCAGCGGCCGGGAAGCAGCGGGCAAGCCATGGCGGCCAAACTGTTCAAAGGCAGCCTGACCAGCGATGGACTGCCACACAGCGAGATGGCAGCCTGTATAGCCGCTGGCGAACACCCCAACCTGATAGCCGTTGCTGGACCACTGGCCGAGCGCACCGATGCGCTACCGGGCTTGTTGATGGCACTCATCGATCCGTCATACCAGGTGCTCGCCGGCCCACCGTCATTGGTGAGCTGCACTCGGGACTGCTACGCACCGGCGCAACGGTTTTCCATAGACCAATTGCTGCGGATCGCGACAGGTGCCGCTTCGGCGGCCAGTCATCTGCATGCGCTAGGCATCCTGCACGGCGACCTCTACGCGCACAACCTGCTGGTCGATTCGCGTGGCCAAACGCTGCTTAGCGACTTCGGTGCGGCCTCGTTCTTCGACCCAGACACCCCTGAGGGCCAAGCGCTGCAGCGCCTCGAAACCCGAGCGTTCGGCTGTTTACTCGAGGAACTACTGGCACGCCGCGACGCCCGCGGCCAAGCGGATTGCCTTGCATCCCTTGAGACCCTGCAGCGTCAATGCATGCAGGAAGACCCGAGCCAACGACCCAGCTTCACCCAATTGGTCGAACGGTTAGAAGAACTGACGGAGCGTTTCGGCCGGGTAGTTGCATAAGCCACCGTCCATCTCGCTTTCCGACGGCAACCTGACGCTATGCTCGCTCACGAACCCACACCCGATGACTCACCTGTACATCAAGCCAGTGCCCTGGATCAGGACCCGTTCGTGGTCGGGCTTAAGCAACGGCTTCCTGCCGAACTGCAGGAGAGTTTCACACCGCAACAGCTGGCTGCGTTACGCAATGCCTTCGCGACCCGCTCGTGGGCCAGGCACAAGCTCGATTGGCGCGGCACCTTCAGCCTATGGAGCAACCAGTACTATTTCGTATTGGTTGGCGGGCGAAACAAACGCAGCCTAAGCCGAGCCCAGCGGAGTGTTTCATTGGCGGCCAAAGCGGGCGCGGTCACCATATTTCTGTTCTTTTCTCTACTGGTTGGCCTGGTTGCGTTGTACTTGCTGAAGTCGGCACTCGGAATCAATCTGCTGCCGAACTACTCGCTGGGCTTGTGGGACTGGTTCAAGGGTTGATAACCGCTGCAAGGCCCGACGGATGTGCGATTGCAGCGGGTCTCAGTCGCCGATCAGAATCAGCTCGCCGTTAGCCGGGTCACGGTACACCTGACCGACGCCTCTCAACCCTTGGCCGCCGTCACCGTCAACGTATAGCCAGCCTCGCCTGTGACTGTGGTCGGGCCACCACGCACTTCTGTTGTCTAACCGTGGAGGGCCAAGGCCTGCCCTTTCGCGCCAGCCTGGGCACGATCAGTAACAATCTGCCTGACGACCTCATTGATGTCCCGACAACTGGATCGTTCTCTGCAGAAGCAGGAATGCTGACTAAACTTTAGAGCAGCCAGCCTTACGGAGACAGTTATGAACGAAGACAGGCAACCCAAATCGCTCACGCTACGACAGATGCTTCAAAGCATGCTGGCCGGCGCTTTAGGCGTGCAAAGCGGGAAAAACCGCGAACGGGACTTCAGCCACGGCAAACCCAGTCACTTCATTCTTCTCGGCGTCGGGTTTACCGTAGCGTTCATCTTGGTGATTCTGGGCGTCGTCAAGCTGGTGCTCTACCTCGGCGGCGTTTAATCCGGTTCGCCGAGGCCGCCTGTTACTGGTGACTCACCCAGAATACCGCTGTCGAGACCGCCAGCAGGATCAGAAAGAAGATCGCGGCGGCATCTACACGGCTGTCACTGTCATGGCGTTTAAAATGGTCGGACACAGCGGTATACCTTCTTGTTGTGGATTGCATTGATTGCAGTTAAGTCCATACGCGCCGGTCACTCAAGACTGCGTTTGAAATGCACTAAAAGCAGCGTTTCGTTCTAAACATATTCCCAAACATCACTTTTGCGCATAAACGCTAGCTGGTATCGTGCCGGCCTCCCATGAACGGGTGCGCGGCCGTGCGCGCAGAAGCTGTAGACAGCCTGAAATAACAGGACATTTATGTACGTATACGACCAGTATGACCAACACATCATCGAGGATCGCGTGCGTCAGTTCCGTGACCAGATTCGCCGCTATCTGGCCGGTGAACTGACTGACGCGGAACTGTTGCCTCTTCGCCTGCAGAACGGTCTGTACATCCAGCGCTATGCGCCGATGCTGCGCATGGCTGTGCCGTACGGGCTGTTGTCGTCTACCCAGATTCGCAAGCTGGCGGATATCACGCGCAAGTACGATAAGGGCTATGCCCATATCAGTACACGGACCAACGTTCAGCTCAACTGGCCCGAGCTGGAGGATGTTCCTGACATCCTCGCCGAACTGGCAACCGTGCAGATGCACTCCATCCAGACCAGCGGCAACTGCATCCGCAACACCACCACCGACCAGTTCGCCGGTGTGGCCAAGGACGAACTGATCGACCCGCGCCCTTGGTGCGAGATCATTCGCCAATGGTCGACCTTCCATCCGGAATTCGCGTTTCTTCCGCGCAAGTTCAAGATTGCGGTCAACGGCGCCGTAAGCGACCGCGCTGCCATCGAAGTGCACGATATCGGTCTCGAAGCCGTCAAGAACGATGCTGGAGAGCTGGGCTTCCGCGTGTCGGTCGGAGGAGGTCTCGGTCGTACGCCGATCGTCGGCAGCTTTATCAATGAATTCCTGCCGTGGCAGCATCTGCTGACCTATCTCGACGCGATCCTGCGCGTTTACAACCGCTATGGCCGTCGTGACAACAAGTTCAAGGCGCGGATCAAGATTCTGGTCAAAGCGCTTACTCCCGAAGTGTTCGCCGAGCGTGTGGAAGCCGAGTGGTCCTATCTAAAGGACGGCGCAAATACACTGACCGAGGCCGAGGTCGCACGGATCAGCAAATTCTTCGTCGATCCGGCCTACAAGACAATTGAAGATCAGGATGAGGCGCTTGCTCAGCTAGAAGCCGAGCACCCCGGTTTCGCCCGTTGGCGCCAGCGTAACGTGGTCGCTCACAAGAAGCCTGGATACGCCGCTGTTACTCTGTCGCTTAAAAGCACAGGCGTAGCTCCCGGTGATGTCACCGACAAGCAGCTCGACGCCATCGCCGACTTGGCCGATCGCTACAGTTTCGGTGAAGTGCGTAACTCCCACGAGCAGAACATGATCCTCGCGGACGTTGAGCAATCGCATCTGTTCGAATTGTGGAACGAGCTACGCGAGCTTGGCGTTGCAACGCCTAACATCGGTCTGCTTACCGATATCATTTGCTGCCCCGGCGGCGACTTCTGCTCGCTGGCCAATGCCAAGTCGATACCTATTGCCGAAGCCATCCAGCGCCGCTTCGACGACCTGGATTACTTGTTCGACATTGGCGATATCGACCTGAACATCTCTGGCTGCATGAACGCGTGCGGGCATCACCACGTAGGCAATATCGGCATTCTCGGGGTGGATAAGAAGGGCGCAGAGTTTTACCAGGTTTCGCTCGGTGGCAGCTCGGGCCGCAACGCGAGCCTCGGCCAGATACTCGGCCCGTCATTCGCGCAGGACGTCATGCCCGACGTGATCGAAAAGGTCATCAGCGTCTATGTGGAGCAGCGTACAGAAGATGAACAGTTTCTCGACACCTTCCGCCGTATCGGCATCGACCCCTTTAAGGAGCGCGTCTATGCAGCGAATCATTAAGGACGGCCAGGTCATCGATGAGACCTGGCACCTGCTGCCCAAGGACGTGACTCTCGACGGTTTGTCCAACTGTGATGATTTGATCGTGCCGTTTCAGCTGTGGCTTGATCATGCCCACGCGTTGAAAGCACGCGATGGCGGTCTTGGTATCTGGCTAGATTCTGACGAAGCCGTCGAGGAAATCGCTGACGACCTCGAGCATTTTCAGGTAATCGCGCTTAATTTCCCGGCGTTTACCGATGGCCGTCATTATTCCAGCGCCCGCCTGCTCCGCGAGCGTTACGGTTATACGGGCGAAATACGGGCGATCGGCGACGTGCTGCGCGACCAGTTGTTTTATATGCGCCGCTGCGGCTTCGACGCCTTTGCCATTCGCCCGGATCGCGACCCTTATGACGCATTGGAAAGCCTGAAGGATTTCTCCGTCACGTACCAGTCTGCCGCTGACGAGCCGCTACCACTATTTCGCCGTCGACAAGGCTGATTCAGCTGGTGTTGCAGTAAAAAAACGTACTTTTGTAGAAGTGAAAAATCTCGCCGCTCGGTGCCTAGCGGAAGACGATGCCCCACATGTATGGGGCATCCTCGTTTATGGATACATCCAGGCGAAGGGCGCGAGCAGAGCGGCCGGTCCCGCCGACACTCGATGAGTTGGCTCAGAAGTCGATCTGGTGCGAATGATCGAGGCTTAGGTGGCCAAGCTGGACCTGCGCGCGTGATTTCAGCAACGCTCAGCCCCAGCCGCAAATGCCGTCCGAGCTATGATCCGGTTGGCAAGCTCAACCGCGGAGTGCGTTTTTCGGCTTCATACACAAACAAGCGCCCCTATAAATCGGGGCGTCTGTTTGTCAGCGCGGTGTATGCAGGGAGATTTTCAAACAGCCTGTTTTCGGTGGGTCTTTGTACTTTGATACATCCAAAAGTTGGGATGCTCTACCACCTCTAGCTGTTCCATTGCGGTGATCGGGTGCCTACCAAAGGCGGCCTTGATTTTTTCTGCCAGCATTTTCATGAGCGACTCCTGCTGCGTTGAAGTAGCGTTAGCTTCACTCAATCGATACCCGTACAGAAATCGGTTTTGGCTATGATTAACAAGCAAAACGCTAATCGCCGAGAACAAGCAGACGCGGTCAGTCGAGTCGAACCAACATCCTTCCCGTCTGTTGACCAGCCAAGATTCGCTCGATCGCTTCAGGTAATTGCCCCAGCGAGACTTCCTGCGCCAAGTCGTCCAGATTAGGCAGCTTCCACTGCACCGAAAGCTTGTCCCACATAGAAGCCTTGACGACCAGAGGGATCTCAACCGAATCGACCCCCAGCAGATTCACCCCACGCAAGATGAACGGCAGCACATTAGCCTGAAAATTCGTTCCGGCAGTCAAGCCGCAACATGCCACGCTTCCACCACGCTGTAACGACTTCACCACATTGAACAAAATGTCCCCACCCACCGTATCGACCGCTGCTGCCCATTGCTCCTTGAGCAGCGGCTTCTCGGTACCAGCCTGCAGCGCGCTACGCTCGATGATTTGCGTTGCGCCAAGTTTACGAAGGTAGTCGCCTTGTTCAGCCTTGCCCGTTACCGCCGCAACCTTGTATCCAAGACGGGATAACAGGGCTATCGCAATGCTTCCAACCCCGCCGGTCGCACCCGTCACCAGAATCGGTGAGTCGGTCGGTTCTAAACCTGCCTGTTCAAGTTTGTCTATGCATAGTGCTGCGGTCAGGCCAGCCGTGCCGAGCGCCATGGATTCACGTAGCGAAAGCCCAACCGGACGCTTGATCACCCACCCGGCCGGAACACGAATGTATTGGCCAAAACCGCCCGGCGTATTCATTCCAAGGTCATAACCGGTGACGATAACTTCGTCGCCAACCGCAAAGTCGGCAACGGTTGATTCAGCAACCGTTCCAGCCGCATCGATGCCAGGCGTATGTGGGAAATTGCGGGTGACGCCGCGATTGCCGCTCGCTGACAAGGCGTCCTTGTAGTTGAGCGACGAGTAGCGGACGCGAATCAGCACCTCTCCAGCCGGCAACTCGCTTGTGTCTCGCTCGATCAGCCTTGTCTCGAAACGCTCGCCGGTCTCGTCGGTTTGCAGTGCTTTAAAGCTAGCCATCAGTAACCCCCTTATTGCCAGAAACGTTGTTCATTGAGGCGGGTCCAGCCCTTCAGCACACCGCTCTCGACGGCAACGCTTGCGGCCATACCGAATCGCTCGGGCAGACTTTTCTTTTCTGCATAATGCAGCTGGAACAAATCAGCCTCACGGGCGCGAGAAGCCAGGTATTGATCGCTCGTCTGCAGCTCATCAACCAGTTGCTTGCCGAGCGCCGCGATCCCGAGCCAAACCTCGCCGGTAGCAACATCATCAATGCACAGCTGCTGCCGATACTGAGCGACAAAGTTCTTGAACAGCTCATGGGTGGTTTCCAGATCGTCCTGGAATTTCTCCCGGCCCTTTTCAGTATTTTCACCGAAGATCGTCAGGGTGCGTTTGTATTCGCCCGCGGTCAGCACTTCGACATCAATGTCGTGCTTCTTCATCAGTCGATGGAGGTTAGGCAATTGAGCAACGACACCGATGGAACCGAGAATCGCAAAAGGTGCGCTGAGAATTTTCTGACCGATACAGGCCATCATATAACCACCGCTCGCAGCCACCTTGTCGACACATACCGTCAGTGGTACGCCGGCATCGCGAATACGCACTAGCTGCGAGGCCGCGAGCCCATAGCTGTGGACCATGCCTCCGCCGCTTTCAAGGCGCAAGACAACCTCATCCTCAGGTGTGGCCATGGTCAGCAGAGCGGTAATTTCGTGACGAAGACTCTCGACCGCCGAAGCCTTGATATCTCCATCGAAATCGAGCACGAAGATTCGAGGACGACTTTCCGGGTTTTTCCTGGCCAGTTTGGCAGCCTTCGCCTCCTGCTTGCGCTGTAATTTCAGTTGGTCCTTCTCGACGATCGATTGCTCGAGACGCTCGCGCATCGATTTATAGAAATCGTTGAGTTTGTGTACTTCGAGATGGCCACCGGTCTGTTTGGACCGGCCACGGCGAAGCGAGGCAAGCGCGATAAGCACCACCAGTACAGCCGCTACCAGCGTTACCGTCTTCGCTAAAAAGCTTGCATAGTCAGCAAGAAACTCCACAGATCCTCCTCATGATCCACCAGCGCCGCCAGCAGAACTCTGAATGGCGAAAATCACTCAAGCATACCGATTAGGACGCCGCCTCAGCCAGCAGAAGCAGATTCAAACGAACGTATGATTTATCGTTGACACTCCGGGGCGATGCCCCTACGCTCGCGAAAACTCGGTCCCGGAGCAGCGCATGGGCAGTATCTACCTGATCAGACATGGCCAGGCGTCGTTCGGCGCAGAAAACTATGATGTTCTGTCTCCACTCGGCTTTCAGCAGTCCGCAGCGCTCGGTGACTATCTGAATCAAATGGGTATTCGCTTCGACCGCTGCGTAAGTGGGGAGTTGAATCGCCAACAGGACACCGCCCGCGCAACCCTCCAGCAAATGGCTCCTTGCGGTGAAAGCCGGCTACCGCCTTTGGAGATTGACGCGGCCTTCAATGAGTTTCGCGCCGATGAAGTGATTCGTGCACATATGGATGATCTTTTAGCCATTGAGCCAAACGCCATGCTCGTTTTTGCCAATGCGGCCAATCATCGTGCCGAGTTTCAGCGACTGTTCAAATATGTCATTCAGCGATGGGTATCCGGCGACCACGAAAAACAGGACCTCGAAAGCTGGCAGAGTTTCGTAGACCGTGTACAGGCTGGACTGAGCCGGTTGCTCGAGCGGGCAGACAGAAAGGATCACATCGCAGTTTTCACATCTGGCGGCACCATTACCGCGCTACTTCAATTGATCATCGGCGTATCGCCCATAAAGGCGTTCGAACTGAACTGGCAGATCGTCAACACCTCAATCAGCCGCCTGAAGTACCGCGACCAGGACGTAGCGCTGGCTTCGTTCAATGGTCACGCACACTTGGAAGTACTGAAGAATCCGGAGCTCGTCACCTATCGATAAGCTCCAGTCACCGCGGCTCAAGCCGCACGTTTTTCCCACGACAATAAAGGGTACATCCGATGAGCAACGTCGACGAAACCATCCAGGGCATGAAGGCCAAGTTCAATCCTAGCGCTGCGGCCGGCCTGGATCTGGTTTTTCAGTTCAATATCACCGATGCCGAAAACTACTACCTGGTCGTGAAAGACGGCACCTGTGATTTTCATAAAGGCGAATCGGCCGATGCCAACGTCACGCTGATCATGGATAGCGAAACCATGCAGGGCGTCATCAGTGGTGAAACCGATGGTATGCAGGCTTTCATGGCCGGCAAGCTGCGCGCCGAAGGCGACATGATGCTCGCGCTGAAGCTGAGCGAACTTTTCCCAGCCTGATCCGCCGGGATAAAAAGCCGAAGTCTTATGACTTCGGCTTTTTTATGCGCTTTTCTTGGCTTTTTACACGCATCAGGCACCTTGATTACCCGGCAACACCCCGACCAATAACGACTGACTTCCCTTGGTTATGCCAGTTGGCCGCATTAGATTACGACGGTCGGATGGTCAGTGGCGCCGAGGTAAGACGGCGACCATAGCTGGTCATCGAGGCATCGATTACAGAAAAGGGAAAAGCATGGCGCTTACCGATCAGACCAGCCGCATTCGCGAAGGCGAAGAACTGCCCACCGAAACAATCGACCAGTACCTGAAAGCCCATATTCCCGAGCTTGAGGGTGTGCCGAATATTTCGCAGTTCCCAGGGGGTGCGTCCAACCTGACCTATCTGCTGGAATATCCAAAGCAGGAATTCGTGCTCCGCCGCCCTCCCTTTGGGCACAAAGCCAAGTCGGCACACGATATGGGCCGCGAATACCGAATTCTCAACCAGCTAAACGCTGGCTTTCCGTACTGTCCGAAGGCCTACGCTTACTGCACCGACGTGTCACTTATCGGGGCTGAGTTCTATGTCATGGAGCGGGTCAAGGGCATCATTCTTCGCGAGGACATGCCCGCCGAGCTCGGATTCACGCCAGAGCAAACCACCGCGTTGTGCAAGAGCTTCATCGACAAGTTCGTCGACCTGCACAACATCGACTACAACGCCTGCGGCCTTGGTGATCTGGGCAAGCCAGAAGGTTACGTCCAGCGACAGATAAATGGCTGGATCGACCGGTACGAGCGCGCAATCACGGCTGACGCGCCCGCTTGGGAGCCAGTCAAGGCTTGGCTGCGGGACAAGATGCCAGCCGATCATCCCAAACCGGGCATCATCCACAACGATTACCGCTTCGATAATGTAATCCTCAATCCAAACAACCCGATGGAGATCATTGGCGTTCTGGACTGGGAGATGACAACGCTTGGGGATCCGCTGATGGATCTGGGCAATACGCTTGCCTACTGGATCGAAGCCACGGACCCGCAACCGATGCAGCTGATTCGCAAACAGCCGAGCAATGCGCCAGGCATGCTGACTCGCCAGCAGTTTGTCGATTACTACGCTGAGCGTGCCGGCATTCGCATCGACAACTTCGAGTATTACTACACCTATGGCCTGTTCCGCTTGGCGGCCATCGTGCAACAAATTTACTACCGCTATTTCCACGGTCAGACGCAGGACAAGCGATTCGCTAAATTCGTACAAATGAACGCCCTGCTCGAGCAAGTGAGCCTGCAGGTTATTAACAACTCGAAGCTGTAACACAGCTCACCAAGAGGAAATCGACTCATGAGCAAGACCACCCTGTTCGACCTGGACGGCAAAGTTGCCTTCGTATCTGGCGCCAGTCGTGGCATTGGCGAAGCCATCGCCAAACTGCTGGCCCAGCAAGGGGCCCACGTTATCGTTTCCAGCCGCAAGATCGATGGCTGCCAGGCGGTTGCCGATGCGATCAACGCCGATGGCGGCAAGGCTACTGCACTCGCCTGCCATATCGGTGAGCTCGAACAGATTCAGGCCGTCTTCGCTCAGATCCGCGAGCAGTTCGGTCGACTGGACATTCTGGTTAACAACGCGGCTACCAATCCGCAGTTCTGCCATATCCTCGACACGGACGTATCGGCTTTCCAGAAGACAGTTGACGTGAATATCCGCGGCTATTTCTTCATGTCTGTCGAAGCCGGCAAGTTGATGCGTGAGCATGGAGGCGGCAGCATCATCAACGTGGCCTCTATCAATGGCGTCACACCAGGCAACTTCCAAGGCATCTATTCAGTTACCAAGGCAGCGGTTATCAACATGACCAAAGCCTTCGCCAAGGAGTGCGCCCCGCAGGGCATTCGCTGCAACGCCCTGCTGCCCGGCCTCACCGATACCAAGTTCGCCTCGGCCCTGGTCAAGAACGATTCGATCCGCGAAGAGGCACTGCGTCACATTCCGCTGCATCGCGTCGCAGACCCCAGCGAAATGGCCGGCGCTGTGCTTTATCTCGCCAGCGACGCGTCGAGCTACACCACCGGTCTGTCGCTCAACGTGGACGGCGGATACCTCGCTTGATTGGCAGAACAACATGAAAAAGGGAACCTTCGGGTTCCCTTTTGCTTTTACAAATCCAACCGCTACCAGTCTTTCATCGCCTGCTCTGCTGCCACGTTTGCCGGTATCGCCAATAGCCCGGTAGGCGCCATCTCGACTGTATAAACGGCTCCATCTGCGATCGGCAAATAGCTAACTCTGCGGGGTTGCGCCTCAAGCATCAGCGGAGCGCACTGGCAACGATGCAACCACGCCCAGAAATCTACGCCTGCCCGGCTGTGCCCCAGCTGCACATAGGGACGGCGCGCCTGATCCTGTTGCTCGACGGCAAGGTAGCGGCCGGAAAGCCGCTCCAGTCGATAACCAGGCTCCAACCCAATGAGCGCTGCAAGCCCCTTCCAGTGAAGCGCTCGCAGATCAAGCTGCCAGAGATCGCCTTCCAATGTAACGAAGCGAGTGTTTTGCCGCTCTTGCACCTTCACCTGATAACGCTGCTGGCCATCGGCCTTGAAGGTCAGCGAAGCCAGCGGAGTGCCGTGATCCAGCGGATGATAGGTGGTGACATCCCAGGCAACCAGGCCAATAAGCCCAGCCATTGAAAGTACCAGCATCCCGACGGTGCCACGTAACCAGCCCAGCAACCAATGACCACCGGCGAGCATTCTCGCCGCGATCAGTGTAGTAACGATCGCGAGCAACGCGACAACCACCGCAAGCCCTAAATATTGCATTGCACGCCATTCCCAGCGAAATTCGACGGAGCATTATCGATATGGCCGATCCCCGCAGCCAGCACCAGGGCGGCACGCTGGAGACGAGTCGACATTCTCCGTCGGACATTTCTTAAGCAATCCGTTCCGCAGCCTTACGAGCCGCTTGGCGTTGGAACGGCGCAACCGGCATCATGGTCCACCTGCCCAGCCGATTTTGCTTATGAGTGTTTCAGATGCTGACGTTTGAGCTCGCTACGGACCCCATAGTATTGGCCGCCCTTATGGTCGTCGCTTTCCTTGCGGGCTTTATCGACGCCATTGCTGGCGGTGGCGGCCTACTGACGCTACCGGCACTGCTCACCGCCGGCTTGCCGCCGCATCTGGTTCTAGGCACCAACAAACTGTGCGCAACCTTTGGCTCCGCTACGGCAAGCTTCACCTTCTATCGCAGAAAGCTGTTCCATCCGCGGCAATGGCGATCCGCGCTCTTGGCCACTGCTGTTGGGGCGGCCCTGGGCGCGGGATTGGCACATATGATCCCGGCGCGCTGGCTAAATCAGGCATTGCCGTTGGTGGTATTTGGTTGCGGGCTCTATCTGCTTTTCGGGCGGATGCCGACCACGCCTCGAACAGACGCCGCGTCATTAGCCGAAGGTAGGCAATGGCCACAAGGCCTGACCCTGGGCTTTTATGACGGCATAGCCGGGCCCGGCACGGGAGCGTTCTGGACCGTCAGCAACATGCTGCTCTACCCGCTCGATTTGCTAAAAGCCAGCGGTGTGGCTCGCAGCATGAACTTCGTCAGCAATGGTGTCGCACTTGCGGTTTTCATCGTTGGCGGGCAGGTCGCGTGGGCGCTAGGCATCGGCATGGGACTCGCCTTGATGGTCGGCGCATACCTGGGGGCACGCACGGCAATCCAGGGCGGGTCGAAATTTATCCGCCCGATCTTTATTGCGGTAGTACTGGTACTGAGTCTGCGGCTAGCTTGGCAGCACTGGTTCGGGGTGGCCTAGCCGCCGAGCCAGATACAGATCGATCAAGTAACGGGCGATGGATTTTGAAGCCGGCAGCGCGGGCAAGTCGTGAATGGAAAACCAGCCCGCATCCTCGATCTCTTCAGGCTGCATCACGATTTCTCCCGATGCATATTCGGCGTGAAAGCCGAGCATCAACGAGTGCGGAAACGGCCAACCCTGACTGCAGATATAGCTGGGCTCAGCAATCGATACACCAACCTCCTCGTGCACCTCCCGCCTGACACACTGTTCGACAGATTCACCGGGCTCAACGAACCCAGCAAGCGTGCTGTATACACCTGGAGCAAAGCGCGGTGAGCGTGCCAGTAGCAGCTCGTCGCCACGGGTTACCAAGACGATCATGCTCGGCGAGATACGAGGGTAGTGATGAATGCCGCAACTCTCACACTGCATTGCACGCTCGGTAGCATGCTGGCGCATCGGGTTGCCGCAGCTGCCGCAAAAGCGATGATGGTTCGCCCAGGTGCCAATCTGCGCAGCGAAACCGAGCATCCGAAACCTTTCGGTATCGTCATCCTGCATCATGAATTGACGCAGCCCCTGCCAATTCGCGTCAGGCACTTCGACAGGGTGCGCCAACTCCATTAGGAACACCTGGTCGCCATCGAAATAACCCAACCCCTGCTCGCTGAGCAACGGCAGGTCGAGGCGCTTCAGCCAATCTCTGGGAAACAGCACGCCATTGGCGTCACGAAGAAATCCTTGCTGGCAATGCACGACGGCCCAACCACCACCGGCTGCTGGATCGAGCAGCGCCGGCTGCCATCGCAAACTCATCAGGCAGCCACCGGCAGGCCTAATGCCCGCACACTTTCAGTCGCGAGATCCAACACGCTAATGCGCGATTCATCGCGCCGCAGTAACGCTCCGCCGTCGAGGTAGTACTCGAGGCTGGTCAACGCATCAGCCAGGGTTTCAAGCATTTGCTCTGGGGGCATTTGCACGCCTTCGAGCATCTGTTTCTGAATAAAGTCGGCACATGCTCCAATCAACTCAGCGGCGCGGTCCTGCTCGAGAAAACGTAGGCCGCCACGAACAGCCATCAAGCTGAAAGGGACGTTGGCCAAATGCAATTTCTCACCATTGGATTCCAGATAGGCTGTGATGGCGCGCTTAGCCAAGGCCAGGCCAGCAGTTGCCTCGCCGATAACGACAATACAGGCTTCGGTGAGCTGATGGTTGGCGAAAGCTTCAGCCTCTTGGCCCGGCTGCGCTATTTGAGGCCGCGAATCATAACGCTCGCCGCGCTCCAGGCTAGCAACCATGCTCTCGACATAGAGCACCGCATCAGCCAGTTTCAGCAACGCCTGAGGCTCAGGCAGCCGCTCAACGCTCCAGCCTGAAACCACTGACAGCTGAGCATGTAGGGTGCTCGATGCGGAGGACAAACCCACCATTCCCAATGTCTTTGCCAGCTTGCCAAGCAGGCTATGCAGATTTGAATAAGACTCAGCCGGTGCGGTCTGGCGCTCGATCAGGTCCAGCAAGTCTTTGAGACTTGCCAGCTCTTCGCGGATTGCCGACGAAAGGGAGCGCATCACAGCCTGCCCAGGGCCGGCCAAACGCTGTGACTCTTCCTCGAGAAGATGGTCGGTGAAGGGTAACGAACCAAGCGAGAACGTTTCCCGGACCTGGCTTGCTAACGGCCCACTGCTTTCGGCCAATGCGACGAGGTAAAGCAGTTCCTTGAGCAGAACCCTAGGCGGCTCATAGGCATCATGACCGCTGAGCTGTCGAAGCTCTCGGTCAAGCCTGGAAAACAATTGCTTGCGTGCTTGGCGCGGCAACAGTTGGCCATCCAGCTGGGCCTCCAACGCCGCGCTCCCTAGCCAACACAGGCGACCGCCGGGCGAGTTGGCAAACAGAAGATCCAAACGACCTAGCGCTCGAGCCATAAGCTTGAGGCTGGCCGAGGCATTGTCTTCCCGAATAAAGCCGAGCAAGCCAACCTGATACATCTGGCGCAACCGGCGTGCTTCGGCCGCACGCGCAACCGGCTGACGCACCGCGGCCTCAATCGGCGGACGCGCATGATCGAGGCGGGCGCTAAAAAAGAAGCTCTCAGGTAGCGGCGACTGCCCACTAACCACCCGCAAAGCATTGATCGGCGGAAGTAGCAGTTCAGGCATTTCCTGGCGACTGGCGTCGACGCTTTCCAGGTACCGTCCGAGTACATACAGCGCGTTGCTCAGCGAGGCCAGTTGACTGTCGCGGTCCTCCCCCGCTCCGACTGGGATATCTGTCGACAGCTGAAGTATTTCCTGCGCGAGCAGTTCGGCGCCGGTCAGTTCGATGAGGCGCAGGGTGCCGCGAACCTGCTTGAGATTTTCGACAGCCTGCTGCAGCAGTCCGCCGTTGTTTCTGTCGATGATGAAATGCTCGAGGCTCTGCTCGGCTTCCTCCATGGTGGCGAACAACTCATCGCGAACCAGACTGAGTGAAGTAGCTCCGGTAACCATGCCTAGCGCGCCTCCCGCGCAACGTTTGGATGATGCATCAGTCAGCGAAATCCGGTTTCTGCTTGCTCATATGCGCAGCCATGGCGACCTTCAGGTCGGCCGACTGAAGCATCGCTGCATTCCAGGTGGCGATGTATTCGAGGCCGTCATCGACACGATGGTCACGCATGTAACGGATCATCTCTTTGGTTCCGCGGATGGCAATCGGCGATTTCGCCGCGATATCCGCCGCCAGAGCGAACACACCCGCCATAAGCGACGGCTGGTCGGGGTAGGTTCGATTGACCAGGCCGATGGACTTCGCTTCCTGCCCATCAACGGTACGTCCGGTGTATGCCAGCTCGCGCATCATGCCATCGCCAACGATTCGCGGGAGTCGCTGCAGCGTGCCGACATCCGCCGCCATGCCCATATCGATTTCCTTGATCGAGAACTGCGCATCAAGCGTGCTGTACCGCATATCGCAGGCGGCGATCAGATCGATCGCACCGCCGATGCAGTATCCCTGGATCGCCGCTATGACCGGCTTACGGCAATTGTCCACCGCATTGAACGAACTCTGGAGCTTGAGGATCTGGCGACGCAGACGTTCGGCGTTGCGGCCGACATCACTGCCCATCTGGGACGCGGCTTGCGCCAGCAGTTGAAGATCGATGCCGGCCGAAAAATGCTTGCCCTCGCCGGACAACACCACCACCCGAATGTCGTCCGTATCGTCGACCCACTGGAAGATATCAACAATTTCGCTCCAGAATGCGGCATTCATGGCGTTGACCTTGTCAGGCCGGTTAATCGCTACATGGGCGATCTTGTCCTTCAATTCGACACGGAAGGCTTGGTAGTCGGTCACGCTATCATCCTCGACAGCCGAGGCACTCAGTGCCTGGATGGGTTCGACAGTCCATAGAAGAAGGACTGTTCTCAGCCGGGCAACTATAACAACAGCCAACTGAAAGTCGATGCGGGACGATGTGAAGCAGCCCACGCCCTCGCACATGATCTTCTTTGGCAACCCGCGATAGCCGCCAGGATTGGTTGAATCCTGCACTAACTTTCGAGGATGCAGTCGACCGTGTACCTGGCCCCGTCAGGATGCTCTTCGTGCTGCAGCCCATGCACGTCAGCATCGAAACCAGGGAATTGCGCGGCGAACCGCTGAGCGAAGGCGAGGTAGTCGAGTATCGATCGGGTTTCAGACGTGAAGCGCTCACCAGGCATGATCAGGGGAATTCCTGGCGGGTACGGCACCAGCATGACCGCGGCGATGCGGCCCTCCAACGCCTCGATGGAGACTGCCTCAACCTCGCCCCGCACCAGCTTGTCGTATGCATCCGCCGGTTTCATTGCCAGCGCCGGTAGAGCCGTATACATCCGTTTCATGGCTTTCGCGGTGGCGTTGTCGCGATAGCAATCATGGAGCGAGTCGCAGAGGTCTCTCAGCCCCATGCCGAGGTACTGATTGCCGCCTGCCTGCACCACGGTTGGCAATGCATCACATAACGGCACGTTGTCGTCGTAGTGTCTCTTGAACTCGAGCAGCTCGGTCAGCAGCGTGCTCCACTTACCCTTGGTGATACCCATGGAAAACAACACCAGGATCGAATAGAGACCGGTTTTCTCGACAACCAGCCCACGCTCCCAGAGAAACTTGCTCACAACTGCTGCCGGAATGCCCCGCTCGCTCAACTTGCCACCGGCGGTGAGTCCGGGCGTCACCAGGGTGACCTTGATCGGATCGAGCAGCACGTAGTCATCGGCGACATCCCCGAAACCATGCCAATCCGCTTCTGGCTGCAGCACCCAGTCGCGGGTGACCAGCTCGTCCGCCCCATCGGCCGCGGATGGCTGCCATATGCTGAACCACCAGTCATCGGGCGCCAGATGTTGCCTGAGGTTTGCCAATGCCCGACGAAAGCTCAACGCCTCATCAAAGGTTTCCTGAATCAGTGAGCGGCCTGCGGGACCCTCCATCATCGCTGAGGCAACATCTAGGGAAGCAAGGATGCCGTACTGCGGTGAGGTGGAGATATGCATCATGAAGGCCTCATTGAAGCGATCACGATCCAGCTGCCGCTGCTCACTGTCGAGCACATGGATCATCGACGCCTGGCTGAATGCGGCGAGCACCTTATGCGTCGAGTGAGTGGTGAATACCAGTGGTCCCTGTTCGCGGGTGTCCATCCCGTAACGCCCGTCGTAGAACTCATGGAACGCGGCATAGGCGTACCAGGCCTCGTCAAAATGTAGAACCTCGACGCTGTTGGCGAGCGTCCGTTTGATCAAGTTTGCGTTGTAGCAGAGGCCGTCGTAGGTGGAGTTGGTCACGACCGCCAGCTTTACTCTTGGCGAGCGTCCGCGCGTAAGCGGGTTGGCGTCGATCTTGGACTGGATCGATTCCGGCGAGAACTCATCGAGCGGAATCGGACCGATAATGCCAAGTTCGTTGCGTGACGGCGTCAGGTAAAGGGGAATCGCGCCAGTCATGATGATCGAGTGCAGTATCGACTTATGGCAGTTGCGATCCACCAGCACCAGGTCATCTCGGGCCACCATCGAGTGCCAAACGATCTTGTTGGCGGTCGAGGTGCCATTGATTACGAAGAAGGTGTGATCTGCACCGAAGTTGCGGGCCGCTCGGGCTTCGGCCGCGGCTAGCGGGCCGGTGTGATCGAGCAGCGAACCAAGTTCAGGCACCGACACTGACAGATCAGAGCGCAGCGTGTTTTCACCAAAGAACTGATGAAAGGCTTGTCCAACGGGGCTCTTGCGAAAGGCGACACCGCCTCCATGGCCCGGTGTATGCCAGGAGTAGTTGGACTCACCCGTATGCTGCACCAGCGCGCGGAAAAAGGGTGGCAACAGACCGTCCAGATAGCTTCGAGCCGCCCGAGCGACCTGCCGAGCCAGGAACGGAACGGTGTCCTCAAACAGATAGAGCAACCCACGCAGCTCATTCAGATCCGCCATGGCCTCGGCTGGCGCATTCTCGATGGTAATCTGCTCGCCAAGTGCAAAGATCGGCAGCTGAGGTGCACGCCGCCGAGCAACTCTTATCAGCCCAACCACGTCTTGCAATAGCCGTTGGTTCTCGCCGGCACCTTCAGCAGCAACCAGAATGCAAGCTAACCCGTGATGGGTGGATGCGACAATCCGGCCTTCTGCGGCACTTCCTGTGGGAAGAATGTGGAAGCCGTCCCGCTCAAGCTCGGCCGCTATTTCACGCACCCGCTCACCGGCAACGGTATCGGCTTTGATGTCGCGATGAACAATAAGGACGGGGAATTTGAGGTCTTTATACATGGGGGCTTCCTGGAGGCATTCCTCTCCAGCGTAGAGGCTCCGCCCCCCAAGCACCAAGCGAGAATTGTCACATGGTGCCCGACGCGCCCGATCCGCGCGTCGACATCACCCCGTCAGGCAGGCAGTGCTTCAGCGTCGTTGTCGGCAGATTGCTCCAACTGAAGCCAGAGCGGCGTTGCTCCTGCGGCCTTCTCGATAGCGCGCATGCGGACCTCATGTGCAGCAACTTCTTCCGCATTGGCGCGGATCACCAAGGTACTGGCACGGCCGGCTGGCAACCGGCGGATCGGCGCAGCCTGCTGACGCCCACCGCTCTCGGAGTCGGCACCCTCCCCCGCAAGAGACAGGTTGGTTTGCCCGCCTGTCATCGTCAGGTAGACGTCGGCAAGAATTTCCGCATCGAGCAGGGCGCCGTGCAGATCGCGACCCGAGTTGTCGACACCATAACGTTTGCATAACGCATCAAGGCTGTTGCGCTGGCCCGGGTGGCGTTCACGGGCCATCAGCAGGGTATCGAGGATGCTGCAGTGATCGCTCAGCTCGGCGCGGTCTTGCTGACCAAGCAGCGCGAACTCGTTATTGATAAAGCCCACGTCAAACGCAGCGTTATGAATGATTAGCTGCGCGCCCTTTATGAATTCGAAGAACTCATTGGCGACTTCCCTGAACCGCGGCTTGTCGGTCAGAAATTCATCGGTAATTCCGTGAACGGCGATTGCACCCTCATCAACCTCACGATCCGGCTGCAGATAGACATGATAATGCCGGCCAGTAAGGCGGCGGCCGATGACCTCGACACAGCCGATCTCGATAATCCGGTGACCATCGGTCACTGGCATGCCAGTGGTTTCGGTATCGAGTACTACGCTACGCATGTTTCAACTCACTCAAGCAGGTTGTCGTTTGGCTTGCACTACGCCGCGATTGGCCAGGAGATCGGCACGCTCGTTTCCAGGGTGACCGGTATGCCCACGAACCCACTGCCAGCTCACTTGATGACGGCCAACCTGTTCATCCAGCAACCGCCAGAGATCGGCGTTCTTGACAGGTTGCTTGGCGGCGGTCTTCCAGCCACGCTTCTTCCAGTTAGGCATCCAGTCATTGATACCCTGCATGACGTATTGTGAGTCGGTCACCAGCTTGACCTGACATGGCCGCTTCAGCTCTTCGAGTGCACGGATAGCAGCCATCAGTTCCATGCGGTTGTTGGTGGTTTCCGCCTCGCCACCCCAGAGCTCTCGCTCCACACCTTTGTAGATCAGCAGCGCGCCCCAGCCACCGGGGCCCGGATTGCCCTTACAGGCACCGTCCGTATATATCTCGACCGTTTCGTCACTCATGAGTAATTCTTTGCCTATTACTGTTCGGCATCGCGGCGGCTGACCTTCGCCACGGGCATCGGCAGCAACTGGCCCATGCGCTCGCGACGACTTTGGCGCACGGGTCGGAGGCCTACCATTAGCTTTCGCGCCACCAGCAGGTAGAACCCCCCAATAGGCAATTGCGACCGTTGCCCTGCGGTCTCAAGACCGGACAACCGCAGCCGCCACTGGCTCGACGAAAGCGGCGGACAATAGCATCCGAACTGCCGTTTCTCCAGCGAGAATCCAAGCAGGTTCAACCAGTCACCCACTCGCGTCGGACGAATGCAACGAGCATGGCGAAACGCCTTGCGTGACAGTAGACGAGTCGCGCCCCAGGCACTCCATGGATTGATCCCGACAATCAACAAATGCCCGCCGGGCCTTACGCTACGGGCGGCCTCGCGCAGCAGCGCGTGCGGCGACAGACTGAAGTCCAGGCCATGCTGAAGCACAACGACGTCGGCCGCATGCTCGCCGATCGGCCAGGATTGCTCCTCGCATACGATTTCAACACCCGGCAGCGGTGGCCCTACGCGAACGCTGCGCTTGATCTTCTGCGGCTCGATCGGAATATTGGCGAATGGCCCGTAATGCACCAGATAGCTGCCGAAACACCGCGAAAGTTGCTGGTTGATCACGCGCTGTTCATGCTCAAGCAGCTGTCGCCCGGATGGGCCGTCAAACCAGGCACTGGCCTTGTCCATCAGCAGCAGCCAGCGCTCGTCCGATTTGGTACAAGACTCACTCATGGCTAGCCTCCGTTCGTCGGTTTGGCCGAGCCAATCAATGCCCCCGATCGGCTCAACTCTCCAGTTCGGCTGTTAGGATGCGCTTTTGCTATTGAATTGGCGACCCGTGCATATGTTGAAAATAGACGCTCTGCCCGCCTTCACTGACAACTACATCTGGATGCTGCAGGATCCACAACGCCGGCTCTGCGCTGCGGTGGATCCGGGTGAGGCTGCCCCTGTTGAGAAATGGCTGGACACTCGCCCCGACTGGCATCTGACCGACATTCTGGTCACCCATCATCACCATGACCATGTAGGTGGCGTTGAGCAACTCAAGGCCAGGTACGGCGCAAGGGTCCACGGCCCTGCAGGGGAAAAGATCCCGGCCAGAGATGATGCGCTGGTCGATGGGCAGCGCATTCGCATTCTCGACCATGAGCTCGAGGTATTCGAGGTGCCGGGACATACCAGCGGCCACATCGCCTATTTCCATGACGATACCCAAGCCCCGTGGCTGTTGAGTGGCGATACGCTGTTTGCCGCAGGTTGTGGCCGCCTATTCGAGGGCACTGCCAGCCAGATGTTCGGATCACTGCAACGGCTTGCCGCGCTGCCGGCGTCTACCAAGGTGTATTGCACGCATGAGTACACTTTGAGCAACCTGCGCTTTGCCAAGGCAGTCGAACCGGACAACCCGGATATCGCCGAGCGCCTCGAACAGGTCATCCGCTTGCGCGAGGCAAAGCGCATTACTCTTCCCTCTGACCTCCGCATCGAACGCGCCACCAACCCCTTCCTTCGTTGCAGCGAGCCCCGAGTGGTAGCCGCAGCGAGCCGACATGCAGATCGCCCACTGGACACAGCGGAAGTCGTGTTCGCAGCTCTTCGAGCGTGGAAAGACTGCTTTTAATGAAGATCGACCAGTAGCCAAAAACCGAGACGCCGGGTTGACCCGCCGGAACGGCATTCCTACACTCCCTCGAATTTGCGCGTAGGGAGCCCACCAGCCAATGCCGTCTGACTCTTCGAACAGCCCACAGCCGGACGCCTTGGCAGCCTCCGGTCGGGCCCTGGCGCTGGCAATCTGTCTCGCTATAACGGGCTGCCAGAGCACATCCCCCCAAGCCCCAATGGACAGCAATGCGCAGGTCCGAGCCGTGCCAACAGTGCAGGACACCCTGTGGCTAACGGACAAAGCCCCGGTTGAAGCAACCTACGCGGACATATGGGATCGCATCAGGCAGGGATTCAAGCTGCAGGACCATCTGGACAGCAATCCGCGCATCGAGCAACAGCGCCTGCTTTTTTCCAGTCGCCCGAACTCCATCGAGATGGCAAGCGAGCGCGGCAGCCCCTACATCCATTACATCGTAGAGCAACTCGAAGAGCGCGACATGCCGCTTGAGCTGGCGCTGCTGCCAATCATCGAAAGTGCGTACAACCCCTTTGCCTACTCGCCGGCTCAGGCAGTCGGCCTCTGGCAGTTCATCCCTTCGACGGGCCGTCATTTCAATCTGCAACAGACCAGTTGGTATGACGGCAGGCGCGACATTACCGCGTCCACGGCCGCAGCGCTGCGTTACCTTACCTATCTCCACGGCTTGTTCAGCGACGACTGGCTGCTTGCCCTGGCGGCGTATAACGCGGGAGAAGGGACCGTGAGTCGCGCCATCGAGCGCAACCAGAAGCTCGGTCTGCCGACGGATTACTGGAATCTGCCCCTGCCCAGAGAAACACGCGATTACGTGCCCAAACTGCTGGCGCTCTCCCAAATGGTGCAAAGCCCCGAGGCATACGGGCTGAATCTGAATCCGATCGCCGACGAGCCCTATTTTGAAGTGGTTGCACTGAAGCAACGTATGGATCTTGCTCGGGTCGCCGATATGGTGGACCTGGATGAAGACGAGATCTATCAGCTGAACCCTGCATTCACCCGGCGCATTACGCTGGACGGCCCCCAGCACTTGCTGGTCCCAACCGACAAAGCCGAGATGTTTGCCGCCAACCTTGCGCTGATGAAGCCACAGGATCTGGTTGACTGGCAGCAGTACAAGGTACGCCCTGGCGACACCCTTGGCGCAATCGCCAACAAGTATCGGCTGTCCGTCAATATCATTCGTGATATCAATCGTCTTCGCAGCGATCGCCTGCAGATCGGGCAGGTCCTCAGCATTCCCCAGTCGGCCGGCGCAGCTCAATCCAAGGAGCTTCTGCATGCCGTTGCGCGAAGCCAACCGGCACCGCGCAGCTACCGGGTCCGCCAGGGTGACAACCTCTGGGACATTGCCAAAAAACAGAAGATCTCAGTGCGTGATCTGCAGCGCTGGAACAACCTCTCTGGCAGCAACCTTAAGGTAGGTCAGGCCCTGTTTCTCCAAGCTGCAGGCACTAACCAGCAGGCCAAACCCGCGCCAACTTATTACAAGGTGAAGAAAGGTGATTCGCTTTATGTGATCGCCAAGCGCTTCAACGTTCAGATCAATAACCTGAAGACCTGGAACCCCAGAGACAGCGCGATGCTCAAGCCGGGCCAGACCCTAACGCTCTATATCCCGCGCTGACGTGTAGCGGGCGAAACGTCGAGGTCGCCCGCTCAATTGCGCTTGCCGAATGCGTCCAGGCAGCGCCCCGCCAGTTGAGTAAATCGCTGGAACGCGATGAATTGTTCGTGCTTCAGTGCTCGACCGGATATTCGATTGTCGGCGTAGAGGACACCGATTTCTCGCGTGCCTGCCATTAATGGCGCAATAAAAAACATCCCTTTTCCAAGCTGCTGGCGAAGCGGCAAGGTAACCAGCTCGTCGAGGTTATTGCTTGCCGGTACACCCATCCACAGCGGCTGACGTTGGCGCAGCACATAACTGAAAATATGCGACTGGCCTGACGGATCAACGGGCAACACGAATTGCTCAAGCCAGGCCTGGGTTTGCTCACCCGCTACGCACTTGACGCGGAACGAGCGCTGCTGATCGGCCAGAACGGTCAGCATTACGCGCTCCAGCCCCGCGCCTTGGTGCAGACCCTTGAGCAACGCATCGAGAATCAAACCAACGTCGCCCCGACTAGCAGCCATCATGCCGAGGTCTTGCATGGCCTGCTGCATAACCAGTAGGTCGGGCTGCAAGAGGCTTGCAGCGCGCTGCGCCTGCTGCAATTGAACTTGCTCCGGGTCAGTGGACGGGATCAGCTTGCACAGTCGACTGGCTCCAAATGTCGTCGCTACGCTGACAGCCTCGTCAGCACTGGCGAGGATCTGCTGCATCGCATCCGCTTCAGAAATGCCGCCGAAATCGGCCAACTCCCTGACCAAGTCACCCATTTCCGGGCAGCCCCACCCGTTCAGCGCCGCCGCACCGATGCGGACCCCGAGGTTGACGGAGTGCGCGGCGGGGTCTCGCAGGTTGCCCGATCCATGAGCGAAACTCGCCAGCTCACCGATATTCCAGCTTTTGATCAGCCCGAGGTTAAGCTGGCGAAAACTGGTACCAAGCACTTGCTCGACCGCTTCGTCATGATCCGTACCGCCCGCCAGCTCCTCACCGAGCTCATCGGCCTGCCGACCACCGCAGCCCCAGAACGCAAGCTCGCCAACTTCATGGAGCAAGGCGGCAATGAAGACCTCTTCTTCATGCTTGGTCAGAACGTAGCCCGCAATGTTGCGTGCCTGCACCGCCGCATGAAATGACCGCGCCAGCAATTCCTGTAGTTGCTGGCGCGGCGTACGATCCAGCAGTCCGTCGATCAGGCTGACCGAGAGACTGATCAACCGCACGTTATCGAAACCGATCATGACGATGGCCCGGGAGATGGTCTTGATCGTTTCCTGCGAGGGGTTGTAATAGCTGCTATTACCGACTCGAAGCACCTTTGAGGTCAGGGCAGCGTCGCGCAGGAGCACGTCGGCAAGCTGTTGAACGGAGGCATGCTCCTGCTCGGTGAGGCGTTGCAGGTCCTGCACAACCGCCGCCAATGCGGGCAGTTCGGATTGGTTCAGGCGGTCTATCCATGACTGCAGACCATAGCTGGTTTCACGCAAATTAAGCGACCTCACCCAACGATCGGGCGGCTGAAGGGAAAGGCAGTTTGCCCAGATAGCCGGCCTTTTTCCAGCGGATACAAGCTGTTACTGTACCCGGCCGAAAAGACCGAAAGCGCCATGGATCGCATTCACTGTTTGATGCGACCCATCCTATTACTGCTGAGCTGCCTGGGACTGAGCTTTCCGTCGTTCGCCACCATCAGCGAAAGCCACGGTTACGCGCAGTTTGGCACTCTTAAATATGCTGAAGACTTTACTCATTTCGACTGGGTGAACCCCGATGCGCCCAAGGGTGGCCGCGTGCGACTGATGGCGTCCGGCACTTTCGACACGCTCAACCCCTACACTTTCAAGGGAACCAGCCCAACCGCAACGCCTGGCTTTTTTCAGTACGGCATCTCTGAACTGAACGAACCGCTGATGGTTGGCACCGGTGTTTACGACCCATCCGGCGACGAACCCGCTTCCGCCTACGGGCTTATCGCCGAGACCATCGAATACAGCGATAATCATAGCTGGGTGGTTTTCAACCTGCGCGACTCGGCTCGATTTCATGACGGGCAGCCGATCACGGCCTACGACGTAGCCTTTTCCTATCGCTTGCTCATCAAGGATGGCCATCCTCGCTACCGCACCGATCTGCAGGGTGTCGAGCGCGTCGACATACTTAACCGTCAACGGATTCGTTTCGTTTTCGACAAACCTGATCAGCCCTTGCTGATCATGCGTCTCGGTGAACTGCCGGTACTGCCTCAACACTACTGGAAAGACCGCGATTTCCGAGCCACCACGTTTGAGCCTCCACTGGGCAGTGGCCCGTACCGAATCAGTGATGTTCAGCCAGGTCGCCGAGTCACCTTCGAGCGAGTGAAGACATGGTGGGGAGCGGACCTGCCAGCCAATCGCGGCAAGTACAACTTTAGCCAGGTCGACGTCGAGTTCTATCGCGATACCACGGTTGCCTTCGAAGCATTCAAGGTCGGCGAATTCGATTTTTATATCGAGCATCAGGCAAAAAACTGGGCCAACGGCTATCAGTTTCCGGCGGTTCTGCGCGGCGATGTCATTCGCGCAGAGATTCCGCACGAGATTCCCACCCAGACCCAGGCACTGTTCATGAACGCGCGCCGCTCGGCCTTTGCTGATATTCGGGTACGCCAGGCGCTGGGCTTGCTGTTCGATTTCGAGTGGACCAACCGCGCCCTGTTCTATGGTGCCTACCAGCGCAGCGAAAGCTACTATCCGAACAGCGAATTTTCCGCGACCGGGACGCCGGAAGGCGGGGAGTGGCTGCTGCTGTCACCGTTTCGAGAGCAACTCCCGGCGCAGCTCTTCACGGAGCCATTCAAACTACCGAAAACCGACGGGCGAGGGATTCCTCGCGATACGTTGCGCAAGGCCCTGGCTCTTCTCAAGGATGCTGGCTGGAAGCTCACCCCTGAAGGTCTTCGCAACAAGGCCGGGCGTACTTTCAGATTCGAAATCCTGCTCGTCAATCCTGGCCTCGAGCGGATACTTCAGCCCTATGTCGAAAATCTTTCACGGATTGGCATATCAGCCCGTTTGCGCACTGTCGACGGCGCGCAGTACAAACAACGGCTTGACCAATACGATTACGACATGATTTTGACGACACTGGGGCAGAGCCTCAGCCCGGGACTGGAGCAGTGGCTGTATTTCCATTCCAGCCAGGTGGATGTAAAAGGCGGTCGCAACTATGCCGGTATCGCCAACCCGATCGTCGACACGCTGATCGAGAAGCTGCTTGCGGCCAAGACGCGCGAAGAGCAGATTGCCGCCGCGCGCGCCATCGACCGCGTTCTGCTGTGGAATCACTACACCATCCCCAACTGGTACATCAGTTACCACCGTCTGGCATACCGCAATCGGTTCGCCCACATCACCACACCGCCCTACACCCTGGGGTTGCGAGCGTGGTGGTTGAAGGACCTGGAGAAGGCTCAATGACAAGCAACACACGACGGTTGTTTCTACAAGCGGGCACGTTCGCCCTCCTCCTGCTCACAGGCCTGGCCGAAGCGGCACCGCAACATGCACTGACGCTATACGATGAGCAGCCCAAGTATCCGTCTGGCTTTTCGCATTTCGACTACGTCAACCCCGATGCGCCCAAAGGCGGCACACTGCGCCAGGCAGGCTTCGGCAGCTTTGACTCGCTCAACCCCTTTATCAACAAAGGGGTAGCCGCCGACGACATCGGCCTCGTATATGACACCCTGACAACCAACAGCCTGGACGAGCCTTTCACGGTCTACGGCCTGCTGGCAGAAAAGATCGAGAAGGGACCTGACAACAAATGGGTACGCTTCTACCTGCGCCCAGAGGCGCGGTTTCATGACGGCGAGCCGGTAGAAGCTGAGGATGTTGTGTTCACCTTCGAAACGCTGATCAGCAAGGGCGCGCCGCATTACCGTGGGTACTACGCTGATGTCGAAAAAGTCGTGATCGAAAGTCCGCGCCGCGTCCGATTTGATTTCAAGCACGCCGGCAACCGCGAGCTACCACTCATTCTCGGACAACTGCCCGTCCTGCCCAAGCACTGGTGGAAAAGCAGGGACTTTGCCACTGGCAGCATGGAAGCCCCCCTGGGCAGCGGCCCCTATCGCATCGAACGTGCAGAAGCGGGGCGCTCAGTTCGTTATGCCCGCGTCGAACATTACTGGGGCAAGGACCTGGCGGTAAATCGAGGTTTCTATAACTTCGATCACGTCAACGTCGATTACTACCGCGACAACACCGTGGCGCTCCAGGCTTTCAAGGCGGGACACTTTGATTATTGGCTGGAAACCAGCGCGAAAAACTGGGCCACTGCCTATGATATTGCCGCCGTCAAAGATGGACGGATCCTCAAAGAGGAAATTGCCAACCACAATCCGCAAGGCATGCAGGGGTTTATCTTCAACATCCGTAGGGGCCGGCTGCAAGATGCCCGTGTCCGCGAAGCCCTCGCGTTGCTCTTCGACTTCGAGTGGACAAACCGTCAGCTCTTCAACGGCGCCTACACACGCACCACCAGCTATTTCGATAACTCCGAGCTCGCCGCCTCGGGCCTGCCCAGCCAGCAGGAGCTGAATATTCTCGAACCGTTGCGCGGCAAGATCCCCGATCAGGTTTTCGAAACACCTTTCGAACTTCCACAGACCAATGCCGATGGCATCATTCGGGCGCAGCAGCGCCGGGCCTACGAGCTGCTGACCGCAGCGGGCTGGAAGATTGAAAACGACCAGATGGTCGACGCCGAGGGCAAGCCGGTCAAACTCGAGTTTCTCTTGGTGCAAGCCGACTTCGAGCGCGTGCTGCTGCCCTACAAGCGAAACCTTGCCAGCCTGGGTATCGAATTGGAGCTCCGCCGCGTCGACGTATCGCAATACATAAATCGATTACGTTCGCGCGACTATGACATGATTGTCAGCGGCTTTGGCCAGTCCAGCTCTCCAGGCAATGAGCAGCGTGAGTACTGGCACTCGGCGAGCGCCGACAATCCGGGAAGCCGCAACTACATCGGACTGAAGGACCCCGCCATCGATGTGTTGGTAGAAAAGCTGATTGCCGCGGACTCACGGGAAGAGCTGATTACACGCACTCGCGCGCTCGATCGTGTGTTGCTCTCAGGCCACTACGTGATTCCCAACTGGCATATCAAAACCTGGCGCGTCGCATACTGGAGTCATCTGGCCCATCCCGAGATTACGCCCCGTTACGATGTCGGCCTGATGACCTGGTGGAACAAGCCAGATGTAAGCCAACCTGAGCCGAAACAGATAGATGACGAGTCGGCGACTGAAACAGAGACCAGTAAACTCAGTGTGACGGAGCAATAAGCATGCTCGCGTATGTATTCCGGCGCCTGTTGCTCATCATCCCCACTCTGTTCGGCATCCTGCTGATCAATTTCATCATCATTCAGGCCGCGCCCGGCGGGCCTGTAGAACAGGCGATCGCCAAGCTGGAGGGCTTCGACGGCGCAACGAGCCGGATTGCCGGCGGCGGATCAGAAGTCGCTACTGGCAGCAACAGCTACCGGGGCGGGCAAGGTCTGGACCCCGATTTAATTGCTGAAATCGAACGTCTGTACGGCTTCGACAAACCGGCGCCGGAACGCTTCTGGATCATGCTCAGCAACTACCTGCGGCTGGATTTCGGCGAAAGCTTTTTCCGCGATGCCAGCGTGACTGATCTGATTATCGAAAAGATGCCGGTGTCGATCTCGCTGGGGTTATGGAGCACGCTCATCATGTACCTGGCGTCGATTCCTTTGGGGATCGCCAAGGCAACCCGGCATGGCAGTGCGTTCGACGTCTGGACCAGTTCGGCGATCATCATCGGCTATGCGATTCCGGCGTTTCTGTTCGCCATTCTGCTGATCGTGCTGTTCGCGGGTGGCAGTTACTGGAACTGGTTTCCGCTGCGGGGACTCACTTCGGGAAACTTCGATGAATTGTCGCTCACGGGCAAGATCATCGATTATTTCTGGCACCTTGCGCTTCCCGTTACTGCATTGGTGATCGGCAATTTCGCGACGCTCACTCTGCTGACGAAAAACAGTTTTCTCGACGAGATCAACAAGCAGTACGTGATCACAGCGCGCGCCAAAGGCCTGAGCAAAAATCGCGTGCTGTACGGGCATGTGTTCCGCAACGCAATGCTGATCATCATAGCCGGCTTCCCATCGGCCTTCATCGGCATGTTTTTTACAGGTTCGTTGCTGATCGAAGTGATTTTCTCGCTCGACGGCCTTGGCCTGCTCAGTTTCGAGGCTGCCATCAATCGTGACTATCCCGTCGTGTTCGGCACCCTCTTTCTCTTCACCTTGCTTGGACTGGTGGTCAAGCTGATCGGCGACCTGACCTACACGTTTGTCGACCCGCGAATCGACTTCGAAAGCAGGGAGGCCTGACATATGAAGCTGTCGCCGCTGAACCAGCGCCGCTTCGCCCTGTTCAAGGCTCACAAGCGCGGCTGGTGGTCGCTGTGGGTGTTTCTGGCCTTGTTCATCCTTAGCCTCGGCGCCGAACTGATTGCCAACGACAAGCCAATCCTGGTCCGTTTCGATGGCGACTGGTATGTCCCGGTGTTCAAACGTTATCCAGAGACTGTCTTCGGCGGCGAGTTTCCCCTGCAGGCAAACTACAAAGGTCCCTACATTCAGGAACTGATCGAGAAGAAGGACGGCTGGATGATCTGGCCACCGATTCCTTTTCATCACTCCAGTATCAACTACGACCTGCAGGTACCTGCGCCCGCTCCGCCATCCTGGGAAAACTGGCTGGGTACCGATGACCAAGGGCGCGACGTGCTTGCGAGAGTCATCTACGGGTTCCGGATTTCGGTGTTGTTTGCGTTGACCCTGACCTTGATCAGCTCGGTTATCGGTGTAATTGCCGGCGCTCTGCAAGGATTCTACGGCGGTTGGGTCGACCTTGTTGGTCAGCGCGTGCTGGAAATATGGTCCGGCCTGCCGGTGCTCTATCTGCTGATTATTCTCGCCAGCTTTGTGCAGCCCAACTTCTGGTGGCTGCTCGGCATCATGCTGCTATTTTCCTGGATGAGCCTGGTCGATGTCGTTCGGGCGGAGTTCCTGCGCGGCCGTAACCTCGAGTACGTGCGAGCTGCGCGCGCATTGGGCATGCGCAACGGCGCGATTATGTTCCGCCACATCCTACCCAACGCCATGGTGTCGACCATGACCTTCATGCCATTCATCCTCACCGGAGCGATAGGCACATTGACGGCCTTGGACTTTCTCGGCTTTGGCCTACCGCCCGGCGCACCTTCGCTGGGCGAACTTGTGGCACAAGGCAAGGCGAACCTGCAGGCGCCGTGGCTGGGAATCAGCGCATTCATGGTCCTGGCGATCATGCTGACCCTGCTGGTATTTATCGGCGAGGCTGCTCGCGACGCTTTCGACCCAAGGAAATAGCATGTCCGAGAACCTTATCGAGGTCCGCGATCTGGCGGTCGAGTTCGTCACCAATGGCCAGACCCAGCGCGTAGTAACGGGCGTGAGCTTCGATATCCGCAAGGGCCAGACGTTGGCACTGGTTGGTGAGAGCGGTTCGGGCAAGTCCGTCACAGCGCACTCAATCCTGCGTCTGCTGCCCTACCCCCTCGCGCAGCACCCGGCGGGCGAAATTCGCTATGCAGGCGAGGATTTACTCCAGGCGTCCGAGAAACGCATGCGCGGTATACGCGGAGACCGGATAGCCATGGTGTTTCAGGAGCCGATGACCTCGCTCAACCCGCTGCATACCATCGGCAAGCAGATCAACGAAGTGCTGCAGATCCACAAGGGCCTCAACGGTAAGGCCGCCACCGCGCGCACCCTCGAATTGCTTGAGCTGGTTGGGATACCCGAGCCCACCAAGCGGATCCGGGCCTATCCTCATGAACTCTCCGGCGGTCAGCGCCAGCGGGTGGTAATCGCCATGGCGCTGGCGAACGAACCCGAGCTGCTGATTGCCGACGAACCGACAACGGCGCTGGACGTAACAGTGCAGTTGAAAATACTCGAGCTGCTCAAGGAGCTCCAAGCCCGCCTGGGCATGGCCCTGCTGCTGATCAGCCACGACCTGAACCTCGTCCGCCGAATCGCTCACCATGTATGTGTCATGAAGAGTGGTTCTGTCGTCGAACAAGCACCTTGCGAGGAATTGTTCCGATCACCGCAGCATCCCTATACACGGGAACTGCTTGGGGCAGAGCCTAGCGGCGGGCCGGTACCGGTTGAGGCGTCTTCGCCGACACTGCTAGAAGTGAATGATCTGCGGGTCTGGTTTCCTATCAAGAAGGGACTTTTCAGACACACCGTCGACCATATCAAGGCAGTCGACGGCGTCACGTTCAACCTGCCAAAAGGTCAGACGCTGGGCATTGTCGGTGAAAGCGGCTCGGGAAAATCGACGCTGGGTTTGGCCATTCTGCGTCTGATTTCGAGCAGCGGCGGAATCCGTTTTCACAACCAGGCGCTTGAGACCATGTCGCAACGGGCGGTGCGTCCATTGCGTCGGCAAATGCAAGTCGTTTTTCAGGATCCTTTCGGCAGCCTGAGCCCCCGTATGTCGGTGGGGCAGATCATCGGAGAAGGGCTTAGTATCCATGGCATGGGCTCCGCGAAGGAACAAGCACAAGCAATCATCGATGCGCTGGTCGAGGTTGGGCTCGACCCGGATAGCCGGCACCGCTATCCCCACGAGTTTTCCGGAGGCCAGCGGCAGCGAATCGCCATAGCCCGGGCGCTGGTCCTCAAGCCTGATCTGATTCTGCTTGATGAACCGACCTCGGCACTGGATCGAACTGTACAGCGGCAAGTAGTGGAGCTACTGCGCTCACTCCAGGCCAAGTACAACCTGACCTACCTGTTCATCAGCCATGACCTGGCGGTGGTTCGGGCGTTGAGCCATCAGATGATGGTGGTCAAGCAAGGCAAAGTCGTAGAACAAGGAATGGCGGAGGCTATCTTCGCCGCTCCGCAACATCCATACACACAGCAGTTGCTGGAATCGGCCTTCATGATCCCAGCCACTGATGAACAACCAGAAGAGGGAAAAGCACATGGGTTTTCTTACCGGTAAGCGCATATTGATCGTCGGCGTCGCCAGCAAATTGTCGATTGCCTCCGGGATCGCCGCGGCCATGCACCGTGAAGGCGCCGAACTGGCTTTCACCTATCAGAACGAGAAGCTCAAGGGCCGCGTCGAGGAGTTCGCCGCAGGTTGGGGCTCGGGCCCTGAGCTGTGCTTCCCCTGCGACGTCGCCAGCGACGACGAGATCGTCAAGGTTTTCGAGGCGCTCGGCAAGAAGTGGGACGGTTTGGACGGTATCGTCCACTCGGTAGGTTTCGCCCCGGGTGATCAACTCGACGGCGACTTCACTGAAGTTACCACCCGTGAAGGCTTCCGCATCGCTCATGACATCAGCGCATACAGCCTCGTTGCGCTGGCCAAGGCCGGGCGCCCGATGATGAAGGGCCGTAATGGAAGCATCCTGACGCTTTCCTATCTCGGTGCTGAGCGCACCATGCCCAACTACAACGTTATGGGTATGGCCAAGGCCAGTCTCGAGGCAGGCGTTCGCTATCTCGCCGGCAGCCTGGGCGCTGAGGGTACTCGCGTCAACGCGGTGTCTGCTGGCCCTATCCGTACGCTGGCAGCCTCCGGGATCAAGAGCTTCCGCAAGATGCTGGCGGCCAACGAGAAGCAAACGCCGCTGCGCCGCAATGTGACCATTGACGAGGTCGGCAATGCTGGCGCCTTCCTTTGCTCAGATCTGGCATCCGGTATCAGCGGCGAGATTCTCTACGTCGATGGCGGCTTTAACACTACCGCGATGGGTGCGATAGAAGACTGATTCGCCAGTAAAGAAAAAACCCGCACATGAGGCGGGTTTTTTTTGCGCTAGAGCAGATCGGTCAAAAGGTCTCGATCTCAGCGTTTTCATGCAGCATCTGGCGGTAGGCAGCAAAATCCTGCTGACCACTGCGTGAAGCCAGGAAGCGACGATAGTTCTGCTTATCTTCCGCCGATAGATCGGCTTTTGGCTCACTTACGCCGCTTAGGCGAACCACGACGAAATCGCCGTCGGCCAGACGAACACTGCCGTAACTCGGCTTGTCACTAGTCTCCGGCTTCGGCATCCGAAACACTTGTTGTAGCACCGCCGGTTCAACCCCTTCCTGATTGCGCGAGGCGGCCTCGATCGGCTGCCACTGCTGTTCGATCTGCCCGCCATCACGCAGCGTAGCGATCAGCTGCGTGCCTGCTTCCAGCGCTTGCTCTGCCGCTTTGCTGCCCTTGAGCTGAGCAACGATGTCGCCCTTCACCGTATCGAAAGGCAACACTTCAGGTTGTAGGTGCTCTTTCACGCGTACCGCAACGACGGTGTCCGGATCCAGTTCGATTACGCTGCTATTAGCGCCATCGACCAGAACCTCGTCACTGAACGCAGCCTGGATAACCTGCCGATTCGATGCGACGCCAGCCCCACCCTCACGTCCGAATGCCTCGGTCGTTTGCACTGACAGACCCAGCTCCTGTGCCGGCTGAAGAAGGTCGGATGACTCGAATGCGGTGTCCTCAAGCTGCTTGCTGGCTTCGACAAAACGCTGCTCGACCTGTTGCGCCTTGAGTTCGCGCACCAGCTCCGGTTTCAGGCTCTCCATGGTCGGGATCTCTGGCGACTGCACGTCGAGCAGCTTGATCAGATGCCAGCCGAAGTCGGAGCGAACCGGTGCAGAGACCTGACCCTCGTCCAGGGCGTACAGCGCCTCCTCAAATGCCGGGTCATAAACGCCCGGACCGGCAAAGCCGAGATCGCCGCCTTCGTTCGCCGAACCTGGATCTTGGGAAAGCTCCTTGGCCAACGCCGAGAAATCCTCGCCAGAGGCCAAACGCTTGGCGACCTCGTCGATCTTTTCCTTGGCAGCTGCATCGTCGCTACCGTCGGTTTCGATCAGAATATGCGCCGCACGACGTTGCTCTGCCAGAGCAGCGATGCGCTGCTGATACAAGTCCTGCAGCTCCTCCTCCGAGACCTCGACCTGATCAAAGAAGGACTCCTTTTTCAGCTCGACATACTCGACGATAACTTGCTCGGGCGAACGAAAGCGGTCCGTATTTTTTTCGTAATATTCGCGCGCCTCGTCATCGCTCACGTCAACCGCGGCCGTTTCAGCCGGCACGGTAACAGTTGCGAAATCACGCGTCTGCTGTTCCAACCGAGCAAATGCTTCGATCTGCTCATCCGTGACGAAACCTGAACCGGATATGCCTGCACGGAGTTGGCCGATCAACATTTCCTGTTTCAACAGCTCGCGGAACTGCAGCCGGGTATAGCCCATTTGCTGAATTACCTGATCGAACCGCGCAGCATTAAACGCACCGTCCACTGCAAATTCAGGCGTCTGCAGGATCAGTTGATCAAGCGCTGCTTCGGAAAACGCGAAATCTGCAGCACGGGCCCCTTGCAGCAACAGCGCTCGGTCAATGAGCGCACGCAGCGATGATTCACGTACCAGCTTGTCGTCCAGCATTGATGGGTCGAAGTTTCCTCCGAGCTGCTGAGCCAGTTGCCGACGTTGCATGTTCATAGCCTGGTTGAGCTCATCCAGTGATATCTCTTCACCGTTGACCTCTGCGGCATTGCGGCTGCTGCTGGCATTGAAGATGGCGTCGAAGCCAGTCAACGCCAACAGCACCACGATGATGCCGATGATGGTTTTGGCAATCCAGCCTTGTGAATTGTCCCTGATATTCTGAAGCATGCGTCCCCCAGGAGTCAGCTGCGCAGTCAACGCTGCAGCGCGGGAATCCGGATAAAAAGAAAGGCGCATCCAGGGATGCGCCTTCTCGGAGCTTTTGGAGCAGCTGGGCCTAATCCCCCAAGCCCGAACGCAACAAGCAATGCCTGTTCGAATAACCGCCCCAAGCTAGGGCCAGCGGTAGCTGACAGCCGGCCGGATCGAAGACGCTTAGTTAACGGCGTCTTTCAGGGCCTTGCCGGCCTTGAAGCCAGGGATCTTGGCTGCCGCGATGTCGATCGGCTTGCCAGTCTGAGGATTGCGGCCAGTGCGCGCAGCACGTTCCTTGACAGCGAAAGTACCGAAACCAACCAGCACCACGGAATCACCAGCCTTCAGAGCACCTGTGACGGATTCAATAACTGCATCCAGCGCGCGGCCGGCAACAGCTTTCGGGATATCAGCAGATGCGGCGATAGCATCGATCAGTTCCGACTTGTTCACTCTAAGTCCCCTTATTTCTGTTGAGTCGTATCTATAATTTTTAGGTGTAAGCAAAGCGGTGCCGAAACAGCAATGCACAAAAAGGCCGGCTTATATCAAGGCCGCCGAAAATGTGTCAACAAAGCCTCTCGGACTAATGCGTGCTGATTCGCTCCTTGGAATCAGACTCGCGCTTGTCATCCTTTGCAACGATATCGGGAGCCGCATCAGGCAAGGGCTCCGGCGCGTATTGCAGCGCAATTTGGAGGACTTCGTCAATCCACTTGACCGGTTTAATCTGCAGGTCCTGCTTAATATTGTCAGGAATCTCTTTCAGATCACGCTGATTCTCTTCAGGAATGATCACCGTTTTGATACCGCCCCGGTGTGCCGCGAGCAATTTCTCTTTTAAGCCACCAATAGCGAGGACCTGGCCGCGTAGGGTGATCTCCCCGGTCATGGCGACTTCGGCCCGAACCGGAATCTGTGTCAGCGCCGAGACCAACGCGGTACACATACCGATACCTGCGCTAGGCCCATCTTTCGGTGTAGCACCTTCAGGGACATGGATATGAATGTCCTGTTTTTCGTGGAAATCGACAGCAATACCAAGGCTCTTCGCACGACTACGCACTACCGTGAGCGCTGCTGTAATGGACTCACCCATCACATCACCCAGCGACCCGGTCTTGGTCAACCGTCCCTTGCCGGGCACCACTGCCGCTTCGATGGTAAGGAGTTCACCGCCCACCTGAGTCCATGCCAAGCCAGTGACCTGGCCAACCTGGTCTTGCTGTTCGGCAAGCCCGTAGCGGAACTTGCGAACGCCCAAGAAATGTTCGAGCGATTCGGCTGTCACACTGACTTCGAAACGCTTTTCTGCCGCATGCTCCTTCACCACCTTGCGGCATACCTTGGCTATCTGACGCTCCAGTCCGCGAACGCCGGCTTCCCTGGTGTAATAACGAATGATGTCGCGAATGGCTTCATCATCGAACAGCAATTCGGTCTTTTTCAGACCATTGGCCTGAACCTGCTTCGGGACCAGATAGCGGATGGCGATATTGATTTTCTCGTCTTCCGTATAACCCGGGAGACGAATGATCTCCATGCGGTCGAGCAGCGGCGCTGGAATATTCATGGAGTTGGCAGTGCATAGGAACATTACGTCAGACAGGTCGTAGTCAACCTCAAGATAGTGATCGTTGAAGTTGTGGTTCTGCTCAGGATCAAGCACTTCCAACAGAGCTGACGCAGGATCTCCACGCATGTCGTTGCCCATCTTGTCGATCTCGTCGAGCAAGAACAGCGGATTGCGCACACCGACTTTGCTCATCTTCTGGATCAACCGACCGGGCATGGAACCGATGTAGGTACGACGATGCCCTCGGATCTCGGCCTCGTCCCGCACGCCACCCAGCGCCATGCGTACGAACTTGCGATTCGTCGAGCGTGCGATTGACTCGGCGAGCGACGTCTTGCCCACGCCTGGCGGGCCGACCAGGCACAAGACTGGACCTTTCAACTTCTTTACTCGTTTTTGCACAGCGAGGTATTCAAGAATCCGATCCTTGACCTCTTCGAGGCCGTAGTGATCGGTGTCCAGCACCTCCTCAGCCTTGGCGAGATCGAGGCGAACCTTGCTAGCCGCTTTCCACGGCACGTTGACCAGCCAATCGATGTAGGTCCGCACCACGGTCGCTTCCGCCGACATAGGCGACATCTGCTTGAGCTTGTTCAGCTCGGTGGTCGCTTTGGTATAGGCGTCTTTGCTCAGCCCAGCATTCTCGATGCGCTTCTTGAGGTCATCGATTTCGTTATGGCCTTCATCGATGTCGCCCAGCTCTTTCTGAATGGCCTTCATCTGCTCATTCAAATAGTACTCGCGCTGGCTGCGCTCCATCTGCTTCTTGACCCGGCCACGGATACGCTTCTCGACCTGCAAAAGATCGATTTCGGCATCAAGCAACGACAACACATGTTCGACGCGAGCCGGCAGATCGGTGATTTCGAGAATTGCCTGCTTTTGCTCGATCTTGAGCGCCATATGCGCGGCCATGGTGTCAACCAGACGCGCCGGCTCGTCGATGCTTGCAAGCGAGGAAAGCACCTCGGAAGGCACCTTTTTACCCAATTGAACATACTGCTCGAACTGGCTCAGAAGACTACGGGTAAAGACCTCCGCTTCACGCTCTTCGATCTCCGATTCGTCGATCAGCGCGACCTCGGCTCGACAATGGTCCTCGACGTCAAAGAAACGGTCGATAACCCCGCGCTGCTCTCCCTCGACAAGCACCTTGACGGTGCCATCCGGCAGCTTCAGCAGTTGCAGCACTGTCGCGACCGTCCCCACACGATACAGACCGTCTTCGCTCGGGTCGTCATCGGCTGGGTTCTTCTGGGCCAAAAGCAATATCTGCTTATCGCCGGCCATTGCGGATTCTAGGGCCTCGATGGATTTTTCCCGCCCAACGAACAGCGGAATCACCATGTGCGGGTAGACCACTACGTCGCGCAGCGGCAAAAGGGGCAATTCGATGGTTGTCTTCATAAATTCAGCTCTACGACGGCCATACGGCGGTAAACGGGAAATTCATACCCTTGGCAATCAAGATGAGGGCGCGCGATGTAAAAAACAAGGAGATGAAGAAAAGCAAAGGGGCCCGGAGGCCCCTTGTTCTGTCACGCGTCAGGCGCGGCCCTGGCAGGCGGTTCGCTGTTCTCGTAAATAAGCAGCGGCTGAGAAGTACCTTCGATAACGCTCTCGTCGATGACTACCTTGCTGACGTCCTTCTGGGAAGGTATCTCATACATGGTGTCCAACAATACGCCTTCGAGAATCGAACGCAGCCCTCGAGCACCGGTCTTGCGCTCCAGCGCGCGAGTTGCGACTGCTTTCAATGCATCGGTACGGAACTCCAGATCGACACCTTCCAGTTCGAAAAGCTTGCTGTATTGCTTGGTCAGCGCGTTCTTCGGCTCAGTGAGGATCTGGATGAGCGCCGCTTCGTCGAGCTCATCAAGGGTTGCGATTACAGGCAAACGACCGACGAATTCGGGGATTAGACCGAATTTGACAAGATCATCCGGCTCAACCGAACGCAGCGACTCGCCAATCTTCTTGCCTGGCTCGGTGCTGCGAACCTCGGCGCTGAAGCCTATCCCACCTTTGGTTGCGCGACCCTGAATGACTTTTTCAAGCCCGGCAAACGCACCACCGCAAATAAACAGAATGTTCCGCGTATCTACCTGGAGGAATTCCTGTTGAGGATGCTTACGCCCGCCTTGCGGTGGCACAGAGGCAACCGTGCCTTCGATGAGTTTCAACAACGCCTGCTGCACACCTTCACCGGACACGTCACGCGTGATCGACGGATTGTCAGACTTTCGCGAAATCTTATCGATCTCGTCGATATAGACGATGCCCATCTGGGCTTTTTCTACATCGTAATCGCACTTCTGCAGTAGCTTCTGAATGATGTTCTCAACGTCCTCGCCCACATAGCCGGCTTCTGTCAGCGTGGTCGCGTCAGCGATGGTGAAAGGAACATTCAGCAGCCTGGCCAGCGTCTCAGCAAGCAACGTCTTGCCTGAACCGGTCGGTCCGATAAGCAGTATGTTGCTCTTGCCCAGCTCGACTTCTTCCTTCTTGTCGCGCTGATTGAGTCGCTTGTAATGGTTGTACACAGCCACAGCCAAGATCTTCTTTGCGCGCTCCTGACCGATCACGTACTGGTCGAGGATGCCGCTGATTTCCTTGGGAGCAGGCAGCTTTTGCGAGGTGCTCTCGGCCTGTGCCTCTTGCACCTCCTCGCGGATGATGTCATTGCACAGGTCGACGCACTCGTCGCAGATAAAAACCGAGGGCCCGGCAATCAACTTGCGTACTTCATGCTGGCTTTTGCCGCAGAAAGAGCAATAGAGCAGCTTGCCGGAATCCTCGCCGTTGCGGGTGTCAGTCATTCGATCGATCCAATCGGGGAAGGCTTGTAATACAAGATGAAGGCAAATGCAGGCATTTTCAAGGGCGCGCAAAGCGCACATGACGGATGCCCGCTAATTGCGCCCTCCAGACCAGCGTTAGACCGGCAGCTGCCGCTTTTCGTGAACTGCATCGACAACCCCGTACTCCAGCGCTCGCGTGGCACTCATGAAGTAGTCACGGTTGGTGTCGCGTTCAATCGTTTCCAGATCCTGCCCGGTATGGTGGGCCAGCAACTGGTTCAGCCGCTCACGGATGAAGAGGATTTCGCGAGCATGGATATCGATATCCGATGCCTGCCCCTGAAACCCCCCCAATGGCTGATGGATCATTACGCGGGCATTCGGAAGGCAGAAACGCTTGCCTTTAGCTCCGCCAGCGAGCAGGAACGCGCCCATGCTGCACGCTTGACCGATGCAGGTGGTAGAAACGTCTGCCTTGATGAACTGCATGGTGTCGTAGATAGCCATACCGGCAGTCACCGACCCGCCCGGGGAATTGATGTACAGGTGAATATCTTTCTCGGGGTTTTCCGCCTCGAGGAACAGCATCTGCGCGACAATCAGATTGGCCATGTAGTCTTCAACCTGGCCAACCATGAAAATCACCCGCTCCTTAAGGAGTCGGGAATAGATATCATACGCCCGCTCGCCACGGGCGGATTGCTCGATGACCATCGGCACAAGGCCGCCTGCGGCCTGAATGTCTGGTGCTTGCATAAACGGATTGCCGGACATGTCCAACGATACTCCCTATGTAACGCCGCAAAGACATAAGCCAGCTCGAGGCTGGCTTATGAAAGTGCATTAAACGGTTGAAGAGACTCAGGCAGCTTGCGGGGCTTCCGCAGGCTTCACTGCTTCTTCGTAGGAGACCGATTTGTCGGTCACTTTAGCCTGCTGCAGGACAGTATCTACAACTTGTTCTTCGAGCACAACCGAGCGAACTTCGTTCAACTGCTCGTCGTTCTTGTAGTACCAGGACACGACCTGTTCCGGCTCTTGGTAAGCGGAAGCCATTTCCTCGATCAGCTCGCGAACGCGCGCATCATCTGGCTTGAGCTCGTATTGCTTGACCACTTCGGCAACGATCAGACCCAGCACGACGCGACGGTTGGCCTGCTCTTCGAACAACTCAGCCGGCAGCTGATCAGGCTTGATATTGCCGCCAAACTGCTGAACGGCCTGAACGCGCAGGCGGTTCACTTCGTTGTCAATCAGAGCCTTTGGTACGTCGATCGGGTTGGCGCTAACCAGACCTTCCATGACCTGGTTCTTGACCTTGGTCTTGATAGCCTGGCGCAGCTCGCGCTCCATGTTCTTTTTGACTTCAGCACGGAAGCCTTCGAGGCCGCCTTCCTGCACGCCGAACTGAGCAAAGAACTCATCGTTCAGTTCTGGCAGTTGTGGAGCCTCTACAGCGTTTACAGTAACGGTGAACTCGGCAGTTTTGCCTGCCAGATCGAGGTTCTGGTAGTCCTCGGGGAATGTCGGGTTGATGACCCGCTCTTCACCAGCCTTGGCGCCAACCAGTGCGGACTCGAAGCCAGGAATCATGCGACCGGAACCCAGAACCAGTTGCGTACCCTGCGCGGATCCGCCAGGGAAGGCTTCACCGTCTATCTTACCGACGAAATCGATGTTCAGCTGATCGCCGTCTTCAGCGACACGATCAACTTTTTCAAAACGAGTGTTCTGCTTGCGCAGGATTTCCAGCATGTTGTCGACGTCAGCATCGGCCACGTCAGCCTGCAGGCGCTCAACTTCGATGCCGTCCAAACCGGCTACTTTGAATTCCGGAAATACCTCGAACGTCGCGATGTACTCCAGATCCTTGCCCTTTTCGAATACCTTCGGCTCGACCGCCGGCGCGCCGGCCGGGTTCAGCTTCTCGGCAACGACGGCTTCATAGAAGGTAGCCTGAATCAGGTCGCCCAATGCTTCCTGGCGTGCAGCCGCCTCATAACGCTGACGAATGACGCTCATCGGCACCTTACCGGGACGGAAGCCTGCGATTTTTGCACGGCTGGCGGTCTGTTGCAGACGCTTGTTGACTTCGGTCTCGATGCGCTCGACCGGCACGCCAATGGTCATGCGGCGCTCAAGAGCGGAGGTGCTTTCAACAGAAACTTGCATGGATTTTCCTCGTTGCACAGACATAAGCCGGCATTCCGGCCCCAGAATGGGCAAGCATTCTAGTGGCTCGTATCGGAGAAGTCACCCTACCTATCAGGCCGCAACCAAACAGAACGGCGTGAGTTCGTTTTGTTTACCTGCGTCTGCCGATGTTCGCAAAGCCGTTGCTGATGGTTCACCAACGGGCTATGCATCACATGGCTACACGGCCGAGATGACCAAGCGAGTACGTGGCATCGATGCAGCACGCCTACTGAACCTTATACGCGGCGCTTGTCGGTGCAGCTCTCACTTGAGTGGTCTATGTTTTGAATAGCAGTGTGACCGATCCCGAGCATGAGGATGAGACGAACCATGACTGATGATCTGGGAAAACTGGTGTTAAGGGTTTCGTTGGGTGTGCTGATTCTTTTGCATGGGCTCTTCAAGCTGCAGAACGGCATCGACGGGATTATCGGCATGCTAGCTAGCCATGGTCTGCCCGCTCTTTTGGCTTACGGCGTATATATATAGGCGAAGTGGTCGGGCCGGCATTGGTCATTGTTGGCGTGTTTACTCGGGTTGGCGCATTACTCATCGCAGTCAACATGCTCGCCGCCTTTGGACTGGTCCACCTGCAAGAGCTGTTCTCGCTCGGCCAGATGGGTGGCTGGGCGCTTGAGCTGCAAGGCATGTTTCTGTTTGGCTCAATTGCGGTCGCTCTGCTGGGTGCTGGCAGATTCAGTGTCGGCGGGACCGGGGGACGATATAACTGATAAGTGTGCTTCGCAAACCGCCCCCTCGGCGACCGGAGCTAGAATGCCCAGTACTTACGCACGATAGAGCCCGCGACTGAGGGATCGCTGCGCAACGATGTTCGCTTTTGCTCGATAACAATCAATCGCATTGAATCCGGCCACATCGGCGGCGCTTTATTCAACATGCCATAAACAATGCCCGTGATAATCCGATGACCGCCTCTGTTTCGATACGTCAGCCCTGCCCTCCTGCCGCCTGCATCTGTGGGCGCGAGCAGTTGCTTGAGGCGCCCGATAACAATGATCTGCGTATTCTCCGGCTGACGCGCCAGGAGGAAAACCGGCTGATTTCCCGCCTGGAAAACCTGGAAGACATGGAAGACCTTGAGCGCATGCAGCGACGCATCTACGAGCAGCTGGGGATTCGCCTTCATATCGCACCGGGTTTCAGCGAAGTGCGCAGCATGCGGGGCATTCGCATCGACATAGAGGACTTGCCAGGATTGTGCCGCAAGACCCGGCAGTCGATTCCGGCGGCGATCCGCCGCGGCTTGGAAAAGCGCCCGGAAATCGCGTTCAGCCTGCTCAATGCACACGACCTGTTGCGCGATGCGTGAGAATCGAGCCGAACTACGACCGAAAGCGCGCCGTTGGCACTCACGGTTGCCATCTGCGATAGTTGCCCGGCCGGCCTATCGCGCTGGTCTGCTGCTAGCCCACAAGGCTGGCAGTGCTTGTGACGCCTTGCGAGTCCTGCTGCTTGCTACCCGCCCGCAGCCTGTCGCGTCCTTCGCGCAACCCGCGCGTTTCGATGGCTCACCCGCCATCGCTAAGCCGATCGCTGCTGCCAGTGCTCGGCCGTTCGCCCATAACAACCAAAACACCAATCCGAACAAGGACGCCCCATGAAACTGACCCGTTGCTTGACCGCACTGGCTGCCGCTGCTGCGCTCTCCGCCACCTTTGCCGCTTCGGCCCGTGAATACTCCGTTTCCACTGTGCTTTCCGATGCCTTCCCCTGGGGTCAGGCCGCGCAGAAGTGGGCAGACCTGGTTGAGGAGCGTTCGAATGGCGAAATTACTTTACGCGTGTACCCCAACGCTCAACTGGTCGCTGGCGACCAGACCAAGGAATTCTCTGCGATGCGGTCCGGATTGATCGACATGGCCGTCGGATCGACTATCAACTGGTCGCCACAAGTTCCGGAGCTCAACCTCTTTTCCCTGCCCTTCCTGATGGCAAACAGCGCCGACCTCGACGCCATCACGCAGGGGCAGGCGGGCGAGCAAGCATTCGCCGCTATCGAAAAACGCGGCATTGTCCCGCTGGCCTGGGGTGAAAACGGTTTCCGTGAGATATCCAACTCGGTCAAGCCTGTGAAGACGCCTGCCGACCTGAAAGGTCTGAAGATCCGTGTAGTCGGTTCGCCCCTGTTTCAGGACACCTTCACCGCACTGGGCGCCAACCCGACCCAAATGAGCTGGGCCGACGCCAAACCGGCGTTAACTACCGGTGCAGTTGATGGCCAGGAGAACCCGCTGTCGGTGTTCGACGTGGCACGAGTCGATCAGGTCGGGCAGAAATACCTGACGCTCTGGCATTACATGGCTGACCCGCTGATTTTCGCGGTCAACCAGCGGATCTGGAAAGAGCTGCCAGAAGCCGACCGCGAGCTACTGCGCCAGGCCGCCATCGACGCGGGCAAATGGGAGATCGAGTTGTCGCGCAACGGCGAGGCCAAACGCCTGGAAGACATCCGCGCTCGCGGCGTCGAGGTCACTGAACTGAGCGAGGCCGAGCAGCAGGCGTTCGCCGATGCGACTCGCAGCGTGCAGGAGAAGTGGACGTCGAAGATCGGCGTCGATCTGGTCGAGGCAGCCCGCGCGGCCGTAGCAAAGTAAAAACCGTTTTACCCGGCGGCGCGATGCCGTCGGGATTCGAGGAAACCCATGAACAATCGACAGGACGCGCGCCTTGAGCGCGTGTTGGCTACCCTGGCGCTGGTAATCATCAGCCTGATCAGCCTGGCCAATGTGATGGTGCGCTACTTCACCGATGCATCATTCGCCTTTACCGAAGAAATCTCCGTTTTTCTCCTTGTGATTCTCACCTTCGCCGGCGCATCGGTGGCCATGCGCAGCAACCGTCACATCCGCATCGGATTTGCCGAGCGGATGTTTCCGCGCCTGCGTACACCGCTGATCCTGCTGCAGTGGCTGGCCAGCGTATTAGTGCTCGGCATGGTCATCTGGTACGGCGGGCAATTTGCGCTGGAGGAACGCCAATGGGAGTCCGAATCTCCCGGCCTGGGACTGCCGAACTGGTGGTATGTGGTCTGGCTGCCATTGCTGGCGTTGTTGATGGGCATACGCCTGACTCAGATGACGATCGACCGGCTGCGCGGGAGGCTCACCGATGAGCCCTGATCTATGGATGCTTGCCAGCTTCCTACTGTTGTTGCTGATCGGTGTACCAGTGGCATTTTCGCTGGCGCTGTCAGGCGCCATCGGCATCCTTGCCGGCCTATCACCGGACATGCTCGCCACGCTCGGCACCAATACCTACAACGGCGTCGCCAAATATCCCTTGATTGCCATTCCGCTGTTCATCCTCACGGGGCTGGTGTTCGAGAAATCTGGCGTGGCGCTACGCCTGGTGCGCTTCGCCCAAGCCTTGATCGGTCCGCGTCACGGCGGCCTGGCGATGGTCGCTATCCTGGTTTGTCTGATCATGGGAGGCATGAGCGGCTCCGGTCCGGCCGATGCGGCCGCAGTTGCCATGGTGATGTTGCCGAGCATGACCCGCGCCGGCTACCCCAAGCCGTTTTCGGCAACGCTGATCGCCGCATCCGCCTCGACGGCGATTCTGATCCCGCCGTCCATTGCACTGATCCTTTATTCCATCGTGGTTCCAGGCGTCGACTTGCGGGCCTTGTTTGCAGCTGGCCTGTTCCCCGGAATCATTGCCGGTCTTGTGCTGCTACTACCGGCCTGGCTGTTGGCTCGCCGCTACGGTTGGGAGAATCCGGAAGGTGCTGAGCGCCCACCGCTTGGCGAAAGCTTCCGTCAAGCATTGCCGGCACTCTTTGCTCCCGTACTGATTCTCGGCGGCCTGCGCAGCGGCCTGTTTACACCGACCGAAGCCGCGGTGGCTGGCGTGACCTATGGCGTGGTCATCGGCTTGTTCGTTACGCGCGAACTGGACTGGCGCAACCTCTGGCGACTCTGTGGCGAGGCAGCGGTCATCTCCGGCGTAGTGATGCTGATTATTGCGTTGGCCGGCATCTTCGCCTGGGCCGGCACCATGCTTGGCACCTTCCGTCACCTCGCCGAATGGCTGATCTCGTTGTCTGATAACGGCACGGTGCTGCTGATCCTGGTGATGGTTGCGGTGCTGCTGGCCGGCATGCTGCTGGACGCAATTTCCATTTATCTGATCCTGATGCCAATCCTGATTCCAGTGATGCAGCACTTCGGCTGGAACCCGGTGTGGTTCGGTATTTTGCTGGCAATGAACATTGCGATCGGCCAGTTCACCCCTCCCGTCGCGATAAACCTGATGGTTACCGCTGAGGTCGCCAAGATCCGCCTGGAGCAGACAGTTGGCTGGGCCATGCTATTCGTTCTGGTGATGGGCAGCGCGCTCATCCTGGTGGCGATTTTTCCGGAAATTGCGTTGTGGTTGCCTAGAATGCTGGGCTATGCGGTCTAGCTTCACCCGAGCTCCTGCTGGAGCTTACGGGTCAGCCGACGGAACGGCTGCGAGGACGGGCGATGTCGGCTACCGACATCGCCCGTCCTGCACGCGTGAAATAGAGCAAGTCGAGCCCTGCCCCGAAGCTTGAACTGACAGAGCAAGCAGCTTGCTGACGTTCCTCAGTATGGACCCGTTGTCAGCTGCTCATCGCCGCCATCGGCACGCGCCCATGGTCCGCAGACACCTTACTCGGAACGGTTGCAGGTGCGGCGCGCTGCTGCATGACGATGTCCAGAACGCGGCTGGGCAGAATGTCGATGTCATCGAAGGTAATCAGCTGGCCCGGCTCAACCGCACGCCGCAGCGCGGTCTTGCGTAGCAGGCCGATCGGGACGTGATCCGGATGCTGATCGAGCTTCAGTGCCTCACCGCGAAACTGGAATCCGCCAATGCCTCGCTCGATCAGCTCACCTGGGCGCATGGCTCGCTTGGCAATCGCTCCCACGCCCAGGGTCGGTGCGGTGGAGTTATTCAGCAATACATCACCACCATCGAGCACGCGGCGCACGGTTTTGCCGACCTCCAGCGAACAGAGATGGAACGGGCGCACCAGCGTGTAATAAGGTCCAGGGCCAAGCTTGAAATACTCGATCGCAGCACGCTGATCATCATCGTGGCGGCAGACCAGGAACACACCACCGGCTGGATAGCCGGAGGGAACCACGTAATCGACGATGGGCTGTCCCAGCCGGTCGGCCATCATACCCAGCAGGTTGCCCGATTCGGTCAAGTTGGTCGAAGCCAGACCTTCCAGCCCCTGCTTGGAAATAGTCGCGCCCAGGCCGTTGCCGACAATGGCTTGTTCGATCTGCACCTTGGTGCCGTCGGTGAACGAAGTGGTCTGGTCTACGCTTATGCCCTGTCGCTTTGCCCAGTACCTCATGTCTTCAACCGAGGGATCATGGTTCAGATAGCCCTTCATATTGCCGTAGACCAAGGGTTTGAAACCCATCATCAAGGCTTCTTCATGAAGTGCCGCCAATGAACCCGGCTGGTCGCCCTCGGCCTCGGTAATGAAGCCTTTTGCCGCCAGGTAAGACCCCGTGGTGACCTGCAGTTCGGCGTTGATTGTCACGACTGGTAAGCCAGCCTCGAACGCGCGTTCAATAACCTCGGTGCCATGAAACACATCGCCGCTGCACTCCACAATCAAGCCCGCACCATCAATAAGATGGTCGACGGAGTTGGTGAGCCGCTCAGGCAGCGGAAAGTCAGTAAAGGAATTCAACGGGCGACGGGTCAAGACGCGCGAAACTTCAATATCCTGGTAGTGCTGCTTGATCAGCCGAATAAAGCAGTGGGCGATCATCCCTGTGCCGGATACACCGATCTTCTTCTTGATGTGCGAGGTAGACATGAGCGAATCCATTCAAAAGGCAACGACGTTCTGACCGCAGCGGCAGGAAAAAATTTTAGGGCAGGGTAAATCAGGCCTGTCGCGGTAGGCTGACGCGGTTGCGTTTGCAAAAACCACGTACTGGAAGCTAAGCGTTAGCAGCGCGATCCGGCCAATTGATTAACGGCTCTGGAGACGAGCGATCTAGCGGTATTTTTGTCGCCAGACATCAGAAGCAAAGGAAGCGGCGTTGCACCGCTCCCTATTGGCCGAACTTAGTTGAGCACCGCTATCGCTGCGTCATAGTTCGGTTCGGTACCGATCTCGGCGACCAGCTCGCTGTGAAGCACCTGGTCCTGCTCATCCAGAACGACAACTGCGCGAGCCGATACGCCTGCAAGCGGACCGGTTGCGATCAGTACGCCGTATTGCTCGAGAAACTCGCGCCCACGCATGGTGGAGAGATTAACGACGTTCTCCAGCCCTTCGGCGCCGCAGAAGCGCTTCTGCGCGAACGGCAGATCGGCGGAGATACACAGGACCACAGTATTGGCCAGTTCGTTGGCCTGCGCATTGAATTTGCGTACGGAGGTCGCACAGGTCGGCGTATCGATGCTCGGGAAGATGTTCAGGATCTTGCGCTTGCCCGCAAAGCTGGCGAGCGTCACATCGGACAAGTCGCCGCCTACCAGGCTGAACGCCGCAGCCTTCTGGCCGGTCTGCGGAAAGTTACCGGCAACCTGGATGGGGTTGCCTTTCAGGGTTACTTCAGTCATGTGAATTCCTCTCGGTAATGGGCCGCGTGCATAGCCGCGGCCCGGGTTTTCAAGCGGCCTTCGTACGGGCGAAGTATTCCTTGGTCAACTTGACCACCACTGGGCTCAGCAGCAACAGTGCAACGAGGTTGGGAATAGCCATCAGACCATTAAGGGTGTCCGCCAACAGCCAGGCGAAATCGAGCTGGGCAATCGCACCGAACGGAACAGCCAGCACCCAAATGACGCGGAACGGCCAAATCGCCTTGGTGCCAACCAGAAACTCCCAGCATTTCTCGCCAAAATAGCTCCAGCCTAGGATCGTAGTGAAAGCGAACACTACCAGTGCGATGGTCAGCAGCGCGGCACCAACGCCAGGCATGGCCGATTCGAAGGCTGCAGCAGACAGTGCCGCACCGCTTTCGCCACCGGTCCAGACTCCCGAGCAGATGATCGCCAGGCCGGTGATCGAGCAGATGATGATGGTGTCGATAAACGTACCCATCATCCCGATCAGACCTGAGCGTACCGAGCTCTTAGTGGTACCGGCAGCCTGTGCGATACCGGCAGTACCGAGGCCCGCTTCGTTCGAGAAGATACCGCGCGCGACACCGAAGCGAATGGCCGCCATAACAGCTGCACCGGCAAAGCCGCCAGTGGCCGCGATTGGCGAGAAGGCATGCGTGAAGATCAGATCGAAGGCCCTGGGAAGCTCAGCGGCGTGGACCACCAGCACGACGATGCCCGCGATGACGTACGCAACGCACATGAACGGAACCAGCGCCGCCGCAACTGCGCCGATACGCTTGATGCCGCCAAGAATGACCATGCCGACAAACAGCATAGTGACCAGACCGGTTACCCACAGCGGTACGGCGAAGGTAGCTTCCAGCGCGAGTGCCATGCTGTTGACCTGCACCATGTTGCCGATGCCGAACCCAGCCAGCCCGCCAAAGATGGCAAAGGCGCCGCCCAGCCATAGCCAGCGCTTGTGCAAGCCATTCTTGATGGCGTACATCGGTCCGCCGACGTGTTCGCCGCGATCATCCTTTTCACGGTAATGCACTGCCAGCACGACTTCGCAGTACTTGGTCGCCATGCCTACCAGCGCCGTGCACCACATCCAGAACAGCGCACCCGGACCGCCAAGAAAAATCGCTGTGGCGACGCCAGCAATGTTGCCAGTACCTACGGTAGCTGCCAGGCAGGTCATCAGCGCCTGAAAGGGGCTGATTTCACCTGTTTCCTCATCGCCCTTAACACGACCACGCCAGATCAGCGCGAAGCCTGTGCCGATATGTGACAACGGCATGAACTTGAGCATGACCATGAGGAAGAAACCGGTACCGAGGATCAGTACCAGCATGGGTGGTCCCCAGACGAGACCGTTGACGCTATTGACCAGGTTTTGCAGGAATTCCATTCAAGGCACCCTTATTGTTTGTGTTAGACATCCTTGCCCGAGCGGGCCGAGCGGTACGGACAATTGAGTGGCGACATTGAGTACACCGGTTCAACTGCTGTCCGAACGACCCGGTAATACCCCGACTTCAATGTCCGGAGCGTTACCGACAACCTGCAAGACTCACGCTAGAGCCTCGCATCAGCCGCCATGCAAGGAGCGACCGAGCGATCCTACCACCACCTTCTGCGCTTGGCGCCACACGCTTTATGCGTGATCTACGGAAGATGATCTGCGCAAACAAGCGACCAACTGGTCAGCCCGTGAACCCACGCCAGGTTGCCGCATACGGAAGCCTGTGAGCGTAGCTCAGGGCAGCGCCAATGCCAGTCGATCAGGAGGGATTTTTTTGCCTGCTTTTGCCTGAAAGTGATCAGAAATCGCGCCGGTAAAAGATATCCAGCGAACTGGCCAGCCCGCTGGCCGCCTCGAGGAAGATCCGCTTGGTTAGCTGATAGCGCAACGCCACCGTATTGGCAGGCTCGAATACCCCAACGCCGTAACGCAACGTCAACCGATCCGTAAGCTTCCCGCTTGCAACCACGCTGGTGTCCGCGCCGCTACCCTCGGTGTCCAGTTGAAACTCCTCGATACCCAGCCGTTGCGCAACGTTACCGGTGATCGACGCGCTGCCAGCCAGGCCAAGCCCAAGCGCTGCCTGGGCCAGAAGATTGCTGTCTCCGGTCTCGGCACCAAGCGGCCGACCAAGCACCAGATAGGACAATGCCTGCTCCTGACTCATGGCGGGTTCGGCGAATACGTCGACGCGCGGCTGCTCGGCGCTCCCAGTGATACGCAGCCCCGCGATCACGTTTTCGTCTTCAATCCGTCGAATAGCTTCGATATCCAGATAGGGCTGCGACAGCACGCCCGTGAACAACAACCGGGCGCGACGGATCGTCAGGCGCTGGCCGTACGCGCGGTAACGACCCTTGTTAAGACTAAGCTCGCCGCGCGCGTCGAAGTCATCACCGATGTGCAAATAACCAGCAAGGTCGGCGGTCAGCCCGAAGCCCGAGAAGCGCAGCCTGTCCTGCCCGACTTCAACATCCACATCCATACGAATCGCCAGCGGCGATTTTGTCTCCTGCGCTTCGGCGCCAACAATGATCGCATCCTCGGATATCTTGACGGTCGAAGGGGGCAGTTCGCGGACGGTAATTTCCCCGCGGGGTACACGTAGTTTGCCGCTAACCGCTAATTGCTCGTCAGCCAGCTGGATACGCAAGTCAGGTGCAATTTCGAGTTCAGCGTAAGGTTCGACGATAACCGGCAGCTGGCTACCGCTGATCCTGAGATCAAGATCCAGCGCCTGTTCCCAATCGACTATGCCTGCGATCTGCCCCTGGCCCTGCTCCCCGCTGCGCCAGTCACCCTCAATGCGAACCCGCTCGCCATCGATGACAGCGGTGATCTCCAATTGCTCGAAGCTGACCGGTAGCTCAGCACCCGCAATCTCGCCTTCGGTGAGCGTTAACTCGCCGTTAATCTGCGGCTGGTGCAGCGTGCCTGAGATCTGGCCATTGCCGTTCAGTTGCCCGTCGAGTCGTTCAACCTGCGCGACAAAAGGTTTGATTACAGACAGATCGAAATGGCTGAGCTGGAAATTGCCAGAGACGGGCTTGACCTCGCCACTGGGATCCACCTGCAGTTGGACATCCAGATTGCCAAGGTCACCTCCGTCGAACAGCAGCCTGCCATCAACCTGTTTCGGCGTCAGCTGACTGTTTAGCGACAAGGTCTGGTAGGGAAAATCCAACCACTGCTCGCCATCCCGCATGCGCAAGACGCCTGGTCCGGCGTCGACGCGGATGGTCCCGTTTGGACCCGCGCTCGGCAGATCCAGCGCCAGGTCAGCGTTCACTTCGCCTTGCCAGATCAGATTCTCCGGCAGGTATTCGGCAAGCGACTCAAGCGGAAAGTCCCGCAGGCGATAGCGCAACTGTGGATCGGCTTGCAGCCGCTGGTCGTCGGCACACAGCGTCGCCTGGCCAGAGGCCCAGCAGTGCGCGCCAAAGGTGATCTGGCCGTTCTCCAATCGCTGCAGCGTCGCGGGGTCGCGCAACGCCCATTGCTGCCCCTGAACATCCAGTTCGGCTTCCATCAAGCGACCCCGCCAATCGCCACCTTCAAGCCCACCAGTCAACGCCAGCGAGAGGTCGAGCAACGGACCTTGCAGCTGAAATCTGACCTGATGCGCCGTCTGTGTGCCTTCGGCGCTCAGCTGCAGCTCGCCGATCTCGGTCGCTCCGACCTGTAAGCCGCCGGCGTCGAGGCTCAACTGGCCACGCTCGCCCTCGGACAGGCTCGCCGCCACCTGCAGCTGGTCGACTCGATTGTCCTGAAACGCCATCCCGCTACTGCTCAGTGCAAGCTTCCCCTGCGGCGCGTCCGGCGTGCCCGACAGATCAATGTTGCCCATCAATCGCCCGCTCAAATCAGGCCAGAGCTGGCCCAGGCGTGAGAGATCAATCGCCAGGTTCGCCTCAAGCGTTTCGGCCCAGCGCCCTTTGCCCTGGATGTGGTTGTCGCCCAACTGCAAATCGACCGTCGGCAGGCTCCAGGTCGTGTTCTCACCCCTCCCCTGCAGCTGAAGTTTGAGCGGCTGTTTGCGCAGCGTTCCGTTCAAGTCGAGGGCGGCCTCGGCCTGCACGTCTTCGTTTCGCAAGGCGCCGCTGCTGCTAAGTGTGCCGCCGATCATTCCTGGCAGCTCCGCTACCCAGTAAGACGGGTCGAATTCACTGAGTTCAAGTCGAGTTGTCCAATCGATTCCGTCTGCGAACCCAACGCTGAGGTTGCCCTCGGCCCTGCCCTGTCCAGCCTGCAGTTCCAGCTGCGGCAGGTGCACTACTTCAAGGTTGCCGCTGACCGGGCTTTGCAGCGTGAAATCACCGGAGGGGCCGCTCAGCGCCGCGTTGAAATTGCCCAGGTAGTTGCCGTCGTCGTACTGGATCTGCGCATCGAGGGTTCGCAGCGAAACAGGCGGCTCCTCGATATCGGGATAGAGGCGGCGCCATGGAAAATCGCGCCAGGCCAATTGGGCTTCCGCGTCGAGGCCATCCTGCCAGCTAACGCCACCGTTCAAGTCGACGCGCTGCTGCTCGCCCGCATCCAGGCTAAGTGCCGCAATCTCGGCATGGGTCGTATCGACCAGGCCGTTCAGCGCAACAGCCACCGCGCCGCCCTCGCCTTGCAGATTGCCGTCACCCATCAGGTGATAGCCCTGCTCCATGTCGCCTTTGGCGGTCAGCTCCAGCGCTTTCAGACGCAAGGCATCAGGCAACTCCGGGGTCGCTTTGAAACCGTTCACCGTCAGCAGCAGATTCGCTGGGAGCTCCGGTTCCAGAGGCCGCACCCAGCCGCTCAGTTTGGCTTCTAGATAGCCCTGGCTTTGCACGGCGATCACCAGATGTTCACGCAGCTCGCCGTCCACCTCGAACTTTACCGCCCAAGGCTGCGCGTTTGGCGAGCGGATCGCCGCACTACCATGCAGCGTCAACGGCCAGTCGGCTTTGGTTTGCAGGTGGCCCGAGAGATCCAGCACGACATCTTCACGTCGAACCTCCAGCGCCCTGATGACCAGCCCCTGATCATCCCAGCCTGCCCGCAGCTCGGCGCTCTGCAATTGCTGCACGCCGTTGAAGTTGACCGCACCGATATCAACGCGATCGACGCGCAGCTCGATCGGTAGATCAAGATCGCGCAGATTGAAGGGCTCGCTTGCTGCTTCATCCTCCGGAGCAGGAGGAAACGTAAGATCAATATCGCCCGTGATCAGCTCTTCGATACAAAGGGCCTTGCGCAGCAAGCAAACAGGCGACCAGCTCATCTGCGGCGACGCCACCTCGGCACGACGACCGTCCTGTTCCCATACCAAACGATCCGCCTGCCAACGCCCAGCTAGCTGGCCCGTGAATTGCTCGATCTGCAGCCCAGGCACCTTGCTCAGTGTCCAACGGCTACCGGCGTTCGTGCCGAGCATCAGGCCGATCGACACAATAATCAGCAACAGCAGCGCCAGAACGGCCAACAACGCCCAGCCGACGATCTTTCCGCTGCGCCTCAAAGCTCCGGCCCCATGGAAAAGTGCAGGCGAACCCCGCCCTCGCCGTCCAGCGGATGAGCCAGATCCACGCGAATCGGCCCAACTGGCGAGACCCAGCGAACGCCAACACCCACGCTGCTCTTGAGGCTCGGCAGTTCAAGTGAGTTGAACGAGTTACCCTGATCGACGAAGGTCGCCACGCGCCATTTTTCGCTCAGCGAGTACTGATACTCGGCGCTGACCGCGAGTTGGTAACGCCCGCCGATTCGGTCGCCATCCGAGTTGGTCGGCGACAGGCTCTGGTAATCGTAACCACGCACGCTTTGATCACCACCGGCGAAATAGCGCAGCGATGGCGGCACGTTGGTGTATTCGTCCGTCCAGTTACCACCTACCTCCACGCGCCCGAGAAAGCGATGCCGAGCGCCAAGGGTGGTCAGGCCCTTAACCGTCGCGTTGGCGTGGATCAAATCAGCATCCGAAAAAACGCCTTCCTTCGCTGCGCCCAGCTCGAACCTCAGGCGATAGCCATGACTTGGATCGAGACGGTTGTCGCTGCGCAGAAAACTGTACGCCACGCCAGGCATCAGAATGCTACTGACCCCGGAATCATCGCCCAGCTCGTACTGCTCATGACGCCACTTCAACGACCAGACCCGCTGCCATCCGCTGGGCAGCCCGCGGTGCCATTCGGGGCCAACCGTCAGCAGGCGACTCAGGCTGTCTTTATCGCTCAGCTCTTCGTACTGATAGCCAGCCGCATAGCGCAGCTTGTCGGTCAGGGGCGGGTCCAGCGGCACGTCATAGAAAAGACCAACATTCTGCCGCGGCGCAGACAGTTCGGACTCGATGCCGTAGCTGTGGCCCTGCGGATTGACCCAATGACGGGTGAAATCGAAGCGTATACGCGGCCCGACATCGGTCGAATAGCCCAAGCCGAGCCCGAGCGTGCGCGGCTCCCGCGTGGTCAACTGCACCGCAACGGGAATGCGTTGCTGGTCGGCATTGGCCGGATTGGCATCGACCCGCACCCCCTCGAAGTAGCCGCTGGACTGCATCGCCTGGTTGAGTTCGGCGATCAGCTCCGAGTCATAAGGTGTACCGGGTTCGAACGGCACCATGCGCTCCAGCAGATCCGGGTCAAACGGCGAGTCACCCTCGAAGCCGACATCGCCAAGCAGATAGCGCGGCCCGCTGTTGAACACCAACTCGACGTCGGCGACGTTCGTGTCGGGGTTGATTTGCAGACGTTGGCGCTCGAAGCGCCCATCGAAAAACCCGTAGCGCGAGACTTGGTTGAGGATCCGTTGTTTAACCGCTTCGTACTGCCCGTGATTGAGCACAGCGCCTGGCTTCAAGGTGTTACGCGGCACCCGAAACGCCTGCAGTTGCGCGGCTGGCCCGTTGACTTGGACCCTGATATCGCGCAGCCGAACCGGATCGCCGGGTTTGATTTGCAGCGCCAACCGCGGATTCTCGCCATCGGCAACGCTGGTTTCGATTTCAGCCTGGTAATAACCCAACGCTTGCAGCGCTTTGTTCGCCTGTTCCCGGGCGATACGGCTGTAGCGCAGCAGTTCTTCTTCGTTACGATCGCCAAGTTCGCCAATGTAGTTCTCGACGTTCTCGCGCAGCGCATCGTTTGATGGCGTGAGTTTGACGTCGAGTTCAGCCGCGTACACCACTGATGCACAGCACAACATGAGGCCAGTCGGAACGATACAGCGAAGGAGACGGATAAGCATGGCCACGGATGCTAGCACGCTGCGCACCGGGCTTCGGCAAAGTGTCGATGCGTGTAGCACGGCATATACAGCGTCAAACAGATACATGGGGACACTTCTTTGGACACCATCAATACGACTGTCCCCCCTGCGCATTCGTTCTAACGACTGGACGCCTCGACCTGTCGCGGCGCCGGATGGAAGAACACATGCTCGATCACCGGCCCGATGGCTACCTGGCCGATGTCTTCGTAACCCTGGCGCGCGTAGAACTGAAGGTAGCGAGGGTTTCCGGTGTCGATCACCAGGCCCTCCGATGCGACATCCGCGGCACACCAGTTATGCAACGCTTCAAGCAGCTGTTCGCCATAGCGCTGTCCCTGACACTTGGGATGGACCGCCATCAACGGCAAGACATGAAAAGCCCCCGGCGGCAGGCAGCCCAGTACCGCAGCATGGTAATCAAGGTAGCGCCGGGTACAGCGAAAGCCCGCGGTGAGCAGCATGCGCAATCGCCAGGCCCAACTTTCGGTGATCTCCAGCCGACGTTGTGGTGGCGCAATTAACGCGACCGCTATCAGTCGATCGTCAAGCAGCAACCCCAACGCCGGTTGCTCCTGCAGCAAGTGTTGATTGACGAGCTCGCGCACGGTTGCGCGGACCCGTTGCTCGTAGCCCGGGCGGTCGGCTTCGAACAGATAAGCGAAGGTCGGTTCGTGTCGGTAAGCGTTGTACAGAAGCGAGCGTATTTCTCTGGCGTAACCACTGTCGAGCATTCGTACGTCTGCAGTCATCGGCATGGCGGTTCTCTTGTTGTTATGGTCTGTCGCTGATTTCACGTTAGCAGCCGCATCGGGGTCCTGCCGAGCTGGAACCGGGCTGACGATTACGACTCGCCGCGGCGCCGCTATAGCCCGTAGAATCCCGGTTTTTGCCGGAGCCGTCTTCGATGAAGCTTGTCTCATTTAATATCAACGGCTTAAGAGCCAGACCTCACCAACTTTCTGCCATTATCGACAAGCATCAGCCTGACGTGATCGGCCTGCAGGAAACCAAAGTTGCGGACGAGCAGTTTCCTCAAGCCGAAATCGAAGCCCTTGGCTATCACGTTCATTTTCACGGCCAGAAAGGTCATTACGGTGTCGCACTGCTGTCACGGCAAGCCCCATTGGAGATTCACAAAGGCTTTCCAGGTGATGGCGAGGAGTCGCAGAAGCGCTTCATCTGGGGCCGTTTTGCCGATGCCAACGGCGAGCCGGTTACCGTGATGAACGGTTACTTTCCTCAGGGCGAGAGCCGTATCCACCCGACCAAATTTCCTGCCAAGACCAAGTTCTATGCTGATCTCCAGGCGCTGCTGGAAGAACGCTTTACCCCGGAGCAATCCGTAGCTGTGATGGGGGATTTCAATATTTCGCCCGAGGACTGCGACATCGGCATTGGCGAGGTCAACGCCAAACGCTGGCTGCGTACGGGCAAGTGCAGCTTCCTGCCGGAGGAGCGCGAGTGGCTGACGCGACTGAAGAACTGGGGTCTGCAGGACAGCTTTCGCACACTCAACCCCGAAGTGGTTGATCGCTTCAGCTGGTTCGACTACCGCAGCCGCGGTTTTGAAGACGATCCACGTCGAGGCCTGCGCATCGATTTGATCCTTACAACAGCGGGGCTACACAACCGTGTAACCAACTGCGGTGTCGACTATGACATTCGCAGCATGGAAAAGCCGTCGGACCACTGCCCGGTCTGGATCGAGCTGACCTGACTGTTCAGCGCAGCGATACGAGCCGCGCGCTCAGCGCAGTCGCGCGGCCGATTTTGCGAAGTAGTGCTCAACCTGAGCCGGCCCCAACCTAGCGTCATATAACGGTAAACAAGCCTTCTTAATCTCCCCGCTTCTTTGGAAAGGGAGACTCATTGCATGGCACGCCTAGCATCCGCACGCATCACGGGGAAACGGGCGCTCAGCCTGGTCATTGCGGGGCTGCTTTGCATGAGTCCGCTTGTGATGAGCGCGCCATTGCAAGCCCTCCCGGTTGACGGTCCGGTTCTGCGGATTCAGGGGTCCAACACTGTTGGCGCCAAGCTCGCGCCGATGCTTATCGCCGGAATGTTCGAAGCCCAGGGCCTCAGCTCCCGGATCAGCTCTGCTGGCAAGAAAAACGAGCAGCGCATCAGCGCGGTCGATAGCGCTGGCCGAACCTTTCATGCACGGGTTGCAGCACACGGCACCGGCACCGGGTTTGCCGGCCTCAAGGATGGCTCCTCTGATCTCGCCGCCGCATCGCGCCCTATCAAGGACAGCGAGTACGCAAGTTTGGCCAACCTTGGTGATCTGCGCAGCGCGGATGCCGAACAGGTGATCGCCATCGACGGCCTGGCAATCATCGTCAGCCCGGACAACCCCGTCTCATCACTTAGCGTTGAACAGGTCGCACGCCTGTTTGCCGGTGAAATCCGCAACTGGAAAGTGCTCGGCGGCAAAGACGTTCCGGTGGAACTGCATGCGCGGGATGATCAGTCGGGCACCTACGACACCTTCAAGGAGCTGGTCCTGGGTGTACAGAACAAGACGCTGGCGGCGGATGCAACCCGCTACGAATCCAATGATCAGCTTTCGCAGATCGTCAGTAACCGTCCCGGCGCGATTGGTTTTGTTGGCCTCGCATCGGTGGGCAAATCCCGCGCGTTGGCGATAGCCGACGGCGATTCGCAGCCTATGTTGCCCAGCACCGCGCTGGTAGCGACGGAAGATTACCCGCTGTCGCGGCGGCTGTTTTTCTATGCGAACCCGACGCAGCAGTCGCAGTGGACTCAAACCTTTCTGGCCTTTGTGCACAGCGCGGCTGGCCAGGCCATCGTTGCCAAGTCTGGCTACATCGGACAAGCCATCAACGCGATAACCCTCTCCCCGTCGCCCGACATGCCGCAGGCTTACCAGAGCCTCGCCACACAGGCGCAGCGTTTGACAGTGAACTTTCGCTTCGACGAAGGCAGCGCGCGTCTGGACAACAAGGCGCAACGTGACGTGGAGCGCCTGATCAAGTATCTGCAAAGCACGAACAAGACCATGAGCGCGGCAGTCCTGGTTGGATTCGGCGACGCTCGCGGCGACCCGGCGCGTACCGCTTTGCTGTCCAAACTTCGCGCCATGGCCGTGCGTAGAGAACTTGCCCGTGGCGGCATACTCGCCAAGAACATCAATGGCTTAGGTGATTTACTTCCAGTAGCGTCGAACACCCCGAGCGGCCGAATCAAGAACCGGCGCGTCGAGGTATGGGTGTATTGAGCGAGATTGAACCAGTGCAGGATCGTATCGGTCGCTAGCTCGCTGCGTACTGTCACCTCGAGGCTGGCGCGACTAAGCTCAGGCGACTTCCAGCAGCGGAAATGAATCATGTATCTGGTTTGTGGCGAGGCTTTGTTCGATGTTTTTGCAGCCCCAGCGGGAGCCCGACGCAATCACCTGACCCTCGAGGCGGTGGCTGGCGGCTCCCCTTTCAATGTGGCGGTCGGCCTATCCCGGCTGGGAACGCCGGCCGCTCTGTTCACTGGCATGTCGCAAGATCACTTCGGTCAGCAGCTGCGGCAGGTGCTTGAGGATGAGCGGGTCGATACGCGCTATCTGATCGACTTCGATGCCCCCACTACGCTGGCGATGGTGGCGGTGGGTGCCAACGGCTCGCCCATCTACAGCTTTCGCGGCGAGGGCTGTGCTGATCGGCTGCCACGCGACGAGCATCTCGCCCCGCTCGGCGATGAGGTTCGCGGCATCCACGTCGGCTCCTATTCCATCGTGACCGCCCCGATCGCTGACACGCTGCTTTCGGTGGTTCGCCGCGAAAGCGGGCGCCGGCTGATCTCGCTGGATCCTAACATCCGCCTCAACGTCGAACCGGACCTCGCCCGCTGGCGAGAGCGTGTCGAGGCAATCGCCGCGCTTGCGCACCTCATCAAGGTCAGCGACGAGGATCTCGCTCTGCTGTATCCCGGCGAAGCCCCGGAAGCCATTGCCCATCGCTGGCTGCAGGGGAGTTGCGAGCTGGCCCTGCTGACACGCGGCGACCAGGGTGCTCAGCTGTTCAGTGCTCACCACGGTGAACTCTACGAAGCCGCCGTCGCAGTGAATATCCGAGATACCGTAGGCGCTGGCGATACCTTCCAGGCGGCGCTGCTCAGTTACTTGCACGCCCATCGGTTGGATTCGCCCGCAGCACTGGCACAGATCGAACGCGACCAGCTTCAAGCACTGCTCTCATTCGCCGTTCGAGCGGCGGCCATCACCTGCTCCCGTCGCGGTCCAGACCTGCCGTATCGATACGAAATCGCTTGATCGGTTGGCCACAGCGCTGTGAGCGTCTATAACCCCAGGGGACAAGAATAAGGACGACGGAACCGGGCATGAAAGCGCTGAAGATCTCCGACCCATCCTACGAGTTGATGGACGATCACCACGGCAACTCCCTGATTTACCGGGAGCATGGTTTTCCGTGCCCGCTGGTGCGCTGGCACAACCACAAGGAGTACGAGCTGCACCTGATCGTCGCGAGCTCGGGCAAGGTCTTCGTCGGTGACTATGTGGGTAACTTCGGGCCGGAGAGCCTGTTTCTCACAGGCCCACACCTGCCTCACAACTGGATCAGCCAGGTCGATGACGGCGAAGTCGTGGCCAAGCGCGACATGCTGGTGAATTTCACCGATGAGCTGTTCGAAGCAGGCAATAGCGTGTTCTCCGAACTGCGTAGCCTCACTCCAATGCTTGAGCGTTCGCGTTACGGCATCGAGTTCCGTTGCCCGCGCACCATTTCCGAAGCCAGTCGGCTGATGCACCGCGTCGCGGACAGCCGTGGCGCAACCCGACTCGGTTATTTCCTGATCATGCTTGAACTGCTCGCCAGTTGTGACGACTACCAGCTGCTTTCCGGGGCCACCTCGGCACAGCTCGGCGATGAGCATCACGCAGACCGCACCAACATGGCGGTCAACTACATCTTCGACAATTACATGCGTGAGTTGCCGCTCGAAGAGGTCGCCTGCCACCTGGGCATGAAACCGACCTACTTTTCGCGCTTTTTCAAACGTGCCACCGGCCGGTGCTACGTCGAATTCGTCAACAGCCTGCGCATCAGCAAATCCTGCGAATTGCTGCTGGACACCGAAAAGTCTGTCACCGATGTGTGTTTCGAGTCGGGCTTCAACAATCTGTCCAATTTCAATCGCCGCTTCCAGCAGCTCAAGGGCATGACACCTTCCTGCTATCGCCGCCTGGTCGAGCAACGGCTGACCGAGCAGAACCTCGCAAGCTGATACGCATCCTCGCATCCCGCTGCATCAAATGACGTCCGCCGTGCCACTCTTTGCTCACGCCTATTGGTTTCAGACCGCAGCTCTAGCCTGTAGACACGGCGCTTTGTTGCGCTTCGATGTGCTCTACCCCGCTCTTTTAACCCATCCCCAAGGAGTGCAAAAAAGTACCAGACAATGTGCTGTCAGGGCTTTGTGACCCGACGCCCCGGGCGTTGTAATGCTCGCGAACCGCTCGTACCGCAGTACGCGAGCAACAACAAAAACAATAAGCACTTCCGCCCCCTGGCCGCGGAAGAGGAGTTCCAGATGAAATTGACCCATTTGCTGCTCGGTTCCACCTGTATTGCGATGATCGGTGTGACGCATGCTGCCGCCGAAACCATTACGGTTGCCACCGTCAACAACGCTGACATGATCCGCATGCAGCGCCTTTCGAAGACCTTTGAAGAACAGCATCCTGACGTGGACCTCAACTGGGTCGTACTCGAAGAGAACGTCCTGCGCCAGCGCCTGACCACCGACATCGCCACCCAAGGCGGTCAATTCGACGTACTCACCATCGGCATGTACGAAGCGTCACTCTGGGGCGATAAAGGCTGGCTCGCCCCCATGACCAATTTGCCTGATGACTACAACCTTGATGACGTCTTCCCCTCGGTGCGTGAAGGCTTGTCGGTCGATGGCACCTTGTATGCGCTGCCGTTCTATGCAGAAAGCTCGATGACCTACTACCGCACCGACCTGTTCGAACAGGCCGGGCTGGACATGCCAGAGCACCCGACCTGGACCCAAATGGCCGAGTTCGCCGAAAAGCTGCACAAACCAGGTGAAGAGCAGTACGGCATGTGCCTGCGCGGCAAGGCCGGTTGGGGCGAAAACATGGCGCTGGTCACCACCGTTGCCAACTCGTTCGGTGCGCGCTGGTTCGATGAAAAATGGCAGCCGGAATTCAACGGACCGGAGTGGACTAAAGCCGCCAATTTCTACGTGGACCTGCTGGGCAAGTACGGCCCGCCAGGCGCGTCCAGCAACGGCTTCAACGAAAACCTGGCGTTGTTCAATAGCGGTAAGTGCGCCATGTGGGTCGATGCCACCGTGGCGGGCTCCTTCGTCACTGATACCTCCCAGAGCAAAGTCGCAGACAAAGTCGGCTTCACCTTTTCCCCGCAGCAAACCACTGACAAAGGCTCCGCTTGGCTCTACTCCTGGGCCCTTGCCATCCCGGCCAGCTCCAAGAAGCAGGAAGCAGCCAAAACCTTCGCGGCCTGGGCGACCTCTCAGGATTACGCCGAACTGGTTGCAGAGACCGATGGCGTGACCAACGTACCGCCGGGTACTCGCGAGTCCACTTACAGCGATGAATACATGGCCGCCGCGCCGTTCGCGAAGATCACCCTCGAGTCGCTGAAACAGGCTGATCCCGCCTCGCCGTCCGCCAAACCAGTGCCCTATGTCGGCATCCAGCTGGTGACTATTCCGGAGTTCCAGGCCATCGGTACTCAGGTCGGCAAGATGTTCTCCGCCGCGCTCACCGGGCAGATGCCGGTCGAGCAGATGCTCACGGCTGTGCAGCAAACAACCACGCGTGAAATGAAGCGCGCCGGCTACCCCAAGTAGGTCGCACCAGGCCCCCCCCCCACCGGACAGGGCTCGCCCGAGCCCTTATGGCCTTCTTTCTGTCGGAGCACGCCCATGGCAACTACGACCACAGCCTTGCCCAAGGCGCCCATTACCGATGCGGCAAGCGAGCCGAGCGAGCGCAAGCCCCGCCGGTTCGGTCCCAGCTGGTTCCTCGTCAGCCCTTCCGTTGCGCTGTTGCTGCTGTGGATGCTGGTTCCGCTGTCGATGACCGTCTACTTTTCGGTGATTCGCTACAACCTGCTCTACCCCGGCGAGAATGATTTCGTCGGATTGGAGAATTTCCACTACTTCCTGACCGACGCCGGCTTCATGCCGGGCATGACCAACACCTTGCTGCTGGTTGGCAGCGTGCTGCTGATCAGCGTCGTGCTCGGTGTTTTGATCTCGGCTTTGTTAGAGGCGGCGGACTTCGCCGGGCGCGGCATCGTTCGGGTCATGCTGATCTCGCCGTTTTTCATCATGCCGACCGTTAGCGCGCTGGTCTGGAAGAACCTGATCTACCACCCCGTCTCGGGAATCCTTGCCGCTGTCTGGAAGTTCTTCGGTGCACAGCCAGTGGACTGGCTGGCGCAGCATCCGCTGTTCTCGATCATCATCATCGTGTCCTGGCAATGGCTGCCCTTCGCGATCCTGATCCTGATGACCGCCATGCAGTCCCTCGATCAGGAGCAGAAGGAAGCCGCCCGCCTCGATGGCGCCGGCCCCATCGCGATCTTCTGGCACCTGACCTTGCCGCACCTGGCACGTCCCATTGCCGTGGTGGTGATGATCGAGACCATCTTCCTCCTCTCGGTCTTTGCCGAAATCTTCACCACCACCAGCGGTGGTCCCGGCTACGCATCGACCAACCTTGCCTACCTGATCTACAACCAGGCGCTGCTGCAGTTCGACGTCGGCATGGCCTCAGCCGGCGGCCTGATCGCGGTGGTCATCGCCAATATCGCGGCGATCATCCTGGTGCGGATGCTCGGCAAGAATCTCACCGAAAAATACTGAGGACAGACCGATGCTGACGCTCAAACAAAGTCGCCGCCTCAATACGCTAGTGGTCGGGCTGTTTGCCTGGGCCGTGGCCCTGCTGCTGTTCTTCCCGATCTTCTGGATGCTGATGACCAGCCTGAAGACCGAGATCGACGCGTTCGCCACGCCGCCGCAGTTCATCTTCACGCCGACGCTGGAGAACTACCTGCAGATCCAGGATCGCAGCGGCTACTTCAAGTACGCCTGGAACTCGGTGACCATCTCGTTTGGCGCGACCGCGCTGGGCATGCTGATCGCCATTCCGGCGGCCTATTCGATGGCGTTCTACGAGACCAAGCGGACCAAGGGCACACTGCTCTGGATGCTCTCCACCAAAATGCTGCCGCCGGTGGGTGTGCTGGTGCCGATCTACCTACTGGCCAAGCAGTTCGGCATGCTCGACAGCCGCACGGTGCTGATCATCATCTACACCCTCATCAACCTGCCGATCCTGGTGTGGATGATCTACACCTACTTCAAGGACATTCCCCGCGACATCCTCGAAGCGGCCCGGATGGACGGCGCCACCCTGATGCAAGAGATGGTTCGCGTGTTGCTTCCGATCAGCAAAGGCGGCCTCGCCTCGACCATGCTGCTGTCGTTGATCCTGTGCTGGAACGAGGCGTTCTGGTCATTGAACCTTACGTCCTCCAATGCCGCCCCGCTGACCGCGCTGATCGCCTCGTACTCCAGTCCTGAAGGGCTGTTCTGGGCCAAGCTTTCGGCCGTATCCACCCTCGCCTGCGCACCCATCCTGATCTTCGGCTGGATCAGCCAGAAGCAGCTGGTCCGTGGCCTGTCGTTCGGCGCCGTGAAGTAACCGTCGCCGCGGTATTAACAAGATCGACAAGAATAAAAGGATTCGAACATGGCAGACCTTAAAGTCCGCAACTTGAAGAAAAGCTTCGACGGCAACGACATCATCAAGGGCATCGACCTGGACATTCGCGATCGCGAGTTCGTGGTATTCGTCGGCCCGTCCGGCTGTGGCAAGTCGACCCTGCTCCGGCTGATCGCCGGCCTTGAGGAAGTCAGCAGCGGCCGAATCGAACTGGACGGCCGCGACATCACCGATGTCAGCCCCGCCAAGCGCGACCTGGCCATGGTGTTCCAGACCTACGCGCTCTACCCCCACATGACGGTGCGCAAGAACATGTCCTTCGCCCTCGACCTGGCCGGGGCCGACAAGCAGGACGTCGCCCGCAAGATCGAAGCCGCCGCCCGTACGCTCGAACTCGAGCCACTGCTCGAGCGCAAACCACGCCAACTCTCCGGCGGCCAGCGCCAGCGTGTCGCGATCGGACGCGCCATCGTGCGCAACCCCAAGGTATTCCTCTTCGACGAACCCCTGTCGAACCTCGACGCCGCGCTGCGCGTGCAGATGCGCCTGGAGCTGTCACGTCTGCATCAGGAGTTGCAAGCCACGATGATCTACGTGACCCACGACCAGGTCGAAGCCATGACCCTCGCCGACAAGGTCGTTGTGCTCAACGGCGGTCGCATCGAACAGGTCGGATCACCCATGGAGCTCTACCATCGCCCAGCCAACCTGTTCGTTGCAGGCTTTCTCGGCACGCCGAAGATGGGTTTCTTGAAGGGCCGTATCAGCCGAGCCGAAGCCGCCGGCGTTGAGGTCGAACTGGAAGCAGGCTGCCGGCTGTACCTGCCGCGCAGCGGCCCAACACTCGCGGTGGGCGACGTCGTCACCCTGGGTATCCGCCCCGAGCATCTCAACCGCAGCACTGATGGCAACTGTCAGCTTGAGGTCAAAGCCGACGTCAGCGAACGACTGGGCAGCGACACCTACTGCCATGTCATCACTCAGGCGAACGAGCCGTTGACCATGCGCATCCGCGGCGATTTCACGCCTCGTTATGGCGAATCACTGAAGCTGACTCTCGACGCCGCGCATTGCCACCTGTTCGACGGCGATGGGCTGGCCGTCGGCCAATCTCTGCAACAGGCCGCTTGACGGGTAACCCGTCCCGATTCAATCCCGGCGAATCGCTGCTACCTATGGCGGCGATGACGCCGTCGGCTTTTCGAAACTTAGCCCAGCGAGGCCTGACATGAAGTTGAAGCAACAGAATCTGCCACAACTGCCGGCCCACATTTCCCGCCCGGCCTACGCGATAAACGAGGTTACGGCGGGCATAGCGCACATAGGGGTTGGCGGATTTCATCGCGCTCACCAAGCAGCGTATACCGATGCCCTGATGAACACCGGCGAGGGACTCGACTGGGGCATCTGTGGTGTCGGCACACGCGCCGATGAAGTGGCCATGCGTGACGCGCTCGCCTCCCAAGACTACCTGTATACGCTGATAGAACTGGACGATAGACCGGACACCGAAGTGCGCGTTCTTGCCAGCATTCGGGACATGATGCTGGTTGGTGAAGACGGTTCTGAAACGGTCGTCGCCCGACTGGCCGATCCGGCGATCCGCATTGTCTCGCTGACCATCACCGAGGGCGGCTATTGCATGGATGACAGCACCGGCCAGTTCAACGCCGCGCTGCCGCAAATCCAGCATGACCTGGAGAATCCAAGCGCTCCCATCAGCGTGTTCGGCCTGCTATGCGCGGCGCTTGCCAAGCGCCGCGGCGAAGGTATCGGCCCATTCACCATCATGTCCTGCGATAACTTGCCCCATAACGGCGACGTTACCCGCACGGCAACCCTGGCGTTCGCCAATCTGGTCGATGCGGACCTGGCAAACTGGATCGCCCAGAACGTCAGCTTCCCCAACGCGATGGTCGACCGCATTACACCGATGACCAGCGCCGCGCACCGCAAGGCCCTCAAGCAGGAACATGGCGTGGATGACGCTTGGCCCGTGGTTTGCGAACCCTTCGTGCAGTGGGTGCTGGAGGACAAGTTCGTCGCGGGACGCCCCGCCTGGGAGAAGGTTGGCGTGCAGTTCACCGATGACGTATCGCCCTACGAGGAGATGAAGATCAAACTCCTCAACGGCAGCCACCTCGCGCTGACCTATCTGGGATTCCTGCGCGGCTATCGGTTCGTGCACGAAACCATGGCCGATCCGCTGTTCGTCGAGTACATCCGCCAGTACATGGATAAGGATGTCACGCCGCAGCTGGCCGCCGTGCCCGGCATCGACTTGACGCTCTACAAGCAGACATTGATCGACCGCTTCTCCAATTGCGCTATCGCCGATCAACTGGAGCGCGTTTGCTCCGATGGCTCCTCGAAATTCCCGAAGTTCACGGTGCCAACCATCAACCGCCTCATCGCGGACAACGCCGAGTTGGATCGAGCCGCACTGGTCGTCGCTGCCTGGGCGATGTATCTCAAAGGCATCGACGAGAACGGCACCCGGTACAGCATTCCCGACCCACGCGCCGAGTTCTGCCAATCTCTGGTCGAGGAAGATGAAGGACTCGCCGAGCGGTTGCTAGGTCGTGAAGAAATCTTCGGCACCCACATCCCACGCTCGTCGGCATTCCGCGATGCGTTCGAGCGCAACCTCCTTCGGCTGCGGACGCTGGGCGTGAGCGGCACGCTTGATCTCCTGCTGACCCGCTAACGGAGGCGGTCATGTTTCTTGGTATCGATTGCGGCACCCAGGGCACCAAAGCATTGCTACTCGACGCCTCTAGCGGGCGTGTCCTGGGCCAGGGTGCGGCGAGCCATACGCTGATAAGCGGCCCAAACGGACGCCGCGAGCAGGATACCGAGCAGTGGACCGCCGCTTTCGTCGCCGCGACTGCAGCCGCGCTGAATGCCGCCGGTGTCGATGGCAGCGGCGTGCTGGGCATCGGTGTTTCAGGGCAACAGCATGGCCTCGTGACACTCGACGACAAAGGACAGGTGCTTCGTCCGGCCAAACTGTGGTGCGACACGGAATCCGCCGCTGAAAATCAACGGCTGCTCGATTGGTTGGGCGGCGAACAGGGCTCGCTGCAACGCCTCGGCGTGGTCATTGCCCCTGGCTACACGGTGTCAAAACTGCTGTGGATGAAGGAGCAGCATGCTGAGCGCTTCGAGCGCATCGCTCACATCTTGTTGCCCCATGACTACCTCAACTACTGGCTGACCGGACGCTGTGCAAGTGAGTATGGCGATGCCGCAGGGACGGGCTATTTCAACGTCCGCTCCCGCCAATGGGACAACGCCATACTGCGCTATATCGATCCCACGGGCCGGCTCGAAGCGGCGCTGCCCGAGCTGATCGAGCCTCATCAGCCGGTCGGGCGGATCCGTCCTGAACTGGCCGCCACGTTAGGGCTGAATCCCCATGCACTCGTCGCGAGCGGTGGCGGCGACAACATGATGGGCGCGATCGGCACAGGCAATATTTCCCCCGGCGCGATCACGATGAGCCTCGGGACATCCGGAACTCTCTATGCGTTTGCTAACGAAGCCCGTATCAGCCCGCAGCCCTCAGTCGCGACCTTCTGTTCATCCAGCGGCGGCTGGCTGCCGCTGATCTGCACGATGAACCTGACCAATGCGAACGGTGCTATCCGCGATCTGCTACAGCTCGATCTCGATCAGTTCAATGCATTGGTGGCGCAATCTCCGATCGGGGCCGAAGGCGTAACCATGCTGCCATTTCTGAATGGCGAACGCGTCCCCGCCCTGCCCCAGGCCACGGCCAGCCTGCACGGCCTGACCGCCGACAACCTGACCCGAGCCAACCTCTGCCGCGCCGTCGTCGAGGGCGTGACCTTCGGCCTACGTTACGGATTGGATTTGCTGCGTGAGAGTGGGATACGTAGCGAGCGGATACAGCTGATCGGCGGCGGTGCGAACAATCCGCTGTGGCGGCAAATCGTCGCCGACATGATGGCCACGCCCGTGGTCTGCACGTCTCATAGCGAGGCTGCGGCGCTTGGGGGTGCGATCCAGGCGGCGTGGTGTCACGCCAGAGAAAGCGATTCTCAAGCCAGCCTTATCGAGCTTTGCGACCGTTGCGTCAGTCTTGACGAAACAACCGCGGTCGACCCTGCCCCCAACGCCGTTCACGCCTATGAACAGGCCTACCGGCGCTACCGGGACCTGGTCGGCACCACCTACGGTCAACGCACGCCGCCGGATCTGACAACAGTCGCGCCGTGATGAACCGGCTCTGCTGTCGAGCCGGGCGTTGAGCAAGCCCAGGGCGCGGAATCACTTGTGATAAGGGCCCAGCTTGCTCTCCGTGATTGCGGCAGCACGCTCATACCTACAGGCAACGCGCCGTATGTAGGGTGGGCTTCAGCCCACCAATCACCTCGCTGGTGGGCTGAAGCCCACCCTACGGTTACTCTGAGGCTTTAAGGGGACTGGCGCAGTCACCTTCACCAGCTCGCAGCTCATTCCCAACTGTCGGTGCATAAAAAAAGCAAAGCCATTTGAGTGGCTTTGCTTTTACCTTTTGCCCGGAGCTACCGCTGCTTAGCGGCTGCGCAGCATTTCCCGCGGGAAGTACTTGCCCAACTCATGCTTGGCGATCGACGCGCGGTGCACCTCGTCTGGGCCGTCCGCCAGGCGCAGCGTGCGCTGCATGGCCCACCAGTGGGCCAGCGGGAAGTCTTCGGAAACACCGGCACCACCGTGGATCTGAATGGCGCGGTCGATAACCTTCAGCGCAACGTTTGGCGCCACAACCTTGATCTGCGCGATTTCACTCGCTGCAATCTTGTTGCCCACGGTATCCATCATGTACGCGGCATTAAGCGTCAGCAGCCGCGCCATGTTGATTTCGATCCGGCATTCAGCGATGTGATCGAGGTTGGCGCCCAGGCGCGCCAGCGGCTTGCCGAATGCTGTGCGGTTCACGGAGCGCTCACACATCAGCTTCAGCGCGCGCTCGGCCACACCCACGGAGCGCATGCAATGGTGAATGCGGCCTGGGCCCAAGCGGCCCTGAGCGATTTCAAAGCCACGGCCTTCACCCAGCAGAACGTTCTCATACGGGACCCGAACGTTCTCAAGCAGAACTTCGGCGTGCCCGTGCGGCGCATCGTCATAGCCAAACACGGGCAGCGGACGCAGGACTTTAAGACCCGGCGCATCCATCGGCACGAGGATCATCGAATGCTGTTGGTGGCGTGGCGCATCGGGGTTGGTGAGGCCCATGAAGATCATCACCTTGCAGCGCGGATCGCAGGCGCCGGAGGTCCACCACTTGCGACCATTGATGACCCATTCGTCACCCTCCCGCACAGCCCGGGCTTCCATGTTGGTGGCGTCGGACGAAGCCACGCCAGGTTCGGTCATGCCGAAGGCGGAACGGATCTCGCCGCGCAGCAACGGCTCCAACCACTGCTTCTTGTGCGTTTCGCTACCGTAGCGAACCAGCACTTCCATGTTGCCGGTGTCCGGCGCCGAGCAGTTGAACGCCTCCGGGCCAAGCCCCGAGCTGCCCATGATTTCAGCCAGCGGTGCGTATTCGGTGTTGGTCAGGCCAGCGCCCAGCTCGGAATCCGGTAGAAACAGGTTCCACAGTCCCTCGGCTTTTGCCTTGGCCTTGAGCTCCTCGACGATAGCGGTCGGCTGCCAGCGGTCACCCTCTGCGACCTGCTGGTAAAAGACCTTTTCGGCGGGATAGACGTGAGCATCCATGAACGCTTGCACGCGCTCTCTCAGCTCTTGAACCTTCGGGGAGTAGGCGAAATCCATGGGCGATGACCTTCTGGCAGGTAATGTTTTGTAATTTTGAATGCTAGAGGACCCCTGTTGATTTATCTAAGCTATTTTCCTCGTGTATAAACATTCATCACCGATATATGATCGGCGAATTCCGATACACGCCCAGAGAGCACAACAATGAACCTGAACAAGGTCGATCTGAATCTATTCATTGTCTTCGACGCCATATATACCGAGGCGAACCTCACCCGCGCCGGGCAGATCGTCGGCATTACCCAGCCAGCCGTTTCCAACGCCCTGGCACGCCTGCGGGAAACCTTCAACGATCCGCTGTTCGTGCGAACCGCACAGGGCATGGTGCCGACGCCGATGGCGCAGAACATCATCGGCCCTGTGCGCAATGCGCTGCAATTGTTGCGCGTCTCGGTGCAGGAAAGCCGCACCTTCAATCCGCTGCAGGCAAACAAGACCTTTCGCATCAGCATGACCGACCTGACCGAGGCCGTGGTGCTGCCGCCGCTGTTCCAGCGCCTGCGTCGACTGGCGCCGAACGTGAAGATCGAAAGCATGCTCGCCAAGCGCCGCGAAACGACCAAGGAATTGGCGGCCGGACGCCTGGATTTCGCCATGGACGCACCGCTGAACACCGATCCGCAGGTGCGCCACGTCAAACTGCTGGAAGATCGCTACGTCTGCGCCATGCGCCGTGGGCATCCGCTGGCCAAGGACAAGCTGAGCGTCGAGGAATACCTGTCGCTTTCGCATATCCATATTTCCAGCCGGCGCAGCGGGCTGGGCATGGTCGACCTGGCGCTCGGCAAGATGGGCCAACAGCGCAAGATCGCCTTACGCTCGCAGCACTACATGATGGCCACTCAGGTGATTCAGCAAACCGACATGGCCGTCACCGTTCCCGAGCGTTTCGCCCGTCGTCATGATTTGCATCAGGTGCCCTTGCCGGTGGATATCCCACCACTGGAGACGCACATCTACTGGCATGAGAGCACCGATCAGGACCCGGCCAACCGCTGGATGCGTGAACAGATGATCGAAATCGCTCAGCAGGTAACGGCGGCGCAGCAGGTCGACTGATTATCCAGTGGAAAATCCGAAAACAACCGGCACGTGCAAGGCGTGCCGGTTTACCTCATGCGCTTTCGCGCATCACCACTTCAAACCCCACATCAATGCGCCGTTGCGGTGGCGACTCGCCGCGCATCAGGCTCAGCAGCATCTGTCCAGCCAGCTTGCCAATCTCACCACGGGTGGTGCGCACAGTGGTCAGTGCCGGGTGCATCCAGGCGGCCGCTGGCAGGTCGTTGAACCCGGCGACCGCCAGCCGTTCGGGCACAGCCAAATTCAGCTGGCGAGCACGAAATAGCGCACCCAACGCCAGGTCGTCGTTGTTGAAGAAGATCGCATCGATCTCTGGATGCTGCGCCAGTAACCGGTCGAGCAACTCAGCGCCCAGCCCGATGGATGACACCTGCGGTGTGAGCAACTCAAGCGCAGCATCGTATCGCGAGGCGCCGCGCATGACCTGGCGATAACCTTCAGCACGTTGCAGCGTCCGTGGATCGAGCTGCGCGGCCGCAAACGCGATGTTGCGGTAGCCGCGTTCGAGTAGCTTGCGGGTCATGGCCGCGCCGGCTTCCAACTGGGAAAAACCGACGCAATACTCCTCGTCGGCATCGCTCAGCTCCATCAGCGTCACGATCGGACTGGTGTAGCTGCCCAGCACTTCGCGCGCGGCATCGCTGCGCTCGAAGCCGGTGACCAGCAGTCCCGCCGGCTGATGCGCCAGGTAGGCGCGCAAAAGGCGCTCGTCCTCTTCGGGATGGTAATGGCTGACGCCGATCATCAGCTCGTAGCCCGCCGGCATCAGCACGCGCTGAATGGCTTCGACGGTGTCGACGAACACCGCGTTCGATAACGAGGGGATAATTACTGCGATCAGGTTCGAGCGTGCGCTCGCCAGATTCCGCGCCGCCGTATGCGGGACGTAACCCAAGGCCTTGACCGCCGCCATCACCCGCTCGCGCAGGGCGTCCGATACCCGCTCGGGTTGCGACAGCGCACGCGAGGCGGACATCAGTGAACAACCGGCACTGCGAGCCACATCGGACAACGTGGCCCGCTCAAGCGAACGGCGACGGCGAGAGCTCATGGCGGGATCCAGCGGCGAAGGGGGCGGAGATTCTATACGGGAAGACGCCCCGAAGCAGGCCACGTAAGCGCTGACACGCGTCAGCGCTCGGTGACATGAATGGGGCGCATCCGATTACTTCGGCGCTTTCTCGATCGCTGCCTGCACTTCGTTGAACAGCGGCTCGCCAACCGTATCGATCACGGTCTGGATGGCGGGTTTGGCCTGCTCACGCATGCGCTGGATTTCCTCAGGGCTGACCTTGTTCACTTCCATGCCGTGCTCCTTGATCTTGGCCAGGGCTTCGCGCGCTTCGGCGCGGGTGTCCTCACGCTCGGCATCACGCGCTGTCTCCGCCGCCTTTCTGATGATTTCCTGCTCGGTTTTCGACAGGCCATCCCACCAGCGCTTGGAGGCCGTGACGATCCATGGGCTGTATACGTGGTTGGTCACGCTCAGGTACTTCTGCACCTCGTAGAACTTGGACGAGAGGATGGTGTTATAGGGGTTTTCCTGACCGTCGACTGCCTTGGTTTCCAGTGCGGTGAACAGCTCGGAGAACGGCAGCGGCACGGCATTTGCGCCCATCTGCTTGAAGGTATCGATAAACACTGGATTCGGCATGACCCGCAGTTTGATGCCGTCGAAGTCTTCCATCTTCTCGACCGGGCGCACGTTGTTGGTCAGGTTGCGGAAGCCGTTCTCCCAATACGCCAGGCCAACGAGACCCTTTTCCTCCAGCGCGTCCATGACCTTCTGGCCGACCGGACCATCCAGCACGTAGTCTGCCTGTTTTTCGCTTTCAAACAGGAACGGCGTGTCCCAGACCGCCATCTCTTCAGCCACGCCGACCAGGGTTGCGGTCGAGCCGACCATCATTTCCTGAGCGCCGCCCATCAGTGCGTTCTGCATCTGATCGTCGGAACCCAGGCTGGCAGAACCAAAGGTGCGAACCTTGAGCTTGCCGTCAGACGCCTTTTTTATTTCCTCGGCCAGCAACTTCGCGGCACGCCCCTGGTTGCTGTCTTCGTTGAGTCCGTAACCGAAGCGAATCATTCGCGGCCGAATGTCGTCAGCCGCCTGAGCGGTGACTGCAGTGATAGCGCTGCCAAGGGTGGTGGCGGCCAGCGCCGCGATGAGAAATCTTTTCATGCTCTCTTACCTTTTGTTGTTGTGGATGAAGGGATGAAGGGATGAAGCTCAAGCCTCGCGTCGGTCATCGCAACCACGCCAATGGCACGGTGATGATTGACGGCACTGCAATCAGCAGAATGACGATGGCCAGATAGATGGCGAAGAACGGGACGACACCGCGCACCAGTGTTTCCATGCGCAGCCGCCCTATCCCGCCGACAACGTTGAGTACGGTACCGACGGGCGGCGTGATCAGACCGATCGAGCCGATCAGCACGAACATCACGCCGAAGTACACCGGATCGATGCCGGCCTTCACCGCAATTGGCGCCAGTACCGGCCCGAGGATCAGAATGGTCGGAGTCAGATCGAGCACCATACCGATGGCAATCATCAGCACCATGATGGCGACCATCAGCAGCTTGGGATCTTCAGCCAGTGGGCCGAGCATCGAGGCGATTTCATCCGGCAGCTGAGCCAGGGTGATCATGTAGGCGGAGACGATCGCCGCTGCGCACAGGAACATGACCGAAGCCGTGGTGCGGCTGGCGCGGGTCAGCACCTCGACGACACCGCCCCAGCTCAGTTCGCGATACAGCAGCGTCGACACCAGCAGCGCATAGACCGCCGCTACCACAGCCGCCTCGGTCGGCGTGAACAGGCCGAAACGCAAGCCGCCGACAATAATCACCGGCAGCATCAACGCAGCCGCGCCATCGACCAGTGCCTTGCGGCGTTCGGCGCCGCTGGCCTTCGCCTGGGGGGGCTCTTTGATCTTGCGGGCGATCAGCGTCCAGGCCACAACCAGCCCGGCGCCCATGATCAGCCCCGGAACCATGCCGGCGAGAAACAGCTGGCTGATGGAGGTGTTGGTGACAACTCCGTAGATCACGAATGGCATCGAAGGTGGAATGATCGGCGCGATGATGCCACCCGCCGCAACCAACCCGGAAGACGAGCTCAGCGGATAGCCGCGCTCCCGCATCATTGGCAGCAGTAGCGTCGCGAGTGCTGCGGTGTCGGCCAGCGCCGAGCCGGACATGCTTGCCAGCAGGACCGACGCTGCAATCGCGACGTAGCCGAGGCCACCACGCTTATGGCCGAAATAAGCCTGCGCCATGTTGATGATCCGGCGCGAGATGCCGCCGGCATTCATCAGCTCGCCGGCGAGGATGAAGAACGGCACCGCCAACAACGGAAAGCTGTCGGCACCGGCCTGAAGGTTCTGCGCCAGCAGTTGCACATCCCAGAAATCGAGATACCACATCAGCACCGCGCCAGTGAGAATCAGCGCGAAGGCGATCGGCATACCGAAGGCCATGAAGCCAAACAATGACGATAAGAAGACGACGACAGTCATGTACGGACCTCGGGTGGGCGTATGCCCTTGTTGTTATCAGGAATCAATCGGCCGTTACGTTGGCTTCGGCGATGGGTAACGGCGGATGTCGACGCCATACATTGACCAGCTGGATCAACGCCAGAACCGCAAGCGCAACCATGCTGGCGGCGACCGGAACCATCGCCACGGCCAGCGGATAACCCACCACAGGGCTGTTGATGGTCCAGCCGAATTGCATCTGATTCCATCCGCCCATTGCGGCCAATGCACTGGCTACCGCGACCATGATCCAACTGACCGAATCCACCAGCCGACGAAACAGACGCGGAAAGCGGTCGCGGATCATGCTGAACGCCATCAGCTCGCCTCGGCGCATGCTCGAAGCCACACCAACGAACACCAGCCAGACGAAGGCCAGCCTCGAAAGCTCTTCTGCGCCGGTCCAACCCGTACCGAACGCATAACGCAGGACCACGCTGCTGAACACCACGATGACCATGGAGGCCAGCAGCGCTGCCATCAGCCAATCGGTAATCCGGTCGAAGCCCTGGGCGAACTTACCGCCATAGATCGGCTGGGTGGTCAGCTCGGCGCCCGTCAGCTCGACGTGCTCGACGCCTGCCGCAGTGTCGGCCTGGGTAGCGCGCTGAACGCCGGGCTTGCCGTCGCGCTGGCCGCCGCCCTTGTTAGCGCTATCAAGCGGCGCCGCGGAAAGGTCCTCCTTGGCGTTGATCGCCAGACCGCCATCCTGATTCATCCAGGTGACGATCTCATCCAGCACCTGCTCGCGCGGCTGGCTGGCGTCAACCACCAGTACATGTGGCTCGCCTGCCGGCGATTCGAGCGTTGCGAACTGGCTGTCCACCAGCGAAATCGGCATGAAATGACCGGCCCGCCCGCCAACGCGCTGGATCGCCGTGTCGTAATCAATGGAAAGATGCGCAAAGCACAAACCAGGCACGGCATCGCGTAGCAGCTCGCGGTAACGGCGCTTCAGGGCAGAACAGGCGAGAACGAAGCTGACGTCTTCATCGATAGCGCGCTGCATTTCAACGACGAGTTTCTGCAGCCACTCGACGCGGTCGGCATCCGATAACGGCGTGCCGGCACGCATGCGCGCAACATTTTCTTCAGGGTGGAAATGATCGGCTTCGATGTGTCGAAAGCCCAGCGCATCGGCTACGGCATGGCTGGTTTCGGTCTTGCCCGAACCACTGACGCCCATGACCACCAATGCGCGGCGATTTGCGGGAAATTCGCTGTGGGAGTGGTAATCCACTGTCGGTCTCCGGCGGCATCGTTGTGCCACATTATGTTTGTGGACCGGATGGTAGCGCTAACATACGACCAACTATAACTACCGTTCGTCGGCTTTGCTTGCAGCCGAACGGTCGACTTCGCTGTTTTTCCGCTTCGGTTTGCAGAACTGTCTGACTACAATCGCCGCCGCATCCAAGGAGACCCGCAATGCCCAAAGCCATGGCCCGCCACATCCTGGTGAAGACCGAAGCCGAAGCCGCGCAGCTGAAAAAGCGCATTGCCAACGGCGAAGCCTTCGACGTGTTGGCAAGGAAATACTCGATCTGCCCGTCGGGCAAGAAAGGTGGCGATCTGGGAGAGGTGCGCCCCGGGCAAATGGTGCGCAGTATCGATCAGGTGATATTCAAGAAACCGCTACGCGAAGTGCATGGCCCGATCAAAAGCCAGTTCGGCTATCACCTGGTGCAGGTGTTCTACCGCGATTGAGGCATCTCAGTCGCCCTTACCGAAACGCTGTAGCTGCATCTCGCGCAACCGACTCAGTGTTCGGCGAAACGCGAAGGACAGATAACCCTGGGTATAGAGCTCATCCATGGCAACCCGGGCTTCGAGATACAGCGGCACGCCCCGGTCATAGCACTCATCCACCAGAGCGATGAATCGCCTGACACTATCATCGTGAGCAGCCAACTTAGGTAGCTCACGATCCCCCGCCTCCACCCGCGCCGCACCATCCTCGGTTCCACGAGCGATGCGTCCTTCCCGCTGTTCGCTGCCCAACCGCGGCACGTCGCCAATCAGGATCGCCTGGTAGCGATCGCATAGCTCGATGAAATCCAGCGCCGAGAATGGCTGTGCGCACAGGTCTGCAAAGCGACACCAAAGTACGGAGTTGCTACTGCAGACAACTTGAAGCGGCCGGCGTCCGACGAGAACCGGCTCGGTCGTAGTGGTCACCCCGCCGTTCAACCTGTCGAAGACCGAACGTAGCACCCCGTCTTCGTGGGGATCACGGACCCAATAACGCTGCTCGCCCGCGCCTGGACGCAAGCGATGATCAGCACCACCGTCCACGTTCACTACATGCATGTGGCGCTCAATCGCATCGATGGCAGGCAGGAAGCGCTCTCGGTTGAAACCGTCAGAATAGAGCTGATGAGGTGGCTGGTTGGACGTCGCAACGATGACCACGCCCTGCTCGAACATGACCTGAAACAGACGGCCCAAGATAATCGCATCGCCGATATCCGCGACGAACAGCTCGTCGAAACACAGCACCCGCACGTCCTCGCTGAGCTCCCTCGCTAACGCCTGTAGCGGATCTGACGTGCCGTTGAGCTGGAACAGACGAATGTGCACCCAGCGCATGAAGTGGTGAAAATGCTGGCGCCTCGCCGGGACCTTGAGGCTGCGATGGAACATGTCCATCAGCCAGGTCTTGCCGCGCCCGACCGGGCCCCATAAGTAAACGCCGCTTGGCGATTCGCCGGCGGCATCTCCATGCAACGCGTCATGGCAGCACTGCAGCCGCTCGACCGCGCGCAGCTGAGCTGCGTCACTGACGTAACCGTCACGAGCGATAGCTTGCTTATACAGGGCAAGCGGAGTGCTGGATTCCATCGTGGCCGACCGATCTGAACAAGGGCCGCGATGGTAGCGCAGACAGGTCCGATGGGTAGAACGAGCGAGCCGCTCGTCTACCGCCGAAGCGGTGTCATAAAGCTGTCGCACGCCACACATAACGTCACAGTCCCGTCGATTACCTATGGAGCTGCACCGTGACTGACGATAGTCAAAACATACTGTTCGGCAACGGCGATGAACTGCCAAGTAACCATTCCGCCAACCCTCACATCCAGGACGTTATCAACCAAGGCCGTCGCAAGGTCGTGGCGAGCGGAGCAGCCTTCGGTGCGCTTGCCTTTCTCGGCGGCCTGCCTTCGATAGCAGGAGCAGCCGAGCCGGCCAAGATCGGCAGTGGTCAGCCCTTTCAGCTTCGTAATCGCCTCCCCTTTGCTGCAGTGCCGGTAACCCGCGCCGACACCATCACCGTGCCCGCTGGTTTTTCCGCCAAGACGTTCATTCCGTGGGGCACGCCGATCTGCGGTAGCTACCCCGCCTTTCTGGAAGACGCCAGCAACAGTGCGGAAGACCAGGCTCAGCAGACCGGCATGCACCACGATGGCATGCACTTCTTCCCAATGGACGCGCGGTTCAAGGGCCGCAAAAGCGACCACGGTCTGCTCGTACTGAATCACGAGTACATTGATGCCCCGCTGCTGCATCCCAGCGGCCCAACGGTGGTCAATGGCAAACGCGTGGATGCCGATGAAGTGCGCAAGGAGATCAACGCGCACGGTGTTTCGGTCGTTGAGGTACGCCGTGGTCCTCAGGGAGACTGGTCGGTATTGCCATCCGCTCGCAACCGCCGCATAACCGGCGCGACACCGATGCATATCGAAGGTCCGGCTCGTGGCCATGAGCTGATGCAAACTCGCTACAGCCCGAGCGGTACGTCGACCCGCGGTACGCTGAACAACTGCTCGAATGGCTACACGCCATGGGGCACCTACCTGACATGCGAAGAAAACTGGGCGGGCTATTTCGCTGCGGACGACGCTGAATTGCCTCGCCATCTGGAGCGCTACGGCCTTCGTTCAAGCGGGCGTTACGGCTGGGAGACCGTTCGCGGCGACGAATTCGAGCGTTTCGATGCGACCGCGACAGCCGCAGACGCGCGAGCCGACTATCGTAACGAACCGAATACGTTTGGCTGGATTGTCGAAATCGACCCCTTCGACCCGGACTCCACTCCGGTCAAGCACACGGCCCTGGGCCGCTTTGGCCACGAAGGCCTGGTATTTGCGCCGACCAAACCGGGCTGGCCGCTCGTCTGCTACTCCGGCGACGATTCGCAGAACGAGTACATCTACAAATACATCAGCCGCGACAAGTACCGCCCACAGCGCAGCGATGGTCGGCTACTCGATGATGGCACCCTGTACGTTGCGCGTTTCAACCCGGACGGCAGTGGCGACTGGCTGGCGCTGGATATCGAAGACGCGGCCTTCCAGCAGGCATGCGCTGCAGCAAACGTCAGCTTTGCCGATCAGGGCGAAGTACTGATCAACACGCGTCTGGCAGCGGACGTCGTTGGCGCGACCAAAATGGACCGCCCTGAATGGGGCGCCGTCCATCCCGACACCGGCGAGGTGTATTTCACGCTCACCAACAACAGCTCACGGCAAGAAGCCGACGCAGCCAACCCTCGCGCGCCAAACCCCACCGGACACATCATCCGTTGGCGTGAGGAAGGCAAGAATCAGGTTGGCACTCGGTTTCAGTGGGACCTGTATCTGCTCGCCGGGCCGCAGAGCGATAGCCGAGACCCACGCGGTCGGCCGCTGACCGACGAAAACATCATGGCGAGCCCCGACGGACTCTGGTTCGACGAGGAAGGACGACTCTGGATCCAGACCGACATGAGCGGAAGCCAGCTCAGAAGTGGGCCGTTCGGCAACAATCAGATGCTGGTGTCGGACCCGAAGAGCGGTGAAACCAAGCGTTTCCTGGTCGGACCCAAGGGAGCCGAAGTGACCGGTATTACGGCGACTCCCGACTTCCGCACGCTGTTCGTGAATATCCAGCACCCAGGGGAAGGGTCCACGCCGACTGAGTACACCAGCACCTGGCCCGACGGCCCGGGTCGCAGGCCACGCTCGGCGACGGTGATCATCACGCGTGATGACGGCAAGCGTATTCTCTAGCCCAAACGGCGTCCGGCTCGCCCGGACGCCTACTGAGATGAAGGTTTGGTGTCGGGGGAGATGAACAAGGCCCAAGACGACATGAACAAGGCAGCAATCAGCGGCCCTATTACGAAGCCGTTCAAGCCAAACAGCGCGAGCCCACCCAGCGTCGAAATCAGCACCAGATAGTCAGGCATCTTGGTGTCCTTACCTACCAGAATCGGCCGCAGGAGATTGTCCACCAGGCCAATCACCAGAATGCCGTAGAGCGTCAGGATCACGCCCTGGACAATCATGCCCTGGAGCAGAAAGTAGATGGCGACCGGTGTCCAGATCAGCCCGGCACCAATTGCGGGCAGCAAGGACAGAAACGCCATCAGCACGCCCCAGAGTAGCGAGCCGGGGATCCCCAGGATTGCAAAGATCACCCCGCCGAGAAATCCCTGGGTAATCGCCACCACGATGTTGCCTTTGACCGTAGCCCTCACCACGCGGGTGAACTTGCTGAACAGCCTGCGCTTCTGGTTATCGGTCAGGGGCAGCGCGCGACGGATTTTCGCAACCAGCTCGCGTCCGTCTCGAATAAGAAAGAACAGCAGGTAGATCATCACGAAAAAGCTGACCAGAAACTGAAAGGTGCCCTGGCCAAAACTGAACGCTTTGGTGGCAAGAAACTGACTGCCTTGCAAAGCGCCGCTCGCGAGTCGCTCGCGCATCTGATCAAGATCGCCAAGGCCGAAGCGCTGCAGCTGCTGTTGCAGCGAGTCAGGCAGCATTTCCCTCGCACCAACGACGAACTGGCCGACGTCAAGCTCCCCACTTTCTATCTGCTTATAGAGTGACGAGCCTTCCTGAACCAGCAGACCGGTAATCAAGATCACCGGAAGTACTGCCACGATCAGGCACACCATCAGCGTGATAAGCGCCGTCAAGTTTGGCCTGTTACCAATACGCCGCTGCAGACGACGCTGCAGCGGCGAAAAGATGATGGCGAGAATGACGGCCCAGAACACGGCCCCGTAGAAGGGAAAAAGTATCCAGCCGAACGCAATGCTCACGGTCAGCAACAGAGCGAGAAAGACTTTCTGCTCAAGGGTTGTGGTCACGGGTGCATCCTATCGCTGCGGTTGTATCTGTTAGTCAGCGATTGTCGTCAGGAGTGCTGACTGGCCATCCCCCCAACGAAAGTGCGGAAGCGCCGCCGTGGTGGCGACGCGTTTCGTGCGCGCGAACCGGGCCAACGGTGGTTACAGCGTCATCGCGGCAATCCAGCCGAATGCCAGGAGTGGCAGGTTGTAATGCAGGAAGGTCGGCACGACGGTGTCCCAGATATGGTTGTGCTGGCCGTCGGCGTTCAACCCAGCGGTCGGACCGAGCGTCGAGTCTGAGGCAGGCGAGCCCGCATCACCCAGCGCTCCGGCCGTGCCCACCAGACTGACAATTGCCAGCGGACTGAAACCGAGCTCCAGGCCAAGCGGGACAAAGATCGCGGCGATGATCGGCACTGTCGAGAACGAGGAGCCTATGCCGATGGTAACCAGCAAACCCACCAGCAGCATCAGCAGCGCACCAATGGCTTTGCTGTTACCGATCCAGTCTGCGGAGGCATCAACCAGCGTTTTCACCTCGCCGGTTTCTCGCATCACCTCGGCGAACCCCGCGGCGGCAATCATGATGAAGCCGATCATGGCCATCATCTTCATACCCTCGGTGAACAGATCGTCAGCCTCTTTCCAACGCACCACGCCGGATACGGAGAAAATCACGAAACCGACCAGCGCGCCGATGATCATCGAGTCCAGCCACAACTGGACGACGAATGCAGCCGCGATCGCCAGTGCTGCAACCAGCAAGGTCAATGGGCTGTAGCTGACACTGATCGCCTTCGACTCGTCGACTTTGGTCAGGTCATAAGTGCGCGGCCTGCGATAGCTGAACATGGCGATCAGCAGTCCCGTCAGCATGCCGATGGCTGGAATCAGCATGGCTTGGCTTACATTGATCCCAGCGATATCGGCGCCGCTTTTGGCCACGTTTGCCAGCAGGATCTCATGCAGGAAGATGCTACCGAAGCCCACTGGCAGGAACATGTAGGGTGTCACCAGACCGAAGGCAAGTACGCAGGCGATCAAGCGCCTGTCGATCCGCAGCTTGCTCAGCACATAGAGCAACGGCGGCACCAGCAACGGAATGAAGGCTATATGGATCGGCAGGATGTTCTGCGACGACACAGCGACCGCCAGCAGTAGCCCGATCATCAACCACTTCACGGTCCCGGCGGAGTCCGATTCGTGCCGCCCCACCATGGCCAATGCACGATCAGCCAGCGCATGGGCCAACCCGCTCTTGCCTATCGCAACAGCGAAAGCACCCAGCAAGGCGTAGGAAAGCGCTACCGTCGCGCCGCCACCCAGTCCCTTGTTGAACGCAGCGAGGCTCCCGTCCAGCCCCAACCCACCCAAAACGCCGCCAGCAAGAGCGCCGGCAATCAATGCCACCACCACATGAACCCTGCACAGGCTAAGAATCAGCATGATGCCGACTGCCGCTACCACTGCATTCATTTCAACTCCCCGAAAGCGGCCCTAGCCGATAAAACGCGGGGCACTTTGCCCCAAGCCCGAGAGAGTGTCAAAAGAGCCGCGCAAGCAGTGGCGAGACCGCGTCTGGCAGGTGGCAGTCCAACGGCGACAGTTGATTACAAATCGGTAGAATGCGGGCCTTTTCGCCTTACCGGATCGACCCGTGGAAATATTCAAAGAGTTTACTTTCGAGTCCGCGCACCGTTTGCCGCACGTACCCGAAGGGCACAAGTGCGGCCGTCTACACGGGCACTCGTTCCGAGTCGCGATTTATCTTGAGGGCGAGGTTAACGCCCATACAGGCTGGATTCGGGATTTCAGCGAGATCAAGCAGATCTTCAAGCCTGTCTACGAACGCCTCGACCATAACTATTTGAACGATCTGCCCGGCCTCGACAATCCAACCAGCGAAAACCTCGCCATATGGATCTGGAATGAGCTAAAGCCCCTATTGCCGGAGCTGTCGCGGGTACGCGTCCATGAAACCTGCACCAGTGGCTGTGAGTACCGCGGGCAGTGATGGTGCAGGCGCTGATCAGCGCTGTTTGCACACCAGCGGGCGCGTGGATCAGCCAACGAAGGCGCCCCGTTGGCAAGCCAGGGCGACCTTCGCCGTTATGGGCACACCGTGGGGCCTGCCGTGCAAGACCCAGGTGCGAAGCGATCTTTGCTTAGCTTTCGAGGCTGGCAAGGCGCTTCAGAAAAGACGCTTCGTCATCAACTTCCAGGCCCAGTTCGTTGGCCTTAGTCAGCTTGGAGCCGGCACCCGGCCCGGCTACCACCACACTGGTTTTCGCCGAAACCGAGCCTGAAACCTTCGCACCCAAAGCTTCCAGTCTTGCCTTTGCGTCGTCGCGGCTCATGCTTTCCAGCGTCCCCGTCAGCACCCAGGTCTGACCGGCCAGCGGCAAGCCTTCCGCGGCTTTTCTTTCGCTTTCCCAATGCATGCCGAACTCCTTCAGCTGGGCTTCGATGGCACGAGCGCGCGCAGCATTTGCCGGGTCGTCGAAATAGTCGCGCAGTGCGCGGGCCGCTTTTTCGTTGAGCCGTTCAACCTGACGCAGATCCAGCCAGTCGGCGTCGATAATGTCTCCAAGACTACCGAAACGACTTGCAAGCCGTTGGGCGCCGGTGGCCGCGATAAACGGGATATTCAGCCTGTCGAGCAGCTCTCCCAGTGTGGCGCAGGCAGCGAAGTCGGGATGCACATCGCCCTCCTCCTGCAGCTGAACCCCACGCGCGCGCAACTGCGCAATGACCGACTGGTTGTGTTCATCGTCAAAGAAGCTATGAATCTCGTGGGCGACTTCCAGGCCGATATCCGGCAGGTAAACCAACACATCGGGCAGTGCCCGACTGATGCGGTCCAGCGAACCCAGGGCACGCGCCAGCAGCTTCGCCGTGCCTTCGCCGACATCAGGAATGCCCAGGGCAAAGACGAAGCGGGCCAGGGACGGTGTACGACTGGCGTCAATGGCCTTTAGCAGGTTGCGGCTCGATACCTCGGCGAAACCTTCAAGTGCCAGAACCTGTTCAAAGCTCAGGCAATAGATGTCTGCTGGCGACTTGACCAGCCCGGCATCAACCAGCTGCTCAACAATCTTGTCGCCCAGGCCGTCGATATCCATGGCCCGGCGCGAAACGAAATGGATGATCGCCTGCTTGAGCTGCGCCTGACAGGCCAGACGACCAACGCAACGATAAATCGAACCTTCAGTCACCGACTCCCGGCCCTTGCTGCGCTTGATCAGCTGGGTACGCTCGACTGCCGAGCCGCAGACCGGGCAGTGCGCCGGCACATGAACGGCACGGGCATTCTCGGGTCGGCGCTCTGGAATGACCCCGAGGATCTGCGGAATGACGTCGCCGGCGCGGCGCACGATCACCGTATCGCCGATCATCACGCCCAGCCGGGCGACTTCATCCATGTTGTGCAGCGTGGCATTGGACACCGTCACGCCAGCAACCTGTGCGGGCTGCAGGCGCGCAACCGGCGTGATAGCGCCGGTGCGGCCAACCTGGAATTCCACGTCGAGCAGTTCGGTCACTTCCTCGCGTGCCGGAAATTTGTGCGCAATTGCCCAACGCGGTTCGCGAGCACGAAAGCCTAGCTCGCGTTGCTGAGCCGTCGAGTTGACCTTGAACACCACGCCGTCAATTTCATAAGGCAGCGCGTCGCGCTTCTCACCGATGGCATGAAAGTAATCGCGGCACTCTTTGACGCCTTTGGCCAGTTTGAGCTCGCGGCTGATCGGCAAGCCCCAGCCCCTGAGCGCCTCGAGGATACCAACATGGGTATCAGGTAAATCGCCATCGCTACGTCCGACGCCATAGGCACAGAGCTCCAACGGACGGCTGGCAGTGATCTTCGAATCCAGCTGCCGAAGGCTGCCTGCAGCGGCGTTTCTCGGGTTGGCGAACGGTTTGTTGCCCGCTTCCAGCTGACGTGCATTCAAGGTTTCGAAGCCCGCCTTCGGCATGTAGATCTCGCCGCGCACTTCCAAGACACTGGGCCAGCCGTCGCCGTGGAGCTTGAGCGGAATATTGCGCACGGTGCGGACGTTTGCGCTGATGTCTTCTCCGGTACTGCCATCACCGCGCGTCGCACCCCGCACCAGCTTGCCGTTTTCATAGAGCAGGCTTACCGCCAGGCCGTCGAGCTTCGGCTCGCAGCTGTATTCCAACTCGGCACCGTCACCGAAGAGGTCGCCTGACGGTAAATCAAGGCCTTCGCGGGCGCGACGGTCGAAGTCGATCAGGTCCTGCTCTTCGAAGGCGTTGCCCAGGCTCAGCATCGGCACTTCATGGCGGACTTGACCGAAGGCTGCCAACGCCGCGCCGCCGACGCGCTGGGTCGGTGAGTCCGGACTAACCAGCTCCGGATGCTCGGCCTCCAGCGCCTTGAGTTCATTGAACAGGCGATCGTACTCAGCATCAGGAACGCTGGGCTCGTCGAGCACGTAATAACGATAATTGTGGGCGTCGATTTCGCTGCGCAGCTCGGCGATGCGTTCTGCGGCGGTCTGGGCGGACGTCATGGTATTGGGGCCATAGCTGCAGGCTCGACCGAGCGCAGAAGGAGCGCGCCGGTCGACCTTATGTGGATGTTCTGCGCAGGATTTTAGCCTGTTTGCGTCACGGCATGGAGCGTCGGGCGGGAGAGTATCGGAGGCTTGACCGCCGTCTGCAGATCAGTGTGTCTTCGAAGAGTTGGAGGCGAAATCAGAGTCATCGTTGACCGGGATGGCTTCGGCCACCATCAGAGCTAAGCGAAAAGGCTTCGGTGGGCTGAAGCCCACCCTACGGGGCTCGATGAGGCCAGACGGTTCACTGCCCTAAAAAAACCGCTCCTGGGAGCGGTTTTCTGGATCAACGCTTGGTTGTCATCTGCCGACGTTCATAATCGACGATGCGCTGGCGGTAATGCTCGATGGTCTGAGCCGTAAGCACACTGCGCTGATCATCCTTGAGTTCGCCGTTCAGCTCCTGCGACAACTTCCGAGCGGCGGCAACCATGACATCGAACGCCTGTTTTGGGTGGCGCGGGCCGGGCAACCCCAGAAAGAAGCTCACTGCGGGCGTGGTGAAATGGTCGATATCGTCCAGATCGAACGTCCCAGGCTTGACCGCATTGGCCATGGAAAACAGAACTTCGCCATTGCCCGCCATGCTTTCGTGGCGGTGGAAGATGTCCATCTCGCCGAAGCGCAAACCACTTTCCAGAATATTCTGCAGCAGTGCGGGGCCACGGAAACCATGGGGGTCACGGGAAATAACGTTGATGACCAGTACTTCCTCGACGGGAGGCAGATCCTGATTAAAGTCACCGGTTGATTCCGCATCTTCATCCATTACCGGATCAAGCAGCGTGGGAACGGGCGCATCGTCGCTCGAGAAGTGCAGGTCACCCTGGCGCGGTTCGGCGGTGCGACGCTTACCGGTTTCGCGTGCGCTCATCGAAGGGAGATCGGATTCGTCCAGCGAAGGCTCGTTGTTTCGACTCACGACACGCGGCGGGCCCAGCAACTCGTTCGACTCGTCTTCTTCGGGAAGATTAGTCGCGATGTTGCGGTCCAGCTTGAATTTCAACTTGCCCTTGCTACCGCGCATCCGCCGCCAGCCATCGAAAAGAATCCCGGCGATGACAATGATGCCGATGACGATCAGCCACTCGCGCAGACCGATATCCATTAATGCTTAAACCCCTGAAATCGATGATAAAGACGCAGATTCAAAGCCGCTGAACAGGCTCATCTGCGCATCGTAAAAATTGCGCTCTAAACTAGCACGACGAACGGCAGCTTTGCACCGCCCGACGCGGCTCTTTTATTAGTCGTTCAACAGCTTCCACTGCGTTTGAAACAGCGTCACTCAAGCCTCTACGAGCGCCACCGCCGCCTCCACATCTACCGCAACCAGCCTTGAACATCCCGGCTCGTGCATGGTCACGCCCATCAGTTGGTCGGCCATTTCCATCGCGATCTTGTTGTGCGTGATGTAAATGAACTGCACCTTCTCCGACATCTCCTTGACCAGACGCGCATAGCGCCCGACGTTGGCGTCATCCAAAGGTGCATCCACTTCATCCAGCATGCAGAACGGCGCCGGGTTGAGTTGAAAGATCGCAAAGACCAACGCCAGCGCGGTCAGTGCCTTCTCACCGCCTGACAGCAGGTGAATCGTGCTGTTCTTCTTCCCCGGTGGACGCGCCATGATCGCCACCCCGGTATCGAGTAAATCTTCCCCGGTAAGTTCCAGATAAGCGTTGCCGCCACCGAAAACCTTTGGAAAAAGCGCCTGCAAACCACTATTTATCTGGTCGAAGGTTTCCTTGAAGCGATTGCGCGTTTCCTTGTCGATCTTGCGGATGACGTTCTCCAGCGTATCGAGTGCTTCGGCAAGGTCGTCGTTCTGCGCATCGAGGTAGCGTTTGCGCTCCGATTGCTGCTGATATTCGTCGATCGCAGCCAGGTTGATCGGGCCAAGACGCTGGATGCGCGCTGCCAGACGCTCGAGTTCGACCTCCCACGCGGCCTCACCAGCCCCGGCAGGCAACGTGGCCAGTACGCCGTGCAGATCGAAGCCATCCTCGTGCAACTGATCCTGTAGCGTCTTGCGCCTGACGCTGAGGGCCTGCCAGTCCATCCGCTGCTGCTCCAGCTGGCCACGCAGCAATTGTGCTTGCTGCTCGGCCTGAGTCCGGCGTTTCTCGGCATCGCGCAATTCGCGGTCAGAATCTTCGAGTGCCAAGCGTGCCAGCTTGAGCTCATCTTCGACGCCCATGCGCCGTTCCAGCAGTTCTTCGAGCTTCATGCGCAGTTCTTCGAGCGGCGCCTCGCCCTCTTCCAGATTCAGGCTCAGCTGTTCACGTCGCTCTACTGCGCGCTCGAACTGCTGCTCGAGGCGCTCAAGTGCGTGACGAATCGAATCATGCTGAGCCGTCAGCGAGCCGATACGGACAGCCAGCTGATGCGCATGATCCTTGTGCTGGCGCGCGTCCTGGCGAACCCGGTCCAGCTGCTCGCGGATGCCGTCTCGGCTCGCCAGCAGCGACTCGCGCTGCTCGGTATCGACGGCCATCGCGTCCAGCGCATCCTGCAACTGCAGACGCGACTCGCCCAGTTGCTCGGTTTCCAATGCGCGCTGCTCGGAGAGTTCGCCGAGTTCTTCGTCCAACCGGCGGCGGCGCAAGCTCAACTGTTCCAGCTTGGCGTGGCTGGCAGACAGGCGAGCATTCAGTTCGCTCTGCTGACGAGACAGCTCCTGGTGCTGACGGCGCTGCTGTTCACGACGTTCCTCTTGTTCGCGTTGTGCGTCGCGCAGTTGGCCGAGTTGCTCCGCCAACTGCTCAAGACCCGCCTCGCATTCATCGCGTTCGGCCTGCAAGCGCGCCAATTCCTGGCTGCGTGCGAGCAATCCGGACTCGGCCCCACCGGCCCTTCTGACCCGCAGAAAATGTCGGCCAACCCAGTAACCGTCACGGCTGATCAGGCTGTCGCCATCACCGAGCGAGCCACGTGCCGCCAATGCCTGTTCGAGGTCGTCCACTGGACGCACCCGACCCAGCCAGGGCGACAGATCTGTCGCCGAATCGACCTTGTCCAGCAGGCTTCCGCCGATCACGCCGTGTCCCTGTGCCGCACTGACCAGTCGGAGGTCGCCCTGCTCGAAGCCGCTCATGTCCAGGCCGTCGAAATCGTCCAGTAGCACCGCCTGCAGATCCGCGCCCAGCACGGTTTCGACGGCCAGTTCCCAGCCCGCCTCCACGCGCAACCCTTCGGCCAGGCGCGGCCGCTGGTCGAGCCCTCGCTCATGCAGCCAGTCAGAAACACCTTTCCCTGGATCCATGGCGGCTTGCTGCAGGGCATCCAACGAAGCAATACGGCCATCCATACGCTGCAACTGGCCCAGCGCCTCCTGCTCAGCGCGACTCGCCTGCTGCAGCTGCTCACGGAGCCCCTCGAGCTGTTGGTCGGTCAGTTCCTGTGCCGCAGACACCTCCTCGAGATTCATCTCGCCGACAGCCAACTGTTCGCTCATTTCAGCAACCACGGCATCTTCCGGATCGCCGGCGAGCAAGCTGAGCTCATCCTCGAGACGTCGCCGACGCTCGGCCAGCCTCTCCAGGCTCTGTTCAAGCTGCTGGATACGCGACTGCTCGACCTCCGCCGTCCGGCGCGGCTCCGCGCTCTGCTGGTTGAACCGTTCCCACTGCTCTTGCCACTGCTGCATCGTCGTTTCGGCTTCTTCGAGCTGGGCGGCAGTTTCCTCGGCTGCGGCGCCTGCGATCTCCTGCTCCGGTTCGAGCACGGCCAGCTCTTCGCCAAGGCTGGCGAGCGCGGTGCGGTCGTGAGCCAGATGAGATTCGGTCTCAAGTCGGGCTCGCTCGGCTTCGCGCAGATCGTCCTGCAGCTGACGCAAACGCTGTTGGCCGTGCTGAATGCTTTGCTCGACGCGAGCGATATCGCCGCCGACGGAATAGAAGCGGCCCTGCACGAGATTGAAGCGCTCCGACAGCTCGTGGTGACCGTCGCGTAGACGCTCGATGCTGGCGTCGGCATTGCGTTGCTCAGCCATCAATGCTTCGAAGCTGACCTCTTGGTCGCCGATCACCTGTTCACGTTGACCGACCTGCTCATTCAACGCCTGCCAGCGCAACGCCGACAGTTGGGCCTTCAGCTGCCGCTCCTCGGCTTTGTACTCCTGATATTTTTCCGCCGACTGCGCCTGACGATGCAGGCGCTCCAGCTGACGCTCGAGTTCCTCGCGCAGGTCGGTCAGACGGGCCAGGTTTTCATGGGTGCGGCGGATACGATTTTCCGTTTCCCGGCGGCGCTCCTTGTACTTGGAGATGCCGGCTGCCTCTTCGATGAAGTTGCGCAGGTCTTCCGGCTTGGCCTCGATCAGCTTGGAGATCATGCCTTGCTCGATGATCGAATAGCTGCGCGGCCCCAGGCCGGTGCCCAGGAAAATGTCGGTGATGTCACGCCGACGACATTTCACACCATTGAGAAAGTAGGTGTTCTGTGCATCGCGGGTCACCCGACGGCGGATCGAAATCTCGGCAAACGCCGCGTATTCGCCCAGCAGAGTGCCGTCCGAGTTATCGAAAATCAGCTCGATGCTGGCCTGGGTCACCGGTTTTCGGGTGTTGGAGCCGTTGAAGATGACATCCGTCATCAACTCGCCCCGCAAGTTCTTGGCCGAACTCTCGCCCATCACCCAGCGCACCGCGTCGATGATGTTGGACTTACCGCAACCGTTCGGACCGACCACAGCCGCCATGTTGCTGGGAAAGCTCACCGTGGTGGGGTCGACGAAGGATTTGAAACCGGCGAGCTTGATGCTTTTCAGACGCATGGAGGCCTATCCGTGGCAGTCAGCGTAGGGACGAACAAGCAGAGTCGCCATGAACATCGGAAGTCCTGGAGTCGGGTGGGTGCTGGCATAAAGCCGCGGAGTCTATCACGCCGCTTTTACCGCATCCTGCGCAGCAGTACAGCTATCTGGACCCTGCAGGCTGGACGTAGGGTGGGCTTCAGCCCACCGACAACGATGTACCACGTGGACTGAAGCAGAGCGTCCTCGGGCCCATGCTGGCCCTGTCAGGTGGGCTGAAGCCCACCCTACTTGTCGATCTGCGCTAAGCCGGCTGCCTCAACCGCCCGTCATGCTCATGAACCGCACCACCTGCACCTGCTCATCGGTGCGGAATTCGTGTTTCTCAGGCTTGAGCTGCAGCGCATCGACCAATGCCTGGCGCAGCCGCTCACGGTCGCCGGGGTAGCGACGCATCAGCGTCTTAAGATCCAGTGCGCCTTCGTGCCCGAGGCAGAGCACCAGCTTGCCTTCGGCGGTGACGCGCACCCGGTTGCAACTGCCGCAGAAATTATTGCTGTGGGGTGAAATGAAACCCACCTGAGTGTCGCTTCCGGCGACTTGCCAATAGCGCGACGGACCACCGGTGGTGTGGCTGCTGCGTATCAGTTGATGGCCGACTTCGATACGCTCGCGGACCTCGTCACTGGAGCAAAATGTAATCTCACGCTCATGGCTGGAGACGTTGCCGAGCGGCATTTCCTCGATAAAGCTGATATCCAGCCCGCGCTCGACGGCGAAATTCACCAGATCCAGGACTTCATCGTCGTTACGGCCTTTCTGGATCACGCTGTTGAGCTTGATTCGATCAAACCCGGCACTGCGCGCAGCATCGATACCGGCAACGACCTGGTCGAGCATGTCGCGGCGCGTAAGTTCGGCGAAACGCTCACGCTTGAGCGAATCGAGACTGATATTCAGGCGCTTGACCCCAGCCTCGCGAAGTACCGGCGCCAGTGTTGGCAGCTGTGAGCCGTTGGTCGTGATCGCCAGATCGTCCAATTCTTCACGCGCGCCCAGTCGACTCAGCAAGCTCGGCAAGCCCTTGCGCACCAGCGGCTCGCCACCGGTCACACGGATACGCTTTACGCCCAGGCTGATAAAGGCATCAGCCACGGCATAGAGTTCTTCCAAGGTGAGGATCTGTGCACGCGGAGCGAAAACCATGTCTTCGCTCATGCAGTAGGTGCAGCGGAAATCGCATCGATCAGTGACCGACAACCTCAGGTAGGTGATGCGTCGGCCGAATGGGTCGACCAACTTCGAATCTGGCATGTCGCTCTCCAACGGCTTGATGCGCATGTCTAAGACTATTCCTCCACGCCAAGTGTGGCAAAGGCTCCCGGCCTGAGTGGTTGACCGAAGACCGGCGCGAATGATCCATGCGATCCGCATCAGGCCCTAGGCGCTCCGATTCGCTTCGCACTGATACGGCGCGCCCACGGGTGGCTGCAAGGTTTTTTTTTGGACTACCGGCTGAACTCGGAGATACTTCGCCTTCGTGTTTTGCCGGGAGCCACCGCAGATGGACAACGACGCCCTCCGAACGATGAGCTGGCGCGAGCGAATCTACGTCATCATCTTTTTCACAAACACCCCGGCTGGAAAGCTTTTCGACACCACCCTCTTGTTTTTCATCTTCGCCAGCCTAGTGGTGGTGATGCTCGATAGCGTCGCAATTTACAACGACCAGTACGGCGGCGTGCTGGATGGGCTTGAGTGGTTGTTCACCGGCGTCTTTCTGATCGAGTATCTGGTGCGCATCTATTGCCACCCCGAACCACGTAAATATGTCGTCAGCTTCTACGGAGCTATCGATGTGCTATCGGTGGTCCCGGCGTTCATAGCCTTGCTCTATCCAGACGCTGAATACTTGTTGGTGGTCCGTGCAATCCGCATGTTGCGTGTATTTCGCGTGCTCAAGCTGACGCAGTACCTAAGCCAGGCCAACTTCCTGCTGGTCGCTCTGCGCGGTAGCAAGCAGAAGATCGTTGTGTTCCTGCTCAGCGTCACGACGCTGGTACTGATCTACGGCACGCTGATGTACGTGATCGAAGGTCCGTCTAACGGGTTCACCAGCATCCCGATGAGCATCTACTGGGCGGTAGTGACCATCACCACGGTCGGCTTCGGCGACATCGTTCCGCATACACCGCTGGGCAAGGCGGTAGCGACCCTGGTGATGATCACCGGTTACTCGATCATCGCCGTGCCCACCGGCATTTTCACAGCGGAGTTGGCGACTGCGATGCGCGCCGACAGCTTGCAGCACCGCTGTCCGAGCTGCGAAAAACTCAGCCATGAACCCAACGCGTCGTTCTGTAGCCGCTGCGGGACTCAGCTATTCAAGCGCAAGGCGCTGCACGACGAAGACGCTCAGATCGCGCACGATCCACAAACCGACTGAGCTGCGCAGTACGGGCTGAAAGTCGCCCCACTCCCGGGCGCTGCGCATCCGCTCCGAACCCCCCTGATATGAGGCTGTCACAACCTCTGACTTGCCGCTGGCTGGACGGAGACATGCATGCCCTTGCTCAAACTGGTGCACTTTGCCGGGCTGCTCTGCTGGTGCGGCACCCTGCTCTACCTACCGGCGCTGATCGCGGCAGGCACTCGGCGCAGTGACCCGCTCTTCTACCGTGACCATGCGCATCTGACGCGCATGGTGTTCAACCTGATCGGCACGCCAGCCGCGCTGGTCGCCATCGGCTCGGGTACGGCGCTTTTTCTGAGTCAGGGCCTCGTTGCCGGCTGGTTGATCGTCAAGCTCAGTACGGTGGCCGGCATGGTTTTTTGCCACGCCCTGTGCGGCGTGCTGGTGCTGCATGTAGAGCGCGCGCCTGAGCAGAGCGTAAACATTCGTTGTCGTTTGCTTGGTGCAGTCGCCGCAACGCTCATCACCGCGACGCTTTGGCTTGTGCTGGCAAAGCCTTTCTAGCCCATGGCCCGAACCGCTCGATCACCTCGAAGATGCCCATGACCGAACGATCCCAAGCCCCGTCTTCTTCTGGATCAGACCTTGTCCAGATCGACCCCGACAGCATGCTCGTAGACCAGCCGGCCGCCGAGATAAGCCGCGAGGGAAATCAGCACGGCAGTGATCGCCGAGAGGTAGAGCGCCCACAGCTGCATGCTCTGGGCGTCATTCTGGTAGCGCAGCAGCCAGTTCAGCGAAGCCAGCGACAGCATCATCACGGCGAGGATCGCATGGCACCAGGCCGTAATCTTCTGCCTGATCTCGCGCACGGTCACCAGGTCGATCAGTCCGAAGATGCTGGCGACCCAGCCTCCCAGCGCGCCCACACCGGACAACCACAAGCCGGCACGCCACCAGAAGTCATCCAGCGTCCAGAGGTGCGCAAGATCGACCGGCAGCAAGCCAGTCAGCGCGGCGACTGGAAAGTGGATAAGCATCGGGTGCAACGGGTGGCCGGCTATCGCAGCGCGACTGTGGATGGAATCTCTGTATCGGGCCATTTGGCGCTCCGGCAGCTTTTTTCTGGAGTTAGCCGCCCCGCAAGACGAGCCGGCGACCTTTTGAAATGGACCACGCTGGCGCTGGCAGTTCCTTTATTGAGTGGCTGCGGCGGTCCGCTGTCCTCGCTCAACCCAGCCAGTCCCATGGCGCGCCAGATATCTCACGTCTGGTGGGGGATGTTTGCGTTCGCCACGCTGGTGCTGGTGGCTGTCAGCGCGATATGGATCTACGCGCTGGCACGCAAGCCGCGGGAAACCAGCGAGGAAAAGGCTCTCAAGATCAACCGCCGCTGGGTCATTGGCGGCGGCATCGTGCTACCGAGCGTGAGCATCGTTGTTCTGCTGATCTTCGGCATCCCCACCGGGCGCAGCATGATGCCCTTGCCAGTCCAGGGTCAGCCGCCGTTGAAGATTGAGGTCACCGGTCACCAATGGTGGTGGGAGGTGCACTACCCCGATAGCGGTGTCACCACGGCGAACCAGCTGATCATACCGGCGGGACGGCTGATAGACGTAAACGTTACCAGCGCCGATGTTATCCATTCGTTCTGGATTCCGAGACTCGGCGGAAAAATGGACATGATCCCTGGACGCACCAACGTCATCCGCTTGCAAGCAGGCCATACCGGCATCTTTCACGGTCAGTGCTCGGAGTTCTGCGGCTTGCAGCATGCCCATATGAAACTGCATGTCGAAGCGTTGGACGAAGCCGGTTTCGATGAGTGGATCGCCGCCCGGGAGAGCTTCAGCATCGAGCAACGGGCGCCGGGCGACGCTGGCCGGGTGTTCGATGAACGCTGCGGTCAGTGCCACCGTGTCGCCGGTATCAGTAATGGCAATCGGGCGCCTGACCTCACGGACCTTGCGACACGGCCAAGCCTCGGCGCCGGCGTGATCGACAACGACCATGACGGGCTACGGCGGTGGCTAGGCGAACACAAGACGCTCAAATTCGGCAACGGGATGCCCGCGCACGACGACGTTCCGCCGCAAACACTTGATCAGATTGCCGACTGGCTGGAGACGCTCGCTCCATGACTCAACTCGACCACAGCAGCAAGCCCAGCACGGACCCGGATCAGCTGCACGACCAGTTCAACGATGTCTGGGGCAATCCGCGCGGCTGGCGCGCGCTGACCATTGTCAACCACACCACCATTGGCCTGCGCTTTCTGGTCACAGGGGCCGTGTTCTTTTTGATCGGCGGGCTGATGGCGATGCTCATCCGCACCCAGCTGGCTCTGCCCGGTTATGTTCTGATGGAGCCGGAAGTCTACAACCAGGTCTTCACCATGCACGGCTCGGTGATGATGTTCCTGTTCGCCGTGCCGATGATGGAAGGCCTGGCGGTCTACCTGATCCCGAAGATGATCGGCGCGCGAGATTTGATCTTTCCGCGCCTCTCGTCACTTGGCTATTTCTGCTACCTGTTCGGCGGCATCATCCTGTTGTCCAGCGTGTTCCTCGGCGTTGCGCCCAAGGCCGGCTGGTTTATGTACACGCCGCTATCGAGTTCGGCGCATATGCCGGGCGTGAACTCGGACTTTTGGCTCCTTGGCATCACCTTCGTGGAGATCTCCGCGGTCAGTGCCGGCGTCGAACTGGTGGTCTCGATCCTGCGCACACGTACCAGTGGCATGGCGCTGCACAAGATGCCGCTGTACGCCTGGTACATCCTGGTCATGGCGCTGATGATCGTGTTCGGCTTCCCGCCGCTGATCCTGGGCAGCATTCTGCTGGAGCTGGAGCGCGCTGCCAGCATGCCCTTTTTCGATCCAGCCAAGGGCGGCGATCCGGTGCTCTGGCAGCACCTGTTCTGGCTGTTCGGCCATCCGGAGGTGTACATCATCTTCCTGCCCGGGGCAGGTATCGTCTCGACCTTGTTACCGGTGTTTTGCCAGCGGCCGCTAGTGGGGTATCGCTGGGTGGTGCTCGGCGTACTGACCACCGGATTCCTCAGTTTCGGGCTGTGGGTACACCACATGTTCACCGTCGGCATTCCGGCATTGGCGCTGGGGTTCTTCTCCGCGGCGAGCATGCTCGTGGCAATACCCACTGGCGTGCAGATCTTTGCCTGGATCGCGACGTTATGGCTGGGTAAACCGGTCTATCACGTGCCGATGCTCTGGCTGGTGGGCTTCCTGATCGTATTCGTCTGTGGCGGCCTGACCGGGGTGATGGTGGCGCTAGTGCCCTTCGACTGGCAGGTGCATGACACCCACTTCATCGTCGCGCACATGCATTACGTACTGGTCGGCGGGATGTTCTTTCCGCTGATGGCCGGACTTTACTACTGGCTGCCGCACTTTTCCGGCCGTATGCCCTCGGTGCGCCTGGGTCGCTGGGGCTTCTGGCTGGTGTTCATCGGTTTCAACACGACGTTCCTGATCATGCACTGGACCGGCCTGATCGGCATGCCGCGACGGGTCTACACCTACGACACCGGTCTGGGTTGGGACCTGCCCAACCTGATCTCCTCAATTGGCAGCTTCATCATGGCCATCGGCATCGGCACCATTTTGCTGGATATCGTGCTGCACTTCCGCTTCGGCCAACCGGCAAAAACCAACCCCTGGAATGCCGACACGCTGGAATGGGCCACGAGCCTGCCGCCGAGCCCGTACAACTTTGTCAGCTTGCCGGACGTCACCGACCGTCATCCGCTGTGGACGGACCCGGACCTGCCCAACAGCATTGCCCGCGCCGAGCACTCGCTGAAGGCCATCGACCATGGCCGGCGTGAAACCTGGGGCTCGGACCCACTGAGCGGCAAGGTCCGTGAAATCATTCATCTGCCTGGCAACAGCTGGTGGCCGTTCGTGGCTTCGGTGTTTCTGGCGGTGCTCTGCCTGAGCCTGCTGAACAAGTTCTACTGGGTCGCGTTGATTGCGACCGTTGCCACTTTGATCACGCTTTTTCGCTGGTCTTGGGAAAACGGTGCGCACCCCGCGGCCGCGCCGGATGCACAGACGCAACCCGGAGAACCCCCTCTGCACTCGCGGACGTTCGACGGTCCCGGACTCTGGGGGATGGGTGTCACCCTGCTGGCCAACGGCACACTTTACTTATCTCTGCTGTTCGGCTGGTTCTACCTGTGGACAGTCTCACCCGAATGGATGGTGCCGGAGCATTCCGACCTGAACGGCTGGCTGATGCTCACAAGTGCCGTGCTGCTGACGATCGGGACGATGTGGATGCGACTCGTGCCTGGCCGGTTGCGTCGGGGAAGCGGCGGACAGTTGATGCTCAACCTCGGCGCCATCACGGCGATCGGTGCCGTACAGTGGGCACTGTTGTTGTGGCTGCTGATGACGGCAAACCTGAAAGTGACCGAGACAGCGCACGATGCGGTGGTCTTCGTGATTCTTGCCTATAGCCTGATTCATTGCGGGCTGGCGACGATCCTCACCCTGTTGCAGACCTTACGCGTGAAGTATGGCTACGTCGGCGACAAGGCGCCCTATGAGGTGGTGGTCGTCGAGCAGCTCTGGTACTACAACCTCGGCGTGATATGGAGCGCGTACGCCGCGATTGTCCTGTTCCCGAATGCGTGGGGAGGTGCCTGATGAAGTACAACCGCACGTCCGTCTTTCATCCCATTCAGATTCCGTTTGGGCTGACCATCTGGAGCCTCTGGTTTGCGGCCATGTACGGATCGCACGCGGTGGTCTGCGGCATCGCACCACCGGACCCCAGCCAGGGGGTATTCAACTGGCTGAATGCAAGCTTCGGCCTGTTCACGGTGCTGGTGATAGTTTTGCTGCTTTGGCTAGGGCGCCGGACCTGGAAGCTGGCACACGAACCCAACGATCTCAATGATCGGCAGGTTTTCGTGCTCAAGGTGTCGTCCGGGATTCACTTCATCGCCGCCTTGTCGACGGTATTCGTCGGCATGCAACTGGTGTTTTTGCCTCCGTGCATCTGAACGAAGCACCTAGTTTGCGCAGCGTTCAGTCGAGCTTCTTGCGTATCCAGTACAAATAGGTGCCTTCTTCGGCCTGCTGATCGACCAGCTCGTGGCCCAAAAAAACGCAGAACTTGGGAATGTCGCGCTGAGTCGATGGGTCGGTCGCGATGACTTTCAGGACTTCGCCAGCGGGCAGGTCGCGCACCTTGTTGTGCAGCATCATCACCGGTTCAGGGCAGTTGAGGCCGCTGGCATCGAGCAGCGCATTGGCAGGCAGTTCGGTAGTTCGAAACATCAGGGGCTCCACAAAAACAGGACGACATTGTCGCGCAAAAAGCAGGCGGCGAGGGTTCACAACCGACGCAGATGGCAAGTCACTTCCTCGCGGTCGTGGTAAAGCTGCTTGCAGCCGATGCTCGCCTTCACTCCTCGTTCGGCAAGCCCGTCGGCGATGCGTTCCAGCAGTCGTTTCACCTCGGCATAGCGTTGCTTCATTGGCAGTTTCAGGTTGACCACCGCTTCGCGGCACAAACCTTCGCCGATCCATGTTTCGAGCAGCGCAGCATTCTTGGCGGGTTTCTCGACGATGTCGCAGACCATCCAGTTCACCGGGCGCTTGGGGCGGAAGGCAAAACCGTCGGCACGATAATGACCGACCAGACCGGAGTCGAGCAGCTCCTCATTCATCGGTCCGTTGTCGACCGCCATCACTTCAATTTCACGATTGACCAGCTGCCACGTCCAGCCGCCAGGCGACGCGCCGAGGTCGACGGCCGTCATGCCTGGAGCCAGGCGCTCGTCCCACTGTTCGCGTGGGATGAAGTGGTGCCACGCCTCTTCGAGCTTCAAGGTCGAGCGACTCGGCGCTTGCCGAGGGAATTTCAGCCGGGGAATGCCCATAGGCCACATCGCGCTGTTCTTTGCCTCAGCAATTCCGGCGAACACCTCGCGACCACTCTTGAAGGTAAGCAACAGACGGGGCCCCTGCCCGCCCTCCTTCAGTTTTCCAGCCTTTTCCAACGCCTTGCGAAGAGGCGCCTCGAACTTGCGGCAGAAGTTTGAAAGCTCTTTGCCATCGTTGGTATCCAGCACTTCCAGCCATAGGCTGCTGAATACCGGCATGGATTTCAGGTGATCGAGCAGTACACCGATCCGATCAGTTTCCGGAAGTGTCAGCCATTCGCCACGCGCCCACTGCCGTGGAAATATAAGCCGCGCGAAACGGGCGCCGCTCATCAAGCGCTCCGGCCCTACTGCGTCGTTGCAGATGAACTCGGCACAGGCACTGTCGGTTTTCGCCTTGGCGTAGCCGGCCACATCGAGACGAGCGGCCTGGTCGCTGATCTCGGCGCACACTTCGTTTTCAAAACCGGGGCGGCAATGCAGCAGCAATGTATTCATCTACGAACCCTATAAGCGGCGCAAAGCGCATCGGCGCAAGCGCCCCCTACGACAAAAGCCGAACATGATAGCCGAGTGGGGAACCACGGGCTTGCAGGTTCGGTCCAGTGAACAGTCGCGGGAGTTGATCTACCGCGACACCCAGCGCATCTGAGCGGCTGCGGACAAGCTGTCCGCGGCGAGCCTCCGCACTTTCGCCATGTCTCTTGGCGGCCAGTTTGTGGCGAACTATTACGCCAGAGGCTAGGTTCTAAAGGATACTCCCGACTCAATCAGCCCGGCCGTGCGGGCAAAAAGGAGAGACGAATGCCATCCCTGGACAGCCTGAATTGCCGTCGCAGTCTCGACGTGAACGGCAAGACCTACCACTACTACAGCCTCCCGGAAGCTGCAAAACAGCTGGGCGACATCAGCCGCCTGCCCACCTCGCTGAAGGTACTGCTGGAAAACCTGTTGCGCTGGGAAGATGGCACAACTGTTCGCGCCGATGACTTCAACTCGTTGGCCGTTTGGCTCAAGACCCATACCTCCGAACGCGAGATCCAGTATCGCCCCGCGCGGGTATTGATGCAGGACTTCACTGGCGTACCTGCGGTTGTCGATCTGACAGCCATGCGTGACGCAGTCTCCCGTGCCGGCGCCGACCCACAGCGGATCAACCCGTTGTCACCGGTGGATCTGGTGATCGACCACTCGGTGATGGTGGACCGTTTCGGCACGGACAAGGCCTTCGAGCAGAACGTTGACATTGAAATGCAGCGCAACGGCGAGCGCTACGAGTTCCTGCGCTGGGGGCAGCAAGCATTCGATAACTTCCGCGTGGTGCCGCCGGGCACCGGCATCTGTCATCAGGTCAACCTGGAATATCTGGGACAGGTCGTCTGGACCAAGGAAGAGAACGGCGAAACCATTGCTTACCCTGACACGCTGGTGGGCACCGACTCGCATACCACGATGATCAACGGCCTCGGCGTGCTGGGCTGGGGTGTCGGCGGCATCGAAGCGGAGGCCGCAATGCTCGGCCAACCGGTCTCGATGCTGATTCCGGAAGTGATCGGCATGCGCCTGACCGGCAAGCTCAACGAAGGTGTGACGGCCACCGACCTGGTGCTGACCGTAACGCAGATTCTGCGTAAGCACGGTGTAGTGGGTAAGTTCGTCGAGTTCTTCGGGCCGGGGCTGGATCAGCTACCACTCGCCGATCGCGCCACAATCGGCAACATGGCGCCGGAATATGGCGCGACCTGCGGCTTCTTCCCGGTCGACCAGGTCACCATCGATTACCTGCGACTGACCGGTCGTGACGAAGACCGCATCGCGCTGGTCGAGGCCTATTGCAAGGCGCAAGGCATGTGGCGCGACACTAATTCTCCGGACCCGATCTTCACCGCCACGCTGGAGCTGGACCTGGCCGAGGTCAAACCCTCACTGGCCGGCCCCAAGCGCCCTCAGGACAGGGTTTCGCTCGAAGATATCGGCGCCAACTTCGATCTACTGCTTGAAACCAGCGGCAAGACCCAGCAAGCCGCAAGCTCGGTCCCGGTCGCCGGCGAAAACTTCAACCTCAAGCACGGCGCGGTGGTGATCGCAGCGATCACGTCCTGCACCAACACCTCCAACCCGAACGTGCTGATGGCAGCGGGCCTTGTAGCGAAAAAGGCGCTTGAGCGCGGTCTCAAGCGTGCGCCCTGGGTGAAGTCGTCCTTAGCGCCGGGTTCCAAGGTCGTCACCGATTATCTGGAACGCGCCGGTCTGAATACCTACCTCGATCAGCTCGGCTTCAATCTCGTCGGCTATGGTTGCACCACCTGCATTGGTAACTCCGGACCGCTGCCAGAGGCGATCGGCCAGGCGATTACCGATAACGATCTTGTGGTGTCGTCAGTGCTGTCCGGAAACCGGAACTTTGAAGGCCGTGTGCATCCGCTGGTCAAGGCCAACTGGCTGGCATCACCGCCGCTGGTGGTGGCATTCGCGCTGGCCGGCACCACCCGAATCAACATGGAAAAAGATCCGCTGGGCTATGACGAGCAAAACCAGCCCGTTTACCTCAGGGACATCTGGCCGACCAGTGCAGAAGTGAACGAGGCGGTCAGCAAGATCGACGGACAAATGTTCCGCACCCGCTACGCCGATGTATTCAGCGGCGATGAGCATTGGCAGTCCATTGCGGTTACCGCCGGCGACACCTACAAATGGAACAACAATTCCAGCTATGTGCAGAATCCGCCATTCTTCGAGGACATCGGGCAGCCCCTGACGCCACAGAAAGATGTCGAGAACGCTCGAATCCTCGCGCTGTTTGGCGACTCCATCACCACCGATCACATCTCCCCGGCCGGGAACATCAAGGCCAGCTCCCCCGCGGGCGTGTACTTGCAGGAACTGGGCGTAAAACCGGAGGACTTCAATTCCTACGGCTCACGCCGGGGTAACCACGAGGTCATGATGCGCGGCACCTTTGCCAACATCCGCATCAAGAACGAGATGCTCGGCGGCGAGGAAGGCGGCGACACCTTGTATCAGCCAAGCGGCGAGCGGATGTCAATTTATGACGCGGCGATGCGCTACCAGGCTGAGGGCGTGCCACTTGTCGTCATCGCAGGCAAGGAATACGGCACTGGCTCCAGCCGTGATTGGGCCGCCAAGGGTACCAACCTACTGGGCGTGAAGGCGGTGATCGCCGAAAGCTTCGAGCGTATCCACCGCTCAAACCTGATCGGCATGGGCGTTCTGGCGCTGCAGTTCGTGGGTGATCAGAACCGGCAGTCGCTGGGGCTGACCGGTAGCGAGAAGCTGTCGATCCGCGGCCTGAGCGCCGACATCAAGCCACGCCAGCTGCTGACAGTCGACGTAGAACGAGCCGGCGGTGGGTGCGACAGCTTTCAGGTGCTCTGCCGCATCGACACCCTCAACGAGGTTGAGTACTTCAAAGCCGGCGGCATCCTGCATTACGTGCTTCGCCAGTTGATCGAGGGCTGATAAAAAGAAACAGACGTCTGCTTCTAAGAGGCCCGCTGCAGCACATCTGCAGCGGGCTTTTTTGTGCTGCCACTTATCTGTTGACGCTTAAGTCTTTGGAAAATGAGCCGTTACGATGCCAAGAACAACGGTCGCGAATTTGGCGTCAAACTGCCATCACTCCGAGCCGCAGGAATTGCGGCCTGACCGAACACAACAAAGTGGCTGTGACCACCCCGATTGCCAGGCGTACTCAATGCGAAACAACCAGCCCGTTACTCAACGTGAATATGCGTTTCCCGATCAGCAAAGGTTGATTTCGACCACTGACCTGACCGGCAAGATTACTTATTGCAACGATATCTTTGCGGAGGTCAGCGGCTTTGAACGCAGTGAGTTGATCGGCGCGCCACATAACCTGATTCGCCATCCTGACGTCCCGTCGGCGGTGTTCGGCCATATGTGGGCCACACTCAAGGATGGCAAGCCCTGGATGGGCATCGTCAAGAACCGCCGCAACAACGGCGACCATTATTGGGTCAACGCTTACGTCACGCCGGTGCTGGATATTCAGCGCAAGGTCATCGGGTATGAATCGGTCCGCACCAAGCCAACCCGTGAACAAGTCCGGCGTGCCGAAGCGCTCTATGCTCGGCTCAACGCCGGGAAAAGTGGCGTCCCCCAACGCGAAAAATGGTTGCCGATCGCAATCGATTGGCTGCCCTTTATCATCATCAGTCAGATTGGTTTCATGATCGGCTCGCGGTTTGACCACGGCTGGGGCTTCGTGCTTGCCGCTTTGCTATCAGTACCCCTGGGCCTGATCGGGCGCCACTGGCAGATGCGCGGAATCCACCGATTGCTGCGCCTGGCCGAGCAGTCCACCAGTGATCCGCTAATCGCCAAGATGTATACCGACAGTCAGGGCGCCGAGGCGCAGTTGGAAATGGCGATGCTCAGCGAGCATGCACGCCTTAAGACCTGCCTGACCCGCCTGCAAGACAGCGCTGTGCAACTGCAGCAGCAGGCCAAGCGAGCGGACGAGTTGGCGCATAGTTGCTCCGATGGACTGTCTCGCCAGCATCACGAAACCGAGCAGGTCGCCGCCGCGATTACGCAGATGGCCGCGACGACGCAAGAGGTTGCCAGCAACGTAGCCCTGACGGCAGAAGCTACCGAACAAGCCAATCAGCTTACGGCGCAGGGCCAGAAGATCGGCTCCGATACCCGCAAAGCCATCGAACTGCTAGCCGAAGCCGTCACTGAAACCGGTGAGGCCGTATCTGCGCTGGCGCAGAACAGCAACGAAATCGGCTCCGTGGTCGATGTCATCAAGAGCATCGCCGATCAGACCAACCTGCTTGCACTGAATGCCGCCATCGAAGCGGCGCGGGCTGGTGAAAGCGGCCGTGGCTTTGCTGTGGTTGCGGATGAAGTACGTCAGCTGGCCCAACGTACCTCAGCGTCGACCGGGCAGATCCATCAGCTGATCGAAAAACTGCAACATCAGGCGCGCCAAGCCGTTGCGACGACGGAACAAGGACGTAGCCAGGCCAATCAGGGTGTCGAGCGGGTAATCGATGCCGATAAGGCGCTGGTGGGAATCAGCGAGGCGGTGAGTCGCATCATCGATATGACGACGCAGATCGCATCCGCTACCGAACAGCAAAGCGCTGTCGCTGACGAGATCAGCCAGAACGTCGGCAACATCGCCCGGCTGGCCGACCAGACCTCCGGAGACGCCCAGAGCTCGGCATTGCTCTCAGAAGACCTGGCAGCCACTGCGCAGTCACAATACACGCTGGTGGAGCGTTTCAACCGATAACTGCAACGAGCACCCGCCACTGCGCCATCGGACATCGCATGCCTACAGGCTTGCTGTGGTGGGCGTTAGGCTGCCACCGAAGCAAGGACAACCGAGGAATGCCGCGATGGCATCAGCGGCACTGTCCAGATGCTGTTCGTGTGTCAGGCCGGACCGCTTCAGCGGTTTGAGATCGTGGTCCGCCGCGGCCAGCCAATCAAGGCGAATCGCTGGCGACAATGCGTAGCCAGCGACTGTAGCGCGGTTACCCAGCGCATCGCGTTCGCCCTGAATGACCAAGGTCGGCGTTCGCAGCTCAGCCAGGTGCGCCACCCGCGGCTTTTCCGGCTTGCCCATGGCATGAAACGGATAGCCCAGGCATACCAGCGCATCAGCTGCGAGCTCGTCAGCCAGCAAGCTCGCCATCCGGCCGCCCATCGACTTGCCGCCGATCGCCAATTGCCCTGCGGTTTGCTGTCGCACTGCTCGATAAACCGCACGCCATTGCTGTAGCAGCTGCGCCTGAGGATTGGGCGGCCGTTTGCGCTCGTCGATGCGCCTGCTGGCCATATAGGCAAACTCGAAACGAAAAACCGCCACGCCCCGTGCGACCAGCCGTTCAGTCATTTGCTGCATGAACCAACTGTCCATCGGTGCACCTGCTCCATGCGCCAGGATGAGGCTTGCGCAAACCGCTCCCTGTGGCTGATCTCGCCGAGTGAGTGGAATTTCGTCGCTCAGCGAGTATTGACCGGCGTCAATACCGGCCATTTGCCCAGTGCTCATTCTTCCCTCCGCTTTCTGTTGAAAGCCATCTCTCTTACCGCGACAAAAAAACACGCTCATTACCGTGGATGGAAGCCCATACATGAACACAGCAACCAGTACCGCCTATGACTACAAGGTGGTCCGCCAATTTGCCATCATGACGGTGGTGTGGGGAATCGTCGGGATGGGGCTCGGCGTTTTCATCGCAGCCCAATTGGCCTGGCCTTTCCTTAACTTTGACCTCCCGTGGACCAGCTTCGGTCGTCTGCGCCCATTGCACACCAACGCAGTGGTCTTCGCTTTCGGCGGCTGCGCATTGTTTGCGACCTCCTACTACTCGGTCCAGCGCACCTGCCAAACCACCCTGTTCGCGCCGAAGCTGGCCGCGTTCACGTTCTGGGGCTGGCAGCTGGTCATCCTGCTGGCGGCGACCTCCCTGCCGCTGGGCTTCACCAGCTCAAAGGAATATGCCGAGCTGGAATGGCCGATCGATATCCTGATCACCATCGTCTGGGTGGCTTATGCGGTCGTTTTCTTCGGCACGCTGGCCACGCGCAAGGTCAAGCACATCTACGTCGGTAACTGGTTCTTCGGCGGCTTCATTCTGACCGTAGCGATCCTGCATATCGTCAACAACCTGGAAATTCCGGTCACGGCGACGAAGTCGTACTCGTTGTACGCCGGTGCGACCGACGCCATGGTGCAGTGGTGGTATGGCCACAACGCCGTGGGCTTCTTCCTCACCGCCGGCTTCCTCGGGATCATGTACTACTTCGTGCCGAAACAGGCCGAGCGTCCGGTGTATTCCTATCGCCTGTCGATCGTTCATTTCTGGGCGCTGATCACCGTCTACATCTGGGCCGGCCCGCACCACCTGCACTACACCGCGCTGCCGGATTGGGCGCAGAGCCTGGGCATGGTGATGTCGCTGATTCTGTTGGCTCCAAGCTGGGGCGGCATGATCAACGGCATGATGACACTGTCCGGGGCGTGGCATAAGTTGCGCAGCGATCCGATCCTGCGCTTCCTGGTGGTTTCGCTCGCGTTCTACGGCATGTCGACCTTTGAAGGTCCGATGATGGCGATCAAGACCGTCAACGCGCTCTCGCACTACACCGATTGGACCATCGGACACGTCCATGCGGGTGCTCTCGGCTGGGTAGCCATGGTCTCCATCGGCGCGCTCTATCACCTGATCCCGAAAGTCTTCGGCCGCGCGCAGATGCACAGCATCGGCCTGATCAACGCGCACTTCTGGCTCGCCACTATTGGCACCGTGCTCTACATCGCCTCGATGTGGGTCAACGGTATCGCTCAGGGCCTCATGTGGCGTGCGATCAACGAAGACGGCACCCTCACCTACTCCTTCGTCGAAGCGCTTGAAGCCAGCCATCCGGGCTTTGTGGTTCGCATGATCGGTGGTGCGATCTTCTTCGCCGGCATGTTGCTGATGGCCTACAACACCTGGCGCACCGTGCAGGCCTCCAAGCCGGCCGAATACGCAGCCGCCGCGCAGATCGCCTGAGGAGCTGACTGATGAAGAAGCACGAAATACTCGAAAAGAACGTCGGCCTGCTGACTCTGTTCATGATTCTCGCAGTGAGCATCGGCGGTCTGACCCAAATCGTTCCGCTGTTCTTTCAGGACGTGGTCAACGAGCCGGTTGAAGGCATGAAGCCTTACACCGCGCTGCAGCTAGAAGGCCGTGACATCTACATTCGTGAAGGCTGCGTCGGCTGCCACTCGCAGATGATCCGTCCGTTCCGTGCCGAAACCGAGCGCTATGGACACTACTCAGTAGCGGGTGAAAGCGTGTACGACCATCCGTTCCTGTGGGGCTCCAAGCGTACCGGTCCGGACCTGGCGCGCGTTGGCGGCCGTTACTCGGACGACTGGCACCGTGCGCACCTCTACAACCCGCGCAACGTTGTGCCTGAGTCGAAGATGCCGTCCTACCCATGGCTGGTCGAGGACACGCTTAAGGGCCAGGACACCGCCACGAAGATGAAAGCGCTGCGCACCGTCGGCGTGCCCTACAGCGACGAGGACATCGCCGCGGCGCAAGACGCAGTCAAAGGCAAGACCGAGATGGACGCTCTGGTGGCCTATCTGCAGGTGCTCGGCACGGCGCTTCAGAGCAAGCGCTGATCGACAGCACGCTATCGAGAACGACGCGCTGCAGGGCAGCCGTCAGGGAACCAACATCGCGGGCAGCTCGAGCGTTCGGGCGGCCCAGGAGTAACAGATGAACGCTTTCTGGAGTGGATACATCGCCCTGCTCACGCTGGGCACCATTGTCGCTCTGTTCTGGCTGATCTTCGCCACCCGCAAGGGCGAATCTGCAGGCACGACCGACAAGACCATGGGACATTCCTTCGACGGTATCGAGGAATACGACAATCCGCTGCCTCGGTGGTGGTTCATGCTGTTCATCGGCACGCTGGTGTTCGGCATTTTCTATCTGGTGCTGTATCCAGGCCTGGGTAACTGGAAAGGCGTGATGCCGGGCTATGACGATGGCTGGACGCAGGACAAGCAGTGGCAGCGTGAAGTTGATCAGGCTGACGCGAAATTCGGTCCTATCTTCGCCAAATATTCGGCGATGAGCGTGGCGCAAGTCGCGCAGGACGAGCGGGCGCTGAAGATCGGCGGTCGCCTGTTCGCCAACTACTGCTCCGTTTGCCACGGATCGGACGCCAAGGGCGCGGTCGGTTTCCCGAATCTGGCGGACAGTGAATGGCGCTGGGGCGGAGATGCCGAAACCATCAAGACGTCCATCCTTCATGGCCGCGTTGCAGCGATGCCAGCCTGGGGCCAGGTCATCGGCGAAGCAGGCGTGAAGAACGTTGCTGCCTATGTCCGTAACGATCTGGCTGGCCTACCGCTACCCGAAGGGACTGAGGCGGACACGGCGGCCGGTGGTCAGGTGTATGCGCAAACCTGCTCGGTCTGTCATGGGGCGAGCGGTGAAGGCATGCCGGCGATGGGTGCACCGAAGCTGACCAGTTCAGCTGGCTGGATCTACGGCTCCTCTCTACCTCAGCTGCAGCAGACCATCCGTCACGGCCGCAACGGGCAGATGCCTGCACAGGAGCAGTACCTGGGCAATGACAAAGTGCACCTCCTGGCGGCCTACGTTTATAGCCTTTCGCAGCAGCCAGAACGCGTGGCCAAGCAGTAAGGCCCTACAGGGCGATACACCGTATCACCCTGTCTCCGATCAATTTTATGGTGGCTGCGACGCTCTGTCGCAGACCGCCCGACCGACCTCCATTTGCTCCCCCCTCCAGCTGCTCTAATATTGCTTGCTACTCGCCGAAGTCGCGCGGAACTAGCAGGCGAAGCCCTCGATTCAACACATCGGCATGGTGTGTTAAACGACCCTGCAAAAAGCATGGAAAACGCTTGAAATCAGGGTCTGAACGACATGAGACGGCCTGGGCCTTGATTGCATTGCCCCCCTCCTTTCTCCATACTTGCCGCCGTTTTTGCCCCCTTGAAATGCCATTAGCGTGGAAGCCTTGCATGAGCACAGCAATAAGTGAGACTGCATATAACTATAAGGTGGTTCGCCAATTCGCCATCATGACGGTGGTGTGGGGAATTATCGGAATGGGTCTGGGAGTATTCATCGCCGCACAGCTCGTGTGGCCTGAACTTAACTTCGACCTGCCCTGGACCAGCTTTGGTCGTTTGCGCCCACTGCACACCAACGCGGTGATTTTCGCGTTCGGCGGCTGTGCGCTGATGGCTACGTCCTTCTACGTTGTTCAGCGGACCTCGCAGGCACGCCTGTTTTCCGATGGCCTCGCCGCGTTCACCTTCTGGGGTTGGCAGGCAGTCCTGGTTCTGGCTGTGATCACACTGCCGCAGGGCTTCACCAGCTCCAAGGAATACGCCGAGCTGGAATGGCCGATCGATATCCTGATTACGCTCGTATGGGTCAGCTACGCAGTGGTGTTCTTCGGCACCATCATGAAGCGTAAGGCTGCGCATATTTATGTCGGCAACTGGTTCTTTGGCGGCTTCATTCTGGTGACGGCGATGCTGCACATCGTCAACAACCTTGAAGTGCCGGTAACCTGGTTCAAGTCGTACTCGATCTACTCGGGTGCGACCGACGCGATGGTGCAGTGGTGGTATGGCCACAACGCCGTGGGCTTCTTCCTGACCACCGGCTTCCTCGGGATGATGTATTACTTCGTACCCAAGCAGGCTGGCCGGCCGGTTTACTCTTACCGTCTCTCCATTGTGCATTTCTGGGCATTGATCACCCTCTATATCTGGGCCGGCCCGCACCATTTGCACTACACGGCACTGCCGGAGTGGGCACAAAGCCTGGGCATGGTCATGTCCATTATCCTGCTGGCGCCAAGCTGGGGCGGCATGATCAACGGCATGATGACCCTTTCGGGGGCCTGGCATAAGCTGCGCACCGACCCGATCCTGCGCTTCCTGGTGGTATCCCTGGCGTTCTATGGCATGTCGACCTTCGAAGGTCCGATGATGGCGATCAAGACCGTTAACGCGCTCTCCCACTACACCGACTGGACCATCGGCCACGTGCATGCCGGCGCCCTCGGCTGGGTAGCGATGATCACCATCGGCTCCATGTACCACCTGATCCCGAAGGTTTTTGCTCGCGAGCAGATGCACAGCATCGGTCTGATCAACGCTCACTTCTGGCTCGCGACTATCGGCACCGTGCTCTACATCGCCTCGATGTGGGTCAACGGCATCACCCAGGGTCTGATGTGGCGTGCAATCAACGAAGACGGCACGCTCACCTACTCCTTCGTCGAGGCGCTGGAGGCCAGCCACCCGGGCTTCATCGTCCGTTGGCTCGGTGGTGTGTTCTTCCTGACCGGCATGTTGCTGATGGCTTACAACACCTGGCGCACTGTGCGTGCCGCCAAGGCGGCTGAGTTCGAAGCCGCCGCGCAGATCGCCTGAGGGAACGTATAAATGAAGAATCACGAAATACTCGAAAAGAACGTCGGCCTGCTGACGCTGTTCATGATCCTGGCGGTGAGCATCGGTGGTCTGACCCAGATCGTTCCGCTGTTCTTCCAGGACGTGGTCAATGAGCCTGTGGAAGGCATGAAGCCTTACACCGCGCTGCAGCTGGAAGGCCGCGACATCTACATCCGCGAAGGGTGCGTCGGTTGTCATTCGCAGATGATCCGTCCGTTCCGCGCTGAAACCGAGCGCTACGGCCACTACTCCGTTGCGGGTGAAAGCGTCTACGACCACCCCTTCCTGTGGGGCTCAAAGCGTACCGGTCCGGATCTGGCCCGCGTCGGCGGCCGTTACTCCGATGACTGGCACCGTGCGCACCTCTACAACCCGCGCAACGTAGTCCCGGAATCGAAAATGCCGTCCTACCCTTGGCTGGTCGAGCATAGCCTCGACGGCAAGGACACCGCCGACAAGATGGTTGCACTGCGCAGCGTTGGCGTGCCTTACACCGAAGAAGACATCGCCGGTGCCAAGGATGCGGTCAAGGGCAAATCCGAAATGGATGCCCTCGTCGCCTATTTGCAAGTACTTGGCACCGCACTCACCAACAAACGGTAACGCACCATGGATATCGGGACTCTTCGCGGCCTGGGCACCATTCTTGTTTTCGTCGCATTTATTGGCGTCGTGCTCTGGGCTTATAGCAGCAAGCGCAAGAAAAGCTTCGACGAAGCAGCGAATCTGCCTTTCGCAGACGAGCCCGACGCCAAGAAGCGTGATGAAGAAGCTTCCAGGAGTAAGAAATAAATGACCTCGTTTTGGAGTTGGTACATCACCCTGCTGAGCCTGGGGACCATTGCCGCCCTGGTCTGGCTGCTGCTCGCAACTCGCAAGGGACAACGCCACGACAGCACCGAAGAAACCGTCGGCCATTCGTATGACGGTATCGAGGAATACGACAACCCGCTTCCGCGCTGGTGGTTCATGCTGTTCGTTGCCACTGTGATCTTTGCCCTTGGCTATCTCGTGCTGTACCCCGGCCTGGGCAACTGGAAAGGCGTGATGCCAGGTTACGAAGGCGGCTGGACGCAGGTGAAGGAATGGCAGCGCGAAATGGACAAGGCTAGTGAGCAGTATGGTCCGCTCTATGCCAAGTTCGCGGCGTTGCCCGTTGAGCAGGTTGCTCAGGATCCGCAAGCGCTGAAAATGGGTGGCCGCCTGTTCGCCTCCAACTGCTCGGTTTGCCATGGTTCGGATGCCAAGGGTGCTTACGGCTTCCCTAACCTGACCGACGACGACTGGCTATGGGGCGGCGCGCCTGAAACCATCAAAACCACCATCATGGGAGGCCGGCAGGCAGCCATGCCCGCATGGCGTGACGTGATTGGCGAAGACGGCATTCGCAATGTAGCCGGCTACGTTCGCAGCCTGTCCGGCCGCGATACCCCAGAGGGTATCAACGTCGACATTGAGCAGGGTCAAAAAATCTTCGCAGCCAACTGTGTAGCTTGTCATGGGCCTGCAGGCAAAGGCACTCAGGCGATGGGCGCCCCTGATCTGACCGACAACGTCTGGCTGTACGGCTCGAGTTTTGGACAGATTCAGCAGACCCTGCGCTACGGTCGGAATGGCCGGATGCCTGCCCAGGAACACATTCTTGGCAACGATAAGGTGCACCTGCTGGCAGCGTATGTGTATAGCCTCTCGCAAAAGTCGGAGGACTGATTCATCAGGCCTGGCGCGACTCAAGGTCGCACCTTTGTCCGACTGACGGGGCGTACCATTCGCAGCAGGTAAGCAAAAGATCCCGGCCGACATGTATCGGCCGGGACACTCACCCTCCGCCGTGGTACGCATTTGATGACTGAGCAGATCCCCGTCCGCAACGTAACACCTCCCGCCAAGCCCGACGCATCGGGCGACCTCTACGCCGCGCGCGAAAAGATCTACACCCGAGCCTTCAGCGGCTTGTTTCGCAACTTGCGACTCGTAGGTGGCGCACTGCTTTTCGTGCTTTACTTCGGCACCGTGTGGCTGACCTGGAACGGGCGGCAAGCGGTCTGGTGGGACTTGCCAGAGCGCAAGTTCTACATCTTCGGCGCCACCTTCTGGCCGCAAGACTTCATCCTGCTTTCTGCACTGTTGATCATTTGCGCATTCGGCCTGTTCTTCATCACCGTTTTCGCCGGTCGCGTCTGGTGTGGCTATACCTGTCCCCAGAGCGTGTTTACCTGGGTCTTCATGTGGGCTGAGAAGGTCACAGAGGGTGACCGGAACCAGCGCATGAAGCTCGACAAGGCGCCCATGAGTGCCAACAAGTTCTTGCGCAAGGCAGCCAAGCACTCAATCTGGCTGGCAGTTTCTCTAGCGATCGGTATTACTTTTGTCGGCTACTTCACACCGATCAGGGACCTGGTACCTGATCTCGTGACCCTTCAGGTAGGCGGCTGGGCGTTGTTCTGGGTGGGATTCTTCACCCTTGCGACTTACGGCAACGCGGGCTACTTGCGCGAGCAGGTATGCATCTACATGTGCCCGTACGCTCGTTTTCAGAGCGTGATGTTCGACAAGGACACCCTAATCGTCTCCTACGATCCACGCCGCGGCGAACGTCGTGGTCCGCGGAAAAAGGATGCCGACTACAAAGCGATGGGCCTGGGAGACTGCATCGACTGCACCATGTGCGTGCAGGTATGCCCCACCGGCATCGACATCCGCGACGGACTGCAGATTGAATGTATCGGGTGCGCCGCCTGCATTGACGCCTGCGACACCATCATGGACAAGATGAACTATCCCCGCGGGCTGATCAGCTACACCACCGAGCACAACCTGTCCGGACAAAAAACCCATCTGGTGCGGCCGCGCCTGATTGGCTATGCCGTTGCGCTGACGGCGATGATGGGCGTGTTCGCCTATGCCGTCTCGGACCGCGCGCTAGTTAAGCTCGACGTACTCAAGGACCGCGTGCTCTACCGAGAGAATGAGCAAGGGCGGATTGAAAACGTTTATACCCTCAAGGTAATGAACAAGGCCCAAACTGAGCAGACCTTCATCATTGAGGCCGTTGGCCTTGAAGGCTTGCAATACGAAGGACGCAACCAGATTCGTGCCGAAGCAGGTGAGCTGGTCACCGTTCCAGTGGAACTCTCAGTTGCGCCAGAGCAGCTACCTTCGAGCACCAACGAAATCATCTTCCACGTCAGGTCGGCGGATGATTCCTCAATCAAAGATGAAGCTGATAGCCGTTTCATCGGCCCAAGCATTCGCTAAACAGGTAGTACATGAGCAATTCCGACCACGAAAGCACACGTTGGTACACGCAGTTCTGGGCCTGGTTCGTGATCGGCATCCTGCTGATGTCGGTCATCCTCGGTACCTCGATGCTGACGATCGCGATTCGCAATGCCGACACCCTCGTCTCCGACAACTATTACGACGCCGGTAAGGGCATAAACCAGTCACTGGAACGCGAAAACCTCGCCGAGCGCCTGCAAATGCAGGCGCAACTCAACCTCAACGACGAACGTGGACTCGCCGAGGTCCAGCTGAGCGGTGCGAGCCAACCACAACAAGTAATACTCAACCTGCTCTCCCCTACGCAGCCAGAACGCGATCGTCGTATCGTTCTTCAGCCTCAGGGCGATGGTTTCTATCAGGGACAGATGCAGGAGCCCGTCACGGGAAGGCGTTTCGTCGAGCTGCTTGGCCGTGAGGGCGATCAGGAGTGGCGATTGTTCGAAGAAAAGGACATCGCTAGCGGTCAGCCTATCAACCTGAGCTATTGATCGGACGATGGCAAGCCCCGTTCCTTGCTACCACTGCGGGCTGCCGGTTCCTGCTGGCAGTGCTTACCACGCCCGCGTGCTGAACGAGCAGCGGGCGCTGTGCTGTCCGGGTTGTCAGGCGGTCGCGGAGGCAATCGTCCTGGGCGGCCTGGAAAGCTACTATTCGCATCGCAGCGATGCTTCAATCAATCCTGACACGCTTCCGCAAGCGCTCACCGAAGAGCTGGAACTCTACGATCGCAGAGATGTGCAAGCGCCATTTGTACGTCATGAAGGTGAGTTAGCCGACACTTCTCTGATGATCGAAGGCATCAGTTGTGCTGCTTGCGGCTGGCTGATCGAGAAACACCTGCGCCGGCTGGACGCGGTTTCCGAGGCCAGCCTGAACTTATCGAACCACCGCCTGCGGGTCCGCTGGAATGATGCCTCGCTGCCGCTGAGCGAACTGCTCGCAGAGCTTCGTCGCGTCGGTTACGCGGCCCACCCGTACCAAGCGGACCAGGCTGCGGAACGGCTTGCTCAAGAGAACCGCCGCAGTATGCGCCAGCTGGGCGTAGCCGGCTTGCTCTGGATGCAGGTGATGATGGCAACGATGGCGACGTGGCCCGAGTTCAACATCGACCTCTCACCCGGTATGGCCAGCATCCTTCGCTGGACTGCTCTGCTGCTGACCACGCCGATCGTTTTCTATTGCTGCACTGACTTCTTCAAAGGTGCGCTGCGTGACCTACGCACTCGTCATCTGACCATGGACGTTTCTGTTTCGCTGGCGATCGGTGGCGCCTATGTTGCCGGCATATGGTCGACAGTCACCGGCCAGGGCGAGCTGTATTTCGATGCCGTCGGCATGTTCGCCTTGTTTCTTCTGGCTGGGCGTTTTCTCGAGCGCCGTGCGCGGGAGCGAACCGCCGCGGCGACCGCACAGTTGGTCAATCTGCTACCGGCTTCCTGCCTGAAATTGGCCGAGGACGGCCGGACTTCACGAATTCTGCTTCGAGAGTTGCAGCTCGGCGATCAGGTGCTGATTCAACCCGGCGCGCTGATTCCAGCCGATGGTCGCATCCTCAGTGGACAGTCAAGCGTTGACGAATCGGTTCTCACCGGAGAATACCTGCCGCAGGCTCGGATCGTTGGCGACACCGTCACTGCCGGTACTCTCAACGTAGAAGGCGCCTTGGTCATCGAGGTTCAAGCGCTGGGCGACAACACTCGGCTTTCCGCGATTGTCGGCCTGCTCGAGCGTGCCCAGTCCGACAAGCCGCGCCTGGCCGAGCTGGCCGACCGTGTTTCGCAGTGGTTCCTGGTGATCGTACTGCTGACTTCCGCTGTGGTTGGCATCGTCTGGTGGCAGATCGACCCGCAGCGCGCATTCTGGATCGTTCTTGCCCTGCTGGTAGCCACCTGTCCCTGCGCGTTGTCCTTGGCTACACCGACGGCTTTGACCACAGCCACAGGCACGCTGCACAAACTGGGCCTGCTGCTTACGCGGGGGCATGTACTGGAGGGCCTCAATCACATCGACACGGTGATTTTCGACAAGACCGGAACCCTGACCGAAGGTCGTCTGACGCTGAGCGAGGTTCGACCACTGGCGGAGCTGGATGCCGATGCCTGCCTGGAGCTGGCCGCCGCCCTGGAAAGCCGCTCCGAGCACCCGATAGCCAGAGCATTCGGTCGCGCGCCTCAAGCAGCCGATGCCGTCAGCAGCTTTCCCGGCCTTGGCCTCCAAGGATCGGTTGGGGAGCGTATTCTGCGTATCGGTCAACCCGATTTCGTCGCGACTGGCTATGCCGGCGCGGCGCCGGAGATACCCGGTAATGAGGGCCAATGGTTGCTGTTAGGCGACACTCAAGGGCCTCTGGCGTGGCTGGTGCTTAACGACCGCCTGCGCGATGACGCGCCGGCTTTGCTTCAGGCGTGCAAATCCCGTGGCTGGAATACGGTCCTGTTGTCGGGCGACAGCTCGCCAATGTTAGGCGAGATCGCTCTACAGCTTGGCATCAAGGATGCGCACGCTGGCATGACCCCAATCGACAAGCTCACTCACCTGCAGCATCTGCAAGCCAAAGGCCATCGCGTGCTGATGCTTGGCGACGGCGTCAACGATGCGCCGGTCCTCGCGGCCGCCGACATCAGCGTGGCCATGGGTTCAGCGACCGATCTTGCCAAGACCAGCGCTGACGCCGTTCTGCTCAGCAATCGTCTCGACAGTTTGGTGCAGGCATTCAGCGTGGCGCGCCGCAGCCGCTATATCATCATTGAGAACCTGACCTGGGCGAGCCTGTACAACGGCTTGATCCTGCCGTTTGCTGCGATCGGCTGGGTAACACCGCTATGGGCCGCACTGGGCATGTCTGCCAGCTCGCTGCTGGTGGTGCTCAATGCATTGCGGCTGAGCCGAGTGCCTGATCAGCAGCAACCCGCCAGTCTGCCCTGACTGGCGGTCTTCTCCGACTGGCGTAGCATAGACAGCGCGCCTACCCAGGCTTGCCGTTACCCACCACTTCTGGAGGCTCTTTTGGCCGCACTTTACATCCTGATTCCGGTCGCCGTGGTTCTGGTCGCGTTGGCCATCTGGGTCTTTTTCTGGGCTGTCGACAGTGGCCAGTACGATGACCTGGACGGCCCGGCCCACAGCATTCTTTTCGACGAAGAAGACCCCAAGCACAGGGCAGGCATTGCGCAGGCAGACAAAAGTCGCCACCCAGGAAAATCCGAAGGTGAATGAGCTGTTGCCTCTGCTGGTATCGGCGTTGGTGCTCGGCCTGCTTGGCGGAGGTCACTGCCTGGGTATGTGTGGTGGTTTGATGGGCGCGCTGACCATGGCTATTCCGGCTGAACAACGTGGCAAACGCCTGCGCCTGCTCGTGGCTTATAACCTGGGACGGGTCCTCAGCTATGCCAGTGCTGGATTGCTCATCGGCCTGGCCGGCTGGGCCGTTGCTAACAGCCCTGCCGCCATCGCGTTGCGGATTGCCGCCGCGCTTCTGCTGATCAGCATGGGTTTGTATCTGGCGGGCTGGTGGGCGGGTCTGACGCGTGTCGAAGCGATCGGAAGAGGGCTGTGGCGGCACATCCAACCGTTCGCAAGCAGGCTGATGCCCGTCAAGAGCGTGCCACGAGCGCTGCTGCTTGGCGCTTTATGGGGTTGGCTGCCGTGTGGCTTGGTCTACAGCACGTTGCTGTGGGCGGCCAGTCAGGGCGATGCACTGGACAGCGCCCTGCTGATGTTCGCGTTCGGTATCGGTACCTGGCCGGTGCTTCTGGCGACCGGCCTGGCCGCCGAACGAATTACCGCAGTGCTTCGTAAACGCGGCGTGCGAATGGTCGGCGGTGTCACGGTAATCCTCTTCGGCCTTTGGACTCTTCCAGGTCCTCATCAGCAATGGCTGATGGGTCATGACCATGCAGGCACTGCATCCGCGCAGCAAGCGCCCGCTCACATTCATCATTGAAACGTCACTGACCGGGAGCCAGCCGAAGTGCTGGCATGCCGCACCGCGCCTAGCATCGCCGAGATTTGGCTCAGGGCTCTTTCGGCAGCTGACGCTTGTGCGCCGACTTGTCGTACGTGTCGATAATGATGCGAGCCGCCTCGTCTGGAACCGTGCGACCTTGCAGAAAGGCGTCGATATTCTGATAGCTCACACCATGAGCATCTTCGTCCGGCTTGCCAGGTGACAGCTCTTCAAGATCGGCAGTAGGGATTTTCTTCACCAGCTGCTCAGGTGCCCCTAACGCAGCAGCTAACTCACGGACCTGATGCTTGACCAAGCCGGCCAGCGGCGTCAGGTCGCAAGCCCCGTCGCCAAACTTGGTAAAGAACCCCATAACCGCTTCGGCGGCATGGTCGGTTCCGATCACCAGCCCCTGCCGCGCGTTTGCAATGGTGTATTGCACGACCATGCGCATCCGCGCCTTGGTGTTGCCGATCACGAAATCACGCTTCTCCGGCGTCAAGTCTTCAAGCGCCTCGGTCGCTCGCGTCAAGCCCTGCACCGCGGCGCCGATGTTGACCGTGTGGCACTCGTCCGGATTGATCGAATCGACCGCAAGCTGCGCTTCGTCTTCGTCATGCTGAACTTGATAGGGCAACCGGACCGCAATGAATCGGTAGTCGTCGCCCTCCCCGGCTTGGCGCATACCTTCGACTGCGCGCTGCGCGAGCAACCCGGCGGCGGTCGAATCGACTCCTCCGCTAATTCCCAGCACCAGTGTCTTGAGTCCGGACTCGCGCAGGCAGTTTTGAATGAAAGCGATTCGCCGGTCGATCTCGGCCTGTATCGCTGCCGGCCCATCAAAAGGGGCGCAAACGTTAAGTGCAGCAGCGATTTCTTGCTGACGATGATGCATGGGTTTTTCCTTGCAATGGATAGGTTAGAAAATGGCAGTAGCTAATCCGACCATAATTCAGCCAATAAATCTCCTCTGCGTACCGTCGGCCCCGGACTCGGTGGCAGGGTCTGGACTCGCTTGATACAGGTCAAGTCTATGCAATGTCACCCGCCCTAGAATCCTGGCACCGCAGTCAACCCGAGACCGTAAGATGCTCGACGCCATTCGTTGGGATGCCGACCTGATTCATCGTTACGATCAGGATGGGCCGCGCTATACCCTCTATCCGACGCCCTATCAGTTCAACAGCAACGTGGGTTCGTTCGATCTGCTGCATGCGCTACGGGGCAGCCGTCAAGCGGCCAGACCACTGTCTCTGTACGTTCACCTGCCATTCTGTACAGACGTCTGCTATCACTGCCAGCGCAATAAGGTCATCTGCAAAGACCGCGGGCGTGCGCTGCCATACCTGGCACTCTTGGAAAAGGAAATCGAGCTGATCGGCTGCCACCTCAGCCAGAATCAGGTGGTAGAGCAACTACATTTCGGTGGCGGCACGCCGACCTTTCTCGGGCATACCGAGCTACGTGGCTTAATGAGTCATTTGCGTAAGCGCTTCAACCTGCAGAACGACGATCAAGGCGATTTCAGCATCGATATCGACCCGCGCGAAGCGGACTGGCCGACAATGGGCCTGTTGCGTGAGCTTGGCTTCAACCGCATCAGCATAGGCATGCCGGACCTGGACCCGGATGTGCAGCACGCAATCAACCGCAGGCAGACGCTACAACAGACCCAGACGGTTATCGAGGCTGCACGAACCCTGCAGTTCCGTTCGATACAGATCGATCTGACCTACGGATTACCACGGCAAACCCCCGAACGCTTTGCAAACACGATCGCCACTGTGATTGCGCTGCAGCCGGAGCGTGTGTCGGTTTCCGGCTATACACATCAACCCGAACGGTACATGGCGCAGCGCAAGATCAACGCGGCAGAGCTACCAACCCGAGCGGGCAAGCTTGCGATGCTGCAGCACAGCGTGGAGCAGCTGACGCGCGCCGGCTATCGCTATATCGGTATGGATCTTTTCGCCCTGCCTGACGATGAGCTCGCTATTGCCCAGGAAGACGGGGCTCTTCAACGCAGCTTTCATGGCTATACGACTCATGGGCATTGCGACCTGGTTGGCCTCGGCGTTTCAGCGATCAGCCAGATCGGCGATATGTACTGCCAGAACAACAACGACATCACCCTCTACCAACAGTCACTGGGACAAGGCCAGCTCGCCACTATCCGTGGTCTGCGATGCAACCAGGACGATCAGATCCGACGCTACACCATCCAAGCGCTGCTCTGCGATTCGGAACTACGTTTCGACGAGATCGAAAGCATTTTCGGGGTCAGCTTCAAGACCTATTTCCAGCAAACCTGGCCCGCTCTCGAGCAGATGGCTGCCGATGGGTTGATTCAGCTGAACGCGGACGCGATGACTATTTTGCCGGTCGGACGGCTGCTCGCTTATGCGGTGTGTATGCAGTTCGACCACTGCTTGCCGCCCCGCCCCGCCTCGCGATTTCCTCAAGCTATGTGAGTGACCGCTCGAGCCGAAGCCCCCAACTGCGACCCTTGGACCAATTGGCCTAAGGTGCCTGCCTGAGTTAATCTTGCGCATCGTACGGTTTTTCAGGATCTCGCAATGTCCGAGCTCATCAAGGTTCGCAAGCAGCCGCAGGCTAATTGCAAAGATTGCAGCCTCTCCGGCCTCTGCCTGCCGCTTTCGTTGAACATGCAGGACATGCAATCGCTGGACGATATCGTCAAGCGCGGACGCCCCTTGAAGAAAGGCGAGACCCTGTTCCGCCAGGGTGATGCGTTCAGTTCCGTATTCGCCATCCGCTCCGGTGCTCTGCGCACCTTTAGCGTCACGGATGCCGGCGAGGAGCAGATCACCGGCTTCCACCTGCCGAGCGAGCTGGTGGGCCTGTCAGGTATGGACACCGAAACCTACCCGGTATCAGCCCAGGCGCTTGAGACCACCTCAGTATGTGAAATTCCCTTCGACCGCCTCGATGAGCTCAGCGTGCTGCTGCCACAGCTGCGCCGTCAGCTGATGCGCATCATGAGCCGCGAGATCCGCGATGATCAGCAGATGATGATGTTGCTGTCGAAAAAGACCGCCGACGAGCGGATAGCAACCTTCCTCATCAACCTGTCGGCCCGATTCAGTGCGCGCGGCTTCTCGGCTAATCAGTTCCGGCTGCCCATGTCACGTAACGAGATCGGCAACTATCTGGGTCTTGCGGTCGAAACCGTCTCGCGGGTATTCACGCGCTGCCAGGCGAGTGGCCTGCTGGAAGCCGAGGGTAAGGAGGTGCGGATCCTCGATTCCATTCGCTTGTGCGCCCTGGCGGGCGGAAACATGGACGCCTAACGGAGCTCGCATGATTTTCGACGAATTCTCGATCAAGACCTTAATCCGACCGGTTCCGGATTTTCCGAAAGCTGGCGTGATCTTCCGCGACATCACTCCGCTACTACAGTCGCCGAAAGCACTTCGCATGGTGGCTGACAGCCTGATACAGCGTTATGTCGAAAGCGGTTTCAGCCATGTCGGTGCGCTGGACGCCCGCGGTTTCATCATCGGCTCGATCATCGCCTATGAACTGAATCGACCGCTAATTCTGTTCCGCAAGAAAGGCAAGCTTCCAGCCGATGTGTTGGCCGCGTCTTATAGCACCGAGTACGGTGAGGCCTACCTCGAAGTGCACGCGGACAGCCTCTGCGAAGGCGATTCGGTATTGTTGCTGGATGATCTGATTGCCACCGGCGGTACGCTGGTCGCAGCGGCTCAACTGGTTCGCCGCATGGGCGCGCAGATTCATGAGGCCGCTGCGATTATCGACCTTCCTGAACTCGGAGGTTCACGCAAGTTGCAGGACATGGGCATTCCTACCTTCACACTGACTGCATTCGAACTGAACGAGCGCTAGAGTTGAGCGCCAGACGGGGCTCGGCCGTGCGCTGCGGAGCGCTGCTCTGCCTCCTCGCGTTCTGTTCAGCGTCTTTTGCATTCGACCGCAAAGCGCTGCTTGATGAGGCGAACCTGTTGGTGTTTCCGCGGGAGCGGCAACTGCCTGCCGTCGAACTCGTTGATGAACAAGGCCAGACTTTTACCACTGATGCATTACGTGATCGCTGGCATCTGTTGTTTTTCGGGTTCATTGCGTGCCCGGATGTCTGTCCAACAACGCTGAGCGACATGCGCCGTCTACTTAGTCAGCTACCACCCGCGGTGCGTGACCAGCTGCAAGTCGTCTTGATCACCGCGGACCCTGCACGCGACACGCCTGAGGCGCTGCGCACCTACCTGAGTTATTACCGGTCAGGCTTCAAAGGGTTGACTGGCGAACTCCCAGCGTTGCAGGAAATGTCTAAAGCCCTTGGCCTGCCTTTCGTAGCGACTGCGAACACGAAGGGCGACTACGAGGTTAGCCACAGTGGTAATCTCGCTATCGTCGCTCCCGATGGGACATTGCGCGGGCATATCCGGGCCCCTTTGAAACTGGAGGGGCTACGCAACGCCTTGCCTCAGCTAATCGAAGCTAGATGATGCGGTTTGCTGCACAAATGTCCTAGTGACAATCAAGCGTATCGGCGAGCACATATGCCTGGAACGCGACTTCGTCGATCCAGTGTTGCGTAACCTCAGCCAGCGCATCCTGCCCTTCCGGGCTGGCGACGATTTGCTCGATTCGCTGTTGCAACGCCGCATCGGCTGTCGTGACCCGCAATGTCAGTCGCGGATATTCCAGTGCTGGCAGCAATCGATCATAGCGACGCCATTCAGGCAGTTCGGCGATTTGCTGCAGTAAGACCCGCTCGCCCACAACCGCTTGGCACTCACCGAGTTTCAGCCCGATCAGCGCCTGTGCCGCGCTGGAATAGATTCGAGCGACACCACCGAAGCGGGCCGCTATCAGTTCTGCATGCGGGCTTCCTGTTGTGACGCAGAATGGCTTGCCGGCAAGGCCAGCCCAGTCGGCCGGCCCTGCTTTGCTTGCTGCCAGGGCCCCGATTTCGCTGGAATAATAAGCCGCGCCGGAACCAAGCTTACCGAAGCGAAGCTGCCCCTTTTCCGGCGCATCAAGGAGCGAAATATCGCTACCCAAGGCTTCGCCCAAACGGGCCAGCCAAGCGGCCTCGAAACCCTCTCCGAGTGACTCGGCCTCCGCTGCCTTGAGTGGACGATAAGTGTCAACCGGAACAGCCTCGAGTGTCGCAGCCTGGATGCCAACCGGCAGCATCAGCGTAAGCGCGAACCGCAACAGGCCTTTTTTCACGGGGCCCTCTCAAACGTACTGATAACGCAGCATCCGCTGCTTGAATTTCTCGAGAACAACCTGATCGATTAACGTCGCGAGGATAGCGATGACCAGAATATTCATCATTACACCGGCCATGTCGGCGATTTCGCCGGAGTAGGCAAGCGAGCGCCCCAGCCCCTGACCGAAGCCGATCAGCATTTCTGCGGAGATCAGCGCTCGCCACGCATTGCCGAAGGCAAGTTGCGCACCGGTAATCAGTTCGGGCATCACGGCAGGTAGATAGACGCGCCGCACCAGTTGCCAGCGCGATGCGCCCATTACCCGAGCAGCCGCAACCTGGACCGGCTGCACGCTTTCGGTGGCGTTCATGACCGACAACGCCATCGGGAAGAATGCTGCCAGCGCGACCACTACGATGATTGGCAGGTTACCGAAACCCATCACGATCAGAAACAGCGGCACCCAGGCAATCGACGGGATTGACTGAAGAATCACGATGGCCGAACGCAGGATCTCGCGAAAGAAGAACAGCACCCCGCCCAGCAATCCGAAGCCGATCCCAAACAGCATTGCGAAGCTGTAACCACTCCCCAGCCGGCTCATGCTGCCGTAAAGCCCTTCGCGAAACTCAGGCTCATAAACAGTGGTCAACAACCGCTCAAAAACCACGGGAATACCCGGCATCAAAAACGCAGGAAGACTCCACGCAGCGATCTGCCAGATCAGCAGAATGAACAAAATTGCCAACACCACGGCAAGGTATTTCTTCGGACCGGTCAGACGACGTCCCTGGCTCATCAGTGCCCTACCTCCGTCTTGATACCCAACAAGCGAAGGATTTCACGCCGCTCCGCAGCGAACTCGGAAAGATCGTGGCTTTTCTCGCAATGGATGAAATTGAATGTCTTCAGCACCCTGGCTGGACGTCCGCTGAACACCAGCACGTGATCGGCCAGATACAACGCTTCATCAACATCATGGGTGACCAGCAGCACGGTCGGCTGATGCTCGTCGATCAACTCACGCAGGACGTCCTGCAATGCCATACGGGTAAGCGCATCAAGCGCCCCGAAAGGCTCATCGAGCAGCAACACTTCCGGCTTGGCAATAAACGCACGCGCCAAGGCCGTGCGCTGCCGCATACCGCCCGACACCTGATGCGGATAGTAATGTTCGAAACCGTCCAGGCTGACCCGAGCGAGCCAGACCCTTGCCTGTTCGAAGGCATCGGTCTTGGCGACTCCTTGCAGTTCAAGGGCCATGGCCACATTGGCCTGTAACGAAAGCCAGGGGTACAGCGCGTGCTCCTGAAAAACCAGAGTGCGCCGGGGGCTCGGCCCTGGAATCTTCTCGCCATCGGCGAGGACTCGCCCTGCGGTAGGTTTTTCAAGTCCGGCAACCAGATGCAGTAACGTCGATTTCCCGCAACCGGACGGCCCTACCAGAGCGACCAGCTCGCCCTGGGCGAACTCGCCGCTGAAGCCCTTGATGACCTCCAGCTGGCCAAAATGCTTGTCTACTTCTTCAAACCTGAGTTGCATATCGCTTTGAAGACCTCAAAAAACTGCCCGGTCGGCGGGCTAAATGACACTGCCCGGCGCCGTGGCCGGGCAGTGTGGAACGATCTGCCGCCGCCTAGAGCTCGCGTGCTTGCTGCCAGGACAGGTCGAGAAGACTGCTGGTATCGAATGGTTTGCCATCGCGCGTCTTGAGCGAGCCGAGCTCCTGGAGGATATCGGCCAGTTCCTGGATACGCGCCAGATCATCACTGCCAAGCTTGGCGCCGAAGGTTTGAGTGGCGATGGCCTCTTCAATCACGACTTCACGGGGCAGCTCGCCACGATTGAGCGTCTTCAACGTCGGTTCGGCAATAAAATAATCGGCGATCAGCTTGGCTGCTTCTGCTGGTTGATTCTCCAGCAACTCGATTGCATCACGCTGGGCATCAAGTGATTTCCAAACCGCCTCCTTGCGCTTTTCCAGGGTTTCCCCGGCAGTAATCACCACCATGCAAGGGAATGGCCAGACCTCGCCAATCTCATAGATCTGCTTAACCGGTGCCACGAGCTGGGCGATCCGATCATAGGGTTCGAAAAGAAACGCCGCATCGGTGCGCCCTGAGACGAGGGACTGGACGGCGACGGCCGGGCTGGTGCCCATGATATTGACGTCGCTGGGTGCCAAACCGGCAGCTTTCAAGGTGACGCCACGCAATACCGCATCGGCAGTACTACCTTCCTTCTGCGACGCGAGAATCTTGCCTTTCAGGTCAGCGACCTTCTCGATGCCGGTCCCTTCGCGGGCCACGATAGAGTGATAGCCTTGCTGAGCACCGCCGACAACCTTCAGATCAGCGCCCTTGGATGCCCAGGCAACCGCGTTGGTGAAGCCCAAAACTCCGGTGTCCAACTGGCCGCCAATGATTGCCTTGATCAGATCCGTACCGGAACTGAACTCAACCAGCTCGACGTCGAGGCCGTGTTTCTTATAGAAGCCGCCCTCGTGGGCAACCATCGCCTGAGCATCATCCATCACACGGATATAGCCGACTTTGAATTTTTCCTGCGCCTGCGCAAAAGCGCTCAGCAGCAGCAGTGCGGGAACCAACCAGTGTTTTGCCTTCATTGTCGACCTCATGTAGATAGGCAGCGCCATACATATAACCAAGCGAAAGCCATTAAGTTCTTCTGGTTATTAGCGGGGTATGGCTTAGAACTTTACATGAAGTCTTGGCTGCGCGGCACTACCTAAGCGCCATAAGCATTAAACCAGAAGTTATAAGCTTACGGCCCTCGCACAACGTCTTCGACGAGTCAGAGCGTGATCGTCTTCCGACCGGCCAGTGCGTGGGCAAGCGTGCCCCCATCGACAAGATCTAGCTCTCCGCCAAGCGGCACACCGTGCGCGATGCGGCTGAGCGTTAGCCCTTTCGGAATCAACAGTTGGGCAATGTAATGCGCAGTAGCCTCGCCTTCGACAGTGGGGTTTGTGGCCAGTATCGCCTCGCTGAAACTACCCTCAGCCACTCGCCCGAGCAATTCGGGAATGCCTATGGCCTCCGGCCCCAGGCCATCAAGGGGAGAAAGGTGCCCCTTGAGCACGAAGTAGCGACCCCGGAATCCAGTCTGCTCTACGGCGAACACATCCACCGGGCTCTGCACAATACAGAGCAAGGTATCGTCCCGCCTCGGATCAGCGCACTGCGGGCAGAGTTCTTCTTCGCACAACGTGCGGCACTGACGGCAATAGCCCACCTCGTCCATTGCACGCGCAAGTGCCTGAGCCAATCTCTGCCCACCGCTGCGATCACGCTCAAGCATCTGCAAAGCCATGCGCTGGGCGGTTTTTTGCCCTACGCCTGGGAGAATGCGCAATGCATCGATGAGTTGGCGAATAAGCGGGCTGAAAGACATGGGCTCACCAGATTGAGAAGCAATGGGGGCTGTTTTTACAGAAAGCGGCGTCAAGGACCGAGCCGTGATTTCGCTTCGCTAGAGCGTCTCTCACGGCGCCGGTAGACCGCGCTGGCTAGATGCCTGGAACGGCACCCGAGCTCCATCAGAAAGGCATTTTGAAACCCGGTGGCAACTGCATACCGTCGGTCATGCCGGACATTTTTTCCTTGCTGTTCTGTTCGATCTTTCGCACTGCGTCATTTACCGCAGCGGCTATCAGGTCCTCAAGAATTTCCTTGTCTTCCTGCATCAGGCTGTCATCAAGGCTGACACGTTTGACGTCGTGCCGACCATTCATCACAACGCTCACCAAGCCAGCACCGGACTGGCCGGTCACCTCTGCGTTGGCAAGTTCCTCCTGCATTTTCTGCATCTTTTCCTGCATCTGCTGCGCCTGCTTCATCAGGCCGGCCATGCCACCTTTCATCATGGGGATTACCTCGGATCAGGGTTCGGAGTGTTCTACGGGTTCGATAGTACCGTCGCGAATGACGGCAGCGAACTGTTGCATCAACTGTTGGACCACAGGATCTGCCTGGATCGATTGCTCGGCTGCCCGCTGACGCTCGCCACGGCGCCGCGCAGCAGCCTGTGCCGGCGTTTCCTGCTGCGGTGCCTGCAACTCGATGTCCAGCTGCAAGGTACGCCCGTGGTATTGGTTCAGCGCATCGTTCAGACGCCGATGCTGAGTGGCGTTGAACAGCGCACTTTGCGTTGGGTCCAGGTGCATGAGCCAGCGGTCATCTTCCACAGCGATCAACGTGCAATTTGCTGCGATGCTACCGGTCAGGCCGCCCAGCCCCAGCTTCAGATAAATATCCAGCCACTCCGCGGCCAACCCGGTTGCCGGCTCGACTGCAAGAGTCGGCTCGGACGGTTGCGGATCGATCGCAAAATCGTCAAGCCCGCCAAGGTAGGCCTCGGCCTGGGTTTCGACTTCGAAGTAGTCTTCGTCAGTGAGCGGCGGCTCATCATCGTCCGGCTCGTTGACCTCAACCACCGCAGCGTGATGCGCTGGCTCGTCCAGAGGCTCGGTCTTTTGCTTTAGCGCCCCGCTCTCCACTGCTACTGGCGGCGTGTCAGGTGGCTCATTCCAAGGCAGGTCAACCACCGGGGGCGTGGGTTCAGCTTTTGCAGGCTCGGGCACAGCAGAATCATGCACAGCACTTAGGACTGCCACCGTTTCCAGCGATGAAACGCTCGCAGCGGGCGCAGGCGCTGCCGTCTGTTCGGCAATCACATCCGCCGGAGCGGACGCAGAGTTCGACCGGTGCGCATTTGCGGAGACTGCCGGAGTCGGCTGCGCCGAAGCCACCGGCGCCGCAACCGGATCGCGAACCGGAGCAGCCGGGACTGCTGAACCGGCCACGTTCGTTGTGCTGGAATCAGTCGTGGCCGGACTGACTCCTAATGTCTTTAGTGGCGTTCGCGGCGCACCTTCATCGTCGGCAGGCCGAAACGCGAGCATACGCAACAGAACCATCTCGAAACCGCTTCGCGGATCGGGGGCCAACGGCAGATCACGCCGGCCGATCAGGCCCATCTGGTAATAAAACTGTACATCCTCGGCAGGTAACGCCTGGGCCAGTGCCAGCACGCGATCACGATCGCCCTGACCGTTGTCCACTGCATCCGGCAACGCCTGAGCGACAGCGACGCGGTGCAGAACATTAAGCATTTCGGCAAGCACGCCTCCCCAATCGGGGCCCTGTTCTGCCAGATGACGCACCCCTTCGAGCAGCGCGCGGGCGTCGCCTTCCAGCAGCGCCTGCAGCACGCCATAGACCTGACCGTGATCCAGAGTGCCCAGCATGCTGCGAACATCGGCCACGAGCACTTTACCTTCACCAAAGGAGATCGCCTGATCGGTGAGGCTCATGGCATCACGCATCGAGCCATCTGCGGCGCGGCCGAGCAACCAGAGCGCATCTTCCTCGAACGGGACCTGCTCGACGCCGAGCACATGGGTCAGGTGCTCGACTACGCGCTCGGGCGGCATGTTCTTAAGCGAGAACTGCAGGCAGCGGGACAGGATGGTCACCGGCAGCTTCTGCGGATCGGTGGTAGCCAGCAAAAACTTGACGTGAGGCGGTGGCTCTTCAAGCGTCTTGAGCAATGCGTTGAACGAGTGCGACGAGAGCATGTGCACTTCGTCGATCAGGTAGACCTTGTAGCGCCCACGGCTGGGGGCGTACTGCACGTTATCCAGCAGCTCGCGGGTGTCTTCGACCTTGGTGCGGCTCGCGGCGTCCACTTCGATCAGGTCGACGAACCGGCCCTCATCGATTTCGCGGCAAACCGAGCATTCTCCGCAAGGCGTGGAACTGATACCCGTCTCGCAATTGAGACACTTGGCGATGATCCGCGCGATGGTGGTCTTGCCGACTCCACGGGTACCTGTGAACAGATAGGCATGGTGCAGGCGCTGGCTGTCCAGTGCGTTGATCAGAGCCTTGAGCACGTGCGTCTGGCCGACCATTTCGCGGAACGAGCGCGGACGCCATTTGCGGGCTAGAACCTGATAACTCATAACACCATCGCGGGATAAAGCAGAGGACGGGTAATGCTAGCGGAGCAGGCTGCAAATTGCATCCAGCCTGACACCGGCCTGATCGACGCTCTCGGTGATCGCCATCACTCGGTCAGCATTTCAAGGTTGCGCCCAAGGCTTGCACGATTTGCTCAAGCTGCGGTTGAGCGCCGGTGATCTCGATCTGCAAGCCGTCTATTTCACGACGCGGCGGGTACTGCTTGCGCAGCTGATCGAAGCCGACTCGGCGCTGGGCCTCGTCGCCGCTCAGATGACGGCGAAACGCGGCGTCATCACGCCGCGGGTCGTAAACCGCCCGACAGATTGTTGCCAACAGCTCAGCGGGCCCCGCGGATACGTCGAAGACCAGGCCTCGCAGCGACGTGGGTGGCATCAGCTCCGCCAGGTCGACCTTTGGCTCCAGCCCCCTGCTCGCACAAAACGCCTGATAGATTTGCGCCGTTCCGCGTAATTTCCCGTCCAGGCTATAGCCGGCGATATGCGGGGTCGCGATCCAGCACAACTCGGCCAGCTCGACATCGACCTGCGGCTCTCCCTCCCAGACATCGAGCACAGCCTGGATATCTGTCCGCCTGGCCAGCTGCGCGCGCAAGGCGGCATTGTCGACTACGGCACCACGCGCGGCATTGATCAGCCAGGCACCTGGCCGCAGCTGCTCCAGACGGGACCGGTCCAACAGGTGAAACGTCGAGTGCTCGCCTTCCAGCGTTAACGGGGTATGCAGGCTGATGACACCGCACTCGGTCAATATTTCGTCCAGCGTGACGAACTCACCCACTTCACGTGCCTGGCGCGGCGGATCACAGACACGTACATCCCAGCCCAGACCACGCAGGACCTCTACCAGCCTGCCGCCAACCTCACCGGCGCCGACTACGCCATAACGGCGATCGGCCAGCTCGACACCCTCACCTTCGGCCAGAGCCAGAAGACTGCCGAGCACATAATCAACGACGCCCCGAGCGTTGCAACCGGGTGCGCTGGCCCACCTGATTCCAGCCTCTTCGAAATAATCGAGGTCGAGGTGGTCGGTGCCGATTGTGCAGGTCCCCACGAAACGGACTGCACTCCCTTTGAGCAGCTCGCGGTCAACCCGTGTGACTGACCGAACCAGAAGCACGTCGGCCTGCTCGAGTGCGGCCCTGTTAATGCTTCTTCCTGGCATGCGGCGTATCTCGCCAAACTCAGCGAAAAAGGCGTCGACCAAGGGAATGTTTTCATCGGCAAGGATACGCATCGTCAGGCTCCGTCAGTGGTTTCCCATTCTAGACCGCGCCGAGCCGCTCTGCTGGCTTCCCGCGCGTGCCGTTGGCGGCGTAGACTAGTCGGCCTTCCTGTATACAATCCGGATAATCTGCAATGCCCACTGAGCTGAGACTCAGACGGGTTCGCGTTGAACTGCGCACCCTCTTCGCCCTCGCCCTGCCGATGATGATTGCTCAACTGGCAAACACCGCCATGGGCTTTGTCGACACCCTGATGGCCGGCCGCGTCAGCCCAGAAGACCTCGCGGCAGTAGCCTTGGGCAACTCGATCTGGGTGCCGGTATTTCTCCTTGTAACAGGTGTCATCCTGGCGACCACCCCGAATGTCGCACAGCACTTCGGCCGAGATCAGCACGAACGAATCGGACCACTGGTTCGCCAGGCGTTATGGATGGGGCTCGGCGTAGGGTCGTTTTTCGCACTGTTGATGTGGAACGCAGAACCGGTACTGCATCTGATGGAGGTCGAACCGGCCCTCATCGACCCAACCATGGCCTATTTGCGTGCAGTCGCCTGCGGCTTTCCCGCAGTGGCTCTGTATCAGGTGCTGCGTTGTTACAGCGATGGGCTTGGTCACACCCGGCCCAGCATGGTGGTCGGTATTCTCGCGCTGATGCTGAACATTCCGCTCAATTACATCTTTATCTATGGCAAGTTGGGTCTGCCCGCCATGGGCGGCGTCGGCTGTGGCTGGGCTACCGCGGTGGTCATGGTTTTCATGCTGCTGGCGATGCTGTTCTGGGTGCGTCGCGCCGAGTATTACCAGCCAAGCCAGTTGTTTAGCCATTTCGACTGGCCAAAGTGGTCGGTACTGAGCCGCTTGCTATCGGTCGGTGTACCGATTGGTGTTGCGGTGTTCGCAGAGGCCAGCATTTTTTCGGTCATCGCGCTTCTGATCGGCGGCCTCGGCGCGACCGTGGTGGCTGGGCATCAGATCGCGCTGAACTTCACCTCGCTGATCTTCATGATTCCACTGTCATTGGGCATGGCCATCACCATCCGCGTCGGCCAGGCGCTGGGACGAGGCGCACCGCGTGATGCGCGCTTCGTTGCCGGCTTGGGAGTTCTATCGAGTCTGGTCTACGCCTGTTTCTCGGCGGGTAGCATGCTGTTGTTCAGTGAGCAGATCGCACGGATTTATACGACAGACCCGGCCGTGATCGCCGTAGCTGCCAGCCTGTTTTTCTACGCCGCACTATTTCAGTTTTCGGACGTGGTTCAAGTCACCGCAGCAGGCGCATTGCGCGGCTACCAGGACACGCGCATGACGATGATATTCACGCTTTTCGCCTATTGGGGCATCGGCCTGCCGGTGGGTTACCTGCTCGGCCTTACCGATAGTTTCGGCGAACCCAGCGGGCCGGCAGGGCTCTGGCAGGGCCTGATCGCAGGCCTGAGCTGCGCCGCGTTACTGCTGACCATTCGCCTGGTGCGCAGCGCCCGTCGCGAAATTCGTCGAGGGCCAAACCAGGCGACAGCCTGACGATTACTCGGTACAGGTTGTTCAGACCTCCATGGCCAGCATGGCAGCACTCAGCAGCAGGAAGCCGCTGAATAGCAGACGCAACATCCGCTCCGGGAGCGCATGCGCCAACTTCACGCCGAGACTGATACTGATCAATCCGCCTATCGCAAGCGGCAATCCCAGCATCCAATCCACCTGGCCATGAGTAGCGTAAGTGACCAGCGTAACGGCGGTGCTTGGCGCAGCCAATGACAGTGAAAGGCCCTGCGCCACAACCTGTGATGTTCCGAATACCGCTGTGAGTATCGGCGTAGCAAGCACCGCACCTCCCACGCCAAACAAGCCGCCCAGCCCGCCGGCGCCAGCGCCCAGCACGCCTAACCACGGCCAGGGATGGCGCAATTCGGTCCCACCGGATGGCGGCCGGAAGAACACCCGTGACAATGTGTGGACAGCCAAAGCGACGAGAAAACCGACAAAGGCAATGCGCATGCGCTCAGCATCCAGCGATACGGCGAATGCGGCGCCGGCAATGGCGAAGCAGAAACTGGTAATGCCCAACGCTGCCGCATGGCGAACGTCGATGCGATTGCGTTGGTGGTAGCGCCAGATGGCGAGCAGCACGTTTGGCACAACCATGATCAAGGCGGTGCCCTGAGCGACCTGTTGATCCAGATCGAACAGCACACCCAATACCGGAATCGCTATCAGCCCTCCACCTATGCCAAACAGGCCACCCAATGCTCCCAGCGTCAAACCCAACAGCACATTCAAAACGAAGTCGACCAGGTCCATGACGCCTCCTATGAAAGCCGCAATGCTACCCAGCGTGCTCTGGTAGGCATATGCACGAGAATGCACAATGGCTTTGCGTAATCTGCAAAGCGAAGCAAATACCATGGATGCCACCGCGCTCACCGATCAATTCAAGCTTTTCCTCGATGTAATCGATACGGGCAGCTTCTCTGCGGCGGGTCGTTTGCATGCACTCGCGCCCTCGTCTGTTTCGCGACGCGTGGACGCGTTGGAGCGTTCGCTTGGTTGCCAACTTGTCAGTCGCAGCAGTCATGCGATCAAGCCAACAGCCGCCGGACAGGCGTTTGCCGAGCGCGCCAGACGCATCGTTCAGGAATTGCAGCTGGCACGGGCCGAGATGACGTCGCTACAAAGCGCACCGGAAGGCCGTATCCGTATTGATGCCCCAGCACCTTTCGGACGCAGACATCTGGCCCCGGCTCTTGCTGATTTTTTACAGGCTTACCCTGGAGTGGATATCCAGCTGCGTCTGATCGACAGTTTTGTCGATATGCAGGGAGACCATCTGGGAGAGGTCGATCTGGTGCTACGTATCGGCCCGCTTGCCGACACGCGCCTCGTTGCCACGCCACTGGCGCCGATGATGCGCATCGTTTGTGCAAGCCCTAGCTACCTGCAGCGGCGAGGCGTACCGCAAACCGTAGCGGAATTGCCGACACATGACGGGCTGGACTGGGACGCGCTGGCGCCCCCCCACGCATGGCGATTCGAGCATGAGGGCAAACGACAACTGCTAAGGCCGAAGCGTCTGCGTATGGTGACGAACAACGCAGAGGCGTTGCTTACCGCTACGCTGGCGGGACTGGGTATCGCCCATCTGCCAACCTGGTTGATCAGCGACCAGTTACTGCGTGGCGATCTGCTGCCGCTGTTCTGTGAGCATGGTCTGCCAGACCCTGAACCTAGCGGGATTTATGCCTTGCGCCTCACCCGGGAAGCCGATTCACGCAGTCGATTATTGCTGGAGTTCTTGAAGGGTCGCTTCGGCCCGGTCCCGCCATGGGACCAGGCACTGCAAAGCGGACTTGCCTTTGCTTGACGCATCTACGTCAGACAGCGCACCCAGAAAGCTCCTGGGTCACGCCCCATCCATCCAGTACACCACCTAGCGGCTCGACCAGGTTCTCCAGGTCCTGCTCGAAGTCGCCGATGCCATCGAACGTGGCGTACATGACTTTGCTGACCTGGAGATCCCAGGCGCCATCGTCGCGGGGTGCTATTTGTGTGTTGACGCACTCGCCACGGAAATTACTGGCCGCGGCACTGGCACGTTCACGGTCGGGAAATACAGCGTAGAACTCGATTGGATGAACGCGGGCAAAGTCGAAACCGCCCTCCTTCATCCTCAGAAGTACATTGCTGCTTACATCCTCATGGAAGGTGGCACTCATAAAACAACCTCCTCTCACTCATGGATGACGATTCAGGAATGGAAAGCCCTTGTCTACCTCGTTGCGCAACGACCGGACAGCGCCGGTCGGGAGTTGCCTGATTGATCGGGAAGAGAAATCGTGCAGAGTTTCCAATAGGCCTCGGCAACGGCTGGGAGTTCGATCAAGCGATTGACGGCCCAGCGGCCTATGCCACCAAGCGACCACCGTGACATAGACTGCCACTGGAACATACGACGTATAAACCGCCTCCGCAACGGGAGACTGAAACCGCACGATCGCGGCTGGCCTGAACGGAGCCAATCAGGGCGCTGAAAAAACCTGTTGCAGCGCCCTGATTGATTCAGCCGTTGCTGGGCTTGCTGATAGCCTGCAACACGTACTGTGGCAGCGCAAACGCGCCAATATGAATGTGCGGGTTGTAATAACGGGTCACGATTCCACTGCCAGCGAAACGCTGACACAGGGTTTCCAGCGACAGCTTGCGGCTATCGGCATCGCAGGCACCCCAGGCGAACGTCATGGCGCCACCGATATAGGCCGGTACCGCAGCCTGGTAGAAATGCCAGTCAGGAAACAGACCCGCCATCCGCTTGGCGGTGGTCTGCACCTCAGCCAACTGCATGAATGGAGTGCCGTTCTGCGTGACAAGAATGCCACCCTCGTTGAGGCAGCGACGGCACGCCTGATAGAAGCTTTCCGAGAACAGGGCCTCGCCTTGCCCAACGGGATCGGTCGAGTCGGAGATGATCACGTCGAACTTCTCGTCGGTGGTCGCCACGAAGCGCATGCCGTCATCGATGACCAGATTCAACCGGGAATCATCGAACGCTCCCTTGGAATGCTCCGGCAAAAACTCCTTGCACACGTCCACCAGAGCGCCGTCGAATTCGACCATGGTGATACTCTCGACATCCCGGTGCTTGGCCACCTCACGCAGCATGCCGCCGTCCCCACCGCCGATAATCAGCACCCGCCGCGCCAGGCCATGACCCAGGATCGGTACGTGCGCGAGCATCTCGTGATAGATGAATTCGTCTGCCTCGGTGGTCTGGATGACTCCATCGAGTGCCATCACACGGCCCATACGGGCGTTCTCGAAGATAACCAGATGCTGATGCTCGGTGCGCACGTCGTGCAGCATCTTGTCGATACTGAAGCGCTGGCCGTATCCCTCGTAGAGAGTTTCCTGAAAGTCGCTCATGGGTGTCTCCCGGATGGATGGCTTAACAGACAGGCCTCGCAGACGGCCCAGTGACAAAGAGGCGCATTCTACTTTGGTCTTATGGCAGGTGGAACATATCGCTTTCAAAGCGCGTTTGGTGAAGACAGCCCCATCAGTGTTGGCTATTGTCTAACAATGATCTCAATCCATCTTCGCTACATCGCTCCATGGAGCTGGTCCCAGTTTCATCAACACTTTGAATTGCGCCTGCTCCCCGGCGTCGAGGCGTTGGAACCCGAGCGTTACAGCCGCACCGTGCGCATCGGTGCTGATGTCGGATGGATCAGCATACGACCGCTGTCGGCACAACCTGCTCTTGAGCTCAGCATCAGCGATTCGATGGCGAAACACGCCGCGGCATTGGCGGTGCGTGTTCGAAAGATGTTTGATCTTGATAGCGACCCAGTAGCCATAACGCGGCATTTTGCAGCCGACCCACAGCTCGGACCACAGGTCGCTGCCAACCCAGGATTGCGCTTGCCCAGCGCCTTCGATCCGTTCGAGCAAGCCGTGCGAGCGATCGTCGGCCAACAGGTTTCCGTAAAGGCAGCTGTGACCATTACCCGACGCCTGGTCGAGCGGCTTGGCGAAGAATGGCCTTGCCTGACTGCCGATCGAAATGACGCGTTGACCAAGCTGTTTCCCAGCCCACAAACGCTAGCCAACGCGGCCCTGGAAAACATCGGCATGCCCGGCAAGCGGGTGGCGGCACTGCAACAATTGTCCGCTGCGGTGGCTAACGGTGCGCTTGAGTTACGTGTCGACGACGGAGCAAACGCACTGGTCAGCCGACTATGCCTTCTTCCTGGTATTGGCCCATGGACGGCTGAATACATTGCACTGCGCGGATTCGGGGAGAAAGACGCCTTTCCAGCCGCAGACCTTGGCCTATTGAAATCGCCCGTATGGGGAAGCGCTGGAATCACCGCCAAAGAGTTGCTCGCCCGGTCACAAGCCTGGCGACCCTTACGGGCCTACGCCGCTGTGCATATTTGGGAGGGTTATACGGCTGTCTATGGACAGGCTAAGCCAATGAAGCCTCGCCAGTAACTGACACAGGGCGCTGATCGGTGATCGTGGGCCAAAGCCTTAGGAACTCCACGTACCATCGACCGCAAGCGGTAAATTCGACCGCAACGCGCATTTACAACCTGACTTTGGCGAAATGTCCGGCGGCAACGAACCACATGATCAGCCCGACGACTGGCAACAGTACGACGACAAGACTCCAGATGATCTTGCGTCCGGCTTCGATACGACTTCGCCAGATCTGCACAATGGCTACCACGTCGGCTACCAACACGGTCAATGCCAGCAGCGTACTCCAGGCTTCCACGCGTCAGGGCCTCAGATTGCGCTCATCCGGCCGGTTACCACGCGGCCCCATGATGCCCCAGATAATCAGGCCCAATACTGGCAGGATGACGATCAACAGCACCCACATTGCCTTTTTGCCAGTACTGCTGTCGCTACGCACCACACTGACGATGGCCCAGATATCCAGTGCCAGGATAAGCAGGCCGAAAATACCGCCGAAGGCATCGGTCATGGGTGATTCCTCATTACGATGGGTTCGCAATTTGGATGCCGGGCAGGCTTGAAGGTTCAGGCTTGCCGGCGGCAGCGGACTGCACGGACAACCGTCGTAAAGAACCGCACACTGCCCCGGAGACGCCTACGACCCGTGCGGGAGAAAAAGCGGGAGGCCTATTTCCAGTAGCTGTTCGCTGCCGCAACGGTCTGGAAGTGGATGGCAACCACTTCAGAAGCGTGCATCAATGCCTCACCGTTCTGTGCGTATTTCGCACGCTCGCGAAACAGCACCTCCTTGTCTGGCTGGGTACTTTTGACACCCATTCTGGAAAGCTTGACAGCCAGCTCGAAGCCTTCCTGCGGTGTTTCAGTAATCAGGTTCGGCAACCAGCGCTCAGGCGCCTTGTCCTGAGCCTGAAGTGAAAGGGGCAAGCCCAGAACAAGAACAGCAATACCGATTGCAGTTGTGCATTTAATAGTCATTGTTTCTCCAATTTCCCAGTCGGGCGTAAGCAGCTTTAGTGATTACGGACTGCCAGCATCTGCTGCAGTCGAAGCATTAATGACCCATAGCGAAAGCGTGCGCAATACACCTTTGGAACGATAACGCTGGTTCAATCGTCCAGGCGCGGAAAGCGGCTCGCAATATCGTCGCCGGTATACTGCGGGACACGGGCTTGTGGGTTATTGAACAAGCAAATGGCGATCAGGTGCGGACATTCACCCTTGTCGAACCAATGACGAACGCCCGCAGGTATCAGGATCAGGTCACCCTTCTCGCACAGTACGGCATAGACCTTGTCCTCAACATGCAGGTTGAACAGCCCGTATCCGGCAACGAAAAGATGTACCTGATCGCCAGGCAGGGCGCACTCTTCCAGCTCTTGCACGTGCGGCTTGGTCAGCCTGGATTGGTCGCGGGTCAAACTGAGCACATCCATGCTGGCATAACCGCGCTCGTTCATCAGTCGGTCGATCTGCGGCATATAAGCAGCGATCAACGCTTCATCACTGGCATTCGGAGCGATGACGCTACTGGCCTGCCAGCGCTCCAGATGCATCCCCGCCTCGGCCAGCGTGACGGCGATATCCTCGTGATGCGTGAGCACCTTCAAGGGTTGTTCGGGCGTGCTTTGGTGATAGACGCTGAGGATGCTCATAGTGCTGTCTCCCGGCCGGGCGATAAGTGACCCGGCGTCTGATCGATGATTCGGCAGCAGAGTGGCAGCCGCTGGCAGTCATTCCCGACTCCCCTGCACAGGAATGGCGATGATAACGGCTGCAACCAGCGCGGCCAGGCTAGCGATAGCAAAGGTCCAAAGGGGGCCGAGACTGGCCCAGCTGTAACCGGAATACAGCGCACCCAGCGCACCGCCGACCCCTGCAAGGGTCGCGTAAAGTGCTTGCCCCTGCCCCTGCTGGCGATGACCGAAGCTGCGCTGGACGAAATGAATGGCCGCCGCGTGGAAACTGCCGAAGGTTGCCGCGTGCATCAGCTGCGCAATCAGCAGCACCTCCAGATGATCGGCCAGCGTACCCAGCAGCAACCAGCGTAGCGCAGCCAGCATGAAGCTCGCGGCGAGAACCTGGCGCAACGAAAAGCGCGCCAACAGCCGCGCCATCACCAGAAAGATCAGGATTTCTGCCACAACGCCTAGCGCCCAAAGCAGGCCGATAGTGCCTCGGCCATAGCCGAGCGCTTCGAGATGAATGGAGAAAAAAGTGTAGTAAGGGCCATGGCTCACCTGCATTAGGCCGACGCATACGAAAAACGCTAATACACCCGGACGGCAAAGCTGGCGAAAAAAGCCACCCTGCCCGTCCAGCTCAGGGTGCTCCGCCGGCACTGCATTGGGCACCCAGGCGCTGCTAATCACGATCCCGATCATGATTGTCAGAACCGCTATGGGGAAAATGACGAGACTCAGATGTTCGAACAGCGCGCCAAGCCCCACCACAGCGGCGATAAAACCGATGCTACCCCACAGGCGGATCTGGCTGTAGCGAGCAGTTTGCGCCCCCAAGTGGGCCAGAGTGATCACCTCGAACTGCGGTAACACCGCATGCCAGAAGAACGCATGCAGCGCCATCACCAGGGCGAGCCACGCGTAACTCTTGCTGTAGAAGATCAAGCCGAACGAAATCAACGTACAGACCGCACCAACACGGACAATCGTCAGGCGCCTGCCCGTAACATCGCCCAGCCAGCCCCATAGATTCGGTGCCAGACAACGCATCAGCATGGGAATGGCGACCAGCTCGCCTATGCGCTCGGCAGTAAAGCCAAGGTAGTCGAAATAGAGGCCGAGAAACGGCGCCGCCGAACCGAGCAGCGCAAAGTAGAAGAAATAGAAACCGGACAGACGCCAATAGGGAATGGTAGCCGCCATAAGTTAGAAGCCAGGTGCTGGAAGCGACTTGATGCAGGAACGGGCGCTTCGCTCGGCTTCCAGATCCTGGCGTCCAGCAGCAGACTTAGAGCTGCCCCAACACCGGCGTACGCGCCAGCACATCGGCATTCTGCCCGCGATGGCGCAGCAGATGATCCAGCAAAACGATGGCCATCATCGCTTCGGCGATCGGCGTGGCTCGGATACCTACGCATGGATCGTGGCGACCCTTGGTGATGACCTCAACCGGATTGCCGTCAACATCAATGGAGCGGCCGGGAGTAGTAATGCTCGACGTAGGTTTGAGCGCCAGATGCGCGATGACCGGCTGGCCGGAAGAAACGCCGCCCAGGACGCCGCCTGCATTGTTCGACAGGAAGCCGTCTGGCGTCATCTCGTCACGGTGCTCGGTACCGCGCTGGGCGATGCTGGCGAAGCCGGCACCGATTTCTACGCCCTTCACTGCGTTGATGCTCATCAGCGCATGTGCCAGTTCAGCATCGAGACGGTCGAAAATCGGCTCCCCAAGTCCCGGCGGAACACCTTCGGCGACCACACTGACCTTCGCGCCAACCGAATCCTGATCACGACGCAACTGGTCCATGTACGCTTCGAGCTCGGGGACCTTATCCGGGTCTGGACTGAAAAAAGCGTTCTGCTCGACGCTGTCCCAGGTTTTGAACGGGATTTCGATCGGGCCCAGCTGACTCATGTAGCCGCGCACCTGAATGCCCAGTGTCGCCAGGTATTTCTTGGCGATGGCACCGGCTGCGACGCGCATGGCCGTTTCGCGGGCTGAGCTGCGACCACCTCCACGATAATCACGCAGGCCATATTTATGGTGATAGCTGTAGTCGGCATGAGCGGGACGGAACTGGTCTTTAATTGCCGAATAATCCTTGGATTTCTGATCGGTGTTGCGGATCAGCAAACCAATCGGGCAACCGGTGGTGCGTCCTTCGAACACGCCAGAAAGAATCTCGACCTCGTCGGCTTCCTGGCGCTGGGTGGTATGCCGGCTGGTGCCGGGCTTGCGTCGATCAAGGTCGCGCTGCAGATCGGCGACGCTCAGCTCCAGGCCCGGCGGGCAGCCGTCGACGATCGCGACCAGTGCCGGCCCATGGCTTTCGCCAGCCGTGGTGACGGTGAACAGCTTGCCGTATGTATTGCCGGACATGCAGGGCGCTCCGCGATCAACCTAAAGAGGGGGCGGAAGTATACCCGAGCCGCTGCAGGTTTCGCTGCCTGAGGAGGCGGCGCATACTGCCACCCTCGCTCGCTCGTCGGCCCGCTCCGTATCCGACCCGTTTCGTCGATGTTTCTACCTATGCGCTTCGTTCTACTACTCGCGTTTTTTGTCATGATCCCATCCTTTGTCCACGCCCAGACGCTGCTGAATCAGCGGATGACCGTGCAGGTTTCCGACGGCCGTCTTTATGGCAGCCTGCTACTGCCAAAGACCGACGCACCCTTGCCGGTCGCGTTGTTGATAGCCGGATCGGGGCCGACCGACCGCAACGGTAACAACCCTCTGGGTCACAACGACAGCCTCAAGCGGCTGGCACAAGCATTGGCCAAACGCGGCATTGCCAGCCTGCGTTACGACAAGCGCGGAGTCGGCCAGAGCCAGGCGGTGGCGCCAGACGAAAGCCAGTTGACGGTGGATGACTACGTCGACGATGCAGTGGCCTGGTCAAGGCTATTGCAAGCCGATCCGCGGTTTTCGGCGGTCGTGCTGATTGGCCACAGCGAGGGTGCACTGATCGCCAGCCTGGCCGAGCCGGCCGTGAAACCTGCCGCATTGATCAGCGTTGCCGGCAGCGGTCGCCCCATCGGTACGCTGCTGCAAGCACAGCTCCAGGGCCGCTTGCCACCCTCGCTCCTGGCGACCGCGAGCTACCTGATCAATGAACTTAATGCGGGAAGAACTCATCAGCAGGTGCCTGATTCACTGCAGGTGCTGTTTCGCTCGAGCGTTCAGCCTTACTTGATCTCCCTGTTCCAGCAGGATCCGGCCGATGCATTTGCCAATACCAGAGCACCTGCCTTGATTGTTCAGGGCACCCATGACATCCAAGTCAGCCGCGAAGATGCGCAAGCCTTGAAACGGGCCAGAGCAGATGCCGAGCTGGCGATGATCAATGGCATGGGACACGTGTTGCGCATCACGCCGCAAGAGCGCAAGCGGCAAACCAGCACTTACAACCAGCCTGAATTGCCTATCGCTAATGAACTGCCGGAACGGATCACTCAGCTCCTGCAAATGCATAGCATATTGCCACCCTCCAGTTAACTGTTCTTCGGCCGATACGCTCCTTGCCTGCTGCAACGTCTACCGCTCAGGCTCATGGACACCGAGATGATCGACAGCCAAACCGAAACTAATGACAACGACGCCCAGACGCGCGCTGCGCCACAGCCGCATCCCTGGGTCGAGCTTGCCCCGGATCGTTTCCGACTGCTTCGTCTGTCACCCTTGCCAACTGATCGCGACACAGGGGCGCGCCCGCTAAGGTTCGTGGAGTTGGCTCAAGTCGAGAGGCACACCCCACAACAAAGCCTGTTAAAGCTATTCGTACGGCAACCGGGCCAATTGACCGCGAAGCAGCACAATGTGCTGGAGATATGGGCGGACCATCGCGCCAAGGAGCTGCGCTTCGGACCTGATTCAGGCCTTCGGGTGGAACTGGCAAACCGCGGCCTCGGGCGTTTTCTACTGGCACAGGGCGTGCTGTGGGCGCAGAAGCGATGGTCGCATTACCTAATAGAGGGCGGTGCCCTGCCCGTAAAGGATGTAACCGGCGAAGACGCACGTTTGCGGCGCGACCATTGCCTGCTGAGTCAGGGGTTCGACGTCCTTTATGCCGAGCCTCAGCAACTCAAGGCAACCTACAGCGCACCTAGGGTTAGTGCATTACGGCCTGATTGGAATATCGAAAAGGTGCAAGTCATCGAGTTGCGAGACGCCGCGGCGATGCTCGAGCAGGCTGACCGCAATCTGCTCGAACAGGAAAATCGGATCCGCGATACCCATGAGCGCCTGAACAAGCTGCGCCGTGAGGACGGTACTCTCCGCTTCACCATCGCCTGCCTTATCGTGTTCTCACTGTTTCAGGCCGGGCTGCTGATCTGGATCGCAACCCGCTGACGCTTCTGGCCTGTTCGACTAGCGTCTACCGTACAAGCCGCTCGCGGAACAGCGCCTGGTGGTCCCGGCACTGGCTCGCGGAAAGCAGAAATACGCCATGCCCGCCGGCAGTGAATTCAAGCCAGGTAAAATCGACTTCCGGATAAAGCGCTTCAACATGCACCTGGCTGTTGCCGACCTCGACGACGAGGGTACCGGTCTCCGTCAGGTGGTCTGCCGCTTCCGCCAACATTCTCCGTACAAGATCGAGTCCATCGTCGCCACAGGCCAACCCCAGTGCCGGCTCATGATGGAACTCGGCGGGCATATCGGCGAAGTCTTCGGCGTCAACATAAGGCGGATTGGAAACGATCAGGTCGAAGCGCTGCTTGGGTAACCCATCGAACCCGTCGCTGTGTACGGTATAGACCCGATCCTCCAGACCATGCTGTTCGATGTTGCAACTGGCGACTTCGAGCGCTTCGAAAGACAGGTCAGCCAACAGCACTTCGGCATCGAGGAATTCATAGGCACAGGCAATGCCGATGCAACCGGAGCCGGTACACAGGTCTAGAATCCGTGCCGGCTCGTTCGCCAACCAAGGTTCGAAGCGCCGCTCGATCAACTGCCCGATCGGCGAGCGCGGAATCAGCACGTTATCGTTGACGATGAATGGCAGCCCGCAGAACCAAGCCTGCCCTAGCAGATAGGCGGTCGGCACGCGTTGCTCGATCCGTCTGCGCAACAAAACCTGCAAATGCTCGCGTTCATCGTCTTCCAGCCGGCAATCGAGATAGCTGTCGGCCATTTCCCACGGCAAGTGCAAGGCGCCGAGTACCAATTGGCGCGCCTCGTCCCAAGCGTTGTCCGTGCCGTGGCCGAAAAACAAGTGCTCGGCATGGAAGCGGCTGACAGCCCAGCGAATATGATCACGCAAGGTACGCAGACGGGAAGGCGAAGCAGTCACGGGGGCATCTCCTCTTAAAAGGGGGAGAAAGTCTAGCTTATGGGGACGCTCATTTGGCGGGCTTTGAAGGCGAAGCGTGGTGGCATAACGCCCAGAACACCGAGCTATCTGACCAATTCATCATCTATTGGCTGTTCACATCTTGCGCGACTGGCGCCACAATCATGCCCCTCTCAGAACAAGGAGTCAGTCATGTCCAAGCCACAGACCATGCTTCAGCTCAGTGGCCGCAGTTATGCACCGGCAACTCTGGCCAATGCGACCCTTGTCGTCATCGACGTTCAGGAAGAGTACCGGACGGGGACACTGGCATTGCCGAATCTGGGTTCGGCGCTTGAGCAGATCAGCAAACTGTTGAGCGCAGCCCGTACGGCCGGCGCGCCCATCGTGCATGTTCACCACTTGGGCATTCCAGGCGGACTGTTCGATCCTCAGGGATTGCGCGGTCAGATCATGCCGGAAGCAGCGCCGCTTCCAGGCGAAACCGTGATTGGCAAGACGCTGCCCAACGCATTTGCCGGCACCGAGCTACATGAACTGCTGCAGCAGCATGGTCGCCTCGACCTTATTGTTTGCGGATTCATGACCCACTCAAGCGTGAGTACGACTGTGCGTGCCGCGAAGGATTACGGGTATCGCTGCACACTCGTTGACAACGCCTGCGCCACCCGCGATCTGCCGATGGGTGACGGGACCATCGCAGCCGCAGAGGTGCACCGGATGGAGATGACCATTCTCGCGGACAACTTCGCGGTTTGCGTAGATGATGCCCGGGCATTGATATAACCCACTGCCCAACCGAAAAGCCTTCGCTGGAACTGAATAGACTGGCCGGACGATACCAGGCTGCACAGGCAACTGTAATACGGCCTGCCTTGGCAAGCGGGTCGCTTGAGTAATTGCAGGATGATCATGTAGTACGGCTGGACTCCGCTGCTTCGGCTGCTTTCGCCCTGCCAGCCACGCCTATGTTTTTAACGGCCTGACAGCCGTTTTTGAGGAGCTAACCGGAATGAAACGAACCGATGGATTCGATGCTCGCCGCCTCCGCCCTCGCCAACATCGAAGCTGGGGATCGCGCCTTGGCGCAGCACTCGGCCTGCTACTGATCATCTCTGGCGTGATCATCACCGCTACTGGCGTTGCGTCACTGTTTAGCGGTATTGAGCTCTTTGCCAGCATGTCCTTGAATAAAGAAGCCGCAGTGACATTATTGACCTTAGGCCTGGGTCTGCTGCTGCTTGGAGTATTCATCCGACACCGAGCTCGTCGCCGCATGCAGGGCCCGAGCGGGTTGAGTTTGTCGCCGCGCCTGAAAAAAAGACGTTGAGGTGCCGAGACCGCCTTCCCCTACCGCCGGCGAGAAGGGAAGCGGCTCAGGACAGACGCTTTGCGATAAAATGGCCGGCTAATGCGGAGGCCTCATGCAAGAAGATGATTTTTCCCTGTTCAGATCAGCTGTGCGTGGTGTCAAGCCGATTGAGCATGATCGGGCTGAGACTGGCAAACCACGCAGCAACAGAGCGCAGATAGCCACGCTGCGTGCCAACGCCTCGACCAGCGACGGCGAAACCCGGATCGACGGGCTTTCAGACCAGTTTGTAATTGATGTAGCCGCTGAAGATGAACTGTACTGGGTGCGAGATGGCGTCCAGGAGAGTCAGATGCGCAAGCTGAAAGCCGGCCAAATTCCGTTCGAGGGCAGCCTGGACCTGCATGGGCTGAGCGTCGAGAAAGCCCGCGAGCTACTCTGGGATTTTCTCGCCGAAGCGTGCAGGCTTGAGGTTCGCTGCGCGCGCGTGACCCATGGAAAGGCCGCACGAAAAGACGGCAAGCGTCCGCTGATCAAAAGCCACGTCAATACCTGGTTACGCCAGCACCCCCAGGTGTTGGGCTTCGCCTCTTGCGTACCGAGACATGGCGGGACCGGCGCGGTGTATGTGATCCTCAAACGAACCATGCTCGAAGGTCGCGACGAGTAACCCGGCGCCGCTGTCTCCCTCGATCAGACCTACTGCGACCCGTGCTGCTTGCAGCCCAGCCGTCGAGCCCCTAACCTTCGCACTCGCGCTTATTTGCAAGCCTGACAGGTAGTCAAATGTCTCTGGAAACACATTACACCGAAATCCTCAGCCAGCTGGGTGAGGACGTCAACCGTGAGGGCCTGCTCGATACGCCCAAGCGCGCTGCCAAAGCCATGCAGTACCTGTGCAAGGGCTATCAGCAAACGCTGGAAGAAGTCACCAACGGTGCGCTTTTTAGCTCCGACAACAGCGAAATGGTGCTAGTGAAGAACATCGAGCTCTACTCGTTGTGCGAACACCATATGCTGCCCTTCATCGGCAAGGCCCATGTCGCCTATTTACCAAACGGCAAAGTGCTCGGCCTGTCGAAAGTCGCCCGGATCGTCGACATGTACGCTCGCCGCCTGCAAATTCAGGAAAACCTCACGCGAGAGATCGCCGAGGCGATTCAGACGGTTACCGGCGCCTGGGGCGTGGCGGTCGTCATTGAAGCGCAGCACATGTGCATGATGATGCGCGGCGTCGAGAAGCAGAATTCTTCGATGGTCACTTCGGTCATGCTTGGGCAATTCCGCGAAAATGCCGCTACCCGTGGCGAATTTCTCGGTCTAGTCAGATAACGATGGCGTGAGGCATCAGGCGACCTGTATGCATTCCAGATGCCTGCGATGCTATTGCTGCTGCTTTTCGTCCAGCCTCCCGCCACTCAGCCGCTTTTCGTCTTTGCTTTATTCAAACATCCCGACATGGCGTGGATGACCGGCCACACGCTGCAGCCAGGCATTGATGGCCGGATACCGTTCCAGGCTGAAACCACCCTCCTCGGCTACATGGGTATAAGCATAGAGCGCGACATCAGCAATCGAGTAATGCTCGCCGACCAGATATGGTGTGCGTAGCAGTTGTTGTTCCATTACATCGAGCGCGTGATAGCCGTCCAGCTGCTTGGCCGCATATTCATCAAGACGATCATCAGGCAATCCTAGATAGACCTTGATGAAGCGCGCGACAGCAATGAAGGGTTCATGGCTGTACTGCTCGAAGAATTGCCACTGCAGGACTTGGGTCCGCAACCGAGCGTCGGTTGGCAGAAACTCACTCCCATCCGCAAGGAAGTTGAGAATCGCATTCGATTCCCATAGGCAGGTTCCATCTTGCAGTTCGAGTACCGGTATCTTGCCGTTGGGATTCTTTTTCAGAAACGCAGGCTCGCGGCTTTCACCGCGCAGGATATCCACGGGAATCCACTCATACGCTCGTCCCAGCAAGTGCAGCATCAGCTTCACCTTGTAGCAATTGCCGGACCGTAGGTCGCCGTACACCTTGTATGTCATCTTTGCCTCCAGCGGTGCAGCCACCGCACCTGAACTATGCCGCTTCGACCACCAGCGCCTCGCGGATCACACACGCGAGGCGGCGGACACCTTCATCAAGACGCTCTGGCGCAACATGACTGAAGTTGAGCCGCAGATATCCGAGATTTTGCACGGGGTCGACGAAGAATGGCTCGCCAGGCATGAACACTACGTCCCGCGCCAGTGCGGAATCGAGCAGCGTTCGGGTGTCGATCGGTTGTTTCAGCTGCAGCCAGAAAAATAGTCCACCCTGCGGAACCAGCCAATCGGCAAGATCGGCGAAATGCTCCATCAGCGCAGCCTGCATCGCATCACGGCGCAACCGGTAGAAACTACGCAGCTCAGCCAGATGCAACCGATATTGATCGCTGCCGAGCCATTGCAGCGCCTGCCACTGACCGACGCGATTGGTATGTAGGTCGGCTGACTGCTTCAGACGTAACAGATAAGGGAACAGGTCTGGCGTTGCAATCAGATAGCCAACACGCAGCCCCGGTAGCAATGTCTTGGAAACCGTCCCGGTGTAAATCCAACTTGCCTTACGCATCCGACTGACAATGGGCCGGGCGCTGCCGCCATCGAAGACCAGCTCACGATAGGGCTCATCCTCGATCAGAGTCACATTAAATTCATCAAGGAGCGCCGCCACCGCGTCGCGTTTTTCTTCGCTATAGCGAACCGCTGAAGGATTCTGAAACGTCGGAATCAGGTAGGCAAAAACAGGCTTGTGCTGTTCCAGCCGTTGGCGCAGCGCCGCCAGCGATGGCCCATCGGCTTCCTGCGGTACCGCCAGGCAATTGGCACCGAATAACTGAAATACCTGTAGCGCAGCCAGATAAGTCGGCGCCTCAAGCAATACTTCGGTGCCGCAGTCAATGAACAGCTTCGATGCCAAATCCAGGGTTTGCTGTGATCCGCTGACAATCAGCACCTGGCTGGCCGAACAGCCGACACCGAGCGCGCGCGCTTCCGCGGCGATGGCTTCGCGCAATGCAGGCTCGCCTTCGCTCATGCCGTACTGACCCATGCTCGCTGGCATCTGAACCCACTCGAGCTTGGGCAACATCGATTCAGCGGGCAATCCTCCGGCAAACGACATCACTTCAGGGCGCTGCGCAGCGGCAAGAATTTCACGGATCAGCGAGCTTTTCAGGCGGTCGACGCGTTCGGAGAAAACCATGAAGCACCAGATGCAGGGATAAGATATATGAGTCAAACTGCTTGACTGAAATTACGCCTCCAATTGTGAATACGTCAATATGCCTGACCTAAAAAAAAGTAGCGTCCAGCGCCAGATCATGGAGAGTTTCTTTCTGGGCTATCAGGCCTTTACGGTCAGGCCGGACGAGATGCTTGCTCGACGCGGACTGTCCCGGGTGCATCACCGGATCCTGTTTTTTATCGCAGGCTATCCAGACCTCAGCGTGAAGGAGCTACTCGGCTACCTAGGGGTCAGCAAGCAAGCATTGAATATACCGTTACGACAGCTGATCGAAATGCATCTGGTAGAAAGCAGGACGGCCGATGACGACAAGCGCAAGCGCATGCTGCGCTTCACAGCCGAAGGTGCCAAGCTGGAGCAGGCACTTAGACGGGAACAGGTACGCCTACTCGAACGGGCATTCAAGCAAGCGGGAGAGGAAGCAGTAGCCGGTTGGCTAGCGGTGAACCAGGCGTTGGCGGGCGGTGCTGTTCGAGACTAATCAACCTCTGGCGGCGTCGCGCACCTTCCGTCATGAGCGTTCTCTCTATGAATAAGACGAAGGTGTAAATCTTATTCAGGACGGGACACAGACACAAAAAAGGGCGACCGAAGTCGCCCTTTTTCAATGGATTACAGAACTTAGTTCTGGTTTTCCATTTGTGCGCGAATCAGATCACCGATGGTGGTCGGACCGGCAGTCGGTTCTACGTCCTGCTTGGTACGCAGTTCCTTCATCGCGTCCTTCTCGTCTTCAACGTCTTTCGACTTGATGGACAAGCTGATAACGCGGCTCTTACGGTCGATGCTGATGATCTTGGCTTCGACTTCTTCGCCTTCTTTCAGAACGTTGCGCGCGTCTTCAACGCGGTCACGGCTGATTTCGGACGCTTTCAGGGTCGCTTCGATGTCGTTGCCCAGATCGATGATGGCGCCCTTGGCGTCAACTTCTTTCACGGTGCCGCGAACGATGCTGCCCTTGTCATTGACGGCGGCGTAGTTGGAGAACGGATCGTCTTCCAGCTGCTTGATGCCCAGGGAGATGCGCTCACGCTCCGGATCGACCGACAGGATGACGGTATCCAGCTCGTCGCCCTTCTTGAAGCGACGTACGGCTTCTTCGCCAGCTTCATTCCAAGAGATGTCGGACAGGTGAACCAGACCGTCGATGCCGCCGTCCAGACCAATGAAGATACCGAAATCGGTGATCGACTTGATGGTGCCGGAGATGCGGTCGCCCTTGTTGAACTGGCCAGAGAAGTCTTCCCATGGGTTGGACTTGCACTGCTTGATACCCAAGGAGATACGACGACGCTCTTCGTCGATGTCCAGAACCATGACTTCCACTTCGTCGCCGACCTGAACGACCTTCGACGGGTGAATGTTCTTGTTGGTCCAGTCCATTTCGGAAACGTGTACCAGGCCTTCGACACCCTCTTCCAGCTCGGCAAAGCAGCCGTAGTCGGTGAGGTTGGTGACGCGAGCCACGACGCGGGTGTTTTCCGGATAGCGAGCCTTGATAGCAACCCATGGGTCTTCACCCAGCTGCTTCAGACCCAGCGATACGCGGTTACGCTCGCGGTCGAATTTCAGTACCTTGACATCGATCTCGTCACCAACGTTGACGATCTCCGACGGATGCTTGATGCGCTTCCAGGCCATGTCGGTGATGTGCAGCAGGCCGTCTACGCCGCCCAGATCCACGAACGCGCCGTAATCTGTGAGGTTCTTGACGATACCTTTGACCTGCTGGCCTTCCTGGAGCGATTCCAGCAGAGCTTCACGCTCGGCGCTGTTTTCAGCTTCCAGGACGCTACGACGGGAAACGACAATGTTGTTGCGCTTCTGGTCAAGCTTGATGACCTTGAACTCGAGTTCCTTGCCTTCCAGGTGAGTGGTATCACGCACTGGACGGACATCAACCAGGGAACCTGGCAGGAACGCACGGATGCCGTTAACGTCGACAGTGAAGCCGCCCTTAACCTTACCGTTGATAACGCCCTTGACCACTTCCTCAGCTGCGAAAGCCGCTTCCAGAACAATCCAGCACTCGGCACGCTTGGCTTTTTCGCGGGACAGCTTGGTTTCACCGAAGCCATCTTCAACCGCGTCCAGCGCAACGTGAACTTCGTCACCCACGCTGATGGTCAGCTCGCCCTGCTCGTTGTAGAACTGCTCGACCGGGATGACGCCCTCGGACTTCAGACCGGCATGAACAGTGACCCAGTCACCGTCGATGTCGACCACGATGCCGGTGATGATCGCACCCGGCTGCATGTCGAGGGTTTTTAGGCTTTCTTCAAAAAGTTCTGCAAAGCTTTCGCTCATGTTTATTCCTGCTGTTTTCGGGCGAGGATCCGCCCAATCTCCACATCCCAGATAGAAGTGGGTTCATTCATATAAAAAAAGGCCTGCGGGACTAGATCTGGTCTCCCACATGCCTCCTTGTTAACAGCCCTCGAAATCAAGAGACCGTCAGGCCGCCTCTCGGCGGTCGCTCTTCAGGCAAAATCGCGTGTGGCGACTTCGCTCAGAATCTGTCCTAGCACCTGCTCAATGGAGAGCTCGGTGGAATCCAGCTGTACCGCATCATCTGCTGGCCTCAGCGGAGCCACTTCACGCTGGGTATCGCGCTCATCACGCGCCCGTATCTCATCGAGAAGACTCGCGAGATTAACATCATCACCCTTGGTCTTCAACTGCAGGAAGCGCCGACGCGCTCTCTCCTCCGCGCTGGCGGTGAGGAATATCTTCAAGGCGGCGTCAGGAAAAACCACGGTTCCCATGTCACGACCGTCCGCGACGAGCCCAGGCGGCTCGCGGAATGCTTTCTGACGTTGCAACAACGCCTCGCGCACAACCGGCAATGCTGCAACCTGCGAAGCGCCGGCGCCAACCTGTTCGTTGCGAATCGCCTGAGTGACCTCCTCGCCTTCGAGAATGATCTGCATACCATGACCGTTTATATCCGCGCCGAACTGCACATCCAGATGAGCTGCCAGCAGCTTCAGCGCCTCTTCATTGGTCAGATCCACCCCATGGTTGCGCGCAGCGAACGCAAGTAAACGGTAAAGCGCACCGGAGTCGAGGAAATTCCACCCCAGCTTGGCCGCCAGCAATGCCGCAACTGTGCCCTTGCCGGAGCCGCTCGGGCCGTCAATGGTTATGACTGGGGCCTGGCTGATCATGAGTTGCCCTCCACACCTACACGCATCCCAGCCCGCTCGGCCAGTGCAAGAAAGTTCGGGAACGAGGTCGATACGTTGGCGCAGTCGTGGATGCGGATCGGCGCATTCGCTCGAAGCGCAGCGACACTAAAGGACATCGCAATGCGGTGATCGCCATGCGCCCAGACCTCGCCGCCACCAAAGGCAGCGCCACCCTCGATGATTATCCCATCCGGGGTCGGCGTGGCCTTCACCCCGAGGGTTTGCAGACCATCGGCCATCACCTGGATACGGTCGGACTCCTTGACTCGCAGTTCCTCGGCGCCACGCAATGTCGTGCGCCCCTCAGCGCAGGCCGCCGCGACGAACAGCACCGGGAATTCGTCGATTGCAAGCGGGACGAGATCTTCCGGTATATCGATGCCTCGGAGCTGAGCGGCGCGCACCCGGATATCCGCAACCGGCTCACCGCCGACTTCGCGCAGATTGCTCAATTCGATGTTGGCGCCCATCAGTTTGAGAATGTCGATGACGCCAGTACGGGTCGGATTGACCCCAACATGCTCGAGCGTGATATCGGAATCCGGCGCAATGCTCGCAGCAACCATAAAGAATGCTGACGAAGAAATATCGGCTGGCACCTCGATCTGAGCCGAGCGCAGCGTGTGACCCGACTCGACCGTAGCCGTGTTGCCGTCAACCTGCACCGGATAGCCGAAGCCTTGCAGCATCCGCTCGGTGTGGTCTCGCGTTGGCGCGGGCTCAGTGACCGATGTTTTTTCGGCAGCATACAGACCCGCAAGGAGCAGGCAGGATTTGACCTGAGCACTGGCCATCGGCATGTCGTAGTGCATACCGGAAAGCTTCTGACCGCCACGAATGGTCATTGGCGGGCGGCCCTCGGCGGCCGTCTCGATCACGGCCCCCATCTCGCGCAAGGGCTTGGCGACACGGTTCATCGGCCGTTTGGACAGCGAGGCGTCGCCAGTCAGGGTGGTGTCGAACGGCTGCGCCGCCAGCAGACCAGACAGCAGACGCATCGAGGTGCCGGAGTTACCGAGGTAGATCGGCCCTGGCGGCGGCTTCAAGCCATGCAGGCCGACGCCGTGAACCGTCACACGGCCCTGATTTGGACCCTCGATGACCACGCCCATGTCGCGGAATGCCTGGATGGTTGCCAGTGCATCCTCACCTTCAAGAAAGCCCTCAACTTCTGTGGTGCCTTCTGCGAGCGAACCAAGCATGATGGAACGATGGGAAATGGATTTGTCACCCGGCACACGAATTTGGCCGCTCAGGCTGCCGCCAGGATTGGCAAGGAAGATCAGATCTTTGGAATGCATAACGTCCACATAGGCTCTGCGAGCCAGTATTTTGCTGAAATGTTCCCGGGCAGCCTTGGCGCGCGTGAACACGCCCAACAATGTATGCCCGTCTCCTTCATCGACCGCGGCGCGCAGGGCGTCGAGGTCGGCACGAAAATCGTCCAGGGTATGCAGCACTGCCTCTCGATTGGCGAGAAAGATGTCGTGCCACATCACCGGATCGCTGCCAGCAATGCGGGTGAAGTCGCGAAAACCACCGGCAGCATAACGGAATATCTCGAGGTTCTCGTTCCGCTTCGCCAGCGAGTCCACCAGGCCGAAAGCCAGCAGATGCGGAAGGTGGCTGGTAGCCGCCAACACGCCGTCATGATGCTGAACCTCCATGTGCTCGACATCCGCACCCAGTGCACGCCACAGCGCGTCGACAAGCGACAGCGCGGCTGGATCAGTGCTCTCCAGCGGCGTCAGAATCACCTTGTGTCGTCGGAAAAGCGTGCTTTCGGCAGCCGCCACGCCACTCTGTTCCGAACCGGCTATCGGATGCCCCGGCACGAAACGCGGTGGCATTCTTCCGAACTGTTCCTGGGCACAGCGCACTACGTTGCCCTTGGCGCTACCGACATCGGTCAGCACGGCGTTGCCCAGATCAAAGGTCGCAAGCTCCGCCAGCACGCGTTCCATCGTCAGGATCGGAACGGCCAGCTGAATGACATCCGCCCCCTGACATGCCTCCACGAGGCTTTCTGCACAGCGATCCACCACACCAAGCTCGACGGCGAGTTCGCGAGCGCGAGAATCCAGATCGAAACCTACTACCTCGCCGCAAAGCCCACCTTCCCGCAAACCCTTCGCGAAGGATCCACCAATCAACCCCAGGCCAACAACGACCAGACGTTGCACCATAGGCACACTTGGACGTGATCCCACGTTTCGGCTCAACGTCCGAGGGCCTTGCACAGGGCATCCAGAAAACGGAAATTTTCCGCTTCAGTGCCAATGGAAACCCGTAGGAAAGTCGGCATTCCGTAGCCCGCGACCGGGCGCACGATGACGCCGTCGCGCAGCAATGCCTGGTTGATAGGGGCCGCGTCACGGCCAAAATCGACTGCTATGAAGTTACCCTTGGATGGTATCCATTCCAGCCCCAGCTCTTTGAAACCCGCTTCCAGTTGCTGCATACCGGCGGCATTGCTGGCCCGGCTTCTGGCCAGGTATGCGCGGTCATCAAGGGCAGCACAAGCCGCGGCAAGCGCGAGGCTGTTGACATTGAATGGCTGACGCACGCGATTCAGGACATCCGCGATCTGCGCTGAACAGATCGCATAGCCCACGCGCAGCGCTGCCAACCCGTAGGCTTTGGAAAAAGTCCGAGACACCAGCAGGTTCGGGTGCGAGCCCATGAACGCCAATCCATCCGGCAGCTCCCCATCATCGGCGTATTCGATATAGGCCTCATCGAGAACCACCAGGACATGCTCGGGTACGGCAGCCAGGAACTGCTCCAGCGCTGAGGCGCCGAACCAGGTACCTGTAGGGTTATTGGGGTTCGCGATAAACACGACCCGGGTGTTCGCATCAATGGCGGCTAGCATGGCATCTAGGTCATGCCCCCACTGCTTGGCAGCGACAGCCTTGGCCTGAGCACCTACAGCTTGCGTAGCAATGGGATAAACCGCGAACGCATGCTCGCTGAAGACGGCATTGAGACCCGGTGCAAGATAGGCCCGCGCCACCAGCTCGAGGATATCGTTGGAGCCGTTTCCGAGTGTGACCTGCTCGATGCCGACGCCACAGCGCTGCGCCAGTTTCTGCTTGAGAACGAAACCGTTGCCGTCGGGATAGCGGGTCAGCTCATCAAGCTGCGCACGGACCGCATCGAGGACTTTTGGGCTGGGCCCCAGTGGATTCTCGTTGCTGGCCAGCTTAACGATGGACTGCGGATCGAGATCGAGTTCTCTGGCCAGTTCTTCCACAGGCTTGCCAGGCACATAGGGCGACAGCTTTTGCACACCTGGCTGAGCCAGCGCAAGGAAATCACAAGACATATTCAGCTCCGCTGGAGCGGCAAGCCCGGAGCGTGAAGCCTGAAGTGCCAGGCAAACGACTTTGCTCTCGACTTCCAGCCTCAGCTGCCAGCTTGCAGCTGCTATTTAGAGTACTGCTTTGGGATAGGACCCCAGCACCTTCAGTGCCACCGCTTCGCGGCCGATTTTCTCCAAGACATCCTTGATCAAGGGGTCCTGGTGGTGACCGATGCAGTCGATGAAAAACACATAGGTCCATTTGCCGCTGCGCGACGGCCGCGTTTCGATCCGCGTGAGATCGATGCCATTGGAATGAAACGGCATCAACAGCTCGTGCAACGCGCCTGGCTTGTTGCGCATGGAAACGATGATCGAGGTTTTGTCGTCACCAGTAGGCGGCACTTCCTGGCTGCCAATGATGAGGAAACGTGTGGAGTTGTCCGGACGGTCCTCGATCTTCTCGGCAATCTTGGACAAGCCGTAAAGCTGCGCCGCCATATCGCCTGCGATCGCAGCGGAATTCCACTCGCTTTTGACGCGCTTCGCCGCATCGGCATTGCTGGAAACAGCGACCCGTTCAACGTTCGGATAGTGCGCATCGAGCCACTTGCGGCACTGCGCCAGCGATTGGGCATGCGAGTAGATACGAGTGATGCGATCCGTCTTGGTCGTCTCACCCACCAGCAAGTGATGATGGATGCGCAACTCGACTTCGCCGCAGATGACGATGTCGTGCTCAAGGAAACTGTCGAGCGTGTGGTTTACCGCGCCTTCGGTGGAGTTCTCCACCGGCACCACGCCGAAATTGACTGCACCGGCGACCACCTCACGGAACACCTCGTCGATCGCTGCCATCGGCTTGCTGATCACAGCCTGACCGAAGTGCTTAAGGGCTGCCGCCTGCGAAAAGGTACCTTCCGGACCCAGGTAGGCGACACGCAGCGGCTGCTCCAGCGCCAAACAGGACGACATGATCTCGCGGAACAGGCGCGCCATTTCCTCGTTATCGAGCGGTCCCTTGTTCAGCTCCATGATGTGCTTGAGCACCCAGGCTTCGCGCTCGGGGCGATAGAACACCGCCTCCTCTCCATCGGCCAATGATGCGGTCTTGACCCGAGCCACATCCTGGGCACAACGGGCGCGCTCGCTGATCAGCTCGAGGATCTTCTCGTCGAGACTGTCGATGCGTACACGCAGCGCCTTCAGCCGGTCGACATCGCTCATCAGCCGCGCTCCTTCTCGAATTCGCGCATATAGGCCACCAGTGCTTCAACGGCATCCAGGCCAACCGCATTGTAGATGGAAGCACGCATGCCGCCCACCGAACGGTGACCTTTCAGGTTGAGCAGGCCACGCGCATCCGCACCGGCCAGAAACGCCTTGTCCAATTGCTCGTCGGCCAGCCTGAACGGCACATTCATCCAAGAGCGGGCGTTAGTGGAGATCGGATTGGAATAGAAGTCACTGGAGTCGATCACGCTATAGAGCAGCTCCTTCTTGGCACGGTTGCGCTGCTCCATCGCCTCGACGCCGCCCTGCTCTTTCAGCCACTCGAATACCAGGCCAGAGAGATACCAGGAGAAGGTTGCAGGCGTGTTGTACATGGAGCCGTTGTCGGCGGCGATTTTGTAGTCAAGCATGGTCGGACAGCTGGAGCGCGCATGACCAATCAGGTCCTCACGAACGATCACGACCACCAGGCCCGATGGGCCGATATTCTTCTGCGCGCCTGCGTAGATCAGGCCGAAACGGGAAACATCCAGCTGACGCGAGAGGATGTCGGAAGACATATCGACCACCAACGGCGTGTCGCCAAGCTCCGGTGTCCAGTCGAACTGCAAACCGCCAATAGTTTCGTTGCTGGCGTAGTGCAGATAGGCCGCATTGTCGCTGAGCGCCCACTCGTTCTGGCCTGGGATGGCGAAATAGTCGTAAGGCTTGGCGCTGGCAGCGACATTGATATGACCGAAACGCTTGGCCTCTTCAATACTCTTGCGTGACCAGATACCCGTGTCGATGTAATCCGCGACGCCGCCCTCGGGCAGCAGATTCAATGGAATCTCGGCAAACTGCTGGCTGGCACCGCCCTGCAGAAACAGCACCTTGTAATTCGAGGGAATGCTCAGCAGATCGCGAAGATCCTGCTCGGCCTTCTCGGCGATCGCCGTGTATTCGTCGCTGCGATGGCTCATTTCCATCACGGACAGACCGCGCCCATGCCAGTCAAGGAGTTCAGCCTGGGCGCGCTGTAATACGGCCTCGGGGAGCGCGGCCGGGCCAGCGCAGAAATTGAACGCGCGTTTGCTCATCTTCGTTCTCTCAAAAACGGTCGATACCTTGCTCGCTCCGACCGTGCCTTGGGCTCGGCTCAGTGCTCGCAATTCCTTCATCTGACAGAGGCATACACGAAACGACGGCGGAGCCTTGGAGGCTGCGCCGTCGCTTTGATCAGTCCTCGTCGTCGGTGGGCACTACATCTGGCGGAACGTCGCCGCCGCCGCCGAGCAAGTCATCTTCGCTTGGCTCGGTGCTGACTACCGGCATTTCCTTATCAAGCGCTTCCTCATCGATTACTGCATCGATGTCTTCCAAAACGTCTTCTTCCGAGGGCTCTTGTACCCGCTCAAGACCGACAAGGTGTTCATTCTTGCCCAGCTTGATCAAGGTGACGCCCTGCGTATTGCGGCCCAGCGATGAGACTTCGTCGACACGCGTACGCACCAGCGTGCCCTGATCGGAAATCAACATGATTTCCTCACCCGACTGCACCTGGACAGCGCCAACCAGCGGCCCGTTGCGTTCGTTCGACACCATGGCGATGACGCCCTGGCCGCCACGACCGCGACGCGGGAACTCAGCCAGTACGGTGCGCTTGCCGTAACCGTTCAGGCTCGCCGTAAGGATCTGAGCCTCTGGCTCGGGGATCAGCATCGAAATCAGCCGCTGACCTTCCGGCAGACGCATGCCGCGCACACCGCGAGCGGTACGCCCCATGGTACGGACGTTCTTTTCTTTGAAGCGGATCACCTTGCCGCCGTCGGAGAACAGCATGACTTCACGCGCGCCGTCGGTCACGGCAGCGGCGATCAGGGTATCGCCCTCTTCCAGACCCAGCGCAATCAGGCCCACACTGCGTGGACGACTGAATTGCGACAGCGGCGTCTTCTTCACGGTGCCCTTGGCGGTGGCCATGAAGATGTAGGTACCGGTAGGCTCGTCCACCGACTCGTCGGTCTCATCGCCCTCAATTGCCTCTTCGACATCATCGCTTTCGCCGATGATTTCGGCGTCTTCTATATCATCGTCGCCGTTCAGCTGCTGCTGACGTGCCGCTTCGATATCGACTTGCAGCATCGCGGTGATGTGCTCACCCTCGGACAGCGGCAGCAGATTCACCAGAGGTCGTCCACGCGATGTGCGCGAGGCCTCGGGAATTTCGTACGTCTTGAGCCAATACACCTTGCCCTTGCTGGAGAACAGCAGAAGCGTGGTATGGCTGTTGGCGACCAGCAGATGCTCGACGTAATCCTCTTCTTTCACCCCGGTTGCAGCCTTGCCACGACCGCCCCGACGCTGCGCCTGGTAGGCGGCCAGCGGCTGCGACTTGGCGTAGCCGCCATGAGAAATGGTGACAACGCGCTCTTCTTCGGTGATCAGGTCAGCCAGCGTCAGGTCCAGACGCGCCTCGAGAATTTCGGTACGACGCGCATCGCCGAAGTCGCGCTTGACGCCTTCGAGCTCTTCACGAATGACTTCCATCAGGCGCACAGGGTTGGTCAGGATGCGAATCAACTCACCGATCTGGGTGAGAATCTCCTGGTACTCGCTGAGCAGTTTCTCGTGCTCAAGGCCCGTCAAGCGGTGCAGGCGCAGGTCAAGAATGGCCTGGGCCTGTTCTGGAGACAGGTAATACTTGCCGTCGCGCAGACCGTACTGCGGATCAAGCCCTTCGGGACGGCAGGAGTCGGCTCCGGCGCGCTCGACCATCGCCTCAACGGCACTCGATTCCCATTCCTTGGCAATCAGCGCTTCTTTGGCTTCGGCCGGCGTCGGCGAGGCCTTGATCAGCGCAATCACGGGATCGATGTTGGACAGTGCGACTGCCTGGCCTTCGAGAATATGCCCACGCTCACGCGCCTTGCGCAGCTCGTAGACAGTCCGGCGGGTCACGACTTCGCGGCGATGGCGGACAAAGGCTTCGAGCAGCTCTTTCAGATTCAGCGTACGGGGCTGACCGTCAATCAGCGCTACGACGTTGATCCCGAACACGCTTTGCAGTTGGGTCTGAGCGTAGAGGTTGTTCAGAACGACCTCAGGTACCTCACCGCGGCGCAGTTCGATGACCACGCGCATACCGTCCTTGTCGGACTCGTCGCGCAGTTCGGTGATGCCTTCGAGTTTCTTTTCCTTGACCAGCTCGGCGATCTTCTCGATCAGCCGCGCCTTGTTCAGCTGATAAGGCAGCTCGGTGATGACGATCTGCTGACGGCCACCAACCTTGTCGATGTCTTCGATGGTCGAGCGGGCCCGCATATAGATGCGTCCGCGACCGGTGCGGTAGGCCTCTACGATGCCGGCGCGACCATTGATGATGCCCGCGGTCGGGAAGTCTGGTCCCGGAATGAACTGCATGAGTTCATCGATGGTGATATCGGCGTTTTCGATCAGCGCCAGGCAACCGTCGATGACTTCACTGAGGTTGTGCGGCGGAATGTTGGTCGCCATGCCCACGGCGATACCGCTGGAGCCGTTAACCAACAGGTTTGGAATCTTGGTCGGCATGACTGCCGGGATCTGCTCGGTGCCGTCGTAGTTGGGCACCCAGTCGACGGTTTCCTTGTCCAGATCCGCCAACAACTCGTGCGCCAGCTTGGCCATCCGCACTTCGGTATATCGCATGGCTGCAGCGTTATCGCCGTCCACCGAACCGAAGTTGCCCTGGCCGTCGACCAGCATGTAGCGCAGCGAGAATGGCTGCGCCATCCGCACGATGGTGTCGTAAACCGCCGAGTCACCGTGAGGGTGGTATTTACCGATTACGTCACCGACCACACGGGCGGATTTCTTGTACGGCTTGTTCCAGTCGTTACCCAGCTCGCTCATGGCAAAAAGCACACGGCGATGCACAGGCTTCAATCCGTCGCGCGCATCCGGCAGCGCACGACCAACGATTACGCTCATCGCGTAATCGAGGTAGGACTGCTTGAGTTCGTCTTCGATATTGACCGGGAGGATTTCTTTGGCCAGTTCGCCCATGGAAGCCTGGTTCCTTATAGTCAGCAGGGTCCTGCGATTAAGCGCGGAATGGTATCACACGGAGGCGCCGCTGGAGCCCGGAGGCTTAACGAGAAAGCCTTGAATTAGTGCTTCCCGCTCAGCGCAACTCGAACCACTTTTCGCCTTAGCGTTCAGTCTCCAGCCGCTCCGCCCGACCTTTCGCTATTAGTGCAGCCGTTTACGGCTCATCAAGGCGGCGAGTTTCGCGGCGTTGGGCCGTTCCACAATGCCTTTCTCCGTCACGATGGCATCGATCAGGTCCGCAGGGGTGACATCGAACACCGGGTTGAATGCCTCGACATCAGCCGCGAACCGATGACCGTTGACCTCCAGCAGCTCGCGGCCGGCCCGCTCCTCGATGGGAATGTCATCACCTGACTCCAGCTCCATATCAATGGTCGAGCTGGACGCTACCACCATGAACCGTACGCCATGGTGCATGGCCAGCACGGCAAGCTGATAGGTCCCGATCTTGTTGGCGACGTCGCCATTGGCGGTGATCCGATCGGCGCCAACAATGACCCAGGTAATGCCGCGGGTCTTCATCAGATGCGCTGCCGCCGAGTCGGCATTCAGCATGACCGGCACACCCTCGCCGGCCAGTTCCCAGGCGGTCAGCCTGGAACCCTGCAGCCACGGGCGGGTTTCATCGACATAGACACACTCGACCAGTCCCTCCAGGTGCGCCGCTCGAATCACGCCGAGCGCGGTGCCGAAACCGCCGGTAGCCAAGGCCCCGGTGTTGCAGTGAGTCAGAATGTTTTGTGAGTTGCCTTGATGCTTGCGGATAAGGTCGACGCCAAATTGTGCCATGGTCAGATTGGCTTCGCGATCACTGGCATGGATGGACGCCGCCTGAGCCTCGGCAGCGATCAGCGGATCTTCACCGGGCTTCAGGCGGTCGAGGCGTTCGCGCATCTGGTTCAGTGCCCACGACAGATTGACTGCAGTCGGACGGGCGCCAGCCAGTAGTTCAAAATCGACCTCAAGCGCCGCGCGCCAGTCCTCACCTTCGGCGAGCCGAGCTCGGAGCCCCATGACCAGCCCGTAGGCGGCGCTGATACCGATGGCGGGCGCGCCACGCACGACCATTTCACGGATCGCCGTGGCCACCGCTGCTGCAGAATCACAGGTGTGCCAGAGCTCCTCCAAGGGCAGCTTGCGCTGGTCGAGCAAACGCAGCTGTCCGCCCTCCCATTCGATGGCCTTTACCTTTTCCGCGGCCAACAAACGTTCACGCATGGCATACCTCTTTTTGATTAGCAGCGGCCTGGCTGACGAGCGCTTCAGCGCAAGATCAAGGCCGGAAAACAAAGAAGCCCGGTCGCTTTCGGGCCGGGCTTCCTCGCTTCAATAAATTGGGACGGCGGACCGAATACTCGCCTTGCACCGTTCACCCGGCGCGAATCCTAATCGACTGATTTTGCTAGCACAAGCGACGGTCGTTGGCAGTCGTTGACCGGCCCCAGTGCTCCAGCCGGATCACAGCGTGAGCAACCAGGGCTCTTGCTTATTACAAATAAAACGGATTCGCATTAACATGATCACTTACCTCCGCGGATCGTCCCTGTCATGAAGCGTTACCACCCCCTCTTCTCACTGGATCTGGCCGGACGCATCACGGCCGCTTTGTTCGGCGGCTACGCGCTGGCATTCGGCTTTACCGTCTTTCTATCCGTCTACCTGCCCTTGGCGCGAGCGGATCGAGTGGTTACGGCCAGTCTGCTGTGTTTTGCCGTCTGGGTAGCCGCTGTCATTTATACCTTTGCGGCCCGCAGCGCCTTGCGGGCCTGGCTGTGGCTGGGGGGGCTGACAGTCCTGCTCTGCCTGGCTGCCTTTCTGCCTGTTGAATGGAGGAGCCGACCGTGACCTTACGTCAATCGATGGCGGGGCTGCATACCTGGGGCGGTTTGCTGCCCAGCTGGTTACTGTTCGTGATTCTGTTCGCGGGCACGCTGGCCTGTTTCGACAAGGAGCTCGAACGCTGGATGCGTCCGGCGCTGCACGTGCCTGCAACCAGCAGCATCGAGGCGGATAACGTCAGGCAGTGGCTGGATGCCAACGTCGAAGGTCCCCTGCATGCTTACTGGCTGCATGGTCCGACCGAGCGCGAGCCTTATTGGAAGCTGGGCTGGGAGAAAGATGGCACGGGCGAACGTGGACGTGCCGTCTTCGACCCCGCCACTGGCAAACCCATGCCGGACACCCTCGGTGGTGAGTTCTTTTTCACCCTGCACTACAACCTTCAGGCAGGCACGATCGGCATGTATATCGTCGGCCTGGCCGGCATGTTCATGCTGGTCGCGTTGGTGTCCGGGATCATCGTTCACAGGCGGATATTCAAGGACTTCTTCACCCTCAGGCCGCAAGCCAACGGCCAGCGTGCCTGGCTCGATGCGCACAACCTGTTCGGCGTGATCGGCCTGCCCTTCCATCTGGTACTGGCCTATACGGGCGTCGCCATTTTTGTCGCGACCTACATGCCAGCCGGAGCGATGGTGGCCTATGACAGTGATCCGCTGACCTTCTTCGAAGAGGTTCAGGGCGGCTATCACCGCAATGAAATGGACAAGCCCGTAGGTGAACTCACCTCCCTGGACGGTTTGATCAACGATGCCCGTCAACGCTGGAATGGCGGCGAGCCGGGCTGGCTGATCGTAGAGCACCCGTTCGACGCCTCGGCAGTGGTCAGCATTCGTCGGCTTGACCCTTCACGCATCGGCTCGCCACAGGACACCCTGAATTACGACGCAACCACTGGCGAGATGCTCCACCAGCAACAGGCACCGACCAGTTACGAGGCCTATATGTGGATGGTCGGTTTGCACATGGCTCAATTTGGCGGGCAGATCGTTCGGCTGTTCTATGGCCTGATGGGGCTGGCCGGCTGCGCAATGCTGATCGCAGGTTCAGCAGTCTGGATACGCAAGCGTGAAGCTCGGCAGTCGAAGGGGATACAGGTGGTACGCGCGCTCAACGGCGCGGTCTTTTTCGGATTGCCCATCGCATCGCTGACACTGCTCTGGGCCAATCGTCTGTTGCCAGACACTCTCACCGACCGAGCGGCAATCGAAGGCTGGTGCTTCGCTTTGAGCTGGCTGGCGGTGGCCGTTTTCGCCTGCATCGGACACGGCCAGCCGGCACGATCGAGCCGTCAGATGTTCGCGGCGCTAGCGATTCTCGCCCTCGGTCTGCCCGCGCTGAATGCCATCGTGGCTCCGCAAGGACACCTTGTTGCGAGCCTGACGCGGGCCGATATGACGCTCTTCGGCATCGACCTGGTATTGCTTGCCGTCGGGTTGTTGTGCGGCTGGCGGGCCCTCGCCCAACCAGAGACGCGACCGGCACGTGAGAGGCGCATGCAGGAGGTTTCGCCATGACGCTACTTGCTTTTGCCTTGGCTTACATGGGCATGCTTGCGCTGTGTCTGGCGATGCCTCGTCATCATCGTCAATTGTTCAATCGCGCGCCGAGCCTCCTTCTGCAACGTGGGCTGCGCCTGTTGGCAGGCGGATTGCTGATTGCCATCGTCCTGCTGGATGTCGCAGCGCTTGGGTGGGCCATCGGCCTAGTGGTCTGCCTGGGGCAACTGATGTGCGCCGGGGTGCTGGTAGGCCTGATGCTCGCCTGGCGTGAGCGCATGGCTGTGCCCATGGGCGCTGCACTGTGTTTGATAGGGACGCTGAACGCTCTGATGTGAGCTGGGCCGTATAGACCTTGAGTCGATGACGTTCATCACATCGACTTGACCCGCGTTCGGGCAAAGCAGAATACTGTATCCATATACAGTATTCTGGATTTGCTGTTCATCATGTCCTCCGTTGTCTCACTTGATCGACTGCTCGATGCGCGCCGGCTATGGCGCGGCCAGCAAAGCATCGTCTCGACCAGTAACCAGCCCACCGGCCATCCTGCTCTGGACGCCGCCTTGCCCGGCGGGGGCTGGCCGGACTCGGCACTGAGCGAACTGCTGATCGCCACCACCGGCATCGGCGAACTGCGTCTGCTTTGGCCCACCCTGGCACGGTTGACCAGTGCCGGCGAACGGGTAGTGCTGGTCGCCCCGCCTCACCTGCCCTTCCCTCATGCCTGGCTCGCTGCCGGGGTCGACCTGCGCCAGCTCAGCCTCGTTCAGGCGCACGGACGCGACGCCTTATGGGCGGCGGAACAGTGTTTGCGTTCGGGCAGTTGTGGTGCGGTGCTGTGCTGGCCACAGCAGGCCGATGACCGCGCCCTGCGTCGCCTGCAAGTGGCCGCCGAGACCGGACAGACACTGGCCTTCGCCTATCGCTCTTTACGCGAAGCGGTAAACCCCTCGCCAGCGGCATTGCGGTTGGCAGTCGAAGCTCGCCCGGCTCAAGTGCGCATTCTCAAGTGTCGCGGCGGGCTGGCGCCCGTCCAGCCAATTTCTGCCGTGGGATGGCAATGAGTATGCTCTGGGCCTGCATCCTGTTGCCGCAACTGGCCATGGACGGTGTGCTGCGTAGCCGCCCCGATGCCGAAGCGCCACTGGCACTATTGAGCGGTACGCCACAGCGCCGCGTGCTACAGGCGGTCAATCCAGCGGCGCGGGCACTCGGCTTAAAGGCGGGGCAATCATTGGTTGCCGCCCAGGCGCTGACCCGAGGATTCGAGACAGCCGAATACGACCTGGCCTCGATCGAACGCTGGCAGCAGTTCCTCGCCGCCTGGGCTTACGGCTTCAGTTCGCAGGTCAGTCTGCACTACCCGCGCTGCCTGCTTATGGAAGTGCAGTCCAGCCTCGGCCTGTTCGGGCCCTGGCCTCGTCTCGAGGCGCGCCTGCGCACGGAGCTGAGCGCACTGGGCTTCGGACATCGCATCACGCTGGCACCCAATCCGGCCGCCGCGCGGGTACTGGCCAACGTGCACGATGGCTTGGTCGTGACGGACACCCAGACGCTGCATCAGGTACTGGCTGATCTGCCGGTAGATCGCCTCGGCTTGCCACGTGAGGTGTCCAACGCCCTGGCGCGCATGGGCTTGCGCACCTTCAAGCAACTGCTGGCGCTGCCTCGGAACGGGCTGGCAAAGCGCTTTCCGGCAGAAGCACTGAGACACCTCGACACCCTGCTGGAGCATCGCCCCCTGGCTCTGAGTTTCTACCGCCCGCCCGACCGCTTCGATACGCGTATCGAGCTGAACTTCGAAGTCGAGTCGCACCAGGCCCTGCTTTTCCCGCTGCGCCGTCTGACGGCCGACCTCGCCGCTTACCTGGCAGGCCGCGACAGCGGGGTCCAACGTTTCACGTTGCATCTGGAGCACCGCAGCCTCCCCGAGAGTCAGCTGCCGATCGGCCTGCTCAGTGCCGAGCGCGACCCGGCCATGCTGTTCGAACTGACCCGCGGTCGCCTGGATCATCTGCAGCTTCCAGCACCGGTGCTGGCCATACGACTGCTCGCAGACCAGCTGCCAGCCTTCGTCCCCGAGCATCGCGAGCTTTTCGATGAGCGACCGCAGCAGTCTTTGCCCTGGGAGCAATTGCGTGAGCGATTGCGAGCCCGCTTGGGCGACGATGCCGTGCAGGGGCTCGCGGCTCGCGCCGACCATCGTCCCGAATGCGCCTGGCGACCGCAGCATGCAGCCCACCTTGAGGTGCCATCGACCAAAGCCCCCCGCCCCGGCTGGCTACTGAGCGAAACTAAACCGCTGCATGAAGCCTCGCTGCGCATCCTCTCTGGCCCCGAGCGCATCGAATCGGGCTGGTGGGACGGGGGCGATGTGCGCCGCGACTATTACCTGGTGGAAACCCGCACGGGCCAGCGCGGCTGGGCCTTTCGCTCAGTCACCGGAGGGCCGTTGATGTTGCACGGCTGGTTCGCATGACGCCCGAATACGCCGAACTGCACTGCCTCTCCAACTTCAGTTTTCAACGGGGCGCCTCCAGCGCCAAAGAGTTGTTCGAGCGCGCCGCGCTCCAGGGCTATCGAGCCCTGGCGATTACCGATGAATGTACGCTGGCCGGCATCGTCCGCGCCTGGCAGGCGTCCAAGGAAACAGGCCTGCCGCTGATTGTTGGCAGCGAAATGCAGATCGAGAACGGCCCGAAGCTGCTCATGCTGGTCGAAAACCTGCTTGGGTATCAGCGCTTGTGCCGGCTGATTACCTGCGCACGTCGTCGTGCCGAGAAAGGCCAATACCAGCTGCTGACCGATGACCTGAGCGAGCCCTTGGATGGGCTGTTGGCCATCTGGATCACACCCCACCTCGATGCTGACGCGGAAGGTCTCTGGCTGCGCGAACGCTTTCCAGCACGCCTCTGGCTGGGCATCGAACTGCATCGCGGGCCGGATGATGAAACGCACCGGTGTCAGTTGCAGGCACTGGCCAGGCGCGTGGGCATACCCGCGGTGGCCTGTGGCGATGTGCATATGCACGCCCGTGGCCGGCGCGCCCTGCAGGATTGCATGACCGCGATCCGCCATCACCTGCCTGTAGCCGAGGCCGGGCGCCACCTGTTCCCCAACGGTGAACGCCACCTGCGCCGGCGCGAGGAACTGGCCCAGCTGTATCCACCCGAGCTGCTTGCCGAGACATTACGTATCGCCGAGCGCTGCCAGTTCAGCCTCAAAGAGCTGAAGTATCAGTACCCACACGAGCTGGTACCCGCTGGCCACAATGCCAGCTCCTGGCTGCGCAAACTGGTCGAAGACGGCATGAGATGGCGCTGGCCGGCAGGCGTAACGGACAAATCGCGTGCGCTGGTCGAACATGAACTGCAGCTGATCACCGAACTGCATTACGAAAGCTACTTTCTCACCGTTCACGACATCGTCCGTTTCGCCCGCGAACGCCACATCCTGTGCCAGGGTCGCGGTTCGGCAGCCAACTCGACGGTGTGTTTCGTGCTGGGCATCACCGAACTCGACCCCTCGCACAGCCGGCTTTTGTTCGAGCGTTTCCTCTCTCGCGAGCGTAATGAGCCGCCGGACATCGACGTCGACTTCGAGCACGAACGCCGCGAAGAAGTGATCCAGTATGTATTTCGTCGCTACGGCCGCAATCGCGCCGCACTGACGGCGGTGGCGAGCTCCTACCGCGCCACTGGCGCAGTGCGAGACGTAGCCAAAGTGCTTGGCCTGCCGCCGGATCAGATCAATGCCCTGGCTGAATGCTGCGGGCGCTGGAGTGAGCGCGTACCTGATGACGCCCGACTTCAGGAAGCCGGCTTCGATCCCGCAAGCCCGGTGTTGCGCCGGGTAATGGTGCTGACCAGTGAATTGATCGGCTTCCCTCGTCACCTTTCACAGCATCCGGGCGGCTTCGTCATTTCCGAATACCCGCTGAATACCCTGGTGCCGGTCGAGAACGCCAGCATGGCCGACCGTACCGTGATCCAGTGGGACAAGGACGATCTCGACGTGGTCGGCCTGCTCAAGGTCGATGTGCTGGCGCTCGGTATGCTCAGCGCACTGCGCCGTTGTTTCGATCTGATCTCCCGCTATCGCGGCACGCAGTGGAGCCTTGCCACACTGCCCAAGGAAGACCGGCCGACCTACGAGATGATCAGCCGCGCCGACACCGTGGGCGTTTTCCAGATCGAATCGCGCGCGCAAATGGCCATGCTGCCGCGGCTGCGTCCTCAGACGTTCTACGATCTGGTGATTCAGGTCGCCATCGTCCGGCCCGGCCCGATTCAGGGCGACATGGTTCACCCCTACCTGCGCCGACGCAATAAAGAAGAGCCGGTGGAGTACCCCTCTGATGAACTGAAACCCGTGTTCGAGCGCACCCTTGGCGTGCCCCTGTTTCAGGAGCAGGTGATGGAGCTGGCAATCGTCGCCGCCCAATACACCGCCGACGAAGCCGACAAGTTGCGCCGCGCCATGGCCGCCTGGAAGCGACATGGCAGCCTCGAGCCGCACCGTGTGAGATTGAGCGAACGCATGCTCGCCCGTGGCTACAGCGCAGAATTCGTTGCACGGATCTTTGAGCAGATCAAAGGCTTCAGCAGCTACGGCTTCCCCGAATCCCATGCGGCCAGCTTCGCCCTGCTCACCTATGCCAGTTGCTGGCTCAAATGCCATGAACCAGCCGCCTTCGCCTGCGCCCTGATCAACAGCTGGCCGATGGGCTTCTACAATCCCGATCAGATTCTCCAGGACGCCCGCCGCCATCAACTCGAGATCCGCCCACTGGACGTTCGTCACAGCGGCTGGGATTGCAGCCTTGAGCCGACCGACACCCATCAGCCAGCCATCCGTCTGGGGCTGCGCCTGGTGCGAGGCTTTCGCCAGGAGGATGCCCGTCGAATCGAGGCGGCACGTCAGCAGCAAGCCTTTGTCGGTATCGATGACCTGTGCCTGCGAGCCCGACTGGATGCCCGTGCGCGGGAACAGCTGGCCGATGCCGGGGCGCTGAAAGGACTTGTCGGGCATCGTCATCAGGCTCGCTGGGCGGTGGCCGGCTTCGAGCCGCAGCTGCCGCTGTTCGCTGAACAGGTCCAGACCCCGGAGGCAGCGGTGCCTCTGCCCTTGCCCTCGGTCGGTGAAGAGTTGGTGACTGATTACGCCACCCTGGGTACCACGCTTGGCCCACACCCATTGGCCTTGCTGCGTGACCAGCTGCGGAGCCGACGCTGCCGCAGCTCGCGCGAGCTGGTCGAAGTCGAACATGGTCGGCTGGTCAGCGTGGCCGGTCTGGTTATTGGTCGCCAACGCCCGCAGACCGCCAGCGGCGTCATCTTCGTCACCCTTGAAGACGAGTTCGGCATGATCAACGTGGTGGTCTGGCACGACCTGGCCGAGCGGCAACGGCGGGTATTGGTACAGTCGCAAATGCTTCGAATCGATGGGCATCTTGAATCGGCAAACGGCGTGCGTCACGTCATCGCCGGACGCCTGAGCGACCTCACCCCGATGCTGACCGGCCTCGACGTGCGCAGCCGGGATTTTCAATGACCCCGAGTATCAGCTGATCTAGCCCCCGCGGGTCAGTAGATCGGCCAGCGAAAGGGTGAACATGAACACCAACCAGAAGCCTGCGCCCAAGGCGAAGAAGCGCACCAGCGGCGAATGCGTGCCCAGTTCGGCCAGGCCGAACAGCACCAACAGGGCCTGCCCCGCCGCACAGATCAACGCGACCATCGCCCATTGTGGGAACTGGATCGCTATCGTGGCGCTGATCGCCAGTAACGCCAGCAGCCCGGCATAGATCAGCACCAGCTTGCCCGTCTTCATGCTGCCCTCCCGACCAGATACAGCGAGGGGTAAAGAAATATCCAGATCACATCCACCAGATGCCAGTACAGACCGACCATCTCCAGCGTGATCGCCCGCTCCGGCAGCTTCATATGGGCGAAGTGAATACGCACAACCATGCCGAGCACGATTACTACCGCAATGGTCACGTGTACCGCATGCAGTGCGGTGGCGAAGAAATAGATGTTTATGAACAACCGCGCCGCAAGGGTTTTGAGCGGCGACTCAGGGCCTATGCCGGGCAGCAGGCCTTCGTGGTATTCCCAACCGTACTCAAAAAACTTTACCGCCAGAAAGGCCAGGCCAAAGAAGGCGGTTAGCAGCAGGAACTGCTGCACCCGCCGATAGTTGCCGAGGCGCGAAGCCTGCACCATCAGGCTCATACACAGGCTGCCGGTCAGCAGCAGCGCGCTGTTGAAGCCCGCCAGAATCGAGTGCAGATGATGCACCGCTTCACTGACTGCAGCCGGGTGCTGCAGACGGTAGTAGTAGATGACCAGGAACAGTACGCCGAACATCATGATTTCGGTGGCGAGGAACAGCCACATGCCCAGAAAGCTCGCTTCGCGCTGCTGGGCGGCAGTCTGGTATGGCTCGGCCAAGTACCCGTCACGATCGGCCATGGGTTGCCTCAGGTGGGTAGTCGTACGCCTCGAAGTCGACGATCGGGGTCTCGAGAAAATTGTGCTTGGGCGGCGGCGACGAGGTCCGCCACTCCAGCCCGGCGGCTTCCCAGGGGTCGTCCGAGGCCTTTGGCCCATAGCGCAACGACCAGAGCAGGTAGCAGAACGGCATGATGTAACCCACCGCCAGCACCGCCGCGCCGGCCGACGACAGCACATGGAGGAACTGAAAATCCTCCGGATAACTGTGGTAACGCCTCGGCATGCCGAGGTAGCCGAGCAGGAACTGCGGGAAGAAGGTCAGGTTGAAGCCACAGAAGATCATCACAGCGGCGATCTTGCCCCACAGCTGCGAGTACATCCGCCCGGTCATTTTCGGCCACCAGAAGTGCAGCGCGCCAAAGAATCCGGCCACCGCCGCACCGACCATGATGTAGTGGAAATGCGCGACCACGAAGTAGGTGTCGTGCACGTGCACGTCGGCCGCCAGCAGGGCAAGGAACAGCCCGGTGATGCCGCCAATGACGAACAGCCCGATAAAGGTCAGCGCATACAGGAAATGCGCGTCGATAGTCAGGTTGCTTTTATAGAGGGTGGCGGTCCAGTTGTAGACCTTGATCGCCGAGGGGATGGCGACCAGGAAACTCAGCAGCGAAAAGACCATGCTGGCGTACATCGACTGCCCGGCAACGAACATGTGATGCCCCCAGACCATGAAGCCAATCACCGCAATCGCCAGGCTGGAATAGGCAACGAACGAGTAACCGAATATGCGCTTGTGTGCCGCGGCAGTGATCAGCTCGCTCATCACGCCCATCGCCGGCAGGATCATGATGTACACCGCCGGATGGCTGTAGAACCAGAACAGGTGTTGAAACAGCAGCGGGTCGCCGCCCAGGTTGGGGTCGAACACGCCAATGCCGAACAGGTACTCCGCCGCCACCAGCAGCAGCGTGATGGCCAGCACCGGGGTAGCCAGCACCAGAATCACCGAGGTGGCATAGAGCGACCAGCAGAACAGCGGCATGCGGAACCAGGTCATGCCCGGCGCCCGAAGCGTATGAATGGTGACGATGATGTTCAGCCCCGTCAGGATCGACGAGAAGCCGACGATGAAGACCCCAAGAATCACCGCCACCACATGCCCATTGCTGAACATCGTCGACAGCGGCGTGTAAAAGGTCCAGCCGGTATCTACCCCCCCGATCAGCAGTGCATACAGCGTGAAGAGGCCACCCCCCACCAGCAGGTACCAGCTGAACAGGTTGAGCTTGGGGAAGGCCATGTCCTTGGCGCCGATCATGATCGGAATGAGGAAATTGCCGAATACAGCCGGAATCGACGGGATCAGGAAGAACCACACCATGACCACACCGTGCAGCGTAAAGGTGCGGTTGTAGCCGTCGGGACTCAACAGGTCGCCATCGGGTGTCACCAGCTCGATGCGCACCAGTGCGGCAGCCAGGCTACCGAGAAAAAAGAACGCCGTGACACCGATCAGGTAAAGGATCGCGATGCGCTTGTGGTCCGTGGTCAACAGCCAGGTGCGCAGCCCATGCTCGTCGGCAAGGTAACTGGGCGCACGGTCGGCAGCCGGGTTCTTCTGGCTCAAGGGGCGCTCTCCTCTGGCGTCGGGCTGCGCGGGCTATCGGCGTGCGGCTCACCCTGCCCGCGCTCATCAATCGTGCCGGAGGCGTGGCCTACCTTGCCCAGCGACCTGATGTAGGCAGTCAGGCGCAGCACGCCTTCCTCATCGATCACATTGGCGAAGCTCGGCATGATCGACTCGTAACCGGCCACGATCTGCTTGTGCGGCAGCAGAATGCTGTCGCGAATGTAGGCTTGGTCAGCCACCACCGAGCCGCCGTCCTGCAGCGCAACCCGACGGCCATACAGACCCTCGAGGTTTGGCGCCTTGGCTACGGCAGCCGGGCCGTGGCAGCCACTGCAACCGAGCTGGCGAAACAGCACTTCGCCCTGCTCGGCCAGGGACTCACTGGCGCCGGCCTGTGACAGCCAGCGCTCATATTCCTGCGGCGGTTGCACGACCAGCGTGGCGAGCATCTTCGAATGGTCGGTGCCGCAATACTCGGCACAGAACACCTCGTAGCGACCGGTTTCGGTGGCGTTGAACCACAGCTCCGTATAGCGCCCGGGCAACAGATCCTGCTTGATCCGCAGGGCCGGGAAATAAAGGCTGTGGATCACGTCCTGGGAGATCATGTTCAACCGCACCGGCCGCCCCACCGGTACGTGCAAGGTATTGATCTCGCGCTGGCCGCCGGGGTGCTGGAATTTCCACATCCATTGCTTGGCGACGACCTGGATCTCCATCGCGTCGGCCGGTGGCGTGCGCACCTCGTAATACAGCTTCGCCGAGACCAGGTAGATGATCATCGAGCCGATGAAGGGCAGCACGATCCAGGTCATTTCAACTTTCATGCTGCCCCGCGGGCGATGGTCGCGGGGCGCCTTGGTGCCTTTGCGGTAGCGCACGGCGAACAGGATGCTGAGCACGAACACCGGCACCACGAAAATCGACATCATTCCGGTGAACGACCAGATCAGCCAGTCGATGCTGCTCGCGTGCTCGGAGGCGGTTTGCGGCCACAGCCGCAGGAATTCACCGTTCATCACCGCCCTCCCGCTTGCGCCGTTCACGCCACAGAGAAAGACCGATGAAACCGAGCAGCGCCACCGCCGTGCCGGTGCCAGCGACTTGCAGCGCGCCGATGACCCAGTTGTCATAACCGCCAGTGCGCGGGTTGTAGTGGTAACAGAGCAGCAGCAGCTGATCGCTGAAGTCACCCACCCTCCCCTCGCCGGCATCCGTCAGCGCCAGCCGCAGATCATTGGGCTGATAGCCGAGCCCATATAGCCACTGCACCAGCTTGCCGGACGGGCTCAACGTGGCGACCGCCGAGGCGTGTGCGTATTCCTCGATCGCGCCGTCCCAGCGGTAATGAAAGCCCAGCGCATCGCTGACCTGGCGACTCGCCGATTCTGGCCCCGTAAGCAGGTGCACGGCCTGCGAACCGGCCAGTTCAGGCCAACGTCTGACCAGCTTGTCGCGCTCGGCGCGAGCATCGGCCGGTGTCTCGTGCGGATTGAAGCTATAGGCAATCACCACGTAATCCTTGCCGAGTTCGAACGGGACCGCGCCGAGCAGATTGAACAGACTCGCCAGCTGCGACCCGCATACGTTAGGGCAGCGGAAATAAACCGGCACCAGCACCGCGGGCCGACCGTCGAGCAACTCGGCAAGCGTGACCGACTCGCCGTTGTCATCGGTGAAGCGCACGTCCAGCGGCACCTGCGCACCGGGCCGCGAATCGATACCGGCCGCGGCAAAGGGATCGAATGGCTCGGCGGCACTCGTTGGGGCTGCCAACAGCAACGACCACAGCGCGGCCAGGATCAGCAACAGGCCGTTCATCGAGGTTCGGCTCTCTGTTTGGCTTGCTGCAGACGTACATTCTGCTGATCGCCTGGCTCAGCCGGAGCCGGCCAGCCACGCTCGAGCAACAGGTCCTGTGCCCGCCGCAGCGGAATGCGCGCAATGCCCGCCGCGCGATCGACCCATGCGTAATGACGCAGCTGCTCTTCGCCATCGCGCATCACCTGTTGCGCGTTGAGAAAGGGGTTATTTTCCAGTCGCGGCTGCGGCGGGATGACCGTTTCGCGTTCAAACGGCGTCACCATTGCTTCCGGTTTCGACTCGTAGTAGCTGACCAGCAGCCCAACGCCCGCGAGTGACAGCGCCAACGCCGCCAGCAGGCCAAAGCCGATCATCAGCAACACGTTGACGTCGGCGTCGTGGTGCTCGAAGCCATCCTCCTTGGAACGCGGATCGACCGGGACGCTCATGCGGACCTCCTCGGCAAAATCGACAGCGCCATCAGCGCAATCCCAGCGACCAGAGCGGCGAGCATGGCCAAGCCGCTCGCCAGCGGATGCAGGCCCGACAGGCTTGCCAGGCTGAGCCAGGCGCCCTCGGCCAACCCCAGCAGCAGCGTGGACCCTGCGAGTACCGCCAGCGGCCAGCGGCGTTGCGAAAAAGGCCACCAGGTCGCGATGAATACCAGGCTCTGCAGCGCCACCAGCCAGGTCAGCAGCGGCCAGTCATGTGCTCGGGTTTCATACCACCGCACTTCTTCAGGCATGTTTCCGTACCAGACAATCAGGTACTGCATGAAGTGCAGGTAGATCCAGGCCAAGCTCACGGCCGAGAACAGGCCGCGCAGGACGCCAGGGCGGGAGGCGCCGGCGAACAGGCTGAATAGAATGCAGGTGGCGATCCCGGACAGCATCAGCCGGCCCAGCCATAGCAGGCCGAAGATGCTCGAAGCGAAGTGCGGCTCCATAGACTGCGCCCAGTCAAAGGCTGCCAGCGACACGCTCAACACCACCGCGATCAGCCCCAATCCCGCCCCCGCCGGGTTGCGCAGCGTGGTCGGCAGCAGCCAACGCGCCAGCGCCCACCACAGCCCGACATAGAGCAGCCCACGAACCACGAAACTCGGCCACCACAGCCACAGCCCGCGAAACCCATTGCTGTGCTGGTGCATCCATTCGTAGATCAGCCCCGCCCCCAGCAGACCGGGCAGGACCATCAGCAGCAGCGCCGGCATGGCCCGGCTGGCCACCAATGTCCAGGGCCAAAGCTGGTCGCGGACGCTGCCGCTGATCGGCGCCAGCGAAAGACCGAGGGCCAGCGCGCCGAGCGGAATACCCGCAAGCCCCAGCAGGCTCGCCACAGAAGCGGCCAGGGTGTCACGCGGCGCCAGCAACAGCCCCAGCGCAAGCCCGACCACCCCGAACGCCAGCGCCGCCCAGGCCATGGATCGCCATTTCATGGCAGGGCCTCCAGCGCGCGGCGATCCGCTTCAGGCAGTTTGGCCACCTCGGCCGCGCGCGCCAGCTGCAAGCTGCGTATGTGGGCCACGATCGCCCAGCGATCAGCCGGGCGCACCCGCGCGGCATAGCTGTACATCACCCCGTAACCTTCAGCGATCACCTCGAGAAAATACCGGTCCGCGGCCTGCACCAGTCGAGGTTCGACAAAATCCGGCGGCCGGGGAAAACCGCGATTGACCACCGTGCCGAGGCCATCGCCGGCGACCCCGTGACAGGGCACGCAGTTGATCCGATAGCGTTCTTCGCCGCGGCTGAGCAATTCGGCAGTCAGCGCCGGACGCTCGGCGAGCTGCGCATCCCAGGCCAGCTCGCCACGCGCCACCGTGCCCAACGGGGGTGCCTGGTTGACCTTGCCGTCCGGGAAAAACAGGCTGGACTCCTGCGCGTCGGCGCGCGGTTGCTTGGCCATCTGATCACAGCCGGAGAGCAGCACGAGCAGCACCATCAACCATCGCATCAGGCAGGCACCTCGCTCACCGACACCGCCCGCTCGGCCAGCCACAACGCGGTCCCGGCCTCGTCAAACAGCGGGTCGTCAGCTCGGATGCAGAGCAGGAAACGGTCATCGGTGGCGCGACGGAAGGCGTCCATCTCGAACAGCGGGTGATGCAACAGCGGCAAACGACAGAACAGCAGCAACCCCAGCAGCGCCCCGATTGCGCCGCCTGTGACCATCAACAGGAAAGTGACTACTGCAAAGCCCTGCAAGGCGATCAACGGCCGGCCGCCGATATCCAACGGGTAGCTGAGGTTGGCATAAATCTGCATGCCCAGCCCAAGCCCGCCGCCGATCAGCGCACCGAGGATGCCGGCCCAGTAGGCACGATTGCTGCGCTGGCCGAGCAGGGTTTCCAATTCCGGCAGCATGAATGGGCTATAGGCCTCGAGACGCGTGTAACCGGCTTCGCGCGCGGCGCGTGCCGCCTCAAGCAAACGGTCCGGGTGGGCGAAGTCGGCCAGCATTCCGTAGCAGCGCTCAGTCATCGGAGCCTCCCCGATAGCGGTGCAGCGCCTCTTTGACTTCGAAGGTCGAGACCATTGGCAGCAGCCGCATGAACAGGCAGAACGGCACGAGGAACAGGCCGAAGGTGCCAATGAACAGCGACCAGTCCCAGAAGCTCGGGCTGTAGCTTTGCCACATGGCCGGAAGAAAATCGCGCGTAGCCGGCACGACGATCAGCATCCAGCGCTCGCACCACATGCCAATCAGCACACCGACGGCGATCGCCAACAGCGCCTTGCCGTTGCGCCGCACCTGTGGCCACCAGAGCGCCTGCAAGCAGACCAGATTGAAGAAGATCGCTGTCCACCAGCTCCAGGCCATGGGTCCGGTCAGGCGCGCCATGGCCATGGTGATCTCGTGTTCTTTGCCCGAATAGAAGGCAATGAAGGTGTCGGCAAAATAGCCGTAGGCCGTCATCCAGCCACTGGCGAGCAACAGGATGCCGAGCACATCCAGATGCTTGACGGTGATCAGCAGCTGCCAACCAAAGAAGTGGCGCAGGCCGATGGCAATCACGATCACCAGGGCGAAGCCGGAAAAGATCGCGCCAGCGACGAAGTACGGCGGGAACACCGTGGAGTGCCAGCCGGTTTCGGGCGCAAGGTCGAGCAGGAACGAATAACCACTGGAAACCGAGAACACCAACGGCACGGCTAGCAGTGCGATGAAACGGTAGGCCCGCCGCCAATGCGCCCAGTGCGAAGACGCACCGCGCCAGCCGAGCGCCAGCAGGCCGTAGAAAATCTTGTAGCGCCGTTTGCGCGCATGGTCGCGGGCTGAGGCGAAGTCTGGAATCGAGCCGATGTAGATGAATATCAGCGAGACCGATAGATAGCCGACCACGGCGAAGAAATCCCAGGCGGTCGGGCTCTTGAACTGCGGCCACAACTCCATGGTGTTCGGGTACGGCGCGCTCCAGTAGAACAGCCACGGCCGGCCCAGGTGCAGGATCGGATAGATCCCCGCGCACACCACCGCCATGATGGTCATCAGCTCGGCCAGACGGTTGAGCGAGTTGCGCCACGGCCGGTTGAGCAACAACAGCATGGCCGAGATGAAAGTGCCGGCATGCCCGATGCCCAGCCACCACATGTAGTTGAGGATGGGAAAGCCCCAGTTGACCAGGTTGTTGTTGCCGTAGACGCCGACGCCCTTCCACACCACTACGCCCGCCGAGGCGATGAACAGTCCCAGCAGCAGACAGCCGGAGATGAACAGCGCCCACCACGCGCGGCGATACGGGGCGAAGTCGACCGGAACGGTGAGTACCCGGTTGGAAACCTCGCCGAGCGGCATCTGCCGCGGCAGGAAATGCGGCGTATCGGCGCCTGGGTAGCGTGGGTCGGTGTCGGCGCGGCTCATGGCTCGTCCTCGACGACCTTCGGCAACTCAACCACGCCCAGGTAGGTGGTCTTGGGTCGCGTACCCAGCTCCTCCAACAACGCATAGTGACGCTGGGTATCGCGCCCTTCACGCACCCGCGCCGCCGGATCGGAGAGATCGCCGAAGACGATCGCCTGGGTCGGGCAGCTCTGCTGGCAAGCGGTCTGTACCTCACCGTCGGCGACCGGACGGTTCTCGATCCGTGCGGTAATTTGCGCCTCGCTGATGCGCTGGACGCAGTAGGTGCACTTCTCCATCACGCCGCGCGAACGCACGGTGACGTTTGGGTTGCGCTGATGCTGGATCGACGGCTCGTCGTCCTCGGTCCAGTCGAACCAGTTGAAGCGCCGCACCTTGTAGGGGCAATACGATGCGCAGGTGCGGGTGCCGATGCAGCGGTTGTAGATCTGTTCGTTGAGCCCGTCCGGGCCGTGCACCGTGGCGTTGACCGGGCAGCCGACTTCGCACGGCGCCTGCTCACAATGCATACAGGGCACCGGCTGGAACGCGGACGACTCGGGCTCGGCCGGATCGCCCTTGTAATAGTGATCGACCCGCAGCCAGTGCATGTTGCGGCCCATCGCGACCTGTTCCTTGCCCACCACCGGGATGTTGTTCTCGGCCTGGCAGGCAACCACGCAGGCGTTGCAGCCGATGCACTGATCGAGGTCGATGGTCATCCCCCAGACCGGCTCGTTTGGCGGCGTCGGCGGATAAAGCGTTTTCGCTTGTTCGAAGCGGTACAGCGGCTCCTTCGGCACCTTCTGATAAGCCTTGTCGCGGGGCTCGCTCTTGATGATGTCCTTGCCCTGCGGGAGGTGGAACGGCTGGGTCGTGGCCAGCGGCATGAATTCGCCGGTTTTCTCCAGCGTGGCGCCGCGCCGCAGCCAGGGATCGTCCGCCGTGCGCAGCGGCGCCAGGTCATAGCCGAGACGGTCGGCGACACGTCCGGCGCGCGTGCGCCCGTAACCGGCGTAAAGACTCAGGGTGCGCTCGGCATGGCCGGGCATGACCCAGGCCGGTCCGATCACCACCTGCTGGTCGAGGGTGACCCGCACCACGTCGCCATTGGACAGCCCATATTCTTCAGCCAGCTTCGGTGCGACGCCGATGACGTTGTCCCAGGTGAGCTTGGTGATCGGCTTGGGCAGCTCCTGCAGCCAGCCGAGGTTGGCCAGCCGTCCATCCCACACGCTGGGGTCGGGCAGAAAACGCAGGGTCAATCCCTCCACCGGTGCCGGCGGCGCATGCCAGGTGATCGGCGCCGCCTCGACCATCAGTGCAGGGAACGCCGTATCGGTGATGAAGCCCCGCTCCAGTGCCTGCCGCCAGGCGGTGTCGTCGAGTGCCTGCCAGGTTTTGCGCAGTTCAGCGCGGCTATCGGGGTTGAGGTCGCCCTGCATCAGCGCCAGCACTGCGGACAAGGTGCGGCTGCTGTAGAACGTGCGCACCAGCGGCTGGCCGAGGCAGACGCTGCCATCGGCGGCGCGCGAGTCGTGCCAGCCATCGAGGTCGTGGGTCAAAGGCAGATGCCAATGGCTGTAGGCCGCCGTCTCGTCGTAATAAAGACCGGCATGAATGCGCAGCGGCACCTGATCGAGCAGCTGTACGAACCCGAGATCAGCCGGCGCAGTGTCGAGCGGGTTGCAGTCGAGCATCAGCAGCGCGTCGACCTGATCGCTGCGAATCGCCTCGGCCAGCGCCGGCAGGTCGCCCAGACGTTGGCCGCCCGCTTCGAGCCAGATCACCGGCTCGCTGTAGGTGAGTGTGTTGCCGACATTACCCAGCCGCTGATTGAGCCGGTGCACAGCCGCCTGGACCGTCAAGGGCGTGCGCTCACCGGCGGTGATCAGGCAGCGCCCGGCACGAGCCTTGAGCCCATCGGCAACGGCCTCGATCCAGCGTTGGCGTTCGCGCGGCAGCGGCTGGGCCGGCCCACCGCCCTCCCCCAGTGCGGCAGCCAGGGCCTGTACGTAGGTCTGCAGAGCTTCCGGCTCGATCCGTTTGCGCTCGCTGGCTTTGGCTCCGGTGAGTGTGGGCACCGACTCGACCACCAGCAGGCGCGCTTCGCCCTGGCCCCGCGCCGCCTTGCGCTTGCGTTCGCCCCAGCGCACTGCATGCGGCAGTTCCTGGGGCCCAGCGCCGAGCCAATCGTGCTCGAAGCTCAGTACCCATTCGGCCGCCTCGAAGTGATATCGGCTCTCGACCGGTCGACCAAAGCTGCGCTCGGCGGCCCGGTAGTGATCGCCTTCGAACGGCTCATGTCGATACAGCCGCGCCTTGGGCCAGCGCTGCAGCAACTCGTCCAGCTGACGCTGCAATGTCGGCGAGCTGTGCGCGCCAAGCAGCAGGTGCAGACCGCGACCACGCTGGCGATCAAGCCCTTCGGCCAGACGGCTGACTTCGAGCTGAACGCTCTCCCAGGAGGTGTCGACGCCCTTGAAGCGCGGCGCCTGCGAACGATCCGGGTCGTACAGCTGGAGGATGGCCGCCTGGATGATTGCGGTACTGGCACCACGGCTGAGCGGGTGATCCGGATTGCCCTCGAGCTTGGTCGGGCGGCCGACATGCGTGCGGCCAAGGACTGGCTGGGCATAGCCGGCAAAGGTCACTGCGGTGGCGTACCACTGCGCTTCGCCGGGAATGATCTTTTCCGGCTGAAGGACGTAGGGCACCCCCTGCTCCGGGCGGCCGCAGCCAGCCAGCCCTGCCATCGCCATCGAGGCGCCCATCACCTGTAGAAAGCGTCGACGATCCATCTGCGGAGCGATCGACGGGAACTCCGCCTCGACGAACGCGGCGAAGGCGGGTTCATCGGCCAGTTGCTCGAGACTGCGCCAGTAACGCGGCCCGCGCTCGCCTTCCAGGCGCCCGCGAATCGCCTCCCAGTCGAGGGGCGTGCGGTCCTGTGGTTGGGCGTCGGGTCGATCGTTCATGGCCTACCTATGGCATGTGTAGCAATGAGTCAGGTTGCCATCGCCGATGTGGTGCTTGCGCATCAATGCCTCACCGAGCTCGCGCCGGTCGCCCTTGTACGTCCAGCTCATATCGGCAACGGCATCGCGCGGTCGCAGGCGCGGCGCCGGGTCCTGATGGCAATCGAGGCACCAGCTCATGCTGAAGGTTTCGGCCTTGCGCATCAGCGGCATGCTGTCGACCTGGCCATGGCATTCGGCACATCCGACGCCGGCGTTGACATGCACGCCGTGGTGGAAGAACACGTAGTCCGGCAACTCGGTCACCCGGTTCCAGCGTAAGGGTTCGCCCTGCGCCAGGCTCTGGCGAACCAGTGCGAGCATTTCTGCGCCGGTCCATAAATGCGAATGGCAGCTCATGCAGGTATGCGTCGGCGGCAGGCCGGCCACGGCACTGGTTTCGACGCTGTCGTGGCAGTAGCGACAGTCAATCTGCAACGCGCCAGCATGATGCTCATGGCTGAATGGCACCGGCTGCTGGACCGTCCAGCCCTTGTCCGTCGTGTAGTCCGAGCGCGACAAAATAACGAAGGCCACGAACAGCGCCGCCAGCCCGCCGAACAATCCGAGCAGGGCCAGCCGAAACCACATATCGGCTGTTCGGCTAAACAGTTGGGCCATCTGATGGGCGGCATCCTGGATGTATCTATGTGTGTCTGGCCGCCCAGCGAGAGATGAGTTCCGTACCAGAGCCCTTTCTCGCACAAAACGTAAGGGAACATTTTCCGCCGCCGATCAGTCACCTAAAGACAACAGAATCCACCCTCCGCCACGGTTCGCGCCGGGGCGGAAGACCGAGGAATCGACGCATCCGCCGGACCGTGCCGGCGCCAGGCCAGGACGCCAACACTCATCCGATAACAACAACGGAGGCCTGATGACCAACTGCACGATCCACTTCGACGGCACGCCGCTGAACGGTGAAGCCGATACCCCGCTGATCGACTTCCTGGCCAGCCATGACATTGACCTGCCTCACGTCTGCTACCACCGCGCCCTCGGCTCGCCGCAAACTTGCGACGTCTGCTGGGTGCAAGTCGACGGCGAACTGGTGCGCGGCTGCACGCTGAAAGCGCACGACGGCCTGCAGGTGACCAGTGAGATCGACGAAGCCAGGGCGGCGCGCGAGGAAGGCATGGACCGGCTGGTGGCCAAGCACGAGCTGTATTGCACGCTGTGCGAGCACAACACTGGCGACTGCACGCTGCACAACACCTACGCGCAGATTAATCCGCCGATCCAGCGCTACGAGTTCAAGCGCAAGCCCTACGAGAAAGATCACTCCAACCCGTTCTACACCTACGACCCGGACCAGTGCATCCTCTGTGGTCGCTGCGTCGAGGCCTGCCAGAACGTCGAGGTCAACGAGACGCTGTCCATCGACTTCACGATGGAGCATCCGCGCGTGCTCTGGGATGGCGGCAAGCCGATCGATGATTCGAGCTGCGTGAGCTGCGGCCACTGCGTGACCGTCTGCCCTTGCAACGCGCTGCTGGAAAAAACCATGCAGCCAGACGCCGGCCCGTTCACGGCACTACCGCAGGACGTCAAGCGGCCCATGATCGACATGGTCAAGAAACTCGAGGAAACTATCGGCGCGCGGCCCATCACCGCGATCTCGAAGATGGACATGCACTGGCGCCAGCCGGAGATCAAGCGCACCAAGACGGTGTGTACCTATTGCGGAGTCGGCTGCTCATTCGAGATGTGGACCCGTGATCGGCACATTCTCAAGGTACAGCCGGTAGTCGATGCGCCGGCCAATGGCATCTCCACCTGCATCAAAGGCAAGTTCGCCTGGGATTTCGTCAACGACCCGAAGCGCCTGACCACCCCGCTGATCCGCGACAACGGCAAGTTTCGCGAGGCCAGCTGGGACGAGGCGCTGGATCTGGTCGCGCAGCGCCTGCTGCAGATCCGCGATACCCACGGGCCGGACGCGATCGGTTTCATCGGCTCGAGCAAGGCCAGCAACGAAGAGGCATACCTCACGCAGAAGATCGCTCGCGCGATCATCGGCACCAACAGTGTCGACAACTCCTCACGCTACTGCCAGAACCCGGCGACCAAGGGGCTGTTCCGCACCGTCGGCTACGGCGGCGATTCCGGCACTATCGAGGACATGGAAAAAGCCGAGCTGATCGTGATGGTCGGCAGCAACCTGTCCGAAAACCACCCGGTGATCGCCTCCAAGCTGAAGGCGCAGAAGAAGCACCGCGGGCAGAAGTGGGTGGTGTTCGATCCGCGCAAGCACGAGATGGCCGAGCGCGCCGATATCCACCTGCGACCTAACTCCAGCACCGACATGGTCTGGGCGTCGGCGCTGTCGCGCTACATGTTCGAGCATGGCTATGCCGACACTGAATTCCTCAACGCACGGGTCAATCAGATCGCGGAGTACAAGCAGTCGCTCGAGCCCTTCACAATGGATTTTGCCGCCCAGGTCACCGGTATCGCAAAAGAAAAACTGATCGAGGCCGCCGAGCTGATCGGCCAGGCAAAGAGCGTCTGCCTGCTCTGGGCCATGGGCATCACCCAGCACAGCCACGGCTCGGACACCAGTACGGCGCTGTCGAACCTGCTGCTGGTCACCGGCAACTATGGCCGTCCCGGCACCGGCGGCTACCCGATGCGTGGCCATAACAATGTCCAGGGCGCCAGCGACTTCGGCTGCCTGAAGAACATGTACCCCGGCTACGAGAAGGTCACCGAGGAAAAAAACCGCGACAAGTGGGCCAAGGCCTGGGGCGTGCCGAAGGAGAAACTGTCGCTGGAAAAAGGCAACGACAACTTCACCATGGTCAAGGGTGCGGACGAAGGCTCGGTCAAGGCGATGTTCATCATCGGCGAGGAAACCGCATTCTCCGACGCTGACAGCCGCAACGTACACAGCGGCTTCGAAAGCCTCGACTTCATGGTGGTGCAGGACATCTTCATGAGCCGCACCGCCGAGTTCGCCGACGTGGTGCTGCCGGCCTCCCCCTCGGTGGAAAAGGACGGCACCTTCACCAATACCGAACGGCGCATCCAGCGCTTCTATCAGGTGCTACCGCCGCTCGGTAATAGCCGTCCGGACTGGCAGATCCTCACTGATCTCGCCAAGCGTATGGGCTACGACTGGGGCTACACCCACCCAAGCCAGATCATGGATGAGGTCGCCGGCATTGCCACCATGTTCCAGGGCATCAGCTATGAGCGCCTGGAAGGCTGGCAGTCGCTGTTCTGGCCGATGCAGACCGATGGCAGCACCACGCCGCTGCTGTATACCGAGCGCTTCCACACCGACGACGGCAAGGCCGTGCTCTTCCCGCTGGAATGGAAGCAACCGGCGGAGTCCGCAGACGGCGAGTACGACATCATGCTCGACAATGGTCGGATGCTTGAACAGTTCCAGGGCACCAACCAGACCGGTCGCGGGCCACGCATCTGGTCACAGGCGCCGAACTGGTTCGTCGAGGTCAGCCCAGAGCTAGCTGCTGAGCGCGGCATTGAAGATGGCACATGGGTCCGCGTGACCTCGCGCCGCGGCTCGGTAGAAGTGCGCGCCACGGTGACCGACCGGGTCGCCGGCAAGACGCTGTTCATGCCCATCCACCAGGGCAAGCCAGGCCTCAACCTGCTCACCGGCGAGCATCACGACCCTGACGTGAACACGCCGGCCTACAAGGAAACTGCGGTGAAGCTTGAGGTATTGCCGAAAAAAGGTGAGCCGCCGCTGCCGTCGAATAACTTCCGCAACGCCACCCGCACGCCGAACGATGGCGTGCCCGTAGAGGTGAAGTGGTACCGCGATGATTATGTCGCCCCACCCGCCCAAGCCCCGCATCCGGAGAGATTCTGATGGCCCAACGATTGAACTACGAGGTCAAGCCAACCCCGATCGGCCCCACTGCTCGGGAAGAACTCGATACCTTGCTGGAAACCCTGCACAAGGGCGGCGTGCTGCGCTTTGCCAACGACCTGGCCGGCTCGCAGCATCAGGTGCTCAAGGTGCTGATTGACGGGTTGAGCGAAGAAGGCTCGCTCAATGCCATGCAGAACCTGTCGATTCTCGGCATGGCGCTGTCACGTATCGAGCCGGCGCAGTTCTACAAGATCGTGTTTGCGCTCCAATCGGCCTTTGGCGCTGTCGGGCGCTACAAGCCGGATGACAAGCACGACGAGGCGCCAGGCGTGACCGGTGCCTACAAGATGCTACATGACGACGAGCTATGGGCGGCGCTGATGCCCATCATCGAAGGGTTAAAGACCTTCGCCAGCGGGCTGGACAAGGAAGCGGAAAAACCGATCACCGCCTTCAGCGGCAAGCAGACCGAGCAATGAGGCGAAGCGCTCTGGACCGTTACCGCTCACGCCAGGCAAGCAATTGCCTGGCGAAATCCTGCAGATCGTCACAGTGCAGATCCGGCTGACTGCCGGCTGGATTGAGCACCTTGCCGGGGCGCGCGATGAAGGCCGTCCGGCAGTCTGCCACGGCCGCGCCGGTGATGTCCCAGGCATGAGCCGCGACCATCATCACCTCTTCCTGATTGATCCCGTGGCGCTATTTAGGTACATCAGGCCGAACATCACGACCGTGGAAGTTTCGATCATCGCGGCGAAATGCCAATAAGACATCTGCATCATGTTTTCCTTCTAGTGCTTAATGCGTGCCAGTTTGCTGACCCAGCGCGGCGTATTCGCTGGCGGTCATGCCGGGTAGTTGCTTCACGAACGCGGCAATGTCCCAGAGCTCGGCATCCTTGTGCGTTTCGCCGAAACCGGCATGGTCGACATGCGAACGCCATGCTTGACGAGCCAGAACACCTCGTTCGGCTGCCAATGCGCGGCCACCTCGACCAGGTGCGGCGGTTGCGGTAGCAGCCCCTGTGCCCACTGGGCTCTTTCCACGCCTGGACCGGTGTGGCAGTGCTCGCACATCGCCTTGTAGTGCTCTGCACCTGTGGCTACTTGCGCCTCGGAAAATGCTGCTGGCACCTCTACATCCGCCGCCCGGGCCGATACTGAGTTTTGCGTCGTGGTCGAGAACACCCAGCGAACGAAGGGTGAATGACCCTGAGAAGCAACGATGTTGTACGCGCCGGTATACGCAACGAACAGCACCAGCAGCAAACTTAACAAAGCGGTCAATACAATCCCGGCCACTAAGCCTTTCAGCAAGGTGCTCTGAGCTTTTTGGATAGTTGATGAGCCTCCGATTAGTTGGCGTCGTCAGAGGCATAGACATAACAATCCGGCGCAGAGTTGCTTGTTATCAATCACCTTACAAAAACGTAATCTCGGCAGAACCAGCGAAACGCCATCGGTAGATTTTCAATCAGCTATCAAAAGGGGGTCAGTTATTATCCGAACCAATGTCCGGCAGGCGCTCGATGCGTGCGACACGAAAGTGGGCACTGTGGAAGAAATGATCCAGCGGCCAGCGCAGGAAGCGGTACTGCGCATGAAACGTGTTGAACATGCCGCGGCCGATGCGCGGATCGAGCAGGCCGCTGATCTTGCGAAACAATCGCGTGGTTGGCGACCAGGCAACATCGTTCAAGTCACCACTGACAATCATCGGCTCGTCGGCCTGCTTGACGCTGCGCCCGACGATCAACAACTCGACGTCCCGTTCGGTGGACTCGTCATTTTCCGTCGGGCTTGGCGGTGCCGGATGTAGGAAGTGCATGCGCACGCCAAGCTCGTCATTGACCCGTAGCCGGGCGTGCATCGACGGGATGTTGTCCTGCACCAGAAAGCTCAACCGCTGATGCTCCAACGGCAGACGGGAGAACACGTGCATGCCGTACAGGTTGTCCACGGACAGCGAATGCACCAGGGGTAGTCATCGCTGAGCATCTGCAACTGCTCGTCCCACCACTGATCGGTCTCAAGCGTCACCAGTACATCCGGCCGGTATTGCCTGACCAGCGCGATCAGGCGGTCGGCGTGGCGGTTTGGGGTGAGCACATTGGACGAGAGGATACGAATCCGCGGGCTGTCGTCATTCGGGTCGGCCCAGTCCACTTCACAGGGCACCAAAGGTGTGTAGGGCCGTATCCACCACCACTGATAGGCCAGGCAAGCCAGCGTCACCGGTGGTAGCAGCAAATTCCAGCGGTTGGAAAAATCCAGCAACAGCAACTGAAGCAGCAACAGCCCCAACAGCAGCGCGCCGAGCTGCAACTTGGGGAAATCCCACCCGCGCACCCACCAGCTTGGCTGGCTCCAGTATTGAATGAGTGTGATCGCCACGAACACTACGGTCACCCCAAGCAGGATGCCTTCGGTCATGGCTGGTCCTCCGCACCTTGCATCGTGTTCATAGCATGTTCGGATCGACCCTCGGGCTGATCGTTCCGCTGCCGGACCAACGCCTGTCTGCGTCGCCTGAACTCGTCAGGCGACGCAGCCGCTTCGCCTTCGGAGCATCCCGGGCGCGCAGCGCTGCCAGAGATCTCACGCAGAGAAATGCTTAGGCGGTTATCGGGAAGGAACTGGCTGCCGACTATCACCGAAGCTGCGACAGCCTCATCGGTGCCTTCCAGCAAATTTGGCCGAGCCAGCAGAAATCAGGGTAGTGAACCGCTTCTCGCGGCGCAGCCCTACCCGGCCCCGGTGCAATGAACGGCTTCGCCGAGCCGGCACGAGGTGGTCAGCATGCGCGATCGAAAAAGGTGTCGAGCCCGCAACGCTGCGCCTGAGTGACGGTGTAGGCACGCACGTCCTCAGGCCACTCCACGGCTTTCACCACGCTCAGGCTGCGCAACATCGGAAACAGCGTGACGTCATCCCAGCGCGGCTGCACGTGGGTCGGCGTCAGGTCGGTGATCTGCGGCAGCCGCCGCAATTGCGCAGTGACCTCGCGCGCCTTGGCTTCGGTATTTGCCAGCGCCGTTTCGAAGTCGCCGATGGATTCGGTCTTCTTCTCGCGGAAATGTGCATAGGCCGAGGGGCTGGCGAATTCTTCGAGGCCGATCTGTGTCCAGCGCGGGTAACCGAGGTATTGCAGGTTCGGCACAAAGGGCTCCAGCCAATCGTGCAGCGCGGGCGTATCCGGCTCACGGATCATCGGTTGGCCGTCGAATCCGTCGAGGTATTTCGCAATCTCCACACTGTCAGCCATGGGCTCCCCATCGTCACATACCAGCACCGGGATCTGATGCTTGCCGATCAGCTGGCTGATGGTCTGCTCGTCATCGGCTGGCAGAACTACACGCTCGGCTTCGATCCCTTTCAGGTTCAACAGCATGCGCACGCGGGCACTGAATGGGCAGTGGTCGTAGTAATAGAGCTTCATCGGTCACCTCCGCGACAGGGTTAAAAAAGTGACCGGCAGAGCCGGCATCCGTTTGCTCCGGCCCTCGCCAACCGACGAGAGGAGGCCCGACCCGGCATCGCTTGGCGCGTCCTGCCCGGTGGTCAGGAACCAGCCCGAACCGGGTCGCTCTACTGCCTAGTGCCCGACGTTTCGTGAACCTCCGTCCATGCCGTCGATACGCCGGTGGGATGAAACGTCTACAGACCATGCGACTCAGCCGATGAGGACCCTGCCCATGCCCGCGCTATCTGCCATACCCGACTGCTGCTGGACTGCCAGCGCGCCCCGTAGCGACTTTCCGCCCGCTACCGGCCACAGCGAATGCGACGCTGTCGTGGTCGGCGCCGGCATCGTCGGGCTGAGCGCCGCCATGACCCTATGCGAAGCTGGCAAGAAGGTGATGGTGCTCGAAGCGCGTGAGATCGGCCGACAGGTCACCGGCCGCTCGACCGCCAAGGTCACCACCCAGCACGCCCTCATCTACCGCCACCTGATCGACACCTTCGGCCAGGAGCTGGCGCAGTGCTACGCCGACGTCAACCGCGAAGCGGTGAACCGCATTCGCCACTGGGTCGAAGATCTGCAAATCGACTGCGATTACCAGCGCCAGTCCGCCTTCGTCTATGCCTGTTCCGCACAAGCCCGCGAGGCCATCGAACGAGAAGCCGAGGCGGCGCATTGCCTGGGCTTTGCCGCACGGGTACTCGACCGCGCGCCGCTGCCGTTCGAGACCACGGGTGCGCTCGAGTTTCCTGATCAGGCGCAATTCAACCCGGCCAGTTACCTGGTCGGCCTGGCGGCGGCGGTACAGGCGCGCGGGGGGAAAATCCATCAGCAGACCCGCGCGCAGAAGTTCGAGCGAAACGACCGCTGGCAAGTGAGTTTCGATGGCGGCACGGTCAGCGCCGACCAGGTGATTCTCGCCACGCACATGCCGGTCGAGACGCCCATCGACCTGGTCAGCCCGACTCAGCCACGCTGCCATGTCGCAATCGCCTTCCGTCCCAAGGACGAAGCCCACCTCGAGGGCATGTTCATCGCCGCCGAAGATCCGACCCACTCGATTCGCATGGGCCGCGACGACCAAGGCCCGCTGCTGCTCGTGCTCGGCCCGCGCTTCAACACCGGGCAGGACGGTGACGTGGCGCAGCGCTTCGTCGACCTCGAACAGTGGGCGCGCAACAACCTGCCGGTTGGCGAGGCGGTATGGCAATGGTGCAACGAGGACTATGACACCGCCGACCGCATGGCCTATGTTGGCGAGGCGGATCCGGAGCAGGCGCCCGGGTTGTTCGTCGCCACCGGCTTCAATGCGTGGGGCATCAGCAACGGCACCGCTGCGGGCCTCGGCATTGCCCGTCAGATCATCACCGGGCGGCGTCCGTGGAAAACGCTCTACGATCCCCGACGGCCCTCGCCGGACGACTTCAACCAGAGCGGCGAGAGCCAGTCTCAGGTCGATGAACTGGATGCGATCGGCCCCGGCGAAGGTGGCGTGATTACCCGCGGTGACGAGCAGATCGCGGTCTGGCGGGACGATTCGGGCGTGCTGCACGGCGTCTCAGCGGCCTGCACGCACATGGGTTGCAGCGTGACCTGGAACAACGCCGACCGCACCTGGGACTGCCCTTGCCACGGCTCGATCTTCCGGGCTGATGGTGAAGTGATTCACGGCCCGGCGATCCAGCCGTTGACGGCAAAGCCGCTCTGAACGTCGGCGACTCGCCCCTAGACCAGCGACCCGCCATGAGCGGGTCGCTTGATTTCATGTGCGGTCATTGACCGAGTTCCATCGCTGGTCGATTCGCTCCAGCGCGTCGGACGCTTTGCAGGCGGTGGGTAAGCCAGCCAACGGTACATATCCCCTGATACATATCAGACGCGCACAACTGTTTATTTTCCGGACATCCTCTGGATACTGCTTTTGAAAGGCGCCGCTCGTTTTACAGGCTTCAGACTTGGAGCCTCGCAAAAAACTCTGCGAGTGGCCTACGCGCGGAGCAGACTGTAACGCTGCGCCGAAGAGCGACGCCAATCGGCATTTCTACAACAAAGGGCAGCCATCACCATGCATGCCACGCTCCCCCTTCTGAACGCCCTGGCGTTTCCCCCGATCAGTCGCGGGTCGCTGGAGGCTTTGCAGATCAACCTGACCTACCGCTGCAATCAGCGCTGTTTGCATTGCCATGTGAACGCCGGACCGACGCGCACGGAGGCGATGACCGATGAAAGCCTGAGCCTGCTGCATCAGGTAATCGACGCGCACCCGGTGCACACGCTCGACCTCACCGGCGGCGCGCCGGAGATGCACCCTCGTTTTCGCGAGATCGTCATCCACGCGCGACAAGAGGGGTTGCGGGTGATCGACCGCTGCAACCTGACCATCCTGAGCGAACCGGGATATGAAGACCTGGCTGAGTTCCTCGCCGACCAGGGCGTTGAGATCACCGCCTCCCTGCCCTGCTACTCGCGTGAAAACGTCGACAAGCAACGTGGCGATGGCGTATTCGAAGCCAGCATCGCCGGGCTACGAAAACTTAACCGTCTCGGCTACGGAGCCGAGGGCAGTGATCGCATCCTCAATCTGGTCTACAACCCCCAAGGCCCCAGCCTGCCACCCCCGCAGAACCAGCTCGAGGCCGACTACAAGAGCCACCTCGGGCAAGACTTCGACATTCGTTTCAACCACCTGCTGACGATTACCAACCAGCCCATCGCCCGCTTCGGCAGCACCCTGATCAGCAAGGGCCAGTTCGGTGATTACATGCAGCTGCTGCGCGACAGTTACCGACCGGCGAATCTCGACGCCGTGATGTGCCGCAGCCTGATCAGCGTGGACTGGCAGGGCTACCTGTATGACTGCGACTTCAACCAGATGCTCGACCTGCCAATGGCCATGCCCGAGCTGATTGGTCGCGACCGGCCGCATCTGCGCAACCTGCTGCAGACGACGAGCCTCAACGGCAACGCCATCGTCACGCGTGATCATTGCTACGCCTGCACCGCCGGGCAAGGCTCAAGCTGCAGTGGCAGCCTGAGCGATTCGAGGTAAAGCAAACTACCAAGCGGCTGGACCAACCGACCAGGCCTCTATAAACGGAGACGCAAGGATGAACAGCCGCAAAGTAGCCTTGATAGCCTTGGTTCTGGTCCTGCTGGCAGGCTTCTTCGTATTCGATATCGGTCATTACCTCAATCTGGATGCCCTCAAGGCGCAGCAAGCGGTGCTCGACGGGCAGGTGCAGGCTCATCCCTGGGTCGCTGGCAGCGTGTTCTTCATTGTCTATGTGTTGGTTACCGCGCTATCCCTGCCGGGCGCGGCGCTGATGACGCTGGTGGGTGGCGCGCTGTTCGGCCTGCTGGGCGGCACCTTGCTGGCCTCCTTTGCGTCGACACTGGGGGCGACCCTGGCGATGCTGCTCAGCCGCTACCTCCTCCGCGACTGGGTACAAACACGCTTCCAACAGCGACTCGCGAAAATCAACCAGGGGATCGAGCGCGAAGGCGCCAGCTATCTGTTTGCCTTACGTCTGGTGCCGGTCTTTCCCTTCTTCCTGATCAATCTGGCGATGGGCCTTACGCGACTGCCCGTCTGGACGTTCTGGTGGGTCAGTCAGCTGGGGATGCTCCCCGGCACCCTGGTCTATGTAAATGCCGGACGCGAGCTCGGTCAGCTGGAATCACTAGGCGGAATTCTCTCGCCGGGCTTGATTGGCGCCTTCGTCCTGTTGGGGCTGTTGCCCGTCCTGTCGCGCAAGGCGCTGGCTTGGTTCAAAGCACGCAAGGTGTACGCCGGTTGGGATAAGCCTCGTCATTTCGACCGCAATCTCGTGGTCATTGGTGCGGGGTCTGGTGGCCTAGTCAGCGCCTATATCGCCGCAGCCGTAAAAGCCAAGGTCACCCTGATCGAAAAACACAAGATGGGTGGCGATTGCCTGAATACCGGCTGCGTGCCTTCGAAGGCGCTGATCCGTTCGGCGAGACTGGCCAGCGATCTGAAGAAAGCCGAACAGCTGGGCTTCAAGCCAATCGACGCAGAAGTGGACTTTGCCGCGGTCATGGCGCGCATTCAGCGCGTGATTACCACGATCGAGCCGCACGATTCAGTCGAGCGGTACACCGGGCTCGGTGTCGAGGTGACCGAGGGCGAGGCGCGGATCACTTCGCCGTGGACGGTTGAGGTCAACGGCCAGCGAATCACCACCCGCGCTATCGTCATCGCCACCGGCGCGGGGCCAACGGTGCCGAGCATCCCCGGTATCGAGCAGGTTGCGCCGCTCACCTCGGATACGGTGTGGGCGCTGCGCGAGCAGCCGAAACGGCTGCTGGTGCTCGGCGGCGGGCCAATCGGTTGCGAGTTGGCCCAGGCTTTTCAGCGTCTCGGCTGCCAGGTCACGCTGGTGCAGCGCAACGAGCGCCTGCTGCCGCGCGAGGACTCCGACGCCAGCGCGGCCGTACTGGCGGGCTTGCGCGAGGACGGTGTGGATGTGCGTCTGCAGCATAACGCTGAACACTTCAAGGTGATCGAGGGGCAACGGCAGCTCGTCTGTCGCAGCGTTGATAGCGACGGCGAAGTGGTCATTGAGTTTGATCAGGTGCTGTTGGCACTGGGCCGAACCGCCAATATCAAAGGCTTTGGTGCCGAGGAGTTGCGCTTGGAGGTGCGGGACAACGGCACCCTCGCCACCGATGATTACCTGGCGACTCGCTTCCCCAACATTTACGCCGTCGGGGACGTGACCGGGCCTTTCCAGTTCACCCATGTGTCCTCTCACCAAGCCTGGTACGGCGCGGTGAATGGGCTCTTCGGCGGGCTCAAACGCTTTAAAGTCGACTACCGCGTGATTCCCTGGGCAACCTTCACTGACCCGGAAGTGGCACATGTCGGGCTCAACGAACAGGAGGCGCAAGCCCAGGGTGTTGCCTATGAGGTCACCCGTTTCGACATGGATGAGCTTGATCGCGCCATTGCCGACGAAGCCGCGCATGGCTATATCAAGGTGCTGACGGTTCCAGGTAAGGACCGCATTCTCGGTGCCACCATCGTAGGCGAGCATGCGGGCGACTTGATCACCGAATACGTCGCCGCGATGAAGCACGGGTTGGGTCTGAACAAGATTCTCGGCACCATCCACATCTACCCGACCCTAGCCGAAGCCAACAAATCTGTCGCCGGCGAATGGAAACGTGCCCATGCACCGACCAGCGTGCTGCGCTGGGTGGCGCGGTTTCATCGCTGGCGACTTGGCGGCAGCGCGGATTCGCGATAACCATGGCACAGCCCACTGCGAGTCAGCGGAAACGGAAACGGAAACGGCACCGTCACTTTGTTGTTCACGTAGGTAAAGCAGCGGATGAAACCCAACGGCTAGCCGCTGGACCCTGCATCGAATGCCCGACAGTGCAGATCCAAAGACACCTTCAACGCCTCGCTGCAACGATCGGCAGAGCGGCCTCTCCAAACCGAATACAACCGCAGCGCCGAGATGTGCCGCATCCGACGTCCCCAACGAGCCAGCTTGATGACTACAAAGCAAACCCTTCCAACCGACGCAGCGCTGGTCCTCATTTGCAAGCGACCTGCCCTTGGCCACGGCAAACAGCGCCTGGCTGTGCGGATCGGCGTCGAGCGAGCCTTGGATATCGCCGAACATCTGCTTGATTGCGCACTGGAAGACCTGCGCAGCTGGCACGGGCCGGTCGTCATTGCCCCCGATCAGAGGGATGCGTGTGACTGGGCCGCACAGCTGATGCCGCAGGCTCTGTGTCTGGCGCAAACTGCCGGCAACCTGGGCGAACGAATCAACAACCTGGACCACAGCTTGCGCGGCCTCGACCACCGGCAGCTTCTGTACATCGGAAGCGACGCTCCGGCGCTCGCACCGGATGACTATCAGCGGGTACACGCTGCGTTGGGGACACACGATACGGTACTCGTGGCTGCGCGAGACGGAGGGGTGGTGCTGATGGCGTCGAACCTTCCCTGGCCGGATCTAGCTGCCTTGCCGTGGAGCACCCCTGAACTGGGTCACGCACTGGCGAATGCATGCCGTCGGGTGGGTCATTCGGTTGCGCTCTGCGGGGAATCGTTCGATATCGACGAACAAGCGGACCTGCCTTTTGCAGCCCAAGCGCTCGCCGACGACCCCAGAGCAACGAGGCGAAGACTGCTACAAACGCTGAACAATCTTGAGGGACTGTGACGGTGAGCTCATCAGGGATCAGCGTGATCATCCCGTGCCTGCACGACGAAGAGCACCTTGATCGGCTGCTTTTGCAATTGCGTCTGGCTGAGTCAGCAACCGGAATACCGCTGCAAATCGTCGTAGTGGATGCGGCTGTCAGTGAGCGATGCCAAGCGCTGTGCCGGAACCACGATGCGCTGTGGTCATCGGCAACACCATCGAGAGGCGAGCAGTTACGCCAGGGGGCCGCGCTCTCGGCGCATGAGACTCTCTGGTTTCTGCATGCCGACGCCGATCTGGACCGGCAGGCATTGGTGGCCGTGAGCGAGGCCATAGAGAAAGGCGCTACGGGAGGCTACTTCGCCTTTCGCTTCAGCGATGCCAAGAGTTGGCAGGGACGCTTGATCGAACGCCTGGTCGCGTGGCGAAACCGGGTCGGCGTGCCCTATGGCGATCAAGGCATCTTCGCTCGCCGGACAGCCTATTTCGCCGTAGGCCAACACGCGCCCTGGCCGCTTTTCGAGGAAGTGCCCTTGGTCAAAGGGCTGCGCAGGCATGGCTCGTTTCGCCGCATCGAGCATGGACTCGGGGTAAGCTCGCGCCGCTGGCAGCGGGACGGCTGGTGGCGCCGCGCCTGCCAAAACCGTCTGCTAGCCCTTGGGTTCATGCTCAAGCTGTCGCCCTTCACGCTGGCGCGGCTGTATGCCAGAAAGACAGTCCCGAAACGGTAACTGCCACTGACACGCCAAAGGGATTAGGCGGTCGCCTGCTCCAACCACCCGAGCAGCTGAATGGCCTCCTGTTCAGAGTCTCCACAAACCTCACGATCGGCCTGAAACTGACTACAAACAGCAGGCCTGGACGATAGGCCGAATAGCCCGCAGAGGTTTCGCTCGGAAAGATGCAGGCAGCGCTCACCCGCCGGTTTGCCAGAAGGCATACCGGGAATCGGCGAACTGATCGATGGGGCAATACAACAGGCACCGCAACCGGGACGGCAATTCATTTCAACGTCCGAAATGAAATAACGGGGCGGCGATCATAATCGCCGCCCCGGCAAAACGCACTATCGCTCAGTGGCGTTCGTCAGATACTTGCGAGGCCATAGGGAGAGCCAATAGGATTCGCCACCGCCCCGGAGTGCCCTATGCCTATCTGGATTCAGACTGCTGCCCTGCTCTGCGTTTCCAACCTGTTCATGACCTTCGCCTGGTACGGTCATCTGAAGACGCTGAATGGTAAACCCTGGCTGATAGCCGCGTTGATCAGCTGGGGCATCGCGCTATTCGAGTATCTGATCATGGTGCCGGCCAATCGCATCGGTTACACCGAGCTATCGATCGGCCAGCTGAAGATCATGCAGGAAGTCATCACCCTCGCCATCTTCGTGCCGTTCAGCGTGCTGTACATGCAGCAACCCTTGAAGCTCGACTATCTGTGGGCCGGGTTGTGTTTGCTGGGGGCGGTTTACTTCATCTTTCGCTCATAGCAGCCGTTTCGACGGGCTTTTACGCAGTGTGTCGTGTCGCTATACGGCGTGATGACGGCGTTCAGCGGCTTCGGCATACTGGCCACCCTTTTTCCATCCCTTAGAGATTTTCCGAATGTTCAAGGTTAACGAATACTTCGACGGCACCGTCAAATCCATTGCCTTCGACATGGCAGCGGGCCCCGCCACCATCGGCGTCATGGCGCCTGGCGAATATGAGTTCGGCACGAATCAGCTGGAAGTCATGCACGTGGTAGCAGGCAGCCTCGACGTTAAGCTGCCGGGAAGCGAGAACTACGAAACCTTCGGCGCAGGGACCCAGTTCACCGTACCGGCCAACAGCAAGTTTCAGCTGAAAGTGGCGGAGGCGACTGCCTACTTGTGCGAGTACCGCTAAGCGGTCACTTTTGCTATGGGGCAGTCCGGAACGTCGTTGCGGTGGATGGATAAAGCGCCATCCACCCTACGCCGCCTGTAGCCGTGGGGTGGGCCGGGCGGCGCTCCGTTTCAGCCCACCAAGCCGCGGCACAGTGATTCACGTTGCATAGGTTGAACGGCCGGAGCCACTTCCAGCGTTGACCACGAACGACCCACGCCCCTCGCGCCTGCACCGCAACCGCACCAACCCGAACCTAGGACTACTCCGTCGGCCAATCCAACCTACGTCACCTGTAGGGTGGGCTTCAGCCCACCAAAGCCGGAAACAGACATCGATCCCGACCGCTTCAGCCCAGCGGCTTGTACGCCTGATTGACCTGCTTCGACTGGTTCAAGCGCATCAACTCACCAGCCAATCGCTCTCGCTCCGCTTGACCAGCCTGCTGGAGCTCGCGGTAGATCCGTGATAGCTCGGCCAGTTGCTCGCGCAGCTCCGCGTCAGAAGCATCCTCCTCACCTAGCGCGGCCACCAAACTACGACACTCCTCATCCAGCAGCGCAATGGCTTCCCAATCGCCCGCTGCAAAAGCGTCGCGCAACCTATTTGCGAGTAATGCGAACGCTTGCTTGGGTGACGACATGGCCATCCTCGTTTGTCAGCTCATGGTGAGTAAATTGGAAACCAATCCGCAGAAGGCTAGGAGGACAACTAACTTACGCCTTCGGCGCAATCTGATCCCAACCTACTTTGATCTCACCCAGCAGCCTGCCTACTTCATTCAGCTTTTCGATATCGTTGTGCCGGCTTGCCTCGAACAGACGCATCGTCATGTATTCGTAGAGGCGATCCAAATTCTCAGCCAGCTCACCACCGATGCTCTTGTCCAATGCATCGCGCAAGCCGCCAATGATATTGATGGCCTTGCCGACCAGCACACCCTTTTCAGCAAACGCGTCACGCTCCATGGCGCCTTTGGCCTGAGCGATACGATCCAGCCCGCCCTGCATCAGCATTTGAATCAAACGGTGCGGATCGGCCTCTGTCACCTGAGCCTTCACGCCAACCTGCTGATACTGCTTCATTGCTGACATTGCGTACATATAGATAAGCCCCTTGCCGCATCAAGTTTGCATGTACAGCTTATCGGTCGAGGTCGCTCAAGCTTGATAGCAGTTGGATAAATCGCTGTAATAAAAAACCGCCTCGGCGGCGGATTGAAATTAGTGGAGAGTTTCACCAGCTTGGCGGACCGGACCATTCTTCGCCGATCACCGGAGTAAGGACTGGCAATTCGGTGCGCCGCTGGCTGCGTTTCCGAAGTATGCGCACCGAGACCAGAGCGGTAAGCGTAACGCATAGTCGAGTCCGCTATCGGACCAATGTTAACCGTTTGAGATAGGTCGTGGGCGCTCCGCTGGTGGGCTGAAGCCCACCCTACAGGGTGTCGAAACGTAGGGTGGGCTTCAACCCACCGAAATCGCTAAAAAACCGCTTATCTTTTGGAATTACCCGCCGCCCACGGCAGGTTTTCCAGCGAAGCAATAAGGCTGCTTGACGTGTTGGCCAACTGCCCAACCAGCAGATCCATCGCATTGAACTGCTTGTAAAGCCGGTCCTGCAGAGAGGTGATGCGCCGGGTGAGATCCTCTTTCTGCTTGTCGATGCTCGATATAGTGCCGGTCATTGCCTCGTGGCGCTGCTGCAATACGCCGCCGGTCTCGGTATAGGGCTTGAGCTTGTCGCTCAAGCGGGTCGCCAAACCGGCTTCGCCAGTAAATAATCCGGCGATATCCTCAAAGCTATCAGCAAGCGCCTTGTCCAGCTTCGTAGAATCGACCTTCAACGTCCCGTCCCGCTGGGTAGTCACCCCAATATCCGATAAAGCCCGGAACTTACCATCGGACACCCGTGCAAGCTCTTCTTGAATGCTTCGCTGCACAGTCCTCGCCGTTGCATCACCGACAAGTCCGCCAACAACTGGAGGTTTTCCATCAGCAACCTGAGTGATATTCGTCTCGCTGCTGATGACCCCCATCAGCTTGTTATAAGCATCGACGAATTTTTGGACGTTGGATGTCACGCCCGACTTGTCCAGACTCACCCCAACCGTCAACGGCTTGTCCGTCTCAGTCTTGGCTTTCAATTCCAGCGTGACGCCTTCGATGACCCCCTCGACCTTGTTAGTCGCACTCACCACTGCTAGCCCGTCGATTGTGAGCTCCGCACTCGCAGCTTGGGTAATTGCTCTGGCTGAGGCTGCGTAATCAGGATGATCTTCCGATAGCGGTTCCGCTTTCGGATCGAAAGCCAGCAGCGACAGGCTCTGATTCGGCTCACCTGATGCCGGCTTCGCTACAACGGAAATATCCTCGTCTTTACCCGTTTTACTACTGCTTAGAATCAGCCGCTGCCCTTGTGTATCGGTCACGATAGTGGCAGTGAGACCTTGGTCTGCACCGGCTTTATTGATGAAATCTCGAATATCCGCCAACGAATTGTTCGGCTCGGCCACGGTAATCTTAATCGGCTCGGATGCCCCGATTGCAATTTCAAGACTGCCCGCGCCCAGACGGGCGTCTTCACCAGCAACGGCCCCCAAGACAATTTTGCTGGACGACGCCAGAGATTTGACCTCCACCTGATAACTACCCGCACCCGCTGTGGTGGTTGCGGTCGCCGCCAGGGCATCCTTATTAGAAGAGGTAGCACTGCGAGCCTTGAAAAGATCCGGCTTATTCAACGCTTCGAGTGAGGTCTGAAAAGCACTCATCGCGCTGCGAAGCGAGCCAAGCGAAGTGATCTTGGTAGTGGTCTGCTTTTCCAGCCTGGCTAGTTGGGCTTCTTTCGGGGCTCGCTCAGCCGCCACCATGCCGCTGACGAGGCTATCGATGTCGATTCCTGAACCAATACCCGTAATTCCAGCCATATCACTTACCTCGCCAAAATAGCGTCGCGCCCATCATCGTTTCGTAAGCGCTACAAAATACGTGCCGTTATGCCTTAACGCCTTCCATCAGGCTGCGCATCTCTTCGAATCGCTCGGCTAGTTCGAGCAGTTCCTTGGAAGGAATTTGGCGCACAAGCTTCCCTGATTCGCTATCGATCACTTTGACGACCACCTGTCCGGTAGAGTCGTCGATATTGAAGTCGAGATCACGCTGCACCATCTGCAACCGGGACAGTACATCCGAGACCTGAGACTCCAGTTGTCCACGCGAAACACTCGAAGCTCCGCCAGCGTTCCGTTGCGGTTCTTGAAGCCCCTCTAACGACAAGCCCCCAGCTTCCTTGACGGAACCGGGGGGCGTGTTCGTTGCTGCTGTGTCTGGCCTAATTAGGCCGCTTGCGATTCTTCCGACGTCCATGATTATTTCCTCTCATGAATCGAGGGAGGAGCCAATCGGCCCCTCCCTGTCTTAACGCCCGCTAGCCTGCCGTTACTGCAGCAGGCTGAGGACCGCCTGCGGCAACTGCTTGGCCTGGGCCAGAATCGCAGTACCAGCCTGTTGCAGAATCTGGTTCTTGCTCAGGTTGGCAGTTTCGGCTGCAAAGTCGGTGTCCATAATCCGGCCACGAGATGCAGAGGTATTTTCTGCTACGTTTTGCAAGTTGCTAATAGTCGACTCGAAGCGGTTCTGAACGGCACCCATATTGGCTCGGGTAGTATCTACCTCGGCCAGCGCAGCATCCAGCGTCGCGATAGCTGCCTGCGCGCCATCAACGGAGCTGATGTCGATTTGCTCTACGGAGGAATCAACCGCTCCAGCATCGGACCCGGCATCAGTATCGCCCGTAGTAAACCCCAGGTTTGCCAGTCCGCCGTTAGTCGCGACCTCGGTCAAAGTCACGCTTTTATCCGCGCCTTTTTCAGAGCGAACAAATTGCAGCTGACCGTTATCGACCGTCGCTCTTACCTTCCCTTTGAGATCAGAGTCACCGGCGATACCCTGGTTAATATTGTCAGCAAGCGCTTCCAGGCTATCGTACGAGCCTTTGTCAATCGTAATCTCTTTAGCGGCCCCACCGTCTACAGCAATGCTGAACTTATTGTTTGGATTGGTAGCCGCAACGGTAGCTGTCCCAGTGCTCGACACGGGGGTGGCGCCAAATACTGCTGCTGCGTCAGTTCCAGCGACAGTAATCGCTTGGCCAGTAAACGGGCCAACCGCTTTTTCGCGAATTACAATCGCACCCGCGGCGCCACCGTTAGTACCATCGCCAACGACTGCTTCAAGATTGGCAGTATCAGTATCGGCCGCTAGGTCGCTCGTAATCTTGGTCGCAGCTAGAGCAGCACTAGTATGAGTGGCTCCAACCAGAGTGACTGCGGTGTCGTTGACTGTGAATGAGCGGTCAGCTGCAGCAAAAGTGGTGACAGTCCCACCCAGAGTGCTAGCAGTACCAGTCACGCCGCCAGTTGCTGCGTCATTGATATTCAGCGAAACATCTGTTGTTGACGCCGCACTGACCTTGGCAGCGGTCGCCTCACGCACAGCCGTCGTACCCATATCAACAGTGCGGAAGCTAGCAATTGACACGTTGATGGTTTCGTTAGCATTAGCGCCAACCTGAATGTTTTCTTTTAGATTGCCATCGAATAGTTGCTTACTACCAAAACGCGTGGTGGTCGCGATGCGATCTAGTTCGTTCTTCAGCTGCACAACTTCGCCATTCAGCGCTTTACGCTCGGTGTCACCGTTCGAACCGTTCGCCGATTGCAGCGCAAGGTCACGCATCCGCTGAAGGATGCTGGTAGTCTGCTGCAACGCGCCTTCTGCAGTCTGCGCCATGGAAATACCATCGTTGGCGTTACGCACCGCCACGTTCAAGCCATTGATTTGGCTGGTCATCTTGTTGGAAATCTGCAGGCCGGCTGCATCGTCCTTAGCACTGTTGATGCGGCTACCGGTGGACAGGCGCTGCATTGATGTACTAAGCGCGTTGGAAGAGCTGTTCAGGTTGCGCTGAGTGTTGAGCGACGCAATGTTTGTATTGACTGTAAGAGCCATGATGTGCCTCCAAGGGCGCTAGTTACTTTGGTTGCCTGAGCGTGCGACTCCGGGCCGGCTTTTGCCCAGGCACCCATTGAGTTCGCATTCGATTAGCTTATCGGCGTCGTTTCGGTGAGCTTTAGGAGGCAGTTGAAAATATTTGCAAACCCCGAAAACAACCTGTACGACACCGGCCGATTCGCAACGGAGCGAGCCTGCCTGTGAAGGTTTTCGGACGCTTTGCGAGATTCTTTAATGACGCACCGTGCCAGCGCGTGAAACGCCCCGATCCCGAAGCGCTGCTGCGTCTACTGGGCACAGCGCAAGCCGAAAGGCTGGTTCGCCTCGGGGCGCGCCTCCTACAGGTCCGTTGTAGACTGGTAGCAATTCATCGACATCGAGACGGCGGGCTTCACCCGCCCTACGTTACGGCAGGTTTGTATGACGATTAGGCAAGTCGAGGCGGTTCTAGGACAGCATCCTGACATCAGGTTGGCCTACGTTTTTGGTTCGGTTGCCGCTGGCACTGCGCACAGTGATAGCGACGTGGACTTGGCTGTCTGTGCGACGCAGCCATGACGGCTGACCAGCAGATACATCTCGGATATTGCCGAAGCGACAGGACGTGCCGTGGATCTTATTGACCTGACAGCGGTTGGCGAGCCCTTGCTCGGGCAGATACTTCAGCACGGCGTGCGCATCATCGGCGGATCGGAACGGCATGCGCAGCTCGTGTCGAAACACATCTTTAATAATGGGGACTTTATGCCCTACGTTGAGCGAATGCTCGCCGAAAGGAGGCAGCGATGGATAAGCTGATCGTAGAGCGCAAGCTCGATTCGCTCGTGTGATGCCTTGAAAGAGTGCGGAGCAAGACTCCTGGCAATGTCGACGAGTTACTGTGTGATCTGGACCTGCAGGAAGTGCTGGTTCTGAATCTGAGCCGCGCTGCTATGCTTCCATATCGCAGTCTATGTCCGCAGCGAACAAAAGCAGCCACCTCCAGAAACGATGGGTGGACTTGCCCCTATCAAACCGGACACCGCAACCCTGTTAAGTTGATGTTACAGCCAACCGCCTGAACTCCCGAGGCGAGCGGTACTTCAGTGCG
>NZ_FQXA01000012.1 GCF_900129835.1 Stutzerimonas xanthomarina DSM 18231
GAGCGTTGGAACCACCTGATCCCATCCCGAACTCAGTAGTGAAACGACGCATCGCCGATGGTAGTGTGGGGTTTCCCCATGTGAGAGTAGGTCATCGTCAAGCTTCTACACCAAACCCCCGATCTTCGTAAGAGGATCGGGGGTTTGTCTTTGGGCGCATGAAACCTGATAGGCATCGACAACAACCGCGCGCACTCCTGGCGTGCAGAGCCGCAGCAGCAAATATTGGCCGTTAACCTTCTGAGCGGCCGTCGAGCCGCCGCGCTGGAAAGACCTGCTCTCTTTTCAACGGAAGCCTTGGGCCTGGATTTCGTCAGCCGCGCCCGGCTGACAGCTATTCCGCGAGGGGCTGGCCATTTAGGGCCGCTCAACATGACCGTTAACAACTTGGGCACCCCGCCACTACTGAACTGTAGATGGGAGGTAACAGTAGTGCTCAGTCTGAATGAGGCTGAGCACGCGCCCTGAGCATCAGTCCGCGGGCTCGGTGATTTCAGCTGTTCTGTTTTGCCTGGTGGCCAAACAGACAGGCTCGGTTTGCTCACGACGCTTGATGAACTTCCAGTCTGCCTCGTCGATATAAATTCCGCTCGGGCCGCTGCCGCCTTCCAAGTCGATAGCTACGTGCGCTGAGACCTGTGGTTTAACCGAGGCCAGGATCGGCACGAAGCCAAGCTGTAAGCTTGTTTCGATCAATGCTTGCTGGTTACGCTCGTCGATATCGGCCGCTTCGTCCAGATAGTAGGGCAGACGTATACGGCTAGCCTGTTCACGATCCATCAGGTGCAGCAACAGATACATGTTGGTCAGCGCCTTGATGGTCATCGTCGTGCCGTTTGATGCTGCACCGTCGATGTCGGTGTGAATAACCGGTTGGCCGCCAACCTTGGTGATTTCGAAGGCGAGTTCGAACAGGTCCTTTAAGCCCAGCTGGTTGTTATTGGCCGCAACCAGGCGTGCCAGGTACTCCTTGGCCTCCTCGTTCTTGCTGTCCTGTTCGCTGCTTTGCTGCAGGTCGAATACGGAGAGCGTCTCGCCCTGCTCGTATTGCCCAGCGCTATGGATGATCTGATCGATATGCTTCAGCGCATCTTTGTTGGGGGCCAGGACGATACGGAAGCTCTCAAGGTTGGAAACCTGGCGCTTGTTGATCTCGCGGTTGAACAACGCCAACTGATGCTCGAGGCTGTCGTAGTCGCTGCGGATGTTGCGCAAAGTGCGCGCGATATCGGTGACTGCCGCGCGACGTGCCTTGGCGAGCGTCAGGGCTTCGTCCTGGCGATGCGCGTAGGCATTCACCAGCAGCTGCAACCGCCGCTCGGGATCTTCTTCGCTATCGAACTTGGCCACGCCCTTGAGGCGTACCTGTGCGTAGAGCGCTTCGATCTGGCCATCGACGCGCTGCAATGCCTGCCAGCTGTCTTGGTAGTCGTTGAGGAGCGGCTGGAGGTTGTCCAGCGAGTCATCCACCGGGTCCATGAATGGCGTGCCGCAGGGCAGATCGGCTGGAAGCAATTGGCGGCGACGTAATGCGTCTTCCAGCGTGCGTTCCTTGGCTTCGAGATCAGCCAACTGCCGGCCAACCAGCTGCAGCTTCGCCGAGAGGTGTTGTACCCGCTCGGTAAACGCATCGCTGGTCCGCTTGAGTTCGTCCTGCGCCGCCTCCGCCTGGGCCAGCTGCTCGAGCTTGCTATCTTCTTCGGCTGAGAGCGTCTGGCAACGACGGAAATCCTCTAGCGCCTTCTGGGCGTCCAGCACCTGCTGATAAAGCTGCTCGGCCTGCGCTTTGCTCGCAGTACGGTCGACCACAACCGAATGCTGAGCCTTGAGTTGTTTAAGCTCGCGCTCCAACCGATCCTTCTGGTCACGCAGCGCGGCGCGATCGGCCAACGCCTGCAAGGCGGGTGGTTCGATATGAGATAGGTCGATGGATAGACCAGGCACCTCGAAACGCTCGCCCTTGAAGCCGTCAAGCACCGCCTCGAGCGATTTGACCCAGGTTTCGCCATCATCTACAGCGATTCCTTTGTCACCTAGCGGCAGGCTGAATAGCTGCCCGTTGAACAGTCGCATTAGGCGATCGACATCCGCTTGCGAGAATTCCTCGCGCAGGCGCGAATAGCTGTTGTTGTCCGCGTGGTCCAGTTGCTGCCGGACCGACTTGAGCCGCTTTTCAAGGTCGCGCAGGCGCTCGTCGAGGTCATCACTGGAGAACTGGCGCGACTGCGATAGCGCGCCGGCCAATTCGTCATGGGCGTCCTTGGCCGCGAGCAATTGCTGCCCGAGCACATGAGCATCATCGACCAGCGCAAAGCGGTTCTTCAGCGAGGAAAGCTCGCCCAGCCAGCGTTGAATTTCGCTGATCTCACGTTCCAGGCGCATCAGTTCGGCGGTGCCGCCACGCTGCTCGTTCTGTAAACCGTCCTGCTCGCGGCGATAGTGCTCAGCCTGGATGACCAGTTCTTCCTTGCGTGCGCCGGCGTAGTCCTGCCAGGTGCCCAGCAGCGAGTCGAGCAAAGGGGACAGGCGATGCAGCTTGCCGCGCAGCAGTTCACGCTGGGCCACGCCCGCAGCCAGGGCCTCGACCAGCGGACCGGCCGCAACTAGTGCCTGATAATCCTGCTCCATCCGGCGCACGTCGCGGAAGGCTTCTTCGGTGGCGGCGATGTAGTCGACGCTGCCGGAGCGCAGGCTGTGCTCGAAGGCGTCGAGGAAAAGTTGCTTGAGCTTGGCTGCGGTGATCTCGCGCATGTGTAACAGGTTGATGAACAGCGCGCGGAAGGTCTTCAGGCTCTGTTCGCTGGTTGAGCGCAAAGGGATCAGGGTCATGTCCAGCGGGATCGCGGTATGCCCGCCAACCAGTAGACGGCGAAGCTCATCCGGCTTGGCCTCGTAAGCCTTGATGCCGGCGCGTTCCAGGTTGGCGAACAATTCACGCTGGCGTAGGCAGGTGCCGTTCTGCTGGTAGTGATCGAGGTCCAGCGAGCCTTGGTAGACAAAGAACTGGTGGCCGAAGCCGCCACCCGGACCGCGGCCGGCAACGCCGATCACGTGAGGGCCGTGGGGCAGGGCGACTTCGACGAGGATGTAGCTGGTGTCGCTGGCGAAGTAGAACTTGCGCGACTGCTCCAGGCTGTACTTGCCGAAGCTCATGTCCGACATGCGCGCCAGAATCGGAAACTGCAGCGCGTTGATCGATGCGGATTTGCCGAGGTTATTGGCGCCGTATACAGACAACGGCGTTTCCAGCGGAAACATGCCGAGGCTGTAGCCTGCAGTGTTTAGCAAAGCGAAGCGGCGGATGCCGTAGCGTTCCTGGCTCATGCTTCAAGCTCCTTTTCTTCTGCGATGGCACGCGCAAGGGCATCGTCATCGGTTTCGTCCGGGTCACGTTCGAGCAGGATAATCTCGTCTTCTTCCTCGTCGGCGATTAGCTGAGGCGCTGGCAGCGGCAGGTCGCTGCTGTGCAGGCTGGCGGCCAGATCCCGGTCCTGCTGCACCGACAGGCAGACATCGAGGAAGCGATGCATCGGCGGCAGGAAGCGGTAGACGCCGTTGCTGTCTTCGGCGAAGCCCAGCTGGGTCAGGCGGCGGATGATCTTCTCTTCCAGTTCTTCCTGGGTGGTGACTTCGGCCTGCAGAAACAGGTCGCGATACTTGTCCAGCAGCGCCGGCAGTTCATCGCGACCCAGGCTGCCGCCGTCGAGCACGGCCAGCGGGTCGCGGCCCTGGTCGGCCAGGTGCTCGACGAGGATGAAGGTGAACAGCGCCAGGCGCTGAGCGGTCTTGTTGACCTGCGCGCCCATCTGCTCGGGAACGAAATAGTAGAAACCGCGCGGGTCGCAGACCAGTTCGAAGCCGAGCGCCTTGAACAGCGCGCGGTACTGGTCCTGCATGTTGGATAGCTGGGCGTAGCACTCGGGCTCGCTGCGCGACAGGTGATAGCCCTTGAACAGCTCGCGGAAGATCGGCGCCAGCTGGGTCATTTCTTTCAGATCGATGTTCATACGTAACTCAGGCAATCATCGTGTGAAACCGCGAAGCGCATTTCACGAAAGTGGATAGGTCGGGACGGGCGGCAGCTTGACCGTGCGGCACAAGGCTCAACCATTGGCATTAGCTAACAGCGCGAATGAGCTGAGGCTGACCTGATGCTCGCGCGTCAGGTACTCGCGTCGCTCCAGGCGGTCGCGTTGAAAGCGCGCATCGCGGGACAGCCGTGAGAACCAGTAGAGCAGCTCATCGGTCGCGCCATCCGGCTCCTGCTCCAGCAGCCACTGCATCAGGTCCGGCAGTGGCAGCGCTTGTTCGCAGCGCTCGAGCATTTCACGCGCCGTTAGTGGAGAACGCGGTGCGTCGGTCTTGCGCTGGCTGCCAGCGCGTGGGAACTGCGCCGGTTTTGGCTCGAAGCGGGCCAAGGCGTAGACGTAGGCTTCGACCTGACTGGCTGAGCCGAGGAAGGTGCTCTGCGGCCGGGTGAACAGGGGCAGCGAGGCCTGCGGAACGGCGTCGAGCCCTTTCTTGCGGATCGCCGACAGCGCCAACGCGGCGCCGCGGGTTACGGCGTTATGCCGACGAGCCTCCTCGCGCAAGGGCAGCAACAGTTCCCGAGCATGACGCAGGGTCAGTTGTGCAGTGCTCTGCATTTCCAGAATTCGCGCATGAGTGCGCAGCAACAGATCGTCGTCAACCAGCTGGCCAAGCCGCTGTTGCTCGCCGAGCAGCTTCATCAGCACCTGCTCGACGCGGTAAACACCCTGTTCGAAGGCGCCGTCAGCCGCGACCAGCTGAATCATTGGCTCAACGTATTCGTCCCAGGTGGCGAGGACCTCGGCGTAACGCTGACGCAAGGGGATCTGTCGGTCGCTGGTCTTGGCCCGATCGGCGACACCGATAAGCGCCTGTTCGTCGTTGGCGAGCTTTTTCAGCACGTCACGTACGCGCATGTCGAGCAGGCGCAACTGGCGCGCGAGGTCCTGACCGTCGCGGATCTCGAACGCGTCCTGGATGTGGCCGGCCAGGCGTTCGAGATGGCGCAGGTACGCTTCGATTTCCAGGCACAGGCCAAGTCGGTGCTCGCGGCGCAGGTAGGCGAGGAAATCGTGAATCTGCGCGTTCAGCTCGAAGCGGTTCGGGCTCTTCGCCACCGGGACCAATATGTCCAGGCGAATCCACTGATCAAGCAGGGCAGTGATGTCGGTGGGCGTTCCTTCCGGCAGTTGCGCGGCGAGCTGATGACGCAGTTCGATCAGGCTCAGGGTGCCAGCGTCGAAGCGCTCGCACAGCGGCTCGAGCAATGTCCAGTGTTCGGCGAGGGCGCGCAATACGCGCTTGGGTTCGATCATCGAGGCGCCAATCCAACCATGAAAAAGGCGCAAATTGTACTGCATCACCGCCAGGATTGATGGCAGGCGGAGATGATCGGATGCGTCCTGATCGGCATTTAGATCAGCAAACAGGACCGTTCACCGGGACGTCATCTATCACAGGTAGCGTGCGGCGCATCGCTGCCGTTCACCGATTTGGTCACGACCGAACATCATGAAAGTCGACGAAGTGTCGAAATGCTATTTCGGTATGCGCCAGTTATCGGCACAATTCGCCCTTTTTTCCAAACGGGAAGCGGCCGGCTTCCTGTCGGCGACCTTCGCGGGGCACGCACACATGATCAAGACGCCGTATTACCTCATCGATAAACAGAAACTGCTGGGCAATCTCGAAAAGATTGCCTATGTACGCGAGCAGTCCGGCGCCAAGGCGCTGCTGGCGCTCAAGTGCTTCGCCACCTGGTCGGTTTTCGACCTGATGCAGCAGTACATGGACGGTACTACGTCGTCGTCACTCTATGAGCTCAAGCTTGGTCGGCAGAAGTTTGCAGGAGAAGCCCACGCGTACAGCGTGGCCTGGGCCGATGATGAAATTGAAGAGATGGTCGCCAACTGCGACAAGATCATCTTCAATTCCATCGGGCAGCTCGATCGTTTCGAGGCCGCCACTGAAGGCACCATCCGTGGATTGCGCGTGAACCCTCAGGTCAGCAGCTCCGACTATCTGCTCGCCGATCCGGCGCGCCCGTTCAGCCGTCTCGGCGAGTGGGACCCGGAGAAAATCGCCGCAGTCATGGGCAAGATCTCCGGCTTCATGTTCCACAACAACTGTGAGAACGGCAGCTTCGAGCTGTTCGACAAGATGCTGAGTACCATCGAAGAGCGCTTTGGCCATCTGCTCGAGCAAGTTGAATGGGTCAGCCTCGGCGGCGGAATCCACTTCACCGGGGAGGGCTACCCACTCGATGCCTTCTGCGCTCGCCTGAAGGCCTTCTCCGAAAAGTATGGCGTGCAGGTCTACCTGGAGCCGGGCGAGGCGGCGATCACCCTCAGTTCCTCGCTTGAAGTGACAGTGCTCGACACCCTGTACAACGGCAAGAATCTCGCGGTCGTTGACAGCTCGATCGAGGCGCACATGCTCGATCTGCTGATCTACCGCCTCAACGCCAAGATGGCGCCCAGCGACGGCGAGCACAGCTACATGGTGTGCGGAAAATCCTGTCTGGCTGGCGATATCTTCGGCGAGTACCAATTCGATCGTCCGTTGGCCATCGGCGATCGGCTGTCGTTTATCGACGCAGCGGGTTACACAATGGTCAAGAAAAACTGGTTCAACGGCCTGAAAATGCCGTCCATCGTTGTAAAGCAGCTCGACGGCAGCGTCGAGGTGGTTCGCGAATTCAACTTTGACGATTATCTGTCCAGCCTTTCCTGAGGCAGCGGCTTAAGGAGTGACAAAACAATTGAAGAAAAACGTTCTTATCATTGGTGCAGGAGGTGTCGCCAAGGTGGTGGCCCATAAGTGCGCGCAGCACAACGACGAACTCGGTCGTATTGCTATCGCGTCGCGCAGCATCTCCAAATGCCAGGCCATCATCGACAGCGTGCAGGCCAAGGGCGGATTGAAACAGCCCGGTGAGATCAAGGCCTACGTGCTGGACGCCCTGGACGTAGAAGCGACCAAGGCGATGATCCGCGAAACCGAATCGCAGATCGTCATCAATGTGGGCTCAGCCTTCCTGAACATGGCCGTACTGCGTGCCTGCATCGATACCGGCGCCGCGTATCTCGACACGGCTATCCATGAAGAGCCGAACAAGATTTGTGAAACGCCGCCGTGGTATGGCAACTACGAGTGGAAACACCTGGCCGAGTGTCAGGAAAAGGGCGTCACCGCCATTCTGGGCGCCGGCTTCGACCCGGGCGTGGTCAATGCATACGCCGCCCTGGCGCAGCAGGAATACTTCGACAAGATCGAGTCGATCGATATTCTGGACGTCAACGCCGGTTCGCACGGCAAGTATTTTGCGACCAACTTCGACCCGGAAATCAACTTCCGCGAATTCACCGGTCAGGTCTACAGCTGGCAGAACAGCCAGTGGACGACCAACCGCATGTTCGAGGTCAAACGCACCGACAACCTGCCAGTCGTGGGCGAGCAGAGCCTCTACCTGACCGGCCATGACGAGGTGCATTCGCTCTCCAAGCACCTCGACGTACCGAACGTCCGCTTCTGGATGAGTTTCGGTGACCATTACATCAATGTCTTCACTGTGCTGAACAAACTCGGCCTGCTTTCGGAGCAGCCGGTACGCACAGCAGAAGGCCAGGAAATAGTGCCGCTCAAGGTGGTTAAAGCCGTGCTGCCTGATCCCGCTTCGCTGGCGCCTGGCTACACCGGCAAGACCTGCATCGGCGATCTGATCAAGGGCACCAAGGACGGCCAGCCGCGCGAGCTGTTCATCTACAACGTGGCCGATCATGAAGAAGCCTATGCCGAGACGGACAGCCAGGGCATTTCCTACACGGCTGGCGTGCCGCCGGTAGCCGCCGCGCTGCTGGTAGCACGCGGCGAGTGGGATGCGCAGCGCATGGTCAACGTCGAAGAGCTACCGGCCCAGCCGTTCCTCAAGCTGCTCGATGTGATGGGGCTGCCGACTCGCATCAAGGATGAGCACGGCGACCGTGCCTGGAACCAGTAAGCCAGCAAAAAATTGCACGCAAGAACGAAAGGCCCCGCTGCTTTGGCAGCGGGGCCTTTTTACTTTGCCCGCGGCGCAGCGGTGGATGTAAAAAGCGACATCCACCCTTGAATCCAGCTGCGCCTTCCCGCCCCGTCCATTTCACGCGACAATCCGCGGACGACAGCGCCCCCTGAGAGGCGCTCGGCAGCCGTGAGGATTTCCTATGAGCAGCAATGATCGCGTCATCATCTTCGACACCACCCTGCGCGACGGCGAGCAGAGCCCCGGCGCGTCCATGACCGGTGAGGAAAAGCTGCGCATCGCCCGGGCGCTGGAGCGGCTGAAGGTGGACGTGATCGAGGCGGGCTTCGCTATCGCCAGTCCGGGCGATTTCGCCGCCGTCAAAGCGGTGGCCGACCATATCAAGGACAGCACCGTGTGCAGCCTGGCGCGCGCCGTCGATGCCGACATCGAGCGTGCCGCCGAAGCACTGGCCGGCGCCAACTCCGGGCGCATCCACACCTTCATCGCCACCAGCCCGATCCACATGCAGTACAAGCTGCGCATGCAGCCGGACCAGGTGGTCGAGCAGGCAGTGCGTGCGGTGAAGAAGGCGCGCAGCCTGTGTGCCGACGTGGAATTCTCCTGCGAGGATGCCGGCCGCTCCGAGATCGACTTCCTCTGCCGCATCATCGAGGCCGCCATCGACGCCGGTGCGCGCACCATCAACATCCCGGACACCGTCGGCTATGCGATTCCGCATCAGTACGCCGAGACCATCCGTCAGCTGCTTGAGCGCATTCCCAACGCGGATAAGGCCGTTTTCTCCGTTCACTGCCACAACGACCTGGGTCTGGCAGTCGCCAACTCACTGGCCGCTGTAGTTGCCGGTGCTCGGCAGGTCGAGTGCACCATCAACGGCCTCGGCGAGCGTGCTGGCAACGCCGCGCTGGAAGAGATCGTCATGGCGATCAAGACCCGCCAGGATCTGCTCGACGTGCACACCCGGATCGAGACTGAGCACATCCTCAGCGCCTCGCGTCTGGTCTCCGGTATCACCGGCTTTCCGGTGCAGCCGAACAAGGCCATCGTCGGCGCCAACGCCTTTGCCCATGAATCCGGCATCCATCAGGACGGCGTGCTCAAGCACCGCGAAACCTACGAAATCATGTCCGCCCAGTCGGTTGGCTGGAATGCCAACAAGATGGTCATGGGCAAGCACTCGGGGCGCGCTGCGTTCCGTTCGCGGCTTGAGGAGCTGGGCATTGTTCTGCCGGGTGAGGGCGAGCTGAACGCGGCTTTTGCCCGTTTCAAGGAGCTGGCGGACAAGAAGCACGAGATCTTCGACGAGGACTTGCAGGCGCTGGTGTCCGACACGCTCGCCGAGGACGTGCAGGAGCATTTCAAGCTGGTCACCCTGGAGGTGGCAAGCAAGACCGGCGAAGTGCCGGATGCCAAGCTTGTACTGAGCGTCGACGGCAGTGAGCAGGCGGCTTCGGGGCAGGGCTCGGGACCGGTCGACGCGACCTTCAAAGCCATCGAATCGGTGGCCAATTCGGGCGCTACGCTGCAGCTGTATTCGGTCAACGCCATCACCAAGGGTACCGACTCGCAAGGCGAGGTCACGGTGCGGCTGGAGAAGGGCGGACGCATTGTCAACGGCAACGGTGCCGACACCGATATCGTCGTCGCCTCGGCCAAGGCCTACCTGAACGCGCTGAACCTGATGCAGCTTGGGGCCAAGGCACATCCACAGGTGGCCGGGATTTGATTAGCGAAAGCCGGCGCCGGGCCTTCCTCGGCGCCATGCAGATCACCACCTGGTTACCGCGCACCGAGCTGCCCTTTGCCGCGCCTTCTCGGCCGGAACTGCTGCATTTCTTCGAGCCGGAAGCCGAGCCTACGCCAGCCATCGAGCCTCGGTTAGTGCCACAGCCGACACGCTCGGAGCCCGAGCCGGTAGCGCCTACGCCAGTTGCTTCGACGAGCCCGGCTGCAGATGCGGTTCGCTCGGTCATGCCTCGCGTTGCCCTACCCGAGCCGAAAAAGCCAGCGGTTAAGACCCGCGAGCCCAAAACGGTCGCCGCCGAGCAGAAAGCGGCGCCCCCTCGCTTTGCCTTGCAGCTACTACGTGCGGGCAATGTGTTACTACTGGTCGAGCTGCCCACGGGCGAGTCGTTCCAGAGCCGGGACCCTGCTTATATCCTGCTGAAGGACCTTTTGCGCGCCGCCAGACTGCCCGATAAGCCGCAGCAGGTCGGCGATGGCGAGCCGATCCGCTGGCCGCTGCTCCATCGCGGCAGCCTCGATCAAGGTGCCGAGGCCGCGCGCGACTATGTGCAGGGCGTGGTCGCCGCCGAGCTGGAGGATATGGGGTGTGCGTGCCTCTGGCTCATTGGTTCACCCGCGCTGCGGTTCGCGGGCGAAGTCGAGGCCGATGCCTGCTACCGCGAGTTGACCATTGAAGGCCTGGGCGTTGCGTTGACCATACCGGGGCTGGAACAGTTGATGGAGCAGCCCGGCAGCAAGGCGCAGCTGTGGAAAGCCATGCGCCGCAGCATGCCGCGCTGGGTGATTGGTTTGGGTGAGTCCACGAGTAGTGTTCATGAGTGATGCAGTGAGCTTCCGTCCGATGACCGCGGCGGATATCGAAACCGTGCTACAAATCGAATACGCGGCGTTCAGCCATCCCTGGACCCGCGGCATCTTCACCGACGCACTCACCGCCTATGAGTGCTGGGTGATGTTCGAGGGCGAGCAGCAGGTTGGCCATGGCGTGATCAACGTCATCCTCGACGAAGCCCATCTGCTCAACATCACCGTCAAGCCACAGAGCCAGGGACACGGGCTTGGCTTGCGACTGCTGGAGCATCTGATGCAACGCGCTCATGAGCGCGGAGGGCGTGAATGTTTTCTGGAAGTGCGCGCGAGCAATACCTCAGCTTACCGCCTGTATGAGCGTTACGGCTTCAATGAGGTTGGACGTCGCCGTGGTTACTATCCGTCTGCCGAAGGGCGGGAGGATGCGCTGGTGATGGCCTGTACGCTGATCGACTGAGTCGCGAAGGTCTGACGCAAGAAGGCCCGACTCGAAAGAGTCGGGCCTTCTTTTGTCGCCAAGCATCTATTGCATCTGGCAGCCAGTAGCTCTCCGGGACTACTGCCCCGGTGCCTTGTCCCGGCCAGAATCCAGCGGGGCGTCACCGCCGAGTTCGTCGTCGTCCATCACGTCATCATTTTCATGCAGCACGGCATCGCCGCCGCCAAGACCGGTGTCCTCGTCACCGTCTGCCGGCCCGTCCCACGGTTTGCCGTCCAGTGGATCGGCGCGGCCCGCTTCGGCTTCGTCCAGGTCTACATCGGCACCGATGCGATGTTCCGATACCTCGCTCAGATCCTGATCAGCCGGCCCGCCATGACCGCGCTCGTGTGGCGAGCGAGAGCCATCGTCCGGAATCAGCGTTTCCGGCGCCATGTCGTCCATCGTGGTCTGGCCGCCAGGCACTTCGCCCGTCGTCATCCCGGCTTCGGCCACCCGCTCCGGCGGAAACTCGTCGTTGATATCTTCGGCAGGTACTTCATCGCCGATGCGGCCTTTAGGGTCGTCCCGATGCTGATCGAAATCGAGCTGTTCGATGGAGCCCATGCGGTCCTCGGTAGTATCGATTTCCGTTGGGGTGTATGGCTTGGAATCGTTCATGACAACCTCCTGCTAGGACTCTGGTCTTGCAGGTTGTGACCCGGTGACGATGTGAAGATTCAGGCCGGCCGCTGGCCGGTTCTGGCTTTATGAACCAAGCTGCAGTGGCTGTGCTTATTGAGTCAGAGGCGGCCGCCGCGATAAAAAACGCGAACCACCACCGTTGATCGGGGGTCCCAGCTACATGATTAAACAAGATGATCAACCCGAGCTAGAGGCTGGGAGCTGCGCTTTTTTCTTCGATGTCGATGGCACGCTCGCTGATATCCAGCCGCGTCCAGAACTCGTTTTCATCCCGCCTCGTTCGCTGGCCGCGCTGGATCATCTGAGCGCCAACGGCGTTCCGGTTGCAGTCGTGTCAGGCCGGCCAATCAGTCAGCTCGATGCGCTGCTCACGCCTCTGCAACTGCCGGCAGCCGGTGTGCACGGCGCCGAACGTCGTACCGCAGCCGGGGAGCTGCAAAACCTTGCCCTCGATCACGAAGTGCTCGACGCCATCCAGCGTGAGTTGGCGCAGGCCTGTGCCGAGCATCCAGGCCTGTCGCTGGAGAACAAAGGCGTCGCCTTTGCCCTGCATTTCCGCCTGGCCCCTGAACTGGAAGAGACGGCGCGTCACGTGGCCGAAGATTTCGTCTCCCGTTTTGGTGAGGTGCTGGCGCTTCAGCCTGGCAAGTGCGTATTCGAACTCAAGCCTCGCGGCGCCAGCAAAGGCGAAGTCATCCGTACCTTCATGCAAGAGGCGCCATTTGCCGGGCGGACGCCCGTCTTCATTGGCGACGATTTGACTGACGAAGCGGGCTTCAAGGTGGTCAACGAGCTGGGCGGGGTCTCGATCAAGGTGGGCAGTGGAGCGACCGAAGCGACACAACGGCTGGAGTCGGTAGACGCTGTTGCCGCCTGGCTGGACCGGTTGCAGAGCACGCTGCTCGAGCCGCAGGAACATCCAATAAAATCAGATTGAAGCGAGAACTACCATGAGCCGACTAGTAGTGGTTTCCAACCGCGTAGCGCCGATCAAGGCGGGGAAGGTCGCTGCTGGCGGACTTGCGGTGGGTGTGTATGACGCGTTGCGCCAGGCCGGTGGTATCTGGTTTGGCTGGAGCGGCGATGTCAGCAGCACCCCACAGACCAGCACCGAGACCGTCGGCAATATCACCTACGTCACCATGGGCCTGACCAAGCAGGACTATGACCAGTATTACCGCGGGTTTTCCAACGCCACGCTCTGGCCGATCTTCCATTACCGTATCGACCTGGCTCGCTACAACCGGCAGGAGTACGAGGGCTACAGACGGGTCAACGCGATGCTGGCGGAAAAGCTCAAGCCTCTTCTCAAGCCCGACGACATCATCTGGATCCATGACTACCACCTGATTCCTTTCGCCGAAGCCTGCCGCCAACTGGGCATCCGCAACCGCATTGGCTTCTTTCTCCACATTCCGTTCCCGCCACCGGAAATCCTCACCGTCATTCCGCCGCACAACGAGCTGCTCAAGACGCTGTGCTTCTATGACCTCATCGGCTTCCAGACCGAGACCGATCGGCTCGCATTCCAGGATTACATGACACGCGAGGTGCGCGGCATCCTCGAGTCGGACGGCAGCCTGACGGCGTACGGGCAAAACTTCCGCGCCGGGGTCTATCCCATCGGCGTGGTGCCAGATGAGATCCAGGATCTGGCCGAATCCTACAAAGGCCGTACCAAGCCCATGCGGCGTACCACCGACGTGAGCCGCAAGAAGATCATCAGCGTCGATCGACTGGATTACTCAAAGGGGCTTGTGGAGCGGTTCATGGCGTACCAGGCATTCCTGGAGCGCTACCCGGAGCACCGACGTGCAGTCGAATTTATCCAAATCGCCCCTACGTCACGGTCGGATGTAAAGACCTATCAAGCGATCAGGCAGCAATTGGAAAGCCAGGCCGGGCACATCAACGGCTGGCTGTCTGATCTGGACTGGACGCCGCTGCACTACCTCAACAAAAGCCACGACCGCCGCGCCTTGATGGGCCTGTTTCGCCAAGCCGACATCGGTTTCGTTACACCGCTGCGCGACGGCATGAACCTGGTCGCTAAGGAATTCGTCGCGTCCCAGGACCCGGAAGACCCCGGCGTGCTGGTGCTGTCACGCTTCGCCGGGGCCGCCCGCGAGTTGACCTCGGCACTGATCATCAACCCCTACGATTGCATCGGCATGGCTGAGGCGCTGGACCGCGCGATGCGCATGTCGCTGACCGAGCGCAAAGATCGCTACGAGCACATGATGCGGGCGATACGCGCCGCAGACCTGGATGCCTGGCGCGACAATTTTCTGCGCGACCTGCGAGCGTTTTCCTCCCGGCCGCGCGCGGAAGTGCCCTCCAACCCGCTGTTTCTGGTCTGAGCTGTGTGACGCGCCGCCGCACGTCCTTTGTCATAATGCGGACCGGTTCATAATCTGAATCCCGAAATGGAAGGCAATCGATGAGTAACGATCTTCAACAGCTGATTGAGAACAACGCGCGCTGGGCTAAAGCAATTCTCGAAGAAGACCCGACGTTCTTCGCCAAACTGGCCAAACAACAGACGCCTGAGTATCTCTGGATCGGTTGCTCTGATGCGCGGGTGCCGGCCAACGAGATCGTCGGCATGCTGCCGGGCGACCTGTTCGTTCACCGCAACGTCGCCAACGTCGTGCTGCACACCGATCTCAACTGTCTGTCGGTCATTCAGTTCGCGGTCGATGTACTCAAGGTCAAGCACATCCTGGTTACGGGCCACTATGGTTGCGGCGGCGTGCGAGCCTCGATGCGCGACGACCAGCTGGGACTGATCGACGGCTGGCTGCGCACCATTCGCGACTTGTATTACGAGCACCGTGAACATATCTCGACCTTTCCCACCGAGGAGGCGCAGGTCGACCGCCTGTGCGAGCTGAACGTGATTCAGCAGGTCGCCAACGTGAGCCATACCAGCATCGTCCAGAACGCCTGGCATCGTGGCCAGCCGCTGTCGGTGCATGGCTGCATCTACGGCATCAAGGATGGCATCTGGAAAGACCTCAACGTCACCATCAATAGCCTCGACCAATTGCCACCGCAATATCGTGTACGCCCATATCGGCCGCTCTGATGGCCAACCGAAATGGCTGGGCCATGGCTGGCCTGCTGCTTGCTGTGCTCTGCTGGAGCGGCAATGCTCTGGTGGCGCGCGCGTTTCATGATGCTATCCCGCCCCTGACCCTGTCGTTCTGGCGGTGGACGCTGGCCACCTGCCTACTGCTGCCATTCGTGGCACGCTCCATCTGGACGCATCGCGCCACGCTGCGTGCCGCCGGCTGGCGCCTGCCGGTAGTCGCGGCATTGGGCATCAGCAGTTACAACTCGCTGCTGTACTCCGCTGCGCAAAGCACCGAAGCCATCAACCTCACCCTGGTCAACACCTGTCTACCGTTGTTTACTTTTATTGGCGGCGGCTTGCTCCTGGGTGAATGGCCGGCTCGTCGCGCCTGGTTTGGGATGACCATCGCTGCCGGTGGCTTGGTCTACTTGATCAGCCGCGGTAGCTGGGATGCCTTCGCCAATCTGGCCTTCAAGACTGGCGACCTCATCATGCTCGTGGCGGTTCTGGTGTGGGCGCTGTACACCCTGTCGCTGCGTCGCTGGAGCAGCTTTCTCCAGGTTCCGCCCCTGACGCTGTTAGGCGTGCTGATGGCAATCGGTACGCCGCTGATTCTGCCGTTCTACTTGTATGAGCTCAGTCATGTCGGGGGCTTTACACCGAGCCTGACCAACCTCAGCGTAATCGCCTACACGGCGGTCTTCGCCTCGCTGATCGCGTATCTGTCCTGGAACCACGGCGTCAAAACCGTTGGCGCAGCCAAAGCGGCAATGGCGACTTATCTGATGCCGGTTTTCACTGCGATTCTCGGCTGGCTGCTCTTGGGAGAAGGCTTGCAGCTGTTCCACTGGATTGGCGGCGGACTGATTTTTGCCGGTTTGCTGCTCGCGACCCAGACCCGCGTGCGCAGCGCGATTTCGCGTTAGGTGAGGCACGCTCCCCGCTAGCCGGGCTCGTTGCTGGTATGCCGGGAAGCCTTCATACGTCTACTTCAGAGCGGCTACAGGTGCCGTTGGATCGGCCCTGGCAAACCGCTTCAGCGTGGTCAGCCGGTTACAGCCGGCACCGATGTGAGTTTTTTTCAACCACTCAAGCTACCGCCGACCACTGCGTGAGTCGCGCCGAGCACCGCCTTATACGCGCTAACCCTTATGCTAGAGGCCTTGGTGGCCTTGCTTCTGATTGGCCTTACGCGGCTTGAGTCGCTACGCTCGAACCTGCTTTTCATATCCTCCACTTCATGTTGCATCAGAGGCCGTGTTGACTCCGACGATGAACGACTACGCTTTCAAGCTCGCCAGCTACTGGCGAAACTCGCTGGCCGATGCCGAAAACGGCAATGGCGCCTTGTCCCTCAATCAGGCTGAAAAGCTCCTCGCCGTACTGGCCGATCCCCTCGCCTCGGGTTGCCTGCCGGAAGGTCTGGTCAGTCAGCTATTCGCAAGCGAGCCTGACGACACCCCGCTTGTCGAAATCACGCTGCGCCCATGGGTTTACCAGGCCCGCCGCGAGCATGGCCGGGTTCGCAATGGGCTGCCCGCGATTATCACTCCGGTTATCTGCCAGGTTTCGGTGAGTCGCGATGGTCGGCTGCATCCGAATGGGCAAACCATGATGCCGCGCGACATTCTCGAACCGCTGGACCGCGACAACTTCGCCATTGGCGCGCAGGCCGACCTGGATGCGTTTCTGTCCGGCGAGGATGTCAAACGGTTCGACCCGCCTGTAGATGCCGAAGCTCTGAGCGACGAACAGCATCAGGAGAACTGGCGTGAATATCTGCAGTTCTGCATGAAGATGTTCCGCGAAGTCAGCAACGGGTGGGACGGTAAAGCGGATGGCTTCGAGTTGGCCGACTTTGGCTATCTGTTCAAGGAGGAGAAGGTCGAGGGCTTCAGCCGCAATATCGTCGCGCTCTATGACCATCTGCGTGATACCCGGCCCGCGGTGCCACTGTTCGAGCGCTTCGCCCAGCGCGAGCGCAGCCCTGACGAACCGTGCCTCCCGGCCAATGGACTGTTTGCCGAACGACTCGCTCATGCGGGCGACGAATACGCCCTGGCGCCTGCCCAGCGGGACAGTCTGACCCATCTGCTAAATGGGCGATCCAGCGATATCCTCGCCGTCAACGGACCGCCCGGTACCGGCAAAACCACGTTGCTGCTTTCGGTCGTCGCGTCGCTTTGGGCCAAGGCCGCTGTGGCGGGTGGGGAGCCGCCGGTGATCGTTGCCAGCTCCACCAACAACCAGGCCGTGACCAACATCATCACCGCCTTCGGCAAGGATTTCGCGACAGGCAGCGGTCCGTTCGCGGGCCGCTGGTTGCCGGATATCAGGAGCTTTGGCGCCTACTTTCCCAAGGCGTCGGCGGAAGCGGAGATGTCCCGCACTTACCAGACTCGGAGCTTTTTCACCGAGATCGAGTCGCAGGACTACCTGGACAAGGCCCAGCAGGCGTATCTCGCGCACGCCGCCGAAGCCTTTCCAGACATGCAGAGCCCGAGCGTTGCGAACACGGTCGAGCGCCTGCGCGATGCGATACGCGGCCACCAGCAACAGCTCGCGAATATCGAGCAGGCCTGGACCAGGTTGGTCGAGGCACGCCATGCGATCCAGACCTTGCTGGGCGATGACCCTCAGGCCGCCATCGCGCAGCTCCAAAAACAGCTGCACGCCTGCGACCAACAACTTGCTGATGCCCAAGCGCTGCTGACGCGCTTCAAGCATTACCTCGCCCATGAACCGCTGCTCTACACCCTGTTCGGCTGGTTTGGCCCGGTTGCCGGCAAACGGCTGCGTCTGGCGAAACTGCAGTTCAATGAAACCGCTGCCGACCTGCAAAGTGCTGCCAGTGTGGGGGAAATCGAGGCCAGGTTGACCGTCGCTATAGCGCAAGCCAGCAAGGCACAGAAGACCGCCGAAGCGCAATTGCAGCAGGCGCAGGGACTGCTGCAGGCCGAACAGCGCCAGCTGGCGAACTGGCAGAACGTGGTCGCCGTATTGGCGATCCCCGCGGACAAGCCCGCCACCGAAGTTACCCTCAACGATTGCGACAGCTGGGCGGACACCTCTTTGCGCTTCGAGATATTCCTGCTGACCACTCATTACTGGGAAGGGCGCTGGCTGATGGAGGTCGCCGAGAACCTGTCGGAGATTCTCAAAAGCCGTAACAAGACGGGTCGCAAGACGCTGGAGCAGAACTGGCGGCGCTGGATGAAGCTCACACCCTGCCTGGTTGCCACCTTCTTCATGCTGCCAAAGGAGCTGCGTTGCAAGCGGCATGACGGCAATGGCTTCGTCGAGGCCTATGCACTCGACTTCATCGACCTGCTGATCGTCGATGAGGCCGGGCAGGTCTTGCCCGAGGTGGCTGCACCGTCGTTCGCGCTTGCTCGGCAGGCGCTGGTGATAGGCGATACCCAGCAGATCGAGCCGATATGGTCGATCCCGACAGCGGTCGATATCGGCAACCTGATTGGCGCGGGTTTGCTGGCGCGTGACAACGTCGATGACGATTATGCCGCCTTCTGTGAGGGCGGCCGCAGTGCCGCCAATGGCAGCGTCATGGCAATTGCCCAGGCGACCAGCCGCTATCACTACGATCCCGATCTCGCGCGCGGCATGTACCTCTACGAGCACCGTCGCTGCTACGACTCGATCATCGAGTACTGCAATGCCCTTTGCTACAAGGGCAAGCTGCAACCGCGCCGGGGCTCGAAGCCGGATGGCGGTCTGCCGGGGCTTGGCTATCTGCACATCGACGGAATTTGCCAGCAAAGCCACGGCGGCAGTCGCCATAACCTGCTGGAGGCGCAGACGATCGCCGCGTGGCTCAAGGCCAACGAAGCCGATCTGACAGAACGCTATGGAAAGGAACTCTGGGAAATCGTTGGCGTGATCACACCGTTCGGCGCGCAGACGCAAGCGATCACCCAGGCATGTGCGGCGTTGGGCATCGGCACCGGCAAGGGGGATGGAGAAATGACGGTAGGTACCGTCCATTCCTTCCAGGGGGCCGAGCGGCCGGTTGTGATCTTTTCCTCGGTCTACTCCAAGCATGCCGACGGCCAGTTCATCGACCGCAAGGACAGCATGCTCAACGTAGCGGTATCGCGCGCCAAGGACAGCTTTCTGGTATTCGGCGACATGGATTTGTTCAGCCTGCAACCCGTCAGCAAACCGCGTGGGCTGCTGGCTCAGTTTCTGTTCGCTGATCCTGCGAGCGAGCTGATTTTCGAGCAGCAGGCCAGGCAGGATTTGCAGACGCCACGGACCGGTCTGATCCACCTGCATGACGTTGCGGAGCACGACGGCTTTCTGAAGCAGACGCTGGAAACGGCTCGTCATCAGGTACAGATCGTCACGCCCTGGCTCATTGCTCGATGGATGCAGGAAAGCGGTGCGCTGGAGCGGCTAAGCCAGGCCGTGCAGCGCGGCGTTCAGGTCACTGTGTATACCGACTTGCGTTTCAACACCGGCATCGAGCGCAGCCGACCCGAAGGCAATCCGCAACGCGTAGCTGAATTCAGGGACGCGATCGCCGCGCTCAGATCGCACAGCGTCGAGGTACGCATCGTCCATAAAGTGCACAGCAAGATCGTCATGGCCGACGACGAACTCTTGTGTGTAGGCTCGTTCAACTGGCTGAGCGCGCAGCGCCATGGCGACTACGTGCACCACGAGACATCCATGGTCTATCGCGGTGCGGATGTCAGTGGCGAACTGGTAGTCAACCGAACCAGCCTCATGCAACGGGTGATTCGCCGTGGCGATATCTGACGGCGGCCAGTCGGGTGTATCACCGAGCCGCGGCACGCCTCCGGGACCTCGGTATATGATCGATCCCTTGCCTTCGACTATTTGAATGACTGACTCATGATCGACCTTCCGCTGATGCTCGCCTTTATCGCAGCCGCCTCTCTGCTCACCGTTACACCCGGAGTGGTTACCGCCATTGTGTTGCGTACGGCGACGCTGGAAGGGCGGCGTCCAAGCCGGGCGTCGCCAATGCGTTCGGTGTGGTCGGTAGCGACGCCAATGCCATCGAGCCAGGCAAGCGCATGCTGTCCTCCATGAGCCCGAGCATCGTCACGAGCGACGGCAAGGTCAGCCTGGTACTCGGTACACCGGGCGGTTCGCGCATCTTTACCTCGATCTTCCAGGTGCTGAACAACGTCTACGACTTCGACATGCCGCTGGAAAAAGCCGTGGCCGCACAGCGCGTGCACCACCAGCTGTTGCCGAAGGACACCATCTACTACGACGCCCACGCCCCCGTCACCGGCAAGGTTGCCGACGAGCTGAAAGCCATGGGCTACACGCTCGAGGATCAGGGCTGGCTGATGGGAGATATCCAGGCGATACGCGTCGACGGCACGCGCCTGCAGACCGGGTCAGACCCGCGCGGGCGTGGCGTGGGGATGGTCGTCAAACCTTGATGATGGCAGGGGAGATGGCGCGCGGAGGGAATCGCAGCCGTCTCGTGAAACGTTATGCGCCGCAGTGATCTACGGCACATGACGTTCAGCTTTCAACGCCGCACATGGGGCGTGCGGCATTGAGAGAGGGGGAGATTACTGCGGGCGGTAGATGGCGCACAGCTTATTGCCGTCAGGGTCGCGCACATAGCTGAGGTGCAACGCGCCGAGGCTGGTTTCGCGCAGTCCCGGCGGCTCCTCACAGGTGGTGCCGCCATGGGCGACGCCTACATCGTGAAACGCCTTGACCTGCTCGGCCGAGCTGCACTTGAAGCCAATCGTGCCGCCGTTGCCGACAGTCGCTTCCTCACCGTTGATGGGCTCGGTGACACCGAACAGGCTGCCGTCGTGGCGATAGAACAGACGGGTGTGCCCGGACGGCGCCACATTGCGCAGCGGCTCGCCTGCGCCAAGTACGCCGAGCACGGCATCGTAGAAGCGCTTCGACCGTTCAATATCATTCGAACCGACCATTACATGGTTGAGCATGGGGGCCTCGCTAGGTGATTTGGATTGTGCGGGTATGAAGCAAGCACTCTAGCATCGGGAGGAAGAGGGGGGGCAATGGTGGTTTGGATGGTGAGCCTGGATGTTCAACCAAAGATTAGCGGCCGCTAGCGGCCAGAAGCGGTCAGAGCTTAACCTTCAAAATGAGGGGGCACGGCCCTCTCGATGGATGGTTAGGCTGGGCCATTGCTAGGGATGCGTAGAAGACGATAAATCTTTAAAATCTTGATTATCGGCTCCGGGTTTTGAAAAGCGACGAATATATCGGAACTGAATCCCCCTCGTTCGTCGAACAGCGTTTCCACATCCGCAATCCATTCGGCCGCAGAAAGGAACTTCTTCCCTTCGGAAAGTTGATACAGATTGGAGACGTGCCCTCGCTGCACTTGATTGAGCTCCGAAACCAACAACCAGAATTCATCTCCTTCTGCGCCGATGACGGTTCCCTTGTACTCTGTAGCGTTTTTGAAGACCGAAACGGTATCATTCTCTTTCAGCATGTGCACGCGCTCGCAATGGGTGTCTTGTTCGCGAGCTGTGATGACTTAGCCCTGCAAACTCATATTCGTGACAGACTGCAACCTTCTTGCCCATATCTCGAACGCGCTTCACAGCCCTCTCTTATTTGAGCAGGCTTACGTTCGCATTAACTGGTTCCGGAAAGTACAGCGTAGCGACGCTTTCCGGCATCCTACTCGAATTCAGTTAATTAAGCTGTAATTCTGCGGTTTCAAGCAGAATGCTTAGCATTGCCGCAATTCAGCGACAAAAAACCATTCGTTTTGGAGGTGTAGTCGTCCCCCGGACTAACCCCCATAACAGCCCCAAACCATCCTTTTCCCGCTTCTGATTTCACACAGAAATCTTCGAATACCTGTTGCAGCGGAAAGATAATATGTCCGTTAACCTCATCATGCTTATCACACCGGCAGAAATATATAGTTTCATTCCCCTGCGTGCGATATCCATCTAGCTTACGAAGCTTTCGGTCGTTGGGATCGAAGCTCTTGTAGGTGACCTGAGCGGACAAAATTCGTCCTGAGTTCGAAATTCCCAGAATATCAATATCTTTCATTGTTCGCCCGACTGGCATCAGCGTATGTCGAAGGACTGGTAGACCGCGGGCCCCGGCCTCTGCTGTTCGGAGATACTCCATGCACATGACCTCTTGAAGGTCGGGGGTTAAGCAACCTAGTTCACTCGGGGGCGCACCTTTAGCAAGTGCAATAACGCGCTTACCGACTTTGCGCCACCGGCAAAAAGTATCCTGCCGTGGCTGAACGGCTGTCAAAGAAATTGCTTCTTCCGCAGCAAGATTTCGAACTTGATTCATGCGAAGTGACTTCAGCGCGGCAGCCCGGCCTTTGCGGTTATTTTTATTCCCCCATTTTCCCCAGAAAAGTTCGACCGGTGATCCTGGGAGGATATACCCGACTTTTCCGCCTGACCTCCCGCGGTAAGTGGCGAATATATATCCGCCGTCTCGCGCCAAATTCAGCAAGCGTTTTAGTGCAAATTGCGCATGTCCCGCATAGTCATCGGGGTTTAGGCTTTGAGAATCTCCTTGCTCAAACGTTCCGCTTTCATCATGGGGATAGTGGATTGCAACGCGATCCTCCAGCCACAGCGCTTCCAATGTTTCTTTATCCACATCAAGCGCGGAGCTATGGCGAATGAAATATGTTTGTTCCACTTTTCCTCCTTGCCAAGAACAATAGTGAAGTCTTTCAGTTAATACATCGGGACAAGCTTTTTACTAACATTCTTTGTGTAGAATGCGGTTATCAACGGGCAACCGTGTGGCGAAATACAGTCAGGCAGGGCTTCGTCAGGCAGTAAACTTAAACGAGTTGAAGTCCCTTGTCCTGCCTGGACAGGATCCTTTTAAAACAGAGATCAACTGAGCTGGTGAACGAGCCCCCTGAAACACCGGACATTGTTTCCCCCTTACCATAAGGGATAGGCAAACGGTCGTGTTTATGACTACCAGCAAAGACAGACAT
>NZ_FQXA01000001.1 GCF_900129835.1 Stutzerimonas xanthomarina DSM 18231
TGATAATCTTGCTGACTACCAGTCTTACCTCACAAGCACCCACACGAATTGCTTGATTCAGTTGTTAAAGAGCGTTTCGATCAAGTCTTTCGTCTCAACCGAGGCCGCGCATTCTACAGCAGCCTTGTGTCTCGTCAAGCTGTTTTTGAAGAAGTTTTTCTTTCTTCTCAACCGCTTGCGTTTCCGATCAACCCAGCGTCTCTCGTTAGCGGGAGGCGAATCATACAGCGTCTAAAACCGCTGTCAACCACCTCTTTCAACCGCTTCCGATCAACCTGACCGAAGCTGCCAACAGCGCGAAACCACCACCCTGCCAGCCCGGCGCATTCTACTCGAATTCGCCGTCCGTGCAAGCCCTTAATTTTGCTAACTTCTTGATTTTCAAGAGGTTTAGCCAAAGGCCTGCGCCGGAGAAGGTGCGCATTATAGGCACTCAGAAACTCACGTCAACCGTTGTTTTCCGCTTTCTTCGCTGTTTGTTCATCACGCCATTTCGCACTGATTCGCACCAGTCTTCTTTCGATAGCTGGCACACGTGCAGCAAGCAGAATGGCTGCGACTGTTGCGTAGAGGCTCCACTGGCCAACATCGGACCTCACGACCCAAAGCATATGAAGCAATACGACCAGTAGAGTCGGGTAGACAATGCGGTGCAGCTTCTTCCAGCGCTTACCAAGCTTACGCATGCTCCAGCGCGTCGAGGTCATTGCTAGCGTCAACAATCCCATCAGAGCAATGGCACCCACAGCTATGTAAGGACGCTCAACCAACTCAGCAGCGAAGTCGCTGAATTCCAAACCCAATAGGAAATATAGATAAGCAGCTAAGTGAAGCGAGGCGTAACCGAATGCCCACAGCCCGATCTGCCGTCGAAACGCGATCCAGCCGGACCATCCGGTCAGGGATCGTAGAGGCGTCATTGCCATTGAGCATAGAAGAAGGAACAACGCACCCTGTCCAAGATTATCAACCAACACTTTGCCCGGATCCGGTCCTAACGCGGCGGCCGCAGCGAGATAGAGCCAATAGCATGGCACGCTGGCGACACAGCAAAAAAGCAGCAACCTCCACCAGGGATAGCGCATCAATAGTTCTTTCTCAAATCCATCCCTGCATACAAGTGCGCGACCTCTTTCTCGTATCCATTGAACATCTGAGTCTCTCGCACATTCGGGCTAAACAGGCTCCCTGGCAAGCGTCGCTCACGTGCTTGAGACCAGCGAGGGTGGGAAACGTTGGGATTGACGTTAGCGTAGAAACCATATTCTTGAGGAGCCATCGATTCCCACGTAGTCGCAGGTTGCTCACGAACGAAACTGATCCGAACGATAGACTTGATGCTTTTGAATCCATACTTCCAGGGCACCACAAGGCGCAATGGCGCGCCATTCTGGTTTGGCAACACGCGTCCGTACATCCCTACAGCGATCAAGCTCAGCGGATGCATGGCCTCGTCCATTCTCAAACCTTCGACATAGGGCCAATCGATGAGAGAAAACCCAGTACGCATGCCAGGCATTTGCTCGGGGCGCGCCAAGGTTTCAAAGCGGACATATTTAGCGTCGGTAGTGGGCTCCAACCGAGTGATTAAATCAGCCAGAGAAACGCCAAGCCAAGGTATAACCATTGACCAGGCCTCGACGCAACGCAGGCGGTAGATTCGCTCTTCAAGCGCGGAATCCGAAACAAGATCTTCGATCGAGTACTTTCCCGGCTTCGCCACTTCTCCATCTACTGTTACAACCCAAGGCTCAGTAACAAGCTGCGACGCATGCCGCGCCGGATCGCCTTTATTCGGCCCGAACTCGTAGAAATTGTTGTAATGCGTAGCGTCAGGATAAGGGGTGATGGCTTCGTTTTTAACCGTGACCGCGCCCCAATTTGCTTGACGTAGCTTTTCGTCAAACCACGCGGAAGCCTTAGCCCGCTCCACGTCTGCGTAGCGAGGGTTGGCTTGAGCGAACGCAGGCAGCCCAGCGGCCGCAGCGGAGAAAGCTGCTCCTTGCATGAACCGACGGCGATTCAGATAGAGCGCTTCGGGAGTTACCTCTGATTCGAGACAATCACTGCGACGCGGCGTTCTGATAAGCATGATGTGCTCCGCTGTCTGAGGCTATATGAAGAAGCACTAGACAGCGGATCATTTCAAAAATCAACTTTCGGCGCGTTTGCGGCGACGCATCAGAAACTGTACCGGTCCAGAAATGGCATAGGCGAGGAAGATCAGAAGCAAAATACGCGGCGGATCACTGAACACCACGGCAAACACCAGGACTACGATCAGTATCGCCACAAAGGGCACCCGCCCTTTCAGATCGAGATCCTTGAAGCTGTAGTACTTGATGTTGCTGACCATCAGCAGGCCCGCAGCAGCAACCAGCAGCGCAAACAACATGATCACCGCCAGCGGCAGATCGAGACCGCGAATTCCCGGCTCATCAAGCGCCCAAACTGCCCAGACCGAGCCAGCCACAACCCCCGCAGCCGCGGGACTTGCCAGGCCAATGAACCACTTTTTGTCCACTTTGCCTATTTGAGTATTGAAACGCGCAAGTCGCAAGGCTGCACAGGCGACGTAAATAAAGGCTACAGTCAACCCGACATTTCCAAGGCTGGACAGCGCCCACTGATAAGCGAGTATCGCTGGCGCCAGACCGAAAGCGACCATATCCGATAGCGAATCATACTCCGCACCGAATGCGCTCTGGGTATTGGTCAGACGCGCAACCCGGCCATCCAGACTATCAAGCACCATAGCGACAAAGACTGTAGCAGCAGCGACATAGAAGTTGCCGTTGATAGCCGTGACGATGCAGAAAAAACCGGCAAACAGATTGGCCGTAGTGAATAGGTTGGGGAGCAGATAGATGCCCCGATGGCGAACCTTACGACCTTCGGCGTCCTGACTTTCTTCGATGTGCTCATCGATCGGCAGAAGGCTTTCAGGTTCGGTGGGTTTGTTCGGCTCTTCGGGAAGCTCACTCATGCAAATTCACCTTGCAGCAGGTTTGAATAATTTCGACAGACCATGGCACGACGGGTTCACCCTCGGCCAAGGATCGGTTTATACCAGAGACACGCGGCCATAATGAAAAAACGCGGCCTAGGCCGCGTTCTTTCAGGTAAAAACGGATATCAGTTCTTGCTCTTGTCGACAATCTTGTTGGCGGCGATCCACGGCATCATGGAGCGAAGCTGCTCACCGACCACTTCGATGCCATGTGCAGCGTTGTTACGGCGATAAGCTGTCATCGAAGGATAGTTCGCAGCGCCTTCGGTGATGAACATCTTGGCGTATTCACCGTCCTGAATGCGCTTCAGAGCATTACGCATCGCGGCGCGGGATTCCGCGTTGATAACCTCCGGACCTGTCACGTATTCGCCATACTCAGCGTTGTTGGAGATCGAGTAGTTCATGTTGGCGATACCGCCCTCGAACATCAGGTCGACGATCAGCTTCAACTCGTGCAAGCACTCGAAATAAGCCATCTCCGGCGCGTATCCAGCCTCCACAAGTGTCTCAAAACCGGCCTTGACCAACTCGACGCAACCACCGCACAGAACAGCTTGCTCGCCGAACAGGTCGGTTTCGGTCTCGTCCTTGAAAGTGGTTTCGATGATGCCGGTACGGCCACCACCGACGCCCGACGCGTACGAGAGCGCGACGTTCTTGGCGTTACCGGAGGCGTCCTGGTAGATGGCGATCAGATCAGGAATGCCACCGCCCTTGACGAACTCGGAGCGAACGGTATGACCCGGCGCCTTCGGTGCAATCATGATCACATCGAGATCCGCACGCGGCACGACTTGGTTGTAATGGATGGAGAAACCGTGCGCGAAAGCCAGCGTAGCGCCCTTCTTCAGGTTCGGCTCGATCTCGTCGCGGTACAGACGGCCCTGGAATTCGTCGGGCGTGAGGATCATAACGACATCAGCGGCGGCAACGGCGGCAGACACGTTATCCACTTTCAAACCATGGGCTTCGGCTTTGGCGACCGACGGGGAGCCGGCACGCAGGCCAACGGTTACGTCTACGCCGGAATCTTTAAGATTGCATGCGTGTGCGTGGCCCTGGGAGCCGTAGCCGATGACAGCGACTTTCTTGCCCTGAATGATGGAGAGATCGCAATCTTTATCGTAAAAAACTTTCATGGAATTACCCCTGTTGCTGGCCGATCGGGCCATTCGATAAGTCGTATTAGATGCTCAGTACTTTGTCGCCACGGGAAATACCCGTAACGCCACTGCGCACCACTTCCAGGATCGATGCCGTACCGATGGCCTGGATGAAACTGTCCAGCTTGTCGGTCGTGCCGGCCAACTGGATGGTGTAGACATTGGAGGTCACGTCGACGATCTGCCCACGGAAGATGTCGGTAGTACGCTTGACCTCGGCGCGCTGTGCTCCGGTTGCCTTCACCTTGATCAACATGAGTTCACGCTCGATGTGAGCGCTTTCGGACAGGTCAACCAGTTTGACAACCTCGACCAGCTTGTTGAGATTCTTGGTGATCTGCTCGATTACCTCCTCGTGACCCACCGTCGTCAGCGTCAGCCGCGAAAGCGTCGGGTCTTCGGTCGGTGCGACGGTGAGGCTTTCGATGTTGTAGTTGCGCTGCGAAAACAGTCCGACCACACGGGACAACGCACCAGGTTCGTTTTCCATCAGCAGAGAAATGATGTGTCTCATGATCAAGTCCGCTCCGTCTTGCTGAGCCACATGTCGCGCATGGTGCCGTCTTTAATCTGCATCGGGTAGACGTGCTCGCTGGTATCGACTGCGATATCCAGAAAGACCAGGCGATCTTTCATGGCAAAGGCCTCTTCCAGCTTCGGCTTCAGGTCTTTCAGCTCGGTGATGCGCATTCCAACATGCCCGTACGCCTCCACCAGTTTGACGAAGTCCGGCAGCGATTCCATGTATGAGTGCGAGTGGCGGCTGTTGTACATCATGTCCTGCCATTGGCGAACCATGCCGAGCGCACCATTGTTCAGGTTAACGATTTTGACTGGCAAGTCGAACTGCAGACAGGTCGACAGCTCCTGGATGTTCATCTGGATACTTCCCTCGCCAGTAACACAGGCGACATCGGCATCCGGGAAATTTAGTTTGGCGCCCATCGCAGCCGGGAAGCCGAAGCCCATGGTGCCCAGGCCACCGGAGTTGAGCCAGCGATTGGGCTTGTCGAACCGGTAATACTGCGCTGCGAACATCTGATGCTGACCAACGTCCGAAGCCACATACGCATCGCCCTTGGTCACCTCACACAGGGTTTCGATAACAGCCTGTGGCTTGATGATGGTGCCGTTACCCTTGTCGTAAGGGAATAAGCCACGGTTGCCGCGCCACTCCTCGATCTGCTTCCACCAGCTGGCAACAGTCTCGGCGTTGGGTGCCTGACCGATCTCCTTGACGATTGCCACCATCTCGGTGAGCACGCTGTCGACCGGGCCCACAATCGGGATGTCCGCCTTGATGGTTTTGGAAATCGACGCCGGATCGATATCGATGTGAATGATCTTGGCGTTCGGGCAGAACTTCGTTGCGCCGTTGATCACACGGTCATCGAAGCGCGCTCCCACAGCCAGAATGACATCGGAATGATGCATCGCCAGGTTGGCTGTGTAACTTCCGTGCATACCCAGCATGCCGACGAACTGGCGGTCGCTGCCTGGATAGCAGCCCAAACCCATGAGCGTGTTGGTGACCGGAAGATTGAGCATCTTGGCGAGTTCAGTCAGTTGTGAAGAAGCGCCGCCCATGATCACGCCGCCACCGGCATAGATGATTGGACGCTTGGCCGCCAGCAGGAGCTCGGCCGCCTTGCGAATCTGCCCGGAATGGCCGCGAACAGCCGGACTGTATGAGCGCAGCTTGGCTTTTTTCGGATAGACGTACTCGAACTTTTCCGCAGGGTTGGTCATGTCCTTCGGAATGTCGACGACCACCGGGCCGGGACGCCCAGATTGGGCCAGGTAAAACGCTTTCTTCATCACATCGGGAATTTCCGAAGGATGTTTGATCATGAAGCTGTGCTTAACGATGGGGCGGGAAATGCCGATCATATCGGTTTCCTGGAACGCATCGGTGCCGACCATATTGCTGGCAACCTGCCCCGATATGACGACCATCGGGATTGAGTCCATATAGGCCGTTGCGATACCGGTGATGGCATTGGTCGCGCCCGGGCCGGAGGTGACCAGCACTACACCGGCCTTACCGGTGGCACGCGCATAGCCATCGGCCATGTGGGTGGCAGCCTGCTCATGACGGACAAGGATATGCGTGACTTCCTTTTCCTTGAACAGCGCATCATAGATGTGCAGCAAGGCGCCGCCCGGATAGCCGTAGATGTACTTAACGCCTTCGTCGCGCAAGAAGCGGACGACCATTTCAGCGCCGGATAAAAGTTCCACGTTATTCACCTCTAGAACGCCAGATAGCCGCTCCGCGTCGGACCGGCCAGAATTAGGTTTACTACTAAGCAGTGCATGAGCGACGGTGGTCGCCGACTACGTCAGCTACTGTCAAAGCGAGTACTAGGGAAGCCCCAAAGTGTTGCGGGGCGCCCCTCCCAGCGCGAGGTAACGCGTTGCGGATGTTGCAGGTCGGCGCGGGTATGCACCTCATGATTGAGCGAAAGGCTCGCTTGCGGCGGCCTCTCAGAACAGCAAGCATGGAATTGTTCGGATTAGGCTTGTTCAAGTCAAGCCTGCTGTTGCCCTTCGGCTGCATTCAGCTGTGATCCAGCGCAGAATGAAGCCCCCTGTCTTTTGCGTATAGTACCGGCTTGGTTTTGCATCCACTGAAGGGAAAAGCATGCGTTTGACCATTCTCGCAGGCGGACTGCTGCTTGCACTGAGCAGCAGCATCATGGCCGGCCAGGTTTACAAGTGGGTCGATGCTGACGGCGTTACACATTTCGGAGCACAGCCACCGCAAGGCCAGCAGGCCGAAACGCTCAATACGGCCATAGCCCCGCCGAAGCCAACCGTGACTGAAAACGCCGCGCCAGAATTATCAGGCGAGGCCGAGCAGCGCGACATTGACCGCAAAGTAAAACGTCAGGTCGCAAAGCAGGAAGCCGAGCGGCAACGCTATTGCACGACTTTGCGCACCAACCTGGCGCAACTGCAGAACAATCCTCGCGTGCGCGTAGAAGAAGAAGGCGGCATCCGGCGCCTGAATGAAGAAGAACGCCAGGCGCGTATTGGCGAAACCCAACAGAAGATCGCCGATAGCTGTAACTGAACGCAGCAACCAACACCAGCCTATATGGCCGGTGTTGCTTAGCCTCGACCCACACTGATCAATCGATCGAAGGTTTCAAGCGTCTCAAACAGCCCGGCCATTCGCTGCGGCTGATGCTGATAAACCATGTGGGCCATCGCCAGAATCCCCGACACGGTTGGCAACGGTTGGTCGTGCTCCAGAATGTGTTTCATGCGCGGCAGAAAAATCCACTGCAACCACTGATCGAACGCCAGTGTATCGACGCAAAACGGCTCCTGACTGGCGAGCGACTCTGGCGCAGGCGGCGAAGATGTCCAAACTCCAAGCGCTCGAAGCTCGCGCTCGATCAACAGCAACTGGTCAGCCAATGCTGGCACTCGATCATCCATCACATCGAGACCTTGGCACGCTCGCGCGCTTGTGCAGCGCCGGCAGCATTTCCCTGACGCTCACGTGCCTGCGCGATCAATTCCCAGAGACTTGCCTGCAGCGCTGGCCGGTCGCTAGCATAACTCAGCCCACGTCGAGACAGCTGTTCAGCCTGAATGGCATCGCCTTGCGCCAGGCGTACCTGAGCCAAACGATAGAGCACCTGAGGCTCGCGCGGGGCAATGCGCTGGGCACGCTCGAGACTGGAAGCAGCTCCGTTCAGGTCACCTCCGCCCTGTTGCTGCTGCGCTGTGGTAAGCAGTGCCAGCACCGGCCCATCAAGCTGTTCATCTGCTGACAAGATCCCACTATTCGACGGGATTCCGCTGGGCATTGGCTGTCGCTGCGCCGGCGCGGGCATTGGCGCAGACTGAGCAGGCGGCGTCCACTGACCAGCGCCACCAGCCGGCGGTTGCGCAGAGCTCCCAGAAAACGGGGCATCAGGCGCACCATAGGTTTGCAACGGCTCAGAGCTTTGCTGCGGCACCATCACCATCACGCCCGAGTCCGCTGGTACAGACTGCGCAGCAGTCGCAGGTGCATTAGCGCGGCGATTGGGCTGACGCGCCGAAACCTCCTCCGATACCGGCGCGCCCGAATCGACGACGGGAATTGCGCCGCGCTTGACCGACGCGCAGCCCGGCAGCAGTGCCGCCGCCACCAATACGATCATCCATTGCTTGCTCACAATTTAAACCTCTTGATAAACCAACCGGCCCGCTGCCTTCTATGGCAACCAGCCACGAACCCAATCCATGACCGATTCAGCCGGGGCCTGCAGGCCGCAACCTGCACCGGGAGCAGGCTCGCTTCCGCGGATATAAGGCATCTGGACGGCGCCGGGACAATTTTCCAGCGTCCCCTCGCCGGTTTGCGCGTCAACCCAGGCCATCGACACATTGTCCGGCATGGGCATCTGCAGCGGTAATGGATCGGCGCGACGCATGAAGTCTGCCCATACCTGCAATGCGCCCGTGGCACCGGTCAACGATGTCTTGCCATTGTCATCGCGCCCCAACCAGACTACCGCCAGCAAATCCTGGCTGAAGCCAGCAAACCAGCTGTCACGCGAATCGTTGGTGGTACCGGTCTTGCCGGCCAGTGTCAGTGATTTCGGGACGTGATTGTAGACAGAACGCCCAGTCCCTTCGACCATCGCTCGCTGCATGGCGTATTGCGTCAGGTAGATAGCGCCAGGATCGAAACGCTGTTCGATCTTGAACGGATAGCGGCTAAGGGGTTCGCCATCGGCTGCAACGACACTGCGAATGGCCCGCAATGGAGTGTTAAAGCCACCATTAGCGATCGTTTGGTAGACCCCTGCCACTTCGATCGGGCGCAATCCGCCCGCGCCCAGCAGCATTGAGGGATAAGCCGGCCAGTCGGGCGACGCGCCCAGGCGCGCCAGCGTCTTGAGCACCTGTGGCACACCCAGATCCAGGCCAAGCCGCGCAGTCGACAGGTTGTAGGAGTTGGCCAGGGCCTGATAGAGATAGACGGTGCCATGAGCGGTACGTCCGTAGTTCTGTGGTTTCCAGACGTTGCCATCTGTCCCTTTGACGGAGAACGGCTCATCTTCCAGCAGGCTGGTCAGCGTATATTGGCTGGGCTTCTCCAGCGCAGCGAGGTAGATCGCCGGTTTGATCAGCGAGCCAATCGGACGTGATGCATCCAGCGCCCGGTTGAAACCGGCAAAGCCTGGATGACGACTGCCCAACATGGCTTGCAGTTCGCCAGTTTCCGGATTGGTGACCAGCATCGCGGCTTCAACGCCCTCTGCTGCCTTGCCCAGCCGCTTAAGCGTGTCTGTCATGGCTTTTTCGGCCTTGGACTGGATGATCGGGTCAAAGCTGGTGAAAACCCTAAGGCCTTCCTCAGTAAGGTCTTCGTCGCGATAATCCTCTCGCAACTGCCGCTTTACCAGATCGAGAAATGCCGGGTAAGAACTGTCAGCCAGACTGCCACGCTTCGTTACGCCAAGCGGCGCCTGCCTCGCCTGAGCAGCTTCCTCCGCGCTGACGACCTGCTGCTCAGCCAACAAATCGATGATCAGATTGCGTCGTTCCAAGGCGCGCTCAGGATGGCGGCGGGGATTGTAGTAGGTCGGCCCCTTGACCATGCCGACCAACAGAGCCACATGTTGCAGCTTGAGCTCTGCCAGTGGTCGTCCAAAAAAATACTGGCTCGCCAAACCGAAGCCATGAATGGCGCGACGACCGTCCTGACCAAGAAAGACCTCGTTCAGGTACGCCTCGAGGATTTCCGGCTTGTCATAGTGAAGTTCAAGCAGTACCGCCATCATGGCTTCGGTAGCTTTGCGGCTCAGGCTGCGCTCGTTGGTGAGGTAGAAGTTCTTCACCAACTGCTGCGTCAGTGTGCTGCCGCCCTGACGTACTTCCCCAGCGGTAAGGTTCACCCAGACGGCACGCGCAATGGACTTAGGTGACACGCCGAAATGATCGAAGAACTCCCGATCTTCGACCGCAACCAGAGTCTCCACCAGATACGGTGGCACTTGATCGAGCTTGATCAGAATGCGGTCTTCGTTGTGCGCGGGGTATAGCCCGCCCACAACCAGCGGCTCCAGACGCGCGACCGGCAGTTCGCCGCCGTCCATACGGACAAGCCCCGCGACGAAGTCCCCGGAAAAACGCACACGAATTCGCTGCGACTCTTCCACACCCTCATAGAAGCGGAAGCCGCGTGTATGCATTTCAACCGCATTACTGGCGACCGAAACTGTCCCCGGCCCGCTCACCGATTTTTCTCGGCGGTAGCCCAACGCATCGACCTCGGTAAGAAAGTCATCCTTATCGAGCTTCTGTCCGACAAACAGCTCCAGCGGCCTGGCGTAGACCGTCGCAGGGATCGTCCAGCGCTTGCCGGAGAATTTCTCCTGCACCACCGCATCGAGATACACCGCGACGCCAGCCAGCAGGACCAGTGCGACGATGGAGAGTTTGATAATCCAACCTAACCAGGGGCGAGAAGCACCGGAACGGCGTTTGGAGCGGGAGCGAGACGAGCGTGATTTAGTCATGGCGGCGCATTATACGCACTTTGATTTGCGCCGAAGACGGCCTCTTGGCGGTTTGCACGTCAACCCTGGATGGACATAATGGGGCGTTTTCCGACTGTGTGAACTGTCTCCCGAACGTGCTCACACACCCGTCCAACAAACCTCCAAGGAGTGACCGTGAGCCAAGCACTGATTGCTGCACTGCAGAATCCGGCCCTGTACCCTCACCCGGTCGACGGCTTCAAAGTCATCGAGACCCACATTTCCTGGGTCATCCTTACCGGTACGTACGCCTATAAGATGAAGAAACCGGTTGATTTCGGCTTCCTCAATTTCACCGACCTCGCCGCACGTAAACATTATTGCGAAGAAGAGCTACGCCTGAACCAGCGCATGGCGCCGGACCTGTACCTCCAGGTCCTGCCTGTCACCGGCAATGTCGAGCAACCGGAGATCGGTGGCAAAGGCGAGCCCATCGAATACCTGCTGCAAATGCGTGAGTTTCCACAAACGCAGCTGATGGCAGAGGTACAGGCGCGGGGTGAGTTGACGGACAATCACATCGATGCCCTCGCCGAGCAAATCGCCGAGTTCCACCTGAGCGTTCCGCAGGTGGCGGCCGACCATGCGCTGAACAGTGCCGAGGCGATAGTCGCGCCGATGCGGCAGAACTTCGAGCAGATTCGTCCTTTGCTCTCCGAACAAGCAGACCTGCAGCAACTCGATGCCCTGCTGGACTGGACAGAAACCAGCATTGCCCGCTTACAGCCATTGCTCGAGCAGCGCAGCCAGCAAGGTTTCATCCGTGAATGCCACGGCGATCTGCATTTGGGCAACGCAGCCATCATCGAAGACAGGGTGGTGCTGTTCGACTGTATCGAATTCAACGAGCCATTTCGCCTGATCGATATCGCTTCCGACGCAGCCTTCCTGGCAATGGACCTGGAAGATCGAGGATTGAAATGCCAGGCACGGCGCTTTATCAACGGCTGGCTGGAACGCACTGGCGACTACGCCGCACTTCCTCTGCTCAACCTCTACAAGGCGTATCGCGCGCTTGTTCGGGCCAAGGTCAGCCTGTTCCGATTGCACCAGGAAGAGGACGCTGTTCAGCGCCGAATCGTCCTGCGTCAGTATCGCGGCTACGCCAATCTGGCCGAGAGCTACAGCGCCATCCCCTCCCGCTTCCTTGCCATCACTCACGGCGTGTCGGCAGTTGGCAAAAGTCAGGTTGCACTGCGCCTGGTCGAGGCTCTGGGCGCGATCCGGATACGCTCGGATGTCGAACGCAAGCGACTCTACGGCCAGCAGGCAGAGTCACAAGCTTCCGAGCTAAACGCTGGCATTTACAACGCCGAGGCCGGCGATGCGACCTATAAGCGATTGCACTCGCTGGCCGAGACCGCGCTTAACGCAGGTTTCTCGGCGGTGATCGACGCGACCTATCTCAGACATCAGTATCGCCAGGCCGCCTGGCAGGTCGCAGAATCGACCGGTGTGCCCTTTGTGATTCTCAGCTGCGAGGCGCCCAACGCAGTCATCGAACAGTGGCTCACGCAGCGCCAGGCCGAGGGTGGCGATCCGTCCGATGCCACTATGGCGGTGATTAATGCTCAACAGTCATCTCGCGAGCCGCTAAGCGAGAGCGAGCAATTGCTGAACCGGCAGATCAGCACACCCGAGGCTGGAAGCCTCGACGCCTTGGTCAGTGCGATTCGCCAACGCCTGCCGGGCCTCTGATACTCAGACGCAAAAGCGTCACCCAGGCACCGCTAAGGGCAGAACCCGGCGGTGCTTCTATACTGAGCATGTCTGTCAGCGGAAGTCGGCCATGTCTCACAGTGTTCTGCCTTTGATTCCGCTGGACCGTTGCCATGGGTGATAGTGTCCAGCTCTTTTCGATTCGTCCTGACGATTACGCTCAGTTCCGCCCAACATATCCAAACAGCCTGTTCAAATGGCTCGCTGAACAGTGTCCGGCGACCCGCTGTGCGCTCGACGTTGCGGCCGGTAGCGGCCAAGCGACACGGCCATTGTTGGACCACTTCCACCGTGTTGTGGCGTGTGATGCCAGTTCTGATCAGCTGACCAGCAGTACCGATTGGCGACCTGCGGAGCGATTCGCCGGCCAGGCCGAGCAGTTACCGCTACGCAATGGCGTGGTCGATCTGATCGTCGTCGCACAGGCTTTGCACTGGTTCGCGACGCCTGCCTTCTTTGCCGAAGCGAAGCGGGTGCTGTCAGCAGATGGCCTGTTCTGCGCGTGGTGCTACAGCTTGCTTCGTATCGAACCGTCGCTGGATGCCGTAATCGGGCAGCTGCACGACGAAGCCCTAAGCGGGTACTGGCCACAGGGACGCGCCAGCGTTGATGCGGGTTACCGAGATATCCAGGCGCCATTCGAAACCTTCCAACCGCCCGCATTTGCTATCGAGGTCCACTGGAACCTGTCGCAGCTGCTTGGCTACCTGCGGACGTGGTCGGCCGTGAAGCGGTGGCAGCAAACCCATGGTCGGGATCCGGTGACGCAGCTGGAACCTGAGTTCAGAGGTGTGTGGGGAAACCCAGAACTGCAACGTCGGGTTCGCTGGCCGCTTCACTTCATCGCTGGCTACCCAGGCCGATAGGAGCATTCATGCACGACGAACTGTTGACCTTGAGAAATCTCGGCAAGACATCCGCGCAGTGGCTGCACGCTTCGGGCATCCATACGGCCGATGACCTGCGCCGACTCGGTGCGGTCAATGCCTACCAGGCGGTCAAGTCACGCGGATTCAGCGCATCAAGAGTACTCCTCTACGCCATTGAAGGCGCGTTGCGTGACGTCAGCTGGAAGGAACTGCCAGACACCTTGAAAACTGAGCTGAACCAGCACCTGGCCCGGAGCGATTACCGAGACAAGAGCTAGCTCACAATGCCCGCTAGACAAGATTTACTCTCGCCCAACGCGGCCTTATCGTGAGCACGCGCTTCGCTCCACCTCTGTGAGCCCGCTCGTCCAAGGATTGCTGACATGTATCTACTCGGGGAACAACCGGCCTATGCCGATCAACTGATCAACCGTTTGCAGGGGATCCCCGCGCAGCTACTTGAAGGCCTCGCCCCGTCGAGTTCCAGCATTGAGCTCAAGAGTTCCGATGATCTGATGCAAGACCTACCCGAGCAGCAACTGTTCATCATCGAGAGTGGCCTGCTGCATGCACTGGTCGACGAACGACCGCTGTTCTACATGCAGGAAGGCGACCTGCTTGGACTGCGCCAAGGAATTGAATTGCCGCTTTGCCGTTATCGCAGCGAAGAATCGATTCGCCTGGTCCCCTATTCGCGCAGCGAAGTTTTTCGCCACATTCATACGGATCAGCGGCGGCAGGAACTCTATACCCAGTACCTGATTGGGCAGACGACGCTGTTATCGGATGCACTGGCGCGCCTGAAGCAACCGGAGATACACCCTACGACCGGCTTCCAGCATTTTACTGCGGGTGCAGAATTGATTCACCAGGGCGACGATGCGGACAATGTGTTCATCATCATCGAAGGCCACGCCGAGGCGTTTGTAGACGGGCAGAAGGTTGGCGACGTGCAGCGTGACGAAATTTTCGGCGCGATGGCAGTATTCACTCAAGAGAAACGCAGCGCGACCGTCATCGCCACGGTCGCCTGCACCGTCATGCTTATCCCCAAGGATCAGTTTCTCGGTTTGATGCAGAGCAACCCCAAGATTGCTCACAGCCTCATCGAAAGCATGGCCAGACGCATCGATCTGCTGAACAAAGAGGTCACACAGCTGCGCATGCCCCTCACCGCCTAGCGATTCGCGCCCCAATACTGAAACCGTGAAATATATTTACGTTCCCCTGTTGACTGGCGAATGAGAATTGTTATTATTAGCACCACTGGCCGCGAGGCCAGTCGATAGGTTGAAAGGACGGGCAGCCGGCCTTTCAGGTTATCTCCTCATCAGGCTAATCACGGTTTTGACCCGGCTCTTGCCGGGTCTTTTTTTGCCTGCACAAAAGCCGGTTAGCTTCTTCAGGCACTATTGACGCTACTCCATCGGCTTGCGAAGCCCCGCGCAATGATCCTGCTGCGGCTGGGCCGGCGTGAACCAGACGAAATCGGCCTGATCGGCGCTTACCGCGTCATTCACTTCCGCAAGTATCAGTACACGCGTCAAGGCTTTGCCGTTCTGAGTTGGCAGATGCAAGGGCACGCCGAGATCCCGCCGAACATGAAAAGCACCCGCCAATAGCAGTGCCGGCTTCGGCGCTGCGCCCAACTGGTCAGCCATTCGCCTATCGCGCTGCTGCTGAACCGCCAGCATGGCCGGCAGCTGCGTCTCTGGCAGCATGTCGCAATGGGATATTCGAATTTGCTCGAGCAAGGCTCGCTGCACTCGCCTGTCAGCCGGAGCACCGGCCAGCGTGGGTATATGACGATAGACTCGCATTATTTCCGGGCGGTCGAGATTGGCCGACATCACAGGATAGGGTTGAGCCAGTGCATGCTTGAGCAACGGCGCGTACTGACTCCACTCCCAGCCTTTTTGCCAGTCCAGCGCAGCGGCCAGATCAGTTGGCCACTGCCCGGACTCAATTGATGCCTGCACCTGAACCACATTGTCCTGCTGATCTGGATTCAGCACCTCCAGCAACAGGCTGCCCTGCGCTCGGCGCTGCGCCAAAGCCTGGAGAAGCCAAAGCTGGAGTGCATGATGGTCCGGGTTGTCATGCCGCTCTCCAACCAAGACCTGATCGGCCTCGACCAAGTTATCGACCAACTGCTTTGGCGAGATCTGCACGCCGCTTCGCAGATCTACAATCTGCCCCAGATCGCGATGGCCGCGACCCTCCGGGCTTTGCCAGGTCGGCAAGTGCGGCTGCGATTGACAGGCGGTGAGCAGAATCATGACCAGAGGCAACAGCAATCGCATACGGGAATCCTCAGCGGGCAATAATGAGCGGATGGCCTCTCTCCGGGTGTCGCTGGATCAACACGTCGAGGCCGAAAACCGATTTCAGTGGTTCGGCCTGCAACACCTGTTCGGGCGTGCCGGCCAAACGCACACACCCGTCCGCCAGCAGCAATAGACGATCACAGTAGCGTGCCGCGAGGTTCAGATCATGCAGGATAACCAGTACCGCGCCGCCCAGTTCGGCGAACTGCCGGATCGCGTACAAGATGCTGTGTTGATGCAGCGGATCGAGCATCCCCGTAGGTTCGTCGAGTAACAAGACCTGCCCGGTACGCCCAGGCCACAGCTGCGCCAATACCCGAGCGAGATGCACGCGCTGCTGTTCGCCTCCGGACAGTGACAAGTAACTGCGCTGGGCCAGATGTTGCGCATCTGCAGCGTGTAATGCAGCCGAGACGATCACCCGATCGGCTTCGAGACCGCTGTCATGAGGCAGGCGCCCCAAACCAACCACTTCGTCGACGCGAAAGCCAAAACTCAAGCTTGAGCTCTGTGGCAACACCGCCAGGCAGCGTGCGCGCTCCGGACCACTCCAGTCGTGCAGCGGTTTCTGCTGCAACAGCAACTCACCAGCGCGGATGGGTAGCTCACCGCTCATCGCGCCAAGCAAGGTGCTTTTACCGGCTCCGTTCGGCCCTAGCACGCCTAAAACCTCGCCCGGCACCAGCTTGACGTCGACACCGGTGAGGATGTCGGAAGTGCCTCGCCGAACGGAGCCCTTTAGAAGACTGAGCATCAGTGAGGCCGCCGCAATAACAGATAAAGGAAGAAAGGTGCGCCCAGCAGCGCCGTGACGATCCCGATCGGCAGCTCTGCAGGCGCCAGCATAAGCCGGGCAAGAAGATCAGCAAGCAACAACAGGCTGCCCCCAGCCAACGCCGACGCTGGCAATAGCAAACGGTGGTCGGGACCAACCAGCAGACGCACCAGATGTGGAACCACCAAACCAACGAACCCAATCATGCCCGCTGCAGCTACCGCTGCACCGACACTGAGCGCTGTGCAAAACACCAGTTCGCGCTTGAGCCGCTCGACATCAAAGCCCAAGTGACGCGCTTCCGATTCACCCAGCAACAGCGCATTTAGCGCACGGGCCCGGCGAGGCAACCAGAATGTCACCGCCAATGTCACCAGCAATAGCGGCCAGAGCCGTGCGTAGCTCGCGCCATTGAGGCTGCCCAGATTCCAGAAGGTCAAGCTACGCAACGCACCGTCGTCCGCCACGTAGGTGAAGAGCCCAATTACCGCGCCCGCCAAAGCAGTCAGCGCAATGCCGGCGAGCAGCATCGTGGCGACATGAGTGCGGCCGTCCCGACGACCGAGGCGATAAACCATCCAGGTGACAGCCAAGCCGCCGAGAAACGCGCTGATCGAGAGGAGATAGGGTTCCAGTAGCGGAGAAATTCCGCTGACCAGCTCACCACCGACGATGGTAGCGGCGGCGCCGAGTGCGGCCCCACTGGAAACACCGACCAGCCCCGGATCAGCCAACGGATTGCGAAACAACCCCTGCATGGCAACGCCGGACAAGGCCAGCATCGCCCCCACACTCAACCCGAGCAAGGCACGCGGTAGGCGTATCTGCCCGAGGATCAGCACAGCCTGGTCGGCGCGCTCGCCTCCAGCCGATAAGCCAAGCAGCTGCAGCATGGCTTTAAAAATGTCGACCAGCGGTAGATGGACTGGCCCAAGCGCCAGCGACAGCCAGAAGGCGATCAGCCACACGAGGCCCAGCGAAATAAACAGCGGGCGCGCGGATAGCACTGGGCTCATCAAAAGTTTCGCCAGTTAGAGTTCGAGCAGAAGGATAAAAGCCAGCCACTGGCTCCGCCAGCGCTATCCGCTGTTGTCGACCCGACAACAGCGGATTGGGCGATAATCTGGCCGAAATTAAGGAGGCCGGATGATTCGATTGTGTGAAGCCACCGACGTGATGGAAGGACAGAGCAAGGGTTTCGAACGAGAAGGGCAGCGCCTGCTGGCAATACGCAAGGATGGCACGCTGTACATCTATATGAACCGCTGCCCCCATCGAGGGATCCCGCTGGAGTGGCTGCCAGACCAGTTTCTCGACAGCAGCGGCAGTCTCATCCAATGCGCAACCCACGGCGCGCTGTTTCTTATCGATAGCGGTGAGTGCGTCGCTGGCCCCTGCGAAGGGCAAGCGCTGCAAGCTCTGCAATGGATCGAGCAAGACGGCACCATCTGGTTACAGAACGTGCGCTAGTGCGACGTTGCGTACGAGCGGCGATTGGCCGCGTTGGGTATCATGCGGCCACTGCTTCCTGTGAGATGACCATGCGCCGTTTGCTGAGTCTGCTGATCCTTTTGTTCGCCCTCCCCGCTGCCGCAGGCCTGTTTGATAGCCGCCCCAGCTCGACGCTTGGAGGGCTGAACAACAGCGCGGACTTCCTGCCGGTACGGGAGGCATTTCGCCTGAATCTGGTCGACTCCTCGCCAGAACAGGTCAAGCTGCGTTTCGTCGCAGCGGAGGGCTATTACCTCTACCGGCACCAGTTCAAATTCAAGACCAATACGTCCGGGGTCGTCATCGGAGAAACGAAGCTGCCGGCAGGCGAGCAAAAGACCGACGACTATTTCGGCGAGGTCGAAGTCTATTACGGCGTGCTCGACGTCGAGCTTCCGATTCGCAACCCACAGAACCAGCCCTTTACGCTGCAGGTGACTTACCAAGGCTGCGCCGACAAAGGCCTGTGCTATCCGCCGGAAACCGAATCTTTCGATATTGGCGGCACGCCGATAGCGGCATCTGCAGCCACGGATTCAAGCAGCGCGACCGACACCACTACCGGACTCTCCTGGCGCTCAGTGGCATTGTTCTTTCTCGCCGGGCTGGGGCTGACATTCACGCCGTGCGTCTTGCCCATGTTGCCGATTCTTTCCGGGGTTGTTTTGCGCGGGCAGATCGGAGGGATGCGCAGCTTCGGCCTATCACTCGCGTACGTCCTGCCGATGGCCGCCGGCTTCGCTGTGCTGGGTGCACTGATGGGCATGTTCGGCGCCGAACTGAATCTGCAGGCACGCTTGCAGTCGCCCTGGATCCTGGTCCCATTCGCCCTGTTTTTCGTCGCCTTCGCCTTAGCGATGTTCGGATTGTTTGAACTACGCCTGCCGCAAGCAATGGGTTACCGCCTCGAGCGCATCGCTGGCAATGCCAAAGGTGGCTCGTTCATCGGTGCCGCACTGCTCGGCACTGTCTCCAGCTTGCTGGTCTCGCCGTGCGTCTCGGCGCCGCTTGCCGGCGCCTTGCTGTATATCAGTGCGAGCGGTGATGCGCTGGGTGGCGGCCTCAAACTGTTTGCACTTGGCCTGGGAATGGGCACCCCACTAGTTCTGTTCGCAATTGGCGGCGGCGCCCTGCTCCCCAAGAGCGGTCCATGGATGGTCACGGTGCGCAACGTCTTTGGTGTATTGCTCCTGGCAGTTGCCGTGTGGATGCTCGAGCGAGTCTTGCCAGGCCCGCTAGCACTGGCGCTCTGGGGCTTGCTGGCTGCCGGCACCGCACTGTTCCTGGGCACCCTGGAATTCGGCCCCAAAACCTCCCGGCAAAAACTCGCACAGCTGCTGGGCCTGGTGCTGCTGGTGTATGCCCTGGCGGCCTGGGTCGGTGCACTACAGGGAGGCTCTGATCCGCTGCGGCCACTGCCTCGCTCGGCCCCAGTTTCAGCCGGCAGCTTAGCCAGCGAGGCAGAGGTCTGGCACACAATATCTACCCCGGCTGAGCTTGATGCCCAGCTCAACGCAGCACACGCAGCCGGTCAGCCGCTGATGCTCGACTGGTACGCCGATTGGTGCATCAGCTGCAAGGTGATTGAGCGTGAAGTGTTCGCCGCTCCGGAAATCGCCCCCCGTCTGGCAGATTACCGTCTGGTCCGCTTCGACATTACCGACAGCAACCCGGAGCAACGGGCATTGCTCGATCGCTATAAGCTGTTCGGTCCGCCAGCGGTTCTGTTCTTCGATCGCACCGGCAAGGAGCTGACCGACGTAAGGGTCGTCGGCGAAATCGATGCCGGTCAGTTCACGGAACGACTGGACCGCGCCGAAGCCTCTCTCTAGACAGTCCCTGCAGCAATCTCCAGCCATAATGTCGGTATTTACGCCGATCAAGACATGACTGGACAGTCAGCCCTCGCTTCGTGCATAGTTTTTCCCCTCACCGATGGGCGCTCGCTCAGGCACCCGTTTGGACAGAACAACAAGGAATACTCATGGCGACGTTTCTGGTCCTCCACGGCCCGAATCTGAATATGCTCGGCACCCGCGAACCCGGCGTCTATGGCGCCACGACGCTGGCGCAGATCAACCAAGATCTGGAGCAGCGAGCCCGCAATGCCGGACACCACCTGTTACACCTGCAGTCCAATGCCGAGTACGAGCTGATCGAGCGCATCCATGCCGCACGCAGCGAAGGCGTGGATTTCATCCTGATCAATCCCGCCGCCTTCACGCACACCAGCGTTGCGCTACGTGACGCGCTGCTGGCGGTGAGCATCCCATTCATCGAAGTGCACCTGTCAAACGTGCACAAGCGTGAACCTTTCCGCCATCACTCCTACTTCTCGGATGTCGCGGTAGGGGTGATCTGCGGTCTTGGCGCCAGCGGCTACCGCCTGGCATTGGAGGCCGCCCTGGAACAACTCGCTGCTTCCTGACAGGACCGCGCGCAACACGCGCCGGCCTTGAAGAAGCGAGCAGCAATGCCCTTTGAACTTACCTGGGAGTCACTGCTTCATGGATATTCGCAAAGTCAAGAAACTGATCGAGCTGCTGGAAGAGTCCGGTATCGACGAACTGGAAATTCACGAAGGCGAAGAGTCCGTTCGCATCAGCCGTCATAGCAAGCAAGCAGCCATGCAACAGCCTTATTACGCTCCGGCACCGATGCCAGCGCCCGCAGCCGCTCCGGCCGCCGCACCCGTCGCCGATGCCGCGCCGGCACAGCCAAAGCTCAATGGCACCGTAGTCCGTTCGCCGATGGTCGGCACTTTCTACCGCGCCTCCTCGCCGGAGTCGGCAAGCTTCGTTGAAGTCGGCCAGAGCGTTAAGAAAGGCGACATCCTCTGCATCGTCGAAGCCATGAAGATGATGAACCACATTGAGGCCGAAACCAGCGGCACCATCGAATCCATCCTGGTGGAGAATGGTCAGCCGGTCGAATACGACCAGCCGCTGTTCACCATCGTTTGAACCGCGGAGAGCCAGCGATGTTGGAAAAAGTACTAATCGCCAACCGCGGTGAAATCGCCCTGCGGATTTTGCGAGCCTGCAAAGAGCTGGGGATCAAGACCGTCGCGGTTCACTCCACCGCCGATAAGGAGCTGATGCACCTAGCCCTGGCCGACGAGTCCGTGTGCATCGGCCCGGCCCTCGCGACCAGTTCCTACCTGCACATCCCGTCGATCATTGCCGCGGCGGAAGTGACCGGCGCCACCGCAATCCATCCCGGCTATGGTTTTCTCGCAGAAAACGCAGACTTTGCCGAGCAAGTGGAAAAATCCGGTTTTGCCTTTGTCGGCCCGAAAGCCGACACCATTCGCCTGATGGGCGACAAGGTCTCGGCCAAGGAGGCAATGATCAAAGCCGGCGTACCGGTGGTTCCCGGCTCCGACGGCCCACTGCCGGAAGATGAGAACGAAGCTCTGCGTATCGCCCGTGAGGTCGGCTATCCGGTCATCATCAAAGCGGCGGGGGGCGGCGGGGGTCGTGGTATGCGCGTGGTCCATCACGAAGAAGACCTGATCAAGTCAGCCAAGCTGACCCGCACCGAAGCGGGCGCGGCGTTCGGCAATCCGATGGTCTATCTCGAGAAGTTCCTGGGCAATCCGCGCCACGTAGAAGTTCAGGTGCTGTCCGATGGGCAGGGCAACGCCGTGCATCTGGGCGACCGCGACTGTTCGCTTCAACGCCGCCATCAGAAGGTGCTGGAAGAAGCACCGGCTCCGTATATCGACGAGAAAGCCCGCGCCGAAGTATTCAAGCGCTGCACCGATGCCTGCGTCGAGATCGGCTACCGGGGCGCCGGCACTTTCGAGTTCCTATACGAAGACGGCCGCTTCTACTTCATCGAGATGAACACCCGCGTTCAGGTCGAGCATCCAGTAACCGAGATGGTGACTGGCGTCGACATCGTCAAGGAAATGCTCAGCATTGCGGCAGGTAACAAGCTGTCGATCAAGCAGGAAGACGTGGTCATTCGCGGCCATTCACTGGAATGCCGGATCAACGCCGAAGACCCCTCGAACTTCCTGCCGAGCCCAGGCAAGGTCAAGCACTTCCATGCGCCTGGCGGCAACGGTGTCCGGGTCGACTCGCACCTGTACAGCGGCTATTCGGTACCACCGAATTACGATTCGCTGATCGGCAAGCTGATCACCTACGGCGCCACTCGTGAAGAAGCCATGGCACGCATGCGCAACGCCCTGGATGAAATCGTTGTCGACGGCATCAAGACCAACATCCCACTGCACCGGGATCTGGTTCGTGATGACGGCTTCCGCAAAGGCGGCGTGAACATCCATTACCTGGAGAAGAAGCTGGGAATGGACAAGCACTGATCCAGTGCGGACATCAGCAAGGGCTGCCAACCGGCAGCCCTTGTCGTTTCTGGTATCAGCAGGATGGATGCCAATCACAGGCTCCAGTAAGATTCCGACTTTTCCGACCGGCTATACCGGTCGTTCGCTCCGAGAGGCCCCAATGCCCTGGCTACAACTCCGTCTTGCGATTTCCCCCGAACAGGCAGAAACCCTCGAAGACGCGCTTCTGGGCGTCGGTGCAGTGTCGGTAACCTTCATGGACGCAGAAGACCAGCCGATATTCGAACCAGACCTCAATACCACACCGCTGTGGTCGCACACCCACCTGCTGGCATTGTTCGAAGGCGATACGGATGAAAGCAATCTCATGGCCCACCTGCAGTTACTAACGGGCGGAGAATTACCTGAATACCAACTCGAGCGCATCGAAGACCAGGATTGGGAACGCAGCTGGATGGACAATTTCCACCCGATGCGTTTCGGCAGCCGTCTATGGATAGTACCGAGCTGGCACGCTGCACCAGAACCGGGAGCAGTAAACCTGTTGCTCGACCCCGGGCTGGCCTTTGGCACCGGCACTCACCCAACCACGGCGCTTTGCCTGGAGTGGCTTGACGCCCAGCCATTGAAAGATCTGGAAGTACTCGATTTTGGCTGCGGCTCGGGCATTCTGGCTATTGCTGCCCTGCTCCTGGGCGCGAAGCAAGCAGTCGGAACCGATATCGACGTGCAGGCCCTTGAAGCATCACGCGACAATGCCGGGCGCAACGGCATCGACCCGGCACGCTTCCCGCTGTATCTGCCCGAGCAGCTACCCGAGGGTCAGGCTGACGTGGTGGTCGCCAACATTCTTGCCGGCCCGCTGGTGGCATTGGCGCCGCGTATCATCGAAAGGGTCAAGCCCGGCGGCCGTCTCGCCCTGTCGGGAATATTGGCCGAACAGGCAGAAGAGGTACGCACCGCCTATGCCAACCAGTTCGACCTTGACCCAACGGCGGACAAAGACGGCTGGGTGCGAATTACCGGCATTCGTCGGCTCTGAATAAAGTTTCAGATCCAGCCATCAACTCGCCGTCCTCCGCTGCTGCTCATTAACGTGCATACGCTAGACTAGGGCCATTTACGCCGGACCAACGCATGACCAGCTTCGTCACCCAATGCCCCCATTGCCAGACCAGCTTCCGCGTCAGCCGTGCCCAGCTCGCCGCTGCTCAGGGTGTGGTGCGGTGTGGCGCCTGCATGGAGCTGTTCAATGCCGCCCGTTACCTGCAAGACGCAGACACTACAGGCACCAGGGAAACGGGGCCGGATGCCACGAGCTTCTCCACTGGCGTGCCCGCCGTCAGCCAAGTGCCAAGCGAGCGGGCACAACCAGCCAAATCGGCCGATCGAGACGAGACACTATGGATCCATGACGATCTGGATCTCGATAGCCTGGACCTCGACGAAGAGCTGGCGAAGCTTGAGCGGCAGGAGCTGGAACTGTCCCGCGAGTTTCTCGAACTGGAGCCGCAACCCGGTGAGCAACAGCATTACGCCCACTCCGATCTTACGAGTGACAACGACGAAGCGTGGGCAGAGCAGCTGCTGAGCGCGGAGTCAACGCCTCAGGCCAACAACGAACCAACCGAGGCGAAACCAGAACACACGGGCGAAGCCACTGTCGACGCCGCGGATATTCGCCTCACCCCGGTGAGTGTCGAGCATCCCGCCCCGCCGAGCCCACTCGCGGCGCCTGATCCGGTGATCCAACAGGTCAACCCAACGGAGCGCGCCGAACCGGTAGTCGATCTGCCCTTTGATTCGGGCGAGAACAGTGCTCGCACAACGCTGACAGGCCGAGACAGGTTCGGCACCGAGCGCGAATCGACGCAGTCAACGCGCCAAGACCGTGAGGAACGGTTATTCGAACTGGACGATGAACCGTTGCAGCTCGCTTGGCAGGCGCGCCGTCGGCCCTGGGGCCGCTGGTTGGGCTGGGGTTTGTTGAACCTGATCGCCCTGCTTGGATTGGCGACCCAATACGTGATCTATAACTTCGATGAGCTCGCGCGACAGGATGAGTACCGCCCATGGCTGGAGAAAGTCTGCCCTGCGGTGGGCTGCAAGCTACCCCCTAGAGTCGACATCAGCCAGATCAAGAGCAGCAATCTCGTAGTGCGCAGCCATCCGGATTTCGCAGGGGCACTGGTAGTCGACGCGATCATCTACAACCGCGCGCCCTTCGCCCAACCGTTCCCGTTGCTGGAAGTGCGTTTCGCTGACATCCAGGGCCAGACACTGGCGCAGCGGACGTTCAAGCCTGGCGAATACCTTTCCGGAGAACTCGCAGGACAGCGGGAAATGCCGTCGCAGATTCCTATCCACATCGCCCTGGATATCCTCGACCCTGGCATTACGGCGGTGAATTACAGCCTCGCCTTTCGCTCACCCGACTGATACCCGCTGCTGCACCTGAGACGATGAGCGGCGTTGCCGCGCCCCGTTTCAGGGCAGCCTGCTACGGTTGGTTATAAGGCCGGAGCTGTTCAGATTTTGTTCAAAACAGCCTTTAACCCGTCACCCGTAGCGGGTATTATGCACACCCTTTTTTGCTGTCCCGATCGACCTAACAAGCAGGCTCCAAGCAGGGAATCTTCATGTCAGCGGTACGCATCGGCCCCTATATCCTTTCGAATCGATTGATCCTCGCGCCCATGGCTGGCGTGACCGATCAGCCGTTCCGCCAGTTATGTCGACGCCTGGGCGCTGGCATGGTGGTGTCGGAGATGGTGACCAGTGATGTGCGCCTGTGGAACAGCCGCAAATCGCGCCTGCGCTTGCTGCACGAAGGGGATCCAGAGCCACGCTCTGTGCAAATCGCCGGTGGCGATCCACAAATGCTGGCCGAAGCGGCTGCTCGCAATGTCGAGCTCGGCGCGCAGATCATTGATATCAACATGGGTTGCCCAGCCAAGAAAGTTTGCAACAAGGCCGCCGGCTCGGCGCTGATGAAGGATGAAAAACTGGTATCGGAGATACTCGAGGCTGTGGTCGGCGCGGTTGATGTGCCGGTGACGCTGAAGATCCGAACCGGCTGGGACAGACAGAACAAGAACGGGCTCTCGGTGGCGAGAATCGCCGAACAGTCAGGAATCGCTGCACTGGCCGTGCACGGTCGTACCCGTGCCGACCTTTACACAGGTGACGCGGAATACGAGACCGTTGCTGCGATCAAGCAGGCCGTTTCGATACCTGTGTTTGCTAATGGGGACATCGATACACCAGAAAAAGCCCGCCAAGTACTCGACAAGACCGGAGCGGACGGACTGCTCATCGGTCGTGCCGCCCAGGGCAAGCCGTGGATATTTCGCGAGATCAACCACTACCTCGCCACAGGCGAGTTGATGGCGCCGCCGACGCTGGTCGAAGTCGAGGACATTCTGCTGCAGCACCTCGAGGCGCTGCATGCGTTCTATGGCGATGTGATGGGTGTACGTATCGCCCGCAAGCACGTCAGCTGGTATCTGGCAACACTACCCGGCGCGCAGGAATACCGCGGCCGGTTCAACGGTTTGGAAGACAGGGATGCGCAATGCGCCAGCGTTCGGAGATTTTTCGCCGAGCGCCGTACAGGCCCTGTTTCGGGGGAAGGAAAAGGGGTGGCTGCATGACGCTGTTGAACGAAACCTTGTTAACTGGAACAACATCCGTGAGCGACAACGTGAACCTCAAGCAACACCTCAACACGCCAAGCGAAGCAGGCCAGACCTTGCGAGGCAGTGTAGAGAACGCGTTGCACAACTATTTCGCCCGTCTGGAAGGCGCAGACGTTACCGACGTTTACAACCTGGTGCTCTCCGAAGTGGAGGCTCCACTGTTGGAAACCGTAATGAACTACGTTAAAGGCAACCAGACCAAGGCCTCGGAGCTGTTGGGTCTGAACCGCGGCACCCTGCGCAAGAAACTCAAGCAGTACGACCTTCTCTGAACAGCGGCGCGCTCCGATGGAACGGTGCAAGCCGTCTCCCAAGGGCTTGTCCGCTCGCAGCCTGTAGCTCCTAGGAAATGTCTATGACCGATCAAAGCACCCGCCTTCCCGTCCGCCGCGCGCTGATCAGCGTGTCCGACAAGACCGGCGTCATTGAATTCGCACGCGAGCTCGTCGCTCTAGGCGTCGAAATTCTCTCAACCGGTGGCACCTTCAAACTATTGCGCGAAAACCAAATCGCCGCGATCGAAGTCGCCGACTACACCGGTTTTCCCGAAATGATGGACGGTCGGGTCAAGACCCTGCACCCGAAGATACACGGCGGCATTCTCGGCCGGCGTGACCTGGACGACGAGGTCATGGTCGAGCAAGGCATCAACCCGATTGACCTGGTTGCAGTCAACCTTTATCCGTTCGCTGCCACCGTCGCCAAGCCTGGCTGCACGCTGCCGGACGCGATTGAGAATATCGACATCGGCGGCCCGACCATGGTCCGCAGCGCGGCGAAGAACCACAAGGACGTTGCCATTATCGTCAATGCCGATGACTACGCCAGCGTCATCGAGAACCTAAAGACCGGCGGCCTGACCTATGCACAGCGCTTCGATCTGGCGCTTAAAGCCTTCGAGCACACAGCCTCCTACGACGGCATGATCGCCAACTACCTGGGCACGGTTGATCAGAGCGCTGAAACCCTTTCCACTGAAGGCCGCAGTCTGCTGCCGCGCACCTTCACCACCCAGTTCGTCAAGGCGCAGGACATGCGCTACGGCGAGAACCCGCACCAGATCGCGGCGTTCTACGTCGAAACCGCCGACGAAGCCTGCGTTGCCACTGCCCGCCAACTGCAAGGCAAGGAATTGTCGTTCAACAACGTTGCCGATACCGACGCCGCACTTGAGTGCGTAAAGAGCTTCGTCAAGCCAGCCTGCGTTATCGTCAAGCACGCCAACCCCTGCGGCGTCGCCGTGGTTCCGGATGCTGAGGGCGGCATCCGTCAAGCTTATGAACTGGCCTATGCCACCGACAGCGAGTCCGCGTTTGGCGGCATCATTGCCTTCAACCGCGAGCTTGATGGCGAGACCGCGAAAGCCATCGTCGAACGCCAGTTCGTCGAGGTGATCATCGCGCCAAGCATTTCCGCCGAAGCCCGCGAAGCCGTCGCAAGCAAAGCCAATGTTCGGCTGCTCGAATGCGGCCAGTGGCCGGCCGAGCGTGCGCCGGGCTGGGATTTCAAGCGCGTCAACGGCGGGCTCTTGGTTCAGAGCCGCGATATCGGAATGATCAGCGAAGCCGACCTCAAGGTCGTCACCCAGCGCGCCCCATCCGAGCAGGAAATCCACGACCTGATCTTTGCCTGGAAGGTGGCCAAGTTCGTCAAATCCAACGCCATCGTCTATGCCAAGAACCGGCAGACCGTCGGGGTCGGCGCCGGTCAGATGAGCCGGGTCAATTCCGCACGTATCGCCGCGATCAAGGCCGAGCATGCCGGCCTGCCGGTGCCCGGCGCAGTGATGGCCAGCGATGCGTTTTTCCCGTTTCGTGATGGCATCGATAATGCCGCCAAAGTGGGCATTACTGCAGTGATCCAGCCAGGTGGCTCGATGCGCGACGCCGAAGTAATTGCCGCAGCCGATGAAGCCGGCATCGCCATGGTATTCACCGGCATGCGCCATTTCAGGCACTAACAGCGAGCCGCAAGCCGCAAGCCGCAAGCCGCAAGCAAGAGCAGGTACCCGCCCGCTTCACTTGCGGCTTGAAGCCTGAAGCTTGCAGCTCTCTCCGAAGGAGAGACAAATGAACGTTTTAATCATCGGCAGCGGCGGCCGCGAGCACGCCCTGGCCTGGAAGGTCGCGCAGGACCCGCGCATCAAGAAAGTCTTTGTCGCGCCCGGCAATGCCGGCACGGCAACTGAAGCCAAATGTGAAAATGTCGCTATCGATGTACTGGCCATCGAGCAATTGGCGGACTTCGCCGAGCAGAACGTGCAGCTGACGATCGTCGGCCCCGAGGCGCCGCTGGTCAAAGGTGTAGTCGACCTGTTCCGCTCGCGCGGACTCGACTGCTTCGGCCCGACCGCTGCTGCAGCACAACTGGAAGGCTCCAAGGCGTTCACCAAAGACTTCCTGGCTCGCCACAAGATCCCTACCGCCGACTACCAGAACTTCACTGAAGTCGAACCGGCTCTCGCCTATTTGCGAGAAAAGGGCGCGCCGATCGTGATCAAGGCCGACGGTCTGGCAGCTGGCAAGGGTGTGATCGTCGCCATGACCCTGGCCGAAGCGGAAGAGGCCGTGCGCGACATGCTCTCCGGCAACGCATTCGGTGATGCGGGCGCACGAGTGGTGATTGAGGAATTTCTCGACGGCGAGGAAGCCAGCTTTATCGTCATGGTCGATGGCGCCAATGTGTTGCCGATGGCGACCAGCCAGGACCACAAGCGCGTCGGCGATGGCGACACCGGCCCGAATACGGGGGGCATGGGCGCCTATTCCCCAGCGCCCGTGGTGACGGCCGACGTCCACCAACGCGTGATGGACGAAGTGATCTGGCCGACAGTGAAGGGCATGGCTGCCGAGGGCAACGTCTATACCGGCTTCCTCTACGCCGGTTTGATGATCGACCACAACGGTGCGCCCAAAGTCATCGAGTTCAATTGCCGCTTCGGCGACCCGGAAACCCAGCCGATCATGTTGCGCCTGCAGTCCAGTCTGGTACTGCTTGTGGAAGCAGCCCTGGCCAAAGCGCTGGACAAGATCGAAGCACAGTGGGACCCACGGCCGAGCCTCGGCGTGGTAATGGCTGCGGGAGGCTATCCGGGGGATTATGGCAAAGGCGCCACGATCCACGGCCTGGACGCTGCTGCCCAACTGCAGGGCAAGGTTTTCCATGCCGGTACCCTGTTGGTCGACGGAGCGGTAACCACCGCAGGCGGTCGCGTCCTCTGCGCTACGGCGCTTGGTGAAACGGTCTCTGCGGCGCAGCAAAATGCTTATGCACTGGCGGCCCGAATCGACTGGAATGAACATTTCTACCGCCATGACATCGGCTATCGGGCAATTGCACGCGAGCAGGGCGAAAGCTGAGCGCGAGAATTGCGGTAATGTGCGCGGCGGCAACTCTTATAGGTCGTTGCGCGCGTTACTGAGCGACCGTGCGGTGGTTATAATCCACCGCCACACACATGAAGGGACTTCAATCGTGCGTCGACTCCGGGTCGCCATTGCTTTTACCTTCAGTCTGTTGCTGACTGCATGGCCTGCATTGGGCGCCGTTACAGAGCCCGCTCCCGTTCCTGTATCCGCAGACGCCATAGCAGCGACAGAGTCCAACTGGCGATTGCTCGTCGACCAATCCGGCTTGCTCACGCTTGATGAGGTTATCGCCCAGCGCAGCCTGTTCCAGCGCATCGACAAACATGCCTATGCCGCTCCAGCGAGTGAGAATGCCATCTGGCTGCAGGTGAACCTACCCGCGTTCGCCGATCCGAACTGGTTGTGGATCTTCGCGCCACGCGTGCAGTACCTCGATTTTTACCTGCTGCGTGACGGGCGGCTGGAACGTCATATCGAAACTGGTGAGCTCAGACCGCTCGAGTCGCGCCCCCTGCCCACCCGCGCCTATCTGTTTACTCTACCCAGTGACGATACGCCTCGCGAGGCTTACATCCGCCTGCAATCATCCCACCCGATCATGGCGTGGTTCAGCACCGTTGATGAGGTAGGGCTGGTTGGGCTGGCGCGCCCGGCTTACCTGTTCGGCGCATTGTTTGGTGCCTTGGCACTACTGACCATCTACAACCTGCTGCGTTTCGCCTACACCTTGAGCTACAGCCATGTGTGGCTTGCCTTGCTGCACGGCTCCCTTCTCACTGGTGCGATCACGAATCTGGGCCTGCTTGCGGTTTGGTCGCCCAAGCTGATCTATAGCCAACCGCTGATTGCCGATATGGCCGCGTTGCTGACCTGTATTTCCTTGCTGGCCTTCACCTACGGTTTCTTCCATAACCGCAAGATACCCTGGGTGACCGGGGTGCTTGCGCTGGAAACAGGTGTGGTGAGCGCGGTCGCAGCGACCATCTTGTTCACCGGCCACCTCTGGTTTAGCTGGTTGATATACGCGCTGGTGCTAGGCACTGCCGTCAGCGTTACCGTCGTGGCTATTCATCATTGGCGGCAGCGCTACGAACCGGCCCGATTGCTGGTTGCTGGCATGCTGTTGTTCGATGGCGGCTTCATCCTGGTGCTGCCCGTTCTGTTGGGCTTCAATCAATTCGATCCGGATTGGCTGACCGGCATCATGTTCAGCGTAGCCACCTGTTCCGGGTTGATCCTCAGCTTTGCACTACTCGAGCGGCAGCGACAGATTCAGTCAGACAGCCGCAACCAACATACAGCCGAAGCCGTTAATAGCGCCGAACTTCGAACCAAAGCGGATTTCCTGGCGAAGATCAGTCACGAGATTCGCACTCCAATGAACGGTGTGCTGGGCATGAGTGAGCTGCTGCTCAGCACCTCGCTGTCGGCGAAACAGCGTGATTACGTCCAGACGATTCATAGCTCCGGCAACGAGTTGCTCAACTTGATCAACGAGATTCTGGACATTTCCAAACTGGAGTCCGGGCAGATCGAGCTGGACGACGTGCAGTTCGATCTCAACGCGCTCATCGAAGATTGCCTCAGTATTTTCCGCGCCAAGGCCGAACAGCAACGGGTCGAGCTGATCAGCTTTGTTCAACCCCAGATGCCGTACGTGGTTGCTGGCGACCCGACTCGCTTGCGCCAGGCACTGTTGAATCTGCTCGAGAATGCCTTCAAGCAAACCGAAGAAGGCGAGGTGCTACTGACCGCAACGGTGGATGATCGCGAGGGACAGCCCCGGCTGCGCATCACCGTTCAGGACAGCGGTCGTCCGCTGGAGACGCAGGAGCGCGATGCCCTGCTCAACGCTGCGCTGGATAGCCGCGACTTTCTCGCCGCGACCCGCCTTGGTGGTCGCCTCGGCTTGATCATCGCGCGCCAGCTGATCCACCTGATGAATGGCGAGTTCGGCATTCAGACGGGCGGCATTGCTGGCAACACGTTGTGGATGAGTCTGCCACTGTCCGCCGAAATCGCCGAGCCCGCATGCAATCTCGACAATCAGCTCAAAGGTGCACGGCTGCTGGTGGTGGATGATAACGATACCTGCCGGAAAGTGCTCGGCCAGCAGTGCAGCAGCTGGGGCATGGACGTCAGCGCGGTAGCCTCAGGCAAAGAGGCGCTGGCGCTGCTGCGCACCAAGGCGCACTTGCGCGACTATTTCGACGTGGTATTGCTCGATCAGGACATGCCCGGTATGACGGGCATGCAGCTGGCGAGCAGAATCAAGGAAGACTTCAGCCTCAATCACGACATCTTGTTGATCATGCTGACCGGCATGAGCAGTGCGCCGAGCAAGATCATCGCACGCAACGCCGGCATCAAACGCATCCTGGCCAAACCCGTTGCCGGTTATACGCTGAAAACCACCCTGGCGGACGAGCTTGCCCGCCGCACCAGCGCGATTGCGCAGACGTCAGCGATGCAACCCAACGCACCGCTGTCAGTGCCGGACGATTTCCGCATTCTGGTTGCCGAGGACAACAGCATATCCACCAAGGTCATCCGCGGCATGCTGAGCAAGCTCAACCTTAAACCGGATACGGCCAGCAATGGGGCGGAGGCGCTCACACTGATCAAGGCGCACCCCTACGACCTGGTGCTGATGGACTGTGAGATGCCGGTGATGGACGGCTTCGAGGCCACTGCACAGCTGCGTGCGTGGGAAGCGTCCGAGGCCCGCCGGCGGACGCCGGTGGTCGCCCTGACTGCGCATATTCTGAGCGAGCACCGCGAGCGAGCCCGCGAAGCCGGGATGGACGGCCACATGGCCAAACCAGTCGAAATGTCGCAGTTGCGCGAGCTGATCGAACACTGGGTCCGGATTCGAGCAGCCGCGGCGGATTACTAACCTCTGGTCATGCCTGCCGCGTTGATGGGCATACCTGCCTTTTAGCCCGACACTGAACAAAACGCCCGGTCCGCTGCCGATAAAAGACCGGCCGAATTATTCCGCGACGAAACATTACTCAGTGTCCGAACCTTCGCGTCGAGGCATAAGCCGTCGCCAAGGAGCCCACGCAATGATGAAGAGGAGCGATGTCGCCTGGACCCTTGTGGGCATCATGGCGGTAGTGCTGTCTGGCTACATGCTCTATCAGGAAATCCGCAATCTTTCACTCGCCGAACTTACCGACAGCCTCGACGCAATCAGCAAACCCAGTTGGGTTATGGCCGGGTTGGCAACGCTGGGCGCCTACTTTGCGTTAGCCTGGTACGACCGCATCGCCGTCTCGCACCTTGGCAAGCACATCTCCTGGTGGTTCATCACGCTCTGCTCCTTCACGACCTATGCCCTCGCTCATAACGTTGGCGCGTCGGTGTTTTCCGGCGCGGTGGTGCGGTACCGCGCGTATCGCAGCAAAGGACTGACGCCACACGAAATTGGCGTAGTGATCGTGTTCTGCTCATTGACCTTTCTTCTTGGCACGCTGTTAGCCGGCGGCCTGGTGTTGATCTTCAGGCCGGATTTGCTCAACCGGCTCGTCGATGCCGAGCCATGGTTGTCGAGAGCGATAGGCGCATCGCTGCTGGGTGTGATCGGGCTTTATGTGATCGGCGCCTGGCGACACTTCCCGCCCATGCATATCGGCAAATGGCACATCACCTATCCGCGCCTACCTATCGTCGGGAAACAACTGGTTGCCGCGCCTCTGGAGCTCGCCTGCGCCGCGGCGATCATCTATTTTGCGTTGCCCAAGGCGGATAATCCGGGCTATCTGGTCGTGCTCGGCGTATTCCTTGCTTCGTTTTCACTGGCGTTGCTGTCACATGCACCCGGCGGACTGGGCGTGCTGGAGGTGACCTTCCTCGCCGCGATGCCGGAACTACCCACCGCTGACGTGCTGGCCGCCCTGATCGTATTCCGAGGGTTCTACCTGCTACTGCCGCTTGCCTTGGCAATCCTGGTGGTCGCGCTGTTTGAAGCGGGGCAGTGGTCGCAGCGACGACGCACCGGCTCAAGCAGCCGCTGAACGGGTCACGAAACGACACCATTGCCCTATGGCCACACGCGCTTGACCGCGCGATCATTCGCCCTCTTACGAGACGAAGTCGAATCACATGATCAATACCCGTACCAACCGCCCCGGTTCTGATCAACCGGCTGCACATAAACCGCGCCCTCTAATGGACTTGGCCATCAGTATCGTCATTCCATCGCTGATCCTGATGAAGCTCAGCGGGGATGATCGCCTTGGGGCAGATGGCGCATTGCTGCTGGCGCTGGCCTTTCCGCTGGGCTGGGGGCTGTTCGAACTGGCGAAATATCGCAAGTTCAATTGGATCGCACTGCTGGGCCTGATAAGCGTGCTGCTAACCGGAGGTATCGGTCTGCTGCAGCTCGACCCGCAATGGCTGGCGATCAAAGAGGCTGCAATTCCGGGCGTCATTGGCATCGCCGTGCTGGCCTCCACTCGCACACGCTTTCCGTTGATCCGCACCCTGCTGTACAACCCTAAGGTGCTAAACGTCGACAAGGTTCATGAACAACTTGAGCGCAACGGGCAAACCGCCCATTTCGAAACGCGACTGCTGCGGGCCACCTATTTCCTCAGCGCCACCTTCTTTTTTTCGTCGTTCATGAATTACGTACTAGCCAAATGGATCGTCAACAGTCCCGCCGGGAGCGAAGCGTTCAACGCCGAACTCGGCCGCATGACGTTGCTCAGCTACCCGATGATCGCGATCCCGAGCATGGTGATGATGATGGCAATCTTCTACTACCTCTGGAAGACCATCCACGGCCTGACCGGGTTGCGTCTGGAAGACATCATCGCCAACCATGCGCACACCGATAAGCAAACCTGACAAACGCCCTCAGGACGACAGCAGCAGCATCCACAGCGGCAAGCTGATCACTGCCAGCAGCGTCGACAGAAACACCGTCGAGCTGACGACGCGAGTGTCTTCCGGAGTGACTGCGAATGCCAGCACGTTGACACCGCTCGGGCAAGCGGCCAACAACACCAGCACACTCCGGGCCTCGTGACTGAGGCCCGGCAACCATCCGCCGGCATACCAGACCAGCAACGGAAACAGACCCAACTTCACCAGCGCCAGACCCAGCGCCGTAGCGCTGGGTCGCAGCCGATAACGTGACAGGCTGATGCCCAACACCATCAGCGCACAAGGCAATGCAGCCTGGGCGAGCCAGTCGGCAACACGCCAGATCGGCACAGGCAGTTCCCAGCCGGATACGTTCAACAAAGCGCCAAGCAAGAGACCGACGATCAGCGGGTTGGCCAGATTCTTCAGCAGCCCGGTGGCACTGACCTTCTGCCCTGAGCCGAACGCGTTATAGGAGCTCTGTAGCGAAAACAGGATCAGGCTGTGAAATACCAGAATGGCAAACACGTATACCAGACTCTCCGACCCGAGCAAGGTGGTCACCAGAGGGATACCGACCAGCACATTGTTTGAGTACGCCGCCGTCAAGCCTAGAGGTGAAGCTCGGCCGAGCCAGCGGTGAGCCACTAGCGCAACCAGTGCGAAAACGGTGAGCACCGGCCCAAAGTAGGCCAGCAACAGCGTCGGCGACATCCCGTCACTCAGCTGGGCGCGAGCGATACCGGTGAACAGGACCGCCGGCATGAAGAGCTTGAAAGTGATGTTGGCGAGCCCGGCTGCCGCTTCCCCCGCCAGCCATTTACGCCAGCCCAGCAGGTAGCCGAGCATGATCAAGCCAAAGATCGGTAATATCGCCTGAAACACCACCACGCGGCTTCTCCAGCAAACGTTGCGACCTCATGCCGCCCCGCAAAAGACCGCGCAGAATACCCGAGTCTCGCGTCAGATCACCAGATCAAGCCCAGGCGCATACATGCCTGAGTCGGTATGACTGCTTTGGCTGCTTAAGCCTGGGAATGCTGCGCAGCGCCAGCTGCGACTGCTGCAGCCCTGGCCAGGGAGTCGAGAACGATGGAAAGGTCGTCATGCCAGTCTCTGGTGTCGATACCGAACGTGGTCTCGAACTTCGAGCAATCAAACACCGACCAGGCCGGCCGGCGCGCGGGGGTGGGGTACTGAGCGGTACTGATAGGCGATACTTTCGGACGAGCAGCAAGCATGCCCTTGGCTTCTGCTTGACGGAAGACTTCTACGGCGAAGTCGAACCAGGTACACGGGGATCGTCCACTGTAGTGATAGAGCCCCCACTCCAATACGCCGTTCTGGGCATAACGCTGCGCCAGCTCCAGCAACGCATCGGCAATGCTGCCCGCCTGCGTGGGGCAGCCGAACTGATCGGCAACCACTGATAGCGCGTCACGCTGACCGCCAAGGCGCAGCATGGTCTTTACGAAGTTGTGGCCATGCGCCCCATAAACCCAGCTGGTACGCAAAATAAGATGCTTGTCCAGCACAGCCTGGATGGCCGCTTCGCCAGCCAACTTGCTTGCACCATAAACACCCGTTGGTGCAACTTCATCGACCTCCTTGTAAGGCGCCTGGGCATTACCGGAGAACACGTAATCGGTGGAGATGTGCAATAGCGGAATGGAGGCTTGACGAGCCGCTTGCGCCAGCCGTTCAGCGCCATCACAGTTCACGCTGTACGCCTGTTCGCTGTGCGTCTCGGCGTTGTCGACATGCGTGTAAGCGGCCGCATTGATGATAAGCCCCGGCTTGAGTCGGCCGACGACCTCGGCCACCTGCCCCGCGTCGGTGATATCAAGATGGTCGCGAGTCATGCCGAGCGCTTCGAGACCGTACCCGCCGGCACGGTTCATCAACTCGTGGCCGACCTGGCCACCGGCTCCGCATACTAGGATTCGCATCTGGTTAGCGCCTCGTTCAAGGCCCGCCGTAAACGGAAGGCATGGATTTGTAACAGACTCGATACACACATCACGCTGTAACTACCGAGATAGCGCAGCCCGCGCTTGGTTCAGGCCAGCATAAATGGGTTTTGTTCCGCCCGATTGGGGCATAGTAGAAATTATTGTGTGTGTGTGCAGACCTGACACGTCGCTTTGCGAGCGAAAAGAATGAATCATTCTGCCCTCAGGGGCCGATTGCACGAGCCGGCAATGCTAACACGAGTGAAACTCAAGACCCGTTGTGCGGATCAAACAGGATAAGCGTCGTGGCCAATCTCGCCCAGACGTCACCCCAACTAGGCTCGCATCGTCAAATCACCAGAGGACGCCGTCATGCCCAGAGGTGAGAAATCCAAATACACCGATAAACAACAACGTAAAGCCGAACATATCGAAGACAGCTACGAAGAGCGCGGCGTACCAGCTAAAGAGGCGGAAGCACGCGCGTGGGCCACCGTCAACAAGCAATCCGGCGGCGGTGAACGCAAGGGTGGCTCGGGGCAAGAGAAGAGCGAGACAGCCAAGCGAGCCGACCGCAAGGATTCAGCACATCGAGCGGCTGAGGCTCGCTCCGGCAAGTCACCCAACAAGGGTTCAGCACGTAACGACCGATCAGGCAGTACCTCACTCAGCGACCTCACCCGCGACGAACTGATGCACAAAGCGCAGGAGCGTGACGTGCGGGGTCGTTCAAAGATGCGCAAGGACGAGCTGATAAAGGCCCTCAGTTGATGGAGCACAGTATGCAAGAACCCGATCCGCGGGACGACGGCACGCCGAGCCCGGTGCCAGAGCCTGAGCGCCGTGAACCCGGCGAACCAGTCCCAATCGAAGAGCCGGGCAAGCCGGAGCGCCCCAGCGACGGACGCGGCTAAACTTTCCGCGCCCTCGCCTATCCCAGCTTATGGCGCAGCGAGACGCCGACAGGCGCGACAGCCATGGCGGCGCAATACCGCACGCCACAAATGGAGGAAGCCGTGATGAGTTATGTGCAATTGAGTGACAAACAGACTTTGCGCGAGCGCGCGCGCCAGCATGTAGAAAATGGCGCGGTGACTGAAAGCTATTCGGCTGATCGCGATATGGTGATCAACCTGCTCAACGAGGCGCTGGCGACCGAACTGGTCTGCTACCTGCGCTACAAGCGCCACTACTATATGGCCACAGGCCTGAAATCTAGCGTCGCGGCCGACGAGTTTCTTGAGCACGCGAACGAAGAACAGGAACACGCCGACCGTTTGGCGGAGCGTATCGTGCAGCTTGGCGGCGCCCCGGATTTCAACCCCGACAGCCTAACCGAACGCGCTCACGCGCAATATGCGGAGGGAAACGGGCTGCGTGACATGGTGTTCGAAAATCTGGTGGCCGAACGTATCGCTATCGACAGCTACCGGGAGATTGTCCAGTACATCGGGGACAAAGACCCGACCACTCGGCGCATCTTCGAGGACATCCTCGCACAGGAAGAAGAGCATGCCGATGACATGGCCGGCCTGCTGGACGGCATGAACTGACGAACTGGTTCATTCACCGGTCTGTTAATTCGCGAAAAAAAGGCCACCGAAAGGTGGCCTTGAAAGGAAAGAGAGTACAGCTCAGCCGGCTGCTGCCGGGCGCATATAGGAGATCGGTGCGGTCTGGGACTCTTCGAACGTCACCATTTCCCACGCATCCTTTTGTTCCATCAGGGTGCGCAGCAGACGGTTGTTCAGGGCATGTCCGGATTTAAAGCCGCGGAATTCGCCGATCAGGCTGGTGCCCAGTAAGTAAAGATCACCGATTGCATCGAGAATCTTGTGCTTCACGAACTCGTCCTCATAGCGCAGGCCGTCTTCGTTGAGCACATGATCTTCGTCGACCACGATAGCGTTTTCGACGCTTCCGCCTAGGGCCAGGTTGTGCGAGCGGAGGAATTCAATGTCACGCATGAACCCAAAGGTTCTAGCACGACTGACTTCCTTGACGAAGGAAGTACTGGAGAAATCCACACTGGCCGTCTGGGTACGACCGCGAAAAACCGGATGGTCGAAATCGATCTCGAAACTCACCTTGAAGCCTTCGAACGGCAGAAAAGTGGCGCGCTTGTCGCCGTCCTCCACCGAAACTTCGCGGATGATGCGGATGAACTTCTTCGGGGCGTCCTGCTCCTGCAGGCCGGCCGATTGAATCAGGAATACGAAAGGACCAGCACTACCGTCCATGATCGGCACTTCCGAAGCGGAAAGCTCGACATAGGCGTTGTCGATGCCCAGCCCAGCCATCGCTGACAGCAAGTGCTCAACCGTATCGACTTTGACGTCACCGCTAACCAGCGTAGTCGACATGGTCGTCTCACCAACGTTCTCGGCCCGTGCGGCAATCTGCACAGGCGGGTTGAGATCGGTGCGACAGAACACGATTCCCGTGTCCACGGGAGCCGGCTTCAGGGTCAGGTAAACCTTTTCCCCCGAATGCAGGCCGACGCCAGTGGCGCGAATGATGTTCTTCAAGGTGCGTTGTCTGATCATGGCTCGTTTTCGCTAGTGCGCTGTTGCGAATGGTTTCCAACAAAGGTGGCGATCATAGCAGAACCCCACTTTGCTGAATACCAATCACCCCGATAGTCCTGATACACCGGATCAATCAGCCTGACGACGCAAGAACGCCGGAATATCGAGATAATCCAGATCCTCCTGAGGGTTCATCTTCGCTGCGGTAGCCGCTGCGTGTGCCTGATTACGCATCACGGTGGGGCGGTCAAGGTCCCGATAGTTCACGGCCGCCTGGTCCTGGCGCGGCGCTGGTGCGGCCTGAGGAGCCACGGCAGCTGTCTGCAGCGTATTGTCGACAACCTTGACCGGCTTTTCATTACGCGGGCCGAGACCAGTCGCGACCACGGTTACGTGCAGCTCGTCGAGCATGTCCGGATCGATCACTGCACCGACCTTGACGGTTGCCTCGTCAGAGGCAAAGGCCTCGATGATTTCGCCGACCGCTGCGTATTCGCCAAGGGAGAGATCCAGACCAGCGGTAATGTTTACCAGGATGCCGCGAGCGCCCTGCAGATTAACGTCCTCGAGCAGCGGGTTGCGGATCGCAGCCTCGGTGGCCTCACGAGCACGGTTAGGACCTGTGGCACATCCGGTCCCCATCATGGCCATGCCCATCTCGCCCATGACGGTCTTGACGTCAGCGAAGTCGACGTTCATCAGGCCCGGACGCTGCATGATGTCGGAGATGCCGCGCACGGCGCCGGTCAGCACGTCGTCAGCCTTGGCGAAGGCAGAAAGCAGGCTCGCATCCTTGCCGAGAATGGTCAGCAGCTTTTCGTTGGGGATGGTGATCAGCGAGTCGACGCACTCGGACAGCTGACGAATGCCTTCGTCGGCGACCTGCATACGGCGACGGCCTTCGAATGGGAACGGACGGGTCACCACGGCAACGGTGAGAATGCCCATCTCCTTGGCCACCGAAGCAATCACCGGCGCAGCGCCAGTGCCGGTGCCACCGCCCATACCCGTAGTGATGAATACCATGTCAGCGCCCTGCAATACTTCGGCGATGCGCTCACGATCGTCCATCGCGGCCTGACGCCCGATGTCGGGATTGGTGCCTGCGCCCAAGCCCTTGGTAATGGCGGAACCCAACTGCAGTACGGTCCGCGCTTCGATTTTCTTCAACGCCTGGGCATCGGTGTTGGCGCAGATGAACTCCACGCCTTCAACGCTGTTGCGCACCATGTGATTGACGGCGTTGCCGCCACCTCCGCCTACGCCAATGACCTTGATCACTGCACTTTGCGGGGTATGATCTACGAGTTCGAACATTTCCCTCTCTCCTTCCAGCTTTCTAGTTTTAGGTACAGCCGCACTGCTCAGAAATTGCCCTGGATCCAGCTCTTGAGCCGGTCCACGACAGACGTCTTGGGTTCTTCGGCAAAGTTGCCGAGACCGGACATGGAGGTGCCCTCGGTCTGCTTACGCATCCCGTAGAGCAGCAGGCCCACGCCCGTTGAATAGATGGGATTGCGGACCACGTCCGTAAGTCCGTTGATGCTGTGTGGTACGCCCAGGCGCACCGGCATGTGGAAGATTTCCTCGGCGAGTTCGACGGCGCCTTCCATCTTCGCGGTACCGCCAGTAAGGACGATCCCAGCCGGGACCAGATCCTCATAGCCGCTGCGACGCAGCTCGGCCTGAATCAAGGTGAAGAGCTCGTCATAGCGCGGCTCCACGACTTCGGCCAGAGCTTGGCGCGAGAGTTCCCGCGGCGGCCGATCTCCGACGCTCGGTACCTTGATGGTCTCGCCGGGCCCTGCCAGTTTGGCCAGCGCGCAGGCGTAGCGGATCTTGATCTCCTCCGCGTACTGAGTCGGGGTACGCAGCGCCATGGCGATGTCGTTGGTGACCTGATCGCCCGCAATCGGAATGACGGCGGTATGCCGGATAGCGCCTTCGGTGAAGATGCAGATGTCGGTCGTCCCGCCACCGATATCCACCAGGCAGACGCCCAACTCTTTCTCATCATCAGTCAGCACGGCATGGGCCGAGGCCAGCTGTTCGAGGATGATGTCGTCAACTTCAAGACCACAACGGCGTACGCACTTTTCAATGTTCTGCGCTGCATTGACCGCACAAGTAACGACGTGAACCTTGGCTTCCAGACGCACGCCAGACATACCCAACGGCTCGCGAACGCCTTCCTGGTTGTCGATCACATAGTCCTGCGGCAAGGTGTGCAGCACACGCTGATCGGCCGGAATAGCTACGGCCTGGGCAGCATCAAGCACACGCTCGAGGTCGGCAGTGCTGACTTCACGATCGCGGATGGCGACGATCCCGTGCGAGTTCAGACTGCGGATATGGTTGCCGGCCAGACCAACGAATGCCGAGTGAATGCGGCAGCCCGCCATCAGCTGTGCTTCTTCAACGGCACGCTGGATCGACTGAACGGTGGATTCAATATTGACCACTACGCCCTTTTTCAGGCCACGCGACGGATGCGTGCCGATCCCGACAATCTCCAACTCGCCATCCGGCGTCACTTCGCCGACCAGCGCCACCACCTTGGAGGTGCCGATATCGAGACCGACGATCATCTTGCCGCTTTGCACGCTAGACATGTGTTTCATTCCTCAATTCTTCGCTACGACGGATTCGTCCGTCGTGGACGGACTCGGCTCCCGCCACGCAACGGCGAGGCCATTGGCGTAGCGAAGGTCGATCCGCGCAATTTTGTCGCTCTCCTGCGCCAGCTCTTGCTGGTAGATGGCAGTGAAGCGCCGCATTTTTTCGATTATCTGATCCCTTCCCAGCAGCAGCTCAACGCCCTGTCCGGTCGTCACAAACCAGCTGCCCCGTGCTCGCAATTCCAGGCGAGCGATGGAAAAACCGAGTGGCCGCAGCATCTGACTGAGCACCTGGTATTGCTGCATGACCCGTTGCTGGGCCCGCTTCGGACCATATAACTGCGGCAAGTGTTCATATCCGGTCAGATTGTCCGGCGCGAAGGCTTGGCCGTTATTGTTGAGTAACGATTCGTCACCCCAGCGAGCGATGGGCAATTGCTCGTCAAGACGCACCATGACCTCATCCGGCCAAATCCGACGCGCTTCGACATGGGCTATCCACGGCATTTGCTCAAGGTCGCGACGCAATGCATCGAGATCCACCTTGAAGAAGCTCGCTTCGACGAACGGTGCCATGCGCGCCTGCACCGCTTGCTGATCGACATAGGTCAGCTCACCCCGAACACTGACTTTGGCGATCGGCCGATCGGCATAGGGCGCGAGATAGTTACTCAGCTGGTAAAGCCCCACAGCCAACCCCACGAGTAGTACCGGCCACAGGACACGCTTGAGCGAACCCAGGCTCGGCCGCGGCAAGCGCGCCGAAAGCGGCTCGCGCTGCACCAGGCGGCTCGCACCCCGCTGTGCCGGCTTGCGCGATGCGCGTCCGGTTCCGGGTTGTGAGTGACGCAGCGTAGTGATCATCGGTCAGTTCCCTGCCGCCATGCTGGCGTCAAGGATCGCTAGCACCAGTTGCTGGAAATCCAGCCCTGCTGCCCTCGCGGCCATCGGCACCAGACTGTGATCGGTCATCCCTGGCACGGTGTTCACTTCCAGCAGCCAGAACGCACCGCTGCTGTCTTGCATGACATCGACACGCGCCCAGCCTTGAATTCCCACGGCTTCGCAGGCGCGCGCGGAGAGCTCCTTAAGCTCCTGCTCTTTCGCCGCATCCAGGCCACACGGAATGCGGTACTGGGTATCGTTGGCCAGATACTTGGCGTCGTAGTCATAAAATGTATGCGGTGTGCCGAGACCGATCGGTGGCAGCACCGCGCCGCGCAACGTGGCGATGGTGAACTCCGGGCCATGGATCCACTGTTCCACCAGAACTTGCGAGTCGTATGTACTCGCCGCGCGCCAGGCTGCGATCAGCTCGTCGACGCCTGCGACCTTCGCCATTCCGATGCTGGACCCCTCATGGGCCGGTTTGACGATTAGCGGAAAGCCCAGGCGCTCGGCGGCATCACGACAATCGCTCTCGCTCGCCAGCACGGCATGTCGCGGTGTTGGCAGGCCAAGGCTTTGCCAGACCTGCTTGGTGCGCAACTTGTCCATGGCCAGCGCCGACGCGAGAATGCCACTGCCGGTATAGGGAATCCCGGCGCATTCGAGCAAGCCCTGCATGCTGCCGTCCTCACCACCACGACCGTGCAACACGATGAATGCACGGTCGATGTGCTCATTGCTCAAGCGCGTCAGCAGGTCATCACCGGCATCGATACCGAACGCATCGACGCCCGCTGCCTGCAGCGCCGCCAGCACCGCAGCGCCGGATTTCAGCGACACTTCACGCTCGGCGCTCTTGCCGCCGAAGAGCACGGCAACCCGACCGAACGCCCGGGGATCACGAGTCGATTGGAGGGCGGTCATTCGCTCTTCCTCGTGGCGCTCGCAGCGCCAGCAAACAGGGGACTATTGATGAGTTGCGGGGCCAGCCCACCGATATCGCCGGCGCCCTGACAAAGCAGGATGTCGCCCGGTCGTAGCAGCGGTTTGACCAGCGGAGCCAAGTCAATGCCACGCTCGATATAGATCGGGTCGAGTTGGCCGCGCTGACGGATGCTGTGCGCAAGATGGCGGCTGTCTGCGCCCGGAATAGGCTCCTCGCCGGCCGGGTACACCTCCATCAACAGCAGCACATTGGCTTCGTTCAGCACCTGAACGAAGTCGTCGTACAGGTCGCGGGTTCGGCTGAAGCGGTGCGGCTGGTAGACCATGACCAAGCGACGATCCGGCCACCCGCCCCGGACGGCCTGGATCACGGCTGCGACTTCACGCGGATGATGGCCGTAGTCGTCAACGAGCATCACGCTGCCGCCGCCCACTGGCAACTCGCCATAGACCTGGAAGCGCCGACCGACACCACCAAACTGCGAAAGGCCCTGGACGATGGCGTCGTCGTCGATGCCCTCATCGGTGGCGATGGCAATGGTGGCCAAGGCATTGAGCACGTTGTGGTTGCCCGGCATGTTGACCGAAACATCAAGTGCCTCGAAACCATCGCGTAGCACGGTGAAGTAGGTGCGCATGCCTTCCTGGCGGATGTTGATGGCGCGTACGTCGGCATCTTCGTGGGTGCCATAAGTCGTGATCGGCCGGCCCACCTGAGGAATCACCTCGCGCACTATCGGGTCATCGACACAGAGCACTGCCAGTCCGTAGAACGGCAAGTTGTGCAGGAACTCGACAAAAGTGCGCTTGAGCTTGCCGAAATCACCGTCATAGGTGCTCATGTGATCGGCATCGATGTTGGTCACGACTGCAACCATCGGCTGCAGGTGCAGGAAGCTGGCGTCGCTCTCGTCGGCTTCGGCAATCAGGTAGCGGCTGGTCCCCAGCTGCGCGTTGGTACCCGCCGCGGTCAGACGACCACCAATGACAAACGTAGGATCGAGCCCACCCGCAGCGAACACAGAGGCCAGCAAGCTGGTTGTGGTGGTCTTGCCGTGGGTGCCTGCGACGGCGATGCCGTGACGATAGCGCATCAATTCGGCGAGCATCTCGGCGCGGGGCACCACCGGAATCCGCTGCTCAAGGGCGAACGCTACTTCAGGGTTGGTGGTGTTGACCGCACTGGAAACCACCAGCACATCGGCGCCGGCTACGTTGCCGGCCTGATGCCCGATGAAGATCTGCGCACCGAAATTCTGCAGACGCTCGGTACTTGCGGAGGCTTTCAGATCCGAGCCCGAGACGTCGTACCCGAGGTTCAGTAACACCTCAGCGATGCCGCACATCCCGACGCCGCCGACACCGACGAAATGAATCCGGCGTATGCGGCGCATGCGCCGAACTTCTGCCTTGACCGCTGCGGGGGATTTAGCCATGCGCCACCTCCAGGCAGATATCGACGACGGTTCGAGTGGCGTCCGGCCGAGCCAGGCGGCGTGCCGTGGCCCCCATGGCCTTGAGTTTTTCCGGCTGCATCATTACCTCGGTCAGCTGCGCGGCCAGCGCGGCAGCATCGGTCGTTGCCTGAGGGAGAAGAACGGCGGCGCCTTCCTTCGCCAGATATTCGGCGTTACGGGTCTGGTGGTCGTCGATCGCGTGGGGCAGCGGCACCAGAAACGAAGGCAAGCCCGCGGCTGCCAGCTCGCACACCGTCAGCGCACCGGCGCGGCAGACCACCAGATCGGCCCAGGCGTAAGCACGGGCCATATCCTTGATGAAAGGTGCCACTTCGGCCTCGACACCCGCGGCGACATAGCGCTCCCGCGTGATTTCGGCGTGTTGCTTGCCGGCCTGATGGAATATTTCAGGACGCAGCTCCTGGCTTAACTGGCCGAGCGCTTCTGGCAATAGCTTGTTCAAAGGCTCGGCGCCCAGGCTGCCGCCCAGCACCAGCAGCCGAGGGCGGCGACCGAGCAGGGTCTGCCGCGGCGTCTCGAGAAACAGCTGATGACGCACTGGATTACCGGTGGTACGCCGCTTGTCGCCCGCAGCGAAGGTATTCGGAAACGCCTCGCACACGCGCTGCGCAAACGGCACCAGGCTGCGATTGGCAGTTCCGGCGACAGCGTTCTGTTCGTGGATGATCAAGGGCACCCCGGCCAGCTTCGTGGCTAATCCGCCAGGGCCCGTCACGTAACCGCCGAGTCCCAGCACGCAGACCGGCTGGAGCTCTCGAATGACCCGGCGAGCCTGACCCAGCGAGCGAAGCAGCTGAAATGGTGCTTTGAGCAAGGACACCAGACCCTTGCCGCGCAGCCCGCTTACCTGAATCAGGTGCAGCGGCAAACCTGCCGCCGGAACCACTTCGTTTTCAATCCCCCGCGGCGTACCCAGCCAATGCACGTTATAGCCGCGATTCTGGAACTCTTGAGCGCAAGCCAACGCCGGGAACACATGCCCGCCAGTTCCGCCCGCCATGATCAGCACATTACCGCCCATGCGCGACCCCCATGCCTTGCGGCGCAGGTGTTTCGGCAAAATCGTCTTCGCTGAATTCGGCATCTTCGCTGCCCAGCACCGTGCGGCTTTCCCACTCGATGCGCAGCAATAACGCCATGCTGGCGCAGGTCACCACAAGCGAGCTGCCGCCATAACTCAAGAATGGCAGGGTCAGGCCTTTGGTCGGCAGCAAGCCAATATTTACCCCAACATTGATCAGGAACTGACCGAGCCAAAGGAACGCAACGCCCCAAGCTATATATGCAGCGAAGAACTGCCGCGCCCGCTCAGCTGCGAGCCCGATGTACAGGGCGCGTACACCCACGAAAGCGAACAGCAGGATGGTTATCAGCGCGCCAACCATACCCAGCTCCTCAGCCAGGACAGAAAAGACGAAATCGGTATGCGCTTCGGGCAGGTAGAACTGCTTCTGGACGCTGTTACCGAGACCGACACCCAGCCATTCGCCGCGGCCAAATGCGATCAGCGCCTGGGTCAACTGATAGCCCGCGCCATACTGATCAGCCCAGGGGTCGGTAAAGGTGATCAACCGTTGCAGTCGATACTCTTGCGTCTGCACCAGGATGAACACAGCGCCGACCGCCAACAGCACCAACAGACTGAATCGGATCAAGCCGACGCCGCCAAGAAACAGCATGGCCACCGCTGCGCCCATCATCACCACGGTCGCACCGAAGTCGGGTTCGAGCAGAAGCAACATGGCCATTGGCAGCAACACAAGAAACGGCTTGAGGAAGCCCCACAGGCTTTCGCGCACCTCTTGCTGGCGACGCACCAGATAGCCAGCGAGGTAGACCACGACGAACAGCTTGGCCAATTCAGAGGGTTGTACGTTAAAGGCACCAAAGCCGATCCAGCGCATGGAGCCGTTCACTTCTCGCCCGATGCCAGGAATCAGTACCAGAATCAACAGCACGAACGCGCCAATCAGCAACATCCAGTCCAGCCGCTGCCACATAGACAGTGGCACCAGCAGAACCAGTGCCGCTGCGCCAAGACCGAGCAGGACGTAAATCAGATGGCGGATCATGTAGTACATCGGATTATCGGCATTCACCGCCGCGACTTCCGAAGAGGCCGAAGTGATCATGACCAACCCAAGACCCAGCAACGCCAGACAGCCGGCGAGCATAGGGAAATCGAGGTCGATGCCGCGCCGATTGAACAAGGGTGACGGCGCGCTGCGCAGGAAAGCGATCATCAGCTGAGCACCTCCACTGCGGCGGCGAACTGGCGTCCGCGATCTTCGAAGTTCTCGAACATATCGAGACTGGCGCAGGCCGGCGACAGCAGGACCGCATCGCCTGGCTGGGCAAGCTTGGACGCAAGCTGCACGGCGTCCTGAAGGGTCTGGACGTGGTGAATCGGCGCGGCCCCTTCAAGCGCCGTCGCGAGCTGCTCGGCATCGCGCCCCAGCAAGACGACCGCGCGGCACTGATGTGATACCGGACTGTGCAACGCTGAGAAATCCGCGCCCTTGCCGTCACCGCCGGCGATGAGCACCAATTCGCCTGCGATATCGCTACCCAGCCCATCAATGGCTGCCAAAGCAGCACCGACGTTGGTCGCCTTCGAATCGTCGTAGTAGGTCACGCCTTTGCGCTCTCCAACCCACTGGCAGCGATGGGCGAGGCCGGCAAAGTTACGCAAGGTGGCGAGCATTGGCTCGAACGGAAGGCCAACGGCATGGCCGAGCGCCAAGGCTGCCAGTGCGTTGGACTGATTATGAGCCCCGCGCATTTTCAACTGGTTGGCCGGCATCAAAGCGTCGAACTGGAAGGCGAGGTACTTCTCCCCACTTTCTTCGAACAGCCCGAACCCTTTGAAATCGGGTTTGCCAAGGCCGAACGACCAGGTCGGAAGGTCGTCGGCAATCAGCGGACGTGTGAGTCGATCGTCACGGTTGATTACAACCTGGCGCGCGCCGCGGAATATGCGATGTTTGGCTTGGTGATAAGCCGGCAGACCATCGTAGCGATCCATGTGGTCTTCGCTGATATTCAGACAGGTTGCGACTTCGGCATTCAGTTGATCCGTGGTTTCCAGCTGGAAGCTTGACAACTCTAGGACGTAGAGTTCGACATCATCGTCGAGCAGATCCAGTGCTGGCGTTCCCAGATTTCCGCCTACAGCCACCTTACGACCGGCCGCGGCAGCCATTTCGCCGACCAGGGTGGTTACCGTGCTTTTCGCGTTCGATCCGGTGATAGCCACGATGGGGGCCTTGGCTTCGCGCGCGAACAGTTCGATATCACCGGACAGCTTCACTCCGTTCGCAGCGGCTGCCTGCAACGCTGGCAAGCTGATCGGTAGGCCCGGGCTTACCAATAGCTCACTGGCGCGGCTGAGGAACTGGGGATCGAGTTCGCCACAACGAACCTCGATATTCGGGTACTGCGCTTTCAGAGTGGCCAGCTCCGGTGGGTTCACACGCGTGTCGGCGACGGCGAACGGCACCCCACGGCTCGCCAGATGGCGAACCAGGGACATGCCGCTCTTGCCGAGACCTACGACGATGCGGAACTGATCGGAAGCGATAAGCACTCTGTATTACCTCAACTTCAATGTGGCAAGACCCACCAGTACAAGGATCACGGTGATGATCCAGAAGCGCACGATCACGCGGGGCTCTGGCCAGCCCTTGAGCTCGAAGTGGTGATGAATCGGCGCCATGCGGAACACCCGCTTGCCGGTCAGCTTGAATGAGGCGACCTGGATCATCACCGACAGGGTTTCCATCACGAATACGCCACCCATGATGAACAGCACGACTTCCTGGCGGACGATCACGGCAATGGTGCCCAGCGCCGCACCCAGAGCCAGCGCACCCACATCGCCCATGAAGACTTGTGCGGGATAGGTGTTGAACCAGAGAAAGCCGAGCCCGGCACCGATCAGCGCACCGCAGAACACAATCAGCTCACCGGCTCCCGGAATGTATGGAATCAGCAGGTAATCAGCGAAGTTCACGTTGCCCGACAGGTAGCAGAAAATACCCAGACCGCCGCCCACCATTACCGTCGGCATGATTGCCAGCCCATCCAGTCCATCAGTGAGGTTCACCGCATTGCTGGAGCCTACGATGACGAAATAGGTCAGCACGATGAAACCGATCCCCAGCGGAATTTCGATGTTCTTCAGCAGCGGAAGGATCAACGTGGTTTCGACCGGGGTCTGCGCAGTCATGTAAAGGAAGATCGCTGCACCTAGGCCGAAGACCGACTGCCACATGTATTTCCAACGGCTTGGCAGCCCGCGGGAGTTCTTTTCGATGACCTTGCGATAGTCATCGACCCAGCCGATTGCGCCGAACAGCAACGTCACGGCCAGCACCACCCACACATAGCGATTGGACAGGTCGGCCCAGAGCAAGGTACTGATGGAGATCGCGCTCAGGATCAGCGCGCCACCCATGGTCGGCGTGCCGGATTTCGACAGGTGCGTTTGCGGTCCGTCTATACGCACCGCCTGGCCGATCTGGCGCAGCTGCAGCGTGCGGATCAGCCAGGGTCCCAGCCATAGCGAAAGCACCAGCGCGGTCAGCACGCCGAGAATTCCACGCAGCGACAGGTACTGAAAGACTGCGAAGCCCGTGTGGAACTGTTGCAGGTACTCGGCGAGTAGCAGCAGCATCAATGTTTCTCCATGCCGGACGCGGAAAGCGCTGCGACGACGTTATCCATCGCAGCACTCCGTGATCCCTTGATCAAAATGGTGGTCGCATTGCCTTGCTCCAGACGCAGCGACTCGATCAGGCTCTGCTGATCGGCGAAATGGCGAGCACCATGACCGAAGGCCTCTACGGCATGTTTCATCAGCGGCCCGACCGCAAATAAGGTGTCCACTTTGCCTACCGCATAACTGCCTACTTCACGGTGGCCCTGCTCGGCCCAGGAACCCAGTTCTCCCATGTCCCCCAGCACCAGCACCGTGCGCCCGGCAAAGCCGGCCAGCACGTCGATGGCGGCACAGATGGACGCGGGATTAGCGTTGTATGTGTCGTCTATGAGGCGTACCCCGTTAGTCAGCATCTGCGCCACGCCTCGCCCTTTCACTGGCTGCAGGCTCTCGAGCCCAGCGACGATGTGCTCGCGCGCCACGCCCATGGCGCTGGCGGCCGCGGCGGCAGCCAGGGCATTGGCCACGCTATGGCGCCCTAGCAAGTTCAGCTGCACCCGCACGGACCCAGTCGGTCCGGTCAGAACGAAATTGGGGCAGCCGCGCAGGTCATAAGCAACCGAGGCGGGGTGGAAGTCGGCGAGCGGGCTCGTTATCGCAAAGCTCACCACGCGCTTGCCTGCTACTCGGCGCTCCCACACGGAATACGCACGGTCGTCACGATTGAGCACGGCGACGCCATTCGTGCCGAGACCATCGAGGATTTCGCCCTTGGCTTCGACGATCTTCTCCGGCCCACCGAACTCGCCAACATGAGCAGTGCCCGCATTGGTAATCAAGCTGACATCTGGCCGGGTCAGGCTGACGGTATAGGCAATTTCGCCAACACGCGAAGCACCCAACTCGATGACCGCAGCCTTGTGCTGAGGGGCCAGTTCCAGCAGCGTGAGCGGCGCGCCCAGGTCGTTATTGAGATTGCCGCGCGTGGCGAGAACCGCATCGTTGCCATAGGCAGCGCGCAGGATGCTGGCAAGCAGCTCCTTGACGCTGGTCTTGCCGCTGGAGCCGGTGATCGCTGCAACCGGACCGTTGAACGCGTTGCGGTTCAGCGCGCCCAGCCGGCCGAGCGCGATGCGGCTATCGGCAACAACAAGCTGAGGCAACGAAACCTCTGGTACATGGCGCTCAACCAGCGCGGCGACGGCGCCCTTGGCCGCAACTTCTGCCAGGTAGGCATGGCCATCGAAGCGAGGCCCAGTGAGCGCGATGAAAAGCTGTCCAGGCTCGATTGCCCGGCTGTCGGTGCTGACGGAGCCAAAGGCTGCATCAGCGTTGATCAGCGTGGCTGACAGCGGCTCAAGCAGATCGCTAAGACGCTTGGCTTCAAGCATGGGAACGCCTCCAGGCAGCCAGGGCCGTCGAGGCCTGTTCGAGGTCGGAGAATGGCAGGCGCTCGCCGTTTATTTCCTGGTAGTCCTCATGGCCTTTGCCGGCCAGCAACACCACATCATCAATGCCCGCGCGCTCAATACAGCGAGCAATGGCTGCGGCGCGCCCCGGCACAAATAGCGCTTGTTCGGGCGCGCTGAAACCAGCACGAATCTCATCGAGGATCTGCAGCGGATCTTCATTGCGCGGGTTGTCATCAGTGACCGTGACGTGATCTGCCAAACGCTCGGCAACCTGAGCCATCAGTTTGCGCTTGCCACGGTCACGGTCACCGCCGCAGCCGAACAAGCACAGCAACTTGCCGCGGGTATGCGGGCGTAGAGCGTCAAGAACCTTTTCAAGCGCATCCGGCGTATGGGCGTAATCGACCACGACCAACGGGCAGTCGCCGCCGCCGAGCCGCTGCATGCGACCGGCAGGACCGTCAACTTCCTGCAGCGCTACTAAGATTTCGTCGAGTGGATAATTCATACCCAGCAAGGCACCTACTGCCGCAAGCACATTGCTGACGTTGAAGCGGCCGAGTAGCGGACTACGCAGCGAGCGCTCTCCTTGGGGAGTGACCAACCGCGCATGGATTCCGCTATCGTCCAGTCGCGCCTCTGGGCAGTAGAGATAAGCCGAAGCATCCTCCAGGCTATAGGTGATCAAGCGTGACTCTGGGTGTTCTTGCGCGAGCGACCGGCCCAGCGCATCGTCCAGATTGATCACCCGACAGGCGAGCTCTGGCATATTGAACAGCCGCGCCTTGACCTCACCGTAGGCTTCCATTGAGCCGTGATAGTCGAGGTGGTCCCGGGAAAGATTGGTAAACACAGCCACATCGAACGCCAGCGCCGCCACCCGGCCTTGCGCCAAGCCGTGCGAGGAAACTTCCATCGCGACGGCGCGCGCGCCCTGCTTGCGCAGGCTTGCCAGGTTGGCCTGTACGCCGATTGCATCAGGCGTGGTGTGCTGACCGAGAATCAACTCTCCATGAAAGCCAGTACCGAGGGTTCCGATGATCCCGCAGCGCTCACCCAAACGATCCAGCGCCTGGGCAATCAGGTAGGTCACGCTGGTCTTGCCATTGGTTCCGGTGACACCGACCAGGTGCAGACTGCGGCTTGGCTCACCGTAGAACCTCCCGGCAATGGCTGAAAGCTGCCCCGCCAGGTTGCGAACCGGCACCAACTCGGCGCTTGCCGCGGTCATTTTCGCAGCACCTTCAGCCTCGTAGGCCACGGCAGCCGCACCGTGGGCAACCGCATCGGCAATGTGCACGCGGCCATCTTGCTGGTAACCGGGCACAGCCAGAAACAGATCACCAGGGCGGACCTTGCGGCTATCCAGCGTCAGCTCGCGAATGAGGCTATCGCTGGCAGCTTGAGGCAGTAACTGATTCAGCGGCATCGGCATCAGATACGCCCTCCGTTGGTCTTGTCAGCGTCGGCGGTCTTGACGTCTTCCGGAGGTAAATTGTCAGGGGCGACATTCATCAGACGCAGCGCCCCGGACATCACGCGACTGAACACGGGGGCCGATACCAGGCCGCCGTAATAGCCGCTCTTGCTGGGTTCGTCGATGACCACTGCTATGGCGATGCGCGGATCGCGCATAGGCCCGAAACCGGCGAACATCGACCGATAGGCATTTTCCTGATAGCCGCGGCTGTTAACCGAGGCCTTGCGCGCGGTACCGCTCTTGCCCGCCACGTGATAACCCGGCACCTGAGCACGGAAGACGCCACGCGGCGCCTCAATGACCTCTTGGAGCATGCCTTGGACTGCCTTGGCGACCTCAGGCGACACCACCGACACGCCTTCTGGCTTGTGATCCACCCGGGTCAAGGACATCGGCACCAAGCGGCCATCGTTAGCCAACGCGCCATAGGCGTGAGCCAGTTGAACGGCCGTCACGGACAGGCCGTAGCCATATGAAAGCGTGGCAGTTTCAGCCTGGCGCCATTCGCGGTAGGTCGGCAGATTGCCGACTCGCTCGCCCGGAAAGCCCAAGCCAGTGTCCTGCCCGAAGCCGACCTTGCGCATGACGTCATGAATCGTAGCGCCACCGATATCAAAGGCGACCTTGCTCATTCCGACGTTGGAAGAATTGATCAGGATGCCTGTCAGGCTAAGCTCACGGCCTTGGGTTCTGGAGACGTCGCGGATCGTATAGCGGCCGATGCGCAGCGACCCCGGCCAGACCTCGACAAGGTCGCTGGGTTTCCAACGTCCCGTCTCGAGGGCCGCACTCATAGAGAAGGGCTTCATCGTCGAACCCGGCTCGAACAGGTCCGTCATTGCCCGGTTACGCATCGCCGCAGGCTGCAGGCTCCGGCGGTTGTTCGGGTTATAGGTCGGCTGATTGACCATGGCCAGCACTTCACCCGTTTTCACATCGAGCACGACCAAGCTGCCGGCCTTGGCACCGAACTCCAGCAACGCGTTACGCAACTCGCGATGCGCCAGATACTGCAGGCGCAGGTCAAGGGACAGCGCAAGCGCCTTACCGGCCTTGGCATTCTTGACGACCTGAACATCTTTGATCAGACGACCGCGACGGTCCTTGAGCACCTGTCGTTTGCCCGGAACACCTGCCAACCACTCGTTGTAGGCCAGCTCCATACCTTCACGACCGTGGTCGTCGATATCGGTGAAACCCACGACATGTGCGGCCACCTCCCCGGCGGGGTAGAAACGCCTGAATTCCTCTTGCGAGTAGACGCCCGGTATATCTAGATCCAGCACGCGCTGCCCTTGCTCAGGCGTCAGGCCGCGCACCAGGTACATGAACTCCCGCTCGGCCTGCTCCTTGAGACGCTGATGCAATTCGGCGGAGTTCTGCCCCAACGCCTCGGCGAGCTCTGGCCAGCGGGCCTGTGCGGCCTGCATTTCGCGCGGGTTCGCCCAAAGCGTAGTGACGGGCGTGCTCACTGCCAGGGGCTCGCCATGCCGATCGGTCATGAGGCCGCGGTGGGCGGGGATTGGAATATGGCGCACGCTGCGCGCATCGCCCTGCCCCTTAAGGAACCCCTGATCCAGCACCTGCAAATCGACGATTCGCCATGCAATAGCGCCGACCATCAGTGCCAGCAACGCCAGCACGATGCGAAAACGCCATGGATAGAGCGCGCCCTGGAGCTTCATGGCGCCACCAGCCTGACAGCGGCCGCTTCAGGAATGTGCATCTTCAACTGCTCGGAAGCCAAGGTCTCGATCCGGCTGTGGGCAGTCCAGGTGCTCTGCTCAAGAATCAGGCGCCCCCACTCAGCCTGCGCCTTGTCACGTACACTGAGTTCGCCGTACAGCTCGTTGAGCAACTGGCGGTTCCAGTGCGCGCTATAGGCGACAGCAATCGCCGAAACAAGCACGGCAACAAATAGCACCAGCATCAACAAGCTGCCGTTGGGCATGGCGCGACGCAACTGAGTCACCGCAACTTCTCCGCCACACGCATCACCGCGCTGCGCGAACGGGGATTCGCCTTGACCTCTTCGGCAGATGCATATTGCGGTTTGCCCAGCAGTTTCAGCCGAGGCACGAATTTTTCAGGAATGATCGGCAGGTCGCGCGGCAAGGTGTCGGCTTCGCCTTTGGCATGCCGGCGCATAAACTGTTTGACGATGCGGTCCTCTAGCGAATGGAAGCTGATCACCACCAGCCGGCCGCCAACATCAAGCCCCTCGAGAGCGGCTTCCAGTCCAGCCTCCAGGTCGCCAAGCTCGTTATTGATGAAAATGCGCAACCCCTGAAAGGCGCGGGTAGCTGGGTTCTTGCCTTTTTCCCAAGCGGGATTGGCCACGGTTAAGACTTGGGCAAGATCGGCCGTACGCTCGAAAGGCTGCACCGCCCGACGCTGTACCACGGCCCGCGCCATACGTTTGGCAAAGCGCTCTTCACCGTACTCCTTGAGAACTCGGGCGATGTCGTCTTCGCTGGCGACTGCGATCCACTCAGCGGCACTGATCCCTCGACTGGGATCCATGCGCATATCCAGCGGGCCGTCGTTCAGAAAACTGAAGCCGCGCTCGGGGTCGTCCAGCTGCGGCGAAGATACGCCAAGATCCAGCAGCACACCGCTCAACGTGCCGGTCCAGCCGCGCTGCGCAAGCTCTACGCCAAGCTCTGCGAAGCTTCTCTGCACAACGACAAAGCGGCCATCCTCGGCCGCCAGTGCTTGCCCCGTAGCGATTGCTAGCGGGTCTTTGTCGAAACCTAGCAAACAGCCATCAGGCCCAAGCTGCCGTAGCAGCAGGCGGCTATGTCCGCCACGCCCAAAGGTGCCATCCAGATAGCGACCATCCGGACGCACGCCGAGCGCCGCAACGGCCTCGTCGAGCAAAACGGTTACATGGTTATAGCTGCTGGTCTGGCTCACAGGATTAGATCACGCAATTCTTCCGGCAAAGCGCCGGGTTGTTTGATGGCCGCCAGGTCCGCATCTGCTTGCGCGTTCCAGTCGTCCTCGTTCCACAAGCTGAACTTGTTCAGCTGACCGACCAGCATGGCCCGCTTGTCCAGCCCGGCGTATTCGCGCAAGCGCGGCGGCACCAGAACGCGACCATTGCCGTCCATTTCCAGATCGACTGCGTTACCGATGAGCAAGCGCTGCAGCCGACGACTTTCTTCTCGTAGGGAAGGCAGCTCACGCAGCTTGGCTTCGATCTGCTCCCATTCAGGCAACGGATAAATTCCAAGGCAACGGTCGACGGCATCGATGGTGATGATCAGCTGGCCTTCGCAACGCGAAACGAGCTCGTCACGATACCGACTGGGCATCGCTAGCCGGCCTTTGGCATCGAGACTGATGGCGTTTGCTCCGCGAAACACGGCTGCGCTTCCCCTGAATTAGCTATCCATGCCCATAAATATCCACTTCGTTCCACTTTCTACCACTTGTGCGCACTATAGAAATGCAGCAGCCCCACCGTCAAGGTACGCCTGACGGGAAAAACCCTTATGTGACGGGAATTTAGCAAGCGATACGGAGATAAACGGCAAACCAGAGAGGGGCGCCGCAAGAGATATTCAGCAAACGCAGAAGCCTGCACTTCAAAGTTAAAGTACTTTATGAAGAGCAAGAATTTTTTGGACTAAAAAGCGGGGGATATTTCAGAAGAGTTCGGAGAGTCGATCTATAAGCCGGGTCCTGTCGAGGACAGTCATTCCTCTACGACAGCCATCACTGACTGCCTCTAGCAACCTACCCGGATCCAGCGCGGGCCACGCCAATGGATCCCTATTTGGTCTTGCTCCAAGTGGGGTTTACCTAGCCACGGACTGTTGCCAGCCGTGCGGTGCGCTCTTACCGCACCTTTTCACCCTTACCGGCGCCGAAACGCTTAGGCGGTTATTTTCTGTGGCACTTTCCGTAGGCTCACGCCTCCCAGGCGTTACCTGGCACTTCGCCCTATGGAGCCCGGACTTTCCTCCCTCCCTTCTTGCGGAACAAAAAGAGACAGCGACTGTCCGATCGACTCTCCGGCCGCCAGAGTACTTGCCTAGACCGCCCGCTGCAAGCTGATCGCAGCCCGCCGAAGCACTAGAAGCTGCTGAACAGGCCATCCGGCAGGTTCAATGCCCCGCATCTTTTCCCTGCAAGGCCAGTTGATAAAGCAGGTTTTTCCTGACCCCGGTAATCTCCGATGCAAGCGCCGCGGCGCGCTTGACCGGCAGCTCAGCCAATAACAGATTCAAAACCCGGCGGGCATCTGCATCGACCGTCTCGTCCTCATTCGGCGCTTGCCAGCCACCCACCACAAGCACGCACTCGCCGCGCTGCTGGTTGGTATCTGACGCAACCCAGGTGCGCAGCTCGCCCAATGGAAGACCCTTCAGCGTTTCGAAGGTCTTGGTCAGCTCCCGCCCCAACACTGCAGGCCGATCAGGACCGAACACCAGCTCAAGATCAACAAGCGCAGCAAGAATACGATGCGGCGCCTCATAGAAGATCAGCGTACGCGGCTCGACCCGCAGATGCTCCAGGCGAGCAACACGCGCGGCCTGCTTGGCAGGCAGAAAGCCCTCAAAGATGAACCGATCAGACGGCAGGCCTGCAGCACACAGCGCCGCGATGAGTGCACAGGCGCCAGGCAGCGGAACGACCCGCACACCCGCCGCCCGCGACTGCCGGACAAGGTGGTAGCCCGGATCGGAGATCAACGGCGTGCCGGCATCGGAAATCAGGGCCACGTCGTCCCCGGCCAGCAGCCGCCGGATAAAGCGCCCACCCTCGTCTCGCTCGTTATGCTCATGACACGCAGCCAAGGGTGTAGTGATGCCGAAGTGCTGAAGCAGCCGAGACGAATGACGGGTATCTTCCGCTGCAATCAGAGCCACCTCAGAGAGCACCCGCAAAGCCCGTGCGGTGATATCTTCGAGATTGCCGATGGGCGTGGCAACCACATAGAGCGTGCCCGCCGCGGAATTCACATCACCTGTCGCAGTCACAGAGCGTACCTCGGTCACTAAAACGCGCATTGTAGCCCGTTTACGGGCGGTAACATCGCGACCCCGCCAACGCTTGGGTACAATCCGCCGACACCCGCCAGCGCCTTTCAGGAATGAACACATGACGGCCCGCTTTCGCCCGCTTATCTTCTTATGCATTGCCGCCTTGCTGTCGGCCTGTGCCAGCTCGCCATCGTCCACCCTCGGCGAACTGCCTCGTACCCCACAGGCATCGACACAGCAGTTGCTGAAAGAAGCCGATGCCAGCGACCCCGCCAAGGCAGCATCGCTGCGACTGTCTGCCGCTGACCAGAGCATGCAGCAGGGCAACCAGGCTCAAGCTCGAGAGATCCTCGGTCAGATCGACATCAATCAACTGATGCCTGCCCAGCAAATGTTCGCGAAAACCCTGGAAGCGGAGCTGGCCTTGGCTGCCGACGAGCCCAACAGCGCGCTGCAGGCACTTCAGCACCCAGCGTTCGAACGCCTCGCAGAGCTGCCCATCGACCAGCAGCTACGAACCCAACTGGCCCGCGCCAAGGCATTCGAAGCGAACAGCCAACCCCTGGACGCAGCCCGCGAGCGCACCTTCATCGCGCCTCTACTAAGCGGCGAGCCGGCCGAAGCAAACCATGAATCTATTTGGACGCTTGTTTCAGGCCTGCCGATAGAGCAACTGCAACCGACAACCGACACCGATCTGACCGGCTGGATGTCCCTGGCAGCAGCCGTCAAACAGGCCGGCACCATCAGCCAGCAGCAACGCGCAATTGAGGCATGGCTACAGCAAAATCCCAATCATCCCGCCGCGAAGCGACTGCCGGACCCATTGAAGAAACTCAGCGAGCTGGCTGATAAACCCTTGTCACATGTGGCGCTGCTATTGCCGATGGATGGCCCGCTGGCCAGCGTCGCGCGCGCGCTGCGCGATGGCTTTCTAGCCGCTCACCTCGCGGGCCAGCAAGATCTAAAGATCGAGTTGTTCGACAGCACCCGCCTGTCCTCACTCGATGATTTTTATCGACAAGCGTCTGCCGCAGGCGTCGAGCTGGTCATCGGCCCACTGGAAAAGGATATGGTCCGCCAGCTGGCCGACCGTGACCAGCTACCCATCACCACGCTCGCGCTTAACTACAGCGACGCGAACCAAAAGGTGCCACCACAACTGTTCCAATTTGGCCTTGCTGCGGAGGACGAAGCACGTGACGTCGCTCGCCGCGCCTGGGCCGACGGACACCGCCGGGCGGTAGCTCTGACACCTCGTGGTGATTGGGGCAATCGTGTGTTCGAGGCCTTCCGCCAGGAATGGCAGGAGCTAGGCGGCACAGTGATCGCCGCAGAGCCGTTGGCCGAACCCATCGAGCTGGCCAATCAGATAGCGGATCTACTTCAGATACGCAGCAACGGAACTGGCGGTGACGCACAGCCATCGCGTCGTCAGGATATCGATTTCCTCTTTCTTGCCGCCACGCCGCAGCAGGCGCAACAAGTCAAGCCAACCTTGATTTTTCAGTACGCCGGAGACCTACCTGTCTACGCCACTTCGCACCTTCACGCCGCCACCGACAACCGCACGCAGTATCTGGATCTGGAGGGCATCCGCTTCACCGAAACCCCCTGGCTGCTCGATCCGCAGCTCCCGCTGCGCCAGGAAATCGAGCGCAAGTGGCCGCAAGCCCGCGGCAGCCTCGGCAGGCTGTACGCCATGGGCGCGGATGCCTACCAGCTGGCGCCACGCCTGAATCAACTTCTGGCATTACCCGACACGCGGCTCGACGGCCTTTCGGGCACGCTTAGCCTAACGCCGCAACAGCGGATCGAGCGGCGCTTGCCCTGGGCCGAATTCCGAGACGGCGAAGTTCATCCCCTCATGGAAACGCCCGATTGACAGCGACCAGCAGGCAGACCAGCGGAAAGCTCGCCGAGGACTTCTCACTACGGCACCTCCAAGCGCACGGGCTACGCCTGCTCTGCCGGAACTGGAGCTGCCGTAGCGGCGAGCTTGATCTGGTCATGCTCGATGGCGATACAGTAGTATTCGTCGAGGTTCGATACAGGCGTCACGCCGCATGGGGCGGCGCGCTCGAGAGCGTAGACCTGCGCAAACAGCAGAAGCTGATCAAGGCAGCCCAGCTATTCCTGCTGAAGGAGAATCGCTGGGCAAGGCATCCCTGTCGCTTCGATGTCGTCGCCATAGGCGCGACCGACGGCGATGCGAAACCCAGCTGGATTCGAAATGCCTTCGATAGTTAAAGATGAGCTTCGTAGGATTTGCGACATCTCATGAACATCACATCTGCACCAAAGATTCCTTGCGGCACGGCCTAAGCAGCCCAGCCCGTCACCTGAAGGTTTATTTCCGATGGATATGCAATCCCGTATACGTCAGCTCTTCCTAGCCAGCATCGAAACCAAACAAAGCGCTATGGAAGTGCTCGCACCAAGCATCGAGCAAGCCGGGCAAGTAATGGTCAACACGCTGCTCAGCGAAGGCAAAATTCTGACCTGCGGCAACGGTGGCTCCGCTGGCGATGCTCAGCATTTTTCGTCTGAGCTGCTCAACCGATTTGAGCGGGAACGACCTAGCCTGCCGGCAATCGCGCTGACCACGGACAGTTCGACGATAACGTCCATTGCCAATGACTACAGTTACAACGAAGTGTTCTCCAAGCAGATCCGCGCCCTGGGTCAGCCGGGCGATGTGCTGCTGGCGATTTCCACCAGTGGCAATTCAGCCAATGTCATTCAGGCGATTCAGGCCGCACATGACCGGGAGATGGTGGTGGTCGCGCTCACTGGCCGCGACGGCGGCGGTATGGCCTCGCTGCTGCTGCCAGAAGACGTTGAAATACGTGTACCGGCAAAGGTGACGGCCCGCATTCAAGAGGTGCACCTGCTGACCATTCATTGCCTCTGCGACCTGATCGACAACCAACTCTTTGGGAGTGAAGAATGACTTCGGTTCATCTGCACGCGCTTACGCTCGCACTATGCCTTGCCGTTACCGGTTGCAGCTCAGTGCTCACCGCCACACGCGACGATCCGATTGACGATAATCGCGGCACTCGCACGATCGGCAGCACGATTGATGACTCGTTGATCGAAACGAAAGCTGCCGTGAACATCGCCAAAGCCCATCCGGACCTGGACCAGGCCTCCCATATCGTCGTTGCCAGCTACAACGGAGTGGTGCTGCTGGCGGGGCAAACGCCACGCGCAGAACTAAAGCAGCTAGCCGAACAAGCCGCCAGCTCCGTGCAGCGCGTCAAGCGCGTACACAACGAAGTTCAGGTGCTGAAACCCTCATCCGGCCTGGCCCGCAGCAATGACTCCTGGTTAACAACCAAGATCAAGGCACAGATGCTGGCAGACGCTTCCGTTCCCGGCTCTCGCATAAAAGTCATCACCGAGAACGGCATTGTCTATCTGCTTGGCCTCGTCACGCGCCAGGAAGGCAACCGCGCAACGAGCGTGGTGCAAGGCGTGTCCGGCGTGCAGCGCATCGTCAAGCTGTTCGAATATATCGATTAAGGCTCAAGGCCGAAAAGCGCAGCGGTGGATGGAGCCTTGTATTCCATCGACGCGCCTGGCCGCCTTGACCGATCTTTCCTCCGGCCTCGCAACCAGAAGCGCCTTTCGGTCTCTATTATTTGACGACCTTCAAACTCGGGCGCCCACCGGAGGTCGGACGTGACGCGGTGCCCGTGCCGGCTGAAGCCTCATCGGAGGGCGTCTCGTCATCCGGCGGAGTCGGCTCAACTTCAAAGACCATCCCCTGCCCGTTCTCCCTGGCGTAGATTGCCATGATCGCTGCAGACGGGACGTGCAAGCTATGCGGAACACCACCAAAGCGCCCCTCGAAACTGATTGCCTGGTTATCCATTTGCAGTTGGCGCACCGCACTGGGCGCCACGTTCAATACGATCTGGCCATCACTGGCAAAGCCATCAGGCACCCGAACGCCTACGTAATCAGCGTTGACCAGCAGATGCGGCGTGTAGTCGTTATCGACGATCCATTCGTACAGCGCCCGTACCAGATAAGGTCGGCTCGATGTCATATAAAACCCCTTCTTAGCGCATGCCGCGCTCAACGGCAGATAGACTGACCTGAAAGGCCTCGCGAGCAAAATTGATCTCCATGTAATCGAGCAGTGGTTTCGCCGCTCGTGGCAATTCGATTCCGAGTGTGGGTAAACGCCACAGGATAGGCAACAGGCAGCAGTCCACCAAACTGATCTCATCACTCATGAAGAACGGCTTCTCAGCGAACACGGGCGACACGCCCGTCAGGCTCTCGCGCAGCTCTTTGCGCGCCAGCGCACGGGCCGCTTCAGCTGTACGGCGGTCGCCGATCCGATCCACCAGCGCACACCAATCCCGCTGCACTCGATGCACCAGCAGCCGGGTATTCGCTCGAGCTACCGGATAGACAGGAAGCAACGGCGGGTGCGGATAACGCTCTTCGAGGTACTCGGTGATAACGCACGGCTCATAAAGCGCCAAATCGCGATCCACGAGCGTCGGCACGCTGGCGTACGGATTCACCTCGGTCAACCTGACCGGACAATGCGCCGAGTCAACGTCGATTATTTCGACGCTGACACCTTTTTCAGCAAGCACATAACGCACTCGATGCGAATAGTGGTCGGCGGGATCGGAATAGCAGGCCAACCGATTGGTAGCGGCCATAGGGTCCCTCCTTAAAAATATACGGTGGCAGAAAAAAACGCGCGCCCATTAAGGGCGCGCGCGGGGTACAGCAAACGAGCAAGGAATCAGTGGATGTCTTTCCAATATTCCCGCTTGAGCAGATAGGCAAATACGAAGAAGAACGCCAGGAACAGCAGTACATAGGTACCGATGCGCTGGCTCTCCAGCTTGACCGGATTTGCCGAGTACGCAAGGAAGCTCACAAGATTCTTGATCTTCTCGTCGTATTCGGCCTCGCTAAGCTCGCCGGTACCCGGGACGACCGTCATCGCATGGCAGTCTTCATGCGTGATCGGGGTGCCGGTCAGCGGATCGAACTGCTTGCGCCCGTCCTCGACAACCTGAACCTGCTTGCACGCCACCGACTCGCCCTCAGGAAGCGTACCAGGCAACACCTGACGCCCCTGCAACGGCGCCAGCACATGCGGCATGCCCACGTTCGGGAATACCGTGTTGTTGACCCCATAAGGACGAGTAGGATCTTCGTAGAAACTGCGCAGGTAGGTGTACAACCAGTCGTTTCCACGCACTCGCGCGACCAGTGTCAGGTCCGGCGGAGCTGCACCAAACCAGGTCTTGGCGTCGTCCGGAGTCATGCCGATCTTCATGTGATCGCCGATTTTGGCGCCAGTAAAGACGATATTGTCGAGCATGATCTCTGCGGGAATATCCAGATCCGTTGCAACCCGCTCGTACCGCTGGTACTGCGCGCTGTGGCAGCCCATGCAGTAGTTGGTAAAGGTCTGAAGACCATCCTGCAACGCGACCTTATCAGTCAGATCGACATCGACTTCATCCAGATGAACGCCACCACCAGCCGCGAAACCAAAGGCCGGCACCAGTGCAAGAATCAATGCAGCAAATTGCTTTTTCATCAGCCAGCCACCCTTTGCGGAACTACTTTGGTCTTCTCGAGCTTGGTATAGAACGGCATCAGGATGAAGTAGCCGAAGTAGATAGCAGTACAGATCCGCGCGAGAAGTGTGCGCTCAGGAGTCGGAGCCAGTACGCCAAGCACACCGAGAATGATGAAGGAGACGCAGAACGCCAGCAGCGTGATCTTGCTCATCCAGCCCTTGTACTTCATCGATTTGACCGGACTGCGGTCAAGCCAGGGTAGTACGAACAGCACGGCGATCGCAGCGCCCATCGCAATGACACCGAGCAGCTTGTCTGGAATCGCGCGAAGGATCGCGTAGAACGGCGTGAAATACCAAACAGGCGCGATATGCTCTGGCGTCTTGAAGGCGTTCGCCACTTCGAAGTTGGGCTTCTCTAGGAAATAGCCGCCCATTTCCGGGAAGAAGAACACGATGGCGCAGAACACGAACAGGAACACCACGACACCCACGATATCCTTCACCGTGTAGTACGGATGGAACGGAATGCCATCAAGCGGCACGCCTGCTTCGTCCTTGGTCTTCTTGATGTCGACGCCCATCGGGTTGTTCGAGCCCACCTCGTGCAGCGCGAGGATGTGCAGCACGACCAGCCCGAGGATCACGATCGGCAGTGCGATGACGTGCAGTGCAAAGAAGCGGTTCAGGGTGATGCCGGAGATTAGGTAATCGCCGCGAATCCACTGGGTCAGATCGTCGCCAATAACCGGGATAGCACCGAACAACGAGATGATTACCTGGGCGCCCCAGTAGGACATCTGGCCCCACGGCAGCAGGTAGCCCATGAAGGCCTCCGCCATCAACGCCAGATAGATCATCATGCCGAAGATCCAGACCAGCTCGCGCGGCTTCTGATAGGAGCCATAGAGGATCCCGCGGAACATATGCAGGTAGACCACGACGAAGAACGCCGACGCACCCGTGGAATGCAGGTAGCGAATGATCCAGCCATACTCGACGTCGCGCATGATGTATTCGACTGAGGCGAATGCACCTTCTGCAGACGGCTCGAAACTCATCGTCAACCAAACGCCGGTAAGCAGTTGGTTGACAAGAACCAACAAGGCGAGCGAACCGAAGAAATACAGGACGTTAAAGTTCTTCGGTGCGTAGTACTTGCTTAGATGGTCTTCCCACATCTTGGTCGCGGGGAAGCGCGCATCGACCCATTCCATGAACTTGCTCATCATGCGCTCTCCTGATCCACGCCGATGACGACAATGGAGTCCGTCTCGTATGTGTGTGGGGGAACCGGCAGGTTCAAGGGCGCAGGCTGGCCCTTGTAGACGCGGCCAGCCAAGTCGTACTTCGATCCGTGGCACGGGCAGAAGTAGCCGCCGAGCCAATCAGCACCCAGATCAGGCGCCGCTAATTCCGGCCGGAAAGACGGGGAACAACCGAGGTGCGTGCAGAGTCCGACGACAATAAGCACCTCTGGCTTGATCGAGCGAACCGCCGGATCGACATAGGTCGGCTGTACCGAAGCCTCGGAATTGGGATCCGCTACTGTGTCAGTCAACTTAGCCAGGTTCGTCATCGCCTCCTCGGTCCGACGAAGGATAAATACCGGCTGACCGCGCCACTCGGCAACCATCTGCTGGCCTGGCTCGATCTTGCTGATATTTACCTTAACCGGTGCACCGGCTGCCTTGGCCTTGGCACTTGGGAACCACGATCCCACGAACGGGACCGCGGCACCCACCGCTCCTGCAGCACCTACTACCGAAGTAGCGGCTACGAGGAAGCGACGCCGGCCAGCATTCACGCCGTCATTGCTCATTCAGTCGTCTCCCATCAGTTTCTTATGGCCTACCGAAAGCAGGCGTCTACTACGTGCGTCTACCGTAAAACGAGGCCGCGAAAAAATTCGCCAAATGGTAAAGAAAACCCCCTCTCATGACAAGGTAATAACCGGATACATCCTTGCGTCAGGCCCCGAAAGTCGGGGCTTGACGCGTGACATGCTGTCGCAGGAGAGAAACGACGAGCATAAAAAAACGCCCAGCTCCGTGAGAAGCTGGGCGTTCTTTTTGCGAAGCCTGAATTAGCGCTTCGAGTACTGCGGACGCTTACGCGCCTTACGCAGACCGACTTTCTTACGTTCAACTTCGCGAGCATCGCGAGTAACGAAGCCAGCTTTACGCAGAGCAGGACGCAGAGTCTCGTCATATTCCATCAGCGCACGAGTGATGCCGTGACGGATCGCACCGGCCTGACCACTCACACCACCACCGAGAACGGTAACGTAAATGTCGAATTTTTCGACAGTCTCGGTCAGTTCCAGAGGTTGACGAACGACCATGCGAGCGGTTTCACGCCCGAAGAAGTTGTCCAACTCGCGGTTGTTGATGGAGATTTTGCCAGTACCCGGACGCAGGAATACGCGTGCGGTTGCAGTCTTACGACGGCCAGTGCCGTAGTTTTGAGTCGCCGACATAATGAACTATTCCGTTAAATCTTCAGTTCTTGGGGCTGCTGAGCGGTATGCGGATGATTGGCACCCTTATACACCTTCAGCTTACGGTACATGTCGCGACCCAGCGGGTTCTTAGGCAGCATGCCTTTGACCGCGGTCTCGATCACACGCTCTGGCGCCTTGGCGATCAGCTTCTCGAAGTTGATCGACTTGATGCCACCCGGGAAACCGGAGTGAGAGTAGTACATCTTGTCGGTGGTTTTCGCACCGGTAACACGCACTTGCTCGGCATTGATAACGACGATGTAATCACCGGTATCGACGTGAGGGGTATATTCCGCCTTGTGCTTGCCACGCAGGCGGCTAGCGATTTCGGTTGCCAGACGACCCAGGGTCTGGCCGGCAGCGTCGACGACGAACCAGTCGCGCTTGACGGTTTCCGGTTTAGCAGTAAAAGTCTTCATTCGTTATAGCCTCAGGGGCCGCCCTGAAAATAAGACGGCGAATCTTACTGAATGGTGCTCGCCCTGGCAAGACCAGGACAGCCGGAAACAGACGCTATCGGGGGCTCGGGTCAGCGCGTCCGCTACGGCAGTGTTCGGTAGGCTAGGCATCCCCTACCTTGTTTGTGCGTCAACGGGCTAGGCATCCCCGGCGACAGGCTGCGGAATTATCCGGATTACCAGCGAAATAGCAAGCAGCTTCTTATCCTTCCACTCCGTCGGGGCCTCAAGGCGCAATCAGATCGATGCCGCCGACCACCCGCCCGTGACGGATGCCTCCAGGCCAGCAGGGAAGACAAGAAACTTATCGCCTGCGCTACCATCCCAGTCCGAGAACCCTCCAAACGCAAGGACACCGCATGGAACAGCGCCGACTAGGCCGTACCGAACTTAATGTCACGGCGCTCTGCCTGGGCACCATGACCTGGGGCGAGCAGAACAGCGAGCGCGAGGCCTTCGCCCAGCTTGACTGCGCTAAAGCCGCAGGCATCAATTTCGTCGACACCGCCGAAATGTACCCGGTACCGCCCAAGCCGGATACCTATGCCTCCACCGAGCGCTACATAGGTAACTACTTCAAGACACGCGGCAACCGCGCCGACTGGGTTCTGGCCAGTAAAATCGCCGGCCCAGGCAATGGCATCAACCACATCCGCGACGGCCAGTTGAAAATGAATCGCCAGCACATCGTTGCAGCACTGGACGCCAGCTTGCAGCGCCTGCAGACGGACTGGATCGATCTTTATCAACTGCATTGGCCTGAGCGCAGCACAAACTTCTTCGGCCAGCTTGGCTACCGTCATCAGGATCAGGATTTCACGCCGATAGAGGAAACCCTCGAGGTGCTCGACGAGCAAATAAAAGCCGGCAAGATCCGCCATATCGGCCTGTCGAACGAAACGCCATGGGGCACCATGAAGTTCCTGCAGCTTGCCGAAGCCCGAGGCTGGCCCCGCGCCGTTTCGATCCAGAACCCCTACAACTTGCTTAACCGGACCTTTGAAGTCGGCCTCGCCGAGATCGCCATGCGCGAGCAATGCGGACTCCTTGCCTACTCGCCGCTGGCATTCGGCATGCTCAGCGGCAAATACGAGCAAGGTGCGCGACCAGCCGGAGCACGCCTGACGCTGTTCAGCCGCTTCGCTCGTTACGGCAACTCACAATCGCGAGCGGCATGCTCCCGGTATGTGGCGCTTGCCCGAGAGCACGGCCTGGACCCTGCGCAAATGGCCCTTGCCTATGTGACCCAACAGCCTTTCGTGACCAGCAACATCATCGGTGCTACTTCGATCGAACAGCTTGAAAGCAATCTCGCCAGCACCGAACTGCAATTATCAACAGAGGTACTCGAAGCCATCGAGGCAATTCACACCGAACAACCCAACCCTGCCCCTTGAGGAAATCTTGAGCCAAGCATCCGGTGACCGCAGAAAGGCGCAAGCCTTGTCCGCGCTATCACCAATCAGCCTCTGGCGCTAGGAGCTCGTAGATGATCGCTGCCGAACTGCTCGCGCCGACCAGCCTTGTGCTGGGCTGGCTACTGTATGCCGCCGGGCTGATTTGGGCGTGCCTGCGGGCACCCTGGATCGAGCTGTTTAGCGACACACGCCGACAGCACCTGCTGTTTGGTGCGGTTCTTGCGATCTTTCTGCTTTGGCTGGTTCGCCGGGACTTCGATTCGGGCCTATCTTTCCATTTCATCGGCCTGACTGCCGTTACGCTACTGCTCGACTGGCCCTTGGCGATTCTTGCGGCGTTTATCGCCCAGCTTGGCTTGACGATCACAGGCCACCAGCAATTGATTGCCCTTGGCCTGAATGGCGTCTTGCTGGTGCTGATCCCTGTTACGGTAACCGAGCTCTGCGCGATCGCAGTCGAACGCACCCAGCCACGCAACCTCTTCGTGTATATCTTCTTCTCTGGCTTCTTTGCCGCTGGTCTCGCGGCACTGTTCTGCATCCTTGCAGGGCTTGGGGTCTTGTTGATCGATGGTCGCTACCCAATGCCACCCTGGCTTGAGGACTTTTCCGGCTACATCTGGCTGGTGATGTTTCCCGAGGCCTTCATCAACGGTACGGTCGTGAGCGCCCTGGTCGTCTTCTATCCGGACTGGATGGAAACCTTCAATCGCAGCCGTTATCTGCAAGCCCCATGGAAAGATGACGGCAGTGACGAGGCGTGAGCAAGCGCGCTAGCACACCGAGGCGCCCCCCCAACCGCCAGTCAGTGCTGGCGCGGCGGCATATCATCCGAGAACAGATCATCCTCAAGCTCGTTGCCGGGGATCGCATGCTCTTCCGAGGCCCAGGCGCCCAAGTCGATCAACTTGCACCGCTCCGAGCAGAAAGGCCGATTGGCACTCTTCACGCTCCACTCGACTGGCGCGCCGCATGTGGGACATTCAACAACTGCAGTACTCATTCCTGACCTCCCCGTAGCGTCAGATAAAACTCATGTAAACGTTTGACCTCGCTTTCCAGCCAGGCCCGATCTCGTTCATTGACCAGCACATCATCGGCATGGCGTAAGCGTTCTTCGCGGCTGGCCTGCGCATTGAGAATGGCGCGGATCTGCGCTTCGCTGGATTGATCACGCCGAATGGCGCGCTCCAACTGCAACGCCTCCGGCACATCGACCACCAACACGCGCGCAACCTGGTGGTGCTGACCGGACTCCACCAATAAAGGCGAAACCATGATCGCGTACGGTGAGGTTGCCCGAGCGAGGTGCTCGGCGGTCTCCTGGCGTATCAGCGGATGCAATAGCTGCTCAAGCCATTTGCGCTGTTCCGGCTCACGGAATACCCGTTCGCGCAGCGCGGCTCTATCCAGACTGCCATCGCTCGCGAGGACAGCCTCGCCGAACCGATCGACAATCAGCCCCAGCGCTGGTCGACCTGGCTCGACAACCCAGCGTGCGGCATGGTCAGCATCGACCCAATGCACCCCGAGGCGACCGAAAGCATCCACCACGGCGCTCTTGCCGCTACCGATACCACCGGTCAAACCAAGCACCCAAGGCTTCATCACGATCCGTCCAGACAATAAAACGACGCGCAGTAGTAACGTCTGATTGGCGAGGATGCAAGAGCAGATCGATGCTTGATCGAATCGATCCCCTTAGGGTTTAGCACGCTTGAATTGCTGCGGAGGCGCACGACGGGAGGGCTGGTCTCGACGGAGCCATCTGCCCGCTTTGAAGAGACAAACAGCCGCCAGGAAAGCGCAACAGCTTCGAACCGACTGCTCAACAATGGAACCAGCTGCTCACCCTACGCTGAACCGGGCTAGCGCTAGGACCCGCTAAAGCGAATCACCTCCTACCCAGACCGTCAGAACCTGGCGAATTGAAGATAGGCCGACGTAATCTGATCACCCCAGAGCAACGCAACCCAACCTGCAATCGCCAAATACGGGCCGAAGGGAATGGTTGTGCCGCTGTCCGCCTTTTGCATACGCAGCATGATGGTGCCCAGCACTGCGCCCACGACTGACGAGAGAAGAATGGTCAGCGGCAAGACTTGCCATCCCCCCCAAGCGCCCAGCATTGCCAGCAGCTTGAAATCGCCATAGCCCATGCCTTCCTTGCCGGTCACCAGCTTGAATAGCCAGTACACCGACCACAGGCTGAGATATCCAGCGATTGCCCCCCACACTGCATCCGGCAATGAGGCGAACAAGCCGTAGTGGTTAACAATCAAACCCAGCCAAAGCAGTGGCAACACAAGGGAGTCGGGGAGCAATTGGTGATCGACATCGATCAAGCTCATCGCCAGCAGCCCCCAGGTCAGCAACAGCATCGCCCCGCCCTGCCAGGTCAAGCCAAAGTGCCAGGCCACATAGGCGGACAACAGGCCGCAGAGCAGCTCGACCGTCGGGTAGCGACGGCTGATCGGCGCTTTGCACGACGAGCACTTGCCGCGCAGCGCTAACCAGCTGACCAAGGGAATGTTTTCCCAAGGACGGATCTCATGGTCGCACTGCGGGCAGTGAGAGTTAGGCAGAATCAGATTGAAGGTCGTAGACGGCTCGACCGGCAACTCCAGAAACTCACGCGCCTGGGCGCGCCAGTCTCGCTGCATCATGATCGGCAGGCGATGGATCACCACGTTGAGAAAACTGCCTACCAGCAGGCCCAATACCAGTGCGCATAAAACAAAGGCCAGCGTGTTGCTGGCCAAAATATCAAAAATCATTGATTTATCCGACCACGCTGCCCAGCTGGAAGATGGGCAGGTACATGGCGATGATCAGACCGCCAACAAGCACACCCAGCACCGCCATGATCATAGGCTCCATCAGAGTGGTCAGGTTGTCGACCATGTTGTCGACCTCCTCCTCGTAAAAGCTGGCAACCTTGTCCAGCATCTCATCCAGCGACCCGGATTCCTCGCCGATTGCGGTCATCTGAATCGCCATAGAGGGAAATACGCCCGTGGTGCGCATGGAGAAGTTCAATTGCACCCCGGAGGAAACGTCATTGCGAATCTTGGCTACAGCATTGCGAAAGACCACGTTGCCAGTAGCCCCAGCAACTGAGTCCAACGCATCTACCAGCGGCACGCCAGCAGCAAATGTGGTCGAAAGGGTGCGCGCATAGCGAGCCACCACCGCCTTGTACAATATGTCGCCAACAATCGGGGTCTTCAGCAGCCCACGATCCAGTGCATCGCGAAATTTCTGGGAACGCTTGTAGAAGTGCTTAAAGGTGAAGGCAAAGGCGAATAACCCGATCAGCACCAAATACCACCATTCCTGCAACCATCTCGAAAGCCCGACGACCATTTGAGTGAAGGCAGGCAGTTCGGCACCAAAGCCCTGAAACACGCTTTCGAACTGCGGCACGACCTTGATCAAGAGAATCGCCGATACGATGATCGCCACCACGATTACTGCAATCGGGTAGGTCATTGCTTTTTTAATCTTGGCCTTGAGCTGTTCGGTCTTTTCTTTATAAGTCGCAACGCGGTCCAACAGGGTTTCAAGCGCACCCGATTGCTCACCTGACTCGACCAGATTGCAGTAGAGATCATCGAAATATTGCGGCTTCTTGCGCAGCGAGCCTGCAAAGCTGTTACCCGCCGCCACCTCCTGCTTAACCTCGTCCACCAACTTGCGCATGTTGGGGTTGTCGAAGCCCTCACCGATGATGTCGAAGGACTGCAGCAGCGGCACGCCGGCTTTCATCATGGTGGCCATCTGCCTCGTAAAAAGAGCGATGTCCATCGGCTTGATTTTCTTGCCTGCCCCAAACAGCGAGACAGCCTTTTTGCGCACCTTGAGCGGATTGATACCCTGCTTGCGGAGTTGCGCCTTGATCAGCGCCGGGCTTTGACCAGAGAGCTCACCCTTGATCCTGCTGCCCTTGCGGTCAGTCCCTTCCCAGGTGAACACACTGGTTTTCAACGCTTTTTCCGCCATGGTTAGTCCTTGGTCACGCGGTTGACTTCTTCCAGGCTGGTAATGCCACTCATGGCTTTGACCAAACCGGAAATGCGCAAATCATTGAAACCATCTTTGCGCGCCTGGAGGGCGATATCGATGGAGTTACCTTCCTCCATGATAAGCCGTTGCAGGGCTGGCGTGATTTTAACCACTTCATAAATACCGACACGGCCTTTGTAGCCGCCGTTGCAATTATCACAACCCACCGGCCCGTAGAGCTGGAACGTGCCAATCCGGTCTTCCGGGATGCCTTCCTTCAAAAGCGCCTCGCGTGGCACCTCCACTTCTGTTTTGCAGCTAGAGCAAAGCTTACGAGCGAGCCGCTGAGCGATGATCAGGTTGACTGATGTGGCAATGTTAAAGGCCGGTACCCCCATGTTACGCAGACGGGTGAGCGTCTCCGCAGCACTGTTGGTGTGAAGGGTCGACATAACCATATGGCCGGTTTGGGCGGCCTTGACGGCGATCTCCGCAGTCTCCAGGTCACGGATCTCCCCCACCATGATGATGTCCGGATCCTGGCGCAGGAAGGCGCGCAGCGCCTGGGCGAAATCCATGCCTTGCCGCGGATTGACGTTGACCTGATTGATGCCCTCAAGGTTGATCTCTACCGGGTCTTCAGCCGTAGAGATATTCACATCGACGGTGTTAAGAATGTTCAGCCCGGTGTACAGGGAAACGGTCTTGCCCGAGCCGGTAGGCCCAGTGACCAAGATCATCCCTTGCGGCTGCTTTAGCGCGGCCATGTACAGCGCTTTCTGGTCTTCCTCATAACCCAGCGCATCGATGCCCATCTTGGCGCTGGAGGAATCGAGGATACGCATCACGATCTTTTCGCCCCACAGCGTGGGCAGGCTGTTGACGCGGAAATCGATGGACTTGGTCTTGGAGACCTTCATCTTGATCCGACCGTCCTGCGGCTTGCGTCGTTCGGCAATATCCAGCGCCGCCATCACTTTGAGCCGTGCAGAAATCCGACTGACCAACTGCACTGGAGGCCGAGCCACTTCATGTAGCACGCCATCGGTACGAAAGCGGACGCGGTAGGATTTTTCGTAGGGCTCGAAGTGCAGGTCGGATGAGCCGCGCTTGATGGCATCCAGTAGCATCTTGTTGACGAAACGGACAACCGGCGCGTCATCAGCCTCGTTATGCTCCCCCTCTTCCTTCTCGGCCGCACCGCCACCCACCTCGATATCCAGATCGTCCAGGTCGGAATCGGACAGCCCATCCAGGGCGGTATTGGCCGACTCGAAGAGCTTTTCGATGGCTTCACCCAGCTTGTCATCTTCAACCAGCACCGACTCGACCGAGAGCCCGGTATTGAACTGGATATCGCTGATGGCTTGGTGATTGGTTGGGTCGGACACCGCCACATACAATTTATTGCCACGGCGCTGCAGCGGCAGGACCCGGTGCTGGCGAACCAGCTTTTCACTGACGAGATCTTGGGGCTGAGTTTCTTTATCCAGCGTCGTCAGATCGAAGTATGGAACGCCGAACTGTTCCCCCGCGACCTCGGCTATGGCCCGACTTTTCACCAGCTTGTTCTGCACCAGCCATGAAACCAGTGGCACCTGGTTGCGCTGGGCTTGCTGCTGCGCCTGCAGCGCAATCTTTTCATCAAGCTGCCCGACCAGTACTAACTGGCGCGCCAACCCACCGAGAGGAGCGTTTTCGTTCATTGAACTGCCTATAAAGGCTGGAGAAATGTGGCGCCCTTATATCGCAGTTACAAAGGCCTGCCAAACGCGCCAACGAGAGGTGGCAATTATTGTCACTTGTTGACTGGGGAGGTTGCTGTCTAACCGAGCTACCCCGCCATATCCTGTAGTTCAACTAACTTACCCGCCGCACAAACTGTAGGTGGCGCGCCCCGCGGCGATGCGATGCCGAGCATCTCTTATACAGGCGAAGGCATTCGACCGACGCTACTGCGCCCAAGCACCAAAAACCCAAGCGCAGCGGGGCCTCAGACAAAGCTAGCCTCCCCTGCAGGAGGCGCGCCCCGGGGCGAAAGCTAGCTCCAAGCTGGTCAAAACCTACCCCCACCACTAAGCCAATTCAACCGCGGAAAGTGACACGCCGCACAGCTGCAGCACTTCACACAACCATCCCACCCCGCTTGGCACAGAAGCTGCTCCTGTCTCACCAGGTCCAACGACCTCACCAACAAGGAGCTTTTCAATGAAGTCCATCAAGAAGCAAAAAGGTTTCACTCTGATCGAACTGATGATCGTGGTTGCGATCATCGGGATTCTGGCTGCCATTGCTATTCCGCAATTCAATGATTACCGAGCCAAAGCGAACGATTCCACAGCGCTGGCCGATGCGAAAAACAGCATTACCGCTCTTACGGCCGCGCAGAAGTAACGAACTGCATAGTCAACTATTTCGGAGATAAGTATGAAAAACAAACTACTGTTTAGCTTGGGCTTGGTAGCAGCCAATGTAATGTTCTCCACTGGCGCCAGCGCTGCAGCAAAGGATTTGGCAAACGGTGCCGTTACGATCTTAGACTGCACGCTACTAGCTGAGGACGTTCGTATCAGTCCTTCTAACAACGTGCTGGTAGCTTACAACTGCGGAGGAACTGCAAAAGCTATTCAAGTAGCCACTTGTCATACGGATGGGCGTACTGCTGAGCGGACAGTGCAGACACCTTGCGATGACGACGATACAACCACAGCCATCCCAGCATGTACTGACCCGCTCGCAACTCAAGTGACGTCCGGAGCAAGCATTTTCACTGCCCGCTCTAACGGTGGCAAAGTTCAGCCCGCAGCATTCGCGAACGGCACTGTCTGCGATGCAGCATCAGTAAAGTCGAAGATTCCCGATCTGAACATCTAAGCAGTTCAGTCATTCCCGCCTAACAGGGCGGGAATGAACCTTTAGTAGGGTTGCAACCCGCGCGAATAAAATCTTTGCCCTTAGCCCTGCAGCCTCATTGCTTAATCGGCAGACCGCACATTTGCTGCACGCTTATACAATTTGTACCCGAACGTTTAACCACTGTGGTTAGCCCGTTAGGCTGGAATCGGCGCAGGCGCTTCCGTCGTTTACTGCGACAGCTTTTGTTGCGAAACTGCTCCACACCCATTCGGATATATCCATAGCCACCTACCGCTACCACTTCGCTTCCCGAAAACTATTTAATGGCCGCCCTATGACGCATCCCTCTGACTTTCTGGTTGGTGTTCGTCTCGCCTTGAGGGCTCGCTATCTCTGCCTGTCAGGTTGCTCGCTGCTGGTGTTGGCGCTGTCCGTCCTGCTGGCCGCCCAGTTTAGTGGTCGCCAACCCGCCACCGTGGCGTTGGATATCGGCCTGTCGGTAATGCGCCTGCTTTTGCCGCTGGTTCTGGTGCTGATGACACAGGAACTGATCTCGCGCGAGTTCGACAGGCGTTACTTTCTCAACACCCTTTCCTATCCACATCCCCGTCACAGCCTTTTGCTAGGTCGTTTTTTTGCTATCGCAGCCCTAACGCTCGGGCTATTGCTGGTTCTGGCCGGCGCACTGGCGCTATTTGTCCGCCTGGCTAGCCAGGGTTACACGCAAAGCACACCGGTTGCGTTGGGTCATCAGTATCTGGTCACTGTCGGCTTTATCGGGCTCGACCTGCTGGTATTGACAGCCATCGCCACGCTTCTCGCGGTGGTCGCCTCCACGCCAAGCTTCGTACTGATTGGCACCTTCGGCTTTATGCTCGTTGCTCGCTCGTTCGGCGCCATTGTCGAACTGCTGAGCCGCAACGCTGCGGTGGTCGGCGATGCCGAAACCTACCGATCGAGTGTTGGACTGCTGGGCTACTTGCTCCCGGATTTGGGGACTCTCGATGTACGAATGATCGCATTGTACGGGCGCATGGATCTGCTCCCGCCTGCCTGGCCTTGGCTGATCCTGTCGAGCATCACCTATACGCTCGGGCTGCTCGGATTGGCGGTATGGGCCCTGCAACGTAAGCGTTTCGCCTGATATGCGCTCACGGCATGCATTGACGGTCGCCCTGCTGGGCTTAGCCTTGTTTGTAGGGATTGCCGCGTGGCGTGCCCAGCAACCGGTGACGCTGACGCCACAGTTTTTTTCTGATCGGGTAGTGATTCCAGCGCCCCTGCTGGTAGCGTTGCATGGCGGCGACCGCTTTCTGGCCGCTGACCTCGAAACCATGCGTCTGGCCGCGACCGGCCTGGATGACCGAGGCGTCGACACGGGTTATCTGGTCCGCGCCCAGCGCGAGGTCGCTCGACTCAACCCTTGCCACGAAGACAACTACTATCTGGCCAATGGCTTGCTGACTTGGGGCGGAGCGGTAGAAGAAGGCAATGACGTTTTGCGTGCGGCCGTTGAATGTCGCTTCTGGGATGAGATTCCACCGTTTTTCTATGGCATCAACCTGGCATTCTTTCAGCGAAACAATGAAGAAGCCGCACGGGTGTTGGAAATCGGTGCGCAGCGATCTCCGCAGAACGCCGCCGCAATGCGCAAACTGGCAGTAATGCTACGCGCCGAGCAGTTCGCCGATGAGCGCCTTGCGCTCAACTACCTGATCCAGCAGCGCGACAGCGCCGCCGATCCTAAACTGCAGGACATGCTCGACAAGCGCGTCATTCGCCTGCAGGGTTTGATCGCGCTACGCGAGGCGCAGAGACGCTACGAGCAAGAACATGGCCCGCTCACAACTCTTGATCAGTTGGTCGCTCGGCACCTGATCGAGAGTCTGCCAACCGATCCCTTGCGCCTCGGCTATGAGATTCGTGACGGGCGCATCGAACTAAAGAAACTGAAAATCGCCGGATTGGAGGAACAGCCTTGAGCGCAGCCGTAGAGTTTAAGGGTGTCAGCCATACCTACCGAGCCAAGGGTAAGCAGGTTCAAGCTGTACGGGACGTGAGCTTCAGCCTGTCCGAAGGCGAAGTGTTCGGCTTTGTAGGCCCCAACGGCGCCGGCAAGTCCACCACGATCAAGATCATGCTGGACATCATCAATGACTATCAGGGTCAGGTGACGCTTTATGGCATTGATGCCCGCCGGGCCGAAGCCCGACAGGGCATGGCCTATGTGCCGGAAGCGCCGGCTCTGTATGACCAGTTCACACCCTTGGAAATCCTGCGCATGGGGCTGTCCATGTATAGCATCAAACGCAGCGATGCGGATGCCTGGTGCTTGCAGTGGCTGGAGAGATTCTCTGTGGACGGCACCGGTAAACGGCGGATGCGCGAGCTCTCCAAAGGCAACGCACAGCGGGTCGCGCTGGCCCATGCCATGGCTGTCGAGCCACGCCTGCTGATTCTCGACGAGCCGCTGTCCGGCCTTGACCCGGTGGGCCGCAAGGATGTGGTTGAGATCCTCAATGAGTATAAGAAACAAGGTGGCGCGATTTTCTTCACTTCTCACGTGCTGCATGACGTGGAACGAATCGCCGACCGCTTCGGATTTATCAACAAAGGCCAGCTGGTCACCGTCCGCTCACCTCGCGAACTGGCTGCCGAACGCGCTGACTGTTTTATCCTGCGTTACCAAGCGGATCAGTCGCTGACGCCAGCGTGCATCGCGCTTCGTCCCGGGGAGTTCGAGTGCGAACTTGCACAAAGCGAGTTACCGGCCGCCATTGCGCAGCTGGGCAACACCGGCGGCCACCTGCTGACCGTCAAGCCTGCAGTATCGCTGGAGACTGTGTTCTTCCGCATACTCGCTGAGGCCTCCTAGACGTATTCGTACAGGCCGCCACTTAGCGGAATGCACCTGATTGGACCGGCCCAGCGCTGTGTTCCCAATTACGGCGTGCCACCTACAGAAAGCATGATCGCCACTTGAACCTCCGCCAGTGGCTGGTCTTGAAGCGCCTACCGGGCTAGCATCCGACCCTATTTGCCAAGCCCAACACCTCAGGAGGATTCATGAGTTTTACCGTTTACCTGTCCGGCGAAATTCACACCGACTGGCGCGACGAGATTAAGCATGGCGCCGCCGCAGCCGGATTGGATGTGCTATTCACTTCAGCCGTCACCGCTCACGAAGCCAGCGATGCCGCCGGTGATTGCCTGGGCGCCGAGTCCAATGCCTTCTGGCGCGACCACAAGTCGTCCAAAGTCAATGCAATCCGCACCAAGACGCTGATCCAGCAAGCGGACCTCGTGGTGGTGCGTTTCGGCGACAAGTACAAGCAGTGGAACGCGGCGTTCGATGCCGGTTACTGCGCGGCGCTGGGCAAGCCTTATGTCACGCTGCATGACGACGATATTGTGCACCCGCTGAAGGAGGTCGATGCGGCTGCCATGGCATGGGCCACCACTACCGAACAGGTCGTGGAAATTCTGAAATACGTGGTGCAGTAAGTGCCGGGGGAGTTGCAACTGGCACATATCAAATGCGAGATTTACTCTTAAAGCGATTTGCCGGCCCCCAAAAGAAACCCCGCCACTTGGGCGGGGTTGATCATCAGCCTGAACGCCCTGACTGCCCAAGGCGGAATGGCTTACTTCATTGATCAGATAGCGCCACGCTTGCGCAGCAGATCAATCACCTGCTTGACACTCTCCTCGACCGTAAGCGACTCCGTGTCGATCACCAGATCAGCGTTCACCGGCACGTCGTAAGGGAAGGACTCGCCGGGGATGTTGTCGCCGCCTGCCGCGTACAACCCCTGCGGATCGCGTTGCTGGCAGGCCTGCGGAGAAGCCTGCACATAAACGGTTATAGCCCGATCAGTGCCAATCAGCACTCTGGCCTGCTCGCGACCTTCAGCATCGGGAGCGACGAAGGCGGCGAGCGTTAGCAGGCCTGCCTCGTTGAACTGACGTGCCACATTGGCGGCACGGCGCCAATTCTCGGTGCGACCTGCGCGGTCCTGCGGCAGCCCCTTGTTCAGGTCATGGCGCAGGTTCTGGCCGTCCAGCACGTAAACCGCACGGCCCATGTCGAACAGCTTACGCTCGACCGCATAGGCCAGGGTGCTCTTGCCGGCACCGGACAAGCCGGTGAACAGCACGGTTGCCGGCTGCTGGCCGAAACGGCTTGCACGCTCTTCGGTGGATACGTGCGCCAGCGCACCGTGGTGTCCGAATGAGCCGTGGGCGACCGGGTCGGCAATGATCATGCCCGCACCGACAGTACCGTTGGTGAGGCGATCGATGATGATAAACGAGCCGGTAGCCGGGTTCCTCGCATAACCGTCCAGCGCGATCGGCGCGTCGAGGCTGACCTTGACCCGCCCGATCTCGTTCAGCTGCAGGCTACTGGCCGGGCCATGCTCCAGCGTATTCACGTCAACCCGATGAGTGATGCTGGCAATCGAGCCCGGTACATAACTGGTGGCACGCTTGATGTCGTATTTCTTGCCCGGCAGCATGGGCTCTTCGGCCATCCAGACCAGCATGGCGTCGAAGCTGTCCGTGATGCGCGGTTGGTTGTCGGCGTGCACGAGCATGTCGCCGCGCGACACGTCGATTTCGTCCTCAAGCGTCAGCGTAATTGCTTCGCCCGGGGTCGCCTGCTCCAGCTCGCCGTCAAACGTGACGATGGATTTGACGGTGCTGCGCTTGCCGGACGGCAAGACCACCACCTCGTCACCCTTGCGCACGATGCCGCTGGCCAGTGTGCCAGCGAAGCCGCGGAAGTTGAGGTTGGGACGATTGACGTACTGCACCGGGAAGCGCAGGTCATCAAAGTTGCGGTCGCCAGCGATCTCGACGCTTTCGAGAATCTCCATCAGCGACTGGCCTTCATACCAACGCGCGCGCTCGGAGCGGTTGACCACGTTGTCGCCCTTGAGCGCGGACATCGGCACGAAGTGCAGCGACGACGGTTTGAGCTCGATACGCTCGGCAAAGGCCAGGTAATCAGCCTTGATGCGCTCGAATACCTGCTGATCGAAGTCCATCAGGTCCATCTTGTTGATGGCCACGACGATGTGCTTGATGCCCAGCAGCGAGGTGATGAAGCTGTGGCGCTTGGTCTGGGTCTGCACGCCGTAGCGGGCGTCGACCAGGATGATCGCCAGGTCGCAAGTCGAGGCGCCGGTCGCCATGTTGCGCGTGTACTGCTCATGGCCGGGGGTGTCGGCGATGATGAACTTGCGCTTGGCGGTGGAGAAATAGCGGTAAGCAACATCAATGGTGATGCCCTGCTCGCGCTCGGCCTGCAGGCCGTCGACCAGCAACGCGAGGTCGACGTCATCGCCCGTGGTGCCGGATTTCTTCGAGTCGCGGGTGATCGCTTCGAGATGATCTTCGTAGATCATCTTCGAGTCGTGCAGCAGGCGCCCGATCAGGGTGCTCTTGCCGTCGTCGACGTTGCCGCAAGTCAGGAAGCGCAGAAGCTCTTTGCGCTCGTGCTGGGCCAGGTACGCGAGGATGTCCTCGCTGATCAAATCAGACTGATGAGACATGGTGCGGAATCCTTAGAAGTAGCCCTGACGTTTCTTTTCTTCCATCGAACCTGCGCCATCATGGTCAATGACACGGCCCTGACGTTCGGAAGTTCGCGTCAGGAGCATTTCCTGGATGATCTCCGGCAGGCTTGACGCTGTGGATTCCACCGCGCCGGTCAGCGGGTAGCAGCCAAGCGTACGGAAGCGAACCATGCGCTTCTCGATGCGCGCCTTCTCCTCGTCAGTGAGGTGCTCGAGGATGCGCTCGTCGTCGATCATGATCAGGGTGCCGTTCTTCTCGATGACTTCGCGCTCGGCGGCGAAGTACAGCGGCACGATCGGGATCTGTTCCAAATAGATGTATTGCCAGATATCCAGCTCAGTCCAGTTCGACAGCGGGAAGACGCGGATGGATTCGCCCTTCTTCACGTTACCGTTGTAGACATTCCAGAGTTCCGGGCGCTGATTCTTTGGGTCCCAACGGTGCTTGTTGTCACGGAAGGAGTAGACACGCTCCTTTGCACGAGACTTCTCTTCGTCGCGGCGGGCGCCGCCGAAAGCGGCATCGAAGCCGTGCTTGTCGAGCGCCTGCTTGAGACCCTCGGTCTTCATGATGTCGGTGTGCTTGGCGCTGCCGTGAGTGAACGGGTTGATGTTCTGCGCCACGCCATCCGGGTTGATGTGCGTGATCAGGTCCAGATCCATCTCGTTGACCATCTGCTCGCGGAAGCGGTACATCTCCTGGAATTTCCAGCGCGTATCGACGTGCATCACCGGAAACGGCAGACGCCCCGGGTAGAAGGCCTTGCGCGCGAGATGCAACATCACGGCCGAATCCTTGCCGATGGAATAGAGCATCACCGGGTTGTCGAACTCGGCGGCCACCTCACGGATGATGTGGATGCTTTCCGCCTCCAGCTGTTTCAGATGCGTCAGTTTGTCGACCATGGCTACTCACGAATTTTTGCAGGTGGGACGGCCGGCACGGCCGGAACGAGGGCGCAACTCTAACACGACGTTAGATTCTAATCAGGACGCCGCTTAGATCTAAATGCTCTAGCTTTATGCCGGGCAAAACCTCCTCTCAGTTCCGCTTCACCCAGCGCCGCACCATGCGAAAACGCCTCGTTACGCGGGGTTCGGGCAATCGATGAACAGATGTTCGATGGCAAACCGCTTCGCCAGATATTCACCCAGCGCCTGCACGCCGTAACGCTCAGTGGCGTGATGGCCGGCGGCAAAAAAGCTCAGCTCATTTTCGCGCGCGATATGCGCGGTGGGCTCCGAAATCTCTCCCGTCAGATAGGCATCAACGCCTGCGGTTACCGCTTGATCGATATAGCCCTGTGCGCCACCGGTGCACCAGGCAACCCGCCTGATCAGGCCTGGGCCTTCGACCATCACCGGCTCACGCCCGAGCGCGATTTGAACGCGCTGCATAAACTCGGCAGGCGCGAGCGGCGTTTCAAGGGAACCGACAAGCCCGACCGAACGAGGGTTATCCGGCTCCAGCGAACCCTCGACAGTCAACCCAAGCAGGCGAGCCAGCTGCACGTTGTTGCCGACCTCCGGATGGACATCGAGCGGCAGATGGTAGGCGAGCAAGCTGATGTCGTTGCTGAGCAGCGTTTTAAGCCGGCGTTGCTTCATACCCACCAGACGTGGGTCTTCGTTCTTCCAGAAATAGCCATGGTGCACCAGCACCACATCGGCTTGCGCCTCGACCGCGGCATCAAGCAGTGCCTGGCTGGCGGTCACGCCACTGACGATGCGCCGCACCTGGGGGCGTCCTTCTACCTGCAGGCCGTTAGGACAATAGTCAGGAATCTTCGCGGCATTCAGGAAGCGGTCAGCTTCATCGACCAGGGTGGTGAGCGCCACAGCCATGCAAGCAGTCTCCTATGAGATCAGTGAGTCGAAAGCGGTTCATCGGCGAATAACAGACGGGACAAACAGCAGAAAGGTTGCGGATTAAGCATTCCAGAGGTCGCGTTGCAGTTTTGCCGCTGGCAAGGCTGCATTTCACGGCCAGCTTCGTATAATGCCGCCACCTTAAGAGGCGCTCTCGCCTTCCGCAACCTGTCCGGACTTCCCATCGCGATGATCAATGCCCTGCGTTTTTTTGGCTGGCCGTTGCTGGTAGGCCTGCTGGTGGCCCTGCTGATCATTCAGCGCTACCCACATCTGGTTGGGCTTGGCGCCGAGCCGGAATACAGCCTGCAGCAAGCACCGCTGATCGGCATACCGCAGCAAGGCCCCTACTCCTACGCCAATGCGGTGAGCAGCGCTGCACCGGCAGTGGCCAACCTCTACACCACCAAGGTGATCGATAGCGCCAGCCAGCCGCCGATGCTCAAGGACGATCCGCTGTTCCGGCGTTTCTACGGGGACAACCTGCCGCGCCAACGTCGCATGGAATCGAGCCTGGGGTCGGCAGTGATCATGAGCCCGGAGGGCTACCTGCTAACCAACAACCACGTCACGGCGAATGCCGAGCAGATCGTCGTGGCCCTGCGCGATGGTCGGGAGACCCTTGCCCGTGTGATCGGCAGTGATCCGGAAACCGATCTTGCGGTGCTCAAGATCGACCTGGAAAATCTGCCTGCGATCACCATTGGCCACTCGGATGGCATCCGTATCGGGGACGTGACGCTGGCAATCGGTAACCCGTTCGGCGTTGGGCAAACCGTGACGATGGGCATCATCAGCGCGACCGGCCGCAACCAGCTCGGTCTTAATACCTACGAGGATTTCATCCAGACGGACGCGGCGATCAACCGCGGCAACTCGGGTGGTGCACTGGTGGACACCGCCGGCCAACTGATTGGCATCAACACTGCGATCATTTCCGAGTCCGGCGGATCGCAAGGCATCGGCTTCGCCATCCCAGTGAAGCTCGCCATGGACGTGATGAAATCCATCATCGAGCACGGTCAGGTCATTCGCGGCTGGCTCGGCGTGGAGGTGCAATCGCTCACACCGGAGCTGGCGGAATCCTTCGGTCAGGCCGGCCGACCCGGGATCGTCGTTGCCGGCGTCTACCGGGATGGACCGGCTGAACGCGCCGGCCTGCTGCCGGGCGACCTTATCCTCAGCATCGATGGTGCGCAAGCCAGCGACGGTCGCAGTTCAATGAACCAGGTGGCCCGCGTGCGGCCTGGGGACAAGATTGATATCGATATTCTGCGTAACGGCAAGCCGCTGACGCTGACAGCCGAAGTGGGCATGCGGCCATTGGTCGAGAAAACGCCTCAATAGTCGGGTTGTCGAAGCTAGAGCGGGCTGCTGCTCCGCGCGCGCCGTGAGGCACAAACCGAGCGGAGATTCAGCTAAGCGGAGCGACCACCAGAGAAGCGAAATACGCTGCCCGGCCTGTGCCAAGCAAGGGTATTCGGGTACCCGCGATACGATCCGCGTGTGCTGCTATTACCAGCGACCAGAGACGGCCGCCGGCTCGTAGCGAACCCAATCAGACAATGCGTTTCAACGCATCGAGCAACGCCTGATTTTGCTCCGGTGCGCCGATACTGATCCGCAGAAACTGCTCGATTCGCCCCAGCTTGAAGTGCCGCACGATAACGCCGTGCTCGCGCAGCCCCGCCGCCAGCGCAGCTGCGTCGCGTTGTGGATGCCGCGCGAAGATGAAGTTTGCCGCCGAGGGCAGCACTTCAAAGCCTAACGCCTGCATCGCAACCGTCACGGCCTCTCGACTGGCGATCACCTGCTGGCAGGTGTGCTCGAAATAAGCGCGGTCCTCAAATGCAGCCGCAGCGCCAGCAATGGCGATACGGTCCAACGGATACGAGTTGAAGCTGTTCTTGATGCGTTCCAGCGCCTCGATCAGATCCGGATGCCCGACTGCCAGACCAACGCGCAGCCCTGCCAGAGAGCGCGATTTGGAGAGTGTCTGGGTGGCCAGCAGGTTCGGGTAGCGGTCCACTAGCGCGATTGCTGACTCACCGCCAAAGTCGATGTAGGCCTCGTCGACCACAACCACCGAATCGGGGTTTGCCTGCAGCAGCTGCTCAATCGCCTCAAGCGCCAGCAGGCAACCCGTCGGCGCGTTGGGATTGGGGAAAATGATGCCCCCGTTGGGCCGGACGTAATCGGCTACCTCGATCTGAAAACGGTCGTCCAGCGCGATGGTCTCGTAGTCAATGCCATACAGGCCGCAATAGACCGGGTAGAAGCTGTATGTCACATCGGGGAACAGCAGCGGCTTGCCATGCTGGAACAGCCCGTGGAAAACGTGGGCAAGCACCTCGTCGGAGCCATTACCGACGAAGACCTGCTCAGGGCGAACGTGATAGTAATCAGCAACAGCGCGCTTGAGGCGCTCGCCATTCGGATCGGGATACAACCGCAGGTTGTCATTCAGCTCGGCCTGCATCGCTGCAAGCGCCTTGGGTGACGGGCCGTAGGGGTTCTCATTGGTGTTGAGCTTGACCAGATTGGTCAGCTTTGGCTGCTCACCCGGCACATAGGGAACCAGCGCCTTGACGAAGGGGCTCCAGAATTTGCTCATCGGCCTTTTTCCTTGATTCGAATGATTTGATCGCTAGACGCTGGAGGCTGAACGAAAGAGCACGCGAGCAGGAACCAGCCTTGGCTGCGCCACCCAACCGTATAGCCAGCTTGCTGGCGAAGCTTCTGAAGGCGGTTCGCGAGCAAACTCACTCCTACACGTCCTGTCTTCAAGCCCGCAGCGCTTTGTTCGTCTCTACCGCTTTATCCGATATTCGGCACTGCGCGCGTGCGCGGTAAGCGACTCGCCGCGTGCAAGGACCGAAGCGACCTTGCCCAACTCAGATGCGCCTTCAGCCGAACAGTTGATGATCGACGAGCGCTTCTGGAAATCGTACACGCCCAAGGGTGACGAGAAGCGTGCGGTACCCGAGGTAGGCAGGACGTGATTCGGCCCAGCGCAATAGTCGCCCAACGCCTCGGCTGTGTAGCGCCCCATGAAAATCGCCCCCGCGTGGCGAATCTGCGGCAGCCACGCATCGGGATCAGCTACCGACAGCTCGAGGTGCTCCGGCGCAATGCGATTAGCGACATCGATCGCCTGCTGCATGTCGGCAACCTGAATCAATGCCCCGCGCCCCTGCAGCGAGGCGCGAGCGATCTCGCTACGCTCAAGGCTGGGCAGCAAACGGGAAATGCTTTCGGCAACACGATCAAGAAAGGCTACATCCGGGCTGACCAGGATCGACTGCGCATCCTCATCGTGCTCGGCCTGGGAAAACAGATCCATGGCGATCCAGTCGGGATCGGTCTGGCCGTCGCACACCACCAGAATCTCAGAGGGGCCCGCGATCATATCGATGCCGACCTTGCCGAATACGTGACGCTTGGCCGTCGCGACATAGATGTTGCCAGGCCCGACGATCTTGTCGACTGGCGGAACGCTTTCGGTGCCGTAGGCCAGCGCCGCGACGGCCTGAGCGCCACCGATGGTGAATACCCGGTCGACACCAGCGATGCACGCCGCCGCCAAGACCAGTTCGTTGATTTCACCGCGAGGCGTGGGCACCACCATCACGACTTCCGGCACCCCGGCAACCTTTGCCGGAATGGCGTTCATCAAGACAGAAGACGGATACGACGCCTTGCCACCCGGCACGTAAAGCCCCGCACGATCAAGCGGCGTCACCTTCTGCCCAAGCACGGTGCCGTCAGCTTCGGTGTAGGTCCAGGAGACCTGCTTTTGTTTTTCATGGTAGATGCGAACACGCTCAGCGGCCGCTTCCAACGCCTGACGCTGAGCCGGGCTGATCCGCGTCAGCGCCAGTTCAAGCCGCTCGCGCGGCAGAATCAAGTCAGCCATGGAGGCGACTTCAAGGCCGTCGAAGCGCTGGGTCAGCTCCACCAACGCGTCATCGCCACGCTCGCGTACCGCCCTGATGATCTCCAACACACGCTGATTGACGCCATCATCAGACACGCTTTCCCAGCTCAGCAGATGATCCAGGTGTCGCGCAAAATCCGGATCAGCAGCATTGAGTCGGCGGATGTCGATGGGAGCGGTCATAACGGGCCTCATGAAGGGATGAGTACAGCGATGGTCAGGCGCCCTAGACTAACAAGCCGACCGCGCGGGCACCTGAATATTTAGGTTATGACGCGGATAGACTTGGCCGGCCGTACAACGGCCGGCAGCGATGATCAATCGTGATGTGCAATGGCGCTCTGCAGCGCATCGATCAAGGCCTGAATGCGCGCATGCTGCATCTTCATCGACGCCTTGTTGACCACCAGGCGCGAGCTGATCATGGCGATCAGCTCCTGAGGTTCCAGGCCATTGGCGCGCAGGGTATTACCGGTGTCGACCACGTCGATAATCTTGTCTGCCAATCCCACCAGCGGCGCAAGCTCCATCGAGCCGTAAAGCTTGATGATGTCGACCTGTCGACCTTGCTCGGCGTAGTAACGCTTGGCGACGTTGACGAACTTGGTCGCAACCTGCAGACGCCCCTTGGGTTCTGTCGCACCGACCTTTCCGGCTGTCATCAGCTTGCAGTTGGCAATTCGCAGATCCAGCGGTTCATACAGCCCTTGGCCGCCGTATTCCATCAGCACGTCCTTGCCCGCGACGCCGAGATCCGCTGCGCCGTGCTCGACATAGGTCGGCACGTCCGTGGCCCGCACGATCAGCAGACGCACATCATCCTGCGTAGTCGGAATGATCAGCTTGCGGCTTTTTTCCGGGTTCTCGGTGGGAACGATACCGGCCGCCGCAAGCAACGGCAGGGTATCGTCGAGGATGCGACCTTTGGACAGGGCGATGGTGAGCATGAACGGTGTATTCCTTGAAGCCTGTTGATGGCGACCTTGACATCGACCCGGGCAGGTGAAGGTCTCGGCCCGGGCCGCCAGCAGCGAGCCGGCGGCTTATTCCGGCTGCTAGCCTGGTACGCGGCGAATCTTGGCGCCCAGCAATTGCAGCTTTTCCTCGATGCACTCGTAACCACGGTCGATGTGGTAAATGCGGTCGATCAAGGTATCGCCCTCTGCCACCAGGCCGGCGATAACCAGGCTCGCCGACGCGCGCAGATCGGTCGCCATGACCGGCGCACCTTTGAGCTTGGGTACACCGGTCACGATAGCGGTGTTGCCTTCGACAAGAATTTGCGAACCCATGCGATTCATTTCGTAGACGTGCATGAAGCGGTTCTCGAACACCGTCTCGATCACTGTCCCGGTGCCTTCAGCGACCGCATTCATGGCAATGAACTGCGCCTGCATGTCGGTCGGAAACGCAGGATAAGGCGCTGTGCGGATATTCACCGCTTTTGGCCGATTGCCCTTCATGTCCAGCTCGATCCAGTTGCTGCCGGTATCGATGTGGGCACCTGCCTCTTCGAGCTTGTGCAACACCGCTTCGAGCAAAGTTGCATCGGTGTCCTTGAGCTTTACACGGCCGCCGGTGGCAGCAGCGGCCACCAGATAGGTGCCCGTCTCGATGCGGTCGGGCATCACGCTGTACCGGCCGCCACCCAGACGCTTCACGCCGTCGATGGTGATGGTATCGGTGCCGGCGCCGGAGATCTGTGCACCCATGGCGTTTAGGAAGTTGGCCAGGTCGACCACCTCCGGCTCGCGCGCGGCGTTTTCCAGCACCGAACGGCCGTTGGCCAGTGCCGCGGCCATCATGATGTTCTCGGTACCGGTTACGCTGACGATGTCGAAGAAGAAATGTGCACCGCGCAAGCCACCGGCTGGCGCCTTGGCTTTGATGTAGCCGCCCTCGACATCGATCTGTGCGCCCATCGCCTCCAGACCGCGGATGTGCAGATCCACAGGACGCGAGCCAATGGCACAACCGCCAGGCAGGGCGACTTCGGCTTCACCGAACCGAGCCACCATTGGCCCAAGAACGAGGATCGAAGCACGCATGGTCTTGACCAGCTCGTACGGCGCGACCAGCGTCTGGATGCTGCTGGCATCGACTTCAACGCTGAGTTTCTCGTCGATAACCGGTTGCACGCCCATGCGACCGAACAGCTCGATCATGGTGGTGATGTCATGCAGGTGCGGCAGATTGCAAACGGTCACTGGCGTATCCGCCAGCAAGGTAGCGGCCAGAATAGGAAGAGCCGAGTTCTTCGCGCCGGAGATGCGAATCTCGCCATTGAGGCGCGCACCGCCGGTAATGATCAATTTATCCATGAATGTTCCCGTAACCCGCAGGCTCGAAGCGCTGGCGAAGAAGAGCCGTGCGCGATATCAGCAATCGCGCGCGGACGGAGAGATGCCTGTAATGACCGGCGATCAGCTGCGCGCAAGCCAGTCGGCACGACTGAAGAATTTCATCGTCACGGCGTGGATGCTGCCGTCGGCAATCCACGGATTCAGATGTGCATAAATCTGCTGTTGACGCTTGACCGGGCTCAGGCCTGCCAATTCGTCACTGATCACATTCAACTGGAAGTTGCAGCCCTCGCCTTCGACTTCCACCTGAGCGCCTGAAAGTTTTTCTTCCAGGAAATTCTTAACTTCTACGGCCTGCATGTTCAACCTCGATCGGCGCCGGACGCGCACGGCCGGCCATCATACAAAAAAGCCCGGAGACTGCGAACCCCGAAGCCACGCGGGCTGACGAAGCCCCACTCAGTCGAGTGTTTCTGCATCGGCGTCACGCCGCTGCGGATGTCGACTGGTTGGCGCCACCGCGGGGAAACGGGATGACGCGAAGCGCACCACCAGAATAGCCACCGCCAGCAGCAGGATCGCTCCGGAAATATAGACGACACCCATATCCGGACGATGGTGGTGCGACACGTCGGAGATCAGCAGCCGGGTCAATGCGGTGATCGCCACATAGATCAAGAACCGCACCGGCATGTGGTTGGTCTTGAAATAAATACCGACCATCGCACCGAGTTCTAGATAGATAAACAGCAGCAAGATGTCATCAACGCTGATGCTGCCCTTTTCCACCATGCCCAGAAATGCGACCAGCCCGGCCCAGGCGGTCACAGCTCCAATCGCGAACAGCGACAGGTAGTGAAAGGTCTCGACCAGAAGATTACCCAACGACTCAGCGGCCGAGTGCACCTTGGCCCGCGTCGATTCCGCCCAGCGCAGCAGCATCAGACAGCTCCCTCTGTTTCGCTCGCCAGCGACAATACATCCAGCAAGCCGGACACCCGCGCGAGCTCCCGCATGTCTTCGGGCAGACCGGTGACGACGAGCTCATCGCCCTGTTTCTGCGCATCGCGGGTGAAGGCCAGCAGCAATGACAAGCCGACACTGCTGGATCGCTCAACCTCGCTGCAATCAGCTGAGATACGCGTGCCCTTGGCCTGACGAATCAGCGCCTGGCCTTGCCGTCGCAGAGCCGGGCCGGACTGGTAGTCAAGCACGCCAGCCAGGCGAAGCTCACCGCCAGCGCTCCCCTCGATCCGTCCGTCACTCATCGCCGGCCGCCTGCTGGCCCGCCTCGGTGTCCTTGGCTCGAGCCACCACTTCGGCCCATCCATCGATGGTCTTGTCCAGGTCGCCGTTATTTTTCTGCATGGCGTCGGCAAACTGATCACGGAACAGCTTCCCGATGTTGATGCCGTTGATGATTACGTTGCGGACCATCCAATTCCCATCATGGTTGACCATGGTGTAGGAGACCGGGTAGATCTCGCCTTGGCGGCCGGTCACTTCCATGCCGACACTGGTGCGCTGGGGGTCCTGCTTGCCGCTCGCAGGCAGCACTTTGATCTGCTGATTGTTGTATTCCAGCAGCGCATTGCCATAGAACTGCATCAGACTGCGCTTGAAGTTTTCCTGGAAGCGCGTCATCTGCGCTGGCTTGGCATTGCGCGAGTACTTCACCGTCATGATGCTCCGCGAAATGCCTTCGGCATCCACCACCGGCCCTAGAATGCGATCGAGCGACTCGTAGAAGGCGCTCGGATCCTGCTGGTACTGTTCCTTGTTCGTCTTGAGATCGGCAAGCAGTTCGTCGGTGGTCTGCTGGATCACCTCATGGGCGCTAGGCGCCGCCTGAACCAGCAAGGGAAAAGACGCCAGCAAAACCAGCAAGCCGCGACGCAGGGCAGTCATCATGGGGTTACACCTCACTCTTTATTGACCGAATTGAGTAGAAACTTGCCGATCAGCTCTTCCAGTACTAAAGACGACTGGGTGTCGCGGATCGTGTCGCCTTCACCCAAGGTTTCCTCTTCACCACCGACACTGATGCCGACGTATTTCTCGCCGAGCAATCCAGCCGTCAGGATCGAAGCCGTGGAGTCGGTCGGCAGGATGTCGACGTCTTTCTGGACTTCCAGCGTGACACGTCCCGTATAGCTTTCGCGATCCAGATCGATCGCCGTTACCTTGCCGATGGTCACGCCTGCCATGGTGACCTTGGATCGGACACTCAAACCGGCAATATTGTCGAAATAGGCATATAGCTTGTAGGTGTCGGTACTGTCGACGTTCAGGCCGCTGACCCGCAGCGACAGCAACAGCAAGGCCAGAACGCCCGCCAGCAGGAACAGACCAACACCTATTTCCAGGGTGCGGATTCGCATCAAAAATCTCCAAACATCAAGGCGGTCAGAATAAAGTCGAGGCCGAGCACAGCCAGCGAGGCATAGACAACGGTTCGGGTGGTGGCGCGACTGATACCTTCGGACGTCGGCTCGCAGTCATAGCCTTGAAATACCGCGATCCAGGTCACCACGACGGCAAACACCACACTTTTGACGACGCCGTTGAGCACGTCAGTGGCAAAGACAACACTGTTCTGCATGTTGGCCCAGAACGAGCCTTCATATACGCCAAGCCAGTCCACGGCAACCATTGCACCTCCCCAGATGCCGACGACATTGAAAATGACTGTCAGCAATGGCAGAGAGATAAAGCCGGCCCATAGCCGCGGTGCGACGATGTACTTCAACGGATCGACGCCGATCATCTCCAGACTGGAAAGCTGCTCGGTGGACTTCATATTGCCGATTTCGGCTGCCAACGCAGATCCCGCGCGACCGGCGAACAACAGTGCCGTGACCACCGGCCCCAGTTCGCGCAACAGCGTAAGCGCTACCATCTGCCCAACGGCCTGTTCAGAGCCATAGCTGCTGAGAATGCTATAGCCCTGCAGGGCCAGCACCATGCCGATGAACACGCCAGAGACCACAACAATCGCAAGCGAGAGCACACCAACCGAATAAAGCTGCCGCACCAACAGCGAAAATCGATTATCCAGACCGCTGGGACCGAACAAGGCGTGAAAAAGAAACAGCGTCGCGCGCCCCAGCGCTGCGACCACGTTCAGTCCAGCCTCACCAACCAGACGGATCCGTTCGATCAAGGAACGCTTACGCATCGGAGCCTCGCAACAGATCATCGGCGTACGCCGGCGCCGGGAAGTGGAAAGGCACCGGACCGTCCGCGGCCCCCTTCATGAACTGCCGAATCCGCGGATTGGTCGACTCGTGAAGCTCTGCTGGGGTCCCCTGCCCCAGTACCTGGGCGTCTCCGACCACATAGATGTAGTCGGCGATGCTCGCCGTTTCGGCCAGATCGTGGGAGACGACGATGCTGGTGATCCCCAGCGCGTCGGTAAGCAATCGAATCAGCTGCACCAGAACGCCCATGGCAATCGGATCCTGCCCAGCGAAAGGTTCGTCGTACATCAGAATCTGTGGATCCAGCGCAATTGCACGCGCTAACGCCACGCGCCGCTTCATCCCGCCCGACAGTTCTTCTGGCATCAGCTCGACAGCACCACGCAGGCCAACCGCTTGTAGCTTCATCAGTACGATGTCGCGGATCATCTCTTCGGGCAGCTTGGTGTGGACACGCAGCGGGAAGGCGACGTTCTCGAACACATCCAGGTCCGTAAACAACGCGCCGCTCTGGAACAGCACCCCCATCTGCTTGCGCATGTCGAACAATTCGCGACGCGACAGCGTCGGCAAATTGGTCCCGGCCACCCAGACTTCACCCTGGGTCGGCTTGAGTTGGGCGGCAATCAGGCGCAGCAAGGTAGTCTTGCCGCAGCCGGAAGGGCCCATGATGGCCGTCACCTTGCCGCGGGGAATGACAATGTCGACGTTGTTGAAAATGCTCCGCTCACCGCGCTTGAAGGTGACACCCTTCAGCTCGACGGCGTTAGCGTTGGCGGCGCTCATTGGCTCTCCTCGGATACAGCGTGCGAATCAGACGCCCTCCGTGCTTTCGGAGATACTTCGCAGCTGTTTTTGGCGGCGCGAACTATAGCACTGCACCATGGCCGTCCCAAGCCGGTCTCTGTATCGATGCATGAGCGAGCGCACGTTTTGTTCGGCCTGGGTTCGGCTCAGGCGCAGCGATCAGTGCGACGCTTTTCAGTGGGCAGCGCCCGGTTTACCGCTATAATCGCGCGTTTTCATCCAGGCGATCACACAGACATGAGCCAGAGCAGCCAGCTGATTGAGACTGCCCAGCGCACCATCCGCATGGAAATTGAGGCGGTGGAGCAGCTCAGCACCCGCATCGATGAACATTTTGTAAAGGCCTGCGAGCTCATCCTTCAGTGCAGTGGCCGAGTGGTTGTCGTAGGTATGGGTAAGTCCGGCCACATCGGCAACAAGATCGCCGCCACGCTGGCCAGCACTGGCACCACGGCATTCTTCGTCCATCCGGCCGAAGCCAGTCATGGCGACATGGGCATGATCACCCGTGACGACGTGGTACTGGCCCTGTCTAACTCGGGCACGACCAACGAGATTGTGACGCTGCTGCCACTGATCAAGCGCCTTGGCATCACCCTGATCAGCATGACGGGCAATCCGGAGTCGGTGCTGGCCAAGGCAGCAGCGGTCAATATCGATGCGAGCGTCGCCATTGAAGCCTGCCCTCTGAACCTTGCACCGACTTCATCGACCACCGTCAGCCTGGTCCTGGGTGACGCGCTGGCGATTGCCCTGCTGGAAGCGCGCGGTTTCACCGCCGAAGACTTCGCTTTCTCGCATCCGGGTGGCGCACTGGGCCGACGCTTGCTGCTCAAGGTCGAACACGTGATGCACGCCGGTGATCGCCTGCCGCTGATCAGCCGCGGCACATCACTGCGCGACGCCTTGCTGGAAATGACGCAGAAAGGCCTCGGCATGACAGCGGTAGTTGAAGCAGATGGCCGACTGGCAGGGATCTTCACCGACGGCGACCTACGCCGCACGCTGGACAAGGGCATCGATGTTCGTCAGGCCAGCATCGATCAGGTGATGACGCTTCACGGCAAGACCGCGCATGCCGATATGCTTGCCGCCGAAGCATTGAAAATCATGGAAGACAACAAGATCAACGCGCTGGTGGTGGTTGACGAAAACGATCGACCCGTCGGCGCGCTGAACATGCACGATCTGTTGCGCGCAGGAGTGATGTAAATGAACGACCTGTTAAGGCGTGCCCGCGACATTCGCCTGGCCATATTCGATGTCGACGGTGTGCTCACGGACGGCAAGCTGTACTTCCTCATCGACGGCAGCGAATTCAAGACGTTCAATACGCTGGATGGCCACGGCATCAAGATGCTGATCAACTCCGGCGTACGCACCGCAATCATCAGCGGCCGCAAGACGCCGGTCGTCGAGCGCCGGGCGCAAAACCTGGGCATTCAACATCTCTATCAGGGCCGTGAGGACAAGCTTGTGGTGCTCGACGAGCTGCTCGGCGAACTCGGTCTCGACTACGCTGAAGTCGCCTACCTGGGTGATGACCTGCCTGACCTCCCGGTAATGCGCCGGGTTGGCCTGGGCATGGCGGTCGCCAGTGCCGACGCGTTCGTTCGCCAGCATGCCCACGGCGTTACAGCCGCCCGTGGTGGCGACGGCGCGGCGCGAGAGTTCTGCGAACTGATCATGCGTGCCCAGGGCAGTCTCGACGCCGCTCAGGCCGCTTACCTCTAGAGGCACCCATGCTTAGCAGACTCCGTTTCCCCGCCATTCTGCTGCTGATCGCCCTGCTTCTTGTCGCGATCGGCTACTGGAACATTCGCCCCGAGAGCTTCATGCAACAGGCGCCGGCAACCCAGGGCCATGAGTCGCCTGTTGACTTCTACGTTACCAATTCCCGCACCGTGCAATACCAGCCGGATGGCAAGCGTAACTATGAGCTGACCGCGGAAAAGGTGGAGCATATCAAGGCCAGCGATGTCAGCTTGATGACCCGCCCGGATCTGCGTTCCTTTCGCGGTTCCGAGCTGCCGTGGCATGTCACCAGCGAGCGCGGCGAGGTCGGGCCGCAAGGCCAGGAAGTCGAGTTGATCGACAACGTCAGGATCGAACGTAACGACGCCAAGGGGCGTCCGACCATCATCACGACCAGCCGGATGACCGTCCTTCCGGAGAAGGATTATGCCGAGACCCGCCAACCCGTTAGAATCGTCGCCGCAAACGGCGTAACGACCGCTACGGGCATGAAAGCGTATCTAGACGAAGGCAGGATGCTCCTGCTATCCAACGTAAGAGGCCAGCATGAGCTGCGTTAAGACCCTCCCCCTTCTGATCGGTTTAGGCATATTTCTGCTTGGCGCGAATGCCCACGCACTTCCTGAGGATCGCAACCAGCCTATCCGGGTCCAGGCCGACACCGCCGAACTGGACGACCGGCAGGGCGTAGCCGTGTATCGCGGCGATGTGGTCATCACTCAGGGCACGATGAAGATTACTGGCGACACGGTGACCATCACCCAGAACGAGAACGGTGATGTCGAGGTGTTCACCTCCATCGGCAAGCCTGCGTACTACGAACAGAAGCCTGCTGCCGACAAGGAGATCGTCAAAGCTTATGGTTTGACGATTCAGTACTTTGCCGCGAACGAACGCATCGTACTGATCGACCAGGCCAAGGTCGTCCAGGAAGGTAATACATTCGAAGGCGAGAAGATCGTCTATGACACCCAGCGGCAGATCGTCAATGCCGGGCGCGCCACCAATACCGATGTCACCACACCACGCCCGCGCGTGGACATGGTCATCCAGCCGCGCAAGAAAGAGCCGGCAACGGAGCAGCCCGAGTAATGGCGATTCTTAAGGCCCAGCACTTAGCGAAGAGCTACAAGAGCCGTCAGGTCGTACGTGATGTCAGCCTGTCCATCGAAAGCGGACAGATCGTCGGGTTGCTGGGGCCTAACGGTGCTGGCAAAACCACGTGCTTCTACATGATTGTCGGATTGGTAAAGGCCGATCAGGGTCGGGTGCTGATCGACGATCAGGATGTGACACACCTGCCCATGCACGGCCGCGCCCGTGCTGGCATCGGCTACCTGCCGCAGGAGGCTTCGATCTTCCGCAAGCTTTCGGTCGCCGACAACATCATGGCCATCCTGGAGACGCGCAAGGACCTAGATCGCAGCGGTCGCCAACAGGCTCTGGAAAGTCTGCTGCAGGAATTCCACATCCACCACATCCGCGACAGCCTGGGCATGAGTCTTTCAGGTGGTGAGCGGCGCCGCGTTGAAATCGCCCGAGCCCTGGCTACCGCACCCAAATTTATCCTCCTTGATGAACCCTTTGCCGGCGTCGATCCGATTTCGGTTGGTGACATCAAGCAGATCATTCATCACCTCAAGGCCAAGGGCATCGGCGTCCTCATCACCGATCACAATGTCCGCGAAACCCTGGATATCTGCGAGACCGCCTATATCGTGAATGACGGCCAGTTGATTGCCGAAGGCGATGCAGAGACCATCCTGGCCAACCAACTGGTCAAGGAAGTTTACCTGGGACACGAATTCCGGCTTTGATAGCGGTTATTCTGCGCCGACGATCCTACAGGACTAGGCAAAGGCTTCGTTGGCAGGCATATAATTTGCTTACATTGGCGCGCGGCGCCAGCGAAATCGGAACAGGCGCGGTTGCGCCGGCAAACAAGGTTCGAAGTCCTCTGCCATGAAACCATCGCTAGTCTTGAAGATGGGCCAGCAGCTGACGATGACACCGCAGCTGCAACAAGCCATACGATTGCTCCAGCTATCCACGCTGGATCTCCAGCAGGAGATTCAGGAAGCGCTGGACTCCAACCCCATGCTCGAGCGTGAAGAAGACGGAGACGATTTCGACAACTCCGATCCGATGGCCGAGTCGGTCGATAAGAAAACCGACAGCCCGTCCAACGACTCGCCCGAGCACAACGAGCCGGACAATCATTACGAGGAGCCCATCAACACGGTGGAGAACCTCGAGGACGGCGATTGGGGCGACCGCATCCCCAATGAGCTTCCAGTAGACACCGCCTGGGAAGACATCTACCAGACCAGCGCCAGCAGTCTGCCCAGCAGCGACGATGATGACTGGGATTTCACCAGCCGCACATCGTCCGGAGAAAGCCTGCAAAGCCATTTGCTCTGGCAGCTCAATCTCGCACCGATGAGTGACACCGACCGGCTCATCGCAACCACCCTGATCGATTGCATCAATCCTCAGGGATATCTCGACGAAACACTCGAGGAAGTCCTCGAATCGTTTGACCCGGAACTTGAAATCGAACTCGATGAGATCGAGGTGGTGCTGCACCGTATCCAGCAATTCGAGCCCGCAGGCATCGGCGCGCGAGACCTGCGCGAATGTCTGCTGCTGCAGCTTCGCCAACTGCCCGAACGCACCGAGTGGTTGAGCGAAGCGATGCGACTGGTCAGCGATCACCTGGATATTCTCGGCGGGCGCGACTACAGCCTGCTGATGCGCCGTATGAAGCTCAAAGAAGACGAGCTGCGCCAGATCATCGACCTGATTCAATCGCTCAATCCCAGGCCAGGCTCGCAGATCGAAGCCGGCGAGCCGGAATACGTCGTTCCTGACGTAATCGTACGCAAAGACAAAGGTCGCTGGTTGGTCGAACTAAATCAGGAAGCGATGCCGCGCCTACGGGTGAACGCTCAGTACGCCGGGTTCGTCAAACGTGCTGACTCCAGCGCCGACAACACCTTCATGCGCAACCAGCTTCAAGAAGCCCGCTGGTTCATCAAAAGTCTGCTCAGCCGCAACGAAACGCTGATGAAAGTGGCTACCCAGATCGTCGAACACCAACGCGGTTTCTTCGAGCATGGTGACGAAGCCATGAAACCACTGGTGTTGCACGACATCGCCGAGGCGGTGGGGATGCACGAGTCGACCATTTCACGGGTCACCACGCAAAAGTTCATGCACACGCCTCGGGGCATCTACGAACTCAAATACTTCTTCTCGAGCCACGTGAGCACTGCTGAAGGCGGCGAGTGTTCGTCCACCGCCATTCGCGCAATCATCAAGAAACTGGTGGCTGCGGAAAACCAGAAAAAGCCATTGAGCGACAGCAGGATCGCTGGTTTACTGGAGGCACAAGGGATTCAAGTCGCGCGCCGCACCGTAGCCAAGTACCGCGAGTCACTCGGAATCGCACCATCGAGCGAGCGTAAGCGGTTGATGTAACGCCAGACGACCTGGTGGATTTGTTCCGGCGACGGGTGTCAGCCCGTCAATTCGCACGTGGCAATAGGAGATGCAGTATGCAAGTCAACATCACTGGCCTTCACCTGGAAATCACTGAAGCCCTGCGTGACTACGTCGAGGAGAAATTCGAGCGGTTGGAGCGCCACTTTGACCGCATCATTGCTGTGCAAGTCATCCTTCAAGTCGAAAAACTCAGACAAAAAGCCGAGGCCACGCTGCATGTAGCGGGGCGCGAGGTGGTTGCCAACGCCGAGCACGAGGATATGTACGCTGCCATCGACTTGCTTGCCGACAAACTCGACCGACAACTGATCAAACATAAAGAAAAGCAGCTCGACCACCATCAGGGCGTCCTGGCTCGCTGACCCATCATGATCCGAATTGAAAATATTCTGACCCCCGGACGCGCCCTGGTTGGCGTTCCGGGTGGCAGCAAGAAGCGTGTCCTGGAACAGATTGCCAAGGTATTGGGCGGCGACCTGCCTGACATCGACAGCCAAGCAATCTATGAAAGCTTCATCGCCCGCGAAAAACTAGGCTCCACGGGCTTCGGCAACGGTATTGCAATCCCACATTGCCGAATGCCGGGCTGCACCTCACCGCTTAGCGCAGTGCTGAGACTCGATACACCGGTGGATTTCGACGCAATCGACGGCGCCCCCGTCGACCTCTTGTTCGTATTGCTGGTGCCAGAGGCAGCCACCGATGAGCATCTGGAGCTGCTTCGTCAGATTGCCAGCATGCTGGATCGGGAGGAAGTCCGTGAACGGCTGCGCCGAGCCACGTCAGGTCAGGCGCTGTACCAGGCCGTGGTCGACATCCAGAACGGTCAATAGGGTGGAACAACCTTCCATCGCCCGACGCTGAGTGAGGAAAGAGACGTGCCCCCTATCTGCCTGCACACGCTCCGCTGCGGCTACGAACAGCAAACTCTTCGTGGTCGACCCCGGCCCTACGGCGCTGCCCGATGCGCCTGATCATCGTCAGTGGGCGCTCTGGATCAGGCAAGAGCACTGCGCTGGACGTCCTTGAGGACAATGGCTTCTACTGCATCGACAACCTTCCCGCCGGGCTTCTACCCGAACTGGCGGAAAGGGCACTATTGCACACCGAACTGCTGCAGCCTCAAGTCGCGGTATCCATCGACGCGCGCAATCTGCCAAGTCAGCTGAAGCGCTTCCCCGAACTGCTTGAGGATGTACGCGCACGCTATATCCAATGCGATGTGCTTTACCTCGATGCCGCCGACGAGACACTGCTGAAACGCTTTTCCGAGACCCGCCGGCGGCATCCGCTGACAAACCAGAACCGCTCCCTGGCCGAAGCTATCAGTGACGAAGAGCTGTTGCTGGCACCCATCATCGATCATGCCGACCTGAAGATCGACACCACACACCTGAATCTCTATCAGCTGCGAGACACGCTGAAGCTGCGCCTGTTGAACAAGCCCGAACCGGGTACGGCTTTTCTCTTCGAGTCCTTCGGCTTCAAGCGCGGCATGCCGGTAGATGCCGACCTGGTATTCGATGTGCGTTGCCTCCCCAACCCTTATTGGAAGGCGGATCTGCGCGATTTTTCCGGGCTGGACCAGCCCGTGATCGACTATCTCGCTGGCCAAGCGGACGTCGAGGAAATGTTCCAGGACATTCTGGGCTACCTGAGCAAATGGCTGCCGCGTTTCGCTGCCAGCAACCGCGCCTATGTCACGGTGGCCATTGGCTGCACCGGTGGGCATCACCGTTCGGTGTATCTGGCCGAGCGGCTGGGCCAAGCGCTGCGCGAACCCTTGAAGAACGTCCAGGTCCGCCATCGCGATCTGGCTTAGGAAGACAGATGCCTTCGTGTGAAATCACCATCATCAACAAACTCGGCCTGCATGCCCGCGCAGCCGCCAAGTTTGTTGGCGTCGCCAACCGGTTCCCCTGCGACATCCGGTTGGGGCACAGCCCGTCCAGCGTCATAGACGGTAAAAGCATCATGGCCGTGATGATGCTCGCCGCCAGCAAAGGCACCTGCTTGCACCTACGGACCGAGGGCGAGCAGGAGCATGAAGCACTCCAAGCGCTTATCGCCCTGATTGAAGACTATTTCGAAGAGGGGGAGTAAAGCTGCGCTAAGGCTGGAGGCTGTACGAAACCCGACACCCGTAGGAGCGGGCCACGCCCGCGGACCCGCCACGAACACCGCGGCGAACCTCATTCGCGGCCATGGGCCGCTCCCACAGAAACTCGCCGCTACGTAACAAGTACCCTTCTTTCAGCAGCAACTCCACTCAGCTCCCCGCGACCTTCATCCGCTCGATCAGCACCGAGCCGGTGTGGATGCTGCTGCGCCGCTCGACGTCGTTACCCACCGCAACGATCTGGCGGAACATGTCTCGCAGGTTGCCGGCAATGGTGACTTCCTGAACCGGAAACTGTATTTCGCCGTTCTCGACCCAGAAGCCACCCGCACCGCGCGAATAGTCGCCCGTGACCAGATTCAAGCCCTGCCCCATCAATTCGGTCACCAGCAAACCGCGGCCCATGCGACGAATCAGGGCGGCCTGATCCTCGTCACCCTGGGTGACAAAGAGGTTATGCACCCCACCCGCGTTAGCTGTGCTGGGCATGCCCAGCTTGCGACCCGAATAGGTGCCCAGCACATAGGAAACCAGTTTGCCATTCTCGACGAACGGCTTGGCATAAGTCGCCAAACCATCGCTGTCATACCCTGAGCTGGCCAGTCCGCGAGGCAGATGTGGTCGCTCGTCGAGATTGAGCCATTCAGGAAACAGCACCTCGCCCAGCGCGCCTTCGAGGTAGGAAGACTGGCGGTAGAGATTACCGCCGGAAATCGCTGCGAGAAAGTGCCCGAACAGCCCGGTGGCGAGTTCCGCAGAGAACAGCACCGGCACATCGCAGGTCGGCACCGGACGCGCGCCCAAGCGGCGAACAGCACGTTCAGCGGCACGCCGGCCAATCGACTCGGAGGAGGCCAGGTCGCCTGCGACACGGGAGACGTCATAGTGATAATCGCGCTGCATCTGTCCATCGGACTCGGCGATCATCACGCAGCTGAGGCTGTGACGAGAGCTGCAGTAAGCCCCGATGAAGCCATTGCTGTTGCCGTAACCACGACAACCTTGGTGCGTGCTCAGGCTAGTGCCGTCAGCGTTGAGAATGCGCTTGTCCGTAGCGAAGGCCGATGCCTCGCAACTGAGCGCCAGCTCGATGGCTTCGTCAGGGGAGATTCCCCAGGGATGATAGAGGTCCAGGTCCGGCACATCCTTAGCCATCAGTGCTGGATCGGCGAGCCCGGCAAACTCGTCGGCAGACGCATGCTTGGCGATGGCCAGGGCGGCCGCTACGGTTTCGCGAACCGCTTCGTCGCCGCTGCCGGTGGTGCTCGCTGAACCTTTGCGCTGGCCGACATAAAGTGTGATACCGAAGCCCTGGTCGCGATTGAATTCGACCGTTTCGACTTCCCGCTGACGGACCGTAGTGGACAGGCCCTGCTCCATAGAGACTGAGACTTCACAGGCACTGGCCCCTTGTCGGCTGGCCTCTTCCAAGATCTTCGCGACCTGTTCACGCAAGCCTGGCAACGCGTGCGGACCGATCCCCTCGACTTCACTCATACGTACTCCAACAACTGATTCGATCAAGATGCAACCCGCGGTGCTCGGCTGAGCTCCGTCGCCAGGCTGCTGTTATCATGGCGGCATTACCTACTGGACCAGCCCCATGTCTGATATTTCCGATCTCGACGGTTTCGAGGAAAAAAGCAAAACCCAGGTCAAGCGCGAACTGCATGCTCTCCAGGATCTGGGTGAACGCCTCTCTACCCTCAAACCTGATGTGCTAGACCGTCTGCCGCTTACCGACGCACTGCGCAAGGCGCTCGCCGACGCGCCGAAACACACCGCGCATATCGCCCGCAAACGCCACCTGCAATACATCGGCAAGCTGATGCGTGATCAGGATGTCGACGCCATCCTCGCCCTGGTCGACCAGCTCGATGCCTCAACCCGCCAGTACAACGAGCGCTTCCACGCCCTCGAACGCTGGCGCGACCGCTTGATTGCTGGCAATGACGAGACCCTCGAAGCGTTCGTCATCGAATATCCCGAGACCGACCGTCAGCACCTGCGCAGCTTGATTCGTCATGCCCAGCACGAAGCAGCGCGAAACAAACCGCCAGCGGCCAGCCGCAAGATTTTCAAGTACATCCGCGAGCTAGACGAAACCCAACGAGGCTTGCGCTAACCAATAGCCGCAAGTCTCATGAGGTCCAGCAAGCGTCTTTAGCTTCCGGTTCCTCCGACTGTGATTCCATCAATCTTCACGGTCGGCTGACCCACGCCGACCGGTACCGACTGGCCGTCTTTGCCGCAGGTACCGACGCCGCTGTCCAGGGCCAGATCGTTACCCACCATTGAAACCCTGTTCATTACTTCCGGCCCGTTGCCGATCAGGGTCGCGCCCTTAACCGGTGCGGTAATTTTCCCATCCTCGATCAGATACGCCTCGCTGGTCGAGAACACGAACTTGCCGCTGGTGATATCCACCTGTCCGCCCCCAAGACTCGCGCAGTAAATGCCTTTTTTTACCGAGCGGATGATTTCTTCCGGGTCACTTTCGCCCGCCAACATGTAGGTATTGGTCATCCGCGGCATGGGCAAATGCGCATAGGATTCGCGCCGCCCGTTTCCGGTGGGGGCAACGCCCATCAAGCGCGCGTTGAGCTTGTCCTGAATATAGCCCTTGAGTATCCCGTTCTCGATCAGCGTGGTGCACTGCGTCGGCGTACCCTCGTCATCGACGCTCAGCGAGCCGCGACGATTGGCCAGCGTACCGTCATCGACGATGGTGCACAGCTTGGACGCGACCTGCTGGCCCATCCGACCGCTGTAGGCCGAACTGCCCTTGCGGTTGAAGTCGCCCTCCAATCCATGCCCGACTGCCTCGTGCAGCAACACACCGGACCAGCCCGGCGCCAATACCACCGGCAAGGTACCGGCGGGTGCGGCGATGGCGTCCAGATTCACCAGCGCCTGACGCAAGGCCTCGCGGGCATAGCCCATCGCCCGATCGTCGCTGAGGAAATACTCATAGCCAGTGCGCCCGCCACCACCGTGACCGCCGCGCTCGCGTCGTCCGTTCTGTTCAACAATGACGCTGACATTGAAGCGCACCAGGGGCCGTATGTCCGCCGCCATACCACCATCCAGGCCGGCTACCAGGACGTGCTCCCAGACACCCGCCAGGCTTACGGTGACTTGCTTGATACGCGGATCCAATGCCCGTGTGGCAACATCGATACGCTTGAGCAACTCGACTTTTTCTGCCCGACCAAGCCCATCCAGCGGATTGTCTTGTCCGTACAGTGGCGAAAAGGCGGCTTTTGACAGCACTTTGACACGCCCCTGCTGGCCGCTTCTGGCGATTGAACGCGCCGCCTCAGCGGCTTGCCGTAGCGCCTCGGTAGTGATCGCATTGCTGTAAGCAAAACCGGTCTTCTCACCGGAGAGTGCGCGAACACCCACACCCTGTTCGAGATGGAAACCGCCTTCTTTGACGATTCCGTCTTCCAGCACCCAGGACTCGGTCACCTGATCTTGGAAATATAGATCGGCAGCGTCGATGCCGGGGCCAGCCAACTCGCCAAGCAACGCAGGCAGATCATCGAGACCCAGCCCGCCCGGCGTCAGCAAACGCTCGGTGACAGGTAACAACAGTTCACTCATATCTACTCCAAAGTCCCCGAAACGATACAGGGCGCAGTAAAACGACGATGATCCAGCACCGGCATACGTTGGCGCGTCTCGGCCTGACCAGCCGTGTCTCGCTCAACGACCAATGCAGCCTCGCCGGTTGCTTGCTCGCGCATCACGCGCCCCCAGTAATCCAGGATAGACGAATGGCCGTGGGTCAACCGCCCGCCTGGGTGCTCGCCACCCTGCGCTGCCGCCAGCATATAGCATTGCGTCTCGATGGCCCGCGCGCGCAATAACATCTCCCAATGCACCTGACCGGTCACGGCAGTAAACGCCGAGGGAACGCTGATGAGTTCGGCTCCGGCCAGACGCAGGGCCGTATACAACTCAGCAAAGCGCAGGTCGTAACAGACGCTCATGCCCAGCCGACCGACCGGCGTATCGGCCACCACCAGGCGATCGCCCGCAGCGTAATCATCCGACTCCCGATAGCGACCGCGTGCATCGCTGACCTGCGCGTCGAATAGATGCAGCTTGTCGTAGCGCGCCACCCGCTGCCCTTGATCATCGAAAAGCAAAGAGCAAGCCCTGACCTTTGAACGCGGCTGCCCATCGGCCGGCAACGGCAAGGTGCCGGCCACTATCCATAACCTGAGGTCTGTCGCAGCCTGTTTCAACCACGGGAGTATTGGCCCAACGCCTTCGGCTTCGGCACGCCCGACCGCTGGGAGATCGCTGCGGCCCATGGCCGCGAAGTTTTCCGGCAGCACCGCAAGCTGCGCTCCCGCCTCAGCCGCCCTTTCCAGAAGCCTTCTGGCCTTGGTGAGATTCGTCTGGATGTCGGCCTGGCTGGCCATCTGGATAACCGCTAAGGTCATTTTCGATTCTCACTTCAGCCTGTGCCCATTTATCAGAACGGGGATCAGTTAGGCTTTTCGAAGGGCTTGTCGAAGGTGATTTTTGGCGACTTCCACGGCCCCTCGACGTTGTATTGGACAGTCGCAAAACGAGCGACCTTATCGCCGAGCAGTTTATCGACTACGAATAACGCTCCGCCGACAGCCGGCGCACCGACAATCAGCGCAGCCAAAGGCAAATTGTTGCTGACCGGTAGTGTCACCAGCAGCTTGGCGTCGATGCGATCCTCGACCAGATCCAGCCGACCGTTCAGCTCTAGGTTGCTGGAGGGCCCGACAACTGTCAGCGGCTCAGTCGTTACGTAGACGCCCTCTGTCGCACGCATTTCAGCCTTGATCTGGTCGTAGCTCAGGCCTTTGCTGAACAGATCGGAAAAATCCAGCCGTAGCCGCCGGCCAATCGAATCGAAATTCAGCAGACCGAAGACCCGCAGCGCCTGCGCGCCACCGTCCACCTCTCTGAGCTGCCCCTTGCGCAACCTTGCATCGAGCCGACCGGAGAACCGATTCAAGGCGAAGAATGCCGGTGAGCCGGACCAACCGCCATCCACATTCAGCCTGAAATCCTCGCTGGTGGTCGAAGGAGCGAAGCCCCATGCCAGCAGCACATCAGCAAGATTGCCACCCTCCAGGCGCCCCTTGTACCAGGTGCGCGCGCCATCCCAACCGCCGCCACCTCTGAACTCAAGCCCCTTGAGATTCAGATCGAGGTCCTGAAACGCGACCCCGTCGGCGCCGGGCCGCATCTTCAATGTGCCCGAGCCCAACAACTCGTCGCCTCGAAACAATTCGTCTACCGAGACATCCACTGCAGGCAGGTCCTTCGGATCGACACCAGCCAGGCGATCCTGCGGCGGCGCGTCACCTTCCTTTGGCTCGGCTGCGGGAAAGCGCAAACGCAAGAGGTCCAGCACGATCGGCCTGTCCTCGGCATCTGGCAAGCGGACGTTCCCCGCCACGGTCTCGCTCTGCAAGCCAAGCAGCCATCCCGCAGAACGACGCCGCAAATCGACACTGAGATTGTCGACTTGTGTACCGAATCCGGAAAAAACGCCTATCTCGAGCTGAGCTCGTCGTAACATCGAGCTACCTGGGTTTGTCGCCGCGCCCGCATATTGATCGCTCAACGCCTGCCACTCGCTCAGATCAAACCGCGGCACGCTGCCACGCACGTAGAATCCTTGGTCGGTGCGCAGGTTCGCTGCGGCGCCACCGAGCACCAGCTCGCCGCCCCCCTCGCGCCAGTTTTCACCTGGCGCAACAAAGGTGAGAGCTGCAAGCGCGTCATATCGGAGCGTATAGCGCTGTCGCTCACCGCCAAACGTCATTCTCAATGTGGTGTCGCGCCGATCTCCAGCTGATTTACCGAAGGGTGCAGGCAACGCCAGCGAGGTTCCCAATAGCGAAGAATCAACCTGCAGATGATTGTCGGCGCTGCTCAGAAAGAGACTCAAGCGGACAGGTAATTGCCCCGAAACGGGGACGGTCTGTTCGATCTTTCGCCATGCCAACAGGGGTGACACACCTACTGTTCCTGCCGCCTCGATTCGTGTGGATGGCGTATCCGGCGCGCCGGTCGCGGTCGCCCGGCCCTTGATTGCACTGCCCAAAATACGGCCGCTAAACGCCTTTGCGCTGAATCCACGCTCGCTTTCATAGCGGAAGTCGCCCGCCAGCGCATCAAACTGCAAATCCGCCTGTGCAATAAATAGAGAAGCAGCGGTGGTGGAGAACTCGGCATCAACCTGAGGTCGTTCGCCTTTGGCCAGTGGAATACCCAGCCTGAGTGTGCCGGTCAGCGGCCCATCGCCGTGCCAGCCAGCGAACAACGTACTCGTGCCGATTGGCGCCACCTGCATCAGCGTCAATGCATCCCGAACGTGGCCGTCCACCTGACCGTCGATATCCAGCTTTGGCGGCTGACCGTCGTGGCTGTGCAGGACTTCAGCCGTGGCGTCGTGGACACGACTGTCGAGCATGCGCGCCTCGGCAAGGCGAACCCGCACGCCGCTGTTTTCGATGAGCACTTCTCCGCGCCCTTCGCGCAACACCGGCCAACCGGGCTGGAACGCCAGTTCGGCGTCTTTCACCTTGAAATACAGGCTCAGGCTGCGCGCTGTAGCGGCTGCTCCACCGGCCAGCGCCCCCTGATACTGGAAATAACCCTGCTCAACGGTGCCGCTTCGAATCGCCGTATTGAGCCACTCGGTCAACGCCGGGCTTAGCGCCGGCGAACGTGTCGGCAGGTATTTCTCGGTATAGCGCGCATCTCCGTCCGTGAGACCAACACGCAGATCCATGTAGTCCTCGGCCGCGGGGTCGTGCATCAGACGTATCAAGAAATCGCCGGCGATATCGCCTTCGTCGCCCTCCACCTGCAAGTAAGGAGCAGCAAGGGTGACCGCCTTATCATCAAGGGTCCAACGAAAGGTCCCACGGGCACGCCGGTAGTCCCAGGGACGTGGAAACAGCTTGGCCAGATGCAGCTTGAAATCACGGTTATCGAAACGCAGCTCTCCACCGCCCAGATTGCCTTTTACCGCGCCGCTCACATTGCGTATCGCCGGAACCCATTGATGCGCAGCGATACTGATCGCATCGAGATTGGCAGTGAATGCCAGACGCTCGTCGCCGGCCACCGCTGGCCGGTAGTCGATCTGAAGATTGCGGAGCGTTCCGCTGGGCGCAAGACCCCTCAGATATTCGCGGGCTCGCTCGGGCAGCGGCATCATTGCCTGGACCAGTTCAGCCACCGGGGCGACAGCGATGCGGTCAGCCAGTAGCTGCCAGCTACCATCAGCCATGCCCTGCTTGGCGACCAGCGTCGTATCCAACCAACGTTTTTCTTCGAAGGTGAAGGCCAACCCGTCAAGCTGGAGCCGATAGCCATCGTTCGCCCGATCAAGGTAAGTGTTCACCACCAGATCCTCTATCTGCACCGGATCATGTGGCAGCCGAGCCAACCGCAACGCCGGTGCATTCAGCCGCGCCACCGCCCGGGACAGGCCGCGATTGCGCCAGTCGAGCCACACCTCCCCACCCGCCTGGAGTTGTTCGAGATTCCAGCTGCGGGTCAGACTCGCCGGCAACCAGACAGCCCAATCACTTTGCGGCAGGCTGAGGTACAGCTCAGCCTCACTGGCCGCCCAGTCGGTCTGCTGCACACGCGCCTCGCCATGCAAGCTCAGAGGTTGGCCGTCGGGCAGCAGCAGACGGCCATCCAGCGTCAGACGCTGCCCCAGGGTTCGCACTTCGAGGTTGGCATAGGTCAAGGTCAGCGGCGGTTCGTTGTGCGCCTCGAGGGTGATCTGGCTGTCCAGCAGTCGAAGGTGCCCGATGCTTTGCAACTGGCCCACCAGTTTCTGCAGATCCGGCGGTGGCTGATCGCCACGCTCGGGCAGCCCGTCCACCTGCCATTTACCGTCAGCTGTTTGCACCAACCCGAGGTGAAGGCCGGCAAACTCCACGCTATCCAGCTTCAGCTGTCGCGTCACAAGACTGCCGGAAACGTCAGGGACCAATGCCAAGCGATCCAGCCGTACCGCCCCGTCGCCCGCACCTAGCATCACGTTGTGTGCCACCAGCTGCGGAGATAAACCCTGCCAACGGCCTTCCAGTTGGCCAAGCGTAACCGGCATATTGAGTAGGTCGCGAGCCGCGTCCTGTACCTCAAGGCGATATTCAGCCGCCAGCGGCACCAGTTGCCGACCAAGGCTCACATAGAGCGCGAGCAATATCAGACCCATTGCACCCAGCCAGAGACTGCGGCGCAATGCGGCGAGTACGAACGCCAAGAGACGACTCATACGGAAACGCCTCGCAGACTCACGCCCGAACGGTCAGGCTTGTATCTAGTCAGAGCAGCACCACGTCGTACTGTTCCTGGGAGTACATCGTCTCCACCTGAAACTTGATCGAGCGCCCGATAAAGCTTTCGAGGTCGGCGACGTTGCCCGACTCCTCGTCTAGCAGCCGGTCAATGACCTTCTGATTCGCCAGTACCCTATAGCCTTCGGGCTGGTACGCGCGCGCTTCACGGAGGATCTCGCGGAAGATCTCGTAGCAGACGGTTTCCGGGGTTTTCAATTTGCCCCGTCCTTGGCAACACATGCAGGGCTCGCACAACACCTGTTCAAGGCTTTCGCGGGTGCGTTTGCGGGTCATCTGCACCAGACCAAGCTCAGTGATGCCGATGATGTTGGTCTTGGCGTGATCGCGCTCCAGCTGCTTTTCCAGCGTACGCAGCACCTGGCGCCGGTGTTCCTCGTCTTCCATATCGATGAAATCAATGATGATGATGCCGCCGATATTGCGCAGCCGCAGCTGGCGTGCAATTGCTGTCGCGGATTCGAGGTTGGTCTTGAAGATTGTTTCTTCGAGGGTTCGATGCCCGACGAAGGCTCCGGTGTTGACGTCGATGGTGGTCATCGCTTCGGCCGGATCGATGATCAGGTAGCCGCCGGACTTGAGCATGACCTTGCGCTCGAGCGCCTTCTGGATCTCGTCCTCCACGCTGTACAGGTCGAAGATCGGCCGTTCACCCGGGTAATGCTCAAGATGCTCACCCAGCTCAGGCATCAACTCGCCGACGAACTGGCTGACTTTCTGGAAGTTCTCCCGCGAGTCGATGCGAATCTTCTCGATACGCGGATTGACCAGATCCCGCAGAGTACGCATGGCCAGCGACAGGTCTTCATAGATGACCGAAGGCGCGCCGGCGGTTTTCATTTGCCCGTCGATCTGTTCCCACAAGCGGCGCAGGTAACGGATGTCCATCAGGATTTCATCGCTGCCGGCCCCCTCCGCTGCCGTGCGCAGAATGAAGCCACCGGTTTCCTTGATGCCTTCTGCCGCAACGCACTCAGCGACAACTTGCTTGAGTCGCTCGCGCTCGCCTTCATCCTCGATACGCAGAGAAATCCCGACATGGCTGGTTTTGGGCATGTACACGAGGTAGCGCGAAGGGATCGACAACTGGGTCGTCAGCCGCGCGCCCTTGGTACCGATCGGGTCCTTGGTGACTTGCACGACCAGCGCCTGCCCGTCATGGACCAAGGCACTGATAGGTTCGACCGCGTTGCCTTCGCGACTGGAGATTTCCGACGCATGGATGAAGGCTGCACGCTCCAGGCCGATATCGACGAAAGCCGCCTGCATGCCGGGCAACACCCGCACTATCTTGCCTTTGTAGATATTGCCAACGATGCCCCGGCGCTGGGTGCGCTCGACATGCACCTCCTGCAGGACACCGTTTTCCACCACCGCCACCCGTGACTCCATGGGGGTGATGTTCATCAGGATTTCTTCGCTCATTATTATTCTCGGCCGATGGCGGTGGGGATAGCAGCCGAAGCTGACGAGTTGGCTCGATTCTAACGGCATAAGCAGCCAAGCCACAGGCTCTATACCGAGCTTTTACACCAGTACGGAACTCCGTATGCTTCGAGCAGCTGGGCTGTTTCACACAACGGCAGACCGACCACGGCCGAATAGCTGCCTTCCAGCGCACTGACGAAGACCGCGCCCCAGCCCTGAATCGCGTAGCTGCCGGCCTTATCCTGCGGTTCGCCACTGGCCCAGTACGCCTCAGCTTCGTCGAGACTGATCGGACGGAATCGCACCCGGCTGGTAACCAGACGCACCTCGCAGCCCGACCGATTGGCCAATGCAACGGCCGTCATGACCCGGTGCTCACGTCCGGATAATGCCTGCAGCGTTGCCAGCGCATCCGCCTTGTCGACTGGTTTACCCAGGATTCGCTGATCCAGTACGACCGTGGTGTCTGCTCCCAGTACACAGGCCGAGTCGTCGCTGACGAGCGACAGGCCGGCCAAGGCCTTCTCCCGCGCCAAGCGCTGAACATAGTCGTCAGGCGTTTCCGCCGCGCTGGGCATTTCGTCGATGGAAACAGACAGAAGGGAGAATGGAACGCCGATCTGGGTCAGTAATTCACGGCGTCGTGGCGACGCGGAGGCGAGAAACAAAGTGGACATGCTGGCTCCCTGGTGGACGAGCGCAGCAGATTCACACATCCGGACAACGACCGAAAGCCGCCCAGCGTGGACGGAAGGCTCAGTAAACGTTGAAGCGCCGCCGCGCCCATTCCAGGCCAACGAAAACCCAAGGCCAGAAGAGTGCACTCACCGGCACAGGCACCAGGAATAGGAGCGTCGGTGGACGATTGCCAGTCAGTGTATTGAGCCACAACTGCACCAATTGGCCGATACCCAGAATCACCAGCAGCACCAAGCTTTGCTGCAGTAGGGGAAACATGCGAAGGCGCTGCTGCAGACTCAGCACCAGAAACGTGATCAGCAGCAGCGGCAAGCCGTTCTGCCCAAGCAGAGTCCCAGACAACACGTCCAGCATCAGCCCAAAGAAAAAGGCCGCGGCCATCCCGCCGCGATGCGGCAGGGCAATTGCCCAATAGGCGATGAACATGCCGAGCCAGAGCGGACGTGCCAGGCCGAAACTTTGGGGCATGGGGGCCACGCTGAGCAGCAGCGCGAACAATAGCGACAGCCAGATAACCCAACCGTTGTTTGAACGACCGTGGATCATGGCCGTTCCTCCGGTTCCGGTTCCGGTTCTGGCGCTGGAGCTGGCGTCGGCGCATCGGTCGATGTTGATGCGGCGGGCTCGACGGAAGCCGGCGGCTCCGATGCGGGACTTTCGGCAGCTGCTCCCTCTTCTGCCTGGCGGTCGGCGGACTCCTGGGCCTGGGCAGCAGCCGTGACCCGCTCTTCAGGCGTTCTCGAGTCGCTGAACACGAGCAACAGGTAACGGCTGCGATTGAGCATGGCGGTGGGAATGGCACGAACGATCAGGAAGGGCTGACCTGAGCCCCGCACCACCTCAGTGACCTGGGCGACCGGATAGCCACTGGGAAACCGTTGCCCCAAACCGGAACTGACGAGAAGATCGCCTTCCTTGATGTCCGCCGTCTCGGCGACGTGACGCAACTCGAGGTAGTCCGGGCTGCCCGTACCGACCGCGATGGCACGCAATCCGTTGCGGTTGACCTGCACCGGGATGCTGTGGGTCACATCGGTCAACAACAACACCCGTGCGGCGTAGGGCATGACCTCGACGACTTGCCCCATCAAGCCGCTGGCATCGAGCACCGGCTGGCCAAGAAATACGCCGTCGCGCTCGCCCTTGTCGATCAGGATGCGATGGGTGAAAGGATTTGGGTCCAGGCCGATCAGCTCGCTGACGATCACCTTGTCATCGACCAGCGCGGCAGAGTTGAGCAGCTCGCGCAGACGCACGTTCTGCTCCGTCAGCATCGCCAGCTTTTGCAGCCGTCGCTGCATGAGCAGCGCTTCGGCCTTCAGCTTCTCGTTTTCGGCCACCAGGCTGGTGCTGCTGCTGATCTGTTCGGTCGCCCGCTGCCAGGTACGCACCGGCAAATCGGCTAGCCAATAGAAAGGCGTGAGAACTAGCCCCATTTGACTGCGCAGAGGCTTCAACGTATCGAAGCGCGCATCCACCACCATCAGTACGACACAAAGCACAGCAAGCACCAGCAGGCGCACACCGAGCAAGGGTCCTTTGGCAAATAGTGGTTTGATTGAGCAATCCTCGCAGCTGCAGGCTTCAAACTAAACGCGACAAGCCGAGAGCAGCATCCTGCTATCGGCTTGTCGCTTGGAGCTTACCGCTTCTGGCTCACTCGGTGGACAGCAGGTCCATGGCGTGACGGTCCATCATTTCCAATGCACGGCCACCGCCGCGCGCCACGCAGGTCAGCGGCTCTTCAGCGACGATGACCGGCAAGCCGGTTTCCTGTGCCAGCAGCTTGTCCAGGTCACGCAGCAGCGCGCCACCGCCGGTCAGGACCAGGCCGCGCTCGGCGATATCGGAAGCGAGTTCCGGCGGGGACTGCTCCAGAGCGCTCTTGACCGCTTGGACGATGGTTGCCAGGGATTCCTGCAGTGCTTCGAGGACCTCATTGGAATTGAGGGTGAAGCTGCGCGGCACGCCTTCCGCCAGGTTGCGGCCACGGACGTCGACTTCACGGATGTCGTTGCTGGGAAAGGCAGTTCCGATTTCCTGTTTGATGCGCTCGGCGGTGGACTCGCCGATCAGGCTGCCGTAGTTGCGGCGCACGTAGGTCACGATGGATTCGTCGAAACGGTCACCACCGACGCGAACGGATTCGGCGTAGACCACGCCATTCAGCGAAATCAGGGCGATTTCGGTGGTGCCGCCACCGATATCCACGACCATGGAGCCGCGTGCTTCGTCTACCGGCAGACCGGCACCGATGGCGGCAGCCATGGGCTCTTCGATCAGAAACACTTCACGCGCGCCCGCGCCCAATGCGGATTCGCGAATCGCACGACGCTCAACCTGGGTGGATTTGCAGGGGACGCAGATCAACACACGCGGGCTGGGCTGCAGGAAGCTGTTTTCGTGAACCTTGTTGATGAAATACTGGAGCATCTTTTCGCAGACACTGAAGTCGGCGATGACGCCATCTTTCATCGGGCGGATGGCGTTGATGTTACCTGGCGTACGACCCAGCATGCGCTTGGCGTCGGTACCCACGGCGACAACACTTTTCTGGTTGCCATGGGTACGGATGGCAACGACCGAGGGCTCGTTCAGGACGATGCCGCGATCGCGCACATAAATAAGGGTATTGGCAGTGCCCAGGTCGATCGACAGATCGCTGGAAAACATGCCACGCAGTTTCTTGAACATGGGAAAAGGGCCCTGGGGCAAACGCGTGGGGAAAAAAGTGCCGCAAACTCTAACAATGGTGCGAAGTTAGGGCAAGGCGAGAGTCCGCGGTCATCGGGCTATACGTGAGCCATTGCGCGAAATGCTTGGCATCTCTGAAAAACCCCGCAAGCCGCAGCCGTGCTACCGAGAAGCCCCTCAGGCATGTAAGATTGACGGCTTTTCCGGGCTCGAATGCCCACCGCTGCGGCTCGAACCCGCCGCCCCTCGTCGGCCTTTGCCGACGAAAGGCGCACCCGACTCGCTTCCCGCTGGAGAATCCCGATGGCGCTTGAACGCTCCGAGGTGGAAAAGATTGCTCATCTGGCCCGCCTGGGTCTGAATGAAGACGATCTGCCCCGCACCACCGAGACCCTGAACAACATCCTCGGCCTGATCGATCGCATGCAGGCCGTGGACATCACGGGCATCGAGCCCTTGGCTCACCCCCTGGAAACCAGCCAGCGCCTGCGTGCCGACGCGGTCACCGAAACCAACCAGCGCGACGCCTACCAGGCCATCGCCCCGGCCGTGGAAGACGGCCTGTATCTGGTTCCGCGGGTGATCGAGTAATGAAGGACGCCAACATGCATCAATTGACCCTCGCCGAGATTGCCCGCGCACTGGCCGCCAAGCAGTTCTCCGCCGAAGAGCTGACCCGCTCACTGCTTACGCGAATCCAGCAGGTCGACCCACAGCTCAACAGCTTTATTACCGTCACCGAAGAGCAGGCCATCGCCCAAGCCAAGGCCGCCGACGCACGCCGCGCCAGCGGTGAGAGCGGTACGCTGCTTGGTGCGCCTATCGGTCACAAGGACTTGTTCTGCACGCAGGGCATTCGCACCAGCTGCGGCTCGAAGATTCTCGACAACTTTCAAGCACCCTACGACGCCACGGTCGTCGAGCGCCTCTCAGCGGCTGGCGCGGTCTCGCTAGGCAAGCTGAACATGGACGAATTCGCCATGGGTTCTGCCAACGAGTCGAGCTACTACGGCGCAGTGAAAAACCCCTGGGACATGAGCCGCGTACCCGGCGGTTCCTCTGGAGGTTCGGCCGCCGCGGTGGCGGCGCGCCTCTTGCCTGCCGCCACCGGCAGCGACACCGGCGGCTCGATCCGCCAGCCTGCAGCGCTGACCAACCTGACGGGCCTCAAGCCTACCTACGGCCGCGTTTCGCGCTGGGGCATGATCGCCTACGCTTCCAGCCTCGACCAGGGTGGCCCGATTGCCCGCACGGCAGAAGACTGCGCCTTGATGCTGGGCGCCATGGCCGGTTTCGACCCGAAGGATTCGACCAGCGTCGATCAGCCGCTGGATGACTATCTTGCCGCGCTGGAAAAGCCGCTTTCAGGATTGCGCATCGGCCTACCGAAGGAATATTTCGGCAGCGGCCTGGACGCCAAGATTGCCGATGCCGTGATGGCGGCCGTCGAAGAGCTGAAGAAGCTCGGCGCCACGGTGAAGGACATCAGCCTGCCCAACATGCAGCACGCGATCCCTTCCTATTATGTAATCGCGCCGGCCGAGGCCTCTTCGAACCTGTCGCGTTTCGACGGCGTTCGCTTCGGCTACCGCTGCGAGAACCCGGTGGATCTGACCGACCTCTACAAGCGCTCCCGTGCCGAAGGCTTCGGCGACGAAGTCCGCCGTCGAATCATGGTCGGCACCTATGCCCTGTCCGCCGGCTACTACGACGCCTACTACCTGAAGGCACAGAAGATTCGTCGCCTGATCAAGAACGATTTTGTCAGCGCCTTCGAGGAGGTCGACGTGATCCTCGGCCCAACCACGCCGAACCTGGCCTGGAAGCTTGGCGAGAAGAACAACGACCCGGTCTCGGCGTACCTCGAAGACATCTACACCATCACGGCCAACCTCGCCGGCATCCCGGGCATCTCCATGCCGGCCGGCTTCATCGACGGCTTACCGGTGGGCGTGCAATTACTGGCGCCGTATTTCCAGGAAAGCCGCTTGCTCAACGTTGCTCATAAGTACCAACAGGTCATCGAGTGGCACAAACAAGCACCGAGCGGATTCTGAGGACGAACACATGCAATGGGAAACCGTGATCGGGCTGGAAATTCACGCACAGCTCGCAACCCAGTCGAAGATATTCTCCGGCAGCGCCACCACCTTCGGCGCCGAGCCCAACACCCAGGCCAGCCTGGTTGACCTGGGCATGCCCGGCACGCTGCCGGTGCTCAATGCCGAAGCCGTGCGCATGGCCTGCAAGTTCGGCCTGGCCATCGACGCGGAGATCGCTGAAAAGAACGTCTTCGCGCGCAAGAATTACTTCTACCCGGACCTGCCCAAGGGCTATCAGACCAGCCAGATGGACCATCCCATCGTCGGCAAGGGCTTCCTTGACATTACCTTGGAAGACGGCACGCAGAAGCGCATCGGCATCACCCGCGCGCATCTGGAGGAAGATGCCGGCAAAAGCCTGCACGAAGACTTCCAGGGCATGAGCGGTATCGACCTGAACCGCGCCGGTACGCCGCTGCTGGAGATCGTCTCCGAACCGGACATTCGCTCAGCCAAGGAAGCGGTCGCCTACGTCAAGGCCATCCACGCGCTGGTGCGCTACCTCGGCATCTGCGACGGCAACATGGCTGAAGGCTCGCTGCGCTGCGATTGCAACGTCTCGGTTCGGCCGAAGGGCCAGGCCGAGTTCGGCACCCGTGCCGAAATCAAGAACGTCAACTCCTTCCGCTTCATCGAGAAAGCCATCAACCACGAAGTGCAGCGGCAGATCGAACTGATCGAGGATGGCGGCAAGGTGGTGCAGGAAACCCGCCTGTACGATCCGAACAAGGACGAGACGCGCTCGATGCGCAGCAAGGAAGAAGCCAACGACTACCGCTACTTCCCCTGCCCCGATCTGCTGCCGGTGGTCATCGAGCAGCACTTCCTCGACGAAGTGCGCGCCAGCCTGCCGGAACTGCCGGTGGAGAAACGCGAGCGTTTTCAGCGCGAGTTCGGCCTGTCCGTGTACGTCGCCGACGTGCTGGCCGCCAGCCGCGAGATGGCCGATTACTTCGAAGCGGTGCAGCGCGTCTGCGGCGATGCCAAGTTGGCCGCCAACTGGGTGATGGGTGAACTGTCCAGCCTGCTCAACAAGGACAACCTGGACATCGAGCAGTCGCCAGTCTCAGCTGAGCAGCTAGGCGGTATGATTCAGCGCATCAAGGACAACACCATTTCCGGCAAGATCGCCAAGATGGTCTTCGAGGCCATGGCCGCGGGCGAAGGCTCGGCCGACGAGATCATCGAGAAAAAAGGCCTCAAGCAGGTCACCGATAGCGGTGCGATCGAGAGGATGCTCGACGAGGTGCTCGCCGCGAACGCCGAGCAGGTCGAACAGTACCGCGCCAGCGACGAAGCCAAACGCGGCAAGATGTTCGGCTTCTTCGTCGGCCAAGCCATGAAGGCCTCGAAAGGCAAAGCCAACCCCGCCCAGGTCAACCAGTTGCTCAAGAGCAAGCTGGAAGGCTGACCGATACGGGCCCGACAGGGCCCGTTCCTTTACTGAAGCCAACCTCGCCCGCCGCAACTTCATAGCGAGTGAACGGCCGCGCCCGTTGACGATCCAAAGCTGACGAAACCGAACCAGTAACCGCAGCCTGATCCGTTCAGGAAGGATTGCTTATGCAAACCCGAATACTGACCGCCCCGATCCTGCTTGCCCTCGCCGCCGGCTGTACCGAGTCGCCAGAGGCGGATGCCACTGAAAGCACTGTCGTCCAGAAAGGCGAGGCTTCGTACTACGCTCGCAGTTTTCAAGGAAAGGAAACGGCCAGCGGCGAAACCTTCAACCAGAACGAACTGGTGGCGGCACATAAGACGCTTCCCTTCGACACGCGCGTGCAAGTCACCAACCTGGAGAACGGCAAGCAAGTCACCGTGCGCATCAATGATCGCGGACCTTTTGAACCGGGCCGAATCATCGATCTCTCACGAGTGGCTGCGAATCGCATTGACCTGCTCGAAGAGGGCATCGCTCCGGTAAGGATCGAAACGCTGGACTGATTGCCAGACTGTTTTCCAAAGGACCACTGATGAGTTTTATGACCCTGGCCTACCTGATCGGCGGCCTTGTGCTGCTGGTCGCCGGCGCCGAAGCGCTGGTACAAGGCGCCGCCAAACTGGCTGCACGCTTCGGCATTTCGCCGCTGATCATTGGCTTGACTGTCGTCGCGTTCGGCACCAGCGCACCAGAAACAGCGGTGAGCATCCAGGCCTCGCTGAGCGGCAGCGGGGATATCGCCGTCGGCAATGTGATCGGCAGCAACATTGCCAACATTCTGCTCATTCTCGGCCTTTCGGCGCTGGTCGCGCCATTGGTGGTGTCTCGGCAATTGGTTCGCCTCGACGTACCAGTGATGATCGGCGCTGGCCTGTTGACGTTCGCCCTGGCGTGGAATGGCCGACTCAGCCAGATTGACGGGCTAATCCTGATGGTGCTGCTGCTGCTCTACACAGGTTTCCTGGTGATTGCGAGCAAGCGGGAAGCGCCGGTGCAGCCTGACGAGTTCAGCGATGAATACGGCGCGGACCGTAACGCGACGCCGCTCGGCTGGATTCTCCAGCTGACCCTGGTGCTGGTCGGCCTGGGTTTGCTGATCCTGGGTTCCAATCTGCTCATCGAGGGCGCGGTGGCCCTGGCTCGGGCGTTGGGATTGTCGGAGTTGGTCATCGGTCTGACCGTGATAGCCGTCGGGACGTCCATGCCGGAACTGGCGACTTCGCTGCTGGCGGTCTATCGCGGTGAACGCGACATCGCCGTGGGCAATATCGTCGGCAGTTGCATCTTCAATCTGCTGCTGGTGCTGGGTGCCGGTGCTGCGATTTCGCCCGAAGGCCTGTCCGTTTCGCCAAATGCCTTGGCCTTCGATATCCCGGTCATGCTCGTGGTTTTTGCTGCGTGCCTACCGATTTTCTTTTCCGGCTACCGCATCAACCGCTGGGAAGGCACGCTGTTTTTTGGCTATTACATAGCCTACACGCTGTATCTGGTGATGTTTTCCACCGGCCTGCCGGCAATCAACCTGCTGCGTCACGCAATGACTTGGTACGTATTGCCCTTGACCGCCATTACGCTTTTGGTGATCTTTCTGCGCGCCTGGAAACACCAGCGCTAACCGCCCCTAGTTTCCCTTTCATCTGGAGCCCACCATCGTGTCCGCGATGACCTTTGTTTATTTGATAGCCGGTCTGGTATTGCTCGTGGCTGGGGCTGAGGTGCTGGTCCGTGGCGCCGCGAAACTGGCCGCTCAGTTCGGCATCCCGCCGCTGATCATCGGCCTTACCGTGGTAGCTTTCGGCACCAGCGCACCGGAAACCGCAGTCAGCGTGCAGGCCGCTCTCAACGGCAGTGGTGACATCGCCATCGGCAACGTGCTCGGCAGCAACATCGCCAACGTTCTGCTGATCCTCGGCGTGACGTCGCTGGTCGCGCCGCTGATCGTCTCCCGCCAGCTGATTCGACTCGACGTCCCGATCATGATCGGCGCCAGTCTGGTCACCTACGCCCTGGCGTGGGACGGCTCGCTCAGCCGACTTGACGGCGCATTGCTGTTTTCAGCGGTGATCGGCTACACGCTGTTTCTGATCATTAGCAGCCGCCGCGCCAATGCAGAGGCAACAGCCGACGACGAGTTCGCCAAGGAGTTCGGCCTCGATGAAACACCCAAGCCCTATGCTTCTTTGATCAATGCCGGCCTGATCGTTGCCGGTTTGGTTCTGCTGGTCACCGGCTCGAACTTTCTGGTGGAAGGCGCCGTTTCCCTGGCTCGCGCACTGGGATTGTCGGAACTGGTTATCGGGCTGACGGTGATCGCCATCGGCACCTCGCTGCCGGAACTGGCCACCTCGATCCTCGCGGCCATACGCGGCGAACGTGATATCGCGGTCGGCAACATTGTCGGCAGCAATATCTTCAATCTGCTTTGCGTGCTGGGGCTGGCCTCGCTGGTATCACCCGACGCGATCGGCGTGGCTGCCAATGCGTTGGCTTTCGACTTCCCGGTCATGATCGCCGTCGCCCTGGCATGCCTTCCGATTTTCTTCAGCGGTTACGCCATCAAACGCTGGGAAGGCCTGCTTTTCCTCGCGTACTACGTCGCCTATACCGTCTATCTGGTGCTGGTCAGCACCGGCCGGCCTTTGGCTGAAGTATTCGGCGACGCCATGATCGGCTACGTGGTGCCGCTGACTATGGTGACCTTGCTGGTCATCTCCGGTCGGGCCTGGAAGACCCAGCGCACCTGATGCTCTGGGGCGGCTGGTCAGATCCAGCCGACCCAGCCCAGCAGGAACAACCCCAGATTGATCGTCAGCACCGCGCCAAGCGTGGTGATGGCGATGATGGTAGCGGCCAACTGGTGATTGGAATTGACGGCGCGTGCCATGACGAAGCTGGACGATGCCGTCGGGCAGCCGAAGTAGAGAAACAGGATGCCCAGCTCCGCACCACGAAAACCGCATAGCCAGGCACCCAGCGTTGCCAACGCCGGAAACCAGACCATCTTCATCAGGCTCGAACTCATCGCGACGCGGCTGCTCTCGCGCAATACGGAAATCGACAGCGTGCCGCCAATGCAGATCAGCGCCAGCGGCAACGTCAGCTGAGCGAAATACTGCCCAGACGTCTCCAGCCAATCAGGCAGTGCGATCTGCCAGTAAGCAAAAGGTATCGCCGCAGTCACTGCGATGACCAACGGGTTACGCAAGATGCTGCGAATGATCGCGCCCGCATCGGCCTCCCCGTCCGGGCTATAGATGGCCAGCACGACCGCGGACAGACTGTTGTATAACAGGATCACCAAACCGGCCAGCACGCCGCCGAGGGACAGCCCATAGTCTCCGTAGAGGCTGGTCGCCAACGCCAACCCCACCACTCCATTGTTGCCGCGGAAGGCGCCTTGCACATAGACGCCGCGGTCGGCGACCGGACAGCACCAAAGCGCCCAGGCCCACGCCAGCAGAAATCCTCCCACCGTAGCGGCAACGTAATAGATGAGCAGTGTTGGCTGAAGCGCGGCGCTAAGGTCAGCCTTGATGACCGAAAGGAACAGCAGCGTTGGCATCGTCGCCTTGAACACCAGCGTCGATGCAGTGTGGATGAATGTCGAATCGATCAAGCGCAGGCGCATCAAGGCGAGGCCGATAAACAGCATCACGAATACCGGAGCGGTAACGCTCAGGGTCTGCAGAACCACGGGCAGCATGGGCGAGGCTCGAGAGAGGAGTCAGCAAAGGACGATAGGGTAAAGGAAGATGCCGGATCGAGCTTTCGATAGGCTTATCGATCCGGCATAGGAAGAGTGCTGCGCTAACAGCCGAGACCATTGACGCTGACGTGCAAGACGATCAGCGCCGCACGGGGCGCTTCTGCAATTTGCGCTGCAGCGTCCGCCGGTGCATCCCCAGCGCACGGGCCGTGGCTGAGATATTGCCATCGTGCTCGGCAAGCACGCGCTGGATGTGCTCCCACTGCAGGCGATCCACCGACATCGGGTTCTCCGGCACCAGCGTATCGAGGTCGGCATGCTTGGAGAGCAGCGCGGCCAGCACATCGTCAGCATCAGCGGGTTTGCACAGGTAATTGCACGCGCCACGCTTGATGGCTTCGACGGCGGTGGCGATGCTCGAATAACCGGTCAGAATCAGCACCTTCATTTCCGGGTCCAACTCGAGCAGCTTGGGCAGCAGCACCAGGCCGGAATCACCGTCCATCTTCAAGTCCAGCACGGCGTAGTCGGGCAGTTCCTGCTTGGCCATTTCCAGGCCCTCTTCCGCCGAACCGGCAATACTGACGTGCAGACCGCGGCGGCTCATGGCGCGCGCCATGACGCGAGTAAAGGTCGGATCGTCGTCTACCAGCAGCAGATGAGGCTGTTCTTCGCCTTCGTGCTGCATTTCTTCGGTCATGTTTGCATTCCTCGCGTAATGATCGCGTCTGGTCAGGCCCGTACCGAGCCATGCGGCAGGCGCAGCTCGGTCAGGGTGCCACCCGCTTCATGATTGTAAAGCTTCACGGTGCCTCCGGCGCGCGTGACGCTGGCCTGGCTGAGAAACAGGCCGAGGCCGAATCCCTTGCCCTTGGTCGTGATGAACGGTCTGCCGATCTGTTCCGCGATGGCCAGAGGTACACCCGCGCCGTGGTCGCGGATGGTCAACTTGATCCACTGCGCGTCCCAGTCCAGCCGGATGTCCAGATTATCCGGGCTGGCATCGGTGGCGTTGTTCAGCAGATTGAGCAGCGACTGGCCAAGGTCCGCCGGCGGCATCAGGCGCGGCGGCGAGCCCTTGCCCAGGCACTGAAAACGGTAGGTGGCCTCCGGGTGCATCAGGTGCCAACGCTGCAGCACCGATTCGACCCACTCCCGCACGGTCTGCTCGACGATGGCCTGGCGGCGATCGGCCTCGGCCGCGCGGACCAACTGGCGCAGGCTGTCCTTGCACAACTGAACCTGCGATTGCAGCAATGCCAGGTCCTCGCTGAGCTCCGCTGGCTCCTTGTAGTCCTGACGCAACTCCTTGAGCAGCACACTCATGGTTGCCAGCGGCGTGCCCAGCTCATGCGCGGCACCGGCGGCCTGGGTTGCCACCGCCAGCAGCTGTTGGTCGCGCATGCTTTCTTCTCGACGCTGAGCCTGAAGCTGCTCCTGACGCCGCAGTTGTTCAGCCATTCGCGCCACGAAAAAGGTGATCAGCGCGGCCGCCAGCGCGAAACTCAGCCACATGCCATAGACCAGCAGCGTGGTGCGATCGACCGGCGGCACGATGACCGGGTCGTACCACACCAGCATCAAGGTGTACCCGGCAAGCGCGAGTCCGGACAATGCCACCGAATACAGCCACGGCAGGGTTGCCGCCGCAATGGTAAGCGGCACCAGATAATAGGAAACGAATGGGTTGGTCGAACCGCCCGAGTAATAGAGCAGGGCGCTGTGGATCAACAGATCGGTCGCCAGGTGCCCGGCGTATTCAAGTTCAGTGACCGGCCATGGTCGGCGAAGCCGCAGCGCCGTACCCAGGCAGATCAAACCCGAAACGCCAAGCGTGACCCCCAGATGAAACCATGGCAGACCGAACAGCTGGGTCGCGAAGGCGAGCCCTACCGCGCCCGCCTGAGCCGCGAGTACGAGGACGCGAATCAAGGTCAGCAGACGAAGGTTCTGGCGACTGGCGGAAAGCAGGTGAACGGATGCGTGCATGGGGTCTCCAAAGGAGCCGCGAGTATAACCAAGCCATTGTTAAGACAGCTGATCTGCGGCAACGCGACGCACGGAAAACCTGCGTCGCTCGTGCCGAAAAGCTAAAGTCTCTGCGCCGCACCGCTGGTGCTATCGAACTCAGGAGCCCTCATGTTCGTATCCGCCCCCCGCAGCATTGCACTGCTGGCCTGCATTGCCTGCCTTCCGGCAGTTGCCGACGAGCCCCGCTACAACCAGATTTCGCTGCGCGCCGAGGCCAGCAGCGAGGTCGCTCAGGACCGCATGCATGTCACGCTGTTCACCGAGTCGCAGCACGAAGACCCGGCCCAACTGGCAGCACAGACGACTAGCGCGATGAACAAAGCACTGCAAACCGCCCGGCAGGCAAAAGGCGTCGAGGTCAGCCAGGGCAGCCGTAGCAGCTATCCGGTCTATGAGGAAAAGGGCCAGCAGATCACTGCCTGGCGCGAGCGTGCCGAACTGCGCCTGGAGAGCGGCGACTTTGCCGCTCTGTCCAAACTGACCGGCGAGCTGATGCGGGACTTGAAGATGGCCAGCATGCACTTCAGCGTCTCCGATGCCATCCGCAAGCAGAACGAGGATGCCCTCCTGAAGGACGCCGTCGACGCCTTCCGCGCGCGCGCCCAATTGGCCACCGAGGCGCTAGGCGGTTCCGACTACCGCATCGTTAATCTCAACCTGGGTAGCGGTGGCGGCTATCAGCCGGTAATGCGCAACTTCGCCATGAAGCGCATGGACTCGATGCCCACCCCGGAGGTCGAGGCCGGGACCCGCCAGGTCAGCATCAGTGCCGACGGGGTCATTGAAGTGCAAATGCCCTGAATTGAGAACGCCACTTTGGTAGCGCTGCACACCCGCCAAAGAAGCGTCAGATGCACCGGCTCGGGGCGAGTCATGCGCCCCGAGCGTCACGCTCTGGCGCCGCGACTTCACGCTATCGCGCTGCGCACGGAGAAGCGACGCCCGCCTTCCCTGCTCGCTACAGCCTGAAATCGCTCCGCAGCCCGCCAGGAACAATCGCAACAAATTGACACATAACCAAAAAGCCTGGCCCGTCTGGACATCGAGGCGCTTCAACGCGGTTGTACATGTAACTCTGATGCGAATAATGTTTATCCGCGGGCGAGAATCGCTATCATGCCGGCTGCGAATAATTATTGATAGCAGGAGCCATGGATGTACGCCCCCTTCGCCCGCACCGCGCTCGCCAGCGCCGTATTAGTTTTTAGCCTCGATGTCATCGCAGCTGATCCTGTCACGCTAAGCGACACCGTTGTCAGCGCCTCGGGTTTCGAACAGAAGATTACCGAGGCACCAGCCAGCATCAGTGTGATCAGCCAAGAAGATCTGCAGCAGAATCGCTATAGCAACTTGGCGCAGGCGATTGACGGGGTCGAGGGTGTGGATATCCGGCAAAGCACTGGCAAGACAGGCGGCCTGAATATCAGCATTCGCGGCATGCCCAGCGAATACACGCTGATTCTGATCGACGGCCGCCGACAAAACCCTGCCGGCAGCGTTACCCCGAACGGCTTTGGCGATACATCCACTAGCTTCATGCCGCCGATGTCAGCCATCGAGCGAATCGAAGTGATCCGCGGCCCGATGTCCACCCTTTACGGCTCGGATGCAATGGGCGGCGTGGTCAATATCATCACCAAGAAGGTTGCGTCCGAATGGGGTGCTTCAATCAGCCTGGACCATACTTTCCAGGAAGAGAGTAGTTACGGAGACTCCAGTAACACCAGCTTTTACACCAGTGGTCCGCTGATAGACGACCTAGCCGGGCTGACCCTTCGCGGCAGTCTGTACGACCGGGACGCATCCAATCTCACGTTCGACAACAACACCGAGGTCACCAAGCGAGGCGCCTCACCGGTAGAGGGTCGCAACTACAATATCGGTGGTCGTCTGAGCCTTACGCCTCATGAAGACCATGATTTCTATCTGGACCTCGAACGTGGTCGCCAGGCTTACAACAACGACGAATGTCAGCTAGGCACGCTCGATGGCAGGGATAGAAATTGCGCCGATTCACCCGGCACGGCAAACGGCTACGCGGACGAGCTTCGCTTCGAGCGCGACCAGTTCGCATTGGGCCATAACGCGCGCCTTAATTTCGGCACGCTCGAAAGCAGCGTGACCCACAACACCACCGAAACCATCGGCCGCACCATTGCCGGAACCGTTGGTGTTCCCTACGCGCCGCCTTACGCCTCGATTGTTGGCGGTGGTGACCGTGAGCTCGAATCCACCGACCTGATATTCGATACGAAACTGGTAGCGCCGCTTGGCGACGCTCATCTGCTTTCGGTTGGCGGTCAGTATTGGGACGCTGAGTTGACTGACGGCATCGCCGGTGAAGACTTCCAGCAGACCTCCTGGGCGCTGTTCGTAGAGGATGAGTGGCGTCTGCGCGACGATTTGGCTCTGACCTTGGGCGCCCGTTACGAAGATCACGAGGCGTTCGGCGGCCATGTCAGCCCGCGTGCTTATCTGGTCTGGAACACCACCGATAGCTGGACCATGAAAGGCGGCGTTAGCAAGGGTTACCGAACGCCAAGCCTCAACCAGCTGCACGACGGCATCAATGGCGTCACCGGTCAGGGCACCATCCTGACCATCGGCAGCCCGAATCTTGAGCCAGAGGAAACAACCAACACTGAGCTGGGCGTCTACTTCGATAACCTCGTCGGCTTCAACGCCAACGCGACGCTCTTCCATAACGACTTCAAGGACAAGATCGATACCGGCACGCCAGTTCCGAACTGCTTTTCTGCGGCCAATCCGAACCAGGCGGGCTGCGTCGCCTATGGCAGCGGTTTTACCCAAGACAGCTTTGCCCAGGAGCTCAACATCGGCGAAGCCGAAACCCAGGGCCTGGAGCTGGCGGCCAGCTGGGAATTCGCGCCGCGCTGGACGCTGAGCGGTAACTACACCTACAGCGATAGCGAACAGAAAAGCGGTGCTAACAAGGGTGCTCCCCTGACCAATACTCCCGAACATATGGCCCACGCGCGGCTGAACTGGAACGCCAGCGACCGCCTGACATTGTGGCTTAAGGGCGAATACCGCGGAGAACGAACCCGATTCACCGACACATTCGCAAACCTCGCCGCAGACGACCAGGCGCTGCAGAAACAGGTTGGCGACCTCGAGGCTTATAAAGTGTTTCACCTCGGCGGCTCATTCCGCGCCTCGGAGAACCTGACCCTCAACGCGACTATCTATAACCTGTTCAACAAGGACTTCCTCGAAGGCGATTACTACACCGACAGCGCTGGCGACACCCAATGGGCATCCAGCTACGCTCACATTTCTCGAGGCGCGGCCGGCGCAGGCACCATCGAAGAAGGCCGCCGTCTCTGGCTTTCGGCGAACATCACGTTCTGATCATCTCGCATACGGCAAAAGACGTACGCGTCTTTTGCCGTGACGATCCCAGCGCCAAACGCGAATGTATGTCTTCTGTAAATTCCTACCATCCGCGCGCGCCCCGCCTTTAGAATCCTGCCATCTATTCCCTCGCTTTCAAGGACCACCATGCACCTCTGGCTCGGCACCCTGCGCCAATGGCACTGGATCAGCTCTGCGCTGTGTCTGGTTGGCATGCTGCTGTTCGCGGTTACCGGGATCACGCTCAACCACGCGGCGCAAATCGAAGCCCGACCAGACATTGTCGAGCGCCAGGCGCGGCTGCCGGCTTCGCTGCAGAAAACGCTGCTAGCCAAACAACCGAGCGAAGGTCTGCCCGCCGAGTTGGAGGGCTGGCTCGAAAGCGAGCTGAAGCTTGAGCTGGCCGGTCGCGAAGCCGAGTGGAGCGACGGCGAGCTTTACGTCGCCCTGCCCCGCCCCGGTGGCGACGCCTGGCTGAGTCTGGATCTGAACAGCGGCGAGCTGCTGTTCGAGGCCACTGACCGCGGCTGGTTCGCGTACCTCAACGACCTGCACAAAGGCCGCAATACGGGCGGCGCGTGGAGCTGGTTCATCGATATTTTCGCCGGGGTCTGCGTGCTGTTCAGCATCACTGGCCTGCTGCTTTTGCAGCGTCACGCCAGTGGTCGCCCAACGACGTGGCCCCTGGTCGGCGCTGGGCTGGTGATCCCGTTGCTGCTCGCGCTGCTGTTCATTCATTAAGGACGTTCAATGCGTAAACCCTTGTTGTTATCCCTTGCCTTGCTCACGGCGCCCGTGATGGCCGCGGAGCTGGTGGTCGACGTGGAAATCCCTCGCCTGCAGGTCGCTGAATACCACCGCCCCTATGTGGCGCTGTGGCTGGAAGAGCCCGACAAGCGCCACGTCGCCAACCTCGCCGTCTGGTACGACCTCAAGCTGAAGGACAACGAAGGCGAGAAGTGGCTCAAGGACATGCGTGAATGGTGGCGTCGCAGCGGCCGTAGCCTGCAAATGCCGGTAGATGGGGTGAGCGGTGCGACGCGCGCGGTCGGCACCCATCAATTGACCTTCGACGACACCAAGGCGCCCCTCAAGGATCTGCCCGCAGGCGATTATCGCCTGGTGGTCGAAGCCGCTCGTGAAGTGGGCGGGCGCGAGTTGCTGCGCCTGCCGTTCACCTGGCCGCCGCAAAACGCCGAAAAACAACAGGCTCAGGGCGAAAGCGAACTGGGCTCGGTCACCGTCCAACTGAATCCATGATCCAAGGAAGCCCAGCATGAAACCTGTCATCAAATGGACCGCCGTGGCTCTGGCCATCTGTCTGCCGCTGTCCGCCCAGGCACACCGCGCCTGGATGCTACCTTCCGCGACCGTCCTCTCCGGTGAAGATCCGTGGATTACGGTGGATGCCGCGGTGTCCAACGACCTCTTTTATTTCGAGCATTTCCCGCTGCGCCTGCAGGGCATCGGCGAAGTGGATCAGGCCCCCGCTGGCGGCCCACCGGGCATGCGCCCACGTCCTGCCGCACAGTTGCAGGTGATCGCTCCGGATGGCACCAAGGCCCAGCCCGAGAACGGCAGCATCGGCCGGTATCGCAGCACATTCGATGTGCACCTGACCCAGAAAGGGACCTACAAGCTGGCAGTCGCCAATAGCGGCCTGTTCGCCAGCTGGAAAGAAAATGGCGAAACGCGCCGGTGGATGGGCAATGCACAGACCTTCGCCACGGACGTTCCTGACAAGGCCGAGGCGCTGAAGGTCACCCAGAACAGCAGCCGCATGGAAGTGTTTGCGACGTCGGGCGCTCCGACCAAGACAGTGCTTGAGCCCACCGGCGAGGGTCTTGAGCTGGCTCCGGTCACCCATCCCAACGACCTTTATGCCGGCGAAGCCGCGGAGTTCGTCTTCCTGCTTGACGGCAAGCCGGCCGCAGACGTGGAGATCAGCGTGATTCCCGGCGGCAATCGTTACCGCGACGAACTGGGCGAGATCAAGGCCACCACCGATGAGAACGGCAAGGTCAGCATCACCTGGCCGACGCCTGGGATGTATTGGCTGGAAGCCGAGCTAACCAGTGACGAAGGCGTCAGCAAGCCGGCCAGCCAGCGCCGCGACAGTTACAGCGCCACGCTCGAGGTGCTTGCGCTGTAAGTCTGCAAGCGGAGCCAGGGCGAGCTGACCAGAAATGAATCGGCTGGCCCTGTGGTCCGTGCGCTTCCTTGCCCTGCCGCCAACATCTCTGGAAAGGGTCCTGTATTGCCTTCCCCTTCAGTCCGCTTCGTGTCGTTCGGCCAAGCCGTCGTGGCCGCCTGCCTGCTGCTGGGCGCGGCACTGCTCGAGTGGCAGCCGCCGCGAGAACTGACCGCAGCGCTGGTGACGGTCGCCTATCTCACGCTGTGCCTGGTGAGTTGGCGACACCATCGCCACTCGAAGGCGATACAGAGCCTGGCGCCAGACGCGCTGCTGATCGCCTATGCCAGTCAAGGTGGCCAGGCCCGGGAATTGGCCGAACGCAGCGCCGCGCAGCTGCATGAAGCAGGACTGACGTGCAATGTATTGCCCCTGAATCGCCTGGACACCCTGCAAGGCATCCGCCGCGCGCTGTTCATTGTCAGCACCTACGGTGAGGGCGAAGCGCCGGACAACGCGGCGCGATTCGAGCGACGTTTGTCGAGCCAGGCCATGGACCTGTCTCACCTGGAATTTGCCGTACTGGCGCTGGGCGACGCCCGGTATTCGCACTTCTGCGGCTTTGGCCAACGCCTTGATGCCCGTTTACGCGAGCGACAGGCGGCACCGCTGTTCGACCTGCTCTGCGCCGACCGCGGCGACTCCGGAATACTCCGCCATTGGCAGCATCAGCTGGGCCACCTCAGTGGCCGTAGCGATTATTCAGATTGGCAATCGGCACCGTACCAACCCTGGCGTCTCGATACCCGCGCCCGCCTCAACCCTGGCAGCTCAGGCGCGCCGGTCTTTCATCTCACGCTTGGCGGACCGGCCACCGCGTTCTGGCAGGCCGGTGACATCGCCGAAATTGGACCGCAGCATCCGCTTCGGGAAATCGAAGCGCTGCTGCTCCGGCTTGGTCACGATCCACACCAGCCAATCCCCGGCGGACAGACGTTGGCCTTGGCTCTGTCGAAACGCCGGCTGAGCTCAGATGAAACAACGCTGGCGGACCACGACGTCGACGCCCTGCTGTCCTTACCGCTGCTGCCACACCGCGAGTATTCCATCGCCTCGGTACCCGCTGACGGCACGCTGGAACTGCTGGTGCGCGAGGCTCGCCATGCCGATGGCCGACTCGGCCTGGGTTCTGGCTGGTTGTGTCAGCACGCCGTGCTCGGCGGCGAGCTAGCCCTGCGCATTCGCAGCAACCCCAACTTCCACGGGCCGGCGCACAGCACGCCGATGATCCTGATCGGCAATGGCACGGGTCTGGCTGGGTTGCGCGCTCACCTACGCGAGCGCGCCGCGGTGCCTGGCTCGCGGAATTGGTTGTTGTTCGGCGAGCGCAACCAGTCCATCGACTACTTCTTTCAGCAGGAAATCGAGCACTGGCTCCGCACCGGCCATCTGCAACGACTGGACCTGGCGTTCTCCCGTGACCAGCTTGAGAAGCGTTATGTGCAGCACGCGCTGCGTGACGCCGCCGACGAGCTGCGGTGCTGGATCGACGCGGGCGCCGCGCTGTACGTATGCGGCAGCCTTGAGGGCATGGGCCGCGACGTGCAGCAGATTTTAGTCGGGCTGCTCGGCGAGGCCCAGCTCAATACCTTGAGCGAGCAAGGGCGCTATCGCCGCGACCTGTACTGACTCCGGCGCACGAGGCGACTACAGCCGAGGCCAGGCCAGGCCAGGCCGGGCCAGTTTGCAGCTAACCTGCAGGCAAATCGGCAAAGGAGCCGTTGATCTTGCGCTCAGAGGGTCATGGGCGCGGAATGTACGAAACCGTAAACAAAAACGCCGCGGAGTCCGCGGCGTTCTGCATGGCTGGGGCGCTTAGATGTAGTAGGCCTTCAGCGGCGGGAAGCCGTTGAACTCCACGGCGCTGTAACTGGTGGTGTAGGCGCCGGTAGATAGCCAGTACATGCGGTCGCCGATGGCCAGGTTCAGTGGCAGTCCGTACTTGTAGTTTTCGTACATGATGTCGGCGCTGTCGCAAGTCGGGCCGGCGATGACCACTTCTTCCATCTCGCCCTTCTTCTCGGTCCAGATCGGGAACTTGATGGCTTCACCCATGGTTTCGATCAGGCCGGAGAACATGCCGACGTCGGTGTAGACCCAGCGCTCAACGGCAGTACGCGACTTGCGCGCCACCAGCACCACTTCGCTGACCAGAATGCCCGAGTTGGCGATCAGCGAACGGCCTGGTTCGAGGATGATTTCCGGCAGGTCGTCACCGAAGTCTTCCTTGAGGAAGCGGATGATTTCCTCGGCATAGGTTTCCAGGCTGTTGGTGCGGGTGATGTAGTTGGCCGGGAAACCGCCACCCATGTTGATCATCTTCAGCTCGATACCGTCTTCTTCCTTCAGACGTTCGAAGATCACCTTGACCTTGGCGATCGCGGCGTCCCACACGGAGATGTCGCGCTGCTGCGAACCGACGTGAAAGGAGATGCCGTAGGGCTCCAGCTTCAGCTGACGCGCCAGGATCAGCAGATCCATCGCCATGTCGGTCTGGCAGCCAAATTTGCGCGACAGCGGCCAGTCGGCAGTGGTCGAGCCTTCGGTCAGGATGCGGACGTAGACTTTCGAACCCGGCGCGGCCTTGGCGATATTGCGCAGATCCGCTTCCGAGTCGGTGGCGAACATGCGCACACCCTTGTCGTAGAAGTAGCGGATGTCCTTGGCTTTCTTGATGGTGTTGCCGTAGCTGATGCGCTCCGGGCCGACACCGCGGGACATGACTTTGTCCAGCTCGTAGATCGACGCGATGTCGAAGCTCGAACCCTTGTTCTTGAGCAGATCAATGATTTCAACGGCCGGGTTCGCCTTGACTGCGTAGTAAACCTTGGCGAATTCAAACCCGGCGCGCAGATCGTCGTACGCCTTATCGATGGTTTGGGTATCGATAACCACGAACGGGGTTTCGTGCTGGTCAGCGAAATCCTTCATCTTCTGGAAGGTGGGACGGGAATAGTAGTCTTCAATCTTGATCGACATGCATGGCTCCAAATCGGGAAACGTAAAGTCGGATTAGGGGTGAGCAAGAACGCCTGATCAGTTTCCCCACTTTGGTTCGCCTACTTCCCAAGGCATGTCGCCGAGCATCACGGCCAGGTCCGCGGCAACTGCCGCAGCGGTCTGGTGAAAATCGTGATCTCTCGTCGTCAGTACTTGAGCCGGATGGATCGTTGCCAGCATGGACGTTCGGGCGCGAACTTTAGAACCACTGCTGATTGAGATCAACGAAAAATCCGCGCTCACTCCTTTTTTTGACCCTTCGGCAAACCTACCGTACTCAAACCGACCGATGTGACGCGGGGATGTTCCTTAAACCAGGCGGACGGGCGCCAGTCGCCGCCCCGATAGCCGCACGATCACCGCCCGCGTCTGCAGCTCGCGTCCGCATCCAATACGTGACCAGCAACACTACGGATCCGTCCGGCTATTGCCATCGCTCACACGGCATTGCGCTATAATCGCCGGCTTTTTCCGACACGCTTTCTATACCGGGACCGCCATGACCTCTCAGGCCGCCGAAGTCGCGAAGCGCCGCACCTTCGCCATCATTTCCCACCCCGACGCGGGCAAGACCACCATCACCGAAAAGCTCCTGCTGATGGGGAAGGCCATTGCCGTGGCCGGTACCGTGAAGTCGCGTAAATCCGACCGTCACGCGACCTCCGACTGGATGGAAATGGAAAAGCAGCGCGGCATCTCCATCACCACCTCGGTGATGCAGTTCCCCTACCGCGAGCACATGATCAACCTGCTCGACACCCCCGGCCACGAAGACTTCTCGGAAGACACCTATCGCACCCTGACGGCGGTGGACTCGGCGCTGATGGTTCTCGACGGCGGTAAGGGCGTCGAGCCACGCACCATCGCGCTGATGGACGTCTGCCGGCTGCGCGACACCCCCATTGTCAGCTTCATCAACAAGCTCGACCGTGACATCCGTGACCCCATCGAGCTGCTCGACGAGATTGAAGCGGTCCTCAAGATCAAGGCCGCGCCCATCACCTGGCCGATCGGCTGCTACCGTGACTTCAAGGGCGTGTATCACCTCAAGGACGACTACATCATCGTCTACACGCCGGGCCACGGACACGAGCGCACCGACGTCAAAATCATCGAGAAGCTCGATTCCGACGAAGCGCGCAAGCACATCGGCGACGAGTACGACCGCTTCGTCGAACAGCTGGAGCTGGTCCAGGGTGCTTGCCACGAGTTCGACCAGGACGAGTTCATCAAAGGCCAGCTGACCCCGGTATTCTTCGGTACCGCATTGGGCAACTTTGGCGTGGATCACGTGCTCGATGCCGTGGTCGACTGGGCACCACGCCCGCTGCCACGCGCCGCTAACGAGCGGGTGGTCGAGCCGGTCGAGGACAAATTCACCGGTTTCGTGTTCAAGATCCAGGCGAACATGGACCCCAAGCACCGCGACCGCATCGCCTTCATGCGGATCTGCTCAGGCAAATACGAAAAGGGCATGAAGCTGCGCCACGCACGCATCGGCAAGGACATCCGCATCGCCGACGCCCTCACCTTCTTCTCCAGCGAGCGTGAGCAGTTGGAGGAAGCCTGGGCCGGCGACATCATCGGTTTGCATAACCACGGCACCATCCAGATTGGGGACACCTTCACTGAAGGCGAAAACCTCGGCTTTACCGGCATCCCGCACTTCGCCCCAGAACTGTTCCGCCGCGTCCGCCTGAAGGACCCGTTGAAGTCCAAGCAACTGCGCCAGGGCCTTCAGGAACTGGCCGAGGAAGGCGCCACCCAGGTGTTCTTCCCCGAGCGCAACAACGACATCATCCTCGGCGCGGTCGGCGTGCTGCAGTTCGACGTCGTCGCCAGCCGCCTGAAAGAGGAATACAAGGTCGAGTGCGCCTACGAGGCGATCAACGTCTGGTCGGCCCGCTGGATCGAATGCGATAACGAGAAGAAGCTCAAGGAATTCAGCGACAAGGCCTACGAGAACCTGGCGGTCGATGGTGGCGGACACCTGACCTATCTGGCGCCAACCCGGGTGAATCTGAGCCTGATGGAAGAGCGCTGGCCGGACGTGAAATTCAGGGCGACGCGCGAGCATCACTGACATAGGGGTGCGCCTGCTGCAGGCGTAGTTGATTTTGCGCCGCATGCCACTGCGCTCATCTGAAAGCACTCTCGTAAGGAAGCGAGAGACCGCCTTTTCACAAGGACCGTGAATGCCCACTGAACGCGCCTCACCCGAACAGCGCCAGTTCGCCAGACACCTTCGATTCCAACTTACCGATTGCGAACGCCTGCTGTGGCGCAAGCTGTGCAATCGCGGTTTAGCCGGATTCAAATTTCGTCGGCAACATCCGTGGCCGCCTTACGTTCTGGACTTCTACTGCGCAGCGTTGCAGCTTGTCATCGAGCTCGATGGCGGGCAGCACTACGACGTAGCTGGCTTGGCGAAAGACCATTTGCGCACGGCCTATCTGCAGCGTCAGGGGCTGGAAGTTCTTCGCTTCAGCAACCTGGATGTAATGCGGAATCTCGAAGGTGTCCTGGCGGAAATCTTGCGCAGGATTGAGGCCCGCCCCCCTCACCCCAACCCTCTCCCCAACGGGGAGAGGGAGCTGGACTGAAGTTATCGAATCATCGGTGATCGGCCAGATACCATAAGGTCATCACGCAGCACATGTACTGGCAAACTCTCACCAGGATGTATCGCTTCACGTAGCCCCAGGACCCGTTCAAGTCTTCGCAGGGGATATATGCAGCAACACCGCAGTTGGCGTCACAGTGCGCAGGGGAATCGCACGAATTGAATCGCTGCGCATCGCCTTATACCGATGCCGAAACCCCAACTCGGTCCAGTCCCCTCACCCCTCCGGGGAGAGGGTTAGGGTGAGGGGCGGGCGCTATGTCGAGCGCCGATTCAACGGCCCATACCAACGGCCGCTTCACCTACTCCTCCAACGTCCAGGCCACCACCGAATCCCCAATCTTCGTCCCGAACGATCCATGCCCACCGGCCATCTGCACCACGTACTGCTTGCCGGTCTGCTCGGACACGTAGGTCATCGGCGTCGCCTGGCCACCCGCAGGAAGGCGGGCTTTCCACAGTTCTTCACCCGTTCGCAGGTCATAGGCGCGCAGGTAGTAGTCCAGCGTACCGCTCATAAAGGCCACTCCACCGGCCGTCACGATCGGCCCGCCCAGCGCTGGCGTACCCACCGGGAACGGGATACCCAAGGGTGCACTGTCGCGGCTGGTGCCGTTCTTGTGCATCCAGACTTTCTTCATGGTGCGCAGATCGACTGCCGTCACGTAGCCCCATGGCGGGGTCTGGCATGGCAGGCCGAGCACGGACATGAACGGTTCCAGTCTCACCATCCAGGGCGCGCCAAGGTTCGGTTGCAACCCGGTTTCGCCGCCACCGGTACGCTCCTCCGGATCGACGTCGTTGCGGTTGACCATGGTCGAGATGAACGCCAGGTAATTTGGCGCACCGAATAACAGCTGGCGGCTCGGATCCACCGCCACCGATGGCCAGTTGAAGGTGCCGACGTTGCCCGGATAGATCAGCGAGCCCTGCTCGGACGGCGGTGTGAAGTCACCGTCGTAGCGCAGTTTGCGAAACTGGATGCGGCACATCATCTGATCCAGAGGCGTGCCGCCCCACATGTCCTTCTCGTACAGCGGCGCGTCGGGCGCGTAGCTGAGCGCCGAAATTGGCTGGGTAGGCGCCGCGTAATCACCTTCCACGGTGCCCTGGGGCACCGGAATTTCCTCGACAGGGACAATCGGCTCACCCGTACGGCGATCCAGTACGAAAAGATCACCCCGCTTGGTCGGCTGGATGATAGCCGGCACCGTGCCCTGCGGCCCGTCAATGTCCACCAGCGTCGGCTGCGAGGGCAGGTCACGGTCCCACAGGTCGTGATGGACGGTCTGGAACTCCCACCGCACCTTACCGGTGTCCAGCTCCAGCGCCACGAGCGTATCCGTGAAGCGCTCCGATTCAGGCGTACGTGGCACGGCCCACTGGTCGGGGGTCTGATTACCCGTCGGGATGTACACCAGCCCAAGCGATTCATCCGCTGTGGCGATGGTCCATGAGTTCGGCGTGCTGCGCACATAGGTCTCACCCGGTGCGAGCGGCTCGGTGGCGTCCGGATTGCCCGGGTCGAAATTCCAGATCAGTCGACCATTGCGAACGTCATAGGCGCGGATCACGCCACCGGGCGAATCCACCGCGCCGTTATCCGTAATGGACCCACCAACGATGACCAGTTTCTCGGTCACCACGGGCGGCGACGTCGGCAGATAGACGCCCAGCGCGCCTTCGCCCAGGCCCGCCTTGAGATCAACCACGCCGGCGTCGCCGAAGTCTTCACAGGGCTTGCCATCCTGCACATCCAGCGCGATGAGCGTGCCGTCATTGGTCGGCAGAAAAAGGCGCTGCTCGCAGCGCGCCGCCGGCTGATCGGCGCTTGCGACCGGGACGGCGTAGCGGGTTGCGTCATGGAAAGCCAAGCCGCGGCAAGTCATGTGCTGGTAGTACTCGGCATCGCGGTTGATGCTCGGGTCGAAGCGCCAGCGCTCCTCGCCAGTGTCGGCATCCAGCGCAATGGCGATGCTGTGCGGGGTGCAGATGAACAGGCTATCGCCGATCTTCAACGGCGTAACCTGATTGGTGATTTCGCCGGGATCGCCTTCGCCCGGCAAATCGCCGGTGTGATATTCCCAGGCCTTTTGCAGGCTCCCGACATTTTCCGGCGTGATGAGGTCAGCCGTGGAATAGCGGTCGCCTCTGCCGGAGCCCCCGTAAGCCGTCCACTCGGTGGCCTGTCGGCCGGCCTGCCCTTCCGGGTTCAGGCCTTGCATCTGCGCATCACTGAACTCACCCGTGATCGAGTGATAGTCCTGCGTTAACGAGTAGCCCGCCATCAGCGCACCGGCCAGCAGGCCGAGCCCGAGCAAACCACTGGCGCCGTCGCGCCAGACCAGCCGGTCGCTCACGTAGCGATTGACGAAAGGCAAAATCAGCCACAGGCCCAGGACGCACCAAAGATCGATGCGTGGCGCCATCTGCCACCAATCGAACCGCACCTCGTACAGCGTCCACGCCAGCGTCGCCAGCAGCAGCACCGCGTACAACCAGATCGCCGCGCGACGCCGAGCAAACAGCAGACCGGCGACAACAAGCAGTCCCACACCGGCGACCAGGTAGTACCAGGACCCGCCTAATATTGCGAGATAGCCGCCACCAATAGCCATCAGCGCGCCCAGCACCAGGACCACCACGGCAGTCAGGGTGACTCTCAAGGGTCGCGGCCCGTAGTCGATGCTCATGCAACAGTCTCCAGCGATTCGTACTTAGAACAGAAAAGCAAAAGCCAGCGAAACCTTGTGTCACAAAGTTTCGGCTGGCTTGTAGTGGATGCGGCGCGAGGGCCTTAGTTCAGCGTTTCCAGTCCGATGGTCAGGCCGTGGCGCCAACAGCGAGGGGTTGCGCCTCAGGCCGCTTGATCACGGCATAGATCACCCCCGTCACCAAGCTGCCGGCGAGAATCGCGACGAGATACAGCAGCGCATGGTTGATGGCGTTCGGGATCAGCAGCACGAACAGACCGCCATGGGGCGCCAGCAGCTTTGCGCCGAAGGCCATGGACAGCGCGCCGGTCAGCGCACCACCGGCGATGCTGGCTGGAATCACCCGCAACGGGTCTTTCGCAGCGAACGGAATCGCGCCTTCGGAAATGAAGCAGCAGCCCAGCACCAGCGCGGCCTTGCCGGCTTCGCGCTCGGTCTGCGCGAACTTGCGCCGGGCGATCAGCGTGGCGATGCCCATGCCGATTGGCGGCACCATCCCAGCCGCCATGGTGGCAGCCATCGGTGCGTAGCTCTGAGACGCGAGCAGCCCGACGGAGAAGGCATAAGCGGCCTTGTTCACTGGTCCGCCGAGGTCGACGCACATCATGCTGCCAAGCAGCAGCCCGAGCAGGATGGCGTTGGCGGTGCCCATGGTGTCGAGGAATTCGGTCAGCCCGGCGAGCATCTTCGCCACCGGCGTGCCGACCACGTAAATCATCACCAGGCCGGTGAACAGACTGGCCAGCAACGGAATGATCAGGATCGGCTTGAGCGATTCGACGCTGGCCGGCAAGGGAATCCAGCGATTGACGGCCTTGGCCGCGTAACCGGCGACGAAGCCGGCGATGATGCCGCCGATAAAGCCTGCCCCCAGGGTGCCGGCCAGCAAGCCGCCGATCATGCCGGGCGCCAGCCCCGGGCGATCCGCGATGGAATAGGCGATGTATCCCGCCAGCAGCGGCACCATCAACTGGAAGGCCGTTTCGCCACCGATCTTCATCAGCGCGGCGGCCAGCGTGCCCTCCTCCTTGAACGCCTCGATGCCGAATACGAACGACAGCGCGATCAGCAAACCGCCCGCCACCACCATCGGCAGCATGTAGGACACGCCGGTCAGCAGGTGCTTGTAGACACCGGTCTTTTCGCCCTTCTGTTCGCCGCCGCCGGTATTGGCTGTGGCGCCTCCGGCTAGCACAGCGCCTTCTTCCAGCGCGCGATCCAGCGTCGCGTCGGGTTGTTTGAGGGCCACGCCGGTGCCGCAGCGAAACACGCGTTTGCCGGCAAAGCGGGCGACATCCACTTCGATATCGGCGGCCAGCAGCACCACGTCGGCCGCGGCGATGGCGTCCGCTTCCAGCACGTTGCGCGCACCCACCGAACCGCGGGTTTCCACCTGCAGGTCGTAACCCTTGCGGATCGCGGCCTGCTGCAGGGCTTCAGCCGCCATGAAGGTGTGCGCCACGCCGGTCGGGCAAGCGGTGATGGCGACAAGTTTGGGCTTGCCACTGGTATGCGCAGCATCCGCTCCGTCGTCCTGCTGCAGCTCGCTTGCCGTGTCAGCCGCGCTGCGCAGGAAGGCTTCCGGATCGAGCAGCGCCTCGGATGGCGTTGATTGCGCGACGCGTTTGCCAACGAAGCGCTGCAATGACAACGGCCCGGTTTTCACCACGACCACCAGATCGGCATTGGCGATCTGTGCGGGCGTCAGCGGCGAGCCGATGGCCTTGGGATCGTGGACTTCCACGGCGGTCGACCAGCCCAGACGATGGGCGGCCGCTTCGAGCAGGCGTGACGTCAGCACGCTGGTGACCATTCCGTTGGGGCAGGCCGTAACGATGAGAAGATTCATTCCTTCACCTCTTGTTCGATTTATTGGCTCAGCGGTTGGAGCCGGACCCTGGCCTCCAGGTCCGCAAGTCCATCCGTGTCGGTGATGCCAAAGCCGACCTGCCCAACCGCCTGCGCGGCAATGGCGGTGGCGTGTGTAAGGGTGCGTTCGGCCGGCCAGCCTTCCAGCAGACCGTGAAGCACGCCGGCGAGCAGTGAGTCGCCCGCACCAACGGTGCTGACGACCTGAACCTTTGGCGGATTGGCATGCAGCGTGGCGCCTGGCGAGAACCAGCTGACGCCATTGGCGCCCTGCGAAATAACCACGTGTTCGATGCCTTCGGCTTGTAGTCGCCGTGCTTCGGCAGTCAGCGCTGCCGACTCGGTGAGTTCGATGCCACGGGCCTCGGCCAGCTCTTCCTCGTTGGGTTTGATCAACCAGGGCGTGGCGGCCAGCCCGTCACGCAACGCGGCACCACTGGTGTCCAGAGCCACCCGCACGCCGAGACTCTTGAGCGTCTGCAAGAGCTGGACGAACCACTGCCTATCGATGCCACGAGGCAAGCTGCCGGCGACGACCACGAGGTCATGAGCGGGCGCCAGCCGCAGGAGCTGTGTCAGCAACTCCGTGCAGTGCGCCTCGCTCACCTTCACCCCCGGGCCGTTGATGTCGGTGACCTGCCCGTCCGCTTCGGCCAGTTTGATATTGCTGCGGGTATCGCCCGGAACGCGGACGAATTCGTCGGCTAATCCACGCGCGGCGAACAACTGCTCGAAAGCCAGAGGATTGCCCTCGCCGAGAAAGCCAGTGACGGTCAGCTGATGGCCGAGGTCGGCCAGCACCTGCGAGACGTTGAGCCCCTTTCCGGCGGCATGCACCTGCAGGCTTTCGCTGCGATTTACTTCGCCGAGGCGCAGCGCGGGCAGCTGTACGGTCAGGTCCAGGGCCGGGTTGAGGGTGACCGTCAGCACGCGAGCCATCAGCAGTGCTCCCCGACGAAGGCGCGGACTTCATGGGCGCCGGGCAGCATCAGGGCTTGCTGGGCCAGCCTCTGGCAGGCCGCGAAATCCAGCTCGCGAACGCGCGCCTTCACCAAGGCGATGCTGCGCGCCGAAACGCTCAGTTCGTCCACGCCCAGGCCCACCAGCATCGGTACCGCCAATGCATCAGCGGCCAGCTCGCCACAAACGCCGACCCACTTGCCGTGGGCATGGGCGGCCTCGACCGTCATACCGATCAGCCGCAGCACCGCTGGGTGCAGCCCATCGGCCTGCCCTGAAAGCGTCGGATGCCCGCGGTCGATGGCGAGGGTGTACTGCGTCAGGTCATTGGTGCCGATGCTGAAGAAGTCGACTTCCTGCGCCAGCACCGGCGCGATCAGCGCGGCGGACGGGATCTCGATCATGATGCCGACCTGCAGGTCGGCCACCGGCAGCTCAACGCGCAGGCGGTCGACCATGGCTTTGGCGGTGCGCCACTCGTCGATGTTGCCGACCATGGGGAACATGATCCGCAGCGGGCGGCCATCGGCCGAGGCGAGCAAGGCGCGCAACTGGGTTTCGAGGATGTCCGGACGCTGCAGGCTTAGGCGAATCCCGCGCACGCCAAGAAAGGGGTTTTCCTCGGCTGGCATCGGCCAGTACGGCAGCGGCTTGTCCCCGCCGACATCCAGCGTACGTACCACCAATGGACGCCCTTGGAGGGCTTCCAGCACGCGGCGGTACTCGGCTTCCTGAGTCGCCTGATCCGGCGCCTGGGAATGGTTCATGAACACCAGTTCGGTACGCAGCAGGCCAATGCCTTCGGCGCCCATCGCCACCGCTTCCGGGGTTTCGCCAGCAGCGCCGATGTTGGCAGCGATCTCTACCGGATGGCCGTCACGGGTGATGGCCGGCTCCAGGCGACGCTCATTTGCCAGGCGCTTGCGCTCCTCGCGGGTGGCGCGCTCGTTCCGGGCCTGCTCCAGCTGCGCATCGGTCGGGGCGACCAGCAGTTCACCGCGCTCGCCGTCGAGCAGCAACAGTGTGTTTGGGGCCAGCCCAAGCACACCCGGCCCGGCACCGACGATGGCCGGAATGCCCAGCGCGCGGGCGATGATGGCGCTGTGGGAGGTCGCACCGCCGCCAGCGGTAAGAATGCCTGCGACCCGCTGGGCGTTTAGCGTGGCGACGTCCGAAGGCGCGACTTCGTCCATCACCAGAATGTAAGGCTCGTCCGGCGCCTGCTCGGCTTCAACGCCCGTCAGGCAGGCCAGCACACGGCGGCCAACATCACGCAGGTCGGCGGCACGCTCGGCCAATAATTTGTCGTGCAAAGCTTCCTGCTGTTGCGCCGCAGTTTCGATTTCCTCCATCCAGGCTGCTTCGGCGCTCAGCCCTTTTTGCAGACGCGCCTGGACTTCCTCTCGCAGCGCCGGGTCGCGCAGCATGGCCTGATGGGTGGTGAAGATGTCGCGGATGCTGGCGACCTGACTCGCTTCGATCAGCTTGCCGATTTCTGCATGGACCTTGTTCAGAGCCGCATCCAGACGTTGCAGTTCGATCGCCGGCGACTCGCCCCGCTTGGGGTAGTCGATCACCTGTGGTTTACGCACCAGCACTGGGCCGATGGCAATGCCCGGCGAGGCAGCAATGCCATTCAGCTGGTCGCCGGCACGCAAGGCGGCATGCTCGATGGCCGATTCATCAGGTTGCATGGCGATGACCGGTTGCTCCATCTCACCCGCAGCCGGCAAGGGCTCGACGTCCTCGCCCAGCCCGTCTTCCACGGCGCGCACCAGCGCCGGCAACGCATCGTCGGCAATGGAAGGTTCGGCCATGAATTCCAGCATCTGACCGCGATGCGCACCCACGGCCAGCAATTTGCTCAAGCTCTTGGCCGATACCCCGGCGCTCTCACTGCCAGCCAGCCGCACACGGACTTCTCCATCGAAGGCCTGAGCGATTTCGGTCAGCACCTTGGCCGGACGCGCATGCAAGCCATGGGCATTCGCCAGCGGCACCTGGACACTCGGCCAGTCTGCAGCCACTTCTCCGCCCAGGGCTTCGAGCACTGTGCGACTGGAAGTCGCCTGGCTCAGCTCCTGGCCGCGCCCTTCGATCAACAGGTTGCACAGGCGCTCAAGCATCGCCCGATGCGCTTCGCCCAGGCTGGCCAGCACGAAGAGACCATTGAGGGGCTGGCCCTGGTGTTCGAGGCTGGATGTTGGCGTGATGAATGCCAGTCCCGGCCGCTGCACCGACTGCTCACTGCTCAACCACCAGAGCCCGTCACCCAGCGGCAGCGCCTGGCTCAGCGGCAAGCTGGCGTTGAAGCCCGGTTCCACGCACTGCGCGCGCTTGAGCAGCTTCACACCCTGCCAGGCCAATTCGTCGAAATCATCGGCGGCGACACCCAGGCCAACCAGTTCGCCATCCAGCGCCAACGCCTGCGGCGCGCCCTGCAGCAGATCGATGATGGCTTCCGGGCTTTCGGCTTTCTGCAGCGCACCGCTCAGATCGCCCTCGCCCAATGCTCGGGTCAGCAGCTGCAACAGCCGCAGGTGCTCATCCGACCGCGCCGCAATACCGATCGCCAGATACACCAACTGGCCGTTGCCCCAGTCGACGCCGGCCGGAAAGTGCAGCAGGCGCACGCCGGTGGTGAACACCTGATCGCGGGTTTCCGGCGTGCCATGGGGAATCGCGATGCCCTGCCCGAGAAAGGTCGAACCCTGCGCTTCGCGCGCACGCAGGCCGTCGAGATAACCGGGCGCTACCAGCCCGTCGGCCACCAGTACCTCGCTGAGCAGGGCGAGGGCCGCGGGCTTGTCCGCCGCGTGCTGACGCATGTGGATGTGCTGGGCATTCAACTCAAGCATGGAGAACTCCTTGCGGGCTCGCGATTGTTTTTATACCGGCGGCGTGCGAACGACAGCGCGCCGGCATGACCCGAATCCTGGGCTGGCGCTTATGACCGGACAGCTGCTGAAACGTTTCACCAACCCTTGGCACATTACGCAAATTTGGGTGACTCTAGAAGCCCGAGTTCAAACCACCCGTCTCGGGGATCCACTTGCCTCTCCGTAGAACGTGTTCCGCCGTCACTGCAAACCGGAACAGACCAAGGATTTCTCGTTGAAACTGACCGACCTCGCCCGCCTCGCCAATGTTTCGGTAACCACCGCCAGCTATGTGCTCAACGGCAAGGCTGCGCAACGGCGAATCAGCCCAGCCACGGTCGAGCGCGTCATGGCCGTCGCCGAACAGAAGGGTTTTCAGCTTGATCAACAAGCGGCCGGGCTACGCCGCGGGCAGTCGCGGACCCTTGGCTTCATCGTTCCGGACCTGGAAAACCCGAGCTACGCCCGCCTGGCCAAATTGCTGGAACAGCGCGCCCGCTTGCGCGGCTATCAGTTGCTGATCGCAGGTTCCGACGACGAGCCGGACACCGAGCGGCAGGTCATTCAGGTCCTGCGCTCGCGCCGTTGCGATGCGCTGATCGTTGCCAGCTGCCTGCCGGCTGATGATCAGAGCTATCGCAAGCTTCAAGCGAGCGGCACCCCGGTGATTGCCCTCGACCGGGCTATGGATGCCGAGCACTTCTGTTCAGTGGTCAGCGATGACCGCGAGGCAGCGGCGCAGCTGACCCGCTCGCTGGACATTCCTGCCGACGCGCATATCGCGCTGATCAGCGCGCGGCCGGCCCTTCGCATCAGCCAGCAGCGTGAGGAAGGTTTTAACCGGACTTTAACCGGGCACAGGGGCCAGGTCAGCGTGCTGCAGGCCGAGCAGTTCAGCCGCGCCTGTGGCCGCGAACAGCTGCTCGCCCTGCTGGACCGTGGCCCGCTGCCCGATGCCTTGATCACCACCGCGTACGTGTTGCTGGAAGGCGTCTTCGATGCACTGCGCGAACGCGATCTGCTGTGGCCAGAGCAGCTGCGGCTGGCGACCTTTGGTGACGCGCAGCTGTTGGATTTCCTTCCGATCCGGGTCAACGCAATTTCCCAGCAGCACGAGCACATCGCCGAGCGAACCCTGGAACAGGCCATTCGTGCGATCGAGCAAGGCGATTACCGTCCCGGGGTGATCGCCATCGAGCGTGAGCTGAAGAATCGCCGGCTCTGATCAATCTGCCCCTTGCGGCCGTTGTTTGGCTGAAGGAAGCTTGCGGCCTATCTAGCGACCGGACCCGCGAGGAAGCTCACCAGGCGCGACCTGCGCGAGTTGCAGCGATTTTTGTAGGAGCCAGCTTGCTGGCGAACAAAGCTGTCACGCCAGCCAAGTGCAGCCGTAACTTGAAGAAGCCGATCGCGAGCAAGCTCGCTCCTACGAGACCCTGCCGCGCCGGACGCGAACGTGCCCTGTTGCCACCTGCTTCCGGCCCACGCCCAAAACAACGAGCCCGTTTTTCCACATGAACATCGAACAGATCACCCAACGCCTGCATGCCATCCGCGACCAGAACGACTGGCAGCGCTTTCACAGCCCCAAGAATCTCGCCATGGCCGCCAGCGTGGAAATGGCCGAGCTGGTGGAAATCTTCCAGTGGCAGACCGAAGACGAGTCGCGCCAGCTCTCAGCCGACAAACTTGAGCACGCCGGTCAGGAAGTCGGCGACATCCTTATGTACCTGCTGCTGATGTGCAGCGAGCTTGGCATCGACATGGAACAGGCGCTGCAGGCCAAGCTTGCCGACAACGAACGGCGGTTCGCGCAATGACCGACCGCCATTTCGATGAGTTGGCGACGCGCTTCGCCGAGAAGATCTACGGCGGCGCCAAGGGCGCAATCCGCCTTGCGGTGCTGCAGGCCGATCTAGCCGAAGTTCTGCCGCAACGCCCACTGCGGGTGCTGGATATCGGCGCCGGCCTCGGTCATATGAGCCTGTGGCTGGCTCAGCAGGGCCATCAGGTCACGCTGGCCGAACCCGCCGAGCCGATGCTGGAAGGAGCACGCAAACAGTTTGCCGGAGCCGGTCAGAGCGCCACATTTATACAAGCGCCCTGGCAGGAGATCGAAAGTCAGATCGAAGGCCGTTTCGATCTGGTCATCTGCCACGCCGTACTGGAGTGGCTCGCCGAGCCCCAGGCGATCCTGCCGGTACTGCATCGCCTGGTCGCCGACGATGGCCGGCTGTCACTGGCCTTCTACAATCGCGACGCGCTGATCTACCGCAACTTGCTCAAAGGCCATTTCAAGAAGCTGCGTAGCCAGACCTATGCGGGCGAGCGTCAGAGCCTGACGCCGCAACAGCCACTCGACCCGCGTGAGCTGGCCGCGCAACTCGCACCGCACTGGCAGGTCGAATCAACCAGTGGCGTGCGCGTATTCCATGACTACATGCCCGCCGATTTCCAGGCCCGTACCGAGCCTGCCGATTTGATCGAGATGGAACTGGCCTACCGCCGCCATCCCAGCTTCGCCGGCCTCGGGCGTTACCTGCACTGGTTGTGTCGGCCGCTCTGAGCCGACCGGGAGGCCCCGATGTCGATCAGCCCTGCACTACCCTTGCTCTGTTCGCTGGCCGGATTGAGCCTCGCGGCGTGCCAAAGCAGCAACCCGTACACCAGCGACTCGGCGCCGATCCCGCCAGCCCCACCTATCGAACGTATCCAGTCGCCGACTTACCCGGCAGTACCGCAGGATTTTTCCAGCTACCAGAACTGGAGCTGGCGCAATCCACCGGCTGGCACAGCTTCGCTGGGCACCGAGGAGCTGCAGGACATGATCTCCGGCGCGCTCGATCAACGCGGCCTGCGTCCGGCACCGACTGGCGCCAAGGGCGATGTGCAGATCAGCGCCAGCGCACAGATGGAGACCCGCGTGCGGCAGGTCTACGATGACTATGGTTCCCGAGTAGGCGTCGGTGCCGGCCGCTATGGCGGCTACGGCCCGGGCTACAACACCGGTTACGGCATTGGCGGCAGCGCCCCGGTAGTGCGTAACTACGAAGAGGAGGTGGTCACGGTGCGCATCGAGATGATCGACAGCGCTTCGGGCCAGACCGTCTGGAGCAATCGCGCCGAAGCCCGCAGTGGCGCTAGCCAGGCCGAGCGCAAGGACGCCGCGCGAGACGCGGTAAACCGTGCGCTTGCCGATTATCCGCCGCGCTGAGATCGCGTACTTGAGGCAAGGAGAACCGAAATGTTCCGTTCACTGCTGATGCTACCCCTGTTGTTGATACTGGCTGCCTGTCAGAGCACCCAGGTACAACGCGACTTCGATCCGGAGCGCGATTTTTCCGCCTATCGGACCTGGAGCTGGAAGGAACCGGCCCTGCAGTACCGCCCCGATGATCCGCGCATCAAAAGCGACCTGACCGAGCAACGCATTCGCAGTGCCGTCAGCGAGCAGCTCGACCAGCGCGGCCTGCGCCAGGCTCAGTCAGGCGCACAACCGGATCTGTTGGTTCAGACCTGGTTTCTTGTCGATGAGCGCAGCCAGCAATACACCACCTCATCGATCGGCGCTTGGGGCGGCCCGTGGCACGGATTCTGGGGCGGGCCGACGATCACCGACACCCGCACCATCCACTATCAGGTCGGCACCTTACAACTCGACATGTATGACGCTGACGACGGCAAACTGGTCTGGCGCGGCAGTGCCGAACAGGTTCTGCGCGACGATCCGGGCAGCCCTCAAGAGCGGGCCGGGATGTTTCGTGAAACCGTCAACAAGGTTCTCTCGCAATACCCGCCGCGCTAGCATTGTCGGCCCGCAACCCTTTCAGCCCGCCGCTCTGGCGGGCTTTTAGTTACTTTCTGGAGACATTTGCATGCCCGTCATAGCCTGGTGGCTGCTCGTTCTGCCCTTGATTGCCGGAGCATTCCTGCCCTTACAGGCCGGCATCAATGGGCAAGTGGCCAAGCACTTCGGCAGCGTCATGGGCGCGGCAATGCTCTCCTTTGCAGTGGGCACCGTGGCGTTGATCTGTGTCGTCCTGTTCCAGCGAGACATGCCGGGCATCCAGGCGCTGCGGGGCCTCAGTTGGTATCACTGGTGCGCCGGCCTGCTGGGGATGTTCTTCATTGCCACGGCGGCCTTCGCCGGCCCGCGTATCGGCGCACTGCTATTCATGGCGCTGGTATTGGCCGGGCAGCTGGGCATGGCGCTGCTGCTCGATCACTTCGGCTGGGCGGGTTTTCGTCAGTCGTCGATCAGCCTTGGAAAGATTGCCGGACTGCTGCTGATCTTCGGCGGCGTGTGGATGATCCGCCGCGGCTGATGGCGACGGATCGAGAGCAGCTACTCGCGCTCGAAGGCGTAGAACAAGTTGGGCTCGCTGACCAGATACAGATCGCCACGGTCGTCAAAGGCCATGCCTTCAGCCTGAGGCACACTTTTGTCGAGACCGGCGAAGCCGCTCCACAATGAGCGGAAGCTGACCAGCTCACCCTCACCGTCGAGCTCGAGTATCATTTTCGCCTCGTCACTCAGCAGCACCAGATGACCGGTGCGCTCATCGTAATGCACCGATGCCAGATCGCTGGCCATGTCCTTGTCTTCAATCCAGGCTTCGCGGTCGATGATGTTCAGGTTCAACTGCCCATTGAGGCTGGCCTTGATGCCCTGAATCTCGAAGAGCTTGCGCGGCGAGTGCTCCTTGACCACGAACAGCCGATCACCGGCGCGGTCGTAGCCAACCCCTTCGAAACCGGCATTATCCGCATCACCCAGCCCCAGCGTGACCGACGCATAATCCTCGCGCTGAAGCGCACCGGGTTTATCAGGCACAGGGAAGATTACCAGCGACTGGCTGCGCTCTTCGGTCACGGCCAGCAGGTTGTCACCCAGGTAGGTAATGCCCTCGACATCGCTGAAGCCCTTCAGGGGATAGCGTGCGAGGAAGTTGCCGTCCCGATCCAGCGCAACCAGCTGCTCGGGGTTGTTCACCACGGCCCAAAGATGGTTACGCTGCTCATCGAATGTCAGCCCGGAAAGATTGTTGGACACCGTTGCCACCGGCATCGCATCGACCCGCACCTTGTACTCCGGCAGCCACAGGCTACGCGCCTCCCAACGGTTTTCGTGCCAGGCCGATTGCAGGGAATAGAACACCCGCTCATCCAGATGAAGTGTGGCGGCGGCATACAACAAGCCGGCAGCCAGCATGCCCAGCGCCCAGATTCGGGGGCGCATCCCCGACAGCCACTGCGGCCGCGGATCGGTAACAATCGGCATCGTCTTTTCTCGTTTATTCGCTGACTGACAGACTGCTCGGGAAGGATTGCAATTGCATGACGACGCGCGACGGCATCATTTAGCCCAGTACAGACCCACTGCCGGAACGCGGGTTCAATCCGACATGGGAACTGCCGGACGGATTGATAGCCCAATGCCCCAGAAACGGCTGCGCTTGTAGCCTAGGACAGTCCGGCAGGAGTGCAACATGCAGGTGGAAAGCTTTTTCGAATGGTTGGGCCAAGCGCTCGGTACTGTGATTCGTTACATCGTCGATGCGCTCAGCGGCTTTTTCGGGCTGTTCGCCGATGCCGGCGCCAACTTTATTGAGGGTCTGTCGCGGACCCTCGGCATGGACCGTTCACTGATCAGCCTGATTGCACTGGCCATCGGCCTGATGTTGCTGGTCGGCGCGTTTCGCGCGTTCTTCCGCCGCTCGATCATCGCTGGGGTGATCTATCTGTTCCTCGGGCTCTGGCTGCTGAGCTGGCTGATCCACTGAGCCATTCGTAGCGCCCTACTCCTCCGACAACCCGGCCGAGCATGGCACCAGCGCCATCGCTCGGCTGCGCTCCGGACCATCGCGACGTATCATGTCCGGCTGTTCTGGAGCCCTTCATGTCACGGTTATTGACCGCCTGGCAGCACGCCCCCACCCATAAACGGGTCTGGGCGCTGGCTGCGCCGATGATTCTGTCCAACCTGTCCGTGCCGCTGGTGGCGCTGTTTGATAGCGCAGTGATCGGCCATCTACCCCATGCGCACCAGCTGGCATCGGTCGCCGTCGGCGGCAGCCTCTATACCCTGCTGGTATGGGTCATGGGCTTTCTACGCATGGGCACCACCGGCTTCGCCGCTCAGGCCGCCGGGCGCGAGGATGGCGGTGCGCTGCGCCAGGTGTTGCTGCAAGGGTTACTGCTGGCGCTGGGATTCGCTCTGCTGTTGAGCGTCACGGCGCAACCACTCAAGGGCTTTGCGTTGCAACTGATGCAACCTTCAGCCGAACTGGACAGCCTCACGCAAGCGTACTTCCACACACGTCTGTTCGGCCTCCCCGCCGCATTGGCCAGCCTGGCGCTGATCGGCTGGTTCCTCGGCACCCAGAACGCCCGAGCCCCGCTGGCCATTCTGCTGACCACCAATCTAATCAACGTCGCCCTGGACCTGTGGTTCGTCATCGGCCTGGAATGCGGCGTCGTCGGAGCCGCACGCGCCTCGGTAATCGCCGAATGGAGCGGCGTGCTGGTCGGCTTGGCACTGACTCGCGGCGCGCTGCTTCGCTATCCGGGCCGGTTGAACGGCCAGGCCATGCGCCGTTGGGCCAGCTGGAAACCACTGATGTCGGTCAATCGCGATATCTTCCTGCGCTCGCTGGCGCTGCAACTGGTGTTCTTTTTAGTGACCGTACAAGGCACACGCCTCGGCGATGCGACGGTCGCCGCCAACGCGCTGCTGCTCAACGGCCTGATGCTCACCGCCCATGCACTGGACGGCCTGGCCCATGCAGTGGAAGCGCTGAGCGGGCATGCCATTGGCGCGCAGAACCGCACCGAGTTGCGCCGGATCCTCACCGTCGCCGGCGGCTGGTCCTTACTGGCGAGCCTGGCGTTCGGGCTATTTTTCCTGCTCGGTGGCGAGCTGTTCATCAGCCTGCAGACCGACATCCCGTCGGTGCGCGAAACCGCCCTCACTTATTTGCCGTACCTCTCCGCGCTGCCCCTGGTCGCGGTCTGGAGTTATTTGCTCGATGGCCTGTTCATCGGCGCCACCCGCGCGCGGGAAATGCGAAACGCCATGCTGCTTGCCGTGTTGATTTCGCTACCATTGGGCTGGCTGTTGCGCGGGATGGGCAATCATGGATTGTGGTTGGCCTTTCTCGCCTTCATGCTCCTGCGGGGCCTGTGCCTGGGGAGCATCGCCAGACGCCTGCAACGCCAAGGGCAATGGTTCGCTTCGACCCATGCGGCGGCAGCTGTCACCACCGCACCGCAACAACCCTAACCAAAGGACCTTTAGAAAATGGCCTATGCCGTCGCCGCCTACCTGCACTTCGTGGCGATCTTCCTGCTGTTCTCCCTGCTGGTGCTCGAGCACCAGCTGTTCCGCCTGCCGCTGAATTTCAAGCGCGCCCGCAGCCTGTTTCGCGTTGATCTGGCCTTTGGCATTGCCGCCGGGTTCGTCCTGGTGACCGGCGCCGCGCGGGCGATGCGTTATGGCAAGGGGCTGGACTACTACCTCAACAACAGCTTCTTTCATGCCAAGGTCGGCTTGTTCGTCGCGGTTGCGCTGCTGTCGATCTACCCCACTGTGACCTTTCTCAAATGGCGTCCGGCGTTGAAGGCCGGCCAGGTCCCGTCAATCACGCCTTCGGCAGCGCGCTGGGTGAAAACGGTGATCCGCATCGAGCTGCTCGCGCTGTTGCTGATCCCGCTGCTGGCAACGTTTATGGCGCGCGGTCTTGGCGTAATTCCACAGTAGACCGGCCCAATCCCGGGCCTGGGCAAACCAAGCCTGTGAACTGATCCTGCGCCAACGCTATTCGCAACGGTTGCCTCGCTCTTCGAAAACGATCTCGGACCTCGACTGTCGACTGCAGACCGCGGCGCAGCAGTCCATAAGTCCGCATCATCAGACGGAGCCGAGCCGATGACCGATCGCCTGACCGTAACGCCCCTACCCTTCGATCCCGCTTTCGAGCAGGTGCCAGACGACGAAGCCGAAACCATCTCCGGCCTGATCCAGGCGATGCGCGACATCGCCGAGACAACCTTTGCTGACGGCGGCCATGCCATTCGCAGCGTGCATGCCAAGAGCCACGGCCTGCTACAGGGCGAAATCGAGGTCCTGCCTGACCTTCCGCCGCAACTGGCCCAAGGTGCTTTTGCAAAGCCAGGGAAGATGCCGGTGGTGATGCGTTATTCGACCAATCCGGGCGACATCCTCGATGACAAGGTTTCCACTCCGCGCGGGCTGGCGATCAAGCTCATCGGCGTTGAAGGCGAACGCCTGCCGAATGCGGACGACCAGGTCACCCAGGATTTCGTCATGGTCAACGCGCCGGCGTTCATGGCGCCGACGCCCAAGGACTTTCTCAAGTCGGTGAAGTTGATCGCCAAGACTACCGACCGAGCGCCTCGCGCCAAGCAAGCACTGTCTGCCGCGCTGCGCGGTGCCGAGAGTCTGGTGGAAAAGGCCGGCGGCGAAAGCGCGACGCTCAAAGGCATGGGCGGCCATCCCACCACCAACCTGCTCGGGGAGACCTATTACAGCGTGGTTCCGCTGCTCTATGGCCGCTACTTCGCCAAGCTCTCGGTGGTGCCCGTCTCGCCGGAATTGACGGCGCTGACCGATCAGAACGTCGACCTCAAGGACAAGCCGAACGGGTTGCGCGAGGCGATCAACGACCATTTCGCCCAGAACGGCGGTACCTGGGAGTTACGTGTGCAGCTGGCTACCGACATCGAGAAGATGCCTATCGAGGACGCCAGCGTCGTCTGGCCGGAAGATGCCAGCCCTTACGTCACGGTGGCGCGGATCGAGGTGCAGCCGCAATCGGCCTGGAGCGAAGCCCGCGCAGCGGTGGTGGATGACCAGATGTCCTTCAGCCCGTGGCACGGTCTCGCGGCCCATCGTCCACTCGGCGGCGTCATGCGCTCGCGCAAACCGGCCTATGAGATGTCATCCGAGTTCCGCGCCCGTCACAACGGCTGCCCGATGCATGAGCCAAAAACACTGGACCGGCTACCAAGCTGACCCACCGAGCCGTAACGCGCCGACGCCCCGGCATGACTGCCGGGGCGTTTTCACATCAGCGCCAGATATTGTTGTTGATCTTGGCTTTCAGTTCCGGGTAGTCCGCGGCCTTGAACGTCGGCACCTCGCCAGCTTTGATCTGCGCCATATAGTCCTTGGTCAGCTTCACCACCGTGCCGGAGAGCAGCGTAATTGCGATCAGGTTGATCGTTGCCATCAGCCCCATGGACGCGTCCGCCGCGTTGAATACGGTCGTGACCGCCTCGTAAGCGCCCCATATCACCATTCCCAATGCCGCCAGGCGCAGCAGAGTCAGCCCGAGCTTGTTACCGGCGCCCAGGAAGATCAGCGCGTTCTCCGCATAGGCGTAGTTGGCGACAATCGAGGTAAAGGCGAAAAACAGAATGGCGATGGCGATGAAGTAGGTCCCTGCCACGCCGATGTGGCTTTCCATTGCCTGCTGGGTGAGCTGCGTGCCGGTCACCCCCGAACCGGGTTCCAGGACGCCCGACAGAAGAATCATCACCGCGGTCGCGGTGCAGATGACGATGGTGTCGATGAATACGCCCATCGCCTGCACCAGTCCTTGAGAGGATGGATGATGCGGCGCAGGCGTCGCGGTCGCCGCCACGTTGGGCGCCGAGCCCATGCCGGCTTCGTTGGAGAACAAGCCGCGCTTGATGCCATTGAGCATCGCCGCGGTCACCGAGCCGGCGACTCCACCGGCGGCTTCTTCGAGGCCAAAGGCGCTACGGACGATGCTCATCAGCACGCCAGGCACCTCGGTGATGTTCATCACCAGCACGATCAGCGCCATCAATACGTACAGGCCCGCCATCAACGGCACCACCAGTTCGGCGAAACGCGCGATGGAACGCAGCCCACCGAAGATCACCAGCCCGGCGAGGATGGCGATGGCGATGCCAACCCAGAGTTTCGGGACACCAAACGCGCCCTCCATGGCGTCGGCAATGGAATTGGCCTGCACCGCATTGAACACCAACCCGAACGAGATGATCAGCGCCACTGAAAACACGCCGCCAGCCCATGGCGCCTTCAAACCCTTGGCAATGTAGAACGCCGGACCGCCCCGGTACTGCCCCTCCCCGTCGCGCACCTTGTACAGCTGCGCGAGTGAGCTTTCTGCATAGGCCGTGGCCATGCCCACCAGCGCGACAACCCACATCCAGAAGATCGCGCCGGCACCGCCCAGGTAAAGCGCAACGGCTACCCCGGCCAGGTTACCGGTGCCAACCCGCGACGCGAGGCTGGTACACAACGCCTGGAACGGTGAAATACCTGACGCATCGCTTTGCCGCGCGCCTCTGATCGCCCGAACCATTTCGCCAAAATGCAGAAACTGCAGGAAGCCCAGGCGGATGGTGAAGAACACACCGACCGCAAGCAGCCCATAGATAAGGATGTAGCCCCAGAAGATGTTGTTGAGAAAGTCGACGATGGGAGTCATGAAGGCGCCTTTTCGTGAGAAACGTAAGGGGTACGGCTAACTCTAGTCGCTACGCTGGGTAGTACCAGCCAGAGCGCGTCGAGCAGCCTGGACGCAAGGTCGGAACCGACTCGGCCACGAGGGTTCAATCGGAACGGCAAAGCCTGTTATCGCAACCGCTGCAGCGCCACCCTGGTTCCAAGTTGCAACTGGCGCTATGGTCGGCACCTATCCATCCAGGGACGAACCATGGCCGCGAAGCCCAGCAACACCCGTCAGCAGATCCATCTCGCTGTACTCATCGACGCCGATAATGCCCCCGCCGCCATCGTCGAAGGCTTGTTCGAGGAAATTGCCAAATACGGCGTCGCCAGCGTCAAGCGCATCTACGGCGACTGGACCAAGCCTAACCTCGGCAGCTGGAAGAAGGTGCTGTTGGACTATTCGATTCAGCCGATTCAGCAGTTCGCCTATACCTCCGGCAAGAACGCCACCGACAGCTCGTTGATCATCGACGCGATGGACCTGCTCTACACGCGCCGCTTCGACGGCTTCTGCCTGGTCTCGAGCGACAGCGATTTCACCCGTCTGGCCGCACGCATCCGTGAAGAAGGCCTGACCGTCTACGGCTTTGGCGAACAGAAAACACCCTCGCCCTTTGTTTCAGCCTGCGACAAGTTCATCTACACCGAAATCCTTCGCGCCGACGCACCCAAGACCTCACAGGAGCCCCCAAGCAACGGGGACAAGACGCCCGCGCCGGAGCCTGCAGAAAAGTCCGACGAGGCCAAAACCAGCGAGAAAGGCGTCAAAGCGCAAAAGGCTCCGGTGGAGTTCATCGCCAAGGTGCTTAGCGACATTGCCGATGACGAGGATGACTGGGTGCAGCTCGGTGAGCTTGGCTCCAACATCAGCAAGCTCCGCCCTGCCTTCGATCCGCGGCTGTATGGCTTCAAGAAACTCAGCGACCTGATCAAATCCCATTCCAAACGCTTCGAGCTGGAGGCCAGAGGCACCACCTCCACCGGCGGGAAAGCGCTTTATGCGCGCAATCTGAAGCCACAGAAGTAGCGCTCAACCGCTGTTGCGAAGCAAGGGTCAAGCAAATCGGAGAGCAGACCGAACCCTCACCCCTCGAACCCTTCTAAGCAGTCATCGACTCAAGGAGGTTTCCATGACCAAGGCACTGCTCACGACCCTAGGCTTAGCCCTTTGCGCACCTGTTGCGCTTGCCCAGACACCCAAGCCCGACGTGATTACACACCTGAACGGCCTGGATATCGAGGTCAGCGCCATGGGCGTGCCGACCTCGACTACCGAGGCGGGTGGCGAGCTGGTCGGCATACGCGCGGTGAAGGTAATGAACAATACCGGTGACACCGTGACCTGCGAATTCCACGTGTCCGAGGATGCACGTGCCGACACCTCCGCCCCGCCCGTCTTCACCGTAAGCCCCAACACTCAGCGGGTAGAGCGGGTGCCAGGCGAGTACTCGCCTGACCAGCCGTTTGCCGAGCTGACCTGCCGCGGCGCCTCGCAAAGCATCGGAGCGCCAACAGTCGTACCGTCCAGCGAGCCTGAAGCCGAGCCCACTGACGAGACCCAACCCCATACCGAATCCTCGACGATGCCCGACTCTGAAACGCCAGCCGACTCGACGCGGTCCCGCGGGGGCGAGAGCCGGGATCGCTGATCCGAGTAGGCCGTTGCGATGCGCCTAGCAGGAGTGGCGCATCCTCACGGCAATCAATGGGCGACGGCGACGCCTCGATAACAGAAAGTCTGTCCACCGAGCGTTTGTAACCCGCCTCTCCCAGGCTCAAAAAGAGCCTCACTCGAGCGCAACGACGCTCCCTGAGTTCCGGCTGCTCGTCTAATGCGCGCAGCATGCCGCCCTGCCTGCGCCCCTAATTGTCCGCCTCGACAAAACCTGCCCAGCACCATCGCCGCGCTGAGCGGCGCCGCAATGGCTGTCGATAACGGCAAAACCAGCACGACTAACGACACACTCGAACGACTCAATTGATAATAATTATCAACATCTATAGCATCTGCGCCCCTCCGCTCGAAGCCTTCAAAAGGAACTGCCGCAATGCGTCGACTTCTCGTGTCTGTGCTCTCGCTACAGGCACTCGCTTCCACCGCTTACGCTGCCGAACAACCGGAATCAAACAACGAGCCCATCGCGCTTGAGCAGATGGAAGTCACCACCACTGGGGCCGAGCGCGGCGACGGTCCGGTGGACGGCTATCGAGCAACCCGCTCGGTCAGCGCGACGCGCACCGACACGCCGATACACGAAATTCCGCAGTCGATCAGCGTAGTGCCGGGACAGGTCGTGGAAGACATTGGCGCCACGCGTCTGGAAGATGCACTGGACTACGCCGGCGGCGTCGAGCGCGGCAACAACTTCGGCGGCCAGGGCCTGACCGAATTCCTGGTACGCGGCTTCAGCTCCCAGGAGTTCTACCGCAACGGTTTCGCCATCAACCGCGGCTACCCCAACATGCCGGACACCGCCACTATCGAGCGAATCGAGGTCCTGCGCGGCCCGGCTTCGATGCTGTATGGGCGGGGCGACCCCGGCGGCACCTTCAACATTGTCAGCAAGCAACCGCAGGCCGAGCGCCGCACGGTGCTGGGCACTCAGTTCAATACCGAGGGGCTGCGCCGCGGCACGCTGGACACCACCGGCGCACTGGACGAGCAGGCCGAATTCACCTATCGCTTCAACGTTGTGGCTGAAGGCGCTGACAGCTTTCGCGATCATGTCGAAAGCGAACGCTACAACCTTGCCCCGGTGCTGCGCTGGGACCTCAGCGACGCCACCGCGATCATTCTGGAAGGTGACTACCTGCACAACCGTCACCCGCTCGACCGCGGTGTGACGCGCTACGGCGGCCAGCAAGGCCAGTTGCCGCGTGAGCGCTTTCTCGGTGAGGAAAGCGCTGGCAAGTTCACCAATGAAAACGCCATGACCCAGCTGCGAATCGAGCACCTGCTGGATGACCAATGGACCCTGCGCGGCGGCACGCAATACCTCGACGGCAGCCTGGACGGTGGCGCCGTGGAGAACAATGGCCTGGCCGCTGACGGCCGCACCGTGGGGCGCAATTACAGCGAACGACGGCTGGAATGGAACGATACCGCCGTTCAGGCCAACCTCGAAGGCCGGTTCAGCGCTCTGGGCTTCATGCATACGCTGCTGACCGGCATCGAGTACGACGACTTTAACTACAACTCCCGAATCGACCGTTCCGCGGGTGGCGTGGGCGACTTCCCAATCGACATCTACGAGCCGGTCTATGGCCAGCCACTCCCGGTGATTGTCGGCCCCAACTACTGGGACGACGAAGACCTGAAGTCCTATGCCTTCTATATGCAGGATCAGGTCGAACTGACCGACCGTTTCACCCTGCAGCTGGGCGCGCGCCTGGAACGCTTCGAGCAGAACTACATCAACAAGCTTTCGGCTGCTGGCAGCTGGGAGCAGGCGCATAACGCCGTGTCGCCGCGCATTGGCGCAATCTTCGACCTGACCGAAGCGTTGGCCGTTTACGCCAACGCCTCCCGCTCGTTCAAGCCCAACCGTGGCGCCGACCGCAGCAGCCAGGCGTTCGACCCGGAAGAAGGCGTCGCCTACGAGACCGGCATCAAGTACGACCTGCCCGAACACAATCTGAGCGTGACCGCCGCACTGTTCCACATCACCAAGGAGAACGTGCTGACGGCTGATCCGGCAAACGTTGGCTCCCAGGCCTTCCAGGTGGCTGCAGGCGAGATCCGCAGCCGCGGCTTCGACCTCAGCGTCGCCGGCAACATCACGCCGCAATGGCGCGTGATCGGCGGCTACGCCTACGTTGACGCGGAAGTCACCGAGAGCAACAGCGCCGCCGTGCCGGTGGGCAGCCGCCTGGCCAACGTACCGGAGCACAGCTTCAACCTGCTCGACACCTACGAGTTCGACAACGGCGCTCTGGATGGGCTGGGCCTTGGGGTTGGCGTGAAGTACGTCAGTTCACGCAAGGGCAGCACTTCGAACACTGCCTACGACATGGGCGCCTACACCGTGGTCGATCTGCTGGCCTACTACCCGCTCACCAACCGCATTCGCCTCAACCTCAACCTCGACAACGTGTTCGACGAGGAATACGAAGAGCGCGCCTGGAACATCTGGGCCTACCCGGGCGCCCTGCGCACCCTGCAGGCCGGCATTTCCATCGAGCTGTAACCACGCCTCGCCCAGATATCGGGACGTGGTTCAAGCACGTCCCGAGAGGGCCGCGTCACGACACATTGAACCGCCGGGAAATTCCGAAAGCTCTTTGGCGTGAGTCATGCAGCTTGGGCGGACTCGGTCAGTTGCTGATAGGAGTTCACTTCGTCTGATGCCGGCGGAACGTTCCCGGTGGGCTCTAATCGTCCTCAGGGATTAGACCAGTCCAACCATTTCGGCGTTGCTAGCTCCACGGCCTCCCGCTCTGCGACGCATGGCGATGGCTCACCTCGACCTTTTGAAGCCATAGATGGTTTCGACCAGCACTGTCACAGGAATCGACACGCTACCTACTGAGAGCCCAACGCCAGCCTCAGCAGGCGCTGGGCGTAGCTAAACAACGCGCACTGACGCCGCGGCCATTGATGGATCACGCTGCCGGATCTCGTTGGCCTGGCGCCGCTCACGTATTTCTCGCTCCAGGGTCTCCGCTCGCGTTCGCTGCTGGTCTGGCGTTCACGCTTACCGCTATCACGCTCGACGCACTCAGCTGCGCAACGTTTCGGCAGTAAGAACCGATCTTGGCAGAAATAGACCAGATCGCTTCACGCTCCGACTCATGGTGGTCTTGATGCTCCAGTACTGGTCGAACCGCTCGCTCATGGACTTCTTGGGAATGCTTCGTCGTTGTGTTCATGGCCCTACCCTGCCAAGAGTCAGAGCCTCTGGGAAAGCAGGGCGGTTCAGCTTCCTTGGATGTGATCAGCACACTTTAAAAGGTTGCCGGGACGTGCCTTTGCGCAGGAGCGCCAGTCTCAGGTCGAAGCCAAGCGGCAGCATCATTGCCAAGCTTTCGTTGTAGGTGAGGGGCAAGCTGCGATTGGCCTTTTTGCGGTCCTTGAAAACGCACAGCGTATAGCCGGACATGTTTAGAACATTGCGTCGCGCATAGCCGTCCAGCCACGAACCGTTGAAATGGTGAATGGTGAAGTTTTTTTTGTGCGGCGCAGGCGTGCAAAAGTAATGAACCGGATAGATAAACGAGCAACTATCTAACGCGGTTGGCTCATCGGTCTTATAGGGCTTTTTCAGGCCGAACCTGCGCGCGTAATACAGCGTCATGCGTTTGGTATTGGCCGTAAGGTCGAGATTGCCGTTGCGATCCACTAGACTCAGCGACGCATACTCGGCTAGCAGATCACCAATAATTGCGTTATTAGGAACCGCGCCGATGAACGCCGACATCGGATACCGGTTGCCCTGATACTCCTCGAAGCCAGCAACAAAGTCATGTTCGCGGAACGGCTCTATATCGGCTGTGACTTCTAGATCGGAGTCGAAGTAAAAGCCGCCATAGCGGTGCAGTGCGTACAACCTCATGTAGTCCGATGCGAACGCCCACTTGCGGTGTTCCAGCGCCTGACGGACATAGGGAATGTCGATTCCGTCGATTTGCGAGTTGCCCCATTCCTTGAATTCGTAGTCCGGCAGATATTTTTTCCAGCTCTCGATGCAGCGCAGAAGCAGCTCATTCTTTGGCGCATCGCCGATCCAGACGTAATGAATGATCTTTGGAATCATATTCGCCTCCTTCATGCATTAGATAGATCGCCCGCGCCCGTAGCGCGAGCAGAAATACGAGGAAACCTGAGGCGTTCGCTCAAGCTTGATCTGAGGCGAGATGGCTTTTCGCAGACTTGCCGCGCGCATCCAGCAGCGTACGGAACAATTCTCCCTTCTGCTCCCACAGGCAATGCTTCTGAATATTCTCCAGTCCCGCCTGTGCGTATGCTTTGAGCAATTGCGGCGCATCCATCAGCTCAAGTATGGCGCGTGCAAACTCTCTGACCGCCTCGTTATAGGAGTGCGCATCGATCAACCGTCCGCCCCCGTTTTGCAGGATTTCTCGGGGGCCCTGGTGATTGAGCGCTATAGCTGGCAGGCCGCTGGCCAGCGATTCGAGCAGCACGTTACCGGAGGTATCCTGAACGCTGGTGAAGACGAAAAGGTCAGCGCCCTCGTAGAGCGGCTGGACCTCGGCGAAAGGCAGCGCGCCGAGCAACTCGACTTTGCCGGCCAACCCTAGCGCAGCTACTTCCACCTGAGTCTTCTGCGCATCCGGCCCAGTACCGAGTACCTTGATCCGCAATCGCTCGTAAGCCTGAGGCTGATCTGCCTTGATCTGTGCGATGGCGTCGAGCAACAGCTTGAGAGCCTTGCGGGGCTCCAGCCGACCGACCCAGAGCAACGTGAAACTTTCCTTCAACTCCTGAGCCGCAGGGCTAGCGGTTACGCCGCTCACCGCTGTTTCAAGCGTCTTGATGCATTTGCGGTGCGCGAAGCGAGGCAGCATCTCGAGGGTGTCCTGGTTGGCCACCAGGATTGACGATGAGCAGTACGATGCTAGGCAGATATACGGGTTGAACCGCAACGTGCGTTTCATCAGCGTGCGCCAGCGCTGCTTGATCCAACCCCGCCCATAGAGCGGTTTCGCCCAGGCAGGTGGTATCTGACCACCACCCACTGGCCCCCAGATGAACCGCGTTCCAGGTACCAGCCATAGCAACCCAGGCATATCCACCACGTTGTACGTGCACTGTTGTATCACCGCGAGCGAACGATGACGCAGCTGGTAGACCAGCACGACAAACAATGCGGCTACTTGCCAGAACACGTAGTACGGCTTCATCAGGCTGTGGTGGTGAGCCATACCGGCACAGCCGGGCAAATCGAAAGCAACGATATCCAGACGCGCGCGGCTGGTCGGTTCGAGCGCCTCGCGCACTGGCCGCTCATGCATCCGGCGAGTGAGTAGCACGACATTTCCGTCGGAGACAGTCAGGATCTGTTTGAGCCAGTTCCAACCTACGTAGGGCTCTGAACCCATGGACGGGTCGCAGGCAAACGCGGAAATCAAAACGCAATCTTTCATGGGCACTTCCTGTACTGACATGCGGATGAGAATTCAGCGGGTGAGCGTTAGGAGAGTTGTCAGCCTGGCGACTTCGCAACATCAGCAGTGCGCGAACGAACCCGCACCACTGCGGCATTGGGCGCGCGCTGGTGCCGCAAGATCCTGCGCGGTATCAGAAGCATAAGTCCGATAATGAAAGCGGCGAAGGCATGCGATAGACGCGTTGAGTCCAGATACGCATTCACCGATAGCGAGAACAGGGTGACGAACAACAGGGCGTAGACGTAATGGTTGGTCGTCTTGTCTAGCCAGATGACGCGCAGGAACACAACGGCAAACAGTGCGTAAACGAAGATCCCAAAGCGAAAGAACACGTCGAACAACGAGTTGTGATTAGACACCTGATGCGCGAGAAATCGTGTATCGAGCAGCGGATGCCAGAAGGCATATTCGAAGCTCACGTCGCGATAGGGGCCGCCAAATCCGATCCCATGCAGGAAGTCGGCAACACCAATCATCGAGCTGGCGCCCTTGAGCATTTCCAGGCGGATCTCCGCGTTGTCATCGACATCCGCCATGCTGGTAGACAGATCCAGGCCCATCAGAAAGAAACCCGCCACTGGCGTTAGCAAGATCACACTCAAGACAATCGCCTTGAGCGCCGGCTTCGGCGGTTTCAGGAGACAGCAGCCGGCAACCAGCAGAGCGATACCCAAAGGCGTTGTGCGGGTCGAGATGAGAAACATCAGCACCAGATAAGCCAGCAGCATCGCCAACATCAAGCCGCGCTGGCGCGCCTGGAGCGCCAGGCGAATCAGCATGAAGGCTTCCAATACGCCAACTTCGTAGGTGTAGCCGACCTTGACCTGAACAACGAGGTAAACAACGCACAGAAGCAGATAGTGGAACAGCGGCAGATTAGTGATGAAGTTCAGCAGATCATCGCGACAGACGTAGAAGAACCGCAGGCTGAACAGAAACACAAAGTAGGACGAAATCTGCGGCGCGATGAAGCTGCGCTCATAGCCATTTACCGTCAGCCAGGAATAGGCCGTGATACCGAGCAGACCGATCAGCAGCCAGTCAACCAGCGACAAACGCCTGTTGATAACCACGGAAAGCAACAAAAGTAGCAGAGAGATCCGCAACGCGATCACGGAGTCAATGAACCCGATCGGGCACAGTGCTACCAGGTAGCCGAGCTTCTTCATCGTTGAGCGCTCTCAGTCGTGCATCAATGCACCGACATCCGTTTCCGGATGTGCCGTCCAGGTTTTTCCCGGCTGGTCCGTAACCAGATGGCATTCAGGCAAAGCCAGTGCCAGGGTGCTCGTAGCTTCGGAGCAGCTACGGGCAAAAGCTTGTCCGTGCCATACGCAGCTTGGTCCTGCCTAGCTGCGCTTCGTTCCGTCGCAATAGCGATATTTCAACGCATTCCGCCGCTGCATCGGAAAGCACACCAACAGCCACCGGCGCCCCTAAAACAGCGCCTCGACGAGTTCGGGAATAAGGTGCTCGCCGTGCTCACCCACTGAGGTTTGCTGGAACAGGTTGAAGTCGCCAAACGCCTGATGTACGACCCAACCGGCGAAATTGTTTGCCTCAGTCTGCACGCGGATCTTGTGCATGAAGTAGGCGCGTGAAGAGACATCCGGCAGTGCGGGGGTTCCGTTGTAGTTGAACTCGGAAACAACGCCGAATTCCCCGGCGATGATCCGCCTGGGATTGATCCCGCTCGAATCAACCCAACGTTGCAACTCTGTCCAGTCCTCCCAGCGCGCTCCATCGTTCCACCACAGGTGATCGATGATGCGCCCGTAACGGCTGATTTCTTCGACCTTGCGCTCGGGCGTCAGCGTTGTATCCGCTTCTATGCGCGCGCTGACGTCCGCCAGCATCTGCATCTTGCCGCCAGCGTAGCGGGTAATCGGCATTGGAACGTTGTACAGGTGCGGCTGGCTGCCGGTGCCCTGATGAGTGAACTCGCCCGGTGCGTAAGGATGGAAAGCGAACATGGTGTTGGCATCGTAGTGGCTCAGGTTGAAGTACCCGAGCGCGCCATGCCAGCCGGCTTCCGGTTGTAGAATGATGGTCAGGTTCGGTGCCTTGGAGCGGCAGGCCGAATACCAACCCGGCGCAACTGAGGTGTAATAGCTCGGTGCCAGCTGTTCGCCCGGAGGCTCGTTAAGCATCTCCAGCGCAACCTGCTCTTCCGAAAATGATCCGTGAAGGGCGCCGCACAGGGTACCGAGAGCCCTCTCAAAGCGCGCACCTGTCGTCGGCTCGTTAATCACTGCAATGCGCTGCTCCCAGGTAGAAGCCCAGGAAACCTGTACCCGGAAACCGGTTTCTGCCGCGCGACTGATATAGCCGGTCCAGCGCGAAAGGCTGGCCTCCATACTGACCGGCGGGGCCAGGAATTCTTCCAGCGAGATCCAGATCCTCAGCGTGTTGAACCCAGCCTGCTCCAGGGCGTCCAGCCGTGCCTGAGTCAGGCCATAGGCGGGCGCTTCCCAGTTGCTAATCGGCGGACTGACTCCGATTCCCTTGATAGGCCCGCTACGGGTAAATGCAGGTTCACTGGTGTCCGCAACGGCGACCGGTACGTTTATGAGCAGCGAGACCAGGGCGTATGCATATTCTCGGAAAGCCAACATGGTTCGGTTTCTAAGGCGCATTAATAAGAAGTTGGAAACCGTGCTGATGAAACGAAACTCTGAACGTGCTGGCGCATCACCAATCGTCGGAAATTAAGTGATATTCAAGTGCCATCTTTCGATGACGTCCGAACACATGATTTTTATCTGAAATCTCTAAACACACCGTTAGGCTTAATTCTTACGGAATATCAAAACAGTGGCGCATGGTCTAAAGCTGTTACCAGGCTGGTGGTCAAGGGAATTTGCGGATATTCCTAACAGACTTAAATGCAACTATTCTCAAGCCCGCAAACGACCAAAGCCAAACCCGCACAGGGTTTCTTCAGGAGAACCTTATTTCTAGTTATATCAACTGAACTAATTGCCGTTCCGATTCGCACACCCTGTTATCCACTCCCGCTACTTTTCCACGGCATACGCTTGGAAGTATTAGGTCGCTGAGAGCCATCATGCTTAACACTCTTTCCAACCAGACGCGTCGGGCGCTGCTGCTGTCCGTTGCGTCAGCTGTCCTGTGCTGCACCCCCCTGGCACTTACTCAGGCTCACGCAGCCACTTCGGTTTCGACGGAAACCGCGTATGTTTCAAAGATCAACTCTTTCACCAGCAAAGATTTCTTGCGGGGTATCTGGCGCCAATATGCGGGGCTTTCGGTTCCTGCCACTCAGGCGAGCATCGACGCATTCAAACCCGGCGTGCATCTGCGCTTCGCCGATGGGCAGTTGCGCGAGATCAGTAAAGTGTTCCGGGTCGGTAGCAACCTCAGCATTTACGTCAAGGGCGGGCTTCTGGACGGCAACAAGGTCGGCTCCCCAAACACGGTAAGCACAGTGCCAGCGCCGCGCAGCGGGTCCGCCCCCCCTGCTACAGCAGATACTTCGACGACGATCACCCAAGCCAACCCCGCGTTCATGGCCCGAGGCGACATCAAGGGCATCGACATCACACCGCCAGTGAATGACTGGGAAGCGCCCGCCTACGGCATGACCCAGACGCGCCTGACCGCACTATCGGCGGCCGGCTTCAACACCTTGCGGGTCTGGATTTCGCTGGAAGAATTTTTGGCCCCGCCGGTCAGCATGGAGGCCACTCTGTCGCGCTGGATCGGCTATATCGATCGGGCCGCACAAACCGGCTTCCGCGTTCAGGTTGCCTGGGCCTCGACTTGGGAAGAACGCATCGCCGTGGTCAATGATCCTGCCAGCCGAGTGCGCTTTCATGACGCTCTCAATACGCTGTGCTCAGCCATGGGCAGCTATTTCCCGAAGCAGCAGGTGGCGCTTGAAATGCTCAACGAACCACCGGGAGAGCATCTCACGCCGGGCTACTACCGCTCGGCTGCACCGGGCTGGCACTCCGCATGCCGCTCCAAAGCTCCGGACATGACCATCATTCTGCAGCCGGAGGCCGGCTGGCATGGCGCACTGAATCGCTTCAACCTGAGCGACTTCGACGCCAACACCATGTTCTCCTTTCACCCCTACGCACCGGGCGAGTTCACTCACCAGGGCATTGGCAGCCAACCTCATCTGTATAACGTCCCGATGCCAATCACCCGTTATGTCGGCGGCCAGACGCAGATGGTCGCAGACGTCAGCGCCCGCGTGAATGCGGATCCGCACTTGAGTTCAGAACGGAAAAAATCGGAGATCGCTCGTTACAGCCGACTGATCAATGACCTGTGGTATGACAATGGTTCGCGCTGGGAGGACTGGTCCGAGCTACAACGTTGGGTGGTTTCGAGCGGTACCAACCCCAAACGGATCATCGCCGGTGAATTTGGCGTCGTCTCCGAGTTCAACTACAACGGAACCCCTGCACTGAAAGACGTAGCCTCACGCGCGCACTTCATGCGCAAGATCCGCGAGCAAACCCAGGCGAACCAGTTCGCTGGTTGGGTCGTGCATCAGGCCTTCGGTGACTTCAACCTATTTCAGCAGAACTCAGTAGGCGAACACGGCGACCGCCTTATCCCTGAACTGACAGAGGCGCTATTTGGTAGCCAGCCTCTACAATTAGGCCCGCCAGTAACTGGTCACTAACAGACGCGGCGCTGGGGCAACTGCAAATCCACTCCTGCATTATTAGCCAGCCTCAACAGCAACCGCAGCCTCGACGGAACAGGCATAGCCGTTGGGGTTGGCGGACTGCCAGCGCCAAGCATCACGCATCATCTGATCAAGACCACGCTTGGCTTTCCAGCCAAGCTCCAGAGCCGAGAGCGACGGGTCGGCCCAGCACTCGGCTACATCACCGGGCCGTCGAGCGACCACTCGGTATGGTATGGCGCGCTGGCTAGCACGCTCAAAGGCTGCGATGACTTCCAGAACGCTCTGGCCGACGCCAGTGCCTAAATTCCAGACTGAGACCCCGCGGCGATCGCGCAGGGCATCCAACGTTTTGACGTGGCCTTCGGCCAGATCCATGACATGGATGTAGTCCCGTACGCCGGTGCCGTCTCGGGTCGGGTAGTTGTCGCCAAAGACTGAAAGCTCCGCCAGCCGACCGACTGCCACTTGGCTGAGGTAGGGCAGCAGATTGCTGGGTACGCCATTGGGGTCATCACCGATCAAGCCGCTTTCATGGGCACCAATCGGGTTGAAATAGCGCAACAGGGCGATGCTCCAGCGCGGGTCGCATGCAGCCAGGTCACGCAGCATTTCTTCAACGATCAGCTTGGACCGCCCATAAGGGTTGGTAGGCCAGTTGGTAGGGGTAGTTTCGCGTAGCGGCATCTGGCTGGCGTCGCCATAAACCGTAGCGGAAGAACTGAACACCAGGCGATAAACCCCCGCCCGAGCCATGGCTTGATAAAGCTCGCCACTGCCACCGACATTGGCCGCGTAATATTCAAGCGGCTTGCGTACGCTTTCGCCAACAGCCTTGAGGCCGGCAAAGTGCAGCACTGCAGTAATCGGGTAACAGGCGAAAAGGCTATCCAGCAGGGCAGCGTTACGGATATCGCCGTGCACGAATATGGGCGTCCGGCCGCAAAGCGTGGCGATCCGGTGCAGCGACTCGGCCGAGCTGTTGCACAGGCTGTCCAACACTACTACTTCATAGCCGGCAAGCATGAGCACCAGAGTGGTATGAGAGCCGATATAGCCGGCTCCTCCTGTTACGAGTATGGTCTCTCTCATCGTTAGTCCTTTTCCCAGCTGTGTCGCCGGCTCGGCGACCTGAGTGAAACGCAAAAGCTATGACCGCCTCGGCTGACAACCACGTTCGCCCCGGGGCGCTGGCAATACGGGTCGGTGAGGTCAATGCCGTCGGACACGCGAGAAATGCACAACCCACAGCATGTTTCCCAAGGCAAACTTCCACTCCCGGGCCTTGTGCTCTAGGTCAACCGCCCCTGATGCCGGTGCCGGCGTCGGCGCAATCGACGCGGCAGGAAGAAGCCCCAGCAGTTGGCGACCTGCATAGACGATGAACAGCGAGTTGGTGACGAAATAGCGCTTCCATAAACGCCTCGGCTCACTGCACAGACGGTGAAACCATTCCAGGCCGCCGCGTTGCATCCACATGGGTGCTCGCCTGATGGTTCCGGCGTGGTAATCAAAAGCAGCCCCCACACCGATCATCGCGGCCTGAATCCGACCCTGGTGCGCCGCCATCCACAACTCCTGCTTGGGGCAGCCCAAACCGACCCAGACAGTGCCGGCACCCGATGCATTAATGAGGGTCACGATTGCATCGTCTTCTTCCTGGCTAAGCGGTCGATATGGTGGCGAGTAGGCGCCAGCAATACGCAGCGACGGGAAGTTCTGCAGCAACACGCGCTGCAGCGCGTCAAGCGTCTCCTGCCGGCCGCCGAACAGAAAGAGCGACTCATCGCGATGGGCCGCTTCCGCACAGTACCGCCACATCAGGTCCGGGCCGTTAATTCGTTCCTGCCGAACCATGCCCAGCCGGCGCAACATCCAGGCCAGCGGCGCACCGTCGGGCGTCGCCATATCCGCCTCGTGAATGACCTTGGCGAACGCCGCGTCGCCGCGTGCGGTCACTAATGAATGCACATTGCAAATGCACACGTATCGGCTTTCACGTCGACTTGACCATTGCGCCAGAAGAGACAATGCCGTATGCCAGCTCAGTGCGTTTATCGGAAGGCCGATCACCGAACATACGGATCCGTCGGGCGACTGTTGTTTTCCCATGAAGGTATCCCTCTGCGTTGTAGATGCACATGGCAAGCGTCCAGGCAGGTACCAGCCGGTCGGACACAACTAGAGTCACGCCAGGAAGCGTCTGCGTTGGAAATCGATCAGCCCTGTCCGGGCGAGGTGCTGGCGGTAGCGACAAAGCGGGGGCGTGCAGACACACGCACGCCTGGCTAACCGACGATGAACTCAATCAGTCGTCGCTACAGTCAGTTGTCGAGCAGGTTTCCGCGCAATGGAAGAAGGGAGTTACAGGCGAGCGTGGGTAGTACTCGCTATCAGTGCTCCAGGGCCGGACGTGCGCTGCGACAAGCCAGCCCCAGAGAAGTTGTCAGTACGATTATCATCACCACCTGATTGACCAGGATGCCAAACATCACGCCAGCCACTCCGAAGTCTGTTACCAGCGTTCGAGCGGCAAGCAGGGCGAAGACGGTACCCAGCACATAGGCGAAGAAGATTGCCCGCGTTTGCTCCAGCGTCCGCAGCCCTGCGCGCAGCGGCAAAGCAAGCGCCACCAGCAGGTAGATCGGGACGTACCAGCCCAGCGCCTCGACGCTGATCGGATCGGCGGCACCATAGGCGAGGTTCAGCAAGGGCCTGGAAAATTGGGCCGCCAGCGCCGCGACAAGCCCCGTACTGGCCAGCAGCACCAGGCTGATCCTCACCAGATAGCCACGCAGTGCAGGGATGCCGTCGTGATGAAAGCGTTGACTGGCCTCGCCCGGCACCACGTTTTCCAGCCCGAGGAAGAAGATATGAGTCAACGCCAACAAGTTCTGCGCGCCCCGGATCGCTCCGACCGCAGCCGGGCCCAGCACGACGCCAGCGATGATTAGGAAATAGTTGTCGGACAGCCACTGCAACAGTGTTGAGCCCAGCAACCACCGCGACGAACGCCAATGTCTAACGGCCACGTCGCGGGTATTCAGCGCCTGCCCTTCAGCTCGAGGCAGCCAGCGTCCGCCCACCAGGATCGACACCAGCATGGCCGCGACGATACTCAATAGGGCCGCCTGGAATGACGGATACACTACCACCACCATGACCATTAACGGCAGTTGTGCGCCGTAGGCAATCAGGTCGACATAGAACGCCCGCTGCGATGCAAGCCGCGAGAAAAGATTGCGCCGCAGAAAATCCTGTAGTTGCAGGAAGACCATGCAGCTGACCAAAGGCAGAGTGGCACCATCAGCAAGCCACTGCGGCCGATAAACGGTCGGAATCAATGACAGCGCCCCGACCAGTAAGGCGGCAAGTGCTATCAGCAGCGTTTGCAGTCTGAGAGTCGCGGCGTAGTAGCCGCTGCGCCTGGCGCCACTCAACTTTGGCGCGATGGACATCATCGGCGAAACAATCAGTGCGTTCTGCACGCCCATGACGAACTGCACCGCCATCCAAGCGAGCACAAACAACCCGTATTGCTCGAAACCGAGGTAGCGCACCAGCAGCACACCCATGAGGAAATTGGTGCCGCTGACCAGCGCTTGGTCGAGCAGCGCCCAATTCCATTGCGCGCCTCGTGCAAACAATTTCTTCATTAGACCTCCATGACTCACCAGCGTAGCGACGGGCAACCGGCGCGATCAGGAGTGCACTGTGCGGTAGTCCAGCCGGTAGCAGCTCTTGCTGTACCCATACCGCGTGGACGTCCGCTCTTCCACTGAGTTGAAGATCGCTCCATGCAACTCCGTATTGTTCTGCTCGAAGCGGCGCAAGACGAGTTCAACTTCGCGTGCAGCAGTAAAATCGAAGCGCAACACCATCAAATTGATTCCAGTGTGCTGACCGATGATCAACGCATCGGATACAGCTAGCAGGGGTGGCGTGTCGATTACAACCAGATCGAAAAGCTCGCCGACGCGCTGTAAAACGTTCTCCAAGACCGGCTCGAGCAACAGTTCAGCAGGCCACAGCGGGGGCTTGCCACGCGGCAGGAAAGAAAGATTCTCGACTGCGGTTGGGCGGATCGCCGCCGTCACGCTGCTCTGGTTTTGCAGCACTTCAGCGAAGCCATTTTCCTCGCTTAGCGCTAACGCTTCGTGCAGGTGCCCACGCCGCATGTCTGCATCGATGAGTAACACCCGCTGCCCGGCACGGGCGGCCAGGACAGCAAAGTTTAACGAGATAAAACTTTTTCCCACGGCCGGACTTGGACCGCTGAGCATGATCAGGTTGTTGCGGCGGTTCGGCAGGGACAAACGCAGGCAGGTACGCAGGCTGCGTAGGGCCTCCGTGCATGGATCATTTGCGCCCATCAACACCGCCGGTTGTTTCGCCGGCGCACCGTCGCCCAAAACACCTTCAAGCTGCTTTGCCGAAAACATCGGCACTGCCGCAAGGACCGGCAACCCCAGCCGCTCGATCTCATCGATGCTCTCAATGCTCGGGTAGAGCTTGCGGCGAATAAAGACAATCGCTAACGCCAGACCGAAACCGACAACCAGACCGCCCAACACGACCAGCTTGCGATTTGGCCAGGCCGGGCTGATGGTATCCGCTACAGGTTGGTCAAGCACATGGACGTTACCGGCGATCCCGTTGCGCATCACTTCCAGCTCCTGGGCGCGGTTCAACATCAACAGATAGATCTCATTGTTAACCTTAACGTCGCGGCTCAAACGCACCAGCTCCTGCTGGGTTTCGGGAAGGGTGCCAATTTTCCTGGACAATGACTGCTGCTCGAGCGTCAGGCTCTCGATCTGGTTGACCAGCGTCTGATAAGCCGGATGTTCGCTGGTAAAGCGACTCGCTAGCTCCGTCTGCTGCAGCCGCAGGACCGAGATTTTCGAATCGAGCGCGACCAGCTGATTCAGATTGCCCTCGATCTCAAGACTGATGTCGACAGAACCCGCCTGTGTTTGGAAGCGGTTCAGAGCCAGTTCCGATTGTTCGAGCTTTGCCCGCATGGCGGGCAACTCTGTGGTGAGGAATTCCAATCCGCTGCTGGCATCAGCCGCAGCGCGCTCAATGTTCTGCGCCACGTAGGCTTTCATCACTTCGGCAAGAATGTTGACCGCTCGCTCTGGATCGGCATCCGTGATCGAGAGGACAAAGATGCCTGAGCCCTCCTCCACTTCGTCAATCTGCAGTTGGTTTTGCAGTCGCAGCAACGCTGCCAGGCGCGGCTCCTTCGTCAATACGAATTCGCTGCCTGGCTCGGCGTCGAGCCGACTGATTTTTAACTGCACGTCATCGTCGGAACTTTGTGCCCCATGCGGGGCGATGCCGGACAGCAGCTCGCGCCCCCTCGGATCTAACAACTGAAATGCGTCATCCTGACCGACCAGCAGCCTGAGCGGCTTATCGCGCAACACCTTGGGTACATCCAGTAACTCGATACGCGGCAGCTCATCTCGGTTTGCATCGAATATGAAATGGCGTGAAAGAAACTCACCGATGATTGGGATTGCCTTCGGCCGAACCGAGATATCCAGCTGCAAGGCGTCCACTGCCGCTCCGAGTACGGCTGCAGATTTCATCACATGCGTCTGAGCAATGGCGGGCGGGACATTAAGTGCCACACTTTCGTGACGCTCGGAGAAGCTCGCAGCGCCGGGGCTCTTCGGCTCGACCTCAAGCATCGATACCGCTTCAAACAAAGGTCTCGCAGACAGCGCATAGGCTAGCGCCAGGGCTCCAAAAAGGCCTGTAATGAGCGCTATGAACCGCCAGTTATCTATAACGATGGCGAGTATCTGAACCGGGTTGATTTCCTGTCCATCTTCTTCACTCCTGTTTGAAGAGTTTTCCGTACGCATAGAAGGTTCCTTTTTCAACCCAGCCACTAACGTTCATTTGCCCTTTTCCAGGCAAGGCTACCGCCAGACCGCGACCTAGTTACGGCGCGGACAGTTAAAAACAAACGAAACGCTTATTGCGATATCAAAGAAATTATCTTCGCCGGCTATCGATATGCGAAAACAACGCTCCGACATTACTTGTCAGAATCGAGCCAGCTCGACATACAACCCGCTATGAAAATCCGGACGCTAGAGGAAAGAATTTGGGATACCTGCCTATTCAGGGTCAATAGGCTAATTGCATAGCTACCGCAGGGCCCGTCTAAACACGACCGACTCAATAGGGAAACGTCACATTTTATTCGCGCCGCACTTCATTAAAGAGGCGCCAACCTCAGCCTAACTCAAACAATATCATGCAGGTGCAATGCCAACTCCAGAACCTTATAAATCCTGCCTTGCAGAGCCACTGCCATTGGCCAATGGCGGCCAGGAAGGTGCATCTTTCAATAATAATGTTTCAATTTTGTGCACGCTTTTTCAGCCCGCGGAAGAATAACAACAGAGGAAAACCAAACAATCAATCTTTAGAGCGAGTATTCATGCACTGATTAATACTACCGCAAAGAACCATGATTAATTCGAATAGACTCACGAAACTAATATTATTAGTGAACTAGAGAAATTTTTCGTGACGCCCTGCAGAATCGCCAGAACTCTGAAAGAGACACAGAAAATTGGGGATTAATTACCGATAAAACAAGCGAAGAAACTTTTTGGATTATCGAACGCACTCGCTGAGCGCCTGCCTGAGCTGGACTCGTCAGCCGTAAAAAATCCTTGCGAGCCTGATACGGTTGCGTGCCACCTAACAGGCGGATCAGCACGCACATGCGCCTCGAGACGCGCCAATCAAGACCAACCGAAGTGAACTTCCCCCCCAACGGCACGATCCCCATTTATGCACAGTCAGAGCGAGCCAGGCAGCAGGCGCATCCGCGCGACGCATCAGGCCTGGGTCTCCCAGCGATGAGGATGCCCCCGTGACCGTTATCACCCACAGCACGCACCACACGACACACAGTATCTCCCGTCATGTACCGAACCCGGTTCACGCGACGTTGCTCGCGGGCACCGTTCCGCTGTTTCTTGGCGGCCTGCTAAGTGATATCGCCTACTTCCAGACTTATGAAATCCAGTGGACCAATTTCGCGTCGTGGCTGATTGCTGGCGGCCTGGTTTTCTGCGGATTGGCGATCCTCTTCGCGCTGGTCAATCTGGTCAAAGCTACCCACAAGAAAGGGCGGCCACTGATCTATCTGATGCTCCTGGCCGCTACCTGGGTGCTGGGTTTTTTTAATGCGCTCGTGCACGCCAAAGACGCCTGGGCGAGCATGCCATCAGGCCTGATTCTTTCGGTGATCGTGACCCTCCTGGTCTGCGCGGCGACCTGGCTTGGCTTTACCAATCTGCGTTCGGGAGGTGAAGCATGAAATACGCAAGCCTGTTAAGCGCGCTGACCATGGCGCTGTTATTGAGCGCGTGCGGCGGTGCGGATGAGGACATCGCCTTGGTGAAAGGGGAAAACCCCAAGCTCGTCGATCCCGAGCGCGGATTATTGCCCAGCATGACGATTGCCGACCCTGTCGGCTGGGGCGATAAGAAGCCGACCGTCCCAGAGGGTTACACCGTCAGCGCGATCGCGACCGATCTGCAGGTCCCGCGGCAGACCCTGGTGCTGCCGAACGGGGACATCATCGTCGCCGAAGGCATGGGCGGCAACGCGCCCAAGCTCAGGCCGAAGGATGTGATCGCCGGCTATATCAAGTCCAAGGGCACCACTTCCGTCAAAAGCGGCGACCGTCTGACGTTGCTGCGCGATGCCGATGGTGATGGTGTGTATGAGTTGCAGAAAGTGTTCGCTGACAACCTCAACGCGCCGTATGGCCTGGCCTTCCACGATGGCAATCTCTATGTCGCCAATCAGGATGCGCTGGTGCGCTTCGAGTATCAGGAGGGCCAGACCGAGGCCAGCGGTGAGCCGGTCAAGGTCACGGACCTCCCGCGCGAGATCAATCATCACTGGACCAAGGCGCTGACTGTCAGCCCCGATGGGCAGTACCTCTATGTCGGCATCGGCTCCAACAGCAACATTACCGAGCGCGGAATGGAGGCTGAAGTCGACCGCGCTGTGATCTGGCAGGTCGACGCAGAGACGGGGGCTCACAAGCCCTACGCGACGGGTGTGCGTAACCCGACGGCGCTGACGATACGGCCCGGTACGGACCAGCTGTGGGCCGTGGTGAACGAACGTGACGAACTCGGCCCGAATCTGGTCCCTGATTACCTGACTTCGATACGCGAAGACGGCTTCTACGGCTGGCCTTACAGCTACTGGGGCCAGCACGTCGATGATCGCGTTCGGCCACAGAAACCCGATCTGGTCGCCACCGCAATCAAGCCGGACTATGCGCTCGGCCCGCACGTCGCCGCGCTCGGTGTGGACTTCTCCTCATCGGTCATGGGTGAGAGGTTCGCCGAAGGTGTGTTCGTTGGGGAGCACGGCAGCTGGAACCGCGCGCAGCCGTCCGGCTATCAGGTGGTCTTCGTTCCGTTCAGGAATGGAAAACCCTCGGGCGAGCCCGTTGATTTCATGACGGACTTTCGCACAGCCGAAGGAACACATGGTCGGCCAGTGGGGGTAACGGTCGACCCAAGGGGCGCGCTGATCGTTGCTGACGACCTGGCCAACATTGTGTGGCGCGTGGCTCCAACGCAATAACACGGATGCTCGGCCACGCTGGCTGTTGCGTCCGGAACAGCTCCAGCGTTAACCGCAAGGCTCCAGCGCAGTAGCGCCGGGGCCTGACTTTTGGAGAAAAGATGGTTATGAAGCGACTTTCGTTACATATCGTCAGCGCCATAGCTATTGGGGCCGCATCGCTCGCGGGTGCAGCGCCCGCAGCCATTGAGCAGGACCAATGGCCGTTCAGCGCCACACCGCGAGCCAGCTTTTCCGAACCCTGGGCCATGACCTTTTTGCCGGACGGCACTGCGCTCGTTACCGAAAAACGCGGCGCACTCAAGCGCGTCGATGTGAAGACCGGCAAGGTCCAGGCAATCGATGGTGTACCGGAGGTGGCCTATGGCGGCCAGGGAGGGTTCGGCGATGTCGTCCTCCATCCGGATTTTGCCCAGAACAACATCATCTATCTCAGCTATGCCGAGCATGGCGACGGTGACAACCGGGGCGCAGCGGTCGCCCGCGCTAAGCTCGAATTGGGCGCCGATGGCGGCTCACTTTCCGATACACAAGTAATCTGGCAACAAACGCCGAAGGTTTCTGGCAAAGGCCACTACGGACACCGTCTCGCATTCGGCCCGGACGGCAAGCTCTGGATCTCCTCTGGCGAGCGCCAGAAATTCAAGCCTGCGCAGGACATGGAAAGCACCATGGGCAAGATCCTGCGCCTGAACGCTGATGGCAGCGTGCCGGATGACAATCCCTTTGCCGACAAGGGAGGTGTAACCGCGCAGATCTGGTCGCTGGGGCACCGCAACCCGCTGGGGATCGCCTTCGACGACCAGGGTCGGCTGTGGGAACACGAGATGGGCCCGGAAGGCGGCGACGAATTCAACCTGATCCAGAAAGCCGGCAACTACGGTTATCCCGAAGTCTCCAACGGCGACCACTACGGGGGCCGCCCGATTCCCGATCACGATACGCGCCCCGAATTCATAGCGCCCAAGATCTCCTGGACACCGGTGATCTCCCCTGCCGGCATGATCATCTATGACGGCGACCGGTTTGCCGACTGGAAAGGTGATGCGTTTATCGGTGGCCTGTCGGCCGAGGCCCTGGTGCGCGTGACCTTGAACGGCGAAGCGGCCAGCGAGGCCGCACGCTACGACATGGGCGCACGCATTCGCGAAGTCGAACAAGGTCCGGACGGCAGCATCTGGCTGCTGGAAGACGGGGATGGCGGCCGTTTGCTGGAGCTCAGTCCGAAATAGGCAATACAGGTTAGGAGGCGGAACCGGCGAGACAGGCTGAACACGCTGTTACGCCGCCTCTATCCATCAAAAGATTCAATCTTCGCCACCCGCGCAACCCCGTCACGCCCTCGTAACACTCCCCGCCTAGCGTGTTTTGGCTGAATCCAAATCGCCAATCGCCCGAGGCTCGCATGAAAACACCGACCCGTCTGACCCGCACCGCGCTTTCCACTGCGTTGACACTGGCCCTACTGCCGCTTGCCTCAGAGGCTGTCTCGTCGCGCAACGCGGAATACTTTGAGCGGATCGCGACGTTTCCGGTGTACCGCAACCTCGGCGCCGATGAAGATGCCTCGAAACAGACCGTCGCTGAAATCACTGCCGTCAGCCGCGATGGCCGTACGCTGATTTACACCGATAGTCCCGGCGAGCGGATCGGTCTGGTCGACATTCAAGACCCGAAATCGCCGAAGCCTGCAGGCTTCGTCAAGCTTGAAGGCGAGCCGACCTCGGTCGCCGTGCATCATCACTTTGCACTCGTGGCTGTCAATACCTCCCTCAGTGTCGCCCAGCCCGACGGCGTGCTCGCGGTGTTCGACATCCGTAACCCGGCACAGCCCAAGCGCGTCGCCACGCTGCCCATGGGCGGCCAGCCGGATTCCATCGCGATTAGCCCAAGGGGCCGTTACGCCGCAGTGGCGATCGAGAACGAGCGCGACGAAGACCTGAACGATGGCCTGCTTCCACAGCTTCCGGGCGGCTTCCTGCGCATCGTCGACCTCAAGGGCCAGCCATCGCGCTGGAGCACCCGAGACGTGAGTCTGACCGGCCTGACCGAGGTGGCGCCGAACGATCCCGAGCCTGAGTACGTCAGCATCAATGATCAGGATGTTGCCGCCGTGACCTTGCAGGAAAACAACCACATCGTGCTGGTCGACCTGCGCCGCGGCCGGGTCCTGCGCCATTTCAGCGCCGGCCAGGTTGATCTGAACGGCGTGGACGTGGAAGAGAATGACCGCATCGAGTCGGTGGGCGCCCTCAAAGGCAAACGCCGCGAACCGGATTCCATCGCCTGGGTTGGCCCGCTGCTGGCCACCGCCAACGAAGGCGACTATGAAGATGCAAACGGGGAAGAAGGCGGCAGCCGCGGCTTCACCCTGTTCGACTACAACGGCCAGGTCTGGCATGACGCCGACGTGTCGATGGAGCACGCCTTCATCCGCGCCGGGCACTACCCAGAGAACCGCTCGGAGAACAAGGGTATCGAGCCGGAAGGGATCGCCTCGGGCAGCTTCCGCAAGCAGGACTTCCTGTTCGTCGGCAGCGAGCGCGGCAATGCGGTAGCCGTGTACGACATGGCGCGTCCGTGGGCACCCGTGATGCATCAGTTGTTACCGGCCGGCATGGGCCCCGAAGGCATCCTGCCGATCCCGGCGCGCAACTTACTGGTGGTCAGCAGTGAGGAAGACTCGGCCGAGGACGGCTATCGCTCGACCATTTCGATCTACCAGTTCGGCGCCAAGGCATCGTCCTATCCGGAGATCCGCTCGCCGGACAGCCAGCTAATTCCTTGGAGCGCGCTCAGCGGGATGGTCGCGGACCATACGCAGAATAACCGGCTCTACGCCGTCCCAGACAGCTACTACAACGCCTCGCGGATCTTCAATGTCGATACGAGCAAGACGCCGGCCGTCATTGATGGGCAGATCGAGCTGCGCAATGCCGGCAAGACCGTCGATTATGACCTCGAGGGCATCGCCCAGGCCGGCAATGGCGACTTCTGGCTGGCCTCGGAAGGCAACGGCAAAGCCAAGCCGAACCTGCTGATCCACACGAATGCCAACGGCGAGGTGCTGAATGAATATGCGCTACCGGCAGACGTAGCGGCCCAGCAGACCAGCAACGGTTTCGAGGGCATTGCGGTGGCTGGTGAAGGCACCGCCAGCCGCGTGTATGTGGCCTTTCAACGCGAGTGGAAGAACGACACGGCCGGCAAGGCCCGCATCGGCGTGTTCAATCCGACCAACGGCGAATGGGGCTTCGTCCATTACCCGCTCGACCCGCCTGTCGGAGGCGGCTGGGTCGGCTTGTCCGAGCTGACGGCCATCGACAACGGCCAGTTCCTGGTCATTGAACGCGACAACCAGCAAGGCCCTGCCGCCAAGGTCAAACGCTTGTACCGCATCGATCTGAACGGCGTGCAGCCCGTAGCCGAAGGCCAACGTTTCCCATTGGTGAGCAAGCGGCTGGAGCGCGATCTGCTGCCCGACCTGCAGAGCACCGGAGGCTGGGTGCTGGACAAGGTCGAAGGCGCTGCGGTCGATAATCAGGGCCGTCTGTTCGTCGTCACTGATAACGATGGCGTGGAGGATGCCAGCGGCGAGACGCGCTTCATGCGGCTTGGTGCGGTTGCGCCGTAGCAAGCAAAGCGACCGGACACGGGCGCTGCGGTTGCGGCGCCCGTGTCTGGACAGCTTCTTGATCTATCGTCAGCAAGCGCGCTGCTGCGACGGCGTGACGAGGCAGAGCGCAACGCTGAGTGCCTCGACCGGGCAGAGGCAGCTGCTGGCGAGGCTTGTCAGGCTGATGCAACCAAGCAAGCAATGAATTTGCCGCCACAGACCGCTCGGGCCTGTGGTTCAAGCCGGCTGGTAGCTGCCCGGCACCGGTGCGAAGGACACACCAAAACGGTTCCAGGCGTTGATGGTCGCTATCGCCAGCGTGAGGTTGGTCAACTGCGCCTCGGAAAACTGCTGGCGCACCTCGTCGAACAGGGCTTGCTCAACCCCGTTTGGCAGCAGCGTATTGGCCTCGGCCCAGGCCAACGCGGCGCGCTCACGGTCAGTGAAAAACGGCGTCTCCCGCCAGGCGCTCAAGGCATAGATGCGCTGCTCGGTTTCGCCGCTGGCGCGGGCATCCTTGGTGTGCATGTCGATGCAGAATGCACAGCGGTTGATCTGCGAGACGCGAATCTTCACAAGCTCCATCAATGGCTTGTCGATACCGTCTTCACTGCGGCTCTGGCGCGCCAGGTAAGTTTCAAGGCCCAACATGGCCTTGATGGCATCTGGAGCAGCGGCTTGGTAGTTCATGCGCATGGGGTGTCTCCTCGGTTTGGATGGGTCTAGCCTACATAGCCGCTGAGACGCACTATTGTAGAAATTCGACATCTTGAGCACGGCCACCATGCCCTCACTGCACGAGCGCGAGCCCCGTATTTCAGGCTTCGCCGCCCGGCCACCCAGCCCGGCGCTAGCCGCTTACGTGCAGCGTTTCTGGTGGCTTGACGGTGATTCTGCCGCCGCACCTGACGCCCAGCTGCTGCATCCGGATGGCGGCTGTGGCCTGATCTTCAATTTTGCCGAGCCCTTGCAACTCGATGGCGCCGCTCACAGCGCTGCGGCATTGATCGCTGGGCCGCAATTGACCAGCAGCCGCTTGCAACTCGCCGCTCGGGTAAAGCTGATGGGGGTGCGTTTTCGTCCCGGTATGGGTTCAGCCTTTTTCGGTGTGGGGTTGGATGAGCTATCAGGCGTCCATCTCGACGATGGGCCTGGCCTAGGGCTGGCGGGCTTGAGTGACGCACTGACAGAGTTGGATCGGGATGCGCAGCAGAGGCTGGTAGAGCGCGAGTTGCTGGCACGGCTGAACGATGCGCAGACGAGGCGATCTCCTGCGCTGCAGTTGCTGAGCCAGATCGCGGCCCACCAGGGGCGCGCGCGGCTGTCCGATCTGATGCAGGCAGTCCCGCTAGGCCAGCGGCAGTTGGAGCGACTCTTTCGTCATCAGGTCGGGCTGACGCCCAAGCAGTTCAGTCGAATTCAGCGCGTGGCGCTGGTACGCGGTGAGCTACGGATCGGTGGGTCGCTACTGGACACGGCACTGAGCTGCGGTTACGCCGATCAGGCTCATTTCATCCACGACTTCAAATCGGTGGTCGGAATGACGCCGGGCCAGTACCGACTTCGTGCAATAGAGACTACAAAACCCGGATGATGCGCCACCGAACCACCTCGGCTCGGTGATTCTGGTCGTGAACGCCATCCCATTGGCGATACATGGCGAAAGGCTAGGTCGATATACCAATAGCCAGATAACCCACCGGCATATGGTCGGCACGTTCTTGCCCGCACACATTGCCGAGCCGCTGGAGTACAAGCTGCGCAGCCGGCTAATCGCCTGCCTCGGGGTGGGCTATTGATCCAGCGCCACGGCCGATCTGCTCGGCGCTAGCCACTGGACGCCTGTTAACCCCAACCCCGACGTCCAAGCCTTACCTCCGCCTCATGGATTTCTGGCGAGCGCAACTCCATCTATTCGGGCGTTGTTTAGTTGCACTCGCTGATCGCAGCGGTGTCATGTTATTGTTATGTTATAACTATTATTTAACCACTTACCGTACCCTCCACCATGACCCAAGCCGAACTCCTAGCCCAACCCGCCGATGCCTACATGAACGAAGCCCAGCAAGCATTCTTCCGGGACCTGCTGCTGCGTCAGCGCACCGAACTGCAGGTCCGTATCGCTGACGAGTTCCAACAATTGCGCGAACAAGAGCCCAGCAGCGATTCATCCGATGTCGGCACGGCTGAAGAACAACGCCAATGGCAGCTGAGGCTGCTGGAACGGGAAAAGAAACTGCTCGACAAGATCGACGACTCGCTGGACAGCCTCGCCCAAGGTGATTACGGCTGGTGCGCCGAAACCGGCGAGCCCATCGGGCTGAAACGGCTTTTGCTACGCCCCACCACGACTCTGTGCATCGAAGCCAAAGAGCGTCAGGAACAACGCGAAAAACACCAACGAACCGCCTGAGAGAACGCCATGAATCGCCTCCCCGTCACCGTGCTGTCCGGCTTTCTGGGCGCCGGCAAAAGCACGCTGCTGAATCATATCCTGAAGAACCGCGACGGCCTCCGCGTGGCGGTGATCGTCAACGATATGAGCGAAATCAACATCGATGGCGGCGAAGTCCAGCGCGACGTCAGCCTCAACCGCGCCGAAGAAAAGCTGGTCGAGATGAGCAACGGCTGCATCTGTTGCACCTTGCGCGAGGACCTGCTCGAAGAGGTCGGCAAGCTGGCGCGAGCAGGCCGTTTCGACTATCTGCTGATCGAGTCCACCGGCATCTCCGAGCCGCTGCCAGTGGCCGAGACCTTCACCTTTCGCGACGAGCAAGGTCAGAGCCTCGCCGACCTGGCGAGGCTGGACACCATGGTCACGGTGGTCGACGGGGTCAATTTCCTGCGCGACTTCCATGAGGCGGAAAGTCTGGCGAGCCGTGGCGAAACCCTGGGTGACGACGACGAGCGCTCGATTACAGAGCTGCTGATCGAGCAAGTGGAGTTCGCTGACGTCATCCTGATCAGCAAGATCGACCTGATATCCAGCGCCGAGCGCGAGGAGCTGAGCGCGATCCTGAGCCGCCTGAACACCCACGCCGAAATTCTGCCCATGAGCATGGGCAACGTAGCGCTGGCGAAGATCCTCGATACCAGTCGCTTCGATTTCGAGCGAGCTGCCCAGGCACCGGGTTGGCTCAAGGAGATGCGCGGCGAGCACGCGCCCGAGACGGAGCAATACGGTATTGCGTCCACCGGCTATCTCGCCCGGCGTCCCTTCCATCCGCAACGGTTTCACGACTTCCTCAGTCGCGAATGGACCAACGGCCGTCTGCTGCGCTCAAAGGGTTACTTCTGGCTGGCGAGCCGCCCACAGGAGGCCGGTAGCTGGTCTCAAGCCGGCGGGTTGATGCGCTACGACTATGCCGGGCGTTGGTGGCGTTTCACAGCGGAGGACCAGTGGCCGGTTGATGAGGAGTCGCGGGCAGCGATCCGCCTGAAGTGGCATGAAGACAGCGGCGACTGCCGGCAGGAGCTGGTTTTCATCGGACAGAACATCGACTTCGCCCAACTGCGTGCGGAGTTGGACGCCTGCCTCCTCAGCGATCCGGAATGGAATCTCGGTTCGGAGCACTGGTTGCGGATGCCGGACCCGTTCGGTCCCTGGTATCAGGAAGTCACGTGATGCTGGCGCTTTCTGCGGTCACTGCCAACCCACGACAAGCATGCGGCAAAAACACCAGCGGTGCTGAGCGACGTGCTACAGGACGGCATCAACTTGGCAGCCTGGCAGCATGAACTGCCGCCTTGCTTGGCTGGTGTCGCCCAGCCGCTTTTGACGCTTGATTGGCTGGCCTGAAAAAGGGCCGGCAGCTGTGGCTGCGCGACCCTTTGGACCGAACGGCAAGTGTCAGGCAGCCATTTTTTCGCATTCTTCAGCACATTTGCGACAGGCTTCGGCGCAGGCCTGGCAGTGGTCCATCTGATGTTTGCCACATTCTTCACCGCATTCACGGCAGGCCTGGGCACAGATACGGCACATCTCTTTGGCCAACGTACTGTCGCGTGTCATCAGCGTGGCGGCGAGTGCGCAAAGGTCGGCGCAGTCGCGGTCCAGCTCGATACAGCGCGCCATCATTTTCACGTCATCTTCCCGCAAGCAGGATGCGGCGCAGGTTTCACACACGATGGCGCAATTGGAACAGGCCTGGATGCAAGCCTCGTACTTGGAATTGAGCATTGGGATTCCTCCAGGGTCGATGTTGGCTAATCGGTGAGGGCCGCTCGCCCTCTCATACAGTTCGTGCCAGTCACGCCGTTCTAAGTTCAGTTCGATCGACCCAACGGCGCTCTCACCCCACGGGCACCTCACAAGCACTCACAGGCGTTGCGGATCTGATCCCACGCGGCGACCGCTGCCGCTACAATTCGTCATCCCTTTGCCAGTTCGCGATGCACATGACCTCCACCCTCGCCACGCCTTGCGAATATCAGGAAACCATCCGCAAGAGCCGCTTTCTTGCCAAGGCTGCGCCGGTGTCCAGTCCCGAAGAGGCTCAGGCGTTCATCCAGGAAGTCAGCGATGCCAGCGCCACGCACAACTGCTGGGCGTGGAAGCTGGGCAGTCAGTACCGCTTCAGCGATGATGGCGAGCCCGGCGGAACGGCCGGCCGTCCTATGTTGACCGCCATCGAAGGGCAGGACTGCGACCAGGTGGTCGTGGTGGTGATTCGCTGGTTCGGCGGCATTCAGTTGGGTACCGGCGGGCTGGCCCGTGCCTACGGCGGTTCCGCCGCGAAATGCCTGCAGGCAGGCGAACGCGTGGAACTGGTCGCCAGGGTTCGCTGCAGCTGTCACTGCCGCTTTGCCGAACTGGCGCTGCTCAAGTCGCGCCTGAGCGACTATGACGCGCTGATCGAAAGCGAAATCTTCGATTCTGAAGGTGCCGAGCTGCAACTGGCCTTCCCCGCGGCGCAACAACCGCAGGTGCAGAAATTGCTGTCCGATATCAGCCGCGGCCGCTCAAAACTGCACCTGCTTGACCCTTGAGCTTCGCTCACTGTTGAACTGCGCGATACCAGAGAAGTCCCTATAACAGCGGCACTTGCCGTTGGGTCGGGCGCACTCGTGCGCATGCACCCCAACACAATCGAGTGGAAGTGCCCAGACACGCATTCCGCTGCGAACAGGAGTCTGACGAATGAAAAGCAAATACAAGTGGCTGATCCCCGGTGCCGTGCTGCTGACCACCTTGGGCATGGCCGGTTGCGATGTCGAAAAAACCGAAGAAGGTTCGCTCCCTGACGTGGAAGTCGAAGGCGGCAACATGCCGGAGTATGACGTCGATGCGCCAGAAGTGGATGTTGGTTCCAAGGAGAAGGTTATCACCGTGCCTGATGTCGACGTGACCATGCCTGAGGACGATGAGCCTGATGTCGGTGAGCCGGTAGAGCCAAGCGCACCCGCACCAGCGCCGCAGAACTGATAAGTAGTCGAGGCGTGCCCTGACGGCGCGTCTCCTTTAAAGGCCGCGCTTGCGACAGCAAAGCGCGGTTTTTTTTGCCGCCAGGTTTTCCACCGTTTATGTGCATTAAATTGTGGATAACAACGTGAGCAAACCGACAACCCCAGCCCTGGCGCGGCCTCGGCGAAGTCGCTCATTTTTTAACCAACGCCATAAGGCGGCCACCGTCGGCTACTAAAGCTACTGATTTTTCGAGCTTTTTTACCATTCCAAGAACGCCAGAGCTGCGATTTCAAATCGCCACTATTGATCCATCTGGTTATCCGCAATCACCGTGGACAAGTTTGTGGATAACCGTTGGGCTGACGACTGTCAGGCCCGTCTGGTCTCGCCTGGGGCAATTTGCTCACTTTTTGAACAAGCCGAGCGGTTAGCAAGCGAGCGGCACAGCGCAACGGGTGATCTGTTGGCTGCTGATAGTTGACGTTGGGGTCAATTCGCCCAACATGATTAAATGCAATTTTTCCAGACGGGGGTTCCCCATGTACGACTGGCTCAACGCCTTGCCTAAAGCCGAGCTTCATCTGCATCTCGAAGGCTCGCTCGAACCGGAGCTTCTGTTCCGCCTGGCCGAACGCAACAAGATCGTTCTCCCCTGGGACAACGTCGATGCGCTGCGCAGCGCTTACAACTTCGGCAACCTGCAGGAATTTCTCGATCTTTATTACGCCGGGGCGGACGTGCTGCGCACCGAGCAGGATTTTTACGACCTGACATGGGCTTACCTGCAGAAGTGCGAAGAGCAAAACGTCGTCCACACCGAGCCCTTCTATGATCCCCAAACCCACACTGAACGCGGTATCCCGTTCGAAGTCGCCATGCGCGGCATCAGCGACGCCCTGGCTGACGGGCGCGAGTTGCTCGGTATCAGCAGCGGACTGATCCTGAGTTTTTTGCGCCACCTGCCAGAGGAAGCAGCATTCAAGACGCTGGAACAGGCGATGCCGTTCCGCGATGCGTTCTTTGCGGTCGGGCTGGACAGTTCAGAAATGGGTCATCCGCCGAGCAAGTTCGAGCGCGTCTTTGCCAAGGCCCGTGCCGAAGGCTTCCTCGCCGTGGCTCATGCCGGTGAGGAAGGCCCGCCGGCATACATCTGGGAAGCGCTGGACCTGCTCAAGGTCAGCCGCATCGACCACGGCGTGCGTGCAGCGGAAGACCCCAAACTGATCCAGCGCCTGATTGACGAGCAGATCCCACTCACCGTCTGCCCACTGTCCAACACCAAGCTTCGCGTGTTCGATGACATGAGCCAGCACAACATTTTGCAGATGCTGGAGCAAGGCGTGAAGGTGACAGTGAACTCGGACGACCCGGCCTATTTCGGCGGCTACGTCACCGAAAACTTCATGGCTCTGCATGAAAGCCTGGGGATGACCGAAGAACAGGCGCGCCGTTTGGCGCAGAACAGCCTCGACGCACGTTTGGCCAAGTGATCGATAGGGGCCGCCGCCGCGCGGCCCGTTAACTCGAAAAAGGAGCCAGCTGCATCAGCACCTGGCAACGCTCGACCAAATGTTCGCGCAACAGCCGCACCCGCTCGCCCAGATGCGCACGATGGGCGCAGATCAGGTTCAGTGGCGCCGGCTCGCCCAGCAGCTCCGGCAGCAGCACGACTAATCGCCCCATCTGCACATCCTGAGCGATGTCCAGCCAGGATTTGTACACCACACCCTGCCCCGTCAGCGCCCAGCGCCGCACCACATCGGCGTCATCGCTGATGCGATCCCCACTGACCGCTTGTTCCAACTGACGGCGACCGTCACTGAAACACCAGCGTTCGTGCACCCGTCCCGCCAGCATGAAGCGCAAGCAGTTATGGTCGGCAAGTTCGGCAAGCGAGCGCGGCGATCCGTGTACGCCGAGGTAGCCCGGCGAGGCGCACAGCACTCGCCTGTTTGTTGCAGCTACCGATAGCGCCACCAGGCTGGAGTCTTCCGGCAGTCCGTAGCGCAGCGCGACATCGACCGGCTGTCGAAACAGATCGGCGTTGCGATCGGCCAATAACAGCCGAAGGCTTAAACGTGGGTGCTGCAGCTGAAACTCGTCCAGCCAGGGAAGGAGCACATTGCGGCCGAAGTCTGACGGTGCCGACAGCTGCAGCGTGCCGCTGATGCTCGCTTTACCGCCCGCTAGCAGCTGTTGACCCTCGATCAGACTCTGCAAGGCTGAACGCGCGTGGGGCAGATAGGCCTCGCCGTCGTCGGTCAGTCTCAGGCTCCGGGTCGAACGCACCAGCAAACGACAGCCCAATTGCACTTCCAGTCGCTTGAGCGCCGCGCTGGCAACCGCCGGCGACAATTCCAGCTGCCGAGCAGCGGCCGACAGACTCCCCAGTTCAGCGGTCAGCACGAATACCTGCAGGTCATCGCTGCGCAGCATTTTCAATATTCCGTTGAAAGAGTCTCTGCGAAATATGCGGTTTTTCATCGCAGCGCGAAAGCCGAACATGGCGGTATTGAATGCTCAGTTCTAGAAGGAGACCCACGATGAAAGCCATCGGCTACCAACAATGCCTGTCCATCGACGATCCGCGTTCACTGCTGGATATCGAACTGCCCGAGCCCACGCCCGGCCCGCGCGACCTGCTAGTCGAGGTCTGCGCCATTTCGGTGAACCCGGTGGATACCAAGATCCGCATGCGGGTGCAGCCGGAGGCCGGCGGGCATCAGGTGCTCGGCTGGGATGTCGCCGGTGTGGTGCGCGCGGTGGGCAGTGACGTCAGCCTGTTTCAGCCCGGCGATGAAGTGTTCTACGCCGGCGCGCTGGATCGCCCGGGTGCCAACAGCGAACTGCACCTCGTCGATGAGCGCATCGTCGGGCGCAAGCCAGCCACCCTTGGGTTTGCCGATGCAGCAGCCTTGCCGCTGACCTCGATCACCGCGTGGGAGCTGCTGTTCGAACGCTTGCAGATAGGCGAAGGAAAGCAAGACCGCGATCAGCGCCTGCTCGTCATTGGCGCAGCAGGTGGGGTCGGCTCGATCCTCACGCAGCTGGCGCGTCAGCTGACCGGGCTCCAGGTCATCGGCACAGCTTCGCGCAGCGATACCCAAGCCTGGGTGCGCGAACTGGGCGCGCATGAAGTGATCGATCACAGCCAGCCGCTGGCCGCCGAGCTGCAGCGTCTGGGCATCAATGACGTGACCCACGTCGCGAGCCTGACCCATACCGATACGCACCTGCCGCAGATTGTCGAAGCGCTGCGGCCACAAGGTCGCCTGGCGTTGATCGATGACCCGGCGAGCCTCGACATCAGCCTGCTCAAGCGCAAGAGCCTGTCGCTGCACTGGGAGTTCATGTACACCCGTTCGCTGTTCCAGACGCCTGACATGATTGCGCAGCACCAACTGCTCAACCGGGTCGCGGAGCTGATCGACACCGGCGTGCTCAGGACCACCCTGGGTGAGCACTACGGCACCATCAACGCCGAGAATCTGCGCCGCGCCCATGCCTTCATCGAGAGCGGCAAGGCCAAAGGCAAGATCGTCCTCGAAGGATTCTGACGGATGCGGGACCGCCTCAGGACGAGGCGGTCTCGCTGCGCGATAGGCTGCTCTGGCCGGTATACCAGGCCAGGCACGCCGCCAGGCCAGCACACACGGTAATGGCCGAGGCCATCGGTACGGCTGTGCCGTTGTGCATCCACCCCACAGCTGCCGATGCGAAGGCGGCGACACAGAACTGCATGCTGCCCATCAACGCCGACGCCAAGCCTGCCTGCTTGCCCTGCTTCGCCATGGCGCAGGCGGTCGCGTTGGGCAGGATGCTGCCAAGGCTCGCCAGGCCGGCAAACAAGGGAATCAACAACGGCCACAGCGCCTCCGGCTTGCTCAGCGCAATCAACAGCAACGCCGCGCCGCAGGCGAAGTAGAGCCAGACCAGGCGCCGCAGCCAGAAACCCGGGCCGCGCAGACGCAACAACCTTGCATTGATCTGCGAGATGAGGATGAATCCTGCCGCATTGCTACCGAACAGCCAGCCGTAGTGCTCGGCCGGAACGCCGTAGAGCTCGATGAAGACGAAGGGTGAACCGGCGATATAGGCAAACATTCCGGCCATCGCTACACCGCCGGCCAGCGCAAAGGCGATGAATTCGCGGTCACGAAACAACGTGACGTAGCGGCCAAGTGTTCCGCGCAAGGCGTGTCTGGGTGCATCGGCCGATAAGGTTTCCGGCAGCCGCAGCGCGACCGCAACGCCGCACAGCGCGCTGAAAACCGTCAGCGAGACGAAGATCGCCTGCCAGCCGAACGCGTTCATCAGCAGCCCGCCTGCCAGCGGCGCAAGGATCGGTGCCAGCCCCATCACCAGCATCAACTGGGAAAAAACTTTGGCGCCCTGCACCGGATCGCACCAGTCACGCACCACCGCGCGGGTCACCACGATGCCGGCGCAGCCACCCAGCGCCTGGATAAAACGCGCCGCGATCAACAAGTCCAGCGACGGAGCGAACGCGCACGCCAGCGATGCCAGGGTAAACAACGTCACGCCCGCAAGCAGCGGCCAGCGCCGTCCATACCGATCCGCCAGCGGCCCGTAGACCAACTGACCGAGAGCCAAGCCGATGAAGTAGGCCGCCAGCGACAGCTGTACGTGCTCCACATCCGTGCCAAAAGCACGTGCCATCGCGGGAAATGCGGGCAGATAGAAATCGATGGCCAGCGGGCCGAAGGCACTAAGCGCGCCCAGAATGAGCAGAATCGGAAGGGGCATGAACAAAAACTCGCGAAGCGGAAAAAGCCGAAACGTCGACGCGCAGCGAAGCGGCGGCCGAGATCGAACGTTTACAGAGAAGCTGAGATGCTGTTACATACACAGACGATTGTAAACATCAGAAGTTGCAGAAGTTGAAGGACGAACTCCGCATCGCCCGCCGCCAAGGCCCTTATTCATGCAGCGTCAGGCTGCCGTAGCCCTCACATGCGAAGAACCAAAGAAGACGCCGAAAAGACCCGTGTAGCTCTGCTCGCTTCCGCCGAGCGCCTGTTTCTGGACAAAGGCGTGGCCCATACCAGCCTCGACCAGATCGCGCGGGATGCCGGCGTGACGCGCGGCGCTGTCTACTGGCACTTCCAGAACAAGGCGCACCTGTTTCACGAAATGCTCAACCAGGTTCGCCTCCCACCGGAGCAGATGGCCGAGCGCTTGTGCAGTTGCACCCAGCAGCAACCGCTGCGGGTGTTGCGTGAGCTCTGCGTTGAGGGAATCAGCGCATTGGGCCGGGACGAACAGAAACGTCGGGTCATGACGATCCTCCTGCACCGCTGCGAATTCACTGATGAACTCCGCGAAGCCGAAGAACGCCACCATGCGTTCATCAATCTGTTTATCGACCTGTGCGAGAAGCTGCTGGAAAGCGCCGCCGCGAACCTGTACCCGGGCGTGACGCCCCGTCTGGCCGCGCGAACGCTGCACGCATTGATCTTAGGGCTGTTCAGTGACTGGACACGTGACCCGACCCTGTTCGATCCCGAAAAGGATTGCGCCGCACTGATCGATCCGGTTTTCCGTGGTCTGGTGAAGGACTGGGGGAGCCCAGCCTCCGAATGAAGCGAAGGCGCGGCAGCAAGCGCTGCCGCGGGTCAGCTACCGAACCTCGTAGCCTTCCTCCTTGATTGCCGCGCTGATCGTTGCTTCGTCGAGACTGCTGTCGACCCGCACCACACCCGCATCCAGATCCACGTCTACCTTGGCAGCGCCATCTCGCGACTGGATTGCTTGAGTCACCGCGCGCTGGCAATGGGCGCAGGTCATGCCTTTCACATTGAATGTCTGCATCTAAATCTCCTGTCCGTTTGAAACCGCGATGGTCATGCTCAACCTTGCCACACCGGGAAGGTCAATAGCTTGGCTGCGACACTTCATGGCTCGACTTGACCTTGCCATTAGGTGAAGGTTGAGTATCGACACATCAGCCAATCCGGAGCAACCGATGAACAGTGCAACCTACACCCTGCCAATCGCCGGCATGACCTGCGCCAGCTGCGCCGGACGGGTCGAGCGCGCCCTGCTCAAGGTGCCCGGCGTCGCCAGCGCGACTGTAAACCTTGCCGCTGAGCAGGTGCGGGTGGAAGCCGACGACGCCGATCTCGCCAGGCTGGTGCAGGCGATAGAAAAAGCCGGTTACGGCGTGCCGGTGCAAACTCTGGAGCTGGCTATCGAAGGCATGACCTGCGCCAGCTGCGTCGGCCGCGTTGAACGAGCGCTATTGAAAGTGCCAGGCGTGCGCAGCGCCTCGGTGAATCTAGCCAACGAACGCGCCCGTATCGAGGTGCTCGGTGCGATTGATTCGGCGGTACTGGTCGCGGCAGTGGAAGCCGCTGGCTATCAGGCCCAGATCAGCAGCGATAGTGAGCCCGCCACTGACCGGAGCGAAAGCCGGCTGCGCCGTGAACGCTGGGCCGTGATCGCGGCGCTACTGTTGGCCGCGCCGCTCGTCATCCCGATGTTTGGCGACCTGCTGGGGCTGCACTGGATGTTGCCGCCCTGGATGCAGTTCGTGCTCGCTACACCGGTGCAGTTCATTGTTGGTGCGCGTTTCTATGTGGCAGGCTGGAAGGCCGTACGGGCCGGCACTGGCAACATGGATCTGCTGGTCGCGATCGGCACCAGCGCAGGCTATGGCCTAAGCCTCTACCAGTGGTGGGCCGCAGAGGCTGGGCAGATGCCGCATCTGTATTTCGAAGCGTCCGCTGTGGTAATCGCGCTCGTCCTGCTGGGCAAGTACCTCGAAAGCCGCGCCAAGCGCCAGACCAGCGCCGCTATCCGGGCACTGGAAGCGCTCAGGCCGGATCGTGCGGTACGCGTTGTCGACGGCCGTGAAGAGGATGTCGCCATCGCCGCGCTGCGGTTGGACGATCTGGTACTGGTCAAGCCTGGCGAGCGCTTCCCGGTAGACGGCGAAGTGGTCGAAGGCGAAAGCCAGGCCGACGAAGCCCTGATCAGCGGCGAAAGCCTGCCGGTAGCGAAGGCGCCGGGTGACAGCATCACCGGCGGCGCGATCAACGGTGAAGGCCGGTTGCTGGTACGCACAACGGCACTGGGCGGCGAAACGGTGCTGGCACGCATCATCCGCCTGGTCGAAGACGCCCAGGCGGCCAAGGCACCTATTCAGAAGCTGGTGGACAAAGTCAGCCAGGTATTCGTCCCGGCGGTGCTAGTCATCGCCCTGCTAACCCTGGCGGGATGGCTGTTTGTCGGCGCGCCGGCTGAAGTCGCACTGATCAACGCGGTTGCCGTGCTGGTCATTGCCTGTCCCTGTGCACTCGGGCTCGCGACGCCCGCTGCGATCATGGCCGGCACTGGTGTCGCCGCACGCCACGGCATTCTGATCAAGGACGCTGAAGCGCTGGAGGTCGCCCATTCCGTGACGGCGGTCGCCTTCGACAAGACCGGAACCTTGACTTCGGGCAAACCGCGCATCGTTCATCTGCATGCGGTCGATGGTAACGAATCCGCGCTGTTGCAACAGGCCGGTGCACTGCAACGCGGCAGCGAACACCCGCTAGCGCAGGCGGTGCTGGACCGCTGCGCGGAGCAAGACTTGACAGTAGCCAACGTGGATCGGAGCCAGTCGCTCACCGGGCGCGGCATCGCCGGCGACCTCGACGGCCGCTCGCTGGCGCTGGGCAACCACCGGCTGCTGGACGACAGCGGCCTGCAGCCGGGCGAGCTGGCGGGCAAAGCCGAAGCCTGGGAAAGCGAAGGCCGCACGCTGTCCTGGCTGATCGAAACGGCACCTCAACCGCATGTGCTTGGCCTGTTTGCCTTTGGTGACAGCCTCAAGGACGGCGCTGCGGACGCCATCACCGCCCTCAATGCACGGCATATTCGCAGCCATCTGATCACCGGTGACAACCGCGGCAGCGCTCGCGTGGTGGCCGAGGCGCTGCAGATCGACAGCGTGCATGCCGAAGTGCTGCCGGCGGACAAGGCGGCCACGGTTGCCGAGTTGAAAAAAGGCGGCGCGGTGGTGGCGATGGTCGGCGACGGCATCAACGACGCCCCAGCCTTGGCCGCCGCCGATGTCGGCATCGCCATGGGCGGCGGCACGGATGTCGCCATGCATGCGGCGGGGATCACTCTGATGCGCGGTGATCCCAGGCTGGTGCCGGCTGCGCTGGAGATCAGCCGCCGCACCTATCGCAAGATTCAGCAGAACCTGTTCTGGGCGTTCATCTACAACCTGGTGGGCATTCCGCTGGCAGCCTTCGGTTTTCTCAGTCCGGTCGTGGCAGGCGCGGCGATGGCTTTGTCGAGTGTCAGCGTGGTCAGCAACGCGCTGCTGCTCAAGCGCTGGAAGCCGGAGGAATGATGGGTGTGCCGCGGTCAGCCCGCCCTGCGGTTGAGTGCAGCGGCACCAAGGCCTCTTCGAACGACAATTGCAACCCGACACCCTTGGACCTCAGCATGAACATCGGCCAAGCAGCAAAAAAAAGCGGATTGTCAGCCAAGATGATTCGCTACTACGAGTCCATCGACCTGATCTCGCCTGCCGGACGCAGCGCCAACGGCTACCGCCACTATGGAGAGGAAGACCTGCACCGCCTCGCGTTCATCAAGCGCTCGCGGGATATGGGCTTCTCGTTGGAAGAAGTGAGCAAGTTGCTCAGGCTCTGGCAGGACCGCCAGCGCGCCAGCGCCGATGTTAAAGCTGTCGCTGGTGCGCATATCGAAGCGCTCAATCAGAAGATTGCCGAACTGGTGGGGTTACGCGACACCCTGCAGGAACTGGTCGACACCTGCCACGGTGATGACCGGCCGGACTGTCCCATCCTCAAGGACTTGGAATCCGGTGGGTGCTGCTCGTCGAGTGCACCCCATAAGCGCAGCTGAACGGGGCACCACCGCTTGTCCACCAAGGAAACACAAGGCCAGGCATCGCGCCGGGCCTCATGATCAATCAGCTGGCCTGCGATTGCAGGTAGTTTTGCAGCCCGATGCGGTCGATCATGCCGAGCTGCTGCTCCAGCCAGTAGGCGTGATCTTCTTCGGTGTCCAGCAGCTGCAACTCAAGCATTTCACGCGTCTGATAATCGTCGTGCTGCTCGGCCAGAGTGATGCCCTTGGCCAGGGCTTCGCGCACCTTGTATTCAAGTGCCAGATCGGCGCGCAGCATCTCGGGGACGGTCTGGCCTGGATGAATTGCTTCAGGCGTCATGTCCGGGGTGCCTTCGAGGAACAGGATGCGTTTGAGCAGCGCATCGGCGTGCTCGGTTTCCTCCTCCATCTCGTGGTTAATCCGCTCGTAGAGCTTGGTAAATCCCCAGTCGGCATACATCCGCGAGTGCAGGAAATACTGATCACGCGCGGCCAGCTCCCCACGTAGCAGTTCTTTCAGATATTCGATGACCTGTGGCTGACCTTGCATTGTGACTCTCTCCTGCCCCTGACGTTTGAACGCCGGGCAATGATACGCCCAATCCGCGGCTGATTGACCGCGGCCCCCTTTCCGCAGCAACACCGGCTGACCCGAGGTTGCTTCAGCATAGGCCGAATTCCCGAGCCAGAGCGTAGTTCTGTTGAACCTGTCGCAGCGCCCCGTAATATCGCGACATCTTGCTCGCCGCCACCCACCGAGCGCCAGGCGGAGCCATGGTCGCGAGCACGTTGGCTCCTGCGAAACGTCTCTTCGTAACGACGCCTAGGCTGCCGGTCGATGAGATCAGTTACGCATCCATGGCGGCGTCGGCGGTTCGTCGCTGGGCTCATCCGTGGCATTGCGTAGCGCTTCCTTGCGCGCCTGATCGGCAAGTGTCGCCTTGATTTCGCGCATGACCGCGTCGAGATCGGCGGCATCTTCCGGCTCGGCAAATTCCCCAGTCAGCTCGGAATCCGGCGTCAGCTTGCCGTCCTCATACAGCGCCCACATTTCCTTGGCGTAGCGGGTAAACTTTAGCTCTGGCGCAAACTGCCCGAAGTAGGCCGACATGTTGCCAACGTCCCGTTCGAGCATTTCAAACGCATGGTTATTGCCAGCCGCATCCACCGCTTGAGGTAGGTCGATGATGACCGGGCCGTGCTCGTCAAGCAGCACGTTGAATTCGGACAGGTCACCGTGAACCAGGCCGGCGCAAAGCATCTTCACCACTTCGCCGATCATGAAGGCATGGAATTCACGCGCATCGTCAGGGTGCAGATCGACATCATTCAGGCGCGGTGCAGCATCGCCATCCTCGCCCGAGATCATTTCCATCAACAGCACGCCATCGAGGAAGTCGTACGGCTTGGGCACGCGCACGCCAGCGTCTGCCAGCCTGAACAAGGCGGCCACTTCGGCGTTCTGCCAGTTTTCCTCTTTTTCCTTGCGCCCGTGTTTGGAACCCTTGGCCATGGCGCGGGCATCGCGGCTGCTGCGAACCTTGCGGCCTTCCTGATATTTGACAGCCTGCCTGAAGCTGCGGTTGTTGGCTTCCTTGTACACCTTGGCGCAACGCAGTTCTTCACCACAGCGCACTACATAGACTGCTGCCTCCTTGCCGCTCATGAGCGGGCGCAACACTTCGTCGATCAGCCCATCCTCGACCAACGGCTCGAGTCGTTTTGGCGTTTTCATCAGCGGCTTACAGACCCTTTTTGGCTATGCAGATCTGCAGGTTACGGCAATCGTCAGCAGGCTTCCATGCTCACTCGCAAGTTTGAAAGCGCACTGTGGATTGGCAATGGAACCGGCCACGGCGGACAATCCGAACCATTCACCCAGGGAGCACTGTGATGCTCGATTTTGATCACTGCTGGCAAGCGCTCAGCGACCGCGACGCGAGCTTCGATGGCCGCTTCGTGTTTGCCGTGCACTCGACACGCATATTCTGCCGACCGAGCTGTCCGGCGCGTCGCCCGCGGCGTGACGGCGTGAGTTTCTTCCAGCATGTCAGTGAGGCGGAAGCCGCCGGCTTTCGCGCTTGTCGTCGCTGTTCGCCGCAGGGTCAGAGCCTGGCCGAGCAGCTCGATGAACTGGTCATCGCCGCCTGTCGCTTGCTCGATGAAAGCGACGAGCCGATAACGCTGGATCAACTGGCTGGGCGCATCGGCCTGTCTTCTTCGCACCTGGCACGGGCCTTCAAGACTCGCACCGGTATGACGCCGCGCGCCTGGGCAGCCGCACGTCGGCGCGCGCGGCTGGAAATGCAGCTACCCGCTGCCGAATCGGTACTTGGCGCAGCCCTTGATGCGGGGTACGGCAGCACGCGTGGTGCCTATCAAAACGCCGCGGCACTCAGCCCAGCCCAGCGCAGGCGAAAGGCAGCGGGCGAAACCTTGCGATATGCCATCAGCCCATGCCCGCTCGGATTGCTGCTGATCGCCGCGAGCGACAAAGGCGTTTGCGCGCTGCTGTTCGGCGATGAAGAACAAGCCCTGCTTGACGAGCTTCATTCGCGTTTCTCGGCGGCCGAGCTGACACCTGATCAGACAGGACTGGGCGAGTGGCTAGACAGGATCGTGGCTCAGTTGAAAGAGCCGAGCCGAGCTGCACAGTTGCCCCTGGACTTGCGCGGCACCGCCTTTCAACAACAGGTGTGGCGGGCGCTGCAGCAGATTCCGTCGGGCGAGACCCGCCGCTACGGCGAGCTGGCCACCGAGCTCGGCAGCCACGCGCGCGCGGTCGCCCGGGCATGTGCCAGCAACCCCGTCGGCCTCTTGGTGCCCTGCCATCGCGTGGTCGGAGCTAACCAGGCGCTAACCGGCTATCGCTGGGGCGTCGAACGTAAGGGCGCGCTGCTCGAATCGGAGCGTGATGAATCGGGAGCCTGAGGAGGTTTCAGTGGTCGCATGCAGGACATGCCACCCCAAAAGAGCCCAGCCATGACCGAACTGAAGCGCTACCGCATCCACTACCTGATCAATGGCGAGCCTGCGTCATTGGCGATGAGCGCCTTCGAGGCACCTGCCATTGAGCAGGCCGAACTGGAGATCCTGTTGCATCACGTCAAGGAACCCCGCGCCAGCGTCGACGCGCCCTGGGAAATCCCGGAACGCGCCAGCGAGCACAGTCGGATGGCCGAGCTGGGCGTGAGCAACATCCAGATCGAAGAAGAATCGCACCGTTGAACCACACCGCCGTAAAAAGGAGGCAACTGCCGTGCCCTTGATCGACACTCACACCCACCTCGACTTCGCCCCCTTCGATGCCGACCGCGGTGAGGTGCTGGCCCGCTGCGCCAGCGTAGGTGTCGAACGGATCCTGGTGCTCGGCGTGCATCAGGCGAACTGGTACCGAGTCTGGCAGATGGCGCTGGAGCAGCCAGCCGTGTACGCCGCCCTGGGGCTGCACCCGGTTTTCCTGCAGGATCATCGACCGGAACACATCGACGCCTTGCGTGACTGGCTGCAGCGGTTGCGAGGCGAGGACAAGCTCTGCGCCATCGGGGAAATAGGCCTCGATTACTACATCGAGGACCCGGACAAGGATCGCCAGCAGCAGCTACTCGAAGCGCAGCTCGAACTGGCTAACGAATTCGAGTTGCCAGTGCTGCTGCATGTTCGCCGCGCTCACGCCGAGATGATCGCCACGCTCAAGCGCCACAAACTCAAGCGCACCGGTATCGCCCACGCCTTCAGCGGCAGCTGGGAAGAGGCTCGCGAGTACATCAAGCTGGGTTTCAAACTTGGACTGGGCGGCGCAGGAACCTGGCCTCAGGCGCATCGAATGCACCGGGTGCTGCAGCAGCTGCCACTCGACAGCATTGTCCTGGAAACCGACGCACCTGACATCACTCCCCACAGCCACGCTGGCCAGCGCAACAGCCCGGAATTCCTTCCGGACATCTGCCGTGAACTGGCCGAACTTCGCGGCATCAGTCCCGAGGAACTGGCCGAGTCGAGCTATCGCAACAGCTGCGAATTATTTGGCTGGAATTGACTGATCGATCTGCTCTGATTCGTTTCTCGATTGAGCCGAGAAAAGAATCAGACGCGGAACGCCCCGATCAATTGCTGCAGACGGCCAACCAGTTCGGTAAGTTCGCGACTCGCCTGCTCGGTGTGGCCGGCGCCTTCCGCGGTGCGCTGCCCAGCCTCATTGATCGAGACAATGTTGCGATCGATGTCGTGGGCGACAGCGGTCTGCTGCTCCGCGGCCGCAGCGATCTGCTGGTTCTGATCGACGATGACACCGACCGCACCAAGGATGTTCTCAAGCGCCTGCTGAACCTGTGCCGACTGGCTTACGGTCTCTTCTGCCATCGAATGGCTGGAGTGCATGGTCTTGACCGCCGCGCCGACCCCGCCCTGCAGGCGGCCAATCATCTGCTCGATCTCCTCGGTCGACTGCTGTGTGCGCTTGGCCAGGCTGCGCACTTCGTCTGCCACAACAGCGAAGCCGCGGCCCTGTTCACCTGCGCGTGCCGCCTCGATTGCGGCATTGAGCGCCAACAGGTTGGTCTGCTCGGCCACGCCCTTGATGACATCCAGCACCTGGCTGATGGCTTTGCTGTCGCTTGCCAGCTGATTGATCACAGTGACCGACTGTTCGATCTCTGCCGCTAGCAGACCGATGCCGCTTACCTGCGCTTCGACCAGAGTGCGACCGCTGACGGTTTCGTCGTTGACGCTCTGCGCGCTGCCCACTGCGGCTTCGGCGCTGCTGGCGACTTCCTGCGCAGTGGCTGACATCTCGTTCATTGCCGTGGCAACCTGCTCGATCTGCCCGCGCTGCTCGGACACCGTCTGGTTGCTCTCGCCAGAAACGGTTTCGACGCGCGAAGCCTGACGCTCCACCTCGCCCACCGTCTGCCCGACGCGCTCGATAAGTTCGCGGATCTTCGATACCGTCTCGTTGAACACCTGGCCCAGCTCACCCAGTTCGTCGCGGCTTTGCACCTTGAAACGTGCCGTCATGTCACCGGCGGCGACTTTATCCATGGTCGCGCCAAGGCTGCGCAACGACGCACGGGTCGATATGTAGAACGCGCTGTACAGGTAAACGACGAGCCCAAAGACCAACGCCAGCGCGATCAGCAGCAGCACCATCAGCAATTGCTTCTGCTCGAGGCGCTGTTCGAGCTCGTCATCGAGAAAACTGAGGATGGCGTCATTGAGCGCGTAGGTCTTCGCCATCTCGGCGCTGATCAGGTCGTAGAATTTATCCCAGGGCTGATCCAGGGCTTCGGCCATGATCACCTGATCCTGGAAGATGTCGCTGCTCGACTGCAGCGAGTCGCGGCTGGCCTTCGCCTGACCATCCAGTTGGCGCTGCGCGGCAGGGCTGCTGCCCAGCACATCCTGCAGCTGAGCAGCGTACTGCGCCTGCTGCTTCTCCAGCTCAAGCAAGAGGTCGTCCAGCTTGTTGCTGGCATCGGAGTTCAGGTAACCCTGGCCGAAGGTATAGGAGCCCACCGCCCGACCTTCACCAAGCGCAGCGGTGATGGATGGCGTCGCCGAAGTCAGAAGTTCGGAGAGCAGCCGTACGTCGCGCTGACTGTCCTGGCTCAAGCCCGACTGGCTAGCGATCAGCTTGATCATTACCTGGGCCTTGCCCAGCAAGGCACGGGCCATCGCAGCCTTGGCCTGCAGCGACTGCTGCGATTGTGCCTCACGCAGCGCGGCGTCCAGTTCATCCCGCCGTTGGTTGAATTCAGCGACCTGCTCGGGGTTGTCGCTGACCGGTGTCAGGCTCTGCATCCGGGCGGAAAGTTCTCGTTCCGCATTGGCCAGGCGCGTTACCAACGCCTGCACTTCACCGGTCTGGCCGATGATGCCTTCGATCTCGACCAGATCTTTCCAGTCTTCCATTTCCCGGCGCAGTTGCAATGCCGTGCCCAGCAGCTCAAGGCTGCGCAGCTCCGTACGTGTGCCGACAAACTCTCGGTACGAGTCGCGTACCAGATAGAAGTTGGTCAACAGCATGGGGACGAAAAAGAGCACGCTGATCAGGCTGAACTTCATGCCGAAGCTCAGACGGTTCATCAGGGCGATAGCCGGATACAACAGACTTTTCAAAAGACGTCTCCCAATTTTTGTTGTATTGCCGGCAGCGTCGAGGCTGCGACAGGGCTCGTCAGAGAATGGTGCGAGAAAACTTATACGGGATATCGGACGCGGCTTGTGTAACTTAAGGTAATGGCAGAGTGCCACCCCGGCAACTGGCAGAAGACACGCCGATTCCGGCATATCCACCACACTTATGCAGGACGTCCGCGGCTGACGCTGAGCGTTATCGACGCGTTAGAGAAACAGAATCCACAGCGCGATCGCTGCGTACCAGAGGATACGTGCGCGCACCAGCAAGGCGGCAAGGCTATCGAGCCGAACGACGCCGGCCTCTCCGACGTAGGATTCATCCAGATCGGCCGCGACCGGACCGACCTTGGCCAATAGCTGCGAGGCAGGCACGCCCCAGTGCAACAAGTCATCAAGGATGGCGCGATTGGCCGCGACGAAATTGCCGACCAAGCCAAAGCTGGCTGACAGCACACGCACCGGTAGCCAGTCGAAGGCATGCCTGAACTGCCCGGCCCGCTCGCGCACGGCCCCAGACTTGGCGTGTTCCAGGGTCAATCCCAGCAGCCTGTAGGCAAGCGCGGCCACGGGGCCGAGCAGCACGTACCAGAAGATCACCGCAAAGAACCCTTGATGGCTGCGCCAGAGCAGCTGTGCTTCCACAGCACGCAGCAGGCCCGGAGCATCCGTCGCACTGAGCCCCAGATCACGTTCGGCGACCAGCGCAGCGGCTTCGTCATCGCCACGACGCCAGGCATCGCGGAACGGCCCGAGCTCGCGCTTGCTCTGGCCGCGACCAAGGCTGTAGAGCAGCACCAGCAGATGCAAGGGCAGGCTTAGCCAGCCATAGGCCAGCGGCTCGAGCGCCAGCAACAGCATGCCAAGCAACAGCACAGGCAGCAGCACCAGAAAGAACAGGCTCAGCCATGGCCCATGTCTGGCCTGGGCACCGCCCTCGATGCGCGCCAGCAAGCGCAGCCAAGGCTGGTCATCCTGTACCACTCGCCGCCAATCGGTAAGCTTATCGATGACGAGCGCCAGGAACACCACGAGAAAAATCATCTATCGAATCCTGTCAGGGTCGTTCAGGCAACGATCGAGGCCGCGCGCAAACGCTGCCAATCGAATGCGGGACCGGGGTCGGTCTTGCGACCCGGCGCGATATCGCTATGGCCACAGACCCGCTCCGGCGTGATTGCCGGATAGGCTTGCTGAAGCAGGCGGCACAGAGAAGTCAGACTGTCGTACTGGGCTTCGCTGAATGGCATTTCGTCAGTACCCTCCAGCTCGATGCCAAGCGAGAAATCGTTGCAGCTTTGCCGATCACCGAAGCACGACACACCGGCGTGCCACGCGCGATGAAGGCAGGAGACGAATTGCGTAATCGCGCCGTCACGTTCGATCAGGAAGTGCGCGGACACCTGCAGGTTCGCTATTTCGGCAAAGAAGGGATGCTCGTCACAGGGCAGACAGTTCTGGAAGAACTGCTGGACTTTTCCGGTTCCAAACTGGCCCGGTGGCAGACTGATGTTGTGAATGACCAGCAGGGAAATCTCGCCATCCGGACGCGGGTTGAAGTTGGGCGAAGGGCAATGGCTAATGCCTCGGCACCATCCTGTCGCATGATCCAACTGCATCGCGGCGAAACCTGATTGAGCGGGGCTTGCAGGCTAGCGCTTGCAGCCGCCCCGCTGCAAGCAGCCAGGTTATTCCAGATTCATCACCTGCTGAGGAGCCGCGCGCTTCTCATCCCGACGCGAAGCCAGGCGGTCGGCCAGGCGCGTCGGTTCAGGCAGGCGATAGCGGGTGACATACCGCATGACCAGTTGCGGTGCGGTTTCCAGACTGACGCGGTTGCCCGGTGAAATAATCAACGGGCGTACCTTGTCTTTGCTGCGCAGCACGGTACCGATAATCCTGCCGGTCTTGTCTACAAGATCAACCTGTTCGCCACGCTGCTCGCCGAGCGGCTGATGCAGGCCGGTAAGAATTTTTTTTGCCACGCCGATAGTCGGCAGGCCGGTAACAACCCCCAGATGAGCCGCAATGCCGAGGTAGCGCGGATGTGCGATGCCATGCCCATCAGAAAAAATCAGATCGGGCGTCTGATCGAGGGATTCGAGTGCTTGCAGCACGGCGGGCAATTCACGAAACGACAACAGCCCCGGAATGTAGGGCATGCAGGTCGGAATCCGTGCCAGCGCCTGTGCCAGCGGCTCGAGGGTTTCGGCATCGAGAAGAACCGCAGCGGCACGGGTAATCTTGCCACCGTCTTCGAAGCCGACATCGACGCCGGCGATCAGCTTTAACGGACCGAAGTCGTCGGTCAGTACAACCTTGCCAGCCAGCTGGTTCTGGATCTCGCGCGCGGCGGCGGTGTTTCCATCCCAGCCGCGAAAGTCGGCACGAGGTAGTGGTGTATGTGCGGTCATGGTGCCCCTCTTTGCCTGATCAGACGGTCAACCGTACGTGCGGTTCCACGATCCATCCTAGATTGGGACTGGACAGTCAGGTAAAAAAATAAGACGCTCCCGCCGAACCGCGGCAGTTTCACCCTCATCAGCCCAACAATAACAACTGGAACAGCCTGACCACGCATGCTCACCGCCCCTCCATTGAAACGTATCAGCATTCTGGCCACAGACGGTGTGTTCGCATCCACCCTGTTGCATGCCAAAGACTTCTTCCACATGGCCAGCTTGCGCTACGGCAAACAGCTGGGGCTCGATCTCAACCCAGCCTTCGAGACCTCATTGGTCAGCCCGGACGGGCGCTCGGTCAGTACATTCAGCGGACCGTGCATTGAGGTGGACAGCGCCCTGGATGACGCAGACGCCGTGATTCTGCCGGCGTTCTGGGGCGACTTTGACGCGATCAGCCAACGCTATCCGCAGGTGTCACGCTGGTTACAGGAGCGGCATGCGGCCGGCAGCGCTATCTGCGGCGAGGCCAGCGGGGCCTTCTGGATGGCTGAAGCCGGGTTGCTCGACGGCCGCGAAGGCACGACCCATTGGCGTTTCGCTCAGGAATTTGTCGCACGCTTTCCGCGTGTGCTGTTCACCCAGGAAAAGCATCTGACCGACAGCGACAATCTTTACTGTGCGGGTGGCACCACATCAGCCTGTGACCTGTATATCCATCTGGTCGAACGCTTTTGCGGCGCACATATCGCTCAGGGCATGGCGCGGGACATTCTGTTCGAGGTCCGACGCAACTACAGCCCAGGGAGAATTGGTTTTGGCGGACAGAAGCTGCACCTGGATACCCGCGTCCTGCAAATTCAGGAATGGCTCGAGGAGCATTTTGCGGAGAAATTTCGTTTCGAAGACGTGGCGCGCGATCACGGCATGAGCATCCGCAACTTCATGCGACGGTTTCAAACGGCGACTGGCGACAAGCCCCTGCACTATCTCCAGCGATTGCGCATCGAAACGGCGAAGAACCTGCTCTCCACCACCCGCAAAAGCATCAAGACCATCAGCTACGAAGTGGGTTACGACGACGCGAGCTTCTTTGCCCGGCTGTTCCGTCAGCACACCGAATTGTCACCCAATCAATATCGGCAACAGTACCGGCATAAGAGCAGCTGAAGGAAGGACAGCGTCCGCTCCTGCCCGGGCAAATATTTGGAACGCCCATGTCGCTTTCCCCAGCGCACGCGGCGGGTTTCCCCCGCCCTACTTCACTGGGAGCTGGGAGCGAACTCGGCGGTTTCACCCGACACGTCGTGGTTTTTTTCGTTCAGCCTTCCAGCCTTCAGCGCGCCTGTCGGTTTAACGGCATCAGGGCTTGTGCGGACGCGCCAGATATTCGTGTGACTGCATCTCGAGCAGGCGGCTCAGGGTGCGCTGGAATTCAAATTCCAGACGTCCGCCGGCGTATAAGTCCTTGAGCTCGACTTCAGCGGAAAGGATCAACTTGACGTTACGGTCGTAGAACTCGTCCACCATGTTGATGAAGCGACGCGCCATGTCGTCTTTGGAGACGTCCATCCGCTCGATGTTGGAAACCAGTACTGCATCGAAGATCTTGCCCAGCTCGATGTAGTCGTTCTGGCTACGCGGGCCATCGCAGAGTTCGCGAAACTCGAACCAAGCCACGCCACTGGCCACTTTGCGCGCGACGATCTCGCGGTTCTCGATCATTAGCGCTTCGTTTTCCTGAATCCGGCACTGCTCGGCCAGCAGACTGCGGAAGCTCTTCTCCAGACTTTTCTCGGCATCGGCATCGAGCGGAAAGTGATAGAGCTCGGCTTGCTCCAGCGCGCGCAGACGGTAATCGATGCCGCTGTCGACGTTGACGATTTCGGTGTGTTTTTTTAACAACTCAATCGCCGGCAGGAAGCGTGCACGTTGCAGGCCATCCTTGTAGAGACCGTCCGGCACGATGTTGGAGGTTGCGACCAGGCTGACACCGTTCTTGAACAGTTCTTCGAGCAGTGTCGCGAGAATCATCGCGTCGGTAATATCCGAGACGAAGAACTCATCGAAACAGATCACTCGCGACTCATCCGCAAAGCGCTTGCCGATGATGGTCAGTGGGTTCTTCTCGCCCTTGAGCGTACGCATCTCTTCGTGCACGCGTTTCATGAAACGGTGAAAGTGCGTACGGGTCTTCTGCTCGAATGGCAGCGCATCGAAGAAGGTGTCGACCAGATAGGTCTTACCGCGACCAACGCCGCCCCAGAAGTACAGCCCTTTCACCGGTTCCGGGTTCTTCTTGCCGAACAGCTTGCCGAGCAGCCCGGACTTGTTGCGGTCATCGGTGATCAGGTCGTCATACAGACGCTGCAGATGACGCACCGCGGTTTCCTGGGCGGCATCGTGGAAGAAGTCAGGACGTTTCAGGTCTGCCTGATAGCGCTCAAGAGGGGTCATGGCGGGGTCTGGGTAGTGAAACGGGGCCGACACTTTAGCCGCGCCCTCGGTGGTTGGCAATTTACGCAGGTCGTTCAATCGCGGGAGCCTCGCATGAGATCAGCAGGGACGCGCCGACTACACTGTATCGGCCCATCCACTGCGGGAATTACGCAGCAAGTGTCGCCAATGCCTGACGCAGGCGCAGCATGGCGGCTTCGAGAGTCTGTTCATCGGCGTAGCTGGGGCTGTCAGCGATACATTCACCAGCCAGCCACAACGTGAATTGATTTCCTTCATCGGCTCGGAGTTCCAGCGCATCCACGCCTTGCGCTACTAGCCGTTGGCTGAGCGAGCCAACGGTCTTGGGATCGCTGAACGGCCGTGACAGCAGCAACTCTTCACCGTCGGCAGCAAAAAACCGGAAACGGAAACTGCCGTCAGTTTCGCGGAAGCTGGCGAAGCGAGCAGCCTTGCCGCCTTTTTTCTTCACCGGTGCGGCACTGGCCACTTCGCTGCGGAAGTTGCGCAGCCCCACCGACTCCCGCAGTTCACCGAGGAACGGCGTGGCGACCTTCCTTGCCTTGGCGGCGCCGGCCTGAAGGATATCCTCCAGCTCTCCGGGGCGCTGCATCAGAGCGTGATAGCGCTCGCGCGCCTCGCCGAGCTCGCAATCAAGCAGATCGAACAGACGCTGCTTGGCCTCGCCCCAGGCCAGGCCGTCGAACAATTCTGCGCGAAACTCAGCCAGCTGCGCCGGGCTGGCGAACGCCTGGTAAATCGTGAACAGGTGAGAGTTGTCTGGATCTTTCGGCTCACCGGGCAACTTCGAGTCAGTCACGATGCGCGCAATCGTGCTCTTGAGCTGCTTGGCGCTGGCAAACAACGGGATAGTGTTGTCGTAGCTCTTGGACATCTTGCGCCCATCGAGCCCGGGCAGCGTCGCCACACCTTCCTCGATTACCGCAGCGGGAAGGGTGAACAGCTCCTTGCCCTTGCCAAACAGGTGGTTGAAGCGCTGGCCGATGTCACGCGCCATTTCCACATGCTGAATCTGATCACGCCCGACCGGCACCTTGTGTGCGTTGAACATGAGAATGTCGGCCGCCATCAACACGGGATAGCTGAACAGTCCCATGGTGATACCCGCATCCGGGTCCTCACCCAGCTCGACATTCTTGTCTACCGATGCCTTGTAGGCATGGGCTCGGTTCAGCAGGCCTTTGCCAGCGACGCAGGTCAGCAACCAGGTCAGCTCGGGGATCTCGGGGATGTCAGATTGCCGATAGAACGTAACCCGTTCGGCATCAAGTCCACAGGCCAGCCATGTGGCAGCGATTTCCAGACGCGACTGCTGGATGCGCAGCGGGTCGTCGCACTTGATCAGCGCATGATAATCGGCAAGAAAGTAGAAGGAATCGGCATCGGCTTCCCGGCTGGCCACGATAGCCGGTCGGATGGCGCCGGCATAGTTGCCCAGATGGGGCGTGCCGGTAGTCGTGATACCGGTCAGGATTCGGGTTTTCATACGTTGTTCTCGATTCAGTCGACGCAAACGGCGAGCCAGCTGGCAGTTTGTTGAAAGGCAGAGAGGCCAGGGCAGTTCGCGACACGGTATGCGCAGCAGGTCAGCTCACACCTGACCCAATCGTGGCGCGACCAGCTCTTTCAGCTCCACCAGCTTGCCATGGAAAAAGTGCCCGCATTCTGCCACTTTCAACAGCTCGTGGGGACGCTGGAGCCCCGCGGAGAATGCATGCACGGAGGCTGGCTCGATAACCTCATCATCATCGGGCTGGATGATGGTCAACTCACAGCGTTCGGCCAATGGCTGATCTTCCAGGCGCGAGACCGCCGGTGCGACCAGGATCAAACGATCCAAGGGTTCACCACGCGCTTCGACCCGACCCGCTAGCGCCGCAGCGACGAAGCCACCGAAGGAAAAACCCAACAGCGTCAGCGGCAGCTCCGGGTGCTGCGCCTGCAACCAGCGCAGCGCGGCCTCGGCGTCGCCGACCTCTCCAGTATTCATGTCATGGCTGCCAGCACTGCCGCCAACGCCGCGGAAGTTGAACCGAAGCGTGGCATAGCCTGCGTCGCGAGCCGTGCGCTGCAAGGTCGAAACCACCTTGTTGAGCATGGTCCCACCCTTGACCGGGTTGGGGTGACAGATCAACGCCAGTCCGCATGCTTCGGGCTGATCGAAATACAGGCCCTCCAGCACGCCGGCCGGACCCTCTATGGATATGGGGTTTTCACGTTTCAACAAAATAACTCCGTGACCTTGGGGCTAGTTGACTCGTCTTGCTTGCACCTGCGTGGTGATCGCCGGATCGAGTTGCGGTATACAGGGCAGGAACGAGACGTTAACGTATCAAGCCGTGGAAAAACCACCGCATCAGGCGGTGCAGCCCGCGGAAAGCAGCTGCGTCCCGGCCCGACAGTCGCCCTGCCCGACCGCCAGCGCAAGGTTTCGCTGCTGAACAGCACAGCCGTTTTTATAGAGGAAGTATTCGTGGAACAGACCTTCGCGACCTGGTTGCTCCCGATCGTCGGCGTGATCGTCGGCATCGTCATTGGTTACCTGATTGCGCGGAACAGCGCACCTAATAGCACGCAGCGCCAGGTGGACGATCTGCAGGAGCGCCTGGATACCTATCAAAGCGAAGTGGTTACCCATTTCAATACTACGGCCAGCTTGTTGCGCAAGCTGACCAACAGCTATCAGGACATGCAGGATCACCTGTCAGAGGGTGCGGACAAGCTGGCGCTCGACGAGCAGACTCGCCAGCGCTTGCTCGCGGCGCTGCATAGCGAGGAAAACCACAGTCATCGCGAACGTCTCAGTTCACCGACGTTCACCGAGCCGCCGAAGGATTACGCGCTCAAGGACGCGGACGTGCCCGGTACGCTGCACGAAAACTTCGGGCTGAAGAGCAAGCACTGAGCCTGGTCGGCGGCACTCGGTGCCGCCTCGTTATTGCGCTATTGCGTCAAGCGCATGGACAGATCGACCGCCCGCACATGCTTGGTCAAAGCGCCGATCGAAACATAGTCCACACCTGTCTCTGCAATCGCGCGCAGCGTACCGTCATCAATTCCTCCGGACGCCTCCAGCTTCGCTCGTCCCGCTGCCATGCCTACCGCTGCGCGCATGTCAGCCAGACTCAATTCATCAAGCATCACGACATCGGCGCCCGCACGTAGCGCCTGCTCCAGCTCTTCAAGGCTCTCGACTTCAACTTCTACGGGCTTGCCCGGAGCAATGCGATGCGCGGCCGTAACGGCTTCGGCAATCCCGCCACAGGCAGCGATGTGGTTTTCCTTGATCAGAAACGCGTCGTAAAGACCGAGTCGATGGTTATGGCAACCGCCACAGGTGACAGCGTACTTCTGTGCCAGACGCAACCCGGGAATAGTCTTGCGCGTATCGAGCAACTGCACACCGGTGCCTTCAACGAGGTCGGCATACTGTCGGCAACGGGTCGCAACCCCTGACAAGGTCTGCAGGAAATTCAGCGCGGTGCGTTCGCCACTTAGCAGCGCACGTGCGGGCCCTTCCAGCTGAAAAAGTACACGGTCAGCGGCAACCTGTTCGCCATCGGCTACCTGCCAGTGCACAGCTACCCGCGGATCAAGCTGCCGGAACACGGCATCGACCCAGGCCGTGCCACTGATGACAGCCGCCTCGCGGGTGATGATCTTCGCCTGGGCAAGGCGCTCTGCTGGAATCAACTGCGCAGTGATATCACCGGCGCCAAGGTCTTCGACCAGCGCGCGACGGACATTGGATTCAATTTCGGCGGAAAGATCCGCAAGAGTGAGATTGGTCACGAAGGGCTCCCATTTAATTAGCGAAAGTATACGGCGCGCATTGATCTGTCGCAGCGGCGAAAGAAGGGAACGTATGAGGCGGAAAAGGATTTACCCCTCACGTTTGCAGGGTTTTCTACCGCTCGAACGAATTCCGGGGAGCATCTGTGAGCTGCTTCATGTCCAAGACACAACCCAGAGTTCATTGCCGAACAAGACGCCTATAATCAGACGATAGATTGGCGCCATGTAAATGGCTATCTGCCACTACTTTACTAGCCGTTTCCCGCTATTCACTATCAGCGGCCTGACAAGTGTTGTTTGAGCGCCTTCAAAGCAGGCGACCGGAGCGATCCATGCGAACTGATGCGAATGTGGTGCACCTCAAGGCTGCCCCTGAGCAAAAGCAGACCTCAGCGGCAGGCAGACTTCCTGTCGCACTCATCAGTGTGCGCGACAAAGCCGCTCAGCAACTGCGTTTGGCGCTGCAGACACTGTTCGACAACGCTGACGACTCGCTTTTCGAGATTGCCGATCGCGCCACCAGTAATGCGGAACAGAACGCTTTTTTTGAAGCCATGCGCGACCTGCGCATGAAGCGCCGCGGGATCGAGCGCAGCTTCCTGCAACAGGTTTTCGAATCTTTTTCCAAGCTCAACCAGTACGAAATTGGCAAGCCGGCGCCGCAGGAAGCATCCTTTGAAAGCCTGGCGCTGGTGCAGAACGACGAACTGGAAGAGTCGGTTGCAATCGACACCATGGTCGCCAAAGTCATGAGCCGCGCCAGCCAGCCACTCAGCCACCTCACCACACGCATGAATGTGCTGGTGAGCAAGAAACTGGACGACAAGAACACCCCACTGGGTCCCCAGCAACTCTGCCAGTACTTTCTCGAGGCCTGCCGAAGCCTGGGCGTTGAGATCAAGGTCAAGCTGATCATTCTCAAGCTGTTCGAGCGCTACGTGCTGACAGATCTTGAGCAGCTTTATGCCGAATCCAACCAGGTACTGGTGGCGGCGAACGTTCTGCCGGAGTTGCAATCAGCGCAGCCACGCCGCTCGAGCCGCCCAGCCACGTCAGGAAACAGCCTTTCAAGGTCCGGCGCGGAATTCAGCGAACCATCCTCTTACGTTGATAGTGGCGTTCAGGAAGCCTTCGGAAGCCTGCAGGCATTGCTTTCAGAACTGCGCGGAAGTGCGCTGCCGGCACGCAACCTGCCCAGCGACGCCATCCCGATATCCAGCAACGATCTGATGCGGCTGCTCTCGCATTTGCAGTCACGTGCTCCGCTGCAGGTCGATGAATTCGACTTGCAGGGCCAACTCGAGCAATTGCTGCATCGCGTCAGTACCAGGAGCGGCAAATCACGTGTCGTCGGCGAAGTCGACGAGGATGTTATTAATCTGGTGTCGATGCTGTTCGAGTTCATTCTCGACGACCGCACCCTACCCGACTCATTCAAGGCATTGATTGGACGGCTGCAGATCCCCGTCCTGAAAGTCGCAGTCCTGGACAAGACCTTCTTCAGCCGCGGCAGCCACCCGGCCAGACGCCTGCTTAACGAGATCGCCTCAGCCGCAATGGGCTGGGCCGATCAGGATGAAGTCCAACGCGACAGCCTTTACCAGAAGATCGAGCAGATTGTGGCTCGCCTACTGAACGACTTCGTTGATGATCCCGCCATCTTCTCCGAACTGCTCGCTGATTTCCTCGCGTTCACTGGCGACGAGCGGCGCCGAAGCGAGCTGCTGGAGCAGCGTACGCGGGACGCCGAGGAAGGCCGCGCTAGGGCCGAAATGGCCCGCCAGGAGGTCGAGCATGCACTCAATCAGCGACTGCTCGGCAAAACACTGCCCGAGGTGGTTGTTCGACTGTTGCAAGAGGCGTGGAGCAAGGTTCTGCTGCTTACGTGCCTGAAACACGGCACCCAGTCGGAACAATGGCAGGCCGCGCTGGCCACCATGGATGATCTGATCTGGAGCGTTGCACCGCACGAGGACCTCGAATCGAGAGCACAATTGCTGGAGCTGGTTCCAAGCCTGCTGAAGAACCTCCGTGAAGGCCTGGTCAGTGCGGCGTTCGACCCTTTCTCCACCAGCGACTTCTTTACCCGACTCGAAGCGCTGCATGTGCAAACCCTGCAGCAGCTCAACCAGCCAACCAAACCTGCACCAGCCGGCGAATTGCTCGATCACAGCGATACCGCAGCCGAACAGAAGCTGGAGCTGCCACCGCGCGAAGATATTGCCAACGAGGCGGCGAGCCAGGCGATGGTCGAAGTCAACGAGGAGATTGTTCTACTCGCCCCTGGTGAAACCCGCGAACATGAGCCGGAAATCAACCTCGACGACAACGACGAAGCACTGACGCAGGTCGACAACCTGCGAGTCGGCAGTTGGGTCGAGTTTCAGGAAGACGAAGAGCACAAGCTCCGCTGCAAGCTCGCCGCAGTGATCAAGCCCACAGGCAAGTACATTTTCGTCAACCGTACCGGCATGAAGGTTCTGGAAAAAACCCGCATGGGCCTCGCAATAGAATTCCGTCGTGACGCCATCCGCCTGCTCAATGATGCCTTGCTCTTTGATCGGGCGCTGGAATCGGTGATCGGCAATCTCCGTAGTCTGAAAAACAACAACGGGCGCTAGATCAAGAGGGGTACTCGCCCCTCCTCTAACCTAGCTAATCGTCATGAGCACCCCGCACCGACTATCGACCCCGCCAAACCTGAGCCAATGCACCGATGTCGTCACGCTTGGCTTTTGCCCTCGCGCCGCTAGAATGCCTGCATCCCCTTTTCGAGGTGCGTATGTCCAGCCGCCTGAAACCTGAAGACCAGGAACGCGTTGATCGCTACCTCAGCGCGCCTCAGCACCAAGTCGAGCGCCGGCCTTTTCGGCCCTGGCTGCTCCTTGCGCTGGTTCTGGCGGTGGTTCTTGGCCTGGGCCTGCTGAGCCGCCTCCTGAGCCGCCTGGTCCTATGACCGCTACGATTGCCGCCAGGCGCCGAGCCGAATTCCGTAAAGCCTTATGAGTTCATTCCATGACACATCGCATCGTAATCGTCGGCGGCGGCGCCGGCGGCCTGGAGCTTGCCACCCGCCTGGGTAGAACCCTGGGCAAGCGTGGCAAGGCGCGTATCACCTTGATCGACGCCAACCTGACGCATATCTGGAAACCCTTACTGCACGAAGTGGCCGCCGGCTCGCTGAACTCGTCCGCTGACGAGCTCAACTATGTGGCACAGGCGAAGTGGAACCACTTCGAATTCCAGATGGGCCGTATGAGCGGCCTGGACCGCGAGCGCAACTGCGTCCATCTTGCCGCCTCGCTCGATGAACACGGGATCGAACTGGTGCCGGCTCGCACGCTGAGCTACGACACGCTGGTGATCGCGGTCGGCAGTACGACCAACGATTTCGGCACCAAGGGCGCCGCCGAGCACTGCATCTTTCTCGACACACGTGAACAAGCAGAGCGTTTCCACCGCCTACTGCTAAGCCACTACATGCGCGCCCATGCCGCTGAAGGCCATCAAAGCACCATCAACATGGCGATTGTCGGCGCCGGCGCCACAGGGGTCGAGCTTGCCGCCGAGCTTCACCACGCCGCACGCGAGCTGGCCGCCTACGGGCTGAACGGCATCAAGCCAGAAAACGTCCACATCACACTCATTGAAGCTGGCCCACGAGTACTGCCCGCACTGCCGGAGCGAATCAGCCAGCCGGTGCACCAAACGCTCAAAGATCTGGGCGTCACCGTACTCACTGACGCCGCAGTAAGCGAGGTGACGGATGAAGGCTTGCATACCAAGGATGGCAACTTTGTCTCAGCCACATTGAAAGTCTGGGCTGCCGGCATCCGAGCGCCAAGCTTTCTGAAAGACATAGACGGACTGGAAAGCAATCGGATCAACCAGCTGCAGGTGCTCTCCACCCTGCAAACCACTCGGGACGAGAACATCTTCGCCTTCGGCGATTGCGCTGCATGCCCGCAACCTGACAGTGATCGCAACGTGCCCCCGCGAGCGCAGGCGGCGCATCAGCAAGCATCGCTGCTCGCCAAATCGATCGCCCGGCGACTGGAGGGCAAGGACCTGCCCATTTACCGCTATCGCGATTACGGCTCCCTAATATCGTTGTCGACGTTCTCTGCAGTAGGCAATCTGATGGGCAATCTCACCGGCAACGTGATGCTGGAAGGGTGGTTGGCACGGATGTTCTACGTTTCCCTATATCGGATGCATCAGATCGCGCTGTACGGCGTCGCGCGTACGGGCCTGATGATGATTGGAGACAAACTCAGCACCAGCACAGTACCGCGCCTCAAGCTGCATTAACTGACGCAAACAGCGCCAGCGCAGCTCACCACGAGAGGCGCTGGGCTAACGACCAGTTTTAGCGATACGAGGCCTGCAAACGCGCAGAGAAACCTCAAGGCAAAAAAAAACCGGGAGATCCTTGCGGATCTCCCGGTTTCTCACGCCTCTTGCGAGACGATTTTGGTGGGTCGTGTGGGATTCGAACCTACGACCAATTGGTTAAAAGCCAACTGCTCTACCAACTGAGCTAACGACCCAAAAATGGTCGGGGTAGGGGGATTCGAACTCCCGACATCCTGCTCCCAAAGCAGGCGCGCTACCGGACTGCGCTATACCCCGATTGGATTTTGGCTCCGCGACCAGGACTCGAACCTGGGACCCAATGATTAACAGTCATTTGCTCTACCGACTGAGCTATCGCGGAACTTCATTTCCAGCTCTTCAGGTGGTCTGCGTTACCGCTTGCTTTCCCCCCTCAGAGGCGCGCCATTTTACGGTTCTCGGCGCGGCTGTCAACAGAAAAAATGCGATTTACTACAATGATTTGCACGACGCAGCAGCGCTACCCGCTCCACTGGAGTCGGAGCCGCCGGCAACGCTCCGAAAGAACGCGCCGGCACCGCGTAAATCAGGCGAAGATAATCTCGTCACCTTGCACGCTCCCCGAGATACTCGAACCCGGCTCGAACGCCCCAGAGAGTATCTGCTGCGCCAGCGGATTCTCGATCCAGCGCTGAATGGCTCGTTTCAACGGACGCGCGCCGTAGACCGGGTCATAACCCACTGCAACCAGCTTATCCATGGCCTCGTCACTCAGTTCCAGACTCAGCTCACGCTCGGCCAATCGTTGCTGCAGGCGACTCAGCTGGATGCGGGCGATGCCAGCGATCTGATCGCGGGCCAGCGGATCGAAGACCACCACTTCGTCGATACGGTTAATGAACTCCGGCCGGAAGTGATGACTCACCGCATCCATGACCGCTGCGCGCTGCGCATCAGGATCGCCTACCAGCTCTTGAATCTGCGTCGACCCCAGGTTCGAAGTCATGACAATCACCGTATTGCGGAAATCCACGGTCCGCCCATGACTGTCAGTCAGACGCCCGTCCTCAAGCACCTGCAGCAGGATATTGAACACGTCAGGGTGCGCCTTCTCCACTTCGTCGAGCAGAACCACCGAGTAGGGCTTGCGGCGCACGGCCTCGGTCAGGTAGCCGCCCTCCTCGTAGCCCACGTAGCCCGGTGGCGCCCCAATCAGGCGCGCAACAGAATGCTTCTCCATGAACTCCGACATATCGATACGGATCATCGCCTCCTCGGTGTCGAAGAGGAACTCGGCCAAGGCCTTGCACAACTCGGTCTTGCCAACCCCGGTCGGACCGAGGAACAGAAAGGAACCGCTGGGGCGATTCGGATCAGCCAGCCCGGCCCGTGATCGACGAACCGCATTGGCCACCGAGACAACCGCCTCGTGCTGCCCTATCACGCGCTGGTGCAACAGGCCTTCCATTTTCAGCAGCTTCTCGCGCTCGCCTTCGAGCATTTTCGACACCGGAATACCCGTCCACTTCGAGACGACTTCGGCGATCTCCTCATCCGTTACCTTGTTACGCAGCAGCTGGTTCTCGGTCTTGCCGTGTTGATCGACCATCTGCAGGCTGCGCTCGAGGTCTGGGATGATGCCGTATTGCAGCTCGGCCATACGCGCCAGGTCGCCCTTACGCCGCGCAGCTTCGAGATCGGCCTTGGCCTGCTCGATCTTCTGCTGCATCTGGGCGGAGCCTTGCACTTCGGCTTTCTCCGACTTCCAGATCTCTTCAAGGTCGGCATATTCGCGTTCCAGCTTGACGATTTCCTCGTCGAGCTTGGCCAAACGCTTACGGGTCGCCTCGTCGTCTTCGTTCTTTAGTGCTTCGCGCTCGATCTTCAACTGGATCAGGCGTCGATCCAGACGATCAAGCTCCTCCGGCTTGGAGTCGATCTCCATGCGAATGCGGCTGGCCGCCTCATCAATCAGGTCGATGGCCTTGTCCGGCAACTGCCGATCGGTGATATAGCGGTGCGATAACTTCGCCGCGGCAATGATCGCACCGTCGGTGATGGAGACCCCGTGGTGCACTTCATAGCGCTCTTTCAGGCCCCGCAGAATGGCGATGGTATCTTCTTCGCTTGGCTCATCGACCTGCACGCGCTGAAAGCGACGCTCTAGCGCAGCGTCCTTCTCAATGTACTGGCGGTACTCATCAAGAGTGGTCGCCCCGACGCAATGCAATTCACCGCGCGCCAGGGCAGGCTTGAGCATGTTGCCGGCGTCCATCGCGCCTTCGGCCTTGCCGGCTCCGACCATGGTATGCAGCTCGTCGATGAACAGGATGACGCGCCCTTCCTGCTTGCCCAACTCGTTGAGCACCGCCTTCAGACGCTCTTCGAACTCACCGCGGAACTTGGCCCCAGCGATCAGCGAACCCATGTCCAGCGCTAGCAGACGCTTGTCCTTGAGCCCATCTGGCACCTCACCGTTGACGATGCGCTGCGCCAAGCCCTCGACTATGGCGGTCTTGCCTACGCCTGGCTCGCCAATCAGTACCGGGTTGTTCTTGGTGCGCCGCTGCAACACTTGAATGGTCCGGCGGATCTCGTCATCGCGACCGATCACCGGGTCGAGCTTGCCGTCCTCGGCGCGCTTGGTCATGTCCACGGTGTACTTGTCCAGCGCTTGCCGCGACTCCTCGGCATTGGGGTCGTTGACGGCCTCGCCACCGCGTAGATTGCTGATGGCGTTTTCCAGCGCTTTTTTGGTCACACCCTGATCCAGCAACAACTTGCCCAGGCGACTGCTGTTATCCAAAGCAGCGAGTAGCACCAGCTCACTGGATATGTATTGGTCACCCTTTTGCTGCGCGAGACGATCAGCCTGATTGAGCAGTCGCGCCAGATCCTGAGACATGTTCATGTCACCGGTCGGGTTCTGCAGTTTCGGCAACTGGTCAAGCTCTTTGGTCAACGCCTGGCGCAACCCATTGATGTCGAAGCCCACCTGCATCAGCAGCGGTTTGATCGAACCTCCCTGCTGCTCAAGCAGCGCCTGCATCAGATGCAAGGGCTCGATGGACGAATGATCGAAACCAACAGCAATGGACTGGGCATCGGAAAGCGCAAGCTGCAGCTTGCTGGTCAAACGATCGATACGCATGTAATCACCTTTCTAGGTAAGGCAGGCCGTGCACTGAACCGCGCTACGAACAAAAGCCTGCGAGATGGACCTTAGATGAGGTTGATTGTTGGAGATTCAAGCCGTTCGACCTTGACGCAGGTCATGTCGTTGGTTTAACGCAGGCCAGATGCGAGGCGCCGAAGCCGGGAGGTTCGGACTCAGACCAGCCAGATCAGGCTGGCGAAACGTCCGGTGCAGGCGGCACGGCGATAGGAGTAGAAACGGGGATCGCCGACAGTACAGAAACCGCCGCCGAACACAGCCGTAATGCCGCAGGCAGCCAGACGGATTCGAGCGAGCTGGTAGATGTCCGCCATGAAGCGACCCGCATTGTGACTGGGGGTAAAGGCATCGGAACAAACCGGGTGGCGCGACGTGAACGCCTCACGCACCTCGCCGCCCACCTCGAATGCCGCGGGTCCTATCGCCGGACCGAGCCAGGCGATCAATTGCGCGCCAGGCACCGCCATGGCCGACACTGTGGCCTCCAGCACGCCAGCAGCCAGCCCGCGCCATCCTGCATGTGCAGCCGCAACACGAGTGCCGTCGAGGTTGCAGAACAATACCGGCAAGCAGTCGGCAGTCAGTACCGCACAAGCAATACCTGCCTTGCCCGTCCAGCTGGCGTCGGCTGTAGGGCAACTACCCGGATCGGCTTCAACGGCGCTACATGAATGGACTTGGCTCATCCAGGCAGGTTCGCAACCGAGCAGCCGCTGCAGGTCCTGCCGATTTGCCGACACCCGCTCGGGCACATCGCCTACGTGATCGCCCAGGTTGAAGCCATCGAACGGCGCTTGACTCACGCCACCGCTGCGCGTGGTGACGCACGCCCTCACACGCCGAGGCGCGGGCCAGTCGGGACGGATCCAGCCTTCTGGCCAGTCGCTCACCCGCTAAACGCCTCGCGATCCTGCTGCAACAGTGTCAGCAGCCAGACGAAATCATCCGGCAACGGCGATTCCCATTTCAGCCGCTCGCCGCTGACTGGATGATTCAACTCCAGAAAGCGTGCATGCAATGCCTGCCGCGGGAAATCCCGCAGCGTTTGCACCATGGTTGGGTTCGCTGCCGGCGGGATACGAAAACGCCCGCTATAAAGTGGGTCACCCACCAACGGATAACCGATATGCGTCATATGCACCCGGATCTGGTGCGTACGTCCGGTTTCAAGCTTGACCCGAACATGCGTGTGCGACCGGAAGCGCTCGAGCACCCGATAATGACTCACAGCTGGCTTGCCACCTTCGACCACTGCCATGCGTTGACGCTGCTGGCCATGCCGACCAATGGCTGCATTTACGGTTCCCCCGGTGATGATTACACCGATGACGATAGCCTCGTAGATACGACTGACGCTGCGCGCCTGCAACTGCTCAACCAGACGCGTCTGCGCCTGCAGCGTCTTGGCCACCACCATCAGGCCGGTGGTGTCCTTGTCCAGGCGATGGACGATGCCGGCACGCGGCACGTTAATCAGATCCGGGACATGATGCAGCAAGGCATTGAGCAGGGTGCCGTCGGCGTGCCCGGCGGCTGGATGCACCACCAGCCCGGACGGTTTATTCAGCACCAGGATGTGCTCATCTTCGAAAACGATATCCAGCGGAATGTCCTGCGCCACCCACTCACCCTGCGCCTGCTGCTCGGCAGAAAGCTCCAGAACAGCACCCGCATGCACGGTATCGCGAGGCCGTAGCGCCATACCGTCAACGGTGAGCTGACCCTCTTTGATCCAGGCAGCGAGACGTGAACGGGAATGCTCAGAGAACAGCTGTGCGGCGATTTGATCGAGGCGCTGCCCGCCGAGCTCAAATGGCACCTCGGCGCGGAGATGAATGGCCTGGGTGGTGATCGTGGACATAATTAAGGGCGCTTCAATAGTTGGAGAGGCAACCGTGCGGTTCGGCCGGTTGCGACAGGCGATAAGCCGCTACATGAGGAAGGGGGATGTGACCAGGTCGGCAGGCAGGACGCCTACGGGCAGATCCTCAGCCTGAGCAGCCCCTCGACAGCGACACGGGTGCAGCCTTTGGTTTCAGCAACACGCTTGTGTTTAAATACCGCGTCTTTGTCCCGGCCAGCCGGGGCGCCCATCATAACAGGACGGCTCAGCGCAAGACAGCCAGCCGTCACAGGGACGCAAGCCGCCATGCAAGTGAAACACCTGCTGCTGATCGCCATTTTCGCCCTTACCGCTGCCTGTTCGTCCAACGAAACCATCAGTGAAAACCTCGGCGAAGCGGAACTGTACCGGCAGGCACAAGCCGACCTGGACAATAAGAGCTTCACCAGCGCGATCAACAAACTGAAGGCACTGGAATCCCGCTATCCGTTCGGCCGTTTCGCCGAACAGGCGCAGCTTGAGCTGATCTACGCTTATTACCGCAACACCGAGCCGGAAGCCGCTCGTTCCTCTGCCGAACGGTTCATCCGCCTGCATCCGCAGCATCCCAGTGTCGACTACGCCTACTACCTGAAGGGTCTGGCGTCCTTCGACCAGGACCGCGGTTTGCTGGCGCGTTTCCTGCCGCTGGACATGACCAAGCGTGACCCCGGCGCTGCACGCGACTCCTTCAACGAATTTGCCCAGCTGACCACCCGCTTTCCAAACAGCCGTTACTCCCCGGATGCCAAGGCACGGATGGTTTACCTGCGTAACCTGCTGGCGGCGAACGAAATCCATGTTGCTGACTATTACCTTCGTCGTCAGGCCTACGTAGCTGCCGCCAACCGTGGTCGCTATGTTGTGGAAAACTTCCAGGGTACGCCCGCAGTCGGTGACGGTCTGGCCGTCATGACCGAAGCCTATCAGCGCCTCGGACTCGACGACCTTGCCGGCACCAGCCTGGAAACGCTCAAGCTGAACTACCCGCAACACCCCAGCCTGGAAGACGGCGAGTTCGTGCCACGCCAGGAGGAGGCCGATAACCGCAGCTGGCTGTCCCGCGCCACACTTGGCCTGATCAATACCGAGAATAAAGCTCCGGACCGCTCGCAATCCAACCGCGATGTGGTGCGTCAGTATGAAAATGCCGCACAGGATCTCCCGGATGAACTGCGCCCTGTGTTACGGGAAGCGGAAGCCGAAGCTGCCAACGAAGAGCAAGACCGTTCCTGGTGGAGCTATCTAACCTTCGGCCTGTTCGACTGAGTGTCCAACCGCAGCCTGCCAGAACGGCAGGCCCGCACGGCTTAGCCAGGAAGTAGAGATATGGGCCTGTTTCGACTGTTGTTCTGGATCGTCCTGATTGCGGCAGCGTTCTGGCTTTGGCGCCGCGTAACCAGCAGCAAGTCCGCTGCCGTTAATAAACCGCAACAGACCACCGTCATGACCGTTCGCTGTGTTCAATGCGGCGTACACCTGCCACGTGAGCAAGCACTGCAGAGCAGTGACCGTTGGTATTGCAGCCAGGCGCATCTGGAACAGGACAGCAAGTCGGGTGGGAACTGAACGCCTGACGTTTTTCGGTTACACCGGTCGACGAATCCTTCGGCTTTATCATCTTTATCGTGTCGTAATCGGCTTGGTGCTGGTTCTGCTGATCAGCAGCGATCTGCACAGCGAGCTGATGCGCATGATCAACCCCTCGGCGTTCTACTACGGCGCCTGGCTCTACCTGACCCTCAACATCTTCGCTGCCGTGTTGCTGCAGAATCCCAAGCGGGAACTGCCGGTGGTGGCGCTCGCGTTTCTGGACGTCACCCTGCTGGCCGCCCTGTTCTACTTCGCGGGCGGTACGCCGAGTGGCATCGGCAACCTGCTGATCGTCGCGGTTGCCATTGCGAACATCCTGCTGCACGGCCGTGTCGGCTTTTTCATCGCCGCAGTCGCTGCAACCGGCCTCATCTATCTGACGTTCTACCTCAGCTTAAGCGACAGCGCGGCGAGCAGTCAGTATATCCAGGCCGCCGCGCTTGGCACGCTGTGCTTCGCCGCCGCGCTACTGGTGCAGGGCCTGACCAGACGGCTGCAGGTCAGCGAAACCCTTGCCCGCCAGCGCGCCGAAGAGGTCGCCAATCTCGAAGCCTTGAACGCCCAGATTCTGCAACGCATGCGCACCGGCATCCTTGTCCTCGACTCTCAAGAACGCGTGCTGCTTGCTAATCAGGGTGCCCTCGAACTGCTCGGACAAGCATCCCTGACCGGAGAACGGCTGGCGCCACGCTGTCCGGAAATTGTCAAAGGCCTGCAACGCTGGCACGAGAACCCCACCCTCCGTCCGCGCAACTTCAAAGCCACACCCGACGGCGCCACGCTGCAGCCCAGCTTCGCTACGCTGCAGCACGGCATGAAGCAGGACACCCTGGTATTTCTTGAAGATATCTCGCAGATCGCGCAGAAGGCCCAGCAGCTGAAACTCGCGTCGCTTGGCCGACTGACCGCCAGCATTGCCCACGAGATCCGCAACCCGCTCGGTGCGATCAGCCATGCTGCCCAGCTGCTGCAGGAATCAGATGTGTTGGACCCTGCAGATTTGCGCCTTAGCCAGATCATCCAGGATCATTCGCGGCGCATGAATCTGGTCATCGAAAATGTGCTGCAGCTGTCGCGCCGTCGCCAGGCCGAACCGCAACTGCTGGATCTGAAATACTGGGTGCATCGGTTCGCCAGCGAATATCGCCAGACACTGCCGCCTCAGCAGGTTGTCCACGTGGAGACTCAAGGCAGTTCTCTGCAGACCCGCATGGACCCAAATCAGCTGATTCAAGTGCTGACCAATCTAGTGCAGAACGGCCTGCGCTACAGCGGCCAGAAACACGGCGAAGCACAGGTGTGGCTAAAAGTCTTTCGTGACGAGGCGAGTGACTTGCCCGTGCTGGAGGTGCTCGACGATGGCGCAGGTGTGCCAGCAGAACAAGTGCAGAACATCTTTGAGCCGTTCTTCACCACAGAAAACAAGGGCACGGGTCTTGGGCTGTATATCTCTCGAGAGCTCTGCGAAAGCAATCAGGCACGGCTGGATTACCGTGAGCGAGACGAGGGCGGAAGCTGCTTTCGGATCGTCTTTGCGCATCCACGCAAGCTGAGCTGAGCTTTGCGTAAGACGCAACGGGTCACACATCGGCCATGTGGGGGTACAAGGCAGGCACCGTGGCGTTAACATTGCGTATCCCACACCCTCTCTCTCAAAGACCGAGACCATGACCGCCCGCCAGAAAGCGCTGATCATCGATGACGAACCCGATATCCGTGAACTCCTGGAGATCACCCTCGGACGCATGAAACTGGACACCCGCAGCGCGCGCAATCTTAAAGAGGCGCGCGAGTGCCTGGCACGTGAGCATTACGACCTCTGCCTCACCGATATGCGCCTGCCCGACGGATGCGGTTTGGAACTGGTGCAGTTCATCCAGCAGCAGTACCCGCAGCTACCAGTGGCGATGATTACAGCCTATGGCAGTCTTGACACCGCGATCGGGGCGCTCAAGGCTGGGGCTTTTGACTTTCTCACCAAGCCGGTGGACCTCGGCCGTCTCCGCGAGCTGGTCAATACTGCACTGCGATTGCGTACACCGAATCCCAACGAACTGACGGTCGACAGTCGTCTGCTTGGCGCATCACCACCGATGAATGTATTGCGCAAGCAGATCGGCAAACTGGCGCGCAGCCAGGCACCGGTCTATATCAGCGGCGAATCCGGCAGCGGCAAGGAACTGGTCGCGCGGCTGATCCACGAACAAGGGCCGCGTCATGAACAACCCTTCGTTCCAGTCAACTGCGGCGCGATTCCCTCAGAGTTGATGGAAAGCGAGTTCTTCGGACATAAGAAAGGCAGTTTCACCGGCGCGATGGAAGACAAACCAGGTCTGTTCCAGGCGGCCAATGGCGGCACGCTGTTTCTCGACGAAGTGGCCGACCTTCCGCTGCCGATGCAGGTGAAACTGCTGCGAGCCATCCAGGAAAAGGCCGTGCGCTCAGTTGGCGGCGCGAAGGAAGTCGTGGTTGATGTGCGGATTCTCTGCGCCACCCACAAGGATCTGGCCAGCGAAGTCGCCGCAGGACGCTTTCGTCAGGATCTCTACTATCGACTGAACGTCATCGAGTTGCGCGTACCGCCCTTGCGCGAACGCCGTGAGGATATTCCCCAGTTGGCCGAGGTAATGCTGCGCCGCCTCGCCCAGGAATGCGGCGACACGCCGGCCAGGCTACAGCCCGATGCACTGGCAAAGCTGCAGAGTTACCGCTTCCCCGGCAACGTGCGCGAGCTGGAAAACATGCTTGAGCGTGCCTACACGCTCTGTGAAGGCGAAGAAATCAAACCCAGCGACCTGCGTCTGTCCGACACGCCAGGGATGCCGGAGAATGGCGAAGCAAGCCTGGCGCAGATCGACAATCTTGAAGACCACCTCGAAGAGGTCGAGCGCAAACTGATCATGCAGGCGCTTGAAGAAACCCGCTGGAATCGCACCGCCGCCGCCCAACGGCTGGGGTTGTCGTTCCGCTCCATGCGGTATCGGCTGAAGAAGCTCGGACTGGATTGAGCTAAAGCTGGAAGCGGGTCGGCGCTGACCACGTTCAGCAGGCACCGCCGAACCTCTTTGCGCTGACCTGAAGCCTATGGCTTCAGGCTGGCTGCTACCGACTAACCTTGCGACAGCAGATTACGCAGGTCGATAACCGCCGCGTTAGCACGCGAAATGTAATTGGCCATTACCAGTGAGTGGTTGGCGAGCACTCCATAGCCGCTACCGTTGAGCACCATTGGGCTCCACAATGGCTCCTGTGCAGCTTCCAGCTCACGAATGATCTGCCTGACGCTGATCGCCGCGTTCTTCTTCGCCAGCACGTCGGCAAAGTCCACTTCAATGGCGCGCAGCAGGTGCGACAAAGCCCACGCTTGTCCCCGCGCCTCATAGAACACGTTATCGATTTGCATCCAGGACGTCTCGACGCGCTCTTCTTCAACCACCTGACGGACACCATCACGCTCAAGCTCCGGCACCAGCTGCGCATCCAAACGCACGCGACCGACGCTAGCGGACAGCCGCTGGGACAAAGATCCGAGTCGAGTCCCGACATCTCCAAGCCAGTTATTCAGATTGTCGGCACGCGAATAGAACTGGGCTTTCGCATTCGGATCGCTCAAACGCGCCAGGTAGCGATCAAGGTAACGGGTGCCGTTGCGGTACTCCGATTCGCTGGCCGGCAGAGCCCAGCTGCGATTGTCGAAGTTGAACAGCGGTTCGGCTTTTGACAAATCCGGATCTTCGGTCGACTGGGATTGCGAACGCGCAAAATCCTTGCGAAGGGCACGACTGAGATCGCGAACCTGAACCAGCACGCCGTATTCCCAGCTTGGCATGTTGTCCAGCCACAGACCGGGCGGAGCGATGTCGTTACTCAGATAGCCGCCTGGCTTGTCAAGCAAGGTGCCCGCAACCTGCTTAAGGGTTTCAACCGTGGTGTAGCCATTGACGATCTGCTGCTGGGCTGCTTCGGCTGCTTCCCGCACCTGCTGCTGTACTGGGAATCGGTCAGGTTCGGAGCTCCAGTACCATCCGATCAAAAGGGCTACGAGCAGGTAGAGCCCGATTAACAGGGCAAGCCCCAGCAGTAGCGGATTGCGAGTCGACCGATCCGCTCTGGCTGAGTTTCCCGATAAGCCGAGGCGGCCGAAGCGATTCTTCCAATCCAACATGGGCGTCTGTCCTTCTCGTCATAAGTTTCAAAGATGCGATCGCCGATCACGCAGAGCGTGCGGCATGTGAACCACTATAACGCAGCCGGTCGAAAGCAAGCCTCATAATGAGAACCAGGCCGCCTATCCAGAACCTTCGCTGAAACTGATAGGTGGTAGCATTGAGCCACCACAGTGGGCTCTGAGAGCACTGCCGTAGCGGGCCAGGGAACCGGACATGTCGGACCAGGAAGAACTCAAGCAGCACTTCGCCCAACGGGTCATCCACCAGGCGCGGGAGGTACTCGAAGTCTGGCAACAGCTGCAACGCAGCGAATGGAATGACAGCTGCCGGTCTGCGCTGGCTGATGCCAATCAGCGTTTGCGAAAATTCGCCGAGCGCTTCGATCAAACTGAACATCAACTGCTCGCGATTGGCATCGAAGATTGCCTGGGCGATATCAGCGACAATCGCGGACGACTGTCTAGCAACACCATCGCCACGCTCAGTCAACTGGTCTATCGTCTGGCACGCACCGGCCTGCGTCACGGCGACCCGCGCGGGCAGTCCGCCTATGTACCGCCTTTGAGCAAACCCGTCTACATCGCACTGGGAGACAATCAGCGCGCTCGGCACGTGGTTCGCCAGCTCGAGTTCTTCAGCATGAATGCGCAGGCTTTCGCCAGTGATAGCGAATTCCGCGCAGCAATGCATGAGCGGCACCCGGCTGCGATCGTCATGGACGTGGACTTCAATGGCCCCGGTGAGGGCCTACAGCTCGCAGAGCGCATTCAGCAAGGGCTGGAAGAAAAGCTGCCGTTGATCTTCTTCAGCCATCAGGAAACCGACACGCCGATGCGACTGGCGGCCGTGCGCGCCGGCGGGCTCGAGTTCTTTACCGGCACTATCGATGCTTCATGCCTGCTGGAAAAGATCGAGATTTTCACCCGTACCGCCCATTACGAACCGTTCCGCGTTCTGATCATTGATGACTCGCGTGCCCAGGCGACCCACACCGAGCGGGTTCTGAACAATGCGGGGATCATCACCCAGACGCTCAATGAGCCGATCCAGGCGATCAATTATCTGGCTGAATTCCAGCCGGATCTGATCATCCTCGACATGTACATGCCCGAATGCATGGGTACTGAACTGGCCAAAGTGATCCGGCAGCACGAGCGCTACGTCAGCGTACCCATCATTTATCTCTCGGCCGAAGACGATCTCGACAAGCAGCTCGACGCCATGAACGAAGGCGGCGATGATTTTCTGACCAAACCGATCAAACCCAGCCATCTGATTGCGACAGTCCGCACCCGCGCCGAGCGGGCCCGCAGCCTGAAGGCCAGAATTGTGCGAGACAGCCTGACCGGCCTATACAACCATACACACAGCCTGCAGTTGCTCGAAGACGCCAGCTCACGTGCCCGCAGGGACGGGCAACCGCTGTGTTTCGCCATGATCGATATCGACCATTTCAAGAAGGTCAACGACACCTACGGCCACCCAATGGGAGACAGGGTAATCAAGAGCCTCGCCCTGTTTCTCAAACAGCGCCTGCGCAAGACCGACCACATAGGCCGCTATGGGGGTGAGGAATTTGCGGTGGTCATGCCCGACACCACGGTGCAGAACGCCGTAAAGGTGCTGGACGAGATTCGTGAACGCTTTGCCGAAATCCGCTATCCAGCACAACCCTTCGACTTGTCTTGCACGTTTAGCTGCGGCATCGCCGAGTTCACACCGGACGCAGAAATCAAATCGCTCACTCAGCAGGCAGACGAAGCGCTCTACTCCGCTAAACGTGCCGGCAGAAATCGGGTGGAGTGGTTCCGGCCGTCACAGGACTGACATCAAATAGCCATATCTTCTAGCCTCCAGAATCTCCGGAGGCCAGGATGCGCCTGAAGTCCCTTACTACCCTCAACACCTTGCTGCTCGTCGCCATCTGCTTTGCCCTGGGCGCAACGCTTTGGTGGTCGGAGCGTGCGCTGGAGCGCCCGTACCAGCTAATGGGTCAGTACCTGAGCCTTTCCCAGCGTTTTCAGCATCAGGTCGCCGACAATATCCACGAATACCTGAGCAGTGGCGACGCCCTACGACACAATGCGGCCCTGACTGCGCTAGAGGGGCTTGAGGCAGACGTGAGTGGCCTTCCCGGCCCGTTCGCCAATCGTCTGCAGCCGAGCCTGGAACAGCTCCACCAGTTCGCCGCTACCGAGCTGCTCGCCGCAGGCAAGCTGGCCGGAGATCCTTTAGGCCTGCTACTGCAGGCTGAGCGTGAGATAGCAGGCGTACTGGAGCAGCTACATCGCTATGCCGCGCAAGGACAGCATGAAGCCGTCACTCTTTATCAACAGCCATTGTTCGAATCAAGTCGACAACTGCTTCGCCTCAGCCACGCGAGAGCCAAGCTGACCGCTAGCGGCAACGGCGAGTTGGCGGCTGAGGTAGAGCAAGCGCTGCAAGCAATAACGAACGAAGCGCAAACGCTACAAGCCCTGCCACTGCTCGGCGTTACGAGTGCGCAAAAATCCGGTGCAAGCACTTTCGCTGCGCTCTTGGACCTCGACGAGCAAGCCCCAGCGCAGACAGCTGAAGATCAAGGTATCGCCTTCAAGCGCGACCTCTCCAGCCTGCTGAAGCGATATCCGGGAGAACTGCAACGCACACGCGGACTGATCGAGCAACGCCAGAAACTGATGGACAGCACCGAGCAGAAAGTCGCATCCCTACAAGTGGCACTCGACGACCTGGAGCCAGAGATCCGCGCAGAACATGGCCGTATCCAAGCAGAAGTACGGCTGATTCAGGGCACTATCATCGCGTTGATTCTAATGGTCGCACTTGCCATTGATCGCTTGCAGCGCCAACTCACACGCTCGCTTGGGCAACTGGCTCCGGCGCTCTCCGCTTGGGCCGGCGGCGATTTCGAAAGACCTATCGATATTCGCTCAAAAACGCCTGAGCTGGTCGAAATCGGCACGTCGCTCAACCAGCTACGCAACTACCTGCTCACGCTTGTCGGCACGCTGCGCCAACATGCACAAGAGGTGACCGGCAATAGTCGGAGCCTCGCGGACATGAGCAATGATCTGCACCAAGGTGCCAGCCGCCAGAACAGCGACACCGCGCAAATCCGGGACGCGCTGGGTGAATTGGAAGCCACCATCCAGGATGTCGCTACCAGCGCAGACCAGACGGCCGAGGCCGGCCGCGCTGCAAGCCACGCCGTAACCCAGGGACAGCAGGTCATCGGCAGAAGCCTGACCGGACTGCACGGTCTGGTTAGCGAAGTGCAGAGCAACGCCTTGGCCATCGAACGCCTGGCTGAGGAAACCGGAACGATCGGCAAGGTACTGACTGTCATCCGCTCGATCGCAGAACAGACCAACCTGCTTGCACTGAATGCAGCGATCGAAGCTGCGAGAGCTGGCGAGCAAGGCCGAGGGTTTGCGGTTGTTGCAGACGAGGTACGCACCCTGGCGCAGCGCACCAGCGGAGCCACCGAAGAGATCCAGCTGCTAATCGGGGGCCTGCAGACCGCTGCACATCAATCGGTCCAAGCCATGCGCACCCAGGTCAATCACGCCGAAGAAACAGCCCAGCTGGCCGAGACGGAAGATTCGGCGCTGAATCAGATCGTGACCACCATTGGTTCCATTGAGCAGATGGCCGCACAGATCGCGCTGGCCACCGCCCAGCAGAGCGAAGCGGTCAGCGAAATCCGTAGTCACAGCGAACGTATCCATCAGCTCGGCGACAGCAACCTGGCGCACATCAGCCGTGGCCGCGAACAGAGCGGGCAGATGCTGCAGCTGGCCAACGAACTGGACCAGGCGACTCTAGCGTTCAGAGGCTGATCACAGCTTATACAAACGCTGGCGCCTCCGGCTGGACGCCAGCTATCGGTCAGCGAGGGACCGCGGGACGCTGAGAAGGCTTACGCCCCTTTCCGCCAGGCTTGCCGCCGCCAACGGCAGCCTTACGCCTCGCTTCAGCGGCCGCCTTGGCCTCCTCGCGTTTGTCCCATGCGTTGCCATCGTGACTGCGCGGAGGCAAGCCGTTGTGCTGGGTAAGGATTTTGCCGCCCTGGCCTGCCTTCTTGCTGCCAGCCGGCGTTGAATTCTTGCGCCGCGCGCTCTGATAACCTTCAACCGCCGGTTGGTGCGCCGGGATCAGCTGATTTTTGCCGTTGCCGATCAGATCGGCGCGCCCCATGCGGATCAACGCCTCGCGCAAAATTGGCCAGCCCCTCGGATCGTGGTAGCGCAGAAAAGCCTTGTGCAGCCGGCGCTGTTCCTCGCTTTTGACGATGGTCACGCCCTCACTCTTGTAGGTGACCTTGCGCAACGGGTTCTTGCCGGTGTGGTACATCGCGGTGGCCGAGGCCATCGGCGACGGGTAGAAGGCCTGCACCTGATCGGCGCGGAAACCGTTGGCCTTAAGCCACAGCGCCAGGTTCATCATGTCTTCATCCGTGGTGCCCGGGTGCGCAGCGATGAAGTACGGAATCAGGTACTGCTCCTTGCCCGCTTCCTTCGAATACTTCTCGAACATCCGCTTGAACCGGTCGTAGCTGCCGATCCCCGGCTTCATCATCTTGTCCAGTGGGCCGCGCTCGGTATGTTCGGGCGCGATCTTCAGGTAACCGCCAACATGGTGGGTGACCAGTTCCTTGACGTACTCGGGCGACTCGACCGCGAGGTCGTAGCGCAGGCCTGAGGCGATCAGGATCTTTTTCACCCCGGGAAGAGCACGCGCCTTGCGGTACAGCTCGATCAGCGAGCTGTGGTCGGTATTGAGGTTTTCGCAGATGCCGGGATATACACAGGACGGTTTGCGGCAATGCTTCTCGATGTCGTGACTCTTGCAGGCCAGACGGTACATGTTGGCGGTCGGACCGCCCAGGTCGGAAACCACGCCGGTGAATCCCGGCACGCTTCTCATCTCCTCGATCTCATGCAGGATCGACTCGTGAGACCGGCTCTGGATGATGCGCCCCTCATGCTCGGTGATCGAGCAGAAGGTACAACCACCGAAACAGCCGCGCATGATATTGACCGAGAAGCGGATCATTTCGTATGCCGGGATCTTCGCCCCGCCGTATGCCGGGTGCGGCACGCGCGCGTAGGGCGCGGCGAACACGTAATCCATTTCCTCGGTGGTCAGCGGAATCGGCGGTGGGTTTAGCCACAGCTCGCGGTCATCGTGACGCTGCACCAGCGCGCGGGCATTGCCGGGGTTGGTCTCCAGGTGCAGAACACGGTTGGCGTGGGCATAGAGCGCTGGATCGTTACGCACCTTTTCGAACGACGGCAGACGGATCACGGTCCTGTCGCGCTCGATCTTGGGGCTGGGCAACAGCTGCACCACCTTGGACTCGTTGGGATCGTCCGCCAGCTGCGCGCCCTTCTCCTGCTCAATCGCGCAGGCTTGCTGGTCCTGGGTATTAACGTAAGGGTTGACGATTTTGTCGATCTTGCCGGGCCGGTCGATACGAGTCGAATCGATCTCGAACCAGCCTTCAGGCGAATCCTTGCGCACGAACGCCGTGCCGCGCACATCGGTTATCTGCTCGATAGACTCGCCGCGCGCCAGGCGCTGGGCTACCTCAACGATGGCACGCTCGGCATTGCCATAGAGAAGAATATCCGCCGTCGCGTCCATGAGAATCGAACGGCGCACCTTATCTGACCAGTAATCGTAGTGCGCGATGCGACGTAGCGAACCTTCGATGCCGCCGAGCACAACGGGCACATGTTTGTAAGCTTCCTTGCAGCGCTGGCTGTAGACCAGGCTCGCCCGGTCGGGTCGCTTACCCGCCTCGCCACCCGCGGTGTAGGCGTCGTCCGATCGAATCTTGCGATCAGCCGTGTAGCGATTGATCATCGAGTCCATGTTGCCCGCGGCGATGCCAAAAAACAGATTTGGCTGACCGAGCTTCATAAAATCGGCTTTGCTCTGCCAGTCCGGCTGGCTGATGATGCCAACGCGAAACCCTTGCGCTTCGAGCAAGCGTCCGATGATAGCCATGCCAAACGACGGATGGTCGACATAGGCATCCCCAGTCACGATGATCATATCGCACGAATCCCAGCCGAGCTGATCCATCTCCTCCCTGCTCATCGGCAGGAATGGCGCCGGACCGAAACACTCGGCCCAGTACTTGGGATAATCGAAAAGGGGCTTGGCGGCGTGCATGGCTAGAAACCGGGGCAACGTAAACGGGCGCGGAATATAGCACAAAAAATGATCAGGAAGGCCGACCACGCTGGTCGGCTTTTATCATCGCCGCGCAGGCGAAACGGTGCTCAGCCGTTGATATAACGCCGCGGCACCCGCTGGGTCACCTTGGTCAGCAGCTCGTAACCGATGGTGCCGCAGGCCTGCGCCAGCTCGTCGATGGGAATCTCGTTGCCCCATAACTCCACTGCATCGCCAAGGCCCGCCGGCGGCAGATCGGTGATGTCGACAGCGAGCATGTCCATCGACACCCGGCCAGCCAGCGGCGCCCGTTGCCCAAGGATCGAGACGCAGGTGCCGGGCGGTGCCGTACGTGGATACCCATCGGCATAACCACAGCTGACCGTGGCGATACGCGACGCCCTCTGAGCGACCCAACCAGCGCCGTAGCCAACACTCGCACCAGCCTCAACATCGCGGATCGCGATGATCGAAGCAGTCAGCGTCATCACGGGCTTCAGGCCCAGGGTTTTAGCGCTCAGCTCGGCGAAAGGCGAAGCGCCGTAGAGCATGATCCCGGGGCGCAGCCAATCCATGTGCGCAGCAGACAGGGTCAATACGGCGGCGGAGTTGGCGAAGGAGCGATTGTCGAACGCGAGATCCAGCAAACCGGAGAACTGCTCCAGCTGCGCCTCGTTGAGCGGATTCCCCCGCTCGTCGGCGCAGGCGAAATGGCTCATCAGGTTGAGCTCTGCAACTTGATGAGCCCCTTGCAGGCGGGCGTGGGCGCGACGCAACGCATCGGCGCTGAAGCCTAAGCGGTGCATGCCGGAGTCGAGCTTCAGCCACAGATTCAGCGGCCGCTCGATGTCCGCCGCCAATAGTGCGTCCAGCTGAGCCTCGCCTTGAATGGTAACGTCCAATCCAAGCGCGGCCGCCGCGGCATACTCGTTCGGTTCGAAGCAGCCTTCGAGCAGCAACAGCCTTGCGCTCGCGTCGACCGACCGAACCTGCTCCGCCTCTTCCAGCGATGCTACGGCGAAGCCGTCTGCCAATCCGCGCAGGCATTCGACCGCTGCGGGCGCACCGTGCCCATAGGCATTCGCCTTGACCACGGCGAAAGCTTTACGCCGTGGAGCGCACTGTTTGGCTAGCTGATAGTTGTGACGAAGCGCTGCAAGATCGACCGTAGCAACCAGGGGACGCATGGAAAGCCCTTCAGGACAGGAGTGAGCCGTTATTGTCCGGCGCTTTCCGTCAGGCCCGCAAGCGGGTATGCGCCTGCCGGTTACTCGTCATCGAATTGATAACTGCCGGGCGCCAGGTTTTCGAATCGGGAGTATTTACCGAGGAAGGCCAGACGTGTGGTGCCGATCGGACCGTTACGCTGCTTGCCGATGATGATTTCGGCAACGCCCTTGTACTCCGTTTCAGGGTGATACACCTCGTCTCGGTAGACGAACATGATGATGTCGGCGTCCTGCTCGATGGCCCCTGATTCACGAAGATCCGAGTTGATTGGCCGCTTGTTGGGCCGTTGCTCCAAGGAACGGTTGAGCTGCGACAGTGCAATCACCGGGCAGTTGAACTCCTTGGCCAGACCTTTCAGCGAGCGGGAGATTTCGGAAATCTCGTTGGTCCGGTTGTCGCCACTGGAACCGGGAATCTGCATCAGCTGCAGGTAGTCGACCATGATCATGCCAATTTCGCCATGCTCTCGAGCCAGACGTCGTGTACGCGCGCGCATTTCCGAAGGCGAGATACCGGCCGTATCATCGATGAACAGTTTGCGATCGTTGAGCAGGTTGACTGCCGAGGTCAGCCGCGGCCAGTCGTCGTCGCTGAGCTTACCGGTTCGCACCTTGGTCTGATCGATTCGACCGAGGGAGGCCAGCATACGAATCACGATGGAGTCGGCGGGCATTTCCAGCGAGAACACCAGGATTGCCTTGTCGGAACGCAAGGCAGCATTCTCCACCAGGTTCATCGCGAAGGTCGTTTTGCCCATCGAAGGACGGCCGGCCACGATGATCAGATCTGCCGGCTGTAGGCCGCTGGTAGCCTCATCCAGATCGGCAAAGCCGGTCGAAAGCCCGGTAATGTCCTCGCCCGCATTGAACAGCGAGTCAATCCGGTCGATGGCCTTGACTAGAATGTCATTGATCCCTATCGGCCCACCGGTATTGGGGCGCGCTTCGGCAATCTGGAAGATCATCCGTTCGGCTTCGTCGAGGATCTCGTCGCCCGTGCGCCCCTGTGGCGCATAAGCGCTGTCGGCGATTTCGTTGCTGATGCCGATCAGCTGACGCAATGTCGCACGCTCACGAATGATCTGCGCGTAGGCCTTGATGTTGGCCACAGACGGGATGTTCTTGGCAAGTTCACCCAGATAGGCCAGCCCACCGACCTGCGGCAGATGCCCTTCTTTATCCAGCTGCTCGGAGAGTGTCACGACGTCGAACGGAGAGTTTCGCTCGGCAAGGGTGAAAATGGCGCGGAAGATCAGTCGGTGATCATGGCGATAGAAATCACCATCCGAGACCTGATCCAGCACGCGCTCCCAAGCATTGTTGTCCAGCATCAAGCCGCCCAGCACGGCCTGTTCGGCCTCGATGGAATGTGGCGGCACCTTGAGCGCTGCGGTTTCCAGGTCGTACTGCTGGGGCACACTGATGTCGTTCATGGCACTCGGAATTCGTTGGCATTCAGAAAAACAAAGGGCACGTCCCACTCGCGTGGAAACGTGCCCGATGGTAACCGTCAGGCACCAGAGGTGCCAGACGATAGCCGCTATCAGCCAGCGATGACGATCAGCTTGACGGTCGCTTCGACGTCGGTGTGCAGGTGCACAGCTACGTCGTACTCACCAACCTGGCGGATGGTGCCGTTCGGCAGACGAACTTCGCTCTTAGCCACTTCAACGCCAGAGGCGGTCAGTGCATCGGCGATGTCGTGAGTGCCGATGGAACCGAACAGCTTGCCCTCATCGCCGGCGGTAGCGGTGATGGTGACTTCCAGTTCGGCCAGCTGAGCAGCGCGAGTTTCGGCAGAAGCCTTACGCTCGGCAGCAGCTTTTTCCAGATCAGCACGGCGAGCTTCGAACTCGGCAATGTTGGTCGCAGTTGCAGCAGTAGCCTTGCGCTGCGGCAGCAGGTAGTTGCGGCCGTAACCAGACTTGACGTTTACCTTGTCGCCCAGGTTGCCCAGGTTTGCGACTTTTTCCAGCAGGATGACTTCCATTTGAGTCTTACCTCTTTAACTTAACCTTCACCGTTCGCAGGTCCCGCATCATCATCACGAGATGCCCGACCGCGAAAATCAAACAAGCTGTCGACAATGGCCATAACGGCCAGTAACGGATAAATCAATTGCATGAACAGCACCAGCGTGACGTAGAGCCCCACCAGCCAGAACCGAGACATCCGATTCTTTGCCACCAGCCCGTGCATCAGCGCGATACCCGCAAAAACCAGCGGAACACTGCACAACGGTGCCAGCATCGCGACCTGCACACCGAGACTTGGCCCCAGCAGCATGCCCATCAACAACACCACCGCAGGCAACGCTGTAAAACGCAGCGACCGGAACTCGAGACCGAAGCCACCCGGGTTGTACAACAACGCTTGCCAGTACCGTCCGAGCATCAGACTGAGCAGCGTGGTGATCTGCAGTAGCCCTGCCAACAAACCGGTCAGGACCGGAGCCAGCAATGCTCCCAACCGCGCCTGCTCTTCTGCCGAAAGCTGCTGATAGGCATCCGACAGCATGTCAGGCAGCACTTTCTGCAACTCGGTAGCGAGTGCCGCAATGGGTTCGCCGAAAACCATTCCCAGCGCCCAGGCGTACAACACCCCGAGCCCAACGCTGCACAACATCACACGAGACCAGGAACTCTGGCTGCGCAACAGCAGCGCCAATCCGAACGATCCCAGCAGTACCAGCAACGTCCGCGGATCACCGAAGTACCACCAGACCAGGGCGGGCAATAAAGCCCAGACCACTACGCCTAGCGCGTCATTCAACCCGCGACGCAGCAACACCAGGCTTCCTGCCGCAGCAGACAGCCAGAACAACATGGGCAGCGCGGCAGAGCCAGCCACTACAACAATTGCCTGCATACGGCCGCGCATGATGAACTCAGCCAGGGCGCGCATGCGATTTATCCTTTACGTCTGTCCAACAGTTCGATTAACGGCCGTGGCTGTCGGTATAGGGCAGCAGGGCCAGGAAGCGGGCGCGCTTGATAGCGGTAGCCAGCTGGCGCTGATAGCGTGCTTTGGTTCCGGTGATACGGCTAGGTACGATCTTGCCGGTTTCGGAAATGTAGGCCTTCAGCGTGTTGAGATCCTTGTAGTCGATCTCTTTCACGTTTTCTGCAGTAAAACGGCAGAACTTACGACGACGGAAAAAACGTGCCATGAAATAGGCTCCTCAATAGGTCCGTGGATTACTCGTCAGCGTTGTTGTCGCGGCTGTCGCTGTCACTGTCATTTTCATTGGCAGAGTCAGATTCAGGGCGATCACGACGCTCACGGCGCTCGCTACGGTTTTCCTCAGCCTTCAGCATCTCGGACTGTTCAGTCTCGGCTTCATCGCGACGAATGACCAGATTACGGATGACAGCGTCGTTGTAGCGGAAGTTGTCTTCCAGCTCAGCCAGTGCCTTACCGCTGCACTCGACGTTCAGCATCACGTAGTGAGCCTTGTGAACGTTGTTGATGGCGTAAGCCAGCTGACGACGGCCCCAGTCTTCCAGACGATGAATCTTGCCACCGTCTTCTTCGATCAGCTTGGTGTAACGCTCCACCATGCCGCCAACCTGCTCGCTCTGGTCGGGGTGGACCAGAAAGATGATTTCGTAATGACGCATTGTTGCTCCTTACGGGTTGCAGCCTGCCGCACCACGCGGATCAGGCAAGGAGTGAATCAGTTATGTTGACTTGCCAGCCAGAGAGGCGCGCAAACGCCTGCCATCCGGGCAAGGGGCGCAATTCTAGAGAAGCCGGGACAACCACGCAAGGCGATTTGGTGAATATTTAACCAGCCAGCATTAGCCGCGCCCGGCGACGGCCCGCTCGGCCTGGATGGTTTCGAGCAGCGATCTGACCTGATGGATATCGTAGGGCTTGAGCATGGTACGCAGGTCATCCAGCCCCACTTCCCGCGCATCGACGGCGTAGCCCGAAGCAATGACCACGCTCAGGCTGGCATCGCGCGCCCTGGCCTCGCGAACCAGTTCGATGCCGCTCATGCCAGCCAGGCCAATGTCGGTAAGCAAGACATCAAATGGATGCTGTTCAAGCTGCTTTAGAGCAGCCTCGGCCGACTCGCACAGGCTGACCTGGTGCCCCAGCTCGTCCATAACCTCGCCGGTGAGCATGCGCAGGGTCGGGTCATCCTCGACGAAGAGGATCCTCAAACCTGACATGGACGTCGGCTCGACCTGCTCGGATGACACTGCTGCCGGAGCACGCTGCTCGGACATTGCCGCCATGCGCATGCCCTGCCCACCCAGCGCAACCCGGCTCGGCAGGTAAACCCGAACCGACGTACCCTTGCCTTCGTCACTCTCCAGCACGACGAATCCGCCGCTCTGCTTGACGAAGCCATAAACCATGCTCAAACCGAGACCGGACGCATCGCTGTCTTTGCGCGTAGTGAAGAACGGCTCGAATGCGCGCTCAAGGACTTCCGGGCGCATACCCTCACCTTCATCGATGACGGCGAGCTCCACGTACGGACCGGGCTCGGCACCAGGCTGCCCGGCAAGCTGAGTGGAATCCAGGTGGCGGTTTCGCAAGCGCACACAGAGGTTACCGCCGCCGCCCATCGCATCGCGTGCATTGACAGCCAGGTTGAGTATCGCCGCCTGCAGGTTGCCGACATCAGCTAACACCGGCCACAGACCCGAAGCGACATCGACTTCAACCTGGACAGCACGCCCCAAGGCACCATTGAGCAACTCGCTCATCTGCCCCAGCAACTCACCGACATCCACGGACTGCGGCTGCAATGACTGACGGCTGGCGAAGGCCAATAGCTGCGAAGCCAGACGAGCGCCCTTTTCTACGCCGCCAACTGCGGAGTCCAGCCGCCGCTGGGCCGTCTCGTCATCGCTCATGTTGCGCCGCAACAGCTGCAGATTGCCGCCGATGATTTGCAGCATGTTGTTGAAATCGTGTGCGATTCCTCCGGTCAGCTTGCCAACAGCCTCAAGCTTCTGCGCCTGCATCAGGGCTGCCTGCGCCGCCCGGCGCGCGGACTCGCTGTCCAGCAATTCGCGTGTACGCTCACGCACCAGCTCCTCGAGATGCTCGTGATATTCCTGCAGCTTCTGCTGACTGCGATGCTGCTCAGTAACATCGCTGCCAAGCACGAAAACACCGGACGTTCGGCCGTCGCGCTCGATAATTGGCTGAAACACGAGATCAACGTACACCTCCTCCGGCTCGGCGTCTGGGCGGCGATGCAACAAGGCTCGCATGCCTCTATTGGTATAGGGCTCGCCGGTACGATAGACCTCATCGAGCAGTGCGATGAAGCCCTGCTCTTCCAACTCGGGCAACCCATCACGCAACGGCTTGCCGAGCAACTGACGGTGTCCCGTCAGTTGCTGATACGCCTCGTTGACCAGCTCGAATACATGTCCGGGACCACGCAGGAAGCAGACGAAACCAGGCGCTTGCGCAAACAACCGGCGCAGCTGATTGCCTTCATGCTGAATGAATCGCGCTCGGGAAATGATCGCCGCCTCGATCTGTTGCGCCGGTTGGCCAGCGGATTCAGCCGAGCGCATGGAACCCTTTAACTGATGCAGCTCGGTAATATCCACGGTGTGCTGCAGGATGGCGAAGACCTCACCCTGTTCATCCAGCAAAGGCGTGTGCGTCGCGCTCCAATAACGGTCCTCATAGCCCGCACCGCTGCCGGAGCTGGCGGCGATCGAATAGCGGATCACGGGCAAGGTATCCAGCGCCTTGGTACGCAGGACCCGAGCAAACGAGTCGAGAAGCTCATCGACATGGGTCGATTCGGGAAATTGCGGGTCGGCAGCAAACGCGTCCTGAATGCGCCGCCCTGCAATCTCTTCGAGACTGCGAGCGGTGAGCTTCAGGTAGGCCGCGTTGGCATCCAGGATCACCAGATCGGGATCGAGCAGCAGGTAGGCGTTTGGCGAAACCCTGAACAGAGCCTCGAAAGAAGGGCGTTGCGGCATACCACCTCCGTGATGCGAGCCTGGCGCTGGCTACGATCATGAGCTGGCGCCAGAACTACCCGACGCGCAGCCAAACCAAAAAGTGACGATCGAGCGTCGAATTCAGAACGGACAATTGACCGCAGCGAAAACGATCCGTTTCCGCTGCCGGTCAATGTTCCTAACGGGGCAAGCCCAGGCAAGCGCGCACTAGCGCGCGGGGCGAGCCAAGCGGCGCTGACGCCGTGCCTCGAACAGGCATACCCCGGTGGCGACCGAGACATTGAGGCTGCTGACGCTACCACCCATGGGCAGGCGCACCAGGAAATCACAGTGTTCGCGGGTCAAGCGCCGCATGCCCTTGCCCTCAGCCCCCATCACCATGACGATCGGCCCGCTGAGATCCTGATCGTAGATCTCCTGCTCGGCTTCTCCAGCCGTGCCGACGATCCATAGACCGCGCTGCTGCAGTTTTTCCAGCGTTCGGGCCAGATTGGTGACAGCGACCAGCGGAATGACTTCCGCGGCACCGCAGGCCACCTTGCGCACCGTAGCGTTCAGCGTGGCGGATTTGTCCTTGGGAATGATCACCGCCAGTGCCCCTGCCGCATCGGCAGTACGCAAGCAGGCTCCCAGATTATGCGGATCTGTAACGCCGTCGAGCACGAGCAACAAAGGCGCGCCTTCAGTGCGATCAAGCAGCTCCTCAAGCATGGCGTCGCCCCAGACCTGGCTGGGACTGACGTCAGCGATCACACCCTGGTGTACGCCCTCAACCCAGGCGTCCATTTCGCGGCGCTCGCACTGGCCGACTCTAACCTTCGAATCGGCAGCCAACTGAAGCAGGCTCTGCACGCGAGGATCATCACGCCCCTCCGCCAACCAAACCTGCTTGACCCGCTTCGGGTGATGGCGAAGTAACGCCTCGACGGCGTGAAGGCCATAAACCTTTTCCAGATCACTCATGGTTTGGCCTTACGCTTACGGGGCGCAGCACCCTCGGATTTCGGCGTCGCCTTACCGCTTGCCTTCGGTTTCGAGCGACTGCGCTTGGGCTTGCTCTTCGAGGGACTGCCTGTTTTGGCGTCGTTCAGCAGCGCCTTTTTCATTTCACGACTCTTGCGCACGTCATCGCTGACCGACTCTTGGCCCCTCGATGAAGGCGTATCGGTGCTCTTCTTGCTGCGACCGTCCTTACGCGCGCCGCGGCCGTCAGAGGCACCTCGCTCGCCGATTCCGGTTTTGCTGCCACCGCCGATCAACTCGAAATCGATTTTGCGCTCATCCAGGTCGACACGCATGACGCGCACTTCGACACTGTCGCCAAGACGGAAACTGCGACCGCTGCGCTCGCCGGACAGGCGATGATGCAACGGATCGAAGTGGTAGTAATCGCCCGGCATCGCCGTCACGTGTACCAGCCCCTCGACATAGATATCGGTCAGCTCGACGAACAGGCCAAAGCCGGTCACGGCCGTGATGACGCCGGGGAAATTCTCACCGACGCGGTCTTTCATGAACTCGCATTTCAGCCAGTTGACGACGTCACGGGTCGCTTCATCGGCGCGGCGCTCGGTCATTGAGCACTGCTCGCCCAACTGCTCCAACGCGGCCTCGTCATACGGATAGATGCGCGCCTTGGGCATGCTGGTAGCGCCCGCACGGCGAACGTGCGATGTGTCGCGCTTGGAGCGGATCACGCTGCGGATCGCCCGATGGATCAGCAGATCGGGGTAGCGGCGAATCGGCGATGTGAAATGTGCGTATGCCTCGTAGTTCAGGCCGAAATGGCCATTGTTGTCAGGGCTGTAAACCGCCTGACTGAGGGAGCGCAGCATTACCGTCTGAATCACATGGAAGTCGGGACGCCCCTGAATATGCTCCAGCAGCGCCTGGTAATCCTTAGGCGTTGGCCCCTCTTTGCCCTTGTGCAAGGTCAGGCCCAGCTCGCCGAGAAACGCTCGGAGTTTCTCCTGACGTTCAAGGGGGGGACCATCATGCACACGGTACAAGCCCGGAATGTCGTGATCCTGAAGGAAGCGTGCAGTGGCCACGTTGGCGCAGAGCATGCACTCCTCGATCAGCTTGTGCGCGTCGTTGCGCTCGGTTGGCTTGATTTCCGAGATCTTGCGACCAGCGCCGAACACAATGCGGGTTTCCTGCGTCTCGAAATCGATTGCCCCGCGGGTATGACGCGCCTTGAGCAATACCTTATAGAGCGCATAGAGCTGCTTAAGGTCGGGCAGCACTTCGCCGTACTCGCCGATAAGGCGTTTGCCTTCAGCTGAAGATGGCTGTTCAAGCATGCTGCTGACCTTGTTATAGGTCAGTCGTGCGTGGGAATGGATTACCGCTTCATAGAACTGGTAATCCGTCATCTTCCCCGATTTGCTCAGGGTAATTTCGCAGACCATCGCCAGACGGTCGACATGTGGATTTAGCGAGCAAAGCCCATTCGACAACTCTTCCGGCAGCATTGGCACGACCCGCTCCGGGAAATACACCGAGGTGCCACGCACTTCAGCTTCCTGATCCAGCGCCGAGCCGACCTTGACGTAATGCGAGACATCAGCAATTGCCACATACAGGCGGAAGCCACCGGAAAACAGTTTCCAGCCGCTGAGCTTCTCGCAGTAGACGGCGTCATCGAAGTCTCGTGCGTCCTCGCCGTCGATCGTCACGAACGGCAAGTGGCGAAGGTCGACGCGTTTCTGCTTGTCCTTCTCCTCGACTTCCGGCTTGAGCTTGGCGGCTTCACGCCTTACCGCATCCGGCCAGACATGCGGAATATCGAAACTGCGAAGCGCCACGTCGATTTCCATCCCGGGCGCCATGTAGTTGCCGATCACCTCGACCACATCGCCCTGGGGCTGGAACCGCTGAGTTGGCCAGTGAGTAATCTTGATTTCGACGAACTGACCGGGCTTGGCATTCATGGAACGGCCCGGCGTGACCAGGACTTCCTGCTGGATCTTAGGGTTATCGGCCATCACAAAGCCGATGTCACTTTCTTCCTGATAGCGGCCCACGATGGTCTCGTGCGCGCGCCCGATGATTTCCACGATCGCACCTTCGCGACGGCCACGGCGATCAAGCCCGGCCACGCGCGCAAGACAGCGGTCGCCATCGAATACCAGACGCATCTGCGCCGGACTCAGGAACAGGTCGTCGCTGCGGTCGTCGGGAATCAGAAAGCCGAAACCGTCGCGATGGCCGCTGACACGTCCGCATACCAGGTCCAGCTTGTCTACCGGGGCATAGGTGCCACGCCGGGTATAGATCAGCTGACCGTCACGCTCCATCGCGCGCAAACGGCGGCGCAGAGCTTCAATGTCATCTTCGGAGGACAATCCGAACTCTTCCACCAGCTGCTCACGCGCCGCTGGCGAGCCGCGCTCGCTCAGGTGCTGGAGTATCAGTTCGCGGCTAGGGATGGGGTTTTCGTACTTTTCCGCTTCACGTGCGGCCTCGGGATCGAGGGATTGCCAATCGGCCATTAAGAGATGTCACCTTTCATTCATTTATAGAGGCAGAACGCCCTATATCTATTGAAGCGCGAAACGCCGTCGGACGGCAGCTTTCGCGCAAATTATTTTTCCTGGACGGGGCTTTACAAGGGATAACCTCGCCCGTATAGTTCGCGCCCACAATGTCTGGTAGACGTTGTAACACGGAAACGACGAAGTATCATCGTTTGCAGTGCCCAGGTGGCGGAATTGGTAGACGCACTAGGTTCAGGTCCTAGCGGTGGCAACACCGTGGAAGTTCGAGTCTTCTCCTGGGCACCATTTATTTGATGAAATTCTTGCCAATGGCGAGAGCTTCATAGACACGAGGTTTGTCGGCCTCGACCAGCAATCGACAGAAGTCGATGAGCGATCATCGCAATGTGCCCAGGTGGCGGAATTGGTAGACGCACTAGGTTCAGGTCCTAGCGATGGCAACATCGTGGAAGTTCGAGTCTTCTCCTGGGCACCACTCTTCAGAAAAAACCGAGCCATTGGCTCGGTTTTTTCGTTTCTGCGCGCAACCAAGCAAATCAAGCAACCCTGCAGAACCGGTTAACCGAACCTCTGGACGCATGCACGGCTGCATTTCGCTCCGCACAGGCTGCCAGTCAGCCAGAACGAAAAGACCGCCCGAAGGCGGTCTATTTCGTAGCGGCAAAGATCAGGCGTAAGGATGACGCAGCACGATCGTCTCGTTGCGGTCTGGGCCGGTAGAAATGATATCGACCGGCGCCTCCACGAGCTCTTCGATGCGCTTGATATACGCGCGGGCGTTAGCCGGCAGCGCATCGAGCGACTTGACTCCGACAGTGGATTCGCTCCAGCCAGGCAGTTCTTCGTAAACCGGCTGCAAGCCCTGATAGCTGTCTGCGTCGGTCGGCGCGTCGACCAGCGTTTCTCCGTTTCGATCGCGGTACGCCACACAGATACGGATGGTTTCCAGCCCATCGAGCACATCCAGCTTGGTCAGGCAGATACCCGACACGCTATTGATCTCGATGGCGCGACGCAGGATTACCGCATCGAACCAACCGCAGCGCCGGGCGCGGCCGGTAGTCGAGCCGAACTCATGGCCACGCTCAGCCAGACGAGCACCTACCTCATCGAACAATTCCGTCGGGAACGGACCGGAGCCAACACGCGTTGTGTAGGCTTTGGTAATGCCGAGGATATAGTCCAGATACAGTGGGCCGAAACCGGAACCGGTTGCCGTGCCACCGGCCGTGGTGCTGGAACTGGTTACATAGGGATAGGTACCATGATCGATATCCAGCAGCGAGCCCTGAGCGCCCTCGAACATGATGCGCGCGCCCTGCTTGCGCAACTCATGCAAGCGAGCCGAGACATCGGTCATCATCGGCCGGAGGATTTCGGCGTAGCCTAGCGCCTCATCGAGCGTCTTTTGAAAGTCGACAGGCTCGACCTTGTAGAAATTCTGCAGGATGAAGTTATGGTATTCGAGCAGCTCACGCAGCTTGACCGTGAAGCGCTCAGGATTGAACAGATCGCCGATGCGCAAACCACGGCGGGCAACCTTGTCTTCGTATGCCGGCCCGATGCCACGCCCCGTAGTGCCGATCTTACCTTCGGACCGCGACGCTTCACGCGCCTGATCCAATGCGACGTGGTACGGCAGGATCAGGGTGCAGGCCGGACTGATACGCAGGCGCTCGCGAACCGGGACACCCTTTTCTTCGAGCTTGGTGATTTCACGCATCAGGGCATCCGGCGCAACGACTACGCCATTACCGATCAGACATTGCACGTTTTCACGCAGGATTCCGGACGGAATCAAGTGCAGAACAGTCTTTTCGCCGTCGATGACCAACGTGTGGCCGGCATTATGACCGCCCTGAAAACGCACCACGGCCGCAGCCTGGTCGGTCAGCAAATCAACGATCTTGCCCTTGCCCTCATCACCCCATTGGGTGCCCAGGACCACGACATTCTTACCCATAAACCTTGTCCTCTTGGCGAAGCATGCCGGTGATGACCGGCGAAATATTCTGGATAATCTGCCAGCACAACCGCATTAGCGGGCCAGCGACGCTACAACCCAGGCCCCTTCTTGCAACAGTAGCTGCCGGTCACAGCCAACGCGTGGCGCCGCATCGCTCTGCTGGCCGTCCAAGGCCTGCACCACGCGCTCGCCCTGCTCACGCAACTGACAGATCGCCTGCCATAACGCCGGATCGGTACTGTACGGCGCCCAGATACCTGCCAATGGGCCGACGAGCTCGGCATTGCCCAGTCTGACCAGCGTCTTTAAATCCGTCGAGAAGCCGGTCGCCGGACGCGCACGGCCAAAATCCGCACCAATATCGTCATAGCGCCCGCCCTGAGCGATCGACTGGCCGACGCCTGGGACGAATACCGCGAAAACGACACCCGTGTGGTAGTGATAGCCGCGCAGCTCGCCCAGATCGAAATACAACGGCACCTCCGGATACCGCATCGCCAACTGGTCGGCGACGTGCACCAAACCTTCCAGCGCTTCAAGAACTGGAGCAGGTGCACCGGCAAGTAGCTCGCGCGCAACGTCAAGCGTTTCGCGCCCACCACAGAGTCGCGCCAACGCGCGCAACATGCCCGCCAGCGCGGGCTCGACATCAGCGGTCAGCGCCGCGATCTCGTCCATGGCCTTACGCTGCAAGGCATCGAAAAGGCGCTGCTCTGCATCACCAGAGAGGCCGGCGGCGCGTGCCAACCCGCGATAGATCCCCACATGCCCAAGATCCATATGCAAGTCCGGCACATCAGCGAGCAGGAGGGTTTCCAGCATCAGGCTGATCACCTCAAGGTCACTGGAAGTACTGCTGTCTCCATAGAGCTCTGCGCCAAGCTGAATCGGGCTTCGCGACGTGGCGAGGGCCTGCGGCTTGGCGTGCAGAACGCTGCCGGCGTAGCACAGGCGACTAGGACCTTCACGGCGCAACGTATGGGCGTCAACCCGCGCCACCTGCGGAGTGATATCCGCTCTCAATCCCATCTGACGGCCTGACAGGGGATCGACGACCTTGAACGTCTTGAGGTCGAGGTCCTGCCCTGCGCCAATCAGGAGCGATTCGAGAAACTCCACATGAGGGGTGATAACCAGCTCATAGCCCCAGCACTGGAACAGATCCAGCACACGACGCCGTGCAGTTTCGATACGCGCCGCTTCGGGGGGCAGCACTTCTTCAATGCCATCTGGCAGGAGCCAGCGGTCTATCGTTGCCATTTCGCCAATCACCTCTCGATACGGCAAGCCTAGTCAAGCAGACGAACGCCGGGGCAACAGCCTTAGCCGCCCATCGGTCGCGTGCGATTGTGTTCGTACCATGGCGACAGTGCCACGCCCCACCAAGGGGATCAGCATGGCTGGCCATGCCCGGATCCGCCTGCTACCGCCGGGGCGCAGACGCAAAAAAGCCGGGCTTTTCCCGGCTCGCGGATCATAACAATGTTTCGCCAACGGGTCACCCGGCGGACAGCGCTGCCCCTGCCGGACGACCCTTGCGGCGATCACTGCGCCGTTGCGGACTCCAGATAACGGAAGAAATCGCTATTGGGATCCAACACCAGAACATCTTCCTTGTTGGCGAAGCTCTCACGGTAGGCCTGAAGGCTGCGGTGGAAGGAATAGAACTCCCGATCCTGCCCGTATGCAGCCGCATAGATGGCTGCCGCTTGCGCATCGCCATCACCGCGCAGCTCCTCGGCCTCACGGAATGCCTCAGCCAACAGCACCCGCCGTTGGCGGTCGGCGTCGGCACGAATACCTTCGGCCAGCTCCTTACCTTTGGCGCGATGCTCACGTGCTTCACGCTCACGCTCGGAACTCATTCGCTCGAACACGCTGCGGTTCACTTCACGAGGCAAATCCATTCCCTTGACGCGCACGTCCACCACCTCGATACCCAGCTCCTTCTGCGCGTCTCGGTTGAGACTATTGGTCACGCTAGCCATCAACTCGTCGCGCTGCCCGGACACCGACTCATGCAAGGTGCGCTTACCAAACTGGTCCCGCAGTGCGGCCTCGAGACGACGCGCGAGTCGCTCGTCAGCAATCTGCTTCATACCGGAGGTTGCCGTGTAGAAACGCTCGGCATCGTCCACACGCCACTTGGCATAGGAGTCAACCATCAAGGCTTTCTTCTCCAGCGTGAGGAAGCGCGACGTCGTGGTATCCAATGTCATCAAGCGGGCATCAAACTTACGCACGCTATTGACATAAGGGATCTTCAGGTGCAAACCCGGCTTCACGTCGGGTTCTACGATCCGGCCGAACCGCAGCAAAACCGCTCGCTCCGTCTGCGACACGATGTAGAAGCTGTTCCACGCCACAATCGCCAGCACTACACCCACAATGAGGGCGGTCAGGGATTTATTGCTCATTAGCGGACCTCCCTTGTACGCACTTCACGCGGATCCAATTCCGGTGGCAGCCTTGTCGTCTGTGTCGAAGCGCCTGATGTCGATGCGGCAGCCGAGCGATCGGAAGCAGCGCCACGGCTATTGATCATCTTATCCAGCGGTAGATAGAGCAGATTGTTTTGCCCGCTCTCGCCGGTCACCAAAACCTTGCTGGTATTGCTCATGACTTCCTGCATGGTTTCCATGTACAGACGCTCACGCGTCACGTCCGGCGCCTTGCGGTACTCGGCAACCAGCTTGGAGAAGCGATCCGCCTCACCTTGAGCGCGCGATATCACCGCGTCGCGGTAGCCGCTGGCCTCCTCCAGCATACGTTGGGCCTGACCACGGGCTTCGGGGATGACGCCGTTGGCGTAAGACTCAGCCTGGTTCTTCTCGCGCTGCTCATCTTCACGGGCGCGGATCACGTCATCAAACGCTTCCTGCACCTCGCGTGGCGCAGCTGCGCTTTGCAGGTTCACCTGAGTCACGATGATGCCCGTACCGTAGTTATCAAGGAACCGTTGCAGGCGCTCCTTGACCTCACCAGCCATGGCTTCACGACCCTCGGTCAGCACCTGATCCATCGCAGTCGAACCCACTACGTGCCGAACAGCACTGTCGGTTGCATGCTGCAGAGAAGCTTCAGGCTCCTCGACGTTGAGCACGAAGGCCTGTAGATCGCTGATCTTGTACTGCACGGTCAGAGGTACTTCGATGATGTTCTCATCTTCGGTAAGCATCTGCCCTTGTTTGCTATAGGAACGCTCACGAGTAACGTTCGCCTGGAACTTGCGATCAAATGGCGGGAAATAAATATTCAGACCCGGACCCACTGTCTCGTGGTACTTGCCGAAGCGCAGCACCACGGCCTGCTCCTGCTCATCAACGATGTAGATCGCATTGAACAGCCAGACAGCCAGCAGGACTACCAGACCAATCCAGACCAGCCCGAAGCCGCCACGACGACCGCCCCCCGACGACCCACCGCTGCGCTTCTTGCCGCCGAACATGCCATTAAGGCTGTCCTGCAGTTTGCGGAAAGCCTCATCGAGGTCAGGTGGACCCTTCTGATCGCCACCGCCGCGACGACCACCGCCACCACCACCACTACCCCAGGGATCCTGGTTGTTCGAGTTGCCACCCGGCTCATTCCAAGCCATAGCGCTCTCCATTCAAATAAAGCTAAAGACGCGCCAGCGGCGCGTCCACCAATGCTACCGAAAGCCCGGAACGAACGGCTTAAAAGCCCCCCGAGCTTTATTGCAAAGTGTGTTGATCGAAAAACTGTTCCGCCTCAAGGCCCGCGCGACTGATCAGACGATGCAGTTCGACACGCTGCAGGCGTACATCAAGCAAACTGACGCCCTCGTCGTCATGGGTCTCGGACTGCACGGCGCCAAGGTCAAATAACTGCGCACGCATGCGTCCAAGCTGTTGCGGCAATCGAAGCGTCCCGACAAAGAGATCGTTACCGAGCAGCTCGGCAATGGCCTGCTTCAGCAGATCCAGCCCCAACCCTTGCTGCGCCGAAACCCAAACCCGCTGCGGCACGCCATCAGCATCGCGCTGGATCTGCGGCTCGATGCCTTCAAGCAGATCCACCTTGTTGTAAACCTCCAGTATCGGCAACTCATGCGCGCCGATCTCGGTCAACACCGCCAATACCTGTTCAATCTGCTCATCGCGCTCAGGCTCGTGAGCATCGATGACATGCAGCAGCAGATCAGCGTTGCTCGATTCTTCGAGCGTCGCCCGGAACGACTCGACCAGCTTGTGCGGCAAATGACGGATGAAGCCCACCGTATCAGCAATCACTACCGGCCCCAGGTCATCCAGATCCAGACGACGCAGGGTGGGGTCAAGCGTAGCGAAAAGCTGGTTCGCAGCGTAAACCTCTGATTCGGTCAAAGCATTGAACAGCGTGGACTTGCCAGCGTTGGTATAACCCACCAGGGATATAAGCGGAATATCAGCACGTCGACGGCCTCGGCGGGCCTGCTCACGCTGACTACGAACCTTTTCCAGCCGCTGCTTGATCTGACGGATGCGCACACGCAGCAAGCGCCTGTCGGTTTCAAGCTGTGTCTCGCCCGGACCGCGCAGACCAATACCACCCTTCTGCCGTTCAAGGTGAGTCCAGCCGCGCACCAACCGCGTACTCATGTGATCCAACTGAGCCAGCTCAACCTGCAACTTACCTTCGTGCGTACGCGCGCGCTGGGCGAAGATATCCAGGATCAGCCCGGTCCGATCAAGCACACGGCATTCGAGCGCTCGCTCGAGGTTGCGCTCCTGGCTGGGCGTCAGCGTGTGATTGAAAATGACCAGCTCGACCTCGCCATCCCTGACAAGGTCATGCAGCTCTTCGACTTTGCCGCTGCCGATCAGAAACTTGGCGGAAGGTTGATGCCTGGCAACCGTGACAAAGCCAACTGTTTCAGCGCCAGCTGACCGCGCCAGCTCCCGAAACTCTTGTGGGTCTTCACGCGCCGCTGGATCCTGAGCATCCAGATGAACCAGGATTGCCCGCTCACCACCACCGGGACGTTCGAAGAACAATGAAGGCTCCCTTTATTCGTTACCCGACTCGGACTGCTCAGCATCGCCAGCAGCAGGCAAACGCACTGGACGGCCAGGAACGACAGTCGAGATGGCATGCTTGTAAACCATCTGACTAACCGTGTTTTTCAACAGAATGACGAATTGGTCGAATGACTCGATCTGCCCCTGAAGCTTGATACCGTTGACCAAATAGATCGAAACCGGAACGCGCTCCTTACGCAGGGTGTTCAGGTAAGGGTCTTGTAGCGAATGCCCTTTTGACATGTGCCGCACTCCTTAAAGGATCTTTTCATTAATTATTTGAAATCAAACACGGCCGATCAGTGATTGAGAATAGCCGGTCAAATAGCGATGTCAGCTCAATATGGTGAGCCTATCCAAGTATTTCAATGCTCGCGGCAGATTGTCACAGGCTGAACTGTCCAACCAGTGAGCCCCCTCCCATCCCCTCAACCAGGTCAATTGACGTTTGGCCAGTTGTCGGGTAGCGATTACTCCACGCTCAACCATTTCCTGCGCAGAATACTCACCGTCCAAATAACGCCAGACCTGGCGATAACCAACCGCTCGCATGGACGGCAGCTCGGCATGTAGACCTGAACGTCTGCGAAGGGATTCGACCTCTGCGACAAAACCCTGTTCAACCATCTGAACGAAACGCCGCTCGATACGCTGGTGCAAGATATGCCGTTGCGCAGGTGCTACGCACAACTGCGCGACAGTATAAGGCAAGACGCCGCCGTCTGGCGTGCCGGCTCCGGCTTTTTGAACAGTTTGCCGAGCGCGATGCTCGGTCATGCTGATCCCGCTGACCCGGTAGACCTCCAGCGCCCTGATCAGACGCTGCGGATCGTTCGGATGGATCCGCGCGGCGGATACCGGATCGACCTCGCTAAGCTGACGATGCAGCGCCGCCACGCCTTCCGCCTGGACCTGCGCTTCGAGCACCGCACGCACCTCGGCATCAGCCGCCGGCATATCAGCCAGTCCTTCGAGCAGCGCCTTGAAGTACAACATGGTGCCGCCTACCAGCAGCGGAATACGCCCTGCTTCAGTGCTCTGCGCCATTGCCGCCAGGGCATCACTGACAAACTCGGCTGCCGAATAACTTTGCATCGGGTCTCTGATATCAATCAGGTGATGCGGGAAAGCGCTCAGCAGCTCGGCAGAAGGCTTGGCCGTGCCGATATTCATGTCACGGTAGACCAAGGCCGAATCGACGCTGATCAGGTCACACGGCAAGGCGTGTGCAAGCTCGATAGCCAGGTCAGTCTTGCCGGCCGCGGTCGGGCCCATGAGAAAGATGGCGGGAGGTAGTCGGGGCATCGGATGCTCGAAGAAATGTGTCGCGGACAGTGGCTGAACCCGGCGTACCGGGCAGACCAGTTATCGCCCTCGGAGGAACAGCTTATCCAAGTCGCCCATGCCCAGCTGGGTCCAGGTCGGACGACCGTGATTGCACTGACCACTACGCTCGGTCTGCTCCATGTCACGCAATAGGCCATTCATCTCCGGAACGGTAAGACGTCGATTCGCACGTACTGCACCGTGACATGCCATGGTGCCAAGCAGCTCGTTGAGGTGCGCCTGAATACGGTCGCTGGTGCCGTATTCAAGCAGGTCGGCCAGTACGTCCTGCACCAGCCGGGTCGCCTCGGCCTGCTTGAGCAGCGATGGAATCTGGCGGATCGCCAAGCTCTCGGGGCCAAGTCGCTGCAACTCGAAGCCAAGCTTCTGGAACCACTGCACATGTTCTTCAGCGCAATCGGCTTCGCGCTGGCTGACGGCGATCGACTCGGGAACCAGCAGCGGCTGGCCGCGCAGCCCTTCGCTGGCCATCGCGGTCTTCAGACGCTCGTACATGATCCGTTCATGCGCGGCGTGCATGTCCACCAGCACAAGCCCCTGAGCATTCTCAGCGAGGATATAGATGCCCTTGAGCTGAGCCAGCGCATAGCCAAGCGGCGGCACATCGTCCTGGCTTTCCGGCAAGGCTGCGGAACTCGACTCAGCCAGTGGCGAGAAGAACTCCCGGTAGGCGCCCTGCGCTTCTGCGAGATTGCCTGTGGGCATCGGTCGAGGCGCCTGATAACCCGCGCCGGCACCGCGCCAGGCAGGCTGCGCTGATTGCTGCTGTTCCAGCACATTGGCGGCAAGGCTCATTTCGTTCTGGCCGGCGAACTCTCCGGCATCACGACCAGAGACCTTGATCACCGGCGCGACGCTCGCTGGTGCTGCAAGCTGATCCTCCGGACGCACGTCACCGAGCGCACGGTGCAAGGTGCCGTACAGGAAATCATGCACCATGCGATTGTCACGAAAACGCACCTCATGCTTGGTTGGATGGACATTCACATCCACCACCGCCGGGTCCACATCGAGAAACAGCACGAAGGTCGGGTGTCGACCATTGAACAGGACGTCGCGGTACGCCTGCCGCACTGCATGAGCGACCAGTTTGTCGCGCACCATGCGGCCGTTCACATAGAAATACTGCAAATCCGCCTGACTACGAGAAAACGTTGGCAAGCCGACCCACCCCCAGAGATGCAGCCCTGCGCGTTCGATCTCGACAGGCAATGCCTGCTCGAGAAACGCCGGACCGCACACTGACGCGACGCGGCGCCCGCGAGCAGCCGGGTCATTGGCCGGATGCAGCGCAAGGACCACCTTGCCGTTGTGCCGAAGGTGAAAGGCCACATCGAACCGCGCCAGCGCCAACCGCTTGATCACTTCCTGCAGGTGATCAAATTCGGTCTTTTCGGTACGCAGAAACTTGCGCCGTGCCGGCGTATTGAAGAACAGGTCGCGAACTTCGACCGAAGTACCGACCGGATGCGCCGCTGGCTGAACGCGAGCCTCCATGTCCCGCCCTTCGGTTTCGACCTGCCAGGCTTCAGTTGCCTCGGCCGTACGCGAAGTCAAGGTCAACCGCGAAACCGAACTGATCGATGCCAGAGCCTCACCGCGAAAACCCAGGCTCATCACGCGTTCAAGGTCTTCCAGATCACGGATCTTGCTGGTCGCATGGCGAGCCAGGGCCAGCGGCAAGTCATCGGCTGGAATACCGCACCCGTCGTCACGTACCCGCAGCAGCTTGATGCCACCTTGTTCGACGTCCACCTCGATTCGGGTCGCCCCTGAATCGAGACTGTTCTCCAGCAGCTCCTTGATCACCGAAGCGGGCCGCTCAACCACCTCGCCGGCGGCAATCTGGTTCGCCAGCCGCGGACTGAGCAGCTGGATGCGCGCGGCCTCGATCATGGCTGCGAGGCCAGGGTGGTTGCAGGAATATTCAGCGTTTGGCCAACCTTGATCACGTCGCTTTTCAAGCTATTGGCACTGCGCAAGGCCGGCAGACTGATCTGATAGCGCTGAGCAAGCAGCGCCAGGCTTTCGCCAGACCGGACCACATGCTCGCGAGCCACGCTGGCGATCTTGCCGGAGTCGCGCATCCAGGCAACGTAGGTGCCGGGCGGAGGATTTTCATGGAAGAACTGTCGCACACCGCTGTGGATGGAGCGCGCCAGTGCTTGCTGATGGGCAGAGGTTTGCAGCTTTCGCGCCTCGGACGGATTGGAGATGAACCCGGTTTCCACCAGGATCGATGGGATGTCCGGTGACTTGAGCACCATGAACCCGGCCTGTTCCACACGGCGTTTGTGCAACGGCGTGATGCGCCCCATGTTGCTCAGCACTTTCTGCCCGACGTTGAGACTGGAAGACAACGAGGCAGTCATCGACAGATCCAGCAGTACGCCGGCTAGCATCTGGTCCTTATCGCCGAGACTGACATTACCGGCACCACCAATCAGGTCTGATCGGTTTTCACTGTCTGCCAGCCAACGTGCAGTTTCCGAGGTCGCGCCGCGATCCGACAAGGCAAATACCGAAGCGCCATAGGCCGACGACCGCGGCGCCGCATCCGCATGGATGGACACGAACAGGTCAGCGCCCTTCTTGCGGGCAATCTCGGTGCGTTTACGCAAGGGGATGAAGTAATCGCCGGTGCGCACCAGTTCGGCGCGAAAGCCCTTTTCAGCATTCACCTGACGCTGCAGCTCCTTGGCCAGAGCCAGCACCACGGTTTTCTCATACACCTTGCCAGGACCGATGGCACCGGGATCTTCTCCGCCGTGCCCAGCATCGATCGCAACGACGATGTCACGCTTGCTGCTTGGCAGCGGCGGCAGCTTGATTGCCGGCAGGGTTGGCGATACGGGCGCAGTCGGCGTACTCGGTGTGGCGGTCGCCGGAACGTTGGCAGTGGACGCCGCTGCCGCATCGGCAGCGTCGTCATACAGATCGACCACCAACCGATGGCCGTATTGCTGATTCGGCGTGAGCGTGAAGCTTTTGGGCGAAACCTCGGCGCTCAGGTCGATGACCACCCGCAAGGTATCGGTATCGTATTTCGCCGCGCGCAGCCCGGAAATGGGCGTGTTCTGCAGCGGCAGCTGATCGAATGGCTTGGGCAGGTTGCCGCCGTCGACGTCGATGACGATGCGATCCGGCGCCGTCAGGGTGAACACCTTGTGCTGGACCGGGCCGGACAGGTCAAAGACCAGCCGCGTGTTGTCCGGCGCTCGCCACAGACGCACGCTCTGGACGTCGGAAGCCGCCAGGACCTGCATGGCCGCGAGCATCAATGCCAAACCACTAACCAGCGCGCGCATGCGCATACCCAACCCCATGATGTTCATTGATTGCCGACGGTCAGGATGGAACACCAGCCTTTACCGCGCTCGCCTCGTGGCGTCAGGCACAGCATACGACCGGCCCCGTGCGGCGTAATGGTAATGTCCAGGTCAGCCTTTGGCAAAATGCCGGCGCCACGTTCCGGCCACTCTACCAGGCACAAGGCATCCCCTTCGAAATAGTCGCGAATGCCAAGAAATTCCAGTTCTTCCGGGTCAATCAGACGGTACAGGTCGAAATGGAACACTCGGGCAGCCGGGGTTTCATAGGGTTCGACCAGGGTAAAGGTCGGGCTTTTCACCTTTCCCTCGTGCCCCAGCCCACGGATCAGCCCACGCGACAGCGTGGTCTTGCCTGCGCCGAGATCACCGTGCAGGTAGATCACGCCGCGACCGCCGGTCGCCTGGGCAATACGCGCGCCCAGTGAAAGCATGGCGTCTTCGTCGGCTGCCAACAGCGTTACGTCAGACATGGCGAATGCTCCTCGAGCAACTGGCGGACCATAGGAATCAGATCGGCGGCAACCAGCCCGCGCCCCTCGGCACCAAGACGCTCGCCCGCTACCGCGTGCAACCAGACCGCAAGGCAGGCCGCTTCGAAAGGCGCCAGCCCCTGCGCCATCAATGCGCCAGCCACACCTGCCAACACATCGCCGAGGCCCGCACTGGCCATGGCCGGGTGTCCGCGATCACACAGCGCCAGTCGGCCGCTGTGATCGGCAATCAGAGTTCCGGCGCCCTTGAGCAACACCGCACAACCGAAGCGAGCAGCCAGCGCGCGAGCGGCGGCGGGTCGATCGGCCTGCACAGCGGTGACGGGAATATCCAGCAGCCGCGCAGCCTCTCCGGGATGCGGTGTGAGCAGACAATCATTTGGTAACTCAACCGCACCTGCTGCCAGCAGATTCAGTGCATCGGCATCCCACACCTGCGGGATTCGACATTGTGGCGCCAGCGACAGCATGCTGCGCCCCCACGGCGCTTGCCCGAGACCTGGCCCAATGACCAGCACATCGGCGCGTTGGGTCAGCGCCGTCAATGCATAGGTGGACTCGACGCCGCTGCACATGATTTCCGGCCGCCGCACCAGCGACGCAGTGACATGCTCCGGACGCGTCGCCAGGGTCACCATGCCAGCACCGCAGCGCAGCGCAGCTTCGGCACTGAGCAACGCCGCGCCGCCGGTGCCGAGATCGCCACCGATGACCAGCACCTGACCAAAGCTTCCTTTATGAGCGATCGGTGAGCGGGGGGCGAGAACCGGTAGGTTCGCCTCGCATAAGCGAAGAGCTGATGGCTTGATTTGAGCGACAACCTCCGCATCGGCTTGCAGGTCATCGAATACCAGCGTTCCGATTCGATCCGGTCCCTGCCCAGTAAACAGACCGAGTTTGAGGCCGATAAAGGTCACGGTCAGCTCTGCCCGTACAACCTCTCCGAGCAAACGCCCTGTGTCGGCGCACAATCCTGACGGCAAATCGACCGCGAGGATCGGTTGCGCGCTGTCATTCATCGTACGTATGGCGCTGGCATAGGGCTCGCGAACCTCACCAGTGATACCGGTGCCAAGCAGCGCATCGACCACCACACCGCGCAGCTCGGTGCCGGCCGACCAGGGCGAGACCCGGACGCCGGCGGCCTGTGCTTCGTTGAAGGCACTGGCAGCATCGCCCTGCAACTGCTGCGGATTACCCACGGCAATGACCTCAACCCGACGACCGGCACGTTGCGCCAGCGCAGCGATCAAATAGCCGTCACCGGCATTATTGCCCCGCCCGGCCAGCACGGTGATCTCATCAGCGTCAGGCCAGCGTCGTCGCAAGGCACGCCAGGCCGAATGCGCGGCGCGCTGCATCAGTGCGAAACCAGGCGTCCCGGCCGCGATCAACCGAGCGTCGAGTTCACACACCTGAGCGGCCGAATAAAGCGGGATGGGAAGTGTATCGGTGGTCTGGGACATGAATCACCCGAGCGAATATCTGGCAGAATTATACGCATGCGTCGCCCGGGCCGCCCGCGGCGCATCGGTGGCTGATCGATCTGTCTTCCGGCCACACGAACCCGCTCACCAAAGCAGCGCAACGCTCAACGACCCGAAACCATGTCCAACAGCACCCTCGACCCAACTGCTCTTGCCAACTCCATCAAGGAGTGGGGCCGCGAGCTCGGCTTTCAGCAGATCGGCATCACCGATGTCGATCTCGGCGAGCACGAGGCGCACCTCGAACGCTGGTTGGCGGCTGGCTATCACGGTGAGATGGACTATATGGCTGCCCACGGCAGCAAACGTTCCCACCCGGAGCAGCTGGTGCCCGGCACGCTGCGTGTCGTGTCGCTGCGCATGGATTACCTGCCGGGCGACACGCGCATGGCTCAGCAATTGGCGCACCCGGAAAAGGCCTACGTGTCCCGCTACGCACTGGGCCGTGATTATCACAAGCTGATCCGCAAACGCCTGCAACAGCTCGCCGAGCGCATTCAGCAGGTGGTCGGTCCTTTCGGTTTCCGCGCATTCGTCGACAGCGCACCGGTGCTGGAGAAAGCCGTGGCGGAGCAGGCCGGCCTCGGCTGGATCGGTAAGAACACGCTGGTGCTCAACCGCAAGGCTGGCAGCTGGTTCTTCCTCGGCGAGCTCTTTGTGGACATCGCCCTGCCAGTCGACGAGCCGACTGCGCGTGACCATTGCGGCAGTTGCCACGCCTGCCTGGACATCTGCCCGACTGAAGCTTTCGTCGGCGAACGGGTGCTGGATGCGCGACGCTGCATTTCCTACCTGACCATCGAGCTGAAAGGCCCGATCCCCGTCGAGCTTCGCTCCAAGATCGGTAACCGCGTGTTCGGCTGCGATGACTGCCAGATCGTCTGCCCCTGGAATCGTTTCGCCAAGCCGACCGGACAGACCGACTTCCAGCCGCGTCACAGCCTGGACAACGCCGAACTGGCGGCGCTGTTCCGCTGGACCGAAGACGAATTTCTCAGCCGTACCGAAGGCTCGCCGCTACGCCGGACCGGTTATCAGAACTGGCTGCGTAACCTGGCCGTCGGACTTGGCAACGCACCCTCAAGCATTCCTGTGCTCGAAGCACTGCAGGCGCGCCGTGACGATCCATCGGAGCTGGTGCGCGAGCATGTCCAATGGGCTTTGGTGCAGCATGAAAGACGGTCTTCGTCTGTCTCAAATAGCGGGGGCTAATGGCGCGTCGGCTATGCCGAGGCGCTGATTGAGGCAGTACTCAAGCTGAGTAACTCTTCACCTTCCAGTGTCTCCTGCTGCAACAGCCTGCTAGCGCTGCGCTCGAGCAGCTCCCGTCGTGCCTCAAGCAGCGCCAGGCTGCGCTGAAATGCTGACTGAACAAGCTCCTGCACCTCCTCATCAATCGCCGTGGCGGTACTTTCCGAGTAATCATGCTGCGGCTTGAGGCCGAGCATCGCTTCGTTGCCCAAAAAGGAATTGGGCTCGCGCTCCAATGCCATATGGCCGAGGCGCCGGGACATGCCGTAGCGGGTGACCATGGCCCGGGCAATATCGGTGACCTTGGCCAGATCGTCCGCCGCACCGGTGGACAGGTGGGCAAACACCAGCCACTCCGCGGCGCGGCCTCCGAGCAGTACCGCCATCTTGTTTTCCAACTCTTCGCGGGTCATCAGGAACCGATCTTCGATGGGTCGCTGAATGGTATAGCCCAGCGCGCCCATGCCACGGGGAATGATCGATACCTTGTGTACCGGGTCGACACCCGGCAGCGCCATGGCGACCAGCGCGTGGCCCATTTCGTGATAGGCGACAATTTCGCGCTCACGTGGGTTGAGCAGCCGATTGCGCTTCTCCAGGCCGGCGACGATGCGCTCGATGGCGGCGGTAAAGTCTTCCATGCCCACCGCCTCGGCGTGACGCCGGGTCGCCAGTAGCGTCGCCTCGTTGACCAGATTGGCCAGGTCGGCACCGGTGAATCCTGGCGTCAACGCAGCGATGGCCTGGGGATCGACTCCGGCGTCCAGCCTGGCTTTTTTCAGGTGCACGTTGAGGATCTGTACCCGCCCGACTTTGTCCGGGCGATCGACCAGCACCTGACGGTCGAACCGGCCTGCGCGGAGCAATGCCGGGTCGAGAATCTCCGGCCGGTTGGTGGCGGCCAGCAAGACCAGTCCGCTGGACGTATCGAAGCCGTCCATCTCGACCAGCAATTGGTTGAGCGTCTGCTCCTTCTCGTCGTGCCCGCCGGACAGCGGTCCGGCGCCGCGGGCGCGACCCAGGGCGTCCAGTTCGTCAATGAAGATGATCGCCGGTGCCTGGGCACGGGCTTGCTCGAACAGGTCACGCACCCGCGCGGCACCGACCCCAACGAACATCTCGACAAATTCGGAGCCGGAAATGGAGAAGAACGGCACCTTCGCCTCGCCGGCCACGGCCCGTGCCAACAATGTCTTGCCGGTGCCGGGTGGGCCGACCAGCAGCACGCCCTTGGGCATGCGTCCGCCGAGACGGCCGTAAGCCTGCGGATCACGCAGGAACTCGATGATTTCCTTGAGCTCGTCCTTGGCCTCGTCGACGCCGGCCACGTCAGCGAAGCTCACCTTCATGTCGGTCTCGACGTAGACCCGCGCCTTGCTCTTGCCGATCTGCATCATGCCGCCGCCAAGGCCACCGCTCATGCGGCGCAGCAAAAACAGCCAGATGCCGAAGAATAGCGCCGCCGGAACGACCCACGACAGCAGATCGCGCACCAGCGTGCTCTCCACTCTGCCCGTGTAGCGCACCGGATATTGCTGCAGGTGTTCGGCCAACTGCGGCTCGACGCGGTTACTGACGAAGCGTCGCTGCCCGCTGGGCAACGGCTCCTTGAAGGTGCCTTCGATACGCCGCTCGGTGATCGCCAGCTCGTCGATGCGCCCGTCCTTGAGGTGCTGCTCGAACTCGCTGTAAGGGATGGTCGCGACCTCCTGCTGTGCCGTCAGCAGGTACTGGATGCCGAGAAAAACCAGGACGGCGATGAACCAGTAACTCACGTGAAACTGGGCTTGCTCTTTCACGCTTCTCTCCTAACTGCTGACAACCAAACGAATGTTCGCGGATGCCAGCAACTATGGCTCTTTACCAGCAGCCACGCTGGACATGGATCAGTAATAGCTCAATCTGGTGGCGCCTCGGACCCAATCAGAAACCGCCGCTGACACCCAACCCGATGCCCAATACCGCTGCGAGGGCGAAGGGCAACAACAGTGTGTCCAGCAATGCGCTGACGGGCAGATCGAGCGCCGCATGCCTGGGCGCCTCGGCACCAAAGCGGTCCAGCGGGCAACAGCCGCCGTTGAGGCTGTACCAGTCCAGCCGAGTGCCTGAGTAGATGATGGGTGCGCCGGGTTTAGCGGCATCCAAAGTGCGCACCGTGGCGCAGCCGGAGAGCAGGAGGATGACCAAAGCGCTAGAGCAGAATCGCATCGCTGATAGCTTCACAGACGCTCCACTCTTGTAGTTACTTCGTGGTGATGGTGTCGCTGCCCGATCCTATGCAGCCACGCTCAATCGTCACTGACGATATGGTGTTCGCCCCAACGCGGCAGCATGTCCTGCGGGATGTTCAGCAGGTTGAGAATCCGCGCCACGACGAAATCGACCAGATCGTCGATGGTCTGCGGTTGGTGATAGAAACCCGGCGAGGCCGGCAGGATGGTGGCGCCGAGGTTGGACAGCTTGAGCATGTTCTCCAGATGGATACTGGAGTACGGCGCTTCACGCGGCACCAGGATCAGCTGGCGGCGCTCTTTGAGCGCCACGTCCGCGGCGCGCTCGATCAGGTTGTTGCAAGCACCCATGGCAATTGCCGACAGGGTACCGGTCGAGCACGGCACCACCACCATGGCGGTTGGCGCGCCGGAGCCGGATGCCGGCGGCGCCATCCAGTCTTCCTTGGCGAACACGCGGATCTGCCCGACCGCGGCGCCCGTGTATTCGGAGAGAAATGCCTGCATGGCCTGTGGTTTGGCCGGCAGCACCACGTCGGTCTCGGTGGCCATCACCAGTTGCGCCGCCTTGGAAATCAGGAAGTGCACCTCGCGGTCTTCCTGGATCAGGCAGTCGAGCAGGCGCAGGCCGTACTGCGCGCCGGACGCGCCAGTCATGGCCAGGGTGATGCGTTCCGGTCCGTTCATATATATCTGTTCCCTTTGCCGCTTGGTCGTGTTCCGGTGGGCTGAAGCCCACCCTACAAACCGCGGCCCGCATGGAGCCGCAACTTCAATCGAACGTAAGCACTGTAGGGTGGGCTTCAGCCCACCAAGCGGCTTTACGCAAGCGCTTCAGCCAGCTTGACGTGCAGCCCACCAAAACCGCCATTGCTCATCACCACCACCTGCGTACCCGGTTTGGCGTCGGCTTTCACCTTGGCGATGATCGCGTCCAGCGAATCACAGACAGTCGTCTCTACCGGCGAGCCGGCGACTGTCGCGGCCAGGTCCCAGCCGAGGTTGGCCGGTGCGTACCAGATCGCCTGATCAGCCAGCGCCACCGACTCGGCCAGTCCTTCACGATGGGCACCGAGCTTCATGGAGTTGGAGCGCGGTTCGACAACCGCAATGATCGGTGTGTCACCAACGCGCTTGCGCAAGCCGTCAAGGGTGGTGGCGATGGCCGTTGGGTGATGAGCGAAGTCGTCGTAGATAGTTAGGCCGTTGACCTCGGCGACCTTTTCCATGCGCCGCTTGACGCTCAGGAATTCGCTCAGCGCCTCGGCGCCCTGCTTCGGCAGCACGCCGACATGACGCGCGGCGGCAAGCGTGGCCAGGGCATTGTTGACGTTGTGCAGGCCGGTCAGCTCCCAATCCACCACGCCCTGAACGGCGCCCTCGAAGATCACCTCGAAACGCGAGCCGTCGGCGCTGAGTAGGTTGGCCTGCCACTGGCCGCCTTCGCCAGTGGTCTGCACGGGCGTCCAGCAGCCCATGCCAATCACGCGCTTGAGCGCCGTTTCAGACTCGGGATGGATGACCAGGCCTTCACTAGGGACGGTGCGCACCAGATGGTGGAACTGCCGTTCGATGGCCGCAAGATCCGGGAAGATGTCGGCGTGGTCGAATTCGAGGTTGTTCAGGATTGCCGTGCGCGGGCGGTAATGGACAAACTTGCTGCGCTTGTCGAAGAAGGCGCTGTCGTATTCGTCGGCCTCGACCACGAAGAACGGCGTGCCGCCCAGGCGCGCCGAAATGCCGAAGTTCTGCGGCACGCCGCCGATGAGAAAACCCGGGCTCATGCCGGCGTGTTCCAGCACCCAGGCCAGCATGCTGCTGGTGGTGGTCTTGCCATGGGTGCCAGCAGCGGCCAGCACCCAGCGGCCCTGCAGCACGTGATCGGCTAGCCATTGCGGGCCGGACACATAGGGCAGGCCCTTGTTCAGCACGTACTCGACCGCCGGGTTGCCGCGCGACAGGGCATTGCCGATCACCACCAGATCAGGCGCGGGCTCCAGCTGGCTTGGCTCATAGCCTTGGGTCAGTTCGATGCCCTGGGCTTCGAGCTGGGTGCTCATCGGGGGGTAGACGTTGGCGTCGGAGCCGGTGACGCGATGCCCGAGTTCCTTGGCCAGCACCGCCAGCGATCCCATGAAGGTGCCGCAGATGCCGAGAATATGAATGTGCATGGATGACCTCTAAAAAACGCCGCGCCGGGCAATCGGATCAGGCGGCACAGCCGCGCGTGTCGGCGCCGAAAACTGCGGCGCAGATTAGCACAGCACCCGTCCGCGAGCCCCCGACACCGCACGTCGCCTGCCCTGCCGACGAACGGGCTTTGTTCTACGCTGAACTCAGCAGTCCCACACAATTACAAGTCCCGGAGACTCATCATGCGTTACGCCCATCCCGGCAGCGAAGGCGCTGTCGTTTCCTTCAAGTCCCGTTACGGCAACTTCATCAACGGCGAGTTCGTCGAGCCGGTCAACGGCCAGTACTTCACCAACCTGTCCCCGGTAAACGGCCAACCCATCGCCGAGTTTCCCCGCTCAGACGCCGCCGACATCGAAAAGGCGCTGGACGCCGCCCACGCCGCAGCCGACGCCTGGGGCAAGACTAGCGTGCAAGCGCGTTCGCTGGTCCTGCTGCAGATTGCCGATCGTATCGAGCAGAACCTAGAAATGCTCGCCATCACCGAAACCTGGGACAACGGCAAGGCGGTGCGTGAAACCCTGAACGCCGACATCCCGCTGGCCGCCGATCACTTCCGCTACTTCGCCGGCTGCATTCGCGCCCAGGAAGGCACCGCCGCCGAGATCGACGAACACACCGCCGCTTACCATTTCCACGAACCGCTGGGCGTGGTCGGGCAGATCATTCCCTGGAACTTCCCCATTCTCATGGCCGCCTGGAAGCTCGCCCCTGCGCTGGCCGCGGGCAACTGCGTCGTGCTCAAGCCCGCCGAGCAAACCCCGTTGGGCATCGCCGTGCTGATGGAGGTGATCGGTGATCTGCTGCCACCGGGCGTGCTCAATATCGTTCAAGGCTATGGCCGGGAAGCCGGCGAGGCCCTAGCCAGCAGCAAGCGCATCGCCAAGATCGCCTTCACCGGTTCCACCCCGGTGGGCTCGCACATCATGAAGCGCGCCGCCGAGAGCATCATCCCGAGCACCGTCGAGCTGGGCGGCAAGAGCCCCAATATCTACTTCGAAGACATCATGCAGGCCGAGCCGACCTTCATCGAGAAAGCCGCCGAAGGGCTGGTGCTGGGCTTCTTCAACCAGGGTGAAGTGTGCACCTGCCCGTCGCGGGCGCTGGTGCAGGAGTCGATCTACGGGCCGTTTATGGAAGCGGTGATGAAGAAGGTCTCGCAGATCAAGCGCGGCGACCCGCTGGACACCGACACCATGGTCGGCGCCCAGGCCAGCCAGCAGCAGTTCGACAAGATCATGTCCTACCTGGAAATTGCCAAGCAGGAAGGTGCCGAGGTGCTCACCGGCGGCGCGGCGGAGAAACTGGAAGGCTCGCTCGCCACCGGCTATTACATCCAGCCGACGCTGCTCAAGGGCACGAACAAGATGCGCGTATTCCAGGAGGAAATCTTTGGCCCGGTGATCGGCGTCACCACCTTCAAGGATGAAGCTGAAGCACTGGCCATCGCCAACGACACCGAGTACGGACTGGGTGCCGGCGTCTGGACCCGCGACATCAACCGCGCCTACCGCATGGGCCGGGCGATCAAAGCCGGGCGCGTCTGGACCAACTGCTACCACCTCTACCCCGCCCATGCGGCCTTTGGTGGCTACAAGAAGTCCGGCGTCGGTCGCGAGACGCACAAGATGATCCTCGACAGCTACCAGCAGACCAAGAACCTGCTGATCAGCTACGACATCAATCCATTGGGGTTCTTCTAACTTCCAATGCGCCGAAAAAGTGCCCGCCCGCGCCGCAAGGCGTCGGGCTGGTGCGGCTGTGTCTCCACCAGTGCCTTTCGCCGCCGCAATCAGCGGTCTATCGCGAGGGCACAGCGTTTGCTTTACCGCTTCTGCCGTACCCGAACCCATTGAAGGATGACCCCTATGGCTCTCGAACACAGCAGTGCGACACCCCCGACACACGCCATTGATTTCGAAGCAGTTGGCAGCACCTATTTCCAGGAACGCGAACTGAAGAAAGGCGCCGCCGGTTGGGTGCTGCTGGTGGGCCTCGGCGTGGCTTATGTCATTTCCGGCGACTACGCCGGCTGGAACTTCGGCTTAGCCCAAGGTGGTTGGGGCGGGCTGTTCATCGCCACCCTGCTGATGGCGACCATGTACCTGTGCATGTGCTTTTCGCTGGCCGAGCTGTCTTCGATGATCCCCACAGCAGGCGGCGGTTATGGCTTCGCCCGCAGCGCCTTCGGCCCATTGGGTGGTTTTCTCACCGGCACGGCGATTCTCATTGAGTACGCCATTGCGCCAGCGGCCATCGCCGTGTTCATCGGCGCCTATTGCGAGTCGTTGTTCGGCATCGGGGGCTGGGCGATCTACCTGGCCTTCTACGTCATCTTTATCAGTATCCACATCTTCGGCGTCGGCGAGGCGCTGAAGCTGATGTTCGTCATCACCGCCATCGCCGCGCTGGCGCTGGGCGTGTTCATCGTCGCGATGGTGCCGCACTTCTCCGTCGACAAGTTGCTGGATATCGCGCCGACCACAGCCGCTGGCGCAAGCAGCTTTCTGCCCTACGGCTACGTCGGCATCTGGGCGGCGATTCCCTATGCGATCTGGTTTTTCCTCGCGGTCGAAGGCGTACCGCTGGCCGCCGAAGAAACCAAGAACCCGCAGCGCGACATGCCGCGCGGGCTGATCGGCGCCATGCTGATTCTGGCCGCCTTCGCCGGGCTGATCCTGCTGGTCGGCCCCGGTGGCGCCGGTTCCAGCACCATGGTCGAATCGGGCAACCCATTGGTCGAAGCATTGACCACCGCCTACGGCTCCTCGACCTGGATGAGTGGCTTCGTCAATCTGGTGGGCCTGGCCGGGCTGATCGCCAGCTTCTTCTCGATCATCTACGCCTATTCGCGGCAGATCTTCGCACTGTCGCGAGCCGGCTACCTACCACGCAAGCTGTCGCTGACCAACAAGAACAAGGCGCCCGTGCTGGCGCTGGTGGTGCCGGGCATCATCGGCTTCGTGCTGTCTCTAACCGGTCAGGGCGACTTATTGATTCTGGTGGCGGTGTTCGGCGCAACCATCTCCTACGTGCTGATGATGGCTTCACACATCGCCCTGCGCCTGCGCCGGCCGGATATGCACCGTCCGTACAAGACGCCCGGCGGCGTGCTGACCTCAGGTGTGGCGCTGGTGCTGGCCTGCATCGCGGTGGTGGCGGGCTTCCTGGTCGACCCACGGGTGGTCATCGCAGCAGTGGTGATCTACGGGATCTTCATCGCCTACTTCGCCTTCTACAGCCGGCACCACCTGGTCGCCGGCACGCCGGAAGAAGAGTTCGCGGCGATCGAGAACGCCGAAGCGACGTTGAAGTAGTTTAGTAGGGTGGGCTTTAGCCCACCGAACCGTGCACATCATCGGCGGACTGAAGCGGACCGGGTTCGCGTACGAGCTTATGTTGGAAATGAGTATGTCGACTGGGCTCGCAAATCTGCTTTCGGCGCAGTAACGCCAACGCAGGGGATATTCACGACCTGCCAATGGGAGACGAGCATGACGGGATACTCGCACAGCGTGGGCGGCACCAACTGGCGCTTCGACAGCCTGCGCGAGGTGATGGCCAAGGCCAGTCCGGCACGCTCCGGCGACTTCCTCGCAGAAGTCGCGGCCGGCAGCGATGCCGAGCGGGTCGCGGCGCAGATGTGCCTGGCGCAAATCCCGCTCAAGCGCTTTCTCGAAGAAGCGCTGATCCCTTACGAAACCGATGAGGTCACTCGCCTGATCATCGACAGCCACGACGCCGAAGCCTTCGCCCCGGTCAGCCATCTGACCGTCGGCGATTTTCGCAACTGGCTGCTCGGCGATGCTGCAGACGAGGCTGCGCTCACAGCATTGGCACCGGGCCTGACACCTGAAATGGTCGCCGCAGTATCGAAGATCATGCGTGTGCAGGACCTGATTCTGGTCGCGCAGAAAGTCCGCGTCGTCAGCCAGTTCCGCAACACCATTGGCCTGCGCGGGCGCATGTCCACGCGTCTGCAACCGAACCACCCCACGGACGAGGCCGCAGGCATTGCCGCAAGTATTGTCGACGGCCTGCTCTACGGCAACGGCGACGCGGTGATCGGCATCAACCCGGCCACCGACAGCACCAGCGGCATCTGTGAACTGTTGAAGATGCTCGACGCCATCATCCAGCGTTACGACATACCGACCCAGGGCTGCATCCTCACCCACGTCACCACTTCTATCGAGGCGATCAACCGTGGCGCGCCGCTGGACCTGGTGTTCCAGTCCATCGCCGGCACCGAAGCGGCCAACACCAGCTTCGGCATTAACCTGGCCGTACTACAGGAGGGCTACGAGGCCGGTCTGTCGCAGAAACGCGGCACCGTCGGCGATAACCTGATGTACTTCGAAACTGGCCAGGGCTCGGCCTTGTCGGCCAATGCACACCATGGCGTCGATCAGCAGACCTGCGAGGCGCGCGCCTATGCCGTGGCGCGGAAATTCAAGCCGCTGCTAGTCAATACCGTGGTCGGCTTCATCGGTCCGGAATACCTCTACAACGGCAAGCAGATCATTCGCGCCGGGCTAGAGGATCACTTCTGCGCCAAGCTGCTCGGCGTGCCCATGGGCTGCGATATCTGCTACACCAACCATGCCGAAGCCGATCAGGACGACATGGATGTACTGCTGACCCTGCTTGGCACCGCCGGCATCAACTTCATCATGGGCATTCCGGGCTCGGACGACGTGATGCTCAACTACCAGACCACCTCCTTCCACGACGCCCTTTATCTGCGTCAGAGCCTGGGGCTCCGGCCGGCACCGGAGTTCGAAGAATGGCTGGCAAAGATGGACATCCTGCGACAGGACGGCGGCCACCTGCAGCTCGGCCGCAACCTGCCCGAGCCGTTTCGCCGGGCGCTGGAGAAAATCGCATGAGGCACCCGCGCACATTTAACAGCAGCCTCAACCGCAAATGGGCCGTCAACCCACACCACCCCCGTGGGAGCGGTCTCGACCGCGAATGGTCCGTACACAGCTTCGCGGCCAAGGCCGCTCCCACGAAAAGCCCAACCCCAGCGGCGCGCACATCAGCCCGAAGCCCAACCCGAGCACCAGCACCAGCACCAGCACCGGCCGCTTCGACCCAACGGAAAATCTCACTCGAATCCGATGAAGACGCCGCAACCAGTCACCCACACCGCCCCGTCGGATCAACCGCACTCGCAAACGGGCCGCGCGCCCACACCGTCCCGTGGGAGCGGTCTCGACCGCGAATGGCTCTCTCCCAGTTTCGCGGCCAAGGCCGCTCCCGCAGAACCCAGCACCTTGACGGTAGGTAGCGAGATGAACCATATCCCCAATCCGTGGAGGCAGCTGCGCCAGCTCACCCCGGCACGCATCGCTTTGGGTCGTGCGGGCGCCAGTCTGCCCACTGATGCCCAGCTGGATTTTCAGTTCGCCCATGCGCAGGCGCGCGACGCTGTGCATTTGGCGCTCGACACGCATGACCTGGCTTTGCAGCTGGAGCAACGCGGCCACCGAGTCATGCAACTTCACAGCGCCGCCCCGGATCGCAACACCTACCTGCAGCGTCCCGACCTGGGCCGCCGGCTGGACGAAGCCTCGGCAGAGTTGCTGGACAACCACGCGCAGCAGCACGAAGCGGGCTACGACCTGGCCATCGTCATCGCCGATGGCCTGTCAGCGCTCGCCGTACAGCGCCACGCCCTGCCCCTGCTGCAGCGAATCGAGGAGCAGATCGCGAAAGACGGTTGGAGCCTCGCGCCGATCAGCCTGGTGCAGCAAAGCCGCGTCGCGCTCGGCGATGAAGTGGGTGAACGGCTGAAGGCGAAAATGGTGGTGATGCTGCTGGGCGAGCGCCCCGGCCTGAGCTCCCCGGACAGCCTGGGCCTGTACTATACCTACGACCCCAAAGTCGGACGCACCGATGCTGACCGCAATTGCATCTCCAACATCCGCCTGGAAGGCCTGAGCTACAACCTCGCCGCCCACCGGCTGATTCATTTGATGCGTGAAGCCTGCCGCCGACAGCTCTCTGGCGTTAACCTCAAGGACGAAGCGGAAATGCTCAGCCTCGATGGCGACTCGCCGAACGTCGGCAACTTCCTGCTGGGTTGATCAGAGCGATCCGGCAGAACCCGACACTGCCAGGCTCCTAGCAGAGCGCTCCTGCCGCTAGCGAACGGTTACGTCGCCGGCAACACCACAACGGCATCCACCTCGAACAACATTTGATCCAGCGCCAAGCGTGGGACCGGTACCAGTGTGCAGGCCGGCTTCATCTGCGCGCCGAATGCCCGCGCCAACTCTTCACCGAGAATGCCTAGCCGCTGATTGTCGTGATCCACAATAAGCACCGTCAGCTTGGCTACCTGCGAGGGCTGTCCACCTGCCGCCTCGATGGCGATCAAGAGGTTCGCCATCGCCTGTCGGACCTGCGCGCGGAAGTCTTCGGATAGCCGACCGTCCTCCGTTTCACCGCCCTGCCCTGCGATAAACGCAAGCCGCGTTCCCCCGGGAACCAGTGCTACGTGGGAATAACCGTTGGGGGCGGGATCATAGAGTCCGAGCGGATTGATAAATGTCGGCTTGGGTGAAACGTCCGATTCGCTCATGGGTGCTCCGTTTATCAAGTCTGGCTGAATGCCGTAGGCCCCGACCTGGATGGTAGTACGTTCAGCATGACGCCCAGTGGTTTGCGGCAGACAAGTGGGATCAGCCACGCGGCTTGCCGGCGCCCTGCCCCCCGCTTAAGGTTGTCGGCCCCAGACTGGAAACTCTCCCATGTGGTCTTTTCGCGACTGGCACCGCAAGCGCATCCTCGCCCGCCTCGCCATCGAACCGGCGCTGTGGCAACAGGTGCTGGACAGCCTGCCGATCCTCGATGGGCTTACTCAAGAGGAAACCGAGCGGTTGCGTGAGCGCAGCCTTTTGTTTCTGCATGCCAAGCGACTTACCGCCCTGCCCGGCGTCGAGTTGCAACTGACGGATCGTCTACGTCTGGCTGCACAGGCGCAGCTGCCGTTGCTGCATCTGGCCGATCTGGATTGGTATCAGGGCTTCCATGAGATCGTGATCTACCCCGACGATTTTCACAGCCCGCAGAAGCACCGCGACTCGGCTGGCGTGGTGCACGAATGGGACGGCGAGCACAGCGGCGAAGCCTGGCTCCAGGGACCGGTGATCCTGGCCTGGCCGGGCGTACGGGAAAGCGGCAGCTGGGAAGGCTACAACCTGGTGATCCACGAACTCGCGCACAAGCTGGACATGCTCAACGGCGACGCCAATGGGTTACCACCGCTGCACCGCAACATGCGCATCGACAGCTGGGCGACGGTGATGCAGAGCGCTTACGACTCGCTCAACAGGACACTGGACGCCAATCCCGACGCCCACACACCGATCGACCCCTACGCCGCGGAGAACCCCGCCGAGTTCTTCGCCGTCACCAGTGAGTACTTTTTCAGCGCACCGGACATGCTGCATGAGGCCTTTCCCGAGGTTTATCAGCAACTGGCCGCGTTCTACCGCCAGGATCCGCTGCTGCGCCTGCAGCAGCTTCAGCACGACCACCCGGCGTACGCGGAACCTCATTGAGTTCGCACCGTCGAATGCGCGCATCACTCTGCCAGCAAAGTCCGCCGAGACCGGCATGGCAAAACGCCCGACAGTGCGCCTATAATCGCGCCCACTTTTTTCGCCCCAGGCCGCCTCGGCCGACCACGGAGCAATGTTCATGAGCTACAGCAAAGTCCCGGCCGGCAAAGACCTGCCAAACGACATCTACGTCGCCATCGAAATCCCGGCCAACCACGCGCCGATCAAATACGAAATCGATCACGACACCGATTGCCTGTTCGTCGACCGCTTCATGGCCACGCCAATGTTCTATCCGGCCAACTACGGCTTCATCCCGCACACCCTGGCTGATGACGGCGACCCGCTCGACGTGCTGGTCGTGACGCCCTATCCGGTTGCCCCGGGCTCGGTCATCCGCTGCCGTCCGGTCGGCGTGCTGAACATGACCGACGAGGCCGGCGGCGACGCCAAGCTGATTGCCGTCCCGCACGACAAGCTGAGCCAGCTGTATGTGGACGTGAAGGAGTACACCGACCTGCCGCCGCTGCTGATCGAGCAGATCAAGCACTTCTTCGAGAACTACAAGGATCTCGAAAAGGGCAAGTGGGTCAAGGTTGAAGGCTGGGAAGGCGCCGACGCCGCCCGCGCCGCCATCATCAAAGCTGCCGAGGCTTATCAGAAGTAAGCCGAAGCACTGAAGAAAAGCCGGCCACAAGCCGGCTTTTTATTGCCTACAGGTTTCCTCTCCAGCCTTAAACGACAAGAGACTCACAACGATGACTGTCGGCGCTGTTGGTGCTGTGATTGACTGAAACCGCGCGTGAATTTTCCTTGGCCAGCTGCCTTAGCTGCGAACGCAGGTCATCCCCTCTCTCAGCCTGTTCCGCACCGATGGTATGGCCCTGACGCCAGCTACCTTCTTGACACGCTGCAATAGCGCCAGGCGGCACGGTGATGGCCATAATATCTGCGTGCCGTCTCGGATAACGCTGAACGCCTAGCTATCCACTAACGCGCCTTAGTCAGCCGTAGTTAACTTCGCCCGCTCGCGCTCGCGAGCATCGATTCGCGCCGTACTGCTGCGATAACCGGTGTATATCGCAGCAATCAGCTACCTTCTGCGTCAAATTGCCACCAGCCCCTTCTTCTTGTCTACGCTCAAGGCTCCCTGTCGGCGTCCGCCGCGTAATACGCGCAGACTAAAAACCTGCAGGAGTAGTACTTGTGAACGGTATCAAGCATCTAGCGTTGTCGGTGGCTCTGGCGTTTAGCGGTCATGCACTGGCGGATGCAGTCGACGCGCTGCCCCACGTGAAGGTCAATCTGGTTGCGCCGCCGCAGGTGCACGACCACCAGCAGGTGGCACCGAAGGAAGCCCGCGTGGTCCAGTTCCGCCTGGTCATCGAAGAAAAGAAAATGGTCATCGACGACCAGGGCACCACCCTGCAGGCAATGACCTTCAACGGGTCAATGCCGGGACCGACGATGGTGGTGCACGAGGGTGACTTCGTGGAAATCACCCTGGTCAACCCGGCCAGCAACAGCATGCCGCACAACATCGACCTGCATGCGGCCACCGGAGCGTTGGGCGGTGCCGGTCTGACGCTGGTCTCTCCGGGCCAGGAAGTGGTGCTGCGCTTCAAGGCCGATCGTACCGGCACCTTCGTCTACCACTGTGCGCCGGAAGGCATGGTTGCCTGGCACGTGCTGGCGGGCATGAGCGGAACGCTGATGGTGCTGCCGCGCGAGGGTCTGAAGGACCCGGCCGGCAAACCGCTGCATTACGACCGTGTCTACACCATCGGCGAGTCTGATCTCTATATCCCCAAGGACAAGGACGGCAAGTACAAGAACTACAACACGCTGATGGACAGCTACGGCGACACCCGCGAAACCATGCGTGGCCTGATTCCATCACACGTGGTCTTCAACGGTCGGGTCGGCGCCTTGACCGGCAAGAATGCTCTGACCGCCAAGGTCGGTGAGTCTGTTCTGTTCATCCATTCGCAAGCTAATCGTGATAGCCGTCCGCACCTTATCGGCGGCCATGGTGACTGGGTGTGGGAAACCGGCAAGTTCGACAACCCGCCGCTGAAGAACCTCGAGACCTGGTTCGTGCGCGGTGGCTCCGCAGCCGTGGCGCTCTATACCTTCCGCCAGCCGGGGGTCTTTGCGTACCTCAACCACAACCTGATCGAGGCGGAGATGGGCGCCGCCGCTCACATCGTCGTGGATGGCGAGTGGAGTGACGAACTGATGAAGCAGATCAAGGCGCCCGGCCCGATCGTTGCGCAGGAGTAGGCCATGCAGCGCTTCCTGTACTGCGCGGCACCGCTGCTGCTTGGCCTGCTGAGCGGCTGTAACGAGCCGCTGGTAGGGCCGGAACTGGTGGTGGTGCCGGCCGGCCTGGCGAACTATCACCTGCCGGGCAGCAGCGATGTGCAGGAAGAGGCGCTGCAGGAATTTTCGATCATGCGGCGGCAGGTCAGCCAGGCCGAGTACGCCATGTGTGTCGATGAGGGCGATTGCCCGGCGCTGGAAACTGCAGCCGACGAGAGGGTCGCACAGCTGCCCGCGGTGGGACTGAGCTGGCAGGATGCCAACGCCTATGCTGCCTGGCTGTCGCGTCGCAGCGGCCATCGCTATCGGTTGCCGCGGCACGGCGAGTGGGTGCTGGCGGCAGCATCGGCCTACATCGACGAAGCCCCGACCGTCGATGATCCGAACAACCCGGCCCGACGCTGGCTGGCCGAGTATGCGCAGCGCGCGAATCGCGAACGCCTGCCGGAAACGCTCAAGCCCTTCGGCGGCTATGGCAGTAACGAATACGGTTTGCTGGATGCGGGCGGCAATGTCTGGGAATGGACCGACACCTGCTTCTCGCGCAATGCCGGCGATTTCTGCGGCATTCGCATCGCTGCCGGGCGGCATCCTTCGGTATTGGCGGAGTTCGAGCGTGACCCCACCAGCGGTGCCTGCTCGGTAGGTCAGCCGCCGACTCATCTGGGTTTGCGGCTGGTGCGCGACGACTGAGCAGTTACTATCGTTGACCGCCGGGATACAAACCACCCAGCAACTCTCGATCCGAACGCACTTAGCGCCAAGAAGCTGTACGTTTCGCGATGCTAACTAGGCAGGTCGGTATCGGGCTGGAACATAGGCTCGCCAGGTCGGCACTCATGCAACACATTCAGCGTTACCACACCCGTTGCTCGCCAACCGCCTCATGGCTGGGTCTAACCGAGGACCGCTAGACCGGTATCCCGGTGATATAGAGAGCGATGGTCATGAATGGCTCGCCCCCGCTCCGCGTTGAACGCCATCTGGCTTGCGTCATCCGCCTGCCTGCTCGTCCCCTGACCAAACGGCAGCGTACAAGTTACCGATGAAGGGAGCACGGCGCGGAACTGCATCGTCAAGATCGGCAGGGCAGCTCAAGCTTTGTTGAAGTTAAACCCAAGTCAGGCGATGCCGATGTGCGTCCACACCGGCACCGATCATGACGGCTTAGCTCTTTTTCGTAGCAGACCCGGACACCGCGGCTCCCGAACCGAGATCCGCCCCGGTCATCGGGTCGACGGAAACATCAGATTGCGTCCGCACCGCCATCTGCTGCACGACTTTCTGCTGCGCCTTGCTCAGGTCAACGGAAGGCGTTCCATCACCGCCATCTACAGCAGGCTGCGGATTCTCGACGAACTCCCACTCTGGTCCCTGATTCCACGGGCCACGCAGATCGCCCTCGCCCTGCGAAAGGTTGTAGTAGACGCTAGCAAATTGCGGCTCACCCGGGAGTTTGCCCTGCGGGAAGTTGGGTTGAATCGCGTGCAAGGCCTTCTCGAATGATTTCTGGTGTGCGATTTCGCGGGTCATCAGGAATTTGAGTGCATCCTTGATGCCTGGGTCGTCGGTCACATTGATTAGTCGTTCATAGACGATCTTGGCACGCGCCTCGGCGGCAATATTGGAACGCAGATCGGCGGTCGGCTCACCGATGGAGTCGACATACGCCGCGGTCCAGGGCACACCCGCCGAATTGGTCAGCGCCGGGCCACCGCCGTACAGCAGTGAGGTGATGTGCGAATCGTTGCCGCCACCGGTCAGGGAGCGATACAGGTCGGCTTCCTTTTCAACACCTTCGGACAACTCGCCCTTGGCACCTTTGTTGAGCATGCCGACGATGGAGCCAATAACTTCCAGGTGGCTGAGTTCCTCGGTGGCAATGTCCATCAGCATATCTTTGCGGCCTGGGTCATCCTCGGCTATGCCTTGGATGAAGTAACGCATCGCAGCGGCCAACTCGCCTTGCGGTCCGCCAAATTGCTCGAGCATCAGGTTGGCCAGTCCGGGATTCGGAGCGGCTACTCGCACGGTGTATTGAAGTCGTTTGTTATGGACGAACATGATTCACCTCTCAGGTTGGGCTTCCCTAATTCACTGCCTCCTATGTGGTCGAAAGTGGTCGAAAGTGGTCGCTGCGAATTGCGCTGATTGCAGGCGGCCCTAGTTGTGGAGTGCAACGAGCGGAAGCCATCCGATTGTTTTTTTCAATGACAGCCATAAGAAATGGCAATGGCTTGTCGCCGCTGCTTGAAGGTCTGTCGCCCGCCGCTTTGCGTTGCCTGCCATGAAAAAAACGTGAACGGATCCAGGCGAGGCCACTCTATCGAAACCACAGCTTTGCCGATCGAGGTCTCACATGCGTCATCCCCTAAGTTCCATCCATCACCGTTTCATCCCTTTGATGTTTGCAGCCGCAGCGCTCTCGCTCGGCAGCACGCCAGGATTTGCAGGCTCGCCACAGGTGCTTGGCTGGGTCGAGGAAGGTTTGATCTTCCCTGAGAAAGTCGCCGTGAAGTTCAAGCTCGACACCGGCGCGCTGACCTCCTCAATGCATGCGGAGAACATCGAGCTATTCGAGAAAAATGGCGACGATTGGGTGCGTTTCACCCTCGAACTCCAAGATATCGATACCGACGAAAAAATCGAGAAACGCCTGGAGCGCGAGATGGTACGAGACATCAAGGTACGCGGTGCAGGCGGCGCCGAAGAGCGCCCTGTGGTGATGATGAAGGTCTGCCTCGGCAACCAGATGTACGAAGAGCAGTTCTCGCTAAACGACCGGGACAAGATGAATTATCCGGTGCTGATTGGCCGCCGCACGCTGGAGAAAGTTGGGCTGGTGGATTCCTCCAAGACCTTTACCGTCGAGCCAAGTTGCACCGAATCCGCGCAGTAACGGCTACCAGACCCGACCGAGCGCTGCGTGTTAGCCAGCACCTTTAGCGCAGCGGTCGGCATCGAGCCGCAAGCCCGGCGCTTTTTCTGCAACTCACCCAACCCCCTCCGGTCAACTGAACAGCAGCGCTGTCGCCGCAGCGAGGCAGCTGCCTTGCTGCCTTGCTGCCTTGCTGCCTTGCTGCCGGGGCAGATTTCAGCACAACGACCGGTCATGCGGGGGATTCGTGGAGCATCAAGGTGAATACCTGAGACAGGGCGCCATGCCGTCGGACATGAGCATGGACACGCACATGCAGATGATGGAGCGGCGCAGGCTCGCCACGCTTTGGTGCCACTTCGTCAATGCGCTGCTGGGTCTCTGGGTGCTCAGCGCCCCCTTTATCTTTGGCTACCTGAACATCGCACCGACCGATCTCGACTTGCCGAGGCTGGCGACTGAGCGCGCACTCCCGGACGTCGCCACTCGCGCCCTGCTGATGACCTGGAACGACGTCGCCAGCGGTGCCTTAATCTTGTTGTTTTCAATACTTTCGCTGAAACGTATCGCCTGGGCGCAGTGGGCGAACACCGCCATGGGCCTCTGGCTGATGTTCGCGCCGCTGTTGTTCTGGACGCCCTCACCCGCCAGCTATGGCAACGCGATTCTGGTCGGCGGACTGGTGATCGCCTTCTCGACGCTGGTGCCAATGATGCCCGGCATGAGCATGAGCGGCATGATGCAGAAGGCTGCCGTGCCGCCGGGCTGGGATTACAACCCGTCGACCTGGATGCAGCGGCTGCCCATCGCTCTTCTCGCCGTAATCGGCATCCTGTTGGCGCGCTATCTGGCCGGCTACCAGTTGGGGCATACGGCCAACGCCTGGGATCCATTCTTCGGAACCGAACCCAACGGCACCGAGACCATCATCACCTCCGACATGTCGCGCGCCTGGCCGGTTTCCGATGCCGGTGTGGGTGTCATGGCCTACATGATCGAGCTCCTGATGGCGGTGATGGGCGACGCCCGCCGCTGGCGGACCATGCCCTGGATGGTCGCCGCGTTCGGCGTGGTAGTAGTGCCGCTGGGCGCAGTGAGCATCTTCTTCATCATCGCGCAGCCGATTTTCATCGACACCTGGTGCACGCTCTGCCTGGTCCAGGCGCTGGCGATGCTGGTGATGATGCCCTACGCCCTGGATGAGCTGGTGGCCATGGGGCAGTTCCTCAAGGATGCGCGCAGGCGTGGCAAACCCTTCTGGAAGACCTTCTGGCACGGCGATGCAATGGAAGGCGCACGGGAAGACAACACGCCGGAGTTCGATGGCAGTTTGTCATCCATGACGTTGAAAGGCCTGCGCGGCGTAAACCTGCCGTGGGGCCTTGCCTTGCTCTGCAGTCTTGGCGTCTGGCTGATGTGCACCCGTCTGATTTTCGGCACTGAAGGGTCGATGGCCAACAGCGACCACCTGATGGGCTCATTGTTGATCACCGTCTCGGTGCTGGCCTTCGCTGAAGTGGCACGTCCGCTGCGCTTTCTCAACTTGCCGATCGGCGCCTGGCTGATCGCCGCTCCGTCCTTTCTGGAGGGCGCCGACTTCGCCGCTACCGCTGGCAGCCTGATCGCCGGCGTACTGGTCATTGGCCTGAGCCTGCCGCGCGGACCGATTCGCCACCGCTATGCGGGCTGGAACGCGCTTCTGCGCTAACCCACCAAGACAGGAGCTTTTAGATGAGCGACCGCGAACAGACTGCCGTGATCTGTGGAGGCACTGCTGGCGTAGGCCGCGCAACCGCCCATGCGTTCGCGCAGGCGGGCTTTCGCGTGGCGGTGATCGCACGCGGTGAGCAGGGCCTTACCGACACACGCGAAGAGCTGGAAGCGGCCGGCGCGAAGGTGTTGGCGATTTCGGCCGATGTCGCCGATGCCGAGGCCATCGATCACGCCGCCGAGCGAATCGAAGCAGAACTGGGTCCGATCGAGGTATGGGTCAATGCCGCTATGGCGACGGTCTTCGGGCCGGTCAACAAGACCAGCGCCGCGGAATTCAAGCGGGTCACCGAAGTCACCTATCTCGGTTTCGTTCACGGCACGCTGGCGGCGCTGCGCTACATGGAGGCCCGCAACCGCGGCACCATCGTCCAGGTCGGCTCGGCATTGTCCTACCGTTCAATTCCGCTGCAATCAGCCTACTGCGCGGCGAAATTCGCAATCCGAGGTTTCACCGATTCGCTGCGCTGCGAACTGATCCATACCAACAGCCGAGTCCGGTTGACCATGGTCCAGCTTCCCGCGCACAACACCCCACAGTTCGACTGGTCGCGTAACAAGATGGGCAAACGCCCGCAGCCGGTTCCACCCATCCATACGCCGGAGGTGGCCGCACGCGCCATTCTGCGCGCCGCGACCGACGCGCCGCGTGAACTCTGGCTGGGGCGCGCCTCGTTCCAGGCGATCATCGGCAACATGTTCATGCCCGGCCTGCTCGACCGGATGATGGCCAAACAGGCCTGGAGCGGGCAAATGACTGATGAACCGGCCAGTGACGAACAGCCTGACAACCTGTTCCAGCCGGTCGACGGCCTGCACCGAATCGATGGTCGGTTCGGCAGTCACGTAAAAGACAAAGCCCTCGCTTTGAGTGCCGAAACAGTTGGCAAGCTGGCGGCCGGAGGGCTGGCGGTGATCGCGGTACTCGTCATTGCGCTGGTCGCCGCAATCGCCAGTTAGCGTCACGCACGGGCGGCCTGCCGCGGCCCGGCCGGACAGATTCCGACCTCGTGGCTCCGTCAACCTGCCTTGGAGTCGGCCGAGGCAGATGAACGCTGTGTCGCAGAGTGAGACGTCAGCTCCTGCCGCGCCTGCCGAACGACCGAAAAACCGGCGGACAAGGCAAGGCCGGCCATGACCAGCGCCACGATCAGATCCGGCCAGCCAGAGCCGGTGCCAAACACCCCTGCGGCGGCGATCATTACCGCGACGTTACCAATCGCGTCGTTGCGACTGCAGAGCCAGACCGAGCGCATGTTCGAATCGCCCTCGCGAAAGGCATAGAGCATCAGCGCCACAACGACATTGGCAATCAACGCCAGCGCGCCGATGATGCCCATGGTCAGCGGCTCGGGCACCACATCGGCATAAATCGACCAGCCCGCGCGAGCCAGCACGAATACGCCGAACGCGAGCATCGTCACGCCTTTGACTAGGGCCGCCCGTGAGCGCCAGACCAACCCCATCGACAGCACCACCAAGGTGATGCCGTAATTGGCAGCATCGCCGGCGAAATCGATGGCATCGGCCAGCAGCGAGACCGAGCCCGAACGCAGCCCGCTGATGATTTCCACACCAAACATGAGCAGATTGATCGCCAGCGCAACCCACAGGGCCTTGCGAAAAGCCGGGTTGACCGCCGGGGTTGAGCAACCGGAATCACAGCATCTCGACGACATCGGATGTCCTCCTGAACTATATTCGCAGCCATTGCACACCCTGGAGCAACTCCAGGGTCAAGCCCCATTTACCGAATCAAGCCGGCAAGCAGGAGGCCATGATGCGCATAGGCGAGCTGAGCACAGCGGCCGAGGTCGACGTCGAGACCATTCGCTATTACGAAAAGATCGATTTGATGCCCGCCCCGGAGCGCGGCGCCAACGGTTACCGGTCCTATTCATCCAGGCAGCTGGCGCAGCTGACGTTTATCCGCCATTGCCGCGCACTGGACATTGGTCTGGCTGATATCCGCCGGCTACTGGAGTTCTCCAATCACCCGGACGCCAGCTGCGGTGACATCAACCTGCTGATCGACGAGCAGCTCGAACGCGTCCGCACGCGACTGGGAAACCTGCACGCCCTCGAACGTCAGTTGCAGGAATTGCGCAGCTGCTGCACCGGCGACAGTGCCATGCACGGCTGCGGCATTCTCAACGAGCTGAGCAGTACGCCGATGGCTGGCGACGGCGGCGGCGAAAAGACGCAGCCGTAGGCAGTAGCTTCTCGCCCAGGGCAACTGCGGTGCCAGTGAGACTTGGCATGCGCACCAGCTCCATCCGAGAGCAAAACATCGCCTGCCGGCGCCTCGCAGGCATGGGTCGTCGCTAAGAACAGGGAATCGCATGCTTGGCGCAACCGAGCGGCAGCGATACTCTTCGGCTCTTTTGCCGCGAGCCTTTCCAATGCCCTTGTTCGATATGCTGCTGTTGATCGCTGCCGGCTTTGCTGCGGGAGGTATGAACGCACTCGCAGGCGGCGGCACCTTCTTTTCGTTTCCCGCCTTGCTCGCAACGGGCTTGCCGCCCGTGACCGCCAACGCAACCAATGCCGTAGCGCTCTGGCCCGCGAGTCTCGCCGCCGCCTGGGCAGCACGCTCGGCGTTGCGCCCTCTTGGCCGCTATCTCGTCCCCCTGCTGCTGGCAGGCTTGGTCGGCGGCCTGTTGGGCGGCCTGTTGCTGCTGGCCAGCGGCGATGACGTCTTCAGCCTGCTCATTCCCTGGCTGCTACTGCTCGCCACCGCGCTGTTCGCCGCCAGTCCCTGGCTGAGCCGCTGGCTCGCAGCGCGCCGCAAGGACACTAATGCGGTGCCGCCTCACGCCCCGACCTCACTGGCCGCTCACGGTTTGGTCTCGATCTACGGCGGCTATTTCGGGGCCGGCATGGGCATCCTGCAACTGGCGGCCTTCTCCATCGAAGGCCATCAGCTGGTCCGCGCCAATGCGCTGAAAAACCTGATTTCTGCAGTGATCTACAGCGTGGCCACAGCGACCTTCGTGATCGCCGGTCGGGTGAGTGGCTACGAGCTGGCGATCCTGCTGGTGGGCACCACGCTTGGCGGCTACGCTGGCGGCGCGCTGAGCAAAAAATTACCCGCAACCTGGCTGCGCTTGTTCGTCATCCTGGTCGGCAGCGTCATGACCGTCTATTACTTCAAAGCCATGTACCTGCCGTGACCGACAGGCATCTAGCCCGCTCGGCTTATGGCTTCTGCGGCAGAGCTCTGCTAGTGTCGCGCCCGATTCAGAGCAGCCGCAGACAGGTTCCAGCATGGCCCGCAAGAAAGTCGCCCTCGATTTCGAACAATCCCTCGCCGAGTTACAGCAGTTGGTCGAGCGTCTGGAAAGTGGCGAGCTATCGCTGGAGGATTCGCTGACCTGCTTCGAGCAGGGCATCGGCCTGACCCGCGATTGCCAGGCAGCCCTTAGCCAGGCTGAGCAGAAGGTGCAAATCCTCCTCGAGCGCGACGGCAAACTGCAGGAAGCACCATTCGAGGTGGACCCGCAAGCATGATCGGCGCCTACCAGAAACGCTGCCAGCAACGCGTAGATAGCTGCCTCGACACGCTCTTCTCCCCGCCTCGGCCGCAACTCGAACGCCTCTATCAAGCCATGCGCTATAGCGTGATGAATGGGGGCAAGCGCGTCCGCCCCCTGTTGGTTTACGCCGCGTGCGAAGCCCTCGAGGGCGACGTGGCCCAGGCGGATGGCGCGGCCTGCGCCGTGGAACTGATTCATGCCTATTCGCTTGTGCATGACGATCTGCCGGCCATGGACGACGATGACCTGCGCCGCGGCCAGCCCACCACACACAAGGCCTTCGACGAAGCCTGCGCCATTCTCGCCGGCGACGGCCTGCAGAGCCTGGCCTTCGAGGCGCTGGCGACCGAGGCGCACAACCCGCAGGATCCGTCACTGCGCTTGGATATGGTGGCCAGCCTCGCACGCGCAGCCGGGTCAGCCGGCATGGTCGGTGGCCAGGCCATCGATCTCGGTTCGGTGGGTCTGAAGCTTGATAGAACCGCGCTGGAGCTGATGCACCGGCACAAGACCGGCGCACTGATCGAAGTTAGCGTACGTCTCGGTGCTCTCGCGAGCGGCCGCGCCGAGGCGCCGACGTTGGCAGCGCTGCAGCAATACGCGCAGGCCATCGGCCTAGCGTTTCAAGTGCAGGACGACATCCTCGACGTGGAGAGCGATACCGTCACGCTGGGTAAGCATCAGGGCGCCGATATCGCACGCGACAAGCCCACCTACCCGGCGCTGTTGGGGATGGACAGCGCCAAAGCTTATGCGCTGGAACTGCGAGATCTGGCGCTCGACGCCGTCGCCCCCTTCGGACCTAGCGCCGAGCCGCTGCGCCAGCTGGCCTGCTTTATCGTCGAACGCCGCAGTTGAAGGTCATGCTCGCCGCGTAACCGGTCCGCATCGCCCAGGGTGCGCGGCCGGCATGCATACGCTCGATCAATAGCCAACCTATCTAGCCGGATACGTGGCCGGCCATGCGGTATTGCGCCACCCGCGCAGCAGAAGCAGGCGGTTTTCATCGTTCAGTGGCAGGGTGTAATCATGCGCGGCCAGGACGATACCTCGCTGCGGCTGGATGACTTTCAGGTTGATGTACACCTGGTCGCGGCTGACCGCGTAGGTTCCCACCACCACAGCCTGTGCGTTGTGGCTCGTCACCAACTCACCGACCTCGCGACTCAGCATCAGCTCGGCCTGGTCCTTGAGCATGTAGGCCCGGTTACGCAGCTTCATTTCCACCATCGGATAGCCGGCCATGGTGAAGCGTGCAGAGATCTGATCGGTCGTTATTCGGCCAAAGGTGGAGGAGCGGTCCAAGGCATCAGTATTAACCAGCGTTCCGATCAGTATCGCCCCCCGCTTGAGCGGAAGTCGGTAGCGCAACTGCGCCAATAACGATTCGGCAGCACGGTAGTTCTCTCGCACCAGCGGATTGCTGGGCGGCGCCCCTGCCTCGATGGATCGGGTCGGCGAGACGCCGCAGCCCTGCAGTACCAGGCAGCCCAGCAGTGAAGCGGCGACCCACAATGTTCGAATGGTCATTTGCTCTCACCTCCGATAACCGGAATATCGACTCCGGCCCAGCCGGGCGCATATAGCTGCCACTCGGGATCGACCGTGTAGTAGGCATTGGAAACTTGGGCGTAATAACGGTCCCGGTCCGATACGCTCGTGTTGACGACCAGCTCGATCTCAGGTGTTGGCCCTTTGGCAAACTCCGCGTGATACCACTGCGCCGCATCCAGCGCTACCGCAGCCGTGACCATGGCAGCCCCGGGCGATACGTTGCGATAAATATTGCGCAGCACCCAAAGTCCGCTGGTCAGCGTCGTTGCCGTGCCGACATACCGATACTGCAGACGGTTGGGCGAAAAGCGCACCGGCTCTGCGGTTACATCCACAACCAGAACGTTGCCACTGTCGCGCTTGTGGACCGGATAGCCGACACTCAGCAGCGAGCTGATGAGTTGCTGGCTGAACACCCGCGCGAACGGACTTTGCGTATCAGGCTGATTCACATACAGCGGACGATCGTCGGGTAGCGAACGAATCAGTTGCCTGGCCGTGTCCTCGGCGATCAATTGCCAGTGAGACGCAGCTTGAAGCTTTTCCTGCTTGGCATACGGAAAGTTGACCGCAACCGGAACCGGCGTAAAAGGCGCCCGGCAGCCTGCGCAGAGCAGCGCGGCGCTGAGCAGCCCGACATTTACGGCAAACCGTCGCGACCGCAAGACAGGCGATATCTGCGCGGCGCCTGTTGACACAAGTCTCTTACCCATCAAAACATTCCATATTCAGCGACGACTGACGATTCCTGGCGAAAAGCCTTAGATCTGATTGCGCAATAGTGGCATGCGCATGTCGCCGCTTATCGGCCAAGCTTGGAAGAACTTAAGACATCAGATGGCAGGGCCACCGTTGAAGAACGGTTCGCTGCAGACTGTCCGGTATCGTCTGCTCGTTTAAAGCCGGAAGGCTTTTTCGGTTAAACTGCCGCTCTTTTTTCAATTAAAACGACTCGCCTGATGCCCAAGACGTTTCATGAGATTCCTCGGGTCCGCCCTGCGACGCCCGTTCTAGATCGCGCGGCCACGCCCGAGCAGCTGCGCCGGCTGGGCGAAGCGGAACTTGAAGAACTCGCCAACGAGCTGCGGCAGGATCTTCTCTACAGCGTGGGCCGGACCGGCGGGCACTTCGGTGCCGGCCTTGGCGTGATCGAGCTGACCATCGCGCTGCACTACGTCTACGACACGCCGAAAGACCGTCTGGTCTGGGATGTCGGTCATCAGGCCTATCCGCACAAGATCCTCACCGGGCGCCGTGAGCGCATGGAAAGCCTGCGCCAGAAGGACGGTATCGCTGCCTTCCCACGCCGTAGCGAGAGCGAGTACGACACCTTTGGCGTCGGCCATTCCAGTACCTCCATCAGCGCCGCACTGGGTATGGCCATAGCCGCCCGCTTGCAGGGCAAGAAGCGCAAGTCCATTGCCGTGATCGGCGACGGCGCGCTCACCGCCGGCATGGCCTTCGAGGCCCTGAATCATGCGCCTGAAGTCGGCGCCGACATGCTCGTCGTGCTCAACGACAACGACATGTCGATCTCCCGCAATGTAGGTGGCCTGTCCAATTACCTGGCAAAAATTCTTTCCAGCCGCACCTATTCGAGCATGCGCGAAGGCAGCAAGAAGGTCCTGTCACGCCTACCGGGCGCCTGGGAAATCGCCCGCCGCACCGAGGAATATGCAAAGGGGATGCTGGTCCCCGGCACGCTGTTCGAGGAGCTTGGCTGGAACTACATCGGCCCCATCGACGGCCATGATCTTCCGACATTGATCGCGACCCTGCGCAACATGCGCGATCTGCCCGGCCCGCAGTTTCTCCATGTGGTGACCAAGAAAGGCAAGGGTTTCGCTCCGGCGGAAGTCGATCCGATTACCTGGCATGCCATTAGCAAACTTGAGCCCGCGGGCGGTCCGGTCACCCCGAAGAAGCCCAGCGGTCCCAAGTACTCGAACGTCTTTGGTCAATGGCTGTGCGACATGGCCGACGCCGACCCGCGCCTGACCGGCATCACCCCGGCGATGAAGGAAGGCTCCGACCTGATCGACTTCAGCGAGCGTTATCCAAATCGTTATTTCGACGTGGCCATCGCCGAGCAGCATGCCGTGACCCTGGCGGCCGGCATGGCTTGCGAAGGCGCCAAGCCGGTGGTTGCGATCTATTCGACATTCCTGCAGCGCGCCTACGATCAATTGATCCATGACGTCGCGGTGCAGAACCTCGACGTGCTGTTCGCCATCGACCGCGCCGGCCTGGTCGGCGAAGACGGTCCGACCCATGCCGGCAGCTTCGATCTGTCCTATCTGCGCTGCATTCCCGGCATGCTGGTGATGACGCCCAGCGACGAAAACGAGATGCGCCGCATGCTCACCACCGGCTATCACTTCGAAGGCCCCGCGGCGGTGCGTTATCCGCGCGGCGCCGGGCCGAACGCCGCGATCGAGCCCGGCCTCGAGCCGCTGGAAATCGGCAAAGGCGTAGTGCGACGCCAGGGCAGTAACGGCAGCGGTCGCCGGGTCGCCTTGCTGGTCTTTGGCGTACAGCTGGCCGAAGCGCTGCAGGTCGGCGAAGCACTCGACGCCACCGTGGTCGATATGCGCTTCGTCAAACCGCTGGACGAGGCGCTGGTGCGGCAGATGGCCGATGACCACGAACTGCTGGTGACCATCGAGGAAAATAGCATCATGGGCGGGGCCGGCAGTGCCGTCGGCGAATTCCTCGCCGACGCGAATCTGCAGAAGCCAATCCTTCACCTGGGGTTGCCGGACTACTACGTCGAGCACGCCAAGCCCGGCGAGATGCTCAAGGAATGCGGGCTCGATGCCGCGGGTATCGAAGCGGCGGTCCGCACCCGGCTGGCTCAGCTCTGACGAGCTGTTGCGCTGGGTACGCCTGTACCCGGCGCCGCCTCGCCGCCTTGCTCGGCAAGGCCAAACCCATCACACCCCAACCTCAAGCGGGTGCTCGTTCGTATGCCAACGCTCCTTCCCGCCACACCTGATCAGACATCCCCTCGCGCAAAACTTTCTCGACACACCGCGCGCTTTGCTTGTCTTTCTTCCGAGCAGCCCTTAAGGTTCCCGCGATTTCTGATCCGCCCAGGTGTGCACGACCGCAAGGTCCGCATTAAACGGGAAGCCGGTGCGCTCGCAAGAGCAAGGCCGGCGCTGCCCCCGCAACGGTAATCGACCGTGATCCCTTGGATCACCGCCCGCTCAACCGCCACTGTGCTCTGCATGGGAAGGCGAGCCGGGTGCGTGTCGATAGCCCGGAGACCGGCCTGGCGGATTCGACTGGTGTTGCGGAGGGCAGCACCGTCAAGCGCGGCTGTCTGTGTCTGTCCTTGCGCTTGTTCCTGCCCTCCTCAAAAGCTCCGTTCTTTTGAGGATTGATCCTGATGAAAATATCCCGTCTCGCGCTGGCTGTGGCGCTGCTGCCCGGTGCACAAGTCCTTGCCGCCGATACCAGTCATGAGCTGCCAAGCATGCTCGTTACCTCGGCCCGCCAGGCCGAACCACGCATGCAGGCCACCGCTGCCAGTACGGTATTCGCCCGGGCAGACATCGAGCGACTACAAGCGCGTAGCGTGCCCGAGCTCCTTCGCCGGGTACCCGGTATCAGCTTTTCGAGCGCCGGCGGGGTACCTCAGCTATCCGTGCGCGGCACCAGCACAGCGCAGACACTGGTTCTGGTAGATGGCCAGCGAATTGCTTCTTCGACCAGTGGCTTCGCCCGCCTCGACTATCTGGCCATCGACAATATCGAACGCGTCGAAGTTATCCGCGGTCCTCGCTCGTCGCTTTACGGTGCCGACGCCATCGGTGGCGTGATCCAGATCTTCACACGCAGCGGTGAGCCGGGCCTGAATCCGCAAGTACGCCTGGCCGCCGGCAGCGACCACACCTTCCAACGCAGCCTGAGCCTGTCTGGCGGAACCCAGCAGACCCGCGTGCACCTTGGCGCGAGCCTCGATGAGCGCGAGGGCTTCGATGCCACCCGTGACGAGCGTGGCGCCGACCGCGACGACGATGGCCAGCGCACCAGGGCCCTGCATCTGAAGCTGGATCACCAGTTCGACACCAACTGGAGGGCGGGCCTGAGCCTCAACGACCAGCGCGGCGAGAATGAGTACGACGACGCCTACAAATTCGCCCCCGGCGCACCTCAGGATGAGTTTCAAGTCAGCAGCTACAGCGGCTATCTGGACCGGCAACTGAGCGATGCGTGGAACAGCCGTTTGGAGCTGGGGCGCAGCTTCGACCGCAACCGCGCGGTGGACTCGGCCTATAACGACAGCCTGCTGGAAACCACCCGCCACTCGGCCGCCTGGATCAACCGCTTCTCGCTCACCGAACAACAGCAACTAGCGCTCGGGACCGACTGGTACGAGGATCGCCTGGATGCCACCACGGCCTATCAGGAAGACAGCCGCGACAATCTCGCCTTCTTCGCCCAGCACAGCTATCAGGGGGACGGTTTCGGTACCGAGCTGGGCCTACGCCACGATGACAACCAGCAGTTCGGCAGCCACAACAGCTGGAACGCAGCCTTCAGCTTGCCGGTCGGCCAATCGCAGCGATGGATACTGAGCTATGGCGAAGGCTTTCGCGCACCAACCTTCACCGACCTCTACGCGCCACCCGCCTGGGGACCCAACCCGGACCTGGAACCGGAGACCTCGAAGACCTACGAGCTGCAGTGGCGCGCTGATTTCAACGGTACGCTGCTCGAAGCTTCGCTCTACCGCACCGACGTTGAAGACATGATCGCGTGGGGCGGTCGTCAGATCGAAAACATAAACCACGCTCGAATCAACGGGTTCGAGGCCAGCGCGGCCGGTGAGCTGCTGGGTTGGCAAGCCAGTCTCGGACTGAGCATCATCGATCCACGCGACCGGAACAGCGGCCGGGTGCTGCCACGTCGTGCCAAGCGCACCTTGAGCCTTGACCTGGACCGCCAGTTCGGCGCGATTGGCGTCGGAGCGACCTGGCAGGCGTTCAGCCAACGCTTTGATGATGGCCCCGTCAACGCCAATTTCCAGTCCGAGCGCAGCACGATTCCGGGTTACGCTGTACTGGACCTGCGCACCAGCTGGCAGGCCACACCCGAACTGCGCTGGGAAGCCAAGCTGGAGAACGTACTGGACAAGGATTACCACCAGGCGCTGTACCAACGCACCTTCGCCGACATGGACAGTGTCTATGGTTACCGCGAACAGGGCCGCACCGGCTTGCTCGCAGTCATCTGGACACCCGCGCTGTAACATACCCTCGGCGGCGGCGCTCGCTCAGGGTGCCGCCTGCGCCATCACCGCGCAGAGCTTCCCGATAGCATCGAGCATCTGGAAGCTCGGGCGCTCCAGACCCTTGTCCGGCACCTCCCACAGCTGGCCCTTGCGCACCGCAGCCAGCTGTGGCCAGGCCTTCCATTCGGATAGCTGAGCGCCGCTACCGGCCAGAATCACCTCAGGATTGCGCGACAACACCGACTCGATGCTGACTTGCGGCGCGGGCAGTTGCAGATCCGCAAACGCGTTGCGGCCGCCGCAGACTTCGATGGCATCGCTGATGATTTGTCGGCCACCGAGCGTATACAGCGGGCGGTTCCAGATCTGATAGAACACCCTAAACGGTTGCTCACGGTGGTAGCGCCGCCGCAACTGAGCCAGCCCCTGTTCGAAACGTCGCGCGAGCGCCCGACCCTGTTCAGCCCGCCCAACCCGCTCGCCAATCAGTTCGAACTGCTCGGTCAGCTGCGCCAGCGATACCGGTTGAGCAACCAGCACCGGTATGCCGAACTGCGTCAGTTGGTCACGTTGTGCGTGGCTGATGCTGTCCGGCCGTAGTAATACCAGCGTTGGCTGCAGTGCCAGCAACGTTTCCATTTCCAGCTGGCCGAGACGCCCGACGGATGGCACACCGGCCAGCGCGTCGGGCCGCTCGCCACCGTCGAGCATACCCACCAGCAGATCGTCGGCGCCCAGCTCCAGCATGGTTTCACTGAGCGAGGGTGCAAGACTGACGACCCGCTCGGATGCGGCAAGCATCGAGGAAAGCAGTAACGCCACGACCAATGTCAGCGCTCGCATCATTGCAGCTGACGCGGAACGCGATAGAGCACCAGCAGCGCCAGGCTGCCACAGACCAGCAGCAGCTGTGCGACAGGTTCAAGCCCGAGCGGCGCACCGATCGCCGCCAGCCAGGCCGGTAGCGCTGCGATCCCGAGTGCCCGCAACCGGACGGCACGCAGCGTCGTCCACGCCGACGATTCGCCGTCGGTACCCAATTTCTTCTCGGTGGCAATCAAGGCGTGTTTATAGGCTGTGAAGCGGGGCAAATTGAAAAACAGCGCAGCCAGGCCGATGATGAACAGCGGCAAGGCGAGCGACTCACCGAAACGGCCGGCAAGCTCGGGAAGCTGGCGGCTGATGAGCGCGGGGACGATAATCAGCAACAGGAACAGCCAGCCATCGCAATAAAGCTGGCGGCGAGCGGCCGTACGACTCACGACTGCTCGGCTTCGCCCTGATGAATCTCACCGAGCATATGGCCAAGTTTGCCGGCCTTGGTGGCGAGATACTCGCGGTTATATGGATTGTGGGCAATCTGAAGCGGCATGCGCTCGGCGACACGAATACCGAAGCCCTGCAGCGCCTTGACCTTGCGCGGGTTGTTGGTCATCAGCCTGATCTCGGCGATGCCCAGATGTTCAAGCATGGGCAGACAGATCGCGTAATCGCGCATATCAGGCGCGAAGCCAAGGCGCTCGTTGGCTTCGACGGTATCGGCACCGCCGTCCTGCAACTCGTAGGCGCGGATCTTGTTCAGCAGACCGATGCCACGGCCCTCCTGGCGGAGATAGAGCAGCGCGCCACGCCCCTCTTCGGAAATCGCCCGCAGTGCGGCCTCCAATTGAAAGCCGCAATCGCAGCGCAAACTGAACAGCGCATCGCCAGTCAGGCATTCAGAATGCAGACGACCCAACACAGGCTTGCCATCGGCAACATCGCCCAACGTCAGTACGACATGCTCTTTGCCGGTGTCCTGATCGAGAAAACCATGCATGGTGAACACACCGAACGGCGTCGGCAATTTGGAAGCGGCGACGAACACGACAGACACCGGAGAAACTCCAGAAGGCGGAAAAGCGGATATTGTAACAGCAGCACTTGCCGCCGGGTGAGGTGAAGATGCGCTGGAGGCTGGACAGCGTTCCGCCTGTGAACGTTATTTAACTCTGGCTCCACCGCCCAACAGCCGGACATCAGTTTTCGGCCATCAGCTTCCAGCACATCTATCGGTTTTCCTAAATCTTCGACTCCAGCTTCAACACACCTTGATCCTCGCGCCAGCTGACTCGCCCGAGGAAGCTCATTCCGAGCAGAGCATCGGTAGGCGAGCCGCCTTCCACCACAACGGCTTCGACCCCGAGCACGTCGATCGCACCGACTTTCACGCTGCTGAGGTTGACCCGCCAGGCTTTGGCCGTGCCGCTTGCCGTGCCGACGACGATTTGCCGGCCATCGACCCGGTAGTCGATGCCGAGGCGCCGCGCCTGGATTTCATTGATCGCTACCGAGGTGGCACCGGTATCGACGAGAAACTGCACCGGTTGGCCGTTAATCGAGCCGGCCACCCAATAATGGCCACCCTGCCCCTGAGCAATGCTCAACTGACGTCGTTCGGGCTCGGCGAACCCTGAACTCAGCTCACGGGAAAGCTTATAACTGCGCTCGACGCCGTCTACCCGCAGAACTGCGCCTTTCGAATCTGCGTTTACCACCTCTACACCGCCCGGCCCCACCTGACCGACCCGCACGAGCTTACGCTGTCCATCGACATTTAACACAGCAGCACCAGGAAACAGGCCGACAACCTGTACCCGTGGCGCAGCCGTGACGGCGAGCGAGACGAGCGAAAGGCCAGCGGCGAACAGCAAGGCAACGGGGTGCATCAGTGGCGTTCCTCGAATCAGGGCGGGACGCATTCTTTCACGCGACGTCCCGGCATTGCAGCGATCCCACGCACAGCTTCGCCGCAAATCGAATCAGCCCAGCAGCCGCACTGCGATATGCATAACGCCGCAGGCAGCAAATCCGGCGAGGATGTCGTCGAGCATGATGCCCAGCCCGCCGTGAACCTGTCGGTCGACCCAACTGATCGGCCAGGGCTTGAGGATATCCAGCAGGCGAAACACGACGAAACCGAGCAGCAACCAGTACCAGCCTGTGGGAACCAACCAGAAGGTGATCCAGATGCCGGCGAACTCGTCCCAGACGATCCCTTCATGATCATGCACGCCCAGGTCTTGCGCGACCTTGCCGCATAGCCAGATGCCGAACAGCATGCTGGCGAGGATCAGCGCACCGTAGCCCCACTCCGGCAGCATTTGCCACAACGGCACGAACGCCAGCGCCACAAGAGATCCCCAGGTGCCGGGCGCCTTCGGCAGCGTGCCGGAGCCGAAACCAAAGGCGAGGTTATGCCACGGATTGCTCCACACCGAATGCGGGATCGGTTCGGCGGCAGGCTGCAGAGAATCGGTCAAACGGTTGTCCTCATTGTTAGTTCGAGCGTCGGCGGCTCAGCTGGTGAAGTGGTTGTAGCCTGGATGGCCGATGCCCACAGACCTCCCATCAGCATCAACCAACCGAACGCCCTCTCCCACCTCCACATGGCCAATGACGTGAACTGGCCATCCTTCGGACTGCATGCTCGGTAACGCATCTGCCGGCAAGGTAAACGCCAGAAGATAGTCGTCTCCTCCCCCCAAGGCACATTGCAGGGCCTGCTCAGTCCCGGCGAAACGCAGCAGCGAATCCGACAGCGGCACCCGGGCTTGCTCGATTACCAGCGAAACAGAAGACGCAGTGGCTATATGGTTGCAGTCGGCCAACAAGCCATCGGAAATGTCCAACGCCGCGGTTGCCTTGCCCCGCAGCGCCTGACCGAGCGCGAGCTGAGGTTGCGGCGACCAGTAGCGCCGCAGCAGCGCTGCCGCTTCGGCGGTGTCCGCCTCCCGCTCGCCAAGCACAATCGGCAAAGCCCCGGCGGCGTCGCCAAGCGATCCACCCACGCAGAGCAGATCTCCGGGTTTCGCGCCGCTGCGCAACAACGCCTGGCCTACCGGCACGCGCCCGAATACCGTCAGCGTCACGCTCAGCGGACCGCGTGTGGTGTCGCCGCCGATCAGGCGCATGTCACAGCCAGCAGCCATGGTGTCGAGACCACGGGCGAACGCGCTCAACCAGTCGGGATCAACGGAAGGAATCGTCAGTGCCAGCGTGAAACCAATGGGCGTCGCGCCCATTCCGGCGAGATCGCTGGTCGATACGGCCAACGCGCGCTGACCAAGTAGATAGGGATCACATGGGTCGGAGAAATGCACACCAGCAACAAGCGTGTCGGTGGAGACGGCCAGCTGCTCACCGACCGGAACGCTCAGCAGCGCGCAATCATCACCAATCCCCAACGCAACATCGCCGCCAACCCTGGCACAAGCGGCGGCGGCGAAGTAGTGGCGGATCAGCTCGAACTCATCCATCAGGCGGAAGGGTCAGCGCTTGTGTGCGCTGACTTCGGCACTGCGCAGGCTGGGCGCCAGCTTGTCCAGCACGCCGTTGACGAACTTGTGTCCGTCGGTGGCGCCGAACACCTTGGCCAGCTCGATGCCTTCGTTGATCACCACCCGATAAGGGACGTCGATACGATGCATTAACTCATAGGCGGACAGGCGCAGAACGGCGAGTTCGACCGGGTCGAGCTCTTCGAGCGGGCGATCGAGATGCGGCACGATGGCGCCGTCGACTTCGGTCTTGGCACGCGCGACGCCAGTCAGCAGTTCATGGAAGTAGCTGCCGTCGACGCCGGAGAAATCATTGTCGACGCGAAACTGCGCCTCGATTTCGTTGAGGCTCTGGCCTGCCATGTGCCATTGATACAGCGCCTGCATCGCCAGGCTGCGCGCGACACGGCGCGTCGCGATCTTGCCCTTGGCCTTTGGCTGCGGGGCGTCCTGACTGTCGTCGTGATTAAGGCTCACTTGGCCTCCAGCTGCGCCAGCAGACTCACCATTTCCAGAGCGGACAGTGCAGCTTCGGCGCCTTTGTTACCGGCTTTGGTGCCGGAGCGCTCGATCGCCTGTTCGATGGAGTCGACCGTCAGCACGCCAAAGGCGACCGGCACGCCGAATTCCATGGAAACCTGCGACAGGCCCTTGGTGCATTCGCCAGCCACGTATTCGAAGTGTGGGGTGCCGCCACGGATCACCGCGCCGAGGGCGATGATCGCGTCGTACTCGCCCTGCTGGGCAACTTTCTGCGCCACCAGCGGAATCTCGAAGGCACCCGGCGCGCGGATGATGGTAATGGCGTCTTCGGCGATGCCATGGCGCACCAGCGCATCGACGGCGCCGCTCACCAGACTCTCGACAACGAAGCTGTTGAAGCGGCCAACGACCAGGGCGAACTTGCCCTGCGGGGCGATGAAGGTACCTTCGATGGTCTTCAGTGTCATGGAAACAAATCTCATATAGCGTTAAAGAGCTTGTGGGCGTTCAGGCAGCCCGGCGGAGCAGCGCGTAGCGAGCGCAGGACAGACAAGGCGAGACAGGTGAGGCGGCGATGCTTTCAATTCAGAAGCATCGTCTGTAAACGAGCAAGCCTCGCCTGTTTTCAACGCAGTATGTCCAAGCGCAGTAGCGCGGCGGCCCTTACTCAGCGGGCAGGTATTCTACAACTTCCAGATCAAAGCCGGATATCGCATTGAACTTCATCGGCGAACTCATCAGGCGCATCTTGCGCACCCCGAGGTCGCGAAGAATCTGCGAGCCGGCACCGACCGTGCTGTAGGTCGCGGGGCTTGGTGAATGCTGGCGGTTGAGCTGGGCCAGCAACTGCGGGCCGGTCAATGGATTACCCAGCAGCAGGACCACACCGCTGCCGGCCTTGGCGACTTCGCTCATCGCCGCACGCAGGCTCCAGCGACCCGGCACCGTCACCATCAACAGGTCGCGCAGCGGCTCCATGTTGTGCACACGGACAAGCGTGGGCTCTTCTGGCGAAATCTCACCGCGGGTCAGCGCCATGTGTACGGTGTCTTCCACGCCGTCGCGGTAGGTGACGAGCTTGAATTGGCCCAGCTCGGTTTCCAGCGGCTGCTCGGATACCCGCTCGACGGTGCGCTCATGGATCATCCGGTAGTGGATCAGATCGGCGATGGTGCCGATCTTCAAACCGTGCTGTTCGGCGAAGACTTCGAGCTCTGGACGACGCGCCATGGTGCCGTCGTCATTCATGATTTCGCAGATCACGCCGGACGGTTCAAGCCCGGCCATACGAGCCAGGTCGCAGGCCGCTTCGGTGTGACCGGCGCGGGCCAGAACGCCACCGGGTTGGGCCATCAGCGGAAAGATATGACCTGGACTGACTATATCCTCGGCGACGGCATTCTTCGCCACGGCGGCCTGCACGGTTCGCGCGCGGTCGGCGGCCGAGATGCCGGTGGTGACGCCTTCTGCCGCCTCGATGGAAACGGTGAACTTGGTGCCGAAACCGGAGCCGTTACGCGGCGCCATCAGCGGCAGCTGCAGGGTTTCGCAGCGTTCGCGGGTCATCGGCATGCAGATCAGACCGCGGGCGAAACGGGCCATGAAATTGATATGTTCAGCAGTCACGCATTCGGAGGCGACGATGATGTCACCCTCGTTCTCGCGGTCCTCGTCATCCATAAGGATGACCATCTTGCCGGCGCGGATGTCTTCGATCAGTTCTTCTGCGGTGTTCAGAGCCATGGTGGCCATTCCTTACTTGTTCAGATAGCCGTGTTCGGCCAGGAAGCTTTCGGTCAGGCCCGATGCATTGGGCTCAGCCGCCTTGTCGCCCATCAGCAGGCGTTCGAGGTAGCGCGCCAGCAGGTCCACTTCCAGATTCACCTGCCGCCCGGGGCGGTAGTCGACCATGATGGTTTCGGCCAGGGTGTGCGGGACGATGGTGAGCTCGAATTCGGCGCCATTGACCGAGTTGACCGTCAGGCTGGTGCCATCAACGGTGATCGAGCCCTTGAGCGCGATGTACTTGGCCAGCTCGCGCGGTGCGCGAATCCGGAACTGCACGGCGCGGGCGTTTTCTTCACGCGCCACCACTTCACCAACCCCATCGACGTGACCGCTGACCAGATGCCCGCCGAGCCGGCTGGTCGGCATCAGGGCCTTTTCCAGATTCACACGGCTACCGGTCTTGAGATCAACGAATGCAGTACGCGCCAGCGTCTCACGGCTGACATCGGCCCAGAAGCCGTTGCCCGGCAGCTCGACCGCGGTCAGGCAGACGCCGTTAACCGCGATGCTGTCGCCGAGCTTGACGTCGGCCAGGTCCAGCTTGCCGGTCTCTACCAGTACGCGAACGTCGCCGCCCTTTGGCGTCATCGCGCCAATGGTGCCGATGGATTCGATTATTCCTGTGAACATGCGGCCTCCCGTGGAAGGCTGTTGAAACGATGCATATGACGAACTCCTGTTTTGGATAAAACAGGGCGCTGCAGATCGATAGGGAGTGGACGCGCGCACGAAAGGCGCCCGTCGAGGCATCCCGCTCTCTCTCATCCGGACTATACCGTCGGCCCCGGAATCACACCGGGTCTGCTGACCTTGTCCAAGACAAGCGCTCGCGGGCTAGACGTGATCGAAAGCTACTGCGCCCGAAGCATGCTGCGTTGTAATCCTCCTCGAAATGCTCATTTACCGCAGTCTTGTTTACTGCCGTAAAGCTCGCCTTCTCGTCAAATCACGCCTTGCCTGCCCCGCGCTCGCTACGCTTTCAACATTTGTAGCTACGCCATTACCGCCGGTGGGGAATCTCACCCCGCCCTGAGAACGTGGGCCGCTTAAAGCCCGGCGCAGTTTTTACCACAGTTACGCCGGTTCTGCAGCTGACAAACAACTGTTTGACTTCCCGCTCGGCGAGCAAAGATTTTCAAATTCATCGCAACTAGCGTTGCGCTTGTTTGTCCATACGCATCGCAGCGGGCCACGCGCAGGCGCGCCAACTGCACCCATGCAATGCAGACGATCAGGAAGGAACGTCACGCCCGCATTCTTCGTACCGATACGCCGAGCCAGGATCCGCTCGCAGTTGCAGATCCATCGCGCAGACCAGGACACGATCAGGACGAACGCTCCGAACCTTCACATGTGCCACGAGGGATGGGTATGTCAGAGGTTACGGCTATGGAACCGTCGGCTGCGGCACGCGCTGCCGAAATCGACAGTAAGGGCTACACGGTCATTGAGCACTACATTTCACCCGAGCAACTCGAACTGGGCCGCGCTTTCATCCGAGAGCAGGCTGCCAGCCGTGGCGGTGAATATTTCGCCATTCACGGCATCGAAGCGCTGGGCGGCAGCCTCATCGCAGGCCTGGCACTCTCGCCTCCGCTCAAGGAGACGCTGGCGGAACTCTATCGACTTCAGACGGGGCGGGAGCCGGCCGCAACGGAGCAGGTCTTTCCTGTCATTCGCTGCCTGCAGGGGCGCACTGGACTCAAGCAGTCGCACTTCTACCACTTCGACGCCACCGCCGTTACTGCGCTGCTTCCGTTATATATCCCGACCGAGGGCGAGCACTGCGGCGATCTGATCATCTTCCCCAGCGTGCGCCGCGTGCGCTTCAACGCGTTGCGCAACGTCATCGAAAAGGCCGTGCTGCATAACACCGCCAGCCAGAAGCTGGTCGCTTTTGCGGTGCGCCGTGGCTGGCTCAAACCGATTCGCCTGAAGCTGGAGCCGGGCAACCTCTACCTGTTCTCGGGTTACCGAAGCCTGCATGCGAACGATGAATGCGATCCCTCCATGCTGCGCGCCACGGCGCTGTTCCACTTCGGCAATCCGCATCACGAAAGCCTGGTCGCACGGCGGCTTCTGGGAACCAACAAGCGAAAAGCCAAGCTCGACCACAACGGGCTGAAGCCGGTTAACTGAGGGTTCTGCGGAACGGCGCTGTTGATCAGACGGTTATAGAGCGGCTGATCAGACGCTCGGTACGGCGGTGATTTTCCAATCGTTGCCAACCGCCCGGATATCCTTGATTTGCAGCTCGCGCGCCTCGCTCATGCGATCCAGCGGCATATCGAGGAGCGGTCGCGCCGAGGAACCTAGGAACTTGGCGGCGACGAATAGCTGATATTCGTCAATCAGGCCCAGCGCGGCAAAGGCACCTGCCAAGCGTGGCCCTGCTTCGAGCAGGACCTCGTTGACATCGCGCTTGGCCAGTTCATGCAACAGACGAGGCAGATCGACACGACCAGTCTCACCGGCAAGTGCCAGCAGCTCATGACCCGTCGATTGATAACGGGCTGCCTGATCTTCGCTGCTGGCCACCACCAGTGCAGGTCCGGCCAGAAAGAACGGAGCCTCCAGCGGCACGCGAAGTCGTCCGTCGACCAGTACACGCAGCGGTTGTCGCTGTATCGCATGCGCGGACAATTCGTCATCCAACCGAAGCTCCGCGGCGCGCACAGTCAGCCGAGCGTTGTCCATCAACACCGTGTCGGCGCCGGTGAGCACCACGCTTGATTGAGCGCGCAGCCGCTGCACCTCGGCGCGTGCATCCGGCCCAGTGATCCACTGGCTTTCGCCGCTGGCCATCGCCGTACGGCCATCCAGGCTCATCGCCAACTTGGCACGCAGATAAGGCAGCCCCGTTTCCATGCGCTTGATGAAACCAGGGTTCAACGCGCGGGCCTCGCTTTCCAGCACGCCGCTCGCAACCTCGATGCCTGAGCTATGCAACAGCTTCAGTCCTCGACCTGCCACCTGGGGGTTTGGGTCCTGCATGGCTGCGACTACCCGGCCAACCCCCGCCTTGACCAACGCTTCGGCGCAGGGCGGTGTGCGGCCGTAGTGGCTGCAGGGTTCAAGGGTGACATAAGCGGTTGCGCCAGCGGCGCGCTCGCCAGCCTGGCGCAAGGCGTGCACCTCGGCATGCGGTTCGCCGGCACGCACGTGCCAGCCTTCGCCGATCAGTTCCCCGTCCTTGACGATGACGCAACCGACGCGCGGATTAGGGTGCGTCGAGTACAACCCCTTGCGCGCCAATTGCAGCGCGCGGGCCATCCAGGCGTGATCGTTGGAGGTCATTCGGTTTTTGCCGGCTCACGTGACAGACGTTCGATTTCCTCGCGGAACTCATTGAGGTCCTGAAAGCGGCGGTAGACCGAAGCGAAGCGGATATAGGCAACCTCGTCGAGCTTTTGCAGCTCGACCATCACCAGCTCGCCCAGCACGCGTGATTTGATCTCGCGCTCGCCGGTGGCACGCAGACGGTGCTTGATATGGGCGATGGCTTCTTCAAGACGTTCGACACTGACCGGACGTTTTTCCAGCGCGCGCTGCATGCCGGCACGCAGCTTTTCTTCGTCGAATGGCTGGCGACTGCCGTCCTGTTTGATCAGCCGTGGCATGACCAGTTCGGCGGTTTCGAAGGTGGTGAAACGCTCACCACAGGCGAGGCATTCACGGCGACGGCGCACCTGATCACCTTCGGCCACCAGGCGCGAGTCGATGACTTTGGTGTCATGTGCACCACAGAAGGGACAATGCATGGGCTAGGGCTGCCAAACGTCGGGAGAGCCATGGTAGCGCATCCCGACGGCAAGACAAATCGAGCCGATTGTTGCTATACAGGCGCGCATCCACGTCATGTTTTGGAGCCGTCCGTGCAGTTACGCCCCTTTGTTTTGCCTGCTTTACTGCTGGCTCTGGTTGGATGTTCGAGTGAGCAAACCCAGCGCCCTACCGCAGCGGTGACCTTCGAGGAGCCGCCACAGGCGAGCACCTTGATGCACGAACTGCACGGCAGCCTGATCGGCGTTCCCGTGAACAGCGAAGTCGAGCTGGCGCTGCTGGAGGTCAACCGCCGTGACCAGCCCGACCGCCTGCTGAGCAACGTGAAACTGCAGGGTCGGGGAACCGAACTGCCGTTCATTCTCAAGTTCAACGCCGAGAAATTCCCCAAGGGACGGGATGTGGAACTGCGCGGGCGAGTGACCCGCTCGGGACAACTGATCATGCGCCTGCCCGCCGTGGAGGTCGGCAGCTCGGCCAGCCAATCCCTCGGCCCGTTGCATCTGGTGCCCGCACCTTGACTCCGCCCGCTGCGCTGCAACAGGCGCTGGCCGAGCTGCTCGGTGATGCCTCGTTGAGCGTTGAGTCCTTGCCCGGCACCGACATCCGACTCTGGTTGATCGACGCGGCGAACATGGACCGCGCGTTCAGCCCCGAGGAAACCCGGCGGATTCTCGAAGAGCCGCCCTATTGGTGCTTCTGCTGGGCCAGCGGCCTGGTCCTGGCCCGCTGGCTGGCCGAGCGCCCGGAATGGGTGCGCGGCAAGCGCGTGCTGGATTTCGGCGCAGGGTCAGGGGTCGCGGCCATTGCCGCAGCAAAGGCCGGCGCTGCGGAGGTGGTCGCCTGTGATCTGGACCCGCTGGCCCTGGCGGCGTGCCGCGCCAACGCGGAGCTCAACGGCGTGCAGCTCAACTATTCGGATGACTTCTTCGCCGAGGCTGACCGCTACGACCTGATCATCGTCGCCGATGTGCTATACGACCGGGCCAACCTGCCCTTGCTGGATCAGTTTCTCCGTCGCGGCCAGGTGGCGCTGGTGGCCGATTCTCGCGTGCGGGATTTCCAGCACCCGCTGTATCAGCGCCTGGACATTCTTGACGCCTGTACCTGGCCCGACCTGGCCGAGCCAGCAGAGTTTCGCCGGGTCAGCCTCTACCACGCTCGTCGCGAAGCCGTGCCCATGGCGATGTGCTGAAACGAAACCCAGCAACCTGAGGCTCATGAGGAGGACAGATGCCGACCGAGCTACCACTGCGCCTGTTCTTCGCGCTGAAGTGCCCTTCCGACCTTGGCGAGGCCGTCTGCAACTGGCGTGACAGTCAAGAGATTGGAGGTCGCCCCGTCGCGCTGGCCAATCTGCACATGACCCTGGCGTTTCTCGGCAACCAGCCCGGAGCAGCCGTGGAGGGTTTGGAGCAGCTTGCGGCTAGCGTACGCGTCGACGTGTTCACGCTGCGGCTCGATCAGCTGCTGATGATCGGCAAGGATTTCGCCTGCCTGACGCCCAGCCACAGCCCCTCGCCACTGAATCAACTGGTTGAGCAGCTGCACGCGGCGCTGTCCACTCACGGCGTCGTGCTCGATGCACGGCCGTTCCTGCCGCACGTCACGCTGTCGCGCCGGGTTCAGGCCTTGCCCGACCTCCAGCCGCGACCATTCCAGTGGTCGGTAGATCGTTTTGGGCTGTACCGCTCCGACAGCACACCACGAGGGGTGCTTTACAGCGAACTGGCGCGCTGGTCACTGGCGAATCCTCGGCATTAACCGGGTATCCGCCGCGCCCTTGCTTCCGAATCGCCTCGCCCCCACTTAACATGCATGCCTACTTTCGCATGTGCCCATTCCGAGAATTCCAATGAGCCAGACTCCCTACATCTTTGACGTCACCAGCGCCAATTTCGAGCAACTGGTGCTGGAAAACTCCTTTCACAAGCCGGTGCTGGTGGACTTCTGGGCCGAGTGGTGCGCGCCCTGCAAAGCGCTGATGCCGCTGCTGGCGAAGATTACCGAGGAATACCAGGGCGAACTCGTGCTAGCCAAGGTCAACTGCGATATCGAGCAGGACGTGGTTGCGCGCTTCGGCGTCCGCAGCCTGCCTACCGTCGTGCTGTTCAAGGACGGTCAGCCGGTGGACGGTTTTGCCGGTGCCCAGCCGGAGTCGGCCATTCGCGCCATGCTCGAGCCACATGTGCAAGCGCCGGCCGCGCCGGAAGCTGATCTGCTGGAGAGCGCGCAGGCGCTGTTCGCCGAAGGCCGCATCAGCGAAGCGGAGAACCTGCTCAAGCAATTGCTGGCCGAAGACAACGAAAACGCGGCGGCACTGATTCTCTACGCACGCTGCCTGGCCGAGCGTGGCGAGCTTGGCGAAGCCGAACTGGTACTCGATGCGGTCAAGGGCGACGAGCACAAGCAGGCGCTTGCCGGCGCCCGCGCGCAGCTGACCTTTCTCCGCCAGGCCAATGATTTGCCCGAAGTGGCCGACCTCAAGAGCCGTCTGGCCCAGAACACCGAGGACGACGAAGCAGCCTATCAGCTCGCCATTCAGCAACTGGCCCGCCAGCAATATGAAGCGGCGCTGGAGGGTCTGTTGAAGCTGTTCGTGCGTAATCGCGGTTACGCCGAAGGGCTCGCGCACAAGACGCTACTGCAAGTGTTCGACTTGCTCGGCAGCGAGCATCCGCTGGTCACCACCTACCGGCGCAAGCTGTATCAGGCGCTTTATTGATATTCAGATGGATTGATGGGTATCGCTCCGTTCAACGCCATCTACGGCGTGCAGTGAACTGATCCGTAGGGTGGATGACGCTCTTTTCATCCACCTGTGACAACGCTCGGTGGATCGGTGAAGCGCGATCCACCCTACGAAGCCACTACAGGTCCGTGCACCCGTTGCGATTGAAGTGGACTCGCTGCCTTTGTAGGAGCGAGCTTGCTCGCGAACAGTGACCCGTCATCGTGTCCTGGACGCTCCGCGTCCCCTGCGCTGCGCTACACGCCCAGCAACCGGCACAGGCACAGGCACAGGCACAGGCCCATGCAATCGCGGGGCATGGACCCGGTCAAATCGGGCCAGAGATTTCCCCCGGCTCGTAGGCTGGATGTCATGTTTTACATCCACCGCAACCCCTCTTCGGTGGATCGATAAAGCGCGATCCACCCTACCGCCTCTCAGTCCAGCAACCGCAACAACTGCCCGCAATCCTGGGCATGCAGGTCAGTCAGTTCCGGCCAGAGGTTTTCCGGCAGATTGACCAATACACCGCGCGCGCCAGCCGCCTTGGCGCATTCCAGGTCGAAGCGGTAATCGCCGACCATCACCAATTCACTCGGTGAAACGTCCCACTTGCGTGCCAGATGCAACAGGCCGCCCGGATCGGGTTTCGGCGGTGCTTCATCGCGGCCGAGAATGTCTTCGCTCGCAAAACAGTCACCCAAGCCCACCGCCTGCAAGGTCACGAGCGCCAGCTCATGCGCGTTGCGAGTCAGCACACCGAGCGTGCAACCCCGTTCGCGCAGTGCGTGCAGCAGCTCTCGCGCACCCGGCGCCGGCGTGGCGGCATAAGCAAGCTCGCGTTCGTGCTCCAGCAGCCAAGCGCGTTTGCCCGCTGCTTCGTCGGACGGAAGCGCTGCGAGGTGATGCAGGATGTCGTCTTCCTGGGGAATAGCGAGCGCCCGCTTGATCGCAGGAAAGTCATGCACCGCAAGGGTCAGGGTGCCGTCCATGTCGAATACCCAGTACCGCGCGTCGGCCAGGCTCACTTCCAGTCCTCGCGCACGCGAATCAGGCCTTCCTGCGCCACCGAGGCAACCAGTTGCCCGGCGCGGTTGAAGATGCTTCCGCGCGCAAAACCACGCGCGTTGCCGGCCCAGGGGCTGTCCATGGAGTACAGCAGCCACTCATCGGCACGTACTTCGCGGTGGAACCAGATGGCATGGTCCAGGCTCGCAAGCTGGATGAATTTGCTCCACGAGCTGACACCGTGCGGCTGCAACGCCGTGCCGATGAAGCTGAAATCCGAGGCGTAGGCGACCAGATACTTGTGCAGCGCCGGGTTGTCCGGCAGCGAGCCATCGGCACGGAACCAGATGTGCCGGACCGGCTCGATCGGCAGCGGGTTGATCGGGTCCTGCAGCGTGACCGGGCGGATCTCGATGGGTTTTGGGCGACGCAGCTTTTCCGCCACCCGCGCCGGGACCAGTGGGGTCAGTTTGTGCAACAGCTCCCATTCGCTGAGCAGATCCTCGGGGCCGACCACGTCGGGCATCGGCAGCTGATGCTCAAAGCCGGTCTCATCCGCCTGGAACGAAGCGCTGCAGGTGAAGATGGTCTGCCCTTTCTGAATCGCGCTAACCCGGCGAGTGGTGAAACTGCCACCGTCACGCACCCGATCGACGTCGTAGACCACCGGCTGATGGGAATCCCCAGGGCGCAGGAAGTATCCGTGCATCGAATGCACGTGACGCTCCGGCGCCACCGTCTGGCTGGCGGCGGACAGCGCCTGGCCGACCACCTGGCCGCCGAACAGCTGCGGAAAGCCCAGGTCCTGGCTGTCGCCGCGGAACAGGTTTTCTTCAATTCGCTCCAGCGACAGCAGGTTGACCAGCGTGTCTAGGGTGTCGCTCATGGTGTAGTTCCTTTATGTATGCGAGGCACGAGGCAGGCGCGCAATGTTACGGATTCCTCCGTATCGGCTCCACTGGTTGCGCTTATCGGCGAATATCGGCCCAGTTCTTCTCAGTCATCCGATACAACACCTGAGGGCGTACTGGATGCCCCTCGGCGATGTTGGGATGATCGAAATCACCGGCCGGCTGTCGCTGCATACCCAGCGTTTCCATCAACGCCTGTGAGCGATCATTGAGCGCCGCGGTGTATGCCACAACCTCAGGCAGCTGCAGGCGGTCGAACCCGCACGCCAGCGAAGCCTCCGCCGCTTCGCGCGCGAACCCCTGCCCCCAGAATTCATGACCGAGCCGCCAGCCTATTTCCACGACGGGGCAGAAAGGCAGTTGCAGACGGGACCATGAAAGGCCCGCCAGACCGACAAAGCGCTCATCACTCTTGAGCTCGAGCGCCCAGAAGCCGAACCCGAACCTGGCGAAATGAAGCCGGCAGCGTGCCATCGCGGCCGCACAGTCATCGCGTGAGAGTAGCTCGGGGAAATAGCGCATCACCAACGGATCGGCACACAGCTCCGCCAGCGAATCGAGGTCCGAATCACGCCAGGCGCGAAGCAGAAGACGTGGGGTTTCCAATTCAATGCGTTCCATCGGTTCGCCCATGCTGTTTCCTTGAAGAATCAAATACCTGCTCTGCATACTGGTTGCCGAACTCGATGAGCGCCACCCGATGTCCCTGCCGCTGGTATTCCACGACGACTACAGCCCCCTCTTGCCACCGGGGCATCGCTTTCCGATGGAGAAGTTTCGCTTGCTGCGCGATCACCTCGTCGCATGCGGTTTGACCACCGACCAGGCATTGTTGCGCCCCGAGCTTTGTCCGACCGACGTGCTGGCCCTCGCACACGACCGCGATTATGTCGACCGTTACCGCAGCGGCGACATGAGCCGCGAGGAGTTGCGCCGTCTGGGCCTGCCCTGGAGCCCGCAACTGGCGCAGCGTACCGTGCGCGCAGTAGGCGGCTCGCTGCTGGCGGCAGACCTTGCCTTGCAGCACGGGCTGGCCTGTCACCTGGCCGGAGGCACTCACCATGCTCATCACGATCATGCCTCCGGATTCTGCATATTCAATGACCTGGCCATTATGGCCCTTTCGCTACTGGAGAAGGGCTGCGTGGGCCGCGTGCTGATCTTCGATTGCGACGTGCATCAGGGCGACGGCACAGCGCGCATTCTCGAGCACGTACCGGACGCCATCACCGTGTCACTGCATTGCGAAAAGAATTTCCCGACGCGCAAGGCCCGCAGCGATTGGGACATCGGTTTGACACCGGGCCTTGGCGATGCGGATTACCTGAAAGTCGTCGACAACGCGCTCAACTATCTGCTGCCGCTGTATCAGCCGGATCTGGTGATCTACGACGCCGGCGTCGACGTACACCGCGACGACGCGCTGGGTCTGCTCAAGCTCAGTGACGAAGGCCTGGCCATGCGTGACAGCGCAGTGATCGAGCACTGTCTGGGGCGAGACATTCCGGTGGTCGGCGTGATCGGCGGCGGCTACGACAAAGACCGCGCGCTGCTCGCCCGGCGCCATGCGCAACTGCACATCAGTGCCGCCAAGGCCTGGCAAAGACACGGTTTACGCTGACGTTGCTGGTCGCACCACAAGCCATACGGCGGATACAGTTGTGTCATCTACCGGCTGGATGAGCCTGCCCCACGCCCCACTCTGTCTGCCCTTGCTGCAAATTTCCCATCGCGAACAGCTAGAATGGCCGCCCCTGAATCACGGCCACGTTATCCATGCGCACCCCAGAATCCCGCGTCGCAATCATCGGCGGCGGCCCCGCCGGGCTGATGGCCGCTGAAGTGCTGAGCCAGGCGGGCGTTGCGGTCGACCTCTATGACGGCATGCCCTCGGTCGGTCGCAAGTTTCTGCTGGCGGGTGTCGGTGGCATGAACATTACCCATTCCGAAGCGTTCGAGCCGTTCCTGGCGCGTTACCGTGAACGTGCCACGGCGCTTCGCCCTCAGCTTGAATCGTTCACGCCCGAGCAGCTGCGCGAGTGGATTCACGGGCTTGGCATCGACACCTTTGTCGGCAGCTCAGGACGCGTTTTCCCCACCGACATGAAAGCCGCACCGCTGCTGCGGGCCTGGCTGCGCCGCCTGCGTGACGCCGGGGTGCGGATTCATACGCGGCATCGCTGGCTCGGCTGGCACGCTGACGGAACTCTCAAACTGATTAGCCCGGATGGCGATATCAGCGTCAGCGCCGACGCCGTGCTGCTCGCATTGGGCGGCGGCAGCTGGGCTCGGCTGGGCTCGGACGGCGCCTGGGTGGCGCTGCTGGAACAGCGCGGCATCGCGATCGCTGCGCTGCGCCCTGCCAACTGTGGTTTCGAAGTGCAAGGCTGGAGCCAATACCTGCAGGATAAATTCGCCGGCGCGCCGCTAAAAACCGTGAGCCTAGCGCTAGCCGGTGCAGCGCCACGCAGGGGTGAGTTCGTCGTTACGGCCAACGGCATCGAGGGTAGCCTGGTCTACGCGCTATCGGCCGAGATCCGCCAGGCAATCGAGCAGAACGGCCGCGCTACTGTCATGCTGGATCTGCTACCCGATCATTCACCGGACAAGATTGTTCGGGCACTGGCCAAGCCGCGCGGCTCGCAGTCCATGGCCAAATACCTCAAGCGCCAGCTAGGCCTCGACGGCGTCAAAGCCGGCTTGCTCAGGGAGCTGGCGCCTGCGGAGGCCTTCGATGACTCGCAGCGGCTGGCCAATGTAATCAAAGCGCTGCCGATTATCCTGCTGCGCGCCCGACCGCTGGACGAAGCCATCAGCAGCGCTGGCGGGGTGCCCTTTGAGGCGCTGGATGAACGGCTGATGCTGCACCAGTTACCTGGCGTGTTCTGCGCGGGTGAAATGCTCGACTGGGAGGCACCGACCGGCGGCTATCTGCTCACCGGCTGTTTCGCCAGCGGTCGTGCGGCGGCGGTGGGCATGCTTGGCTGGTTAGCGGATCGCTCGTCGAGCCGCTGAGTCGCACGCAACCACCAAGGCAACTCAGAGCTGCCTGAACAGCGCCACCGTGATAATCCCGGCAGCAATCGCCGGCAACGGTTTCTTGAGCCAGAGCATGGTCGCTGCCGTTACCAGAAAGGCCAACCGCGCGCCGTTGTCTCCGTTCACCGCCATCGGGGTCAGCAACGCCACCAGCACCGAGCCGGACATGGCGCTGATGAACTGCTCGGTTCGACGGTTGATGGGCACAAACGACATGGCAAATACGCCGCCCCAGCGCGTAGCCAGGGTCACCACTGCCATGATCAGAATGATGGTCAGCGCACCGGACCCTGCAGTTCCCAAGGTCACTTCGACTTCTCCATCCAGAGCGCGCCCAACAGACCGCCCGCGAGCGCCCCAACCACCACATGGCTGTTCGCCGGCAGATACCAGTACGCCAACATCGATGCGCAGCCGGCGATGATCCAGATAAAGAGCATCCGCAGGTCCTTCTTGCCACCGACGACCATCGCCAGCAGAAAGCAGCCCATGACCATGTCCAGGCCCAGGCTGACCGGGTCCTGGATGGCGCTGCCGAAATAGATACCGAGCCAGGTGCCCAACACCCAAAACGTCCAGAGCGCCAGCCCGCCGCCGAACAGGATGCCCAGCCCCGGCTTGCCGAGATTGAAGGCTTGCATGGACATGGCCCAGTTGGCATCCGAAACGACGAACATGACAGCGTAGCGCTTCACCGGTGGCAAATGCCGAAGATACGGATAAAGCGTTGCGCCCATCAGCAGGTGCCGCGCGTTGACGGCAAACACGGTCACTACCAGCGGAACGACCGGAACATGCGTACCCCACAATTCCAGCGACGCGAACTGCGACGCACCGGCAAACACCAGTGCGCTCATCAATAGGCTTGTATGGTCAGTCAAGCCCGTCTGCGTTGCGGCCAGGCCAAAGGCCAAGCCGAACACCACGACGAACAGCGAGATCGGCGTCAGCTGCTTGAATCCGGCCCATACGTCATCTCGGGTCAGGCGCTGAAGTTCCGCATCCGTGTTTGCCAAAGGACCCTCGCTGGCCTGCTTTGAGTTAGGTTAGAACGCGCCCGTCTCAGCGCGATGCCCAGCCCCAGCTGGGCGCTGTCGATATGACAGCGGGCGGGGCGACCGTTTCAACCCGCGCCGAAATTTCCCGATGACGCCGCCATGGGCGTCAGGCAAAGATCGGTCAGCGTTTTTTCGACGGCTTCGCCCCGCCCAGGCTCGGCACCTTGCGGATCGGTTTGGCGTTGGGTTTCTCGCTCTCATCAAACCAGTTGCCCAGATGAACGCGGCCTTTGCCAGCTGACTCTTTAGGCTTCTTCGGCTTTTTCGGTTTCTTGATGATCTGCCCGCCCGGCTGCGTAGTCGGCACTCGATGATCCGGGACGAAACCCGGCTCGTCATGCCGCGGCAGAACTTGCTGAATCAACGTCTCGATGGCTGCGAGCTGATCGACCTCGTCGGCGGCGACCAGCGATACCGCTTCGCCCGTGGCGCCCGCCCGGCCAGTCCGGCCGATACGGTGTACATAATCTTCAGCGACGATGGGCAAGTCGAAATTGACCACCTGTGGCAGGTCATGGATATCCAGGCCACGCGCGGCGACATCGGTGGCCACCAGCACTTGCACCTCGCCCGCTTTGAAGCGCTCCAGCGCCCGCAACCGCGACGCCTGCGGCTTGTCGCCGTGGATCGCGTCGCTGCTGATGCCCTGCGCCTGCAGCTCATCCACCAGTCGGTCGACGCCCTTGCGTGTCTTGACGAACACCAGCACCTGCCCCCAACGTTTTTCTGCCAGCAAGTGCAGGAACAGTTCGGACTTGCGCTTCCTGTCCACCGGCACCAGCCACTGCTTGACCGTCTTGGCGGCGGCGTTGCGCGGGCTGACCTCGATGGACAGCGGATCGCGCAATAGCTTCTGCGCCATCTGCCGAATCGCGTCGGAAAAGGTCGCGGAGAACAGCAGGGTCTGGCGCTTTTTCGGCAACGCGCTGAACAGCGCGTCCAGTTCTTCGGAAAAGCCGAGGTCGAGCATGCGGTCGGCCTCGTCCAGCACCAGCGCCTGCACCTGGCTGAACTTCACCGCATTCTGTCGATACAGATCCAACAACCGTCCCGGCGTGGCGACCAGCACGTCGATGCCCTTGCGCAAGGCCATCATCTGCGGATTGATGCTGACGCCGCCGTAGACCGCATAGGTCCGCAGCGGCAGGTCCTGGCCGTAGGTTCTGAAACTCTCGTGCACTTGCTCGGCCAGCTCACGGGTCGGCACGAGCACCAGCGCGCGGACCGAATTGCTCGCCACGTGCGGCCCTTCGTGCAGCAGCCGCTGCAGCAATGGCAAGGCGAAACCGGCGGTCTTGCCGGTGCCGGTCTGCGCAGCGGCCATCAGGTCGCGGCCCTTGAGCACAGCCGGAATCGCCTTGGCCTGGACCGGGGTCGGCTGGGTGTATTCAAGCGATTCGAGGGTGCGAAGCAGCTGATCGATCAGGCCCAAAGAGGCGAAGGTCATGACGGTAACCGGAAGGACGAAAAACAGGCTGCGCAGTTTACTCGAAAGGAAGCTGGAAGCTGAGCGTAGGGTGGATGTCGCTTTCTCCATCCACCGATGGCCGCCGAATGGAACATGCGGCGCCGGCAGCCCCAGGAGTGACGGACCAACAGCGCTATCGCAACAGCAGCTTGCCTTCGATCGGCACGTAACGCGATGCCGCGCGAATCAGCGAGTTGGCCGTCAAGCCCGGCGCGCCGTATGCCGTTGCTTCGGCGCCACCGGCACGCACGCGGTCCAGCAGCCGATCAAAGTCGCCATCGCCCGACGCCAATACCACCTCATCGACACGTCCAATCACGTCGAGCACATCGATGGTGATCCCGACGTCCCAGTCGCCCTTGGCCGAGCCGTCGCTGCGCTGGATGTAGGGTTTGAGCTTCACGGTGAAGCCGAGATTGCGCAGGATCTGCTGGAACTGCTGCTGCTTGGCATCCCCGCGATCAATGGCATAGGCATAGGCCTCGACGATCTCACCACGCTCGCTGACCTCGGCCCAGAGCGCCGCATAGTTGAAATGGCAGCCATTAGCCTGGCGCACCGTGTAATAGAGGTTCTGCACATCGGCAAACAGGGCGATTTTCTTCACGCGGCGACCCGAGCGGTGAAAGGCTGGCCAGTATGGACGGCAATACCGCACATGTCGTTGGTCGGTTGCTTGGGCTAAAGTGCGCGCCTGTACTTCCGAGAGTTACTCTGACCGCGATGAATGTTCTGTCCATCCTCCGTGACGCCTGGTTCTTTTATTCCCGCAACCTGGCGTCCATTGCGCGGCTCTGCCTGCCGTTGATCGTATTGGAGAGCTGCACCCGTCTGGTCGTTGACCATCTGTTCGGCAAGGACGCAATGCCCGCGCAGGAGTTGCTGGTCGGCTTGATTTTCTATCCGCTGTACATCGCCGCACTGATCCTGTTTCTCGACGCCCGTAGCCGCGGCCATGCACCGCCGCTGCGCGAAGTCCTGAAGCGCGCCCTGCCACTGTGGCCATCGATGGCTGTGCTGGCCGGGCTCGGCACCCTGCTGATCATGCTCGGCGCCGCGCTGTTCGTGCTGCCTGGGCTCTGGGTGATGGTCAAGATTGCCTTCGCTGAATACCTGTTGGTGCTGCGCGGCCTGACCCCGCTGGCGGCACTGAAGGAAAGTTTCCTGCAGACCCGGGGCCATTTCCTCTTGGTGTTCGGCTGCATCCTCGTGGTTCTGTTGCCGCTATGGGTGCTGGAAGCCTGGCTCGCCGCGCAATTCTGGGCCGGCGAAACACCGCCCGGGCTGCTAGCGGTGCTCGTCGACAGTGCCGTAGGACTGGTGCAACTGCTGGCGACCGTGGTGCTGTTTCGCTGCTTCATGATCTGCAGCCAGCCGGTCATCGGCCGCAACGAAGAAAGCTGACGGCGAGACGGCGAGCTACGATCCGACGGGCTAGGCTTGGTGGTCCATTCCTGTTCGGAGGGCTCCACCATGGCTGATCAGAACCCCAGCATCCTGTCCCACGTATCCCTGGGCAGCAACCGCTTCGACGAAGCCGCTGCCTTCTACGATCAGACTCTCGGCACGCTCGGCTGCAAGCGCATCATGACTCATCCGGGTGCGATCGCCTGGGGGCGTGATTATCCTGAGTTCTGGCTGCAAACGCCGATCGACGGCCAACCAGCCAGCATCGGCAACGGCACCCATATCGGCTTCTTCGCAGCGGACAAGGCCTCGGTCGATGCGTTTCATCGCGCCGCGCTGGCTGCTGGCGCCACTGATGGAGGTGCACCAGGGCCACGCGAGGAGTACGGCGAGCCCTACTACGGCTGCTTCGTATGCGACCTGGACGGCCACAAGGTCGAGGCCGCCTTTTGGGACATGGAACTGGCCCAACAGCTCTACGGCGACGCGCCGACCACCTAGCCTGCGCCGGGCGAACTCCGAACACCGGCTAGTCGTGGCAATAGCAGGTGCTCGAAGGTGCGCGGAAAGCAGCGCGCTACCAGCCGCGCACGCCAGTCCAGGTTGGACAACACCAGCAACCGTCGCCGTTTCAACGCGCCTTGATAGATGGATTCCGCCACGTCCTGCGGCGACGCCACGCGGCCCACCGTCAAAACCGGCTGGGGCGCAGTGGAGCCATCGCCAATCAGCACGTTCTTACGCAGATCCGTCGCAGTGTACCCCGGGCATACCAGCATCACGTTGACCGCGGTATCGGCCAGCTCGCTGCGCAGGGTTTCAAACAACCCATGCAGCGCATGCTTGCTGGCGTTGTAGGCACCGCGGTCTGGCACCGGCGCGTACTGCGACAGTGAGCTGAGCACGATGATCTGCCCTTCCCGCGCGATCAGGCTTGGCAGTGCGGCCTGGGTGCAATGCAATGCGCCATAGAAGTTGACCGCCATGATCCGCTCGAACACCGCCAGACTGGTCTCGGCAACGCGGCTGCGATGGGTAATGCCGGCGTTGTTGATCAGCACGTCGATACCGCCGAAGCGCTCCACCACCAGCGCAACAGCTTGCTGCACCGCCGCGGCATCCGACACATCGCAACGCAACCCCAGCGCGTCGGCGTTGTGATGGTCGAGCAGATGCTGCACCAGGCCATCGATGGCCTTCTGATCGAGATCGAAAATCACCACCCGCGCTCCTGCCTGGGCCATCCGCTCGGCCAGTGCGCGACCGATGCCGGCACAGCCGCCGGTGATCACCACCACCTTGCGATCGAACACCTTGCTGGTGAATACCTTGCGATACATAAACCTCTCCATCGAGTCATCCGCGTCACCGAACCCAATCAGCGCGGCCGCATTAGGCTCAGCATAGCCAGCCGGCTCTTGGTCCGCTTACGGCATTGTCGGGACGCAGTATCGCGTAGCAACCCGTGCGCCCCATTCTGGACAGCTGGACGCATGGCGGCCATGCTTTACCCAAGCGCTAACCACAAGGGGCAGTGAATTACCTTGAAGCCATCATTCTGGACGCCCTTGGCGGCGGCTCTGGCAGCGCCTTGCGTCGCCTCGGCCGAGACGCCACGAACCCTGACTGTCGGTTACTACGATTTCCCGCCGGCCATCTACAGCGATGCGCAAGGCCAACCGCAGGGGCCGGTCGTGGAACTCACCCGCCGCGTCCTCGAACATGCCGGATATCAGGCGCAGTTTCGTGGGTTACCGAGCGCACGCCTGTATGGAGCGTTGAAGAGCGGCAGCGTCGATCTGTGGCCGGGCGCGCCAGGCAAACCGGAACTGCAGGCCGATACTATCGAAGGTCGTCAAACCCTCGCGCAGATCAGCCTCAACCTCTATTACCGGCCAGACACCCCGCCCCCGAGCATCCCCGACAGCCTGCGCAAACACGGCGTCATCATTATCGGCGGCTACAACTACTGGCCACAGGTGACGCAGATGCTGCATGACCCGCAACTAGGGATTCGCCTGCATCGGACAGCCACCCACACCTCAGCGCTGGAGATGTTGAAGCACCGCCGCGCCGACTATCTTCTCGACTACCAGATTCCAGTAAACCAGGCGCTGAAACGCCTCGGCATGGAGGCGCTTCCCCATATCGAGCTGCATCAGGTCGCCATTCGCTTTATCGTGTCCCGCCACGCCAAGGACAGCCAGGCAGTAGTCGACTCGTTGGACCGGGCCTACGCCGAGATGTCGGCCGCCGGGGAGGACCTGAGCCTGCCGGAGTAGACGCAAGCAGCATGTGAGCGTTGACCGGGATCAGGAATGATCGGCCCGAAAGTCTTGCGGCCGAACCCTCAGGTCCCGCGCGGCTTGGCCCGTGCGGTGGGCTCCGCCACCAGCGGGTCGTCTGGCCAATAATGTTTCGGGTATCTGCCCTTCAGGTCTTTCTTCACCTCCAGGTAGGTGTTCGCCCAGAAGCTCGCAAGATCCTGCGTGACCTGCACCGGGCGGCGCGCGGGCGACAACAGGTGCAACTTCACCGGCTGGCGTCCACCCGCGATACGTGGCGTATCGGCCAACCCGAACAGCTCCTGCAGGCGCACCGCCAGTACCGGCGGCGATTCGCTGTAGTCGAGCCGTACTCGCGAGCCTGACGGAACGCCGATTGAAACCGGCGCCATTTCGTCGAGGCGCTGCGGCAAGGGCCATGACAGCAAGGTCGCGAGCATGGCTTTCAGATCCAGCTGGGCGAAGTGCGCCAGCCGCGAGACCTTGCCCAGATAGGGCAGCAGCCAGTCCTCCAACCGAGCCAGCAACGCATCATCGCTGACGTCTGGCCATGCACTGTCCGCACCGGCCGCCAGATCAAGCTGCCGGAGTAACGAAATGCGCGCCTGCCACTGACGCAGCTCCGGCGTCCACGGCAGCAGTTCCAGGCCCTTGCGACGGACCAGTCCGAGCAGCGCACGCGCACGCGCTTCGTCATCCAGCCCAGGAAGAGGCTCGCGACTGAGCACCAGCTCGCCGACCCGCCGCTGCCGCTCGGCCCGCAGTACGCCTTCGCGCTCGTCCCACTCCAGCTCGTCACGCACACTGACCTGCTCGGCCAGTTCATCATCGAACAGCGCAGGATCCAGCGCGGCGGCCCGGTAGATGCGCTCTTCGCGCTGGCCCTGACGGCTGCCCAGTTCGGCGATCACCAGCCAGGGTTCTTTCATCAGGGCATCCGGTTCACCGAACACCGCGGCACGACCGTTGGCCAGGCGGTATTCACCACTGCCTTCACGCCGCTGACGAGCAATCCGGTCGGGATAAGCGAACGCCAGCAGCGCGCCGTGCCAGCGATGATGGGTCGCATCCTCCGGAGCTGGACCTGTCGGGCCACGCAGAAGACCGCGAAATTGCCGTACAAGCTGTCGTACCCGCTGCGCGCCGGCATGCCGTCCGGCGCTACCGTCGAGCAGCCCGAGACGGATTGAAATATCCGCGCCGCCTCCGCCGCGCTGGATATCCCGCTCGACCAACAGCGCAGCGAGATCAGCCGCCAGCGGCGCGAGCCCCAACGCCTGACCGCGCAGCAACAGGTGGCCGATACGCGGATGCGCGGGCAACTCGGCCATGGCCTGCCCGTGGGCCGTCAACTTCCAGCCGCCGTGAGTATTACGGCTTAGCGCGCCGAGGCGCTGGAGCAGATCCTGTGCCTGCCGGTAAGCCGCAGCTGGCGGCACATCCAGCCAGGCGAGCTCATCCGGTTCGACACCCCAGCGCGCCAGCTGCAGCGCCACACCCGCCAGGTCGGCCTGAAGGATTTCCGCATCGCCATAGGCGGCGAGCTGAGCATGCTGGTCTTCGGACCAGAGACGATAACAAACGCCGGGTTCGAGGCGCCCGGCACGACCCGCGCGCTGCGTAGCGGAGGCTCGGGAAATCCGCCGTGTTTCCAGGCGGGTCATGCCGCTACCCGGGTCGAAGCGCGGCACTCGCGCCAGCCCGGCATCGACCACCACGCGCACGCCTTCGATGGTCAGGCTGGTCTCGGCGATGTTGGTCGCCAGCACCACCTTGCGCTTACCGGCGGGCGCCGGTTCGATGGCTGCGCGCTGAGCCATCAATTCCAGCTCACCGTGCAGCGGGCAGAGCAAGACATCGCGACGCCCCGACAACTGTTCGCTTAGCGTTTCGTTCACGCGGCGGATTTCGGCCTGCCCGGGAAGGAACACCAGCACGCTGCCGGATTCCTCATCCAGCGCCTGCAAGACGGTCTGCACCACTCGCGGTTCGATGCGCTCGCCGGCCTGAAACGGCCGTCCCCAGCGCTGAGTGACCGGGTACATGCGTCCTTCACTGCGCACCACTGGCGCATCGTCGAGCAGGCTCGACAGCCGGGCGCCTTCGAGAGTTGCGGACATCAACAAGAGCTTGAGCGGTTCATCGCGCAGCAACACACGTGCGTTGAGCGTCAGCGCCAAGGCCAGATCAGCATCCAGGCTACGCTCATGAAATTCGTCGAAGATCACCAGCCCGACGCCATCGAGCGTCGGATCGTCCTGCAAGCGGCGCGCAAGAATACCCTCGGTGACCACTTCGATACGGGTGTTCGGCCCGACCTTGCTTTCGAGTCGGATGCGATAACCGACGGTTTCACCGGCCTTCTCGCCCAGCTCGCTGGCCAGCCGCTCAGCCGCTGCGCGAGCCGCCAGACGTCGTGGTTCGAGCATCAGGATCGTCTGTCCGGCCAGCCACGGCTCGTCCAGCAGCGCCAGCGGCACACGAGTCGTCTTGCCGGCGCCGGGCGGCGCTTCGAGTACCGCTTCGTCGCGGGCTAGCAGAGCCTGGCGCAGCGCCGGCAGGGCTTCATCAATGGGTAGGGAAAGCATGGGGATTCCGGATTTGAGCGCGGCATTATAAAGGACGAAGTAACGCCGGCGGCGAGACGAAGGCGTCGTAGGGTGGGTGGCGCTCCTCCATCCACCAGAACCCCGCACGGTCGGTAGGTGAAGCATCATTCACCCTAGCGATTATCTGTGCGCCGAAAGCCAGGTTTGAACCTTCTAGGCGTCCTGCGCAGGCTCTGCACGGACGCCTGAACACTGAGGCGCAGAAGGCGGTCTGATGTCGAGAAAACATCACGCAGCCCATGTGCAGCCCTTGTATAGTTGCGCCACTTTTTCCGGAGGTCCCTATGCGTACTCGTTCCCGTGTCATCGGCGGCGTGCTGGCCGTCTCCCTGTTTGCTCAACTGACGGCTTGCGGCACGCTGTTCTACCCGGATCGCCGAGGCCAGATCGACGGCAAGATCGACCCGGCCATCGCGGTCGCCAATGCCGTGGGCCTGCTGTTCTACGTGATCCCCGGCCTGATCGCCTTTGGTATCGACTTCGCCACCGGCGCGATCTACCTGCCCGATGACAACTACTCCATGGCCCCGGAAAAACTGCAGGAAGCCATCGGCGCTGACGGCGTGATCGACCAAGCCAAACTCAAGGCCATCATCGAAACCGAAACCGGCCGCAGCCTGCCGCTGGATGATCCGCGCCTGATCCAGCACAACGGTAGCGTTGAGCAACTGGCTGCCTTTGGCCTCCGCCCGGCCGCCTGATGCAGCACACCCGCGAGCGTAAAGGCGTCAGCGCCGAACATGCCCGGCTAATGCGCCGGGCCACGCACCTGGCGTTGGCCGTCGCGCTGACGCTGGCCGCCAGCAAGGCGCTGGCCTGGTGGCTGAGTGGCTCGGTGAGCCTGCTGGCCGGCCTCACCGACTCACTGTTGGACGGTGCCGCCTCGCTGCTTAATCTGCTGGCGGTGCACTACTCGCTGCGCCCCGCGGACGATGATCATCGCTACGGTCACGGCAAGGCTGAAGCCTTGGCCGGGCTCGGTCAGGGCGCCTTCATTTCGGTCAGTGCCATCCTCGTCTGCGTTCAGGGTGTTGATCGCATGCTGCACCCCGAGCCGCTCGGCGCACCGACGCTGGGCATCGCAGTGATGCTGTTGTCGCTGGCGATGACCGTAGCGCTGCTGATGTATCAACGCCACGTAGTGCGCGAAACCGGCTCCACGGCAATCCGTGCCGACTCGCTGCATTACCGTTCCGACCTGCTGCTCAACAGCAGCATCCTCGTGGCGCTGGTGCTTGCCGGTTATGGCTGGGAACGGCTTGACGCGGTATTCGGCATCGCCATCGCCGTCTACATCTTCTGGAGCGCGCTGAGCATCGTGCGCGAAGCCGGCGCGGTGCTGATGGATACCGAACTGCCGCCTGAGATCAGCGAGGACATGCATCGGCTGGCCTGCAATGTACCCGGCGTGGCCGGTTGCCACGACCTGCGCACCCGCGTATCCGGCACCCGCTGGTTCGTGCAGATGCATCTGGAGCTGCCGGGTGAGTTGCCGTTGATCGAGGCGCATGCCTTGTGTGATCAGGTCGAGGCAGCGATTCACGCCCAGTACCCGCGCGCTGAGGTACTGGTGCATGCTGATCCGCTTGAGGTGGTCAGGTCGAAGGGGTGACGCGGCGTAAAGCGCAGTTTGTAGGATGGGTGCAACCCATCAGCCGTGCGCGATGGGCTTCGTCCATCCTACGTTCGGGCACGCCAGCAGGACGTGACTGCCGATCTAATCGATATCGGGTATTACATCAGCCACCAAACAAAACCCCAAAACGAAAAAAACCACGCCTGGGCGTGGTCTCTTCGATTCGTTGAGCCGATGATAACGGCTTCTTCTCGCGGCGCCTCGTGAGCGTCGGGGGCCCGGACCGTTGACCTTGGTAAGGCGTTCGGAGGTCACGGCGGGGGTCGCGTGCCGTGCCCTTTCTGCCGGGGGCGGAAGTTGGATAAAGCTTACGCCCCGCGTGACGCTAGATGCTTGCGAAGATTGCTCGAATACCGCGCTCTTGCGCAATCCATACGTAACAAACCATCATCCGGCGCAACAAGACCACGCGAGCCAACAAAAATGAGCAAACTCGATCGATACGACCTGCGCATCCTTGCCGAATTGCAGCATGACGCCCGCATCTCAAATCAGGATCTGGCCGAGCGTATAGGCCTGTCACCGTCGCCGTGTTCGCGGCGGGTCAAACAGCTTGAGGACGACGGCTACATCGCCCGTCAGGTCGCGCTACTCGACCGCAAGAAGCTCGGCCTGACCCTGACCGCCTACGTACTGATTGGCATGGACCGACACACGCCGGAGCGCTTCGAACACTTCGAAGGGATGATCGGGAAATGCCCGGAAGTGCTCGAATGCAGCCTGGTCACCGGGATGGATGCCGATTACCAACTCAAGGTGGTGGTGCCGGACATGGACCACTATCAGGCCTTCCTGCTGGGCACGCTGACTCGCATCGAAGGTGTGACCAGCGTGCGGTCGAGCTTTGTTCTGCGGCAGGTTTCATCCAGTACTGAGCTGCCACTGGAGCATTTGCGAGGATGAGACCCTTTGGCGCGTCGGGCGTCATCGATAGCCGACTTGGCGTATACTCGCCGCCGCCTTGCTATGCCCCCGCGCGCCACATTCGAACAAGCGCCTCGCTCGCTGATAACAGGTCCGCCCGCTGTCATAGCTGTTGTCGTCTGCATTCAGACTTAGCCAAGCGGAGAAATTGATGGAGCCGGAAGTTTTCGAAAAATGGATGATGATCGTCCTGGTCGGCGGACTGATGGCCTTCATGGCCTTCATCATCTGGGACCTGGCGAAGAAATCCAAAGCTGGCCGCCTCGGCACGGCGATTTTGTTCCTGGGCCTTGGCCTGTGCCTGTTTGCCTTTCTGGCCAAGCCAGTCATTGGCTACATCATCGAAGTGACGCAGGGCATCCCGCACTGATCGTGCTGGCGGGCGGGCGCGTCACAAGCGCGCCGGCACCTCCCGCCACTCGCCCGGCTGCAGACCGTCCAGCGACCAGGGCCCGATCCTGACCCGCACCAGCCGCAGCGTTGGCAGACCGACCGCTGCGGTCATCCTGCGCACCTGACGGTTGCGCCCTTCACGGATCACCAGCTCCAGCCAGCTGGTCGGCACGCTTTTGCGAAAGCGCACCGGCGGGGTACGCGGCCACAGCTGCGGCTCATCGAGCGAACGGGCCTCGGCCGGCAGCGTCATACCGTCGTTAAGCTCGACACCCTCGCGCAGCCGCTGCAGCTGTTCAGTACTGACTTCGCCTTCCACCTGCACCCAGTAGGTCTTCGCCAGCTTGTGCTTGGGATCGGCAATGCGCGCCTGCAGCTGCCCGTCGTTGGTCAGCAGCAGCAGGCCTTCGCTGTCACGATCCAGACGCCCGGCCGGATACACGCCCGGAACCGGTACGAAGTCCTTCAGGGTGGCCCGACCATCGGCATCGTTGAACTGCGTGAGTACGTCGAAGGGTTTGTTCAGCAGCAACAGACGCGGCTCGGCTGGCGGCGCCTTGGCGACTCGGCGGGGCATGGTACGCGCTGCGGTGGTGCGCGGCGGACGGGGGCGAGAGGGACGCGACATGGAGACTTCCTGAGCGGGCCGGCCATGCTAGGGCGCCGAACCAAACCCCGCAAGCAACTGCCCTTGATTGTGGCGGATAGACCACTCGCCTGCGCCGAAATCGCTTCACAGCAAGCGTGCAGCAACTAGAGGTCGAGTGCCGCGCTCGGCCCGTAGCATCAGCCCGTTGGTGAACAGATTCCCCGATGTTGTCGATAGGCCGATACATCGACCGATTGCTGCGACGTCAACCTGACTCGTCCGTCGTCGGCAACTGGCTGCTGCTCTTGGCGGTCTGACGCAGTAAGCTCCCTAGGTCGGCCGCGTACGGCGTGCCAATCCGAACAGACAAGAGGTCTTTGCATGAACGACGTGGTTTTCATCACGGGTGCAACATCCGGCTTCGGCCGGGCCACTGCCCGCCGCTTTGCCGAGGCCGGCTGGGCGCTGGTCCTGACCGGGCGCCGCCAGGAGCGGCTCGAAGCGCTGAAGCAAGAACTGTCGGCCAAGGTGCCGGTGCACATCGCCACGCTCGACGTACGTGACGCCGAAGCGGTGAAGCAGGTGGTTGCCGAGCTGCCCGCAGGCTTCCGCGAGGTCAAAGCATTGATCAACAACGCAGGCCTGGCGCTCGCCCCGGAGCCCGCGCAGAAAGTTGGTCTGAACGATTGGCACACCATGATCGACACCAACGTGACCGGCCTGGTCAACGTTACTCATGCCCTCCTGCCGCGCCTGATCGAGACGGGCAAGGGCGCGAGCATCATCAGCATCGGCTCGGTCGCCGGCCACTGGCCCTACCCGGGCGGTCACGTTTACGGTGCCACCAAGGCATTCGTCGAGCAGTTCAGCTACAACCTGCGCTGCGACCTGCTGGGCACGGGCGTTCGGGTCACTGACATCGCCCCCGGCATGGCCGAGACCGAGTTCACCCTGGTCCGCACCAAAGGCAACCAGGAAGCGTCCGACAAGCTCTACCGCGGCACCACTCCGCTGACCGCCGAGGACATCGCGGAGCAGATCTACTACGTCGCGACCCTGCCGGACCACATCAACATCAACCGCCTCGAAGTGATGCCCACCCGGCAGGCGTGGTCGCCGTTCAACATCGATCGGGACCAGTAAAGTCGGCATTGAGGGATGCATGAGCTTCGCCTCCAGGCTAAGTGCCTCATAACGGCGAACGCATGCGCCCTACCCTTCGGTGATGCTTCTGTTACCGACGGCTGAACGTGGCTCACGACGACTGCAAAGCTGTGCCGCGGCGGTACTTACAGCTGAGCCAACTTCGCTTGAAAGCGAGAGAGATGTCAGGGGGGAGCGGAGCAAGACCGGTCGCTCTGCAGGGCATGAAGGGGATCGAGAGCAACTGCAGAAACCTGTCACCGAAACGGCCCAGAAGGGCCGTTTGGCTGTGGAGGGTTACTTGATCTCCTTGCGAACGATCTTGCCGCCCTCCACCACAGCCATGGTAGTCGGCGTAATGAATCCGCCCTTGTCGGTGAGGCCCTGGATCGAATAGAGGTTGTACTTGGGGTCCAGCGCGCTGATCGCCTCGGCCATCTTCGCCCGTACCTGTTGTGGATCGGTGCTGCCGGCTAGCTCCATGGCCTTAGCCAAAGCATGAAAGGCCAGGTAGTTGTAGGCCGCTTCGGAGCCCGGCACCTTGCCGTGGGCCTCCTTGTAACGCTCGACAAACGCCTTGGCCGCTTCACCCTCGTATTCGGACAGCGGCACCACCCCGATCGCGCCTTCCAGCAGATCCAGGCCGCCCGTGACCGCAGCGATTTCATCCAGCTTGGCCTGGTCCATGACGATGAATCCACCCGGGAACCCGAGCTGCCGCGCCTGCTGCATGACCAGCCCAGTCGGCTCAGAAGCACCGCCGACGAACATCACGTCCGGATTTGAGGCGATCACGCGGCTGACGCCGGTATAGAAGTCGGTCGACTTGTTGTAGTCCATGGGATTGCTTTCGACGATTTCCCCGCCCTTCTCCTCCCAGGCCTTGGTCATCATGTCGGTCCAGATCTTGGCGTACTCGTGGGTCGCGCCAGCGATGCCGAGCTTCTTGCCGTAATGCTTGAGCGCGTAGTCGGAGAAGGCATCGACGTAGCCGGTGAATTCCGGCGGGATGCGCACGGTCAGCGGATTGCCCTGCTCGGTCACCGACGGAACGCTGGTGTAGGCCATGATCAGGAAATCATCGGCGACGTTGAAGTCCTGCAGGGCGAACACGCCACCGGTATGCGGGACGAAGACTGCAGCGGCCTTCGACTCCTTCACCAGCCGCTTGGCGTTGGTCGCCGCCTGGCTCGGTGAATACTTGTCGTCCAGGCTGATGAGATTGACCTTGTAGGTCTCGTCGCCGATCTTGATGCCGCCCGCCTCGTTGGTGTCTTCCACGGCCATGCGCAGGCCGGACAGGGTGTTCTCGCCATACAGTGCAGCGCCGCCACTGAGCGGGCCGGTAAAGCCGATGTTGAGCGTCTGCTCGGCGTATACGCCGCTGGCCTGGGCCGCGGTCAGGGTGGCAATCGCCAATCCAAGCGCTTTGAGCGTTTTCATTGTTATCTCCTGGGTCATGACTGTTCAGGCGCCGATATAGGCTTTGCGCACGGCTTCGTTACCCAGCATGGCCTGCTGGTCACCCTCCATCACCAGGCTGCCGCCTTCGATGACATAGGCCCGGTGAGCGATCTTCAAAGCTGCAAAGGCATTTTGTTCGGCCAGCAATACGCTAGTGCCGGATTTGTTGATGCGCGAGATCACCTCGAACATCTGGTTGACAACCAACGGCGCCAGCCCCAGCGAAGGTTCGTCGAGCATCAGCAGCCGTGGGCGGCTCATCAGCGCTCGGCCAATCGCCACCATCTGCTGCTGGCCACCGCTCAGCGAGCCGGCCGGCTGGTTGCGTTTGTCGTGCAGGATGGGAAACAGGTCGAGCACTTCCTTCAGGTTGCGCTTGTTGCCCTCGCTGTCGCGGCGATGCAGATAGGCGCCAAGGGCGAGGTTCTGGGAAACCGACATTTGCGGAAAGAGCTTGCGCCCCTCCGGGCAATGCACCACGCCGGCGGCGACCAATGCGGAAGGCTTGAGGCCGTCGATGCGTTTGCCCTCCAGCGTGATGCTGCCGGCGGTCGGTTTGAGCAGGCCGCTGATGGTGTTGAACAAGGTGGTCTTGCCCGCGCCGTTAGCGCCCAGCAGCACCACCAGCTCGCCGGCGCTAACCGTCATTGAGACCTCGGTGAGCGCCTTGAAGCTGCCGTAGCAGACATCGACCCGATCAAGCTGCAGCATCGTAGTCGCTCCCCAGGTAGGCTTCGATGACGGCCGGGTTCGCCTTGATCTCGGCGGGCGTGCCCTCGGCGATCTTTTCTCCGTAGTTGAGCACCATGATCTTGTCCGCCAGGCCCATGATCATGTCCATCTTGTGTTCGATCAGGCACACGGTCAGGCCATGCTCGGCCATCTTGCGGATCAGCAGCGTAAGGCCTTCGGTTTCCTCCGGGTTAACGCCCGCCGCCGGCTCATCGAGCAGCACCAGCTTCGGCTCGGTGGCCAGCGCCAGGGCGAAGGCCACGCGCTTGCGTTCTTCCTGAGAGATATCCAGCACCACCCGATTTTCCAGATGCGCCAGCCCAACGAAGTCCAGCGCGGCGCGGGCCTTCTCGCGGCATTCACGCTCCTCGCGCTGCAGACGTTTGGAGTTGATCAACACGTCCCACAGGCCCGAATGCGTGCGCAGGCGGTGGCCGACGATGAGGTTATCCAGCACCGTAGCCTGCTCGAACAGGTGCGTGGTCTGGAACGTGCGGCCAACACCGAGCCGGGCGACACGATCACAACGCATCCGCGAGACATCATGACCGTCGATCAGGATGCGTCCGGAGCTGGGTTTGTGTACGCCGGAGATCAGGTTGAAGAAGGTGCTCTTGCCGGCGCCGTTGGGGCCGATGATGGCGTTGATCTTGCACGCTTCGAACTCGACGCTGACATCGTGCACCGCCGCGAGGCCGCCGAACATCTTGGTCAGGTTTTCGACCTTAAGCATTGTTGTTCACCTCGCGGCGTGGAGTAACTTTGCTATCGGCTCGCGGATCGTTGGTGCGGGCCGCCTCGGTGTCCTTGCGCAGTTTCCAGCTGAGGAAGGTGCCGGTGACGCCGCGCGGCATGAAGATCACCAGCATCACAATAAGCGGGCCGAAAATGATCATCCGGTAGTCCTCGAGGAACTGCAGCGACTGGGTGATCCAGACCACCCCGACAGTGCCGACCAGCGGCCCGAACAGCGTGCCGAAGCCGCCGACCAGCAGGTAGGTGATCATATCGAAGGTATGGTTCGGGTTGGCCTCCTCCGGACCGATGAAGCGGATCATCGAGGCATAGAGCGCTCCGGCAACACCGGCATAGGTAGTCGACAGAACGAAGGCCAGCAGCTTGTTGCGCATCAGATCGATGCCCAGCGATTGCGCCAGCGCATCGCCATTGCGAATCGCCATAAAGGTGCGCCCCAACAGCGAAGAGGCCAGCCGCCCGGCGAACCAGATCGCCAGCAGCAGAAACAGCAGCGCCAGGTAGTAGAAAGGCACCGTCTGGCTGAAGTCCACCAGACCGAAGCCGTCCGGCGCCGCAATGCTACGGATGCCAATGGCGCCGTGGGTCAGCTCCTCCCACTTGTCGATCAGTAGGTAGATGATGAAGCCGACGCACAGCGTGAAGATGGCGAAGAAGTGCTCCTTCAAACGCAGCGAGACGATGCCGACCAGCGCGCCAACGGCGGCCGAAACCAACGCCGCCGCCACGAACGCCGGCCAGAAGTTCCAGCCATGGTCAGCAGTGAGGATAGCCAGCGCATAGGCGCCGATGGCGAAGAAGCCGCCGTGGGCCAGGTTCAGTTGGCCGCAGTATCCGGTGATGATGTTCAGGCCGTACACCGCAATGGCCCAAATAAAAGCGCTGGCCATCACGTAGACCTGGTACTCGCTTTTGGCGAACAGAGGGAACGCAAGGGCCAAAGCCAGCAGGACCAGCTTGCAGCCGCGACCAGTCAATAACGAGGCGAACCGATGCATCAGTGAGCCCCCTTGGCGAACAGCCCGGTCGGGCGGAAGGACAGGATCACCACCAGCAACGAGAAGGCGATGATGTCCTTGTAATCCGAAGACAGGTAGAAGCCGCCGAAGCTTTCGGCAAAGCCGAGGATCATCGCCCCGATGATGGCGCCAGGAATGCTGCCCATGCCGCCGAGCACGATGATGACGAAGGCCTTCATGATCACCAGATGCCCCATCGCCGGATACACCAGGTTGATCGGCGCATAGAGTGTGGCGGCAAAAGCGGCGAGCATGCCGGAGATGGCGAAGGTCAGCATCGCCACGCGGTTGGAATCGATGCCGACGAGGAATGCGCCCTCACGGCTCTGCGCCATGGCGATGATGGTCGAGCCCAGCATCGTTTTACGCAGGAACAGATGCAGTGCCAGCATCAGGGTAAAGGCGCCGACGATGATCAACAGGCGCTGCTCGGGAATGATCAGCCCATCGAAGTTGAGAATGCCGGCATAGGGCGAGGCCATGCGGCGGAAGTCCGAGCCCCAGAACATCTGCACCACCGCCTCGAGAAACAGCAGGATGCCGATGGCGGCGATCTTGTCGTGGATCGGCGGCGCGTTGCGCAGCGGGTGAAACACCAACCGTTCGCAGAGCACCGCCAGCGCGGCGACCACCAGACCGGACAGCAGCATGGCGATCCAGTAGTGCAGGCCCAGATCGGTCATGAAGAAGAACGACGCGAAGGCCCCCACCATATAGAGCGCGCCATGGGCGAAGTTGGGAATGTGCAGGATGCCGTAGACGAGCGTCAGGCCAAGGGCGACCAGCCCGTAGATGCTGCCCAGGGTCAGGCCGTTGAGCACTTGCTGGAACAATAGATTCAATGCGGCGTCTCCGTGGATCTTGTTTTTATGGGTGCCACCGAGCGATTACCGTATGCCGCGATACAAGCGGGTCGAGTGTTTGACCGCCGCTGGGCATCGGAAACTGCGCCTGACTGACATTGGCACTCGCTGGCACCCTCGTCAAACGAGCAGTTCGGAAGAGATAAAGGGCCATAAAGCAGCGTGATGCTGGCAACAATCTGTTTCAGTGACGATCTGATTGACCGTCTACGCATCGGTGATTGTTCAAGCGGACGCGCCGCAACGATCATGCTCGATACGCACCAAACCGGGTCATGTGCGACGCCCGATCCCGTTAGCGCACCATTCGAGCGCATTAGCTTCAAACAGCCGGGCCGTAGGGACGGGTTCACCTACGCGCTCATACCCAGCGTGTCCCGCGCAGCACACCGCCGTAACGCGAAAGGCACAACAAATGCTCGACTCCGTCACCGCATTCCTGACCTAGCGACCCATACGCGGCGAAGTGGTATCGCGCAGCCAAGCCGGCATTTCAAAACGTGCACATCGCGCACCGAAGCTGCGGAACGCAGGAATGCTTGATCGCTGTGTGGCACCAGCTGCGCATCCAGTTATTGCACCGCAAGGCGCGGCTGCTCAGCGTGCATCAACCTATTCCGTGAACGCGGGTCAATGTCTACTGCAGCCGATATGAACCGTTAGCGAAGGAACTCAACGTGCAGATACGTGACGCACTGGACGCCGACCTCCCAGGCATCCTTGATATCTACAACGACGCGGTGCAGAACAGCACGGCGATCTGGAATGACAAGCTCGTCGACCTCGACAACCGCCGCGCCTGGCTGGCCGAGCGCCGCGAACAGGACTACCCGGTGCTGGTCGCGATCGACGATCACGAACAGGTGGCCGGCTACGCCTCCTTTGGCCCCTGGCGCCCGCACGACGGCTTTCGCCACACGGTGGAAAACTCCGTCTACGTGCGCTCCGGCCAGCGGGGCGGCGGCGTTGGCCGAAGCCTGATGCAGGCGCTGATCAAGCGCGCCCGCGAGCTGCACAAGCACGTGATGATCGCGGCGATCGAGAGCGAGAACCGCGCCTCCATTCACATGCATCAGCAGCTGGGCTTCATCCACGCCGCACAAATGCGTCAGGTCGGCTGCAAGTTCGGCCGCTGGCTGGACCTGACCATGATGCAACTGCCCCTGAACAGGACGCCCCATCCATGATTCTGGCGAAGGCCAGATTCACCCGCCGTTTGCCGCAGTCCGCAAAATTCAACCGTTAGATTCATTGGAAAAAAAATGTAGTGGATTAACTTGTCGGCTACCCAAGCGCAACTCCAACTCCAAGGAGGCAGGGATGCGAAGCGCCGTCAGCTACCAAGGCTCAGGGTAGGCATTGCTGGCACCGCTTCTGGAAAAGACGAGCGTTCTGGGTAATCGCGTCAGCCGAACCAAACAGCAGGCTGCGCGACCGATTAAATCCATGGAGAAACAACCAATGCTCAAATTCAACGCGCTTTTCGCAGCAGTCCTCGCCGTGTCCGCGACCCAAGCTTTTGCGGCCGGCAGTGACGCGCTGGTCCAGCAAACCGGTGTTGACCAGCTCGCGAATGTCTATCAGGAAGGGGTCGGCCAGATTTCGAAGGTGTACCAGACCGGTTTCGCTCACACTGCGACCACCAGCCAATCCGGTGAGGAAAACAGTTCAAAGGTAACGCAGGGAGGCGCTTGGCATGACGCAACCGTTACGCAAACAGGCATTAAAGGCAAAGTGAAGATCACGCAGAACGACTGGAACAACGACACCACCGTTGAGCAGGCTGGCTACGCAAACACTGCTGATGTAACGCAGGACGGCTGGAACAACGATGCCGAACTGAATCAGGATGGCGCGTTCAACAGCTCTACGGTAGTCCAAACTGGCGAAAGCAACGATGCGTTTGTTGATCAGATCGGCATGAAGGGTGACATCGACATCAGCCAGGATGGCAACCGCAACGTGGCCGATGTCGATCAGGATGGCGAGTGGAACACCGTGGACGTGACGCAACTGGGCGATCGCAACGTCGCGGACATCGATCAAACCAGCGCCTTTAGCCACGCAAACGTTATGCAAGATGGCGTACAGAACATGGCCACCGTGCTTCAGACTGGATTTGGCGATTTCGCCACCGTCAGCCAAATCGGCACTGCTAACACAGCAACCGTTACACAGCACTAGCGCGCTCATCGACTCGGGTCGGCGCTGGTCGGCCCGACTCGGTGTCGCCATCTGTGCGTGATAAAGTCGCCCGCTACCACTTTGCGACGCCAAGACATTGCGCATGAATCGATCGGTAATCGACGACATCTCGGCAATCAGCCGCATCAACGCCGTACCCGCCATCCTTCAGGTCATCTCCGAGACCACCGGATTGCGCTTCGCCGCAGTGGCGCGTGTCACTGAGGATTCCTGGACGGCCTGCGCGGTGCTCGACCGAATCAACTTCGGCCTGCAGGTCGGCGGCGAGCTGGACGTAACGACCACCCTCTGCCACGAAATCCGCGCGTCCCACCAAACCATCATCATCAACAAAGCGAGTGAGGATCTGCGCTACTGCAGCCACCACACGCCCAAGCTGTATGGCTTCGAAAGCTATATTTCGGCCCCCGTGTTTCGCACGGATGGCAGCTTCTTCGGTACCGTTTGTGCGCTCGATCCGCTGCCCGCCAAACTGTCGGAAGGGTCGGTTCTGGCGATGATGGAGTCTTTCGCCAAGCTGCTGGCCATTCAGCTTGAGGCCGAAGAGCATTTCGAGGCGACCGAAGCGGCGTTGCTCGATGTGCAGCAGACGGCCGAACTGCGCGAACAATTCATCGCCCTGCTCGGGCACGACCTGCGCAACCCGCTCTCGTCGATCCTGTCTGGCGCGCAACTGATGATGAGGCGCTCGAAGGATGCGTCGATCACCGGTATTGCCGAACACATGCTCACCGCAACCCGTCGCGCTTCACGCCTGGTGGACGACGTGCTGGACTTCGCTCGCGGGCGCCTGGGCAACGGAATACCGCTGCAGAGCGACGAATGCCATGAGCTGCACATCACCCTGACGCATATCGTTTCGGAGATGCAGAGCGCCCATCCCCAGCGAGCCATTGAAGCTGACATCGCCCCGCTTGGAGGCGTGCGTTGCGACGCAGACCGCCTCGCGCAGTTGCTTTCCAACCTGCTTGCCAATGCGCTGGTGCATGGCTCGGCGACAGGACGCGTGCACGTCCGTGCGGTGATCGAAAAGGGGCACCTGCTGCTATCGGTGAACAATCAGGGTGAGCCGATACCAGCGGATCGCCTGGCGCAGTTGTTCAAACCTTTCTGGCAAGAGGCGTCGAACACGCAATCCGGCCTGGGTCTCGGCCTCTACATTGCCAATGAAATCGCCATGTCGCATGGCGGCAGCATGCGGGTAACCTCTACCGCCGAGGCCGGCACCACTTTTACCTTCAGCATGCCAACCGGTGCCGCGATCGCTTAAGCATGCTCGGCCTTCATCAGGTCGTAGGCACCCAGATATGCACCAGCGAGCTGGGTCTTTTGTCGGTCACTGAGCAACTTGCCCGCCATCTGGAAGAACTTGTGCTCTTCCTCCTGCAAGTGGTGGTGAACCTTGTCCGACAGCTTGCGGGCCTGAGCCAGCCAGCCTGGGCTGCTGGGATCCGTCTGTTCAAGCGCCTCGACCATTTCGTCCATCTCATGATGCTCGGCGATGGCATGACGGGACAGGTCGACTCCGCTGTCGTCATGCATCAGCGGGATATAGAAATGCCGCTCTTCGGCGACCGAATGGACCCACAGTTCGTGCTTGAGTTGGGCGAACAGGGCCTGACGTTCGGCGCTGTCGCCGCGGGTCTGGACCAGCTGCTCGGACAATTCACGCTGGATATCGTGACTCTGGCGCAGCGCTTCGAAAATCATCATGACGGCGTTCTTCTTCCATGGAGCGGTGGGCGATGCGCGTCTGACAGGCGTTGGCGCAGCGAGTGCCATCGGGTCGGTGGTTTTCGTCATGCAGCTCAGCGCAGCTGACTGTCCTTGCTGCCGCGACGGTTGTAACCGCTGAACTTGGCTTCGTGTTTATCCAGTTCGGTCTGGCATTTCACACATAGGCGCACGCCTGGCACGGCTAGCCGTCTTGCTTCGGGAATCTTCGCGTCGCATTCCTCGCAGTGCGTCAGGCTCTCACCCTGCCCCAGCCGACTACGCGCTCGCTGCACCGCATCTTCGATGGTGCTGTCGATCTGTTCCTGAACCGCGCCTTCATTTGCCCAACCCGTAGCCATCGCGATCTCCTAAGCATCAGGTCTTAATAGTGGTTCTGTTTTTGAACATCGGGCACCAGCACCGTTCAGTCGGTCGCGCGGCGCGGTGCGCGGGCCGCGTCGTCAATCCGGCAGCGCCACCCGTCGATCCGCTGGCGCCAGATCGACGAACGGACTTCGGCAGCAGTTTGCATTGTCTATCCTTCCAGCCGATTGGAGGGCAAGCCCAATTCAGACGCTCTGCGTCGGGGCTTGGCTTGATATGGCCGCGCGGCGGCCGTCTGTAAATACACCCTCAGGGAAGCGGTGATGCACACGAAGATTCTGGCGGCGCTGATCATTGGCCTGAGCGGTTGCGCCAGTCAGCCGGACGTCGTCGAGCGCAATGTGGGCCAATTCGACCTGCGACTCGGCACGGCGCCAACCCGCAGCATGGCCCAGGGGCTGGTCACCCCGACCACCGCCAGCACCTTTCGCGGCGGCCTGGACCTCACCCACGAAAGTGGCTGGTACGTTGGCCAGTGGGCGCCCAGCATGGGCATCATCGAGGGTAACCAGCTGGAGCTGGACAGCTACATCGGTTACGTCCAGCACCGTTTCGACCAGGCGCCAGGTTACGAACTGGGTGTGATTCGCTACAGCTTTCCCGAGTTGGAGGGGGCGGACCGCCACGAAGTCTATGCAGGCTTCAACCTGGCCGGCAGCCGGCTGGGCGGCGCACTGAGCAGCCGTCCGGGGCGCACCGACAGCACCTTGTTGCTGGAGCTTGGCGCGGTCAGCCCGCTCGGTCTGGACCTGCGCCTGAAATACGCCAGCCACTCGATGGACAGCCCGATGTATCACCCTGGCGGCAGCGTCGAAGTCTTTAACGACTGGTCGCTGAACCTGTCGCGCCCCTGGCTGGGCGTACACCTGGACCTCTCCTACACCGACTCGAGCCTCAGCGGCAGCGAGTGCGGTGTCTACTCGGGTCAGAACAGCTATTGCGAGAGCTACTTCATGTTCAAGGCCGAGCGCTCGCTGTTCTAGCGATGCTCCGATCAGCCTTGCTTGAAGCGCATCCGCGCGTGCCAGACGGCGACCAGAAAGGCTATGGCCGCAAAGCCATACAGCAGGCCGAGGTTGCCGTCCTGGTAGAGCCATGAGCCGAGCACCGGCCCGGTGGCCATGCCCATGAAACGGAAGAAGTTGTAGCTGCCCACGGCGGTGGCGCGGTTGTGCGGATAGAGGTCCATCAGCAGGCTGGTCTGCACGGGCAGCGAAAGGCCGAGAAACAGTCCGAACGCGCTGACCGCCACCACCAATGCCGCCAGCGACCACTGCGCAACCGCGAGAAACAGCAGCAGCGTGACGGCGTTGAGCGCTGCCGTGGTCACCAGCACCGGGCGGGGACGCCAGCGCCCCAACAGTCGCCCGCCGGCAAAACTGCCGACCACCACGGCAATCGACAACGGCAGAAACACCAAGCCCTTTTCGCTGGCACTCAGCCCGTACGTGGTGTCGAGCACGCGCGGCATGAACACCAGATAGTTATAAAAGGCGTAGTACTGCACAAAGCTCAGCAGCATGATCGCCAGCCCTTGGCGATTGCGCACCACGGCCAGGTACTCCCTGGGGTGAAAGGCCGTTGGCGTAATGCCTGCCGGACGTGTTTCCTGCAGCCAGATCGCATTGCTCAGCAACGCGACGCCACCGACCACGGCGAGCAGCAGAAACACGTAGTGGAAATCCAGGTGCTCACCGATAAAGCCGCCCACCACCGGGCCGACCACCGGCCCCAGCGCCACCATCATCTGGAACGAGCCCATCGCCCGACCACGCTCGGCGCCTTCGAACCGATCCCCGATCACCGTCACCGCCACCACCGCACCGGCTGCGATACCTACCGCCTGCAGGGCGCGGAACAGCAGCAGCGTCTCGATGTTGGTCGAGAGAAAGCAACCGATGGACGCGCCGATGTAGCAGGCCAGACCGAGCAACAGGGTGCGCCTGCGGCCGCTTCGATCCACCAGCGGGCCGTAGACGATCTGCATGAACGCCAGGACAAAGGTGAAGATCGAGATGCTGAGGTTGATCAGCAGCGGCGTGGTCTGCAGCGCCTCGCCCAGCTCGGGCAGGATTGGCGCGTAGACCGTCTGGGTGAAGGGACCCAGAAAGGCGGCGAACGCCACCATGAAGGTCAGCAGGCGTGGGCTCATCGGATCTCCGCTAGCTCATAGACAGATGCCCGGCGGCACCTGCCGCCGGGCGCGACCGGTCACTCCTTGACCTGCATGTATTCCTCGGCCCAGACCATGTATTCTCCGGCGGTCGAGTATTTGACCGACAGCTGCGAGGCGTTGAGGTCGGACGCATCGATCTGGCGCTGCTCGCGCAAACAGTCGTAGGTCGCCTTGATCGCCGCGAAATAGGCCGCGTGACCATTGACCACGATGCGCACGCCAAGCGCGGCCAGCCGGGTGTTATCGCGCAGTTTCGGGTTGCCATAGGTCACCAGCATCAGCGGCACACTGAGCTTCTCGGCGACCTGCTCAAGCTGCTCGAAATCCTCGATGCCGACCAGGCAGATCGCATCGGCGCCGGCCGCCTCGTAGGCCTGCACGCGCGCGATCACCTCTTCCAGGCCGATCACACCGGCGTTGGTCCGCGCGATGATCGCGAGCTCGGGATCGATGCGTGCTTCCAGCGCCGCTCGGATCTTGCCGACCGCCTCGAACATGCCGATCAGGTCAGTGGACTTGCGCCCGAATTTGGCCGGCAACAGGGTGTCTTCGATGGTCAGTGCCGCGATTCCGGCGCGCTCCAGCTCCACCACGGTGCGCATCACGTTCAGCGCATTGCCATAACCGTGGTCGGCGTCGGCAATGATCGGCAGCCGCGATACACGGCCGATGCGTGCGGCCTGCTCGACAAATTCACTCAGGGTGATAAGCGCAAAATCAGGCGCGGCCAGGACCTGTAACGAGGCGATCGAGCCGCCGAGAATGCCGACTTCGAACTCCAGATCGGCGGCGATACGCGCCGACATCGGGTCGAACACGGAAGCGGTGTGGTAGCAGCGGTCAGAGGCCAGCAGCTGACGGAATTCGCTGCGCAGGGTGTGATGAGAGATACGTTGCATGTGGTTTCCTGATGAATCGCACGCAAGGGTCGAGTCGCCCTTGTCTGTTCAGTGTTGGTAACGGTACGGACGGCCACCGGCACGTCGTGGTGTTTCAGAGTGGCGGGCGCGGTCGCCGCCCTTGCACATACGCCATGACCAGTCCGCTGACGATGATGATGACCATGCCGACGATGGCGCCGAGATCCGGCGTGTGTCCAAAGACAATCAGGCCCACCACCCCGGCAAAAATGATCTGCGAATAGGTGAACGGTGCCAGCGCGGCAGCGCTGGCGAATCGGAACGCATGGGTCAGCAGTAGATGACCGCTCATGGCCATGGCGCCGAGCCCGGCCATCATCAGCGCGTCATGCAGCGTCGGTGTCTGCCAGTTGAAAACGACCAGCACGCTCATCACTACACTGCCGACCAGGCTGGTAATGAAGTTACTGGTGACCGGATGATCCGTGGCGCTGAGTCGACGGGTGATCAACTGATAGACCGTGAAGCTCAGCGCCGCACCGAGCGGCAGCAAGATCGCCGGGGTGAACAAGGCACCGCCCGGCCGCACGATGATCATCACGCCGATCAGCCCACAGCCGACCGCCAGCCATTGGGCACGGCTGACCTGCTCGCCGAGCAAGGCGGAGGCGATGGTAACCAGCAATGGGGTCAGGAAAATGACTGCCGTCGCTTCGGCCAACGGGATGTAACTCAGGCCGCTGATGAACAGCATGCTGACACTGACCAGACTCAGGCCACGGCAGATCTGCAGTTTCGGCCGCAGGGTGCGAAACACGCGCCGCCCCATACTTGGCGTAAACAGGGCAAACATCAGCGCCGTCTGCGCCATATAACGCGCCCAGATAACCAGAAACACGGGGTAGAGCTGCGTCAGGTACTTGGACAGCCCGTCGTGGCTGGCGAGCGTCAGGCAAGAAGCCAGGATCAGCGACACGCCAAGCAGGGGCCGGTGAGAGTTATTCAATGGGGAGACCGCGACAATAGGTAGCAACCTAAGCATTATGCCTGTAAATCGGGGATACGTCAGTCGCCGTGTGCCACCGTCCGACCAGCCGACGCAGACCCAGGCCTAATCGGTTCTGGAGTCCTGCGCTGGCCAGCCCGAGCACCCTGCGAAACCCGCACGCGGAGCCGGGTGTGCCAGTCATCGGCCGCTCACCCTTTTCCTGGCAATCACGTATGATCGCCGGCCCTTCGCGGGCCACAGCGCGGCCCGTGCCCGTTCGAGTGTTATCTGATGTTCAAGTTACGAGCGATGCAGGTCCGCGATATACCTGCGGTGATGTCGATTCAGGAAGAATGCTATTCCGCTGAAGTGCTCGAGAGCGAAGCGGTGATCTGCAACCGTCTCGCCGCCAGCCCGCAGCTGGCCTGGGTGGCCGAGGACGATCAGGGCGTTTGCGCCTATCTCTTCGCCTACCGCTCGCGCGTGGGCAAGGTGACCCCGCTGGACGGCGAGTTCCAGCCCCACGCCGAAGCCGATTGCCTGTACCTGCACGACCTGGCCGTTTCCCGACGCGTCAGCGGTCGCGGCATAGGCCCGGCGCTGGTGCGCAAGAATCTGGAACAGGCACACAGCCAACAGTTGCGCTATTCGGCACTGGTGTCGGTGCAGGAATCCGAAGCCTTCTGGTCTCGTCTTGGCTATGCCGCGCATACCGAACTGGAGCCACGCCAGGCGAGCAATCTCGCCAGCTACCAGATACCGGCCGTCTACATGGTGCGTGCGCTGCACTGATCCACGCACAGTACCGGCGCCTGGCTGCTGGCCAGCTGAGCGCCTCAGTGGTAGCGATGCCGCAGCGCAACATTAAGGCGATCCACCACCTCGGCCCAGTCGGCATCCTCGAGGATCTCATCACGCAGGAAAGCCGCTTGAGCTGGCGTCCAGAATGACGCATCCGCCAGGTAGACGTTTTCGGCCAGAGGTGAGTGGGTTTCGATGAAACGCCTGATCGAGGCATCGTCGTTGGGCAAGCCCAATTGCTCGAACAGGTTATGAAAGGCGTGGATCGACTGTTCCATTTGAACCTCCGGTGCTGACGCTGGAATGAACGCCTTGAGTATCGTTCATTCCAGCGAAAGCGCCGGCAGTGCCGGTCAGCGGAACGGCGGCTCGTCGAAACTGCGCAGCTTGCGTGAGTGCAGCGAGTTGAGCTGGGTACGCAAGCGATCGAGCGCGGCGATGCCGATCTTCAGGTGCTGGGTCACGGCGCGCTCATAGAAGGCGTTGGCCGAGCCCGGCAGTTTGATCTCGCTGTGCAACGGCTTGTCCGACACGCAGAGCAGCGTCCCGTAGGGCACCCGCAGGCGATAGCCCTGAGCCGCGATGGTGCCGCTTTCCATATCCACCGCCACCGCGCGGGAGAGGTTGATCAACGGCCGTTCCTGCGCCCAGCGCAATTCCCAGTTGCGATCATCGTAGGTCAGCACCGTACCCGTGCGCAGGCGCCGCTTGAGCGCTTCGCCCTGCTCACCGGTCACTTGCGCCGCCGCTTCCTGCAGCGCCTGCTGCACCTCAGCCAGCGCCGGTAGGGGAATATGCGGCGGCAATACCCGATCGAGAATCCCATCACGGCGCATGTACGCGTGGGCCAGCACGTAGTCGCCGATGGATTGCGACTGCCGCAGCCCGCCGCAGTGGCCGATCATCAGCCAGCAGTGCGGGCGCAGCACTGCCAGGTGATCGGTGATGTTCTTGGCGTTCGATGGGCCGACGCCAATGTTGACCAGGGTGACGCCGTCGCCATCCTTGGCCTGCAAGTGATAGGCCGGCATCTGGTAGCGGTGCCAGAGCACACCACCGATGATCGACTGAGCCTCGCCCTCCTCCATGCCGCGTTCGATGATGATGTTGCCCGGCAGCACCATGCGCACGAAACGGGTGTCGTCGCGCAGCATGTCGAGGCCGTGGCGGATGAACTGGTCAACATAGCGGTGGTAGTTGGTCAACAGAATCCACGGCTGCACATGCCGCCAGTCGCTGCCGGTGTAATGCACCAGCCTACGCAGCGAGAAATCCACCCGCGCACCGTCGAACAGCGCCAGCGGATAGGGATCGGCATGCTCCCAGTCATAGAGGCCGTCGGCGATGTCATCGGTAGCGGCGGACAAGTCGGTGCTGGGGAACACACGCGCCAGCTCTGCGGCGGTCACGCCTGTGCCGGCCAGCTCATCGCCCTGCTCGATCACGTACGGATAGGGAATGTTGCGCTCGCTGATGCCGACCTCGACCGTGACGCCGAAATCCGTAATCAACGGCTGCAGCTGGTCGAGCAGATAGCTGCGAAACGACGCCGGATGGGTCACGGTCACACTGTAGACACCTGGCGCCTGCACTTTTGCGTAGGCACGGGTCGAGGCCGGCACCTCGCCGTGGCACTCGTAGGTCAGGCGCAATTCGGGGTAACGGAACATCGCTCGCTCGGTCGCATCCGGCTCCTGACGCGACGCCACGTAACGCTTCAGCGCCTGGTTCAAGGCGCGGGTGGCCTGCTGATGTAGCTCGGCAAGGTGGTCCACGGCCGCTTCAGCGCTGGTGGCAATGCGAAAATTCTCGCCTGCTGGATTCATGGTGGGTTTCCTTGTTCATTCGTTGAAAACATCTTGCCTGCTGTTCGATGACAGCGGTAGCACCGGATCGCTACGGTCATCGATCAGCTGCAGCAACTCGCAGCGCCAGTGCCTCCAGCCGCGCTTTCAATACCGCGAGGCTGGGCGCCGCAGTCAGACTCAGACGCAGGGCGTTGGGCGCGTCGTGGCCAACCGCGAAGGCCGCCGCCGCAGCCGCTTCGATCCCGGTTTCGCGGCACAGCACTGACAGATCTCTATCCTTTGCCAGCTCGAGCCACAGATGCGGCGAGGCAGGTGACGAGGTAGCACCAAGCAGTTTCTGCGCCAGCCGCCAGCGGCGGGTCATCTGTTCGCGCTGCCAGGCCAGCCGGCGCGCCGCAGTGCCGTCTTCGAGCCATTCACAAACGATCCGCAGGCACAGCGTCGACAAGGCCCAACTGGTAGCCTGTCTTTCCGGGTCGATACGCGACAGCCACTCCTCCGGCCCGGCAATGAAACCCAGCCGCAGGCCGGGCGCCACCGTCTTCGACAGGCTACTGACCAGCAAGGTGCGATCGGGCAGTGCCGCAGCTAGCGGAGACTCGTCGCCCAGCGCGCCGTAGATGTCGTCCTCGATGATCAGCAAGCCGCGCCGACGCGCCACGGCGGCAATGGCTTCGCGGCGCTGTTCATCCATGCTGACGCCGGTCGGGTTCTGCATGCAGGGGGTCAGCACGGCCACGCGCGCCGAGGTAGCTCGGGCCAGACGATCAAGATCGTCCGGCAGGATGCCGAACGCGTCCATCGCCACCCCGTGCAGCGGCAGCCGCAATTGGCGCCCGGCGGCCTTGATGCCTGGCGAGGTCAGCGCTTCGACCAACACCGGCTCCCCCGGCTCGCATAAGCCGATCAGCGCGGCGAACACGCCCTGCTGCGCGCCGGCGCAGAGCATCACCTGCTGCGGCGGGATCTCAAGCGCTCGTGCACGCAACCAGCTGCTCACCGCCAGTTGGCCACGCTGCAGACTGCGCGCTGAGGGGTAACCCTGCAGACTCGCCAGTTCTCCCGTCGCGCACAGTGCGGCCATGCTGCGCTGCATGTCGTCATCGGCTGGGTCGAGTATCGGAAGATTGGTCGACAGGTCGACCAGTTCCGGGTGCGCCTCCGGGGTTTTCAGCCGGAACAGGCTGGCCTCGCGGCTGCTGGCCAGCACGTAGGTACCGCCTCACCGCCCACCAGATGCCGGCGCGCCGCTTCTCGATAGGCCTGCATGGCGGTACTCGGATTTAGGCCGAGCGCCCAGGCCAATCGGCGCTGCGGAGGCAGCCGATCGCCTGGCTTCAACTCGCCACTTGCGATTGCGGCTGCAATGACATCAACCAGCGCCAGGTAGCGCGGCTGATCACTTGATTCGAGTGTGGGTAACCACATTGTTGGCCATGCAATATAAAGATTTACCCATACAATGCCCGCCACCTAGGATCGACGTCAAACCCCGCCCAGGAGACTTCGATGTTCGATCTACCGCAACTGCGTCAGGCAGCCGAATTGATTCGCCGGAGCGTACCGCCAACTCCGCAATATGCTTGGCCATTGCTGGCCGAGCGGCTTGGCTGTGAGGTTTGGGTCAAGCATGAGAACCACACCCCCGCTGGCGCCTTCAAGGTGCGCGGTGGCCTGCTCTATGTGCATGAGCTGATCAAGCGAGAACCGCACCTGCTGGGTCTTATCACCGCGACCCGCGGCAATCACGGCATCAGCCTGGCAATGGCCGCACGCACGGCAGGCTTGTCACTGCAGGTCCTCGTGCCCGAGGGCAATTCCGCTGAGAAAAACGCCGCCATGCGCGCCTGTGGCGCCAAGGTCATCGAGTACGGTCGCGACTTCGATACCGCTCGTCAGCGGGCCGCAGCACTCGCCGAAACCAACGGCTGGCATTTTGTCCCGTCCCTGCATCCGGACCTGATCAGAGGCGTCGCCACCTATGCGCTGGAATTGCTCGAAGCGGTGCCGGATGTGCGCCGGGTCTATGTGCCCATCGGGCTCGGCTCGGGGATTTGCGGGATGATCCGCACCCGCGACCTGCTGGGTCTGGATACGGAGATCATCGGCGTGGTGTCCAGCGCGGCCGATGCCTACGCGCAGAGCTTCGAACAGGGGCGCATCGTCACCACCGAAACGGCTGACACCTTCGCTGACGGCATGGCCTGCCGAATGCCGGCGCCGGAAGCGCTGGAGATCATCCGCAACGGCGCCGCACGCATCGTGCGGGTCGACGATACCGAGGTCCGCCAAGCCATCGTCGCCTACCACGAAGACACCCATAACCTCGCCGAAGGCGCCGGCGCTGCCGCGCTGGCAGCCGCGATGCAGGAGCGCGAGCACAACCGTGGCGAGCGGATTGGCATGGTGCTCAGTGGTGCCAACATCGACTGCGAGGTGTTGGCAGGGATTCTGGCTGAGCCGCATCAGGCAGCTGGCCAGAGCGTCTGAACCTCACTCGATAAACGGCGCACTTCGCGCCAACAGCGCACTGATGTCGAGCCCGCGTGGCAGTGTGCCGAAGACCCGACCGCAGCCCTCCAGGCGGCTGGCAATGAAGGCGTCGGAAACGGCTTCATTGCCGGCTTCGAGCAGCAGCTTGGCCTGCAGCGCGACGGCAACGTCTTCGGTCAGCTGGCGGGCGCGGTACTGGATGTCGCCTTTATCGGCAAAAGCGGTTTGTAATCCGTTGATATGACGCTTCAAGCGCGTATCGCCATGACCGTCACCCAGCTCGGCGAACAGCACCTCGAGCACACCAGTTTCCTTCGACAGCGCGCGCAGTACGTCCAGGCACTGCACGTTACCCGAGCCTTCCCAGATCGAATTGACCGGCGCCTCGCGATAGAGCCGCGGCAGGATGGTGTCCTCGACGTAACCGGCACCGCCGAGGCATTCGCTGGCCTCGGCGACCATTTCCGGGGCACGCTTGCAGATCCAGTACTTGCCGATAGCGGTCACCAACCGGGCGAACTTTTCTTCTTGTTCGTCGAACGGGTGGTCCAGCGCGCGGCCCATGCGCATGGTCAGCGCCAACGCTGCCTCACTCTCCAATGCCAGATCGGCCAGCACGTTCTGCATCAATGGCTGTTCGATCAGGGCACGACCGCCCACCTGCCGATGCGTGCAATGGTGCATGGCCTGGGTCAGCGCTTGGCGCATCAATGAGCTGGAGCCGATCATGCAATCGAAGCGGGTCGAGGAAACCATTTCGATGATGGTCGGCACGCCGCGGCCTTCTTCGCCGATCATCCAGGCCAGTGCGCCGCGGTATTCGACTTCGCTCGAGGCATTCGACCAGTTGCCCAGTTTGTTTTTCAGCCGCTGGATATAGAACTGGTTACGGCTGCCATCGGGCCGATGCCGCGGCAGCAAGAAGCAGGACAGGCCTTTGTCGGTCTGCGCCAGGGTCAGAAAGGCGTCGCACATCGGCGCCGAGCAGAACCATTTGTGCCCGATCAGCTCATACGGCTGGCCGGGCCCGACCGCTCCGACGGCGTGTGCACGAGTGGTGTTGGCACGCACGTCGGTGCCGCCCTGCTTTTCGGTCATGGCCATGCCGATAGTGACGCCGCTTTTCTGCTCCATCGGCAGGTTGCGTGGGTCGTATTCCCGGCTGAGGATCTTTGGCAACCAGACGTCGGCAATTCCAGGCTGCTGTCGCAGGGCGGGAACGCTGGCGTAGGTCATGGTCAAGGGGCAGCTGCTGCCGGCCTCAGCCTGATTGTGCAAATACATCAAACCGGCACGCGCCACCTGGGCGCCGGACTGCGGATCGGTCCAGGGCAGTGACGGGATGCCATGGGCAATTGCGGCACTCATCAGCTGGTGATAAGCCGGATGAAACTCCACCAGGTCAAGGCGGTGTCCGTAGCGGTCATGGCTCTTGAATACGGGCTTGTTCTCGTTGGCCAGAAATCCGGCCTCCATCAGCGCCCCACCGGCCAACGCGCCGTAAGCATCCAGTTGCGACTCGGCCCAGCCGCCCCGGTATCGCCGCACCCAGTCCTGCAGCGGCAGGTCGAGACGGTACAGGTTGGCACCGTCCAATGGCGGGACCTGATTCAGTACCTCGTGGGTTTCGGCGTATTGCTGCAGGCTCATATCGGGTCTCCTCGGCAGATGCGGCAAGGGGCCCGACGGCATACCAGGGTTAGCGCCACTTACCGCTGTCATGCGAATAAATCACCGGGCCGATGCGGACATCGTCTGGCGATCCCCGCCAGAGCAGTGAAGCACTCAGCTGTGCAGCGCTAAAGTGAGGTTTCGGCCAAAATCGGCGCGTTGCGGCCGCCAGCGCAGGTTGAAAGCTTGCACGCAGACGCCTGGCTTTGCGCTTTCGGCTCAGCCCAGCTCGACGGGCAGAAGCACCTGAAAACGACTGCCGCGACCCGGCACTGATTGGCAGGAAACCGTTCCGCCCTGCAATTCAACCAGCTGTTTGCACAGCGACAAACCGATTCCCAGCCCACCGTACGGGCGGGTCATGCTGCCATCAAGTTGGCGGAAGTACTGAAACAGCGAGTCATCCACAGGCGCTTCGAAGCCGACGCCCGTATCGATCACCGCCACATCGAGCATGTAACCGAGCGCAGCTTCGTAGCCGCTCACTGCAAGCGTGACGCCCCCGCGCAAGGTGAACTTGATGGCGTTGTCGAGCAGGTAGCCAAGGCTCTGTTTAAGCTTGCCGGCGTCGCCAACCAGTATTTCCGGTAGTAGGCCATCGAGCCTGAGATCAAAGCTCAAGCCCCTCATTGCGGCACGCGCTCCGTGCTCGGCGTAAAGCTCATCAGCGATCATCCGCACGCTGAACGGTTCGTTGCGCACCCGCAGCTTGCCCGCCTGCAGTTCGGTCAAGGCGAGGATGTCATTGACCAGTTGCATCATGTCACGCGCCGATCCGGTTGCGATCCGCTGGTAGTGCTCCAGCTCGCCGTTCAGTTCGAGCGTGCGCATCAGCTCAAGGCTGCCGAGCACGCCGTGCATGGGGGTGCGCAGCTCGTGAGTGACGTTGGCGAGGAACTGATCCTTGAGACGGTTGCTCTCGGCCAGTTCGCGGTTCATGGCTTCGAGTTTACGCCCGGTATCCATGAGCACCTGGGCACGCTCTTCCTTCATCATGTTGATCCGGTCGGCCAGGGCGAGCGACAACAGCGCCACCTCCAGCGCCGAGCCAATCTGGCCGGCGTACATGGTGATGAATGTATGCGGCAGGTAACCCAACACCATCAGCGTATTGATCTGCCCGCCTATAAGGAAGGCCGACCAAGCAATCAGGAAATAGCGCGCGACGCGCATCCCTCGATACCAGGCCACGATAGCGGCGACAAAAATCACCAGAATGAACCAGAGCGCGAGGAAGGTCGCCATCCGCAGCGCCAACGCGTAGCTGGAGGTCAGCGATACAACCATCGTCACCGCCCCCAGCCCCATCAGCAGCATCAGAGCACGGTCGATCCAGGGACTGTGCTCAGCAGTATGCAGAAAGCTGCGCGCGAACTGGCAGCCAAACAGCCCAGCCGCGCCAATCAGGAATGGCGTCGAGGCATTGGCCCACCACGGCCAGTTCGGCCAAAGATACTGCACACCCAGGCCATTGACCGAAACCTGATACAGGCCGAACGAGGCGATGTAGAGGATGTAATAGAGATAGCTGCGATCACGCACGCTGAGGTAGATGAACAGGTTGTAGAACAGCATCACCAGCAACACGCCGTAGATGATCGCCAGCACATAGATGTGCCCGGATTGTTCTTCCACGTAGGCCACCGGCGACCAAAGGGTCAGCGGGATCTGAATCGAGCCCTGACTTTCCAGGCGCAGGTAGATTCGCTGTGGCTGGTTAGGCGTTAGCTGCAGGTCGAACAGATGGTTGCGTTGCCTGATCTGGCGCTCATGGAACGGCAGCGCGTCGCCGCTCTGCTGGGCAAGGCGATAACCACCGCGAGCATCCGGCAGATAGAGGTCGAGACGGTCGAGCGGCGGATACGCCAGCTCCAGCCACCAGCGGCCGTGTTCGGCTGGCGGCTCGGCACGGTAGTTCAGATCGATACGCAGCCAGAACGCCGAGCGTGAGTAACCGGCATTGAGCACATCCTCATCGCTCTCGACGAAGCGCCCCGCGGCATCGAGCGCGACCACCTCTGCGATGGTGGCTTCGCGGCTGGGGTCCTCCAGCACCGCCATGACCTGGCCGAGTGGTAGACGCTGGGTATTGCTGTTGAGCTCGACGGCACCCGACATCGCGGGCAGCAGGGCGAGCAGGAGAAAGATAATAGGGTTCATGAATAGACAGTCCATCGAGCTGCGCCAGAGGAACCCCCGTTCTCCTGAATGCACGCAGCCGAAGCTAAGTGCTGGCACTTTAACATGGTTCTGACGCCACAGAATCGACGCCATGCGTGCCACCGGACGTATGTAATGGCAACCGCGAGCCGTGCCGGCGCGAGCTGCCCGGGAGGATTGGTGATAAGCTCGCACGCCATGAAAATCCGGCTGCGCCCAGCCTCGGCCGGACCCACTACACTATGACTCGGGGAACCCATTCGATGTCCGGCCATTGCTCCCGCCCTGTCGTTCTTTGCCTTTCCGGCCACGACCCGAGTGGCGGTGCTGGGCTACAAGCCGACATCGAAGCGCTGTTCGCACAGGGCTGTCACGCCGCGCCAGCGGTTACCGCGCTCACCGTTCAGGACACCGTCAACGTCACCGACTTCCGCGTGCTCGACCGAGAATGGGTGCTGGCTCAGGCCTACGCCGTCATAGCCGATCTGCCGGTAGCTGCAGTCAAGCTGGGCATGCTCGGCTCGGTGGAGATGGTCGAGACGGTATTGGAAATCATGCAGAAGCTGCCGGGCGTTCCGCTGGTCTGTGATCCGGTACTGCGCGCGGGCGGCGGTGGCGCGCTGGGCAAGGACGACGTTGGCTACGCCATGCGCGCAAGGCTGTTCCCGGTGTCCACCATTGCCACACCGAACCTGCCCGAAGCCCGGATTCTTGCCGAGCTTCCGGAAGGCAGTGCCGATGAATGCGCGGAAAAGCTGTTGCCCTTCATCCGTCATTTGCTGATTACCGGAGGCCATGGCGACGAGACCGAAGTCCACAACCGTCTCTACTCGCGCGATGGCAGCCGCTACGATTTCAGCTGTCAGCGCCTGCCCGGTAGCTATCACGGGTCCGGCTGCACCTTGGCCAGTGCGTTGTCCGGACGGCTGGCGCTCGGCGAGGACCTGGCCAGCGCGGTGAAGTCCGCGCTCGATTACACCTGGCGCACTTTACGTGACGCCGAAGCGCCAGGCCGCGGTCAATACATTCCACGTCGTCTACCGCTGGACCTGGCCTGAGGAGGCCATCCGATGAAGGACACCACCAAGCTGCGCGGCCTGTACGCCATCACCGACAGCAAGCTTCTCGGCGAGGAGCGCCTGCTGCCGTACGCGGAAGCCGCTGTCAAAGGCGGAGCTCGCCTGCTGCAGTACCGCGACAAATCCAGTGACGATACGCGCCGTTTGCGCGAAGCCGACGCTCTTCGCGAGATCTGCGGTCGTCACGGCGCGCAGTTGATCATCAACGATGATGCTGAGCTTGCCGCCCGTCTAGGCGTCGGCCTGCATCTTGGCCAGGAAGACGGCTCGCTCTCGGTGGCTCGTGCGCTGCTCGGCCGCAAGGCCATCATTGGCGCAACCTGTCATGCTCGGCTGGATCTGGCTGAACAGGCGATCAGTGAGGGCGCCAGCTATATCGCGTTCGGCCGGTTCTTCGACTCCAACACCAAGCCCGGCGCGCCCTCGGCTACGCCCGAACTGCTGGCAGAGGCGCGGCAGCGGTTCAGCGTGCCGATCACCGCGATTGGCGGCGTGACGCTGGACAATGCGCCAGGCCTGATCGCCAAGGGCGCCAGTCTGATCGCCGTCGTCCACGCCTTGTTCGCTGCCGAGTCAGCCAGTGAAGTCGAACGCCGCGCGCAGGCTTTCAGCCAACTCTTCGCCATTGATTGAACACAGCGCGGCTCATATCGCCGTGCCCCGCAAATTCTCCAGTATCGAGAGGCCTGTATGTCCCGTTCCGAAACCCTCTTTGCCAATGCCCAGAATCGAATTCCAGGCGGCGTGAACTCGCCGGTACGCGCCTTCCGCAGCGTTGGCGGTACACCGTTGTTCTTCAAGCATGCCGAAGGCGCCTATGTCACCGACGAAGATGACAAGCGCTACGTCGATTACGTCGGCTCCTGGGGCCCGATGATCCTCGGCCACGGCCATCCTGAGGTACTCGACGCGGTCCGCAATCAGTTGCAACACGGATTGTCCTACGGCGCACCGACCGCCATGGAAACCGAAATGGCCGAGCTTGTCTGCAGCCTGGTACCGTCCATGGAAATGATGCGAATGGTCAGCTCCGGCACCGAGGCGACCATGAGTGCGATCCGTCTAGCCCGCGGCTACACCGGACGCGACAGCATCATCAAGTTCGAAGGCTGCTACCACGGCCACTCCGACAGCCTGCTGGTCAAGGCAGGCTCAGGTGCCCTGACCCAAGGCGTTCCCAGTTCTGCGGGCGTACCGGCAGCATTCGCCAAACACACCCTGACGCTGCCCTTCAACGACCTGGCCGCTGTCGAGCAGATGCTCGCCGAAGTGGGCAGCGAAGTGGCTTGCATCATCGTCGAGCCGGTTGCGGGCAACATGAACTGCGTACCCCCGGCGCCCGGTTATCTGCAAGGCTTGCGCGAGCAATGCGACAAGCACGGCGTAGTGCTGATCTTCGATGAAGTAATGACCGGCTTCCGTGTCGCCCTCGGCGGCGCTCAGGCCCACTACGGCGTCACCCCGGACCTGACCACCTTCGGCAAGATCATTGGCGGCGGCATGCCGGTCGGCTGCTTCGGCGGCAAGCGCGCCATCATGGAACGCATCGCACCGCTGGGCCCGGTCTATCAGGCCGGCACCTTGTCGGGTAATCCGCTGGCAATGGCGGCCGGCCTGACCACGCTGAAGCTGATCAACCGCCCAGGCTTTCATGATGAGCTCACCGCTTACACCACGCGGATGTTGCAGGGTCTGACAGAGCGGGCTGAAGCAGCCGGCATTGCTTTTGTCACTACGCAGGTTGGCGGCATGTTCGGCCTGTATTTCAGCGAAGCGGACGATATCGTCACCTTCGATGACGTGATGGCCAGCGACGCCGAGCGTTTCAAACGCTTCTTCCATCTGATGCTCGATGGCGGCGTGTATCTGGCGCCCAGCGCGTTCGAGGCCGGCTTCACCTCCATCGCTCATGGCGACAAGGAACTGCAGATCACCTTCGATGCGGCCGAGCGGGCCTTCGCCCAGCTGAAATGAACCTGATCCCTGACCTGCTACAAGCCGTGCTGCTGACCCTAACGGGGTTGGCGAGCGCCATCTGGATCGGCAGCGCCCGACGCGGCTACGGTGAGCCGGATCAACCGGCTCTGTTCTCGGCACTGCTTGCATTCAGCCTGGCGGCCGGGACAGGTGCATGCGCCGCAGCACGCCTGGCGCTGGGTGCCGATACGCTCGGGGCAGAACGCTGGCTGCTGCAGGCAACCTTGCTGCTCGGCTTGCCGCTCGTCGGTGTGGTCGCGCTAACTCTATCGCGCAGATGGATCTGGAGCCGCCCCACCTGGGGCCGCGTGGTGATAGGGTTATGTGCGTTTTTCGAACTGGCCAGGCAGTTGGGCTGGAGCGCGCCATATGCGCTTTCGCTGGGGTTGCTGAGTGCCCTGCTGGTCGCCTATGCGGGCATGCTGCAGTGGCCAGCTCGCCTGCAAGCCGCCGCGGGGTTGGCCGGCGGCGTCTTGCTCATGGCTCCGCTGCCCTGGGGTGGGCTGATGCTCAGCGCCAACCCGCTGCAGACCTATCAGCAGCTGTGGCTGGCACTGGCCATTCCGATCATCGCCTGGCTATTGCTTCATCTGCCCGGTAATTTGCGCGAAGAAAGCCCTTCCCCCACATAAATGCCGGATGTCTGCCGTTAAAGCCTTTGTAAGCAGGGCACTGCTTATCCATAATGTGACAGTCGGCTCGTTTCACGCCGGACTTTTCAGTCACCGCCCTGATCTTCGAGGCGCCTTGATTCATGACTTGCACCGGCCGCAGCCTAACGCTTGGCTGCCTGCTGCTACTCACACCCCTGCTGGGCATGGCGGGCGGCAACTCGCTGCTGATTCCTGCCACGTCCCGCTGCGCGCTGAACACCGTCCCGGAAGCGATGAACGAAGCGCTGCGCGCTTGCGAGCACGCCGCCAGCCAGGGTGACCTGCAGGCGGCCTATGAGCTCGGTGACTATTACTACAACGGTCGGCGCGCGCCACGTGATCTAGCCAAGGCGCTTCACTGGTTCGAGCAGGCGTCGCTGAAGGGGCACGCGCTGGCCCAGCACCGACTCGGCGTAATGTTCTTTCGCGGCGAAGGGGTGCCCGCCAACAACGTGCAGGCTTACGTGGTGTTGAAGATGTCGGCGGTCAATGGCGAAGAAGAAGCGCTGGACACGGCCGATCGCGTTTCGGCGCAGATGGGTCGTGAAGAACACGAAATCGCCACCCAAGTCCTCGGGCAGATATTTCGCGATTATCTGATGGAGCTGCAGACGGCAGGCGAGTAGCACGGTGAGCAATTCCAGCGCGACAACTACCGCCTCACACCATTGATTTTTCTGATTTCGCTTGAGCTTGTGGCTGGCCGCAGTGCTTCCGCTTTTATCGCTCACGCCCTCGCCGTATAATCGCCGGTCATTTTTTGCACAACGCCGGCCCGAGACATGACCCGCAAGCTTTATATCGAAACCCACGGCTGCCAGATGAACGAGTACGACAGCTCGCGCATGGTAGACCTGCTGGGTGAGCAGCAGCCCTTGGAGATCACCGCAAACCCGGCGGAAGCCGACGTGATCCTGCTCAACACCTGCTCGATTCGCGAAAAGGCGCAGGAGAAGGTGTTCTCCCAGCTGGGGCGCTGGCGTGAACTTAAGCTCGACAATCCGCAACTGGTCATCGGTGTCGGTGGTTGTGTGGCGAGCCAGGAAGGCGCAGCGATTCGCGACCGCGCGCCCTATGTTGACGTGGTATTCGGACCGCAGACGCTGCACCGTCTGCCGGAAATGATCGACGCCGCACGCACAACGAAACAACCGCAGGTGGATATCTCCTTCCCGGAGATCGAGAAATTCGACCGCCTGCCCGAGCCGCGAGTCGACGGGCCGACCGCTTACGTATCCGTGATGGAAGGCTGCAGCAAGTACTGCACGTTCTGCGTCGTGCCATACACCCGCGGCGAGGAAGTCAGCCGGCCGTTCGACGACGTGCTCGCCGAAGTCATCCATCTGGCTGAAAACGGCGTCCGGGAAGTCACCCTGCTCGGGCAGAACGTTAACGGCTACCGCGGCGCCACCCATGACGGCCGCACCGCCGATCTGGCCGAACTGATTCGCGTGGTCGCAGCTGTCGATGGCATCGACCGTATCCGCTACACCACCAGCCATCCGCTGGAATTCTCCGATGCGTTGATTCAGGCACACGCCGAAGTGCCAGAGCTCGTGAAATACCTGCACCTGCCGGTGCAGTCGGGCTCCGACCGCGTGCTCGCGGGTATGAAGCGCAACCATACTGCGTTGGAATACAAGTCTCGGATTCGCAAGCTGAAGGCAGCGGTACCAGATATTTTAATCAGCTCGGACTTCATCGTCGGTTTCCCCGGCGAAACCGAAAAGGACTTCGAGCAGACCATGAAGCTGATCGAGGACGTTGGCTTCGACTTCTCCTACTCCTTCGTCTACAGCTCGCGGCCGGGCACGCCGGCGGCGGATCTGGTCGACGAAACGCCGGAAGAGGTGAAGAAGCAGCGCTTGGCGATCCTGCAACAGCGGATTAACCAGCAAGGCTTCGAGAACAGCCGACGGATGGCAGGCACGCAGCAGCGCATTCTCGTCACCGACTACTCCAAGAAAGACCCAGGCATGCTACAGGGCCGTACCGAGCACAATCGGATCGTCAATTTCCGTTGCGACAATCCACGGTTGATTGGCCAGTTTGTCGAGGTGTTCATTGATGATGCGCTGCCGCACTCGTTGCGTGGCACGCTGCTAGAGCCAGTGGATCGGTCGGCATAGCATCACCGCAGCTGATAGCGGATCGCTTCAGCTGCGTTTTCGCCACGGGTCGTCACGACCAGCGCGCTGCTTTTTTTCTCGCGCGGCGCTATTCTCACCCAACTTATTTGCAAAGCAGGTCACTTAAAAGCCCTTGAACGCCCCCATAGAACCTCATCGTTTCACCCTCGAACCCTTTGAAGCCAATCGCTTTGCCAATCTCTGCGGCCAGTTCGACGAGCATCTGCGCCTCATCGAGCAACGCCTGGACCTGGAAATCCGCAACCGCGGCAACCAGTTCGAGTTGGTCGGCCCAGCCGATGTGGCCCAGGCGGCAGAGCACCTCCTGCGACGCCTGTACCGCGAAACCAAAAGCATCGAACTGTCGCCGGACACGGTTCATCTGTTCCTGCAGGAATCCGCAATGGAGGAGTTGGGCAACTCGTCCACGACCCCGAACATTTCCTTGCGCACCCGCAAAGGCAATATCCGCCCGCGCGGTGTCAATCAGCAGCGCTACGTACAGTCAATCCTCGACAACGACATCAACTTCGGCATCGGCCCAGCCGGTACGGGCAAGACCTATCTGGCGGTGGCCTGCGCGGTCGATGCACTGGAGCGCGAGCAGATTCGCCGCATCCTGCTGGTACGTCCGGCAGTCGAGGCCGGTGAGAAGCTCGGTTTCCTGCCGGGCGACCTGGCGCAGAAGATCGACCCCTATCTACGCCCGCTCTATGACGCGCTGTACGAGATGCTGGGCTTCGAGCAGGTCGCACGGCTGATCGAGAAACAGGTTATTGAAATCGCACCGCTGGCCTACATGCGCGGACGCACGCTGAACAACAGCTTCATCATCCTCGACGAGAGCCAGAACACCACGCTCGAGCAGATGAAGATGTTCCTGACCCGGATCGGCTTCGGCTCCACCGCGGTGATCACCGGTGACATTACACAGGTCGACCTGCCTCGCGGCACCAAGAGTGGCCTGGCCCACGTGATCGAAGTGCTGAAGGACGTCAACGGCATCAGCTTCACGCATTTCAAACCAAAGGACGTGGTGCGTCATCCGCTGGTACAGCGCATCGTCGAAGCCTATGAGGCCTTCGAAGAGAAACAACCTCAGGCTGGCAATCGAGGCGAAGCCAGGTGATCGAACTCGATGTGCAATGCGCCAGCAATGGCGCGGTGCCTGACCAAGCGGATCTACGACGCTGGTGCGAACTGGGGCTGCGCCAGCGCACCGGGGATTCCGAGCTGACCATCCGCCTGGTCGACGAACCCGAGGGGCGCGAGTTGAATCGCACCTGGCGGCAAAAAGATTACGCCACCAACGTGCTGTCGTTTCCTGCGGACGTTCCTGATGACCTGCTGGACATCCCGCTTCTCGGTGACCTGGTGATCTGCGTGCCGGTAGTCGAGCGCGAGGCGGCCGAGCAAGGCAAGGCGCCGCAGGCACACTGGGCGCATTTGGTCATCCACGGCTGCCTGCACCTGCTTGGCTACGATCACATCGATGACGACGAAGCCGAAGAAATGGAAAGCCTCGAGCGTCACCTGTTGGCTGAGCTGGGTCACGCCGACCCCTATGCCACCGAATAGCCCGAACGGGCAACTGCAAGGACCATTGAGTCAAAACATGAGCGAAGACCGATCGAGCAACGGGCAGAAGTCCTGGTTTGGGAAAATCACCCAGGCTTTTGCCCACGAGCCGAAAACCCGAGAGGAGCTGCTGGAAGTCCTGCGCGGCGCCCATCAGAACAAGCTGCTGGACAACGAAGCCCTGGCAATCGTCGAGGGCGCCATTCAAGTGGCAGACCTGCAGGTGCGGGACATCATGGTGCCGCGCTCGCAAGTAATGAGCATCAGGGCGGACCAGTCTCCGAAGGAGTTCCTGCCCTCAATTATCTCTGCGGCGCACTCGCGCTATCCGGTCGTCGGCGACAGCCTCGACGAGGTGATTGGCGTATTGCTCGCCAAGGACCTGCTGCCGTTGATCTTGCAGGACGAACACCATCCGTTCGACATCAAGGACCTGCTGCGTCCGGCCACCTTCGTCCCCGAGTCCAAGCGACTCAACGTGCTGCTTCGCGAGTTCCGCGCCAACCACAGCCACATGGCCATCGTCATAGATGAGTACGGCGGAGTGGCTGGCCTGGTAACCATCGAAGACGTGCTTGAGCAGATCGTCGGTGACATCGAAGACGAGCATGACATCGAGGAAGACAGTTATATCCGGCCGCTGCCCAGCGGCGACTTCTTGGTCAAGGCACTGACACCGATCGACAGCTTCAACGAATTCTTCGATTGCGAGTTTCCCGATGAAGAGTTCGATACCGTGGCAGGGTTGGTCATGAGTACCTTTGGCCACCTCCCCAAACGCAACGAGGTGACCGAGATCGACGGCTTCCGTTTCCGCGTCCTTAACGCTGACAGCCGCCGCGTGCACATGCTGCGCCTGACTCGCACCGAGACCGAAAGCCGCTAGGCGCCCTGCCCGCGCGCCGAAACCTTCGGTAGACTCACCCGTTTCGTATCCCCCACCGCTGGTCACCGTACCGGCGGCGGTTCTGCAAGGAATCCCCATGCGCTGGATCACCCGCCCCGGCTGGCCGGGCAACCTGCTGGCGCTTGTCGCTGGCGCCCTGACTACCCTGTCGCTTGCGCCATTCGACATCTGGCCGCTGGCCCTGCTGTCGATCGGCCTGATTTACCTTGGCCTGCGCGAGCTGCCTGCCAAGCAGGCGGCCGGTCGTGGCTGGTGCTACGGCTTCGGCCTGTTCGCTTCCGGCGTCAGCTGGGTCTACGTCAGCATCCATGACTTTGGCGCCGCACCGCCCCTCCTCGCGGGCGCGTTGACGCTGGGTTTCGTTGCCGGTCTGGCGATGTTCTTCGCCCTGCTCGGCTGGCTCTGGTCTCGCTGGTTTCGGCAGATTTCCTCACCTCTCACCAACGTCCTGGTCTTTACCGCGCTGTGGCTCGCACTGGATGCACTACGCGGCTGGGTGCTGACCGGCTTCCCTTGGCTCTATGCGGGCTACAGCCAGCTTGAAGGCCCGCTGGCCGGCCTGGCGCCGCTCGGCGGGGTCTGGTTACTCACCTTCGTGATCGTGCTGACTGCAGCCTTATCAGTCGAGCTGCCTCGCCAGCTCGCACATAAGCGCGCGCTGGTCGGTTCGCTTGCCCTCTTGGCAGCCTTATGGGTCGGCGCGTTGGGCATGGGTCAGCACGGCTGGACTACCCCCAAGGGCGAGCCGATCACAGTCGCAGCGATGCAGGGCAACGTCGCCCAAAGCATCAAGTGGGACCCGAAGAAGCTGGAGATGCAGTTGCAGCTGTACCGCGACATGACGTTCCGCAGCCGCCCGGTCGATCTGATGGTCTGGCCGGAAACCGCGGTGCCTATCCTGAAGGAGCACGCCGAAGGCTACCTGACGATGATGAGCCGCTTCGCCAACGAACGGCAGTCCGCACTGATCACCGGCGTGCCCGTACGCCAGCCAAACGCGGAGGGTGAACTGCGTTACTACAACGGCCTGACCACCGCTGGCGACGCGCAGGGCACCTATCTCAAACAGAAACTGGTGCCCTTCGGTGAGTACGTTCCCTTGCAGGATATGCTGCGTGGCCTGATCGCTTTCTTTGATCTACCCATGTCGGATTTCGCCCGAGGCGCGCCGGACCAGGTGTTGCTCCAGGCGAAGGGTTATCAGATTGCGCCGTTTATCTGCTACGAGGTGGTCTACCCAGAGTTTGCCGCCAGCCTCTCGGCGCAGAGCGATATTTTGCTCACTGTCAGTAACGACGCCTGGTTCGGGCATTCCATTGGGCCTTTGCAGCACCTGCAGATGGCGCAGATGCGAGCGCTCGAAGCCGGACGCTGGATGGTTCGTGCGACCAACAACGGGGTCACCGTGCTGATCGATCCGCAGGGCCGTATCGTCGAGCAGATTCCAGCCTTCGAGGAGGCGGTGCTCTACGGCGAGGTCACCCCAATGCAAGGGCTAACGCCGTACCTGCAATGGCGCTCCTGGCCACTGATTTTGGTCTGCGTGCTCCTGCTCGGCTGGGGCCTGATTCGCCGCCGGTCGGCCTGACTCGCCCGATCTGCGCCAGTGGCCCTTCACCCGTCACTCGGCGTCATCGCCATATAAGAGCGGATACACCAGCATGCCGACCGCTTCGTTGAGCAGCATGCCGTTCTGCCACACCGCTTTCGCCTCCGGCAGCCAGCCGCCGAAAGGCCGCCCGTTGGGCACCCCGAGGAACCCCACGGGAGCCGCGATCACCTCGAGGCCGACTTGCTCAAAACACCACCGTGACCGCGGCATATGCGACGCCGAGGTCACCAGAACGATCCGTTGAATGCCGGCCGCTTTGAGCATCTCGGCACTGTACAGCGCGTTCTCCCAGGTGGTCCGGCTACGCTCCTCTAGCCACTGGGTCGGTGTAGCGAAATCACGCTGCAGCGCCTCCGCTGCCAGAAGGGCCTCGCTCGGCGGCTCGCCGTAGTGCAGCCCACCGCTGGTGAGGATAGGCAGGCCAGAGGCCTTCGACAGCCGCGACGCATAGCGCAGCCGTTCGAGAGCAATATGACTGGGTTGATCCGAACTCCAGGCAGGGTCGGCCTGTTCGCGTCCGGCACCGAGCACCACGATAGCCTGCGCGCGTTGCTTCGCACCGCTCCATTCCGAGCGATCCAGCGCCACCTCGCTTTCGAGTATTCGCGCCGCCCATTCGACCGTTACCGGGAGGCTCATCAGCCACAGCCCGCCGAACCCCAGTATGAAGCAGAGTGCGGCCAGTCGTGGCGAGCGCCGCCGCAGCCACCAGGCGACCAGCAATAGCAACAACAGCCCACCGGGTGGCAAGAGCAGCTGTTTGAAGAAATAGCGTATGGGCATGTGCGGCTCCGATCATTCGACCGCTGCCACTTTACCTGCCGAGGCGTCCGCTTGTCGGCAGCACGGACGCCGTCAGTGCTTTGGGTAGGTATGCAACCGTTGCCGGGCACGTAGCAGCTGCGAGCCGCAAGCCGAGCACGCAACTGCACCGGCGCCGTCTGGCCAGTGCACGCTGGTGCCACAGAGCGCGCAGACCATCGATTGCTGCAGCGCAGGCGAGCTCTGCTTGCAGCGTTTGCCAGAGTGATGCCGCAGTACGCTGCGCAATGCAGGTCGCGCCGCCTGACGATCCAGCTGCGCCTGCTCTTCAGCAGCAGCGTGCCAACCGGACAGCCATTGTGAATCCTGCTGCAGGTAGGCGCGGATCAGGTCGAACTCGGCAGGCGTCAACCCACCGACCTCCAATTCAGCCGCGGCGCCAGTCTCATCACCTGTTCTTCGTTCAGCTTCTTCCAGGGCCAATGTCAGCCGCTGCAGCACGCGTCCATACAGATTGCCCTCATCCGCCTGACGTTCTTTACCCATGATTCACCTCGTGTTCGTCCCGCCCCCTGTACAAGCGTAGTTCAGACTCGAACATCCACCTCGCGCGTGACAAACGGGGCGCTCCACGCTGGCAAATCGGGTTTCCCTCGGTTGCGAAGGGTCATGTATGCTACGGCGCTTCCATGCGTTCGTACCCAACCCGCTGCGCCGTCGTTGTGTCAGGCCTAGAGCCGGCCATACGACAGCCCGAGCTGCCATGCGAACAGCCAGCCCCCTTTCCAACGCCAGTAGCCATGCACGAACAGTATCAGCCCCGTGAAATCGAAGCCGCCGCGCAGTCCCACTGGGATGCGCAGAAATCCTTTGAAGTAAGCGAACAGCCAGGCAAGGACACCTTCTATTGCCTGTCGATGTTCCCCTACCCCAGCGGAAAGCTGCACATGGGGCATGTGCGTAACTACACCATTGGCGATGTGATTGCCCGCTACCAGCGCATGCAGGGCAAGAACGTTCTACAGCCCATGGGCTGGGACGCGTTCGGCATGCCGGCGGAAAACGCGGCGATGAAAAACAAGGTCGCGCCGGCCAAGTGGACTTACGAGAACATCGACTACATGCGCACCCAGCTCAAGAGCCTGGGCCTGGCAGTCGACTGGACACGCGAAGTCACCACCTGCAAGCCGGATTACTACCGCTGGGAACAGTGGCTGTTTACTCGCCTGTATCAAAAAGGTGTGATTTATCGCAAGAACGGCACCGTCAACTGGGACCCGGTCGACCAGACAGTCCTGGCCAACGAGCAGGTCATCGATGGCCGCGGCTGGCGTTCCGGCGCGCTGATCGAGAAGCGCGAGATCCCGATGTACTACTTCAAGATCACCGCCTACGCGGATGAGCTGCTGGAGAGTCTGGACGAGCTGGATGGCTGGCCCGAACAGGTCAAGACCATGCAGCGCAACTGGATCGGCAAGTCGCGCGGCATGGAGATCAGCTTCCCTTACGACACTGCCAGCATCGGCAGCGAAGGCGTGATGAAGGTGTTTACCACCCGCCCCGATACGCTGATGGGCGCGACTTATGTCGCCGTGGCGGCCGAACATCCCCTGGCCACGCTTGCCGCTCAGAACAATCCTGAGCTTCAGACCTTTATTGACGAATGCAAGCGTGGCGGTGTGGCCGAAGCCGACATCGCCACCCAGGAAAAGAAAGGCCTCGCTACCGCGCTGAAGGTACAGCACCCGCTCACTGGCGAGCTGCTGCCGGTATGGGTCGCCAACTACGTACTGATGAATTACGGCGAAGGCGCCGTGATGGCCGTGCCGGCTCATGACGAACGCGACTTTGCCTTTGCCACCAAATACGGCCTGCCAATCAAGCCAGTCGTGCGCACCAGCGCCGGCGACGAGACGCCTGCGCCTTGGAACGACGCCTACGGCGAACACGGCGAGCTGATCAATTCCGGCGAATTCAGCGGACTGGACTTCGACGGCGCCTTTGATGCCATGGAAGCCGCGCTGCAGCGCAAAGGCCTCGGCCAGGCGCGCACCCAGTTCCGCCTGCGCGACTGGGGCATCAGCCGGCAGCGCTACTGGGGTTGCCCGATTCCGATCATTCACTGCGAAAGCTGCGGCGACGTACCGGTGCCAGAGGACCAGTTGCCGGTGGTCCTACCCGAAGACGTCGTCCCGGACGGCGCCGGCTCGCCGCTGGCCCGTATGCCGGAATTCTATGACTGCAGCTGCCCCAAATGCGGTGCCGCAGCGAAGCGTGAAACCGACACCATGGACACCTTTGTCGAGTCGTCCTGGTACTTCGCTCGCTACGCCTCGCCGCATTATGACCAGGGCATGGTCGATCCAGCGGCGGCCAATCACTGGTTGCCGGTGGATCAGTACATCGGCGGCATCGAGCACGCGATCCTGCATCTGCTCTATGCGCGCTTCTTCCACAAGCTGATGCGCGACGAAGGCCTGGTCAGTTCCAACGAGCCGTTCAAGAATCTGCTGACCCAAGGCATGGTTATCGCCGAGACCTACTACCGCACCCTGGAAAATGGCGGCAAGGACTGGTTCAACCCGGCCGACGTCATCGTCGAGCGCGATACCAAAGCCAAAGTCATCGGCGCCAAGCTCGCTAGCGACGGCCTGCCGGTTGAAATTGGCGGCACCGAGAAGATGTCCAAGTCGAAGAACAATGGCGTCGATCCGCAAGCCATGATCGACAGCTATGGCGCCGACACCTGCCGCCTGTTCATGATGTTCGCCTCGCCACCCGATATGAGCTGCGAGTGGTCAGACTCCGGCATCGAAGGCGCCAACCGCTTCCTGCGCCGCGTCTGGCGCCTGGCGCACGCTCATGTCAGCGCTGGCAATCTCGCTCAGCTGGACATTGCCAGCTTGAGCGATGAGCGCAAAGCCGTACGCCGCGCCATTCACCTGGCCATCAAGCAGGCCAGCCAGGATGTCGGTCAGCACCACAAGTTCAACACTGCCATCGCCCAGGTGATGACGTTGATGAACGTGCTGGAAAAAGCCGCCACTGCCACCGAGCAGGACCGCGCATTGCTACAGGAAGGCCTGGAAACCGTCGCCCTGCTGCTAGCGCCGATCACGCCGCACATCTGCCATGAACTCTGGCAGCAGCTGGGCCACAGCGGCTCGATCATCGATGCGCAGTGGCCGACGGTCGACGAATCTGCGCTGGTTCAGGACAGCCTGACACTGGTTGTACAGGTCAACGGCAAGCTGCGCGGGCAAATCGAAGTGCCCGCGAGCGCCACACGTGAAGAGGTCGAAGCCACCGCTCGCGCCAACGAAAATGTGCTGCGCTTTACCGAAGGCCTGACGATTCGCAAGGTCATCGTGGTGCCGGGCAAGCTGGTCAATATCGTCGCTAACTGATTTGCCTTGGCGCTGTGCGCCAAGGCTGGCAAGGGGATAAAAAAGATGATCAAACGCAATCTGGTGGTGGTCGGCCTGGCGCTACTATTGAGCGCCTGTGGCTTTCAGCTTCGCGGAACAGGCGATACCAGCTTCGCGCTCGATGAAGTCAACCTGCAAGCCCGCAACAGCTATGGCGAAACCGTGCAACAGCTTGAAGAACTGCTCAAGGACAGCGGCGTCAGGGTTCATCCAGGCGCTCGCTATACCCTTGATCTGGTGCGCGAGCAATCCCGGCAGCGCACCGCCAGCTACACGACCGCTGCACGCACTGCTGAGTATGAACTGACCCAGATCCTCGACTACGAGATCCGTGGGCCGCAGAACACAGTACTGCTCGAGGACCAGGTCGAAGTGTCCAAGGTATATGTCCATGACAGCAGCAACCTGATCAGTTCGGATCAGGAAGCCAGCCAGCTGCGCCGGGAAATGCGCCGCGAACTTCTGCAGCAACTGAGCATGCGCCTACGCAACATCACACCGGCACAGCTCGACCAGCTGCAGCAGACAGCAGAAGCGAAGAAGCGCGCCGAAGCCGAGGCGATCGAAGCACAGATGCGCGAGCAGTCTGCACAACCGCTGCAGTCGCCCATCGAACTGCCTCTGCAATGAAGACCGGGGAGCCTGCTGATGCGGGCTCCCGATCCGTCCGATGAAGCTACCTCCCGCCCAGCTTGCCAAACACCTGCAAGGCCCTCTTGCGCCGATCTACGTGGTCAGCGGCGACGAGCACCTGCTCTGCCAGGAAGCCAGTGACGCCATCCGTGCGACTTGCCGCCAACAGGATTTCAGCGAACGCCAAGTGCTCAACGTCGAAACCGGTTTCGACTGGGGCCAGCTCATCGAGGCTGGGGCCAGCCTCTCCCTGTTCGCTGAAAAGCGCCTGCTGGAGCTGCGTATCCCCACCGGCAAGCCCGGCGACAAGGGAGCTGCCGCGCTGATTGACTACCTCGCACGCCCTGCGGAAGACACGGTTCTGCTGATCAGCCTGCCCAAGCTCGACGGCAATACGCAAAAGACTAAATGGGCCAAGGCGCTGATCGACGGCAAACAGGTGCAGTTCCTACAAATCTGGCCGGTGGATGCGCAGCAGCTGCCGCAGTGGATTCGTCAGCGCCTGGCACAAGCCGGCCTCGCCGCAGACCAGGCAGCGGTAGAACTTATCGCCGCCCGCGTCGAGGGCAACCTGTTGGCCGCCGCGCAGGAAATCGAAAAGCTAAAACTGCTTGCCGAAGGGGGCCAGGTAACCACCGAAACCGTGCAGGCTGCCGTCGCCGATAGCGCCCGCTACGACGTCTTCGGGCTGATTGATGCCGCCCTGCTGGGGCAGCCGGAGCACATTCTGCAAATGCTCACCGGTTTGCGCGGCGAAGGGGTCGAAGCGCCGGTGATCCTCTGGGCCGTCGCGCGTGAAGTGCGCCAGCTGGCCAACATAGCCCAGCAGTACAGTCAGGGCGTACCGCTTGACCGTGCGTTCAGCCAGGCTCGCCCGCCGGTATGGGATAAGCGCAAGCCATTGGTCAGCAAAGCACTTCAGCGACACGATGCCGCGGGCTGGCAGCGACTCCTGATGAATGCACAACGCATTGATGAACAGATCAAAGGCCAGGCTGAAGGCGACCCCTGGCTCGCATTGACTGACCTGTGCCTTCAGCTGTGTGGACGACAGCTCAGGTTGTAGCGCAAGCGAAAGCCGTGCTGCGATCGGTGATCAGATTCTTGCGAGTTGCGCTAGCACTTGACGCTTGCCAGCCCCAGCAGACTCTGGACATTTTTTGTACAGTGCCTATGATGCCCTCGTCTGATCAGAAGCAAGCGAGAGGGTACGTGATGAGCAAACAACGAAAGCGGCCGAATAAGGCCAAGAGTCTGGTGGCGCAACCTCTGTTCCGTAGCCGCCAGGAACAGCCGAAAAAAGGCAAAGGCAGCTACCGCCGCGAAGCCTCCCAGTCCACCAACTGGGAGGCTTCGGTCCTTCTGGCGGCTTGAAAAGCCAATCCATTCAAAGCGTGATAATGTCACGTGCCGATGATCTGCCGAGAGTGGTGCATGCTTTACACCTTCGTTCCTGTCTTGTTGCTGCGTACTCTGATCGCCGGATCGGCGCTGAGCATCATGGTCGCCTGCGCCGCCGAGCCGGTCGCACAGAGCGCGTCGGCCGTTACTGGCCAGCCAATGAGCACCGCCGAATCCCAAGGCTTGCCATCCGAAGCTGAGCATCCACAACTGAGCTTCGCGGAATGGCGTGACGCCTTTCGCAGCGAAGCCCTTCAAGCCGGGATTTCGGCGCAGGTGTTTGACCGCGCCTTTGCAGGCGTCACGCCTGATCCGAGCATCATCATCGCTGATCGCAGCCAGCCCGAGTTTACTCGTCCGGTCTGGCAGTATCTGGACGGCGCGTTATCGAAGCAGCGGGTCGAGCGCGGCCAGCGCCTGCTGAAGCAACATCAAGCGACCCTGGATGACATTGAAGCGCGCTATGGCGTAGACCGGAATACACTGGTGGCTATCTGGGGGCTCGAAAGCAGCTACGGGCAAATCATGGGCGACAAGGGCGTCATCCGCTCGCTCGCCACATTGGCACATGAGGGGAGGCGTCCAGGCTTTGCGAAAAGCCAGTTGCTGGCTGCGCTGGAAATCCTCCAGCATGGCGATGTCGACGCCGATCAACTGCGCGGCTCCTGGGCCGGAGCCATGGGACAAACGCAGTTCATCCCGACCACCTACAACACGCACGCGGTGGATTTCGATGGCGATGGCAGTCGGAATATCTGGAGCAGCTCCGCCGACGCCCTGGCATCGGCCGCGCACTACCTGCAGGCATCTGGCTGGAAAGCCGGGCAGCCGTGGGGCTTCGAGGTAACGCTGCCCGAAGGCTTCGATTACGCACAGGCAGACAACGCCATCCGCAAGCCGTTGGCCGTCTGGCGCCAGCTTGGGCTGAGCGGGTTGCCGGCCGACACCGGTATGGAGGCGACCACTGCCACGCTGCTGCTTCCCGCGGGCTATCGCGGACCTGCGTTCCTGCTGCTGGATAATTTCCGAGCGATACTGCGCTATAACAATTCATCGTCCTATGCACTGGCGATCGGCCTGCTGTCGGAGCGCTTCGACGGTGCCGGCCAGGTTCGTGCCAGGTGGCCAAAAGGCGAGCAGCCACTGAGCCGCTCCGAACGCCTGGAACTGCAGGAGCGCCTAGGGAACCATGGTTTTGATCCAGGCACTCCAGACGGCATCATCGGTGCAAACACTCGCAGTGCGATCCGCGGTTTCCAGCAACAGCAGGGCTGGCCCGCCGATGGTCATCCAACGCAGGAATTGCTCGGACGCTTGCGCGCAGAACCCTAGCGAGGATGGCCGAACATTTCGGCCATCGCCTCCCCCGCGCCACCATCCTGTAGGCAGCCGGGCACATCCCAAGAAGGCTGAATCAACCCGCTCCCGCGGCAGCCTCAGCACAACCAACGTCTCGCTAGACGCGACTGAACGGTCAGTGCCTGTGATAAACTGCGCGGCGGCCACAAGCCGCCTCGTCCACGGAGCCTCTAGCGGAGCCCAGAAAGCCGATGTCCGATACCTCCCAGCCCAAGACCGTCGCCAGCGGCGAAAAATTCCGCACCGATCAGGGCATCACCGCGATCAAGGACGGGCAGAAGCGCCGCGCCTCTAGCGAACCCCAGGTGTTCGAACCCAAGCCCAAGTGGCTGCGGGTCAAGGCACCCAGCGGCAGCCGCTTCGAAGCAGTCAAGCGCAATGTCGGCGAACACCGTCTAAGCACCGTATGCGAGGAGTCCCACTGCCCGAACATGGGCGAATGCTGGTCCAACGGTACCGCCACCATCATGCTGATGGGCTCGGTATGCACCCGCGCGTGCCGCTTCTGCGCCGTGGATACCGGCAATCCCAACGGCTGGCTGGACCAGGAGGAGCCACAGAACACCGCCAAGTCGGTAGAGCTGATGGCGCTGCGCTATATCGTGCTGACCTCGGTGGACCGCGACGATCTGGACGACGGCGGTGCCGCACACTACGCCGCCTGTATCCGCGCTATCAAGGAGCGCACGCCGCAGGTGGTGGTCGAGGCGCTGACCCCGGACTTCGACGGCGACCTACAAGCCATCGAGCGCGTAGCGGACGCTGGCCTGGAAGTCTTCGCGCAGAACGTCGAGACGGTCAAACGCCTGACCCATGAAGTGCGCGATCCCCGTGCCGGCTACGAGAAGACCCTGCGAGTGCTGGAGCACGCCAAGCGCTATCGTCCGGAGATGCTGACCAAGACCAGTCTGATGCTCGGGCTGGGCGAGAGCGACGAGGAAGTGCTGCAGACCATGGATGACCTACGCGCTATCGGCGTGGACATCCTCACCCTCGGTCAGTACCTGCAGCCAACCCGCAACCACCTGCCGGTCAAGCGCTGGGTCAGCCCGGAACAATTCAACCATTTGCGTGATATCGGCCTCGAAAAGGGCTTTATGGAAGTCGCCGCCGGCCCGCTGGTGCGCTCCAGCTACCGAGCCGACCGGGTGTTCGAGAAGAACAACCTGGGCCTGGCCGCCCCGGTGCCGGTCCCGGGTCAGCCGTTCGACAGCAGCCTGATACCGACCCTCAATCTGAACTGATCGTGTCGAACACCGCCTGCCCGTTTTTCTTGCCCGGGCAGGTGTTTGTATATCCGCCATACACGCTCACACTGGTTAAGCAGGCGCCCGGCTCAGCTAAGCGATTGCCGCACCTGTCAGGGTCTGCTGTGCGTAGCCAAGGTGCTTGACCAACTGTTCGCGCAGGCGGGCACTCACGTCGGCAAAGGCAATCGGCTCAGCGGCCACATCGGCCAACTGGGTCATGCTCATGCCGGCGTAGCCGCATGGATTGATCCGGCCGAAGGGCTCCAGATCCATGTCCACATTCAGCGCCAGACCGTGGAATGAGCGACCGTTACGGATGCGCAGGCCCAGAGAGGCGATCTTCGCACCCCCGACGTACACGCCGGGCGCGTCGGGCTTGGCCAACGCCTGTATGCCGTAGCTGGCAAGCAGGTCGATCAGGCTAAATTCGATCCGGCTGACCAATTCCCGCACGCCGATACCCAAACGCCTGACGTCCAGCATCAGGTAACACACCAGCTGCCCCGGGCCATGATAGGTCACCTGCCCGCCCCGATCAGCCTGGACCACGGGGATGTCGCCTGGCAACAGTAGGTGCTCTGGCTTGCCGGCTTGCCCCTGGGTAAACACCCGCGGATGCTGCAACAGCCAGATCTCGTCTACGGTGTCAGCTACCCGCTCGTTGGTGAAGCGCTGCATGGCTTGCCACGCAACCGAATACTCCACCAGCCCGAGCTCACGCACCGCCAGCAGCGGGCCACTCATCGGCGCGGAATCCGCCTCAGCGGGACTGGGCACCAAGCACGGACTCGCGGGTTGGTCGCCCATCACAAAACCATGTGCACGCGCCCGGTAGCGCGTAGATCGACGTGGATCGCCTGCAGCTGATCGACGCTGATGGCGGTGATCAAAACCTGCACGGAGAGGAAACGGCCGTTGCGGCTGTCTCGGCTCACCAGGGTGGTTTCATCGAAGTCCGGAGCATGCCGCCGGATCACCTCGACCACCGTGTCGCTGAAGCCCTCGCCCGCATCACCGATGACCTTGATCGGGTAACGCTCGCAGGGAAATTCAATTTTTGGGGGCTGTGTTTCGCTTTTGGTTTCAGTCATGGCAGCGGACTCATGATCCGAGAGCGCGCGCCCGACCGGTAGCCAGGGCGCGCTCCCGCGGCTCAGTTGAAGAGATTGAAGAAGAACAGCTGAATGCTATCCCACAGACGACTGAACAGCCCACCTTCTTCCACGGCCTGCAGGGCAATCAGATCGGTGCTCTGCAACACCTGACCATCGAGGTTGACCTCGACCTTACCGATCACGTCACCCTGCTGGATGGGCGCCGTGAGTTCCGGGTTGAACGTCAGACCGGCCTGCAGCTTGTCCATCTGCCCGCGCGGCAGGGTCATGGTCAGGTCGCGCGCGAGCCCGGCACTCACCTGGTCCTGCTGGCCCTTCCAGACACGGGACGTCGCCAGCTCGACACCTTTCTGATAGAAGGTTCGGGTCTCGAAGAAGCGGAAGCCATAGGTCAGCAATTTCTGCGTCTCGGCGGCACGCGCCTGCTCGCTGTTTGTGCCAAAAACGGCGCTGATCAGACGCATGTCATCACGCACGGCAGAAGCCACCAGGCAGTAGCCGGCCTCTTCTGTGTGACCGGTCTTCAGGCCGTCGACGGTCTTGTCACGCCATAGCAGAAGGTTGCGGTTGGGCTGTTTGATGTTGTTCCAGAAGAACTCCTTCTGCGCATAGATGCCGTAGTGTGCAGGGTCCTCATGGATGATCGCGCGGGCCAGCTTGGCCATGTCCGCGGCGGACGAATAGTGATCCGGATGCGGCAGGCCCGTGGCGTTCATGAAGTGCGTATTGCTCATGCCCAATCGCTGCGCTGTGCTGTTCATGAGGTCTGCGAAAGCCTCTTCGCTGCCGGCAATATGCTCAGCCATGGCAACGCTGGCGTCGTTGCCGGACTGGATGATGATGCCATGCAGCAGGTCGTCCACCGAAACCTGTGTATTGACCTGGATGAACATCCGCGAGCCACCGGTGCGCCAGGCTTTTTCGCTGACGGTCACCATGTCGCTTTCGGAGATCTGGCCCTTCTTGATTTCCAGGGTGGCGATGTACGCGGTCATCAGCTTGGTCAGGCTGGCGGGCGGCAGACGCTCATCACCGGCATTCTCGACCAGGACCTTGCCGCTGGCAGCGTCCATGAGGACGTAGGATTTGGCCGCCAACTGTGGCGGTGACGGGATGATCGGCTCGGCCCAGGCGGTGGGCGCTACGGCCAGCACAGTGAGAAGGAACAGCCGGTGCACGAAGGTGGTGATAGTCATTGCGCTCTCAGAAAGGTGGTGTGGCAAAAACGGTACAGGTCAGCCTGTTCATCAATCAGCGAAGTACGGCTTTTAATCACCGCTTACTCGCCGCGGGTTCCCCAGATTGGCAAGACGGACGCTCTGTTCGAGCTGCGCGGCTTCATCAGGGGAGTCGATTGGCCCCAGGCGCACCCGGTGCAGGATCTGCTCCTGATGGACCACCGAACTCACGAATACCGGCGCGCCGGTCATGCTACTGAGCTTGTCACGCAGCAACTGAGCGGCATCGGGGTTGGCGAACGCGCCGACCTGCAGATAGACCCCAGCCGCGGATGCGTCTCGCATATTGGCACTGGCGACCTCAAGCGGCACGGTTGCGCCGGCATGCTGCGCTGGAGGCGGCGTGTACTGCTCGACAGGTTGTGCCAGCGTAGCAACCGCCGGCTTCGCAACCTTCTGCGGCTGAGCCAGTACCATCGGTGCCGGCCTGCCACGCTCGGCCCACCACTGCTCAGGGTCGATACCTTCGACCTTCACCCGTGCGGTCCCGGTTTCGGCGTAGCCCAGTTTCTTAGCTGCAGCGAAGGACAGATCAATGATTCGATCCGAGTAGAAGGGGCCGCGATCGTTGACTCGCAATACCACAGTCTTGCCATTGTCGAGGTTGGTTACCCGAACATAGCTGGGCAGCGGCAGCGTCTTATGCGCCGCACTCATGCCGTACAGGTCGTACTTTTCACCGTTGGCCGTCGGCTGACCATGAAACTTGGTGCCATACCAGGATGCTGTTCCGGTCGCCCGATAGTTGCGCCCGTCACCCATTGGGTAATAGGTCTTGCCCAGCACGGTATAGGGATTGGCCTTGAACGGGCCGTTGTGCGGTGTGGGTGTTGCGTCGGGAATGCTGGAGACGTCGACATCCCACCAGGGCGCGCCGTCCTTGTGCGGTCGCGAGTAGTCACCCGGACCGCTGATGCCAGCGCTTTTCGTGGGGGCCTGCGACGGTGTCGGGGCAGACGAGCACCCGACAACCAGAACAGCGAAAGCCGCTACCGCCAGCAAACGGGAGGTCATTGCTCACCCCGCGCCTGGACCAGCTGCTCGGAGAGCTGATGGACCGCCATCGCGTACATGACGCTGCGGTTATAACGGGTGATGACATAGAAGTTGGGCAAGCCGACCCAATACTCATCGCCCTCAGCGCCTTCCAGACGAAAGGCAGTGACCGCCGTATCTTCGGCCACCTTCATTTCGGCCGGCCACTGCCAACCCAGCGCGCGCAATTCGGCAGCGTTCTTCACCGGCTCGAGCCCCTCGGTCAGGCCGTCACCATGCTGCTCACCGTAGACCGTAGCCCGCGCCACCACTGGCGCACCGGCGGTCCAACCGTGTTGTTTGAAATAATTGGCGGCGCTGCCGATGGCGTCGACAGGATTTTTCCAGATGTCGATACGACCATCGGCATCGAAGTCCACCGCATAAGCACGAAAGCTGCTCGGCATGAATTGCGGCAGCCCCATGGCACCGGCGTATGAACCGGTCAGCGTCAGCGGGTCGACCTGCTCTTCACGGGCCAACAACAGGAATTCCTTGAGCTGCTGGCGGAAGAATGGCTGGCGCGGTGGATAATCGAAGCCCAGAGTCGACAGGGCATCTATGACGCGATAGTTGCCCGTGTTGCGGCCGTAGAACGTTTCGACGCCGATGATGGCGACGATGACCTGTGCCGGCACACCAAACTCCTGCTCGGCGCGCGCCAGCGCCGCCTCATTCTCACGCCAGAAATCCACGCCCTGAGCGATCCGCGAATCGGTCATGAAGATTGGCCGATATTCTTTCCATGCCTTGACGCGCTCTGCCGGTCGGGAGATGGCATCAAGGATGACCTGCTTGCGCTCTGCCTGCGCCAGCACTTCGGCCACCTGCTCACCGGCGAAGCCGTAATCCTGAGTCATTTCGCGTACGAAATCGGCGACCTTTTCGCCCTCATAATCAGCCGCAAAAACCGCCGGAGCATGTCCGAACGCCGCGAAAAGACCCGCTCCACAGAGCACCCGTGTCAACCAGCCACGCCGTAATCGATCCAAGAAATTCACTCTAGTCAAACCTGTGCGATCCACTTGCGATGGGTGTGGATCGACATCAAAACCCCGAACCCTGATAGCAGGGTTACCAATGAAGTGCCACCAAAACTGATGAAGGGCAACGGCACCCCTACCACCGGCAACAGCCCGCTGACCATGCCGATGTTGATGAATACGTAAACGAAGAATGTCATCGTCAGCGCACCGGCCAGCAACTTGCCAAACAACGTTTGCGCCTGAACGGTGATGACCAGTCCGCGCGCGATCAGCAGCAGATACAGCAGCAGCAGCAGGCAAACACCCACCAGGCCGAACTCTTCAGCCAGAACCGCAATGATAAAGTCCGTATGGCTTTCCGGCAAAAAATCCAGATGCGACTGAGTACCCTGCAGCCAGCCCTTGCCAAAGACTCCGCCCGAACCAATCGCCGCCTTCGACTGAATGATGTTCCAGCCGGTTCCCAGCGGGTCACTTTCCGGATCGAGGAAGGTGTGCACGCGCTGTTTCTGGTAGTTGTGCAGTACGAAATACCACATGCCCACGGCGATCGGCACCAACGCCGCGATCGCGCTCAGAACCCAGCGCCAGCGCAGCCCGGCGATGAACAGCACGAAAGCACCGGAGACCAATACCAGCAACGAGGTGCCCAGATCCGGCTGTTTGAGGATCAGCACGAAGGGCGTGAGGATCAGGCCCAGGCTGACCATGGTGTGTTTGATACCCGGCGGCAATGCGCGGGCAGACAGGTACCAGGCAATGGTCATCGGCATGATGATCTTCATGAGCTCGGACGGCTGGAAGCGAATCACGCCGGGGATGCTGATCCAGCGGGTCGCGCCCATTGCGGTGTATCCGACGAACTCCACTGCGACCAGCAGTGCGACGACGGCCAGATAACCCGCCGGAACCCAGCGCGCCATGAATCTTGGTTCCAACTGAGCGATCACCAGCATGGCGCCCAGGCCGAAGCCATAGGAAGTCGCCTGCTTGATCAGCAGATCAACATTCTTGCCGCCAGCTGAATAGAGGACGAACAGGCTACCGGCCGCCAGCATCAGCAGAAGCAGGAGCAGCACTCCATCGATATGCATGCGCTGCAGCAGTGTCGCCCGGCGACGCATCACATCGGTGGTCGAAAGGGTACGATCGAATGTTCCGCTCATGGCTTTGGCCCCTGAGCGGTCACAGCTGGCGCGAATTCGGCTTTCAGCTCACCCGCCTCGTTCAGCAACCAGGCATCCATCACCTGCTTCGCCACGGGAGCCGCGACGCCAGAGCCGGACTCACCGTTCTCGACCATGACCGCCACAGCAATCTGCGGGTTGTGCACGGGGGCGAAGGCGATGAACAAGGCGTGGTCGCGGTGGCGCTCGGCGAGTTTGTCGCTGTCGTACCTCTCTCCCTGCTTGATGGCCACAACTTGCGCCGTACCGCTCTTGCCGGCGATAAGGTAGGCGGCACTGTCGCCAACTTTCTTTGCCGTGCCGCGGGCGCCATGCAGCACCTTAACCATTCCGTTGATCGAAGCGTCCCAGTAGCTTGGATCGCGGAGCTGAATGTCAGGCATCGGCTCCGGATCGACAGGCTTCTCTCCTTCGAGGCTTTTCGCCAGGTGCGGCCTGATCCACTCGCCACGAGTCGCCATCAGCGCGGTCGCCTGGGCCAGCTGTAACGGCGTCGCCTGCATGTAGCCCTGGCCGATGCCGAGAATGACGGTCTCGCCGGGATACCAGGCCTGCCGATAACGCGCCCGCTTCCAGTCGCGCGACGGCATCAGACCGGCCGTTTCCTCGAACATGTCCAACGCAACACGCTGGCCGAGACCAAAGCGACTCATATAGTCATGCATGCGATCGATGCCCATCTTGTGGGCGAGATCGTAAAAATAGGTGTCATTGGATCGCATGATCGCCGTTTCCAGATCCACCCAGCCGTCGCCGCCGCGATTCCAGTTCCGGTATTTGTGTTTCACGTTGGGCAGCTGGAAGAAGCCCGGATCGAACACCTTGCTGTCCTCTGTGACGACCCCAGCGTCGAGACCTGCGACTGCCATCATTGGCTTGATCGTCGACCCGGGCGGGTACAAGCCGCGCAGCACGCGGTTGAACAACGGCTGGTCGATCGAGTCGCGCAGCTCGCCATAAGCCTTGAAGCTGATCCCAGTGACGAACAGGTTGGGGTCGAAGCTCGGCTGACTGACCATCGCCAAAACCTCGCCGGTGGACGGCTGCAACGCCACGATGGCCCCGCGACGACCTGCCAGCGCAGCCTCGGCTGCCTGCTGGAGTTCCAGATCGAGGGTCAGGGTGATGTCCTTGCCCGGAATCGGATCGGTACGCTTGAGCACCCGCAGCACCCTTCCGCGAGCGTTTGTCTCCACCTCCTCGTAACCCACCTGGCCATGCAACGCGTCCTCGTAGAAGCGCTCGATGCCAGTCTTGCCGATATGGTGGGTACCGCTGTAATTGACCGGATCGAGCTGCTTGACCTCAGCCTCGTTGATCCGCCCGACGTAACCGACTGAATGCGCGAAATGCTCGCCCTGCGGATAGTGCCGAACCAGCTGTGCCGCAACCTCGACGCCCGGCAGACGGAACTGATCCACCGCAATGCGAGCGATCTGTTCCTCGGAGAGCTCATACATGATCGGCACCGGCTCGAACGGACGCCGCCCCTGCAGTACACGCTTCTCGAACAGTTCGCGCTCTTCGCTGGACAGCTCCAGCACCTCGACCACGGCATCCAGCGTCTTGCGCCAATCTTCGGCGCGCTCACGGGTCACCGTCAGGCTGAAGCTGGGACGGTTATCAGCAATGATCTTGCCGGTCCGATCGAAGATCAGCCCCCGGTTAGGCGGAATGGGCTGAACATGGACCCGGTTGTTTTCCGAAAGCGTGGAATGGTGCTGGTACTGCACGACCTGCAAGTAATACAGACGCGCTATCAACACGCCCATCAGCAGCAACACCATTGCCCCGCCCACAAGGACGCGCTGGCGCACCAGACGGGCGTCTTTTTCGTGGTCCTTGAGGGGGATCGGCTGGGACATCTTCGGTTTGGCTGTACTACTTGTGGTAAGGGTGACCCGACAGCAACGTCCAGGCGCGATAGATCTGTTCGCCGATCAGAATACGAACCAGCGGATGCGGCAAGGTCAGCGGTGACAGCGACCAGCGCTGCTCGCTGCGTGCGCAAACTTCAGGTGCCAGCCCTTCCGGCCCACCCACCATCAGATTGACGTTGCGCGCATCGAGCCGCCAGCGCTCCAGCTCGCCAGCCAGCTGCTCGGTGCTCCAGGGCCGCCCCGTCACTTCCAGCGTGACGATGCGCTCGCCAGGCTGAACCTTCGCCAGCATGGCCTCGCCTTCCTGACGAATCAATCGCGCCACGTCGGCATTCTTGCCGCGAGTGTTGAGAGATATTTCATGCAGCTCCAGGGGCAGCTCGGACGGCAGGCGCTTGGCATATTCATGCCAACCGTCCTCCACCCAGCGCGGCATCTTCGAGCCCACCGCAATCAGCTTGATCCGCACGGATCGATTATTCCTGTTCGCCCGCGTGCTGCGCGCGGCTCTGCTCGGCGCCTTGCCAGAGGCGCTCGAGATCATAGAACTGGCGAGTAGGCACCTGCATCACATGCACCACCACATCGCCCAGGTCGAGCAGGGCCCACTCACCGCCGTCCAGCCCTTCGCTACCCAGAGGGCGCACGCCCTGCTCCTTGACCTTCTCAAGCACGTTCTCGGCCAGAGATTTTACGTGACGGCTGGAGGTGCCGCTGGCGATCACCATGAAGTCGGTGACGCTGGTTTTGCCGCGGACATCGATGGTGGTGATGTCGGTGCCTTTCAGATCTTCCAGGGCGCTAACGGCCAGCTGGGCCAAAGAATCATTTTGCATAGTGTGAAACAACCTCAGTTCGACGCCCGGTACAGTCCGTGCGCGTTGATATAAGCCAGTACGGCGTCGGGTACGAGAAAACGCACCGACCGGCCGCTGGCCAGAAATTGACGAATTCGTGTTGCCGATACCCCTAGCGGGGCTTGCCAGACGAAGGCGATCTGCCCCCCGCCGCCTGCAAGCGTCAGCGGGTCACTCACGCTGCGTGCAGCCAACAGATCGCGCAGCGCTTCCGGCGCCTCGCTGTCGGCGTCCGGCCGCTGCATGACCAAAATGTGGCAATGATCGAGCAGCTCATCCCAGCGATGCCAGCTGGGAAGCCCGCAGAACGCATCCCAGCCGACGATGAGAAACACCTGATCGTCATGACCCAGCTCGGCACGCAGAGACTCCAGCGTGTCGACGGTATAAGACGGCTTGTCACGTTCCAGCTCGCGTGCATCGACCGAAAGCGGAGCCAGGTCCTGCACCGCCAGCCGAACCATGGTCAAGCGATCCTGCGCGGAGCTGTTCGGCGCCTCACGGTGCGGCGGCCGGTAGTTGGGCACCAGACGAACCTCGTCGAGCCCGACTATTTCGGCTACTTCCAGCGCGCCACGCAAATGCCCGATATGCACCGGGTCAAAGGTGCCGCCGAGAAGGCCGATGCGCCGAGGAGTGCCGGTTGCCCTCATCAAGTACGCACGTGGCCGTCGCCAAATACCACGTACTTCTCACTGGTCAGACCTTCCAGACCGACCGGACCACGGGCGTGCAGCTTATCGGTGGAAATACCGATCTCAGCTCCCAGGCCGTACTCGAAGCCGTCGGCAAAACGAGTGGAGGCGTTGACCATCACCGACGCCGAATCGACCTCGGTGATGAAGCGCCGCGCATCGGTGAAGTTTTCCGTGACAATCGCGTCGGTGTGCTGCGAGCCGTAGCGGTTGATGTGCTGGATGGCTTCATCCAGAGAATCGACGATGCGAATCGACAGGATCGGCGCGTTGTATTCGGTCGACCAGTCCTCTTCGCTCGCAGCCAACACATGGCTACCGAGCAGTTCACAGGTCCGTGGGCATCCACGCAGTTCAACGCCCTTTTCGCAATAGATTGCCGTCAGCGGTGGCAGTACACGTGCCGCAATGGATGCGTGAACCAGCAACGTCTCCATGGTATTGCAGGGCGCATAGCGTTGTGTTTTGGCGTTGTCGGCGATGCGAATGGCCTTGTCGAGATCAGCCGCCTGATCGATGAACACGTGGCAGATGCCATCCAGATGCTTGATCACCGGCACCTTGGCATCGCGACTGATGCGTTCGATCAACCCCTTGCCACCGCGCGGCACGATCACATCTACGTATTCCGGCATGGTGATCAATGCGCCAACAGCGGCGCGGTCGGTGGTCTCAACAACTTGCACTGCGGCAGCGGGCAGTTCGGCCTCGGCCAGGCCCAGCTGAATGCAACGGGCGATCGCCTGGTTCGAATGGATCGCTTCCGAGCCGCCACGCAAAATCGTGGCGTTACCCGACTTGAGACACAGGCTGGCCGCATCGATGGTCACGTTGGGCCGTGACTCGTAGATGATGCCAACCACACCCAGCGGCACGCGCATCTTGCCGACCTGAATGCCGGAAGGCAGGTAGCGCATATCACGGATTTCGCCTATGGGGTCAGGCAGGGTTGCGACCTGGCGCAGCCCCTCGATCATGTCGTCGATGCGTGCCGGTGTCAGGGCCAGACGATCAAGCATCGCCTCGTCGAGACCATTGGCACGTCCGGCCTCGAGGTCCTCACGATTGGCACGGACCAGTTCCTCGCGCGCCGCATCGAGCGCGGCGGCAGCGGCTTGCAAGGCCCGGTTCTTCTGCGCGGTGGTGGCACGCGCAAGCACGCGCGACGCCTCGCGCGCGGCGCGACCGAGGCGGGTCATGTAATCGAGTACGGACTCGGTCATGGTCTGGCTGGCCTGACTGAAGGGAAAGCGGCTGATTATAGCCACCCGCGCGCTCCACGCACAGCGGCGCCGGGCGAATGGCTGTAAAGCGCTCGACTGCAGGCGCGCCTCTGCCCCAACGAGGCGCGGTTTGCCGGTCGCGCGGCAAGCATTCGAGGCTTTCGCCAGCGTTATCATGACCAGACGGTTGAAACCCGCGCGCCAGATGTCGGGTCGAAGCGTCTCGAACCAAGGAAAAAACACCCATGCCGGAATGGCTCACCGCACTCTCCAGTTGGCTGGCTGAAAACCCTCAGTGGCTTGGCCTTAGCCTGTTTGTCGTTGCCTGCCTCGAATGCCTCGCCATTGTCGGTTTGCTGATGCCTGGCACGGTGCTGGTATTTGCCATTGCGGTAGTCGCCGGCAGTGGCGTGCTCAGTCTCGGTGAGACGTTACTGCTGGGTTACGCCGGGGGTTTGCTCGGTGACCTGCTCTCCTACGGACTGGGCCGCCGTTACCACCAAAATATCCGCAGCATCCGCGGCCTTCGCGACCATCCGGAATGGTTGAACCGCGCCGAGGTGTACTTCGAACGTTATGGCATCGCCAGCCTACTGGTTGGACGTTTCATCGGTCCGCTGCGGCCCATGCTGCCGGTAACCGCCGGCATGCTCGACATGCCGTTCGGGCGCTTTCTGCTGGTCAGCCTGATCGCTGCAGCAGGCTGGTCGATGGCCTATCTGCTGCCCGGCTGGGCGGCGGGAGCGGCGGTGCGGCTGCCATTGCCGGAGGGCTTCTGGAGCGAAGCGGGCTTCGTTACCGCCGCTTTGCTCCTGCTTATCGGCGGCGTAGTGCATGGCAGTCTGCATCAGATGCGCTGGGTTACTCCGCTTGCTGCTGGCCTCAGCGCAGCCGTCCTGATCGGACTGTTCATCGGTTGGCCCTATCTGGTGGAATTCGATGAAGGGCTGATGGCGGTCGTTCAGGGCGAGCGCAGCCCAGTATTCGATCGCTTCATGGTCGTGGTCACACGAGCCGGAGATTTCCACACCCAGCTGTGGGCAGCCGTACTGCTGAGCCTCTTGCTGCTTGCCACGAAACAGGCGCGCGCAGCCGCTTTCGCCATTCTCACACTGCTGGGCACCTCACTGGCCAACGGCGCACTGAAAGCGACCTTCGGCCGGATCCGGCCGGAAATCCTGCTAGAGCCACTGCACAGTTACAGCTTCCCCAGTGGTCACAGCTCGGCGGCATTCGCTTTTTTTCTCACCCTGGGGGTTCTCGCCGGCCGCGGGCAGCCGCCGCGCATGCGCCTGGCCTGGGTGTTGCTGGGTGCATTGCCGGCCACCGCGATTGCGTTGTCGCGGGTTTACCTGGGCGTGCACTGGCCAACCGATGTCATCGCGGGCGCGGTGCTGGCGGCAAGTGTTTGCGCCGCCAGCCTGACCCTTGTGCAATGGCGCGCGCCGATGACGGCACTGTCGCCGAAAATATGGTGGCTGATCCTGCCGGCCACCCTGGGGCTGATCGGCGCCTTTGCGATCTGGGCGTTGCCAGGCGCCATGCAGCTGTATCGCTATCAGTAGTATGTAACGTCGGGTGCCGCTGCTATTCGGACGAATCCCCTTGCAACTGCTCCAGCCAGCGCTGGATGGACTGTAATTGCTGTTCAGGATCGTCCAGTTGCAGCAGGTCGAGTTTCTGATCAGGCCGAAACGGCAACAGATAAGCCAGCTGATGCGCCAGCGAGCGCTGCCCCTGCGCGGCGCTGCCCATCCCCAGCGCCTCGACCAGCGGATGCTGACCGAGCGCTTCCAGCAGAATAGCCAGATCAAGATGCTCATCGCTCAGCGGCAGGTCGTCCCCCTCGTCGCGCCAGTTGATCTCAGCAATGGTCAGCTGATCACGCTGAACCTCGGCCGACAACACATCGAAACGACGACCGCCTTCGACACGAATCCCCAGCAGGCCGTTAGGCCGCTGCTGCCAATCGCGGATCAGCGCTTCACAACCCGTCAGGGCATATTCGCTCGGCGCCAACCCCACCTCGCTACCCTCGATCAGGCGCACCACACCGAAGCCATGCCCGGCCTTCAGGCAACTGCTGACCATATCCAGATAACGCGCCTCGAAGAGCTGCAGATCAAGGGTGCACCCAGGAAACAACACGGTATCGAGCGGAAACAACGGTAGCTTCATTCAAACTCCTTACGACAGCATCAGCACGGCCAAGGGCAGCAGCACCGCGGTCATCACACCCATCAGGCTCATCGCCAGCGCCGCAAAGGCGCCGCACTCATCACCTTCCTGCAGCGCCTGGGCGGTGCCGACCGCATGCGCAGTCAGACCCAGCGCCATGCCTCGGGCGGCAGGATGCTGAACGCCAAACCTGCGCAACAGTTCCGGGCCGATGATCGCACCGATAATCCCCGTGATCATCACGAAGACCGCGGCCAGCGCCACCACGCCGCCAATCTGCTCGGCCACCAGCATGGCGATAGGCGAGGTAACCGACTTGGGCGCGAGGGTCATCAGGATCATCTGGTCGGCACCAAAAGCCCAGGCCAGCGCCATACCCAGCGCCGTGGCGCCGACGCCGGCGACTAGCAGGGTGAGCATGATCGGGCCGAACAGCTCGCGGATCCGCCGCAGATTCAGGTACAGCGGCACTGCAAGCGCCACCGTAGTTGGCCCGAGGAGCACGGTAAGCATCTGGGCGCTGTCGCGGTACTCCTCATAGCTCAGGCCGCAAAGCACAAGCGTACCGACCACGACCACCATCGACACCAGCACTGGCTGCAGGAATACCCAGCGGGTCTTTTCGTAGGCCGCGTAGGCCAGCTGGAAAGCCGTCAACGTGATCGCCACGCCAAACAGGGGATGATGAATGACGGCGCCCCAGGCCGCCTGCCACTGCATCGCGATCATGCGCGACCTGCCTTGCGCTGCTGACGGCGAATCAGCGTCTGCATCAGCCAGCCGGTGAACACCAGTGACACCACCAGCGAGAGCACCAGCACGCCGACGATGGCCCAGAAATCCTCGAGAATCGCCTCGGTGTACGCCATCACGCCCACGGCGGGTGGCACCAGCAACAGGGGTAGATAACGCAACAGACTGCTCGCGGCGACCTGCAACGACTCACTCGCTTGTCCGCGAGCCAACAACGCCACGAACAGCAACAACAGGCCGATGATCGGCCCCGGCAACATCGGCAGCACCATTACGTTGAGCGCAGTGCCGAGCAATTGAAATAGCAGCAGCCAGGTTAGTCCGCGTAGCAGCATGGAAGCCTCCAGAGCAAAGGAGCGCGATTATAAGCCTCTCGCCACAACGACACCCGCAACAGCTCCCGATCCAGCCTATGGCGTGCCATTCGCACGGGCCATGCTTGGTTGATTCGTCATCAACTGCATGCTGATCTAGCGTTGCGCCACGTCCGAACCAAAACAACAAACGCCGGAGGATATATATGCCGCAAGTACCCGTAGCAGAACTCAAGGACTACATTGGCAAAGAGCTGGGCCGCTCCGAATGGTTCACCGTCGATCAGCAGCGCGTCGACCAGTTCGCCGACTGCACGGGTGATCACCAGTTCATCCACATCGACCCAGAAAAGGCCGCGCAGACCCCGTTCGGCGGGACCATCGCGCACGGATTCCTCTCGCTGTCGCTGTTGCCGATGCTGATAGATGAACTGATGATTCGCCCTGAAGGAACCAAAATGGGCGTCAACTACGGGCTCGACAGCCTGCGCTTCATCCAGCCGGTCCGGGTCGGTTCGCGGGTTCGCGTCGCAGCGACATTACTCGACGCCTACGAGAAGAATCCCGGCCAGTGGCTGCTCAAATCGCGGGCCGTGATGGAAATCGAAGGTGTGGAAAAACCTGCCTACATTGCCGAGACCCTGGCGCTCTGCGTGGTCTGACCAGACGGGCACAGTTGTCGCAGCCCGCTGAGTTTGCGGCATACTGCGGCGTCAGCCCTCTGGATAGCCGCATGCGCCACCTCGTTCCACTGTTGTTCGCCTGTTTTTTGACCGCGTGCGGCGATGGCGAGCCGTTGCTGCCCGCCGACGCTGTGCTGCCTGATGGTGGTCGTTACCGGGGCGAGGTCATCGACGGCCTGTTGCAGGGTGAAGGGCGTATCGACTACCCCAACGGCAGCTATTACCTCGGATCATTCACCGACGGACAGTGGCACGGCCAGGGCATCTGGCAAGGCGCTAATGGCGATCGCTACGAAGGCGGCTTCAGACACGGGCTGTTCAATGGCCCAGGTCGCTTCAGCTACGCCACCGGCGGCGTCTACGAAGGGCATTTCGAGCAGGGAAGCCTCAACGGCACGGGCCGCTACAGCGAGCCTGGCCTGAGCTATGAAGGCGCATTCAAGGATGGCCTCTACCACGGCGCTGGCAAGCTGCAGGAGGCAGACGGCATCAGCTACGAAGGCGCGTTTGTCAGTGGCCAGCCCGATGGCGAGGGCACCCGCAGCGACGCCAGCGGCGTCTTCACCGGCACCTTCACCGACGGCCGACTCAGCGGCGACGGCCTTTACCGCGGCAACGACGGCGAGCACTACCTGGGCCAGTTCAAGGACGACCTCTTCCATGGCCAGGGCCGCTACGAAGATGCTGCCGGCAATGTCTGGAATGGCGAATTCAACGACGGCGAACTGAGCGGCAAGGGCGACTATGTCGGTGCTGACGGCACGCACTACAGCGGACACTTCAAACGCTGGCAGTACCACGGCGAAGGTGACCTCCGGCAGCCAGGTGGTGACCGCTACACAGGTGGTTTTCGTGATGGCCAATTCAATGGCACCGGCACCCTGTTTCTCGCTGACGGCACTCAACGGAGCGGCACCTGGCGAGCCGGACGTCTAAGCCAGGATGCTCAAGGCAGGCCCCTCGCCGACCCGCTGGAGATCGGCCTGCTGCGCCAGGGGCAGCTGCTGAAGGACGCCCTTGATGCGGTGCCGCCATCAACCCCGGCTGCCGAGCTGTATAGCCTGACCCTTGCCGGTGATGGCCAGCAGAGCGTGTTTCTGCGCGAAGTCGGCTATGTCGACAATCTCTTGGCCGACCGCTTCGCCGCCCGCGGCCAGATAAGCCTCGTCAACCACCGCGACCATCTCACTGATCGGCCGCTGGCAACGCGCGAAAACCTCTCGCGCGCGGTTGCCCGGTTGGCCGAGCGCAGCGGCCCGGAAGACCTGATCTTCATCTATTTGACCAGTCACGGCTCGGCCGACCATCAGCTGTTACTGACCCAGCCCCGACTGGCTCTGGAAGATCTGCCAGCCACAGACCTGGCTGCGCTGATGCAGCCACTCGCCGAACGCAACAAGGTCGTAGTCATCTCGGCCTGCTATTCCGGCGGTTTTATCGAGCCCCTGAAAAGCCCGAACACGCTTGTTATTACCGCAGCTCGTGCCGACCGGGTGTCGTTCGGCTGCTCCGAGGAGAGCGACTTCACCTACTTCGGCCGCGCCCTATTCACCGAGGCCTTGCAGGCAACGCCAGATATTGTGCAGGCATTCACGCTGGCACAGGCGAGGGTTGCCGAACGGGAACAAGCCGACCACTATCAGGCTTCGGAGCCGCAGATATGGGCACCCGAGCAGGTTGTCGAACACTGGCGGGCGCTGAGCAAACAGCAGCCAGCGCCATCTGACTGATCGTTACAGGAAGCCAAACCATGTATTTGACGCCACAGCGTATTTTGCTTGCCGGCGCCACCGGGCTCACCGGCGAGCACCTGCTCGACCGCCTGCTCAACGAACCCACAGTGGAGCGCGTGCTCGCCCCCAGCCGCAAGCAGCTGGCTGCGCACCCGCGGCTCGAGAACCCGGTTGGCCCGCTGCAGACGCTGCTGGCGCAGCTTTCAGGCGAAATCGACACCGCGTTCTGCTGCCTGGGCAGCACGCTGAAGGAAGCCGGAAGCCAGGAAGCCTTTCGCGCCATCGACCATGATCTGGTTGTCGCCTTTGCCCGACGCGCCCGGGAATTGGGCGCGCGGCACCTGCTGGTCATCAGCTCGCTGGGCGCCGACCCAGACAGCTCGATTTTTTACTGTCGGGTCAAAGGTGAGATGGAGCAGGCGCTACGCGCGCAGGGCTGGCCGCAGCTGACCATCGTGCGGCCTTCGCAGCTGCTCGGCCCGCGCATGGAGGTGCGGCCGGTCGAGCGCCTGACCGCCCCGCTCTCCTATCTGTTGCCAGGCAAATACCGCGGGATCTCGGCCTGCATCCTGGCGCGTGCGCTCTGGCGGCTGGCACTGGAGGAAGCCGAAGGTACGCGGGTGGTCGAGTCGGACGAGTTGAGGCGGCTGGGCAGATAGGCACATAGACACATAGGCGGGAGACTTTCATGACCATGGGCCGCCCCTACACAATCCGGGGCGGCATCACGTCGCTCACGTGTGAGCGAGCCATGCCCGCGAACCTAATCGCCGGAGGCCAGAGGCGAGTCGATACTCTCGGCGTCGTCGAGCTTTCAGCGGGTCGGACCCAGCAACTGCTCTTCGCTTGGCTGCCAGCCTCAAGCTACTTTTTCCTCGCAACCCTCCAGCTTGCAGCGCTGTTATCGTCTTTTAGCTCTTGATGAAGTGCTCGCGGTAATGGCGCAGCTCGGCAATCGACTCGCGGATGTCATCCAGCGCCAGATGCGTGCCGCCCTTCTTGAAGCCAGCCAGCACCTCTGGCGCCCAGCGCGCCGCCAATTCCTTGAGCGTCGAGACATCCAGGTTGCGGTAGTGGAAGTAGGCTTCCAGGCGAGGCATGCGGCGATAAAGGAAGCGCCGATCCTGGCAGATGCTGTTTCCACAGATAGGCGACTTACCTTTCGGCACCCACTGTTCGAGAAACGCCAGCGTCTGAGCCTCGGCTTTCTCGGTAGAGATCTGGCTGTCGCGCACCCGCTGAGTCAGGCCGGAACCGCCATGTTGACGTGTGTTCCACTCGTCCATGCCGGCGAGGATTTTATCGCTCTGATGGATGGCGATAACCGGTCCTTCAGCCAGCACGTTGAGCTGGCTGTCGGTAACGATGGTGGCCATCTCGATGATGACGTCGTTGTCCGGGTCCAGACCGGTCATTTCCAGGTCGATCCAGATGAGGTTTTGTGGGTTCTGCATGGTGAACTCCTTAGGCGTGGCGCGCAGTTTAGCCGCTCGCGGAGTAGCCGTCAGGTTGCGCGACTGCACCGGGCCGCCAGATCAGCAGGCGTGAATGCCGCCAGTCATCGATGGCGAGGGTTTCCTGCGCTTCAACGCCAGGCACGTCGAAGCTGTTGCTGATCAACAGCGCGTTCGGGCTCATCTCAGTCCGCGCCTTCTGCCACAACGCCGGCATGGGTGCAGGCGAAAGAAAGCAATAGACCACATCGTAACCAGCGAGCGGCTCGCGCCAGAAGCTGCGAAAACGCACCTGGCAGTTGCGCTGGAACAAGCAGCGCAACCAGCACAATACAAAGGTCAGCGGCGCCGTTTCGACGCCGACGAAACGTGCCGACGGATAAAGCCGCGCCAGCCGCAACAGGGTCCCGCCGAGCCCGCTGCCCAGATCGATGAAACTGAAGCCGTCGGGCAGCGCTGCAAGCCGATGCGCCAGCCGATGCTCGGCTGCGGAGCCGGTGAGATACAGAGGCACCCGCTCGGTCATGGCATTCCAGTTCAACATCAGCAAGATCATAAAGCCGACCAGCAGCAACCAGGGTGGCAGTGCATGGTCCTGCAAAAGCACCAACCCCGGCACGAAACCAAAATTGATCGGCAGCCACCAGCGCGACAGCCCGAGGCGCTGACCGATCAACGCAGCAAGCGCGCCTTGCAGACAAGCGGCCCCCAACAGGCTCAGGTGCCAGCCCAGAAACCGCGCCAACGCGAGCAGCAACAGCCAGCACAGCAGCAGCGACAGCAGTTGGCTGAGCAACGCCAGCAAGGCGGGGTGACGCGTAAGTGAGGAGACAGGCATGGGCGCTCGCCGCCAGCAGTAGAGGCTGGCTAGTCTACCGGCCGGAAGCCCAGCAAAAACAGGCCCGCAGCGTGTACTCACCGGCATGTTAGACTCGCCCTCCTTTAATACCTGGGCACCGCACGCAATGGCCAAACGCCAACTCAACCGCCGGCAAAGCTGGCGCATCGAGAAGATCCAGGAAGAACGCGCCACTCGCGCGGCGCGGCGTGAATCACGCGCGGTGGAAGAACTCGAGGGCGGCGATCTCGGCCCGGAGCAGACCGGTCTGGTCATTGCCCACTTCGGCGTGCAGGTCGAAGTCGAGGCTCAGGAAGGCGAGCACTGCGGTCAGGTGTTCCGCTGCCACCTACGCGCAAACCTGCCGGCGCTGGTGACCGGCGATCGGGTGGTCTGGCGTCCGGGCAACCAGGGCATCGGCGTCATCGTCGCGCAGCTGCCGCGCCAATCCGAACTCTGCCGGCCTGACACACGCGGCCAGCTCAAACCGGTGGCTGCCAACGTCGATCTGATCGTGATCGTGTTCGCGCCGTTGCCGGAACCCCATGCCAACCTCATCGATCGCTATCTGATCGCAGCCGAGCATGCAGGGATCACGCCGCTGCTGCTGCTGAACAAGGCAGACCTGATCGATGCGCAGAATGAAGGTGCGCTCAACGCCCTGCTGGCGGTCTACCGCACCCTGGGTTACCCGCTGATGGAAGTGTCTGCACATGACGGCGCGGGCATGGAAGCGCTGCAAGCGCGCCTCGACGGGCACGTCAGCGTATTTGTCGGCCAGTCCGGGGTGGGCAAATCGTCGCTGGTGAACAGCCTTTTGCCCGGTATCGACACCCGAGTGGGCGCGCTGTCAGAAATGACCGGCAAAGGTACGCATACCACCACGACCGCGCGATTGTTTCATTTCCCCGGCGGTGGCGAGCTGATCGACTCCCCAGGTATTCGTGAGTTCGGCCTGGGCCACGTAAGCCGTTCTGATGTCGAAGCGGGTTTCATCGAGTTCCAGGAGTTGCTGGGTCACTGTCGCTTCCGCGACTGCAAGCATGACCGCGAGCCAGGCTGCGCCTTGCTCAAGGCACTGGAGCAGGGACAGATCCAGCCTCAACGTATGGCCAGCTACCGACATATCATCAGCAGTCTGCCGGAAGCCGACTACTGATGCGCTGACGGCAGGGTGAACTGCCGGCTCAGTTACCGCCGGGCTGGTCGAATTGCAGCACGCCATCTTCGAAAATATTCAGCCGCTCGCGCAACTGCGGCGCTTGCAGCGGGTCGGGCGGTGCAGCCGAGGGCGCCGATACATCTTCTGTAGATGGCGGCTCCGAGGTCGCACCCTCGCCCGTCGCATCTGACTGCTCGCCTTCGATGTCACGCTGCGCTTTCTTGGTCAACACCAGGATATCGATGCGGCGGTTGACGGGATTCAGCGGGTCCTGTCTATCGAACAGGGCCGAAGAGGCATAGCCCACTACCCGGGCAATTTGCTCGTCTGGATAGCTGCCAGCAACCAGCGTGCGCCGAGCCGCGTTGGCGCGCCCGGCCGACAGCTCCCAGTTGCCGAAATCGCCATGTCCTGAATAAGGCTTGGCATCGGTGTGACCGCTGATGCTGATCTTGTTCGGCACCGCACGAATGGTGTCGGCCATCGCCAGCAGAATGTCTTCGAAGTACGGCTGCAGCTGGGCGCTGCCCAGGGCAAACATGGGTCGGTTGGCCGCATCCATGATCTGGATGCGCAAGCCGTCCTGGGTGATCTCGAACAGGATCTGGTCCTTGAAGCGCGTCAGCTCGGGATTCTCATCAACCTTGTTCTGCAACTCCTGAAGCAGCAGTTCGAGACGTTCACGCTCCAACTGGTCGGCGAAGGTTTCCGCCTGATCGGCATCCATCCTCGATTCGCTCTGCTGGATCGCTGGATCAACCTCCTCATTAAGGGTGCGGTCCGGCGATGGCGTAGGCGTACCGCCGAGATCGATGACGTGCGGGCTCGCGCTCTCGGTGAAACCGATGGGGTCCTGGAAGTAACCGGAAATGGCTCGCTTCTGTTCGGGCGTGGCCGAAGACATCAGCCACATCACCAGAAAGAACGCCATCATGGCGGTCGCAAAGTCGGCGAAGGCGATCTTCCAGGCGCCACCGTGGTGGGCTGCAGCGACCTTCTTGATCCGCTTGACGATGATTGGCTGGGTATTGTCCATGGGTGCGGTTAGCTGCCACGCACTGCTTGTTCAAGCTCGGCGAAGCTTGGACGGTGTGCTGGCAGCAGCACCTTGCGGCCGAATTCCACGGCCAGCGTCGGCGGCATCCCCGAAGCAGAGGCGACCAGTGTCGCCTTGATGCCCTCATACAGATTCAGCTCCTCCTTGGCATCGTGCTCGAGCGCCGCCGCCAGCGGGCCGAAGAAGCCGTAGGAGGCGAGGATGCCGAGGAAGGTACCGACCAGCGCCGTACCGACCTTCTCCCCGATCTCGGCGTTGGTAGCCGACGCCAGCACCGACATGGTGATGACGATGCCCAGCACCGCAGCCACGATCCCCATCGCCGGCAAGCCGTCAGCAACTTTCGCCACGGCGTGAGACGGATGCTCAAGTTCTTCCTTGAGGCCGTTGAGCTCCATGTCGAACAGCCCTTCCAGCTCGTGCGGCGCCATGTTGCCGGACGACATGATGCGCAGGTAATCGCAGACGAAGGCGGTCATCCGCTCGTCCTTCAGGATTGCCGGGTACTTGCTGAATATCGGACTGGCTGCGGGCTCTTCGATGTCGGCCTCGACGGCCATCATGCCCTCACGACGGCTCTTGTTGAGGATCTCGTAGAGCAGCCCCAGCACTTCCAGGTAGTACTTGTGAGTGAAACGGTTGCTGAACATCTGCAGCGACTTCTTGAACACGATCTTGGTCGTGCTCCCGGGGTTCGCCTGTAGGAAGCCACCCAATGCGGCACCACCGATGATCATCACCTCGAACGGGTGGATGAGCGCGGCAGCGTGGCCGCCGGACAGGATGAAACCGCCAAGGACGCTGGCGATTACCACGATAATGCCGATTATTTTTGCCATAGGTAGGTACGTCTAAAACCTGATCTCAGGGCACCTGAAACAAGCCGCGCGATGTCGCACGAACTCGATTGGGGTCAGGCGGAAGGGCAAATGAAAAGAATTGTTCTGGTTATCGGAGCTTTTGCGCCAGACTAAAGGCCATCCCGATGAAATGCTAGTTTGGCGGCGCCATGACTACGACACCACTCCCCCGCTCGCTTGGCGCCTGGCTCAAGACCTTGGACGCCGTTGTCCTGCCGGCGGCCGCCGGCCGCTATGCACGTGTTCAACAGGCGCTGGGCGACAGCAGCCTATCTATGCGCGAGATTTCAGACCTCATTCAGGAAAGCCCTGCCCTGGCACTCACGGTGATCCGCGAGGCCAACCGCAGCGCAGCATCAACCAGCAAACCGGCCGAGAGCCTTGAGGTTGCGCTTAGCCGTATCGGGCTGAAGCGCGCCGAAGTTCTGTTCGCCAAGGTGCCAGCCGCTCAGCCAAACGATATTCCGGCGCCCTTGCGGCAGCTGATGTTGATCAGCAGCCACGCCAGCCAGCAGGCTAACGGGCTATTCGCCTCACGCCTGGCGCGGCTCTGGCAGGAAATTCACTGGAGCAGTCTGCTGTTCCTTTCACCCGTGTGGGCGCTGGTTGCCGCGCACCCGGAGCTATTGGAAATCTGGGAGCAGCGCGTCCTGGTCAAGCACGAGCCCGCTCGCCAGGTCGAACAGTCATTGCTTGGCGTCTCGTTGCTTGAGCTGTGTATCGCCACCGCCGAACATTGGGGCCTGCCGCGCTGGATCGCCCAAGGCTACCGGCTTCTCAACGAGCATCGGCGCATGCTGATCAAAGCACTGCACATCGCCCGCGATAATGAACATCCGTTGCATCAGCAACAGATGCTCGACGCCGACCCTGCGCTGCGCCGCTGGCTCACCTTGCCGAGCAACACCATCGTGCTTGCAAACGGTCTGGCGCTTTCGGCACACCACAGCTGGAGTGGCATTCACAGCCTGCGCTGGCAGCGGCTCGCCGGCCTCTACCTGCAGGTCCCTCTCGCCGAATTGCAGCAGATGACCCATCAGCAAGCGGCCATCAGTGCCCGAGCGATCGGGCCAACCGATCTCTGGCATCCGGCCCAAGGGCTGCTCTGGCCTTGGGAAAGCACATTCCAGGTAGAAAAGGCGGCGAAATTGCCGGACACCGAAACCCTGGCCCAATGGCGCGAACATTGCCGCGAGCTGCTCAGCGTCCCTTGCCCATTTGACAATGTACTGCAACTCACCGCGACAGCCTGTAAAGCGCTGACGTGCTCGGGCATGCAGCGCGTACTGGTGCTGCTGGTAGATCGCAAGCAGCACCGTCTGGTCGTTCAGCAAGCCAGCGGATTGCCAAACGAGGCAAACCGGCTGTCGCTGGAACCCGAGCAAAGCCAGGTGTTGCACAGGCTGCTGGAAAAGCCAGCGTTACTGCGGCTCAAGCCGGATAATCTCGCCCAATTCACTGCGCTGTTGCCTGGCGCGCTGAAAGCGCTGTTCCCCAGCGAGCACGTGCTGTTGCGCTCCGTCGGTCTGGATGATCGCGTGGTGATGCTGCTGGTGGTCGATCAGAACAACACTGCATTCAGCGAGATGGGCTTGCAGGCCTTCACCAAGACGGTCCAGTGCATCGAGCGCGCCCTGACGACGTTCAGCAAACGCGCCCGCTGATTTTTTCGCTAGACTGCTCCTTTCCGTCCGTTCGAGGCTTGCCGTGTCCGCCTTTTCCACCCTGCCGCTGGTAATCGAACCGGCCGTTCTGGCCGAGCGCCTGAATGCGCCCGAGCTGATTCTGGTCGACCTTACCAGTGCGGCCCGCTACGCCGAGGGCCACGTGCCTGGCGCTCGCTTCGTCGATCCCAAGCAGACTCAGCTCGGCCAACCACCGGCGCCGGGGCAACTGCCAGGCAAACCTCAGCTGGAAGCACTGTTTGGCGCGCTGGGGCATCGTGCCGACGCTGTCTATGTGGTCTACGACGACGAAGGCGGAGGCTGGGCCGGCCGCTTCATCTGGCTGCTGGATGTCATCGGCCATTCCAATTACCACTACCTGAACGGCGGGTTGCACGCCTGGCTGGCAGAACAGCGCCCCCTGTCGCAGGACAGCCCTGCCGCTGCAGGCGGCTCGGTCCCCCTACAGTTGGACGAAACCCCTAGCGCGACCCGCGAGTATCTCGAAAGCCGGCTCGGTGAGGCCGACCTGGTGATCTGGGATGCGCGCTCGCCGGAAGAGTATCGCGGCGAGAAAGTGCTCGCAGCACGCGCGGGGCACATTCCCGGCGCAATCAACTTCGAGTGGACCGCAGCCATGGACCCGGCACGCGCCATGCGCATCCGCGAAGACATCGCTGAACGGCTGGAAGCACTCGGCATCACCGCCGACAAGGAAATCATTACCCACTGCCAGACGCATCACCGCTCCGGCTTCACCTACCTGCTGGCCAAGGCATTGGGCTATCCGCGCGTCAAGGGATACCCTGGTTCCTGGGGCGAATGGGGCAATCTGCCTGACACCCCGATCCAGCAATGAAAAGGTCATCCATGAAAGATCGCTTGTTTGTATTCATCCAGTATCTGCTGCCGCATCACCTGATTTCGCGCCTCGCCGGCTGCCTCGCCGAGTGCCGCCTGCCCTGGGTGAAGAACACCTTCATCAAGGCCTTCATTCGCCATTTCGGCGTGCCGATGCACGAAGCACAGATCGAAGAGCCGACTGCTTTCGAACATTTCAATGCGTTCTTTACCCGCGCGCTGAAAGACGGCGCCCGCCCGCTCGACCCGACCCCAGGGGCGATCCTCAATCCCTGCGACGGCGCCATCAGCCAGCTCGGCAAAATCGAGCAAGGGCGAATCTTTCAAGCCAAGGGCCACAGCTACAGCGTGATGGAGCTGCTCGGCGGCGACCACCAACGTGCCGCGCCCTTCATGGGGGGTGATTTCGCCACCGTGTACCTGTCGCCCAAGGACTACCATCGGGTGCATATGCCGCTGGCTGGAACCCTGCGAGAAATGGTTTACGTACCGGGCCGCATCTTCTCGGTAAACACAGTCACCGCCGAAGGTGTCCCGGAACTGTTCGCCCGCAATGAGCGCGTGGTTTGCCTGTTCGATACCGAGCACGGGCCGATGGCCATGGTGCTGGTCGGCGCGATGATCGTCGCCAGCATCGAGACCGTGTGGGCCGGCCTGGTTACGCCGCCCAAGCGCACGCTCAAGACCTTTCACTATGACGAAGCAGCACGAGCGCCCATCCACTTGGAGAAAGGCGCGGAATTGGGTCGATTCAAGCTCGGCTCCACCGTGATTCTGCTGTTTGGACCCGACCGGATCAGCTGGGCCGAGCAACTGTCGGCGCTGGCACCGGTCAGCATGGGGGAGGGGCTGGGCCAAGCCAAGCCGGCGGGCGACATCGCGGCGCCGGCATCGGACTCGCCTTCGCTCTGACACCCGCCAGCGGTCGGCTGGCGCTGGCCAATTGCTACGGGTTCGCTATGATTGACCGTGACGATTGCATTTTGATATCACGGCATGGCAGCTCGCGAAGCCCATCGCCGCCGCTGGTGGTATGCCTGCGGGCATGCCACGGAGTTTAACGCTTGGATAACCAGAGCCAGCCATTGCTGTTACGCGTGCCGACGCCGGATTGCCAGGAATTATCTTTCTGCGAACCCAGCGCGCGCGGCGTCAAGCGGTGGCTTGCCGGCCTGCCCAAGGCGAACCTTGGCGAGACCGCGCGACAGCTGTATCAGGCCATGCGCGAACTCAATCAGCTGCGCACACCGGCCACAAACCGGCTGCAGCTGCTCGAGCTGCTACGACCGGAAATCCACTTCGTCTGCCGGGAGCTGGAACGCTACTTCATCAACCAGCCTATCGTGCTCGGCGAACGCCCACGCAAGGTCGCCAGCCTGTGTCAGGCACTGAACAACCACCTCGCCATCGGCTACAAACTGATCTCCGCCGAGCTGGTCCCACAGACTGGACGCGACCGCCTGCAGTTGCTCACCATTGCGCTGCAGCGGGCAATCCGCAGCCTCTGCGCCATGCTCGTGCGCTCCACTCAGCTCTACAGCCCCACGCCCGATGGCCTGTGGCTGGAACTGCACCAGCTCTACGCGATAGCCGCCACAAACGACATACACCGCACTCTGGTACATGACGACTTGTGCTATCGGGTCGCCGGCCTCAGCACGGAACAGAGCTATATCGTTGCGCTGATGCTGGGCAGCGCGCGCTGCAACCAGATGCGCCAGCAAGGTATCGGCCAACTTGCGCAACTGCTCGAGCCCTGGAGCGCCTTGGTCCATCTGCAGGCAGGGCTGGGCCCAACCAGCCTGTTCGGCGTATCCCCGCGTATCGATGGTCCACCGCGCTATCGATCGATGTATCCCGCCAGTGCCCGCCCCGATCTGCTCGGCATCGATCCGCATGATCTGGTCAAAGCTATCCAGTCCCACCTGCAGTCACCCACAGAGGCCTCCGAGACTAAAGCGCTGGCCATTCCCGAAGGGCTGAACCCGGATCTGTTGCAGCATCTGACTGCCGCCTGGGGGGACATTTCCGAGCGCAGCTTTCAACGCGCCCCGACACAAGGCTCGATGACCCTGTGTATCGGCATGAGCGCGTTGCATTACAACCTTGCTGGCCAGCGTCCGTTCGGCGAACTACTAAAACGTCCTGACGCGACTCGATCCGCCGTATTCAAGCTGAACAATGCCGCACCTGACGTCTGGTCCGTGGCGTTCGACGCCCAAATCGTCGTGGAGGAAGAGCGACTTCCAGACGAGGCCCCTATTGAGTTCGTTCGCCCTGTTACCGCATCAACCAAGGCGAGCGACGATGATGAGGCTGCACAACCTGCAGCCGATAGTCTGTTTCCCACCTTCGAAGTGCAACGGGTCGACCAGAGCCCAGGCGGCTATTGCCTGTCGTGGCCGGGCGAAGTGCCGGCACAACTTCAGGCAGGCGAGCTGCTCGGCCTGCAGGACGCCAGCAGCCAGACCTGGAGCGTCGCAGTGGTGCGCTGGGTCCGCCAGGTTCGTGGTAGCGGCCCGCAGATGGGGGTTGAACTCATCGCCCCCCAGGCACAGCCCTGCGGGCTTCGCCTCCTGCGCAAGACCGATCAGGGCAGTGAATACCTGCGGGCCCTGCTCCTACCGGAAATCACCGTGATCTCGCGTCCGGCTACGCTGATCGTTCCTCGCCTGCCATTCCAGGAAGGCCAGAAGGTGCAGATCAACCAGAACGGCGACGAACACCGCGCAATGCTCTGCCGTCGGCAAGCGGGCACCAGCAGTTATAACCAGTTCGAGTATCAGTTGGTCGGCCTCACCGCCGCCACCCAAGAGACGTTGATCACAGCGCGGGGCACCCGGGCGACCTCACGGGGTGAAGATTTTGACTCGCTCTGGAACACGCTGTAGATTGCCGATCACCGTTTTTTAGCCTCCACGCCCCTCTATGGTGCGTTCCAAAGCTGCTGCCATGGCCCCGCAAACGAAAACCATCCGCCTGCTGATCCTCGAGGATTCGCAGAATGAAGCTGAGCGACTGGTCAGCCTGTTTCGCAACGCAGGCCAGGCGACGCGCGTTCATCGCCTGACCTCCAGTGAAGACCTGGCCGATGTGCTGCAGCAGACCTGGGATCTGCTGATCAATGCACCGACCAGCGCCAACCTCGATCCTAGCGAAGTCATCGGCGCTATCCGCAAGCAAGCCAAGGATATTCCGGTCATCCAGTTGATCAACGGTAACGATACGGATGCGATTACCGAAGCCCTGACCCTGGGTGCACAGGGCGCACTGCCGCAGGGCGAGGACGAATGGCTGGTCCTGGTCGCAAGCAGAGAGCTGGCAAACCTCGAGGAGCGCCGCGCGCGCCGTTCCGCCGAACTGGCATTACGTGAAGCCGAAAAGCGCTGCCAGCTGCTGCTGGAGAGTTCGGTAGATGCCATTGCCTATGTCCACGACGGCATGCATATCTATGCCAACCGCGCCTATCTCGAGCTGTTTGGCTACGAAGATGTGGAAGAGCTCGAAGGCATGCCGATGATTGACCTGATCGCTTCCTGCGATCAGGGCGAGTTCAAAAGCTTTCTGAAGAACTATCAGAGCCTGCAGGGCAGCGCCGAGCTGACATGCGGCGGGATCCGCGCCGATGGCCGCAACTTCAAGGCGCGCATGCATTTTTCGCCTGCCAGCTACGATGGCGAGCCGTGCATCCAGGCGGTTATTCGGGCAGAGAGCGACAATGCCGAACTGGAAAAGCTGCGCGAGATCAGCAGCCAGGATCTGGTGACCGGTCTCTACAACCGCAACCATTTTCTGGAATCGCTGGACGGCGCAATCGAGCGCGCCGTGAATGCCGGAAAGAGCTCAAGCCTCGCCTACATCCGCATTGATCGCTTCGCCAGCCTGCAAGCCGAGATCGGCCTCGGCGACTCGGATCGCTTGCTGGCCGAACTGGCGCAACTGCTTCGCGCGCAATTCCCAGAGAAGGCCGAACTGGCACGTTTCGGCGATGATGCGTTCGCGGTATTGATGCCCGAGGCGGCGCCAAAGCAGCTCGAGCAGCCTCTGACCGAGTTGCTACGCAAGGTCGAAGGACACCTTTTTGATGTCGGTGGTCGCACCGTTCAGACCAGCCTGAGTATTGGCGTCGCCGCCCTCGACGAACAAACGGCGAAAGCGCGGGACGTGATTGACCGCGCCCACCGCTGCGCCGAAGAGCTGACCGATGGTAACGCCCTGAGAACCTACGATCCGGCCCGCGAACTTGCAGCCGCTGCCAGCCGCGGCAACATCCTTGCCATGCTGCAGCAGGCGCTGGAAAGGAACAGCTTCCGCCTGCTGTTCCAACCGATCATCAGCCTGCGCGGTGATAGCCACGAACACTATGAGGTGCTACTGCGCCTGCTCGATTCAGAAGGCACCGAGGTGCCGCCGGGCGAGTTCCTCGATGCGGCGAAAGAGGCAGGGCTGGCTACCAAGATTGATCGCTGGGTGCTGCTCAACTCAATCAAACTGCTCGCCGAACACCGCAACAAGGGCCACAGCACGCGGCTGATGGTTCACCTGTCGGGGGCAAGCCTGCAGGACCCATCACTGCTTGGCTGGCTCGGGGTCGCACTCAAGGCCTCCAAGCTGCCACCCGATTCGCTAGTTTTCCAACTTGACGAGCACGACGCCGTCGCTTACCTGAGGCAAGCCAAGGCGCTCACCCAGGGGCTTGCCGGGCTCGGCTGCCGCGTCGCCCTGAACCAGTTCGGCTGTGTGCTGAATCCGCTCAATACGCTCAAGCACCTCAATGTCGATTTCGTGAAGATCGATGGTTCCTATACCCAGGACCTGAGCCGTCAGGAAAATCAGGAAGCGCTCAAACAGCTCCTGGCACAGCTCCATGAACAGGCCAAGCAGACCATTGTGCCGTTCGTAGACAGCGCTACCGTACTGGCTACGCTCTGGCAGGCAGGTGTCGGCTATATCCAGGGGCAATATCTACAGGGCCCCAGCCAGTCGATGGACTACGACTTTTCTTCCGACGAGGATTGACTCTCCGCGGCGCCGGCTTCACAGCGACGGCCTGCACCGCCTCACCTCGCGCCCAGCGCAATCGCGCTGGAATTGACCTCAGTCAGCCTCGACCGCTGTGACTGGACTAGAGTGCTCTGACCTAGTCTGCGAGGAAAGCATCATGACCATGATGAGAGCCGCCGCGTTCGTCGAACCCGGTCGAATCGAGCTTGTTGACAAACCTATCCCCGACGTCGGCCCCAACGACGCACTTGTCCGTATCACCACCACGACCATCTGCGGCACCGATGTGCATATTCTCAAAGGTGAATACCCCGTCGCCGCCGGCCTGACCATCGGTCACGAACCCGTCGGCGTGATCGAGAAGCTCGGCAGCAATGTACAGGGCTACCGGGAGGGTCAGCGCGTCATCGCCGGAGCGATCTGTCCGAACTTTTCCTCCTACGCGAGCCAGGACGGCCTTGCCTCGCAGGACGGCGGCTGCGCCTGCCACGGCTATAAGCCGATGGGCGGCTGGCGATTCGGTAATACCATCGACGGCACCCAGGCCGAGTACGTGCTGGTCCCTGACGCACAGGGCAACCTGGCACCGGTCCCTGACGGTCTCACTGACGAGCAGGTGCTGATGTGCCCGGACATCATGTCCACCGGATTCGCCGGCGCCGAAGCGGCCAAGATCAAGATTGGCGACATAGTGGCCATCTTCGCCCAAGGGCCGATCGGTCTCTGCGCGACCGCCGGGGCACGTCTGCGAGGTGCCGGGATGATCATCGTCGTCGACGGTGTCGATGCACGCCTGGACATTGCGCGGCAAATGGGCGCTGACGTGACGTTGAATTTCAAGCAAACGGATGTGGTGGAGGAAATCCTCCGGCTCACCGGCGGCCGCGGCGTCGACGCCTCCATCGAAGCACTTGGCCAGCAGGCAACGTTCGAGAGCGCCTTACGCGTGCTCAAGCCTGGCGGCACGCTGTCTAGCCTGGGCGTGTATTCAGCGGACCTGACCATTCCACTTGGCGCCTTCCATGCCGGACTCGGCGACCACAAGATCGTGACCTCACTGTGCCCGGGAGGAAAGGAACGGATGCGGCGGTTGCTGAACGTGGTGGCCTCGGGGCGCGTGGACCTCGCACCATTGGTGACCCATCGTTACGCCCTCGACGACATCACCAGCGCCTATGAGCTCTTCGCCAATCAGCGCGACGGAGTGCTCAAGGTGGCGATACAGCCATAAGACAAGCTGCAGCTGGAAGCTAAAGCCTCAACCGCTTAGCTTCCAGCTCAGCTATTCCGTTCCTTCACGGTCGCGGAAGCCAAGCAAGTAAAGAATTCCGTCCAAACCCAATGTCGAGATAGCCTGCTTGGCCGACTGCTTGACCAGTGGCTTGGCTCTGAAGGCGACACCCAACCCCGCCAAGCCGAGCATCGGCAGGTCATTGGCACCGTCGCCGACGGCAATGGTCTGCTCCAACCGCAAGCCTTCCCGCTCCGCCAGCTCGCGGAGCAGATCGGCCTTGCGCTGCGCGTCGACAATGGGCTCCTGAGCGACACCGGTGAGCTTGCCATCGACTATCTCCAACTCGTTGGCATAGACGTAATCGATGCCCAGTCTGGCTTGCAGCTGTTTGGCAAAATAGGTGAAGCCGCCCGAGAGGATCGCGGTCTTGTAGCCGAGGCGCTTCAGCTCGGCGAACAGCAGCTCGGCGCCTTCGGTGAGCCTGAGCCGGGCACCCACCTCTGCCAGCGCGCGCTCCTCAAGACCTTCGAGCAATGCCAGGCGCTCGCGGAAGCTCGCGCGGAAATCCAGCTCACCGCGCATCGCGCGCTCGGTGATTTCCGACACCTGATCACCAACCCCTGCCACCTTGGCCAGCTCGTCGATGACTTCCGCCTCGATCAGCGTCGAATCCATGTCGAACACCGCCAGCCGGCGATTACGCCGGAAAACCGAGTCACGCTGAAACGCGATGTCGACGTTGAGCTCCTGCGCCACACTGAGAAACTCTGCGCGCAGCGCAGCGGTGTCGGCAGGCTCGCCGCGAACCGAAAATTCGATACAGCCCTTGCCCAGTTCCTCCGGCATATCCAGCGGCTGGCGACCCGACAGCCGATCTATGTGATCGATGTTCAGCCCATACTTGGCAGTGATCGAGCTAACCCGCTGCAACTGCTCGGCAGTCACCTTGCGGGTCAGTAGCGTGACGATGTGCCGGGGCTTGCCCTGCCCGGCCACCCACTGTTGGTAGTCTGCCTCCGCAACGGGCGTGAAGCGCACCTGCTGGTCATGTTTATACCCCATGAACAGCACGTCCTTGAGGACAGAAGAAGCACGTTCGGTATCAGGTATTTCCACCAGGATGCCAAACGACAGGGTGTCGTGGATCACGGCCTGACCGATATCCAGAATATTCACACCACCTTGAGCGAGTACGCCGGTGATTGCCGCGGTCAGCCCGGGGCGGTCTTCCCCAGTGATGTTAATCAGGACGATTTCGCGCAAGGCGCAGCTCCCATGTAAAGAAGACGGGCATTCTATAACAGCAGGACTGTCGCTGAACGCTGCCTCACCGCACCAGTTTCCAATCCACATTTGCTTTGGCGCGCCTGCAATTCGTCTGCTTTGACCGATGACCTTTAGCCCCCACAGCGCTTTCCGTATACTGCGCGCCACTTTCCTCAAGAGTAGAGCCGCGCTCTGTGAACCGGCCCGCATCCGTCAAACCCGACAATTTCTTCCTGCTGATCTACCGTGCACTGCGCCAGCGTCGTGTTCCGCTGGTTCTGCGGGTAGCCAGCCACACGCTACTGTTGGTCGCGCTGGCCTTGATCATCTACGCCTGGGTCATGGGCATGCAGTTCAAGCATGCCATGGAACAGCAGGCCGATGCCCTCGGCCAAAGCCTGATCACCCAGACGGCCTCTTCGGCGACGGATTTGCTGGTCGCCAACGACATCCTCAGTCTCAATGTCCTGCTGAGCAACCTGGTGAAGAACCCGCTGGTGGCGCACGCCGCGATCTACAGCGTCGACAACCGCGTGCTGGCGGAGTCCGGCGCGCGCCCGCAGCGAAATCTGCTGGGTGATGAGGAAGGCCTTTACTCCACCCCCATCAGTTTTCAGGAGGTGATTGCGGGGCACTTGCGCATCAGCCTCGATATGCAGCAATTCCAACAGCCGATGACCATCAGCCTGCAAAGCATGGGCTTGCTCAGCCTGATCCTGCTGGCGCTTACGCTGACGCTCAGCATGCGCCTTGGCCGGCAGTTGTCCCTCCCCTTGATGCAGTTGCGTCTGTGGTTGCGCGACCCCGATGATCCGGCGCCCGGTGCGGGCAGGCAAGATGAGATCGGTGAACTGGCGCGGCAGCTGCAGGCACGCCTGGTCCCCGAGAAGCCAGAGCCGGAAATCGAGCTGGACGACAGCATGGAGGATCTCTATTCGGCGCATTTCGAGGTGCCTGTCGCCGGTCCGGTCAACAACTACGAACGTTCTGACACGGATCTTCGGAGCCATCTCGACGATGCGGCTGGGAGCCTGCCGACGGAAGATCATGCCACCGATGACTCATTCGATGAGCCCAAGTCGCAGCCAGCGCCTGCCCCAACCCCAGCAGCGCACTCCCCCGCAGCGCCAGCCACGACTGGCAAAAGCGGTGTGCTGGCGATTCAGCTCGGTGCTCAGGAGCAACTGCGCCGCCTGCCACGCGCACAGCTGACCGAGCTGCTGCAGCGCTACAGCGACTGTCTGCAGCAGGCTTCGACTCTGTATCAGGCCGAACTGCATACGCTCAACGACGGCAGCAGTTTGATGCTCTTCCACAGCCAGGACGATGAGCAGAACTACCTGACCCATGCGCTTTGCTGTGGCGAGCTGATGCGCGCGCTGGGCCACGCCTTGCAGATCGAAGTCGCCGATAGCGGCATCACCTTGCAACTGCAACTTGGGCTCACTCAAGGCGAAGGGCTTTATGACCTGAGCCAGGGCGACCTTCTGCTCAGCGAGCCAGCACAAGCCGCGCTAGCCATGTCCCAACACAGCCGTAACCTGTTGTTGGTTGAACGAGGGATTGGCGACGACAGCCTGATTCGCCAGCGCGCTCGTATCCGTCCCATCGCCAGTCCAGAGGGCGCCTGCTGCGTTGAGCGGCTGCTCGAACCCTACCCATCGCTACTGGAGCGGCAGCTCGCTCGCATGCACGAGCTGCGCAGCCGTAGCTAACGGCCACGAACCGAAAGGCGCCTCGGCATTGTTCGCGGGCATGGCCCGCTCCTACGGTAAGTCCGTGCTCACGAAAGGGCCTTTGGGTTCGCGGGGGTGGTCGCGACATGGGTAGGAGTCGGCCGATGGCCGCGAACGCACCCTTGGCTTCGCGGGCGTGATCCCGACATGGCAGGAGCGGCTGATGGCCGCGAAAGCTCTTTCATCCAGGCATAACGCCCTTAGAAGCGAAACACTTCCAAGTCGGTTCTGATCGGTTCTACCGCGGGGATTGCCGGGGGCGCCTCCGGTTTGCTCGGCGCTTTACTGACGCTGCGCCCGGTGCGCGTCTTGGCTACCATTATCGGCTTTACGGCGCTCGCCATCATTTCGCTAAGCCGCTGCAGAAGCCGGCTTTGCGCCCGCACCTGATCGGTTGTGCTGCCCTGATGCTCCTCCTGCAACCGAACCAGACGACTGCTCTGCCGTTTACCCTGCCCGTCCAGCAAGCGCCACTGCGCTTCCAGCACAGCCGGATGCTGCGGACCAGAATCCAGGCGGGTGATTTCAAGCTCGATACGAATGTCGGGGTCGAAGCCCTTGCTGCCCGGGCTCAGCTCCAGGCTCTGGGTCTTCAAACGTGAAGCCAGTTGGCGTAACAGCAACTGGTTGACGTCGCCTTGCAGATTTCCCGCCCAGCGCGCCTGCTGGTCATCAGCGGCGAGGCTCCCATCCGGAAGCCGCTGCAGCAAGGCGTCGTGCTGCAGATAATCGGCCAACTTCACCGGCCCCAACAGGACCGCAGCGCCATCTTCCGCTTGCGCTGGCATCTCCACATTGCCGTTGTCGAGGCGATACATCGGCACGGGTTGGGTGACACAGCCGGCCAGGCCGGCACAGGCAAGTAGCAAAAAAGTTGTGAAGCGTCGCACGTTCATCTCTACCTTTGCACCGGGGCTGGGGCGAAATCGCAAGGCGGCTAGCTGTTCGCACCGCAGCCGTCACTTACCGCTAACCACCGCGCTGATTGTTTTTTAGCCGGCGACGCAGCCGGCGATTGCAGCCGCCGCGTCGCAAATCGGAAAATCGAAAGGCGGCTATCTTCCGCGAAACCTCCATCAGAAGCCAGCCTCTAAGACGCCTCCGACTCAGTGTCTTTACTCGACCAGCAGCGCATCCACTCGCTGGAAGCCGCGTGGCAGCTTGTTGCCACGCCGCCCGCGCTCGCCCTTGTAGTGTTCCAGATCATCGCTCTTCAGCGAAAGGGTTCGCTTGCCGGCCTGCAAGACCAGCGTCGCTCCTTCCGGCAGCACGGCGAGATCCGTCAGATACTCCTCACGGCTGGCAACCCGGTCACCCGGAATGCCTATGATCTTGTTGCCTTTGCCCTTGCCCAGCTGCGGCAAGTCGCGGATCGGGAATACCAGTAGACGCCCCTCGGTCGTAACGGCCGCCAGCCAGTCCTGGTCGCGGCTTTTCAGCGGTCGCGGCGCGACGACTCGCGCACCGGCCGGCAACGACAGCAATGCTTTGCCCGCCTTGTTCTTCGCCTGCAGGTCTTCACCCTTGACCACGAAGCCGTAACCGGCGTCGGAGGCGATGATATACAGCGAGTCGTCATCGGGCAGCAGGACGCACTCGAAACCGGCGCCCGGAGGTGGCGTCAGGCGTCCGGTGAGCGGCTCGCCCTGACCCCGGGCCGAGGGCAGCGAATGGGCTGCCAGCGAATAGCTGCGCCCGGTCGAATCGATGAACACGGCGTACTGATTGGAGCGCCCTGCAGCGGCCGCTCTGAAACCGTCGCCAGCCTTGTAGGACAGCCCGGTGGCGTCGATGTCGTGGCCCTTGGCGCAGCGCGCCCAGCCCTTCTCGGAAATCACCACGGTGACTGGTTCGGAAGGCAACAACTCGTTTTCCGAAAGCGCGCGGGCTTCGGCGCGCGCCACGATCGGCGAGCGGCGGTCGTCGCCGTAGGTTTCGGCGTCGGCGATCAGCTCCTTGCGCACCAGCTTCTTCAGCTTGGCTTCGCTGCCGAGCAACGCCAGCAACTTATCGCGCTCCTTGGCCAGCTCGTCCTGCTCACCGCGAATCTTCATTTCTTCCAGCCGCGCCAACTGGCGCAAGCGGGTGTCGAGGATGTAATCGGCCTGCAGCTCGGAGAGCTCGAAACGCGCCATCAACACAGGCTTGGGCTGATCCTCGGTACGGATGATATGGATCACCTCGTCGAGGTTGAGAAAGGCAACCAGCAAACCTTCCAACAGATGCAGGCGCCGTTCTACCTTGTCCAGACGGAACTGCAGGCGTCGGCGGACGGTACCGATGCGGTAGGTCAGCCACTCGCTGAGCAGCACCCTGAGGTTCTTCACCTGCGGTCGGCCATCCAGGCCGATGACGTTGGTATTGACCCGGTAGCTCGACTCCAGCTCGGTGGTAGCGAACAGGTGCTGCATCAATTCGTCGGCAGCTACCCGGTTGGAGCGCGGGATGATGACGATCCGGCAAGGATTTTCGTGATCCGACTCGTCACGCAGATCGGCCACCATCGGCAGCTTCTTCGCCTGCATCTGCGCGGCGATCTGTTCCAGCACCTTGGAACCGGACACCTGATGCGGCAGCGACGTAACCACGATATCGCCGTCCTCGACGCGATATACCGCACGCATCCGCACCGAGCCTCGGCCGGTTTCGTAGATCTTCAGCAGATCGGCACGGGGCGTGACGATCTCCGCCTCGGTCGGATAGTCCGGGCCTTGCACATGCTCGCAGAGCTGTTCAACAGTCGTATCGGGCTCGTCGAGCAGGCGCACGCAGGCGGCAGCGACTTCGCGCAGATTGTGCGGCGGCACGTCGGTGGCCATGCCCACGGCTATGCCAGTGGTGCCGTTGAGCAGCAGGTTGGGCAGACGCGCCGGCAGTGTCGCCGGTTCGTCGAGGGTACCGTCGAAGTTCGGCACCCACTCCACAGTCCCCTGCCCCAGCTCGGACAATAAGACCTCGGAGTAGCGCGACAGTCGTGCTTCGGTGTAACGCATGGCAGCAAAGGACTTGGGATCGTCCGGCGCGCCCCAGTTACCCTGACCGTCGACCAAGGTGTAGCGATAGCTGAATGGCTGGGCCATCAGCACCATGGCTTCGTAGCAGGCCGAATCACCGTGAGGGTGGAACTTGCCGAGCACGTCACCCACCGTCCGCGCCGACTTCTTGTGTTTCGAATCGGCGTTCAGCCCAAGCTCGCTCATCGCATAGATGATGCGCCGCTGCACAGGCTTGAGCCCGTCGCCGATATGCGGCAGTGCGCGATCCATGATCACGTACATCGAGTAATTCAGGTACGCCTGCTCGGTGAAGTCGGCGAGCGAGCGCCGCTCCACGCCGTCCAGGCTCAGGTCGATAGTTTCGCTCATGGTCGATCCGTGGCGTGTTGGCGCAGCACCAGAGTGCCGGCGCGCTGGGTGAATTCGAGTTGTTTCAGGGCACTCATGCCGAGCAGGATCTGCTCACCGCCGAAGCCGGGCGCCACGATGGCACCTACGTCGTGCAGCAGAATGTCGCCAAGAGCAAGGCTGTCCAGCACGGTGCGGTAACCGGTGGTTTGCCCATTGGCGGTGTGCAGCATCACCGGAGCGCCGCGAGGCAGGCCGAGGCGATCGCCCAGCTCGGCGGGAATCGCGACATCGGTGGCGCCGGTGTCCAGCAGAAAGGTCACTGTCTTGCCATTGATCTGGCCATCGGCCACGAAATGCCCCTGCGGGTTGCTGTCCAGGTGCACCGCTATCTGCTCGCCCTGGATGACCGACACCGGTTCGCGATTGGGATTGAACCGGCTCTGCTCCCATTCCGAAAAAAACCGCGTGGCCAGCAGCAACCCAGCCCCCCAGGCCAGGACCAGCATGATGCGCCCGGCGCGACGCCCGGCAGGCTGACTCACTGCTTGGCACCCCAGCCGCCCTTGGGCGCAGCAAAGCGCCAGACGACGGGACGCTTCTCGCCGTCGGCACGCGTAAGCTCATTGTTGTCGAGCCCGATCCAGGCGCCTTCTGCGTCAACCCAGAGGGCTTCGGCATTGCCGAAAGGCGTGTCGTAACGGCGCGACTCAGCCATTGCCGTGTCTGCATAGGACCAGCAGGCCTCACGGTGCCCATTCTCCACATTCCGCCGACAGACCCGGTGAGTCACCGGTTCGAGCGTAAACAGTTTTCCGTTATGGAAGGTGAGCCCTGAAAAGCGCCGCGGCTGGGTGTCGTCGCCCATCTCGGGGGGCGTTGAATCGCGCCCGCCGCCGACCAGCAATACACAGCCGCCAGTACAGCGCCAGCTGTTCTGCGTTCGGTGGGTCACCATCAAACCTCGGCGACTGTGCTCTGCGGCCAGCCACAAACGATCGGCGCCCGGATCGACCGCCACGCCTTCGAACATGGCGTTGAACTTGAGCAGCATCCCGCTGGCCCGCGCCTGACGCACCACCGCACCCGGCAAATTGAGCCACTCCGCAGTGCCCGCTGGATTCACCCGCAGCACAGCGGCATACGCTTCGCTGACCAGGTAACGATTGCCCAGGCTGTCGCAGCTCAGGCCTTCGAAATCCATCTCACCACCGCGCAGCATGCCGGTGAACGCGGAGCGCATACGTACGCCCCACGACAGCCCGGTATTCGGCACGGGAGGCAACTCGAAACGCTCGGCCTCGGCCTGCCAGACGGCATCGCTGGCATCGAGGCGGTACAGGACATTGTCCTCTCGGTCCGATACTGCCCAGAGTGCATCACCGCACCAGGCCAGCCCTGACAAATTGCCCGCGGCAACCCCTTCGACGGGATGCTCGCTGAGCATGGTCAGTTCGGGCGCAGCCGTTGCCGACGAGAAAGGCACAGCCAGCACGGCCAGCAGCGCCACCCAACGAAGGTTCAAAGCAGCACCTCCGCGAGGTTGCCCTTGGACTCCAGCCAGCTCTTGCGATCGCCGGCGCGCTTCTTGGCCAACAGCATGTCCATGATTTCCCGCGTGCCGTCGAAGTCATCCAGGGTCAACTGCACGAGCCGGCGTGTGTTCGGGTCCATGGTGGTTTCGCGCAGCTGAGGCGGGTTCATCTCACCCAACCCCTTGAAGCGCGTGACCTGCGGCTTGCCACGGCGTTTCTCCGCCAGCAGGCGATCGAGGATACCGTCACGCTCGGCTTCGTCGAGCGCATAAAAGATGTCCTTGCCCAAGTCGATGCGGTACAGCGGCGGCATGGCCACATACACATGACCGGCATCCACCAGCGGCCGGAAATGACGAACGAACAATGCGCAGAGCAGGGTTGCGATGTGCAGACCATCCGAGTCAGCGTCAGCGAGGATGCAAATCTTGCCGTAGCGCAGCTGGGAGATGTCCGCCGCGCCCGGATCGACGCCGATCGCCACAGCGATATCGTGCACCTCCTGGCTGGCCAGTACCTCGCCGCCGTCGACTTCCCAAGTATTCAGGATCTTGCCGCGCAACGGCATGATTGCCTGAAACTCCTTGTCGCGCGCCTGTTTGGCAGAACCGCCAGCGGAATCACCCTCGACCAGAAACAGCTCGGAGCGCGCCGGGTCCTGCCCAGCGCAGTCGGCCAGCTTGCCGGGCAGCGCCGGGCCCTGGGTGACACGCTTGCGCTCGACCTTCTTGCTTGCCTTGAGCCGTCGTCCGGCGTTGCTGATGGCCAGCTCGGCCAGTTGCAAGCCCAATTCCGGATGGGCGTTGAGCCAGAGACTGAACGCATCCTTGACCACGCCGGAGACAAACGCGGCGGCTTCCCGCGAAGACAGACGTTCCTTGGTTTGTCCGGAGAACTGTGGTTCTTGCATCTTCGTCGAGAGGACAAAGGCGATCCGCTCCCAGACGTCCTCAGGCGCGAGCTTGACGCCGCGCGGCAACAGGCTGCGGAACTCGCAAAACTCGCGCATGGCATCCAGCAGCCCCTGGCGCAGGCCGTTGACGTGGGTGCCGCCTTGCGCAGTGGGGATCAGGTTGACGTAGCTTTCCTGAACACTGTCACCGCCTTCCGGTAGCCACAGCAGGGCCCAGTCGACCGCCTCCTTGCTGCCGGCCAAGCTGCCGCAGAAGGGCTCGTCCGGTAACCGAGCGAACTCGCTGACGGCGTCGACCAGATACGAGCGCAGGCCATCTTCATAGTGCCATTCGGTTTTTTCCCCGGTGTTCTTGTCCTCGAAACTGACATTCAACCCCGGACAAAGCACGGCTTTCGCCTTGAGCACGTGCTTGAGCCGGCTGATGGAAAACTTCGGCGAGTCGAAGTATTTCGGGTCGGCCCAGAAATGTACGCTGGTCCCGGTATTGCGCTTGCCGACCGCGCCAATGATGTCCAGCTCACTGGCCTTGTAGCCGTCGGTAAAGGCCATGCGGTATTCGTTTGCGTCCCGCTTGACCGTCACCTCGACCCGCGTCGACAGTGCGTTGACCACCGAAATACCTACGCCATGGAGGCCGCCGGAGAACTGGTAGTTCTTGTTGGAGAATTTGCCGCCAGCGTGCAGCTTGGTGAGGATCAGCTCGACGCCTGAAACCCCCTCCTCCGGATGGATGTCCACCGGCATGCCGCGACCATCGTCGATCACCTGAAGGGAATTATCCTGATGCAGGATGACCTGGACCGAGCTGGCATGACCCGCCAGAGCCTCATCGACGCTGTTGTCGATGACTTCCTGGGCCAGGTGATTGGGCCGCGAGGTATCGGTGTACATCCCCGGACGCTTGCGCACCGGATCAAGGCCGGAGAGGACTTCAATGGCTTCTGCGGTGTACGACATGAGCGGCTCGTGATGTCCTTATAGATCAGTGAAGTCGAGTTCGACGAAGCGCGCCGGATCGAAACCGGCGAACGCCAGCAGCGCGGGAAGGCGCTCGGCAAAGCCCTGAAAGCCATGATCACCGCCGGCCTGGATGCGCAGCGCACAACCCTGATAGAAATCCGCTGCCTGGCGGTAGTCCAGTGTCTCGTCCGCAGTCTGCAGCCAGACCTGATAGCGCTCGGCATCCTCGGGTGCGGGCGTCTCCAGCTCGGCCAACGCGGTCACGTGGTCTTCAGTGAGCTGCCACACTTCGCCCGTGTAGAGGTTAGTCTGCGGCCCCAGATAACCGTCGAAACGGCGGTGTGGTGCGACGGCCGGATTTATAAGCAGGGCCTTGAGGCCATGGCGCTCGGCAAGGTGCGTCGCATAGTAGCCGCCAAGGGAGCTGCCGACCAGCAGCGGGCGGCCCAGCTCCGCAATCGCCGTCTCGAGCTGCGCGATAGCCTGACGCGGATGATGATGCAGCGCTGGCACCTGTAGCGAGGCCGTCAGATTCAGGCGACTCAGCGCAGCCGTCAGCTGGCTGGCTTTCCGCGACAACGGTGAACTGTTGAGGCCATGCATATAAAGAATGGTGGGCTGTTCGCGGGTCATGCTGATTCGCTGGACTGACAAAGGATGGGAAGGCTACTAGGCAGCCGCGGCCTCCGGCAAGCACGCTCTCCGCTGAACTGTCTGCAGGAACTGATCGTACGAGCTGACCATGCCTGCGAATCAGGACCATACCCAGAAGCGGAAAGCCTTCGCGGGCATGACCCGCTCTTACGGCTACCGCAGCGCTCAATAGCCTTTGACGCTGTAGTCGATCTCGAAATCGACGCCTACTACCCGCGAGACGCCGGTTTCCAGTACGCCATCAGCGTAAAGCCGCAACCAGCGATAGCCTGGAGCCCGCTTGTCCACGTCGAACGCCTCGCTGCCGGGCGTGAACTGCACACCGGTAGAAGGTGTTGCCAGCAACCGCACGCCATCTCGCGACTCATCGAACTCCTGATGAATATGCCCCCAAAGCAGGGCTTTCACGCCCGGATGACGATTGATGACGCTGAACAGCTCATCGCGATTATGCAGTCCGATGCCATCCATCCAGCGACTACCGATGGTTACCGGGTGATGATGCAAACAAACCAGATAATGCCGCTCCGGCGCTTCACTCAAAGCCTCGTCCAACAGTTCGAGCTGCTCCTGCCGAAGCAGGCCGAATACCGATCCCGGAACCAGGGTGTCAAGCATCACGACACGCCAATTACCGATATCCAGCACAGGGTTCATCATGTCGCTGCCACGGGTCGCCTCTTGCATCGGGGCCAACTCGTCATGGTTGCCTGGACACCAGCGCACCGGGGCGTCGATACGCTCGGACAACTGACGAAATCGCTTATAGGAAGCAAGGGAGCCGTCTTGGGATAGATCGCCTGTCGCCAGCATCAGGTCGATACGCGGCTGCTCGTCGAGAACCAGATCGACCACACGCTGCAGACTCTCGGCCGTATCCATGCCCAACAGCTTGCCGCCTGCTTCGGCGAACAGGTGGCTGTCGGTCAGTTGCACCAGCAAGACCGAGTCTTTTTCATCAGTGAAGGGCGCAGCAGCCAAGACCCGTCTCCTTTGGCGAAATCGCAGAAGAATTATGGTGGCTGGGCGTTGCAGGGGTAAACCGCGCGATGCGGGCATCCATCACAGAACCGCTTGGGAGCACTTCAATGCATGGCACAGCGCCAGCATCACCTCAGGCGTGCGTTGCTCTACTTAAAGCACAAACTCAAGCTCATGGCCGCACGCCAGGCAGTGACCGAGCCATTCCCCGAGAAACAGGTTGAGCTGATTCTTCTCGTCAGGCTGATGCATTTGCGCGTTGGGATAGCTGTAAATTCCGCGGAAACGCCGGGCATTCTCCGCCCCGATCACTTCAGCCATACGCGCATCATGATAGACCCGTACATCCATTTGCGGCGCCGGCAACCAAGGCAGACAGTCCTGCTGACTAATCTGGACGGTGGTGGTGTAGGGGCAGCTCTCGGTCACCGTCAGCACCAGCACGCCGAGCAGCCGGTCGCCCTGGCTCATGGCGATGCGACGCGTATCCGGATGATTGCGCATTCCGGGCAGCAAGCGCAACAGACGCAGGTAGTTCGCCTCGCATGCTGCCTGCAACTCCAGCAGGTCGACGCGGTATCGTTCGCGGGTTCGCCTCATATCCATGCCTCCCTGATCTCGCTGCGGTTCAAGGCCAGCCACTGCAGGGCGATGATCGTAGCCGCATTATCGATCCGGCCGTCACGCAGCGCCTCCAATGCATCTTCAAAAGACCACACAGATGCACGGATATCCTCACCCTCCTCTTCCAGCCCGAACACGCCGCCAGCGCCGACACTGCTGCAGCGCCCTACGTAGAGATGGATGCGCTCGGTGCTGCCGCCCGGGGATGGATAGTAAACAGACACCGGCCAGAGTTCGCCGAGCTCAAGGCCTGCTTCTTCGATCGACTCCCGGCGCGCCACCTCTTCAGGCTGCTCGTCCTTATCGATCAGACCGGCCACCGTTTCTACCAGCCATGGGTTATCGCCATGCGCCATGGCACCAACACGAAACTGCTCGATCAACACGACCTCGTCGCGCTGGGGATCATACGGAAGCACGCAGACGGCATCGTGACGAACAAACAATTCGCGCTCGATCTCGGCACCCATGCCGCCTCGGAACAGGCGGTGGCGAAGGCGGAAGCGGTCAAGATTGTAGAACCCACTGAAGCAGCGCTCGCGGCGGATGATCTCGACATCGTCGGCGCCGGCTTGGAAAATATCGTTCATGAACTACTCACATAATCGGTTTGTTCCAGCACCTGCCGGCGCCGAAAAAGGCTGCAACCGTCACGGCGTGAGCGGTCTCTCTGCTGCCATCCTAGCGCGCCGTATGCTCAGGCGCAGCCCTTTGCAGACCACACGCATGATGAAATTTATCGAGGCGAGCAGTCTCGAACTTCGCGTCTGCAATAGACTCGAACCCGCACCGAAACGTCCATAGGGGAGTTCCATCCGTTGATGCCTGTCCGCAAAACCATCGCTCTCTTGGTACTGGCCCTTCTTATGGCCGGCTGCGCCCATCTCGGCGGCGATCGGCCCGTCGAGCCTCGTCAGATCGTCAGCGAGCAGCGCGCCGCCAATTGCCCCAAGACGGACGACAGCTGCCCATTGGTAAACATCGATGCCCAGGTGTTTGCGGGCGAGCCGGAGCTGAACGCACTGATCGACCGGCGCCTGCGGCAGATGACCATCAACGCGCCGGGCGCCAGTCTGCCAGCCTCGCTCGAAGCCTATCAGCAGAGCTTCCTGCACGATGCGAGACCCGGCTGGAGCAGCTATCTGCAGGCCAAACTGATCGATCAACATGATTCGCTGCTGGTGGTGGAGCTTTCCAGCTACCTCTATACCGGCGGCGCCCATGGCATGCCCGGCCGCGGATTCATTAACTACGACCGCGAGCAAGACCTGGAGTTGAAGCTCGCCGATGTGCTGCTGCCTGGCAAGGAAGGCGCCTTCTGGCGTGCCGCGGCAAAGGCGCACCAGCGCTGGCTGGTCGCGAACGGGCACGATGCCGAATTCATACGGAACTGGCCCTTCCAGCAGACCGCCAACGTGGCGCTGCTACGCGACAAGGTGCTGCTCAAATACGACGTCTATAGCATCGCGCCCTACTCGAGCGGGCATCCGACACTGGAAATTCCCTACAAGGAACTTGAGGGCATACTTCAGCCGGCGTATCTGTAGCCAGTGGTCAACCTGGCCTGAAGCTGCCGGCTGAATACCTGGCCGCCTGGCAAAGCCGGGCGGCCAGCGTCGAGCACCCTTCCCTCTCAAGACCATGACCGCATCGCCTCAGCTGTGGGGCTGACGTACGCACCAGCGGGCAATGACAAAGACCCCTACTCGGCAGGCCCAGCCCTCCGCTGCTGATAAATCAAATCAACAATCTCGCCCTCAGGCACATAGCCGCTCACCACCTCGCGCAACAGCACCCGAACCTGCGGATAATCGTCCTGTTCGACCGCCTTGAGCAGCTTTGCCAATACCCCCCGCAGCATGTCCCAGGTGAAGTACTCCTCGTCGGCTCGCATGATCATCGGGTGCTCGGTGGGGCTGACGTTGTCGCCGATCAACAGCTCTTCATATAACTTCTCGCCCGGACGCAATCCGGTGAACTCAATCTCTATGTCCCCGTGTGGACACTTCTCCGACTGGATGCTCAGGCCGGATAGACGGATCAGCTTCTCGGCCAGCTGCGCGATCAGTACCGGTTGGCCCATATCCAACACGAAAACGTCGCCGCCTTGTCCCATGGAACCCGCCTGGATTACCAACTGTGCGGCTTCTGGAATTGTCATGAAATAACGCGTGATCTTTGGGTGGGTAACCGTAACGGGCCCTCCAGCACGGATTTGCTCATAAAACCTGGGAATTACCGAGCCAGACGAGCCCAGCACATTTCCGAAGCGAACCATCGTGAAACGGGTCTTGTTCACGTGGTGAACGCCCTCTTCAGCGGAAAACAGAACGGGGGCTGTCTCGCGGCTTAGCGCCTGCAAAATCATTTCCGCAACGCGCTTGGTACTGCCCATAACATTTGTGGGCCGAACTGCTTTGTCGGTTGAGATCAACACGAAGTTCGAGACACCGGCCTGAATCGCAGCCTGTGCGGTATAGAGCGTGCCGAAGGTATTGTTCAGCACCCCTTCGGCTATGTTGTGCTCGACCATCGGAACGTGCTTATAAGCTGCCGCGTGATAAACGGAGTTGACTTTCCAAGTACGCATAACATCGACGATACGGACACCGTTTCGAATTGAGCCAAGGATCGGCACCAGCCGCACCGAGAGCGACTCACGCTCGACCCTGCTCTCCAATTCACTGTGGATCCGGTAGAGGTTGAACTCGCAATGCTCAAAGAGGAGCAAGGTCCGTGGCTTGGTGGTAATAATCTGACGGCAGAGTTCACTGCCGATAGAGCCACCAGCCCCTGTCACCAACACGATCTGATCGCGAATGCACCGCTCGAATAGCTCCTGTCGTGCGGGGACCGCATCACGCCCAAGCAGGTCTGCAACATCGACCTCCTGGAGATCCTCAACCTTTACTCGGCCACTCGCCAAATCCATGACAGCTGGCACACTGCGAACATGCAGTGGAAACGGCTCCAAGCTTTCCAGAACCTCGCGCCGTCGGGCACGGGATGCAGAGGGAATGGCCAAGAGAATTTGCTGGGCAGCAGTCTCGTTGATCAGCTGCTGAATGTGCTTTGGCTTGTATACGCGCAGGCCTGAGATGGTCCTGTTTGCAATGGCGGGATCATCGTCGATGAAGGCGACCGGACGCATCGTACGCCCCATTCGCAATGCAGCAACCAACTGATTACCTGCCGCGCCCGCCCCGTAAATCGCCACTCGTGCAAGGCCTGCATCTGCTCGCTTGAAGTTCAGCGTCTGGCCGGCCGCGAACCAGTGCCCCATAAAGTATTGCCGCATGACCAGCCGCAACCCACCAATCAGCACGAGGCTTAGCCACCAATAGTTCAAAACCAGTGAGCGAGGTATGACCTTTGGTGCGCCCTGATACCAATAAACAGCGAGCGAAAGCATGAGCGATGACAACGTCACTGCTTTGACGATCGCCATCAAGGCATCGTTGCCGAAGTAGCGCATGACCGCACGGTACATACCGATACGGATGAACAAAGGAATTGCAATCAACGGCGCGACCGCGAACAGCCAGGCATGTACGCCGAAAGGATCAATTGTCTTTGCGTCGCCCAACCGAACCACGAATGAAAGCCACAACGCGGTCCACACCAGAACGATATCCGTCAGGACCTGAATAAGCCGCTTGTAACGCCGGGGCAGCCGGACGAGTCGCCCGCGCAGCCCCTCGGCCAATCTCAACAAAATATCACCTCAATCTTTCCCTATTCGGCAACCTTCGCCCGCGGACAAACAGGTGCATCTGGATGCTTATTCCTGGACAGCAGATTTCTCAGGCTGACCAGCTTTAAGCCATGCCACAACCCAAACCAGTGGCGCATAGGCGATCACCAGCCCCACCACCCCATCCAACCACTGCAACCCCACTGCCATGCCGATGGGCAATAACCAAAGAATGTTCACAGCCAAAACGCCGAGCGTCACCGGCCGATGTGAACCTAAACGGCGAGAAGCGATCTGGTAGCCGTGGCTGCGGTGAGCCTCGTACACTCTGACACCCCGCAACAATCGCTGCATCAAGGTCCAAGTGGCATCGACAATAAAGATGCCAAGCAGAATCAACCAGCACCAAAGCAATTGCGGCGCCAACCAGCCTGCGTGTATCGAAAGTGCACCAATCGTTATACCGAGAAACCCACTCCCGGCGTCACCCATGAATATTCGCGCGGGCGGCCAGTTCCAAACTAGAAATCCCGCTACGGCCGCAGCCAGCAGAACAGGCACAAGCGTAGCGTCCGCAAACCCCACCGATGCATAAACCGCCGCCGCGCCCAGACAAACGGTCACCGCTTGAACGCTGGCAATGCCATCGATACCGTCCATGAAGTTGTAGAGGTTGAGGTGCCAGACGAGCCAGATAGCAGCAAGCAAGTGCCCCCACCACCCAAAATTTACCGTCGACCCGAACAACTCAAGTGGAGGAAGCCCACCGAGCCAGAACAGCACCCAGGCCGCCGCCAAGAAATGCCCGAGCAGGCGCCAACGGGCAGCAATATGACCATGGTCATCAAAAAAGCCGACCATAGCGACAGCACAACCGGCGCCCCATAAACCCCATACCTCGACCCATGGGACCAATCCCAACGACGCCAAAACTGGCAGAGCAACGAGCAGACTAATGACTATCGCTACCCCGCCGCCGCGGGGCGTCGGCACAGTATGCGAGCTGCGGGCATTGGGTACATCGATCAGGTCGCGGTGCAATGCGTACCGTCTCAGCAGCCAAGTCAACAAATAAGAACCGCCGAATACTAGCGGCAGCAACAAAAAAATCGCCCCCATCATCCACTCCCTAGATAGCGGCTTTCACGCCGAGCAGCGCCTCTGACAATACAGTTTTGTAGGAGGCGCGCCCCGCGGCGAACCAATGTCACAGTCTGCAGCCAATCTCAAATGAAAATTCGGAAAAAAAGCAATGAATCAAAGCTCTTGCTTAAAACCAACCGCGGTCAACGCAAGGGCCTCGTGCACACTTACCGGTGGGCGCCACCCCAAGAGCGCTTTGGTTTTACCGATATCGGCCTGCAACGATCCGCATATACGTTCAATCACGGCCCGCTTGCCAAGCACAGCACCTGCTCCCTCCAATAACCGAGGTGGAACAGGGATTAGCCGAGCCGGCTTACCAAGCGCCTCTCCGAGCCGCCGAAGCAGTTCGGTAGTTGAAAGATCTTCATCATCGCTTGCTAAAAATGCCTGTCCGGCAGCATTGGGGTGAGCCAAGCAAGACACAATCAAATCGGCCAAGTTATCTAGTGCGACAAGACTGCGACGGTTTCGTATTGCACCAAGCGGAAGCGGAATCCCCTTATCCAACCATCTCATCATGCTATAGAAATTCGCTTTAACTCCCGGCCCGTATACCAACGGCGGTCGAATGATGACCACCTCCAATCCTGTCTTCTCCGAGAGCGCCAGCAGCGCCCGTTCGGCATCCATCTTGGATACTGCGTAAGGGTCGACCGGACATAGCGCATCATCGGCGGTAAAGGGCCGTCCGCAGGAAGTGGATTCACCATGCACCTTCACCGAACTGAGGAACACGAAGCGCTTGGCACCTGCCTGCGCCGCAGCGTGAGCCAAGTTCAGCGTGCCGTTAACGTTTACTGCCCGAAAGGCAGCAAGCGGGTCGGAGTGAAGCTCATCCATCACATGAACCCGAGCCGCGCAATGGACGACCACATCCACACCGCTGAGCAAATCAGGCCTTAGCTGAGCAGTTGCGAGGTCGCCGAGTTCCAGCCACTGAACGGTGCCGCCACGCTCGGAAGTGTCCCGCTCGGCACATCGAAGTCGTCGAACTGCCGCGACAACGCAACACCCAGGCAGCATCGTTATCTGCGGTACTAGAGCCCGCGCCACGAATCCGTCCGCGCCCGTGACAAGTACGCGCATCAAATCGCTTCCCGGACAAGTTCAAGCACATCATCTGCCATGGAGCGCATGATCCGCTTACGAGCGAAACGATCGACGAACTCCGGGCGCGGAACATCCTCAAGACTCAACCGACTCAACGCGTCCAATGCACCGTCTATATCGCAGGGCTCGAAAACAGCTGTGTTGGTGATCTCCGCTTTGACAAACTCGGAGGCATAGCCAGCTACGCCTGCCAGAATGGGCTTGCCAGTAGCTGCATACTCAAACAGCTTGGATGGCAGCACCCGCCGAAAGGCTTTGAAATCGTTGAGATGCAGAAACAGAACATCTGCCTGTCGATAGACAGCGAGCAACCGGTCACGTGAAACCGGCGCAAGCAGTTCCACATTCTCAACACCACTTTCAGCCACAGCATCTCTCAGAGCCTGCTGGCGTCCGCCTGCTCCTACGATACTGAAATGAACTTGGGCGCCCAGACGCTGCGCAAGCGCCGGAATGATCAGATGCAATCCCTGCCCGTCCCCGATATTTCCCGCATACAGAATGCGCAACGGCTGGTCAGCATTGCTATCTCCAGACGAAGTTAAAGGAAGATCAACAAAGTCGTCATCAACACCGTTTGTGTAAACCGAAAACTGCTGCTGGGGATATTTCGGCTGAAAGTAGCCCAGGAACCCAGCGGCTACCAGGTTCACCTTATCCGCCCGCTTGATGGACCAGCGCTCCAACGCACCGAACGTCCAGGCAACAGCCCTGCCAAACGGCGAAGGAAACAATTCGCCCAAGTTCTCCACAAAAATGTCACGGATGTCCAGATACAGCCGCGCACGCTGGCGACGAGCGATCCAGCTTCCCAATACAGCCGTCATCAACCTCGACGAGGTCGCGACCACGACGTCATAGTGATCTTCGCCAGCAATTCGATTGGCCTGCAAAGCAAAAGCTGCGAACGCCTTTGCCTGATCGACAAAACCGCTCTTATGCACTGGCAGCTGGACGCGCCGGATGCGTACGCAGCCTTGCGCCTCGACCGCTAGCGCCTCACTGGCGTGGGAGTGGTAGCGGTTGGGCTGCGTGGTCAGCACGTCAATATCTGTTTCCCCGGCCACCCGCGCACAAAGCGCATCAACCAATGCCTTGGCGCGGAAAGAGCCCGCGGAGAGATCAGGAGGATAGAAAAAGCTAAGCAGCAGAATTCGTTTACGCATCAGCAGCACAGATCAGGTCGAGGCGCGATTGGACAACACCCGCTCGTACAATGCGAGCAGTTCATGCTCCTGGCTTTCCCAGTTAAGAACGCTTGCCGCCTTCCGCGACTGTGCAGCGTAGTACTGGCGCTTGCCCTCAACCTCCACCAGGTCGCGTAACGCCATAGCCAGCGCCACGCTATCGCCTTCAGGCACGAGCACGCCCAGGTCATGCTCTCTTACAACACGCCGTATCTCAGGCAGATCGGACGCAACGACCGGCAGGCCCGCCTGAACGTACTCGAACAGTTTGTTGGAGTCGGTCGTGTAGTGATTGAGGCAGGTGTTCTCGATGGGCTGAACGCCGATGTCTGCCGAAGCTGTATAGCTTGGTAGCTCAGCCAGAGCCACGGTCGGGATAAAACGAACCCGCTGCTCCAACTGCAGCTCTTCAACAATGCGGCGCAAGCTGCCATCGAGCCTACCGCCGCCAATGAAAACGAAGTACGAATTCGGAACTTCAGCGGCGACGCGAGCCAGACGCTCCAAGCCCCTACCCTGCTGCACGCCGCCCTGATAAAGAATAATCGGCCAAGGCTGGGCCAGTTCAAGCTCTGCACGAATCCGATCGGACCGCATCGCCTGCTGTTCCCTCGGCCGATTCTGCAGCACCACTGGTCGCGCGACGCCATAAGCGCGCGCGAAATACTTTGCCCGCGCCTCGGTAGTGGTAATGGTGCCTTGCACACGCGGCATCAAGGTACGCTCGATCCAACCCACCAGCTTGCGTACCCTGGAATATCCCTCGCGGCTGGTGCTTATTTCGTGGGCGTCGTACACCATCCTGGCGCCCGACAACTTTGCAGCGAGCCAGGCTGTGGGAAGCATGTTCACGTCGTGAGCATGAATGATATCTGGTCTCGCAATACTTAAACGAAGAAGCATTACCAGATGCGCCCACAAACGCATACACAATTGGAGGGCGAGCGGCGTCTTATGCTGTATCTCGTGGCTACCGTTACGCCGAACTGCGAAAGGTGACAACGGTGCGCGGCGTACTGTGATGCCAGTATTCAATACTTGGTGCGATAATGTTTTACCTGGGTAATGCACAGCATGAACGACAACCTTATAGCCACTCAACTGCAGTGTCTCAGCCTCCTTCAGCACGCGAGCATCGTTTAGAAAGTCGTTCCAAACCAACATATGAACAGCGGAACCTGCTCTAACCTCATCAACCATGAGTAACTCCAACTCCAGATTACAAATGGATCCGCCTCCAATTTTCCTAAGTTATATCAGATCGATATGCACTCCATTAGACAAGAAAGGATGTGATCTACACCCTTATCGACACTCATGACTGATGTGTCCACACTACAATTTGGAGCTATCGGAACCTCATATGGCATGCTGACGCCGGTAAAATTTTCAAGCTCACCCGCTCGAGCCTTGGCGTAAAGGCCTTTCACGTCACGGCGCTCGCACTCAACCAGCGGTGTAGAAACATAAACCTCAAAATATCGATCATCACCCACTACGCGCCTTGCTAGCGCGCGATCAGATAAAAAAGGTGAGATTAAAGAGCAAATAGATAGCATCCCGGCATCATTAAAGAGCTTCGCCACCTCAGCCACACGACGTATGTTCTCCGCACGTGCTTCAGCGGAAAATCCTAAATCGGCACACAACCCATGCCTGATGTTATCTCCATCTAATACATAGGCCGCGCGCCCAGATGCCACTAGACGTCGCTCCAATTCAAACGCAAGGGTTGACTTCCCTGCGCCGCTTAAGCCGGTAAACCAGACGGTAAGGGGGCGTTGCCGCAACAATTGGCATCGGTGGTCGTGAGATATATGGCTACCATGCCAACGTAAATTATCAGTCAATGAGCACCTCAAGCTGAAGCATTATGTCTTATCTGCCACGTTTCGAGTGCGCTGTTAACATTGCCTTGCGCGCCCACTCGCTCCCAAAACTCAGAGAAGTCCGATGGCGCACACTCCAGGCGAAACTTCATCTTGTTCGACTTATCTTTTAGAAATGCCTCGATATTGGAATTAACCGTTTCACAGTAGTCAACACAAAAGTCAAGCGGGTCAACTTCCTTGCTTTTCTTTTGCGCCCCCATGAGTATGGAACCCTTATAGGCATGCATGATGCCAGAGTCATAACGCTTCAAGAAAGAACGCGCGGTCGCCATGGTATCGCGTGTCAGATGAACATAAAAAGCATCATTACCATACACCCGATCCAACCGCCCAAGCACCCAAGAAAGACGATTATCCGCCTCGATATGTCGGGTAGGATAAGCAAAACGCGCCGCCCCAACCGCATGACTCAGGCTCTCGTGCGCAGCAGAATAGTTATCGATATGGCGACAGGCCTCAATAAAGGTTACTGAACCACAACGCCCAGTACACAACACAAAAATATTACGCAACGGCCACCCCTCCAACCGAAGTACTATTCACCCGCACTGTCCGCGAACGCTTTGTTAATCCGCCCCAACAAGTCGGCCGCACCATGATAGTCCTGCTGCTTACAACTTCTTTCAAAAGCAAAAAGCAGCGCAGCCAATTTCAATTGAGATACTGTAACCCTCGCCAGATCCGAACGTACGGCTACCGCCGCCTCATGGGCCTCCTCCAATGCCTTCATCGCACGCTCCTCAATGGGCCAACCACTCCCGACTGGTTCAAGCGACCAGCGCGCCCAGTGGCAGACCAGCACACGACAGTGATCGTCCAGTAGCACCAGCCCACGACGAACATCGGGATTTACGAAAGCCATCGGGAGTCGACTGATCAGCTCGCGAATCTGATCAAAAGACTCTTCGAAGTGCAGCAACTCCTCAAGGTGAGCTGGATTATCCAGAAGGCAGCGCATTCGCCTTAGCACGTCGCGCTCCATTCGTTGAGCCAGGCAAGACTTCGAGCGCCGGAAAAGCGCCTTCAGGTCCTCGTTCGGCGCGCAGGCCAGCAAGGCAGAGCGGGCAACCTGACAACGAACAGGCCATTTTTTGCCAAGCGCCTGGCGAGCGCTATCCAGAGCAAATACATGGCAATGAAAGCGCCCCCCAATATCCGTTACACCAAGCAGCTCCAGAGTCGGCAGGTTTGCCTGCCCCACCAGCAAAGTGGCCTCATGCTTGGCCAGTGAACTGCGGTTACTCTCAAAAACCTTGACCAGAAAACACTCTTCTTTTCCGCCATCACTAGCCACGACACGATAGGCCACCACGTCGGTTACACTAAGTTGCAACCAGCGCACTGCCTTGATGGCAAAGGATCGAGAAGTAACATCGCTTAGGGCCCCGAGCAACCGCTCATCTCTAGTCGCCGGCTCGACCAGCGACCACACGCCATCGAAGCCGTGCCGGGGTAGCTCGATCAAACGCTGGCCATGAAAAAAGAGCGCCGATAACTGACGCCGCCTTTCGACCAGCGCGAGCGAATCGTTAAAGACGCTTACGGAATGCCTGAACAGCTGCCGCAACAGTAAAAGACAAGCCACGGCGACCAAAACGCTAGAAGCCTGAAGCCAGAGAAACTCAGCGACCATGTAACCGAAGCACAGTAAGAAACCGACGCCCGCGAGCAGAGAGGCGACCCGGCCGCCGGCATTCGTTAAGTGCGCCTGGAACGTTGGCACCCATGCAGCAAGCAGCACGGATCCATTCGCAACAACAAACACATAAGCGATGAATATCCATGCCAGGTAAGGGTTCAGCCAGAGCAGCAAAGGGATGAACAGAAGCAGGAAAACCAGACTGGCCAACCCACGGGAAAACCGCTGGTACGCCTTGGCAGCCATCTCGTCCTGGTTCTCGAATAGCACCATCTTGCTGCTGCGAGACAGTAGCTTGCGTGACCCGGCGGCAACACATTTTCCAATCAGGTGCTCGAAAAGTAGATGAACCAGAAATAGCAGCATCGCCAAGCCACTTAACGCCAGGATCAGCGACTGTCGATCAAAAGCTTTGAACTGGTCCGGAAAATAACGCGGTACCCCCTCAGCGCCCAGTAACAGGATGACCTTGAGCGGCAGGACAAAAGCGAGCAACAGCGCAAGCTGGCTCACAAGCGTCGCCGCGACACTACAGCCCGTAAACCAGGGTACGACTTTGAGCAGGCGGTGGCTCAGGCTGAGAATCCAGCGCATTGCGGACCTAAACTCACTGAGCATCGCCACGGGAGCTTCCTTCAAATGCAATCAAGACCGTCCACCGATCACCACGGCCGCAGCATGGGCAGCACCGTTGGCCTCAGGCGCCGAAAAAGACTCCCTTGACTCTATCCGCTGTTGCAGTTTATGGATGGCTTCTAGCAAGGCCGCCTCAGAGAACTCCGGGACTACCTCAAACGGCCCCATTCGAGCAGCCATCGACGCGCGAAGGGTTTGATCGTCTGCCTGCGTTGCATGATTAGGTAGAAAAATCGCTGGTAGCTTTAGCGCTACCGCCTCGCATACCGAGTTGTACCCAGCTGCCAATACTGCGAAATCGAAAGCAGCGAAATAGCGGCTGTTGGGATAGTCCACAATTTCCCGGTCTGCTTCATCGCAGGGCGTAGGCCGCAGTGAAATTGGAGACTGTCCAACCACCACCTGATAGCCCCGCTGCTGCAGTGTGCGCACCACGCGAGCCTGCACGTCCGCAATACCGTTGATATTGCCCGCACCCAGTTGTAGATAGACCCGAGGACGAGCCGGATCGAGGCGCAAACGGGTACAGGCATCCAAAGGAGACAATAGATCATCGAAACCCATGCCCACGATAGGTGGAACAAGCGATACCCGCGGTCGCGCAGCCCCCGACCGGCCGGAGTCACCAAATTCGGCGGGGACAATGACATTCTGGAACAACCGAAACTGCTCATCCAAACGGTCGTGGTCAACCGAAGCCTTGTATAGCCCGCGCTTGACCCATACATACCGCACGGCCTTAAACCTCCTGATGACTCGCTGGAGCCCGATATAAGGAGCACTTCCATCGAAGACCAAGGTTCCTGGACGATGAAGCGTGACCGCGTCGGCAACGCAACGATAGAAGTAACCATTCCAACGCACCGTCCCTAATCCCTCAAGCAACGCGGCAGGCGGGACGTGATGGCACACGAAGCCCTCACGATAGACCAGATGCACTGCGATGCTAGTGGTCAGAAAGACGATACGCGCTTCCGGTTTTTGTCTGCGTAGCTCCTTAGCAACGGCAAGCGCACGACTAACGTGCCCGAGGCCGGCGCCATTGATCGGCAGAAACAGATAAGTATCTCTGGCTGGCCTCCATACAACAGGAAGCAAAGCACCGGAAGCGATCCAGGCCCAGCGGAGAAAATGCACTAATTTGCATCTATTAAGCACGGATTTACCAACCAATCAAAAGAGAGACCATCTCCAACACGAAACGTTAGCGCCCTGCCAGCACGAGAAATCATCCTCTCGCCCCAACAGAAAATAATCGATCTGCTAGTTGTCGCCACTCGCCGAGCGCCCATGAAATTCCATCCATATCAAGAGCCACCCTCAGCAAAAAAAGAATCACGACGGAAATTCAGTAATTTTCTACCCATTCAATGATCAGCATACTTTAAAGCAAGCGCAACAGTTAAAGTCCTAGTTATATCTTGCCCATCCCAAGCATGATTAAATTTTCCTGCCGACTCAGCAGCCCCCAAGATATCTAGACATTTTTTAATTGTGCCCGCCCCCATGATCGATCGCACAGATGGATGCTCAATAGCCTCTGCAAAATCTGAAGCAAGAAGAGCCATCCGTTGAACCGGATCTATCCTCCCGCCAGCCACCGAATCTTCAGAGGGACTTAAATAGACGCCACCCGGACTCGCCTCATCTCTTATCGGCACCCTTTTAACAATCGCTCGATGCTCAAGGGTAGGGCTTTTAGTTGGTTTATCATAATCAAAATCCCAAAGCCCCGGTAGCGCACTTTCCATTATATCGAAATTAACCTGACCAAGAGCGCGCGCTTTATCTTCAATCAAAAGGTTTTCAAGTAAGCCCCCTGAAAGAGGAGGAAAACAAACCAGATTCTGCGGAGTCCTACCCCCGTGAATCCTAGAGCGAAACTCCCTATAATGCTCAATCAAGGGGGATGAACTCGGATTATTTAGAAGCAGCTGAGCCATTGTCTCGCGCAGATCACCTTCCCAAGCACCAGAATAGAAACTCGACACCTTCCTAACGGACCTTAAAAGCTCTTCAACACCGCTAAAATTATAAAATGGCCGATGATTTTCTCCTCCAATCCCTGAAAACTGAACAAAAGAGCCATCTATTTTGTTATTAGAGAAATAGATAGGGTTATACAACCCAAGAGACAGAGTTCTCCAAGACAAATATGAAGCCTCAGTAGTAAACTTCGGCAGAAACCCTAGGGACTGCCCCTGAATAGGGATATTATGAGCGTTAGCGATGAGCTCCGCTATTTCATAATCTCTTGGCTCCTTCTCACTTCTCCCACTTATTACAGAGGCGTTATTAAAAAACTTAGAACCAATTCGCTGTCGAGCCCGCTGCAGCATGGCAAAAACTGCTCGTGAGTCCTTCCCCCCTGTAAGCTGGGAACCAATTTTCACCCTAGAATCAACAAGAAGAGTTTCAAAGCGAGAGACCCACGTCTCAAGGAAGACAGCCAAACCTTCCTCATAAGGCGCTCTACGCCCGCCCTTACTTCTCCTCAACACAACCAACCCCCCCTTATCCACTTTTATAAAGGAATAAGAAGGCAGTAAGAACACCTCATTAAAAATAGTCTTAAATGTGGACTGACAAGTAGTAATATTACTGGCAACTTTTTGCGCTTCAATTTGTGAGCTGCGGCAGGTCAATCTTGCTCCGTTAGCCGACATATGCCTCACAATCAGCTCAATGGAATTAGACACACACCAAATCGAGTCACGCTGATAGTAAAATATTTTCTTAAATCCAGAGTAATCCCCTCCTATTATATAAGCATCATTCTCTTTTCCAACGGAAACATAACATCCATCAAGGCCAGGACCGATACGCTTACCGGTCACCCCCTCATATTCAAGACTTCCTTTCTCCCCAAAAATATAATCAGCCCCTGAAAAGCAATAACCTTGAAAATAACGTTCCGGCAAACCAGTAAAAGAAGAGAAAATATAAGCCTGCATACAAAACCCCGAAAACGAGCATAAAATTTAAAAATTATAAGAAAATCAGACTATCAAAAACCTAACATCCTCCATCAGCAGGCGCTCATACACTCAACCGCCAACCATAAGCAGCTTATTCAAACCGCGCCTGATGAGACATAATGTTTTCTTCAATATGTTTCAACGGCACCCGCATTGCCTCCGGCGCTTTGAACTTTCGCTCAATAGGGGGGAAAGGCAGCTTGGCACCATCCTTATTCAAATCAGCATGCCATTGCACAAACGCCTCCTTAAATTGTTTACGCGTTGGCGAGACCCCATTAGTTTTGGAAACCCCAAACTCCGGATTGTTTGTTAGATTAGTATCCAGATCAAGGCAGAACATTCCGATATGTCTCACGCGCCTAAATTGCTCTCCCATCACTTTCTCGGCGCGAGCGATCAATTCACTATCCGCACCAAAACGCACACTATCCCAACCACCCAGCACCTCACGCAAGTAGCCCGCGTCAATTAACAAAGATATGGACGCAACCCTGCAGGCACCATCTTTTGAGAACGGCCCAACTCGCGAAAACCAACTGAACTCGCCCTCAGGGCTCATTCTCACCATATCGGAGAGCACGGCGAGCAACAGCCCATCACTGGACAGGATTGGCTCGATATCACGTTCCAGACGCTGCGGGTGCGACCAGTCATCGGCGTCCTGCCCCGTGATGTAGTCCCCCTTGGCCAGACGCAGGGCCAGGTTCTTCGACACGTAAGGCCCGACATTGACGGCATTGCGCAGTGCAAGAACGCGAGAATCCTGCGCGGCAATCTGCTGCGTGATCTCCCAAGTAGCGTCGGAGCTGCAATCATCGACGATGATCAGCTGCAGGTTGCGCCAGGTCTGATCTAAAATCGACTGAGCGGCATGCCTCAAAGTGGCCTCTGCATTGAACGCCGGCATGATCACGCTGATAAGCGGCCCCTCGACCGGGGCCAGCGGCTCGATCACACACAAACGTGAAAAGCGCGAGCCAGGAATAGCCGACAAACTGACCGGAGCCAATTGAAAAGGTGCCAGGTAAGCATTAAAGTGCCGGAGCCAGTCCTTTTCCAAATGCAGGCTGGCATTCGCGCGCAGAATATTTAGTCCTGGCCGTTGGGTGCTATCGACATTATCTTCAGCAAATTGCAATGCTGCTTGATAACCCCGCTCATCGGCAACTTGCGAGGCAACCCAGAGTACAGAGTTTCCTTTCACCCCTCGGATAACTTTCTGAAGTGTTAGAGAACAAGCATCAATATCAAAAGCATTTGCCCCTCGCGAGGCCGCAGTAGCGCCGGACTTTTCAGCCTCAATGGAGCATTGCGAGGTGTGAGCCTGGTACTCGACTACATCCGGATTGCCACTACCGGCGTGACGACGAATAACTCTCTGAATCGCTATGGGCATCTTCGCCCACCCCGAAACACTGCGAGTCTGCCGGTAGAACGCCAAGCCAAGCTGGTAAACTAATGACTTGTAGACCAGCTTATGCTGCCTGGTCAACTCAATCAGCTCGGTTTTCAGGGAGTTGCGCTCATGTGCTAGCACATCAACATGCCTCTTTGCATCCTTCAGTTCCCGCGTCAACCTGTCACTAATCTGCCTTTGCGCCTTACGTGCCTGCTGTTCCTTTTCCGCAGTCAGCAACGCAGTCTCTAGTAACTGATTTTGCTCGGAAAGGCGCAGCTTTCCATCAGCAAGCTGCTGCTTGAGCGAGGCGACCTCTTTCTCCGCACTCAGCAACGCAGTCTCTAGTAACTGATTTTGCTCGGAAAAGCGCAGCTTTCCATCAGCAAGCTGCTGCTTGAGCGAGGCGGCCTCTTTGTCCAAGGTCTTGCTCTGCACATTCGCTTCAGCAATCTTCACCTTAGGCGCTTCAAGGCTGAATTCTCTAAAGCGAAGAAACGAGTCGAACAAAGACCGCACCAGCCCATCGCTCTGATCTCGCTGCAGGCCGTGCACAGCGTTTTTCACCTGTCGCTCAATCTCTTGCCTAACCGATTCACCCGCAACACTCATGGAGGCCTCTTCACATCCGTTTGGAGACATTGGTTTCTTCGTAAAATGGAATAACGCCGGGCCATGTCGCACGTTACTGAGCATCTGATGTGAGCACCTCCCCTCGAACAGCTCGCTCCAGCGACCGAGAATCTCCTGCTCCTCTTCACGGCCGGCGTCATCGAGCAGCACCAGCGTGGACTCATTGCAGTAGTCGCGCAGGCGAGCCAGCGCTGGATAGCGAGCATGATGATTGGTTGCAGCAGGTGGACCATCGACAAGTAGCAGGTCAAGCTCCTCACGCCCGACCATATGATCGATCAGGTCATAGGGAAGGTCGTACCAGCGGTAGGCCTGGCCATCGAGTTGCATTTCTTCGAGAGGTGCATAAATCAATTCAACGTGATTTTGAAGATCACAGACCTGCAACAGGGCGCGAGTCTTCTCAAGGTATGCATGGTCGTGCTCGAATGACAGAAACCGCCCGACACCAAGCTGCTTCAATGCCGCTGCGATGACCAGGGTGGAGGTACCAGAACCTAGTTCAATAATCTTCTCGGGACAGGTCGTGGTGACATGTTGGAATAGCCACCAAGCGAATTCGGGCGCGACGGACCAACTGGTCATTGCAGCCAGAGGCTCAGGCCGATGGAAAACATGCTGCATCAACAATTGTTGGTATAACGCATCCAGCCTAATGTCATTTACCGACTCGCGCAGTTCCTTGCGGAAGGAGTTGCGTAATTGATTGAACTGCTTGCTTATGTCCTGAGTCGCCAATTGAAAAGCCCCTGGTTCATTCATTAACGCCCGCTACCCATAAGGAAGCGGGCTAGCGCATTAAGCTTTGACTACGTTGTCCGCCGGCTCAAGATAGCGCCCGCGCGAATCGACAATAAGCTGCGCATTCGCCTTTAGCATTTCGTAGTCAACGCTATCGTGGTCCGTAGCGATAAGGACTGCATCGAAGCTCGCGATAGAGTCAGCCGTGAGGTCAACGCTGCTTAGATCGAAGTGGTGCTCGCGCATCTTTGGAAAGACCGGCACGTGGGAATCGCTGTACTCGACATCGGCGCCAAGATCGCGTAGACGCTCCATGATGAACACAGAAGGAGATTCACGCATGTCATCAACATTCTTCTTATAAGCGATGCCCAGCACAAGGAGTCGACTGCCGTTTACCGATTTCTTGCGCTGGTTAAGCGCTGCTGCCAGCTTGCTGACCACGTAATCCGGCATGGCGGAGTTGACTTCACCGGCAAGCTCGATAAACCGAGTATGCAATCCGTACTCACGCGCCTTCCAAGTCAGGTAGAACGGATCGATCGGGATGCAGTGACCACCCAGACCAGGGCCTGGGTAGTACGGAACGAAGCCGAAGGGCTTGGTAGCAGCTGCACGGATAACTTCGTGAATGTCGATGCCCATCTTGTCGGCAACGATCTTCATTTCATTGACCAGGCCAATGTTCACCGCGCGGTGAATATTTTCCAGCAACTTGGTCATTTCCGCAGCACGAGTGCTGGACACCGGAACGACGCGGTCGATGACTTGGCCGTAGAGTGCCATGCCGATTTCCTGACAGCCCGCCGTATGACCACCGCAAACCTTGGGAATTGTACGGGTGGTGAAGTTCGGATTGCCCGGGTCTTCACGCTCAGGAGAGTAAACAAGGAACATGTCCTCACCCACCTTGAAGCCACGAGATTCGATACGGGGGAGCAGCTCTTCGTCAGTGGTTCCGGGGTAAGTTGTACTTTCCAGAGACATCACCTGGCCTGGACGCAGGTAAGGCACCAGCGAATCAGTCGTATCGAGAACGAAGCTGAGATCAGGCTCGCGGTATTTATTCAGCGGAGTAGGTACGCAAAGAATAAGCGCGTCGACATCACTTGCCCGAGTGAAGTCAGTTGTTGCTTCGAAACCTCTGTCCACTGCGGCGCTGATTGCCGAAGCAGGAATGTGTTCGATGTAGCTTTTGCCCTGCGCGATGTGGTCAATCTTTGACTGGTCAATATCGAAACCGACGACTTTGTAACCCACTTCGGCGTAGCGCAGAACTAGGGGAAGACCAACGTATCCGAGGCCAACAATTCCGATAACGGCATCTTTTTTGTTTAGCTTATCCAGAAGCTGTTGCTTCATTTTTTACTCCTAGTGAGTGTATCCGCGCAAATGCGAGGTAAGGTCAGGAAAAAGTGGCGCAGTCAAAAAAACCGCGGGTATCCAGCAGGCGCTGGTCCGGACGCAGTTGAAGAGTCTGGGCTGCAAAAAGTTTATGATCGACAAGCAAGACGAGTACGTCAGCCTCAAGTGCAGCTGACAGTTCCACCAGTTGAATGTCAACGGCAAGCAAAGGCGCGGGGCTTGAAGCACCGTGAGGCTCAACAGCGACGACTTGGCCCGGATATAGGTGGCCCAGCTCCAGCGTGATGGCCAACGCCGGACTTTCACGAAGGTCATCAATATTCGCCTTGAAAGCCAGGCCCAAGCAGGCAATACGTATCGAGCTGCGGCTTTTGCCTGTCGAAGCGATCAGATCATCGATGTGGCTTCTTATCTTGGCGAGTACCCAGGCGGGCTTGCTGTCGTTTACCTCGCGAGCTGTACGGATCAGGCGGGATTGCTCAGGCGCCTGACTGACGATGAACCACGGATCGACGGCGATGCAGTGCCCACCGACCCCAGGGCCGGGCTGCAAGATATTTACGCGAGGATGCCGATTGGCGAGACGGATCAGCTCCCAGACGTCCACATCAAGCTTGTCGCAGACCATCGACAGTTCGTTGGCGAAAGCAATGTTAACGTCCCGAAAGCTGTTCTCGGTCAGCTTGCACATTTCGGCAGTGCGCGCATTGGTGATCACGCATTCGCCTTCGACGAAGATCTTGTACAGGCTCGTCGCCACTTCCGAACAGCGCGGCGTCATCCCGCCAATCACCCGGTCGTTATGCACCAGCTCGCTCAGCACATGCCCGGGCAATACGCGCTCGGGGCAGTGAGCAATCCGAATGTCAGAGGCTTCGCCAGCCGTTTGCGGAAACGTCAGGTCGGGACGTGCTTCGGCGAGCCAGGCTGCCATCCGCTCGGTGGCGCCGACTGGCGAAGTAGATTCCAGTATGACCAGGTCCCCGGCTTTCAATACGGGGGCGACCGCCTTGCTGGCCGATTCGATGTAGGACAGGTCGGGCTTGTGGTCGGTCTTAAACGGCGTGGGTACTGCGATCAAAAATGCATCCGCGGGTTCTGCCACCGTAGTGGCGCGCAGATACCCTTCGGTCACGGCTGCGTGCACGAGCATGTCGAGGTCAGGCTCGACGATATGCACCTCCCCGCGGTTTATCGTCTCAACAGCGTGGGTGTTGACGTCGATGCCAATCACCTTGCGCTTGCGGGACGCAAATACAGCTGCCGTGGGCAGGCCGATGTAACCAAGCCCGACCACAGCAATGGTGCCAAAAGTCATTTATGGTCTCTTAATCACGGAATTGAGTGTGTCGATGATCCGCAAGCACGCCTTGCCATCCCCATACGGGTTATGAGCGTAGGCCATGGACTGATATGTGCGCTCATCAGTCAGCAGGGTACTTAGCCCATTCCTGATCGCTGCTACATCCGTACCCACGAGCTTTACGGTACCGGCTTCGACCGCTTCGGGTCGTTCAGTGGTGTCACGCATGACCAGAACAGGCTTGCCCAGCGAAGGGGCTTCTTCTTGTATGCCACCTGAGTCGGTAAGAATCAGATAGGCGCGGTTCATCAGGTAGACGAAAGGCAGGTAATCCAGCGGCTCGATCAAATGGATATTGTCGATGCCTGCCAGTAGACGATTGACGGGCTCACTCACGTTCGGATTCAAGTGGACGGGGTAGACGATGTCAATATCCGGATAAGCCTTCGCCGTTTCGGCCAGCGCTTGGCAGATTCGCTCAAACCCACCACCAAAGCTTTCGCGTCGGTGCCCGGTGACCAAAACCAATCGGCTGTCCGGGCGAATAAAGTCGAATTGCCGATCGAGGCTCTGTTGTAACGTCACGTCCTTCTGCAGCTTCGTCGCCACCTGCAACAGCGCATCGATGACGGTATTACCCGTCACCTCGATGCCATTCGTAATGCCCTCGCGCAGCAGATTCTGGCGGGAGGTTTCGGTAGGTGCAAAATGCAGCGTGGCGAGCGCGCCTGTCAGCTTTCGGTTGCCCTCTTCCGGCCAGGGCGAATACATGTTGCCGGTTCGCAGCCCGGCCTCGACATGAGCAACGGGTATCTGGTGATAGTAAGCGGCAAGCGTGCTAGCGAAGGTTGTGGCTGTATCGCCATGAACCAACACGACGTCGGGGTGGAAGTCCGCGAATACTTGTTTCATGCCCACCAGGATGGCACTGGTAATGTCCGTCAGATCTTGGCCGGGCTTCATGATGTGCAGATCGAAATCTGTGGCCAGATCGAACAACTCGAGTACCTGATCAAGCATCTGCCTATGCTGCCCGGTAACACAGACCTTTGCATCAAAACGCGGGTCGGCATTCAGCGCGAGGGCCAACGGGGCCATCTTGATCGCTTCCGGCCGTGTCCCGAAGACGCATAGGGTTTTGACTGTCATACCATATCCATAGCTTGAGCCGGCGCGAGGGCCTTATTGCGGGATTTCTAGCTGCAACGGTTGTTGCTTGTCCTGATAAATAGCGGCGAGCCTTGCGGCCAATGCTTGCTTTGCTTTTGATTCGCCGTGAACGATGCGTATGTGAGATGGCCGTTGGCGCATGCCGGTTACAAATTTCACCAATCCTTCGTGATCAGCATGTGCGGAGTAACCACCAATGCTATCGATGCCTGCCTTGATGTCTATGCGCTCGCCATCAATATCGACGTAACCACCCGCAGGACCATAAGACTGGATGGCCCGACCAGGCGTGCCTGCCGCCTGGTAGCCTACGAACAGCACGTTGTGCCTTGAGTCGCCCAGCATAGCTTTAAGGTAGTTAACGATACGGCCACTTGAGCACATACCATTACCCGCAATTACAATCGCCGGACGAGCGGTACGCGCAAGGTATTGAACCATGCGTAGGTGGTCGCCGTGACTATCAACCGTGATCAGCTGTTCGAAACCCAATGGACGGCGGCCGGATTGTACACGCTTGATTGCTTCCTGATTCCAGAAGGGCTGTAGTTCTCGATAGGCTGCAGTGAAGCGGCTGGCCAAGGGCGAGTCGAGGATGATGGGAAGTTCGGGCCAGTTGGTTTCGTCAGTGACGCGCCTCAAGATTTTTTTCGCAAGTGAGCGCGCTCCTACAGGGGCCGCTGCTCTGCTGGGTTTGGTGTGGATAATCTCTTCGAGTTCGTATAGCAGTTCCTGGGTTCTGCCGATGCTAAACGCCGGTATCAGCACGGTGCCTTTGTCCAGCAATGCTTGCTCAATAACTTTTTCCAGACGCTGTCGGCGGGTGCGGCGATCTTCATGATTGTGGTCGCCGTAGGTGCTTTCAATAACCAGGATGTCGACACGGTGCGGTGGCTTGGGTGCAGGTAGCAACGGCGCGTGGGGAGCGCCTAGGTCGCCCGAAAAGACGACGCGTTTTTTCTCACCCGTTTTTGGATATTGGAGATCGAACTCAACGTAGGCGGAACCGAGAATATGCCCGGCCCGCTGCAGACGAACGCGGCAGATTATTTCGGAAGACCCCTGCAGCGTGAACCAAGTATTGTAAGGGAGCGCGATGATGCGTTGTTCGATTAGTTTGATGTAGCGCTCTACCTTTTTCTGGTCGCGGCTGACGCCTAGCTTAAAGGCATCCTCCAAGACTATCGGCAGGAGTTTGGCTGAGGGCTCGCTACAGAGGATTGGGCCTTTGAAGCCTGCAGCAAGCAGATAAGGAATCCGGCCAACATGATCGATGTGCACGTGCGTTGCGATTAAAGCCCGTACAGTATTCAGCGGGAATTCGATATCCAGGCTGCCCTGCCCCGCTCTTCCACCATTGGCAGTATCCGCACCTTGGAACAGACCGCAGTCAATCAGGTAACTGTTGGCGGCATCGGCGTGAAGTTCATGGCACGAGCCGGTCACGCCGTTGACGGCTCCGTGATGGGTAATTTGGGGGAACGGCATCGGTTAGTTCCTTTAACCTGGCGATGTGAGGGCGTCGCAAAGCGCAGCATTCTGCCATGCGCTTACCCTCACACCAAGTGAGGCCAAAAAATAACCCGCCACTTAGGGAACTTTTCGACGAAGTGCCGCAGAGCCGCTAAACCAGGCGCGCCGCGCAACAAAACCCGCGCCTCGCGGACGGGCCTGAATAGCAGCTTGTCAGCGCTCTTTTATTCCGAAACCGGCCGCTCCGTCGTGACGCCGCCAAAACGACTCAACACCAGCAGCAACCCGCCAGATAGGAACAATGCCGGCAGGCTGGCGCCGATTTCCGGCCAGGCTCTGGCAAGCACGTGGTAGATAGCAGCGCCACAGCCCCAGGCCAGCAACGTCTCCCAGCGCAACACCGAATTGGTCATTTGCAGCCTGCCACGGCGCTGCAGGACGTAGTGATCCACCAGCACCACGCCGAACAACGGCGCGAATACCGAGCCGATCAGCAGAAGGAAGTTCTGGTATTCCGCCAGCGGCGCGAACCAAGCAATCAAGGTGCACAGCGCGCCAATGACTAACGCCAGCCGCTCGACCTTGAACGGCAGCAGAATGCCCACTGACACCGCCGCCGAATGGATGTCGGCAAAGGCATTTTCCGACTCATCCAACAGGATCAACAACAGCGGTATCCCCAGTCCGGCGCCGGCCAAAGCCAGCAGCAAAGCATTGACCTCACCGCTATCCGCAAAGGCCAGGGTATAGGCGACGCCGAGGCTCATCAGCCACACATTGCCGACAAAGAAGCCCATCACCGTTCCGCCGAACACCCGACCCGCTGCCTTGCCGAAGCGCGAATAATCGGCAATCAGTGGAAGCCAGGAAAGGGGCATAGCGATGGCGATATCGAAGCCCAGCGCAAAAGGCAGCGAGCCGTCGCCCTGGCGTGCCCAAAGCGCCCGCAGATCCGCCTTGTCCAGCAGGTTCCAGGTCAGCCAGACGCAGGCCCCGAGCAGCAGCCAGATACCCCACTTGCGCAGTATTCGGCGAACGAAGGTCAACGGGCCGGTGATCGCCAGCAGGGTGGCCAACGCCCCGAAGAACAATGTCCAGAGCGCAGGGCTGACCAGCCCGCTCTGCTCGCCGAATGCACGGGTTGCTAGCAGACTCGCCGCATCGCGCATGACGATAATTTCGAACGCGCCCCAGCCGACCAGCTGCACCAGATTCAGCACCGCCGGTAACACCGCGCCGCGGTCACCCAGGGTGCGCTTGAGATTGGCCATTGAAGACAAGCCGGTGTCGCTGCCGATCACTGCGACCGCTCCGAGCAATATCACGCCGACGGCGGTACCGCTGAGGATGGCCAGCAAGGCGCTGCTCATGCCCAGACCCGGCGCCAGCAAGGCGCCGAGTTGCAATACCATCAGGCCGACGCCGAGGGAAAACCACAAGGAGAACAGATCTCGTCCGCCGAACACACGATGTTCGGCGGCGATGCTTTGATGGGGGGAATACAGACCTGGAGTCTTCACGTGTTTTCTCGAAGAGTTGTTTGAAAACCTGGCACAGCCAGGGTTGTGTTCACGGGCATGGCCCGCTCCTACGGAAGCATCCTGACGTCTGGTTGTAGCCATGCAGGGGAATCACGCTCTGCTGGTCACCGAACGGCGGCATATCGACAGATGCGTAGGAGCGGCCCATGGCCGCGAACCGGTTGGCCCGGAATATCCTGGGCTGCGCTCGCGGGCATGGCCCGCTCCTACGGAAGCATCCTGACGTCTGGTTGTAGCCATGCAGGGGAATCACGCTCCGCTGACCGCCGGACGGCGGCATATCGACAGATGCGTAGGAGCGGCCCATGGCCGCGAACCGGTTGGCCCGGAACATCCTGGGCTGCGCTCGCGCGCATGGCCCGCTCCTACGGAATCATCATCACACCTGCTTGTAGATCACCGAGCCTTCATCCTTGAAGCGCGAGGACTGCTCCTTGAAGCCGGCCTCGATCGCCTTTTGTTCGTCGGTCAACCCGTTCTGCGCGGCGTATTCGCGGACTTCCTGGGTGATTTTCATCGAGCAGAACTTAGGCCCGCACATCGAGCAGAAATGCGCGACCTTGGCCGAGTCCTTCGGCAGGGTTTCATCGTGGTATGAGCGGGCGGTGTCCGGGTCCAGGCCGAGGTTGAACTGGTCTTCCCAGCGGAATTCGAAGCGCGCCTTGGACAGAGCGTTGTCGCGAATCTGCGCGCCGGGATGACCCTTGGCGAGGTCGGCAGCATGCGCGGCGATCTTGTAGGTAATGATGCCGGTCTTGACGTCATCCTTGTTCGGCAGGCCCAGGTGCTCCTTGGGCGTGACGTAGCAGAGCATGGCGCAGCCAAACCAGCCGATCATGGCCGCGCCGATGCCGCTGGTGATGTGGTCGTAGCCCGGCGCGATGTCGGTAGTCAGCGGACCGAGGGTGTAGAACGGCGCCTCGTCGCAGCACGCCAGCTGCTTGTCCATGTTCTCTTTAATCAGGTGCATCGGCACATGGCCGGGGCCTTCGATCATGCACTGCACGTCGTGCTTCCAGGCGATCTTGGTCAGCTCGCCGAGGGTTTCCAGCTCGCCGAACTGCGCGGCGTCGTTGGCGTCGGCGATCGAGCCCGGACGCAGGCCGTCGCCCAGCGAGAAGCTGACGTCATAGGCCTTCATGATCTCGCAGATTTCCTCGAAGTTCGTGTAGAGGAAGTTCTCCTTGTGATGCGCCAGGCACCACTTGGCCATGATCGAACCCCCGCGCGAGACGATGCCAGTGACACGTTTGGCGGTCAGCGGTACGTAGCGCAGCAGTACGCCAGCGTGAATGGTGAAGTAGTCCACGCCCTGCTCGGCCTGTTCGATCAGCGTGTCGCGGAACAGCTCCCAGGTCAGGTCTTCGGCGACGCCATTGACCTTTTCCAGCGCCTGGTAGATCGGCACGGTACCGATCGGCACCGGCGAGTTGCGGATGATCCACTCGCGGGTTTCGTGGATGTGCTTGCCGGTGGACAGGTCCATCACGGTGTCCGAGCCCCAGCGGATGCCCCAGGTCAGCTTGGCCACTTCTTCTTCAATCGAGGAGCCCAGCGCCGAGTTGCCGATGTTGCCGTTAATCTTCACCAGAAAGTTGCGTCCGATGATCATCGGCTCAAGCTCGGTGTGGTTGATGTTGGCCGGGATGATGGCGCGACCGCGGGCTACTTCGTCACGCACGAATTCGGCAGTGATTTCTTTCGGAATTGAAGCACCGAAACTCTGCCCGCCGTGTTGCTCGGTAAGCAGGCCGGCCGCGCGCGCTTCCTGCAGCTTCATGTTTTCGCGGATGGCGACGAATTCCATTTCCGGCGTGATGATGCCCTGACGCGCATAGTGCATCTGGCTGACGTTCTTGCCCGGCTTGGCGCGGCGCGGGTTGCGCACGTGGGCGAAGCGCATCTTGGTCAGCTCGGCGTCTGCCAGACGCTGCTGGCCGAAATTCGAGGTCAGGCCATCGAGCAGCTCGGTGTCGCCGCGATCATCGATCCAGGCCGAGCGAACGTCGCCTAGTCCTTTGCGCACGTCGATTGTCACGCTCGGATCGGTGTAGGGACCGGAGGTGTCGTAGACGACGACCGGTGCGTTGATCTCGCCACCGAAGTCCGTCGGCGTGACATCGAGACTGATCTCGCGCATCGGCACGCGGATGTCGGGCCGTGAGCCCTGAACGTAGACTTTCTGGGAACGAGGGAAAGGTTGGATCGACTGCTGGTCGACCTGGGCGGATTCACTCAGATTTTGTTGTTCGGCACGCATCAGGCTGGCTCCTAGAGAATTGTCGGAGCGAACCTGAAAAACACGGCAGGGAAAGGGCATCGGGCGCGCCGGAAATAGCGCTGAGAGAGCTTGCCTGAGGACTGGCGAGCACATCTTGTTCCCTACGCAGGCCTTAACCTGATCAGGTTCAACGGGATCCGGAATTTTCCGATCTCAGCCTTCGCTTCAAGGCACCCCGACAAGAACGGGGTCGAGTCTAATCAAGACTGGTTGGGAATACCATGTCGACGGCGCCATGCGCGACTGATGGGTCACATTTATGTCTGGCCAGCCTGCTGCTCCATCGCTACCCACAAAGGACCTGAACACCCTGCTCAAGCGCCTTGACCGCCTGCATGACCGCGCATAGCCTTGCCCATCACTTCGCTTCAGGGAAAGACGCACATGCTGCGCAGACTCACGTTGGCACTCGCCGTGACCGCCGCCTCGTCCGGGCTGACCTGGGCTCAGACAGCACCTCCACTTTCCGCCCGGACCGACCTGGTTAGCGTCTACCGACAGGCTGTGGAAAACAACGCCGACCTCGCCGCGGCACGCGCGCAATTCAAAGCGATCCAGGAAGTCGTGCCGCAAGCGCGTGCTGGCCTGCTACCGAACCTCAGCGGCGGTGCGGAGCTCAGCAATACCCGCACCGATGTCGATACGTCCATGGGGTCGCGCTCACTGTCCCGCAGCGGCACTGTCTATCAGGCGACCCTCAGCCAGCCGATCTTTCGACCTGAACGCTGGTTCCAGTTGCAGGCGGCCGAAGCCATCGGCGAGCAGGCCGCGCTGGAGTACTCGATCGCCGAACAGGACTTGATTCGCCTCACGGCGCAAGCTTACTTCGCCGTGTTACGTGCCCAGGACAATCTGGCCGCAGCCAAGGCCGAAGAGTCGGCCTTTCAGCGCCAGCTCGACCAGGCTAACGAGCGCTTCGAGGTGGGTTTGTCCGACCGGACCGATGTTCTGGAAGCACAAGCAGGCTTCGATACCGCTCGCGCCAACCGATTGCTTACACAACGGCGGGTGGACGATGCATTCCAAGCCCTGTTCACCCTGACCAACCGTGAGTATCTTGCGCTGGAAGGCATTGAGCACAGTTTGCCGGTGCTGCCGCCCATCCCCAATGACGCCAGTGCCTGGGTCAACACCGCCACGCAGCAGAACCTCGACCTGCTGGCCAGCAATCAGGCCGTCAACGCGGCCGAAGAAACGCTGCGCCAACGCCGTTCGGGTCATGCACCAACCCTCGACGCCGTGGCGCGCTACAGCAAGGGCGACAACGACAGCCTCGGCTTCACCAACACGGGTAGCCAAGCGGTGCCTGGCATCCCCCGCTACACCGGCGACGTCGAGCAGCGCAGCATCGGCCTGCAGCTGAACATCCCGCTGTACAGCGGCGGACTGATCAGCTCCCAGCGCCGCGAAGCTTTCCACCAGCTGACCCAAACCGAGCAACAGCGTGAAAGCTTGCGGCGCCAGGTGGTCGAGACCACGCGCAACCTCCATCGCGCGGTCAATACTGATGTGGAGCAGGTGCAGGCACGGCGGCAGTCGATCATTTCCAACCAGAGCGCGCTGGAAGCGACCGATATCGGCTACCAGGTCGGCACCCGCAACATCGTCGACGTGCTCGACACGCAGCGCCGCCTGTTCGCTTCGGTGCGCGATTACAACAATGCCCGCTACGACTACATCATCGACAGTCTGCGCCTGAAACAGGCGGCCGGGACGCTCAACCCCGGTGATCTGGAAGATCTGCAGCGCTATCTGAAAACCGACTACGACCCGGACACTGACTTCCTGCCGCCGGATCTGTCCGAGAATTTCGCCCGCCCGGTGCGTATCGAGTAGACCTCACGACGGGTTGCACCCGCCCTACCGCTTGCACGTGGCCTTCGCCGAAGTTCGCGGGCATGGCCCGCTCCTACGGCTACCGGACCTGTAGAAGCGGGCCATCCCGCGAACCAACGATCAAAACCTGGGTTCAGGTGTAGGGCGGGTGAAACCCGCGTGGGTTGCACGAAGCTCCGAGGTGGCGGTTGCATCTGCCCTACATCGTACCTAGTGGCGCACCGCTCATGTGGCCGTCATCGTCGCCAAACGCCACCCGGCCTCTCGACGAAGCGCTGCCAGGCAGCATCGATCCGCAGGCCAGGGAAACCCGCGGGTTTTCGCGAAGCTTGCGCAATGGCGGGTTGCACCCGCTCTACTCAGCGATCAAGCAGTCGCCCCAGCCCGGCCAACAGCCGTTCCAGCGCGCCCTGATTGTTCCTCAACACGGCGAACCCTGCAGTTCGTGCCCGCTCCGCTCGCTCGGCATCGCTCCAGAACGCCGCTATCTCCAATGCAAGTTCGGGCGCATTGCTGACTTCAACGAGCGCACCCGCATCGCGCAGTTGTGCGGCAATATCAAGGAAGTTGAACAAATGCGGCCCTGTCACGACCGGCTTACCCAACGCAGCGGGTTCGAGCAGATTGTGCCCGCCCGTCGGCACCAGGCTGCCGCCGACAAACGCGACATCGGCCAATGCGAATAGAAACAGCAGTTCGCCCATGGTGTCGCCAAGTACCACTTGAGTCCCGGCCTGCGGCGGTTCCGCTAGCGATCGGCGAACCGTAGCAAAACCCTGCTTGCCGCACAGTTCATACACCGAGCCGAAGCGTTCAGGGTGGCGCGGCACGAGGATCAACAGCGCATCGGGCTGTTCAGCCAGGATCAGCCGATGCGCCGCGAGCAGAATTTCGTCTTCACCCGTATGAGTGCTGGCACCGATCCAGATCGGCCGCGACACAGCGCTCCACTGTTGACGGAGCTGCGAGGCGCGCTCAGGCAGCACCGGATCGATGCTCAGGTCAAACTTGATCGAGCCAGTGACCTGCACGCTGGTCTCACGGGCACCGAGCTGTCGAAAGCGCACGGCCTCCGCTTCGGTCTGCGCAGCGATCAGGCTCAGCTCGGCCAGCATCGGCGCGGTCAGCCGGGCAAAGCGTGCATAGCCGCGTGCCGAGCGCTCGGAGAGCCGAGCATTGGCCAGCGTCACCGGGATGCCGCGACGCGCGCACTGGTGAATGTGGTTGGGCCATAACTCGGTTTCCATCACGACCGCCAGCTTCGGTCGCAGACACTCTAGAAAGCGCGATGCCGCCCAGGGCAGATCGTAAGGCAGATAGCAATGCTGCACGGTGTCGCCAAACAACGCCTTGATGCGCTCGGAGCCGGTCGGCGTCATGCAGGTCACGGTGATCGGCAGCTGTGGATAGCGCTCCTTGAGCGCCCGAATCATCGGCGCCGCAGCAATGCTTTCGCCGACCGACACCGCATGCACCCAGATGCCACCCGGCTGAAACTCCGGCAACCCGACAGCGAAGCGCTCGCCGATGCGCGATCGATAAGCCGGCGCTCGACGGGCGCGCCAGAACAAACGAGCCACGATCAGTGGCAACGCGAGATGAAACAGCAGGGTATAGAGGGCACGATTCATGGGCGCGGAGCTTAGCAAAGGGGTGAATGCAACGGCCACAGCGAAGCGCGAAGCGAAATTCGCTACCGTTGCGCAGAACTTGCCCGTTCCGCGGGAGCCGAATGAACGCAGCGCAGACCGGCACTGCCCGCAACCGGAGACCGTATGACTGGCTATTTCTATCTCGCCATCGCCATCACCGCCGAAGTGATTGCCACCACGTCCATGAAGTCGCTGGCGGGCTTCAGTCGCCCGCTACCGCTGTTTCTGGTGATCGCTGGCTACAGTATTTCGTTCTGGATGCTTGCCCTGGTGGTCAAGACCATCCCGGTGGGAATCGCCTACGCCATCTGGGCCGGCCTGGGCATCGTCCTGGTAAGCATCGCAGCGGCAGTCATCTACCAGCAGAAGCTCGATCTTCCGGCGGTGCTCGGCATGGCGCTGATCGTGGCTGGCGTCGTGGTGATTCAGCTGTTTTCCGGCAGCACGGGACATTAGCCAGATCGGCTGAAGCCGACAGGTGAGCGGTTATACTGCGCGTCTGATTTTTCTATGAGGCCCGCCCATGTCCGATTCACTCAGCACCGATGTTCTGATCGTTGGCGGCGGAGTCGCCGGCCTGTGGCTGAACGCACGCCTGCGCCGGCTGGGCTATTCGACACTGCTGGTGGACAAAGGCGTGCTCGGCGGCGGGCAGAGCGTCAAGTCACAGGGCATCATCCACGGCGGAACCAAGTACGCATTGAGCGGCGCGCTGACCGGCGCATCCGAAGCCATCGCCGATATGCCGCGACGCTGGCGCGAGGCACTTGCCGGCAACGGAGAACTGGACCTTTCCGGCGTACGCCTGCTCTCCGACGCGCATTATCTGTGGTCTCCAGGCACGCTGACCGGCAACCTCACTAGCTTCTTCGCCAGCAAAGCCGTCCGCTCACGCGTCGGTCAGGTCAAGGGGAGCGAACTGCCACCCGCTCTGCAGAACCCGCGTTTCAAAGGCAAGGTGTACCGCCTTAGCGAGCTGGTGCTGGATGTCCCTAGCCTGATCCAGCGACTCGCTGAATTATCCGGCCCGGGCCTGCTTAAAGCCGAACGAATCGAGCCACTACGGGAAAACGGCGAACTGACGGGGCTAGTCGTCGACGGTCGCTCGGTACGCGCTCAACGCATTGTGCTGACGGCCGGCGCGGGCAATGCCGACTTGCTGAATGCCTTGGATCTCGCCCAACCGGCGATGCAGAAGCGTCCGCTGCACATGGTCATCGTCAAGGCGCCTACATTGAAGCCGCTTTACGCACATTGCCTGGGTGGCGGTTCCAAGCCACGCATCACGGTAACCAGCCACCCTGCCGCCGACGGCGAATGGGTGTGGTACCTGGGCGGTGACCTGGCCGAAGCCGGCGGGGTGGCGCGCGATGAAGCGTCGCAAATTGCGGCTGCGAAGAAAGAACTGGCCGAGCTGGTGCCCTGGATCGATCTGTCCGCGGCAAAATGGGCAACGCTGCGCATCGATCGAGCGGAGCCGGCGCAATCGGCATTGGCGAGACCGGACAACGCCTTTCTCGCGGAACAGGGCCGTCTGCTGGTTGGCTGGCCGACCAAACTGGCATTGTCGCCGGATTTCGCTGATCGCGTCGAAGGTGCATTGGTCCGAGACGGCATCCAACCGCAACCGCTGGCGCCACTGCCTGAACTGCCCCGTCCTGCGATCACCGGGCCCTTCTGGGAAGGACTGTTCTGATGGAAACGACCCTCCACCACCTGCATCGCCCGCTCGGCAGTACCGGTCTGAATGTATCGCCGCTGGGCCTGGGCACCGTCAAGCTGGGCCGTGACCAGGGCGTGAAGTACCCCAACGGCTTTCGTATTCCCGACGACTCGCAGGCGCGACAACTGCTTGCTCTAGCACGGGGTCTAGGAATCAACCTGATCGACACCGCGCCCGCCTACGGGGTCAGTGAGCAGCGCCTGGGCCCGCTGCTGCAAGGCCAGCGCGACCATTGGGTGGTGGTCAGCAAGGTCGGCGAGGAATTCATCGACGGTCGTTCGCATTTCGATTTCTCACCAGCCCATACCCGCCTTTCCGTCGAGCGCAGCCTAAAGCGGCTGAAAACCGACCGTATCGAGCTGGTACTGGTGCACTCGGACGGGCGCGACCTGGAGATTCTGCAGCACAGTGGCGTTTACGAAGCGCTCGCGGAGCTCAAGCGCGAGGGCAAGATCCTCGGCTACGGCCTCTCGGGCAAGACCGTGGAGGGCGGATTGCTCGCCCTTGAGCATGGCGACTGCGCCATGGTTACCTACAACCTCAACGAGCAGGCCGAACGGCCGGTGCTCGACTACGCTCAGGCACACGGCAAGGGCATCCTGGTCAAGAAGGCGCTCGCCAGCGGCCATGTTTGCCTTAAGTCTGATGAAGACCCCGTACGGCTCAGCTTCGAGTTGCTGTTCGGCCACCCCGGCGTTGGTGCCGCCATCGTTGGCACCATCAACCCGCAACACTTGTCAGATAACGTGCGTACCGCCGCAGCCGTTTTATCCCAACAACAATAAACACGGCCAAACGGCCGCCTACTGCCAGGAGGAGCCGATGCCGCGTGTGCTAATCCGCAAGAATCCCACAGCCTTCAAGACGCTGCCGCTGCTCGTCGAAGCCAGCCCGGAAGGTTTGCGCTACCAGAGCCTCGGACGGCCGCTCAATTTCAGCGAGATGCTCGAGCGACGCCGGCCCGTTGCGGTCGAAGATCCAAATCGCTTCAATATCGAGCTGGCAAATCTGGGCGTCTCGGTACGCCTGACGCTCCGCTGGCAGGGCCAGGAGTACTGGATACTGGTTCGCCAGCAACGCCAGGACCGGGGCGACGTGGTGCTCAAGTTGATCTCTGGCTACGTCCCCGCCCATGAGCTCAGCCTGCCGCTCCTGACCGCGATCCAGGAAGTCGCGGAAGAGTGCCTGATGGAGACGCCTGAAGGCTGGCTCGCGGGGCGCTTCGGTGATACCTGGCTGCCAGCACCTTATCAGGGCAGCTTGCGCTATCGCGAGGCGGTGCATTTCAATCTGGCCTCGCTTTCCGGCTCGGCGAGACCGGTTCAGTGCGGCCAGATGACCTTGATGGAGCGGCCGCGAGCCTATGTTCATCTGCCTACTGCTTCGCTGCAGCTGGTCTACGACATGCGCCTTGAGTTGCCGAAGGAAACCCGCGAGCTCAGCCTGTTCCACGTTGACGAACGCCTGGACGACGGCAAGCTCGTCGCAGCGTTATCCCGCAGCAGACCCGACCTCTATCTGGTTCCGCTGCTACAGGGCCGACCGACCGCCGCGCTGTTCACCCTACGCAAGGGTCAGCCCGTTGCGGCCAGCACGCGCGGGTTGTGGCTGTCGGAAAGTTTTGCCAGCCAGGACGAATGGGTCGTGCGAGAAGAACGAATCAGCTGGCGTGACTGGATCAAGACCAATGCCTTGGCAGCATCCGGTTGAGCTGAAGATATAGCCAGCCCAGCCAGGTCGGCTGGGCAGTAGGGCGCTAGTTATCGCTTGCGGATTTTCTCGACAATGGCCGTGGTAGAGCTGTTTTCAACAAGCCCAAGCACTTTGACCTCGCCGCCATAGGCGGTGACCAGATCCGCGCCCACAACCTGATCGACACCGTAGTCACCGCCCTTGACCAACACATCCGGTTTGACCTCGGCGAGTAGATTCTCCGGTGTGTCTTCTGCGAAGCACACGACCCAATCGACTGCGCCGAGGCCAGCCAGCACTGCCATGCGTCGATCAACCGAGTTGATCGGCCGGCCCGGACCCTTCAGGCGACTCACCGAACCATCATCATTTACCGCAACGATCAAGCGATCCCCTTGCGCACGGGCTTGTTCCAGATAGGTCACATGCCCGGCGTGCAGGATGTCGAAACAACCATTGGTAAAGACGATCTTCTCGCCTTCGGCGCGGGCATCTTCTATCGCGGTGAGCAGCTGCTCGAGCGTCATCACGCCGCGCTCGGAACCTTCCTCACGCTGCACGGCGCGACGCAGTTCCGGTGCGCTGATGCAAGCGGTGCCCAGCTTGCCGACCACGATCCCAGCAGCAAGATTGGCCAATGCCACGGCTTGCGGCAGCTCCTCTCCAGCAGCAATGGCTGCCGCTAACGTCGAAATCACCGTATCACCCGCGCCAGTGACGTCGAACACCTCGCGCGCGCGCGCCGGCAAATGCAGCGCCGAATGATCGGGGCGCAGCAGGGTCATCCCATGCTCGCCGCGGGTCACCAAAAGGGCGCCGAGCTCGAGGCCATGCATCAGCTCCGCGCCCTTGGCAACCAGCTCGGCTTCGTCTGCGCAATGCCCGACGATGGCTTCGAACTCACCCAGGTTCGGCGTAATCACCGAAGCGCCGCGGTAAATTTCGAAATCCTTGCCTTTAGGATCAGCCAGCACCGGAATACCGCGCTTGCGCGCTGCCTGAATCAGCGCCTGGTGATTGCGCAGCGCGCCTTTGCCGTAGTCGGAAAGAACCAGCACTTTGACGCCGCTGAGCAGCGATTCGACCTGAGCAAGCAAGGCGGCCGGATCAGTGTCGAACGGCTCTTCAAAATCCATCCGCAACAGTTGCTGGTGCCGGCTCATCACCCGCAGCTTGATGATGGTTGGTTGATGCTCGATCGATTGAAAATGAGCCGCAACGCCGGCCGCAGCGAGGCTATCAGTCAGGCTCTGTTGCGCCTCATCCACACCCGTAACACCAACCAGCGCAGCTGGCGCACCCAATGCCGCGATGTTCAGAGCCACGTTGGCGGCGCCACCCGGCCGGTCCTCGACCTGCTCGACCTTGACCACCGGCACCGGCGCCTCCGGCGAAATCCGCGATGTGCCGCCATGCCAGTATCGATCGAGCATAACGTCGCCAACCACCAGAACGGAGGCTTGGTCGAAACGGGGCATGGTGAGTTTCATCAGAGCTCCGGGGAAGGAAGAAAAAACGGTGCAAAGAATACCAGCATGAAGCGGGCCGGTTCATTCAAGTCTGCGATCAGCGATTGCTCGCCGTGAGGCACCATCACATCAATCAGGCTTCGTCATCATCCTTGAATTGTTTGGCATGCAGGCTGGCGTAGGCTCCGTTCGCCGCAATCAGTTCGGCATGAGAACCGCGCTCGACGATACGGCCCTGCTCCATCACGAGAATCAGATCGGCCTTCTCGATGGTGCTCAGACGGTGAGCGATGACCAGCGTGGTGCGCCCCGCCATGGCATGATCCAGCGCACCCTGGATATGACGCTCGGACTCGGTATCCAAGGCTGAGGTCGCCTCATCCAGAATCAGCACTGGCGCATTTTTCAACAGTGCGCGTGCGATCGCCAGACGTTGGCGTTGACCGCCTGACAGTAGAACGCCGTTCTCTCCGACAGGCGTCTGGTAACCCTGAGGCATCTGCTGAATGAACTCCTCAGCGTAGGCATCGCGGGCGGCTCGCTGGATATCTTCTAGCGGTGCACCGGCCAGATCGCCATAGGCGATATTATTGGCAACCGTGTCGTTGAACAGCGTGACCTGCTGCGTAACCAGCGCGATGTGTCGACGCAGGTTGCGCAACTTGTAGTCCACGATATCGACGCCATCCAGCATGACCTGTCCTTGGTCATGCTGGTAGAAACGAGGGATCAGGTTCGCCAGTGTCGACTTGCCGCTACCCGAACGGCCGACCAGCGCCACCATCTGCCCCGGCTCGACCGTGAAGTTGATATCGTGCAACACCTGTTTTTCAGTGCCCGGATAGATGAAGCCAAGATCACGCACCTCCAGCCGGCCGCTAACCTTGTCACGCTCCACCGTGCCAGCATCCACTTCCGGAGCTTCATCCAACTGCTCGAAGATGCTCTCCGCGCCTGCCACGCCCTTCTGAATCGTCGAACTGACCTCCGAAAGCTGGCGAATCGGCTTGGGCAGCAGGCCCGCCAGAGTAATGTAGGCCACAAGATCGCCCGCTGAAGCATCTCCGCGCAGCAGCAGCACAAGGAACATCAACAGCGCCATCGCGGTATAAATCACCAGCTGCAGACTGGGCGTATAGACCGCATTGGTCTTGACCATGCGCAGCTGCTTGGCGGTGTTATCAGTGCTGGACGTCAGAAAACGAGTCTGTTCGTAGGCCTCACCACCGAAGCTGCGCACCACACGATAACCCTGGATAGTCTCGGATGCCACGTGGGTGACGTCACCCATTGCGACCTGGATCTTCTTGCTCTGCTTGCGGAATTTCTTGCTAGCACTGGATACCATCACGCCAATGACCGGCAGAATAGCCACCATCACCAGGGTCAGTTTCCAGTTCATCCACAGCAATGTAGCGAACAGGAAAATCACCGTCATGCCTTCACGCACCACCACCTTGATTGCATCCGTCGCGGCACCGGTGACCATGGTCACGTTGTAGGTGATACGCGAGATCAGGTGACCGGAGTTATGGCTGTCGAAGTAGCGATTGGGCAGCGTCAGCATATTGTTGAACAACGCGACGCGAAGGTCGTGCACCAGGCCCAGCGATACTTTGGCGAGGAAGTAATTACCGAGAAACGAACCAATACCCTGAGTCAGCGCAATAAGCACAATCAACAGCGGGACGGCCTGCAGCAACTTGAGCTCAGCCAGCCACTCCAGTTCGCTCAGGCGTGGCACCTGGGCGAAGAAACTCGCATCCGGATTGTTCAATCCATCGACGAAAAACTTGAGGATGTAGCCGAGCATCGGCTGGGTGGCGGCGAAGATTATGAACCCGAGGAGGCTTAGCAGAAAGTATCCGGCGTATGGCCTCACGTAACCCAGCAGGCGAAAGTAGATCCTCAAACTGGAGGGCTCGCTTCGAACGCTTGATTCAGGATCGGACATTTGCAACCAACTGTGGGAACAAGGCGGCACAGACTACCACACAGGCGCAACATGCCCCTTTATCGAGCAATGATTTACCATGCCGGACCTACGACCATAGCTGAAGAATTCTTCGTGCCGAAACTGTACTCTTCCGCCCCGCTGCTAGACCACCCAATTACGTATGGGTGGCTGACACTCGGATATGTTGCGCTGTTGACAGGCCTGTTCTGGCAGGAAGATACGAGCGCTTACACCAAGCTCTATTACGCTCTTTTGGCAACCCCTGCGCTTGTCATCCTCTTAGCGCAACCGACGTACATGAAGATCATACTGCGCGAGCCAATCGTCCTGTCTTATCTGGCGTTTGGGGCATGGCTTCTGTTAAGCCTGACCTGGACATCGGCCGACACCAGCCCAGCTAGTCTCGCGAAACGGCCGCTATATGTGTTCATGATATTTGCCGCTAGTGCGCTCCTCGCAATAAAGGACGAACAGCTACTTCTTAAGGCATTGCGGATTGCCGCAGTGTTCGCCTCGCTGGCTGCCCTAATCGGACTGGCCATATTCGCGGAAAGCCCACAGAGCGGCCGCATGATCGGAACCGGAGCCTTGTCCAACCCGCTTTTGTCCTCTCACGTTTACGGTTTTTTTTGCACTTACTGGATCGCCATATGGGTTGCTGATCGCAAGTCGCCGTCGTGGCTCTCGATGACGTTTGCGGCTCCGCTACTGGCCGCTTTACTGGCTACCGGGTCCCGCACGCCGCTGGTAGCGCTGGCTTTGACTGGGGTCTGGATGCTTGCTTTAGCCAGACAGAGGGCGCTTTACTTTCTCGCAGCGACAATCATCACTTCTGTTCTGGGCCTTCTGTTAGCTCCCGAGTCGCTGCTGGCGAGGGGTATGTCCTATCGTCCAGAGCTTTGGACCGAAGCCATACAGCAGGCGTACCGTCACGTCTGGGTCGGTCGCGGGTATGAGGCGGACTTCAGCTTCCTGGTTCCGGGAATTGGGCACCCCCTCACTGACCCCCACAATGTCGAACTGGCTGTACTGCTGCAACTGGGCGCCATAGGTTTAACTTTGTGGATCACGATGTATGTGGTGACTGTCGCGCGCTGCCTGACCCACCGCCATGATCCCGGCTTACAACTGGCCTCTGCTCTTGTGATGTACGGGTTAGCAGCCGGTCTTACCGAGGGCAGCAATTTCCTTTCTCGACCCAACGAAAACTGGTTCCTCATATGGATACCTCTTTCTTTGGCAGCTGCAGTATCCATTGCACTTCGACAACGTGCCTCTTCGAGCACACCCCTCAGTAACGATCAGCTGGCAGAGATGCTGCGCGAAGCAGATGTGATCGAAGAAGATGGCCATGGCGTGAAGGTGGCGAAACTTAAAGACGGCACTTACTTGAAGTTGTTTCGACGCAAGCAGTTGCTTTCGACAGCTCTTTGGGCTACTCCATCTCGTCGGTTCGCTGACAACTCAATCCATCTTCGCTCTCTCGGAATCACCGCACCGATTATCAAGCAGTTAGTGCAAATCCCTTCAGCCAAACTAGACGGGGTGATTTACCAACCACTGCCCGGCGATACGCTGCGCAACCGTTGGCGCCGTCTGGGAGATACGGAACGGGAGCTGGATGTTCGCCAGTTCGGGCAATTTTTAGGCGCCCTCCACCAAGCAGGGATCTATTTCCGCTCGCTGCACTTGGGGAACGTCCTAAAGCAGCCCGACGGTGAACTTGCCTTGATCGACGTATCCGATATGAGATTTAGCCAGCACCCGCTTAGGTTCGGAAAGCGTCGACGCAATCTCAGGCACATGCTGCGTTATAAAGAAGACAGTCACTGGCTGGTGACACTTCATAGCCCTGCTCTAATGTCAGGGTACTCAGAAAAGTGTGGCGAGACGGCGGCCAGGAAACTGGGCGAAGACCTTAGCAACGTACAGCACGGCAGCCGATGAGATGAAGCTGTTACGCCGCCTATTAGTTCAAGCGAAAAAGAAGACGCCAAAACTTCAGAGAGCCCAGGAAAAGTTCCACCTGCGATACCCCTCCTATTCGATAGGAAACGGCACCTATGGGATGCCAGAGGTCTATGACTGGCAGGAAGGATCAACTCTAAAGGTAGGTGCGTATTGCTCCATCGCCAGCAACGTACAGATCTTTCTTGGAGGGCTTCATCGCACGGACTGGATTACTACCTTTCCGTTCCCCGCTTTTATAGACGAGGCTGCAGACATAACGGATTACAACGGAAGCAGAGGCGATGTAGTGATCGGTAACGACGTCTGGCTCTGCTCCAATTGCGTCATCCTTTCCGGAGTAACTGTCGGCCATGGCGCGGTAGTTGCGTGCGGAAGCATTGTCACACGTGATGTAGCGCCATATTCAGTCGTCGCCGGAAACCCTGCCCGCCACGTGCGCTGGCGCTTCCCCGAAGAGCAACGTCGCGTGCTGCTCGGGATTGAATGGTGGAACTGGCCCGAGGCAGATATACGCGCAGCGTCAACGTTACTATGTTCATCCGATGTCGACGCTCTCCGCGCTCACGCGACCGAACGTTCAGCCAAGCAGCAGACGCCCTAAGCCACGCACCGTCTTCGTGTTCCAATGGCGTAGCGGTAGATTGCTCAGCAACTCTCGAGCAAGCACCGGATCACTTTTGGCGCACTTGAGGAACATGGAATTGAGGAACTTGGCGCAGGCGCGATCATAGTCTGGATGATCAGCAAAGCACCGATAGGTGGCCATCACCTGCTCAACCATGAAGCGCCGATTTTTGTAAGTATTGGCTCCGTGAACGCGATACTTCGCCATAACGTCGTTCAGTACATCAATAAAGTAACCTGCATGAGCGATCTTTAGCTCGACCTGTAGATCTTCGAGACGAATTTCCGGATCAAAGCCGCCAACGGCCTGCAAAGCTTCCCGGCGAAATAATAACGTGGGCGCCGGAGGGCCCGATTCTACTGCATTGAACATCGCATCGAAGTCAAGACGACGGAATACACGCTCGCGAAAACGCTTCTGGACCGTATTTCCTTGCGCATCGATTGTCAGAACATTACCCGCACAGATACCGACCTCAGGCTTGCCGTTCATATAGGCAACCTGCGTCGCGATGCGCTCTGGCAGCATCACGTCGTCCGAGCCGAGCGGAGCGATCAGGTCACCCTTCGCCCGGGCGATACAGTCGTTTAGGGTTCTTGATAGACCCTGATTGGGCTGAACCAGAAAGCTGAACCCGTGCTCCAGCTGCAAACGCTGGATGCGCTCCACGCTGTCATCACTTGAGCCATCGTCCACAACGAGCAATTCGATGTTTGGATATGTCTGCTCCAATACGCTGAGGATACTTTCTTCGACGTACGGCGCATGATTGTAAGATGCAATGATTACCGACACGAGTGGAAGATTAGACATGCTGCTGATCCACTAACATTCCATCAAGCAAACTTCGGTACTGTTCACGGAAATCCTCGATTGCATGCGATCGGCAAAGATACTCGTATGAGCGCTTGCCTTCCTCGGCGCGCTCCGTTTCAGAAAGCGACATGACTTCCCTCAACCTCTCCGCCAGCACAAGCGGCTGGCCGACTGGATAGGTTCGCCCGCCGCAATCCTCGAGTATAGGTCGCATACTGTCGATGTCCGAGCCAACCACAGGCAATCGGCCGCTCATGCCCTCAAGCAAAGCCAAAGGCAAGCCTTCACTAACGGAAGACATTACAAACACGTCGTACGCCTTAACGTATTGCAGAGCATCATCCCGTGCACCTAGCAAGCGCACCCTTTGCTCCATTCGATGAGCACGTATCAATGCCTCCAGTTCCTCGCGCGAGCGCCCTTCACCAATGATTGCCAGAAGCGCTCCGGGGAAGTCGTCCTTTATCGCTGCAAACGCTTCAATCAGGTGGGCATGTGCCTTGACTGGAACCAACCGGCCAATGGTTCCGATAACAAATGCATCCGCGGGTAATTCCAAAAGTTTTCGCGCTTTCGATCTCGGATGCTGTAACCGCTCGGCCCGTGAGATATTAATTGCGTTGTTGATCTGGCGGACGCTCTCCCGCGCAAAACCACCACTTACGATCAGATCATCGTAAACAGCGCGTGACACGCCAACCAGCCGCCAGGCCGAACTAATCAATATGCTCGCTTCCCAACGGCGATAAGCCCGGTCATATTCGCCTAGGCCGTGCAAAACCCCAATGCATGCGGGTATACGCAAGCGGCGGTTAAGCACCATCATCATGTTGATGGGCTTGAATCGATGCGCAACGACTGCATCGTAGCCCTGGCTATGGCAAAGCTTGTAGAGCATCCAGAGGGCTTTGAAACGCAGCCCTTTGGTCGCGGCCTTGTTCAAGTCGAAATACACCGAGCGTCCGGCACGGCTTTCAGGCTCGCCGGGCTTTGGCCGCCCCCGCAGAAAGAGAGTCGTGACTTCATAGCGCTCGGCGGGCAGCCCTTGAATAATCTGTTCCGCTAGATCGGACGCATTCACGTTATAGCGATTCTGCACCTGCAGGACTTTGATTTTCGAGGTCATGTCAGCGGCCCAACCACAACCGCAACGCCTTGCGTACATACGAGCCATTCAATAAGACGCGCCAATCATGCCGCCAAGCCGTTCGGAAATATTCCTTGGCAGTAGAAACATCACCTGCCAGATATGCACTGCGGAACAGCGACAGGCAACGCTGGACGAAAAAGTCGTTGCGAAGCACCTGAAACTCCGGCCCCAAACGCTGCGGCGAAAAAACCTCATCAACCAAAGCAAGACCTCCGGCCTTAGCGTGACTGAATTGATGCCGGAGGCTGTCATCGTGCTTATGGATCAACGCCAACGGCGTGGCCAACACCGTGCATGGATAATTCGCCAGCGTTTGACTGAAGACAGGGATGTCCTCGGCGCTGCGGAACTGCTCGGGATAACCAGCACGCGAAAACACCTCCCGATGCATTGCGCAAGCGCCGTTGGACAGCGCGAAACGCTTGTCCAACAAATAGCCGCGCACCCGCTCCAGCGGTGTCTCAGGAAGGGCCGGCGGCAGATGTTCACGCCGCTTGCCGTTGTTTGAAATGGCGTAGTGCCCGCCGATCACCATACGAGTTTCCGGCTGTTCGGTGATGTGCCGGGCGATCAATGCAAGCGCGCCCGAAGCCATTTCGTCATCTGCATCGAGAAAGATCAGATAGTTTCCCCGGGCTTCGCGAATGCCTCGATTGCGCACTGACGCTAATCCGCCATTTTCCTTGCGCAGTGCTCTGATACTCGCCGGATGAGCGGCTAGTAACGCTTCGATCACGCGCGGCGTATCGTCGTTCGAACCATCATCGATTACGATTAGTTCAGCGGAAGCTTCATCTAGCTGAACCAAAACTGAATCAACTGCACGCGGGAGCGTTGCAGCATAGTTATAGGCAGGGATAACGACGCTTATCAATGGCTCAGACACTGCCATCCCCACGCCCCCCATCCTTCACCACCAACACATCCTCCATGATCAGATACTGCAGGTCCGAGCCATAGAACATATTCAGCGCATCGGTCGGCGAGCAGATCATCGGTTCGCCACGACGGTTGAGCGAGGTGTTGAGCGAGACGCCATTGCCGGTCAGTCTTTCCAGCTCCAGCATAAGGTCGTACCAGCGCGGGTTGTATTCACGCTTGAGTACCTGGGCACGGGAGGTGCCGTCTTCGTGGACGACTTCGCTAACGCGCTCCTTCCACTTGTCGTTGACTTCGAAGGTGAAGGTCATGAATGGGCTGGGATGATCAACCTTGAGCATCTGCTCGGCCACGGTATCAAGCATGGACGGGCAGAACGGGCGCCAGCGCTCTCGGAACTTGATCTGTTCGTTGATGCGATCGGCCACTCCCGGAATGCTCGGACAGCCGATGATTGAGCGACCACCGAGGGCGCGCGGGCCGAACTCCATGCGGCCCTGGAACCAGGCCACCGGATGGCCATCGACCATGATTTTGGCGATGCGCCGTTCGACATCATCGATTTTCTGCCACGCGGGCGCACTCGGATGGCGCGCGCAGGCGGCAATAATATCTTCGTTGGAATAAGACGGACCGAGATAGACGTGCTCCATCTTCTCCACCGGCACGCCCCGCTGCACCGAGACGTAGGCCGCCGCGCCGACTGCAGTACCGGCGTCGCCGGAAGCCGGCTGAACGAACAGCTCCTTGACCTCGTCGCGGGCGATGATCTTCTGGTTGAGCTTGACGTTCAGCGCACAACCACCGGCGAAGGCGATCTTGCCGGTCTCGCGGATGATGTCGCCCAGGTAGTAGTCCATCATCTCAAGCGCCAACTTCTCGAACAGCGCCTGCATGCTGGCGGCATAATGAATGTAGGGATCGTCGGCGATGTCACCTTCGCGCTTAGGGCCGAGCCACTCAATCAGCTTGGGCGAGAAGTAATAACCCTTGCCCTTTTCCTTGTAGCGGCGGAAGCCGATGACGTTGGCATAATCGGTGTTGATGGTCAGCTCGCCATTCTCAAATTTGGCCAAACGCGAAAAATCGTACTTGGCCGCATCGCCGTAGGGCGCCATGCCCATGACCTTGAATTCTCCGTCGAGCATTTCGAACCCGAGGAACTCGGTGATCGCGCCATACAGACCGCCCAGCGAATCCGGATCGTAAAACTCTTTGATCTTGTGGATGCGGCCATTCTCGCCGTAGCCAAAGAAGGTTGTGGCGTACTCGCCCTTTCCATCGATGCCGAGAATCGCAGTTTTTTCCGTGAAACCCGAGCAATGATAGGCGCTAGACGCATGGGCCAGATGGTGCTCGACCGGCTCGATCTTTATCTTCTTCAGATCGAAACCCAGCTGTTGCAGACACCACTGGATGCGCTTGTGGTAGCGCTTGTAGCGACGGTTACCGAACAGAATGGCATCGAGCGCGCGATCCGGTGCGTACCAGTAGCGCTTGGCGTAGTGCCAGCGGGCTTTTTCGAAAATACTGATCGGCGCGAAAGGGATCGCCACCACATCGACGTCGGATGGCTTGATACCAGCCTGCTCCAGGCAGAACTTGGCCGACTCGTAGGGCATGCGGTTCTTGGCATGCTTGTCGCGTACGAAGCGCTCTTCTTCGACGGCGGCGATCAGCTTGCCGTCGATGTACAGAGCGGCGGAAGGATCATGACTGAGGGCGCCGGAAAGCCCGAGAATCGTCAATGCCACAGGAAGGCCTCTGGAACGGGGACAGCGCAAGGCTATCAAGGAAAATCGAACGCGACCGCTGTATGCGATCACTGACAAAGGGCGGAATTATACCGACACGGCCGCGAGGGAAGTACACGACAAAGAGCGAAACCTAGCGCAGGCTACGAACGGCAGGCTGTGCAACGAACAGTCAGAGTCGTGGCAGACGTTCGTCGAGCAGACGATAAAGTGCCGAATCGATCGGCCAGTTGCGCAGGAGCCTGGCACGGTCCTTGGCGTAGGCACGGGGAAAACTGGCATTGCTGCCGTGCTGCTGGGCCGCATCGAGATCGATGAGCGACCAGCGACCCTGTTCCCACAATAGGTTGGTGCCCTTCATGTCGCCATGACTGATACGTTCGCGCAGCAATGAGGCGAACAGTTGATCCAGTGCCGACAGTTCGGCTTCAGGCGGTGAGCTGGACAGGTATGGTCGGAAATGAGTAACGATATCCTCACCCGCGCTGTACTCAGTAATCAGATAGCTACGCCGGCGCAGCCCCATCCAACGTAACTCCAGTATGGCCAGCGGCTGCGGCGTAGCGATATCGAAAAACGCCAGGCGATTACCTTCGAGCCAGCTGTGCCAGGCGCGGCTCGGGCGCCAGCAGCGCCGTAACCAATGCGCAAGGCCCTTGATGTTGTAGCGCTTGACCACCAGCTGCCGACCACCCTGTTCGACCAACGCGACTGTCGAACTACCGCCCAGCTTCAACGCGTGCCCAGCTTCGACGGCCATATCCGGTGCCGCCAGCAACTCATGCAGCAGGGGCTCATCCTCGCGACGCACAACACGCAGCTGATTCAAACCACGTTTTACGCTGAACAAGGAACAATCACGTCCAAGCTTGCTCAAGTAGTCGCGTAGCCGCCAACGCCGCACGTTGGCGACCTCCCGCAGCAAAACCTCCAAGGGAAGTGCATGCTCGCCATTGACTAGCAGGTAATGCACGAGCAGCTCCTCGATATGCGGCTCGAGACTGGCAGGCAGCTGGGCGAAGAACACACCGAGGTTCGCCAGCACCTTGTCACGACCGAGCGGTTGGCCCGGTGTTTGCGCCTGCACAGCTCCACCGTCGATGAGGTGCAGCTTTCCCTCGTGGCGCAGCAGATTGTCCAGATGCAGGTCGCTCTGCCACAACCCCTTGGTATGCAGCTGCGCAATAGCGCCAAGCGCCGCGCCCAACACATCCTGTTGCGCATCGGACAGCATGGGTTGCCGCTTCACCTCGTGCCATGCCTGCGCCAGACTTTCGCCGCCGGCCAGGTAGTCGAACAGCAGCCAACCACCCTGCCCCTCCGCCAAACCCTCGGCGAGTAGCGCGGGCGTAGTCATGCCCTGTTCCGCCAGCAATCGAGCACCGCGCCGCTCACGCTGGAAATGCCGCTCGGCCTTGGTTCCGACCAGCAGCTTGGCCAGCACGTCGCGGCCTTGCCACTGCGCCTTGCCGACATAACGCTGCCCTGGCAGTACACGCAGCCACTGCTGCACCGTCAGCTCGCCGGCGGGCAATGCCAACGTCAGCGGCAATGTCGGCGACCGTCCGGCATGAGCGAGATCCGTCAGTTTCATATGCGTGCCGCCTTGCGCTGCCGACGGCCGGCAATTTTCTCCAACCAGGCATCGATAGCCGACTCACTGGCACCGCGCGCGAGATAGGTTTCGATCAGTTGCCGCACCTCGCTTTTACTCCAAACCGCCGCGCGGCGGGTCAGTGCCTCGAGGTCGATTGTTCGATCCTGGCGTCTAAACAGCAGCGGGCGAGTCTTTTCCAGATCGATAAGGCAAGCCTCGAACCGCTCGCCAGACGGGCGAATGAAAATGTGCTTGGGATAGAAGCAACCGTGACGCTGGCCAGATTGGTGCAGGTTTCTTGCAAGCTCAGCACACGCTTGCAGCAGCGCCCTGCGCGTCGTCGTATTAAGCTCACGCCACTCATTCAGCCAACCGTGCAAGTCCCGCCAGTCATCCAGGGCGTGGGTCAGAAGAATGGCGCGCCGCTCGCCAGCAACGCGCCGCTCGCCGAAGTACGCTGCCTGTAGCGTGGGTATGCCTAGGCGCTGGTAACGCTGGATATTGCGGAACTCACGCGAGAACGTCGGTTCGCCAAACGGGCGGCGAAAAGTATGGGTCAGGTAGTTGCTTTGACGCTTCAGATAATAGGCCGTCCCGCCCAGTTCCAGACGGAAAACACTGCTCCAGCCACCACGCACTGTATTCGGCGCATCCACCGACTCGAGCTGTAGCGCCCAAAGCGCTTCGAAGCTATCGAGCCCCTGCGCCTGCAGGATTGCCTGGTCGCGCAGTGAATAATAGTCCTTCATTCGCGCCCCTCGAAATACTTGAGCACTTGACCAATAACGGCGCGGTCGCCCGGCACCAGGCGTGGACGCTGCTGGTACTGCAGATAGAATCGCAGCCGCTGCGTGCGGCTCAGGCGCTGTTTGGCCACTTTGTCGAGGCAAGCCAGGTCCTTGACGATACGGTGCCGCAGAAAGGGCCCCCACCAGAAGTCACCGGATGGGCAATCGATCATAAAAAGCTCGCCAGCGTCGTTCACCAGCAGGTTTCGCCACTTCAGGTCATTGTGAGCAAAGCGGTGATCGTGCAAGGTTCGAGTTGCCTGCGCTACCTGTCGACTGATTTGCTCGACCCAGTGGCGGTCGGATAGGCGCGGATCTGCATTCGTGGCAATTGCTGCCATATCCACAGAGTTAGGCACCTCGAGAGTGATCAGCGCTCCTCGCACAAACGCGCCGGCACGACGCTCCATTCCCCAGGCCACGAGCGGCGCAACGGGTATCCCCCACCGCTCGAAATGCTTGAGATTCTGCCATTCCGCCTTCACTCGCGGGCGCCCTAAATAGCGACGCAACCCCTTCCCTGCAGCCCAATAACGCTTGACGTAATAGCGCAGGCCGTCGCGCTCGACCCGGATTACTTCAGACAATGGGTCCCGAGCAATCGGCTCACCTCGGAGCGCGAATACCGACTCGAGGCTGGCAAAGGCCTCAACTGCTTCGGGATCCGCACCACGAACGACGGTCCAAGCACTCACCCTCGTGTACCCGGCGCGTATTTGCGGTCATAGCGAGTCTGCAGCTTTGCGGCCTTGGCTGCCAGCCAGGCCAACAAAGCGGCCTCATCGCGTAGTACATCCCGCAGCGGTTTGCGGAAATACCCCTTTAGGAAGCGCAGCTTGTCGCGGTGGGTCAGGCCGATATTCAAGGCCGAGAAATACAACCCGGCCAGGTCTTTGTCGCGCCAGCGGGGCGGTGTGGTGCTGCGGACCTGGGCGCGGTGCAGGTCAATCAAGGAAAGACGGAAATGTTCAGCCGTGACCTTCTTGTCGGTATGCAGCAGAAAATGGCAGATATAGCAGTCGCGGTGATTCACGCCGGCGCGGTGCATGTCCCCAGTCATGCGCGCCACCTCATCAATTAGCGCCCGCTTGAGCCTTGGCTCGGGCGGGGTTTTCGACCAGTCGGCGCTAAAGTCCTCAAGACTGACCGTTGGCGCCAACTCCTCGGTGACGATGAACGAATGCTGCGTCGCGGGATTGCTGCCGCGCTCGCCATAGGCGACGGCGGTCATCGTCGGCACACCAACCTCATGCAACCGCTGAATCGCGCGCCACTCCTGACCGGCGCCAAGTACCGGCACCTTGGCGGTAGAGAGGTTCTTGACGATCTCACCCCAGCCGATGCCGCGATGAATCTTGACGAAGTAACCGCGCCCGTCGATTTCGGTGCGCAGGGTTCGTCGGCCTTCGAGCTCGCGGAATATTTCGCCCTGCAGCTTTTCCACTTCGGCGAACGCATCGCGGCCGGCCCACAGGGACTTGAACGGTTCGGCAAGGATCAGGCGCATACGAAGTCCTCGCAGGACCGAGTCGGGCGTGTCCGTCCGTAGTCGAGACCCAGGCAGCGCGCGAGCATCGCCAGCGCACGGGCTGCCGCAGGGAAAGTTGCACCGCTCATGTAGGTTCCGCCAGGATTACATCGGCTGCCCGCTCGGGCATGCTGTAGAGGTCCGCGCTAGCGGCAAAAGCCAAGGCGTTCTGCGCCCAGCGGCTGCGCTGGTCGTCGCTTGCAAGCATTTCGGCCAGCAGACGGTCGAGCTGGCTTTGGTCGAATGGGCTAGGGACGACCCTGCCGCAGTTCGCATCTGTAATGTAGTGAGCGTAACCGCAGACATCCGTCACCAGCACAGGCAACCCCGCAACCAACGCTTCTAGCAGCACCGTACCGGTATTTTCGTTGTAGGCCGGATGGATCAACAGGTCGGCTCCGAGGAGAAAACGCGGGATGTCGCTGCGGCCTTTGAGAAACTCGACCTGAGCGGATATTCCCAGCGTCTTGGCTTGCATTTGGAACGGTTTTGGATCGTCTTGGCCAATGACGAACAGGCGAGTTCGCTTCTTCAATTCGAGAGGCAGTGACGCAACGGCTTTAAGGCTGCGATCGAGTCCCTTGGTCTTGAAGCCGGAACCGATCTGCACTAACAGAAGGTCGTCATCCTCAAGCCTGAACTCACGCCGGAAATCGGCCCGAATATCTGCGGCATTGGATGGCGCCCGTCGATCCTGAGCGATGCCCGGCGGCAGCAGATGAAAACGGCCAGCAGGCGTCGCATAGTGTTTGACGAACAGCGGCTGCTGCACTTCTGAAATCATCAGGATTTCTGTCTTGGAGCGGGGCTCGAATACCGCCCGCTCGTATTCGGCGAAATGCTTGTAGCGGCCCCAGCGGCGGTAGATCGGGTTGCGCAGTGTCTGCGCTTTATCCTCGAAACAGGGATCCGCGGCGTAGTACACGTCCAGCCCTGGCATTTTGTTGAAGCCGACCACCCGGCCCACCGGGCGCCTGGCCAGATCGGCTTCGACCCAGTCGGTAAAACGCTCATTGCGGGTGTGGTTGAAGATCGCTTTGACCGGCGCGATCAGCACCTCGAAACCAGCGGGCACTTCGCCCTCCCAAATCATCGCGTAAACCCGAATCGCATGACCACGGCGCTGGCATTCCAGCGCGATGCGCATGAAGTCACGCTGCAGGCCGCCGAACGGAAAATACTTATAGAGAATGAAGGCCAGCTGCATCAGGGCGTCTCCGATGACCGCAACAGGGCCTTGAGTTCACTTGCGACGCGCTCAGGTGGCAGCTCGTCGAAACAGGGTTTGTGGCGATCCCCTTTGCCGGCGTTCGGCCCGGGCGCGCACAAGTGTATTTGGGAACGGCCGTACGCACCGACGCGGCCGGGCAGCGTCGGTCCATAAAGCGAAATGCCCGGAACGTCCAAGGCTGCAGCGAGATGACCGAGCCCCGTATCCACCGCTACACAGGCACGCGCCCCGGCTACAACTTTGGCGACACCTCCCAGATTGAGTCTGGGCAATACCGAAGCGTTCGGCAGCTCCTTGGCGATTCGTTCGGCTCGGGCCTTCTCCTCGGCATTGCCCCACGGCAAGCGGATAGCCCAACCGAACTCGCTCATGCGCTCGGCCAGTTCGCGCCAGTAGCGCTCCGGCCAGTGCTTGCTTGGCCAGGTGGTGCCATGCAGGAAGAGCAAATACGGCTGCTCGCCCGGTGCAGCCAACTGGCTGCGGTCTAGGCCGTAGTCAGCGACCGTTTCCGGAACCGTGTAGCCGAGCGCCTGGGCAAACAACTGACGCACCCGCTCGAGCGCATGTTGGTTCCGCGGCACGGCATGGCATCGATCGTAGAAACGCGATGCCAGCGGCTCACGTATCGAATCGCGATCAAAACCGGCGACCGGTGCCTTGACGTAGCGTGTCAGCCAGGCGCTCTTGAGCAGCCCCTGAGCGTCAATCACCAGATCGTAACGGGTCTCGCGCAGTCGCGCCTTGAAGCGCCGCCACTCACCGGAACGAAGAGTTTGCAGAGGATGCTTTCGCCAACGCCGGATCGCCACCGGAATCACCTGCGCCACCGCAGGGTGCCAGGCAGGAATCTCAGCGAACCCCTCCTCCACCACCCAGTCGATTTGAATGCCCGGAATAGCGCGCTGTGCGTCGGTCAACGCCGGAAGCGTATGAACCACGTCACCCAGCGAAGAGGTCTTGACCAGCAAAACCCTCACTCAGCGTACCTCGACCGACTGGGGTAGCAGGCGCCGCAGCGCCTCAATGACCAAACGCGGCTCAAGTTCGCGCATGCAGTTGTTATGGCCGAAACGGCAGGTTCGATCAAAACACGGGCTGCAGTCGAGTCCCAGCCGCACGATCTCAACCTGATCGGACAAAGGCGGCGTGAAGGCCGGCGACGTCGAGCCATAGACAGAAACCAGCGGCCGCGCGAGCGCGGCGGCGACGTGCATCAGGCCCGAATCATTGGAAACAACCGCATCGGCGCACGAGAGCAGGTCGATGGCCTCGGCCAGGCTGGTTTCGCCGGCCAGGTTCAGCGCCTCTTCACGCAGTCCGGGAATTAACGCCTGCAGAATCTCCGCGCCGACAGCGTGGTCGTTCTTCGAACCGAACAACCAGACCTGCCAGCCTTCACGGATCTTAGCCTCGGCGACTTTGGCAAAATGCGCGGCCGGCCAACGCTTGGATTCACCAAACTCGGCACCGGGGCAAAGCGCCAACACCGGGCGATCCAATGCAAGCCCGAAACGCGCCAACGCAGCGTCGCGAGTCTCTTCGACGATACGCAAGGACGGCTTCGGATAGGTCTCGGGTAGCTCAACGCCAGGCTCGAAGGCCAACGCCATGAAGCGCTCGATCATCAGCGGATAACGTTGTTTATCCAGCTTGCGCATGTCGTTGAGCAGGCCGAAACGCATCTCGCCACGCCAGCCGGTGCGTTTCGGGATGCCGGCAAAGAAGGGCACCAGCGCCGATTTCAGCGAGTTGGGCAGCAGGATTGCCTGCTGGTAACGCCCGCGCAGGCTCTGCGCAATGGTTCGCCGGGTCGCCATGTCGAGCACGCCGTGCCCCACCGGAAAGCTCAGCGCCTCCCGAACCTCGGGCATGCGCTCGAGAATCGGCCGACTCCACTCCGGGGCGAGCACGTCGATCTGGCAGTCGGGATGGCGTTGCTTCAGGCAGACGAACAACGTCTGCGCCATCACCATGTCGCCGACCCAGCTAGGACCCACAATCAGAATATTCATAACAAAAGCCGCCAGAGGGTGGAGAGTTGAAGATTAAACGGGGAAGCACCTCGCCCAGCCTTCAACCTCGAGCCTTTAGCCTACTAGAGTCCGCCATTCAGCGTGCGCATCGGTCTTGCCAGAGACCAGATCGAAGTAAGCCTTCTGGATGCGCTCGGTGACCGGGCCGCGACGGCCAAGGCCAATATTGCGGCCGTCGACTTCGCGGATCGGAGTAACTTCTGCAGCAGTACCGGTGAAGAAGGCTTCGTCGGCAATATAGACCTCATCGCGAGTGATGCGCTTCTCGACCACCTTGATTCCCAGCTCGTCAGCCAGGGTCAGTACGGTGCCGCGGGTGATGCCGTTGAGGCAGGCGGTCACTTCCGGGGTGTAGATCACGCCATCTTTAATGATGAAGATGTTCTCACCCGAACCCTCGGCCACATAGCCTTCCGGATCCAGCATCAGCGCCTCGTCAGCACCGCCGGAGATGGCTTCCTGCAGCGCCAGCATCGAGTTGATATAGGCACCGTTGGATTTGGCGCGGGTCATGCTGATGTTGACGTGGTGACGAGTAAACGAGCTGGTGCGGACCTTGATACCGACCTCCAGCGCTTCGTCGCCCATGTAGGCGCCCCAGTGCCAGGCGGCGACGATCACATGCACTTTCAGGCCGCTGGCGCGCAGCCCCATGCCTTCTGATCCGTAGAAGACCATCGGCCGGATATAGGCGCTTTCGAGATTGTTTTCACAAACGGCGGCACGAGTCGCCTTGTTAATTTCCTCTTTCGAGTACGGCATCTTCATGTTCATGATGTGCGCCGAGTCGAACAGACGATCGGTGTGCGCCTGCAGGCGAAAGATCGCAGTACCGGCTGGCGTGTTGTAGGCGCGCACGCCTTCGAAGACGCCCATACCGTAATGCAGGGTGTGAGTCAGTACATGGGTGGTCGCGTCGCGCCACTGCACCATCTCACCGTCATACCAGATAACGCCATCACGATCGGCCATCGACATTGTTGCCACCTCGGAATTCGATAAATGCTGTGTTAACAGACGAGATCAGCTAAGCCCCAGCTCGCGCCAGATGCGCATCACCGCGCGACGCTCGTCATGAAATTGATCCCCGCTCACAACGCCAGGCAGTTTCTGCAGTGATTGCCGGTGGGCCACAGCGCGGTATGCCTTGTAGGCGTCCTGCAGCAGCCGAACCTCATCGCCGGTCATCAACCCGGCCTGCTCCAACCCGTCGAGGATGCGGATATTGTCGGTGTAGCGCAGCAGCTGCGGATGCTGGTGCGACCACGCCAAAGCCGCGTATTGCACCATAAATTCGATATCGACGATACCACCGGCGTCCTGCTTGAGATTGAACTCGCCATCGGCCAGGAACGCCTTTTCAGCCGTGCCTGCCTGAGTGGTGCGAGTGCCGAGGTTGTCGCGCATCTTGGCGCGCATCTCGCTGACCTCGCCACGCAGCTGTTCAAGATCACGCGCACGCCCGAGCACCGAAGCGCGGACTTTTTCGAAATCCGCTTCCAACTGAGGGCAGCCCACCAGCACTCGAGCACGCACCAGCGCCTGATGCTCCCAGGTCCAGGCCTCCTCGCTCTGGTAGCGGCCAAAGGCGCCCAGCGAGCTGACCAGCAGGCCGGATGCACCTGACGGACGAAGACGCATGTCGACCTCGTAGAGCTGCCCTGACGTCGTCTGGGTGGTCAACAGATGAATGATGCGCTGCCCGAGTCGGGTGAAGAACTGCGCGCCATCGATGGGTTTGACGCCGTCGGTTTCGGCGTTCGGGTCGCCGTCATGGATGAACACAAGATCCAGGTCGGAACCGTGGCCCAGCTCAATGCCGCCGACCTTACCGTAGCCAACGATGACGAACGCCGGATCGCACAGCGAACCGTCGGCTCGCTGCGGCTGGCCGTGCCGTGCGACGGTGTGCCGCCAGGCCAGGGCCAGCACCTCTTCGAGAATGGCCTCGGCCAGCCAGGTCAGGTAGTCACTGACTTTCATCAGCGGCAAAGTACCGGCAATCTCGGATGCCGCGACACGTAAACGGTGCGCTAGTTTGAAATGGCGCAACGCCTCCATTTGCTGCTCGAGATCGTCCTCGGGAATGCGCGCCAGCCGCTCGCGCAGCTCGGCGGCGAGTTCCGGCGCCTGCGGCGGGCTGAACAGCCGCCCGGCATTAAGCAGTTCGTCGAGCAATAACGGGAAGCGGGTGATCTGCTCGGCGATCCAAGGGCTTCCGGCACACAGCTCGAGCAGACGCTGCAACGCGCCTGGGTTTTCAGTCAGCAGTACGAGATAAGCCGAACGCCGAGCCACTGCCTCGACCAGAGGAAGCACGCGCTCCAGCACCAGATCCGGATCGTCCTGTTCGACCGCCTGAGCCAGAAGCCGCGGGATGAAGGCATCGAGACGCTCGCGCCCCAACCGCTGCATGGTGCGCACCTGGCTGCCACTGCGCAAGGCAGCGAGTCGCTGGCAAGCGGTTTGGCCGTCACGAAAACCCGCATCACTCAACTGACGGCAAGCGAATTCCTCGTCCCAATCCTGCTCCCAAAGGGGCAGCCACTCGCCGCCCACCAGTGATTCGGCTTCGGCGCTTTCGTCTTCGTCGGGATCGGCAATCACCTGGCGGAAATGCCAATCGACTCGCCCACGCCAATACAGCAGTTGCTGATGAAAGGCATCCCAGTCATCGAAGCCCATGATCAGGGCGACGCGATCACAATCGACTTGGTTCTCTGGCAGCATTTGCGTCTGGCGATCATCGATGGCCTGCAGCGCATGCTCGGTGTAGCGCAGAAATTCATAGCCTTCGCGCAACTCTTCTACGGCAACAGTCGGCAGATAGCCCTGCCCGGCGAGGGTTGTCAGCACTTTTAGCAAGGGCCGCTGTTGCAGGCTCAGGTCACGCCCCCCGTGGATGAGCTGGAAAGCCTGAGCGATGAACTCCACCTCGCGAATACCGCCGGAGCCCAGCTTGATGTTGGAGGCCATACCCTTGCGCCGCACTTCCTGCTGGATCAACTGTTTCATGGTGCGCAGCGCATCGATCGCGGAAAAATCGAGATAGCGTCGGTAAACGAAGGGCCTGAGCATTTCCAGCAACTGCTTGCCGGCGGCCTTGTCGCCGCCGACCACGCGCGCCTTGATCATGGCGTAACGCTCCCAGTCGCGCCCCTGGTCCTGGTAGTACTGCTCTAACGCATTGAAACTGAGCACCAGCGAACCGGACGAGCCATAGGGCCGCAGCCGCATGTCGACACGGAAGACGAAACCATCGACGGTCGGCGCGTCGAGCGCTTTGATCAGCCGCTGCCCGAGGCGGACGAAGAACTCCTGGTTATCCAGGGAGCGCTTCGCCCCGACAGTCTCGCCGCCTTCCGGATAACCGAAAATCAGGTCGATATCCGAGGACAGATTCAGTTCATGCGCGCCCAGCTTGCCCATGCCAAGCACGACCATATGCTGGGCATCGCCACTGCGCCGGCCAGTCGGAACGCCAAACTGCTCGCACTGGCGCTCATACAGCCATTGATAGGCGAGATCGATACAGGCATCGGCCATGTCGGACAAATCGCCGCAGGTCTCGGCCAGATCGGCCTGTCGAGTCAGATCACGCCAGATGATTCGCACCTGCTGGCGGTTGCGGAACCGCCGCAGCCGATGGGCCAGGCTGTCTTCATCGGTGCAATCGTCGAGCAGTTCGGCGAGCGTCGTGCGCATTTCGCCACGCTTTAGCGATCGTTCCAGCAACCCGCTTTCGGCCAGTTGCAGCAGCACCTCGGGATCTCGGCTAACCTGTTCGATCACGAAGTCGCTGGCGGCACAAACCCGACCGAAGGCCTCACGGCGAGCCGCTGGCCACGCTGAAAACACCTGTTCAGCTTGGTCCGATGAGTCGCGCAGGGAGCCGAGGAACATCTCCTCGGCACGGGTGACCAACGATTGAAGCGACGTCGGCAATGCAACCAGCAATGGCAAACTCATGAATGTTCCTTTGTGCAAGAACGGCCAGAAGAATAGCGAGAACGCCCACAATAGAGCGTTGACGCCGGGGTCAACCCGTCCGACGGAGCCACTGCGAATGTAGTTTTACTACGAAAAAATCCGACAGGGGGCTGAATCGGTCTCGGTTTTGTAGTAAAACTACAGAGCCCGGCTCTACCCCCGGCAACCATCCAAGAACATAAACGCACCGGCTCACAAAGCCGGCCGCGAAGCAGGCAACCGATTCTGGAAGCCTTTCCGCCCTGGAGCAAGCCATGCAAGATCTCGATCCCGTCGAAACCCAGGAATGGCTGGACGCCCTCGAGTCAGTACTCGATCGCGAAGGTGAAGACCGCGCCCACTACCTGATGACCCGGATGGGTGAACTGGCCACCCGTAGTGGCACACCCCTGCCCTACGGCATCACCACGCCCTACCGCAACACCATCCCGGTCACCCGCGAAGCGAAGATGCCCGGCGACCTGTTCATGGAGCGCCGCATTCGCTCCCTGGTCCGCTGGAACGCACTGGCGATGGTGATGCGCGCGAACCTGAAGGACCCGGACCTGGGTGGGCACATTTCCACCTTCGCCTCCAGCGCGACCCTGTATGACATCGGCTTCAACTACTTCTTCCAGGCTCCGACCGAGGAGCACGGCGGCGACCTGATCTACTATCAGGGTCACGCCTCGCCCGGCATCTACTCGCGCGCCTTTCTCGAAGGCCGCCTGAGCGAAGATCAGATGCTCAACTTCCGCCAGGAAGTCGATGGCCACGGGTTGTCGAGCTATCCGCACCCGCACCTGATGAACGACTTCTGGCAATTCCCGACCGTATCCATGGGTCTGGGCCCGATCACGGCTATCTACCAGGCGCGCTTCATGAAGTACCTGGAGAGCCGCGGCTTCATTCCGAAAGGCAAGCAGCGCGTCTGGTGCTTCATCGGCGACGGCGAGTGCGACGAGCCGGAAACCCTCGGCGCCATCTCCCTGGCTGGCCGCGAGAACCTGGACAACCTGGTGTTCGTCATCAACTGCAACCTGCAGCGCCTCGACGGCCCGGTTCGCGGCAATGGCAAGATCATTCAGGAACTGGAAGGCGTGTTCAAAGGCGCCAACTGGAACGTCACCAAGGTCGTCTGGGGTCGCCTGTGGGATCCGCTGTTCGCCGCTGACGAAGACGGCCGCATGCAGCGCCGCATGGATCAGGCCATCGACGGCGAATACCAGAACTACAAGGCCAAAGACGGCGCTTACGTGCGCAAGCATTTCTTCGGGGCCGATCAGGAGTTGCTCAAGCGCGTCGAGAACATGTCCGACGAGGAAGTCTGGAAGCTCAACCGTGGCGGCCACGACCCCTACAAGGTCTATGCGGCCTATCACCAGGCGGTCAACCACAAAGGCCAGCCGACCGTCATCCTCGCCAAGACCATCAAAGGTTATGGCACCGGTGCCGGTGAAGCGAAAAACATCGCCCACAACACCAAGAAAGTCGATATCGAGAGCCTGAAGAAATTCCGCGACCGTTTCGACATTCCGATCAACGATTCGCAACTCGAAGAGCTGCCGTTCTATCGTCCTGCCGAAGACAGCGCAGAAATGAGATATCTGCGCAAGTGCCGTGAGAAACTTGGCGGCTCGCTGCCGCAGCGTCGGGCCAAGAGCTTCAGCATTCCAACGCCGCCGCTGGAGACGCTTAAAGCTGTCCTCGACGGTTCTGGAGACCGTGAAATCTCCACCACCATGGCGTTCGGCCGGATCTTGTCGCAGCTGATCAAAGACAAGGACCTGGGCAAGCGCATCGTGCCGATCCTCGCCGACGAAGCGCGTACCTTCGGCATGGAAGGCATGTTCCGCCAGCTGGGTATCTACTCGCCGGTGGGGCAGCTGTACGAGCCGGTCGACCGCGACCAGGTGATGTACTACCGCGAGGTGCAAGACGGGCAGATCCTGCAGGAAGGTCTCAACGAAGCGGGCGCCTTCTCCTCCTTCATGGCCGCCGGTACCGCCTACAGCAACTACAACCAGCCGATGCTGCCGGTCTACATCTTCTATTCGATGTTCGGCTTCCAGCGTATCGGCGACCTGGCCTGGGCGGCGGGTGATGCACAGACTCGCGGCTTCCTGCTGGGGGGCACCTCCGGGCGCACCACGCTGAACGGCGAAGGCCTGCAGCACGAGGACGGGCACAGCCACATCCTCGCCAGCACCATCCCCAACTGCCGCAGCTATGACCCCACCTACGGCTATGAGCTGGCGGTGATCATGCATCACGGCATGCACGAGATGATGGAGCTGCAGAAGAGCGTCTACTACTACATCACCGTGATGAACGAGAACTACCAGCAGCCAGCCATGCCAGAAGGTGTCGAAGAAGGCATCATCAAAGGCATGTACCTGCTCGAAGAAGCCAAGGGCGACTTCAAGCACCGCGTACAGCTGTTGGGTTCGGGTTCCATCCTGCGCGAAGTACGCGCCGCGGTGGACATCCTCGCCAAGATGGGCGTCGGCGCCGACGTCTGGAGCGTCACCAGCTTCAACGAGCTGCGCCGCGATGGTCTGGCCGTGGACCACTGGAACCGCTTGCACCCAACCGACGAACCCCGCAAGAGCTATGTCGAGCAGTGTCTGGAAGGCCGCGAAGGTCCAGTCATCGCTTCCACCGACTACATGAAGCTGTTCGCCGATCAGATTCGCCAGTGGGTGCCATCCCGCGAATATCAGGTGCTGGGCACCGACGGCTTCGGCCGCAGCGACTCGCGCGCCAAGCTTCGCGACTTCTTCGAAGTCGACCGTCGCTGGGTCGCTGTCGCCGCCCTGCAGGCACTCGCCGATCGCGGCGCCATCGAACGCACGGTCGTGGCCAACGCCATCACCGAGTTCGGTATCGACCCCGAGAAGCGCAATCCTCTGGATTGCTGATGCGTGCGCACAGGAGAACCTATCGTGAGTGAAACCATACGCGTACCCGACATCGGCAGCGGTGAGGGTGAAGTAATCGAGTTGTTCGTCAAGGTCGGTGACCGTATCGAAGCCGACCAGAGCATCCTGACGCTCGAGTCCGACAAGGCCAGCATGGAGATTCCGGCGCCCAAGGCGGGCGTCGTGAAAGCCTTGAAGGTCAAGCTGGGCGACCGCCTCAAGGAAGGCGACGAGCTACTGGAGCTGGAAAGCGAAGATGGCCAGGGCAGCGAAGCGCCAGCGCAAGCCGCCGCCGAGCCGGCCAACAGTGGCAACCCAGTCGATGAAGCTGAAGAGCCGACGCCTCCGGGTGATGAACATCCATCGGCATCGGCCGGGGAAGGCGAGTCGCAGGAGATCAAGGTGCCCGACATCGGCTCCTCCGGCAAAGCCAGCGTGATCGAGATTTCGGTCAAGCCGGGCGACACCATAGAAGCCGAGCAAGCGCTGATTACGCTTGAATCCGACAAGGCCAGTATGGAGATCCCGTCTCCAGCTGCGGGCGTCGTCGAGAGCATTTCGGTCAAGGTGGGCGACGAAGTCGGCACCGGCGATCTGATCCTGATTCTAAAGGGTGAGGCGGAGAGCAAGCCAGCCGCGGCCAGCCCTGCCCCCGCAGGTCAGGCGCAAAGCGCACCCAAGGAAAAGCTTACCGAGCAGGCGGCTGAAGAGCCCGCCGAAGCAGCTGGCGAATCCGTGGAAGAAGTTCGCATCCCGGACATCGGCTCCAGCGGCAGCGCCAACGTTATCGAAGTGATGGTCAAGGCCGGCGACAGTGTCGAAGCCGATCAGTCGCTGATCACGCTGGAATCCGACAAGGCCAGCATGGAGATCCCGGCGCCCAAGGCAGGCGTGGTGGAGTCGCTGTCGATCAAGGTCGGTGACTCGGCCAAGACCGGCGACCTGATCCTGACGCTGAAGGTCGCGGGCGCCGCCCCGGCGAAGAAGGCCGAAGCCAAGCCGCAGGAAGCGGCACCGCAGCAGCAGGCCGTCGCGCCGAACAAGCAGGGCGTACCGGAAGCCAAGGCTGCCGCAACACCAGCCCCGGCAGTAAGTGGCCCAAGCAAGGCAGGCAGCAAAGTGCACGCCGGGCCTGCAGTGCGTATGACCGCACGGGAGTTCGGCGTCGAACTGGCCGAGGTTACAGGCACGGGCCCCAAGGGGCGGATTCTCAAGGAAGATGTGCAGGCCTACGTCAAGACCATGCTGCACAAGACCAAGCAGGCCCCAGCCGAAGGCAGCACGGGCGGCGCGGGCATCCCGCCGATCCCGACCATCGATTTCAGCCGCTTTGGTGAAATCGAAGAAGTGCCGATGACCCGCCTGATGCAGGTCGGCGCCGCGAACCTGCACCGCAGCTGGCTCAACGTACCGCACGTGACCCAGTTCGAGTCGGCCGACATCACCGAACTGGAGGCTTTCCGCGTCGCGCAGAAGGCTGTGGCAGAGAAGGCCGGCGTCAAGCTGACCGTACTGCCACTGCTGCTCAAGGCCTGTGCGCACCTGCTCAAGGAGCTGCCGGACTTCAACAGTTCGCTGGCACCCAGCGGCAAAGCAGTGATCCGCAAGAAGTACGTGCATGTCGGCTTTGCGGTCGACACGCCGGACGGCTTGATGGTGCCGGTGATCAAGAACGTGGATCAGAAGAGCTTGCTGCAACTGGCGGGCGAGGCGGCCGAGCTGGCTGAGAAGGCGCGCACAAAGAAGCTGTCGCCCGACGCCATGCAGGGCGCCTGCTTCACGATCTCCAGTCTCGGTCACATTGGCGGCACCGGTTTCACACCGATCGTCAATGCGCCGGAAGTGGCGATCCTGGGTGTCAGCAAGGCGACCATGCAGCCGGTATGGGACGGCAAGTCCTTCCAGCCCAAGCTGATGCTTCCGCTGTCGCTGTCCTACGATCACCGCGTGATCAACGGCGCCGCGGCGGCGCGCTTCACCAAGCGTCTGTCGGAGCTGCTGGCGGACATCCGCACGATGCTGTTGTGATCCGGTGAGCGAAAAAAAACCCGCCCTCTTGGCGGGTTTTTTTGTCAGTCTAGTCGCGAAGCGTCATCAGCCTTTTTGAAGATTGCGGAACAGGAAGGACAGAGCCTTCGCCAACTCCTCCGCCCCCTTGGGGTCTCGGAGGATGGTCAGCCACGGCTCGCCGTCAGCCAAGCCCGCGAAGGTGCATACAACGCCTTGCGGCGGGCACTGGTACTGGATGTAGGGATCCAAGCCGAACACCGAAAACCCACGGTTGCGCACGGCGACATTACCGGACGCATCGCGGCGCTCCTCACGGATACGCAACTCGCCAGGCACGCCAACACTGATCTGGTATTCGAGATCCTCCGGGTTGGCCTGCTCCACTTGATAGGCAGCCCGCAATTTATAGGCCTTGAGCAGCGCATTGCTGTGCGCAAGCAGGGCTTTTCGTTCGTCCTGGGTGAGATAAAGCGTCTGGAGTTCGGCCAGATAGCGGGACGGTTCGTCTGAGCCCAGGGTATTTGGCTCGGCGGCGTTGAGCTGTCCGCTAGCGATCAGGAAAACCGAGATTAACAGTAACTTTGCTAGCTGACTTGTCAGTCCCTGCTGCATGATGCACCCTTGCAATAATTAATATTATTTAGCCATCGCCGCGCCCTAAAAAGCGTCTAAGCTGCGGCTAACGAAGCGACTCCCGCAGCATACTGGAAGCAAACCGCTCGATGAAAATACATACCGATGCCGCCAGCCGTTTGGCGACCGAGGTTGTGACACAGTTGCCAGTGCCTTCGAGGCTGGGCATGCTGCGTTTCGAGCGTTTGAACGAATCCAGCTGGGCCTTGCTGTATCTCGACCCAGCCTGCGACCGTTATCTTGGCCAGCCCGCGCATAATCTCTGTTCTCTGATTGACTCGCCTTATGCCAGCCTCATGGAGCCGCAGGCTCGCCTAAAACTTCATGACGTCGTGCAAGCGCAGCTGGCAACCCTGGGCCACTATTCCATTCGTTATTGCCTGCACGCCTCCGGTGGGCCGCTGGATATTTTGGAGATCGGCGAACTCTGTCAACAGTATGGTCGAGAACTGGTTCGTGGCTACCTGATCGTCGAACCCCATGCAGCGGGAACCTCCCCGGCTCTGGAATCCCAGAATGCGAAGCTGCAGTCCTCCCTGGAGTTTTATCAGCAGGCCCAGGATGAGCATCTCGAACACCTGATCCGCTCTCGCGCGCAACAGAGTCTTATCGTGCGCCTGGCCCGGCACCGCTACAGCGCAGCTAACCCGCAGCTTGAGGCTGCGCAGCTGATCACCCAGGCCGCCAGTGAAGCATATGGGATCGCCCGCGCATCGATATGGCATTTGAAGGGAGATCAACTAGAGGCCATCGCAGCTTACTGCCGCGATCTTGGCAGCTTTGAATACCCTCCATCTATGGACGTCTCGGCCTGCCCAGGTTATGTAGAGGCGCTGCACAAGGGGCGGGTGATCGATGTGCAGAACGTCGTAGAAGACGCCCGTACCGTGGAACTCGCACCTATATGCTTCAATCCGCGCGGCATCACATCGATTCTTGATGCGACGATCCGGGTCGGCGGTGAAGTGTTCGGCGTGCTCTGCCTGGAACACTCCGGCTGTGTCAGGACCTGGCACGCCGATGAGGTGGCGTTCGCTGGCGAGCTGGCCGATCAGTACGCGCAGGTACTGGCCAATCAGCAGCGTGCCAGCGCCACCTATACCCTGCACCTGTTCCAGCGCGCGGTCGAACAGAGCGCCAGTGCGTTCATCCTGGTCGACCGGGATGGCATCGTCGAGTATGTGAACCCGAGCTTCACCTCGATTACCCAGTTCTCAGCTGATGAAGTTCGTGGCCGCCGCCTGGCCGACCTGACTGCATTGGAAAACCTCAGCGGATTGCTGTTCGACACCACATCGGCGTTGTCACACAGCAACAGCTGGCAGGGCGAATTCCGAAGCCGCCGCAAGAACCTGGAGCCTTATTGGGGGCAGCTGTCGATTTCCAAGGTGTTTGGTGAGAGCGGTGAGCTCACGCATTACATTGGCATTTATGAGGACATCACGCATAGCAAGTTGGCGCAGCAGCACATCGAACGCCTGGCCTATACCGATAACCTGACCAGCCTCGGAAACCGCCCGTTTTTCATTCGCAGCATTGAAGAGCGCTTCGCCACCAGCAAAGAACCGCAGCTGTGCCTGTTGCTGGTGGATATCGACAATTTCAAGCGCATCAATGACAGCCTCGGGCACCAGACCGGCGACAAATTGCTGGCCAGCCTGGCTCGTCGGCTACGCAACAGCATCAACCGCGACAGCGTGCTCGCACGCTTCGCCAGCAATGAATTTGCCCTCCTGCTCGACAACATGGACCTGGAAGAGGGCCAGCTGCTGGCGCACCAGGTGCTGCGCATCCTCGACAAACCCCTGTTCGTCGACAAGCAGCTGATCAGTGTCAGCGCCTCCCTGGGTCTGGCCTGTTCGCCCTTGCATGGCCGTGACCCCGAGACGCTGATGAAACATGCGGGCCAAGCCCTGCACAAGGCCAAGGCCAACGGCAAGAACCAAGTGCAGGTGTTTACCGAAGCCCTGCATGCCGAAGCCAACTACAAGCTGTTCGTCGAAAACAACCTGCGCCGAGCACTGGTGCAGAACGAGCTCGAAGTTTTCTATCAACCCAAGCTCTGCCTGCGCAGCGGCCGACTGCAGGGCCTGGAAGCGCTACTGCGCTGGAATCACCCGGAAAAAGGCATGATTCGCCCGGATCAGTTCATCGGCGTTGCCGAAGAAACCGGGCTGATCATCCCGATAGGCAAGTGGGTCGCACGTGAAGCGTGCAAGATGGGCCTGCAGCTCGCCGCACTCGGCATCGGCACGCCGCAGATCGCGATTAATCTGTCACCCAAACAATTTTCCGATCCCGATCTGGTCAGCTCGATCGCCGCTATTCTCTCCGAAGAAAAGCTGCCGACCGACCGCCTCGAGTTGGAATTGACCGAAAGCCTGCTGCTCGAAGCGACCGAAGAGACGCGCCAACAACTGATCGGCCTCAAGGCACTCGGGGTTACCCTGGCGATGGATGACTTCGGTACCGGTTATTCGTCGCTGAGCTACTTGAAGAAATTCCCGATCGACGTGATCAAGATCGACCGCAGCTTTATCAAGGACATCCCGGATAACCAGGACGATATCGAGATCACCTCAGCTGTCATTGCCATGGCTCGCAACCTCAATCTCAAGGTGGTTGCGGAAGGTATCGAGACTGTCGAGCAGCTGACCTTCCTGCGTCATCAACGCTGCGATATCGGACAGGGTTACCTGTTCGACCGCCCCATCCCCGGCGACCAGCTAATCAGCTCGCTACGCCGATATCCGCATTGGCTCTAACGGTTTTACGGCTACCGTCCGGGCACGCGCGCGTTGGATTTGTCTGCTTGGTAGCCTAGGCTAGCGGAAAACATGCCCAAGGCTCGAGGACGACAATGACTCTGCGCTCGCAAATTCTTGTACATAAACAGGCGCTACCTGATGCAGGGCAAGCCCTGCCAGGACGCGCCACGCCAGTTCCGGTACCCGAGCATCACTTCGTCAGCGGCAACCCGCTGCAGCCACCGTTCCCGGCGCAGCTGCAACAGGCGATGTTTGCCATGGGCTGTTTCTGGGGAGCCGAGCGGCGCTTTTGGGAGCAACGCGGTGTGTGGACGACCGCGGTGATTTATGCCGGCGGTCACACACCAAACCCCACCTACGAAGAAGTTTGTTCCGGCCTCACCGGACACACCGAAGCCGTGCTTGTGGTGTTTGATCCACAGCTGATTTCCTACAACGACCTGCTCGGGCTGTTCTGGGAGGCGCACAACCCAACTCAGGGAATGCGCCAAGGCAACGACATCGGCACCCAGTATCGATCGGCGATCTACTGCTTCGACGCCACCCAACTCGAAATGGCACGCGACAGCGAAGCGCGCTTTCAGGCCGAACTGAACAAGCACGGGCTAGGCGGCATCACCACAGAAATCACCGATCTGCCAGCGTTCTACTACGCCGAGGCCTATCACCAGCAATATCTAGCGAAAAACCCAGGCGGGTACTGTGGCCTCGGAGGCACTGGCGTGTGTATGCCGGCCTAAGCAAAAGCGCCGGCGCTTAGTGCGAAGCAGGGGCTGAGCAAGGCAGCATGAGGGGTTAATGCTTTTGCGGCGCCGTTGCGCCAGATCGCGATCTTCAGCTCGCCTGCGTTGCCGGTGAGCTTCGTCTGACTCTAGCCGACCCCGCCGGCGGTATCGGTTCGCAGACATGGCCGGCCCTACAGACAGGCATCCGGTAGGAGCGGCCTCCTGGAGAACCGGGCCTGACGGATTAATGAGCTGACCAGGCGGCGCCTTGGTTGCGCATAGAAAAAGAAAACCCCGCCGAAGCGGGGCCTTTGCAGACTGTAGCCGACATCCGTGACTTACGCCTTCCTGGCGTCGCTCCGCTACGCATCCGTTTTATTTCTGAAGCGCTTCCCTACGCGGCGTCCATGGCGGAAAAGACTACCGATCGGTCTGAAAAACCTGTAGTAGCAGTTCGCACCACGGCTTGTAAGCATTTACTTACGCACGACCCCTTCCTTGGCGCTACGTGTAAGTAATTGGCTACAAGCGATGCAGATCTATGACTAAGCCCGTCACACATTGTTCCCAGAGATGGCGAATTAATTTCATTGTGCCTTCACAGGATTGAGCGTTTAGAACTGCGAAGCCTCGAGCAGATACAACGAATCGCTGCCAGCTCGAACCGAGGCGCTCAACGAGTGGATGCGCGGCAGCAGACGAGCGAAATAGAACCGCGCAGTGCCTAGCTTGCTGGCATAGAAGTCATCCTGGGTTTCCTTGCCCACTGCGGCCTCTGCCATTCTGGCCCACATATAGGCGTAGGCCGTATAACCGAACACATGCAGGTATTCGACCGAAGCCGCACCGATCTCGTTGGGATTGCGCTTCGCGCTGTCGATGACAAACGAGGTGAGCGCATCAAGGTTCTCCAGTGCGGCCTGCAATGGCGCCGTGAACTCTCCAAGCTCACTGCCCGCCGCTGCACAGTAGCTGCGTACTTCTTCGGCAAACGCGTTGTACAGCTCGCCGCCGCTGCCCACCACCTTTCGCCCAAGCAGATCCAGCGCCTGGATACCGTTGGTGCCTTCGTAGATCTGGGTGATCCGGCAGTCGCGTACCAGCTGCTCCTGCCCCCACTCCCGGATAAAACCGTGGCCGCCAAAAACCTGCTGGCCATGGACAGTCGTTTCCAGCCCCATGTCGGTCAGGAAAGCCTTGGCTACCGGCGTCAGTAGAGCCACAAGCGCCTCGGCACGCTGGCGTGCTTCGGCGTCATCGCTGAATTTGGCGATGTCCAGCTGCAGCGCCACATAGCTGGAGAAGGCGCGACCACCCTCGTTCAGCGCCTTCATGGTCAGCAGCATCCGCCGAACATCGGGGTGCACGATAATCGGGTCAGCGGCCTTGTCTTGCGCTACCGGGCCAGTCGGTGCGCGGCTCTGGATACGCTCACGTGCGTACTCGATAGCGCTCTGATAGGAACGCTCGCCCGTGGCCAAGCCCTGGATGCCGACGCCGAGACGCTCATAGTTCATCATGGTGAACATCGCCGCCAGACCCTTGTTCGGCTCGCCGACCATCCATCCCGTCGCACCATCGAAGTTCATCACGCAGGTGGCCGAGGCCTGGATGCCCATCTTGTGCTCGATGGAACCGCAGCCGAGGCTGTTGTGCTCCCCGAGGCTGCCATCTTCGTTGACCATCACTTTCGGCACCAGGAACAGTGAGATACCGCGCGAACCGGCCGGCGCATCGGGCAGTTTGGCCAGTACCAAATGGATGATGTTCTCGGTGAGATCGTGCTCGCCGCCGGTGATGAATATCTTGGTGCCGCTGACCTTGTATGAGCCGTCCGCTTGCGGCTCGGCCTTGGTGCGAATGATGCCCAGATCAGTACCTGCATGAGGCTCGGTCAGGCACATGGAGCCGGACCAGACACCGGCATACATGTTCGGCAGGTACTTCTGCTTAAGCTCTTCGCTGGCGTGGGCGTAGATGGACAGGCAGGCGCCGGAGGTCAGCATGGGGTACAGGCCGAACGCCAAGCTGGCGGAGTTCATCATTTCCTCGACTTGCGCCGAGATCGCTTTCGGCATGCCCATGCCGCCGTAGGCTGGATCGCCGCCTACACCGACCCAGCCGCCTTCGGCGTAAAGGCGATAGGCTTCTGGGTAACCGGCCGGGGTGGTTACCGCGCCGTCGACCCAGCTGCAGCCCTCCTCGTCACCACTGCGGTTGAGCGGAGCGATCGAGTTGGCCGTTATCTTGCCCGCTTCCTCGAGAATGGCTTCGGCCGTCTCGGCATCGACGACTTCCGCCAGAGCCGGCAGTGTCTGCCAGAGCTTCGGGGCACCGAAGACTTCATTCAGGACGAAACGCATATCGCGCAGGGGTGCTTTGTAGTCAGCCATGAAAAAAGACCTCGCAGAAAACATATCACCCGGCCGATTGGCCGCAGCAGTTTCGCGAGTCTAACTGAAGACCAATCGGCGCCCGAAGCGTCTTTAAATGACTGACCGGTTCTCCCTTCGACGCTAGAGGCAGCCACACTTGCTCGCCCGGAATCCACAAGCCGCGACTGAGATCGCCCACAAAAAAGCCCGCACGAGGCGGGCTGTAAATTACCGGTGGGTCAGAAAGCGAATTGGTCAGCGCCCAGCTTCATCAGGCTGGCACTGCCGGCCTCGATGGCCGCTTTGTGGGCAGCGGTGCGCGGAAGCAGGCGAGCAAAGTAAAATTCGGCGGTGGTCAGCTTAGACTGGTAGAACGCCGTGTCGCTGCCCGCTTCGTCCAGCTTGCTCTGCGCTACCACAGCCATGCGCAGCCAGAAATAGCCCAGAATCAGGTAACCGCAGTACATCAGGTAGTCCACCGAGGCTGCGCCGACTTCGTCGGGATTCTTCATCGCGGCCATACCGATTCGTGCGGTGATCTCGCCCAGCTCACGATTCAGGCCAGCCAGCTGCGTGACGTAGTGTTGCAGCTGAGGATGCTGCGCGTTGGCCTCGCAGAACTTGTGCACCTGCTTGGTGAAACCGAGCATCAGCTTGCCCTGGCTGCCGAGCACCTTGCGACCGAGCAGGTCGAGTGCCTGAATACCGTTGGTACCTTCGTAGATCGGTGCGATGCGGCAGTCGCGCACCAGCTGCTCCATACCCCACTCGCGAATGTAGCCGTGACCGCCGAATATCTGCATGCCGAGATTGGTGACCTCCAGTCCGGTGTCGGTCATGAAGGCCTTGCAGATCGGCGTGAGAAAGGCGAGTAGGTCCTCGGCTTCCTTGCGCTTATCGGCGTCCGGGCTGTGTATCTGATCAAGCAGCTGCGCGGTGAAGTAGGCCAGGGCACGGTTGCCCTCGTTGAACGCCTTCATGGTCAGCAGCATGCGCCGCACATCGGGGTGCACAATGATCGGATCGGCAGGCTTTTCAGGAAACTTCGCCCCGGTCAGTGCACGCATCTGCAAACGTTCATTGGCGTACCGGATGGCGCCCTGAAAGCTCGCCTCGCCACTGCATAGCCCCTGCATGCCGGTACCCAGCCGTGCATGGTTCATCATCGTGAACATGCAGTTCAGACCCTTGTTGGGCTCACCGATGAGGAAACCCTTGGCGCCATCGAAGTTGATCACGCAAGTTGCCGACGCCTTGATCCCCATCTTGTGCTCGATGGAGCCGCAGGCGACAGTGTTGCGTTCGCCTGCTTCGCCAGCCGCATCAGGCATGAACTTGGGCACGATGAACAGTGAAATGCCTTTGGTGCCAGCCGGAGCATCAGGCAGTTTGGCCAGCACCAGATGCACGATGTTCTCGCTCATGTCGTGCTCGCCGGCCGAGATGAAGATCTTCGTGCCGCTGATCGCGTAGCTGCCGTCAGCCTGCGGTACCGCACGAGTCTTGATGATGCCCAGATCCGTGCCGCAATGGGATTCAGTGAGGCACATGGTGCCGGTCCAGCGGCCCTCGGTCATGCGGGTCAGGTAGGCTTGCTTCTGCTCATCGGTGCCGTGAGCGGCGATTGCGGCCATGGCGCCATGGGTCAGCCCTGGATACATACCAAAAGAGGTATTCGCCGAGCCGACCATCTCACCGACTACAAGCCCCAGCGAGTGCGGCAGGCCTTGACCGCCATAGGCAGGATCCGAGGCCAGGCCCATCCAGCCGCCTTCAGCATACTGCGCAAAGGCTTCCTTGAAGCCTTTAGGGGTGACTACCACGCCGTCGTCGAAATGGCAGCCTTCCTCGTCACCGCTCCGGTTAAGGGGCGCAAGGACCTGCTCGCAGAACTTGGCGCCTTCTTCGAGGATCGCGCTAACCGTGTCTGGCGTGGCGTCTTCGGCACCGTTGGCCGCGTAGCTGCCATGAAAGTCGAACACTTCATCGATCAGAAAGCGCATATCGCGCAGGGGAGCCTTGTAAGCGGGCATATCGTTCTCCAGGACGGCACTGTGCATTGTTATGCCCGCTACGCTACTGACAGAACGACCCGCTCACCATGACATTGCAGACGCTGAATGCGCCACCATAACTTCCGGCGACCCGACCGGCCCGCAGCAGTGACGCTGGCTGTTTTTCAGCTGTGCTAGGCGTCAGTTCTCGCTTCTTTCAGCGTACGCATCGCACCGCGACGGTTCTCCTCATGCGAGCGGACGCAGTTGCGCCCCGCTCCCTTCGCGCTATAAAGCGCCTGGTCGGCCTTCTTGATGACTTCCTCAGCGCTGCGCTGCGTCATCAGTCGCTCGGCGACGCCGATACTGATAGTCACCGAGACCGCCGCTGCCGAAGCAGTACCACGGCGCTGCCGCCCCTGCTCCGCATCCTTTGGCCGGCTGGACGTGTCGCGCAGCTGCAGTGGATAGCTCTCGACGGCCTGCCGTACGGCTTCCAGGTGCGGCAGGCAATGCGTCAGATCACGCCCTGGAAATACCAGCGCGAATTCCTCACCTCCGTAACGATAGGCGCGTCCACCGCCGCCAACCTTGCGCAACCGGCTCGCGACGAGGCGCAGCACTTCATCACCTACGTCGTGCCCGTGAGTGTCGTTGAAAGCCTTGAATCGATCCACGTCGGCCATGGCGATCACGTATTGGCGCCCCAGGCGCTGCAGTCGCTCGTTCAGGGCGCGACGGCCAGGCAGGCCGGTCAACTCGTCACGAAACGCCATTTGATAAGCCTCTTGGGCAATTGCGATCACCAGCACCAGCATCATCAAGCTGCTCAAGACGTTGAGCGCACCGGGACGACTGAATACCTGCGGTAGCATCAACAGCAGTCCTACCAGCGCGACCAACTGCGCTGCGTGCACCGGCCGTGGCCGTCGCAGGTACTGCACCAGTACCGCGAGTATCGCGATCAGAAACGTTGGATAGGCCAGCTGGATCAGTTGCAACCAATCAGCCTGCATCGATGGCCAGCGAACCTCTGTCAGCCAGTCGAGCACGCCAGCGGGGAAGCGCCGCGCCAGTGCCAGCGCCAAGACCGACACTCCAAACACAACGGCAAGCCGTGCCAGACCGTCCTGCAATAGATGTGCACGCTCTTGCCAAAGGGCATACAGGCCATATAGCGCCGGCAACAGCAGGCTACACAGATGGAAGGTCAGCGCGGCCTCCGGCAGCAGCGAGCCGGTCAGCCGGTAGTGGTCGACCTGAGTATCGAGAAGGAAATAGACGATATAGACCGTCAACAGTAGAAAGGTCTCACGGACCCGGGCATAGGCGACGCAGAAGGCCCCCCCAAGCAACAGCAGCACAGTGGGCAGCACATTGAACAAGGAGGTGAAGAACTCGTTCAACGTGGGCTGACGTGCAGCCACAAGCCCACCGACCAGTAGCGCCAGCGGTGCATAGAAATGACTGAAACGAGCGGGACTCTGGCGAGGCACGGCGGCTCCGGTAACGGCCGTGAGGAAAGCAGGCATTTTGCCTGCACTTGATGAGAGGTTCACCCATGGGGTGAAAAAATCACTGGCATTGCGAAACACGAGGCAAAAAAAACCGCTGCCGTAGCAGCGGTTTTCTTGTTGCGCAGCGCCTTAGTAGGACAGTGCGAAGTGCGCCTCGTCCATGTCCATCAGGTTGTCAGCACCGGACAGCATGGTTTCAACGTGGGTACGGGTACGCGGCAGGATGCGCTGGAAGTAGAAGCGCGCCGTCTGCACCTTGGCGGTGTAGAAACCATCCGCATCTTCGCCGGCAGCGATCTTCTCCGATGCCAGCCGTGCCATGTCGGCCCAGAAGTAGGCCAGGCAGGCGTAACCGCAATACATCAGGTAGTCCACCGAAGCGGCACCGACTTCCTCGCGGTTCTTCATCGCGGCCATGCCGACCTTCATGGTCAGGTCGCCCCACTCCTTGTTCAGCTTGGCCAGCGGCTCGACGAACTGCTTGACCGCCTCGTTGCCTTCGTTGGCCTGGCAGAACTTATGCACGACCTTGGTGAAGCCTTTGAGTGCTTCGCCCTGAGTCATCAGTACCTTGCGGCCCAGCAGGTCGAGTGCCTGGATGCCGGTGGTGCCTTCGTACAGGCAGGAGATGCGGCTGTCGCGGACGTTCTGCTCCATGCCCCACTCGGCGATGAAGCCGTGGCCGCCGTAGATCTGTACGCCGTGGTTGGCGGATTCGAAACCGACTTCGGTCATGAACGCCTTGGCGATGGGGGTCAGGAACGCCAGCATCGCGTCAGCGGCCTTGCGCTGCTCTTCGTCCTGGCTGCGCTGGGTGATGTCCACCTGTTTGGCGGCGAAGTAGAGCATTGCACGATTGCCTTCGGCGAAGGCCTTCATGGTCAGCAGCATGCGGCGCACGTCTGGGTGCACGATAATCGGGTCAGCGGCTTTTTCCGGCGCTTTCGGGCCAGTCAGCGAGCGCATCTGCAGACGTTCACGCGCATACTTGATGCCGCCCTGGAAGCCGATCTCGGCATGCGCCAGGCCCTGCAGTGCAGTACCCAGGCGTGCGGTGTTCATGAAAGTGAACATGCAGTTCAGGCCCTTGTTCGGCGGACCGATCAGGAAACCGGTGGCGCTGTCGAAGTTCATCACGCAGGTAGCGTTGCCGTGGATGCCCATCTTGTGTTCCAGGGAACCACAGGACACGCCATTGCGCTCGCCGACACCGCCTTCGGCGTTCGGCAGGAACTTCGGCACGATAAACAGCGAGATGCCCTTGGTACCTTGCGGCGCGTCGGGCAGGCGAGCCAGAACGATATGGACGATATTGTCGGCCATGTCGTGTTCGCCCGCGGAAATGAAGATCTTGGTGCCGGATACCTTGTAGCTGCCGTCGGCCTGAGGCTCGGCTTTAGTGCGCAACATGCCCAGGTCAGTGCCGCAATGCGGCTCGGTCAGGCACATGGTACCGGTCCACTCGCCGGAGACCAGTTTGGTCAGGTAGGTCTGCTGCTGCTCGGGCGTGCCGTGCTCGTGCAGGGTGTTCATCGCACCGTGGGACAGGCCGGGGTACATGCCCCAGGACCAGTTGGCTTCGCCGACCATTTCGCTGATCGCCATACCCAGCGATTCCGGCAGGCCCTGACCGCCGTGCTCGACGTCATGGGCCAGGCTCGGCCAGCCGCCTTCTACGAACTGCTGATAGGCCTCTTTGAAGCCGGCTGGCGTCTTCACACCGCTCTCGCTCCAGGTGCAGCCTTCGATGTCGCCCACGCGGTTCAGCGGCGCGATGACCTGCTCACAGAACTTGGCGCCTTCGTCGAGGATGGCGTTGACCATGTCCGGAGTGGCGTCTTCACAACCCGGAAGGCTCTGATAGTGCGCTTCGTAGCCGAGCAGTTCGTCACGTACAAAGCGGATATCGCGCAAGGGGGCCTTGTAGTCAGGCATAGCGTAAACCTCAGCGGTGGGTTCTTGGTTCAGGTGGCCGGCAAATTAGCCACGCTTGATTAAATTGGACCATCCGGCTTTGTCCCGGCAGGTCAAACAGGCGTTTGAAACATACGTTTAGGGTCAGTCGATGTCAAGCAGCGACCCTCACGCCGTTCGTCGGCGCGTCGCTGGAACTTGGAAGGATTTGAGACTTAGGGAAAAGCCTGTCGCTCGGCCAGGCAGGCCAGTGCGCGTCAGGCTTTGGTGTTGATCAGGGTGCCTAGCACTTCGTCGGCGGTCTGCAGGATTCGAGCGCCAGCCTTGGCCTGATGCTCGCCAACTTTCAATTGCACCAGCTCCTCGGTCAGGCCAACCGTTTCGGCAACCGCCTGGGAGTTCTCCGGCACAGGAGCGCTCCCCCTGACTATTGCAGCGCCTGCCTGATCGACACGCTGCTGCCCAGCCTGATAAGCACCGAGACCCGCGGAGAGGAGACTGCTGTTGATTTGCATAGAGGGCTTCCGCGAAATCAGTTCGCCATCATTGAAGCAGATGACACCACGCTGGCGCCAGTTCCACGTCGCTATAAAGAAATGTGTTTTATGACGGTGCGTGCTAGGCGAAGGCCACGGACGCGAGCCCAGTCAGTTCCAACCGCGCCAACTAGGGCTCGAGCAGACCGAAATCGAGATAGCACGCCACATTGGCCGGGTCTGCCACAGACAAGTACGGAACCTGACCGAGGCAAGGCGCGGGGAGACGCTCGGTCAGCGTGGCGAGGTTTTCCTGCAAGCGTGAGGTGGCCGGATCAACGATGTTGGCGACCCAACCGGCCAGTCGTAGCCCGTCGCGCGCGATGGCCTCGGCGCTGAGCAGTGCGTGGTTGATGCAGCCCAGACGAACGCCAACGACCAGGATGACGGGCAAACCGAGCTCGATGGCAAGATCGGACAACGTTTCACCTGCAGCCAACGGCACGCGCCAGCCGCCGGCACCCTCCACCAGAGAGAACTGAGCCTGCAATGCCAGCACGCGGCGAACCGGTTCGGCCAGCGCCGCAACAGTCAGTTCAGCTCCCGCTTCACGGGCGGCCAGGTGCGGCGCGATTGCCGGCTCGAACGTAAATGGATTGACCTGCTCGTAGCGCAGCGGCAGCGTGCATTCACCGAGCAGCGCTAGCGCATCGCTGTTGCGCAGTCCTTCCGAGGTCCGTTTGCAGCCGGATGCGACAGGCTTCGCCGCTGCCGTGCTGAGCCCGGCGCGCCGCGCGGCATGCAGGAGCCCGGCAGCGATGGTGGTCTTGCCGACTTCGGTGTCTGTGCCGGTGACGAAATATGACGCGGTCATTTCCGCTCCTTGCGCAACACGCCATACGCCACTTGATAGGTTGCGGGGAGCCCGCGCGGCGTGCGGAACCGCTCGTAGGCATCGATCAGCGCGCGAATGCGTGCACGACCGGTAAGCCCGCCCGGACGGCCAGGGTTGAGGTTATGCGCACCGAGCGCCTTGAGTTCGCAGGTCAGCTGTCGCAGCTCGGCGAAATGCAGTACCTCAGGTTCGACCTCCAGCTGCTCCAGCCGCAAGCCACTGGCGGCGCAGTAGTGTTGATACGCCCCAATGGGGCGGAAGCGATTCACATGGGCAAAACCGTCCACCGTCTGCCAACTATCGCGCAGCTCCTGCAAGGTGCCGCTGCACAGACTGCTGAAAGCGAACACGCCACCAGGACGCAGCACCCGCTTCGCCTCGCTCAGCACGCTGGGGAAATCTTCACACCACTGCAGTGCCAGGCTGGAAAAAATCAAATCCACCGACGCATCACATAGTGGCAAGCACTCGGCATCACCCGCGATGAAACGGCTCGCGCCACCCAGGGGTCGGGCATGGCGCAGCATGCCTTCGGCGATATCCAGCGCGACGCCTTCAGCAGCCGGAAAGCGGTTCGCCAGGACTCGGGAGAAATAGCCGGTGCCGCAACCCAGATCGAGCCAGCGTGCCGACGTCAACCCAACGGGCAGACGCTCGATCAGCGCATTGCCGACCGCGCGCTGCAGCTCGGCCACGGCGTCATAGCTGGACGCAGCGCGGGAAAACGACGCCGCAACCTGACGCTTGTCAGGCAGGCCGCTTTTCGTATCCGGTGCTAGTGCCGCGACCGCGTCCGTCATTCCGCCTTGCCCCTGATGAATGCCGCTATGGTTGCGGCTACATCATCCGGCCGCTCCAAAGGCAGGGCATGGCTAGTCGAGGCGATCAGCTCGGTTTCGATGCCAGGCATCCAACGCCTAAGCGCATCACAAGCGGTCGACGGCACCAATGCGTCGCCACCCGCAAACAGGTGCAGTTGCGGCCCGAAATAGCCGTGCAACGCGCCGCGTCCGTCCAGCTCAGCGAGCAACTGCAAGCCGGCTTCGAGCACCGCCGGTGCAGAATTGGACTGACTGACCTCCAATTGGCGGGCCAGCGTTCGCGGATCGTAGCCACCACGACTGCAGAGCAAACGGAAACGTTTCAGAGTTTCCTCGGGGTCCAGCCGGAAGGCCTCTTGAAAGGCATCGAAAATGTCCGGCGCCATGCCTTCGGGCCACTGTGGCCGAGCGCGGAAGCAGGGATTGCTGGCAATGGTGATCAGCCCACGGCAGAAATCCACGCGCCGCGCAGCGAGCTGAGACGCCAGCATCCCGCCCAACGACCAGCCGGCCAACCAGCTGTCATGCGGCAGACGGCGATCGAGTTCATCCAGCCAGGCACCGGCCTCGGCAAGCTCCGGCAAGGGCTCGATGAGTACGTCGAGTTCCGGCGCGAGCTCCGCCAGCGCCTCACACAAAGGCTGCAACGCAGCCGGGCCATACGCCCAACCGGGCAGCAAAATCAGCTGATCACGCATCCGTTTCAGGCTCCTTGGCCATTTGATTCCAGCATTCGGCCAGGATATCCAGCAGTCGTTCCACCTGCGCTTCGCTATGCGACGCGCTGAAGGTTACCCGCAACCGTGCGCTGCCGGCCGGCACGGTGGGCGGGCGAATGGCGCCGACCAGAATTCCACGCTCACGCAGCGCCGAGGAAAGCTTCAAGGCACGCTCGCTGCTACCAACGAGAATCGGCTGGATTGGCGTCGGGCTGTCCATGAGCGTCAGACCGATCTCGTTCGCACCCTGACGGAAACGTGCGATCAGGCCATTCAGATGATCTCGGCGCCAGCTTTCGCTACGCAGCAGCGCCAGGCTCTTCAGCGTGGCGTAGGCGACAGCGGGGGGCTGACTGGTGGTATAGATGTAAGGCCGGGCGAACTGGATCAGTGTCTCGATCAGTCCCTCGCTGCCAGCAACGAAGGCCCCCGCGGTGCCGAAGGCCTTGCCGAGCGTGCCGACCAGGACCGGCACGTCATCCACGCCCAAGCCGAAATGCTCAACGATGCCGCCACCAGTCTTGCCCAACGGGCCGAAGCCGTGAGCGTCATCGACCATCACCCAGGCGTTTTTGGCTTTCGCAGTCGCGCAGAGCGCTGGCAGGTCGGCCAGATCACCGTCCATGCTGAACACACCGTCGGTGACCACCAGCGTATTACCGGTCGCTTTGTCCAGGCGCTTGGCCAGGCTGTCGGCATCGTTGTGCAGATAGCGCGAGAAGCGCGCGCCGCTGAGCAATCCGGCGTCGAGCAGCGACGCGTGATTGATCCGGTCTTCCAGCACCGTATCGCCCTGTCCCACCAGCGCGGTGACGGCTGCGAGGTTGGCCATATAACCGGTGGAAAACAGCAATGCTCGCGGCCGGCCGGTGAATTCAGCCAAAGCTTCTTCGAGCTGGTGATGCGGTGTGCTGTGCCCCATGACCAGATGCGATGCACCGCCGCCGACACCCCAGCGCTCGGCACCCTGCTGCATGGCGCGAATCACATCAGGGTGGCTGGCCAGCCCGAGATAGTCGTTGGAGCAGAACGCCAGCAACGGTGCGCCATCGACCGTCACCTCCGGCTGCTGCGGTGTTTCCAGCAACGGACGGTGGCGATAGAGATGGGCAGCGCGGCGCTCAGCGAGACGGGAAGCGAGGTCGAAAGGCATGGTTCTATTCCGCAGGAGCGAGCTTGCTCGCGAATGGGAGAGCGCGAAAGCCCGCTCCTGCTAAGGCTGCTCAGGCAGTGGCGTCGTAAAACAGCTTGCTGTCGCGCTGCTCGACCAGCGCTTGCTCGATAGCCGCCTGATGCACTTCATCGTCGTGCTCTTCGCGGGCTTCAGGCTGGATGCCCAGGCGCTTGAACAGCAGCATGTCCTTGTCGGCTTGTGGGTTGCCGGTGGTCAGCAGCTTTTCGCCGTAGAAGATCGAGTTAGCGCCGGCGAGGAAGGCCAGCGCCTGCATCTGCTCGTTCATCTGCTCGCGCCCGGCGGACAGCCGCACATGGGATTTCGGCATCATGATCCGTGCCACGGCGAGCATACGGATGAAGTCGAAGGGATCGACGTCCTGCTCGTCGGCCAGAGGCGTGCCCTTGACCTTCACCAACATGTTGATCGGCACTGACTCGGGATGCTCCGGCAGGTTGGCCAGCTGGATCAGCAAGCCGGCGCGGTCGTTCAGCGACTCACCCATGCCCAGGATGCCACCGGAGCAGATCTTCATGCCCGACTCACGAACATAGCTCAGCGTTTCCAGCCGGTCCGCATAGGTACGGGTGGTGATGATGTTGCCGTAGAACTCCGGCGAGGTATCGAGGTTGTGGTTGTAGTAGTCCAGGCCCGCGGCTGCCAGCGCCTGGGTTTGCTCTTGATCGAGTTTGCCCAGTGTCATGCAGGTTTCCAGGCCCAGCGCCTTCACGCCTTCGACCATCTTCAGGACGTAAGGCATGTCCTTTGCGGACGGGTGTTTCCAGGCGGCGCCCATGCAGAAGCGCGTAGAACCGATGGCCTTGGCTTCAGCCGCCGCCTCCAGCACCTTCTGCACTTCCATCAGTTTTTCTTTATCGAGGCCGGTGTTGTAGTGGCCTGATTGCGGACAGTATTTGCAGTCTTCCGGGCAGGCGCCGGTTTTGATCGACAGCAATGTCGAAACCTGGACGCGGTTGGCATCGAAGTGCTGGCGGTGCACGCCCTGAGCCTGGAAGATCAGATCATTGAAAGGTTGTTCGAAGAGCGCTTTGACTTCGGCGAGGCGCCAGTCGTGACGGGTAACGGAAGCGGCGGTGGCGCTCATGGGTATTCCTTGTAATTAATAGCGGCTCGGCGGCCTGGCACGGATGCGAAATGGTTAGCCAAGGCCGAGGCGCTGTCAACCAGGAAAGGAATCATGGTTTACAACTGGTTAAATGTTGAACAACACTGTTCGCTTTGTGACGAGCGCTGCGAAACCGGGCAATCGGTTTGCGGCGCCTGCGAAGCTGAGCTTCCCTGGCTGCGCGAGCATTGTTTGGTGTGTGCCCTGCCGCTGCCGGCGTCCGGGCTGATCTGCGGGGAATGCCTGAAGCGGCCGCCCGCGTTCGATCAAGTGAGTGTGCCGTGGCGCTTCGGCTTTCCGGTAGACACGCTGATCAGCCGCTTCAAACACCAATCCCAATGGCCACTCGGCCGATTGCTGGCGGAGCAACTCTCGCGCCATTTGCAGCACGCGTTCGATGAAGGCTTGCCGCGTCCCGATGCGCTCGTGCCCGTGCCGCTGGCCTGCAAACGGTTGCGCCAGCGCGGCTTCAATCAGGCACATATGCTCGCTGATTGGCTGAGCGCGGCATTGGCGATCCCAATCGATACGAAGTCCCTGCAGCGGGTGCAGGACACCCAATCACAACAGCAGCTCGATGCAGCCAGCCGTCGGCGCAATCTGCGTCAGGCGTTTGCCTTGTCCAACGAACCGACGATTGCCGGTCGCCACGTAGCCATTGTCGATGACGTGCTCACCACCGGCGCGACCGCCGAGGCACTGGCCCGCCTGCTCAAACGTGCCGGCGCAACACGCGTAGATGTCTATTGTCTGGCGCGCACACCGAAACCTGGGACGTTGTAGGCGCAAGCTATGCTCGCGAACCGGCTACGAGCTGCCGCGGCATGGTCCACTCCGACAACCTCGTACAGCGCAACAGACGTTGCGTTCAAGCGGAGAGAGCTCTAGTCGGCCTTGTACCAACACCCACCGTGGTTCGCAGGCATGGCCCGCACTTACAGGGAAGCAGGTCGCGAACTAGCCTGCCGCAACCAAGCCGGTTGTTTAAAAGTCCGGGTGCAATACACTGGCTGCCCGTCCACGGAGCTGACCATGAGCCACCCCTTCGACACGCTTACGCCTGACCTTGTGCTCGATGCGGTGGAAAGCACAGGCTTCATCAGCGACGCTCGCGTGCTGGCATTGAACAGCTACGAAAACCGCGTCTATCAGGTGGGCATCGAGGACGAAACGCCCATCGTGGCGAAGTTCTACCGCCCCGGGCGCTGGAGCAACGAGGCCATTCTCGAGGAGCACCAGTTTTCCAAGGAACTGGCTGATCGCGAGATTCCGGTCGTGGCGCCATTGGAGCGCGACGGCAAAACCCTGTTCGAACATGCCGGTTTCCGCTTCGCGCTGTTCCCTCGCCGCGGCGGCCGCGCGCCGGAGCCGGGCAATCTCGATCAGCTCTACCGTCTCGGCCAGTTGCTGGGTCGCATGCATGCGGTCAGTGCCAGCCGACCGTTCGAGCACAGAGAAACGCTCAATGCTCAGCATTTCGGCCATGAATCGTTGGCGGCACTGCTCGACGGCAATTTTGTGCCAAGGAGCCTGCTGCCGGCTTACGAGTCGGTCGCGCGCGACCTGCTGAAGCGCGTAGATGATGTCTTCGCCCGTACCGATTTCCAGCCGATCCGCCTGCATGGCGACTGCCATCCCGGCAACATCCTCGCCCGTGACGATGCGTTCCATCTGGTCGATCTGGATGATTGCCGCATGGGGCCGTCAGTGCAGGACATCTGGATGATGCTGGCCGGCGAGCGTCACGAACGCCTTGGACAGCTGTCCGAACTGGTGGACGGCTACAGCGAATTCCACGACTTCGCGCCGCGCGAACTGCCGCTGATCGAAGCGCTGCGCGCCCTGCGCCTGATGCATTACAGCGCCTGGCTGGCGCGCCGCTGGGATGATCCAGCGTTCCCGATGAGCTTTCCCTGGTTCGGCACCGAACGCTACTGGGGCGATCAGGTCTTGATCCTCCGTGAGCAGATGTCGGCGCTGCAAGAAGAGCCACTGAAGCTTTTTTAGCTGGAAGTTCGGATGTGAGCGGGCAACCGGAGCCCCGACGGTCTAGCGCTGGCCTGCTCGGTGGGCTGAAGCCCACCCTACGACTCAAGCCCGCCCTGCCCTACGACCTCAAGACTGACTCACCGTAGGGTGGGCTTTAGCCCACCAGTGTACACGCATCTACGTCGCGATCAGCCCTCCTCGATCAACCAGTCCAGCCGCCAGCCGCCTTCGCTCTGCCCGAGCAACTTGGCGAGCCAGGGCAACAGTTCGCGCAGTTCTTCTTCCAGCCCCCACGGCGGATTGCTGATCGCCAGACCGGAGCCGTTCAGCCGCAGCGCTTCGTCGGTCGGGTGGACGAACAGCTCGGCGCGCAGCAGTTTCGGCGCACTGCTGCGTGACAGGTCCTGATAGAAACGCTTGAGTTGCCGTTCATCCTTGATCGGATACCAGATCACGCCGATGGTCTGGCGCATGCGTCCCAGCGCTTCCTTCAGCGCCGTCACGCTGCGGCTCAGCTCGTCGGCCTGTTCGAACGGCGGGTCGATGAGTAGGACAACGCGCTTTTCAGCAGTCGGCATCAAGGCGCGTGGCACATGCCAGCCTTCGCCAAGGTGCACCGCCACGCGGTGATCGCCGGCCATGTTGTCTTTTAGCAGACGGCCATCTTCGGGATGTTTTTCGTTGAGCTGCAAGCGATCCTGCGGGCGCGTCAGCTGACGTGCCAGCTCCGGCGAACCGGGGTAGTAACGCAGCATGCCGTCAGGATTGAGTGCACGGATTACGTCCAGGTATCCGTCGGCCATCGCCGGTACACCCTCCGCCTGCCACAGGCGAGCGATGCCTTGCAGCCATTCGCCGGTGCGACTGGCCTGGTCGCCTGCGAGGTCATACAGGCCGACGCCGGCGTGGCTGTCGAGGTAGGCGAACGGCGCCTCCTTGCGTGCCAGCATCGCAAACAGACGGGACAAAACAAGGTGTTTGAATACGTCGGCGTGATTGCCGGCGTGGAAAGCGTGACGGTAGTTCATCGGGCACTCCTGAAGTGCGCACAGTCTAACCGCGCAACGCGGCGATTCGCAGGGGCTGGGCGAGGTGCACCGCAGTCCGACACGCTGGAATCGATGAGCGGGTGCTAGGCGTTCATTTCGATGCCGTACCGCACGGCTCCGGCAACCAGGAGCAGCCCTCCCGCTTGCGTCCGGTGCCTGGCGGGTTACAGTGTCAGCCCGTCCCGCCATTGCTAAGGAGTTTTCGATGGACATCCGCGCGCTGTTTCAGATTGCCCTACCTATCATTCAGGCGCCGATGGCGAACTCGCAGAACCACCAGCTGGCCGCTGCGGTATCCGAGGCGGGCGGGCTGGGCTCGATCCCCGCTGGTTCACTTGACGCCGAGGGGCTGGACGCCGAGCTGAGCGCCATCGCCGCGCTGACGAACAAGCCGTACAACGTCAACTTCTTCTGCCACCAGACCCCGCCCGCCGACACTGAACGGAACACGGGCTGGCTGGCGCTGCTGGCGCCCTATCTCGATGAGATGGGCATCGACCCTGCGCGCATCCCCGCCGCTGCCAGCCGCAAGCCGTTCGACGCCACGATGGCCGACGTGCTGGAGCGGCACCGCCCGCCTGTTGTCAGCTTCCACTTCGGGCTGCCTGCAGCGGACCTGCTGCAGCGGGTCAAGGCGACCGGCGCGAAAATCATCTCCAGCGCCACGACGCTGGAAGAAGGCCGCTGGCTGCAGGCGCAAGGCGTCGACGCGGTGATTGGCCAGGGCGTCGAAGCCGGCGGGCATCGCGGCATGTTTCTCAGCGAGGACATCGACACTCAAATCGGCACCTTCGCCTTGCTTCCGCAGTTGGTGGCTGAGCTGAATATTCCGGTGATCGCCGCAGGTGGCATTGCCGGCGCTCACTGCGTATCCGCCGCGCAGGCGCTGGGCGCCGCCGGCGTTCAGGCCGGCACCGCGTACCTGCTGTGCGACGAGAGCCGCACCAGCCCGTTGCACCGCAAGGCCTTGCAGAGCGCGGCAGCAGAGAAAACGGTGCTGACCACGTTGTTCTCCGGGCGCCCGGCCCGCAGCATGATCAACCGACTCATTCATGAACTCGGCGCCAGGCCCGATGCGGTGCCGGCATTCCCGCTGGCTGGAAACGCCATCGGCAGCCTTCGCGCTGCAGCCGAGCCACAGGGCATCGACCATTTCTCTCCACTTTGGGCCGGACAGAATGCCAGCGGCTGTTTGGCTGTTCCGGCGGCGCAACTGACGAAAGCGCTCGCGGCCGGCTGGCGCTAACCGGCGCTCGCCGGGCGTCGGCGCCGGGTCGACTGGCGCGGCGCAACGCGTAGACTGATACCTCTGCAAAACCAACGGATCGGACATGACCGTGCTGACCAATACACTGGTATTTTTCGCCACCCTGGCCGGCATGGAGCTGTTCGCCTGGTGGGCGCACAAATACGTGATGCATGGCTGGGGCTGGGGCTGGCACAAGTCGCACCATGAGCCGCGCAGCGGCTGGTTCGAGAAGAACGATCTGTACGCGGTGGTCTTCGCCGGGGTGGCGATTCTGCTGATCGCGCTGGGCACGGCGGACTACGGCCCGCTGGAATGGATCGGTGCCGGGATGACGGCCTATGGCTTTCTCTACTTCGTCGCCCATGACGGGCTGGTGCATCATCGCTGGCCGCTGCGCTTCGTGCCGCGCAATGGCTACCTTAAGCGTCTGTACCAAGCGCATCGCCTGCATCATGCGGTAGAGGGCAAGGAACGCTGCGTGTCCTTTGGCTTCCTTTATGCGCCGCCGCTACCGGTACTCAAGCAGCAGCTGCGCGAGTTGCATGACGGGCCGCTGCGCAAGACAAACGCTAAGCCCGACGAGGACGTGTCCAGAGGGAATCAGGACGCGGCGTGAGTTGCATCGTCCGCGAAGCCAGCGCCAGCACTCCCCCGCCCAGCAGAAACTGCAATTTCTGCGCGCCAGTCGTCGACACACGTGTGTCCCAGGCTGCCGCGCCGCGTGACTTCACTTCCACACCGATCTGCCGGTAGACGCCATGCGCCGTGGCAATGGACCAGGCCGAACGCAACGGCAGGTCGCGCAACCCCTGAGAGGCCGACCGGTAGTAAGGCTCGGCCAGGTCGACCAGACGGGCTGCCAGCAGCGCCAGCGCAGGCCGGCTGTATGGCAGGCCAATCGCATCAGCCGAGATACCTGCTTCCCTGAGCCAGTCGGCCGGCAGATAGACGCGACCAATCTCCGCATCTTCGACGATATCGCGCGCAATATTGGTCAGCTGGAACGCCAGCCCCAGATCGCAGGCCCGATCCAGCGTCGCCTCCGCTTCGGCGCCCATCACCTTGGCCATCATCAGGCCCACCACCCCGGCGACGCGGTAGCAATACAGCAGCGTGTCGTCGAGGGTCTGGTAGCGGTAGTCCTGCACGTCCATGCGGAAGCCCGCCAGATGCTCCAATGGGTATTCTTGCGGGATCTGGTGGCGTTGAATGACCTGCTGAAACGCCGCGAATGCCGGATCGCTCATCGGCTCGCCGGTATAGGCACGCTCGGTCAGGTCCACCAGCTCGGCCAGGCGCGCTTCACCGGTGGAGCGATCACCTTCCACCTGGCCGTGCCCAAGGGTCTGACCATCGATCACGTCGTCGCAATGCCGGCACCAGGCGTACAGCATTACCGCGCTCTGACGGGTGCGCTCGTCGAACAGCTTGGCCGCCGCGGCAAAACTCTTGGAGCCGACGTTGATCGCCTGAGTCGAGTGATCAATCACCTGATCGTTCATCCGGCCTGCTCCTCCGACAAGAGGTCCTCCAGCATCAGGCCGGACGTGGCCTTGGCCGAGCCCACCACGCCCGGCACGCCCGCGCCGGGATGCGTGCCCGCACCGACGATGTAGAGGTTTGGAATCACATCATCACGGTTATGCGGGCGGAACCAGGCGCTCTGGGTGAGGATCGGCTCCAGCGAAAACGCTGAGCCGAGATGGGCGTTCAGCTCGTCGCGAAAATCGAACGGGGTGAAGATTCTGTGAGTGACCAAATCCTTGCGCAGCCCGGGCATGCAGTGACGTTCGAGGTATTCGAAGATGCGGTCGCGGTATTTTGGCCCTTCTACGGCCCAGTCGATGTCGGCCGTGCCCAGGTGTGGCACTGGCGCCAGCACGTAATGACTGGCACAACCTTCAGGCGCCAATGATGGATCGGTCACGCAAGGCGCGTGCAGGTACAGGGAGAAGTCATCGGCCAGGGTTTCGCGCGTGAAGATCTCGTCAATCAGCTCACGGTAACGTGGACCGAAACACACCGTGTGATGTTGCAAGTGCTCATGACGGCGCTTGAGGCCGAAATGAATGACGAACAGTGACATGGAGAAGCGTTTGCCAGTGAGCCGCTTGGCCTCGTCCCGACCCCGCTGTTCATGCCCGAGAAACTGCTTGTAGGTGTTGACCACATCGGCGTTGGAGGCCACCGCATCGGTATCGAAGCGACGGCCGTCCCCCGTAGTCACGGCTTTAGCTCTTCCATCCACCAGTTCGATGCGCGCCACTTCGGCGTTCAGCTCCAGCTTGCCGCCCAGGTCTTCAAATAGCCGGACCATACCCTGCACCAGCGCCCCGGTGCCGCCGCGTGGAAACCAGACGCCACCCTGTCGTTCCAGCGCATGGATCAATGCGTAGATCGACGAGGTTTCAAAGGGGTTGCCACCGACCAGCAGCGAATGAAAGGACAGTGCCTGCCGCAGCCGGTCGTTCTCCACGAACTTCGAAACCACGCTGTACACGTTGCGCCAGGCCTGCAATTTGGCCAGCTGCGGCGCGACGCCGATCATGCTGCGAAACGACAGGAAGGGTACGGTGCCGAGCTTGACGTAGCCTTCCTCGTACACCGCTCGGGAATAGGCGAGAAAGCGCTGGTAGCCGGCCACATCCTTCGGGTTCAGCGCATGGATCTGCCGGTCCAGCTCGGCCTGATCGTTGACGTAATCGAAGCTGTAGCCGTCTTCCCAGCACAGCCGATAAAAGGGGCTGACCGGCAACAGCTCGACGTAATCGGCCATGCGCTTGCCCGCACCGGTAAACAGCTCGTCCAGCGCCGGAGGGTCGGTGATCACCGTCGGGCCGGCGTCAAAGGTGAAGCCCTGGTCGTGATAGACGTAAGCGCGGCCGCCTGGCTTATCGCGCTTTTCCAGCACCGTAGTCTGGATGCCAGCGCGTTGTAGCCGAATCGCCAGCGCCAGTCCGCCGAAACCGGCCCCAATCACCACCGCCCGCTTCACAACGCCAGTTGCCTCGTTCATCGTTTTTCCTTGTGGTGCAGATCGCCGGCGGCCAGCGCTCGCAACGCCTCACCCACCGGCACGGGAGGTTTGCCCGAGACGATGCGCAAGCGGTCCCAGGTGGTCAGGTCTGCCGCGTAGAAGCGCTGAATCAACGGTTCACGCAAGCGGTAGAAGCGTTGCATGACCGTCCAGCGACGATCCGCCGGCCCGGCCATGAACAGCATGCGATTGAGCAATCGGAAGAACCCACGCTGACGCCATTGCCGCAGCGAATAGCCGCGAATCGCGGCGAACAGGCTGTCGGCATCCCAGCGGCCCAAGGCGACCAGATGATCAGCCAAGCGCAGCGCATCGGGCAGCGAATAGCCGGTGGTGGGATGGAACAGTGCGGCCGACAGGCCTGTCTGCGGCACGCCGCGCGCCTCGTCCCAGAACGCCGGCAAATCACCGGAGAGCACGATGGGCAACACCCCCTGTTCTTCGCGCAGCATCTCGGCGATGCGCCAGTCGCGTGCCTCGGCGTAGCGCCGGATATTGTCTCGCAAGGTGTCGGGCGCAACGGCATCGCCGTCGGCGTAATAGGTGTCCTCGATCAGCAGGGTGTCGGCGCTGAGCGGCAATACATAGACGAAGCGGTAGCCATCCTGCTGGGCGACGCTGGCGTCCATGATGATCGGCTCCTGCAAGCCGTGCGGCTTATGCAGGCGCAGCTCCTGCCCGAGAAACTTCTGAAAGCCCAGCGCCAGCTGATCGCTTCGACGTACCCCGCGCCCGTCGATCACCGCGCCGGCCCGCAATACGTTGCCGCACGCCAGCCGCACCCGCCGCGGCTCAACGTGGGTAACGGTAGTGTTCAGGTGCACGCCGTCTGCCAGCTCAGACATCAACAATTGATGGAAGCGATGGGAAAAAATGCTGGCGTAGCCACTGCCCAGCCGGCGTTGAAGATCAGGGAAAATCACCTCATAGCCCGGCCAGCGGTTGTCCACCAGCGGCTCCAGCCAGGCCTGCTGGGCTGGCGTCAGGTCGTGTTCGTGAAAGGACCAGGTATGGTTGCCGCCGAGGGTTTCGCCCTGCTCGATGACCAATAGCCGCAAATCCGGACGCGCCTGCCGCAAGCGCAGGGCCAGCAGCCCGTTGGCCAAACCGCCGCCGACGAGGATCAGGTCCGCATCAACCATGCTCGGCGCTCCGCAAGCCGGGTGATTCGGCTTCGAGCACCGCCTCGATCAGCTGCGCCGCTCGCGGTGCGCCTCCGCCGGCGCGAACCTCGTCGCCCAGCACCCGAGCGCGCTGCGCGAAGCCGGGTTCGCTCAACAATCGGCGCAGGGCCTGCACGATACGTCTGCGGTTGGCCAGGCGTGGATCGAGCTTTAAACCGACACCGGCATGCACCACGCGAGCCGCCACGCCGGGCTGATCGAAAGCAATCGGCAAGGCCAGGCTCGGCACCCCCGCCTCCAGCGCATCAAGCACGGTATTGAGCCCAGCATGAGTGATCAGCGCATCAGCTCGCGCCAGTACTGCACGCTGCGGCGCGAAATCGGTGACCCAGCTGGCGCCTGCCTTGAGTAGCCGCCGCTCCTGGCGTCGATCAAGCCGGCCGCAATGGGCAATCAACAGTTGCACATCGAGGTCGCGGCACGCCTCGGCTATCCGCTGGAACAGGCCGCAGCGATCGCCCTGCAGGGTGCCCAGCGAGGCGAATACGAATGGCCTGCCGGTCGCGACCGGGATATCCATCGCGGGCTCGTCAGTCAACGCCGAGCGCAGCGGGCCGATGCCATGGAAATGTTCGGGCAGCGCGGTACGCGGGAAATCGAAACCGGGGGTCGTCTGGCTCAGCTGCAGCAGCAGTGACAGGCATTCATCGAGGCGCTGGCGAGGCGGCAGACCGAACGCGGCTGCATAGCGCGAGATAACGCTGGCGTGCGCCTGCATCGCCCGGTCATAGACGCCACTGCTGTGCAGATTCAGCTGCTCGCCCCAGGGCGTCGGGCGATAGCGCCAGGGCATGACCGGCAGCGGCACCAGCGCCTCACGGTTGACCGGCAAGGCGCAGGCCACCGATACGAACGGCAGTCCGAGATGCTCGGCCACAAGCCCACCGGCCGGCTCCATCTGGTCGGCGATGATGCACTCTGCACCGATGGAGCGAAGCACGGCGGGTGCCTCTCGGCAGTACATATCGGTCGCCGAAGCCATATCGGCAATCACCCGGCGGATGCCCCATGGCCCGCCGGGCCGTGCCGCGCGATCGATCACCGCCTTGAGCGAGCCACGCGGATGCGAGCCCATGCCAACCTGGGCAAAGCCCAAACGAGAGTCGTGCAACATTGTGGCAACATCGGCCTGCTGGACGAATGTCACCCGGTGTCCGCGCGCCAGCAGCTCACCGGCTAACGCCTCCATGGCCCGTAGGTGGCTGTGGAACGGCGGCCCGATCACGGCGAAATGAGTCATCCGAACGGACCTCGCCGTTCAGCCGACTGGCAGTCCTGCGGCTGCATCACAGCTTGGACGGGTCGAAAGGCGCCAGGAGCGGCGCCTTGGTCAGCTCCGCCAGCGTGGCTGAACCGGTGCAGAAACAGGCGATGCGCAGCTGCTCGATCAGCACTTGGAAATGCTCGACTACCGCATCCGGTCCGATTAGCGCCGCATCCAGCACACCGGCAGCCTGGCCCACCAGATCGGCGCCGAGACGAATCGCCTTGGCCGCATCAATACCGTTCCGAATGCCACCAGAGGCGATGAGCTGCGCAGCAGGGCAGGCGCGACGAACACTAGAGATAGCCTGAGCGCTTGGTATGCCCCAACCGGTAAACGCGCTGGCAATGGCGCGCTGCTGCGGGTCCAGGGTGCGCTCAGCCTCTACCGCCGCCCAGCTGGTGCCGCCGGCACCAGCGACATCGATCACCGACACCCCGGCATCGAGCAATCGCTGCGCCACACGCGGAGAAATGCCCGCCCCCACCTCTTTGGCCACCAACGGCACCGGCAAGCGCGAGGCCAGCACTTCGAACGCTGCATACACGCCTTGCCAGTTGCGATCGCCGCCAACCTGTACAGCTTCCTGTAATGGATTGAGGTGAATGATCAAGGCATCGGCCTGAATCATGTCGACCGCTCGCTGCGCCTCGTCCAGCCCGTAGCCGGCAACCAGTTGGGCCGCGCCAAAGTTGGCAAGCAGAGGGATCGAGGGCGCACGCTCACGCAGATGCCGGGTCAGCCCCTGATCCGCATTGGTTTCCAATGCAATTCGTTGGGAGCCCACTGCCAGCGCAATGCCGAGCACCTGTGCCGCCTCGGCCAGGTTTGCATTGATCTGAGCCGCGCGAGCCGCGCCGCCCGTCATCGAGCTGATCAGCAACGGTGCCGAGAGGGTCTGGCCAAAAAGCGAGGCGCGAAGGTCGATGTCGTCCAGACGCAACTCTGGTACCGCGCAGTGCTCAAAGGTCAGGGCAGCGTAGCCTGGATCGATCACGGAGCAGGCGCGGCGCGGGTCGAGAACGATGTCCAAATGGTCGTTCTTACGTTCCGCAATGGATTCTTTAGTCATGCAGCGCCTCGTTCGATGACTTTATGTGGACGGTAATGGTCATTAAAAGTGCCAAGACTTATACATGCTGTACAGGTATTGTCACGATAGCTACCGAAAACTATACAGGAGGCCGCCATGGCCATCGCTTTGCCGGACACGCAACTCGACTTCGAACAGACAGTCAGTACGCTGCGTGCACAGGTCGACGAACGGCTAGATCAGTGGCTACCGCTTGCGCCTGTGCAAGATGCGATCGCGTCCGCCATGCGCGAGGGCACTCTCGCGCATGGCAAGCGAATCCGCCCGTTGCTGCTGCTGTTGACGCTCAAGGATCTGCAGCGGGACACGATGGTGCCCCGTGCCGGGCTCGATCTGGCCTGTGCCTTGGAAATGGTGCATGCCGCCTCACTGATCCTTGATGACATGCCCTGCATGGATAATGCTGAGCTACGCCGTGGCCGGCCGACCATTCACCGTCAGTTCGGTGAAGACGTCGCGGTGCTCGGCTCGGTCGCCCTGCTCAGCCAGGCATTCAGCATAGCCGCCTCGACTGCCGGCACTGACGCATCGACGGGTAATCAACTGGTGCGCCTGCTTTCGCAAGCCACTGGCGCGCAGGGCCTGGTCCGCGGGCAATTTCACGACCTGCGCGAGGGCCAGCGTGCGCGCCCGCTCGAAGCCATCGCCCATACCAACCGCCTGAAAACCTGTCCGCTGTTCACTTGCGCCGTGGAGTTTGCTGCGTTGCTGGCGGATACCGATGCCAGCCGCATGCGTCACCTCAAGGGTTTCGCCACTGAACTCGGCCTCGCCTTCCAGCTGCTCGATGATCTGTCCGACGGGCTCAGCACTCAGCAGATCGGCAAGGATTCCGGCAAGGATGTCGGCAAAAGCACCGTGGTTGCCCTGCTCGGTCCCGACGCGGCTCGCCAGCATGTGGAAGAACACCTGGCACGGGCCGAACAGCACTTGATCGACGCGGGAATCGGTGACGGCCACCTGGCGCAGTTGCTCGAATATTTCTGCGCAAGGCCATACTGAGCCCGCTGGAGCAAGCCCCAGAAGACGCTGCTGTGTCGACCCATCACTCGAATGTATGGTGCTAGGCAGCCGTCTCGCCGCCTCCTTAGACTCGAGTGCATGTAAACGGAGGAATTTCCATGCCCGAGACCCTGCTCTGCCCGCGTAACCTGGCCTTCGAACTCTATGAAGTGCTGGACGCCGAAGGCCTGACCCAGCGCGAACGCTTTGCCGACCACAGCCGCGAAACCTTCGACGCGGCCATCGACACCGCCCGCAGCATCGCCGAGAACCTCTTCGCCCCGCACAACCGCAAGGCAGACGAGAACGAGCCGATCTACAAGGATGGCGAAGCCGTACTGATCCCGGAAGTGAAGCCTGCCGTCGATGCGTTCATCGAGGCCGGCTTCCACAACGCCTCGCGTAGCTTCGACGACGGCGGCATGCAGTTGCCAAACCTGCTCTCGCGGGCCTGCTTCGCGCACTTCCAGTCGGCCAACATCGGCACCTCCTCCTATCCGATGCTGACCATGGGCGCGTCGCACCTGATCGAAGTGTTCGGCAGTGACGAGCAGAAGCAACGCTTCCTCCAGCCGATGCTGGAAGGCCGTTTCTTCGGCACCATGGCGCTGACCGAGCCGCACGCCGGCTCGTCCCTGTCCGATCTGCGCACCCGCGCCGAGCCCGCCGGCGACGGCACCTATCGCCTGAAGGGCAACAAAATCTTCATTTCCGGCGGCGATCATCCATTGTCGGAGAACATCGTGCACATGGTCCTGGCCAAGCTGCCGGACGCCCCGCCCGGCGTGAAAGGCATCAGCCTGTTCATCGTGCCCAAGTTCCTGGTCAACGATGACGGCTCGCTGGGCAAGCGCAACGACGTAATCCTCGCCGGCCTGTTTCACAAAATGGGCTGGCGTGGCACAACGTCCACCGCATTGAACTTCGGCGACAACGGCGACTGCGTCGGCTATCTGGTCGGCGAGCCGCACAAAGGCCTGTCGTACATGTTCCAGATGATGAACGACGCGCGCATCGGCGTTGGCATGGGCGCCATCATGCTCGGCTACGCCGGTTATCTGTACTCGCTGAATTACGCGCGGGAGCGGCCACAAGGCCGCCTGCCAGACGGCAAGAACCCGGCCTCAGCCCAAGTACCGATCATCCAGCACACCGACATCAAGCGCATGCTGCTGACGCAGAAGGCCTATGTCGAAGGCGCCTTCGATCTGGGGCTGTACGCCGCACGCCTGGTGGACGAGCAACATACCGCGCCAAACGAGGACGACCGCAAGAACGCACACGAGCTTTTGGACTTGCTCACCCCCATCGTCAAGTCCTGGCCATCGGAGTTCTGCCTCAAGGCCAACGAGATGGCGATCCAGATTCTCGGCGGCCACGGTTACACCCGTGAATACCCGGTCGAACAGTACTACCGCGACAACCGGCTCAACCCGATTCACGAAGGCACTCACGGCATCCAGTCGCTCGATCTGCTGGCACGCAAGCTGTCGCAGAACGGTGGCGCAGGGCTGCGTCAGCTGCTCGGCCTCATCCAGAACACCTGCAAGCGCGCCGGCGAGTTCAGCTCGCTGGATGCGCTGCGTCAGCCGCTGGAGCAACTCCTGGCGCGCCTGACCGAGGTCACCCAGGCCCTGCTCGGCGATCTGACGGCTGGCAAGATCAACCAGGCACTGGCCAACTCGGCGCTGTACCTCAAGGTATTCGGTCACACCGTGATCGGCTGGCGCTGGCTGGAGCAGGCGATCCGCGCCGAACAAGGGCTGGCCAAGGGCAACGCGGCGGACGTCGACTTCTATCGCGGCAAGCTCCAGGCTGCACGCTACTTTCTGACCTGGGAAGTGCCGAGCTGCCACCACGAACTGGATCTGCTGTCCGGTCGTGACGACACCTGTCTGACCATGCAGGATGTCTGGTTCTGACGAAGCAGCCTCCGGCCCGGCAACCCCGGGTCCGGACTACAGAGCGCCTTGAGCACATCGCCTTCTCGTCCCCACTGACACCAGGTTCCGGTGTCGGCGGGGCGCGTCCGTCGTTCCACCGGCTTTTTTTGACAGCTCGCTAAATCAGCAGGTTAGAATCGCTGGCATGCACCCTGCATGACATCATGCGAGACTGATCTACGGAGCGCGCGCTTGGATATCGGCAACATCAACCACCTGTTCTTTATCAGTGCCCTGTTGGTGGCGGCCAGTATCCTGATGAGCTCTCTTTCGACCCGCCTCGGCGTGCCAATCCTGGTGATATTCCTCGCGGTGGGCATGCTCGCCGGTGTCGACGGCATCGGCGGTATCGTATTCAACGATTATTCGCTGGCATTCCTGATCAGTAACCTGGCGCTGGCAATCATCCTGCTCGATGGTGGCATGCGTACCCGAGCTGCCACTTTTCGCGTGGCGCTCTGGCCAGCCTTTTCGCTGGCTACCGCTGGCGTGGTAGTTACCTCCGGCCTGACCGGCCTGGCCGCGGCCTGGCTGTTCCAGTTGCCATTGATGCAAGGGCTGCTGGTCGGCGCCATCGTCGGCTCGACAGACGCGGCGGTCGTGTTCAACCTACTCAACGGCCGCGGGCTCAACGAACGGGTCGGCTCGACGCTGGAAATTGAGTCAGGCAGCAACGATCCCATGGCCATGTTCCTCACCGTCGCGCTGATCGACATGCTGGCCTCCGGCGACACCGGCTTCGGCTGGGGTTTCTTTGTCAATCTGGTGCAGCAGTTCGGTATCGGCACCTTGCTGGGCCTGTCCGGTGGTTGGTTGCTGTTGCACCTGATCAACCGCCTCTCGGTCGCCGACGGCCTGTACCCGCTGCTGGCCGTGGCCGGTGGCATCATGATCTATGCGCTGTCTGGTGCCATCGGCGGCAGCGGCATCCTTGCGGTCTATGTCTGTGGCCTGCTGCTGGGCAACCGGCCCATTCGCAATCGCCACGGTATCCTGCACATGTTCGACGGTCTGGCCTGGCTCAGCCAGATCGGCATGTTCCTGGTGCTCGGCCTGCTGCTTACGCCCAGCGAGTTATTGCCGATTGCCCTACCGGCGCTGGCGCTGTCGTTGTGGATGATCCTTTTTGCCCGGCCGCTGGCGGTGTTCATTGGTCTGGCGCCGTTTCGCAGCTTCCATTTGCGTGAACGATTGTTCATCTCCTGGATCGGTTTGCGCGGTGCAGTACCGGTAATCCTCGCGGTGTTTCCGTTGATGGCCGGTCTAGAAAATGCCCAGCTGTTCTTCAATGTAGCGTTCTTTATTGTGCTGGTCTCGCTGCTGCTGCAGGGCACGACCCTGACCTGGGCCGCCAAGAAAGCCAAGGTGGAGGTGCCGCCGTCGCCATTGCCGATCTCCCGCACCGGCTTACAGATCCACACAACCAGTCAGTGGGAGATGTTCATCTACCGGCTTACCGCGAAAAAATGGTGCGTCGGCGCTGCGCTGCGCGAATTGAAGATGCCAACCGGCACGCGCATTGCCGCACTGTTCCGCGGCAAGGCACTGCTTCACCCCTCCGGCAGCACCCGCCTGCAGGTCGATGACATTCTCTGCGTGATTGGCCATGAAGATGATCTGCCAGCGCTCGGCAAGCTGTTCAGCGAGGCGCCGCAGCGCGGGCGTGACATGCGTTTCTTCGGTGACTTCATTCTGGAAAGCGAGGCGCAGATGAGCGCGCTCGCCGCCCTCTACGGCCTGAAATTGGATGATGTGAATGGCGACCAGCCGATCGGTGATTTCATGGCCGAACGCGTCGGCGGCAAGCCGGTCGTCGGTGATCAGATCGAGTGGAACGGCCTGACATGGACCATCGCGGCGATGGAGCATGGGGAAGTGCGCAAGGTCGGTCTGAAGTTTCCGGAAGGTAATCCGCCGGGCCCGAGCTTGCACTTCTGAGTTGTGCCGCGCCGCATATAGCGCGGGCTGCGGCGTTCCGATCTATGGACTCGCCTCGGCCATCCGCAGCCCTTAGACTCCGCACTCATTTCGTATCCGATAGCACTCATGGCCCTCTTCCGCACCCTGCTGCTGGCGACCCTGTTCATCATCGCCCCGTCTACCGCCGTTGTTCAAGCCGCACCCACGGTGCCTGGCCTGCCCGGCAGCCAGGCTGGCGAAGCAGAAGCGCCGAAAGACGCGCAGCCCAGCGTTGATGAAAGCGCCCAGCGCCTCGCGGAACAAACCGAGACGGCGCAGCGGCGCCTGGACGAGCTCAAGGCCGAACTCGCGGGCGCAGCCAAGGAGATCGCCGAATCTCAGCGGGAATTAAGCAAGCTCAAAGGCAGCGACACCAGCGATATGCCGGCGAAGCTGGCCAAGCTGACGGTTCCCGCGCTCGAACAACGGCTGGCCGAGCGCATCGAACAGCTGTCGGCTTGGCAAACGGCCCTGACAGCAGCCAACAGCATGATCATCAGCGCCCAGACGCGTCCTGAACGTGCCCAGGCGGACATCAGCAAGCACCAGACTCGCATCGACGAGATCAATAGCCTGCTCAAGGCAGGGCGCGAAGGCGGCAAGGCACTGAGTGACGAGCGCCGGGCACTGCTCAGCGCCGAGAGGGCCGCGCTCAAGGCGCAGATCGAGCTGCGCCGCAACGAACTGGCCGGAAACAGCCTGCTACAAGACCTTGGCGTTGCACGGCGCGATCTGCTGTCCGAGCGCATCGCACGCGCCGAGCAGGAAACCATGGCGCTCCAGACGGCGATCAACAACAAACGCCGCGAAGAGTCCGAGCAGACCGTCGCAGAGTTCTCGCTAAAAGCTGAGAAGGCCGGCTCCGACAAGCTGTTGCCCGCCGAAAGCGCCGAGAACCGCAAGCTCTCGGATTACCTGCTACGCGCCACCGAACGCCTCAACGACCTGACCCAGGAAAATCTGCAAACGCGCCAGCAGCTGGACACGCTGAACCAGGCCGACCAGGCATTGGAAGAGCAGATTGCCGTACTCGAGGGCAGCCTGCTGCTATCGAAGGTTCTCTACCAGCAGAAGCAGGCGTTGCCGCAGCTAAGCCTGGACAAGAATCTGGCCGATGAGATCGCCGACATTCGCCTCTACCAGTTCGAGCTGAGCCAGCGTCGGGAGCTCAGCGGTAACGTTGAAGACTACGTCGATCAGCAGCTCGCCAAGCTGCCGACGAACGAAGTCACGCCGGAGCTGCGCAGTGCATTGCTGGAGCTGATACGCACCCGCAGCGAGCTGCTCGACCGGCTGAACCACGAGCTCAACGCACTGCTTAGCGAATCGATCACTCTGCAGCTGAATCAACGCCAGCTTCAGACCAAAGCTCAGGCACTGCGCGAAACGCTGGACGAGCAGATGTTCTGGATCCCGAGCAACAAGCCGCTGGACCTAGACTGGTTCAAGAGCGTGCCGACGCTGCTGGATCGCCAGTTGCGTGCGATGCCCTGGGGCTCCGTGTTCGAGGCGCTCGGCGCCGGACTGCTGGAACGACCGCTGTTCTTCGTACCGCTAATGCTGGTGATCGGTTTACTGCTCTGGCGCCGCAACGCCATCAACGCCAAGCTCGATTTGCTCAGCGCCGACATCGGCCATTTCCGCCACGACAGCCAGTTGCACACGCCGCTGGCGCTGCTGCTGAATTTCTTGCTGGCACTCCCCGGCGCGCTGTTCCTGGCACTTTGTGGTTACCTCTTGCAGATGGACGGGCGAGGACAAAACGTCAGCCTCGGTGCCGCCTTCTACCAGATGGCGCAGGCCTGGTTGGTGTTCTACAGCGCCTATCGCATGCTCTCGCCGAATCGAGTGGCCGAGACTCATTTTGGCTGGTTCCGCCCCCAGGTGGCCTTCCTTCGCAACGAGATTCGTCGCCTGGGGCTGGTCGTCATAGCCCTCGTAGCGGTCGTGGCCATCGCCGAACATCAACCAGGCAGCTTGGTCGATGATGTAATCGGCATTGCCGTGGTGCTGACCTGCTTCGCGCTGATGAGCTGGCGCCTGACGCGGCTGCTGCTCAAAGGCCCATCGAGCCAGAACGCTCCGCCAGTGCGACGCATCATCGGTCTGTTGTTCAGCATGCTGCCGCTGGCGCTGATCGTGGTCGTGGGGCTCGGTTATTACTACACCGCCCTTAAGCTGACCGGCCGGTTGATCGATACGCTGTATCTCTTGCTGGCCTGGGTCGTCATCGAGGCCGCCCTGATCAGAGGCCTGACCGTGGCGGCGCGACGCCTGGCATACAAGCGGGCCATCGCCAAGCGGGATGCCGGTTCCGATGATGCCGGTGCCGCTCACGAGGGCGCGGCCGAACCAGGCCTCGCCATCGAACAGGTCAATGAACAATCCCTGCGCCTGACCAGGCTGGCCATGTTCGGTCTGTTCTTCGTTGTGCTCTATTGGGTCTGGGCTGACCTGATCAGTGTGGTGTCGTACCTCGATAACGTCACGCTGTACGAATTCACCAGCGGCAGCGGTGAGACCGCCAGCACGTCCGCCATCACCCTGAACAACCTGCTCGGTGCCCTGGCCACAGTCGTCATAACCTTCGCGCTCGCACGCAACTTGCCGGGCCTCCTCGAGGTACTAGTACTTTCCCGGATGCGCCTGGCGCAGGGCAGCGCCTACGCGACCGGCACCTTGCTCTCGTACACGCTGGTTGGCATCGGTATTGTCACGACGTTATCGACCCTTGGCGTGAGCTGGGACAAGCTGCAATGGCTGGTCGCTGCGTTGTCGGTGGGCTTAGGCTTCGGCCTGCAGGAGATCTTCGCCAACTTCGTATCGGGATTGATCATTCTGTTCGAGAAACCGGTACGCATCGGCGACGTGGTAACCATTGGCAATCTATCCGGAACAGTCAGCCGCATTCGCATTCGGGCGACGACCATTACCGATTTCGACAACAAGGAGATCATCGTCCCGAACAAAACGTTCGTGACCGACCAGCTCGTCAACTGGTCGCTCAATGACACCATCACCCGGGTCACGATTCGCATCGGCGTGCAGTTCGGCTCCGAGCTGGAAGAAGTACGAAATCTCCTCTTCCAAGCAGCCCGGGAGAACCCTCGCGTGCTCAAGGAGCCTGAACCGCAGGTCTTCTTCCTCAACTTCGGCGAGAGTCGGTTGGAGCATGAGCTTCGCCTGCATGTGCGGGATCTCGGGGACCGCAATCCGGTTATCGATGAGATAAACCGGCGTATCGATCAGGAGTTCCGCACTCGCGGGATCGTCATCGCATTCCGTCAGCTGGACGTGCACCTGAAAAACGCGCCGCCGGGCCTGGAGATGCAGCGTGCCGATCACAGCGAAACGCCTCTCGGGGCGCCTGCCAACGGTCAGACTTGAGGAACGCTCCGACAGGCAAGACCTCCAATTCAACGTGCGCTCGCCCACGGGCGCTACATTTCAGGACCGTCCGGAGCCCCCTTGAAGACTCTCACCGAGCTGAATTTCGACAACCGCTTCGCCCGTCTCGGCGATGTGTTTTCCACTGAGGTAACCCCTCAACCGCTGGAAGCACCGCGCCTGGTGGTAGCCAGCGAGGCGGCCATGGCACTGCTGGATCTCGACCCGGCAGTGGCGGAGGATCCGCTATTTACCGAGTTGTTCTCTGCACACAAGCTCTGGAGCACGGCGGAACCACGTGCGATGGTCTATTCCGGCCACCAGTTCGGCAGCTACAACCCGCAACTGGGTGATGGGCGCGGTTTGCTACTCGGCGAAGTGGTCAATGAGGCCGGCGAGCATTGGGACCTGCACCTCAAGGGTGCCGGGCTGACACCCTATTCCCGCATGGGTGACGGCCGTGCCGTGCTGCGTTCATCGATCCGCGAGTTTCTGGCCAGCGAGCATTTACATGCGCTGCGCATTCCCAGTTCGCGCGCGCTCTGCGTCACCGGCTCGGATACGCCGGTCTACCGTGAGCGCCAGGAACGCGGCGCGATGCTGATGCGTCTCGCGCCCAGCCACGTGCGCTTCGGCCATTTCGAATTCTTCTACTACACCAAGCAGCATGACGAACTGAAGAAGCTGCTTGATCATGTTGTCGAAAGCCACTTTTCCGAATGCCTGGAGCACCCGGAGCCCTACCACTCCTTCTTCCGTGAAGTGCTGGAGCGCACCGCGGAAATGGTCGCCAAATGGCAGGCGTATGGCTTCTGTCATGGCGTGATGAACACCGACAACATGTCCATTCTGGGCATCACCTTCGACTTCGGGCCCTACGCATTCCTTGACGACTTCGATGCGCGCTTCATCTGCAACCACTCCGACCATGCCGGCCGGTATTCCTACGAGAATCAGGTGCCGATTGCGCACTGGAACCTCGCCGCGCTGGCGCAGGCGCTGACGCCCTTCATCGCCATCGAGCAGCTGCGGGCGACCATGGACCTGTTCCTGCCGATCTACGAAACGGTGTGGCTCGATCTGATGCGCAAACGGCTGGGCTTTCAGACTGCCGAGCAAGACGACAAAGAGCTGATCCAACGCTTGCTACAGCTGATGCAGAGCAGCGCCATCGACTACACGCGCTTCTTCCGCGAGCTCGGTGACAGCCCGGCAGAGAGGGCTCTGGCTCGGCTGCGTGAAGATTTCGTCGACATCAAAGCCTTCGATGAATGGGCTGCGAGCTACCGCCAGCGTTCCGAGCGCGAAAGCGGCGATCACGAAGCGCGCCGGACCCGCATGCACGCAGCCAACCCAAAGTACATTCTGCGCAACTACCTGGCGCAAAAGGCAATCGAGGCCGCCGAGGCAGGCGACTACGGCCCGGTGCGTGAGCTGCACGGGGTGCTTAGCCGCCCCTTCGACGAGCAGCCAGGCATGGAGCGCTACGCCGAGCGCCCGCCGGAGTGGGGCAAGCATCTGGAAATCAGCTGCTCGTCCTGAGCCCCGGCCTGCGCAACATGCTGCGCAGGCTTTGGCTTGGGGCAATCGACCTGTAGTTGTGAAGCGAGCAATGGCGGGTGCTAGAGAGATGTGCGCCAAATATTGCGCAACTGCGGGCAGGATGTTGCCCAACGAAATGTGAGCGATGGCGCAGAGCAGACAGCAGGTACCACAGAGGGTATTTCTAACCTATTGAAACAAAAAGATTAAATTTAGCTGGCACGCGCTTTGTACTTACTCTGCTGCCATTCTGGCATTCAACAAGGCAAGGAGAGCGTTCATGCCAACACCCGCGTATCTGTCCCTCGAAGGCACCAAGCAAGGCCTGATCACCGCAGGCACCTTTACCGAGGACTCGGTCGGCAATATTTTCCAGGAAGGACACGAAGACCAGATTCTGGTGCAGGCTTTCCAGCACCAGGTCATCATCCCGCGCGATCCGCAGTCCGGCCAACCCACCGGCCAGCGGGTGCACAAGCCCCTGATGATCACCAAGGTGTTCGACAAGTCGTCGCCGCTGATCTTCAACGCACTGACCTCGGGTGAACGCCTGAACAAGTGCCGCCTGGAGTGGTACCGCACCTCCTCCACCGGTACTCAGGAGCACTACTTCACCATCGAACTGGAAGATGCGGTGATCGTCGATGTGCAGTCGCGCATGCCCAACTGCCAGGATCCGAACATGTCGCATTTCACCCACCTGGAAGACGTCTACTTCACCTACCGCAAGATCGTCTGGACTCACGAAGTCTCCGGCACTTCCGGCTCGGACGACTGGCGCACCCCGATCTCGGCCTAAGCCTTGATCAGGCCTCGCGGCCACGGTTAATCCACATCGGCCAGGTTTACCTGGCCGATGCGTTTCTAGCTGACGCATTCGGCAAACAACGTAGTGCTTCACACGGATATTTCGCCAAAAGGGCGAGAATAGCTGCCAGATTTCTGCGGAACTGGATGCCTCTCCAATCCGCGCTACGGCACGCCTGAAATACAGGCGATGCCGCCTTGCGAACCGTTACCGGCTCGCCGCCATGGACTGGTTACAAAGGAACAGGGAATGTTCAATCCGGCTAACGACACGCACTTCAGTCTTGCGATTGAAGGCGCTCAATTTGGCTTGCAGGTACTCGAATTCAACGGTCGAGAGGCCATCTCGCAGCCCTTCGCGTTCGACCTCGAACTGGTCAGCGAACGCTCCGATATCGATCTGGAAAGCCTTCTACATCAGCGTGCCTTTCTAGCCTTGTCGCCTGCCGGCAAGGGTATCCATGGCTTGATCTACAGCGCAGCGCAAGGCAACTCCGGCAAACGCCTGACGCGCTATCGGATCACCTTGCGTCCACAGCTCGCCTACCTGTCCCACTGCGCCAACCAACGTATCTTCCAGCAACTCTCGGTACCGCAGATCGTTGCCAAGGTGCTTGATGAGCACGGCATCCTCGCCGGTGACCGCCACCGTTTCGATCTTGGCCCGGTGGTCTACCCCAAAAGGGATTACTGCGTTCAGTACGACGAAACGGACCTGCACTTCATCCAACGCCTATGCGAAGAAGAAGGCATCCACTACCACTTCCAACACAGCGAAACCGGCCACATGCTGGTGTTCGGCGATGACCAGACGGTGTTTCCAACGCTTGCCTCGGTTGCCTATCAACAGAACAGCGGCCTGGTTGCTGATGAGCCGGTCATCAAGCGCTTCGGCGTGCGCGTCGAGACCCGCACCAGCCGCGTTACCCGCCGCGATTACGATTTCGAGAAGCCTCGTCTGACGATGGAAACCGCGGTTCAGAGCAGCACTCAGCCCGACCTCGAGGACTATGAGTACCCAGGTCGCTTCGTCGACCGCGAACGAGGCAAGCATCTGTCCCGGCGAGCACTGGAACGCCATCGCCACGACTTCGAACTGGCTGAAGGCGCGAGTGACCAGCCGCTACTTATCAGCGGTCATTTCCTTCCCATCACCAACCATCCACGTAGCGACTGGAATCAGCTCTGGCTGCTGACCGAAGTTTTCCATGAGGGCAAGCAACCGCAGGTGTTGGAAGAGTCCGTCACTGATTTTTCAAGCGCCTCCGCGCTGACGCCCTCCCCGCCCCACAGCGAGGAACCCATTGCAGATAACGACTTCATCCAAGGCTACCGAAACCAGTTCACTGCGACCCCTTGGGCCGTCGCCTTCCGGCCCGCAAACAGCCACGCCAAACCCCGAATTCTCGGCAGCCAGAGCGCGGTAGTGACAGGCCCGACTGGCGAAGAGATCCATTGCGACAAGTACGGCCGGGTGAAGGTGCAATTTTTCTGGGATCGCGAAGGCAAAGCCGATGAACACACCAGCTGCTGGCTGCGCGTGAGCTCAAGCTGGGCCGGGAATCGTTACGGCGCTATCGCCATTCCACGCGTGGGCATGGAAGTACTGGTCACCTTTCTCGAAGGCGACCCCGACCAGCCCCTCGTGTCCGGTTGCTTGTATCACAAGGAAAACGCCGTCCCTTACGAGCTGCCCGCAAACAAGACCCGCAGCGTCTTTAAAACCTTGAGCAGCCCAGGCGGTGGCGGCTATAACGAACTGCGCATCGAAGACCGCAAGGGCGCCGAGCAGATCTACCTCCGCGCCCAGCGCGACTGGGACGAGAACATCGAGCACGACCAGAAAATCCGTGTCGGCCACGAACGCCACGATATCGTCGAGGCCGACAGCCACAGCGAATTCAAAGCCGAAGAACACCGCACCACCCACCTCGACCGCCGCAGCGAAATCAAAGCAGACGACCACCTGACCGTCGGCAATAACCAGCACGTCAAGATCGGCACCGGCCAGTTCATCGAAGCCGGCAACGAAATCCACCTCTCCAGCGGCCTGAAAGTGGTCCTCGAAGCCGGCAGCGAGCTGACTTTTAAAGCAGCGGGTAGTTTTATCAAGCTCGACGGTAGCGGCATCACGATGGTCGGGCCGCGGATCAGGATGAACTCGGGTGGGAGTCCGGGGAAAGGCTCGGGCGCGGCGCCGATATTGCCGGCCCAGGTCAAGCTGGCGGATGCGGATGTGTCAGGGATGGCATTGGAAGCTCTGGTGAAGCAAAACATCTTGTTTCGCAGTACCGGCGCGGGGATATGCGAAGTATGCGAAGCCGCCAAGACATCAAACGGAGATGGCGCATGAGCTCCGGAACGTCCGATGGAAACGGCTTCATTCTGTTGGATGGTGCACGATACGAGAACGCAACGGCATGGCTGTATCAGCACTTTCCGAGCCATCAACCGACACCGCTACTTGTGGGTACGGCCTATGAGCCCATCGCCGATGCGGGCCCTATTTTGCTTGATGCGTCCGTCGGCAGTATGGCCTATATAGCCTGGCGTCGCGGAACCGAAATCAAGGATGGACTATGGCTGGAAAGCACAGCATCTATGGACGACATGCACCGCATCCTGCAGCGACGCCTCCGCATTCTTACGCCTGAATCTTCTGAGCTTTGGCTGCGCTTGGGTGACGCCCGACCGCTCTATCAAGCATGGCTACGCAGGGCGCAATGGCCAGAAGGGTTCTGGCATCGCATCTCACGCATCTGGCTTCACCACGAAGGGAAAACTTTCTGTGCGTGGCAAAACGAACAGCCGAAAAATGATGCCGCGCCAGCCGATTGTGGCCTCGCCGCGCAAATGACGCTGGACTGGCAACTGCTGGAAGCGCTTGCCAAGCAGGACGACACGGCAAAGGAGGCTCTTCTATGACTGCTCACCTTCCCGGACCATCCAGCCTGAGCGTAGCCGCCTGCCCACTGCTTAGCGCCGTCCTACCGTTGCGCTATGCGCTCGGGCCAACACTGGCGGTGGATACCGCCGCCTATGATTTGCCCGCACTGCAGGGCAACTTCCCAGCCATCGGTGATTACTTCGAGCCCCTGCAAGGCCGTCCGCTTAACTACACCGCCCGCCTTTTGCGTGATGGCTGGTTATACGTTTGGCAAAGCACCATGCAGCAATTAGTCGAGTACCGCGTCAGCCAGGCTACCTTTTCCCAGACAGCCCGTGGCGGGAAGGTCATTGACGGACGCAGCTTGCCCTACCTGCTTCTCCCTGCCGGAACACCCGCGATGTTGGTCTGGTCGCCGCAGCAATGGGCCGCTGCGTCATTCGCGGCAGCCAAAAACAAACCAGAGGTGCGCCAACGAGTGATGCGTACCATCACCCCCGGAGCGGCACCCTTCAGTGGCCAGGCCCGTACTGTCCACGAGCGTATCGGGGACTACATGGACGCCAACTGGTACGGCTGGAGCTGCGAACCATCCACATCCCACCGCCCAGCCTGGCCACAACTACTGGAAGACATGCAACGCTGCGAACAGCAGTCTTACGCCTTAATCGACGATCCCTGGGGCGTACTACTGGATCTGGCTGAATTGCTCCGCGCACGCCAACAAGCTTTTAACGTCACTCGGGAAATCCGCGGCGAAGATTGGGCCATGGCCGGTGTGCTCAAGTCCCTGGCCGAAAGCGATTCGCAAATTGGCGGGCAGCTACGGAACATAACCGATTACGGCAGATTGCAAACCGCCTGGCAGGAGCAAAGTCAGGAAGAGGATGCATACAGTGCTGATGTGCGCCGTCTCAGTGAACTTTGGTCGGCCTGGTTCAATACCCTGGCACAGCGTGGCCCCGCCAGCCTAAACACTGCCTGCGGTCACTTCGACATTACCCAACCGGCCCCACGAACGGAGCTAGAGCTGCACTTCGCCGCTGCCTGCCTTGGCCCAGCGACAACGGGTCCTGGCGCGCAGGCCATCGCCAATGCTTTAACGCTTCAGCAACAGGCAGGTAAACCCTGGTTGGTCTGGTCACTATTGGGTCTGGGTAAACGCCTGAGTATTGGTGAGATAAACACCATTGTCGGGCTGGCCGATGGCGCCAGAGACAATGGTGCCAGTGCCCTGGCCGAAGCACGCAAGGTGGCGGAACTGCTTAACCAAGCGGCTGAAAAACTGGCCCGCCATATTCAGGGATCAGCACTGGAAGCGCTGTTCACCGCCCTAGCCCCAATTGCTGGGGTGGGTCTGCAACAAGCCAATGATGGCACCAAGGCTGCCGGACGCCTCTACCTGGCTGCCGCGCTGGCGCGTAGTCAGCAGCGTCTGGCTATCGAGGTCGTCAGTCGGCGCCAAGTCGGGGAGTGGATGAGTGACCAGATGGGCACACGGCCCCAACTGCCCGCCAAACTCATACCCACACAACTGAGCGTTGCGGTCAGTGATGCCTTGCCGTTCTTCCGACTGCTACCGGCCGCAGACCTGCCCGCGTTGACCGGGCACTTGGCAGCCGACGTCAATCTCAAGGTAATGCTCGACCTTAGCAAAGGAGCGTTGGAAAAGGCTCCGGTAAAGTGTCTGGTGGCTCTAGTCGCCGGAATGAATTTTGTTTGGGGTGGGGCACAGTTGACTGAAAAACAGTCAGGTAAAGGCTGGCTGAGTTTTACAGGAGGAGCATTTGGCGTTGCCTCTGCTACATCCGCAATAGCACAAAAAGTTGCCGAAGTAGACTGGGAAGCAACCACCAAGATTGCAGGTTCCCATTCTCTCTCGTCACAAGCAGCTCTGACCAAAGCCCTGGGCGTCGGCGCGAGAACCGCTTTATCGCAATCCGTCACCTCAGGCTTTGATGTAATGGTCTTCAGTATTGAGGCATTGGAGTCCTATCAAGCCGGTGATATCGATACCGCGAATATTAATGCCGGACTTACCCTGGCCTCCGCCTCCAACCTGCGGCTGTACGTGCAGAGTTTTCGAGCCATACGCGCCGCCCGAGCGGCGGTGATCGCTGGCGAGGCTGCGGCTATCGGACGAGGTGTTAGCGTAGTCCCGCACCTAGCCACCCGCGCACTGGGCTGGACCTTGCTGATTGTCGGCGGGGTCATCGCCCGGCAATACACGCAAGACACGCCACTGGAAACCTGGGTCAAGCGCACCCGCTTTGGCATCCGCCCTGCCGACTGGGCCGATAGTTACGAGCAATCGATGACCGAGCTTTATAGAATCGTCTTCCCCATCAGCTTCCAGGCTTATCGTCTCAACGAGCTGAACCCCTATCGCGGCATGCAGACCATCACCTATGTACTACTGCGCCTACCGGGCAGGGATACCCTGACCGACGAGATGATCCACTTCAAAGGGCACGAAACCTGGGGCACCTTTCTGGGCTTCGGCCGCACCCGCAAGGCCGTGGAATGGACGGGCAAAGATTTTGATCATCATGGCGGTACTCAAGTCAGAACCGAACCAGGGGTTGCAGTCTACCGACGCGTTTACCATGAAAAAAACGGCGACGAAGTCGATGCCATTCATGGCGAACTAAGCTATTCGCCCATTGAAGGCCTGACCCTGCCACCTATTGAAATCAAGGAACTCGCGTGGCTGTAAGCGACCTGATCCAGCAAGCCCGCGCCCGCTTCGGACAAGCGCCCAGTGTGCTGTTGCGCGCCGACCAGTCCACGGGGGAGAAGCCTTGGGAGATGTTCGTTACCGAAGAACATACCGAACACTATCTGGCCTTAAAGGCAGGAGGCGATACTGATAGGGGAATGCTTACTGGAGTAATGGGCGGTGTTGGAGGATTAGCCACAATTCTCATGAGTGCCATTCTGATCCTGACTGGGAAGATAGAAGGCGTTTGGATGGGACTGGCATTGGCTGTCATTTTCTTCATCGTCCCCTTTCTCTGGGAAACCCGCCGCCCTCTCCCCTTGCCAATCCTCTTCAACCGCCGTACCCGCGAGGTCTATTTCGATCACAACGGTGAGCTCTACCACAGCCCATGGGATGGTATTGAAGCGCTGGCCGGTGAGTACGTGATGGTCGGCCCCCATACCGGCGGCATGCGTAACGCTTCGCTGGAAGTTCTGGTGCGCCGATTGGGGGAACCGGATAAGGCGCTGCTAGTCAGTCTCGGGCTGCCCATGGGCAAGACGTTGCAAATGCAAAAAGGCTTCTGGGAATGGCTGCGTGCCTATATGGACAACGGCCCCTGGTTTGATGAAAACGGCCAACGCAGCGATTCGGATGTCTATGTCAAGGAAATGCTCAAGGCTGGCAATATCAAAGGCACTGACTGGCACTCATTGACACTGGCCAAGATAGCCGAGAAGAAAGCCGCCAACGGCGGAAAGAACTACCTAGAGTGGACCGATGCTTTCATGCTGGTTTGGGAGGTGCTGTCTTACCCGACGAGCTGGCTACAAGAGTACACCTATAGAATTGCCAAACGTCGCTCGCGCAATCGCTGGCCGCAGATTGTCACCGAACGTCTGCAAGCTGATGGGCCAACCACGCGGTTGATCGATCTGGAGCGTGAGCGGGGGCTGGATGTATAGCTAGCCCTGCTGCCTCGGTGAGTTCCTTACAGCCAGTGAATTGCGATATGCCTGCCGCGCTAATCCATGAGCGCCCGCCCCTACTCCGGCACCTCCACACACACATGAATCGCATCATGCCGCCAATACTCCACATCGCAGTCAATGATCCGCTCATGCTGATCTCGGTTCAGACGGGTAATGCGCAGGGCTGGGCTGCCGGGGGCGGTGCGCAGGGTTGTGGCGGCTTCGGGGTGGAGGGCGGTGGGGACCATGTCGAAGCGGACACGACCGTAATGGATGCCGTATTCGCTGGCATAGAGTTCAGTCAGCGAGCGGGTCAGGTCGTAGTAGAGGATGCCAGGGAAGTAGCTGGGGTTTAGATAGTGCTCTACGTAGAGCACCAGACGGCCATCGATGCGCCGCGCACGGCGGATCTGGATGACGCCGGATAACCCGGGCAATCCCAGTCGCGCGCATATGTCTGCCGCAGCGGGCACCAACCGGGCCGACAGGACTTCAGTCGCAGGGGTCCGGCCTTGCTCCTGGACCATGGCGTGAAAGTGGCTACGCACAAGCGGGTTGTAGGCGATCCGGGGTGGTGACACGAACCAGCCGCGGCGATCCTCGCGGTAGATCAACCCCTGCGATTCGAGCTGACCCAGTGCCTCGCGCAGCGTGATCCGCGTGGTATTGAACAACTCGCTGAGTTTACGTTCGGACGGCAGCTGGCCGCTGGGCTGCAGCAACCCGTGGACGATCTGCTCTTGCAAGGATCGGCAGATTGCCGTAACCGCCCTTGGTGCCTCGTCACGCATCACCTTTTCTCCAGCTGGACTAGTCCAGCACCAGAACGGAGCGCTGGGCTGTCCGTTTTTGCGCCCCAAACAACAACCCAGCCTAGGCGAGCCAGATGACCGGCGCGTGACATCGGCCCGCAAGAGCCGGCTTTGCGGCCATCGTCGTGGCCGTTCAAGCGTATCGGTGAATTTAGATAAGACCGCACCAGGCAAGGCGCTCAGCCTGAGCTAGGCTTGCTACGGCACTCCTGTCGCAGTGTCGCCAGCTTGGGCGATGGCGGAGGCAACGACATCAAATTGTCATTTGCACCCCCTAGATTGGCCCCAATCTTGCTGATCTAGACCAACCTGACCTGCGAAGGAGCTTCGAATGAAACGACTGCTGCTGGCTTCACTGCTGGGATCGGCGATCGCCCTGGCAACATCGGCGACTGCTGCACAAACGGACCTGAAAAGCCTCGAAAAGGCCGCGCGTGCGGAAGGTGAGGTCAACAGCGTCGGCATGCCGGACAGCTGGGCCAACTGGAAGGACACCTGGCAGGACCTTGAGAAGAAATACGGCCTCAAGCACATGGACACCGATATGAGCTCGGCCCAGGAGATCGCCAAATTCGCCGCAGAGAAAGACAACGCTACGGCCGACATTGGCGACGTCGGCGCCGCGTTCGGGCCGATCGCCGTGCAGCAGGGCGTCACCCAGGCCTACAAGCCAAGCACCTGGGAGCAGATTCCGGACTGGGCGAAGGACAAGGACGGTCACTGGATGTTGGCGTACACCGGCTCGATTGCCTTCATCGTCAACAAGCAACTGGTCGACAAGGCGCCAAGCTCCTGGGCCGAGCTCAAGGATGGCAAGTACAAGGTCGCCATCGGTGACGTCAGTGCCGCCGCGCAGGCGGTGAATGGCGTGCTGGCGGCTGCCATCGCCAACGGCGGCGACGAGGCGAACATCCAGCCGGGCCTGGACTATTTTGCCGAGATCGCCAAGCAAGGCCGCCTGTCCTTGTCGAACCCGACAATCCAGACACTGGAGCGCGGCGAAGTGGAAGTGGGCGTGGTCTGGGACTTCAATGGCCTGTCCTATCGCGATCAGATCGACCCCAGCCGCTTCGAAGTACTGATCCCCTCCGATGGCTCGGTGATTTCCGGCTACACGACCATCATTAACAAATGGGCGAAACACCCCAACGCCGCCAAGCTCACCCGCGAATACATCCTCTCCGATGCCGGGCAGATCAACCTGGCCAAGGGTAACGCCCGGCCGATCCGCGCCGAGCATCTGACACTGCCGGCCGCAGTGCAGGCCAAGCTGCTGCCGAACGAGCAGTATGCCAAGGTCAAACCCATCGAGAACGCGGACGCCTGGGAAGCGACCTCCAAGGCGCTGCCGCAGCAGTGGCAGGAAAACGTGATTATCGAGATGGAGTGATCGGCTGCCAACCGACAGCAACGTAAGGTGGTGAGCGGCGCCCCGCTTCAGCACGCCAGCACGCAGGCGGTGGGCTGAAGCCCACCCTACGATGCGCACCAGGTGTGCCGGAAGGCGGGTTCGGTCGGGGTTTGTAGGGTGGGCTTTAGCCCACCAGAGAAAGTCCTGCCGAAGAAATGGTGGCTGAGCGCAGCGCCGCCCGGCCCACCCTACGGCGCACTCCTGATAAGGAAAAGTCCCATGGGAAAAGCCATCCTCGTTGTGCTCGACGGCCTCAGCTATCAGGTCGCGGAGCACGCGCTCGGCCATCTACAGGCCCATTGCATGGCCGGCCGTGGCGCGCTGTACCGCCTGGAATGTGAATTACCCGCGCTGTCTCGCCCTCTTTATGAATGCATCCTGACCGGCGTGCCGCCCATCGAGAGCGGCATCGTGCACAACGATGTGGTGCGGCTGTCCACCGAGCACAGCATCTTTCACTACGCCCGCGACGCCGGGTTGAGTACGGCAGCCGCGGCCTATCATTGGGTCAGCGAGCTATACAACCGCGCGCCGTTTCACGCCGTACGCGACCGTCACAGCGAGACCCCCGAACTGCCGATCCAGCACGGGCATTTCTACTACGAAGACCATTACCCTGATTCCCACTTGTTTGCCGATGCGGAAAGCCTGCGGCTGCGGCATAGCCCCGACTTCCTGCTGGTGCACCCGATGAATATCGACGACGCCGGCCACAAACACGGCCTGGATTCGTCCCAATACCGCAACGCGGCGCGACGCGCCGACATCCTGCTGGCGGAATACCTGCAGCGCTGGCTGGATGACGGCTATCAGGTGCTGGTGACGGCCGATCACGGCATGAACAGCGATCGCTCCCACAATGGCCTGCTGCCCGAAGAGCGTGACGTGCCGTTGTTCGCCCTCGGCTCGGCGTTCAGCCTCGACCCGGCCGCTCGCCCGGAACAGATCGAGCTGTGCGGCACGTTGTGCGAGCTGCTCGGCGTGCCGCATGACAAACCGCTGTGCCAGGAGCTGCTGAAATGACCGCGCCGCTCCAGAACAACCTCAAGACTGCCGCCATACGCAACCATGCGGCTCCGACCGCGGTCGGCCGTAGGCCAGTACGTGGCAAACACCTGGCACTGCTCTGCCTACTGCCCTTCGCCCTGTTCTTTTTCGCCTTTCAGATCGCCCCGCTGCTGTGGGTGACGGTCAACAGCCTGAACACGCCAGAAGGCTGGGGCTTGACCAATTTCCAGAAGATCTTCGGTTCAAAGTTCTACCTGCAAGCCATCAAGCACAGCCTGCAAATCTCTTTCTGGTCGAGCCTGTTCGGCATCGTCATTGCGATTCTCGGCAGCTACTCGCTGCGTCAGGTCGACTCCAGGCTGCGCGACTTTGTCATGGCTTTTTCCAACATGACCAGCAACTTCGCCGGCGTACCGTTGGCCTTCGCCTTCGTCATCCTGCTCGGCTTCAACGGGGCGCTGACCATCCTGCTCAAGCAGGCCGGGATCATCGAGGACTTCAACCTCTACTCCAAGAACGGTCTGATCGTGCTCTACACCTATTTTCAGATTCCGCTGGGCGTGTTGCTGCTCTACCCCGCATTCGACGCGCTGCGCGAAGATTGGCGCGAATCGGCCGCGCTGCTGGGCGCTGGCACCTGGAGCTATTGGCGATTCATCGGGTTGCCAGTCCTAACGCCTGCACTGCTGGGCACCTTCGTCATCCTGCTGGCCAATGCGCTGGGCGCCTATGCAACCGTCTACTACCTCACCACCGGCAACTTCAACGTCTTGCCAATCCGCATCGCAGCAATGATTTCCGGCGACATATCGCTGGATCCGCACATGGCCAGCGCATTGGCGATGGTGCTGGTCGGGCTGATGGGCGTGATTACCGTGGTGCATCAGGTGCTGCTGAAGAGGAGCTACCATGCGAGCCGCTGAAGCCAGGCGCGGTCTGCTTTACCACCGTATTGTGGTGTGGCTGCTGTTTCTGATCCTACTGCTACCCTTAGCGGCAACTTTTCTCTATTCGATCTCCAGCAGTTGGTCAGCGACCATCCTGCCGGACGGGCTGACCTTCGACTGGTATGTACAGCTCTGGAGTGAAGAGCGCTTCCTGCGCGCATTCGCCCAGTCCCTGCTGGTCTGCCTCGGGGCGCTGGCCCTGGCGGTGGTGCTGATACTGCCGCTGCTGTTCGTGGTGCATTACCACTTTCCCAAGCTCGACGGGCTGATGAACATCCTGATTTTACTGCCCTTCGCCGTGCCGCCGGTGGTGTCCTCGGTCGGCCTGCTGCAGCTTTACGGCTCGGGCCCGCTGGCGATGGTCGGGACGCCTTGGATCCTGATTGGCGCCTACTTCACCATTGCGCTGCCGTTCATGTACCGGGCGATCAGCAACAATCTGCAGGCGATCAACCTGCGCGACCTGATGGACGCCGCCCACCTGCTTGGCGCCAGCACCTGGAAGGCGGCGTTCCTCGTCGTGCTACCGAACTTGCGCAAGGGGTTGATGGTGTCGCTGTTCCTGTCCTTTTCCTTTCTGTTCGGTGAATTCGTCTTCGCGAATCTACTGGTCGGCACGCGCTACGAAACCCTGCAGGTCTATCTGAACAACATGAAAAACAGCAGCGGTCACTTCAACAGCGCGCTGGTGATTTCTTACTTCTTCTTCGTGCTGGTGTTCACCTGGGCGGCGACCCGGTTGAATCAGGAGAAGCCCTGAGGGGAAGTGTTTGCAAGAGGGCCTGGCTAGTTTGCTCGGTGGGCTGAAGCCCACCCTACGTGACTCACCGGGCGTACCGGAAGGCGTGCTCAGCGGGTTTTGTAGGGTGGGCTTTAGCCCACCAGAGAGAGCCTCCGCAGAAGAACCGGCGGGCTGAAGCCCATCCTACGGAATGGCAGCATGGTGCTGAAACGGAGCGCCGCCTGGCCAACCTTTTTTACGACAGGCCCCGGCCACCGCTGCGGCTATTCGAGACAGGAATCCTCATGAGCTACCTTTCCATTCGCGGTCTGCATAAATCCTTTGGCGATACCCAGGTTTTCAGCGACATCAACTGCGAAGTCGCCAAGGGTGAGCTGATCACCCTGCTCGGCCCGTCCGGCTGCGGTAAGTCCACGCTGCTGCGCTGCATCGCCGGACTTACCGAGGTCAACAATGGGCAGCTTCTGCTCGACGGCGAAGACCTGGTGCCGCTTGCCCCACAAACGCGCCAGATCGGCATGGTGTTTCAGAGTTACGCGCTGTTCCCCAACATGACGGTCGAGCAAAACATCTCGTTTGGTCTGCGCATGCAGAAAATCGCCAGGGACGAAAGCGGACGGCGAGTGGCCGAGGTGCTGGAGATGGTCGAGCTCGGCGAATTCGCCCGGCGCTACCCGAGCCAGCTCTCGGGCGGACAATGCCAGCGTGTAGCCCTGGCGCGCTCGCTGGTCACCCGCCCGCGCCTGCTCTTGCTCGACGAACCCCTATCGGCACTGGATGCGCGCATCCGCAAGCACCTGCGCGAGCAGATTCGCGCGATCCAGCAGGAGCTGGGGCTGACGACCATTTTCGTCACCCACGACCAAGAGGAAGCGCTGACGCTCTCCGACCGCATCCTGCTGATGAACGCCGGGCGCATCGTCCAGAGTGCCGATGCCGAAACGCTCTACACTGCGCCGGTGAATGCGTTCGCCGCCGGCTTTATCGGCAATTACAACCTGCTTGCTCCAGACACCGCCGCACGGCTGTTGCAACGCCCTGTCGATGCACAGGTGGCGATCCGCCCGGAAGCCATCGCACTGACCCACTCAACCGACGGCCACTCCAATATTGCCGCCGTGATCAAAAGCCACAGTCTGCTTGGCAACGTGATTCGATACCGCGTCGAAGCGCGCGGGGTCGAACTGCTGGTCGATGTACTGAATCGTTCTGCTGCCGATCTCTATCCCCGCGGCTGCCAGGTAGGCCTTACCATTGACGCTACGGCAATTCACGAGGTGGCTTGATGGCATTGGCAATTTTCGACCTGGACGAAACCCTGATCGACGGCGACTGCGCGAGTCTCTGGGCTCATGAAATGGCCAAGATCGGCTGGGTGGATGGCGAGTCATTCCTGCGCAAGGACGCCGAGCTGATGGCCGAATACGCCTTCGGCACGCTGGCGATGGAAGACTACATGGCGTTCAGCCTCACGCCACTGGTTGGCCGCACGGCTGACGAGGTGGACCACGTGGTCGCACCCTTCATCGAAGATGTGATCGAGCCGCTGATCTACAGCGATGCCATGCGCCAGGTCGCTCAGCACCGCAAGGCGGGTGACCGCATCCTGGTGATCTCCGCTTCGGCAGGGTTTCTGGTCGAAGCAGTGGCCAGCCGACTCGGCATCGGGGATGTGCTGGCGATTCAGTTGGAAGAACAGCACGGTTTCTACAGTGGCAACACCCGAGGGGTGCTCACCTACCGAGAAGGCAAAGTCAGTCGGTTGCGCGAGTGGGCTGAGGCTGAGGGTGAATCGCTGGAAGGGGCGTATTTCTACTCCGACTCGATCAACGATCTGCCGCTGCTCGAGCAGGTAGCACACCCACACGTGGTGAATCCTGATCCACTGTTGCGCAAGCAAGCGGAGGCCAAGGGCTGGCCGCAACTGAGCTGGTCCTGAGTTTCGCCCGGGGCCGCCTCAGGCTCCGGCGTTCAGCGGCAGCAGAACACGGAACAGCGCACCCTTTCCCTCTTCGCTCTCTACCTGAATCAGTCCGCTGTGCGCCTTGATAATCTGCTCGGCGATGAACAACCCGAGCCCGAGCCCGGCGCTACTCTCGCTACCTTCAGCTCGCTCGAACTGACAGAAGATTCGCTCCAGACTCTTCTGGCTGATGCCGATGCCGTGATCGCGCACCTCGATGCAGGCGCCCGCTGCGGTAGTACTGACGTTCACCTGCACCGGTTTGCCGGCGCCGTAACGCATGGCATTGGTCAACAGGTTCGCCAACACCTGCTCGATACGAAACTCGTCCCAAAGGCCGATCACCGGCTCCGGGCGCTGGAACAGCAGTGTGCAGCCACTGGCTTCCATCTGCGGGGCAAAATTCTCCACCACGCTGGCTACGAGCTTTCCCAAATCCACCCGCGTCGGCCGGATCGACAGCTTGCCGGTGCGAATCCGCGACACGTCAAGCATGTCGTCGATCAGGCGGATCAGGCTCTGGATCTGCCGCTCATCCTTGTCGACCATCTGCCGTAGCCTGTCCGGGCTGATCGCCGCGACGTTCTCGCGACCGAGCTGTAACTTACGCAACTGCACTTCCAGAATGAGCGTATTGAGCGGCGTCTTCAGCTCATGGGAGACGATCGACATGAAGTCGTCGCGCATGCGCACCGCATTCTCCAGCTCGGCCTTGGTGCTGCGCAGCTCGTCGAGCAGCACTTCCTGTTCTCGGCGGCTGCGCTCCAGCTCTTCCAGCTGACGCGCCAGGCGCTTGCGGTTGCGATACAGGTCAACGAACACGCTGACCTTGCCGCGCACCGCATGGGTGTCCAGCGGCTTCTGCATGAAGTCGACGGCACCGCTTTCGTAGCCCTTGAAGGCATAGTCGAGCTCGCGCCCGGCGGCGCTGACAAAGACGATGGGGATCTGCTTGGTGCGCTCGGTACCGCGCATCAGCTCAGCCAGCTGGAAACCATCCATGCCCGGCATCTGGACATCGAGAATGGCCAATGCGAACTCGTGGCGGAGCAGCAGCTCAAGCGCCTGCTCCGCCGATTCGGCCTGATGCACGCGGATGCCCGGCCCCTTCAGCAGAGCGTCCAGCGCCAGCAGGTTTTCTGGCAGATCATCGACGATCAGCAGGTTCGCTTCATCGGTTTGATTGGGCATCGGTTACTCCAGATCACGCAACAATCGATGAATATCGCGTAAGGGCAAAATGTAATCCGGCGCGAAGCGCTGGAGTGCAGCACGTGGCATCGTCGGCACCTCGGCTTCGCCGGGCTCCTGAACGATGGTGAGGCCACCGGCCTGCTTGATTGACTCGAGGCCGGCGGCGCCGTCCTCGTTAGCCCCGGTCAGGAGAATGCCGGCGACGCGGTCGCCCCAGACATCTGCCGCTGACTCGAAGAGCACATCGATCGAAGGTCTCGAAAAATGCATCGCCTCATCCTGGCTGAGCGACAGGGTCATGTCCGTCTCGACCAGCAGGTGATAGCCCGGCGCTGCGAAGTAGAGCGTGCCGCCGTGCACCGGCTCTTTGTCGCGCGCTTCCTTCACAGCCAGATCGGTCTTGCGCTGGAAGATCTCCACCAGTTGGGTCGGCCCTTTCGGGGGCACATGCTGAACCATCAGCAGCGGCAAGCGAAACGTGCGTGGCAACCCCGACACCAGCGCACTGAGCGCGGCCAACCCGCCAGCCGACGCGCCGATCACCACGGCATCCACAGGCCGGGCGGGTAGCTTGGTTGAGGCTTCGGCAGGCGCTTTCATAGCTTGCGGAAAATCCTTTCCTGCTTGTTGAAGGCTTCGAACCGCTCGGCATAGCCGGAAAACTCGAGGGTTTCCTTGCTGCCGAGGCCGAGAAAGCCGCGATGACAGAGCGAATCGAGAAACAGACCAAAGGCCCGGTCTTGCAGCGGCTTGTTGAAATAGATCAGCACGTTGCGGCAGGAAATCAACTGCGTTTCGGCGAATACGCTGTCGGTCGCCAAGCTGTGATCGGCGAACGTTACGTTCTCTTTCAACGACTTATCCATGATTGCCGAGTCGTAGGCGGCCGTATAGTAATCACTCAAGCTGTGCTTACCACCGGCAGATTGGTAGTTATCGGTGTACTGGCGCATGTTATCGATGTTGAAGATGCCCTGACGCGCACGTTCGAGCGACCTTGGGTTGATGTCGGTCGCGTACAAAATTGTGCGATCGAGCAACCCTTCTTCCTTGAGCAGGATCGCCATCGAGTAAACTTCTTCGCCCGTACTGCAACCGGCAATCCAGATTTTCAGTGACGGGTAAGTGCGCAGTACCGGGATCACCTGCTCACGCAAGGCCAGGTAATAGCTGGGGTCACGGAACATTTCGCTCACGGGGATGGTTAGGAACTGCAGCAGCTCCATGAACGCCTGGGCGTCGTAGAGAATCCGGCGCTGCAACTCCGAAATGCTCTCGCAGCCCATCTGCTTTAGCGCCAGCAGCACCCGACGCTTGAGCGAAGCACCGGAATAGTCGCGGAAATCGTAACTGTAGCGCAGGTAGATCGCTTCGATCAGCAGCTTCAGTTCGATGGCCTGGTTGCGGTCCGGCATGTCAGAGCAGCTCCACCTTCGGCAACCAAACACGGATCAGCGAGAACAGACGGTCCAGGTCGATGGGTTTGGCCAGGTAATCGTTGGCACCGGACCGCAGGCAGCGATCCTGGTCGTCCTTCATCGCCTTGGCGGTCACGGCGATGATGGGCAGCTTGGCGAAGCGCGGGTCCTTACGGATCTCCTGCATGGCGGTGAAGCCATCCATCTCCGGCATCATGATATCCATCAGCACCAGGTCGATATCGTTGGCGCTTTGCAGCTGGGCGATTGCCTCGTGACCATTGCGGGCGATCTCGATCAGCGCGCCCTTCTGCTCCAATGCACTGGTCAGCGCGAAAACGTTGCGCACGTCGTCGTCGACCACCAGGATCTTGCGGCCTTCGAAGGCTTTTTCCCGACTGCGCACACTTTTCAGCATCTTCTGCCGCTCCGGCGGCATGTCAGACTCCACCTTGTGCAGGAACAGCGTGACCTCATCAAGCAACCGCTCCGGCGAGCGGGCGCCTTTGATGATGATCGAACGCGAATATTTCATCAGTGCAGCTTCTTCTTCGCGGGTCAGGTTGCGTCCGGTATAGACGATGACCGGCGGGAACGAGCAGATATCTTCACGCGCCATGCGTTCAAGCAATTCATGGCCGTCCATGTCGGGCAGCTTGAGGTCGATGATCATACAGTCGAAAACCGTGGTACGGAGCAGCTCGAGGGCTTGTTCACCAAACTCCACCGCGGTGATTTCGATATCGGTGTCCTCGATCAACCGCGAGACGCTTTCGCGCTGACGGGCATCGTCCTCGACTAGCAGGATACGTTTGACCTTCTGCGCCAACTTCTCCTCGAAGCGGCCGAATACGGCCTTGAGGTCTTCGCGGGTCGTCGGCTTGGTCGCGTAGCCGATGGCGCCCATTTGCATTGCGGCTTCCTTACGGTCCTCCACCGAGACGATGTGCACCGGGATGTGCCGGGTGATGGGGTTTTCCTTGAGCCGTTCAAGCACGGTGAGCCCGGAATGATCCGGCAAGCGCATGTCCAGCAGGATCGCATCGGGTCGGTACTGCACCGCGGTGTCGAAGCCGTGATCGGCGTTCTGCGCGATCAGGCAGCTGTATTTCAGTTCGTGGGCCAGGTCGCGAAGAATGCCGGCGAACTGCGGCTCGTCCTCGATCACCAGTACCGAACGCTCGAACGGGAAGCGCTCGCGGTCGTCCGCCAGGGCCGCCACGTCTTGGTTTTTTTGCTCCAGCACCGGTCGCGGCGCTGCAGCAATGGGCGTCGCCACGGGTGCTGGCGCTGCCTGGATATTGATCGGCGCAGGTAAAGGCTCGGGCTCCTGCTCGGCCACCGGGGCACTGTAGTTCTCCGGAACGATCAAGGTAAACACACTGCCGGCCCCCGGCTCGCTACTGACCTCGATGGTGCCACCGAGCAACTGGGCCAGCTCGCGGGAGATGGACAGACCCAGCCCGGTGCCGCCATAACGCCGGTTGGTGGTGCCATCGGCCTGACGGAAGGCTTCGAAGATGACTTCCTGCTGGTCGGCGGGAATACCGATTCCCGAATCACGCACGGCAAAGGCTATCTGCTGGTCGTCACGGCGCGTCACCCGAAGTTCTACCGAGCCCTTTTCGGTGAACTTGAAGGCATTGGACAAAAGGTTCTTGAGAATCTGCTCCAGCCGCTGGCGGTCGGTATAGAGGCTCGGCGGCAAGTCCTCAGCCAGCTCGATATTGAATTGCAGCGACTTTTCCAGCGCCTGGGCGAGAAACAGGCTCTTCAATCCATCGACCAATCGCGTGAGGATCAACAGCTCTGGGTGTACATCCAGCTTGCCGGCTTCGACCTTGGAAATATCCAAAATGTCATTGATCAGACTGAGCAGATCGTTGCCCGCCGAGTAGATCGAGCGTGCAAACTGGACCTGGTCTTCCTGCAGATTGCCGTGCGGATTGTCGGCCAGCAATTTAGACAGAATCAGCGAGCTGTTCAGCGGCGTGCGCAGCTCGTGGGACATGTTGGCGAGGAATTCCGATTTATAGCGACTGGCGCGTTGCAATTCATCGGCGCGCTCTTCGAGCATCAGCTGCACCTCATGCAGGCGATGGTTCTTCAGGTCCATTTCGTCGCGCTGATGCGCCAGCGCCTGGGCCTGTTCGGCGAGCTGCTCGTTGGTCTGTTCCAGCTCGGCCTGCTGCTCTTCCATGTGTGCCTGCGACTCACGCAGGGCGTTGGACTGCTCTTCGAGCTCCTCGTTGGCCGCGCGCAGCTCTTCCTGCTGCACCTGCAACTCCTCGTTGAGCTGCTGGGTTTCGGCCAGCATGCGCTGCAGACGCTGGCGGTAGCGCGCGGCTTCAATCGCCGAGCCGATGTTCTCGCTGACTCGCCGCAGCAACTCGCGATCTTCATCAAGCAAGGGCCGCAGGAAGCCGATTTCAAGCACGGCGTTGACCAGGCCACTGTCTTCCACCGGGAAGATCAGTACCGACGCAGCGTCAGCGCTACCCAGCGCCGAACTGACGTTCAGATAACCCTGCGGCACATTGTCGAGCGACATCGGGCGGCGCTCCAGAGCCACCTGGCCCACCAGCCCCTCGCCAAGCTCCAACGCACGACCGGATTGCAGGCGCTCCCGGTCCCAGCCGAACTCTGCGACACGCTGCAGTTTGCCCTCCTGGGTAACATAGAGCGCGCCAACACTCATGCCGAGGTAGCGCCCGAGGAAGCCAAGCACGTTCTGGCCCAGGGTCGGCAGCGCCTGCTCGCCGATCATCGATTCGCTGAGCTGGGTCTGGCCAGTTCGATACCAGGCCTGCTTTTCCAGTGCGGCAGCATGCGCCTGTTGCCGTTCAAGCGATTCCGAGTAACTGTCCGACAAGCTGATCAGGTCGCGCCGCCCGAAATAGACCAACAGACCGCTGAAGATCAGGCTGAACAGCAAAAAGCCGCCGATTAGGGCGGTGGTGATCGTTTCAGTCGTGTCGGCACGTTCGGCGCGGATTTGCCTTTCGCCGGCGATGAAGTCGTTGAGCAGCCGGCGCTGCTCCTCCTTGAGTTCCAGCCCTTCTTTGCTGCGCACGTATTCCGCGATCGGCTCGTTGCGGGCCCGGCGCGCGATTGCCTCCTCGGTAAAGGTCACCCACAGATCGTGTAACTGAGCCACGCGCTCGACTCGATTCAGCTGTACCGGGTCGTCGCTTGCATACTGCGTGATCTGCTCCAGCTGGCGGTCATAAACCGGTAATGCGCTGCGATAGGGCTCGAGAAAAATCTCTTCTCCTGCGATCAGGTAGCCACGCATCGAGGCTTCCAGCTCACCCATCACTTTCAGCATGTCGTGAGCGTACGCAACACCCTCGACGGAGCGCTCGACCCAGTGGCTGACATTGAGCAGAAAATAGACGATGGCGCTGAAGAAGAATGCGCTTAAAAAGCCAAAACCGAGCGGTACTGCCACGTTGCGGTTGAGGATGCGCTTGAAATGATTCTGATCGATGTATGAGTCGCCCATTTGGGTTCCTTTACGGGGAGCACGTGGCAGCCACCCACAGCAGCGCGAAAAGCGACGTATGGCGTTGAGCAATGCGTCGATCCCAGCACGTTCAAGGTCTTTCGCGTGAAATGGAGGCGTCACGCATTGCAAGTCGACCGAGGACTTTACACCGCCTCGCTTGCAAGCACAAAAAAGCCCGGCCGAATGGCCAGGCTTCAGTCGCTACAGCCGTGGGTCAGCGACGGGCGATGATCCAGACCGCATGGATGATCCCCGGAATATAGCCCAGCAGGGTCAGCAGGATATTCAACCAGAAGGCGCCCCCCAGGCCAACTTGCAGGAACACCCCCAGCGGCGGCAGCAATATCGCGACGATGATGCGGATCAGGTCCATTGTGGTTCCCCTTAGGTCTGGTTTAGCCAATCGGTCTACTGTGAATCGACCGGATAGGCGCAAAGGGGTTCCTTTTCCTGCGGCAATCGGCGCGCGCCTGCAGATAGCGCGCCGGGGCGTTTCGATGGAGCAACCGCAACCGGGAAAGGCAGCGATTTCCAGCATCCGGTAGCGACCGTTTGAGTCGCCTGGGGCACCCGATGGGCGCAAGAGGGAGAGAACGCGGCTGGCCTTGGAATGCGGTCAGCTGAATGCGTTGATGCCGCCGGCCTTGTGAGCCGCGTGCAACGCCAAGCAGTATCGCTTCAGCCAGTCGACTATCGCAGATACGTCCAGCCCGCCGCCATAAGCGGATGGTCGAACATGACAGTCAGCCTTAGGGTTCTGCGCCGCTAGTGATCGGCAGGCGGTTCGGATTTGTTGCGCTTGCGTCGAATGTTGAGCCAAGACAGCACGGCCAACGCCAGCATCAGCCCGGTCATGTTGTAGTTACCGATCGCCGCGTAGCCCAAGGCCGCCAGCGAGCAGGCTACAAAGCCGATCAAGCGCACATAGCCCATCATGGTGCGCACCGCGCCGCCGACGCGATCATCCTCTGGCCGCCCCATCAAACCGACCTCGCCCGCATGCGTTCAAGCTCCTTGGCATCATGGCTGCAGAACAGCGTCACCTCGTCCTTGTGCTCCAGCGACAGGGTCCAGAGCCGATGCTGGTTTGCCAGGCGCGCCGTGCGATCTGTCTCCATCATGCGCTGATAGAAGCGCAGCCCCGGTGTGCAATGACGCTCGGTCTGGCCGACTTCATCGCGGTAGAAATAGGCGTCACCGGCGTGCAGCAGCCAACCGTGGCCAGTATCCAGCGCGACACCGGCGTGGCCATGGGTGTGCCCGGTGAGCGGGACCAGCAGGATCTCCGGCGGAAGGCCACGCAGCTCGCGTACCGCCTGAAAACCGAACCAGGTATCCCCGCCCGGTTCGTAGAACTGCCAGTGGCGCACTTCATCCCATTGCTGGTGGCGATAGCGGCGGTGGCCGAGGAAGCTGTGAGTCGAGCGCGCGGCGTCCATCTCGCGCTGCAGCACGTGCACCTGGGCATTGGGAAAGTCCGCGAGCCCACCGGCGTGGTCAAAATCCAGATGCGTGAGCACGATGTGCTGCACGTCATCCGCGTTGAAACCCAACTGCCGAAGCTGCTCCAGCGCCGTGAAGCGACGCTCGAACTTGATGTTGTTGACCGCAATGAAGAACGCACTGAGTCGCTTGCGTGGCTCCAGCACATCGCAGTTGCCAAAGCCGGTATCGACCAGCACCAACCCATGCCCGTCGGTCTCGATCAACAGACGGTGGCACACCAGGCTAGCGGTCAAGCCACTGCTGAAGCCGTCGAACAGCTTGCCGCCGACCGGGCACATGCAACCGCAATTGAGATGATGAACGCGCATGGAAGTCTCCTCAGGCCCGGAACGCCATACATCGGCACGCTCCGTGGCAGGCGCCGATGTTCAGCTTCTATCAGCTGTGAGGCTTGCGAGCCGCGCAGAGTTCAGGCGCCAGCGACCTTGACCGATGATCTGTGTCACGGTCCCGCACGGTCGCGGTGAACCTGTGGCCGGCTGGACTATCCTCTGAGGACTGCCTCGATCAATCACCTGGCATCCACCGGGGAGGTCACCGCTGATGCGTCGTCGCTCCACTCACCGATTCGCCTGGCTGATGACTCTGCTGCTGGCCTTCATCAGTACTGCGCACGCGGCCGATTCGGTCATGGTGCTGCGTGTAGACGGGGTTATCGGCCCAGCCAGCGCCGACTACGTCATCCGGGGCATCGAGAGGGCGCAGGAGGCTGATGCGCAGCTGTTGGTGCTGGAGCTGGACACACCCGGCGGACTGGACATTTCGATGCGCGCCATGATCAAGGAAATCCTCGCCAGCCCGGTGCCGATTGCCACCTATGTCACCCCCAGCGGTTCGCGGGCGGCCAGTGCCGGCACCTACCTGCTCTATGCCAGCCACGTCGCCGCGATGGCCCCCGGCACCAACCTCGGCGCCGCGACTCCGGTACAGATCGGTGGCAGCGGCAGCGGCCCACCGGTGCCTTCACCGGAGGCCGAGAAAGAAAACGAAAAGACCGGCGACGCCATGAGCCGCAAACAGGTCAACGACGCAGCCGCCTACATTCGCGGCCTGGCACAACTGCGCGGGCGCAATGCCGAATGGGCCGAGCGGGCGGTGCGCGAGGCCGTCAGCCTCTCGGCAACCGAGGCGCTGGAGCAGAACGTGGTCGACTACCTGGCCAGCGACCTTGATGACCTGCTGACCCAGCTGGACGGCAAAACGGTCGAGACCCGTGCTGGCACGCGGACGTTGCAAACTGCCGACGCAGCCATTGAGCGCCATGACCCGGACTGGCGGGTGCGCTTGCTTGCCGTGATCACCAACCCCAGCGTGGCGCTGATCCTGATGATGATCGGCATCTATGGGTTGGTCTTCGAATTTTCCAACCCGGGCACCGGCGCCGGCGGCGTCATTGGCGGGATCTGTCTGCTGCTGGCGCTGTTTTCGTTGCAACTGCTGCCAATCAACTATGCCGGGGTTGCGCTGATTCTCTTGGGCCTTGCGTTCATGGTCGCCGAAGCCTTCGTGCCCAGCTTCGGTGTGCTAGGCCTTGGCGGCGTGGCCGCCTTTGTCACCGGTTCAGTGATCCTGATCGACACTGAGGTGCCAGGCTTCGGCATTCCATTGGCGCTGATCGGCACGCTTGCTGTCATCAGCGCGTTGCTGGTCTTTGGCGTCGTCAGCATGGCGCTGAAAGCCCGACGCCGACCGGTGGTGAGCGGCGATGCCGAACTGATCGGCACACTGATCCAGATTACCGACATCAAGGCGGATGAGCCGGACACCGGTTGGGTGCAGCTGCACGGTGAACATTGGCAGGTCCATGGAACCGGGCCATTGCAGGTGGGCCAGCAGGTTCGCGTGGTGGCGCGGCATGGCTTGCGACTGGATGTGACTGCGGCCGACAGGCCGTCAACCGAGAAGAGGTGAAGCATGGGGCTTGAAATGAGTTTTGTCGCCGTCGCGGTGCTGGTAATTGCACTGCTGGCGTCAACGTTCCGCATCTTGCGCGAATACGAGCGCGGCGTGGTGTTCCAGCTGGGCCGCTTCTGGAAGGTCAAGGGGCCGGGGCTGATCCTGATCATTCCCGGCATTCAGCAGATGGTCCGGGTCGACCTGCGCACCCTGGTGCTCGATGTACCGACTCAGGATGTGATCTCCCGCGACAACGTCTCGGTGAAGGTCAATGCGGTCGTCTACTACCGCGTGCTGGACGCAGAAAAGGCGATCATCCAGGTCGAGGATTACCACTCGGCGACCAGCCAGCTGGCGCAGACGACGCTGCGTGCGGTGCTCGGCAAGCATGACCTGGACGACATGCTGGCCGAACGTGAGCAGCTCAACAACGACATCCAGCAGGTACTCGACGCGCAAACCGACGCCTGGGGAATCAAGGTCGCCAACGTCGAAATCAAGCATGTGGACCTCGACGAATCAATGATTCGCGCCATTGCCCGGCAGGCCGAGGCGGAACGCGAGCGGCGCGCCAAGGTCATTCATGCAGAGGGCGAACTGCAGGCCTCGGAAAAACTCATGCAGGCCGCCGAGATGCTCGGGCGCCAACCCGGCGCCATGCAACTGCGCTACATGCAGACGCTGAGCAACATCGCGGGCGACAAGAACTCGACCATCGTCTTCCCGCTGCCCATGGAGCTGCTGCAGGGCATGGGTAACCTCACTAAGAAAACCGAGTAGAGACTTCCTATGCCCTTGCGCTCCGCCGTACCCGTTGTTCGCTTGCTCACGTTGTTCATGCTGACGCTCACGCTTGGCGCCTGCGCGGCCTTTTCTCAGCGCGACCCGCTCAACGTGCAGGTCGCCGGCATCCAGCCGCTGCCCGGCGAGGGCCTGGAGTTGCGCATGGCGGTCAAGTTACGGATTCAGAACCCTAACGACAGGGCGTTGGACTACGACGGTGTAGCACTGGACCTAGAGATCAATGGACGGCGCCTGGCCAGCGGCGTCAGTGATGCGCAGGGCAGCGTACCGCGCTTTGGCGAAACCGTGCTGAGCGTACCGGTCACCATCTCGGCCTTTTCCGCCGCGCGTCAGGCGCTGGGCCTGGCCGATCACATTGGCATGGACAAAGTGCCTTATGTGCTGCGCGGCAAACTGGCAGGCGGGCTGATCGGCACGCAGCGTTTCGTCGAGAAGGGCACATTGGATCTGGAAGGTGCACTGCCGAGCCCGTATCGGCGGTAGATCGCTAGCGTACGCAGCCGGCAGACGCGCCCTTGCCAGCGGGTAATTTAGCCGCCGGTATCTCCCAACGTTTCGCGAGCAAGCTCGCTCCTACAAATCAGTATTTGCTGTCTCGTTGAGCAGGAACGCTTGCTTGCGAACGACGGGCTGCCGACCCGCCACAGTTGCGGCAGCTGTTCGCCCTGCTCACTCCACCCGGCAGCGGCCGGCGCGGCAACGGTGAGCTTCATGAGTCGGGTCTGCCTGCATCAGTTTGCGGGTCACACCATTGGTCCAACCGAAGCCATCCTGCAGCGGGTATTCACCACCGCCGGCGTGCTCGGTGCACGGTCGCAGCACATACTTCTCGACCAGCTTGCTCTCGCTTTCGAACAGCAGTGAAATAATCTTCAGCCAACGCTCTTCGATCTGCAGCGCCAGCGCATCGTGGCCGTAGTGCTGAAGCCCGCGGATGCCCATCCATTGCAGCGGCGCCCAGCCGTTCGGGCGGTCCCACTGCTCACCGCTGCCACTGACTTCCGTGGTGGAAAGTCCGCCGGGGGCCAGCAACCGTTCACGGACAACCCCAGCCACCCGTGCTGCCTGCTCGGCACTGGCGTGCCTGACGAACAGCGGCGTCAGGGTCGCGGCGGTGAGGTTTTCCCGCGGCTGCGCCAGGCACCAGTCGTAGTCGAAATAGGCACCGTGCTGCTCGCTCCACAAGTAATGATCGATCGCAGCCAGACGTTTTTTGGCACGCCGATCGAACGCCTCGGCGCAATCATGCTGGCCCTTGGCGTGACTGAGACGGGCGATCTGCCGCTCGAGGTTGTAGAGAAAGCTGTTCAGGTCCACTGGGATGATCTGCGTGGTGCGAATGCTCGAGAGGCGCTGAGGGTCCGCCAGCCAGCGCGAACTGAAATCCCAGCCGGACTCGGCACCGGCGCGCAGGTCGCGATAGACCTCATGCGCCGGCCGGCTGGAGGAGCGCGCCGTTTCGACGTCTTCGAGATAAGACTCCTCGCGCGGCGTGTCGCGCTCATCCCAATAGCGATTCAGCACACTGCCATCGGCCAGACAGACGCAGCGTCGATGCACTTCGCCGGGCCGCAGCTGATCATCGCCGTCGGTCCAGAACGCATGTTCCTTGCGCAGCTGCGGCAGGTAAGCACTGGCGGGGTGCACACCAGTCTCCTCGAACAGGTCGGCCATCAACGCGAACACCGGCGGCTGCGAGCGGCTCAGGTAGTAGGAACGGTTGCCGTTGGGCACGTGGCCGTAGGTGTCGATCAGGTAGGCGAAATTGTCCGCCATGGCCCGCAGCAACTCGCAATGCCCACTCTCATCCAGGCCGAGCATGGTGAAGTAGGAATCCCAGTAGTACAGCTCGGTAAAACGACCGCCCGGCACTACGTAATCGTGGGGCAGCGGAAGCAGCGAGGAGAATTCCGGGTGCTGGCGCGGGTGGCGGGTCAGCACCGGCCAGAGCCGGTCGATGTGCTCAGCCAGGGTATCGTCGGGGTTGGCGACGAACTCGGTTGGCTGTCGCTGGTAGATCTCGAAATGCTTAAGCACAAAGCCGCGCAGATCGAAACCCGGCTCGCTGTTCTGCGCCCGATAGGCTTCGAGGATGCGCTCCGGATGCTGCCGCGGGGCGCAGTCGACAAAGGTCTTGCTGTCGGCAAACACTCGCTGCATCTGCACCGCCACGAAGAGTTCCTGGTAACGATCGGCGGGGGTCAGGGTATCGGCGGCTGACACCGCACGAGTGTCGTAATCGAAGTCGCTCGAAGGGGTATCGGTCATTGCTCGCTGTAATTCCATAGCAGTCCACCATCAATCACCAGTGTAGTGCCGGTGACGTAGTCGGCGTCGTCCGAGGCGAGAAAGGCCACCGCACCGGCAACATCGTGCGGCTGCCCCAGGCGCTTGGCCGGGATGTTTTCGAGCAGCCCGGCAAGCTTCTCCGGCTCGTTCATCAGGGTCTGGTTAATGGGCGTCTCGATCGCACCAGGGGCAACGTTGTTGACCGTGATCCCCAGCGGCGCCAGCTCGATCGCCAGGTTGCGCGTCAGCATTTTCAGACCGCCCTTGCTGGAGCAGTAGGCACTGAAGTTGGGGAATGGCAGCTCTTCGTGAACCGAGCTGTTGTTGATGATCCGCCCGCCCCGCCCGGTGTCGCGCAGGTGACGGGCAAAGGCCTGAGACAGGAAGAACGGGCCGCGCAGATTGACGTTCAGCACCTGGTTGTAATCCGCCTCGCTCACATCGAGGAAGGCGTCGTGCCTCTGGACCCCGGCGTTATTGACCAGAATGTCCAGCCGACCCATTTGCTCGACAGCCTGCTCGACCAGTCGATAGCAGTTGGCGGGCTCTGCAACGTCAGCAGCGATGAAACAGACCCTATGCCCCAAGGCTTGCACCTGCTCGAGCGTTTCACGCGCCTGCTCGTCATCGTGCCGCCCGTTGATCACGAGATCGGCGCCTTCTTTGGCCAGGCGTATGGCGATGCCGCGGCCGATGCCCTGGGAGCTGCCGGTAACCAGGGCGACCTTGTTCTGCAATTTCATCGAACACCTCGTGTGGCTGTCGGGCCGCAGCGGCGACCGCTGAGTCCTCCCAAGGTGAGACGGGCAGTGACCGGACGCGTTCAACGAAGGCTGTTTGCGGATGCTTCGGGCATCGTTCTAATACAGGCTCAACGGCAGACAAAGCGGATCGCCGAGCGCAAAATGGCCGGCTCTCCACCGCCCCCGTTTTCAGGACGTCCATGGACACCGTCGATTTGCGCAAGGGTTACCTTCTGGGTCTGTTGACCTTTTCCATCTGGGGCCTGTTCCCGCTCTACTTCAAGTCCATCGAGCAGTATGCGGCGCTGGAAATCGTCACTCAGCGCGCCATCTGGTCGGCCCTGTTCGGCACGCTGGTGCTGAGCCTCTGGCGGCACCCCGGCTGGTGGCAGGAGTTGCTGGCCCATCCGCGACGAATCGGCGTGCTGATGATTTCCAGCGTGCTGATCGCCAGCAACTGGCTGATCTACGTTTGGGCGGTGAATAACGGTCACATGGTCGAAGCGAGCCTGGGCTACTACATCAACCCACTGGTCAACGTGCTGCTGGGGCTGATCGTATTGCGTGAACGGCTGCGGCCGTTGCAATGGGTTGCCGTGGCGATGGCTGCGGTCGGCGTGCTGCTGCAGTTGATCACCCTCGGCGATTTTCCCTGGGTGTCGATCGCGCTGGCGTTGAGTTTTGGCAGCTATGGCCTGTTGCGCAAGCAGGCACCGGTCGCCGCCTTGCCAGGCTTGGTAGTGGAAACCTGGCTGCTGCTACCCATTGCGCTGGGCTGGCTGTTTTTCTTTGGCACCGGCCCAAGCACCGAGTGGTCGCTCTGGACCGAACCACAGGCCCTATGGCTGGTGGCCGCCGGACCGGTGACCCTGTTGCCACTGCTGTGCTTCAACGCTGCAGCACGGCATCTGCCGTATTCGACGCTGGGGTTTCTGCAATACATAACGCCAACGCTGGTGCTGATCCTCGCGGTGTGGGTCTTCAACGAGCCCTTCCCCTCGGACCGCCAACTGGCATTCATCTGTATCTGGGCCGGGCTCGCCGTGTACAGCTTCGACGCCTGGCGACTGATGCGTAAGGCGGGTTGAGGCAGCGGGCGCCGCGCTTCAGGCTTGGACTGCGCCGGCTTTAGTGGGCACCAACCTCAAGCGGTAAGTGCCTAGTCGCTCTTTGTGGGAGCGGTCTTGACCGCGATGCGGCGGCGCCGTGGTCGGAGATGCGTTTCGTCTGGCTTTAGGTGCTGGCCAGCGGCCCCCTGTCTCCGCTGGCTGGTTGGAAGCTTCGCGATCAAGACCACTCCCACAGGCTGGGGTGTCTGCCGTGCCTGCCGCCTACACTCAGTCCACCGGTTGCAGCACAAGCTCGACCATCAGGTCGTCGGCCAGGGTTTCCAGATGCTGCTGGAGCTGATCGAGCGACAGCTCGGAGGGCACCGCCAGCCGTGCATCGGCCCGGAACAGCAATTCGTTGGTCATCGGCGCGGGCATCACATCGGTATCCAGGCTTTCCAGGTTCACACCGTGGCGGGCTAGCAACTGGGTGATGTCACGGACGATCCCGGCGCGATCGTTGCCCACCAGCTGCAGCTGAATCATCTGCCAACGGCGCTCGGGTTCGGTGCCGCTGTGCGCAACCAGCACACGAATGCCCTGTTGCTCCAGCTGCTGCAACGCGTCGATCAGGCCGGAATGCGCCTGGGCGGGCACTGCGACACGGAGAATGCCGGCGAACTGTCCAGCCATACGTGACATGCGACTCTCCAGCCAGTTGCCACCGTGTTCGGCGACACATTTGGCCACTCGCTCGACCAGCCCCGGCTGATCCTCTGCAATGACGGTTAGGACGAGATGATCCATCTGTGACTCCTTAACGTGGGGTGGACGGCGCCCGATATGGGCCGTGCGGGCCATGAACGCTATGGACCATGTTCACGGCGTCCGGCTCCATAGGTATAGAACAAACCACTGCGCGCGCCGGGCCAAAACACGCCGAAAAGATCGACGATACGGCGTTCATCCTCTGCTCCCCGGCCTCCCGGAGGCGCCCATTCGGCGGACTGATTTTCCGCACGGCTTCATGTAGTATCCGTCGACCCGGACTACAAGAAGAACAGTCCGACGGATTTGAAGAAGAACCAAGTGAGGCGAGTAATGACTGAGCGCGTTCAAGTCGGTGGCCTGCAGGTCGCCAAAGTCCTGTACGACTTCGTGAACAACGAAGCGATTCCCGGTACCGGCGTTGATGCCGATGCCTTCTGGGCCGGCGCTTCCAGCGTCATCCACGACCTGGCGCCGAAGAACCGCGCTCTGCTGGCCAAGCGGGACGACCTGCAGGCGCAGATCGACGCCTGGCATCAGGCGCGTGCCGGTCAGGCACACGATGCAGCGGCCTACAAAAGCTTCCTGCAGGAAATCGGTTACCTGTTGCCGGAAGCCGAAGACTTCCAGGCCACCACCCAGAACGTCGACGAAGAAATCGCCCGTATGGCCGGCCCGCAGCTCGTGGTGCCGATCATGAACGCGCGCTTCGCCCTGAACGCCGCCAATGCGCGTTGGGGCTCGCTGTACGACGCGCTCTACGGCACCGACGCGATCTCCGAAGAAGACGGCGCCAGCAAAGGCCCGGGCTACAACGAAGTCCGCGGCAACAAGGTCATCGCCTATGCACGCGCCTTCCTTGACGAAGCCGCGCAGCTGCAGACAGGCTCGCATGCCGACGCCACCGGCTACCGCATCGACGCGGGCAAGCTGGTCGTCTCACTGAAAGACGGCAGCACCAGCGGCTTGCAGAACCCCGACCAGTTCCTGGGCTTCCAGGGCGACACCGGCGCGCCGATCGCTGTACTGCTCAAGCACAACGGCATCCATTTCGAGATCCAGATCGACCCGGCCAGCCCCATCGGCCAGACCGATGCCGCCGGCGTGAAGGACATCCTGATGGAATCGGCCCTGACCACCATCATGGATTGCGAAGACTCCATCGCCGCTGTCGACGCCGACGACAAGACCATTGTCTACCGCAACTGGCTCGGCCTGATGAAGGGCGATCTGGTCGAGGAGCTGGACAAGGGCGGCAAGCGCATCACCCGCGCGATGAACCCGGACCGCGTCTACACCCAGGCCGACGGCAACGGCGAGCTGACCCTGCATGGCCGCTCGCTGCTGTTCATTCGTAACGTCGGTCATCTGATGACCAACGACGCCATCCTCGACAAGGAAGGCAACGAAGTGCCGGAAGGCATCATGGACGGCCTGTTTACCAGCCTCGCCGCCATGCACAACCTCAACGGCAACACCAGCCGCAAGAACACTCGCACCGGCTCGGTCTACATCGTCAAGCCGAAGATGCACGGCCCGGAAGAAGTGGCGTTCGCTACCGAACTGTTCGGCCGCGTCGAAGACGTGCTCAAGCTGCCGCGCAACACCCTGAAAGTCGGCATCATGGACGAAGAGCGCCGCACCTCGATCAACCTCAAGGCTTGTATCAAGGAAGCGCGCGAGCGTGTGGTGTTCATCAACACCGGCTTCCTTGACCGCACCGGCGACGAGATCCACACCTCCATGGAAGCCGGCCCCGTGGTGCGCAAGGCCGCGATGAAGGCCGAGAAGTGGATCAGCTCCTACGAGGACAACAACGTCGATGTCGGTCTGGCCTGCGGCCTGCAGGGCAAAGCGCAGATCGGCAAGGGCATGTGGGCCATGCCCGATCTGATGGCCGGCATGCTGGAGCAGAAGATCGGTCACCCGATGGCCGGCGCCAACACCGCCTGGGTTCCGTCGCCGACCGCCGCCACCCTGCACGCCATGCACTACCACAAGGTCGACGTGTTCGCCCGTCAGGCCGAGCTGGCCAAGCGCACCAAGGCTTCGGTGGATGACATCCTGACCATCCCGCTGGCCAAGGACACCAACTGGACCGAAGAGGAAAAGCGCAACGAGCTGGACAACAACTCGCAGGGCATCCTCGGCTATATGGTGCGCTGGGTCGAACAGGGCGTCGGCTGCTCCAAGGTGCCGGACATCAATGACGTCGCGCTGATGGAAGACCGCGCCACCCTGCGCATCTCCAGCCAGCACGTAGCCAACTGGATGCGTCACGGCGTAGTCACTCAGGAACAGGTTGTCGAAAGCCTCAAGCGCATGGCGCCGGTAGTCGACCGTCAGAACGAAGGTGATCCGCTGTACCGCCCGATGGCGCCGGAGTTCGACAACAGCGTGGCTTTCCAGGCCGCCCTGGAGCTGGTCCTCGAAGGCACCAAGCAGCCCAACGGCTACACCGAGCCGGTCCTGCACCGTCGTCGCCGCGAGTTCAAGGCCAAGAACGGCCTGTAACCCGCACCGCTGCTGCACAAAAAACCGCCCTTCCGGGGCGGTTTTTTTATGCGTGTCTGCCGCTCAACGGCGCTCAAGTTCCGCCTGCGACAACCGATAACATGACCGGATTGTCAAAACAAGTCACAATTTATCCGACAGATGGCAATGCGCCTCTAGTGGCCATTACGTAGTATCCGCCACCCATTGTGGAGTCGATGCATGTTCAAGAATTTCTCGCTCACTGCGAAGCTGTCGCTGGTCCCCGCCGTCGCCCTGCTCGGGCTGATCTTGTATGTCGGCTATACCTCGCTGCAGCTGTCTGCGACGGATTCGCGCCTGGTCAGCATCGAGACACAAAGCTATCCCACGCTGGAAAAGACTGACGCCGTGATTTTTCAGTTCTCCCGTATTCCCGGCCTGTTGAACAACGCCGTGGCTGCCGGAGAGTCGGGCATTCTCGGCGAAGCGCGCGAAGGGCTCAGTGAAATTGATGCGCAGCAGCAGGCGCTCGCCACGCTTCTGAATACCCAGCCGCAACGGCTCCAGGCACTCAACGACTGGCGCAAGGCGGTCAAGGCCTACGCCGACAACGCGCTCGACGCTTCCGCCAAGCTGATCGACGGCAGTGCCTCGTTCGATGATCTACGCCCCAGTCTTGATCGTATGGCCAGTGACCTTGCCCAAGCGCAGAAACTGGCCACTGACTTCCGCACCGGCGCCTACCAGGATTTCCAACAGACCTTGGCCGAAACCCGCGAAGCCAACAAAAACACCACTCGACTGGGAATCATCCTGAGTCTGGTGCTGATCGTGGTTGTGGGCCTCGGCGCCTGGCTGGTGATTCGCAGCGTGATGTCGAACGTGCGCGGCGTGATTGCCTCGCTGCAATCCATCGCGCGTGGAGACGGCGACCTTACCCAGCGCGTCAATGTCGAGTCGAATGATGAGATCGGCGCCATGATCGAGTTATTCAACGGCTTTCTAGACAAGCTGCAGCACACGATTCGCCAGATCATCGAGGCTGCCAGTCCTCTGGGCCACGTCTCCAAGGAATTGTACAAGCTGACTCAGGGTTCAGAAGAGAACGCCAAGTCGCAGCAGCACCACACCGACTCCATCACCCGCGACATTCTCACCATGACCGGCAGCATCCAGGAGGTCGCGCAGCGTTCTCAGCAGGCCTCGGACGAAGCCAACTCCGCTGCACGTCAGGCCGCTACCGCGCGTGAGCATGTTGGCAGCCTGTCGAGCGGGATCAGTGACCTGGGCGACAGCGTAATAGGCGCAGTCAAGGCCATGGAACAGCTGGAGGAGGAAACCCAGGAAGTCGGCTCGGTGCTCACCGTGATCCGCAGCATTGCCGAACAGACCAACCTGCTCGCGTTGAACGCCGCCATCGAAGCCGCCCGCGCCGGCGAACAGGGCCGCGGCTTCGCCGTGGTGGCTGACGAGGTGCGTAACCTGGCGCAGAAGACTTCCTCCTCCACTGCCGAGATTCAACAGATCATCCAGCGACTGCAAAGCAGCGCCAACACCGTGCTCAACGTGATGAACAGCAATAGCGAGAAATCGCGCGCCAGCATCGAGCGCTCGGTCGAGGCGACCCAACTGCTGGAAACCATCGCCCGCACCGTCAACCAGATTGACGAACTCAACGCCGGTATCGCCCAGTTCACTCAGGAGCAGATCGGCCTGTCGAGTTCCATCCAACAAGAAACCCAAGTGTTGCAGCAGGACGCACAAGCAACCGCAAACGGCGCCGAAGCTACTGCCCGACTGGGCGAGCAACTGGTCAGCACAGGCGATCATCTGCGTGCGGCCACGGCCCAATTCCGCGTTTAAACAGCTTTAGGAGCATCCTGATGACCGCAGTACGTGTTATCGGCCTGGCAGCCGTCTGCCTGGCAACCACCCAAGCCTTCGCCCTTGAGCAAGGCGAGCACCGCTTCAACGGTTTCGGCACCGTAGGCTTCACCCACCTGGGTGGCGAAGACGACGGCCGCAGTTATGGCGTCCAGAGCCAGACCAACGATTCCTGGCGCGGCGATCAGCTGTCCAAGTTCGGCGCGCAGCTGAGCTATGGCATTACCGATACCGTCGGCGTGACCGTTCAGGCCACCGCCAAGGCGCAGCAGGATGAGTGGAAGGCCAACCTCGAGTGGGCGTACCTGTCCTGGCAGACCAATGACCAGTTGATGCTCCGCGCCGGCCGCCTGCGCAGCCCGGTCTATATGTATTCCGAAAGCCTCGACGTCGGCTACAGCTACCCCTGGCTACGTCTGCCCGACGAGGTGTATAGCCAGGTCCAGGTGACCAGTTACGAGGGCGTCGACGCGGTCTACACCGTTCCGCTGTCCTATGGTTCAGTGACGCTCCAAGTAGCAGGTGGTCAGTCAAAGAACCGTGATTACTACGCCTACGACGAGCGGTTCGATATCGACTACGACAAGCTGTTCGGTGCCAGCGTGAGTTTGGCCACGAACGATTTCGGCACGCTGCGTATCGGTTATGTCGAAGCGGACATCAAGACCGATATCAGCGGCACGGTGGATGTCGGCGGCGGCATGATGATGCCCCTCAGCCTGCTGAGTCTCGATAAAGAGAAGGGCAAGTTCACCTCGATCGGCTACCAGTACGACAACGGCACCTGGGTCAGTAGCAACGAGTGGACCTCGCGCATGATCGAGAACGACGACATGGAGTCGATCGATTCCTTCTACCTGATGGGTGGTCGTCGCTTCGGTGACTTCCTGCCGCATGTGACCTATGCGCAGCTGGATGACAACGGTGGTCGCCAATCCTCCTGGACCCTGGGCCTGAACTACCAAGCCGCCCCGACCGTCGTGGTCAAGGGTGAGTACAAGCGCGTCGACACCAAGAATGGCTATGACGGCGTGTTCACCCGCAGTGCGCAGGAGGTCTTCAACAACGCTGTGTACGACCTCAGCGCTGGCACCCTTGGCGCCCCGGCCCGCAACTACGACGGCGACATCGTTTCCGTCGGCGTCGATTTCGTATTCTGAGGAGCGTCAAGATGAAAACATCCCTTCGCATCCTCGGCAGCGCCGCACTGCTCGGCATGGCTTCCCTGGCTCAGGCCGAGGTCGCCGTGATCGTCAATCCAGGCGCGGCCAAAGCGCCATCGCAGTCTGACGTTGCCAACATCTTCCTGGGCAAGGACAAGTCCATGAAAGGCGTTGACCTCAAGGACTGGACACCGGCCAAGGAGCGCTTCTACTCCGCGGTCACCAGCAAGAACGAGTCGCAGCTGAAGTCGTATTGGTCCGGCCTGGTGTTCACCGGTAAAGGCCAACCGATGACCAGCGTGGCCGACGAAGCGGCAGTGGTCGCCAAGGTCGCGGCGGAAGCCGACGCGATCGGCTATGTCGACAGCGCTGCGGTCAACGATTCGGTAAAGGTGTTGTTCACGCTGCCGTGATCACCTCCTGCCACTGATGGAACCGCCCCTTGCGTCTGCATCGGGCGGTTTTTTTTTGAGCGAAAAACCCTGCAACACCCCGGTTTCATGAGCTGACCCGTATCAGCCCAGTGCAGCGTCCGCGCGACTAGACTTACGTCCAATGTGCCACGCCGGACCCACAGCCCACCATTGGGCGCAAAAATGGAACCGAACCATGAGCAAAGCCGATGCTTTCGCCGAGGCAGGCAAGACCGCTGTGCTGCAGAACATCCACGGAACCATGGAGTTTCTGCGCAAGTACCCGCCGTTCAACCAGATGGAGCCGGGACACCTCGCCTACCTGGTAGAGAACTGCCAGCTGCGCTTCTACAGCGAAGGCGATTGCATCATCTCGCCTGATGACGGTGTCGTCGAACACTTCTACATCATCAAGCAGGGCCGCGTGCACGGCCAACGCCCTCACTCCAGCAAGCGCGGCACCGACACCACCTTCGAAGTGATCGTCGGCGAATGTTTTCCAATGGCCGCACTGATGGGCGAGCGCGCTACCCGCACCGGGCACTTCGCCGCCGAAGATACCTTTTGCTATCTGCTGAGCAAGCCCGCCTTCGTCAAGCTGGTGTCTAAATCCGCAGCATTTCGTGACTTCGCCATGCGTGGTGTCAGCAGCCTGCTCGACCTGGTCAACCAGCAGGCGCAAATGCGAGCGGTAGAAAATCTAGGGGAACAGTATTCACTAGAGACCCGCATCGGCGAGCTGGCGCTGCACCATCCGGTCGCATGCCGACCCACAACGCCGCTTCCCGAAGCAGTCGGCCTGATGAATGAAACCAATGTCGGCAGCATCGTGATCACCGACGAAAAGTTGCATCCGCTAGGCATCTTCACGCTGCGCGACCTTCGGCGAGTGATTGCCACCGGCACTACAGAGCTATCCGTGCCGATCTCCAATTTCATGACGCATAACCCCTTCTATCTGCCGCCAGACGCCAGCGCGTTCGACGCAGCGATCGCCATGACCGAACGGCATATCGCCCACGTCTGCATCGTCGAGAAGGGCACTCTATGCGGCGTTATTTCCGAGCGCGATCTGTTCTCGCTGCAGCGCGTCGATCTGGTTCACCTGGCGCAGGCGATCTCCCACGCCGACAGCGTCGAGACGCTGGTGATCATTCGCAGCCGGATTCTACAGCTGGTCGACAACATGCTGGCCCACGGCGCGTCCTCTACACAGATCACCCACATCATCACCTTGCTCAACGACCATACGGTGTGTCGCGTAATCGAACTGGCCATCGAAGCACTCGGCGACCCGGGCATTTCCTTCACCTGGCTGTGTTTCGGCAGTGAAGGGCGTCGCGAACAGACCCTGCATACCGATCAGGACAACGGCATTCTCTTCGAGGCCGCCGATGCGGCCGAAGCCGCGCATATCCGCGGTCGTTTGCTGCCGCTCGCAGAGCGCATCAACCGAGATCTGGACACCTGCGGCTTCACCCTGTGCAGGGGCAACATCATGGCCAGCAACCCGCAGCTGTGCCTGTCACGGCTGGAATGGCGGCGGCGCTTCAGCACCTTCGTCCGGGAATCCACGCCGGAGAACCTGCTGAGCAGCACCATCTATTTCGACCTACGTGCGGTCTGGGGGCCCAGTGAGGGCTGCGAGCAACTGCGCAGCGACATGCTTGAGGAAGTTGGCGGGAGCCGGTTGTTCCAGCGCATGATGGCGGAAAACGCGCTGCGTCATCGCCCGCCTGTTGGGCGTTTCCGCGACTTCGTGGTGACCCGTAAAGGTGACGGCAAGGCGACTCTGGATCTCAAGGTGCAGGGTCTGACACCCTTCGTCGACGGCGCTCGCCTGCTGGCGCTGGGCCACGGCATCACCGCGTGCAACACGTTGGACCGATTGCGTCAGCTGGTCGAAAAGGACATCGTCGACGAAAAAGACGGCGCGGCCTATGAAGAGGCCTACCAGTTCATCCAGCAGACCCGCATGCAGCAGCACCAACAGCAGGCACGCGACGGACAGCCCTACTCAAACCGACTCGACCCCGACACCCTCAATCACCTGGATCGGCGTATCCTGCGGGAATCCTTTCGCCAGGCACAGCGCCTGCAGAGTAGTCTGGCGGTTCGCTATCAGCTATGAATATGCCCTGGTTCAAACATCGCGGCCCGACCCTCGAATTGCAACAACTGCAACGGCGCGATCAGCTTGCGGCGCCGACCGCGCTGGGCCTTTGTCCGCTGCAGACGCAGCGCATGGTCGTGCTCGATCTGGAAACCAGCGGCCTGGATATGCGCCGCGACATCGTCCTGTCCATTGGCGCGGTGGTGATCGATCAGGGCGGCATCCAGCTGGGACATCAGTTTGAATCGACCTTGTTGCGCCCGGCGCAAAAGGTCAACGAAAGCGTCTTGATCCATGGAATTGCGCCAAGCGAACTCGAAGCCGGTGAAGACCCCGCCGAAGCGCTTCTGGATCTCATGGAATTCGTCGGCGATAGCCCTATCCTGGCGTTCCATGCAGGTTTCGACCAGCGCATGCTGACCCGGGCATTGAGAAAGACGCTCGGTTACAAGCTGCGTCACCCTTTCATCGATATCGCCGAACTCGCGCCGATGCTCTGCCCCGACAACCGTCCGAGACAGAACGGTCTGGACGACTGGTGCGCGCATTTCGGTCTGCATGTGCTGCAGCGCCATCACGCCAGCGCCGATGCGCTGGCCACGGCCGAGCTGGCGTTGATCCTGTTCAGCAAGGCACACCGACAGGGGTTGGATAGCCTGGACGCCATTAACCAGCGCTTGGCGAACTGGCGCAAGCGGCAACAGGCTCAGTTTATGTAACGCTGGCCAAGCAGCGTGGAACAGCTCCGTGCGATATCCACATTGCGCCATTGACGGCAACTTGCGATCATGTGCGAATAGTTCTCGTTACTGGCCGACCATCGGCCTTGGAGCATTCGCTTGTCGGCTGGGTCGACCCATCAACAGTTCGTGGGCTCGCTGTATCGCGATCATCGCGATTGGCTGTTGAGCTGGCTACGCCGCCATCAGGCGTGCCCTCACCGCGCCGAGGACCTGAGCCAGGACACTTTTTTGCGGTTGCTCAAGCGTGACGATATGGGCGAGCTGCGTGAGCCACGCACCTTGCTGGCGACGATCGCCCGCGGCCTGTTAATCGATCATTTTCGTCGCAGCGCGCTGGAGCGTGCTTATCTCGATGAACTGGCGTTGCAGCCGGAAGAAACGCAGCCCGGCGCCGAAGAACAGTTGCAGGCGCTTCAGGCACTGCGCGAAGTCAACCTGATGCTTGGCGAGCTTTCGGCCAACGCGCGTGCAGCCTTCTTCTATAACCGCTTGGACGGCCTGACTCACGCTGAAATCGCATTGTGTCTCGGCGTATCGGTTCCACGCGTACGTCAGTACCTCGCTCAGGCGCTGCGCCAGTGCTATATCGCTGTTTACGGTGAACCAAAATGAGTATCGACCGGCAACCGGTCTCGGCCCCGGTACTCGATGAGGCTATCGCCTGGCAGTTGCGTCTTGGCGATGGTGCCGTAAGCGCTCAGGTCAGAAAGGAGCTACAGCGTTGGCTGAATCAGAGTGCCGAGCACGCCAAAGCCTGGGCGCAACTAGGCGGCATAGACCAGCAGCTGGGCAGCATTAATTCCGCCCCCGCGAGGCGCGCGCTGCAAATCAACCCGCATTCCGGACGACGAACAGCTGGTCGTGCCTTTCTCGGCCTGGCAGTGCTGTGCGCCCTGGGTGTGGGGCTAACACTGCAATCGCAGCCGCTCTCAGCGTGGATCGCCGACGAGCGCACCGGTGCTGGAGAACAGCGGAGCATTGCGCTGGCTGACAACAGCCAAATTCAACTGAACAGCCGCAGCGCGGTAGATATTCGCTTCGATCAACGAGAGCGCCGACTGTTTTTGCACGGCGGCGAGGTGCTTGTTGAAACCGCACCGGGCAACGACCCGAGACCCTTTATCGTTGAAACCGAACAAGGCGATCTGCGCGCGCTCGGTACGCGATTCATCGTTCGACGAGAAGGTGATGCGACCCGTCTGGTCGTGCTCCGATCCGCTGTGGCAGCGCTTCCGGGTGACCTGCAGGACGGTCGCGCTGTGCAGGCTGGTGAGCAGGTCCTGATGCACCGCGATCATCTTGACCAGAACCAGGCAGCACCCGTCGCCGCAGACGCCTGGAGCCGGGGCATGCTTGTGGCGGAAGACCTTCCACTGGGTGAGCTGCTGGCAAAAATCCGCGAATACCGCCAGGGCTATCTTGGTCTCGATCCGAGCCTCGAATCCCTGTGCATCAGCGGCAGCTTTCCATTGCACGACACTGACCGTGCGCTGGCAGCGCTGCCAGCCAGTCTGCCTGTGCGGATCGAGCGGCACACCGATTGGTGGGTCAAGGTGGTTCCAGCACAACCCGCCGGCGGTCCGGGCAGGTAGCGGCAGCGGCACCGCTGCGGTCCTGCAGACTTCAAGAAAATTTTAGCGGCCCCTATCACTTTTCACTTCTCGTCCGGCCTGATGAATAACTGAGACATATTCCTATTCGGGAGTTATTCACAAATGCCATCGTTTTCACTGCTCCGCCCGAGCCTTCTGGCCGTTGCTATTGCCGTCACGCCGCTGCCACTTCTGGCCCAGACGCCCAACAGCGAATCGGCTATTGGCGAGGTCCGCGAGTACTCCCTGCCTGCCGCGCCTCTGGCCTCGACCTTGAACCGCATCGCCGCCGAAGCAGGACTGGTGCTCAGCATCGACCCGACGTTGACCCACGAGCGCATGGCCGAGCCGGTACAAGGACGCTTCAATGGTCAGGGTGCGTTGCACGAAGCGCTGCGAGGGACCGGGCTTGAGCTGCGCCAGAGCGCAGCGGGTAGCTACAGCGTGCAGCCTGCTGCGTCCAATGCAACGGCGCTGCCGGATGTGACCGTGACGGCAACCGAGGCGCTGGCCAACGGTGACGAAGAAAGCGGCTATCGCGCCAGCGCCGTACGAAACGTCGGCGCCTTGGGAGGAATGGACCTTGAGGATGCGCCCTATTCGGTCACGGTGATTTCCTCGGAGCTGATGAACAACATTCAGGCCACCTCCAGCGATGACATCTTCAAGCTCAGCCCGACTACACAGTTCACCTCCCCGACCAGCGCCGGCTACGCCAGCGCGGTGGCCATCCGCGGCTTCAGCGGCGTCGGCAACCTGAGCATCGCCAATGACGGCCTGCGCTTCAGTAACGGCTACGATGGCGGCAACTTCATCGAGGAAATGGAGCGGCTTGAAATCCTCAGCGGCCTGTCCGGTTTCCTCTATGGTCCGGCCAGCCCCGGCGGACTGGTCAACTACGTGCTCAAGCGCCCCACTACCGAGCGCTACAACAGCGTGACCTATGGCACACCCGGCGGTGAGAACCAGTATCTGCACGGCGACTTCGGCGAACCGATCGACAGCGAAGGTCGCTTCGCCTACCGCGTCAACCTGCTCGCCCAGGATGGTGAAACTGCCATTGACGGCCAGGTCGAACGCCGCCACATGGCCAGCGTCGCGCTGGACTGGAATGTCAGCGACGATCTGCTCATCCAGTTCGATGCCTCGCACAAGCTCAGCGAGACGCGCGGCCTGACCAGCTACTGGTACTTTGAGGACCAGGCGTTTCGACCCGACGCCGATGACCTGAAGAACGACGAGCTTTACAGTCAGCGCTGGGCCTATAACGACAGCCGGCATGACCGCATCGGCAGCCGGTTCCACTGGCACCTGAATGATGTGTTCAGCTTGCGCGGCGCGCTGGGCTACAGCCAATATACCAGCGAGTACGCCTACACCGGGCCGACGGTCGACTCGGCTGGCCTTTACACGCAGCCACTGTATGCCTTCGCCCCGGTAGAGACCGAAGAGACCTCCGGCAACCTGTTCCTTGATGCAGCCTTCGACACCGCCGGCATCGGCCACAAGATGACCCTTGGCTATCAGGGCAACATCGCCCGGGTGCGTTACAACACCGATTACATCCCTTTCCCCGGCCCGCAATACGTGTCGGTCACACCCGCCGTGCCCTTCAGCGAGCAGCCGCAGGCAGCCAAACCAGCCTACGACCTGGGCGATGGTGATTACCATCTATCCAGCCGCACCCAGTCCGACAGTGTGCTGGTCGGCGATGTCATCACATTCAACGAACAGTGGTCGACGATCCTTGGCGTGACCCACTCGCGCATCAAGACCTTTAGCGACAACTTCGTCTGGGTCGAGGCGTTCGGCAGCGCTCCGGCCATCGAGGATTACAGCGAAACCAAAACCTCGCCCAACGTTTCGCTCGTCTACAAACCGGTGGAGTGGCTGACCACTTACGCGACCTACATCGAAGGCCTGCAGACGGGCGGCGTGGCGCCAAGCGGCACCAACAACGCCGGCCAGGCGTTGGCGCCGATCGTCAGCGAACAGTATGAGATTGGCGCGAAAGCCGAGCTCGGCGGTGCCCTGTTTACCGTCGCGCTGTTCGAAATCGACAAACCCAACACCTTCAGAAACGCCGCCAACGTTTTCGTCCAAGACGGCATGCAGAACAACAAGGGTTTGGAATTCACCGTAACCGGCAACATCAGCCCGGCGTTGACACTGGTCGGCGGCGTTACCCTGCTAGATCCGGTCGTCGAAGACTCTGCCGTCGCCGCCAACGAGGGCAACCGTCCGACCGACGTCGCGCGGAGACTGGCCAAACTGTATGGCGAGTACTCAATTTTTGCCGTACCCGGCCTGACGCTCACAGGAGGCGCCTTCTATACCGGCGAGCAATACACCGACGAAGCCAACGACAACACCATTCCCTCGTTCACCACCTTCGACCTGGGCGGTCGCTATCGCGTCGCACTGGCGGATGAACGTGCGCTGACACTACGCGCCAATCTGAGCAACCTGACCGACGAAGAATACTGGCTGAGCAGCCACTACCTTGGCGCGCCTCGCACCATCGAGCTTTCGGCGCAACTGGAGTTCTGACTCAGCGCCAATTCAAGGCCGGCCTCTAGGCCGGCTTTTGTCTTTACAGGATTTACCCGATGCAAAGCAAAACCATCCGCCGCTGGTCCTTCGTCCATACCTGGGCCAGCCTGATTTGCACACTGTTTCTACTGTTGCTGGCGGTCACCGGATTACCGTTGATCTTCCACCACGAATTGGAGCATCTGCTTGGTGACGCTCCGGAGTTGCGCGAGATGGCGCCCGATACGCCGCATCTGGATCTGCAGCAACTGGTGACCGCCGCCGAGCGGCACCGCGAGGGCGAGGTGGTGCAGTATTTTGGCTGGGAAGCGGACGAGCCCAATGGCGTCGTGGCGATTACCGCGGCAACGGCGGGCACCGAACCGAACTCCTCCTATACCTTCATGCTCGATGCCCGCACCGGCGAAGCGGTTGAGATGCCCGCGGCCAACGGCGGCCTGATGATGTTTTTCCTGCGCATGCATGTGGACATGTTTGCGGGGTTGCCCGGCAAACTGTTCCTGGCCTTCATGGGTATTCTATTTGTCGTGGCGATCATTTCCGGCGTCGTGCTTTATGCGCCGTTCATGCGCCGTCTCGAGTTCGCTCAGGTCCGGCATGATCGCTCCAGTCGTACCCGTTGGCTGGACCTGCATAACCTGATCGGTGTAGTCACGCTCAGCTGGGCGCTGGTGGTTGGCATCACCGGTGTCGTCAGTGCCTGCGCAGACCTGCTAATCGAGGCTTGGCGTGCGGAGTCCCTGACAGCGATGCTCGAGCCCTACCGTGACGCGCCACCGCTGACGTCTCGTGCGCCCGCAAGCAGCCTTCTGGAAATTGCCGCTCAGGCGGCGCCCGGTATGCAGCCGGACTTCATTGCTTTTCCAGGCACTCGCTTTTCCAGTGAGCACCACTACTCCGTATTCATGAATGGAAGCAGTCATCTGACTTCGCATCTGCTCACATCCGTGTTGATCGATGCGCAGACGTTGAACGTCACTGCTGTGGGCGAGCGGCCTTGGTATATGGATGCGCTGGGCCTGTCACAACCCCTGCACTTCGGTGACTACGGCGGTCGGCCGATGCAGATCCTCTGGGCCATTCTCGACGTGCTGACGATCATCGTGCTGGGTAGCGGGTTGTATCTGTGGTGGGTTCGTCGTCGAGGAACGCAAACGGCCATGCGCGAGGTGGCCGCATGAGCTGGCGAGAGTCGACCTTCATTCTGCCTACGCTAATTGCCATGCTCGGCTTTGCCGGTCTCTTTGCTGCTTTGCTCGGTGATGGCTGGTGGGATGTGGCAGCCTGGCTTGGCCTCGGTCTACCCGCGCTACTAAGCGCCTGGGCTCTGCCTCGTCGTAGAGACGCGGTTAGCGAAAAACCGAGCCCCCGTGCCGCGCGGTAGCAATGCGGGTTCTGCGGTGAGTAAATCGCTGAAAACAGCGCTCTGCGAGATGGGTTTTAGCTCAGGTGATAGCGTTGCGGTGTCCGCCACGCTTGGTAGTCGCTGCGAATCCCCAGGCTACCTGTTGCGAGCGCACGTCCTGAGCCCGTAGCTTGATTCAGGCCGGTGCGCATCCGTTCAGATGCGCACCGGCAACGCTGTCCACACCTGCAGAGCCGCAACTCCCACTTGTGAGAACTACAGCTTTTCGCCAGCGCAGATGACCCGATAAAGCGGCGCATCAGCATCCAGCACAGTCATTGTCTCGAACTTCGCCTGGCCTGCCTCATTCAACCTGAACAGCGCCTTTTCATCGCAGAGCAACTGATGTGGGCCGCTCGTCACGGTGGACATCAGATGCTGTTTTTTGAATCGGTATAGAACGAAACGGGCAACGCGCCCCTCGCTCGTCTCTTCGACTTGCACATTGGCGCCGTCCAGTACCGTATAGCCCAGCGGCATCGGGAACATCATGGTCCAGGGCCGCCACAACATCTCGCCCTCCTCACTTGCAACGATCACAGAGCCTTCGGGCAACCGCGCTTGCTTGGTTTCAAACCAGGTGTATTCATAGTTGATGGTGTAGGCGAGCATGCCCAGCCCGGCGAATGCCGGGACGATCCACTTCGGCAGTTTCTTGCGAGACAGATTGCGCAGCAACAGCGCGATCCCCGCGCCTGCCAATGCGGCAACGATTGCTGCGATTAGATGCCAGAACATGTACTGCTTCCTTAAAAAAAATCGGGCTTCCAGATGGAAGCCCGATTTGTGCCTCAACCGCGGATCAGATGCAACATCTGACCTTTGGCTACATTAGTGATCAAGCGCAACGCCAGCACCTTTCGGGGTACGAACGCTTTCGACCAGATCCTGAATCGCTTGCGGCGGGGCCTCGGTGGCCATCGACACAGCGTAGGCCACTGCGAAGTTGATGATCGCACCTACTGCACCGAAGGACAGCGGGGAGATGCCCAGCATCCAGTTGTCAGGCGTGTTGGCGAAGGACGCCGTGCCCGGGATGAAGAACCAGCCGAGGTACAGGAAGATGTAGACCAGTGTGGAACACAGACCCACGACCATGCCTGCTACTGCGCCTTTGCTGTTCACCCGCTTGGAGAAGATACCCATCATCAGCGCCGGGAACAGGGACGCAGCGGCAATACCGAACGCCAATGCCACCACCTGTGCCGCGAAGCCAGGCGGGTTAAGACCCAGCCAGGTTGCGAGAACGATCGCGCACGCCATCGAGATACGGGCAGCCATCATCTCGCCCTTCTCGCTGATCTTCGGATTGATGATGTTCTTGATCAAGTCATGACTGATTGCAGAGGAGATCGCCAACAACAGACCCGCAGCAGTCGAGAGCGCAGCTGCAATACCACCCGCAGCGATCAGGCCGATGACCCAAGCTGGCAGGTTGGCAATTTCCGGGTTTGCCAGAACGATGATGTCGTTGTTAACGGTCAGCTCACTGCCATTCCAGCCACGCTCAGCAGCGGTCGGAGCGAAGTCAGCGTTAGCATCGTTGTACAGCTGAATACGACCATCGCTGTTTTTGTCAGCCCAAGAGATCAGGCCAGTCTCTTCCCAGGTTTTCATCCATTCCGGACGCTCTTCGAAGCGAATTGCTTCGGCCTGCGGACCTTCCGGATAAATAGTGTCAAGCAGGTTCAGGCGGGCCATTGCACCGACGGCTGGAGCAGTCAAATACAGCAGCGCGATGAACACCAGCGTCCAGCCAGCTGACCAGCGAGCGTCAGCAACCTTCGGTACGGTGAAGAAGCGAATGATAACGTGGGGTAGACCAGCAGTACCGATCATCAGGGACAGGGTGAACAGAACCATGTTCAGCTTGTTGTCGACGTCAGCAGTGTAGTCCTGGAAGCCCAGGTCATTTACTACGGCATCCAGCTTCTCCAGCAGGGGCATACCGGACTCGACGTGAGTACCGAACAGGCCGAACGCAGGAATCGGATTACCGGTCAGCTGCATGGCAATGAACACGGCAGGGATGGTGTAGGCGATGATCAGTACGACGTACTGAGCAACCTGCGTGTAGGTGATGCCCTTCATGCCGCCAAATACGGCGTAGCAGAACACGACACCTGCAGCGATCCAGATACCGGCGCTGTTGCTTACTTCCAGGAAGCGCGAGAACGCTACACCGGCACCGGACATCTGTCCGATTACGTAAGGTACGCAGATGAGAATCAGGCAAACAACAGCGACCAGGCGCGCGCCACGGCTGTAGAAGCGATCGCCGATAAAGTCAGGCACGGTGAACTTGCCGAACTTACGCAGGTACGGTGCCAGCAGCATGGCCAGCAGAACGTAGCCACCCGTCCAACCCATCAGATAGGTTGATGTGGCATAACCGCCGGAAGCGATGATACCCGCCATGGAAATGAAAGACGCCGCAGACATCCAGTCCGCCGCGGTCGCCATACCGTTTGTGACGGGATGAACGCCACCACCGGCGACATAGAACTCTTTAGTCGATCCAGCACGGGCCCAATATGCGATACCGAAGTACAACGCAAAGGATGCGCCCACAAACAACATGTTGATCCAAAATTGACTCATGCTGGCTTACTCCTCAACACCAAATTTCTGGTCCAGTTTGTTCATCCTCCACGCATAGAAGAAGATGATAACTAGAAACGTCAGAATGGATCCTTGTTGAGCAAACCAGAACCCCAAGTCCGACCCCCCAACCGCAATGCCGGAGAGCATTGGACGCAGGACTATGGCGAAGCCATATGAGACTAGAGCCCAAACTATCAAGCTCCATGTTATGAGGCGAACATTCGCCTTCCAGTACGCATCAGCATTTGTTCTATCGGCGTCGGCCATGACGTTCTCCGTCTTATTTTTATTACGGGTGAAGGGAACTACATCGTGAATCTACCAAGGATGTGTTACAGAAAGATAGCCCCGACTTTAGTCTGACTGCCGCTAACGTCACATGCCGACTGAGCCTATACAAAGCTGCAAGACCGCTGCATGGCAGGCCTTACTAAGGATCTGTATTCGTTGTAGACAGCGATGCGGAAGTGCGCCTGACTGTCCGCTCTTTCGCCCCATGGAGGCGTCGCTGCTTGGCTCCTGACGCCCGATGCCAGAGCGGATCCTGCCAACCCCTTTTTGACTTGTCGGTCACGAACAACCCGGAGTACAAGAATGTGAGCTGCTGCGCTGGGACAACAGGTATTAGTTTCAAACTATCACCGCACGATCAAGTTAACTTTGGCGCATATAAATCACAGCTACTCGATGTGCGAGGATCAATAAACACTACCAACAACAGACATATCTAATTTCGACTGTTATAGCCCGACGCGTCGTTACTTAATCTCATGTTTAACAGCTCTAACTATCAACGCCATCTCTCGGCAGACTTGCTATAAGAGCACTTGAACGAGACATGACAGGAGAAAGGGGTTGAGCGGCGCCAATACGATCCCGACAACCCTTTGCCGCACGGCGTGACGGTGAGTGCGCTAGGAACTCACCTCACCCCAGCGCCGTTCGCGACCGGAGCCCCTCAACAGGTAGGTCGCCCTGCCGTGTACTTCTGCGCTGGGTCGATGGCGGCCTCAAGGTCGCGGATCGCCGTGGCGCCAATCAGCAAGGGGTAGCGGAAATGGCTGCGGTCGGTGAGGTTGACCTCCGCTTCGTGCAACCGATCACCGATGCACAGCTGCATTTCCACCACTGGCCGCTCAGCGACATCGGGGCCACGCTCGAGATCGGTGTCATCGTCGGGATCAGCCTCCTCTGCACGCGTCTTGATCTCAGCGATACGCGCCAGCGGGCGTTCATAGAAGGTGTCTCCAGCGCCTTCGACAGCCAGGCGGAATCGCACCCAGTCCTCACCATCGCGTTCGAACCGCTCGATGTCACGCGCTGACAGAGAGGCAGTCATCGCGCCGGTGTCCATCTTGGCTTTGAGGGTCTTGCCGAGGTCTTCGATCTTGATCTGCTCATAGCGGCCGAACAAGGTTGGCTCAGCAGCTACGGCGGGAAGGGTTAACGCGCTTAACAGCAACAACAAACGGGACAAAGCGGCCTCCTGAATCAGTATTGACATCAGTGGGACCGGCCGTCGCCACGATCCGTTCCGCCCGACTTAGCGGGCCACGGGCGTCACGCGTGAGAGTTGGTCGCCTGTTAGACTGCGCCTCACTTTTTCCAGCAGATCATTACCGTGCCCAGTTCAGCCTTCGCCACACTGCCCCTCAGCCCCGCAACGCTGGCCAACCTCGACGCGCTCGGCTATGCCGAAATGACGCCTATTCAGGCGCAAAGCTTGCCGGTCATGCTTAAAGGTATGGATCTTATCGCGCAGGCGAAGACCGGCAGCGGCAAGACCGCCGCCTTCGGTATTGCGCTGCTGGAGCCGATCAACCCACGTTACTTTGGCTGTCAGTCGCTGGTGCTGTGCCCGACCCGTGAGCTGGCCGATCAGGTTGCCAAGGAACTGCGCCGACTGGCGCGCTCGGCAGACAACATCAAGATCCTGACGCTGTGCGGTGGCGTGTCCATCGGCCCGCAGATCGGTTCGCTGGAACACGGCGCGCATGTGATCGTCGGCACGCCCGGGCGCGTTCAGGAGCATTTGAAAAAGGGCTCACTGAAACTCGACGGCCTGAACAAGCTGATCCTCGACGAAGCCGACCGCATGCTCGACATGGGCTTCTACGATGCGATTGCCGAGATCATCGAGCAGACCCCGACTAAGCGCCAGACCCTGCTGTTCTCGGCGACCTACCCCGCCGGCATCAAGCAACTCGCATCGACCTTCATGCGCGATCCGCAACAGGTAAAAGTCGAAGCCCTGCATGATGACACCCAGATCGAGCAGCGCTTCTACGAGATCGATCCGGAAGCGCGCATGCAGGCGGTTATTCGTGTTCTCGCCAGCTTCCGACCCGAGACCTGCGTGGCCTTCTGCTTTACCAAACAGCAATGCCACGAATTGGTCGACGCCCTCACCGAAAAAGGGATCTCTGCCATGGCGCTGAACGGCGACCTGGAGCAGCGTGACCGCGACCAGGTGCTGGCCATGTTCGCCAACCGCAGCCTGTCGGTGCTGGTCGCGACCGATGTCGCGGCCCGCGGACTGGATATCGACGCGCTGGACATGGTGATTAACGTCGAGCTGGCACGCGATTCCGAAATTCATATTCACCGGGTTGGGCGTACCGGTCGCGCCGGCAAGAAAGGCATCGCCATCAGCCTCGTCGCCCCGGCTGAAGGCCATCGCGCCCAGGCCATCGAGGACCGGCAGAAAGCGCCGCTCAATTGGCAGCCCCTGAGCGATCTGAAAGTGCAGCCAGGCGAACCGCTGCAACCGCCGATGGTGACGCTGTGCATCGGCGCAGGCCGCAAGGACAAACTGCGCCCCGGCGACATCCTCGGTGCGCTGACAGGCGATGCGGGGATTCCCGGCAAGCAGGTGGGCAAGATCGCGATCTTCGATTTTCAGGCGTTTGTTGCTGTCGAGCGCGACGTGGCCAAGCAGGCCCTGAATCGCCTCAACTCCGGAAAGATCAAAGGCCGCTCGCTGAAGGTCCGCACGCTCTAGTCGAAGCGGGAGAAAACGAGCCTGACGCGTCCTCGCGTACAGGCTCGTGGCGGGACGGATTGCCCGTCCCGATCAATGCCGACTCACTTGTTACATAGATGCGAGCGGCAATGCTGGCAATCCGAGCAAGCTCCCTTCGCTCGGCTCACCTATCAAAGCGGATTACAGCGAACCGCGAGCCCAAGGACCCCAGATGGCAAAGGTAATGCCGGGGGTCTGGATGTTGACGAACAGGAAGTGTCCGGTCGGATCGAAGCAGGCACCGCAGAACTCACGGCTGCGGTAGTCGCCACCGGATACGTTCTTGCCGGCCGCAGCGGCCTGGACGTCATCGAACACCACGTTGTTCTTGGCGAAGATATACGCCTCCCCGGCCGTGGTCAGGCCCAACAAGCGTTCACCGAAACCATAGGTATCCTGCACACCACCGCCGTCTTCGCAGAGCAGCACACCGCCACGCGGGCTGACGGTGATGTTGTCCGGGTTGTTGGCGATTTCGGCGTCGGTGGAAGCGAAGATGCAGGTCAAGCGGTCATTGGCCAGGTCATGCGCCCAAACTGCACCATTACCGTAACCGGCACGCCCTTGGCTATCGGTCCCGGCACTGGTGTCGACGATGTAGAGCTTGCCCTCGCTGTACCAGATGCCTTCGCCACGGCTCATGCTCAAACCACCGGCACGACGCGCCTGCGCGAACGGCCCACTGCCCTCGGGCTGCGGCTCCAGGTTTGGATTCGGCACCTCGACCCATTCCAACTGATAGCTGTCGCCTTGTTTCGGTGCCAGCAAATCGGCCGATGCAAGGTTGCGAACCCGCGCGGCTTGCAGGATGCCGCCAACGGCCAGCGAGCCTGGCTGCTGACTGGCATCGGTGGGAATGTAACGGTAGTAACCGGCGCGGTTGCGGGCGTCTTCGGTCAGGTAGACGTAACTGTTGCGCGGATCGACCGCAACCGCCTCATGGGCAAAGCGTCCCATCTGGATGATGGGCTCGCCCGTCGTCAGGGCTGGATCGGCAGTGACTTCGAATACGTAGCCGTGGGCGCGACCACCTACGCTGCTGTAATCTGCCGTGGTTTCTTCGCAGGACAACCAGGTGCCCCAAGGGGTGACACCACCGGCACAGTTGGTACGGGTTCCGCCGAGGCTCGGCAAGGTGCGCACCGGCTGCATGATGTCGCGGGAGACGTAGAGGTTGGTGGTGCCGCCAGCCGGACGCTGGCCATTGGACAGGGTCACATCGTCGTAAACGCCGGTGGCGTCGATCAGCGGACCGGTACTGGCTTCATGGTTACGCACCAGCACGATTTCCGGGCCATGCTGGCCGCGACGCACCTCGATGACGCCCATGCCGTCATGCGACGTGGGTACAGGCTGACCGTTTTCCATCAGGTCACCCGTCCATGAAAAGCTCTTGTATTGAAATCCATCGGGCAGCTGGAGCAATTCCAGACCGGTGCTCAGGTCCTTGGTCGGACGCAGCGGGCCGTAGCTGCTACGAACCAGGCCGGCACCGCGACCTCGTGCGTTACGTGCAGCGAAGGCTTCCAGCGTGCCGAGAAACGGCGTGCTGGCGACGACGGCGGCAGTGATCGCGCCACCTTTGAGCAGGCTGCGGCGGCTGGCATCGTGTTCACGGTTCATGCGGTGTCCTCTTTTATAGGAATGGGAGGGGGCGGCATGAATGAAGCCTGACGAATGCGGCTAAACGATGACCGTGCGGTTTCGTTCCGGTGATGCGAGACGGATGGACGGTATAAGCTTTGCTTCGATTGCCGTGACGTCAGCGCACGACCGACGTCCAACCTTCTTCTCGCAGCCAGGTCCGACTCATTTATATGCGCTCACCCTTGCTCAGCCATTCCCTGCGCCAGCTCTGGGCGCTGGACAAGTTCGGCTACAGCTTCCGCGTACTGATCGCGCTCGCCGGCAGCATGGGGTTGAGCTGGTACGTCGCCCAGCCCACGATGGCGATTCCCTTGTTCCTCGGCGTCATTGCCAGCGCCTTGGCAGAAACCGACGACAGCTGGCTAGGGCGCTTATCGGCGCTGCTGGTCACGCTGTTGTGCTTCAGCATCGCCGCGGCTTCAGTGCAGTTGTTGTTCCCCTATCCGCTGTTATTCGCGCTCGGCATGGCCGCCTCAGCGTTCAGTCTGGTGATGCTCGGCGCGCTGGGCGAGCGCTACGCGACCATCGCCCAGGCGACCCTGATTCTCTCGATCTACAGCATGATCGCAGCCGACCAGCGAGGCAGCGAGGCGCTGCATCCCTGGCGCGACCCGCTGCTGCTATTGGCCGGCGCGACCTGGTACGGCTTGCTTTCGGTGCTCTGGAACGCACTGTTCGCGCACCAGCCCGTACAGCAGAGCCTGGCCCGCCTGTACCGTGAGCTGGGGCAGTACTACAAGCTCAAGGCCGCCCTCTTCGAGCCGGTGCGCCAGCTGGATGTCGAAGAACGTCGCCTGCAACTGGCACAGCAGAATGGTCGGGTGGTGAGCGCACTGAATGCCACCAAGGAAACCCTTCTGCATCGCCTGGGCAATGGTCGGCCTGGAGTGAAGATCAGCCACTACCTCAAGCTCTATTTCCTTGCACAGGACCTGCATGAGCGCGTCAGCTCCTCGCACTACCCTTACCAGGAGCTGGCCGAGGCGTTCTTCCACAGTGATGTGCTGTTTCGTTGCGGCAGGCTGCTGCGTTTGCAAGGCGTCGCGTGCGCGGATCTGGCAAACGCCGTCCAGCTGCGCCAGCCGTTTCGCTACAGCGAAGCCAATGCTCAAGCGCTGGGAGACTTGGAGTCATCACTCGAGCACCTGCGAATGCAGAGCAACCCGGCGTGGCGCGGGCTGTTGCGTTCATTGCGCGCGCTTTCCGGCAATCTGTCGACAATGCAGCGCCAACTGTCCACGGCAACCAACCCTGACGCGCTTGAAGGCGAGCAGGACAGCAGCCTGCTGGATCGACAGCCGCAGTCATTGCGTGATGCGCTCAACCGTATCCGCTTGCAGCTGACACCGACCTCACTGCTGTTTCGCCACGCCTTGCGCATGAGCCTGGCGCTGCTTTGCGGCTATGCCGTGCTTCACACGATTCACCCCGAACAGGGCTACTGGGTATTGCTGACCACCGTATTCGTCTGCCAACCCAACTACGGCGCCACGCGGATCAAGCTGGTCCAGCGCGTAACGGGTACAGCGCTTGGCCTGGCGGTTGGCTGGGCACTGTTCGATCTGTTTCCGAGCCAGCAGATACAGGCACTGTTCGCGGTGATCGCCGGCGTCGTGTTCTTCGCCACTCGCAGCAGCCGCTACACCCTGGCGACCGCCGCGATCACACTGCTGGTGCTGTTCTGTTTCAATCAGGTGGGTGACGGTTACGGGCTGTTCTGGCCGCGCTTGGTCGATACGCTGCTGGGCAGCTTGATTGCGGCGGTCGCCGTATTCTTTGTGTTGCCGGACTGGCAGGGCCGACGCCTGAATCAGGTCGTGGCCAATACACTGGCGCGTAGCGCCGACTATCTACGGCAAATCATGACCCAGTACGAAAGCGGCAAGCGCGATGATCTGGCCTATCGACTGGCACGGCGCAACGCGCACAACGCCGACGCGGCACTTTCAACCACCTTGTCGAACATGCTTCTGGAGCCTGGGCACTTTCGCAAGGACGCCGAAACCGGCTTTCGCTTCCTGATCCTTTCACACACGCTGCTCAACTATTTGTCAGGCCTGGGTGCGCACCGCGAGAGCCTGCCGGTCGATGCCCGTGACGACATGCTGGAAAGCGCCGCACAGCAACTGGCGAGCAGCCTCGACGAGCTGGCCAACGGACTGCAACACAACCAACCGGTCGCTGTTTACAGCGAGGCCGAAGAAGCGCTGGCGCAACAGCTGGAGCAGACCTCGGAGGACATCGATGACAGTCACCGACTGCTACAGACCCAACTGGGCCTGATCTGCCGTCAGCTGGCGCCATTACGCAGCATGGCCGCGCATCTGATCAAACAACAGCGGCAGGCGCAGCGATAACAAAGCACAAAGTGAGCCGAGAGCGGGGACGTCTCGTCGGATGCTCTCAACCCTGGCTGCAGCGGTGCGGCGGCAAGAGTACCATCTCGCCTTTTCAGCTTGAGGTGCGCGGTGGTGCGAATGGACGTGGTGGTAATCGGCGCGGGTGCTGCCGGGCTGATGTGCGCATTCTCAGCGGCGGCGCGGGGCCGTCAGGTGCTGCTGCTGGACCACGCCAACAAGGCCGGCAAGAAGATCCTCATGTCGGGCGGTGGCCGCTGCAACTTCACTAATCTCTACACCGAACCGGCCAATTTCCTTTCCGGCAACCCGCATTTCTGCAAATCCGCGCTCGCCCGCTATACCCAGTGGGACTTCATCGAGATGGTCAGCCGTCACGGCGTGCCCTATCACGAGAAAAAACTGGGCCAGTTGTTCTGCGATAACAAGGCAAGCGACATCCTCGGCATGCTGTTAGAGGAGTGTGAGCAGGCCGGCGTCGACCTGCGCCTCGAGACGGCCGTACAAAACATCGACAAGACGGACGATGGCTACCAGCTACAGACCGGTGCGGGACCGGTAGCCTGTAAGTCACTGGTTATCGCTACAGGCGGCTTGTCGATTCCGACACTCGGCGCGAGCGGATTCGGTTATCAAGTGGCGCGGCAGTTCGGCCATAGCGTGCTGCCGACCCGTGCAGGTTTGGTGCCCTTCACCATCACCGAGCCGCAATTGAAATCGATGTGCGAGGCCTTGTCTGGCACCTCAGTTGAGGATTGCCTGGTCAGCTGCAACGGCCAGAGCTTCCGCGAAAACATTCTGTTCACTCATCGCGGCCTGTCCGGCCCGGCGATCTTGCAGGCGTCCTCTTATTGGGAGCCGGGCGACGCCATCGAAATCAACCTGTTGCCACAGTTGAATCTGAGCGAGTGGCTGGACGAACAGCGTCAGGAACGCGCCAATACCGAACTGAGGACCCTGCTCGGCGAGCTGTTTACGCGCAAAATGGCAGGGCTGCTGGCGGAACACTGGTTCGTCTCTAAACCCTTGAAGCAGTATTCAGCCAACGAGCTGACCATGATCGCTGAGCGATTGGCTAGCTGGCGCCTGGTGCCGGCTGGCACCGAAGGCTATCGCACCGCCGAAGTGACACTCGGCGGCGTCGATACGAGAGAGGTGTCATCCAAGACGATGGAATCACAGAAGTCGCCTGGGCTGTATTTCGTCGGCGAGGTACTGGACGTCACCGGTCACCTCGGCGGCTTCAACTTCCAATGGGCCTGGGCCTCGGGCTACGCCGCGGCGCAGTTCGTCTAGCCCGATTACTGATTGGTCATGTTGGACGGCGGCGAGACTTCACGCGGACCAGCCGGGTCGGTTGCGGTGTTCTGGTATTCCTGCTGGTTTCGTTCGTTGTTGCGCAGCGCTGAAGGTTCTTCGTCTGGCGAGCAGCCGACCAATGTCAGTGCCAGTGGAAGTGCCGCTGTCATGGCGATCAGTCTGGATGTCATCTCAGTCTCCTGCCGTGCGGTACGTTACGCCAATGCATGGCGAAGACCGGCACGTGCATCTGGTTAGTTCCGGGATTTACTGAGCGGCGCCTGACGCACCGCGTGTGGTGTTGGGCGCGGTACCGGCGCCGGATGCTGTCCCCAGCCCGCTGCCGTTGTCCGCTGGCGCTGTGTCCATGTTGCCCTCTGCACCGGTAGCCAACGGTGCACCCGCTTCGGGACCGGCACCCTCTTCGTCGTTGGAGGGTGGTGCGCCCGTGAAAGGTGCCTCAGGCTTTTCGATTTCAGGCTCGGGTGTCGCCACCTCCCGATCAGCTTCGTCCGGTCCACAACCCACCAGAACCAGACCGATGATAGGGGCGCATAAATAGGCCAATCGCATCAATACCTCCAAGCGTCTATCCCGCAAGTAGCCTGCGGGGGAGAGTCAATCCTTATGAAAACTGACCCTATAGGCAGCCTGGAGTGCCACGCCCCGATGCCTGGGCCGCCCGGCGGTTCCGAGTGACCGCGTGCGTATACATTGACCAACGACGGGCAGCCAAGCGCACCAGGCACTAGCACCATCGAATCTGGCAGTAAAAGCTAATGCAGATCAGCGGCGCGCGGAGCGCAGCTCCTGCTGCTTTGGGTCGATCTGACTACACCGGGGCATTTCGCCCCGGCACCGTTCGATCAGGCGGCCTGTTTGGAAGCGAATTCCTTTTTCAAGCGGCTCTTCAGTGCTTCCATCTGCTGCCCCATCTCCTTCAGCTTGTCTTCGCTGAACAGCTCACGCGCTGCGGGAAACATCTCGGATTCTTCTTCCTCGATGTGGTGTTCGAGCAATTCCTTGCAGACCTTTGCACGCCCGGAGAATTCAAGCGTCGAGGGGTCAGTCGCTTTGAGGTCTGGCAATACCAGCGAATCGACCGTGCGATGCTCTTCCTTGGCCTCGTGATACATTGACTTTTCCTCCTTGCCGCCTGCTTCCTTGAAAGCTGGATAGAGAATCTGCTCTTCCAGCTGGGTATGGATGGATACTTCCATTTCAAGCTTTTGCAGCAGTTCGGTACGGGTTTTGACTGCACGCTCAGTGGTATCGGTGAGGCGCGTCAGGATGTCTTTGACTTTCTCGTGATCGTCGATCAACAGGTCGATGGCGTTCATGGGGATTCCTCTATCAGGTTTGCGCTGCATTAGGGCTCTTCGGCCGGATCGTCAGCACGGGGGCGCGTCTGAAACGGCAGATCTGCAGCGGTGCAGACCTGCCGCTTGATTCAGGCGTAGTCGTAGGTGGGCAGTCCAGTGCGGCTCTGGCTCTGCAACCGGGCGATGGCCGGCGACATTCCCGCTTCCAGCGCCAGGTCACGGCGGACCGAACTGATGACCCACTCAAGCTGGATGTTCGTCTGGGTCTGTCCTTTGGACAGAGCCCGTTTGATGACGTCCCGATCATCGTTACGAAGCGTTAGCAGGAGCCCGCCATCCGGCCGGGGCGCGGTGACGACTTCGAACTCGGGAAACGCGGCAGAGAGAACTTTTTCAGCGGCAATCATTATTGTGTACTCCGGTTATGTTCCAGCGTACCTAGCTAGAGCATCGATCATGCCAACCGAGCAACCATAAAAATCCGCATCATTTCAGCGACTTGCGTCACATAATAGCGTTTTGTACGCATGCAAAACGCATGACGGTTACGCTTACGGCATGCATTCTGCGTTGCTGACGAACAAAAAACGAAGTTCGCTGTCGAGCGCTCAAGCCTTGCGCCAGACGCTTGCAAGCCACGGCTGTTGCTCGCGCGGCAGCCCTGACGGGCGATAGTAATGCTCCAGTTCGATGAACCCGACTGACTGCAGCAAGCGTTGCCACGTCGGCCAGTCATACCAGCTGCCGTAGCGTGCGCCGCTCCAACCTTCCTGATTATCGCCACGTGGATTGGAGCAAAACAGGACGCCGGACGAACGCAGTGCCTCGCGCAGCTTCGACAAGACGCTGGCAATTTCGCCACTGGGCAGATGAAACAGCACGGCATTGGCAAAAATACCGTCGAACGAATCGGCGGGAAGATCCAGTTCGAGCAAGTTTTGATGCAGCACGTCACAACCCGTTTCGGCACGTGCCATTGTCACGAACGGTTCTGCGCCATCAAGGCCGACCGCAATATGCCCACGCGCAGTAAAGGCTTTGAGATCCCGCCCTGGCCCACAGCCGAGATCGAGAATACGCAGCGGCGCCTTGCCCTCGATGTGCCGCAGTAAAGCATCGATGTTCTGGCTGACGTCGTGATCTCGAGTCCCATCGCGAAAGGCCTCGGCGTTGGCGCGATAGTCGTCCAGCGTCAGTTCCGAAATAGCGCGATGATTTTCGTCAGGCATGAGGGAACTCCAGCGATGAAAAGGCGAGCCTAACTACTCGTCTGTCGGTTGCCAATGCATGGGGCATCGCGAAAAGCTCGCTAAATCGCGGCAAACGGTTGACGAGCAGCTGCACATCGCTGAACTTGCGCAGCGGCACTCGCTCCAACGCTGATCCGCGTGAATTAATACCCCTACCGCACTATGTTTATGAAACACATCGAGAATCGCTCCGATGAGCCAAGCACATAAGAAAGTCGTTCTACTCGTCGAAGACGAACCTCACATCCTTTCCCTGCTGTCTGATTACCTCGCTGACGAAGGCTATAAGGTGCTGGAGGCGGCAGATGCGCCGCGAGCCTTTAAGATCCTGGCGACAAAGCCGCAACTCGATCTGCTGGTGACTGATTTTCGTCTTCCTGGGGGCGTATCCGGCGTAAAGATCGCCGAGCCCGCATTAAAGCTGCGCCCCGACCTCAAGGTGATCTTCATTAGCGGCTACCCGATCGAGATCCACGAATCTGGCAGCGAAATCGCGCACTCCGCGCCGATTCTGGCCAAGCCATTCTCGTTGGACTCCTTGCGCAGCCGGATTCAGCAGCTGCTCGCCTGACCGCAGGAGCTGCGCGACCAAACGCAACAAGCCCGCACTAGGCGGGCTTGTTATTCAACGCAGCGACTCAGTTGACCTTGGGGTCCAGCTCGCCGCGCGCGTAACGCTCGAACATCCCTTCCAGGGAGATCGGCTTGATCTTAGATGCATTGCCGGCGGTACCGAAGGCTTCATAACGCGCGATGCAGATGTCGCGCATGGCGGTCACGGTCTTCGCCAGGTATTTGCGCGGGTCAAATTCGGCTGGGTTCTTCGCCATGAACTCGCGAATCGCACCGGTGGACGCCAGACGCAGGTCGGTGTCGATGTTCACCTTGCGTACGCCGTACTTGATGCCTTCGACGATCTCCTCGACCGGCACGCCGTAGGTTTCCTTGATGTCACCACCGTACTCGTTGATGATTTTCAGCCACTCCTGCGGGACGGAGGAGGAGCCGTGCATCACCAGGTGGGTATCGGGAATGCGCTGGTGGATTTCCTTGATGCGCTGGATCGACAGCGTGTCACCGGTTGGCGGCTTGGTGAACTTGTAGGCGCCGTGGCTGGTGCCGATGGCAATGGCCAGGGCGTCGACCTTGGTCTTGGCGACGAAGTCAGCGGCTTCTTCCGGATCGGTCAGCAGTTGGCTGTGATCCAGGGTGCCTTCTGCACCGACGCCGTCTTCTTCACCGGCCATACCGGTTTCCAGCGAACCCAGGCAGCCCAGCTCACCCTCTACCGACACGCCACAAGCGTGGGCGAAAGCGACGGTCTGCTGAGTGACGCGGACGTTGTATTCGTAATCGGACGGCGTCTTGCCGTCTTCACGCAGCGAGCCATCCATCATGACCGAGCTGAAGCCCAGCTGGATCGAGCGCTGGCAGATGTCCGGGCTGGTGCCGTGATCCTGGTGCATAACCACCGGGATATGCGGGAATTCTTCCACCGCGGCAAGGATCAGGTGGCGCAGAAACGGCGCGCCGGCATATTTGCGAGCACCGGCCGAAGCCTGGACGATCACCGGGGAGTCGGTCTTGTCGGCCGCTTCCATGATGGCTCGCATCTGCTCGAGGTTGTTTACGTTGAAGGCCGGCACGCCGTAGCCGAATTCGGCGGCGTGGTCGAGCATCTGGCGCATGCTGATGAGTGCCATGTTTTCCTTTCTCCCGGTTAGGGTCGATTAATCGTGTAAAGCCTGCCGCAGGGGCTGACGGTGTTCAAGCACCGCGCGGTATGGCGCGGCATTGTAGTGGTGGACGGCTCAAAAGCCATCAGACCCGGTAAAAACGCCTTAAAACAGAGGATTCGCCCGCTTTTTTTGGATCAGATATTGATCAGCGACGCGCTGCAACCATGGGCGAGCAGCTTGTCATCAGCCAGCCGATAAACCAGCGCGCCAGTCCCCTTGTCGTGGAAGGCAACAACACCATCGCTATAGAAAGCACCACGGGTCACCGGTTCCTTGCGCAACCTGTGAACCTGCTGGCTGTCGCCAATTTTCAGCTCCACCATCTGGTGGCTTTCATCAGCATAGCGCCACGCGATGTTTTGCTCGCTCTGGCACTTCCAAACTACAAAGGGTGCATCCGGTCCGGATTGCCAGTGCCCGCACCCGCCGAGCAGTAATGCAGCCATCGGAATGAGCAGACCTTTCATGGGTCCTCCTTGCTGGCTCAGGAACAATCCTGCACATCCGCGGCGGTGCCTGCAGTTGGGTCGCCCGTGCTCTGCATTTCGATGCGTTGATCGTTTTGCGCAGTCGGGCTCTGTACCGGTGGTGGGTCGATTACTTCGCAGAGCGAGTCCGGCGAACCTCCGGCACAACCGGCCAGGCCAATGCAGCAAACAGCTATTGCGGCGTAACGCATGGTGAGTCTCCATTCCTCGTCTGGACAGAACAGAGACAGCAACCAGTCGCAGGGGTTGCTTCTGCCGTTACGTTTGTAGCGACAAAAGGCCATTAGCGGTTTTAGTTCGCGCGCTGCTCCAGCACTTCAACAGCTGGCAGAACCTTACCTTCGACGAACTCGAGGAAAGCGCCGCCGCCCGTGGAGATATAGGAGATCTGCTCAGCGACACCGTACTTGTCGATCGCTGCCAAGGTGTCACCGCCACCGGCGATGGAAAACGCCGGGCTTTCAGCGATGGCCTGGGCCAGCACCTTGGTGCCGTTGCCGAACTGATCGAATTCGAACACGCCGACCGGACCATTCCAGAGGATGGTCTTCGACGACTTCAGCAGCTCGGCAAAGTTGGCTGCGGTCTGCGGGCCGATGTCCAGAATCATGTCGTCCTCGGCGACGTCGGCGACCGCCTTGACGGTGGCTTCGGCATCTTCTGCAAAGGCCTTCGCGACCACCACATCGACCGGCAGCGGCACGCTGACCTTGGCCGCGATGGCTTTAGCCGTGTCGACCAGATCGGCTTCATACAGCGACTTACCGACCGGGAAACCAGCAGCCGCGAGGAAAGTATTGGCGATGCCGCCACCGACGATCAGCTGGTTGCAGACCTGGCTCAGGCTGTTGAGCACGTCCAGCTTGGTCGACACCTTGGAGCCGGCGACGATGGCGGCCATTGGCTGGGCCGGGCTTTTCAGCGCCTTGCCCAGCGCATCCAGCTCTTCGGCGAGCAGCGGGCCGGCACAGGCGACCTTGGCGAATTTAGCCACGCCATGGGTAGAACCCTGGGCACGATGGGCGGTACCGAAGGCATCCATGACGAAGACGTCGCACAGCGCCGCGTACTTCTGCGCCAGCTCGTCAGTGTTCTTCTTTTCACCGGTGTTGAAGCGAACGTTCTCCAGCAGTACCAGCTCGCCGGGCTGCACCTGCACGCCTTCGAGATAATCCTTGATCAGCGGGACTTCGCGGTTTAGCGCCTTGCTCAGGTAGTCGGCAACCGGCTTCAAGCTGTCTTCCTCGCTGTAGACACCCTCTTCCGGGCGACCCAGGTGCGAGCAAACCAGCACGGCAGCGCCTTTCTCCAGCGCCAGCTTGATGGTCGGCAGCGAGGCCAGGATGCGTGCATCGCTTTTCACCGCGCCGTCCTTCACCGGCACGTTGAGATCCTCGCGGATCAGCACGCGCTTACCCTGGAGGTCGAGGTCGGTCATCTTCAAAACGGTCATGTGATCTTCCTTAAGTTCAAGAACGGCGATTGTGAACGGCGGCCCGCTAGGCGCGGTGGGCAACACGCAGGTAGTGATCGGCCACGTCGAGCATACGATTGGCGAAACCCCATTCATTGTCGAACCAGGCCAGCAGATTCACCAATCGAGGTCCGGACGCGCGCGTCAGGCTGCCATCGACGATTGCCGAATGCGGGTCGTGGTTGAAATCACAACTGGCATGGGGCAGCTCGGTGTACGCAAGCAGGCCATGTAGCGGCCCGGACTCCGCGGCTTCGCGCAGGATCCGGTTGATCGTCTGAGCATCGGTATCGCGGGACATCTGCAAGGTGATATCCAGGCAGGACACGTTCACCGTGGGCACCCGCACCGCTTTGGCCTGAATCCGCCCCGAGAGTTCCGGCAACAGTCGCTCAATGCCTTTCGCAAGCCCGGTGGACACCGGAATCACGGATTGAAACGCAGAGCGGGTGCGGCGCAGATCGTCATGGTGATAAGCGTCAATGACCGGCTGATCGTTCATTGCCGAATGGATGGTGGTGATCGAAACGTAGTCGAGCCCTATCGCATCATTGAGCAGCTTGAGCAGCGGCACACCACAGTTGGTGGTACAGGATGCGTTGGACACCAGCCGCTCCGCTCCACTCAAACGCTCGTGATTGATGCCCATGACCACCGTGGCGTCGACGTCCGCCGCACCGCTCATGGGCTGAGAGAACAGCACGCGCGGTGCTCCGGCGTTGATGAATCGCTGGGCTTCGCTGCGGGTGTTATAGGCACCGGAGCATTCCAGCACCAGATCCACACCTAGCGCTCGCCAATCGACCGCTTCCGGCGTCGAGTGGCGCAACACCTTCACGCAATGACCGTTGATATGCAGGCAGTCGCCTTCCACTTTCACCTCTCCGGGGAAGCGGCCGTGCGTGGAGTCGAAGCGAGTGAGGTATTCGAGACTCGCCATATCGGCGAGGTCATTGAGGGCGACAATTTCGAAATCGAACGCGGCATCGCGCTCGTAAAATGCACGCAGCACGCAGCGGCCGATACGGCCGTAGCCGTTGAGCGCGATGCGATAGGGACGATTGGACATATAGCTTCCGCTGTCTCGTAGGCGCGAGAGAGACGCCTGGTTCTTGCTCGCGAGCGCGTCATGGACGCCTCGCGAGTAAGCCCGCCCCTACTGATTGAAGACCAACCGCGGCAGCTGGAATCAGTCTTCCAGCAGCTCTTCGGCAACCGCGAGGATGTTCTCGACGGTAAAGCCGAATTCCTCGAACAGCTGACCGGCCGGGGCCGACTCGCCGTAGGTGGTCATGCCGATGATGCGACCGTCGAGCCCGAGGTACTTGTACCAGTAGTCCGCGTGCGCTGCTTCGATCGCGATGCGCGCGCCGACTTCAACCGGCAGCACGTGCTGCTTCCAGGACGCGTCCTGGGCGTCGAAGACGCTGGTGCACGGCATCGAGACGACACGCACGTTGCGGCCCTGCTCGGTGAGCTTGTCGTACGCCTGAACGGCCAGACCGACTTCCGAACCGGTGGAGATGAGGATCAGCTCAGGCTCGCCGACGCAATTCTTGAGGATGTAGCCACCCTTGGAAATGGACGCTTCGGTTTCGTTGTCGCGGATGTGATACGGCAGGTTCTGACGCGAGAAGATCAGCGCACTCGGACCGTCCTTGCGCTCGACCGCGTGCTTCCAGGCCACCGCGGATTCGACGGTATCAGCCGGGCGCCAGGTATCCAGGTTCGGCGTGGTGCGCAAGCTGGTCAGCTGCTCGATTGGCTGGTGAGTCGGGCCGTCTTCGCCCAGACCAATGGAATCGTGGGTGAAGACGTAAAGCACCCGCTGCTTCATCAGCGCCGACATGCGCACGGCGTTGCGGGCGTATTCCATGAACATCAGGAAGGTCGCGCCGTAAGGGATCAGCCCGCCGTGCAAAGCAACACCGTTCATGATGGCGCTCATGCCGAACTCGCGCACGCCGTAGTACATGTAATTGCCCGAGGCATCCTCGGCCACCACCGGCTTGCAGCCCTTCCACAGGGTCAGGTTGGAACCGGCGAGGTCCGCCGAACCGCCGAGCAGTTCAGGCAGCAGCGGGCCGAAGGCATTCAGGCAATTCTGGCTGGCCTTGCGGCTGGCGATGGTTTCGCCCTTGGTAGCGACTTCACGGATGAACTCGGAGGCCTTTTCGGCGAAGTCAGCCGGCAGCTCGCCCGCCATGCGCCGCTTGAACTCGGACGCCAGCGCCGGGAATTCGGACTCGTAGGCAGCGAAGCGCTTGTTCCATTCGTTTTCGGCGTCAGCACCCTTCTGCTTGGCGTCCCACTCGGCGTAGATCTCGGCCGGAATCTCGAACGGGCCGTGGTTCCAGCCCAGCGCTTCGCGGGTCAGGGCGATTTCGGCATCACCCAGCGCGGCGCCGTGGGACTCTTCCTTGCCCTGCTTGTTCGGCGAACCAAAGCCGATGACGGTCTTGCAGCAGATCAGTGTCGGACGGTCGCTCTTGCGGGCGGTCTCCAAAGCGATCTGGATTTCCTCGGCGTCGTGACCGTTGACGTTGCGAATCACCTGCCAGCCATAGGCTTCGAAGCGGCGCGGGGTGTCATCGGTAAACCAGCCATGCACTTCGCCATCGATGGAGATGCCGTTGTCGTCATAGAAGCCTATGAGCTTGCTCAGGCCCAGCGTGCCGGCCAGCGAGCAGACTTCATGGGAAATGCCTTCCATCAGGCAGCCGTCGCCCATGAACACATAGGTGTGGTGGTCGACAATCTTGTGCCCGTCGCGGTTGAACTGCGCAGCCATGACCTTTTCCGCCAGGGCAAAACCAACGGCATTGGCCAGGCCCTGGCCCAGCGGGCCGGTGGTGGTCTCGACACCTGCGGTGTAGCCGAACTCGGGATGGCCCGGCGTCTTGCTGTGCAGCTGACGGAAGTTTTTCAGGTCGTCGATCGACAGGTCGTAGCCGGTCAGGTGCAGCAACGAGTAGATCAGCATCGAGCCGTGGCCGTTGGACAGCACGAAACGATCGCGGTCCGCCCACAGAGGGTTGGTCGGGCTGTGCTTCAGATGGTCGCGCCAGAGAACCTCGGCGATGTCCGCCATGCCCATGGGGGCACCCGGGTGGCCGCTGTTGGCTTTCTGCACAGCATCCATGCTGAGGGCGCGGATGGCATTGGCTCGCTCACGACGGCTGGGCATCGCTGAATCTCCTGCGGGGGGTGTACTTGGAAAAAGGCGGCCATTTTCCCCTACCGAGGGTGGCGGGGCAATGACTGAAATAAGTCGCTCCACCAATCAGTCGAGCAGGCTGACACCACGACTGCCGATATCCGGCAGATGCTCAAGCAGGTAATTCTTCATATGGGTCAGGGTTATCGGCGTCTCGCCGGCGGCGGGCCAGACCAGGTAGTAGCTGTCACCGGAACGTACCGCTGTGTCGAATGGCAGCATCAGCGAGCCCTTGTGCAGTTCGGCAGCGACCAGCGCCAGGTCACCGATCGAAACGCCATGCCCCTGCGCTGCAGCGGAAATGCCTAGTTCCAACGTATCGAACAGCTTGCCCTGTTGCCAGGCGACGGCATCGATCAGCCCGACCCGCTGCAGCCACCGCCGCCAATCGCGGCAGTCGCGTGATGGATGGATCAGTTCAGCAGAGGCCAGCTGGGTAGCGGTCCAACGCGTATCGCCAAGCACCTCCGGTGAGCACACCGGCACCAGCCACTCATCGAATAACTTGACCCGGTTCCAGTCGGCCGGAAAGCCACCGTGGCCCAACAGGATCGCGCAATCGAACGGCTCGTTATGGAAATCCACCGCATCCAGGTCCATCCAGGCACTGGTGAGCTGCACCCGATTCTGCGGGTGTGTGAGCTGAAAATCTTCCAGCGCGCCCAGCAGCCATCGCATGGTCAAGGTGGACGGCGCTTTCAGCCGGAGCGCGTCCTGCTGACGATTGACTGCAATGCAGGCGTTTTCGAGGGTGCGGAAACCAACCTTGAGCTCCTGTGCCAACAGCCGTCCGGTGTCGGTGAGCGCGAGACGCGAGCCGCGCCGCTCGAACAATTGACAGCCAAGGTTTTCCTCCAGTGTTTTCACGTGCCGGCTGACTGCGCTCTGAGTGATGCACAGGCTTTCGGCCGCCTGAGTGAAAGAACCGAATCGCGCCGCCACCTCGAAGGCCCGCAATGCGTACAGGGGTGGCATCCTGAGCGTCATGCTGCCCCGCTCCGGCATGAGTAAAACTCATCGCAGACGGACCTTTTTTCCATTTTGCAACCCTCCGAACCCCACCAATACTGCGCCAGCAAGCGGGCCAGCAATGCAGTGGCTTCGACTCATAAGAAGAGGCACGCGCCTCGTATACATGTGCAGGGAAGAATGACATGTCCAATCGCGACTTTGACCTACTTTTGTCTGCCAGCATCCGAAACGGCGGCCTGAGCCAGGAGCAGATTGCGCGGATTCTCGAGTTCAAGCTGTTCGGCAATCCGAGCGGCTACCTGCTGCTGGACGGCACGGCAATCGGTGAGATTCCCTCGACCCCAGCCTCCCGCTCCGAGCTCCGCAAGCCGGACGACACCAGCGAACGGCTATTGCTGCAGGCCACCGCACTGCTCGGCGAGCCGATCGGCTATGTACAGGAATCCGGTGGCGCCATCGTCAACAACTTCTTCCCCCAGCAGATGCAATCGCGTGCCGCCACCTCGGACAGCTTCGACACCGAGCTCGACCTGCACACCGAGAACGCCTTTCACGCGATCCAGCCGGACTACCTGCTGCTGCTTTGTCTGCGCCAAGACCCCGCAGCCGAGGCGATCACCTACATTGCCTCGGTCGACCGCATCCTTGAGCGGTTGAGCTATGAACAACAGGCGTTCTTGCTCAATGAGCCGTACAACTTCTTCTCCGACTACGGCGCCAGCGAGAAGAACCAGCGCATCGATATCAACAAGCATCAGACCGTTCTGTACGGCGACCCCGATGCCCCTTTCTTTCGCTTCGACCCGCACTTCATGGTCGCCTATAGCGAGCGTGCCCAACGCGCGCTGGATACCTTGCGCGGCGTTGCCTGGGAGGTGGTCGAGCCGGTGCGGCTCAGCCGCGGCGATCTGCTGATCATCGACAACCGTCGCACCGCCCATGCACGCAGCCCCTTCACTGCCCACTTCGATGGCAATGACCGCTGGATGCAACGCACCTTCGCCACCTGCAACCTGCGTTTCTATACCGAGCGACTGGGCAAAGCGTCACGCATATTCGAATTAGTGACCGAACTATGAACGCCACCTATCTAGCCTTTGCCGCGGCGGTCGCGCTCCTGATTGCCTCACCGGGCCCGGTCGTCGCGCTGGTAATTGCCGATGCGCGGCGCAGCTGGCCCGCGTGGACCATTCTCGGCGGAGTGATTTCTGCGCAAGTGCTGATGATCGTCGCGCTGGTAATGATCTATCTGGCGCTGGATCTGGAGCCAGTCATTCTCGAATGGGGCCAGGTGATCGGTGGGCTCTACCTGATCTGGCTTGGCGCAGACGGTCTCTGCGGCGGGAATGACGAAGCGCCGGAGCAGGAACGCCCACACGCTCATTATTTCTGGCGGGCCATGGCGGTCGGTCTCTCGAACCCGAAGGACATCCTGTTCTTTCTCGCGTTCTTGCCGGGCTTCATCCTGCCCACCCAGCCATTTGCGCCGCAGGCGGTGGCATTGATCGCCATCTGGGCCTTGGTCGATATATCGATTCTGGTTACCTACAGCCTGGTTTCGAGACGCCTGTCCAATCTCGATCGGTTACAGCGCGTACTCGATCTACTCCCGAGCTTCTTCCTGCTGGCCCTCGGGCTGGTGTCGTGCGGCATGGGCATCACCAGCTTGGTGAACTGACCCGCTTGTCCAATATCAAAACTTTTTGATATTGCCATTGCTGGACGAAAAACGACCGACTAGACTGCGCGGCCTATGAGCCTGCGTATTCCCCAGATCTCCTTCGATGACAGCGATCAGCTCGCCGCCCTGTGCAAGGCCGGCGGCGACTCGCTGCGCCTGAACGTTCTACGCGCGCTAGCCAGCGATTCGTTCGGGGTGCTCGAACTGGCGCAGATCTTCGCCACAGGCCAGTCCGGCATCAGCCATCACCTCAAGGTGCTGACTCAAGCCGGCCTGCTGGCAACCCGCCGTGAAGGCAACGCGATCTTTTACCGCCGCGCCCTGCCCCAACCCGACAGCCTCGGCGGCAAGCTGCATGCCGCGCTGCTGGACGAAGTGGACCAGCTGAGCCTGCCACTCGATGTGCAGGCGCGCATCGGGGCGGTGCATGCCCAGCGCAGCGCCGCCAGCGAAGACTTCTTTGCACGGATGGCCGGCAGCTTTCAGGCACGGCAGGACTTGATTGCCGGCCTGCCTCAGTACCGCGACAGCGTGGTCGCGCTGCTCGATGCGCTGAATGTGTCAGCGGATTCCACAGCGCTCGAAGTCGGCCCGGGCGACGGCAGCTTTCTGCCGGAGTTGGCCCATCGATTCGCCCAAGTGGTCGCGGTGGACAACAGCCCGGCCATGCTCGAACTGGCTCGGTCGCGCTGCGAGCGCGACGCACTGGGCAATGTCGAGCTGAAACTTGCTGACGCATTGCAGGACGAATGTCCGTCGGCCGATTGCGTTGTGCTGAACATGGTTTTGCATCATCTGGCCGCGCCGGGTGAAGCACTCAAGCAACTGGCACGGCTGGTGAACGTGGGCGGGAGCCTGCTGATCACCGAACTGTGCAGCCATAACCAGAGTTGGGCCAGGGAGGCCTGCGGCGATCTGTGGTTGGGTTTCGAACAGGACGATCTGGCCCGTTGGGCCGATGCCGCGGGGCTCACGCCCGGCGAGAGCCTCTACATTGGCTTGAAGAACGGTTTTCAGATCCAGGCCCGGTACTTTTCCCGGCCAGCTCCTGACAGCCGACTCACCCACCGGTAATTAGGAACCGATAGATGAGCGAATATTCGATTTTCACCTCCGAGTCCGTGTCCGAAGGGCACCCGGACAAGATCGCCGACCAGATCTCCGATGCGGTGCTGGACGCCATCATCGCTGAGGACAAACACGCCCGCGTGGCCTGCGAAACTATGGTCAAGACCGGCGTCGCCATCGTCGCCGGCGAAGTCACCACCAGCGCCTGGGTCGACCTCGAGCAGCTGGTGCGCGACGTTATCGTCGACATCGGCTACAACAGCTCGGAAGTCGGCTTCGATGGCGCCACCTGCGGCATCATCAACATCATCGGCAAGCAGTCCGTGGACATCGCCCAGGGCGTCGACCGTAGCAAGCCGGAAGACCAGGGCGCCGGCGATCAGGGCCTGATGTTCGGCTACGCCAGCAACGAAACCGACGTGCTGATGCCGGCTCCAATCCGCTTCTCCCATGCACTGGTCGAGCGCCAGGCTGAAGCGCGCAAGAACGGCCTGCTGCCGTGGCTGCGTCCGGACGCCAAGAGCCAGGTCACCTGCCGCTACGAAGGCGGCAAAGTCGTCGGTATCGACGCCATCGTGCTCTCCACCCAGCACAACCCGGAGGTCAAGCATTCCGACCTCAAGGAAGCGGTGATGGAGCTGATCGTCAAGCACGTGATCCCGGCCGAACTGCTGCACAAGGACACCCAGTTCCACATCAACCCGACCGGCCAGTTCATCATCGGCGGCCCGGTGGGCGACTGCGGCCTGACCGGGCGCAAGATCATCGTCGACACCTACGGCGGTATGGCCCGTCATGGCGGCGGCGCCTTCTCCGGCAAGGACCCGTCCAAGGTCGACCGTTCAGCTGCCTACGCGGGCCGTTATGTGGCGAAGAACATCGTTGCTGCCGGTCTGGCCGAACGCTGCGAAATCCAGGTCTCCTACGCCATCGGCGTGGCCCAGCCGACCTCGATCTCGATCAACACTTTCGGCACTGGCAAGCTCAGCGACGAAAAAATCGTTGCCTTGGTCCGCGAGCATTTCGATCTGCGTCCCTACGCGATCACCACCATGCTCGACCTGCTGCACCCGATGTACAAAGCCACAGCAGCCTATGGTCACTTCGGGCGCGAACCATATGAAATGACGGTAGGTGGCGACACCTTCACCGCCTTCACCTGGGAAAAGACTGATAAGGCCGAGGCCCTGCGCGCCGCTGCCGGGCTCTGACCCGCCTCCAATCCGTAGGGTGGGCTTTAGCCCACCCTACGGAGCTGTCGCCAACTCGGTGGGCTGAAGCGGAACGCCGCCCGACCCACCCTACGAGACGGCCAACCACATGAAAAAGCCCCGCCAGCGAAAGCCGGACGGGGCTTTTTTACAGGTGTGACGGTTATCTGCCACCCCGACAAGGCCGACGCCCCCCCAGCACCGCTTCGGCCTCGACCCGCACCAACAACCCGTAGGGTGGGCTTCAGCCCACCACCACGGACCTGCGCCAGCGAATGGAGAAACCCCGCCCGGCTCAGTTCTTCAACCGATAACCCGTCTTGAAGATCCACCAGATCAAGCCCAGACACAGCGCCAGGAAGCCCAGCGTCATCGCCAGGCTGATCCCGACGTTGACGTCGGAAACCCCGTAGAAGCTCCAACGGAAGCCGCTGATCAGGTACACCACCGGATTGAACAGCGTGACCTTCTGCCAGACTGGCGGAAGCATTTCGATGGAATAGAAGCTGCCGCCGAGAAAGGCCAGTGGCATAACGATCAGCGACGGCACGATCTGCAGCTTTTCCCACCCGTCCGCCCAGATGCCGATGATGAAACCGAACAGGCAGAAGGTCACCGCGGTGAGTACCAGGAACAGCGCCATCACCCACGGATGCGCAATCTCGTAATCGACGAACAAGCGGGCCGTCAGCAGAATCACCAAGCCAAGAATGATCGATTTGGTCGCCGCGGCGCCGACATAGCCGATGACAATCTCAAGGTACGACACTGGCGCCGAGAGCACTTCGTAGATGGTCCCCGAATAGCGCGGCATATAGATGCCGAAGGAGGCATTGGAAATGCTCTCGGTAAGCAGCGCCATCATGATCAGGCCGGGAATGATGAAGGCACCGTAAGGGATACCGTGCATGGCCTCCATCCGCGAGCCGATGGCCGAGCCGAAAACGACGAAATACAACGAAGTGGATATGACCGGCGTGGCGATGCTTTGTAGCAGCGTGCGCCAGGTGCGCGCCAGCTCGAACAGGTAGATGGCGCGAATTGCGTGGAAATTCATGTGCGGCTGCCTTTTACCAAGCTGACGAAGATTTCTTCCAGCGAACTCTGACTCGACTGCAGATCCTTGAAATCGATTTTGTGTACCGCCAGGCGCCTGAGCAGTTCGGCAATGCCGGTGTCCTCGTGCTGGGCATCGAAGGTGAACACCAACTGATTGCCGGAATCGACCAGCTCGAGCGGATAATCGGCCAGATCCGTAGGAATTTCTGCAAGCGGTCGTTGCAGATGCAGGGTCAGCTGCTTCTTGCCGAGCTTCTGCATCAATGCCTTTTTATCCTCGACCAAGATGATTTCGCCCTTGCTGATCACCCCGATGCGGTCGGCCATCTCCTCGGCCTCTTCGATGTAGTGGGTGGTGAGGATGATGGTCACGCCGCGCTCGCGCAGGCCGCGCACCATTTCCCACATATCGCGCCGCAACTCAACGTCGACCCCTGCGGTGGGCTCATCGAGAAACAGGATGCTCGGTTCGTGCGACAGCGCCTTGGCGATCATCACTCGTCGCTTCATGCCGCCAGACAGTTCGATGATGCGCGCGCTCTTCTTGTCCCACAGCGAGAGATCACGCAGCAGCTTTTCCAGATAGGCGTCATCCGGCGCCTTGCCGAACAGTCCGCGGGAAAAGCGCACCGTCGCCCAGACACTCTCGAAGCCTTCGTTAAAGAGTTCTTGTGGCACCAGGCCGATCTTGGATCGTGCGGCGCGGTAATCGTCGATGATGTCGAAGCCATCGACCCGCACTCGACCGCTACCGGGATTGACGATGCCGCAGATGATGCTGATCAGCGTGGTTTTGCCTGCACCGTTGGGCCCGAGTAGGGCGAAGATCTCGCCCTTGTGGATCTCCAGATCGATCTGCTTGAGCGCTGGATGCCCCGAGGCGTAGGTCTTGGTGAGGTGCTCGATGGTGATCACGGGTTGCACTGATGAATCACTCCGCAAGACATTTGGCTGACGATTGTACGGTGCAGTTGATTAGCTCACTAATCAATGCCGTTGATAACGATCATGCCCACCACTGCATCGCAAGCGCATGCTTCTCGAGCCGTCAGCACAATAGGAGGAGCAGAGCATGCAACGGATCAGACTGGCCTTCGTCACGCTATTCGTAATCGTGACCCTTTTATGGCTCACGACCGCTGGCGTCGTCCCAGGCGACTACTCCCGTTTCTGGCCGCTGCGCGCGGACATGGTTCACTACACTGGTGTCCTCTCGATCACTGCAATGAGCGTAGCGATCTACCTCGCCATCCGGCCCCAGTGGCTGGAGCGCCTGCTGGGCGGCCTGGACAAGAGTTACCGGCTGCATAAATGGCTGGGGATCGGCGCGTTGGTGGTATCAACCGTGCATTGGGGCTGGGCGCAGATTCCGAAATGGCTGGTGAAATTTGGCTGGCTCGCCGGCCCTGCTCGGCGCGGCGCCGGCCGAGCCGAGGACGGCCTGCTCGGCTGGTTACATGCACAGCGGGGGTTCGCTGAGGACATCGGCGAATGGGCTTTCTATCTAGCGGCGTTACTGATCGTTCTCGCGCTGATCAAACAGTTCCCGTACCGCTGGTTCTTCAAAACCCATCGTTGGCTGGCGCTGGTCTATCTGGTGCTGGTCGTACACAGCCTCTTGCTGATGCCGCCCGCCTATTGGTCCTCACCACTGGGTGTGGTGATAGCTTCGTTGCTTATTGGCGGGACCCTCGCCGCTTGTGTCTCGCTGCTGCGTCAGGTCGGACGCGCACATCAGGTCATCGGCCGCGTCGATGGCCTGAGCTACCACCCCGACAACCAGGTCCTGCGTGTGGATGTGGCGCTGGAAGGGCCCTGGCCCGGTCACAAACCTGGACAATTCGCCTTTGCCAGCTTCGACCAACAGGAAGGACCACATCCCTTCAGTCTTTCCAGCGCTTGGCAGAACGACGGCAAGCTCTCCTTCTCGATCAAGGGACTCGGGGACTACACCCGTCGCTTGCCGCAAACCCTACACAACGGCGATGCAGTTACGGTAGAAGGCCCTTACGGCTGCTTTGACTTCCGCGGACATAAGCCGGGGCAGATCTGGGTAGCAGGCGGCATCGGCATCGCCCCCTTCATCAGCCGTCTGCAGACGCTGGCGAGCAGCGACAAGAACAACAACATCGATCTGTTCTATTGCACCAGCGCACCGGACCAACGCTTCATCGCACAGCTACAAGCGCTCGCAGGGTCCGCGCGAATACGCCTGCATATACAGGTGGCAGCGGAGCATGGTCGGCTCACGCCTAGCCAGGTCCGCCAGGTAATTCCGGACTGGCGGCAACGTGACGTCTGGTTCTGCGGGCCGGCGAGTTTCGGCAGTGAACTGCGCCAGGATCTGATCGAGCACGGCCTGCCAGCTGGCGATTTCCACCAGGAACTGTTCAACATGCGTTAGCGCACGGCCCGAGCTGCCCCAACTGGGCAGAATGGGTTCTGCCGCCAACGAGCAAGGATGCTCTATCAATGCAACGCCTCATCGCGCTCACGTTCTGCACCCTCTCTTCCCTGGCAATAGCCGATTGCCCCGACTGGCCAAACCGCCGCGCCGAAACCGAAATCGCAGCCTTGGCCGATCAAGTGACACAGTGGGACGACGCCTACCATCGGCGCGGCCTCTCGCTGGTCGACGACGAAATCTATGACCAGACCCGACAGCGCCTGGAGCAATGGCAAGCATGCTTTGCTGCAATCAGCACAACCCCTGCGGCGGGCCCGCTTGACGGCGCCGGAGGGTCCGTTGCTCATCCGGTCGCCCAAACCGGGCTGGCCAAGCTCGCAGATGCCGAGGCGGTCAACGACTGGCTCGCGACTCGCTCGGACGTTTGGGTGCAGCCAAAGGTGGATGGCGTCGCGGTGACGCTGCACTACCGGGATGGCTCGCTGGTCCGGATGGTGAGTCGTGGCAACGGCAGCCACGGGCAGGACTGGACCGACCGGGCCCGGAAGCTACCGGCCATACCGCTTCGACTCCCGATAAGCGAAGAGCTGATCCTGCAAGGTGAGCTGTACTGGCGCCTGCAGGAGCATGTTCAGGCCGAAGCCGGCAGCGCCGGGGCGCGCAGCCGTGTCGCCGGAGCAATGGCGAGGCAGGTGTTGGATGAGGCGACCGCGACGCAGATCGGCCTGTTCGTCTGGGACTGGCCCAACGGCCCAATCGACATGCAGACACGCCTCGCGGGCCTGGTCGCAATGGGCTTCGGCGAAAGCGTCGCACTGACCTTGCCGCTGGAAACCACCGAGCAAGCCGGGCATTGGCGCGACTACTGGTATCGCCACCGACTGCCGTTCGCCAGCGATGGCATCGTGCTGCGCCAAGGCCAACGGCCGGACGCTTCCCGCTGGCAGGCCCAACCACCGCACTGGGCGGTCGCCTGGAAATACCCGCTGCGTACAGTAGTCACCCAGGTGCGCGAAGTCACGTTCAACATTGGTCGCAGCGGCAGAATCACGCCGGTATTGCAGCTTGAGCCGGTGCAGCTGGATGACCGCCTTGTCAGCCGCGTCAGTCTCGGCTCACTGAGGCGCTGGCAGCAGGAAGACGTACGGCCAGACGATCAGGTCGCCATCGCCCTGGCCGGCCTGACTATTCCGCGCTTCGAACATGTCGTCTGGCGCATGCAGCAACGGCGGCGAGTCGAGGCGCCTAAACCGGGCGACTACCATTTCCTCAGTTGCTGGCAAGCCAGCCCCGGCTGCGAACAGCAGTTTGTTGCACGGCTCGCCTGGCTCAGCGGCAAGCACGGTCTCGACCTGCCACAGTTGGGTCCGGCGACCTGGCAGGCGCTGGTGGAGTCTGGGCTGGTCGTCGATCTGCTTGACTGGCTGCAGCTCGATCAGCGGCGCCTGCAACAGGTTCCAGGCATCGGCGAAGCCAGCGCCAGCAGCCTGATCGTCAGTTTCCAGCTGGCACGCAAGCGCCCCCTCGGCAGCTGGCTACGGGCGCTCGGCGCGCCACCTGGCGCTGATGCAATCCCCGCTGAGAGCTGGGACGCGCTGGCTAACATCAGCCTGGCGCAATGGCAGGCCGAACCCGGTATTGGCGCAACACGCGCCCAGCACTTGCGGGCCTTCTTCACGGCGCCGGATGTACTCCGGCTACGTCAGCAGCTGCATGAGGTCGGGATTGTCGGCTTTTAGCGGCACTTCACCGCTCGTCTCCAGTCATATGACAACACAACAAGAAAAAGGACCTGTGCATGGCCGGCCAGCACAATTTCCTCGCTTTTATGCTGCTCTGCCTTTGCGGCACTCAACTAACGACGGTTGCCGCAGAGACGGACGCCACCTGCAGCGACCAGCGCGAGCGCATCAGTCAGCAGATCAAGGACGCGCGGCTGAAGGGCGACAGCAGTCAACGAGCGCTATTGGAGGCTCAGTTACAAAACCTGACCGAGCGCTGCCAGGGCGTCGTCCCGCTACAGCCCAACCACGCCGAGATCGAACGGGCGATGCGTCTGGCTACGACACGCGAGGCGCAACTGCGCGAGGCACTGGGGACGGGCGATCCGCAGGTGATTGAAGTGAGCAAGCGGCGCCTGGATCAGGCTCGCAAGCAACTGGAGGCAGCCAAGCACTGACGGCGTAGCGCACCGCCTTGATCAATAGGCGCGAAATTCCTTGTGGCACGCTTCGCACGCGTCTTCTACCTGCTGAAACGCCGGCGCGATGCTTTCGGGCGTCACCGGCACCTGCGTAGTCGCGGCAACCAGCGCGGCAGTTCGGGCTTCAAGCTCACGGGCCATTTCGTTGAACCGTTCCTGCTGTTGCCACACATCGTCACGGGCATCGCTCAGCGCTTCCTTGACCTCCGGGTAATGCTGCCAAGGCTGACGCGACAGCTGATCAAGCTTCGCCGCTCCGCTGGTGAAGCCTTCCGGGTCGAACGGCAGGCGCCCACGGAGCATGCCACCCAGGTCTTCCTTGACGTCGAGCATTTGCTGGTAGATGGCCTTGCGTTTGCCGAGTGGAGAATTGGGATCAATGCGATCACAGCCAGCCAACAACGCCAACATGGCGACCAGCGACATACTCAACGGCAACAACTTCATGGTTCGATCACTCGGAATACAGACGGCCGGCGATTATCGTCCCTGCCAGCCGTATCGCCAAACCGCGTCCATCTACTGCGACCATTCACCGCCCGCGGTTTCGCAGTCGATCTTGGCCTGGGCTTGATCCGTTGCCTTGTAGTGGTAAGTGACGATACGCGCCTGTTCAGGCACCGTGGTCGGCGCGGGCGTGCTGTTGGCCTGACTACCGGTGGCGCGTTCGTTGGCGAGCGTTTCGGGCGTCAACGCTGCCGTACAAACGCCGAAATGGCCGGACGGGCAACTGTCGAGAATTTCACGACGAGAGTTTTTCACCGCCTCGTTGTTTTGGCAGACCCAATCGATGTCGTTGTCTTCCATGCCTTCGTAGCGAAAACACTTTTCGGTCACCACCGGCGGCGGCACCGCGCCGGAGGTTTCGGCGCTGACATAGCAGGAATTGGCGGCAGCCGGCAGACTCAACCCGGCCGCAATGGCTAGCAGAACAGAACGAAACAAGAGGTTCATGTTGGCAGCTCCTGAAAGTCTCTCGCCCGGCGAGGTTCACCGAACCTTAAAGTACGACCCGTCGGTCCTTGGCTGAGTTCGCGATTCGCCCGGCACCATTTGCACCGCGACCTAGTCCACTCTGCATCCCATGGTGCTGACCTGAGGACTCTATGCTCGAAATTTCGGCGATTTTCATCAGCCTTACGGCGCTGCTCGCCTACCTCAACTACCGCTTCATCGGTTTGCCCCCAACCATTGGTGTAATGGCCACGGCGCTGGTGTTTTCGCTGCTGCTGCATGGGTTGACCATGCTGGGCCTGCCGCTGCTGGAAGCACAGATCGAAACCCTGGTTGGTCGGATCGATTTCAACCACCTGCTGATGGACGGCATGTTGTCGTTTCTGCTGTTTGCCGGCGCGCTGCATATCAACCTGGCCGATCTGCGTGCGCGGCGCTGGTCGATCGGTCTGCTAGCCACCGTAGGCGTCCTGTTCTCGACGGCCGTGATCGGTTTCGGCAGTTGGTGGATTCTTGATCTTTTCGGGCAGCAGCCGCCGCTGCTCTATTGCCTACTGTTCGGCGCACTTATCTCGCCAACCGATCCCATCGCCGTACTCGGCATCATGCGTTCGGCCGGAGCGCCAAAAGCGCTGGAAACCACCATCGTCGGCGAGTCGCTGTTCAATGACGGGGTCGCGGTGGTGGTGTTCACCGTACTGCTGGGCGTGCTTGCCCGCGGAGAAGCCCCTGCGGCGAACGAGGCCGTCTGGCTGTTCTTCGAAGAAGCCGGCGGCGGCATCTTGCTCGGCGCCTTGCTTGGCGCACTGACCTTCGCCCTGCTCAAGAGCATCGATCAATACCAAGTGGAGGTCTTGCTGACCCTCGCGCTGGTCCTGGGCGGCTATACCCTGGCCACACACCTGCACGTCTCCGGCCCCATCGCCATGGTGGTAGCAGGGTTGATCATCGGCAATCAGGGTCGGCGGCACGCGATGTCGGATCACACCCGGGAGAACCTCGATAACTTCTGGGAGCTGCTCGACGAGATCCTCAACGCGGTGCTCTTTGTGCTGATCGGCATGGAGCTGGTGCTGCTGCCATTCAGCGCGCATTACCTGCTGATTGCGCTGTGCGTGACGCTACTCATCCTTGGCACCCGCCTGGCGGCGGTCGGCCCGGCAGCCTTCCTGTTACGCAAAATGGGCCGAGCACTGCCCAACGGCACGGTGCGCATCCTCACCTGGGGCGGGCTGCGAGGCGGGATTTCGGTGGCGCTGGTGCTGGCGCTACCAGCCAGTGACGAGCGCGATCTGCTACTGAACATCACCTATCTGATCGTGCTGTTCTCGATTCTGGTCCAGGGTTTGAGCATCGGCCGGCTGGTCCGCCAAATCTGCACTCGCGCCAGCGGCGACATTCACTGACCGAGAGCACTGCGCCGGGCTTGGGATTGCCCGCAGTCACAGCTATAATCGCCGGGTTTCACACCGCCGACACCGTTCGGCCGTGCCCGCCACCTGTCCGAGGGGCGCTGCAGCAGGGCGAAAGCCTGTTTTGGATCTAGCAAGCCACGCGGCTTATCTGTCGCGCAGCAGCAGGACCAAATCAGATTTCACCTGTCAGGCTCGGACAGGGCGTTAACCATACGCATCAACGGCGCCCATTCGCACAAAACGAATGGAGAACTCTTCAATGAGCGCTGTCATGACGCCTGCCGGTTTTAACGATTTCAAGGTCGCCGATATTTCCCTGGCCGCTTGGGGCCGTCGCGAGATCATCATCGCGGAATCGGAAATGCCTGCCCTGATGGGCCTGCGCGACAAGTACGCTGGCGAGCAGCCGCTGAAAGGCGCGAAAATCCTTGGCTGCATCCACATGACCATCCAGACCGCCGTACTGATCGAGACGCTGACCGCCCTCGGCGCCGAAGTACGCTGGTCCAGCTGCAACATTTTCTCGACCCAGGATCAGGCCGCCGCCGCCATCGCTGCCGCCGGTATCCCGGTATTTGCCTGGAAAGGCGAGACTGAAGAAGAGTACGAGTGGTGCATCGAGCAGACCATTCTCAAGGACGGCCAGCCGTGGGACGCCAACATGATCCTGGACGACGGCGGCGACCTGACGCAGATCCTGCATGACAAGTACCCGCAGGTGCTCGAGCGCGTGCATGGCGTCACCGAGGAAACCACCACTGGCGTGCATCGCCTGCAGGACATGCTGAAGAAAGGCACCCTGAAGATCCCAGCGATCAACGTCAACGACTCGGTCACCAAGAGCAAGAACGACAACAAGTACGGCTGCCGTCACAGCCTCAACGATGCGATCAAGCGCGCCACCGACCACCTGCTGTCGGGCAAGCAGGCGCTGGTGATCGGCTACGGCGACGTAGGCAAGGGCTCGGCACAGTCCCTGCGTCAGGAGGGCATGATCGTCAAGGTCTCGGAAGTCGACCCGATCTGCGCGATGCAGGCCTGCATGGACGGCTTCGAACTGGTCTCCCCGTACAAGGACGGCCTGAACGACGGCACTGACGCCTGCATCGACACCGCGTTGCTGGGCAAGATCGACCTGATCGTCACCACCACCGGCAACGCCAACGTCTGTGACGCCGGCATGCTCAAAGGCCTGAAGAAGCGCGCCGTGGTGTGCAACATCGGTCACTTCGACAACGAGATCGACACCGCCTTCATGCGCAAGAACTGGGCGTGGGAAGAGGTCAAGCCGCAGGTGCACAAGATCCACCGCACCGGCGCTGGCAGCTTCGATGCACAGAATGACGACTACTTGATCCTGCTGGCCGAAGGCCGTCTGGTGAACCTGGGCAATGCCACCGGCCACCCGAGCCGGATCATGGACGGCTCGTTCGCCAACCAGGTGCTCGCACAGATCCACCTGTTCAACGAGAAATTCGCCGACCTGCCGGTTACCGAAAAGACCAAGAACGTCACGGTGATGGTGCTGCCGAAGAAGCTCGACGAGGAAGTCGCAGCCGAAATGGTCAAGGGCTTCGGTGGTGTCATCACCCGCCTGACGCCGACCCAGGCCGAGTACATCGGTGTCGAGATCGAAGGGCCGTTCAAGCCAGACTCTTACCGCTACTAAGACCGCTGGAGGCCGGAAGGCTGGAGGCTGGACGAAATGATCCAGCCTCCAGCCTCCAGTCTTTGTCGATGAAGGAAGTCTCGGGCAGCGTGCTGTCCGACAGCCCCTGGATTTGTCATGAGCAAACCCCAATCGAAACCCGCCATCAGCTTCGAGTTCTTCCCCACCAAGACCGACGCTGGGCATGAAAAATTGATGGTCACCGCGCGTCGGCTGGCCGAATACAAGCCGGACTTCTTTTCCTGCACCTACGGTGCGGGTGGTTCGACCCGCGACCGCACCCTGAACACCGTGCTGCAGCTCGACGGCGAAGTGAAGGTGCCGACCGCACCGCACCTCTCCTGTGTCGGCGACGGCAAACAGGAACTGCGCGAGCTGCTCAATCTGTACAAGGACGCCGGCATCAAACGCATCGTTGCGCTGCGCGGCGATCTACCGTCCGGCATGGGCATGGCCAGCGGCGAGCTGCGCTACGCCAACGAGCTGGTGGAGTTCATTCGCAGCGAAACGGGCAATCATTTCCACATCGAGATCGCAGCGTACCCGGAGATGCATCCGCAGGCGCGCAACTTCGAGGACGACCTGGCCAACTTCGTGCGCAAGGCCAAGGCCGGCGCTAGCAGCGCCATCACCCAGTACTTCTTCAACGCCGACTGCTACTTCTACTTCGTCGAGCGCGTGCGCAAGCTGGGCGTGGAGACGCCGATCGTTCCGGGCATCATGCCGATCACCAACTACAGCAAGCTCGCGCGCTTCTCCGACGCCTGTGGCGCCGAAATTCCGCGCTGGGTTCGCAAGCAGCTGGAGTCCTATGGTGATGACATGGAAAGCATCCAGGCCTTCGGCGAGCAGGTAATCAGCGAGATGTGCGAGGAACTGCTGACTGGCGGTGCGCCGGGATTGCACTTCTATACGCTGAACCAGGCCGAACCCAGCCTGGCGATCTGGGATAACCTCAAGCTGGGCCGCTAAATCATCGATCCAGCTCCCTGCAAAAACAGGGAGCTGGTCAATGAACCTGCGAACTGCCACACTGTCCTACCAATGCGGTGGTAACAGGCTCTGTTATACTCCGCGCTTCCGCCAGGCTTACGCCCGGATGTCGTTATCGTCGAGATGCGGCAGGACCGGACGGGATCGCACGCCAGTCGCGATTCGAGCCAGGCATGACCATCCAGGGCATCGCCCTATACAAGACAGGATTACTCATGTCCTTTGCTTCCCTCGGTCTCTCCGAGGCTTTGGCCGGTGCCGTCGAGGCCGCCGGTTACACCCAGCCTACACCCGTGCAACAGCGGGCCATCCCCGCCGTGTTGCAAGGCCGCGACCTGATGGTCGCTGCACAGACGGGAACCGGTAAGACCGGTGGTTTCGCGCTCCCCGTTCTCGAAATTCTCTTCCCGGGTGGCCATCCCGATCGCGAACACCGTCACGGTCCACGCCAGCCGCGCGTACTGGTACTGACGCCAACGCGCGAACTGGCCGCCCAGGTTCATGACAGCTTCAAGGTCTACGCCCGCGATCTGCCGCTGAAAAGTGCGGTCATCTTCGGCGGCGTAGGCATGAACCCACAGGTTCAGGCGATTGCTAAGGGTCTCGACGTGCTCGTCGCCTGCCCTGGCCGTTTGCTCGACCTGGCCAACCAGAAAGCCGTCGATCTGTCGCATGTCGAAATTCTGGTCCTCGACGAAGCCGACCGCATGCTCGACATGGGCTTTATCCATGACGTCAAGAAGGTACTGGCCAAGCTGCCGACCAAGCGCCAGAACCTGCTGTTCTCGGCGACTTTCTCCAAGGACATCACCGACCTCGCCAGCAAGCTGCTGCACGAGCCGGAAAAAATCCAGGTCACCCCGCCCAACACGACAGTCGAGCGTATCGAGCAACGGGTATTCCGCCTGCCCGCTACACACAAGCGCGCCCTGCTGGCCCACCTGATTACTCAGGGCGCCTGGGAACAGGTGCTGGTGTTCACCCGCACCAAGCATGGCGCCAACCGCCTGGCTGAATACCTCGACAAGCACGGCCTGCCTGCCGTCGCGATTCACGGCAACAAAAGCCAGAACGCGCGTACCAAGGCGCTGGCGGATTTCAAGGCCAACCAGGTACGTATCCTGGTCGCCACCGATATCGCCGCGCGCGGCCTGGATATCGATCAACTGCCTCACGTGGTCAACTTCGAGCTGCCGAACGTTGAGGAAGATTACGTTCACCGGATCGGGCGTACCGGTCGGGCTGGCCGCAGCGGTGAAGCGATTTCGCTGGTTGCACCCGACGAGGAAAAGCTGCTCAAGGGCATCGAGCGGATGACCAAGCAGAAGATTCCGGACGGCGATTTGCTGGGCTTCGACGCCAGCACAATCGAAGCGGAAAAGCCGGAAGTCCGTGAGCCGCGCCAGCCACGTCCTGCTCGCAACAGTGAACGCAAACCTCGCGGCGAGCGCGCCGCCAAAACCACCGAAGCTGCAGCCAGCGAGCCGAAAGCGGGAGACCGCAACCGTCGTGGACGCAACAAGCCGCGCAATGCGCGTCCTGCGCCGGGCTCGGCAGAGCAGACGGCTGCGGCGCCAGTGAGCCGTCCGCCTCGCCTGCCGAGCGATCGCGCTCCGGACGTATTTCTTGATGACGAAGTCGATAATTTCGGCAATAGCGTCGACTATGTCAGCCCCTACCAGAACAAGCAGGGGCGTGGCCGTCGCCCCGGCGCCCCGGCTCAACCCGGTAGCCAGCCACGTGCCGCGGCAGCTCCACGCAGCGGCACTGCCGGAGCAGGCGCTCAGGGCAAAGGCAAGCGCCAGGGCCAATCGGCCCGTGGCGGTCAGCCACGCCGCAAGAATGAAGGACGCCGCATCGACGGCGATAGCGGTGGGGCCCGTCGAGACATGGCGGAGAAGCCGAAGGAAAAGCAGCCGGTCATCATCCACAAGGAGTCGAAGCTGGACCGACTGCCCAGCATTGAGCAGTTGGAACAGCTTCCGACCAAGCCTCGTGGTGAGAAGCCGGCATTGCTGACCCGCAACCGCTGAAAACGTAGCATAAACAAGAACGCCGCCCTCAGAGGCGGCGTTTTTGTTAGAGCGTTAGCTCGGCAAGAACATCATCGAACCACGGCAAGCGCCGCAAAACATCCTCAACCCTGCCCTGGGATAGCCTCGCCCTGGGCGTCCCAACCGCCGCCCAATGCCTTGAACAGCTCGACCTCGCTGACCATCTGCGCCAGACGGTCGCTGATGAATTGCTGCTGAACTTCGAACAGCTGCCGCTGTGCGTCGAGGAGGGTCAGGTAGCTGTCTATCCCGGTGCGGTAACGGCGTTCGGCAAGGCGGTAATAGTCCTCACTGGTCTCCAGCAGATCGCGCTGAGCCTGCACCTGGCGAACGTAGGTGGCCTGAGCGGCCAGTCCGTCCGCCACTTCACGGAAGGCTGTCTGGATTGCCTGCTCGTACTGCGCCACCTGGATGTTGCGGCTGATCTCGGCATAGTCGAGGTTGGCACGCAGCTGCCCGGCGTTGAAGATCGGCACACTGATGCTCGGGGCGAAGTTCCAGTAGCTGGAGCCGCCATCGAACAGCCCGGACAGCTCACTGCTCGCAGTACCCACCGCACCGGTGAGGCTGATGCGCGGAAAGAACGCCGCCCTCGCCGCGCCGATATTCGCGTTGGCAGCACGCAGCTGGTATTCAGCTTGAATGATATCCGGACGTTTATAGAGCAGGTCCGACGGCAGCCCCACCGGAACCGCCGCCAGCAGGTCGCGCTCCAGCCGACCATCAGCCGGCAACTCCAGCGGAATATTGCGACCAAGCAGCAGCGTCAGGGCGTTGCGATCCTGGGCCACCTGGCGGGTATAACGCTCGATCCCGACTCGTGCGGTATCGACTGCGCTGCGCGCCTGGCTCAATTCGAGTGCTGAGGCTACGCCAACATCGAAGCTGCGCTGAGTAAGCGAGAGACTCTCCTCATAAGTTTTCAGCGTGTCACGGCTCACCTGTAGCAGAGCCTGATCGGCCTGCAAGGTCAGCCAGGCGTTGGCAACGCTGGCAATCAGGCTGACCTGCGTGCTCCGCTGCGCCGCTTCCGTGGCGAAGTACTCCTGCAATGCCTGTTCGCGCAGACTGCCCAGGCGCCCGAACAGATCAAGCTCCCAGGACACCCCGAGCGTCGCACTGTATTGGCTGCTGATGGCGCTTTCGCCGGTCTGGTTCAGATCACCCGGCGTTCGAGTACGACTGCCGGCTGCGTCGCCACTTACCAGCGGCAGTACATCGGCTCGCTGTACGCGGTAAAGGGCGCGATAGGCATCGACGTTCAGCGCCGCGATACGGAGGTCGCGGTTGTTCTCCAGCGCCACGGTGATCAACTGACGCAGCGCCGGATCCTTGAAAAAGGTCTGCCAGTCCATCTCCATCTGCGCCCCTTTCGCCGCACTGGCAGAACCGATGTAAGCCTCACCCTCTGGCCAGCTGGCAGCCGTAGGTGCGCCAGGCCGCTGGTAATCCGGCATTAACGAGCAACCGCTCAATGCTGCCATCAGTGCCAGGCTCAGTAGTGACTTGTTCATTGCGCCTCCCCGTTTTGCTCGTCATCGCCGGCTTTTTTTCGCTTACCCAGCGACGACACCAGGACATAGAACAGCGGCACCCAAAAAATGGCCAACACCATGGCGCTGAGCATGCCGCCGATCACGCCGGTACCGATTGCATGCTTACTGCCTGCGCCCGCCCCGCTGGAGATTGCCAGCGGGAGCACGCCGAGCATGAACGCCAGGGACGTCATCACGATAGGACGCAAACGAATACGGCAGGCTTCAATCGCGGCAGCGGTCAGTGTCATGCCTTGCTCATGCAGGGTCTTGGCGAACTCGACGATCAGGATCGCGTTACGCGCCGACAAGCCTACAGTGGTAAGCAGCCCGACCTGGAAGAAGACGTCGTTCGACAATCCGCGGCCCATGGTGAAGGCCAGCGCACCGACAATGCCCAACGGCACAACCAGCATGACAGAGAGCGGAACCGACCAGCTTTCGTACAGTGCCGCGAGGGCAAGGAATACCACCAGCAGCGACAACGCATAGAGCGCCGGTGCCTGCGACCCGGACAAACGTTCCTCATAAGACTGCCCCGTCCATGAGTAACCGATGCCCGCCGGCAACTGTTCGGCGATCCGCTCAACCGCTGCCATGGCCTCGCCGGAGCTGTAACCTGGTGCAGCCGCGCCCAGAATTTCCATCGCCGGCACGCCATTGAAACGCGTCAGCTTTGGTGGGCCATAAGTCCACTCTCCCGTGGCAAAGGCGGTGAACGGCACCATCTCGCCCTCAGCGTTACGCACGTACCACTTCCCAAGGTCCTCCGGATTCATCCGCGAGGTCGGCTCGCCCTGCATGTAGACACGCTTGACCCGACCCCGATCGATGAAGTCATTGACGTAGCTCGAGCCCCAGGCAATGGAGAGTGAATCGTTGATCGCCGCAAGCGAGACCTGATGCGCACGCGCTTTTTCATCGTCAATGATCAGCCGATACTGCGGCTCGTCACGCATCCCGTTGAAGCGAACACCGGTGAGCGTCGGGTCCTCGGAGGCGAGCTGCATGAACTGGTCGCGAGCCTTGGTCAGCGCTTCATGACCAAGCCCAGCCTGATCCTGCAGATACACGTCGAAACCGGTGGCATTGCCCAACTCCATGACCGCAGGCGGCGCGAAGGCGAACACCATGGCGTCACGAAGGCTGAAGAAGTAGCCCTGCGCACGCTCCGCCAGGTCGAATACGCCCTGCCCAGGCTCAGTCCGCTCTTCCCAGGGTTTGAGCATGATGAAGGCCATACCTGAGCTCTGGCCACGACCGGCGAAGTTGAAGCCGGTAATGGTGAATACCGAGCGGACCGTCTCGCCCTCCTCAGTCAGCAGATAATCGCGCATCTGCTCGACGACCTCCTGAGTCCGATTCGCGGTCGAACCAGCCGGTGTCTGAACCTGGGCGAACAACACACCCTGGTCCTCCTCTGGAAGGAACGCAGTAGGAATGCGCGTGAACATCCAGATCATGATGCCAACGATGACCAGATACATAAGCAGGTAGGGCAGTTTGCGCCGCAGCACAGCGACCACGCCACGCTCGTAGCGCAGCGTGCCGCGCTCGAAGGTGCGGTTGAACCAGCCGAAGAAACCGCGCTTGCCCTCGTGATCGCCGCTGTGCGGCTTGAGAATGGTCGCGCACAGCGCCGGCGTGAAGATCAGCGCGACCAGCACCGAGAGCACCATGGCCGAGACGATGGTGATCGAGAATTGCCGGTAGATAACCCCAGTGGAGCCACCAAAGAACGCCATCGGCAACAGCACGGCGGAAAGCACCACGCCGATACCCACCAGCGCGCTCTGTATCTGGCCCATCGACTTGCGAGTGGCCTCCCGTGCGGAAAGCCCCTCCTCGCGCATCACCCGTTCGACGTTCTCCACCACTACGATCGCATCGTCCACGAGCAAGCCAATGGCCAGAATCATAGCGAACATCGTCAGCGTATTAATGCTGTAGCCGAATGTCAGCAGGACCGCAAAGGTGCCGAGGATCACCACGGGCACAGCCAGCGTCGGGATCAGCGTCGCCCGCAGGTTCTGCAGGAACAGGAACATCACCAGAAACACGAGCACGAAAGCTTCAATCAGCGTATGCACAACGCCTTCAATGGAGGCCGAGATCACCGGTGTGGTGTCGTAGGGGTAAACCACCTCGACGCCCGGCGGGAAGAAGGGCTCCAGCTCGGAAATGGTTGCGCGCACCGCATTTGCGGTATCGAGTGCATTGCCGCCTGCGGCAAGACGTATCCCCAAGCCCGCTGCTGGACGGCCGTTATATTCGGCGCGGATCGCATAGCTTTCGGCACCGAGCTCAACTTTTGCGACATCGCGCAGGCGTACCTGTGATCCGTCAGCATTGACCTTCAGCAAAATCCTTTCGAACTGTTCCGGCGTCTCCAGGCGTGTCTTGCCAATGATCGTGGCGTTGAGCTGCTGCGTTTCTACAGCCGGCAAGCCGCCAAGCTGGCCGGATGAAACCTGAACGTTCTGCTCCTGTACCGCGGACCGGACGTCCACTGCCGTCAGCTGGTACTGTTGCAGTTTGGCCGGGTCGAGCCAGATGCGCATGGCGTACTGCGCGCCGAACACCTGGAAGTCACCGACACCCGGCGTACGCGAGATGGGGTCCTGCACGTTGGCGACGATGTAGTTGGCCAGGTCGAAGTTGGTCTGCTGTCCATCCTTCGACACCAGCGCCACGACCATCAGGAAGTTGCGCGCCGATTTCGACACACGTATGCCCTGTTGCTGAACTGCCTGGGGCAGCAACGGGGTGGCGAGCTGCAGCTTGTTCTGGACCTGCACCTGGGCGATGTCAGGGTTGGTGCCCTGCTCGAACGTCACGTTGATGCTCATGCTGCCATCGGAGTTGCTTTCCGAGGAGATGTAGCGCAGCCCATCGAGGCCATTGAGCTGCTGCTCGATGACTTGAACGACGGTGTCCTGGACGGTCCGCGCCGAAGCGCCCGGATAGTTGACCGATATCGATACGTTCGGCGGTGCGATGCTCGGATATTGGTTGACTGGCAGATTAAGGACCGCCAGCGCACCGGCGAGCATCAGCACCAGAGCAATTACCCAGGCGAAGATTGGCCGATCGATGAAGAACTTGGACATGTCTGGTTATTCCTTTTGGCCAGCAGCGGCTGTGCCAGCCTGAGCACCGCTCTGCCCGGCCGGCTGGACATTACCGGCTGGCTGCGGGTTGACCTCAACACCAGGGCGAATGAACTGCAGGCCTTCGGTGATCACGCGATCACCTGGCTGCAGGCCTTCGCTGACCAGCCAGCGATTGCCCACTGCGCGCTCGGTCTTGATCTTGCGCAGCTCGACCTTGTTGTCGGCACCCACCACCATCGCCGTCGGCTCGCCACGAGCGTTGCGGGTAACGCCTTGCTGAGGCACCAGCAAAGCCTGCTCACGTACACCCGCGAGCAGCCGCGCATGGACAAACATTCCGGGCAGCAGGTTTTTTTCAGGGTTTGGGAACTTGGCGCGGATGGTGACCGAGCCCGTGCCTTCGTCTACGGCCACCTCGGCAACTTCCAGCGTGCCGTCATGCGGATACTCGGAACCGTCTGATAGGATCAACGAGCCTTCGCCGCGCTGTCACTGGCCTGCTGCAGCCGGCCGCTTTCCAGATCACGCCGCAGGGCAATCAGATCCTGCACCGGCTGGGTCACATCGACATAGATCGGATCAAGTTGCTGGATAGTCGCCAGTTCCTGCGCCTGGCCATTACTGACCAGCGCACCCTCTGTCACAGCAGAGCGGCCGATGCGTCCGGAGATGGGCGCCAGTACCTTGGTATAACGCAGATCAATTTTCGCCCGCTCGAGCTCGGCCTGTGCCTGCAACGACGCGGCCCGAGCCTCATCATGGGCCTGCTGGCTTACCGCCTGCTCCTCGACCAGCAACGCATAGCGATCCGACAGCGACCTGGCCGAGGCCTGCTTCGCCTGAGCGCTTTTCAAGGCAGCCTCGTAGACCGCCGGATCAATCTGATAGAGCTGCTGTCCCTTTTTCACTTCGCTGCCTTCGTTAAACAGGCGCTTCTGAATAATCCCGTTTACCTGCGGACGGACTTCGGCGACGCGGAAGGCTGTGGTTCGGCCTGGCAGTTCCGTCGTCAACTCGAACGGCTCGGCCCCGAGCGTCACAATGCCTACCTGAGGAGCCGGCTGCTCTGCCGGCGCCGCCGCTTGTTCTTCCTGGCAACCGCTGAGCAGTGCCGCAGCAATAGAGAAACTGAGCACAGCAGCACGGGCTGACTTTATAGACATCGAAAGCGACCTCTTGAACAGGTAGCCCAGGGCAGAGCAGCCCGGGCGGACTCGAATGGCAGAATGCGAGGAATATACTTACATTCAAGACTGTCTGTAAACAGTCGATCACCGCTCCAGTGCTCTATTGTGCTGATCGCACAAGCCAGTCGAGTGACCAGCCCGGCTTCTCGAAAACGACAGTAGCAGGAGCTGCAGAAACCAGAACGCCGGCTTACGCCGGCGCCCGATGAGCTGCATTTGCTTACTGACGCACGCCTTCCACCGAGATGATCAGATCAACAGTCTGCGAAGCTGGACCCAAGTCCATCTTGATGTCGAAATCTTTCAGTTTGAGCGTCGTTGTACCTTCGAAGCCTGCACGATAGCCGCCCCATGGATCCTTGCCTTCGCCGAGGAACTTGGCCGCGATGACCACGGGCTTGGTAACACCATTTAGTGTCAGGTCGCCGGTGATATCAGCAGCGCCATCGCCGGTTGGCTTGACTGAAGTGGACTCGAAAGTCGCCGTTGGGTGCTCAGAGACGTTCAGGAAATCTTCGCTGCGCAGATGCTTGTCACGCTCGGCATGGTTGGAAAAGACGCTGTCAGTCTGCAACGTGACCTTCACGCTGCTAGCTTCTGGCTTCTCGGCATCGAAGCTGAAACTGCCGTCAAACTCCTTGAACGAACCCCACAGCCAGCTGTAACCAAGGTGGCTGATCTTGAAATTGACGAAGGCATGCTGGCCTTTGGTGTCGATCGCGTAGTCAGCGGCAAGCGCCTGGCCAGCAAGCATCATCGAGCCCAGGGCCAGTGCAGCAAAGCGTTTTTTCAACATGGAATACTCCTTTTGAGGTTTGTCAGGCATCGGCGCGTCCGAACATTCGTTTGAGCGTCGAGTCGCGATCGATGAAATGGTGCTTCAGAGCCGCCAGGGCATGCAGACCGGAGAAGATCACCAGCCCCCAGGCGAGGTATTCGTGGATCAGGCCGGCTATGTCTTCCTGATCGGGAATCGAGGTGACCAGCGCAGGCACTTCAAACCAGCCGAACACGCTGATGCTGCGGCCATCCGCGGTGGATATGAGGTATCCGGAGATCATGACCGCGAACAGGCCGAGGTATAGAACGCCATGACCCACCTTGGTCGCCAGCCGTGTCATTTGCCCGTGGTTCGCGAGTGGCGCTGGCCCACGATTGAGGAAGCGCCAAATGACGCGCAGGACCATCAAGGCCAGCAGGAGCAGGCCGATGCTCTTATGTACGTCCGGTGCGGTCCGATACCAGCTGCTGTAATAAGTCAGCCCGACCATCCAATAACCCAGCGCGAACAGCACTACAACAGCGACCGCCACCACCCAGTGCATCGTGATACTGACCAGACCGTAGTTACTGGAAGAATTCCGCCATTGCATCGCTGAAGCCCCAAATGATGAACGCGCTTAGCCTAACGGCTAACAGATCGAAATGAATCGCATTTTTTCGTTTCAAAATATCGGCCTGGTAGATAGATCCGCTTCCGTTGAACGGACCGCCGTGCTGTTTCTGCTAGGCTGCGCCGACGCCTATGCCAAGGAGCAATGATGAGCCTGAACGACAGCTGGATGCAGCGTGACCTATCCGTGCTCTGGCACCCCTGCACCCAGATGAAAGATCACGAACAACTTCCGCTGATCCCGATCCGGCGCGGCGACGGTGTGTGGCTCGAGGACTTCGACGGGAAGCGCTATCTGGACGCCGTCAGCTCCTGGTGGGTCAATGTGTTCGGGCATTCCAACCCACGCATCAATCAACGCATTAAAGACCAACTCGATCAGCTCGAACACGTCATGCTTGCCGGCTTCAGTCATCAGCCGGTCGTCGAACTGTCGGAGCGACTGGTAAGCATCACGCCTGCCGGCCTTGATCGAGTGTTCTACACCGACAATGGATCGACCGGCATCGAAGTTGCGCTGAAGATGAGCTTCCACTACTGGCGCAATATCGGACGCTCGGACAAGCAGCGATTCGTCACCCTGACCAACAGCTACCACGGCGAAACGGTTGCCGCCATGTCTGTGGGCGATGTCGCGCTGTTCACCGACACCTATAAGCCGCTCTTGTTGGACACCTTCAAGGTCCCGAGCCCGGATTGCTACCTGCGCCCCGAGGGCGTCAGTTGGGAAGAACATTCGCGCACCATGTTCGCCCATATGGAACAGACGCTGGCCGAGCATCATAGCGAGATTGCTGCGGTGATCGTCGAACCCCTGATTCAGGGTGCAGGCGGTATGCGCATGTACCATCCGATCTATCTCAGGCTGCTGCGCGAGGCCTGCGACCGCTACGATGTGCACCTTATCCATGACGAGATCGCGGTTGGCTTCGGCCGCACCGGCACCATGTTTGCCTGTGAGCAGGCCGGCATCACGCCGGATTTCCTCTGCTTGTCCAAAGCCTTGACCGGCGGCTACCTGCCGATGGCAGCGGTGCTGACTACAGACAAGCTGTACCAGGCTTTTTACGACGACTACGCTACCTTGCGCGCCTTCCTTCATTCGCATACCTATACCGGCAACCCGCTGGCCTGCGCAGCGGCATTGGCCACGCTGGACATCTTCGAGCAAGACAATGTCATCAAAGCCAACAAGCGACTGGCAGCACGCATGAAAACAGCCACGGCTCACCTAAGCGATCATCCGAAGGTTGCTGAGGTACGCCAGACCGGAATGGCGCTCGCCATCGAAATGGTCCAGGACCGAGCCAGCAAGACGCCTTACCCATGGCAGGAGCGTCGCGGGCTAAAGGTCTACCAACACGCGCTACAGCGAGGCGCGCTGCTGCGCCCGCTGGGTAGCGTTGTGTACTTTCTACCGCCGTACACCATTACTGAGGAACAGATCGAATTTCTTGCCGAGGTGGCAACCGAGGGCATCGACATTGCGACACGAGCAGCTATCAGCGTTACGGTCCCAGCAGGCGCGCCGGATGAATTTCGTGATCCCGGTTAACCGGTTGAGGTTACCGGCGCGCCCGGTTGGCCATTAAACTCCCTCTCTCTTTCTATCCCGTAGCCAGCCATGCGCCTTTCCCGCTTTTTCATCGACACGCCATTATCGCTTGGCCTCCAGCAGCTACCGGAGGCCTCCGCTCATTACATTAGCCGAGTACTACGGCTGAACGTTGGTGCAGCTGTACAGCTCTTTGATGGCAGCGGCACGGAATATCGCGGCGAACTCGCCGAGGTGGGCAAGAAGCAGGTGGCGGTAACACTGCGGGAACAATTCGCCGGGCTGCCGGAGTCGAAGTTGCACATTCATCTCGGCCAGGGCCTGTCGCGGGGCGAACGGATGGACTGGGCAATCCAGAAAGCGACCGAGCTAGGGGCTGCGGAGATCACACCGATCATTAGCGAGCGCTGTGAAGTCCGCCTGAAGGATGAGCGGGCCGATAAGCGCCTGACTCACTGGCGTCAGATCGCCATAAGCGCGTGCGAGCAGTGCGGTCGTTCGGTCATTCCGATCATCCATCCGCCAACACCGCTACAGGAGTGGATCAAGCTGGAAGCGGAATTGAAGCTGGTCTTGCACCCGGTGGCTGAACCGCTGTCGGCACATAAGCCACCAGCGACGTTAGCGTTTCTCATCGGCCCCGAAGGTGGCTTGAATGACGCGGAGATCGGGCAGGCGGGTAGCGTCGGATTTCAACCGGCCCGACTTGGACCACGAGTGCTACGCACCGAGACCGCACCAGCGGTGGCACTTAGTCTCGCGCAGCACCTTTGGGGCGATTTCCAGCCTGGCGCCTGAGTGAAATACGGATGGTGGCTGACCAGGCGGCTTTCGGCACCACCGGCTTGACCCTACTCAGATCAGGCCAGCATCCGCCAGTTTCTGCTCCAGCGCGATGAGGTCCGGTATGCGCGCCTGAACGTCGCCGAGATTGACCGCGTCCAACTCCAGAGGCGCCAGTGTGACGTCCGAGCGCGCCAAGCTTGGATCAACCTTGACCGAGCGCGGAATGCCCTGAACGAGCAATGCGATGAATTTGACGTGATCGCGGCCGCCCAACGCGTTGAGCACGGCTACACGTGCCCTTGAGCCCGTTTCAGGTTGACCGCCGGATGCCGCCTCGAACGACAGAAGGGGCAATGTCAGGTCTCTCCAGGACACCTGCCCGAGAAACCAGGATGGGTTACCGTGCGCTGAGTTAGGAGCACGATATGGAATCAGCTCGGCAACCGCAACGTTGGGTAACAGCAGCGTACGGTCGACCAAGGGAACCAGCAGCCCCGTCAGGCTGGTAGAGGTATCTTGAGTAATAGCGGGTTGGCTCATGGATTATCCAGTTGCAGAGCGGCAACAGGCCGGCTGGCCTGCTGCGCAAAGTGATTGACCATAGCCTGAGCCAGTTCGCGCGGATCGCCGCTGAGCGAGCTATAGCCGCCCTCGCGCAGGCTGTCGGGCATGCTCGAGCAGACGCAGGAGTCGGCACGCTGAGTCCAGACCCTGCCGCCCTGACGCAGAACATAAGCGGCTGCAGCACTGCCATCGCTGCCCATGCCGCTGAAGACGATGGCACCGCAGCGGTTACCGAACTGCTGAGCCAGATTGAGCATCATCTGATCCACCGACGGACTGTAAGGCTCCGGCCAGCTGCGCCCGGAGAGCAGCATGGCGCCGTCCTTGCCAAAGCGCATTTCTTCGCCGACAGGTGCCACCACTACTTCGCCACAACGAATCGAGTCGTTTGCCCGGCTTTGATTGACGCTCCACTCACTGTGCCGCCCCACCGCTTGCGACAGGGCCGACTCGAAGCTTGCCTCGATATGCTGGGCGTAGACAAAGCCAACCGGCAGCCCTACCGGCAGGGCATCGAGAAAAGCTTTTACCGCCTCGGGGCCGCCCAGCGACGCAGCCAACAACCACACCTCGCGAGCGGGCTCGCCGGACACCGAATCAGCCGCAGCCAGTAGCGCGCCAGGCAACGTCAGGCGAGTGGCACGTTCCGCTTCTCCGCGAAGCACTTCTAGACGCGGGCCCACTACCCGGGAAGGGTCGCCGACCAACCGCTTCAGCTTGCCAAACATGCGCCGTTCCCAGCGCGGATAATGCTCGGAGTGCCGCTCCGGCGCGTGCCCCTCGCCGAACAGCACCGGACAGCTGTCCCGCTCGAGCAAGGCATTGACCAGCGGGGAGTCTTCCGTCTGCGCCAGGTCGACAAGCCACAGGTCAGCTTGCGCCGCCATGAGGTCGGCTTCCTGAATCCGTGCCGGGTCGCAATTGAGTACGACGGTATAACCGTTTGCGCTCAGGGCCTGCTGCAGCACATGACGTTGCAGCGAGGTGTCTGCGATCACCCCGATGCGGGCGAGACTGACTTCACTCATGACGTGTGACCAACTGCTGGATCGCCTCAAGCAGCAGCGACTCCTGATAGGGCTTGCCCAGATACTCGTTGACGCCAATGGCCATGGCCCGATCCCGGTGTTTATCACCGGTTCGCGAAGTGATCATGATGATTGGCAGGTCCTTCAGATGCTCATCGTGGCGCACCAGCGTTGCCACTTCGAAGCCATCCATTCGCGGCATCTCGATGTCCAGCAGAATGATGTCCGGCTTACGCTCCTGCAGCTGTGTAATCGCGTCGACACCGTCCTTGGCCGTCAGCACGTTCATTCCGTTCCGCTCGAGGAGGCGGCTGGTGACCTTACGCACAGTCACCGAGTCGTCCACCACCATCACCAAGGTCGGCCGATCGACTTCAACCTCTGCCTGTTCCTCGTCGCCCAAGAGGCGCAATGGCTGCTGCTGGGTAAGCAGGTGCGCATGCAGGACTCGAATCGTCGCGAGCAGGTCAAGGATCACCACCACCCGACCATCGCCGAGGATGGTCGCGCCGGAAATACCCGGGACCGTGGCAAACTGTGGACCCAGTCCCTTCACCACAATTTCGCGGGAGCCGGCGAGGCTATCGACCTGTACCGCCACACTGTGCTCGTTCGAACGCACCAGGATCACCGGTAATGGCAAGCTTTGCCCGACCAGCTTGGGTCGGTGACCGTTGTTCAGCAGCTCGCCAAGGTAGCGCAACTCATAGGTCTGGCCAGCGTATTCGAAGCGCGACGCCCCAGGCTGGTAATAGGCCTCGAGTTCGTACGGCGATACACGCACGATACCTTCGATTGTGTTCAGCGGGATCGCATACAGATCCTCACCGGAGTACACCATCAGCGCCCGGTTGACCGACACGGTAAATGGCAGGCGGATCAGGAAGCGTGTTCCTTTGCCAAGCGTCGACTCGATGCTCATGGAGCCACCGAGCTGCTTGACTTCAGAGTGCACCACATCCATACCGACGCCACGCCCGGATATTTGGGTCACCTGTTCGGCCGTGGAGAATCCCGCCTCCAGGATGAACTGCAGCACATCATGGTCCGATAGTTCACTACCGGGCTGCATCAAGCCGCGCTCAATCGCCTTGCGGCGGACCGCTTCGAGATTAATACCCGCTCCGTCATCGCTCAACGCCAGAACGATATCGCCGCCCTCGCGGCTCAGATCCAGACGAATGTTGCCGTGCTCGGGCTTGCCGGCCGCAACACGCTTGGTGCCTACCTCAATTCCGTGGTCAACGGCATTGCGCAGCATGTGCTCCAGCGGCGCAACGATACGCTCAAGCACACTGCGGTCCATTTCACCCGTGGCGTTGCCGACATGGAATTCGACCTGTTTACCCAGCTCACCAGCCACCTGACGAACGATGCGGCGCAACCGCGGCACCAAGCGATCGAAGGGAACCATGCGGGTGCGCATGAGGCCTTCCTGCAGTTCCGTGTTGACCCGCGCCTGCTGCAACAGCAGGGTTTCGGCGTCGCGATTACGTGCGGCCAGGGTTTCCTTCAGGTCCAGCAGGTCAGATGCGGACTCGAATAATGCCCGTGACAGCTGCTGCAGCTGCGAGTGACGGTCCATTTCCAGCGGATCGAAATCGTCGTATCCCGCACGCTCCGCCTCGGCCTGATAGCGGCTGAGAATCTGCGCCTGGGTCTCGGTATCCAGCCGCCGCAGCTGGTCGCGTACGCGTTCGATGGTGGCTTCCATCTCGCTCAACGTGAAGCCAACGTCACTGACCTGCTGCTCGACCCGTCCGCGGAAAATCGAGGTTTCGCCCGCCAGGTTGACCAATCCTTCCAAGAGCTCAGCAGGTACTTTCACCAGCTCCTGCGGTGCGCGGCGTGATGCAGCATCCAGTGCGGCCTGTTCAGCGCGCCGGATGAATGGCAGGACCTTGGCCGGCGAGCTGTTGACCGTAGCCTGAGCGCTGGCGGCTACAATAGGGGTTTCGAGCATGATCACCGACGACTCAGCGTAGTCGTCCGGCTGGCTTTCCTGCAGCTTTCGGTCTGTTGCAAATTCAGGCTCAGCTATAAGCCGCGAGCGCATCGACTCGACCTCTTTGAGCAACGCGTCATAGCCGCCCTGCACATCCATGAACAGACTGTCAGTCCACGGGTTATCCTGCAGCTGCGCCTCGCTGAGACGCTGTTCCAGGTCGTGCGCCATATCGCCAAGGCGACCTTGCGCCGCCAACCGCGCACCGCCCTTCAGCGTATGGAGCACACGCATCATGTCGGCCAGGGGTCCCGCGCTATCTCGTGTGGCTTCCCAGCGCCCGAGAGCGGTCTCCATTTCCTCCAGTAGCTCGTCCGCTTCCTCGACGAAAATGTCCAGAATCTCAGCTTCGGCGGCATCTTGAGCAGCCTCCTCCGCTGCCTTCAAAGCAACGCTGCTGGGCATGCTCAACTGCTCTTCAGGGTTCGCCCGGAATCGCTGAATGGTCGCGATCAGGTCTTGTCCGTCCGGCAGTTCGCGGAATGCGCGTACGGCATCGAGCATCGCCGCGAGCCGGTCATGACAGGTCTGTAGCAGGGTGAACAAAGTCTCGCTGGCGCGGTAGTGACCAGCGCAGAGTCCCTCGTACAGATACTCCAGTTCATGGGCTAGATCGCCGATCTCACGGATATCGGCCATCCGCGCGCCGCCTTTCAAGGTATGCAGATCCCGCTGCAGCGCTTCAATTTCAAAGCTATTGTCGACATCTTCCATCCAACGCTGAAGCGATGCTCCGGCACGCTCGATGATGTCGAAGCCTTCATCAAGGAAGATCTCGACCAGCTCGGGATCTCGGCTTTCCCAACGGCCCTCTCCGGTCTTGCCAGACTTGGCCGCCGGGGTTAGCTCCTGCGACTCGGCTGATTCGGGCTCTTCGGGCTCTTCAGAAAGCTCCGCGGCAACCTGCGCCAATGGCTGATCCAACGCTTCAAACACGAGCGCATCGTCCGCTGGAAGGGTCGCACCAAGGCCATCGGAGTCCGTATCAAGCCCACTCAAAGTGTCGTCAAGCTGCTCAGGCGCATCGGCAATGAGCTCTCCCTGCGGGGCCTCTTCGGCCATTGGCATTTCGTCGTCGGACGAAACAGCCGGGTCGAAGCTCGGCGCAACACCTTGCCGATACGCGCGAATCTGCTCGATGAGCCGCATAGCGGCATCCATTGGATGGTGCGCCTGCAGCTGCTCGAGTTGCACCGCTAGCTGATCATGGCTGCGTAGTAACAGCGTGGCGAGGTCATTCGTGTGAACGTAGCGCCCGTCTGAAAGCCCTTCATAGAGCGTTTCGAGCTCATGCGCCAAATCGCCAATCGGCCGAATTTCAGCCATGCGCGCGCCGCCTTTGAGTGTATGCAAGTCGCGCAGCAAGGCCGATAACGCCAACTGGTTAGACGGGTCTCCTAGCCAGCGCTCCAGTGCACCGCCAGCGCTCTCTAGCAGGTCGACGGCTTCGTCGAGAAAAATCTCGACCATCTCTTCGTCCAGCTCGTTCTCCAAGACAGGCTCGACAGGCCAGGCTTCGGCTTCGGCTTCGGCTTCGGCTTCGGCTAGAGGCTCGGGGGCACTTTCTGCCGAAGCAACAGTGGCATAGGTCTCTGCGGAGATTCCGTCGGCCAGCTGTTCCAACGTAAGCGGATCAATCGCCTCGGCAAGCAAATTCTCAAGCCTGGCCACGAGCTCGGGCTGGCCGGTCACCTGCAGACCTGCCGCGACCTGATCCATCATGCCGACCAGGGCTTCATGTGCCTGTTCAACGTCGTCGAAGAACCGAGCGCTGACTGCTAGACGGCCTTCCTGCACAACGGCATAGAGATCAAGTAGCACCTGACACAGCGTGTCGATCTGTGGCAACTCGGCCATCTGGGCGCCAAGACCCAGCGTCGTCAATTCTTCCAACAGCGCGGTCAATTCCTGCCGCTCGGCAGGATGCTCGCGCCAACTCTGCAGAAGCGCTTCAGCGTCAAGCAGGATGTTCATGCCTTCCGACAGAAACAGGGCAATCATGCCAGGGTCGCGTGGCTCGCCGTGCTCTCTGTCACCTCGCTCACCGGCATCCGCCAGTCGGGCCTGATGCAACTCATGCACGCGAGCAATGAACTCTTCGGCTCCCTCGATTGCCGCCAGCGGCTTATGCTCGAGATTTTCCAGCCCGCGTCTGAGCAACTGCTCTGCGGTGTGTAGAAGCTCAGCCTCGGCCATATCCATCTGAATCAGGTTGGCCTTGAATTCCTTGACCATCCTTTCCAATGGCGTGGCGATTTCCGCCATTGGCAGAATTCCGGCCATATGGGCGCTACCCTTGAGGGTGTGCAGCGCACGCTGTAAAGGGTCGGTTACTGGTTGCGGTAGGCGTTGCGCGCAATCGGCGAGAAAGTCGACGAGTGTAGCCAGATGCGCCTCAGCCTCATTGCGGAATATCTCCAGCAACTGCGGATCCAGTACGTCTTCACTCACTTCTTCCCGGGCCGGCTCCGCAAGCGCGACATCGCCCTCCGGGTCAGGTTCGGGTAATTGCCCTCGGGCCAAAGCGTGGGCGGTGGCAGCCAAGCGATCAACATCGTCGCGCTGGCGTTGTGCCTTGGCGGCGAACTCTTCGACCAGTACTGGCATCAGCGCTACCACATCACTCACCAGCTTCTTGACCGGCTCGCCTATATCAATGCTGCGGTCAAGAACCCGATTGAGCAGGTTTTCGACAGCCCAGGCTAGTTCGCCAATAACCAACGCGCGGACCATGCGCCCGCTTCCCTTCAGTGTGTGGAAGGCGCGCCGCACCTCGCCAAGCGCGCCCTTGTCCGAAGGGTCTTCACACCAGCGTGGCAGGTACTCGGTAATGGTTTCGAGAACCTCGGCTGCTTCTTCGATGAACACTTCGAGCAAGTCATCGTCGATTGCTTCCTCACCTTCAGGAGGCGGCAGCAGACTCGGTGGAACATCCCGCGCCGGAGGATTGATCGCAGTAACAGGCGCAGCCATTACGTCTTGCATGGTCATCGCCGGTTCGTCGGGAACCGACTGCGCCATCGGGCCGGGCAGCACGACTTCAGGCATATCGAGCGCCGCCATTTCAGCTTCGCTCCACTCCACCTCGTAGCCCAGCGAACCACTGGTAGGCAGCCCTTCGGAGTCGCGCGTAACGTTCTGCGTCCCAGCGATATTTGCTTGCGTGGCTTCTGGCTCAGTCAGTTCAATGGTCTCTCCAGACCAGTCGAACGCTTCAGCCTCGGTCACATCGTCGTCACCCAACCCATCTTGGCCGGTCAACTCGGCATGCGCTGACGAATGCAGTTCAGTCTGCGGTAAGTCTGATCGGGTCGAGCGCTGGTCGTGTATCTCAAGGGCAGGCTCGAACTCCGGAGCTGGCTCGAAGGACAGCACCTCGATTTCATCGAGCGGATCGGACAGTTCAAAAGCGGTCTCAGAGTTGGTTTCTTCAACCTCACTCGAAGGCTGCACGCTGAGCGGATAGCCCAACGCCTGCAAACTCTCTTCGGCGACGTCAAGAATCAGGTCGCCCTGCGAGCCGCAATCTTCGCTGAGACGCTCGAGGTAGTACTCGACGCTGGTTATTGCATCAGCAAGCGTATCCAGGCTTTGCCAGTCCGGAATCGCCTGCTTCGCGAGCAACTGTTCCTCGATGTAGCGGTTACAGGCATCCAGCAACGCCGCGGCGCGGGCAAGAGGAACCATTGCCAGTCCGCCACGGGATTGGGTCAGCAGCTCAGGAACGCGGGCCAGATGCTGATGGTTCCATTGGGAGGCAATGAACTCGATAATCGCGTCTTTCGCCTGCTCCAGTCCCGTACGCGCCTCGCGGATAACCAAGCGATGAATCTGACCGACATCGGTGGTCGGGAGGTGACTTTCTTCGCCTCGATGCTCGACCGCAGTACCGCCAACCATGCCGGAGAGCGTCGCCTCGACATACAACAGGGCACCCGCGACATCCATCAACGCCGCGTCGTCAGGCTCCTGCTGCCCATTGGCCAAGGCTTCAACCAGACTGATCTGCTCCAGAATGATCCGCCGTGGCTGACCGAAACCGAGCACGGCGAGCGTATCGGCAATCTGCTTCAGCGGCGGCTGCAGTGCACCCACCTCGGCGAGGCTCATACGGTCGCTGCGTACGAACAGGTCCAGGCTATCCTTGACCCGAACCAGCTCCTCGCACAACGCAGCCACAACCGAGCGCATGGCGCCGCGATCCGGCCCCGCCAGCTGTGCCCGCTCTTCATCGACCAGAGTGCTGTCGGGTAACGCATCATCCAGGCTGTACTCAGCCTTCAACGCCTGGATGCGCGGCGATTGGGCAGGCGCCTTGGCGATATAGAAAAGAAGATTCTTGGTCAGCTCGTCAGGAGCTGCCTGATTGATGCCCTCAGCGCCCTGCGTAACCAGACGCTTCAGCTCTTTGTCGACCTGGCGTAACAGGTTCCGAACCGTGGTGCCATTTGCGACAGCGCCACTGGCCAGCCCCTCGACCACACCGGACGCGATCTGCCACAGCGCGCCCAAAGGTGCATCCTTACAAAGCATTTCCAGACGCGCGAATACTCGCGCCATGTAGCTTAAATTAGTAGCTAGATCCTGATTGCGAATGACTCCGACCAAGGCGACTTGCAGCATCTGCCGTAGCTTTCGCAACAGACCTGGCAAATCCTCGGTCTGCCGCTGCGCCAAAAACTCGCCCGATAAGGCCGGCGCCCGCGCGGACATGTTTGGTGAAAACAGACTGGTTTCGGATAACAGCTTCTCGCCACGCGCCGCCCGGAGATCGTTGAGCAGCGGCAGCACAACCATGGGCAGATCGCGCCGAGCACTCTGGATACGATCCAGATAAACCGGCATCTGCAGAATCGCCTGCATGAGTACTTCAAGCGCTTCGGTCTGGCTGGCGACGCTTTCGTCCAACAGCGCACGGGCAAGCTGCTCCATTTCCTCGGCAAGCAGTGCAGCGCCGTAGAATTCAACCATCTGCAAGGTGCCTTGCACCTGATGCACGTAGGTCAGACAGAAGCGCATCCGCGTCGAGTCTTGCGGGTTTTCGACGAACGCTTCCAAGGCCTGCCGTGCCTGCTTCAGCGTTTCGGCAATTTCGCCTTTCACCCACTCCAGGGCGACATAATCGTGCCGATCACCCATAGCGACTCCGCTCATAAACATTTCCGGGTAAAGGCCAGAACCTGACTATCAGCCACCGGAACCAGCTCCGGGTGCTGCCAACCGACCACCTCGCCCGCACCAATAACCAACAACCCTCCCGGCGCTAGGCGCTCGGCAAGACGATTGAGGATTTCGCGGCGGCGCCAGCGACGGAAGTAGATCAATAGGTTCTGACAAAAAATGACGTCCACATCGGACATTGGCGCACTGGCCAGCTCCAGCACGTTAAGTCGGGCAAAGCACACCCTTGCTGCCAGGCTGGGCACCACTCGGAAGCGATCATCCGCCAGCGCTTGGAAATACCGCTCGCGCAAGTCGGGGTCCAGCTGCTCGAGCCGACGACGAACATAGAGGCCGTCGCGCGAACGGTTCAAGGCGCTGAGACTGATATCGGTTCCTATCACACCAAAGTGTGTTTCGCCGCTGGTGCAGGTAAGCGCCTCGGCTGCACAAATCGCCAATGAGTAGGTTTCCTCGCCGCTCGCGCAACCGACGCTCCACAACGACCAGGGCCGCGTAGCGCTTCGCGACTCGACACGCTGCTTCATGTAAGCGGAAAGCATTGCAAATGACGGAGGGTGACGAAAAAAGCGAGTCTCCTGTACCGTCAGACGGTCCATCAGGGTGGACCATTCCACAGCGCCCCGAGGGCCGTCGGTGACCTGACGATAATAACTCGCGTAGTCCTGCGCCCCGACTTCGCGCATGCGGCTGCTCAGGTTGGTTTGAAGAAAGGTCCGACGCTGTTCGGTTACGACCATGCCAGAGCGTTCCTCGAGCAGGGCCTGCCAGTCGTCGAACTCTGCAGCCGACATATCAGCCAAGGGTCTCAGTGACCAATCAACGCCTGGCTGCATGCCCTGCCCCTTATCCATGAACTTCCGCAGCGGCCCATTTCAGGCCGCTGCGCTCTCAAGTCAGGCCTGATCCTGCGCATCCGGCAGGGTAAAGCCGGATACCGAATGCCGCATCTCGTTGGCCATCTTGGCGAGGTTACCAATGCTCTTCGCAGTAGCGGTGGTACCCGACGAGGTCTGCGAGGTAATTTCCTGAATGACGTTCATGGTGTTGGAAATGTGACCAGCCGAGGACGCCTGTTGGCGAGCTGCGTTCGAAATGTTCTGGATGAGCGCCGCTAGGCTCTTGGATACCTTTTCGATTTCTTCCAGAGCGACCCCTGCGTCCTGGGCCAGGCGGGCACCTCGAACCACTTCGGAGGTGGTCTGTTCCATCGAGATAACGGCTTCGTTCGTGTCGGTCTGAATGGTCTTGACCAGCGCTTCGATCTGCTTGGTTGCCGCGGAGGAACGCTCTGCAAGACGCTGTACTTCGTCCGCAACCACAGCGAATCCTCGACCGGCGTCACCAGCCATAGATGCCTGGATCGCGGCGTTCAGTGCGAGGATGTTGGTCTGGTCGGCAATGTCGTTAATCAGGCTGACGATATCGCCGATTTCCTGTGAGGACTCGCCGAGACGCTTGATTCGCTTGGAGGTGTCCTGAATCTGTTCCCGGATGTTATCCATACCGGTGATGGTGTTATGCACCACCTCGTTGCCCTTGTTCGCAATGGCTACCGAACGCTCGGCTACGGCCGAGGACTCCGCGGCGTTGGCCGATACTTGGTCAATCGACACAGCCATTTCGTTGATCGCAGCCGATGCACCCGCAATTTCCTGAGCCTGATGCTCGGACGCCTCGGCCAGATGCATTGCGGTCGCCTGGGTTTCCTGGGCCGCACCCGACACCTGCACGGCGGTCTGGTTGATCGTTTCCACCAGGTCACGCAACTGGTCGATGGAATAGTTGATCGAGTCGGCGATGGCGCCGGTGAAGTCTTCGGTAACCGTGGCGGCTACCGTCAGGTCACCGTCAGCCAGGTCGCCGATTTCGTCAAGCAGACGCAGAATCGCTGTCTGGTTACGCTCGTTCTTTTCCGCGGTTTCGCTCAACCGGCGACGAGTGACCTGAACCATGACCCAGCCGATCAACAGAATCGAGGCAAGCGCCAAGGCACCGAGGACATAGCCAGCCAGTGTATTGATGTAGCGGGCTTCGGCACGGCTTTGAAGCCCCTGCGTCAGCTCAGATGTCTTGTCGAGCAAGGTCTGCGAGACCTCGAAAATGCTGTTCGACGACTCTCGTACCTGGAACAGCTCCGGCGAGGTTTCCAGAATCTCGTCTACCGATCCGGAAACGAACTGGAACAGCTCGGAAATTGCGGCGAGTCGGTCCAGTGCTTCGACATCGCTGACCCGGCTGATCCCCATGGCCTCGTTGCCTTCGAGCATGGCGCTGAGCACCCGACCGAACAGGCTGGCGTCGCGACCAAACATGTCTGCCGCCTGCACAGAGTCCTGATCGCCAGAAAGCACTTTGTTGACCGAACCCAGAATCCGTTCGGCGAGCAGAGATTGACGCTGTGCCACGGAAACCTGAGCGGCTGGCGCGCCACTTTCGAGAAGGATGTCCACAACCTCCTCATACTCGACCTGGAGCTGCGGAATGGTTTCGGCGAGGGTGGCAGCAACCTGATGCAAGGACAGTACGGTTTGCTCGCTCGCAAGGATCGCGTCGGTGTTCTGCCGCAGCGTATCCCAATCCTGCTGCACCGCCGCCACTTCAGACTGAAGCGACTCCGGCACTGCTGGAAGTCCAATGCGCTCATCGCCAACGGAGAGATAACTCCAACGCTCACTGAAGTCGTTACGGGCATCTTTCAGCGAGTCGAATGCCTCGGGAGTTCCGGTAGCCGCCTCAACCGCGTTCTTCGCAATGCGCTGGGAGAGAACTCGCAGCTCACCGGCGTGTCCAACGTACTCGTTATCGTAGTCGGCCTGTGTATTGATGTACGCGAAGTTCACGAACAGCAACACCATCGAAACGATCAGGAGGATAAACAGTCCGGCGATCAACGTATTGCTACGTACCCCTGCCAGCAAAGCATTAGCGTTCATTTTTTTCATTTTTTCCGGCCCCCGCCTGGACCACCCGTACGTTTCCTTCCAAGAACCAAAAGGCCGGCATCAGCCGACCCCACCTAAATCAATACGCCACGTCCAGAAATGTCTGGTGCGCGGCAAGCGCATGCGGACTGAAGACCAGCCAGGGCTGCTCACGCTGAAAGACACCGTGAATGAAGGGTTGAATCGATGCCTCGACTGGAGGCAACTGTTCGGAGAAAGCATCAACCGGAAAATGTTGCATGCCGAACACTTCATCGACCGTCAATCCCGCGAACACTTCCTGATGATCCACTACCAACACACGGCGCTGCTTGCGTAGCGGCGACAACTCCAGCCCCAGGTAGCCGCACAGATCCATGACAGGCAAAAGCCTACCGCGGACGTTGGCCACACCTTTCACCCAGGATTTAACACCGGGCAGCAAGGTATAGCGCGGTTCGTGGAGTATTTCGCCAACCTCCCCCATCGGGGCAACGAACAAACGCCCCCCCATTCGAAAACCGATGCCAGCCCAGGTCTGGATGGCTTCCTGCTGCGAAGGCAGGCCGGCCGCCAACGCTCGGCAGCGGGCATCAATTTCCAGAAGTCGCTGAAAAGGCGTAGGCGTATCCGACATGCTGGCAACTTCCCTTGTCCGAATCCCGAAAACGTCGATTAACCGGCAAGTACCGCGTTCAGGGTCTTCAGCAGTGTCGCTTCGTCCACCGGCTTGGTCAGGTAATCCTTGGCCCCTTGGCGCTTGCCCCAGACCTTATCGGTTTCCTGATCCTTGGTGGTCACAATGATCACAGGAATGTGACTGGTTTCAGCATCTTTGGTCAGCTGACGGGTGGCCTGGAAACCGTTCAGGCCGGGCATGACGATATCCATCAACACCGCGTCCGGCTTCTCCTGGCGCGCAAGCGCTACACCATCGGCACCGTTTTCGGCCTTTAGAACGACGTGACCATGCTTTTCCAGCATGGCGGTCAGCTTGTACATCTCGGTCGGCGAGTCATCAACAATCAGAACGCGAGCCATGGTTACTCCGTGGGGAAGGCTTCAGCGGCACAGGGCCGAACTTCAGGATACGTGCTCTACCGGTGCGAAATCGGGCACATGAGCCTTGATAGCACCGAGCAACTCTTCTTTGCTGAACGGCTTGGTGAGGTACTGATCCGACCCCACGATCCGCCCCTTGGCCTTGTCAAACAAACCATCCTTTGAGGACAGCATGATCACCGGCGTGGACTTGAAAGAACTGTTGTTCTTGATCAGCGCGCAGGTCTGATAACCATCAAGCCGGGGCATCATGATATCGACGAAGATGATGCGCGGGTGACTATCCGCGATCTTGGCAAGCGCATCGAAGCCATCCACCGCCGTGATCACATCACAACCTACTTTTTTCAGTAGCGTTTCGGCGGTGCGACGAATCGTTTTCGAATCGTCGATCACCATGACCTTCAAGCCCTCGGAGTGCTGTTCCATTTCGCCCTACCATCGCCTCGGTGAGTCGTAGTTTATCGTTATGTCAGTGCGCCGGAGGCCCTGTCATCGATGGGCTGCACCCAATCGCCGGACCTTTTTAGCACACTCATCAAATGCAAGCTATCCGCCGCCGGAGCAGCGGGATTTTCCTTGACCCAGCGCACAACCGCGGCCACTCTGCGTCGATATTTCAAGCCTCTGGCAGCGCTTGCCTGCCCCTCGTTGGAGACCACAACATGACTGTTCGCGTCGGGATCATCATGGACCCAATCGCGCAGATCGCCTTCAAGAAAGACAGCTCCCTGGCCATGCTGCTGGCAGCCCAGGACCGCGGCTGGACGATCTACTACATGGAGCAACGCGATCTCTACCAGCTCGCCGGCGAGGCGCGCGCCCGCATGCGCCCGATCCAGGTCTTCAACGATTCCCAGCGCTGGTACGAAACAGGGGAAGAAGAAGACAGCGCTCTTGCCGACCTTAATGTCATCCTGATGCGCAAGGATCCGCCTTTTAACAGCGAGTATGTCTACGCCACCTATCTGCTAGAGCTTGCTGAGCAGGCCGGCACACTCGTGGTAAATCGCCCGCAGAGTCTGCGCGACTGCAACGAGAAGTTCTTTGCCACCCAGTTTCCGCAATGCACCCCACCGACCCTTGTCAGTAGGCGGTCCGACATTCTGCGGGAGTTTGCTCGCGAGCAGCGTGACATCATTCTCAAACCGCTGGATGAAATGGGCGGCGCGTCGATTTTCCGCCACCGCGAAGGCGACCCGAACCTGTCGGTAATTCTCGAGGTGCTAACCGAGCATGGCGGTCGTCAGATTATGGCGCAGCGTTACATACCGGCCATCAAGGAAGGCGACAAGCGTATCCTGATGATAGACGGCGAGCCGGTACCCTACTGCCTGGCGCGTATCCCGGCAGTGGGCGAAACCCGGGGCAATCTCGCTGCCGGGGGACGCGGCGTCGCTCAGCCGCTTTCTGAGCGTGACAAGGAGATCGCCGCGATTGTGGGTCCGGAGCTGCGCAAACGCGGGCTGCTTTTCGTCGGCCTGGACGTGATCGGCGAGTTCCTCACCGAGATCAACATCACAAGCCCGACCTGCATCCGCGAGATCGACAATGCCTTCGATACCCGCATCGGCGCGCGTCTGATGGATGCTATCGCAGCGAAACTGAGCGAATCCAACGTTTAGCTCCAGCGCGGTTGGCGCAGGGCCAACCGCCTCTCGCTCAAATTGCCTGCTGCGCTTCGGTCGACGCCTCGTCGTAGCCACCCATCAAAGCTGCCGCCTGGTTCATAGACTTTTACAGTCACGCTGGGCAGACTGCGCGCACTTCAAGCCGACTGAAATGCGATGAACGCTGCTACACGCCAACCTTCCCTTGCCCCTACCGGAGTCCGTCCGGCAGACCGTCTCGGCTTTACGATTTTTCTTGCAGCCGCGCTGCACGGCGCGCTTATCCTTGGGCTCGGATTTACCCTGTCCGAACCAAAGCAGACCAGCAAATCGCTCGAAATAACCTTGTCCACCTTCAAAAGCGAAGAGCAGCCGAAGGACGCAGATTTCCTGGCCCAGGACAATCAGCAGGGCAGCGGCACGCTGGAGCATAAGGCCTCGCCAAAAACAACCGAGCAAGCGCCGTTTCAAGACACTCAGGTACGCAAGGTCTCGCCCGCTTCGTCGCCCCCGCCAAGTAACCCTAGCGAGGCGCCTAAGACATCCGTAGCGACGCGCACCCCGCAACCTGACAAGACACCGGCCAAGCCACAAAAGAACAAGCCGCAGCCGCAGGCGCAACCGGCGCCCGTCTACGACAGCTCGCAGCTCAGCGCGGAAATCGCCAGCCTTGAAGCCGAACTCGCGCAACAGGTCGAGCAATATGCCAAGCGGCCACGTGTCAGTCGTCAGAACAGCGCTGCCACCATGCGCGACATCAGCGCTTGGTATCGTGACGAATGGCGCAAGAAAGTCGAGCGCATCGGCAACCTGAACTACCCCGACGAGGCGCGCCGTCAACGTATCTACGGCAGCTTGCGCATGTTGGTGGTCGTTGACCGAAACGGCGCGGTACAGGAACTTCGAGTGCTCGAATCCTCAGGCCAGCCAATGCTCGACGAGGCCGCCATGCGCATTGTCAGGCTTGCCGCACCTTTCGCGCCTTTTTCGGGTGAGCTGGCACAGAACTTCGATCAAGTGGAAATCATCAGAACCTGGCGGTTCGAGCGCGGCGACCGCCTGTCCAGCCGCTAGCCGTAAACCTGCACACCGTATCAGTCACAGCATCTCGCGCAGCCGCTTCACGGCCCAGCCCGCAACGCTTAAGCTAGCAGCCATGAACGCGACCTCGCCCAGCTACCTCAAGCATCACTTTCTGATCGCCATGCCGCATATGGCGGACCCCAATTTCGCCCAGGCCTTGATCTATCTGGTGGAACACAACCGGGACGGCGCGATGGGGCTCATTGTTAACCGCCCGAGCGGATTGAGCCTGGGGGACATACTCGAGCAGCTCCGCCCAGATCAGCCTGGCGATGCCAGCAGCCAGCAACTGACAACCTTTTCGGGCGGTCCGGTACAGACCGATAGAGGCTTCGTACTGCATCCTGCCGACGCCCAGTTTCAGGCAACGCTTGACTTGGGTCCGCTCGGCGTAACGACCTCCCAGGACGTTCTTTTCGCCATTGCTGACGGCTACGGCCCCAAGCAGCATTTCATTGCCCTCGGTTATGCGGGCTGGGAACCCGGTCAACTGGAAGCGGAGCTGGCCGAAAATGCCTGGCTGAGCTGCCCGGCACAGCCAGAGATTCTGTTCGACCTGCCCTACGGTCAGCGTTTGAATGCTGCTGCAGCATCGCTGGGGGTCGATCTGAGACTGCTCAGCAGCCAGGTGGGCCACGCATGAGCACGCTACGTCTGCTGCTCGGCTTCGACTACGGCACCAAACAGATCGGCGTTGCCGTCGGCCAGGCGATCACAGGCCAAGCCCGCGAGCTCTGCGTGCTCAAGGCGCAAAATGGAGTACCCGACTGGTTGCAGATCGAGGCGCTGCTGCGTGAGTGGCAACCGGATGCACTGGTAGTTGGCCTGCCTCTGAACATGGACGGCAGTGCCAGCGAGATGAGCGCTCGCGCCGAGAAGTTCGCACGCCGCCTCAATGGTCGCTTCAACCTGCCAGTGCACACCCATGACGAGCGTCTCACCACATACGAAGCCAAAGGCGAGCGCCTGCGTGGCGGCCAGAGCGGTGGTTATCGTGAACGCCCCGTCGATGCCCTGGCCGCGGCTCTTTTACTTGAAGGCTGGCTGAGTGCCCAGCAAACCGCCTGAAGCGGTCCCAGGAGAAATCATGACCCTGCCCAACCCCGACCAGTTGCTCCCCGAAATGGCTGCAATACTGGATCAGCACCTCAAGAGCCGGAGCATAAGCGAGCCTCGCTTCATCGGCATCCGCACGGGCGGCGTCTGGGTCGCCCAGGCGCTGCTTGAACAACGGGCCAAGAACGAAGCGCTGGGAATTCTGGACGTCTCGTTCTACCGCGACGACTTTACCCAGAACGGCCTGCATCCCCAGGTCCGCCCCTCGGAGCTACCCTTCGAAATCGAAGGACAGCATCTGATCCTGGTCGATGATGTGCTCATGAGCGGCCGCACCATTCGTGCTGCACTGAACGAGCTGTTCGACTACGGCCGGCCAGCCAGCGTCAGCCTGGTGTGCCTGCTGGACCTCAATGCCCGCGAGCTGCCGATCAGGCCGGACGTGGTTGGCGCCACGCTCTCACTGGCGCCTGACCAACGGGTAAAGCTGCTTGGCCCAAGCCCGCTAACGCTCGAACTCCAGACCCTCGCCTCCGCCAATTGAGACTCTCGCGATGACGCCAACCGACGCCAAGCGCCCGCTACAGCTGAACGATAATGGTCAATTGCGCCATTTCCTCTCGCTGGATGGCCTGCCCCGTGCCCTGCTAACGGAAATTCTCGACACTGCCGATTCGTTCCTCGAGGTCGGGGCCAGAGCGGTAAAAAAGGTTCCGCTGTTGCGAGGCAAAACCGTTTGCAACGTGTTCTTCGAAAACTCGACGCGAACGCGCACCACCTTCGAGCTGGCGGCCAAGCGATTGTCGGCTGACGTCATCACCCTGAACGTCTCGACTTCCTCGACCAGTAAGGGCGAAACACTTACCGATACCTTGCGCAACCTCGAGGCGATGGCCGCTGACATGTTCGTCGTGCGCCACGCCGATTCCGGCGCCGCGCATTTCATCGCTGAACATGTCTGCCCGGATGTAGCGGTCATCAATGGCGGCGACGGGCGTCATGCGCATCCGACCCAAGGCATGCTCGACATGCTCACCATTCGCCGGCACAAGGGCGCCTTCGAAAAACTCTCAGTGGCCATTGTCGGCGACATCCTGCACTCGCGCGTAGCCCGCTCCAATATGCTCGCGCTGAAAACACTGGGCTGCCCCGATATTCGTGTCATCGGCCCGAAGACGCTGCTACCCGTCGGCCTGGAGCAGTACGGCGTGAGCGTCTACCACGACATGAACGAAGGCCTGCGCGACGTCGATGTAGTGATCATGCTGCGCTTGCAACGCGAACGCATGCAGGGCGGGCTGCTGCCTAGCGAAGGCGAGTTCTATCGCCTCTATGGCCTGACCACCCAGCGCATGGCGCTGGCCAAACCGGACGCCATCGTCATGCATCCAGGCCCGATCAACCGCGGCGTCGAGATCGAATCGGCAGTGGCCGATGGTGCCCAGTCGGTCATTCTCAATCAGGTCACCTATGGCATCGCGATTCGTATGGCGGTGCTGTCCATGGCAATGAGCGGACAGACCGCACAGCGGCAACTCGAACAGGAATACATAGCCGAGGAACAGAATTGATGCCTACCCACATCCTCGGTGCTCGCCTGATCGACCCGGCCAACGGACGCGACGAAATCACTGATATTTACTGTCAGGACGGCAAGATCATCGCGCTCGGCCAGGCGCCTTCGGGATTCAGCGCGGCAAAGACCATCGATGCACGCGGCTTGGTTGCTGCGCCCGGTCTGGTCGATCTATCGGTGGCACTTCGCGAACCGGGCTACAGCCGCAAAGGCAACATCGCCAGCGAGACGCTTGCGGCAACGGCTGGCGGTATCACCAGCCTGTGCTGCCCACCGCAGACCAAGCCGGTACTGGACACCGCAGCAGTTGCCGAACTGATCCTCGACCGCGCCCGCGAGTCCGGCCATGCCAAGGTCTTCCCGATCGGCGCACTGACGCGCAACCTGGCGGGCGAGCAACTGTCGGAACTGGTCGCCCTACGAGACGCAGGCTGCGTTGCCTTCGGCAATGGCCTGGCCAACTTCACCAGCAACCGCAACCTGGGCCGAGCGCTGGAATACGCTGCAACCTTCGACCTCACCGTTGTCATCCATTCTCAGGACAGCGACCTGTCCGAGGGCGGCCTGGCCCATGAGGGCCCGGCGGCGGCCTTTCTCGGCCTCGCCGGGATTCCCGAAACAGCGGAAACCATTGCGCTGGCGCGCAACCTGTTGCTGGTGGAACAGGCCGGCGTACGCGCGCACTTCAGCCAGCTCACCACGGCCCGCGGCGCCCAGATGATTGCCGATGCGCAAGCTCGTGGCCTGCCGGTCACCGCCGACGTGGCGATGTATCAGCTGATCCTCACCGACGAAGCGCTGCACGGCTTCTCCAGTCTCTACCATGTGCAGCCGCCGCTGCGCAGTGTTGCCGACCGTGACGGTCTTCGCCAAGCGGTGAAGAGCGGTGTCATCTCGGTGATCTCGAGCCATCATCAACCGCATGAAGCGGATGCCAAGCAGGCCCCGTTTGGCGAGACCGAAGCGGGCATCAGCAGCGCCGAAATCCTCCTGCCTCTCGCCCTGACCTTGGTCGAAGACGGCCTGCTGGACCTGCCGACGCTGCTGGCTCGCCTGAGCAGCGGTCCGGCCGCAGCGCTACAGCTGCCGGCCGGTCAGCTGTCGATTGGCGGAGCCGCAGATTTGGTTCTTTTCGACCCGAGCAGCTCCACCGTCGCGGGCGAACGCTGGCATTCGAAAGGCCGCAATTGCCCCTTCATCGGACATTGCCTGCCCGGGGCGGTGCGCTACACCCTGGTTGATGGACGGGTTGCCTTCGTCGGCTAGCGCCCGTCACCGGTCGTTCGCAGCCGAACCGGACTGCGAACGGTCAGCGCACGATTACCGATCGATGCGTTTTTCCATGTTCTGCATCGACACCTGGCTGTTCAGCGTCCAGAAATCATAGAGAACACCGATGAAAAACAGCCCGCCCGTGCAGAGATAAATCAGCCCGGTAATCCACTTGCCCTGGTACATCCGGTGCACACCGAATACACCCAGGAAGGTCAGCAGAATCCAGGCGACGGTGTAATCGATGGGGCCAGGCTGGAAGCGCATGTCGGCTTCACGGTCCATCGACGGAATCAGAAACAGGTCGATGATCCAGCCAACGAAAAACAACCCGAGCGTGAAGAACCAGATGGTGCCGGTAATCGGCTTGCCATAGTAGAAGCGGTGCGAGCCGAGAAAGCCGAATATCCATAAGAGGTAGCCAATCAGGGTGCTATGGGTGTTCTGACGCATCTGAGCCTCGCAGTCCGGTTTGGTATTTCGTGAGCTTATCCGATTCACACTCAATCGCAGCGCCTGCCGAGCGGACACCACACGCCAGAGTCGCCATGATACTGTATATCCAACCAGCATCATGGTGATCGTTATGCAGTTGATCGAGAAGCTCAGCGTCCTGGCGGACGCCGCCAAATACGATGTGTCCTGTGCCAGCAGCGGCGCGCCCAAACGCAGCTCAAAAGGCCGCAGCGGACTTGGCGCCACGGATGGCATGGGCATCTGTCACAGCTTCACCCCGGACGGTCGCTGCGTGGCGCTGCTGAAGGTTCTGCTGACCAACTTTTGCCTGTACGACTGCCAGTACTGCGTCAACCGGCGCTCCAGCGATGTTCCGCGGGCACGCTTCACTCCAGAAGAAGTGGTAACGCTGACACTGGACTTCTACCGCCGCAATTGCATCAGCGGCCTGTTTCTCAGCTCCGGGATCATCCGCTCGGCGGACTACACCATGGAGCAGCTCAACCGTGTGGCCAGGCTGTTACGTGAAGAGCACGAGTTCCGCGGCTATATTCACCTCAAGACCATACCGGACGCCGATCCGCTGCTGATCGCCGAAGCCGGCCGCTACGCCGATCGCCTCAGCGTCAACATCGAGCTGCCAACTGAGGCAAGCCTGATCCGCCTGGCGCCGGAAAAGCAGGTAGTGACGATCAAGCAGGCGATGCACGCCATTCATGAAGGCGAGACTGAAGCCAAAGCAGAACAGCGCGCACCACGCTTCGCACCAGCCGGCCAGAGTACGCAAATGATTGTCGGGGCTGACGCTACCGATGACAGCACCATCCTGCACACTGCCCAATCACTGTATGGCGACTTCAGACTGCGGCGCGTCTATTACTCTGCCTTCAGTCCAATCCCGCACAGCCCCAAGACAGTACCCTTCGAAGCACCGCCGCTGCTGCGCGAGCATCGCCTGTACCAAGCGGACTTCCTGATGCGCGGCTATGGCTTCAAGGCCAGCGAGTTGTTGGCGGGCCCAGGCAACCTGCCGCTGGACATTGATCCGAAGCTGGCCTGGGCGCTGTCCAATCGTGAGTATTTTCCAGTTGACCTGAATAGCGCTGAGCCGACGCTGATCGCGCGGATTCCCGGTATCGGGATCTTGAGCGCCAAACGGCTGGTCGCCCTGCGTCGGCAGAAGCGCATCCGTTTTGAAGACCTGACCCGGCTTCGCTGCTCGCTTGAAAAGGCTAAACTCTTTGTAATCACACAAGACTACCGACCAAGCCTTGCCAATCGGGAGTCTGCGACCTTGCGCCGGAGCCTCAGTGACGGCCCGGTACAGATGGGCCTGTGGTGATGCAGGTACGGTTTGATGGGAGCTTCGATGACTGGCGCGACAGGGCCCGCGGATTGCTCCAAACCGGCGTCGCGCCGCATCAAGTCGAGTGGCTTGGCAAGGGCGAGCTAGGTGGCTTGTTCGGCGAGTCCGTTGCGCCCGAACCAATCAAGCCCAGGCCACCCATACGCATCCCCCGACCGCTGCTCGTCGAGCTGGAAAGTGCTGCGCGCTTTCGTACAGCTGACCGCTGGAGCTTGCTGTACCGCATTCTCTGGCGAGTCGCCAAGGGTGATCGCACGGCCCGACTAGTCGGCGATGCTGATGGCAGCGAGCTCCATGCCAGGATCAAGGCGGTACGCCGCGAAGCACATCATATGCATGCGTTCTTGCGCTTCAGCCCAACGGATCGAGGCAGCGCGTCGGGCTATGTGGCCTGGTTCGAGCCGGCACACGACATCTTGATCAGCGCGGCGCCGCATTTCGCCGAACGGATGGGCCTGCATTCATGGATGATCGCAACGCCCGATGATGCAGTGCTGTGGGATGGCCAGGTGATGCACTACGCCAACCCTTGCCCGCCCACCTGGCGGGAGCTGGCGCAGACCGCACAGGATCCCGGGGGCGAACTGTGGAAGACCTATTACGAAAGCACCTTCAATCCGGCGCGGCTCAACCGCGACGTGCTGCAGACCAATTTGCCGGTGCGTTTTTGGAAAAACCTGCCGGAAGGGCCACTGATTCCGCAACTGATGAGCCGTGCCCGGGCTGGAGCGCAACGTGACGGCCAGGCAGAGCGTGTCGCCACCCGTCCAGGCAAGCGCATCGAACGGCCCGGACAGGCATGATCAGCGGAAGCTGCGACCCGTATCGTCGTCGCTGACTTCCAGCGTCAGCCCTTGTGAAACGCTGGTGAGGTGTTCACCGTCGGTTTCCGACCCCAGCTTGATCATCAGTCGCAGATCATTGGAGGAGTCGGCATGCGCCAAGGCGTCTTCGTACGTGATCTCGCCCTGGACATAGAGGTTGTACAGCGCCTGATCGAAGGTCTGCATGCCAAGGTCGGTGGAGCGTTTCATCAACGACTTGAGCTCGTGAACCTCGCCCTTGCGGATCAGATCAGCCGCCAGCGGCGTGTTGATCAGCACCTCGATCACCGCGCGGCGGCCTTTGCCATCGGGCGTCGGGATCAGCTGCTGGGCAACGATGGCTTTGAGGTTCAGTGACAGGTCCATCCAGACCTGCTGCTGCCGATCAGCCGGGAAGAAGTTGATGATTCGGTCCAGCGCCTGGTTGGCGTTGTTGGCGTGCAGAGTCGCAAGGCAGAGGTGGCCGGTTTCAGCGAAGGCCACGGCATAGTCCATGGTCTCGCGCGTCCGCACTTCACCGATCAGGATCACATCCGGCGCCTGGCGCAGGGTGTTTTTCAGCGCCACGTCGAAGGAGTCGGTATCGATCCCGACTTCACGCTGGGTGACGATGCAGCTCTGGTGCTGATGGATGAATTCGATGGGGTCTTCGATGGAGATGATATGGCCGCTGGAGTTCTTGTTGCGGTAGCCGATCATCGCGGCCAACGAGGTCGATTTGCCGGTACCGGTCGCACCGACGAACAGCACCAGGCCGCGCTTGGTCATCGCCAGCTTCTTCAGCACCTCAGGAAGTTTCAGGTCTTCCAACGTCGGAATGTTGGTCTCGATACGGCGCAATACCATGCCGGCGAGGTTGCGCTGATAGAAGGCACTGACCCGAAAACGACCAATGCCGCGAGCGCTGATCGCAAAGTTGCATTCGTGGTTCTCGGTGAACTCTCGACGCTGCTGCTCGTTCATCACGGCGTGGACCGTCTCGCGGGTCATCTCCGGCGACATCGGCGTCTTGTTGACTGGCAGGATCTTGCCGTTGACCTTCATCGACGGCGGCACGCCAGCGGTGATGAACAGATCGGAGCCGCCCTTTTCGACCATCAGGCGCAACAGTTTCTCGAATTCCATCGTCGTTCTCGTAGTCCGGCGTAGCCGCGCTATAGCAATGCGAAAAGGCCCTGCTTAGCGCCAGGCCCAATAGGTTCTAGAAGTTTTCTGGCTGTTTGGCCTTTTCCTTGGCAGCGTCGCGCGAAATCAGCCCCTTGGCCAGCAAGCCTTTAAGACAGGAGTCTAGCGTCTGCATACCCAGCGAACCGCCGGTCTGGATCGACGAGTACATCTGCGCCACCTTGTCTTCGCGAATCAAGTTACGGATTGCCGGGGTGCCGATCATGATCTCGTGCGCCGCCACCCGACCACCACCAACCTTCTTTAGCAGGGTCTGGGAAATCACGGCCTGCAGGGATTCCGACAACATCGAGCGGACCATGGACTTTTCTTCAGCCGGGAACACGTCTACGACCCGGTCGATGGTCTTGGCCGCCGAGGTGGTGTGCAGGGTGCCAAACACCAGGTGGCCGGTTTCGGCGGCGGTCAGCGCCAGGCGGATGGTCTCCAGGTCGCGCATCTCGCCGACGAGAATAATGTCCGGGTCTTCACGCAGCGCCGAACGCAGTGCTTCAGAGAAGCCGAGCGTGTCTCGATGCACTTCACGCTGGTTGACTAGGCACTTCTTCGATTCATGAACGAATTCGATCGGGTCCTCGATGGTGAGGATGTGGTGGTACTTAGTGCTGTTCAGGTAGTCCAGCATCGCCGCCAGGGTGGTCGACTTGCCCGAACCGGTCGGCCCGGTCACCAGCACCAGCCCGCGCGGTACGTCGGTGATCTTGCGGAAGACTTCGCCCATGCCGAGGTCTTCCATGGTCAGCACCTTGGACGGAATGGTCCGGAATACTGCACCAGCACCGCGATTCTGATTGAACGCGTTGACCCGGAAGCGGGCTACGCCAGGCACCTCGAACGAGAAGTCGGTTTCGAGGAACTCCTCGAAATCCTTGCGCTGCTTGTCATTCATGATGTCGTAGATCAGCGCGTGTACCTGCTTGTGGTCCATCGCAGGGAGATTGATCCGGCGTACATCGCCGTCGACGCGGATCATCGGCGGCAAGCCGGAAGACAGGTGCAAATCCGACGCACCCTGCTTGGCACTGAAGGCCAGCAGCTCTGTGATATCCATGGGACTCCCCAATTACATGCAAGCAGGTAGAATGCCGCGCAGACCCTAAGGTGGCAGGCGCAGGTAATGTCCACGATAGCGACGAATATTGCAAAGGTCGGAACGCGCATCCGTGAGGCGGCGCAAGCTGCAGGGCGTGATCCTGACGGGGTGCTCCTGCTGGCGGTGAGCAAGACCCAACCGGCCGAGGCTATCCGCGAGGCCAGCGAAGCGGGCCTGCGCGATTTCGGCGAAAACTATCTGCAGGAAGCGCTGGAGAAACAGGCCAAACTCGCCGACCTGCCATTGATTTGGCATTTCATTGGCCCCATCCAGTCGAACAAGACCAAGCTGATCGCCGAGCATTTTGACTGGGTGCACTCGGTGGACCGCTTGAAAATCGCCCAACGTCTTTCGGATCAGCGTCCCGAGCACCTGGCTCCGTTGAACCTCTGCCTGCAGGTCAACGTCAGCGGTGAGGCCAGCAAGTCCGGCTGCGAGCCGCAGGATATTCACGAACTGGCTCACGCCATCTCCGCATTGCCCCGTCTGCGTCTACGTGGCCTGATGGCGATCCCCGAACCGACCGATGACCCAGCCGAGCAGCGCGCTGCCTTCGCCCGCCTGCGCCAGCGGCAGTCCGAACTGCAGCTGGATCTGGACACGCTTTCCATGGGCATGAGCCAGGACCTCGAAGCTGCCATCACCGAAGGGGCAACCTGGGTTCGGATCGGCACTGCCCTGTTCGGTGCCCGCGCTTATCCTTCGAAAGCAGCCGCAGACGCCCCACCGCATGAATAAAAGGAACTGTACTTTGAGCACTCCCCGTATCGCCTTCATCGGCGGCGGCAACATGGCCGCAAGCCTGATCGGCGGCCTACGCGCCCAAGGCCTCCCAGCCTCCGCGATTTGCGCCAGTGATCCCGGCGCCGATAAACGCAGCGAACTCGAAGCAGCCCATGGCATCGGCACTTTTGCCGACAACGCCCAGGCCATCGCAGGCGCAGACGTAGTCGTACTGGCGGTTAAGCCGCAGGTGATGCAAGCAGTCTGCCGTGATCTGGCCGCCAGCCTACAAGCGACTCAGTTGGTTGTCTCGATCGCAGCGGGTATCGATTGCGCCAGCCTGCAGGCGTGGTTAGGCGAACAATCCCCGCGCGCGATCGTGCGCTGCATGCCTAATACCCCGTCCTTGCTGCGCCAGGGTGTGAGCGGGTTGTTCGCCAACGATCAAGTGACCGACACGCAAAAACAGCAGGCCGAACAACTGCTTTCGGCGGTTGGACTGGCGCTCTGGCTGGACAAGGAATCACTGATCGATGCAGTGACCGCCGTGTCCGGTAGTGGCCCGGCGTATTTCTTCCTGATGATCGAAGCGATGACCGCTGCGGGAGAGCGAATGGGTTTGCCACGCGATACGGCCGCACAACTGACCATGCATACCGCCCTGGGGGCTGCGCGAATGGCCTGTGAAAGCGATGTTGGAGCCGCCGAATTGCGACGTCGTGTCACCTCGCCGAACGGAACCACCGAAGCGGCGATCAAAGCCTTCCAAGCGGGCGGTTTCGAAAGCCTGGTTGAGCAAGCGATGACTGCAGCCGCGAAACGCTCGGCCGAACTCGCCGAACAATTGGGCAACTAAGGAGCCTTCATGTCGCAACTCTCGCAAGCCCTGATCCTGATCGTCCAGACGCTTGGCAGCCTGTACCTGCTGATCGTCTTGCTGCGTTTCATCCTGCAGCTGGTCCGCGCAGACTTCTACAATCCGCTCAGCCAGTTCATCGTCCGCGCCACGCACCCACTGCTCAAGCCGCTGCGTCGCGTGATTCCCAGTATCGGCGGACTCGATCTCTCGTCGCTGGTACTGGCGATCATCGTCCAAGTGTTGCTGATGGCCGCCATCCTGATGATTGCGTTCGGCACCATCGGAAATCCGCTGCAGCTTTTGGTCTGGGCCGTCATTGGCGTGACCGGGTTGTTTATCAACATCTTCTTCTACGCGCTTATCATCAGCGTGATCCTGTCCTGGGTTGCACCTGGCAGTCACAACCCGGGCGCCCAACTGGTCAGCCAGATCTGCGAGCCGGCACTGGCACCCTTCCGCCGGCTGCTGCCAAGCATGGGTGGGCTGGACATCTCGCCAATTTTCGCGTTTTTGGCGATCAAACTGATCGACATGCTGGTGATCGGCAACCTGGCAATGATGACTCACATGCCCAACATTCTGCGCTCGCTGATCTGAGACCGAAACCGCCTAAAGTCTTGTGCCGTCTTTGGGCGGTGGTTCACAAAAGGCTCGATTGACCCACACCAGGCGACAGGGATAATCGCCCCTTACGCCTTTCAGGAAGCACCACGACCATGGAACGACTCGACCGGCAAGTGGATGCCTACGTCTCCTGGAAACGCGACCTTATCCGCGAAATAACGCGTTACCGCAGCTGGCTGGCGCACAACCGGCTGAACTCGGAGGTGGTTGAAACCAGGCTCGACCGCGCGCTGAAGCTGCTGCGCACCGACCATATAACCCTCGCGTTTGTTGGCGAGTATTCTCGCGGCAAGACGGAGCTGATCAACAGCCTGTTCTTCTCGGAATATGGCCAGCGCATCCTGCCGTCGCGCGCTGGCCGCACCACCATGTGCCCAACCGAGCTGTTCTTCGATCCGCGTGCTGACCGCTCGTATATTCGCCTGCTGCCGATCGAATCCCGCCTGGACGACACCAGTATCGCTCAGCTCAAGCGCGCGCCACGCCTATGGACAAATATTGCGCTGGATCCCGCCAACCCTGACGCCATGGTCGAAGCGTTCGGCCAGGTGGCTTCCACCAAGTCGATGCCCGTGAAGGAGGCCATCCAGCTGGGCTTCCATCCCGACGCGCTAGAGGGCTCCGATGTCGACGGAGAGGTGATGGTGCCGGCCTGGCGACACGCCATGGTCAACTTCGACCATCCCCTGCTCCGCCAGGGCCTGCGCATCCTCGATACGCCCGGCCTCAACGCGCTCGGCAGCGAGCCGGAGCTCACCCTGTCGATGCTGCCTAACGCCCATGCCGTGATTTTCCTGCTGTCTGCCGACGCTGGTGTGACGGCCAGCGACATGGGGATCTGGCAACAGCATATTCGCCAACTCGACGACGGCAGACGAAACCGTCTGTTCGCCGTGCTGAACAAGATCGATGTCCTGTGGGACGACGTCTCCGGCGAAGCCTTCGTCAATGCCGCAATCCAACGGATGCAGGCCGCCACGGCGCAACAGCTGGGAATTGCCGTCGAGGATGTGCTTCCACTCGCGGCCAAGCAGGCGCTGCTGGCCAAGATTCGCGGCGATCAGAAGCTGTTGGAGCGCAGCCAACTGGTGGCACTGGAGCACCTGCTCAGCGAGCGGATCCTCGCTCAGAAGGAACATCTGCTGGAACAACAGGTGGTGCGCCAGGTGCTCGCGCTACTGCAAAACAGCCAGCACATTCTGACCCAGCGACTGGCCAAGGTCCGCGAGCAATGCCAACTGCTCGACAGCCATCGACAGGACAGCGGCCAGATGCTCATGGAGCTGACAGCGCGCACCCGCCATGACCATAACCAGCACCACAAGCGCCTGCTGCAACTGAAAACCAACCAGCGCCTACTGCAACGCCAGGGCGAGCTTCTGCGGTCGACGGTGCGCCCAGAACGCCTTGAGGAGCACCTCTCTCGCCTGCGCCGCAGCCTCACAGGCAGCCTGACCACACTGGGCATCAACCTGAGCATCGTGCATTTCTTCCGCTCCGTAGAGCAGGATCTCGGTGCGCTTGAGCACGAGGCGGCATTGGCCAACAAGATGGTCTCGGCCATCTACCGCCGCCATAACGACGAAAACCCGCTGCACGGCGTGGACGCCCCGCTGTTCCGTCTGGCGAAATATCAGAAAGAACTCAAAGACCTGCAAAGCAAGGCCGACCAGTTCCGTCTGCAGCTGAAGACCTTGCTCACCGAGCAGCGCACCTTGACCCGACGCTTCTTCGCCACGCTTGTACAAGAAGTGGTTGTCATGCATCAGCGGCTGCGCCAGGAAGCCGGGCATTGGGCCAACGAAGCGCTGCTGCCGTTGATGCAGCATTCGCTGGAGCACAAGCAGCAACTTGAAGCGCATATGCTGCGCCTCAAGAGTCTGGCGCAGGACAGTCAGCAAAGCAGCCAACGCGGTCGCCTGCTGGCACGTTACAGCCTTGAGCTGGAGCAACAACTGGCCGAGGCCGGTGAAATGCTACGGCTGCTACGGAAACCGGCACCGATCCGGCGCCAAGGCAAGGTCGTCAGCCTTACCAGCGCCAGCCTCGGCTGACACCGGCGTTGCGATTGAGGATGAATTGAAGCGCGCTAACCTTTAGACTTTGCCGCCTTCTTCCAGCACGAGCCAGGGTCGATGCCCACAGCTATTCCAGCCGATTCCGTTGGTCTGGTGAGTCCGAAGGTCGCGCATTTCGCCGAGCCGCTGGCACTCGCCTGTGGCCGCACGCTGAACGATTACCAGCTGATCTACGAAACCTACGGCGAGCTGAATGCCTCGTGCAGCAATGCCGTGCTCATCTGCCACGCGCTGTCAGGCCATCACCATGCGGCCGGTTACCATGACGCTGACGACCGCAAACCGGGCTGGTGGGACAGCTGTATCGGTCCGGGCAAAGCCATCGATACCAGCCGCTTCTTTGTGGTCAGCCTGAACAACCTCGGCGGCTGCAATGGTTCGACGGGTCCCAGCAGCATCAACCCAGCCACGGGCAAACCTTATGGCGCAGATTTCCCGGTCGTCACGGTGGAAGACTGGGTCAACAGCCAGGCCCGCCTGGCCGACATGCTCGGCATCGAGCAGTGGGCTGCTGTAGTGGGTGGCAGCCTCGGTGGCATGCAGGCCATGCAATGGACCATGAGTTATCCGGAGCGCGTGCGTCATTGCGTGGCAATCGCTTCTGCACCCAAGCTGTCAGCGCAGAACATTGCGTTCAATGAGGTCGCGCGTCAGGCCATCCTCTCCGATCCCGAGTTTCATGGCGGCCACTTTCAAGAGAAGGGTGTGATTCCCAAGCGGGGCCTGATGCTCGCGCGCATGGTCGGCCACATCACTTACCTGTCCGACGACGCCATGGGCACCAAATTTGGTCGCGGGCTCAAGAGCGAAAAGCTGAATTACGATTTCAACAGCGTCGAGTTTCAGGTCGAAAGCTATCTTCGTTATCAGGGCGAAGAGTTCTCCGGCCGCTTCGATGCCAATACCTATCTGCTGATGACCAAGGCACTGGACTATTTCGACCCGGCCGCAGCCTACGACGATGACCTGGCCCAGGCACTGTCGACGGCGAAGGCGGATTTCTGCGTTATATCGTTCACAACCGACTGGCGCTTCTCGCCTGAGCGCTCGCACGAAATCGTCGACGCGCTGATGGCGGCGCGCAAGAACGTCTGTTACCTGGAGATTGACGCTCCGCAGGGCCACGATGCCTTTCTGATTCCAATCCCCCGTTATCTACAGGCCTTTCGCGGTTACATGAACCGCATCACCGTATAAGGAACCCATATGCGCGCCGACCTGGACATCATCCAAGATTGGATCCCGGCGGGGAGCCGCGTGCTCGATCTGGGCTGCGGTAACGGTGACCTGCTGGCCTGGCTGCGGGACAACAAGCAGGTCAGCGGCTATGGCCTGGAAATCGACCCGGACAACATTGCTGCCTGCGTCGATAAAGGCGTCAACGTCATCGAGCAGGACCTCGACAAGGGCCTCGGCAACTTCGCCAGCGACAGCTTCGACATGGTGGTCATGACCCAGGCGCTGCAAGCGGTCCACTACCCTGACAAGCTGCTCAAGGAGATGCTAAGGGTCGGCCGCGAATGCATCATCACCTTTCCCAACTTCGGTCACTGGCGTTGCCGCTGGTACCTGGCCAGCAAAGGCCGCATGCCGGTATCGGATTTCCTGCCCTACACCTGGTACAACACGCCGAACATTCACTTCTGCACCTTCGAGGACTTCGAAAGGCTGTCCCACGAGCTCGGCGCCCGGGTGCTTGAGCGTCTGGCCGTGGATCGCCATCACAAGCACGGCATGGCGAGTCGCTTGTGGCCTAATCTGATTGGTGAAATCGGTATCTATCGTGTCACCGGAGCTGTCCGCTGACCGCTCATCGCTGGAGGTAACCCCCATGAAATCTAGCTTGATTTGCCTGCTCGCCCTGCTCTTTACGCTGCCCGCCGTGGCCGAGCGCAAACACAGCATTGGCGAATACGATGTGCACTACATCGCCTTCAATTCCGGCTTTCTGCAGCCTGAGATTGCCGCCGCAGCCGGCCTGGTGCGCAGCAAGACTCAAGGTGTGGTCAACATATCGGTGCTCAAGTCTGGCAAACCGACCGCAGCGCAGGTCAGCGGTACGGTGAAGAACCTGCTCGGACAGGACTACCCGCTGAGTTTCAAGCAATTGAAAGAAGGAGAGCAGGCCATCTACTACCTGGCACAGTTCCCCTTCGACTCGCAAGAAACCCTGCGCTTCAACCTGAATGTGCAGCCTGCCGGCGCCGCGGCGATCAGTTTCGACTTCAGCCAAGAATTCTTCCCGGACGAATGATGCTCTTTAAAGAACTGGTGCTGGCCAGCCACAACGCCGGCAAGCTCAAGGAACTGCAGGCCATGCTCGGCGACGCCGTGCACGTGCGCTCGATTGGCGAATTCAGCGACATCGAGCCGGAGGAAACCGGGCTTTCCTTCGTCGAAAACGCCATTCTCAAAGCACGCAACGCGGCGCGTATATCCGGCTTGCCGGCGCTGGCAGACGACTCGGGGTTAGCGGTTGATCATCTGGGCGGCGCACCCGGCATCTACTCGGCGCGCTACGCCAATGGCCAGGGCGATGCGGCAAACAATGCCAAACTGCTCGATGCCCTGAAAGACGTGCCGGACGCCGAGCGCGGCGCTCAGTTCGTCTGCGCGCTGGCGTTGCTGCGGCATGCCGACGATCCGCTGCCGATTCTCTGTGAAGGACTCTGGCAGGGCCGTATTCTGCACAGCGCCCAAGGAGAGCATGGCTTCGGGTACGACCCCCTGTTCTGGGTGCCGGAACGTGACTGCTCAAGCGCTGAGCTGGCGCCAAAGGACAAGAACCAGCTCAGCCACCGCGCCCGTGCCATGGCCTTGCTCAAGCAGCGCCTGGGGATCGCATGATCGCTGTTTCCAACGGCGGCGCTCCCGAGCCGCCTACGGTATCGCGCCTGGAACTGCCGCCGTTGGCGGCTTACGTACACATCCCCTGGTGCGTGCGCAAATGCCCGTACTGCGATTTCAACTCCCATGCTGCCGGTGCCTCGCTGCCCGAAGACGCTTATATCGATGCACTGCTGGCGGACCTGGATGCCGATCTGGAGCAGATACAGCACCGCCGGCTGACCTCGATCTTTTTCGGCGGCGGCACGCCGAGCCTGTTCTCCGCCAGCGCGCTGGAGCGAATCCTTGACGGCATGCGGCAGCGGGTCGGGTTCGCTGACGACATCGAAATCACCCTGGAAGCTAACCCTGGCACCTTCGAACAGGCGAAATTTCGCGACTATCGCAGCCTCGGGATTAACCGCTTGTCGATCGGTGTTCAGAGCTTTCAGCCCACCAAGTTGAAGGCCCTTGGCCGCATCCACGATGGCAACGAAGCGATTCGGGCCGCCGACATGGCGCGCGCCGCGGGCTTCGACAACTTCAACCTCGACCTGATGCATGGTCTGCCTGAGCAGAGCCTGGAAGATGCGTTGAGCGACCTGCGCATCGCCATCGCCCAGCAGCCTACGCACCTGTCCTGGTACCAGCTTACGGTCGAGCCGAACACGGAATTCTGGAGCAAGCCGCCCCGATTGCCGGAAGACGAAACGCTCTGGGATATTCAGGAAGCCGGACAGGCGCTGGTCGCCACACACGGCTATCGCCAGTATGAAACCTCGGCTTATGCGCAACCGGGCAGGCAGGCGCGGCACAACCTCAATTACTGGACCTTCGGCGACTTTCTCGGGCTCGGCGCGGGTGCCCATGGCAAGTGGACCGCAGCAGACGGCGAGATCTACCGACACTGGAAGACCCGCCTACCAAAAGACTATCTCGACCCGGACAAACGCTTCCGTGCGGGCCACAAGCGGCTGGCGCAGGACGAATTACCGTTCGAGTTTCTGATGAACGTGCTGCGCCTCACCGACGGCGTGCCTTCATTGTTGTTCACTCAACGCACCGGCCTCTCGTTGGACCTGCTGGCCGCCGGACGACGCGATGCTGAAGCGCGCGGGCTGCTGGAACCTGACCCGCAGCGGCTGGTGGCTACCGCCAAAGGTCAGCTTTTCCTAAATGACCTGCTGCAACTTTTTCTGCCCTAAGGACCCTGCATGGATCTAGTACTCGACCTCATCGCCACCCTGTCGCGCTGGAGCCGCCACCACCTGTTCGATATTTCCCTGGCGATCATGGCCACGCTGTTTGTCCTGTTCGGCCCCACCTTGAACGCGTGGGTACAGAAGAACATCGGTGGACTCAATTTCGTCCTTCGCACCCTGGCTTTCGTGGTCTTCTGCGCACTGGTCTACGGTCTTGGCATCATCTATCTCAGCCCCTGGCTGGCCAAGGGGCTGGGGCAGTTCAACAACTACACCCTGGCGCCGGTGCTCCTGCTCGTGCTGTTCATCATCGGCGTCGTCGCCGACCGCAACTGATCAAGCACACCCCCTAAATCCAAATGCAAAAAAAGCCGCCATCAGGCGGCTTTTTGTTTGCTGCGAATCTGTCAGTTGCCACCACGCCGCAGCGCTGCCGGTGAGAAGTCCCGCGGGCCGAGCCTGACGCCAAAGTCATACATCGGCTCATTGTTATCCAGACCGTCAACAAAGTAGTTGTCGTCTTTCAGGTGATAGAGCGTTTCGACGGTGCTGTTGAACATCGGCACGTCGTAATAGCTGATTGGATGGCTTTCCTGCAGCCCGATCAGCTCGCCCTTTTCATCAAACAGGTCCACAGCCAGAATCGACCAGCTGTCTTCATCGACATAGAACCGGCGCTTGTCGTAGGGGTGACTGAAGCCCTTGCGCAGTGTGGCGTCGACGATCCAGACCCGATGCAACTCATAGCGCAGCAGTTCCGGATTCAAGGTACGCCGACCGACGATGGTGTCGTAGGCAATGCCCTGCTGGTGGACCGCGTAGCTGTTGTAAGGCACCAGCATTTCGCGCTTGGCGACCAGCTTCCACTCGTAGCGGTCCGGTGCGCCGTTGAACGAATCCACCACATCGGCCGTGGCCAGACCGCTGGTGTCGGGCTGCAGTGAATCGTAGGCGAGCGAAGGCAATCGGCGTACGCGGCGGTCAGCCGGGCTGTAGCGCCAGGCCTTGCGCACCGCCAGCACCTGATCGAGCGGATCCTGGACCACCAGGGCGGTACCTGACAGTTTGGCCGGCGCAGTGACGCGGTATTTGTAATACAGCGAGGTATTGTCCAGATCGGCCTGGGTCATGCCTTCACGGTTGTAGACGTAGTAGACCTCGCGGTCCCGCTTGATATAGGTCGGGCTGCCATTGATGACAACAGCTTGATTGTTGATGAAGTGAGTCTGGTCGCCCTTGTAGTGCAGGACATGGTTCCAGATTACTTCCATCCCGTCCTGCGGGATGGGGAACGGAATGCCAGCGAACGCGCCCTGGATTCCGTTGCCGTTGGCGATCAGCTCGGCGTTGACCGCGTTCAGCCGCGTAGCGTCATAAATGCGCTGCGGGTTGTTAGCGCTACGACGTGTTGGGAATACCCGCAGATGGAAGTCGGGATACCGCTCGACCAGCGCACGCAGCCCGTCCGGCAACAATGCGGCGTACTGACCAACGTTACTCTGATCCACTCGGTAGAGTTCCGCGTCGGCCGCGTAAGGGTCCAGGTGGTGCATACCCACTTCGTAGCCTGCGGGTGGCTGCACACCGCCGGTCCAGGCAGGAATGGTGCCAGCGGCGTTGCCCGCGCGCTCGGCACCCAGCGGGGTCAGGTCCTGGCCCAGGCGTACGGCCTGCAGGTCGTCGACCTTGGCTTGAGCCTGGCTGGCGCAGGCCGCCAGCAGCAGAATTCCGAATTTTCTATACATCTGTTTGCTCCTTGCAGCGCGGCTGGCGCGGCAGATGACGGCTCTGAACCGCAGGCAGAGCGCTAGTAGAGATGTTGGGGATCCGTGCCTTCCTGGCATTTGTCGTTATTGGATCGTCCCTGGGCCGCTGGGTCGCGGCTCTGGTGGATGCAGCGGTGATACGTATTTCAGTCGGTCAGTCGATGCGCTCGAACTTGAGGTCCCAGACGCCGTGACCGAGTCGTTCACCGCGACGCTCGAACTTGGTCGTCGGACGCTCCGAGGGGCGCTCGATGTACTGACCACTCGTCGACTGGTTACGATAGCCAGGCGCAACGCTCATGACCTCGAGCATGTGCTCCGCATAGGCTTCCCAGTCAGTCGCCATGTGCAGCACACCGCCGACTTTGAGTTTTTGCCGCACCAGTTCGGCGAACGCCGGCTGGACGATGCGCCGCTTATGGTGGCGACTTTTGTGCCAGGGATCGGGGAAAAACAGCAGGACCCGGTCCAGGCTTGCATCGGGGACGCATTCACGCAGCACTTCGAGTGCATCGCAACTGTAGATGCGTACGTTATTCAGATCTTGTGACAAAAGTCCGCTTAGTAGCGCCCCAACGCCCGGCGAGTGCACTTCGACCGCAATGAAGTCCTGTTCAGGCGCCGCCGCGGCCATTTCCAGGGTCGAGTGGCCCATGCCAAAGCCAATCTCGAAGGTACGTGGCGCCTGCCGCCCGAACACCTCATCGAAATTTTGCAGGCCGTCCGCCAGCTCCAGGCCGAACCGCGGCCAGCCTTGATCCAGGCCACGTTGCTGACCTTCGGTCATGCGACCGGCACGCATCACGAAACTCTTGATGGTGCGCATGCGCCGTTGGCCTTCGGCCGGGGTTGGAATGTCACTCATGAACGAACCTACAGATTAAAAAAAGACCGGCCGCGTGATCGAGCGATCACGCGGCCAGAAACAGGAAAGGAAGAACTAGCGAATCAGACCTTCCAGCGGCGAAGAGGCACTTGCATAGAGTTTCTTCGGCATGCGGCCAGCCAGATAGGCCAGACGGCCGGCGTCGATCGCGTACTTCATGGCCTCAGCCATCAGCACCGGATTCTGCGCGTGTGCAATGGCGCTGTTCATCAGCACAGCTTCGCAACCGAGTTCCATGGCGATGGTCGCGTCGGATGCCGTGCCGACCCCGGCGTCAACCAGAACCGGAACCTTGGCTTCTTCAAGAATGATGCGCAGATTGTAGGGGTTGCAGATACCCAACCCCGTACCGATCAGGCCGGCCAGCGGCATGACCGCGATGCAGCCCATTTCGGCCAGCTGGCGGGCAATGATCGGGTCGTCGCTGGTGTACACCATGACGTCAAAACCGTCCTTGACCAGCACTTCTGCTGCCTTGAGGGTTTCAATCACGTTGGGGAACAGGGTCTTTTGATCTGCCAGTACTTCCAGCTTGACCAGCTTGTGCCCGTCGAGCAGTTCACGGGCCAGGCGGCAGGTGCGCACAGCCTCTTCGGCGTCATAGCAACCGGCAGTGTTCGGCAGGATCGTATAGCGGTCCGGCGAGATCACATCCAGCAAATTAGGCTCGCCCGGGTTCTGGCCGATGTTGGTACGGCGCACCGCAACGGTGACGATCTGCGCACCGGACGCTTCGATGGCGGCTCGGGTCTCGTCGAGATCCTTGTATTTACCGGTGCCTACCAGCAGGCGCGACTGATAGGTGCGGCCAGCAAGCGTGAAGGGTTTGTCGTGCGGAACTGGGCTCATGCGACCATCCTGTACAGATCAAATGAAGCGTGAATTACGCCGCTGCACGGGCGACGTCCGGGAATATCGACGCGGCGGGGCTCGTGTCAGCCGCCACCAATCGCATGTACGACTTCGATCTGGTCGCCCTCGACCAGCTCCGTCGCGGCATGTTGGCTACGCGGCACGATCTCGCGATTGAGCTCGACCGCCAGTCGGCGCCCAGTCAGCTCCAGGCGCTGCAGCAGATCGGCCACCGACTGACCGTCAGGGAGCTCGTAGCGCTCGCCGTTCAACTGGATGTGCATAGTGATCGCCACCATTGCGAAAGGGCCAGCATTCTAGCCCGATCGACTCGGTCCACCAAGGCAGCCGCAGCCACCATTCATCCCCGCCGCAAGCGTACGACCGATCAGACGCGCAGGTTCCAGGCCGCCACCATCAAACAGATCCAGCCGGCCAGAAACGCCGTACCACCAATTGGCGTGATGATTCCAAGCTTGCCGATGCCCGTCAGAGCCAGCAGATAGAGACTGCCGGAAAACAACAGGACACCCAGCGTGAACAGGCTACCTGCTGCGATCAGCAAACGGCTCGGCGCATGCAGCGCCAGCAAGGCGATGCCGAATAACGCCAGGGCGTGGATCAGTTGGTAGTGCACGCTGGTCTGGAACACGGCGAGGTAGTCAGCAGCCAGACGACTTTTCAATCCATGGGCTGCAAAGGCGCCAAGCGCGACGCCGGTCAAACCGAAGAATCCGGCGAGCATAAGAAACGGGCGAATCATTCGGGGGCCTTCCGGTCAGGGACTGTATGCACCGTTATAATGCCCGTTCTCCCCGGCTGCGACCACGCCCCATGCTTCGAGCCCTGCTACGCCGACTCACCAAACTGCTGCTATGGCTGACCGCACTGTCCGTGCTACTGGTGCTGGTATTGCGGTGGGTGCCACCGCCCTTCACTGCATTGATGGTTGAACGCAAGATCGAATCCTGGACCAGTGGTGAAAGCATCGACCTGGAGCGTAGTTGGCGACCCTGGAAAGAACTGCCGGACGACCTGAAGATGTCCGTCATCGCGGCCGAAGACCAGAAGTTTGCTGGCCATTGGGGTTTCGATATCGCGGCGATTCGCGCCGCGTTCGAGCATAACGAACGCGGTGGTTCGCTCCGTGGCGCCAGCACGCTGAGCCAGCAGGTGGCGAAGAACCTGTTTCTTTGGTCCGGGCGCAGCTGGCTGCGCAAGGGCCTGGAAGTCTGGTTCACCGGCTGGATCGAACTGCTGTGGCCGAAACAGCGGATTCTGGAAGTCTATCTGAACAGTGTCGAATGGGGCGTTGGAATATTCGGTGCCGAGGCAGCTGCGCAGCATCACTTCGGTATTGGCGCGCCTTACCTGTCTGCCAGCCAGGCCAGTCAGTTGGCCGCTGTGCTGCCCAACCCCCGCGAATGGAATGCGGGTCGACCCGGTCCGCATGTGCGCAGTCGCGCCGCCTGGATAAGAAAGCAGGTGAGACAACTGGGCGGCAGCGGATACCTGAACAAACTACGGACGAGTGAGTCACGCTGACGGTAACCCGGAACGGTGACGGGCCGGCTTTAGCGCCCGTCCAAAGACCAACGCAACAGCCGGTGCGCTCTGTCGGGGCGTTATGGCAGTACGCCATTCCAGCGAGTAAGCTGCGATGAATACATGGGTGAATGCCGGGCTACGCTCCGCATGTGAGGAAGGGCGCCAAAACCGGCCGACGATACCTTCTCGCCATTTATCACTCACGCACGGCAGATAGTATGAGAGAAACAAGTGCACCTTTCGGTAAGGTGCGGCAATTCTTTCACTGGCGTAACAGCATCGCCTGGCTCGTCCTCGGGGTAGCGCTGTTGGTACAGCTGGCCCTTCTCAATCATCTGCAGGTGAAAGAGGAGCGGGCAGCGCTCAAGCAGTTCGACCTGCTGGTAAACACCACTATTGAGGCCATTCATAAACGCATGACGGACCACGAGCAGATCCTGCTCGGGGCGGCTGGACTGTTTGATGCCTCTGGAGAGATATCACGCGCGGATTGGCGTGAATACAACGAGCGACTGCAACTGGCCGAGCGCTACCCCGGCATACAGGGCGTCGGTTTCGCCAAGGCCGTGTTGCCGTCGGATCTCGAAAACCATGTGCGGAGCGTCCGGGCTGAAGGTTACGACCAATACGTTGTCCACCCGCAAGGGGCGGACCGCCCGCTATATACCCCCATCGTCTTCCTCGAGCCCTTCCGCGATCGCAACCTGGCCGCTTTCGGTTTCGACATGCTCTCCGAGCCGGTTCGCCGGCAGGCCATGCTTGGCGCTGCCGAAACCGGAAGAACCCAGATCACAGGCAAAGTCACGTTACGCCAGGAGACCCACGGCAAAGTACAAGCAGGCATCTTGATGTATGTACCGCTGTACCGTTCTGACGAGCCGCTCACCTCGGTGACACAACGCCTGCAGGCGTTAAAGGGCTTCGTCTACAGCCCCTATCGGCTGGACGACTTGATGCGAGGCATCCTCGGCGCAGCCAATCCAAACCTCAGTTTGCACATCTACGCAGGCGATTCCGAGCAAACCGAGCAGCTGATCTTTGCCAGTCAAGATGCCCCTGATATCGGGCAGTCCAAATACAGCAAGGTCGTACAGCTGAACCTTTATGGCCAGACATGGACACTGCGCCTGGAGAGTCGCCCAGCCTTCGAGCAGTTTTTCCATACCAACAAGGGACTGATAGCGGGCCTCGGCACCGGTCTGAGCGCGTTATTGTTTCTGCTGACGTTTTCGTTGTCGCTCAGACACCGCCGTGCCGAGGCGCTGGCGCAGCAGATGACCGAAGACATCCGGGAAAACAAACGCGCCCTTCAGCTCAGCGAAGAGCGTCTCAGCCTTGCGCTCAAAGGCAGCAATGACGGGCTGTGGGACATGAATATGGATGCAGGCACCTTCTATGCATCGCCGCGCGCCTGGCACATGCTCGGCTACCGTCCCGGCGAGTTGAGTTCAGATCTCAAGCTCTGGGAGCGACTCATCGTAGCCGAGGATCTGCCTCAGGGACGAGCCCAACTGACCGAGACCATGCGCTCGACCGCCGATCACTTCACCACCGAGCTACGCCTGCAGCATAAAAGCGGCAAGATCACGCCTGTGCTGATCCGCGGCTACATTCAGCGCGACCGCAATGGCCAGCCGTTGCGCGTCAGCGGCACCAGCATGGACCTGACCGAGCACAAGCGCATCGAGCAAATGAAAGACGAGTTCGTCTCGACGGTAAGCCATGAACTGCGCACCCCGCTTACATCCATCAGCGGTGCCCTGGGCCTGATTACCGGTGGCGCCATGGGCGATACGCCTCCTGCCATGCAGCAGATGCTCGAGATCGCGCACCGCAACAGTCTGCGGCTGGGTTACCTGATCAACGATCTATTGGACATGGAAAAAGTCACCGCAGGCAAGATGGCCTTCGATATGCGCGAGCACTCATTGCGCCAATTGCTGGACGAGGCGCTAGTCAGCAACCAGGCATTCGCCGCACATTTCGGGGTGGACTGCATACTTCGCGATCCGGCCAACGTGCATGTCTGGGTCGACGGGGTGCGCCTGCAGCAGGTGCTGACCAACTTCCTCTCCAACGCCATCAAGTACACGCCAGAAGGTGGCCAGGTCACCCTGCACTGCAGCCGGCCCAACGCCAGCCATGTCCGCATCAGCGTTACCGATCAGGGCCCGGGCATCCCGGCAAGCTTCCAGACGCGGGTGTTCGAGAAATTTGCGCAAGCTGATGCCTCCGACAGTCGCCAGAAGGGCGGCACCGGCCTGGGGCTTGCCATTACCAGGGAATTCATCGAGCGGATGGGAGGTCGTGTCGGCTTTGATACGGCCGAAGGTCAAGGCACAACGTTCTGGTGTGAGTTGCCCATACTTGAATCGACCACCGTGGTTCCCGACTTGGGCCGGCCTCGCCTGCTGGTAATCGAAGACGAACCGGATACCGGCCGGTTGCTGCTGCTGATGCTGCGCGATGCCGGTTACGCGGTTGACCGCGCGCAGAGCCTGCACGCGGCTCGCGACAAGCTGGCCAGCACCCGTTACGAGGCGATGACGCTCGATTTGCATTTGCCTGACGGCAGCGGACGCGAGCTGATTGACGAAGTGCGTAACAACCCTGACACGCGTGACCTGCCGATCATCGTGATATCGGCGGCCAGCCATTTCGAGCAAAACGCCGAAGACACGGGAATCACCTGGCTACACAAACCCATCAGCGCGGCCCAATTGTTGATTGCCCTTACCGACAGCCTGGAGAGCTCCAGGCACTGCCGCTGACGCCAGCGATCATCGGGCTGTGAACCCCACCGCAAGGTCGAAAGCAAAAAAAAGGCGCTGCAGTTGCAGCGCCTTTGGGCTCGGGATGAAGATTTAGGCTAGGACTATCAAGCCTGAATGGAACCCTTGAGCTTGTTCATCGCATTTTTCTCAAGCTGACGAATCCGCTCAGCAGAAACCCCATACTTGGCGGCGAGATCGTGCAGAGTCGCTTTGGCATCGCTCAACCAGCGCTGCTGAAGGATATCGCGGCTACGCTCATCCAGCGTGTCCAGCGCCTCGTGCAGGTTCGAGTTGGAGTTATCACTCCAATCGGCGTCCTCAAGTTGCCGCGCCGGGTCGTAGCGATGATCCTCGAGATAATGCGCGGGCGACTGATAGGCGCTGTCGTCATCCGCATCGGCAGAGGGATCGAAAGCCATATCGTGCCCGGTGAGTCGGCTTTCCATCTCGCGGACTTCACGGGCCTCAACGCCCAAACTGTCGGCAACCCGCTCGACCTCATCGTTGTTCAGCCAGGCCAGACGCTTCTTCTGGCTACGCAGGTTGAAGAACAGCTTGCGTTGCGCTTTGGTCGTGGCGACCTTGACGATGCGCCAGTTGCGCAGGATGAACTCGTGAATCTCGGCCTTGATCCAATGCACGGCAAAGGAAACCAGGCGCACACCCATTTCCGGGTTGAAGCGCTTGACTGCCTTCATCAAACCGACATTGCCTTCTTGGATCAGATCGGCCTGTGCCAGGCCGTAGCCGGAATAGCTACGGGCGATATGTACAACGAAACGCAAGTGGGCCAGCACCATCTGACGGGCGGCCTCCAAGTCTTGCTGGTAGAACAGACGGCCAGCCAACTCGCGCTCCTGCTCGACCGTGAGCAGCGGAATGCTGTTGACCGTCTGCACATAAGCCTCGAGATTGCCTCCCGGGACCAGGGCTTGAACAGGCTGGAGATTAGATGTCATGCAGGTCCTCCAAAAATGAAGCTGCAGCAGTTTAGCACTGCCGCATGAGACTGCAAGTCTGCGGAAAAGTTTCCTTACAGCAATATAAGACCAATAAAATCAACAGCTTATCGCGGAGCAAGCTCACTTAGATGCCGTGCAACGGCTAACCAGGCGCCTATGTAACCCAGCAGCACGGCACCGAGCACGAGCGAGAGACCATCATCGGCCGGCACGCCTGCCAAACCGAAATCACTGCCATACAAGCCCGCGAGCCCAACGACCGCTTCGTTCAGCCAGCCAAGCCCATACGCCAACAAGACCCAGGCGATCAGGCCAGCACCCAAGCCGTACAACGCGCCCATATAGAGGAACGGGCGGCGGACGTAACCGTCTGTACCACCGACCAGCTTCACCACCTCTATCTCGGTGCGCCGGTTTTCGATATGCAAGCGGATGGTATTACCGATGACCAGCAGCAGCGTGGCGATCAGCAACAGGCTAAGGCCAAACACGAACCGATCACCCAACTTGAGAATCGCAGTCAACCGCTCCACCCAAAGCAGGTCCAGCTGCGCCTGCTCGACGCCGGGCAGCTCCGCCAAGCGTTGGCGCAGCGCCTCGAGGTTATCGCGATCAACCTCGTTGGGCGTCACCAGGATGACACCAGGCAGCGGGTTCTCCGGCAGTTCTCGCAAGGCCTCGCCGAGCCCCGACAGTTGTTGAAACTCTTCCAGCGCCTGCTCGCGACTGATCCAGCTGGCTTCGGACACGTCGGGCATCGCCCGGACTTGCTCGCGCAGCACCTGGCCCTGCGCCCCGTCCACATCCAGCTGCATGAACAGCGAAATCTGCGCCGCCCGTTGCCAGGAGCCGCCGAGTCGCTCGACATTGTCCAGCAACAGCGCCAGGCCCATCGGCAAGCTCAATGCGACCGCCATGACCAGGCAGGTGAAAAAGCTGCCGATCGGTTGCTTGATCAGCCTGCCGACGCTGTCGACCACGCTGGCTCGGTGGCTTTCCACCCAGGCATGAAAGAGGGTCTTGAAGTCCGGTTCATCGCTCTTTGGCTGGTCGGGCTTGTTGCGTACACCGCCCGCGCGTTCGGCTGGATTCGGGTTCTGCTCGGGTGCGCTCATCGGGTGGCCTCCCCGTCGCCGATCAATCGGCCACGTTGCAGCGTGAGCATGCGATGACGCATGCGGGCAATCAGCGCCAGATCGTGACTGGCAATCAGCACCGTGGTGCCGAGGCGGTTGATGTCTTCGAATACGCCCATGATTTCAGCCGCGAGACGCGGGTCGAGGTTGCCAGTCGGTTCGTCGGCGAGCAGCAATGCCGGGCGATGCACCACGGCGCGGGCAATGCCGACCCGCTGTTGCTGACCGGTGGAAAGGTCCGAGGGATACTGCAGCGCTTTATCCTTCAGACTGACGCGTTCTAGGGCGGTCATCACGCGCTGGCCGATTTCGCGCTTGTTAAGCCCGAGGATCTGCAACGGCAATGCGGCATTGTCGAACACGGTGCGATCAAACAGCAGTTGGTGGTTCTGGAATACCACGCCGATCTGCCGACGAAGAAAGGGGATCTGCGCATTGCTGATACGCGACAGGTCCTGGCCGGCCAATAGCAGCTTGCCACTGCTGGGCCTTTCCATCGCCAGCAGCAAACGCAACAAGGTGCTCTTACCGGCGCCGGAGTGCCCGGTAACGAAGAGAAATTCGCCGCGTTGCACATGGAAGGAAAGCTCGTGCAATCCGACGTGGCCGTTGGGATAGCGCTTGCCCACCTGCTCGAACCGGATCATGACGAGGCTCCGCCCGTCCCTTTCTCGGCGAACAGCGCGTTGACGAAGGCGTCCGCCTCGAAGGTTCGCAAGTCATCGATGCCCTCACCGACACCGATGTAGCGGATCGGCGTGCCGAACTGTTTGGCCAGCGCAAAGATCACGCCGCCTTTGGCGGTGCCATCGAGCTTGGTCAGTGCCAGGCCAGTCAGCTCCACTGATTGATTGAACTGCTTGGTCTGGTTGATCGCGTTCTGACCGGTTCCGGCGTCGAGCACCAGCAGCACTTCGTGCGGCGCAGTGTCGTCGAGCTTGCCCATCACCCGACGGACCTTTTTCAGCTCCTCCATCAGGTTGTCCTTGGTATGCAGGCGCCCGGCCGTATCGGCGATGAGCACGTCGATGCCCCGGGCCTTGGCCGCTTGCACCGCATCGAAGATCACCGAGGCGGAATCCGCGCCCGTGTGCTGAGCGATCACAGCAATGTTGTTGCGCTCACCCCAGATCTGCAGCTGCTCGACGGCCGCCGCACGAAAGGTATCGCCTGCGGCCAGCATGACTTTCTTGCCTTCGAGCTGCAGCTTCTTCGCCAGTTTGCCAATGGTCGTGGTCTTGCCAACGCCGTTGACACCTACTACCAGGATCACGAACGGATGCTTGCTGCCGTCGATCAGCAACGGTTGCTCGACAGGCTTGAGCAGGCCGGCGAGCTCTTCCTGCAACGCCTTGTACAGCGCACCGCTGTCTGCCAGCTCCTTGCGCGAGACTCGGCGCGCCAGGTTCTGCATGATGGCGGTGGTGGCCTCAACGCCAACATCGGCAGTTAGCAGGCGGGTTTCCAGCTCATCGAGCAGGTCATCATCGATGGCCTTCTTGCCAAGGAACAGACTGGCCATGCCTTCGCCAATGCTGGCGCTGGTCTTCGACAGGCCTTGTTTGAGCCGGGCGAAGAAGCCCAGCTTGGCTGGAACCTCTTGCACGGCCGGTGCAGGTGCAGGCTCGACGGCAATCTCGGCGAGCACTGGCGACTCGGGCTCTGCCTCGGGTTCAAGCGGCAGTTCAGCGGCCGGCTTGATCTGCGGTTCCTCGTCGGGCTGCACCTGGGCAGGCTCCGGCTCCGCAGCCGGGGACTCTTCGACCGTCTCTGCCTCGTCGGGCAATGCGGTATCGGGCTCGTCGGCGAACGGCTGGCTGTCTTCCAGAGGCTCGGCAGGCGGCGGCTCGGCCGCGGGTGACTGTGGCTTCTTGCGAAACCAGCCAAACAAGCCTTTCTTCTCGCCAGCCTCGGCCGGCGCCTTCTTATCGTCGTTTGAACCAAACATGGAGAAGATTTTCTCAAGAGGGCGATACGCCGGTAGACATGCCACCAGCCAGACGGGCGCTATCCTAGCATTGAGCATCGGCCTTCGCTAAGCGTGGCCATCCGCCCAGCCTGCCGCACCAGCACAGCACCTCCATATGCCTTTGCCCTGACACAAAGCCCCCAGTACCATGGCCCGCGTGTCCTCACCAGCCGGCGTCCTCGCGGGCGGGATCGATCACTGAACGAGCCTTTCTTCCTATGTCTCTGATGCTACGCCGCGCCGCAGCCCTGCTACTCGGCACCCTGTACCTACCGCTGCTCCTGGCTGCCGAAGCCCAACCCACCCATGAATTCTTCCTGGATAACGGCTTAAAGGTGATCGTGCGCGAAGATCACCGTGCGCCGGTCGTGGTTTCTCAGCTCTGGTACAAGGTCGGCTCCAGCTATGAGTCGCCCGGCCAGACAGGCCTGTCCCACGCGCTCGAACACATGATGTTCAAGGGCAGCCGCAAGCTTGGCCCTGGCGAGGCTTCTCGCATTCTTCGCGAACTGGGCGCCGAGGAGAATGCGTTCACCAGCGACGATTACACGGCTTATTACCAGGTTCTGGCGCGCGATCGCCTGGCCGTCGCCTTCGAACTGGAAGCCGATCGCCTGGCGAGCCTGAAGCTACCGCCAGAAGAATTCGAGCGCGAAATCGAAGTGATCATGGAAGAGCGTCGCCTACGCACCGATGACAAGCCCAGCGCGCTGGCCTTCGAACGCTTCAAGGCCATGGCCTACCCCGCCAGCGGCTATCACATCCCGACCATTGGCTGGATGGCCGACCTCAAGCGGATGACCATCGAGGAGCTGCGCACCTGGTATGAGCGCTGGTACGCGCCCAACAACGCAACCCTGGTGGTGGTCGGTGATGTCACGCTGGACGAAGTCCGGACCTTGGCCGAGCGCTACTTCGGGCCGATCGAAAAGGAGGCGCTGCCGGTCGCCAAGAGACCTCTGGAGTTGGATGAGCCTGGCGAGCGCCGGTTACGCCTGCATGTGCAGACTCAGGTACCCAGCCTGATCATGGCCTTCAACACACCGAGCCTGGCCACCAGCGACAACCCGAATCAGATCCATGCACTGCGGCTGATCAGCGCGCTGCTCGACGGCGGCTATAGCGCACGTCTGTCCCAGCAGCTCGAACGCGGCGAGGAACTGGTGACCAGTGCCTCGGCCTGGTACAACGCCTACGCCCGTGGCGACACGCTATTCGTTCTAAGCGCTGCGCCAAACATGCAGAAAGGCCGAACGCTGGAAGAAGTCGAGACCGGCCTCTGGGAGCAGCTGGAACAGCTCAAGCAGAGCGCGCCGTCGGCCGAGGAGCTGGAGCGGGTCCGCGCCCAGGTCATCGCCGGACTGGTCTACGAGCGCGACTCCATCACCCAGCAAGCCACCACCATCGGCCAGCTCGAAACCGTTGGGCTCTCCTGGCGGCTGATGGACGAGGAACTCAGCGCCCTGGAGGCTGTTACCCCGGAAGAGATCCAGCAAGCCGCTCGTACCTATTTCACCCGCTCACGCCTGAGCGTTGCCCATGTGCTACCCGAGGAGTCCAGCGATGAGTGATCGCCACCTGTTGCGTCGCGGCCTGCTCGGCCTGACGCTGGCATCCTGCCTCGCCCTGGCCGCCTGCAACGAGGGCGGCGATACCGCAGCATCCATCCCGGTGCCCACCGAGGGAACCGTCGCTACGCCAGCCGAGTCCGGACAAGCCATCGCTATTGAGGCCGAAGCTGCCAGCATGCAGCTGAACTCGTTGGCCGAGCTCGGCGATAAACCACTGGCCCGCCGTGAACTGAACATCCAGAGCTGGCAGACCGACGGCGGCGCCAAGGTGCTGTTCGTCGAGGCGCACCAGTTGCCCATGTTCGACCTGCGTCTGACCTTCGCCGCCGGCAGCAGCCACGATGACGGCGTGCCCGGCCTGGCCATGCTGACCAACGCCATGCTCAATGAAGGCGTCGAAGGCAAGGATGTCACCGCCATCGCCGAAGGCTTCGAGGGCCTTGGCGCGAATTTCGGCAACGGCTCCTACCGCGACATGGCAGTCGCCAGCCTGCGCAGCCTCAGCGAGCCGGACAAGCGCAAGCAAGCGCTACAGCTGTTCAGCCAGGTCTTGGGCCAACCGAGCTTTCCCGAAGACTCGTTGCAGCGAATCAAGAACCAGGTCCTGGCTGGCTTCGAATTCCAGAAACAGAACCCGGGCAAGCTGGCCAGCCTCGAACTCTTCGAGCAGCTGTATGGCGATCACCCCTATGCTCACTCCAGCGAAGGCACGCCCGAGTCGATCCCAGGCATCAGCGTCGCGGAACTGCGCGCGTTTCATAAAAAAGGCTACACCGCAGGCAACGCCGTGATCGCACTGGTTGGCGACCTCAGCCGCGAGGAGGCCGAAGCCATCGCCGCGCAGGCTTCCGCAGCGCTGCCGCAAGGCCCTGCCCTTCCGCCTCCGCCTTTACCCAGCGAGCCAACGGCCGGCACCCAGCACATCGAGTTTCCCTCCAACCAGACTCATCTGATGCTGGCGCAACTCGGGATTCCGCGCGGCCATCCGGATTACGCCGCACTGTATCTGGGTAACCAGATTCTCGGCGGCGGTGGCTTCGGCACTCGCCTGATGGAGGAAATCCGCGAAAAGCGCGGCCTGACCTACGGCGTCTATTCAGGCTTCAGCCCAATGCAGGTCGCCGGCCCGTTCATGATCAGCCTGCAGACACGCGCCGAGCTGGCTGAAGGGACGCTGGAGCTGGTTCAGCGGCTGGTAGCCGACTTCCTGCAGAACGGCCCAACCGACGCTGAGCTGGAACGTAGCAAGCGCGAAGTCGCCGGCAGCTTTCCGCTGTCCACGGCCAGCAACAGTGACATCGTCGGTCAGCTGGGAAGCATCGGATTCTATGACCTGCCACTGACCTACCTTGAAGACTTCATGCAACAGGTCCAGGCGTTGTCGGTCGAAGACGTCAAGGCTGCGATGAACAAGCATTTGAGCCCGGACGGCTTCGTGATCGTCACCGCGGGCCCGCAGGTTGAGCAGAAGCCGCTGCCACCGCCCAGCACGAAGCCCCTCGAACAACCCAGCAGCGTTCCGGAGCATTGATGGCCAAGCCACCCGTCCGTCCCTCCGCCCATGGGGGCCAGGGCCAGCTGCGTATCATCGGCGGTGAGTGGCGCAGCCGACGCTTCGGTTTTCCCGACGCCGATGGCCTGCGACCGACCCCTGATCGCGTCCGCGAAACACTGTTCAACTGGCTCGCGCCGTACCTCTCTGGCGCGAGAGTGCTCGACCCCTTCACCGGAAGTGGCGCACTTTATCTTGAGGCCCTGTCGCGCGGTGCCAGCATGGCCCTCGCGCTGGATGTAAACGCCAATGCCATTGCCAATCTGCGCAAGCATCTGGACACGCTCAAGTGCGGCCAGGGCCAGTTGCTGCAAAGCGACGCCCTGCGCTATCTCGAAACCCAGAACCCAACCCCATTCGACTTGGTGTTCCTGGACCCGCCGTTCAACAAGAACCTGCTGCAGCCCACCTGCGAGCTGCTGGAAGTCCGAGGCTGGTTGGCCAAGCACGCCTGGATTTATACCGAGAGCGAAGCTGCCCCCTCCAGTCTTGGCCTACCTGGCAACTGGCGCCTGCACCGTGAAAAGCAGGCGGGCAAAGTGAACTATGCGCTGTGGGAGCGCAGCGGCGCAGACTAAGCCTCAGAGCAGCGCTCTTCTGGCCGGGCAAAGCCGGCCAGCAATACGGACCCGCATTGCAATCAAGCCTGGGTGACCATGCCCACCACCATTCCAGATATCAGCGCCGCACTCGAAATGGAACACCCCTTCGCCCCGGCCAGATGGCTGCCCGGCGGCCATCTGCAAACACTCTGGAACCCGTTCTGCCGCCGCGCGCCTCTCCTGCCACGCGGTCGTGAGCGGCTGTGGCTCGCTGACGGCGACTTCATCGATCTCGATTGGCACGGGCCGCATGATCCCGAGGCACCGCTCGTGCTGGTATTGCATGGCCTGACCGGCTCATCGAGCTCGCTCTATGTGCTCGGCCTGCAACAAGAACTGGCGAGTCGGAAGTGGGCGAGCGTCGCGATCAACTGGCGAGGCTGCTCTGGCGAGCCGAACCTGCTCCCCCGCGCCTATCATTCCGGTGCGAGCGATGACCTGAGCGAAGTCATAGCTCACCTACAGGCCGCACGGCCGCTGGCGCCGCTGTATGCCGTGGGTTACTCGCTTGGGGGCAATGTATTGCTCAAATACCTCGGCGAAACCGGCCAGGCAGCACCGCTGCAAAAGGCCGTGGCGGTGTCCGTGCCCTTTCGCCTGGACCAGTGCGCCGACCGTATCGGCCTGGGCTTCTCGCGGGTGTACCAGGCGCATTTCATGCGCGAGATGGTCGCCTATGTCAGGGATAAGCAGCGCCTCTTCGCAAGCACGGGTGATGACGCGCACCTCTCGGCACTGCGGCGCCTGGGCTCGCTGGAAGGCATGCGCACCTTCTGGGACTTTGACGGCCGCTTCACCGCTCCACTGCATGGCTATGCCGATGCAACCGATTACTACCGCCGCGCCTCAAGCCGTTACTTCCTGCCGGACATCCGCATCCCAACGCTGCTGATCCAGGCCGAAGACGACCCCTTCGTCTTCCGCCACAGCGTGCCCGAGCCTGATGAGCTATCCGCAACCACCACCCTGGAACTGCACAGGACCGGCGGGCACGTTGGCTTCGTCGAAGGCTCGCCGCTCAAACCTCGCTATTACCTGGAACGGCGGATACCGGAGTGGTTGGCGGAGCCATAGCAGTCAAGCCCGGTCTCGTTGGCTGACACCTCACCCGTTGATTAGCGGCGCGTGCAATTGCGCCAACAAGCTTGAAACGCCGGGACGTGCAGCGTCCGTCACGAACCCTTCCTCGAGCGTCAGCAGCTGAAAGATTCCTCGACGCAGCATGTTCCTATCCATGCGCTTGTCCTCGGAACCGTCTACGGTGCAGAGAAAGGGCACCCATGACGTCATGATGATCCAGGCATTGACCGCCAGCGCCTCGACCTGAGGAGGCGTCATCTGGAGAATTCCGGCATCGACAAAACCCTGATAGATCTTCTGGGCGCTCAGCAAGTGGCGCCTGGCAAACCACCGATAGCGCTCGGCAAGTTGGTCGTCGCCGCTCAACAGATGCTCAAGATCACGGTGCACGAAACGGTAATCCCACATTGCCGAGAGCAGCGCTTCGAGGTATCCGGTCTTGTCGTCGATGGTCAGCGCTCGGCCTTCCGGCAGCTGTAGAAACCCATCGACATTGCGCTCATAGCGATCAAACAGCTCAGCGATGATCGCCTGCTTGTTGCGGAAGTGGTAATAGAGGTTGCCCGGCGAAATTTCCAAGTGCGCAGCGATGTGATTCGTGGTCACGCTGCGTTCGCCCTGTGCATTAAACAGCTCTAGGCTGGCAAGCAGGATACGTTCGCGGGTGCTTGGTTTTGGGGACATCGCGTAAAGCCACTTCGTCGTTCTTGGCCGGAGCGCAAAGGTAACCCGGTTGCGGTGGATGCGCACAGGTTTGACAGTTTAGAGTTTTTACTCTAGAAATCCTCATTCTGTCGCCCTTCCGGAGCATCGTTCATGCTTGCCGACGCTATGTATTCGCATCCCACCCATCTCGAAACCGAGCGTTTGCAGGCGTTATTCGAGCGTCAGCGCAGTGCATTTCAGGCCTACCCCAGCCCTACTGCAGCGGATCGCCTGCAGTGGCTGGAGGCGCTGCATGACTTGCTCGCCAGTCATCAGCAGCCGGTGATCGATGCCATCAGTGAGGACTTCGGTAACCGCTCGGCAGACGAGACGCGGCTCGCCGAGATCATGCCCAGCCTGGATGGCATTCGCCACGCCAAACGCCACCTGCCGCGCTGGATGAAGCCTTCTCGACGTCGTGTAGGACTGGCTTTTCAGCCCGCCAGCGCCCGCGTCGTCTACCAGCCACTCGGGGTGGTCGGCATCATCGTGCCGTGGAATTACCCGTTGTACCTGGCTATCGGCCCGCTGATCGGCGCGCTGGCTGCCGGCAACCGGGTGATGCTGAAGATGAGCGAGTCGACACCGGCCACCGGTCAACTACTCAAGGACTTGCTCGCGCAGATCTTTCCTGAGGACCAGGTCGCGGTTGTTCTTGGCGAGGCAGATGTGGGTATCGCCTTTTCAAAGCTGCCTTTTGACCACCTGTTGTTCACCGGCAGCACCAGCGTTGGCCGGCACGTGATGCGTGCGGCCGCGGAAAACCTGACGCCAGTGACGCTCGAACTGGGCGGTAAGTCGCCCGCGATCGTCTCGACTGACGTGCCGCTCGCCGACGCGGCCGAGCGCATCGCCTTTGGCAAGACGCTCAATGCCGGGCAAACCTGTGTCGCGCCGGATTACGTGCTGGTACCCCGGCCGCGCATCGAAGAATTCGTCGAGGCCTATCGAAAGGTGGTTCGGCGCTTTTATCCACAGCTGGCAGGCAATCCCGACTACACCTCGATCATCAACCGGCGCCAGCATGCCCGACTGCAGGGCTATCTGGACGACGCCCAGGCCAAGGGTGCGCGCCTGCTGCCGCTGTTCGAGCAGGGGCAGGACCGGCGCATGCCGCACTGCCTGCTGCTCGACGTCACCGACGAGATGCAAGTCATGCAGGACGAGATCTTTGGCCCGCTGCTGCCGGTGGTGCCTTACGACGAGATCGGTCAGGCCCTCGCCTATGTCAACGCACGCCCCCGGCCGCTGGCGCTGTATTACTTCGGCTACGACCGAGCCGAGCAGCGCCATGTGCTGCGTCACACCCATTCCGGTGGGGTCTGCCTCAACGACACGCTGCTGCATGTCGCCCAGGATGATCTGCCGTTTGGGGGCGTTGGTCCGTCGGGAATGGGCCACTACCACGGGCACGATGGATTCCTCACCTTCAGCAAGGCCAAAGGCGTCTTTATCAAGCAACGTTTCAATGCCGCGCGAATGATCTATCCCCCTTACGGCAAGGCGCTGCAGAAGCTGGTCTACAAGCTCTTCGTGCGCTGAAAAGCGCAGCCGGTGACAACAACAATGATCAATACCGAGCGACCATTTTCCCGCCGCAGCCTCCTCAGGGTCAGCCTGTTTGGCAGCGCGGCGCTCGCGGGCGCTGGCCTGATTGGCAGTTTGTCCGGTTGCAGTGCCGAGCATTCTGCTGCTGGCTTCGTACAGTTGCGCGAAAGCGATCTGCCGGTGCTGCGTCGCCTGACGCCAATCATCCTGAAAGGCGCCGTCCCGGCATCGAGCATGCCCAGCGCCGTGCAGGGCACTCTGACGAGCCTTGACGAGGGGCTCGCCCACTTGACACCCGCCGTATCAAAACAAGTTTCGCAGCTGTTCGATCTACTGAGCCTGCCGCTCACCCGCGGCCCGCTGACCGGTGTCTGGGGCGCCTGGGAGCAGGCGCACGACGGCGAGATTCAGGCGTTTCTGCAGCGCTGGGAAAACAGCCCGATTGCATTATTGCGGCAGGGTCATGCCTCGCTTCAGCAGATGATTCTGATGGCGTGGTATGGCCGACCGGAATCCTGGCGCCACTGCGGGTATCCCGGGCCGCCGGTCATCTAGCGATGAACACGAAGACCGCTCGCCCGACCTGAGGAACCGAAATGCCTGTCACCGACCCCTTTGCCGAAGGTATCGCCCGCGGCTGGAAAACCCATGACGGTTCACGGCTCGAGAAGGACATCACGCTCGACGCCGATATCGCCATCGTTGGCAGCGGGGCCGGTGGTGCCACCAGCGCCGAGTTCCTCAGCGCGGCCGGTTACAAGGTGCTGTTGATCGAGGAAGGCCCGTTGCGCAGCAGCCAAGACTTCGACATGCAGGAACCCGCCGCCTACGCCTCGCTGTACCAGGAGGCAATCGGACGGACCAGCAAGGACGGCGCCATCACCATCCTGCAAGGCCGCGCCGTCGGCGGCTCGACCCTGGTGAATTGGACGTCGAGCTTCCGCACGCCAGCCGCCACACTGGAGCACTGGGCTCGCGAACATTCGGTCAAAGGGCTTTCCGAACAATCCATGGCGCCCTGGTTCGAACGCATGGAGCAGCGCTTGGGCATCGAGCCATGGCCACTGCCGCCCAACGCCAACAATCAGGTGATCCGCGACGGCTGCGCCGCACTCGGCTACAGCTGGGCGGTAATCCCGCGCAACGTGCGAGGCTGCTGGAATCTGGGCTATTGCGGCATGGGCTGCCCGACCAATGCCAAGCAATCAATGCTGGTGACAACCATCCCGGCCACATTGGATGCCGGCGGCGAGCTGCTCTTCCTCGCCCGCGCCGACCGTCTGATGGTGGACAAGGGGCGCGTCACCGCATTGGAGTGCCTCGCCATGGATGCGCGCAGCGTTGCGCCAACAGGTCGCAAGATTAAAGTACGTGCACGCCACTACATCCTCGCCGGGGGCGGTATCAACACGCCCGCCATCCTGCTGCGCTCGGAAGCGCCCGACCCGCACCAGCGCGTCGGAAAACGCACCTTTCTTCACCTGGTGAATTTTTCCGCCGCACAATTCGAGCAGGTGATCAACCCGTTCTACGGCGCGCCCCAATCGATCTATTCCGACCACTTCCAATGGGACGATGGCACCCGCGGGCGGATGTCCTACAAGCTTGAAGTACCGCCCATTCATCCAGCCCTGGCCGCGACGCTGCTTGGCCGCGCCGGTATCGACAACGCCCTGCGCATGGAGCAGCTGCCGCATACCAACGCGATGATTGCGCTGATGCGCGACGGGTTTCATCCGGACAGCGCCGAAGGCCAGGTGCAGTTGCGCAGTGACGGCACCCCCACGCTCGACTACCGTATGACACCCTACACCTGGGATGGCATTCGCCGCGCCTACCACAGCATGGCGGAGATTCAGTTCGCGGCGGGTGCCAAGGCCGTATTGCCGCTGCACAGCGATGCGACCTATGCCGTCAGCCTGAAACAGACCCGGGAAATGATCGATGAACTGAGCCTCGAGCTGTATCGCACGCGCCTCGGCAGCGCCCATGTCATGGGCGGCTGCGCCATGGGTGAGGACCCGCGCCAGGCAGTCACCGACAGCCTAGGCCGGCACCATCAGTTGGAGAACCTGTCTATCCACGACGGCTCACTTTTCCCGACGAGCATTGGCGCTAATCCGCAATTATCGATTTATGCGCTGGCCGCGAAGCTGTCCAGCCAACTCGCCGAACGATTGAACCGAGCCTGACCACGACAAAGGGGCCTTCCGCCTTGATGCTTTACGCTGCGGTTACCGAGCCGCTACCATCCACCCCCCACGCATGCGTCAGGACGCCGCGATGAATCGAGTGCTGTATCCGGGAACCTTCGACCCGATCACTATGGGCCACACCGACCTGGTCGAGCGCGCCTCGCGCCTATTTGACGAAGTCATCATTGCCGTCGCTGCCAGCCCCAACAAGAATCCGCTGTTCCCGCTGGAGCAACGCGTCGCGCTGGCCAAGGAAGTGACCTCGCACCTGCCGAACGTCAAGGTCATGGGTTTCTCCACTCTGCTGGCGCACTTCGTCACCGAGCAAAAGGCCAACGTGCTGCTGCGCGGCCTGCGGGCGGTTTCAGACTTCGAATACGAGTTCCAGCTGGCCAACATGAACCGCCAGCTCGTTCCGGACGTGGAAAGCCTGTTTCTGACGCCCTCGGAAAAGTTCTCCTATATTTCCTCGACCCTGGTCCGCGAGATCGCCCGGCTTGGCGGCGATGTCAGCAAGTTCGTTCACCCCTCGGTGATGAAGGCGCTGACCGAGCGCTACGGCTGGCGCTGAAGCACCCAGCCTTTGCCCGGCAAAGGCTTACCGACAGAAGGGTGATCACTGCCGCGTGCACCGGGCGAGTCGATGCGGCAAAATTGGCGCGTCGTTATTACTTGCGCTGCGGCAGATGCCGCAGCTGGAGCCAGCTGGATGTCCCTGATAATCACCGATGACTGCATCAACTGCGACGTGTGCGAGCCCGAGTGCCCGAACAGCGCAATTTCCCAAGGCGAGGAAATCTACGTCATCGACCCCAACCTCTGCACCGAGTGCGTCGGCCATTACGACGAACCGCAGTGCCAACAAGTCTGCCCGGTGGACTGCATCCCGCTCGATGAAAGCAATGTCGAGAGCAAGGATGAGCTGATGCAGAAGTACCTGATCATTACTGGCAAGGCCTGATAGTCCTTCCGACCTCGCTGCGAGGATGAGGTCACCCCTACCGAGTACAGACTACCATCCATCCTCCACGCTGCAGCAAAGCGTTCGCCCCGCCGTGCGTAAGGGTTCAGGTCGACCGTAGCTGCTACTTCATGGGTGCAAACCCGACCTGTCATCGCATCGCGAACCTTGCGGTTGCACGCGCACGGTAGAAATGCAACAGCCGAAAACGACACGACCCCGCACGCGATGAAGCGGCGAGGCCGTGAAGGCAGATCGTACGGTTCGCCGATCCGATGGCGCGGAACCGAATTATCAGTCTTGGCGGTTGTAACCCACGCGGGTGCAGCCCAGGCAACGAGCGAACGCAGCAGCGCCGGGTTCGACCACCAGCGCCTTACCCGTTACCCCGATCCCTCCGCCCATGGCGGTGAACGGCAGGCTGACGACGAACAGACCGGCACCGATGGCAGTCGCGGCAATCAGCAGCGGACGCGCGATTAGCAGGTCGCCAACAATGGCAAAGGCTTTGGGGGCTTCTACGGTGTACATCGGATCGCCGCTGGCGTTCTGCTGTACCGATTGCGCCTGCGCGGGCATCGTCAGCAGGCCTGTGCTCAGGGCCAAGACAACAGCAGTGGAGCGAAACAGATTCATGGTGTGGTCCTTCAGCTGGGCGAAACGAGGCAGATAATTGTAGTGAGCGTCACTATAGCAGTGGCCGCCGGTTGTTGATCGTGAACACCGTCAATGCCTGCGCAGCGCATGGCAGATCGGTTTTTCATCGCTGACAGCGTCCGCAATAGACGCTGGCCCGCTGGCCGAGGCGAATTTCGCGCAGGGTTGAACCGCAGGTTTTGCAAAAATTCCCGCCTCGGCCGTAGACGAAAAGCTCTTGCTGGAAATAGCCCGGCTTGCCGTCGCCACCCACGAAATCGCGCAGCGTGGTGCCGCCGCGCTCGATGGCATAAGCCAGGATGCGCTTGATCTCCACGGCCAGTTTCAAATAGCGCGCCCGCGATACGGCGCCAGCGGCCCGCCGCGGATCGATCCCGGCGGCAAACAGCGCCTCGCTCGCATAGATGTTGCCGACGCCCACCACCACCGCGTTATCCATGATGAAGGGCTTGATCGCCATGCTGCGTCCACGTGACATCTGATACAGACGCTCTCCGTCGAACGCGTCGCTGAGCGGCTCCGGACCCAGGCTGGCGAGCAGCACGTGGCTCAGCGGATCATCGCTCCAGAGCAGTGCACCGAATCGGCGCGGGTCGGTGTAGCGCAGCGCCATGCCGGATTCCAGCACGATGTCGACGTGCTCGTGCTTGCCCACCAGCAGATCCGCCGGCACCAGCCGCAGGCTGCCTGACATGCCCAGGTGCGCAATCAGGGTGCCGACTTCAGCCTTGATCAGCAGGTATTTGGCGCGCCGGTCCACCGCCTCGATCCGCTGGCCGGACAGCCGCACGTCGAGGTCATCTGGAATGGGCCAGCGCAGCCGGCGCTCGCGCACGATGACCTGGCTGACACGTTGGCCGACAAGATGCGGGGCAATGCCGCGACGGGTGGTTTCGACTTCTGGAAGTTCGGGCATACGAGCGAATCGGTAGTGGACCGGGAGGCGACCTTAGCAGCTAACACACGCTCGGGTCAGCCGACACCCAGCTCACGGATGATGTCGCGCTGACATTCGAAATCGTATTCGGAGAGGCCGACGTACTCGAGCACCAGCTGCGCCACGGCGTCCCACTCATGGTCTTCTGGTTGGTCGCCCAGTACGCGATGACAGGCGCAGATGTGCTCGGCCATCTTCAGGATCGCCAACAACGTCTTGACCTGGGGATCGCTCCACTCGTCGTTGAACAGCGCCAGCGCGTTGTGGTGATTGGCGATGGCCTCGCACAGGTGCTGCGGCAGCTTCCACGAGCGCGCCACGAAATACCCGACCACCGCATGATTGGTGTTCAGCACCCGGTTTTCGATATCGGTGACGCGCGTCACGGCATCGACGCTGGCGTAGGCCTCCTCCAGCACCGTCATATAGCCAGGGAAGCGGGTCAGCATGAGCGGGATGCCGCAGTTGTGGAACAGCCCGAGGGTGTAAGCCTCGTCCGGTGCCGGGTGCCCGATGCGCTTTGCCAGCGCCAGGCAGGTGCTGGCCACGTCCTGCGCCGAATCCCAGAAGCGGTTGAGCGTGACGATCGCCGCATCGGTCAGCTCGCCGCGGATCGATTGCGCGTTGATCAGGTTGATCACCGAACGGCAGCCCAGCAGGTTAACGGCCTGCTGAATCGAGGCGATGCGGTTGGCGAGGCCGAAAAATGGCGAGTTGACTGTTTTCAGCAAAGCGCCGGACAGCCCTGGATCCTGGCTGATCAGCCGTGCGATGGCACGCAGGTCAGGATCAGGCATGACCTGCTCCATCTGAAGGTCAACCATGATCTGCGGCTGCGGCGGCACGCTGACCCCCTGCAGCACGCTGCGGATCTGCTCGTCGGTGAGTTCGATGGACATTGGACTGGCCTGACCTGGCGACTGGCACAAGGCCATCAAAGGGAGAATGCGAACTTTGGCCGAGTTCATGGTCGGATTTCAAGTAGACCCATCTGCAAACCGACGAGGAGGAAAACGAAATGGCCGAATCCCTGAAAGGCAAACGCATCGCGATCCTGGTAACGGACGGTTTCGAGCAGGTCGAGCTGACTGGGCCAAAGGAGGCGCTGGAAGAAGCCGGTGCGACCGCCGAGATCATTTCTTCATCGAATGGCGAAGTGACCGGCTGGAACCACACCACACCCGCGACCAAATTTCACGTCGATAAAACGTTCGACAGCATTCGCATGGACGACTATGACGCCGTACTGCTTCCCGGTGGCGTGGTGAATTCCGACAACATCCGCACCGACGAGATGGCGCAGGAGCTGGTTCGCGATGCGGCCCGGGCCAACAAGACCATCGCTGTGATCTGCCACGGCGCCTGGCTACTGGCCTCCGCCGACCTGGTCAAAGGCAAGCGCATGACCAGCTGGCCTTCGCTGACCGACGACCTGAAAAATGCCGGCGCCGATTGGGTGGATGAGCAGGTCGTGGTCGACGGACACCTGATCAGCAGCCGCAAGCCGGATGACATTCCGGCCTTCAGCCAAGCCCTGATCAAGGCCCTCGCGGCCTGACGGAAAGTGGGAGGATGGACGTAGGGTGGATCACGCTTCATCGATCCACCGTTACGCGGGTCTGGTCGTCACCTAAACCCGAGCATTGGCACAACACACATCGGTCATGGCAGGGGCTGCGATCACCGAACCGTTGCGGTCTGGATTCGTTGACTTGCTAACGCCAAACGCCGGCCAGCCTCTGCACAGGAACACTTCAACGCCTTTCCGTCCCAGCCCCGACCATCGTCCAGCGCTTTTATCGTCCAGCGCTTTTATCGGCTTTTATCCCTATAATCCCGCCCTTTTCCCGGAGCCCTCCCGATGAGCCTGCCCAGCCTGCGCCTCAAAGCCAACGCCGACCGCCGCCTGCGCGCCGGCCATCTGTGGGTTTACAGCAACGAGGTGGACACCGCCGCCACACCGCTCAGCGGTTTTGCCGCCGGTGATCAAGCAATCCTCGAAGCGGCGGGAGGCAAGCCGCTGGGCATCGTCGGCGTCTCGCCGAACAACCTGATCTGCGCGCGCCTGCTGTCTCGCGACCTCAAGCACAGCCTGGACAAGTCGCTGCTGGTGCATCGCATCCAGGTCGCGCTGTCGCTGCGCGATCGCCTGTTCGATCAACCCTGCTATCGCCTGATCTATGGCGACTCGGATCTGCTGCCCGGTTTGGTGGTGGACCGTTTCCATGACCATCTGGTGGTTCAGCTGGCCTCCGCCACCATGGAGCGCAACAAGGATGCCGTGCTCGAAGCGCTGGTCCAGGTGCTCAAGCCCCGCGGCGTGCTGTGGAAGAACGACTCCAGTGCCCGCGATGCCGAGGGTCTGGAGCGTTACGTCGATACCGCGTTCGGCGTGGTCCCGGAATGGGTCGCGCTGGAAGAGAACGGCGTGAAGTTCGAAGCGCCGGTGCTGCAAGGTCAGAAGACCGGCTGGTTCTATGACCACCGCATGAACCGCGCGCGCCTGGCACCCTACGTCAAGGGCAAGCGCGTGCTGGACCTGTTCAGCTACATCGGTGGCTGGGGCGTGCAAGCCGCTGCCTTCGGCGCCAGCGAAGTGTTCTGCGTGGATGCCTCGGCCTTCGCCCTGGACGGTGTCGAGCGCAATGCCGCGCTCAATGGAGTGGCCGAGAAGATGACCTGCGTCGAGGGCGATGCTTTCGAGGCGATGAAGGAACTGAAGAACGCCGAGGAGCGCTTCGACGTGGTCATCACCGACCCGCCCGCCTTCATCAAGCGCAAGAAGGACATCAAGAACGGCGAAGCTGCCTACCGGCGTCTGAACGAAGCCGCCATGCGCCTGCTGAACAAGGACGGCATCCTGGTCAGTGCCAGCTGCTCCATGCATCTGGAGGAAGACAATCTTCAGAACATCCTGCTCGGCAGCGCGCGTCATCTGGACCGCAACATCCAGCTGCTCGAGCGTGGATCACAGGGCCCGGATCACCCGGTACATCCGGCGATCCCCGAGACCCGCTATATCAAGAGCATCACCTGTCGCATCCTGCCTAACAGCTGACGGCGGAGCGAATGGCGGACGGTGGTTGTAAAAGCATCCATCCTGCGTCACGCCGAGCGGTCGAAGTAGGCAGCCAAGGTGACACAACACTGCTGGGCGCGGGCCATGCCCGCGAAACCTGGCACTGTTTGCAAGCTTGCCTGCTCCCGGCGATGACGCATGCCCGACCATCAACCTTTCCCGGTGCCGCAACCGCGCGTAGAATCGGTCCCATTCCTCGCCATCACCCCCAGGCGGGCCATGAGCCCAGGCCGCCCGAGCGATACCCCGCCTCGATCCGGCCCCACCGCACGCACGGTCACCTACCGTTGCACGCGGCACTGGTGACGCTCACCATAAGCACTATTCGAATCGCTGATTAGCCGCAGGAACCGTCATGCCCGATTACCGCTCGAAAACCTCCACGCACGGCCGCAACATGGCTGGTGCCCGTGCGCTGTGGCGCGCCACCGGCATGAAGGACGAAGACTTCAAAAAGCCGATCATCGCCGTTGCCAACTCCTTCACCCAGTTCGTACCCGGCCACGTCCACCTGAAGGACATGGGCCAGCTGGTCGCTCGCGAAATTGAAAAGCACGGCGGCGTGGCCAAGGAATTCAACACCATCGCGGTCGACGACGGCATCGCCATGGGTCACGACGGCATGCTCTATTCGCTGCCCTCGCGCGAGATCATTGCCGACTCGGTGGAGTACATGGTCAACGCGCATTGCGCCGACGCCATCGTCTGCATCTCGAACTGCGACAAAATCACCCCCGGCATGCTGATGGCGGCGCTGCGCCTGAACGTCCCGGTGGTGTTCGTCTCCGGTGGCCCGATGGAAGCCGGCAAGACCAAGCTCGCCAGCCACGGCCTGGACCTGGTCGACGCCATGGTCATCGCAGCGGACGAAACCGCTTCCGACGAGCAGGTTGCCGAATATGAGCGCAGCGCCTGCCCGACCTGCGGCAGCTGCTCCGGTATGTTCACCGCCAACTCGATGAACTGTCTGGCCGAAGCCCTGGGCCTCGCGTTGCCCGGCAACGGCTCGACCCTCGCTACGCACAGCGACCGCGAGCAGCTGTTCCTGCGCGCCGGCCGCACCATTGTCGAGCTCTGCCAGCGTTATTACGGCGAAGGCGACGAGTCAGTGTTGCCGCGCAACATCGCCAGCCGCAAGGCGTTCGAGAACGCAATGACCCTGGACATCGCCATGGGTGGCTCGACCAACACCATTCTGCACCTGCTGGCTGCGGCTCAGGAAGCCGAGGTCGACTTCGACCTGCGCGCCATCGACGCCCTGTCACGCAAGGTGCCGCAGCTGTGCAAGGTGGCGCCGAACATCCAGAAGTACCACATGGAAGACGTGCACCGCGCCGGCGGCATCTTCTCGATCCTTGGCGAACTGGCTCGCGGCGGCCTGCTGCATACCGATGTGCCCACCGTGCATAGCCGGACCCTTGCCGAAGGCATCGCCCAGTGGGACATCACCCAGACCCAGGACGAGGCAGTCCACACCTTTTTCAAGGCAGGCCCGGCCGGCATCCCGACACAAACGGCATTCAGCCAGTCGACCCGATGGGACACACTGGACCTGGACCGTGCCGAAGGCTGCATTCGCAGCGTCGAGCATGCCTACTCGCAGGAAGGCGGCCTGGCCGTGCTCTACGGCAACATCGCGCTCGATGGCTGCGTGGTGAAAACCGCAGGCGTGGACGAATCCATCCATGTCTTCGAGGGCACGGCGAAGATCTTCGAAAGCCAGGACAGCGCCGTGAAGGGCATCCTCAATGACGAAGTGAAAGCCGGCGACATCGTCATCATTCGCTACGAAGGCCCGAAAGGCGGCCCGGGCATGCAGGAAATGCTCTACCCGACGTCATATTTGAAGTCTAAGGGACTGGGCAAGGATTGCGCCCTGCTCACCGACGGTCGCTTCTCCGGCGGCACCTCGGGCCTGTCCATCGGCCATGCCTCGCCGGAAGCGGCTGCGGGCGGCGCCATCGGCCTGGTTCAGGACGGCGACAAGGTGCTGATCGACATTCCTAACCGCAGCATTCAGCTGCAGGTCAGCGATGAAGAGCTGTCCCACCGGCGCATCGAGCAGGACAAGAAAGGCTGGAAGCCGGCCGCCCCGCGCGCGCGCAAGGTGACCACGGCGCTCAAGGCCTACGCCCTGCTCGCCACCAGCGCCGACAAGGGCGCGGTGCGCAACAAGGCGATGCTGGACGGCTAATCGTTCCGGCTAATAGCTGCACACGGAAGCCCGACCATCGTGTCGGGCTTTTTTCATGGTTCGCCGATGGCCGGTTCCAGGCGAACTCCGCCAATCTCAATCGCCTTGAAGCGGGGCGCGACCAGCTCAAATTCACCCCGTTCCAGAAGTTCGCCAAGCGCAGCGCTGGCCGGAAGCGCGCCTCCAGTGACGCGCAGCTGGCCAAGCCAACGCCAGCCTCCCGCCGCAACACGTCCCATCACCGGCACCACCTTGGGCTCGCCGCGGAGCAGCAAGACTTCGGATTGGCCGTCCCGATCCAGATCCGCCGCAAACAACCGGCACTCATCCACGCACCCCTGACTGCTGACGGTACGCGCCAGCGAGCCATCCTCATCCGCTATAGCCTCACCAATCCAGGGCACTGGCGGCGCAGTCGCGACCTCTTGTTCGCGTTTCCAGGCCCAATAGTGGTCCGCACGATCCAGTCGCTGCAGATCGCCCTTCAGCCGCGTGCGCAGCGCCTCGTCCTCCCAAGGCTCGTCCAGCGCCTCACGCAGTGCTTGCAAATAGCGCCGCCCAGGTTCGCCCAGCTGAAAGCGCAGCGCACCGAGATCGGTACGTTCGGCTGGTAGCGAGGCATCTAGCAGCCGCTGATACTGATTGGCCGCGCTCAGTTGCAGCGGGCTCAGTGCCGGCACATGCATCAACACCAGCAGGCAGGCCACTAGCAGCGCCAAAGGCGGGTTGCTTTGCCGGAGCCCGCTTAGCCAGGCGGGGTCACGCCGGAGCACCGCCCTCACCAGTGCCAGGCCATGCACCATCGCCACCAGCGCCAGGAGCGCAGCCAATACACGATCCGGCGTCAGCCCGTACTGATCGATACGCAGCCACAGCGCATGCATCGCGAGCCCGGCCAGCAGTGGCAGGCACAGCGAACTCGCGTCGGCCAGCAGCCGCAAGGGCCGGGGGTAATGGGCGGTCTGCAGGCCGTCCTGCACGACCCCGTTGAGCAAAGCGACATGCGCGAACACTAGCGTCAGCAGGATCGGCGTTGCATGGCGTGTCGCCCACAGCGGAGCCAGGCCGGTGAACGGCAGGAACACCACGAACAGCAGGAGGATCACCACCGTCAGTGGCAACAGAAACCGGCACATCGCCTGCAGCACGTTGCGCAGCGCATCGATGACCTGACCGCGCTCGCGCCCAATGTGCAACCCGACGGCGGCAACCGTAGCGCTGGCGACCCAGGCGAAGCCGGACGATTCGAAGAACCGCTTGAACTGATCGACCCCGAGCATGCTGAACAGGCCGGACCAGAGCCATATCAGCAGCCAGAAGACGCCGAGCATGACCAGCGCCATGAACAACAGCAGCCCGTTGTTCCAAGCGTTCCGATAAAGCGCGCTGTAGTCGAAGCGCCAGCGATGAGCAGCGTCCCGCGCCTGGATAAACGGCGTGAGGATGTAGGCCAATGCCAGCTGGCTCCACAGCAACAGCGTGCCGGTCGTTTCATCGAAGTAATACCAGCGCGGCTGATCGAACTGAGCCCCAAGCCATGCCGCCAACACGGCGGGCAACAGAACAGCCGGCAGCAGCAGCTTCCAGCGCTCAGCTTCGCGCAGTTGGCCCCAGAGCATCTGCAGCTGCCAGCCACCCACCACGACGAGGACGATCAGCGCGGAAAACAGAGTGCGCCAGAGCATCCCGTGCGGCCAGCTTTCACTGGCCAGCCATAGCGTCAATCCTTGCAGGAGCCCCAACGACATGAAGACCGCCAGGGTTCGCTGTTCAATCACTTTTTGCATAGTGTCCTTCAGTTCTCGTTGGCTAGGCCGCTGCCAGCAAGGCCGCGTCCATTGAATCGCAAGGCAGCCGAGTATGTGAGCCGCACCAGGGCACCGCAACGCAAGGCCCGCCGGGCTGTGACTGGATCGGTGGTTGCGTTCAGATGTGCCGGCACCGTCTCACCGCCTGCGCTTACTGCCAATCGTTGATCATTGAATGGGTGGCCGCCTCGCCAGCCGACCGGTTCAGCTGTGCGTTATCGTCGACGCGACGTAGAATCGCGCTCTTTTTTTATGGAGCCTGCCATGAGCGCGCTGAAGTCTTCCCCTGACGAGTTGCGTAACGATCTGGTCTACGGCCTCGACGACCGGCCCCGTCTCTGGATCGCCTTTCTTGCTGCCCTGCAGCATCTGCTGGCGATCATCGTGCCGATCGTCACGCCCGGGTTGCTGATCTGCCAGGCCATCGGCGTATCGCCACGCGACACCAACATCATCGTCTCGATGTCCCTCGTGATTTCCGGCATCGCCACCTTCGTCCAGTGCAAGCGCTTCGGCCCGCTCGGTGCGGGGCTGCTGATTGTGCAGGGCACCAGTTTCAACTTCGTCGGCCCGCTGATCGCCGGCGGCGTGTTGATGGTCAAGCAAGGCACGCCGGTCGAAGGCGTTATGGCGGCCATCTTCGGCGTGGTGATTGCCGGTTCCTTTATCGAGATGGGCGTCTCGCGCGTACTGCCGTTCATCAAGCGGCTGATCACGCCGCTGGTGACCGGCATCGTCGTGCTGATGATCGGCCTGACGCTGATCAAGGTCGGTCTGATCAGCATGGGCGGTGGTTACGCGGCCATGGGCGACGGGACCTTTGCCAGCCGCGAAAACCTGCTGCTGTCCGGTGTGGTGCTGGGCGCCATCGTCGTACTGAACCGCCTGCCGGTGCAGTGGATGCGCAGCTGCGCGATCATCATTGCGCTGGCCATCGGTTATGCGCTGTCCGCCTACCTGGGACGTCTGGACTTCACCGGCATGCGCGAAGCCGAGCTGTTCGAGGTGCCGATGCCGTTGCACTTCGGCCTAGGCTTCTCCTGGAGCCTGTTCATTCCGATGGTAGTGATCTATCTGGTCACCTCGCTCGAAGCCATCGGCGACATCACCGCCACCAGCAAGCTCTCGCGCCAACCGGTGGAAGGCCCGCGGTGGATGCAGCGGATCAAGGGCGGCGTGCTGGTCAACGGTGCCAACTCCCTGCTGGCGGGTTTCTTCAACACCTTCCCCAGCTCGGTGTTCGCGCAGAACAACGGCATCATCCAGCTCACCGGGATCGCCAGCCGCTACGTCGGCATGTGGATCGCCGTCATGCTGGTGATCCTCGGACTATTCCCGGCGGTCGCAGGCGTGCTTCAGGCGGTGCCCGAGCCGGTGCTGGGCGGTGCCGCGATCGTGATGTTCGGTGCAGTGGCGGCCGCGGGCATCAACATTCTCGCGGGCATCAAGCTGGACCGCCGCGCGCTGTTGATCATCTCGGTCTCGCTGGCACTGGGCCTGGGCTTTTCTCAGGTGCCGGAGTTCCTTGCCAATCTGCCGGTAGCGCTGCGCAACGTGCTGGAGTCGGGCGTAGCCACCGGCGGTATCTGCGCATTGGTAATGAACTGGTTCCTGCCCGAGTCGCCCGCAGGCTCGGAGCAGGATCCAGCCTGATCAGCCGATTCGAGCGCCTTGGGCGAGCCGCTGACAGACCTCATCGGCAATCGCCAGGGCCGCGGTAAGTCCGGGCGATTCGATGCCGAACAGATTCACCAACCCAGCGATACCGTGCTCCGCAGGCCCATCGATGCGGAAGTCCGCCGTCGGCTCACCGGGGCCGCTGATCTTCGGGCGAATGCCGGTGTACGCCGGTTGTAACGCACCATCGGGCAATCCCGGCCAGTAACGGCGGATGGCGGCGTAGAAACCATCCGCGCGGCTCTCATTCATCGTGTAATCGAGGCGCTCGACCCACTCCACGTCCGGGCCGAAACGCGCCTGCCCGCCAAGATCCAGGGTCAGGTGGACACCCAGCCCGCCGGGCTCGGGAAGCGGATAGACCAAGTGCCGGAACGGCGTCGCCGCCGCCAGGCTGAAGTAGCTACCCTTGGCGAAATAGCGCGGCGGCACCGATTCAGCGGTTAGCCCCGCCGTGCGCGCGGCGATCTCTGGCGCGACATGGCCGGCACAGTTGATGACGCCGCTGGCCAGCAGCGTCATCGGCGTTTCACCGCCCACCTCGACACACAACCCCGCGTCGGTCACCTCAATGGACGCTACCGGCGCATGCAACGCCAGCAACGCACCCGCGGCCTCGGCATCCCCTTGTAGCGCCAGCATCAGCCCATGGCTGTCGACAATGCCGGTACTGGGCGACAACAGACCGGCCAGAGCATTGAGTTGCGGCTCCAGCGCCTTCACTTCATCGCCATCGAGCCGCTGCAGATCGTTGACACCGTTAGCGATGGCGTGAGCCTGTAGCGCGTCGAGCCCCGCCAATTGGGATTCATCGGTGGCGACGATCAGCTTGCCGCAGCGCCGGTAAGGGACGCCGTGACTGTCGCAGAATGCATAGAGCGCATCGCGCCCGGCCACGCACAGCCGCGCCTTCAACGAGCCTTGCGGATAATAGATGCCGGCATGAATGGCCTCACTGTTGCGCGAACTGGTGCCCGTGCCAATGGCCGCTTCGGCTTCCAGTATCACCACCTCGCGTCCGGCCTGGGCCAGTGCCCGCGCGACCGCAAGCCCCACCACACCGCCGCCGATGACCACGCAATCGACCTGCTCCATTCCTGTTCCCCTGCAATTAGGCGAGCGCCAGACTGCCGCAAGATCGAACCGCGGCCAAGCCTCGCTTGCCCAACAGCCATACACACATGAAAACGGGAGCCACCATGCGCATCGGCATCATCTCCGACACCCACGGCTTGCTGCGCCCCGAAGCGCTCGCCGCGCTGCAGGGTTGCGAGCGGATCATCCATGCCGGCGACATCGGTAAACCACAGGTACTGGACGCGTTAAGAGCACTGGCGCCGCTCGAGGTGATACGTGGAAATGTCGACAGCGGCGACTGGGCTGCTGCGATTCCGGAGCATCTCGACCTGCAGATCGGCGGGCTGCGCATTTACGTCACTCATGACGTTAAGACGATAGGCATCGACCCGATTGCAGAGCAGGTCGACGTGGTGATTGCCGGCCATTCGCACCAACCCAAGATCGAGCAGGTCAACGGCGTGCTCTACCTCAACCCGGGCAGTGCCGGCCGTCGACGCTTCACGCTGCCGATCAGCCTGGCTTTACTCGACATCGAAGACGGCCAGCCACGCGCGCAGCTGGTTACGCTGGGTTGAGCAGTGAAGCGTCGCGCGCTCCTTAGGATGGGTTAGGCCTGCGAACCCATCGCGCTTGGCGCATGCTCCTGATGGGTTTCGCTTCGCTTAACGTCATCCTGCGCGAATAGGCCTAGCTCACGCCCATGTAGCGGTCGGTGCGGTGATTGATCGCCAGTACCAGATTTAGCGCCACGGCACCCAGCACCGACAGCGCAACCTTTTCCGGCGGCACGATGAACACCGCCGTCAGCACGATCAACGCATCGATGCCCATCTGGAAGGTCCCGGCGCGCAGACCGACGCGCTCCTGCAGGAACAGCGCAAGGATGTTCACGCCACCGAGGCTGGCGCGATGGCGGAACAGCATCAGCAAGCCGATGCCCATGGCAACACCACCGAACAGCGCCGCGTAATAGATGTTCAGGTCGGCAAAGCGCACCCAATGCGGCGTCAGTTCGGCCAGCAGCGACACCAACCCCACCGCGATCACGGTGCGCAGCGTGAAGCTCCAACCCATGCGCCAGATGGCCAGCAGGTAGAACGGAACGTTAAGGATGAAGAACACCAGCCCAAAGGGCCACCCGGCGAAATACTTCAGCAGGAAGGCCAGACCGACCGTGCCGCCCGTAAGTAGCCCTGCGTGACTGTAAAAGGCGATGCCCAACGCCACCATAGCGGTGCCCAGGAGCAGCGCAAGCGCATCCTCCCAAAGCGGGTGGCGGACGAATAACGCTGCAATGGTTTCCGCCTGGCCGCTGTTTGCGCGTTCTGCCTCATGCGGCCTGGCGTCCGCGTGCGCTTGGCCACGTTGCGCAGCGCTCAGCTTGTCGTTCTGCATGAAAGGTGTCTCGTGAAAGCGGAGGGACAGCATAGAAGCTGACGCCAGGCGAAGACTTGGCGTCGGTCAAGGAAAACCCAGGGGTTTTCGGCTCAGCGCCGCTGCCAGATCTCGAAGCGGTAAGCCGGCGCTTCACCTTCGGCAGGATGTGGCTGGTTGTCGATGCGCTCCCATTCGGCTTCGTCATAGGCCGGGAAGAAGGCATCACCCGCGGGATTGGCTTCGATGCGGGTGAGATAGAGCCGCTGCGCCTGACTCAGTGCCTGGCTATAGAGTTGCGCGCCGCCGATGAGCATCAGCTCGCCGACGCCCTGCTCGCGCGCCCATTGCTCGGCGCGCACCAGTGCAGCGTCCAGCGTGGTGAAGGTTTCGGCACCTTCGAGGTGCAGATCGGGCTGACGGCTGACCACCAGATTCAAGCGGCCCGGCAGTGGTCGGCCCAGCGAATCCCAGGTCTTGCGACCCATGATGATCGGCTTGCCCAGGGTCATGGCCTTGAAGTGTTTGAGATCTGCAGGCAAATGCCACGGCATGATGTTGTCACGGCCGATCACATGCTGCTCCGCGAGCGCGGCGATCATAGCGAGGGGAATTTGAAACTGGGTCATGGCCGCGAGGATATCAGAGGGCGGTGTAGGACGGTAAGCGCCGCCAGATACACGTCAACATCATCAAACGGTCATATCCGGTTTATCGAAGCGTCAAGCTGACGTCATTGATAGGCTTCAGGCTAACTGCTCCCCTTCCATGGAGACGCCCGCAATGGCCCGCCACAGCCGCCCTACCCTGCGCCACCTGTTGACCGCCTGCAGCTTGCTGCTGCCAATCGCTGCGTTTGCCGCCACGCCCGACGCCTCGGTCGCCGCCAAGAACGGCCGTGAAGAGCCTCATCCGCTGGTCATCGCCCACCGCGGCGCCAGTGGCTACGTGCCAGAGCACACCCTTGCCTCTTACGCGCTGGCCATTCTGCAGGGCGCCGACTATGTCGAGCCGGATCTCGTCATGACCCGTGACGGCGAGCTGGTTGCCCGTCACGACAACGAGCTGGGGCTGACCACCGATGTGTCGCAGCACCCCGAGTTCGCAGACCGCAAGCGCACGCAGATGGTCGACGGCGTAGAGCTAACCGGCTGGTTCAGCGAGGACTTCACGCTGGCCGAACTGAAAACGCTGCGTGCCATCGAGCGCATCCCGACGATTCGCCCGGGTAACGCGCGGCTCGACGACAGCCTGGAAATCCCGACGCTGCAGGAGATCATCGATCTGGTGAAGACCCTGCAGCTGAGCGAGCGCCGCCGCATCGGTCTGTACCCGGAAACCAAGCACCCGACGCACTTCCAGCAGCTCGGCCTGGCCATGGAGAAGCCGCTGGTGCGCGTGCTCCACCGCAACGGCTACGCAAGCCGTAATGCGCCGGTGTACATCCAGTCGTTCGAAGTCGAGAACCTGAAAACCCTGAGCCGCATGACTCAGCTGCGCCTGGTGCAGTTGTTCAGCAGCGGACAGCCCTACGATCAACAGGTACGCGGCAGCAAACTGACCTACGCACAGATGGCGACCGCCGAAGGCCTTAAGGCGATCTCGCGCTACGCCGCGGGTGTCGGTCCGGAAAAGAGCTACATCATTCCGCGTGACGCCAACGGCAATCTCGCCCAGCCCACCGACTTTGTGCCGAACGCCCACGCCGCTGGCCTGAAGGTGCACCCGTACACCTTCCGCGCCGAGAACGTGTTCCTCCCGACCAATCTGCGCAACGGCGACTCCCCAGCCGAGCGCGGCGATATCGAAGCTGACATACAGGCCTTCCTCGACGCCGGCATCGACGGGCTGTTCATCGATCAGCCGGACATTGCGGTAAAAGTGCGCGGGCAGTAATACCCAGCGCTACCCCGCCCGGCCAGGATGGCCGGGCATTCTTACGTCCGGATTGTCATGCCAAGTGATCGGCGCTGAGCGGGCGAGTCAGCCGATAACGCCCGTCTGGTGCAGCTCGGCCAGTTCCGCTTCGCTTTTGCCGAGCACACGGGTGAGCACGCTATCGGTGTGCTGACCGTGCAGCGGCGGCGCCTTGGCGACAACCGTTGGCGTACGCGAGAAGCGCAGCGGGCTGCGCACCATGCGCACTTCCCCGGCGACCGGATGCTCGGCGCTGACGACGAGGTTGCGATAGCCCGCCGTTTCCGACTCCAGCGCCTGAGCGACATCCTTCACTTCACCGACCGGAATCGCCTGCGCGCGCAATGCGCCGATCAACGCCTCGTTGTTCCAGCCCGCAAACGCGTCCTGCAGTATCGGGAGCAACACCTCACGGTTCTCCGTGCGGCCCTTGTTCTGGGCGAAGCGCGGATCGCTGTGGAGCTCCGGACGCTTGAGCACGTCCAGACACAGGCGGCGATACTGCTCGTCGTTGCCCACGGCCAAGGCGATGCTGCCATCGGCGGTGTTGAACAGCTGGTAGGGCACGATGCTGGCGTGAGCATTGCCGTAGCGTTGCGGCACCTTACCCGTGTTGAGGTAGCCGGACGCGACATTGGCCAGGAAGTGCAGCGCACTGTCGGACAGCGCGATATCCGCCGACTGACCGAGCCCGGACTTCTCGCGCTCGAACAGCGCCGCCAGAATGCCCTGAACTGCATTCATGCCCGTGACCAGATCGATGAAAGCCACGCCCAGGCGCATGGGCTCGCCCTTCTTCTCGCCCGTGATCGACATGAAGCCGCTCTCGGCCTGAATGATGAAGTCGTAGCCGGGACGGTTCTCCATCGGGTTACCGCGGCCGTAGCCGGTAATCGAGCAATGGATCAGTCGTGGATTGACCGCTGCCAGCGTCTCGTAATCCAGCCCGAGGCGCTTGAGGCTCGCCGGCAGGAAGTTTTCAACCACGACGTCGGCCTGCGCGGCCAGATCGAGGATCAACTGGCGGCCCTCGGGCTTGCGCATATCCACCGCCAGGCTCTGCTTGTTGCGGTTGGCACTGAGGTAGTAGGTGGAAATCCCAGCCTTGGCCGGCGGCATCCAGCTGCGGGTGTCATCACCCTCCAGACTTTCGATCTTCCACACCTCGGCGCCGAGGTCGGCCAGCGCCATGGTCGACCAGGGCCCGGCGAGAATCCGCGTCAGGTCCAATACCTTGATGCCTTGCAGAACGCTCATCGCTCCTCCTTTTTATTAACTGAATGATCGATGGAATCGAAACTGGCGCACGCGGGTCGAAACCACAACAGATGGCCCGCAAACATCTGTGCGATTACCGAACCGGTTTTTCGTTCAGCATGGGTTAGCCCGCGTTCGATCCTTTAAGGTGTCGGGGTCGTCTGGATGCCGACCGGCTGCATCGCCTCAACAATTACAAGAAGAGAACATCGCCATGCCCCTGACTATGAAGCGCACCTTCAGCCTGCTCCTGCTGGCCGCCACACTCCCCCTCGCCTCGCTGACCCAGGCTGCCGAATGGCCGACCGACACCGTCCGCCTAGTGGTGCCTTATGCGCCCGGCGGTACGACGGACGTGCTGTCACGCAAAGTCGCGGACCTCTTGCAGCAACAGATCGGCACGGTGGTCGTCGAAAACCGTCCGGGCGCTGGCTCGACCATGGCCACCGGACAACTGGCCCGCGGCGGGCGTGGCGCGGATCACACCATTCTGATGGCCTCTCCCGGGCATACCATCGGCCCGGTGATCTACAAGAAGTTGCCCTACGAGCCGGTGAAGGACTTCAAATTCATCCGCAACATCATCGAAATCCCCAACGTGATGGTGGTGCCGGCCGACAGCCCGTACAACTCGGTAGAAGAATTCATCGAGGCGGCCAAGACCAAGGAGATGACTTTCAGCTCCGCCGGCATCGGCAGTTCGATCCATATGTCCGGCGAGCTGTTCAAAACCATGACCGGCACCCAGATGACTCACGTGCCCTTCCGCGGAAGCGGCGAAGCACTGCCTGCACTGCTCAGCGGTGACGTCGATGTCTCTTTCGAAAACATGCCGACCGTGCTCTCGCACATTCAGTCCGGCAAGCTCAAGGCGCTGGCCGTCACCTCCAAAGAGGCCTCTCCGTACCTGCCGAATGTCGAGCCGCTGTCGAAGATCGGCGCGGACCAGGGCCTGGGTGATTTCGTCACCACCGCCTGGTTCGGATTGATCGCTGATGACCAGATGCCCGACCAGGCCGTCCAGACGCTGCAGACCGCACTGGACAAAGTCATGGAGGATCAGAGCTTCAAGGACTTCGCCGCACAGATCGGTGGCGAGCCGGCGACCGAGGAAGGCGATGATTTCCGTGACTACGTCGCCGAGGACGTTCAGCGCTGGCAGCGTGTAGCCGGTCAGGCCGAGCTGAACTGATCGGAGGCACGTGATGAGCACCGATGCTGCGGTGAACCGCCCGCGCTGGGCCAATCTCAACACTTGGCTGGGCGCGTTCTGGCTGATCGCGGCGCTGGTGTTTCTGTTCTACCTGGTGCCGAATCATATCGACGAAGCCCCGATGGTCGACAACCCCATGCAGTCGCCACGCTGGCTTCCCAGCGTGGCGGGCTGGCTGATCGCGGCGTTGTCGCTGGCATTGATCGTTGAAGGCTGCTTGCGGCCGCCGACCCGGTCCTCAGCCGTCGAATCCGAACGTGCGCCGGCCCGGCGCTGGCTGCTGATGTTAGCCGGGCTGGGCGCCTATTGGCTGCTGTTCGATCTGCTCGGTGCCATAGCCGCCGGCATACTCGGCACGCTGCTGCTGTTTGCCGCTCATCCGGTGCGCAAGCCCTGGCTCTATCTGCTGGCGATCGCCTTGCCCTGGCTGGTAAGCCTGCTGTTCATCCACGTACTGAATGTCCCGCTGCCCTCCGGCACGCTATGGAACTGACGGCGCCCTTACGCGAGTAACCGAATGGAAGGTTTTTCCGAAGTCCTGGACTTGTTTCTCAGCGTCGACAATTTCATCGCCATCTTCATCGGCGTGTTGATTGGGGTAGTCATCGGCGCGATTCCCGGCCTTACCGCGACCATGGCCGTGGCGCTGGCCTTGCCTTTCACTTTCTCGCTGGAGCCGGTAACGGCGATCCTGCTGCTGGTGGGCATCTACAAGGGCGGCATGTACGGCGGCTCGATCACCGCTATCCTGATTCACACGCCCGGTTCGCCGGCCGCCGCCTGCACACTGCTCGACGGCTATCCGTTGACGCAACAGGGCAAGGCGAAGAAGGCGCTGCAGATGGCGCTCTACTCGTCATGCATCGCCGATGTGTTATCGAACCTGGCGCTGATCCTGTTCGCCTCCTACCTGGCCAAGGTCGCGCTCAATTTCGGGCCGCCAGAGTTCTTTTGGCTGATCTGCTTTTCGCTGACCATCATCGTCTCCATCGCAGGCGACTCTCCGGTCAAGGGTCTGATCGCTGCCAGCTTCGGCGTCATCGTGTCCATGATCGGCATGGATGCGGTATACGGCAGCCAACGCCTGACGTTCGATAACTACAACCTGATGGACCGGGTCTCCTTCGTGCCGTTGCTGATCGGCCTGTTCGCGATCCCCGAAGTGATCGATTTCTACCTGAAGAAGGCCGGCCCGCATATCCGCGCCGCCTCCAGCGGGGCTGGTCTGACGCTTGGTGAACTCAAATCCAGCCTCGTCACCATCGTGCGCGGCTCCTTTATCGGCGTGATCATCGGCGCCATTCCAGGCGCCGGCGCCACCGCGGCGTCTTTCATCTCCTATAGCGAAGCCAAACGGCGCTCGGCCAACCGGGCGAACTTCGGCAAAGGCGAACTCGAAGGCGTCGCAGCCGCCGAGTCAGGCAACAACGGCGTAGCGGGCGCAACCCTCATTCCGCTGCTGTCGCTGGGCATCCCGGGTGACGTGATCACCGCGATCATCCTCGGCGCGTTCATGATCCATGGGCTGACGCCCGGCCCGGTGCTGTTCCAGGAGAACCTGACGCTGATCTACGCGCTGTTCTGCGGGATCATGCTGAGCTCGGCGGTGCTGCTTTTCGTCGGCCACGGCGTGATCAAGTATTTCTCACTGATCGCCGAGATCCCCAAAGCCATCCTGCTCCCCATCGTGCTGATGTTCTGCGTCTACGGTGCCTTTGCTGTGAACAATAGCCTGTTCGACATTGGCCTGATGCTGCTCTTCGGCGTGATCGGCTATCTGTTCAACCGTACCGGGTTCGCCACAGCGCCCTTCCTCCTCGGCTTTATTCTCGGGCCAATGTTTGAGGACAACCTCAGGCGCACGCTGCTGATCGGCCGCGGCGACCCCATGATTTTCTTCCGCGGGCCGATTACCTGGATCTTCATCGCGCTCACCGGCTTGTCGCTTTTCTTCGCCGTTCGGCGTTATTGGCAGGAGCGAATCCGGGCTCGTTGACCATTTCACCCTTGTGACCGGCAGCGGTTATCCTCAGGGCGAGCTCTTCTACGAGAAACCGTGTGCCTGCACCTCTCCCAGCCTCACCGAATCCCCTCGACCGCCTCTGGCTGACCGAAGCCGTGCGTCTGCGGGAAGAACATGCCGGCCCGCTCGATGATGCCGAGGCCAACCGGCAAGCCCGTGTACAAGGGGGGGCACTGCCAGACCTGATCGAACATCGGGCGCTGTGGCTGGCGCGCCGCGACGGGCTGTTCGACGCGCTGCGTCATTGGCGGCAGGGCGCGAAGCTGGCCGGTTATGCGCTGATGCTACTGGCGCTGGTTACCGGGGCCGGATTGGCGCTGGCGACGCTGGGTGACGGAATACGGCCGGTCAATGTGTTCTGGGCGCTGGGCAGCCTGCTCGGGCTGAATCTACTGACGCTGCTGGGTTGGTTGCTGGGCTTTCTCTTCGCGGGCGACGCCGGCGGTGCATTGGGTCGGTTGTGGCTCTGGCTCAGCGAAAAGCTGGCCCGCGACGCCCGCGCGGTGCAGTTGGCGCCGGCCCTGTTGACGGTGCTGGAACAGCGACGGCTCGGACGCTGGCTCTTGGGGCTGGGCGTGCACGGCTTATGGCTGGTTGCCATGAGCAGCGCCCTGGTGACGCTGCTCGCGCTGCTCGCCACGCGACGTTACGGCTTCGTCTGGGAAACCACCATTCTCGGTGAAGGTGCGTTTGTCAGCCTGACGCAGGCGCTCGGCGTGCTGCCGTCGCTACTGGGTTTCAGTGTGCCGGACATGGCGCAGATCCGCGCCAGCGGTGATCTGGCCAACGGAGTAGAAAGCGCGCGTCAAAGCTGGGCGGGCTGGCTGGTTGGCGTGGTGCTGATCTACGGCCTGCTGCCGCGCCTGCTGCTGGCATTGCTCTGCCTGTGGCGTTGGCGACGTGGGCGGGCACAGCTGCGGCTCGACCTGCAACTACCGGCCTACCGCCTATTACGCGAACGTCTGCAACCATCGAGCGAGCGCCTCGGTGTCAGCGACGCAGCGCCGGCCCAGCTGCATGCGCCAAGCGCCGGCGCCCAACTGGACGGCAGCGAGGGCGCCGTGCTGGTCGCCATCGAACTGGACCAGAGCCAACCGTGGCCGCCAAAGCTGCCAAAAACCGTTGCTGATGCGGGCGTACTGGATGACCGCGAGCAACGTCGGCGACTGCTCGAGCAGCTGACCCGCTTCCCACCGCAACGCCTGGCCATCGCCTGCGATCCGCGTCGTTCGCCGGACCGCGGCACCCTGGCCCTGATCGGTGAGCTGAGCCGTTGCGCGGCCCAGAGCCGCGTCTGGCTGCTGCAACCTCCGGCTGGCGAAGCGCTGGATAGTCATCGGTTGCAAGATTGGCATCAGGCGCTCGATAGCCTCGGTCTACCTCATTCGGGCAGCGCACCCATGACTTGGTTGGAGACTGGCCATGATTGAGTACGCGGGCAACACGCTCCAGACCGTGAGCTGCATGGGAATCATCCGTAGGGTGGATGACGCTCTTTTCATCCACCGAAATGGCGGCCTGCCCGAAGGTGGATGGGTAAAGTGCCATCCACCCTACGCGGCCGGAGCGACCCCTGCGGAGCAAATCCGCTCACCCATCGCAGGGCGGGTGAAATTCGCTGATTGGGAGCTTTCGCTAGACAATCCTGGCGAGGAGCACTCGCTCCACTGCCGTGCAAACCATTACGCAGGTTGCAACCGCAGGGTGGCGGAAAACCAGACGAGACTTATCAAAACGCCCGGAAGACCACGCCCATGAGCGCGCCCCTGAAACTCGCGCTGGTCGGTCACACCAATGTCGGCAAGACCTCGCTGCTGCGCACCCTGACCCGCGACGTCAGCTTCGGTGAGGTGTCGCATCGGCCGAGTACCACCCGCCACGTCGAAGGCGCGCGGCTATCCGTCGACGGCGAACCGCTACTGGAGCTCTACGACACGCCCGGCCTGGAGGACGCCATCGCTCTGCTCGATCATCTCGAGCGGATCGAACGCCCCGGCGAGCGCCTCGACGGGCCCGCCCGCACCGCCCGTTTCCTCGATGGCAGCGAGGCGCGCCAGCGCTTCGAACAGGAGGCCAAGGTATTGCGCCAACTGCTGGCCAGCGATGCCGGGCTATACGTGATCGATGCCCGCGAACCGGTGCTCGCGAAATACAAGGATGAGCTGGCGGTGCTGGCCGGCTGTGGCAAGCCGCTGTTGCCGGTGCTCAACTTCGTCGCGCAAACCGGACACCGCGAAGAGCAATGGCGCGAAGCGCTGGCGCGGCTGGGACTGCATGCGCTGGTGCGCTTCGACAGCGTGGCACCACCGATCGATGGCGAGCGTCGACTGTATGAAAGCCTGGCGCTGCTACTGGAACAATCGCGGCCCAAACTGCAGCGGCTGATCGACGACCACGAAGCCCAGGCAGCCGCGCGGCTGAGCGAAGGCAACCGGCTGATCGCCGAGCTGCTGGTCGATGTGGCCGCCTGCCGCCGCAGCGTTGCGGCGCAGTCAGACCTGGAGCGCGGCGCCATCCGTGAACTGCACGACGCCGTGCGTTCCCGCGAGCAACGCTGCGTCGAAGCATTACTGCGGCTATACGGCTTCCGCCCCCAGGATGCGGCGGCTGCCGATTTGCCTCTGCTCGACGGCCGCTGGGGTGATGACCTGTTTAATCCCGAAACGCTCAAGGAGCTGGGGGTCAAGATCGGCGGTGGGATGGCGGCCGGCGCGGCCGCCGGTGCTGGGGTCGACCTCATGGTTGGCGGCATCACCCTGGGCGCGGCCGCACTGCTGGGCGCACTTGCCGGCGGCGGCGCGCAAACGGCAAGACACTATGGCAATCGCCTGCTGGGCAAGCTCAAGGGGCAACGCGAACTCACCGTCGACGATGCCGTGCTGCGCCTGCTCGCGCTTCGTCAGCGACAGCTGCTGGTCGCCCTCGCCGCCCGTGGGCATGCCGCGATGGAGGCGATCCGTCTCGTTGCACCGGACGACAAGACGTGGCGCGAAGGCAAGCTGCCCGAGGCCTTGCATCGTTGCCGCGCCCATCCGGAATGGTCTTCTCTGAACCCCGGTGCGCGGCTGGAGCAGGCCGAACGGCAGCAGCAACTCGCTGAGCTGATCCAGAGTCTTCAGCGCAGCTAAGCCGCTGCGGCAGTCCCTGATGCGCGGAGGAGCCTTGGGGGTTTCTGGTGGGCTGAAGCCCACCCTACATGAAGACACCATGCTCGGCCGTAGGGTGGGCTTCAGCCCACCATAGCGCTACCGCATAGGTGCTTCACCTCCCCTAATGCCTGGACGTTGCCGGGCAGGCAGCCGGCTCCCTGCCCTCACCCACGACTGGCGCCGCCACATCACCGAAACGCAAGGTGCCCAGCGTCGCCAGCATGATCAGCAGGCCGCCGGACCATTCCGTCAGCGTCAACCGCTCCCCCAGCCAGAGCCCGGCGATAATCGCGCCGAACAGCGGCTCGGACCCCATCAACAAAGAAACACGTGTGGCGCTGGTGCGGCCCAGCGCCAGGTTCTGTGCGTAGAGCGCGAACAGCGTGGCGAAGCCCACCAGATAGAGGGTCGCGGCCCAGAATGTGGGGCTCTGCGGCAACGCCGGCATGCCGCCCGGTAACGCCAGGCCCAGTACCAGGCAACCTGACGCCACCACACCACTCTGCACTGCCGTGAGCGCCAATGCTGGAACCTGCAGATCGGCGGTCAGCCGGCGCGTAAAGCAGACCAGCACGGCACGCAGCAGCGCCGCCGCGAGCATCAACCCGTCGCCAAGGTTGAGCGAGATGGCCAACCCTCCCGTCAGCAACCAGACGCCGACCAGCGACAGCCCACAGGCGCCAAACAACAGATTACTCGGGCGCTGGCGCAGCATTGCCCATTCCACAAAAGGCGTGAACACCACGCACAAACTGATAAGAAACGCGGCATTGCTGGCCGTTGTCAGCATCACGCCCCAGGTTTCGCAGAGAAAGATCCCCAGCATTACCCCACCCAGCGGCAAGCCCGGTCGAATCGCGCGTAGCCTTTCTCCGCGCAATTGTGGCAACAGCAATATGAACGTCAGCCCGAAGCGAATCGCCAGAAATCCCAGCACCGGATAGAACCACAGCGCCTGCTTGGCCACTGCGTAGCTGCTGCCCCAGATGATCGCCACCGCTAGCAGCATGGCATCGGCCAGCCAGAGGTTGCCTTGTGCCCCACTTCGCCAGTTGTTCATGCCCTTCATCCCCCAATCCGAACGGGCTGATTGTCCATTGCTACGCGGAGATCGATAATCCACCGACTAGGAAAAGGATTTGTTCAGCATGGGAACGAATGACAAGGCCTCGCTGCTGCCGGGCATGGCGGTTTTTGTGCGAGTGGTTGAAGCCGGAAGCTTTTCCGCAGCGGCCCGGCAGCTGGGCAGCACCGCGTCAGCGGTGAGCCGCCAGGTGGCGCGGCTGGAACAAGCGTTGTCGTTACGGTTGATGGAGCGCACCACGCGACAACTGCGCCTGAACGAAGCCGGTAGCGAGTTTTACGCGCATTGCCGGACGATGCTGGACGCTGCCGACCAGGCACTGGCCGTCGGCGAGCGCCTGATGAGCAGCCCGCGCGGGCTGGTGCGCCTGAGCGTACCCAAGGCTTACGGCAAATTCGTCATCAGCCCCTTGATGCCTGAATTTCTCCGGCGCTACGACGATGTCGATGTGCAGCTGCATATCAGCGATCAGAGCCCGGACCTGATCGAAGAAGGCTTCGACCTGCTGGTCCAGGTGACCAACCAACCGCCCGAAGGGCTGGCCGGCAAGCCACTCGGCCCCGTCCGTCAATTGTTATGTGCCAGCCCGGCCTACCTGCAACAGCACGGCACGCCGCAACACCCCCAGGAGCTGTTGCGGCACAGCTGTTTGTATCTCGGCGAGAACGCGGGCGACAACCGCTGGCACTTCAGCAACGGCGAACAGCAGGAAGTGGTGACGGTGCGCGGTCGCTACATCAGCAACCACAGCGAAGCGCGGCTGGAGGCGGCGCTGGGCGATATCGGAATCACGGTGCTGCCGCAATTCACCGCCGCGCGGGCGCTGGAACAAGGGAGATTAAGCGAGGTGTTGCCGCGATGGCGCTACACCGGATCCTATCAGGGCGCGGCTTGGCTGCTGTGGCGACAGAACCTGCATTTACCGCCCAAACAGCGGGTGCTGATCGATTACCTGAGCGAGACCTTGGCCCCGCGCTGAGCACTCGACAGCGGGCAGGCCCTCGGTGGGCTAAAGCCCACCCTACCGGCGGGGTGGTTGGACTAAGAATGAAGCCGAGCGCCGCGCCCCATCTGTCCTTCTGCAGCCGATAGGCAACCAGCCACTGGCTCACACTCCATGTAGGGTGGGCTTCAGCCCACCAGCCAGGGCCGCCGAGCAATCGAATCAGCTGCGCTTGTTGGCCACTTCCTCGGCCATCCGGGTCAGGCCCAGGTGGCGCACGTCGGTGCCGCGCACCAGGTAGATCACCATTTCAGCGATGTTGCGCGCGTGGTCGCCGATACGTTCCAGCGAGCGCAGCACCCAGATCACGCTGAGCACGCGGGAAATCGAGCGCGGGTCTTCCATCATGTAGGTGACCAGTTCGCGCAGCGCGGTCTTGTACTCGCGATCGACGGTCTTGTCGTACTGCGCCACCGACAGCGCCAGCTCGGCATCGAAGCGGGCAAAGGCGTCCAGCGACTCCTGCACCATCCGACGGACCTGATCACCGATATGGCGGACCTCGACATAGCCGCGCGGCGACTCGCCGTCCTCGCACAGTTCGATGGCGCGACGGGCGATCTTGGTGGCTTCGTCACCGATGCGTTCCAGGTCGATGACCGACTTGGAGATGCTGATGATCAAGCGCAGGTCGGAGGCCGCTGGCTGGCGGCGCGCGAGGATGCGGATGCACTCTTCGTCGATGTCGCGCTCCATGTGGTTGATCTGGTCATCCACGTCGCGCACCTGCTGCGCGAGCCCGGAATCGGCATCGATCAGCGCGGTGACCGCATCATTGACCTGCTTTTCCACCAGGCCACCCATGGCCAGGAGGTGGCTACGAACCTCTTCCAGCTCGGCGTTGAACTGCTGGGAGATGTGTTGCGTGTGGCTGTCTTTGCTGATCATGTGCGAACCCTTGCGAAACGGTTGTTCTCTCGCCGGACGGTCCGGCCTTTGGCAAATCGTGCTGCGCTAGAAGGCGGCGCGCAGACAGTGAGTCCGGTGGGCTGAAGCCCACCCTACGCAGCTGATCATTGCTCTCGCCCCGAGGAGGCTGCCGCTAGGCGGCTCTGGTGCGCAGCGCGCTGGAAATAGTCGAGTTAACGTTGAGGCCCTTGGGAAATCTTCACTGGCGCGGAGGGCGCGCGCTGACAGTACGAGTAGTACGACAAACGCGCCCGACGAAGCCAGAGGAGATTTCCCATGGCATCAACCGTAGCGGCCGGTGATGTAGTCTTCGGTCTGCTTCTTTTCTGGATTGGTGAACAGCGTATCGGTGTCGCCGTACTCGATCAGTTTGCCCATGTACATAAACGCCGTGTAGTCCGATACCCGCGCGGCCTGTTGCATGTTGTGGGTGACGATGACGATGGTGTACTTGGCCTTGAGCTCATAGATCAGCTCTTCGACTTTCAGCGAGGAAATCGGGTCGAGCGCCGAACTGGGCTCGTCGAGCAGCAGCACTTCCGGCTGCACGGCGATGGTGCGGGCAATGACCAGACGCTGCTGCTGACCGCCGGAGAGACCGAGCGCCGATTCGTGCAGGCGATCCTTGACCTCGTCCCACAGCGCCGCGCCCTTGAGCGCCCATTCGACGGTCTCGTCGAGCACGCGCTTCTGCTTGATGCCCTGGATGCGCAGGCCGTAGACGACGTTCTCGTAGATGCTCTTGGGGAACGGATTTGGCTTCTGGAACACCATGCCGACGCGACGACGCAGGTCGGCCACGTCTTCGCCCTTGCGGTAGATGTTATGACCGTCGAGGTTGATGGCGCCTTCGATGCGGCAGCCGTCCACCAGGTCGTTCATGCGGTTGAAGCAGCGCAGCAGGGTCGACTTGCCGCAACCGGATGGGCCAATGAACGCCGTTACGCGCTGACGCGGGATGTTCATGCTGACATTGTAGAGCGCCTGCTTTTCGCCATAGTAGAGGCTCAGGTCAGGCACTTCGATGGCCACGGCTTCGTTGGCCAGGCTCAGCGCGCGCTTGTCGCGACCCAGCGCCGAAATATCGATGGAATGCGTCTTTGCTTGTGACATGAATGTCTCCGTATCGCTGGAGGCTAGAAGCGCGGGCTGCGATCGTTGCAGCGCCGGGCCTCCAGCGGGTCTGTCGGCTATTAGTGGTCGAGCGCTTTGTATTTTTCGCGCAGGTGGTTACGGATCACGACGGCACTGAGGTTCAGCGTCGCGATCACCAGCACCAGCAGCAAGGCCGTCGCATAGACCAGTGGCCGCGCCGCTTCGACGTTGGGGCTCTGGAAGCCGACGTCATAGATGTGAAAGCCCAGGTGCATGATTTTCTGGTCGAGGTGCAGGTAGGGGTAGTTGCCGTTGAGCGGCAGGCTCGGCGCCAGTTTGACCACGCCGACCAGCATCAAGGGTGCTACCTCACCGGCGGCACGGGCCACGGCCAGGATAAGCCCCGTCATCATCGCCGGGCTGGCCATTGGCAGGACCACCTTCCACAGCGTCTCGGACTTGGTCGCACCCAGCGCCAGCGAGCCCTCGCGAAGGATCCGCGGAATCCGCGCCAGACCTTCCTCGGTGGCGACAATCACCACCGGCAAGGTCAGGATCGCCAGGGTCAGCGATGCCCACATCAGGCCCGGCGTGCCGAACACCGGCGCCGGTGCCGCTTCCGGGTAGAAGATGCGGTCGAGCGAGCCACCCAGCACGTAGACGAAGAAGCCCAGGCCGAACACGCCGTAGACGATCGATGGCACGCCGGCGAGGTTGTTCACCGCGATGCGGATGATGCGGGTCAGCACGCCTTGCTTGGCATATTCACGCAGGTAGACCGCAGCAATCACGCCGAACGGGGTGACGATCACCGCCATGATGATGGTCATCAGCACAGTGCCGAAAATCGCCGGGAAGATGCCGCCTTCAGTGTTTGCCTCACGCGGTTCGTCGCTGACGAACTCCCACACCTTGGCCAAGTAGAAGCCCAGCTTGTCGAGCGTCGACATGGCGTTCGGGCGGTAGGCACGGACGATCTTGCCGAGGCTGATCTCCTTTTCCTGACCGTCCATGGTGCGCATGGTGATGCTGTCGCGATTGAAGCCGGTGTAGAGCGAGGTCAATTCCCCCTCAAGCGCCTTGTACTCGGCGTCCCACTGCGCACGCTCGGCATCCAGTTCGGCCTGGGCAGCCGCATCGAGCTGGTCGTCCAGTTCCAGCTTGCGGGTTTTCAGGCGCAGGCGCTCGAGGCCATGGTTGATGCGGCCGATGTCGACCTTCTCCAGCTTGTTGATATCAGCATGCAGTTCGTCGATACGTTCAATCCGCTTTTGCAGCTCTGACCATGCCGCCTCGCCCTCGGCAACCAGCTGGCCGCTTTCCTTGACGTTCAACAACTCGCCATAGAAGTTGCCCCACTCACGGCGCTCCAGCGCCACCAGATCGACCGGCTTGCGCGGATTGCTCAGCCACTCGCCGACGACCCAGGAGAAGTCCGCACCGTAGACCTCGCGGTTACCGACCTTGAGCAGCTCACGGGTCATGAACTCGCCGCCTTCGACGTCCACCGGCAGGCCACTGGCCGCCAGACGTGCACGCGGCACCTCCTCGGCCTGTACCACTTCGCCAGCCATCACACGCGGCTCGGCACCCGGAATCTGGTAGTCAGCGACGATGACATCATCCGGCCAGAAATGCTCCAGGCCGCGCACGGCGATCACCGCCAGCAGGCCAAGGGTCATGATCACGGCGATGGACACAGCGCCGGCGTTCATCCAGACCCAGGGGCTGCCGCTCTTGATCCAGGTTTTCAGCGAATCCTTTTTCACGGATCGATACCTTTGTCGAAAACTTGTCGCAGCCGTCGCCGGCTGCGTTCTGTATTACAGGCTGGCGTACTTGCGGCGCAGGCGCTGACGGATCAGCTCGGCCAGGGTGTTCATCACAAAGGTGAACATCAGCAGCACCATCGCGGCGAGGAACAGCACGCGGTAGTGGGTGCTGCCCACTTCCGATTCGGGCATTTCCACCGCCACGTTGGCCGCCAGGGTGCGCATGCCTTCAAAGATGTTGGCTTCCATGATCGGCGTGTTGCCGGTGGCCATCAGCACGATCATGGTTTCGCCGACGGCGCGGCCCATGCCGATCATCAATGCGGAGAAGATGCCCGGGCTGGCAGTCAGCAGCACCACGCGGGTCAACGTCTGCCAGGGCGTCGCGCCCAGCGCCAGCGAACCCAGGGTAAGACTCTTCGGCACGCTGAATACGGCGTCTTCGGCAATCGAATAGATGGTCGGGATCACCGCAAAACCCATCGCGATACCAATCACCAACGCGTTGCGCTGATCGAAGGGGATGCCCAGATCATTGGACAGCCACAGGCGCATGTCACCGCCAAAGAACCAGTTTTCCAGGTACCCGCTGACCGCCAGCGAACCCCAGCCCACGAACAGGATCACCGGGATCAGCAGCACCGCTTCCCAGCCTTCGGGGACGCTCAGGCGAAGGTTTTCCGGCAAACGGCTCCAGCACCAGCCGGCGAACAGGATGCTCAACGGCATCAGCAACAGCAGGCTGAAGATGCCCGGAAGATGGTTTTCCAGATAGGGCGCAAGAAACAGGCCGGCGAAGAAGCCGAGGATCACCGTTGGCAGCGCTTCCATCAGCTCGATGATCGGTTTGACCTTGCGGCGCAGCGTCGGCGCCATGAAGTAGGCGGTGTAGAACGCCGCACAGATGGCCAGCGGCGCAGCCAGCAACATCGCGTAGAACGCCGCTTTGAGGGTACCGAAGGCAAGCGGAGACAGGCTCAGCTTGGGTTCGAAGTCGCCCGTTGCGGAGGTGGACTGCCAGACGTAATCCGGCTCGGGATAGCTTTCGTACCAGACCTTGCCCCACAGCGCATCCCAGGAAATCTCCGGGTGTGGGTTATCGATCACGAAGCGTTGCACTTGGTCATCCGATTCCACCAACAGGCGGGTAGCACGCGGCGACATTGCGGCGACCGCAGCGCCGTCGGCGACTTGCTCGGTCAGCAGTTCGCGATGCGCTGTGCTGTGGAAGATGCCCAGGGTGCCGGCACTGTCGAGGGCAAGGAAACCCTTGCGACGCTCTTCGGGAAGAATCTGCGTGATTGGTTGATCAGCCAGCTGAAAGTTGCGGACGTTCTTCAGTTCGGCCTGGCCGTCATTGCTGCGCACCATGAACCACTGCCCGATGCCACCCGTCGAGTCGCCGATCATCAGCGAGATGCCGCCCAGCAGCGAGGCCACCGTGGTGATCTCGCCGTTGCCGGTGAGCAGCTTGTAGCGACCGTTGAGTTGCTCGCGGCGCAGATCGAAGACATCGACGCTGGCGCGACCGCTCACTGCGAACAACCACATGTGCCGCGGGTCGATACGCAGCGCCTTGATCGGCTCGGAGAGTTGCGGCAGGTCCATGCGCTCCTCTTCCAGGCTTTTTTCGCCGGTCATCAGGTTTTCGGTGGAGACGATTTTCAAGGCATGCAAAGCGCCATTCGTAGCGCCAGCGACCATCAGGGTCGAGCCGTTGAGGCTGATGGCAGCATGCTCGATGGGCCGTCCTTGCGAATCAAGGTTCAGCGGTTCTTCGCCGAAGGGATAGTCCAGCTGCGGCGTGATGGTCTTCTTGCCATCCGGGTAGCTGACGTTGTAGTTGTGCTCGGCAACCAGCACCTGCCCGTTGCTCAGCCCCAGCACCATGCGACGATTGCCCGGCGTGTCCTGGCCGACCGAGACGATCTCGCTGTCCGCCGGCAGCGGCAGCTCTACAGTGCGCAGCAGCTCGCTCGTGGGTACGCTGAAGAAGCGCACGGCGCCATCGCTGCCCAGGCGCATCGCCACCTTGTTCTGCTCTTCGACCGCCAGTAGCAGCGGGGCACCGGCATCGGCCAACCAGGTCGGCTGCTGGGCATCACGCGCCTCCAGTTCAGCACCCTGGAACATGGGCGCTACGACCTGGGCGAGGTAGAAGAAGATCAGGCAGATCGCGCCGAGCACGGCGAGGCCCCCAATGGAGACATACCAACGCGCCAGTTTGTCTTTCAGCGCGCGAATACGGCGCTTGCGTTGCAGAGCCGGGGTGTTGAAGTCCAGCCGTTGCACATCGGAATTCGCGGTCATGGTCTCGATATCGTTCATGCGAAGGTTCCTGGCCGCTCAGGCCACTAAACTGCTGCGCCGCTTTGGCGCGAGCCGTTTGCTGGCTTGTTCGGCCGCTCGGGCGCCTAATTTAATGCAGCCGTGTGACAGAAAAATTACAGCGAGGTGACGCGACGACGCCCACCAACGCGCGGGGCGTGGCGGGCGTTGCTACAGCTCGCGACAAGCGCCGCGAGGCTGGCGTGAGGTCTTAGTTCAGACCCAGCTCTTGCATGGTCTTGTCGACGACTTTCTTGGGCAGCGGGATGTAGCCGTCCTTGACCACGACTTCCTGCCCCTGCTTCGACAGCACCAGCTTGAGGAACTCGGCGTCGATCGGGCTCAGCGGCTTGTTCGGCGCCTTGTTGACGTAGACGTAGAAGAAGCGAGCCAGCGGGAACTTGCCAGCCAGAGCGTTCTCTTCGTTGGCTTCGAAGGCTTCGCCACCCTTGGACAGGGGCACAGCGCGGACGCTGGAAGTCTTGTAGCCAATGCCCGAGTAGCCGATGGCGTTCAGGGTGCTGGAGATCGACTGCACCACCGAGGCGGAGCCCGGCTGCTCGTTGACGTTAGGCTTGAAATCGCCTTTGCACAGTGCTTCTTCCTTGAAGTAGCCGTAGGTGCCGGATACCGAGTTGCGGCCGAACAGCTGGATCGGCTTGCTCGCCCACTCACCGGTCAGGCCGACGTCACCCCAGGTGGTAATGTCCTTTTCGCCACCGCACAGACGGGTGCTGGAGAAGATCGCGTCAACCTGCTCGATGTCCAGGCTCTTGATCGGGTTGTCCTTGTGAACGAACACGGCCAGAGCGTCGATAGCGACCGGCACCGCAGTCGGCTTGTAGCCGTACTTTTCTTCGAAGGCCTGGATTTCGTTGTCCTTCATTGGACGACTCATCGGGCCGAGGTTGGCCGTACCTTCGGTCAGCGCGGGCGGAGCGGTCGAGGAGCCGGCAGCTTGAATCTGGATGTTGACGTTCGGGTAGGCGCGCTTGAAGTCTTCGGCCCACAGGGTCATCAGGTTGGCCAGGGAGTCGGAACCGACACTGGACAGGTTGCCGGAAACGCCGGAGGTCTTCTCATAGGTCGGCAGTGCCGGATCAACTGCGGCGACTGCGTTAGCAGCGCCTACACCAGCGGCAGCGAAGGTCAGGGCCGCCATCAAACGATTCAGTTTCATTCCATGCTCCTAGCAAGGGTGTGTCAGTGTTTGGATCGGGGGCCATTGTCTGCAGGCCGTGTGAACACTCTATGAACCGAATATGACAATCTGGTGACGATACTGAACTTTAGGCCTGCCCGGTCGCTGTCACTATCTACAGCCGCTATACTCGCCCCCCGCCCGCACTGCTGCGGGCCATTCGCGCAAAAAAAAACAAACGCGCCGTGAGTCCAACCGATGAACGAATACGAACAGGAAGACCCAATCCCGCAGGGCGACCTGGCCTTGCAGCTGACCGCCCTGCCGCGTGAGACCAACGGTTTCGGCGATATCTTTGGCGGCTGGCTGGTGTCACAGATGGATCTGGCTGGCACCGCCATGGCCAGCCGCGTCGCCGCAGGCCGTGTGGCCACGGTGTCCATCGATCGCATGGCCTTCATGGTCCCGGTGGCAGTCGGCGCGCAGCTGTCGTTCTATACCCAGACGCTGGATGTCGGCCGCAGCTCGATCCGCATGCTGGTAGAAGTGTGGAGCGATGACCCGCTATCGAGCGAGTGGCGCAAGGTCACCGAAGCGGTATTCGTCTTTGTCGCCATCGATGGCAGCGGACGCACCCGCCCGGTCACGCCGCGCCGCTGAGCGAGATCAGCGCACCACGTAGCGGTTTTTTCCGGCTCGCTTGGCCTGGTACAACGCCGCATCGGCAGCCTGATAGAGCTGCTCGGCAGTCTGGCCTGACTGCCACATCGCGATGCCAATGCTCGTCGTAGCGCATCCGCATTGCGCCGATGCCGGATGAGGTATGGCACGCTCGGTGAATTCGGACAGCAGCTGCGCCGCGATGGCCTGCGCCGAGTTCGCATCGCAGTTGAGCAACAGCAAGGCGAATTCTTCCCCCCCGACCCGGGCTGCCAGATCCATCGGCCGCCGTGAGAAACGGCTCAACAGCTCGCCGAAATCCCGGATCAACGCATCACCGGCCGGGTGTCCCAGGCAGTCGTTATAGGCTTTGAAATCATCCAGATCGAGCAGCAGCAGGGCGAGCGGCTGACCGTCCCGGCGGGCCTGCAACAAAGTCTGCCGCAGGGCAGCGTCGAAGCTGCGACGGTTGGCCAGGCCCGTCAGCGAGTCATGTTGCGCGACCCAGCCGAGCAGCTGGCGTACGAGGAATTGCTCACGCTGCGAGTATTCATGGATGTAGCGACTGATCGCTCCGATCGTCAACAACAACACGTAATAGCTGACCGAGATCCAATGCACCTGCATTTCGCCGGAGGAAAGGATAAGCGCCGCCATCAGGATATCGATCAGGATGATCGACGCCGCACTGATCAGCGCTCGCCAAAAGGTGATGCCGAGAAAGAAGAACGAACAGACGATCAACAGACCCGCACCGTAGCGGAACGCCAGTTCTGTCTGGGAGACCTCATAATGGATATCGATGCGCGCCGCAACGATGCCAACCAGCACCAGCAGCAACGGAAACAGTCGGTTGGCAACCAGACGGACCCGCCGGTGAAAGACCGACATGATCAGGATCGCTACACCCGGCGCCATTTCCACCAAACGCAGCAGGGTCAACTCTCGCAGCCACCTCGGGTCCGACTCGGCATACAGCTGCCATTCGACAGAGTGATAGCCGGCAACCACGATCAGCAGAAGGCAGGCCCCCAGAACCTGTGCGAAGCGCGCCTGTCGTCCCAGGTAACGACGAAATTCGCGCTCCAGGTCCGGCGCAAACAGCAAACCACGAAAGCCCCCGAGCAGCTGTCTACCATGCGGGGTATCGCGGAAATCTTCGGCGGACTGCTGTTCTAGGGGTTGCATCGACGTTGCTCGTGTTCTGGCGCAAGCAATGATATCACTTGGACATCATTTCGACGGCTTTCCCGATGAACGCGCAGCAAACGCTCTTGGGACGGGGCAATCCGCATTGCTCGGCCCTTGCCGACCCTGTCAGGAGACGCCACTATCGGCTCACCTACACTGTTGGATGTATCGCGTGACCAGCCTTCTGCTCGCCCTCTGGCCTCTGTTTGCCCTGATCATTGCCGGTTACATTCTGCGCCTGCGCGAATTCCCCAACGAAGCCTTCTGGCCTGGCGCCGAGCGAATCAATTACTTCGTGCTGTTCCCGGCGCTGCTGTTCAGCAGCCTGGCCACCGCCCCCCTGGACAACCCGGCGCTGCCCCGCTTGGCTGCTGCCGTGCTGCTGGCCCTGGGATTGGCGTGGGTCGTACTGCTGATCATGAAGCGCCTGCGCGGCTGGTCGGCGGCGCGCTTCGGCGCCTTTGCCCAGGGTACCCTGCGTTTCAACACCTATCTGGGCCTTGCGGCTGTCGGCAGCTTGTTCGGCCAGGATGGCCTGGCCATGGCCGCGCTGATGCTGGCGCTGATGGTGCCGACCGTTAACGTGATGTCGGTGTGGGCGCTGACCGCCGAACGCGGCGTCAGCGCGCGCGGCCTGCTGCTGCCAATCGCGAAGAACCCCTTGATCGTCGCCTGCGTCACGGGCGCCCTGATCAACCTGTCCGGGCTCGGCCTGCCTGGCGGCACTGACCGGCTGCTGGGTCTGCTGGCCGCAGCCAGTTTGCCCTTGGGTTTGCTCTGTGTCGGCGCCGCGCTGAAGCCGAAGGAGCTCGGTGGTGAAATTCCTGCACTGGGCTGGAACAGCGCCCTGCGACTCCTGGCGGTTCCACTATTGGCTTTTGCCGTTGCTCACCTGCTCCAGCTGCCTGCCATGGAAACCACCATCATCGTCCTGTTCTTTGCCCTGCCTACAGCGCCTACCGCCTACGTGCTAACCCGGCAGCTCGGTGGTGACAGCCACCTGATGGCCGGCATCATCACCCTGCAAACACTGCTCGCTGCGGCCAGCTTGCCACTGGTGCTGACACTGCTCGAACGCTGAAAACCGTGACCGCGCGCCAGCCATCGCGGCCGTTATCGCGCTGTCGTGGTGCGGCGGTCCACTGAAACGCTGTCGGCAGCGAACCACTCGATCAAGCGCTGATAGTCGCCACTGTCCTGAAGGGTTCTGAGTCCTCGGTCGAACCGCTCGATCAGCTGTCCGGCGTCCGGTCGGCTGCGCGGGACGATGAGGTGAATCGTCTGACGGCTCAACACCGAACCGGAAACATGAAAACGCCGCCGATCCACTTCGGTTGATTGCACGGCGTGCACGCCCAGCAGGCGGTCAGCCAGAAACACATCATCTCGGCCAAGCAATAGCAACAACGCACACTCGCTCAGGCTCGGCGGCGAATGTCGGACCAGTACACCCCGGTCAACCAGCGCCTGGACTCCAACAGGCAGCTGCCAGCCCAGCGAATGGCACAGCCGCCTGCCGCTGACGCCCGCGAGGTCATTGGCTTCGATTGCGTCCATGGCGCGACTGAACAGGTGTTGTTCGGAAACATAGAGCGGCGCCGAGTAGAGGAAATCATGCTCGCGCTGCTCAGCACGGATGTAGGGAAAAGTCGCGTCGTATTCGCCGCGAAGGGTCATCAGATAGCCTCGATTCCAGGGCTGCCAGGCAAGCGACGACGCTAACCCGCTGCGCTCGAACGCCGCCTGTGCGACCGCCGAGAGTATGCCGCCTCGAGGCAGTGCGCGGTCAGTGAGCGGGGCGTAGCCATCGCCTGTCACCAGGCGCACATCTGCGGCATGCGCCCCAAGACTGACCGCCAGGCTCAGCAGAGCGCCCCGGCTACAAAAACCTTTCATCACCACCTTTTGCCATCCTTGCGAAAACGAGTGAAGCGCAACCTAGCGAATATCAAAGTCAGCAACCATCAACGCATCGGGTGCCGCTAGCGGACGACCTGGCCGCGCGATAACCGCAACAACAGCAATGCCATGCCGACTCCAGCGGCGATCAGCACCAGCGTCGGGCCCAGATAGCCGACCAACTCCTGCAGCCAGGCGAGCAGTTGGCGAACGATCATCAGGTTCAGGCTTGGCCCCGCTGCGTCCGCATCGAGCCGGTAGGCGCCCGCCAGCCAAATGTCATAGGCGGACCTCAGCGGCAACAGCGTCAGTGGCAGCAACACCTGGCATACCCAGTAGCCGCTGCGCCGCCTTGGCCCCAACAGTCCCCAGGGCCGGTAGGCCGTGCGGATCAGCTGGAAGAAACAGAAGCTGTAGTAGGCGACTAGCAACAAGACGAACGCGCCACTCCAGGATGGGGCAATCCACAGTTCACGCACCATGACTCCAGTGAACGACAAGCTGAGCAGGCCCCAGACCAGAAGAAAGAAGATTTTCATCGCATGTCCCGGTTGTCGGTTATCGGTTGACGGCGAACCCACATCGGAACAGAAACCGAACGTGGATACGCGCAACCGTTTCACGAAACTGGCCGCGATGCGCTGCGATCATGCCCTCTACGCGCAGCGGCGCACGCATCAGAACAGACTGAGCTGATCGCCCGCCGGCTCGCTGGCCGGCATCGGCAGGCCATTCCCCTCGCCTGTGCGCTTCGTGTCGCCTGAGCTCAGCCTTTCAGCAAGTCCGGCCGCGCGCTCGGCGCGGGTGCTTACGGCCTCACCCAGACGCACCGGCAAAGCCCAGATCTCCACCTTGCGTTTGGCCCGAGTGATGCCGGTATAGAACAGCGAGCGCGTCAGCAGCGGGCTGGGCTGTTCCGGCAACGCCAGCAGCACCTCGGTGAACTCCGAGCCCTGGCTTTTGTGTACCGTCATGGCGAAGGCGCTGTCATGGCTCGGCAGGCGCGCCGGGGCAAAGCCGCGATAGCCCTCGTCGCCCTCGAAGAACACCCGCAGGCCCTGCTCGGTTATAAGGCACAGGCCAATATCGCCGTTGAACAGGCCCAGGGCGTAGTCGTTCTGCCGGACCATCACCGCGCGGCCGGGGTACCAGCGTTCGCGGGCGGGCACACCGAGGCGACGCTTGAAGCGCGCTTCCAATGCCTCGCTGATGCCGGTGACGCCAAAGGCGCCTTCGCGCTGGGCAGTCAGCGCGCGGAAACCGTTGAAGGCCTCGAACGCGGCGGATGGATCGGTCTGGCGTGCGGCCTGCAGATAGGTCGAATAGCCCTGCTCCAGTCGCTCGATCAATGCGGCGGACGTTGGCGTGGCATTCCAGGCAAGATCGGCGCGCCCATCCTGCAGCAGCGCTACCGTGCCCTTGGCATCGCCGCCATTGATTCGCCGCGCCAGCTCGCCGATACCGCTGTCGCCGGCGAAGCGGTGGCTGTGGGTGAGCAGCACAACCGCATCGCCGAGGCGCGAGCGCGGCGTCTCGACCGGTACGGCCTGCCCGGTAATGCGTTGCAGATCGGTCGCGGCCTGACTATCGAAACCGCGCCCCTCACAGAGTTCAGCGAACACCGCGCCGGCCTCCACGGCGGCCAGCTGATCCTTGTCGCCGAGCAGGATCAGGCGCGCCTTCGGCGGCAGCGCAGCGACCAACTTGGCCATCAGCGCCAGATCGACCATCGATGCCTCATCCACCACCAGCACATCCAGCGCCAGCGGATGGGCCGCGTCATGGCGGACCTTCGGGCTGTCGCCGCGGCTGCCGAGCAGGCGGTGCAGTGTGCGCGCCTCGTCCGGCAGGGCGTCCTTGACGGCATCGCTGACCGGCAGATCGGCCTTGGCGTTGCGGATTGCCTCGGCCATGCGCGCCGCCGCCTTGCCGGTCGGCGCCGCTAGACCAATGGCTAGGCGTTCGCCACCGGGCTGCTCCAACAGTGCGGCCAGCAGGCGCACAACCGTGGTGGTTTTGCCGGTGCCGGGCCCGCCGGAGATTACTGCCAAGCGGCGGCGTACCGCCTGGGCCGCGGCGAGGCGCTGCCAATCGGGGCTCTGCTGATTGAAGGCGAATAGCCGCGCCAGACTGTCGCTCAGCCGAGCCTCATCAACGTCAGGCGCGTCCACCGCCCGAGTCAGCAGCTGTTGCGCCAGCTGCTGTTCATAGGCTTGGTAACGGGCCAGGTAAAGCCGGTTGCCGACCAGGGTCAGCGGCGCGTAGTCGTCAGGCGCACCGATCAGCGAAGAGGCTTCGAGCTGTGCGCGCCAAACGGGCAGCGAGGGCATGCTGAGATCGGCGTCGGGCCAGGGCCGTCTGCCGGCCAGGCGTTCGAGCGGCAGGCAGACATCCCCGGACGCCAGCGCCTCGCAGCACAGGGCGGCGGCGAGCAGCACAGGCTCAGGAGTATCAGGCTCAAGGCGTTGCAGGCTGGCGACGAAGGCGCGCTCCAGGGGGCCGAGGGGTAACTCTGAACGAAGCGTCATCGGGTAGGCCTCGATACAGAAGGTGCCAGACCCAGACGGCGGTCCCAAGGGTGGGCTGAAGCGGAACGCCGCCCGGCCCACCCTACGAAGATATCCGGGCGCACCGCTCGTAGGGTGGGCTTCAGCCCACCGATATGCCCGGCAGGATAAGCGTATTGAACTGACGCAAACTGCAATCCGACGGTTTCTACAAACCCCACGCGCATCACCGCCCCTCCTCGAACAGCGCATCGGGCCGATCGTAGGGCGGGGGCAACCCGCCAAGCGTGCGGGAAGGCAACGCCAGGTATTGGCATAGCAGCAAACATCACTTGCCCTCCTCGAACAAACGATCCAGTGCGTCGAGCAGCGCATCATCCGGTCGCGCGAAATAAACGCCGGCTTCAGGCATGCCGCGCAAGAACAGGTAGAAAGCGCCGCCCAATTGATCATTTGTGAAATCAGTCAGACGCTGGCGCAGGAAGCGGCGTAGCGCCACCAGGTAGATCAGGTATTGCAGGTAGTAATGCTCGCCTGCCAGCGCCTGCAGCAGCCGTTCGCCGCCGTAGTAACTGGCGTCCGGGCCGAGCCAGTTGGATTTGTAGTCGGCGATGTACCAGCAGCCGTCGTGCTCGAAGGTCAGGTCGATAAAGCCCTTGAGGAAACCCTTGAGGCTGTCGAACTCCAGCCGCGCCGCCGCTTCGCGCAAGGGTTCGGCGAGGCCGTTGGCCGGATCGACCAACAGGCTGCGCAGCCGCGTCACGTCCAGGTCCCGTACCGGGAAGGTGAAGCCGAGTTCGGGCAGGCGTCTGGCCGACTGCAACGCAGCGAGGGTCAGGCCGGCGCCATCCATATCGGTGTCGAGCACCTTTTGCAGATGGCTGATGGCGATTTCCTTCCACTCCAGCGGCAGACCGTAGGCCTGCAAAGCGGGTTCGACCAGCGCCTCCAGCTCGCCTTTGCCGCGCGCCCAGTCTTCGAGGATCGCGTGCAGGCAGGTGCCGGCGCGCGCGCCCCGGGGAAACGCGAAGAAGCCACTGCCCGGCTCGCCGGCATCGGGGATGGCCAGGGCGTCGCGGTCGGGCGCTTCCATATGCATGCCGGCGGCAAGTCCGGAAAAGCTGCCGATCCGCCAGGCACTGTGCAGGCTGCGATTGAGCTGCGACAGCTGCTGAGGCGGCGCGGCGCGGCCGGGGCCCTGTGCATTGGCTTCGCGCGACTCCAGCGGCAGGCAGGCCATATGACCGTCGCTTCCGTGCACCAGTCGCTCGATGGCCAGGCGAAGGCTGCCGCCGTTGAGATCGGCCAGATGATTGCCCAGCTCACTCAACGGTTGCTCGCCAGGCAGTTCGCGGCCGTGTAGCAGCCAGGCCAGGGCGCTGCTGTGCAGACCTTCGTCCGCTAGGCTGCCATCCTTTTTTGGTTTGCAGAGATTCACAGGCCCCCAGTGCAACCAGAGCAGGTCGCGCGCGCGGGTCAGGGCGACATAGGCCAGGCGCAGCTGCTCGGCAAACACCTCCTGACGGGCGCGTTCGAGGTGGTCTTCCAGCGCGTCGCTGCCGAGATCCAGCAGCGGCTGGCCATTAGCATCGTGGCAACGGGCGCTGTCGCGGTTCTTGCCGAGCAGCTTGCCGTCCCAGAGAAAGGGGCAGAACACCAACGGATATTCCAGGCCCTTGCTGGTATGGATGGTGACGATCTGCACCCGCTCGGCATCGCTTTCCAGGCGCAGCAGGGCTTCTTCGCCGGCGCCTTCGCTGCCGCGCTGCAGGTTGAACCAGGCGAGCAGCGGCTCAAGACCCGGGCGCAGCAGGCTTTCGGCTTGCAACAGTTCACCCAGATGCAAGAGGTTGGTCAGCCGACGTTCGCCATCGACACGCGCCAGCAGCCGTTCGGCCACCGCCTGCTCGTCGAGCCAGGCCCGGAATACGCGCATGAACCCCTGCTGCTGCCAGAGCTGGTGATAGCGCTCGGCGGCTTCGCGCTCGGCGTCCCACTGCTGCTGATCGTCCTGGCAACGAGCGAGATCGGCAGCGCTGCGGCCCAGTAGGCGCGTGGCCAGTGCATAGCGCAGCAGCCCTTCGCGGCCGGGCTCGGCGTAGGCGGCCAGCACCGCGGCCAGCTCAGCCGCTTCCTCACTGCGCCAGACGCTGTCACGCCCGCGGCGCACGCTGGGCACACCGCGCGCCGCCAGCTCGTCGGCGATCATCCCGGCCTGGCGGTGGTTGGCCACCAGCACGGCAATGTCGCCACCTTTCAGAGGGGTGAACACGCCGTCCTTTTCGAAACCAGCACGGCCCTCTGCAGCGCCCGCCAGTTGCAGGGCGATACGCCGGGCAGTGTCGCTCGCCGCCAGTTGCGCGGCCTCGCCCTTGCCCAACGGATCGTCGCCCAGCCATACCAGCGACAGCGGCGCCGCCTCGCCCTCCTCCACCAGCCGCAAGCTCGCACGCGGCTTGTCGGCCGCGCCTACTGCTGGATAGCGCAGATCAGGTTGGGCGAACGGCTGCGGGTGGTCGAACAGCTGGTTCAGCGCGGCGATCAGCTCCGGCGTCGAGCGGTAATTGGTCGGCAGGTTGAAGGGCTCGCGATCGGCCTGCTGCTTGGCCGTCATATAGGTCGCCAGATCCGCCCCGCGGAAGGCGTAGATGGCCTGCTTGGGATCGCCGACGAAACACAGCGACGCCTCGCCCGCCTTGGCATAGATGCGGTTGAAGATGGCGTACTGGATCGGGTCGGTGTCCTGGAATTCGTCGATCAGCGCCAGCGGATAGGTCATGCGCAGCGAGGCCGCCAGGTCTTCCCCGACCGGGCCTTTCAGTGCCAGATCCAGACGATTGAGCAGATCATCGAAGGCCAAAAGCCGCTGCGCCGCTTTGCGCTCGGGCAGCTCACGGTTGAGCCGCTCCAGCAGTGCGACTTGCAAGGCGATCAGCCGTTGCTTGCCCGCTGGCAATGCCTCGGCCACCTGATCGGCCAGCTCGTCCAGCGCATGGGCCAACTCGCACACCGGCGCGTCGAAGCCCTTCTTGCAGGCCTTGCTCAAGGCGCGCACGCCGAACTTGGCCGCGCCATCGGGTAGATCGAACATCACGGCCGGGTCGGCAAAATAGGCGTCGAGCTCGCTCCGCCAGGGCTCGAACTTAATGCCTTTGTGGGTGCTTTGGCTGAGCCCACCGTGGGCCTGAAGCTCGGCGATCCAGGCGGTACCCGCTTGCTTCCACAAATCGGCGGCGCGTTGCCAGGCGGCCTCGACTGGACGCAGGTCGGCGGCGACCGGCGCACCCTGCGGCTCGACGCGCAGATAGGGCTTGCCCAGATGACTACGCAAGCGCTGACGTAACCACAGCGGCGTGATCCGGCTCTTGGCCAGGAAGCGCGCCCAGGCCGGGTCGGCATCGGCCAATTCGCTGCGCCAGGCGTTGGCGAGCAGCGCGTCAATAATCTCGCGGTCATCGGCGGTCAGCTCACTGTCGAAATCGCCCCCGGCCTCGAAGGCGGCGTCCTGCAAGGCGCGCTGGCAGAAGCCGTGAATCGTGAAGATCGCCGCCTCGTCGAAGCCATGCACCGCCAGCAACAGGCGACGGCGCGAGGCTTCGTCCGGGTAGCGGGCGTGGAGGCAGTTGAGGAAATCGTCGCTGCTCGGCGTGCCTTCATAGACCGCCAGCAGGTCGGCCAGCCGCGCGCGGATGCGCTCACGTAGTTCAGCAGTGGCGGCGCTGGTGTAGGTGACCACGAGGATCTGCCCCACCGATAGCTGCCGCTCCAGCAGCAGGCGGGCGTAGAGCGCGGTGAGCGTCCAGGTCTTGCCGGTGCCGGCGCTGGCCTCGATCAGCGAGCGGCCGTCGAAGGGCGAGTCGAGCAGGTCGAGTTTCATGCTTCCTCCTCGTCTTGCGCCAAGGCATCCAGCGCAGGGCCGATCAATTCCTGAGCCAGTGTTTCGAAGCGCTGGTCCAGCGGATCGCGGTCGCGGAAGGCCAAGGCGTTCCAGGGGTCTTCGGCTTCGGCGGCGATGGGGCTGAATTCTGCGCCGAGCCAAGCTTCGCGGGCGCGCTTGCGGGCGCAGTCGAGCGGTTCACTGCCGCGGGCCGGCTTGCGATAGCCCTTGGCGAAGGCATGGCTGCTACGCGGCAGCAACGGCAGCGGTTCGCGGATGGCGCAGCGATAGGCGGCGAGCCAGGGTTCCAGCAGTTCGGCCGCGTTCGACAACGGCCCCAGCTGCCAGTCACCGGCGGGCGATAGCATCAGGCTGTGGCGCTCGATACCGGGCGTGGCGGACAGGTTGAGCAGCAGATGGCGCAGCCAGAACGGCGGCAGATCCCACTCGCCGAGGCGGCCGAGCTTCCAGCCGAACAGCCCGGCCGGGGTCACGCCGTCGAGCCAGCCATGCACGCGTACGCCGGCCAGGGTGATGTCCACCGGCAGCGGCTCGGGCACCGCGTCCGGGCGCAGTTCGAACAGGCGCGGCGCGAAGGCACGCACCGGCCCGCGCAGCTTGCCCCACAGCGCCTGGCCCAACTCGCCCGTCGGCAACCAACCTGCGGCGCAGGCCATACGTCGTTCGTCTTCATCACTCCAGCCGTGCTCCATCGCCTGCAGTGACAGACGCCGCAGGCCGTTCCAGGCCGGCATCTCCAGATCGAAGGGCTCGTCGCTGGCGAGCGATTCCTGATCGTCAGCCAGGCGCAAACCGAGGCGCTGCTCGAGCAGAAAGCGCGCCGGATGACGGAAGCACTGCAACAGCTGCGACGGTTCGATGGTCAGCCAGGCCTCGTCCGGCTCGGCGAGCAGGCTGGCGAAGGGTTGCGGCTGAGTCTGCGGCGGCTCGGCCAGGCGCTGGGCGGCGCGGAACCAGGGCAGCGAAAAACCCGCACAGGGCGCGTCGCCGAAATTGCGTGGAGAAAACGGCTGTAATGGGTGGGCGACAAGGATCTTCTGGCTAACCGTCTTAGGCGCAGGCTCGTTGGCGCTCTTGGATGCCAGAGCAGCAGGCGGCAACACGGCGGTCATATCGACCGCTTCGAGCACTTCGCTGAGCAACACTGAAGGCGGCAGCACCGCGTTGTCCCGCGGGTCGCGGCCGACATAGGACAGGTACAGCGCCTCTCGCGCCGAGAGCAGGGTTTCCAGCAGCAGGTAGCGATCATCGAGGCGTCGCGCACGGTCGCCGCGGCGCGGGTGGCGGCCGATCAGATCGAAGCCCGAAGGCGGTGTGCGCCGCGGGAAGGCGCCGTCGTCCAAGCCGAGCAGGCAGACCACACGGAACGGCAGGCTGCGCATCGGCACCATGGTGCAGAAGGTCACCGCGCCGGTAAGAAAGCCCGAGGCGCCGCCGCCCTGCTGCAAGGCGGCGCTGAGCTGCTGGTGCACCAGTTCTAGCTCGATGGGTCGCGTCAGGTCCGCGGCCTGGGCCTGATCGCGCAACGCCGCGCAGGCCTGGGACAACAAGAGCAGCGTATCGCCGGCTTCGCGCTCGTCGAACAGGGTGTCGATCAGGACTTGCAAGTCATCCGCCCACTCGGCCAACGGACGCGGCCGGGCGAGCTGGTCGGCCAGCGTGCCGAGCCGATCGACGAATTCCACCAGCCGCCCCAGCAACTGCCCGCGTGCCCCTTCCAGGGCATCCAATGGCCAATGCTCGCCGAGCAGTGGCGCGTGGTCGCCAGCCAGTTGCGGCGGCGCGGCAAAGCCCAGCAGCAGGCGGTCCAGCCCCTGGCGCCAGGTGAAGGCCGATTCGTCCGGCAGGCCGAGACGCGCTCGCTGGCTGCCGTCACGACCCCAACGCACGCCGGCTTCGCGTAGCCAGTCGCGCAGCAGCGGCAGGTCTTCGCTTTCGATCCCGGCGCGACGCGCGATGGCCGGCTGCTCCAGCCAGGCTAGGATTTCCTCTGCGGCAAAACGACTCTGCGCCAGCATCAGCAATTCAAGGAAGGCCTCGATCAGCGGCATTTCGGCACGCAGGCTGCGGTCAGCGAGGCTGTAGGGAATCCGCGGACTGCCCTCGCGCTGGGCGAATACGGCTTCGATAAAGGGCGCGTAGCGCTCGATATCCGGGGTCAGCACCACGACCTGATCGGGCGTCAGCGCCGGGTTGGCAGCGAAGCGCGCCAGCAGCTGGTCATGCAGGATCTCCACCTCGCGCAGCGGCGAGTGGGCGATATGCACTTCCAGCGAGCGGTCTTTCTCGGTCAGCGTGATGCGCTCATCGGGCTGCCGGGTACGCAGGCGCAGGATGTCGTTCTGCAGGGCGTGCAGCAGGCTGTCGTCGCGCAGGTCTTCATCTTCGGAATACAGGCCGAACTCCTGGCTGCCCTCGCTGGCGGTCAGGCTGAACAGGGAATCGAAGAAGTCCCGGCCCTGCTTGCCGAGACTGGCCAGCAGCGGATGGCCGACATCGAGATACCAATCATCAGCGCCGCTCTCGGGCTGGCGCGCCAATTCACGAATATCGCGAATCTCGCCCCAGGCTTCGCGGCTTGGGTTGAGCGCGCAGACTACCACGTCGATATGTCGCGCCAGACCATCGAGCACGCGCAGGTGGTGCGGCGGCAGGCTGCTGATGCCGAACACCAGCAGGCGCTCGGGCAGGCCGGGCAAGGGTTCGTCGCTGTAGAGCCGCTGCAGCAGATCGTCGAGCAGCCGCGCGCGGTGCGGATGGCCGTCCTTGGTCAGCTCGCGCCAGAGGAGCGCCTGCCAGCCTTCATCCGGGCCGAGATCGAAGGTGTCGCCACGCTCCCAGGCGGCCAGCCAGTCGTCGCGATAGAGCAGGTATTGGTCGAAGACGTCGGCGATCTTGGCCGCCAGCGACAGCCGCCGGCGCTCATCGCCACCGTCGAGGTACTGCGCCAGACGCGGCGCCAGCTCGAGATTGGACGGCTCGCAGAGCCAGCCGTAGAGCCGCCAGGTCAAGGTGGTCGGGGAAAACGCCGACTGCTCGGGCAGGCTGCCCAGCACCGTGCGGCTCAGGTCCCAGACGAACCTGGCCGGCAGCTGCATCTCCAGCTGCATGGCGATGCCCTGCTTGCGCGCCAGCTCAAGCGTCAGCCAGCGGCCCATGCCCTGGCTCGGTACCACCACCAGCGCCGGGGCGAAAGGATCGGCGAGCGGCTGGGCGAGCAGGCGCGTAGCCAGTTCGCCGAGGGTTTCGAGGTCAGGGGCGTGATAAAGGCTGAGCATGTGAGCGGCTTCGGCTGGGTCAGCGGCAAGGGTAGCAAGATCCTCGTACAGCGACCTTGCAAAACGCTGAGACGACCGCTGCGGCATTTCAACCTAGTCCTTTCGCACGAAGCCAACGGTCCTTGTGTTCAATATCAATCACCTCAAGGGCCGTAGGATATTTCATCGCAGGCAGCCCTCATGCCCCCAGCAACCTGTCGCCTGCCTCAGGCTAGGAGCAACCGATGAAACTGAACCACCGGAACCTGCTGATCCTCTCACTGGGCGCGGCTATCTGCGCCTCCCCCCTGGCGCATTCCGCCACGGATGGCACCCAAGCCAAAGGCTCGGTCGAACGCAGTCATGCGCGACAGGCCAACGCACTGCTTGATCGTGCCGCGGCACATCTGCAGCAAGCGGGGCCGGAGCAGGCCCTGGCAGCGTTCAATGACCGCAACGGCGACTTCGTTGACGGCCAGCATTATGTTTTTGTCCTGGACACGGCGGGGACCATGCTCGCCAGCAACGGCGCTTCCCGAGCGCTGGTCGGGCTCAACGTGATGGACCTGAAGGACGCCGCCGGCAAGCCCTTCATCCGCGCAATAGTCGAAGGCGCCAAGGCGACCCAGAACGGCCAGGTCGAGTATCACTGGCTGAACCCGACCGATAACAAGGTCGAGAACAAGACCAGCCTGTACCGCAAGGTGGGCGATCAGATCCTCGCGGTGGGGTATTACATCCCGCGCTCTTCCGCCGAGCACGCGCAGAAAATGCTGGATGAAGCCGTAGCGCTGGTGAAGCGCTCGGGTGACAAGGCCGCGTACCAGGCCTTCAACGATCCGCAGGGCCGCTTCGTGACGAACGACGAGTACGTGTTCGCCATTGGCTTGGAGGACGGCAAGTACCGCGCCAGCGGCGCTTCACCCAATCTGGTGGGCGTCGACGTTCGCGAAATCACCGACGCCGCCGGGACACCGCTGTTCAAGCAGATGATCGAACTGGCCAAGGACAAGGGCATCGGGAGCGTCGACTACGTGTGGCGCAATCCGGCCACCAATGCGGTGGAGAAAAAACACACCTTGATCCGTCGGGTCGATGACGTCCTGCTGGGTGTGGGCTACTACTCGCCCAACTGAGCGCCACGTGAGCCAACAGCGGGCGTCACGGTTGATGACAATCTGGTGAACGGCCGGCTACCGGCGATGGTCAACTTTACATAACCCACAGCTCTCTGCCGCGCTAGGCGCAGGCCGCTGTGCCCGTTGACCATCCACACCGGAGGCCGTGCCTGATGCTGACGCTGTTGCATTTGCTGTCCTCCATCGCATTGCTGGTGTGGGGTACGCATATCGTGCGTACCGGGATCATGCGGGTGTACGGCTCGCATCTGCGTCGGCTGCTCGGCCACAGCATGGCCAACGCACCGATGGCCTTTACCGCCGGGATTGGCGTTACCGCGCTGGTGCAGAGCAGCAACGCTACTGCCCTGCTGGCCATTTCCTTCGTTGCCCAAGGCCTGATGGCGCTGCCCACCGCGCTGGCGATCATGCTCGGCGCCGATGTCGGCACGGCGCTGATGGCGCGGGTGCTGACGCTGGACCTGTCCTGGCTGTCGCCGCTGTTTACCCTACTGGGGGTCTTTCTTTTTCTATCGCGCAAGCAGACCCGCGCCGGGCAGCTCGGGCGGGTGTTGATCGGCCTCGGCCTGATCATTCTGGCGCTGCAACTGATCGTGACCGCGGCTGCGCCGATCACCGAAGCACGCGGCATGCAGGTGTTGTTCTCATCGCTGGCCGGCGACACTCTGCTCGCCGTGGTCGTGGGTGCACTGTTTGCAGTGCTCGCGTATTCCAGCCTCGCCGCCGTGCTGCTCACCGCAACCCTGGCCAGCGCTGGATTGATCAGCCTGCCAGTGGCGCTGGGCGTGGTCATCGGCGCAAACGTGGGAAGCGGCGTTCTGGCTTGGCTCAACGCCACGCCGCAGCCGGCGCCGGCCCGCCGGGTAGCCTTGGGCAACCTGCTCTACAAGCTCGCTGGTCTGCTGGCGCTACCCTTTCTACCAATGCTGGTCGAGTGGATGGCGACCCTTGGCTTCGGTGCACAGACGCAAGTCATCGCCTTTCACCTGGCCTACAACTCGCTGCGCTGTTTGCTATTGCTGCCCACGGTGGGGCTGATGGCCGGGCTCTGTGAGCGGCTGCTACCCGAACGTCCGCAGGACAATGGCATCGCACAACCGCGCCATCTCGACCCCACTGCGCTGGATACGCCAACCCTTGCGCTGGCCAATGCCACGCGCGAAACCCTGCGTATTGGCGACCTGGTGGAAACGATGCTGGCGCGCCTGCTCGAAGTACTGCGCGAAGACCGGCCGGAGCCCGGCGAGGACATCCGTCGTCTGGATGATGACGTGGATGCCCTGTACAGCGGGGTCAAGCTCTACCTGGCACGGATGCCACGTGACGACCTGGCCGAACAGGAAAGCCGGCGCTGGGCCGAAATAATCGAACTGGCGATCAATCTGGAGCAGGCCGGCGACATCATCGAGCATATGCTGGGCAAGGTGCAGAACCTCAAGACCTCCCAGCGTCGCTCGTTCTCCGACAGTGGACGGGATGAGCTCAGCCAGCTGCACAGCCTGCTCACAGCCAATCTCGCGCTGGGCTTGTCGGTATTTCTGTCTGGAGATTCGCACAGCGCCCGTCAATTGCTGCAGCACAAGCGCCAGTTCCGCAAGCGTGAACGCGAACTCGCCCATGCCCATGTTCACCGCCTGCACCAGCAGGTGGTAGAGAGCATCGAAACCAGCGCTGCACACCTGGAGTTGATCGCCGACATGAAACGCCTGAACTCATTGTTCTGCAGCGCCGCCTATGCGGCGCTGGAAGGTTCCAACACCGGCAAACAGCGCGCGGCTGGCGAGACGTCGACCGCTCGGGAATTGCCGAACGCCGAACCGCTCCCCGGCAAGCCAGCCTGATCGGTGCAAAGCTTGGGGCTGCTCGCCCCCTTCGATTGTCGCGTTCAGCAGAAACAAAAACCCCGGCGATGCATGGCATGGCCGGGGTCGGGTCAGCGATGCGGAATGGTCAGTCCCGCTTGCGGCGTCGCTGCAGCCATACCACCAGAGCAAACAGCAGCAGAGCCGGTATCCACATCCACTCTTTCGGCATGCGATCGGTGGGTGCCCGCACAGCAAGGATCTCCTGATCGAACTGCAGCCCCAGTTCGGCGGCTGGGCTGCCGAAGGTCACGCTGTCGATCAGCACTTTGCCCCCTTCCTCATAAGTCATGAGACCGAGCTTCTCCAGCTTCTCTTCGCCGGTATCACCATTGGGAATCGCCACCAGCAGACTGAAGTCGCGCACGTCGCCGACCGCGTCTTCGCCGCGGATGCGCAAGCGCAGCTGGCTGTCTTCTTCGACTGCTTCGAGTGCCTGGACCAGCTGGGTAGGCGGCATGTCACGGTACGGGTCGTACACGATATCCATCCAGAAACCGGGTCGGAACAGCGTGAAAGCGACCAGCAGCAGCAGGACGTTCTCGTACCAGCGACTACGCACCAGGAAGTAACCCTGGGTGCCAGCCGCAAAGATCAGCATCGCCACGGTCGCAATGATGAAGATCACTACGCCGTGCCAGAAGTCCACGTCGATCAGCAGCAGGTCGGTATTGAAAATGAACAGGAACGGTAGCGCCGCGGTACGCAGGCTGTAGTAGAACGCCACCACACCGGTCTTGATCGGATCGCCCTTGGACACGGCTGCCGCTGCGAACGAGGCCAGCCCAACCGGCGGGGTGACATCCGCCATGATGCCGAAATAGAAGACGAACATATGCACTGCGATCAGTGGCACGATCAGCCCGTTCTGCTGACCAAGCGCTACGACCACCGGCGCCAGCAAGCTGGACACCACGATGTAGTTAGCGGTGGTCGGCAGCCCCATGCCGAGAATCAGGCTGAGGGATGCCGTCAGCAACAGCATCAGCATCAGGTTGCCCATGGACAACAGCTCGACCAGATCGGCAAGTACAAGACCTACACCGGTCTGTGACACTGCGCCGACGATGATCCCAGCCGCCGCCGTGGCGATACCGATGCCGATCATGTTGCGGGCGCCGGCAATCAGACCTTCGCGCAGGTCGATCACGCCGTCCATAAAACCGCCGTGCTGGTGGCTGCCATCACGGCGCATCCAGCTGAGCAAGGGGCGTTGAGTCAGCAGGATGATGATCAGCATCACTGAGCCCCAGAAAGCTGAAAGGCCAGGTGACAGACGTTCGACCATCAGGCACCAGACCAGCACCACCACCGGCAGCAGGAAATGCAGGCCGGAGAGCAATACCGGACGGGTCTGTGGGAGTTTTTCCAGCGGTGCGTCAGGGTCCTCGGCTGGCAAAGGCGGGTTGCTCGCCGCGATCTTGAGTAATGCCAGGTAGATCACCGTCAGCAGGGCGCCAATCACCCAGATCGCCGCATCACCAAGCGCCGGCTTGAGCCAACCGAGGCCGTAGTAAACGCCCAGCGACACACCGGAAATCAACGCGGCGCCGAAGGCGAAACCGATCAGGCGCTGCATCCAAGGCTTGGCCACGTTTGCCCGTGGCAGTGCCGTGAGGCCGAGTTTGAGCGACTCGAGATGAACGATGTAGACCAATGCGATATAGGAGATCAGCGCTGGCAGGAACGCATGCTTGATCACTTCAACGTAGGGAATGCCGACGTACTCGACCATCAGGAACGCGGCCGCGCCCATTACCGGCGGCATGATCTGGCCGTTCACCGACGAAGCCACTTCGACCGCCCCCGCCTTCTCGGACGAGAAACCCGTGCGCTTCATCATCGGGATGGTAAATGTGCCGGTGGTCACCACGTTGGCAATCGACGAGCCGGAGATCAAGCCGGTCATGCCCGATGCCACGACTGCGGCCTTGGCCGGCCCGCCCCGGAAGTGACCCAGCAAGCTGAAGGCCAGCTGAATGAAGTAATGGCCTGCACCTGCGCGCTCGAGCAGGGCGCCGAACAGCACGAAGAGGAAAACGAAACTGGTGGAGACGCCCAGTGCGATACCGAACACACCCTCGGTGGTGATCCACTGGTGGTTGGCCAGCGCGGTGAAACTCACCCCTCGGTGAGCCAGCAGGCCAGGCATGTAAGGGCCGGCGAGGCTGTAACCGAGAAATATCAGAGCAATCACCGCCAGGGCCGGGCCGAGGGCGCGGCGGGTGGCTTCCAGCAGCAGCGGAATACCGATGCAGGCGGTGACCAGATCCATGGTAGTCAAGTTGCCAGGACGCTGTGCCAGCTGCTCGTAGACGAGAAACAGATAGCCGGCACTGGCGGCAGCGATCAGCCCGAGCGCGATATCGATCAATGGCACCCGGTCGCGCGGTGAACGCTTGAATGCCGGGTAGGCGAGAAACGCCAGCAGCAGGGCGAAGGACAGGTGAATCGAGCGTGCCTCGGTGTTGTTGAACACACCAAAGCGCAGCATGAACGGCAGTGGCGAAGCGATCCATAACTGGAACAGCGACCAGAGCAGTGCCAGGCCGGCGATCAGCTTGGCCATGCCGCCTTCGGGCATGCGCGCGCCGACGTCCTTGGCGATCAGCTCTTCAGTGGAAAGTTGGTTGTCTTGCATGAAAGGTGGCCTGTTTTTTCAGGGAACGGAAACCGCGAAAACCCGTGGCACGAGGCACACGGGTTTTCAGGCGAACGTTGCGGACGAATCACCGCCCACAACGATGCAGCGAGCCGTAAAGGCCGTTACATCCAGCCTCGTTCCTTGTAGTAACGCACGGCACCGTCGTGCAGCGGTGCAGACAGACCTACCTTGATCATGTCCTCCGGCTTCAGGTCCTTGAACGCAGGATGCAGACGCTGGAAGCGCTCGATGTTCTCGAACACGGACTTGACCAGCTTGTAGACCACTTCGTCGTCAACCTTGGAGGTAGTGGACAGCACCGCCTTGCCCCCGATCGACTGAGTCGCCTGATCGTTGCCCTTGTACATGCCACCCGGGATTTCAGCCTTGGTGTAGTAGCTCTTCTCGGACAGCAGCTTGTCGATTTCCGCGCCGGTGATCGGAACCAGAACTGCGTCGACAGTGGTGGTGGCTTCCTGAATCGCGCCGTTGGGGTGACCGACGAAGTAGGTCATGGCGTCGATGTTGTTGTCGCCCAGTGCGCTGGCCAGCTCGGCCGGCTTGAGTTCGGCGGCGAGGCTGAAGACCGACTGATCCCAATCCTTTTCCTTCATGATCTCTTCAAGGGTGTCACGCTGACCGGAACCTGGGTTGCCGATGTTGACGCGTTTGCCTTTCAGATCGTCCAGGCTCTTGATGTTGGCATCACGGCGCGCCAGCACGGTGAAGACTTCGCTCTGCAGCGAGAACACGGCACGGATGTCTTCCATCGCGCCTTCGCTCTTGAACGGCTCCAGACCTTCCATCGCCTTGTACTGGTGATCGGACTGCATGATGCCGAAGTTGAACTCACCGCTGCGCAGACCGTTGACGTTCGCTACGCCGCCGCCACTGGCCGGAGCGTTGCACTTCAGATCCTCGGCGTTACGGTTGACGAAGCGGCAGATGGACTGACCCGCGACGTAGTAAACGCCCGTCTGACCACCGGTACCGATGGTGACGAATTGCTCTTGCGCCTGAGCCATACCGCTCAGACCAGTCCCCGCCAACGCGGCGGAAAATATCCATGCCAAGGATTTGCCTTTCATGGATCCACTCCTTATTGGTTGTTTTCGAATTGCCCTGCTGGCCTCGTGAGCCACGCAGAACGTTTGGAGTCTAGCAGGCCACTGCCTCGGTAACAGCACGGAGCCGCAACCTTAAGAGGCGATCTTCAACGTCATGGTTAGGACAGAGACACCCACCAAGGGTTGCGAACCGTCGCTAAAAAAGCCCTCAATCGCTCAGCACAGCATCTGCGCCTGCCTTACATTTGGGACGACTGAACGGTACAACGCAGCCGCGAACAGCAATGGAAATCTTGAGCAGGCTGAGCAACCCCGGCTTATCCGTGCTCGGATGGTGCTGGATAAGCCCGCCGCATGCCTCGATGCTCGAACAGCAATGTACCCAGCCAGACGTTCCGATGGATGGGTGAGCCGTTAGTAACCTGGTTGTAGTATCAAAACGATATTGGTCGTATCGTTTCGGTGGCCAAACCACAGTTTTGGCCCTTGCGCTATGCCATGCGCTGCGATGGGCCATTGGACGAGACTTACTATCTGATGCGACTCCGTCAGCTTTTGCTCTGCTGCCTCTTAACAGCCTTTACCGGGCTTCTGTCGAGCCAGGCCTTTGCTGCAGTCGTTCCAGGCGTGGTCAGCAAAAGCGGTGCAAAGCTTCAGGTGGGCGCGCTTGAGTGGGTAGCGGGCAATCAGGACGCTGATTTTCCGACGGCTCATGACGCGCCCTGGTCGTGGCAACCCTTGGCAAAGCCCAATCTTAAAAAACAGCGGAACGGCGTATGGCTGCGCTTTAGCCTTGACAGCGCATCAGCCAACTCAGGCCGCTGGTACCTGAGCGTGAAATGGCCTGTCCTCGACGCGGTGCGGATGCGCCTGTTCTACCCCGCCAAAGGCGAGTGGGGACCGCTGATGCGGGCCGGAGACTACATACCCAAGCGCGATCAACCACTGGCAGTCCACAACCTGGTGTTCCCGTTGGAGCTCCGCGGCGATGAACGCGCCGTGGTGTACATGCAGGTACAGGCCCATGAACTCATGGCGTTGCCGTTGAGCATCTATGATGAAACGGGGTTCGCTGCCGAGAAGATCATCGACGTCGCGATGATCAGCCTGTTCTTCGGCGGCATGCTGGTGATCCTTCTCTACAACAGCAGCCTGTTCGTGTTTACCCGCGACACGACCTATCTGCTCTATGTCCTCTATCTGCTCAGCGCGCTGTTTTACGTGCTTACGATAACCGGCTTCGGTCAGCTATTCCTGTGGCCCGACACGCCTGTTTTCACCCGCCGCTTCTATGCGCTGTCGGCAGCCCTATGTTTTTTCACCCCATTGTTGTTCGCCAGTCGCTTTCTCAAGGTCCGAAGTTATGGCGGCTGGCCCTGGCTGGTCACCTGGGTGCTGATGGGGTACTGGGCCGTGGTGATTCTGGTCACCCTGTTCGCGCCCTCGCTGGGTCGTTACCTGATGGCCGAGCCAGTCGCCCTCGTACATTGCGTCCTGACCATGGCCGCCGTTATCAACCTGTGGCTTCGTGGCAACGGCTCGGCAAAATTGTTCACAATTGCCTGGTCGACTTTATTGATCGCCACTGTCGTCCATCTGCTCGCGCTGGAAGGCCTTCTGCCGCTGAACGCATTAACCCTGCATGGCCAGCTGATTGGGATGTTCGCTGAGTTCGTGCTGCTCTCCATGGCGCTTGCCCAGCGCATCAATCAGGAGCGGGACCGTCGCGTTCTGGCCCAGCAGAGCCTGCTACAAGCATCCGAGGCGCTTGCTCATGAGCGCGAACAGCGCCTGCAGGCCCAACAACAGGCCCTGGCGGCGCAAGTGCGCGCAAACGAAGCACTGGAAGTGCGGGTCTACGAGCGCACCCGTGCACTGGAGGACGCCAAGCGCGGCCTGGAGTTGGTCAACGAACAGCTCACTCGCCTGAGCGTCACCGATGCGTTGACCCAGCTGTCCAACCGCGGCCATTTCGACCTGATGATCGACGAAGAAATCCGCCGCGCACAGCGCACCGAAACGCCCTTGTCCGTGCTGCTGCTGGATATCGACCATTTCAAGCAAGTCAACGATACCTATGGCCATCCATTCGGCGACGACTGCCTGCGGCTGGTAGCCGACACGCTCAGGCAATACGGTCAACGAGCGGGCGATGTCGTGGCACGCTATGGCGGTGAAGAGTTCGTCATGGCGCTACCGGGCATGAACAGTCACGAGGCCCGCGAGCAAGCCGAGCGAATCCGCGCAGCGGTAGCGGTGCTAAGGCCTGTTCATGGCGAGAAGCGCCTGGAGCTGACCATCAGCATTGGCGTGGCGACCCTGCAGCCGCCCGCGAACTGCACCCCGACACAACTGCTGGCGGCCACCGACACAGCGCTCTACCGAGCCAAACACAACGGCCGTAATCAGGTCGCCGTTGCCAAGCCGGACGAGCTTTTCGAGCCTTCAGTCAGCTGAATCGGAAACCGGTGGTGGGAAGCGCACCTTGACCAGCAGCCCGCCCAGCTCGCCCTGGCCCAGCTCGATAATGGCCCGGTGGGCACGAGTGATTTCGCCGACGATAGCCAGACCAAGCCCTGCACCCTGCCCTTGCTGCTGCACACGGTAGAAACGGGCGAAGACCTTGTCGCGCTCCGCCTCGGCAATCCCCGGCCCGTCGTCCTCGACCTCCAGCACACCCTCATCCAGCACGCGCAGCACCACGTTGCCGCCGTTCGACGTGTGCGCCAGAGCGTTGTCCAGCAGGTTACTGAGCAGCTCCGTCAGCAGCGTCGGCTCGCCGTCGATCCACACCGGCTGTTCGGCTTCCAGCGCCAGCGCAACGCCCCGTTTGTGCGCCAGCGCCGCCATTGCCAACCCCAATTCCCGAGCCAGCTGGCTGAGGTCGAGGCGCTGGGCATTGCCTTCGGCGATCGATTGCGCACCGGTCTCGATACGCGCCAGTGACAATAATTGATTGGCCAGGTGAATGACCCGGTCGGTATGCGCGCCAGCCTCTTCCAGGGTTTCTTGCCAGCGCTGTGGCTGGACCTCGCGCTGACCCAGCTCGATACGCGCCTTCAGCGCCGCCAACGGCGTACGCAACTCATGCGCGGCGTCGGCGATAAACTGCGCCTGCCGTTCGAACTGGCCGCGCAGACGCTCGGTGAAATGATTGAGCGACACTACCAAAGGCTTGAGCTCGCGCTGAACGGCCACCAATGGCAGCGGCCGCAGATCGTCAGGCTGGCGCGCCTCCACGGCCTCGCTGAGCTTACCCAAAGGGCGCAGCGCCGCACTGACCGCCAGCCACACCAGCATCAATGCTGCGATCGCCAGCGATCCGACACGCCACAGCGTATCCACGAGCAAACTGCGAGCCATACGCTCACGCGCGCCGAGTGTTTCAGCGACACGGATTTCAGCGATACCGTTGAGCTCCGGCTCGCTCACCGGTTGCAGCAGACTTACCAGACGCACGCCCTCGCCTCGGAACTCACCGTCATAGAAGCGAGCCAGCGCGGGATAGTCATCGGTGCGACGGATGTCAGCGCCTGGCGCCGGCAGATGCTCGTAGCCGCTGACCAGCCGGCCTTCGGTATCCAGCACCTGGTAGTAGATGCGCCCGGCGCTGTCGTAGGCGAAGGTGTCGAGCGCCACGTAGGGCACATTGGCGCGCAGCTGCCCATCACTGGCGACCAGACCATCGGCGATGGCCCGGGCAGAGGCCAATAATGTGCGGTCATACGCCGAGTCAGCCGCTGCACGCCCGTTCCAGTAAGCGCTCCAGCCACTGAACAACATCAACAGGGTCAGCAACATGGCCAGCCTGCGCAGCAACCCCCCACGCAAACTGCCCGCGCGCGGTTGTAGTGCGTCAGGCATCCGCTGCCTCCAGGAGATAGCCCAACCCTCGGAAGGTCACGATGCGCACCGAACTGCCTTCGAGTTTCTTGCGCAGCCGGTGAATGTAGATTTCGATGGCATCGGCGCTGGCATCTTCATCGAGGCCGAACACCTGAGCCGCCAGTTGATCCTTGCTCATGACCCGCCCAGGCCGGGTGATCAGCGCCTCGAGCACCGCCTGTTCGCGTGAAGTCAGGCTGAGTGCCTGCTGATTGAGGGAGAAGCGCCTTGCATCCAGGTCATAGACCAGCGGACCGCAGCTCTGCTGACGTTCGCCGGCGGCCACGCTACGCCGCAACAGCGCCTTGACCCGTGCCTCCAGCTCGGAAAGCTCGAAGGGTTTGGCCAGGTAGTCATCGGCGCCCAAGTTGAGCCCGTGCACCCGATCGGTCACCTCGCTGCGCGCCGTCAGCATCAACACCGGCAGGGTCTTGCCGCGTTTGCGCAAGCGCGACAGTACCTGAAAGCCGTCGAGCCTGGGCAGGCCGACATCAAGGATCGCCAGCGCGTAGTCCTCGGTCGACAACGCCAGATCAGCGGCCACCCCATCGTTGAGCAGGTCAACCGTCCATCCGGCCGCGCGCAACGCCTGCGCCACGCTTTCAGCCAACTGGGGATGGTCCTCGACCAAGAGAATCCGCATTGCCTGTCCTCTGCCACGTACGGAACGGGCCGCCAGTGTAGCGACACGGCACGCCGCACGCTGCTTTCACCCTTGAAAGCCTGGCGAAAGTTTCGCCGCCTAGGATCGGGATCAGGTGGCTCGATCCACCTGGCGCGGCACTAAGCCGCCACAACAAAAACAATAGTGGAGATTGAAGGATGCTGACTGCCGTCAGAAAGAAACCCACCCCTGCTCGTCTTGCCCTCGCCGTCGCGGCTGCCTCCCTGGCGCCCTTGGCCCAGGCCGACTTTATCGAAGACAGCAGCGCGACCCTGCAAACCCAGAATATCTACCTCAATCGCGACTTCCGCGAAGGCAGCGGCCAGTCCAAACGCGAGGAATGGTCGCAGGGCTTTTTGCTCAACATCGAGTCCGGTTTCACCGAAGGCACCGTCGGCTTTGGCCTCGACGCTACGGGCATGCTCGGTATCAAATTGGACTCCGGCGCGGGTCGCACCGGTACCGATCTGCTGCCGGTACATGACGACGGCAGCACGCCGGACGAGTTCAGCCGTCTCGGCCTGACCGCAAAGGCCAAGATCTCCGAGACCGAGCTGCGCTACGGCAGCCATATCCCGGAAACGCCCGTGGTAAAAGCCAGTGACAGCCGCACCCTGCCCCAGGTCTTCGAAGGTGCGATATTGGTTTCTCAGGACGTGTCCGGCCTGACCCTGACCGGTGGCCGCCTGGACAAGGTCATCGATCGCGCGTCGACCAATTCCCAGGAACTGCAGATCAACAACAAGAACGGTCGTTTCGACAGCGCCGCCGAAGCCGACCATCTGACCTTCGCCGGTGCCCGGTATGATTTCAGCGAAAAGCTCATCGGCACCTATTACGCCGCCGAACTGGACGACATCTACCGCCAGCACTTCTTCAACCTGCAGGCCGTGCACCCGCTGAGCGAGACATCCTCGCTGACCGCCGACTTGCGCCTGATGATCAGTGACGACACCGGCGCGGCCAATGCCGGCAAGATCGACAACCAGGCCTGGAACGGCATGGTCGGTTACAGCCTCGGCGGTCACAAGCTGAGCCTCGCCTATCAACAGATGAACGGCGACACCGGCTACGCCTACATCGATGGCGGCGATCCCTACCTCGTCAACTTTGTCCAGATCAACGACTTCGCCAACGCGGACGAGCGCTCCTGGCAGGCCCGTTACGACTACAACTTCGCCTCGATTGGCATCCCTGGGCTGACCTTCCTGACCCGCTACATCTCCGGTGATAACGCCGAGTACAACGGCGGCAGCAATGGCAGCGAGTGGGAGCGCGACATCGAGCTCAAGTACGTCGTGCAAACAGGGCCGCTGAAGAACGTCGCCGTACGCATGCGTAACGCCATGTTCCGTTCCGATTTCGCCCGTGACGCCGACGAAAACCGCCTGATCGTGAGCTACAGCCTGCCGATCTGGTAAAGCCGTCCACAATAAGAATCAAAGGAGACACCCATGAAGACAGCAATCCGTCGTATCGCCCTGCTCTCGTCCTGCCTGGTTCTGTCCAGCCAGCTGTTCGCCGAGCCCAAGCGTCCTGAATGCATCGCCCCAGCCAAACCCGGCGGTGGCTTCGACCTGACCTGCAAGCTGGCCCAGAGCGGCCTGAAAGACAAAGGTCTGCTCGAGTCGCCCATGCGCGTCACCTACATGCCTGGTGGAGTCGGCGCAGTGGCCTACAACGCGGTAATCGCCCAGCGCGCCGACGACCCCGCGACCATTACGGCGTTCTCCAGCGGCTCGCTGCTGAACCTGGCGCAAGGCAAGTTCGGTCGTTATGACGAAAGCGACGTGCGCTGGCTGGCCGGTATCGGCACCGACTACGGCGCCATTTCGGTACGCGCCGATGCGCCCTACCAGAACCTCGACGACCTGATCGCGGCGGTGAAGAAAGATCCAGCCAGCGTTGTCTTTGGTGCCGGCGCCACCATTGGTGGTCAGGACTGGATGCAGACTGCGCTGATCGCGCGCGCAGCCGGGGTCGATCCGAAGAAGTTGCGCTACGTCGCGTTCGAAGGCGGCGGCGAAACCCTCACCGCCATGCTCGGTGGCCATGTCCAGGTCACCAGCAGCGGGCTGGGCGAAGTCGCGCCGCAACTCGAAGCAGGCAAGATTCGAGTGCTCGCGGTGCTGTCCGATGATCGCCTGCCCGGCAAGCTGTCGGAGCTGCCGACTGCCAAGGAACAGGGCTACGACATCAGCTGGCCGGTGATCCGCGGCTTCTACATGGGCCCGGAAGTCAGCGATGAAGACTTCAACTGGTGGAAAACGCAGTTCGATGCGCTGTTGGCTGACGAGGATTTCGCCACGCTTCGCGAACAACGTGACCTGTTCCCGCTGTCGATGACCGGCGATGAGCTCACCGCTTTCGTCAACAAGCAGGTCGCCGACTACAAAGAACTCGCCGGCGAGTTCGGTCTGGTCAAGTAACACCCGCTGCCCGCGGCGGCCGGTCCAGCGGACCGGAGGCCGCGGTTGGCTTCTCCCGAGGTCACCACCATGTACGTTCGTGTCTTTGCCGCGGCCTGGCTGCTCGCCTGCGCCGGTCTCGCGCTGCTCGCCTGGGGTTTTGAGGCGCCCTTCGCCTACGACCCGGTCGGTCCGCGCGCCTATCCGCTGTTGCTGCTGCTCCTGATGGGCTGCGGCTCACTCTGGCTGCTCTGCAAACCACACGGTGAGCCGACGCCGCCGTTCAATTGGGCGATGGCCCGCCGGGCGGCCCTCTGCGTGTTGGTCCTGCTGGCGTATGCCCTGCTGTTCGAGAAGCTTGGCTTCGTCATCACCACGGCGCTGGCCACCTTCGCGTTGGGCCTGCTGTTCAACGGACGCTTATGGCCGTGCCTGATCAGTGGTGTGCTGATGGGCGTGCTGCTCTACGGCTTGTTCGACCTGTCGCTTGACGTGCCGCTGCCGCTCGGTGTGCTGCGCTTGCTGGAGAGCTGAAAATGGAAACCTTGAATTTCTTGTGGCAGGGCTTCGATGTCGCGACGCGACCGACCAACCTGCTGGTGGCGCTTTTCGGCGCGTTTGTCGGCACCATTGTCGGCCTGCTGCCGGGTCTCGGCCCGATCAACGGCGTGGCCCTGCTGCTGCCGCTCGCCTTTGCCCTGGGTCTTCCGCCGGAAACCGCGCTGATCCTCCTGGCGGCCGTGTATCTGGGCTGCGAGTACGGCGGCCGTATCTCAGCAATCCTGCTCAACGTGCCCGGCGACGCCGCTGCAGTCATGACCACGATTGACGGCTACCCACTGGCACGCCAGGGCAAGGCGGGCATCGCGCTGTCGCTCTCGGCAGTCAGCTCTTTCATGGGCAGCATCATCGCTACCTGTGGGGTGGTGTTGTTCGCCCCGCTGCTGGCGAAATGGGCGGTGGCGTTTGGCCCGGCGGAATACTTCGTGCTGATGATTTTCGCCATTGCCTGTCTGGGCGGCATGGTGGGTGACAAGCCGGTCAAGACATTGATGGCCGCGTTGATTGGCCTGGGGCTGGCGACCGTGGGCGTGGACTCCACCACCGGCGTCTATCGCTTCACCTTCGGCAGCGTCAGCCTGTCGGACGGCATCCAGTTCGTGATCGTGGTGATCGGCTTCTTCAGCGTCAGCGAAGTCTTGCTGATGTTGGAAAAAACCCACAGCGGGCAGAAAGCGGTCAAGGCCAGCGGACGTCTGCTGTTCAACTTCAAGGAGTTCTGCTTCACCTTCTGGACCATGGTTCGCAGCGCCCTGGCCGGCTTCGTCATCGGCACCCTGCCCGGCGCCGGCGCGACCATCGCCAGTGCTATGACCTACATGAGCGAAAAGCGCATGGCCGGCGACAACGGCAAGTTTGGCGAAGGCGACCTGCGTGGTCTGGCCGCGCCGGAAGCTGCCAACAACGCCTCGGCTTGCGGCTCGCTGATCCCGATGCTGACCCTCGGCGTGCCCGGCTCAGGCACCACGGCGGTGATGATCGGCGCACTGACCTTGTACAACATCACGCCCGGTCCGCTGCTGTTCGAGCAACAGCCTGACGTGGTCTGGGGCCTGATCGCCTCGCTGTTCATCGGCAACGTCATCCTGTTGGTGATGAACATCCCGCTGGTCGGCCTGTTCTCCAAGATGCTCAGCGTGCCCAACTGGGTGCTGGTTCCGGCGATCACTGCGATCAGCGTGGTCGGTGTCTACTCCGTGCACAGCACGACATTCGACCTGGTGCTGATGGTTGGCCTGGGCGTGTTCGGCTACCTGCTGCGTAAGCTGGAGTTTCCGCTGTCGTCGCTGATTCTCGGCTTCGTGCTTGGCGAGATGATGGAAGACAACCTGCGCCGGGCGCTGTCGATCTCCGCAGGCGATCTCGGCATCCTCTGGGGCAGCCCGATCACGCTGGTGTTGTGGGCGATGGCGGCATTGATGCTGGCTATGCCGGGCCTGCGCTGGTGGCGCCAGCGCCGCCGCACCAAGTTGAACGAGGCGCATGCCTGAGATGCTGCGCCGACTTCCGGGATGGTGGGCGACACCCGTTGTCGGCGCCCTCGGTGGCTGGCTGGCCAGCCTGGCCGGCTGGCCGCTGCCGTGGATGGTCGGTTCGCTGCTGGCAGTCATTGCGGTTCGCTGCAGTGGCTGGCTGGTCAATGAAGTCCCGCACGGTCGGCAGGCCGGGCAATGGTTGATCGCCAGCGCCATCGGCCTGCATTTCACCAGCGAGGTCATGCAGCAGGTGCTTGAGCACTTCGGTGTAATCCTCGCCGGCGCGCTCGGCACGCTGCTGCTGAGCCTGATCGGCATCTACATCCTCCTGCGCAGCGGCACGGACCGCGCCACGGCATTCTTTTCCAGCATGCCGGGCGGCGCCAGCGAGATGGTCAACCTGGCCGGTCGCCACGCGGCCCAGCCGGCTATGGTCGCCGCTGCTCATAGCATGCGACTGCTGCTGGTGGTGCTGATCATCCCCGCCCTGTTTACCTGGAGCCTCCCGCCAGTGGATGCCCCGCCACCGGCGCCGGTCAGCTGGCCTTGGCTGGCTGTGCTGTTGCCGGCGGGCGGGCTGCTGGCGCTGCTCTGGAAGCGGCTCGGCCAACCCAACCCCTGGATGCTGGGGCCGCTCACGGTCTGTGCGGTCGCCAGTGCCGCTTTCGACCTGCAATTGGGCATGCCTGAAGGTGTTGGCCAGTTCGGCCAGTGGCTGATTGGCTGCTCGCTGGGCTGTCACTTCGATCGGCCATTCTTTCGCAGCGCGCCGCGATTCATGCTGCGTATCCTGCTGTTCACCCTGCTGGCGATGCTCGCTGCAGCGGGCCTCGCCGAAGCGCTGGGATGGGCGGCTACGCTGAACCAGACGTCGCTGATGCTGGGAATGATGCCTGGCGGGATTACCGAGCTGTGCCTGACAGCCGAGGCGCTGCAGTTGTCGGTCGCGCTGGTCACGGCGCTGCAGGTGCTGCGGCTGTTCCTGGTGATGTTCCTCGCCGAACCGTTATTTCGGCTCTGGCAACGAGCCACGCTTTAACCCGCCAATTGGCGGGTTCTTTTTTCGCTCTGCTCGAAACCCCTTCTGCACCGACTCAACCGAAGAACCAGTAGCAAACCAGAATCGCCGCAACGATGCCGGCGAAGTCCGCCGCCAAGGCGCAGCCCACCGCATGTCGCGCCCGCTGGATGCCCACCGCACCAAAATAAACGGCCAGTACATAGAAGGTGGTTTCGGTGCTGCCTTGCACGGTCGCAGCAACCAGCGCCGCAAAACTGTCCACGCCCTGACTCTGCATGGTCTCGATCAGCATGGCGCGCGCGGCGCTGCCGGAGAACGGTTTGACCAACGCAGTGGGGAGCGCGTCGACGAAACGGGTATCCCAGCCCAACGCATCCACCAACCAACGGATACCATCGAGCCCGAAATCCAGCGCGCCGGATGCTCTGAATACGCCGATCGCGCATAGCATCGCGATCAGATAGGGCAGCAGGCTCTTGGCAACATCGAAGCCCTCCTGCGCCCCTTCGACAAAGCTCTCGTACACCGGCACCTTGCGCAGCGCACCGATGACGAGGAACGCGATGATCAAACCGAACAATGTCAGATTTCCCAGCAGCGATGACAGGGTGGACAGCGCGGTGGCCGACAGTCCCGCCAGCAACGCCATAAAGCCGCCCAACAGCAACGCTCCCGGAACCAGATAGGCCAGCACCACCGGGTCCCACAGGCGCAGACGCTGAACCAGAGCGACGGCCATGAGGCCGGCCAGTGACGATGCGGTGGTGGCCAGCAGGATCGGCAAAAACACCAAGGTCGGGTCCTCAGCGCCTTGCTGCACGCGATACATGAAGATCGACACCGGCAGCAGCGTCAGCGACGAGGTGTTGAGCACCAGAAACAGAATCTGCGCATTACTGGCGACGGTCTTGCTCGGGTTGAGCTCCTGCAGAGCACGCATCGCGCGCAGGCCGATCGGCGTGGCGGCGTTGTCCAGGCCCAGCCCGTTGGCCGCGAAGTTGAGGGTGATCAGCCCCAAGGCCGGGTGTCCGGCTGGCACTTCCGGCATCAAACGCCTGAACAACGGCCCGAGCAACCGCGCCAGTTGCTCGATCAACCCAGCCTTTTCGGCGATACGCAAAAAGCCGAGCCAAAGCGTCAGCGTGCCAAACAGCACGATCATGATTTCCACGGCCAGCTTGGCCATGGCGAAGAGACTCTCGACCAGCGCGGCAAATACAGCCGGATCGTCGCCCAGCAACCAGCGCGCCAGCGCGGCAACTGCAGCGATCAGAAAAAAGCCCAGCCAGAGGCCGTTGAGCATGGGGTTCTCCAACAAATGACTGCGCGCGATGATAGCGGTGCGGCGGGAGAACGGCCATGAACCAAGCAGGACGAAGCGAAGGTGGATGCAGCGAACCGGCGGAATACGGAGGGAAACGGCCTTGCGCGTGAGGCGGGTTCAACCCGGGCTATGAACCGTTTGGGGGAGTACAAATCGAGCAGGGCGTGAAGCGCTGGAGAAACCGCAAACCGAAGGTGGCATCCCACCTTCGGTTGCCTTTCGCCGAGCCCGGTCCATGACGGAGGTACCCCCTGTACCCCTAGGTCGCTCCGTTGAAGAGCGTCCCAACCCCTTGGCTCCCCCGTTGCAGGGGCTGGGCGATCACCGACGAATCACCCCCGGTATCAGCACTCCGCTTTTGGCGAAGGCTTGAATAAAGGCATCCAGCCGCTGCCGCTTCCTTAATCGAGTGCAGCCGCCCCAATGAGCGGCTTTATGCATCAGACTCGCGGGCCGCGGCCCCGTCCGAAAATCAGCGAAGCTACAAACAGCACCAGGAAAACCACGAACAGGATCTTGGCGATGCCCGTCGCAGTGCCAGCGATACCACCGAAGCCCAGTACTGCAGCGATGATGGCAATGATCAGAAACGTAATAGCCCAACTCAGCATGGTGTAACTCCTCTTCGGTTCAGGACATCTTCAGCGGGACCGATCTGGATCAGCTCGCCGACCTCCAACTAGAAAACCCAGCGTTGTTCCGACCGCCCTTGCAGATAATCAATCGTCTGCGGAGCAGGTCCGGTTTGCACGATCCCTACAGGTTGAGCGTCGTACATGTGGATTCGTTCCGCCGACTCGTGCTGCGTCCGGCTGAACGGCTCCGATGACGGCTGTTCAGCGCCCATGATCAGCGTGACCACAGCGGCAGTCAGGAAACCTTTTCCAACCAGTAGGAAGCGTGCTTGACGATTCATCCTCAACTCCTTCTAAGCATGCGGGGCATGTCTGTCTTAGCGGTTATGTTGCAGGGCCCGTGCCATTCGTTAGATTTGCAATAAAACCAATAATTTCAATGACTTATATACAACAAACTTAGCCGCGCCAATTTATATTGCACGATGCCCATGCGGCGCGCCGGGCGATTTGCACGACGGACTAATCCCTGTTGCTTCTGCCACTGTGATTGAGCGTGTGAATACGCTCGTGGCAGGCCCGGATTTTTGGCAGTTCAATGGCCAGCAACGCCTTCACATCCGGGTCTGCTGTTTTCAGCACATCCTCGAAGGCGGCCAGGATGCGCTCTTCGGTCTGGTCCAGCTGGTCGATGTACACCGCGTCGGTGTCGCCTAGCTGCGCCTTGGTGTCGGCGTACATTTCACGCAGTTTGCCGGCTGTGGTGCCGCCTTTGGCGGGCTGCTGCTGATTGGCCGCCACCTTTACCGAGAGCGCCTGAATGATGTGCGTCTTGGCCTGGGCCATATCGCGGAACAGGTGCTGCAGGTCGACGTCCTTCACCTCGTCAAGCGCATGCTGATAGAAATGCTGACCGTCGCGGGTGATTTCGATGAGCTCGTTGAGTTGGTTCATGTTCTGGTTCATGGGGCCTCCGAATACAAATGCGATGCGCCTCGACTGCTGTCGAAGACGCGCGTGCGAGAAAACGACCGCAAGCCCCATGCCAGCACTAAAAACAGCCAAACATCCCTATAATCAGCGACTTGCACAGCCGTTCCGCTTCGCGCTTGATTGCAGGCTGCAGGAAAGACCTTTGCGCACCGTGCAACTTGCATGGCTTTGCGTAGACTAACGCTGGCGCTGAGCGACCTCGCGGCGACACAGCAACGGGATCTCCCCCAACGACTCGCCATTCATTCACCGCTTTTGCCTGACTGGAGCATTCATGGACCAAACGACCGACACCGGCGGCCGCATCCTGCTAGTGGACGACGAAGCAGCGATTCTGCGCACGTTCCGCTATTGCCTCGAGGACCGCGGCTACACGGTGGTTACGGCGGCCAGTGCATCCCAGGCCGAATCGATCCTGCAGCGGCAGGTGTTTGACCTGTGCTTTCTGGATCTTCGCCTGGGTGAAGACAACGGTCTCGATGTCCTGCAGCAGATGCGCGTACTTGCACCCTGGATGCGTGTGGTAATCGTCACAGCCCATTCGGCGGTAGACACTGCGGTGGACGCAATGCAAGCGGGCGCCGCGGACTACCTGGTCAAGCCATGCAGCCCCGAGCAGCTGCGCCTGTCGGCCGCCAAGCAGCTGGAAGTCCGGCAGATGGCCGCGCGCCTGGAAGCGCTGGAAGGCGAGGTGCAAAAACGCAGTGATGCGTTGGGCTCGTACAGCCCGGCAATGATGAACGTGCTTGAAACCGCGCGCCAGGTCGCCGATACCGACGCAAACATCCTCATCCTCGGCGAATCAGGCACGGGCAAAGGCGAATTGGCGCGCGCAATCCACAACTGGAGCAGGCGCTCTAAGAAGGCGTTCATCACCATCAATTGCCCGTCCCTGTCCGCGGATCTGATGGAAAGCGAGCTGTTCGGGCACAATCGCGGTGCCTTCACTGGAGCCACCGAAAGCACCCTGGGCCGCGTCAATCAGGCTGACGGCGGAACCTTGTTCCTTGACGAGATCGGCGATTTTCCTCTCGCTTTACAACCGAAACTGCTGCGCTTCATTCAGGACAAGGAATACGAGCGCGTCGGTGACCCGGTCACCCGACGGGCCGACGTGCGCATCCTTGCGGCCACCAACCTCAACCTCGAAGAAATGGTTCGTGAAGGGAAATTCCGTGAAGACCTGCTCTATCGCCTGAATGTCATCACCCTGAACCTGCCGCCCATGCGCGAACGTCCGGAAGACGTACTGACGCTCGCCGAGCGCTTCCTGGCGTTCTTCGTGAAAAGCTACGGGCGACCGGCGCGCGGCTTCAGCGACAGCGCCATTGGGGCGCTGAAAGCCTACCGCTGGCCAGGCAACGTGCGTGAATTGCGCAACGTGGTCGAGCGCGCCAGCATCATCTGTCCGCAGGACATGATCGAAGTCAGCCATCTCGGCCTGGCCGATCAGGCCGTCAGCAATGCGCCGCGGATCGGTGAGCCGCTCAGCCTGGAGGCGCTGGAAAAAGCGCATATCTCAGGCGTGTTGAGCACCAGCGACACCCTCGAACAAGCCGCCCGAATCCTTGGTATCGACGCCTCGACGCTCTACCGGAAACGCAAGCAATACGGCCTATGAAAATCCAGATGAAGCTGAGGACCCGACTGTTTCTGGGGTTCTCCGCATTAATGACTGTGGCCTTGCTTGGGCTGCTGCTGGCCCTGGTCAGCGTCGTGCAAATGGCAAAAAGCCAGGAAAACCTCATTCGTGACAACTTCGGTGTCATCGAGGTCAACCAGCAGCTGCGCCAGGCGCTGGGCAATCAACTGCTGCTGCTGGTCCGTGAAGAGCGCGATCTTGAAGCCCTGAACGAATCTCGCGATATATTTGTGAGTGCACTGGCGCGCGGTATGGCGAACGCCACCGACGAGCAGGACCGTAACGCTTATGAAGCCATCGACGAGGCTTACGCGCACTTTGCCGCGCAGCTGGGTACACCGTCCAACCTGAACGCAACACTGCTCGAGGACAATCCTCTCAGCCAATCCTTCAACCGCGTCCGCGAGTTGATGGTCGACATGCAACAGGCCGCCTACAACCAGATTCGCGATACCGAGATTCGCAGCCGCGAACGCGCACAGTTGCTCGCCGGGCTGCTCGGGTTGACCGGTATTGCGGTGCTGCTGATCGGCTTCGTCACCGCGCACAGTTTCGCCCGGCGCTTCGGTGACCCCATCGAGCAACTGTCCAGCGTTGCCGACCAGATCGGCCGCGGCGACTTCAATATCAATCTGCCCAGCTCGCCCATTGCTGAGCTGTCGTCGCTGATTCGTCGCTTCGGTCTGATGGCGCAGGCGCTGCACCAGTTCAAGCAAACCAATGTCGAAGCGCTGGTTGATGGTCAGCAACGGCTGCAAGCGTTGCTCGACAGCATCGATGATGGCCTGTTGATCATCGATCGCCAGGGCCGCCTGGAACATGCCAACCCAGTCGCGCAACGGCAGCTGGCCTGGGAGACAGAACATCTGGGCTCGACGCTTGGCCAAGCCCTCAGCTATCCGGAACTGGACGAGGCCGCGCGTCAGGTGCTGGCCGACACGCCTCTATCCGGCCCGCCGGAGGATCTGGTGATCGAGGCTGATGGCGAGCGTCGCTTGTTGTCGTGGCGCATGAGTCCGGTGAACCATCACGACGGCCGCATCAGTGGCGCGGTGATGGTGCTCCACGACGTCACCGACCAGCGCACCTTCGAGCGCGTGCGCAACGAGTTCGTCTTGCGTGCCTCGCATGAACTGCGCACGCCGGTGACGGGCATGCAGATGGCCTTCAGTCTGCTGCGCGAACGAACGCACTACCCGGACAACAGCCGCGAAGCCGACCTGTTCACCACTGTGCATGAAGAGATGCAGCGCCTGGTCACACTGATCAACGATCTGCTCAACTTCTCGCGCTACCAGAGTGGCCAGCAAAAGCTCGAGCGCGTGCCCTGTGACCCGGCGGTGCTCCTCGAGCAGGCACGGCAGCGCTTCGAGGCAAGTGCCGCGCAGAACGACATCGAAATCAAGCTGGAACTGCAGACGCCACTGCCAAGCCTGTTGCTGGACCAACAGCAAATGGACCGGACGCTAGACAACCTGCTCAGCAATGCACTACGGCACACACCGGACGGCGGCGAAATCCGCCTGCTGGCGCGGCATCACGGCGAACGGGTGATTCTCAGCGTCGAGGACAACGGCGAGGGCATTCCCTACAGTCAGCAGGCGCGCATCTTCGAGCCGTTCGTGCAGATCGGCCGACGCCGCGGCGGCGCCGGACTGGGACTTGCCTTATGCAAGGAAATCGCTCAGCTGCATGGTGGTCGTATCGGCGTGCATTCGCGGATCGGCCACGGCACCATCTTCTACATCGCCCTGCCCATCTGAGTCCGGCAGGGCGGCGCGAATAACAAGGAGCCGCCATGCCCAGCCTCAACCCCAGCCAGGAGCAGCTGCAACGCTTCGCCGAGCAGATGCCTGCTGGCGAGCCGATCCTCATGCTCAACTTGCTGCGTTTTCACGATCAAGCCACCTACCCTGCCGAGAGCGGCCACCCGTCCTGTTCCGGCCGCGAAGCCTACGCAATCTACAGCCGCACGGCCATCAGGAAGGTGCGCGCAGCCGGTGGTCAGGTGGAGACCATGGCCAATGCCCACGTTGCGTTGATTGCGCCGGAGCAAGAGCACTGGGATGAGCTACTGCTGGTGCGCTACCCCTCGCCTGAAGCGTTTCTGGCAATGCTGGCGGACCCGGAATACCGCGCCGCCACCGTCCACCGCACTGCAGCGTTCGCCGACTCGAGGCTGATCGGCTGCAGCCCGCGCAGTTAAGTCGACGCCTCAGCCTGCTGCATTCAGCACCGCAAGCAGCGCTGCGGTTTCCGCATCCGGCTCGCCATCGAAACGTGCCGGACGATACTTCATCTGGAACGCGGCAATGACGTTGCGCGTTTCCATATCGAGATAGCCGTGCTCAGGTACCGGATAACCCTGCTCCGCCAGCTGTGACTGGAACCAGGCCACGTCCGGTATAGCAGTCGCGAAAAGCCTGCGCTGGCGGGCTACGGCCTGGGTCTCCGGCCAGGGCACCAGGCCGGCGTCCGCCAGCCGCTTCCAGGGGAACAGCGGTCCCGGATCGACCTTGCGTTGCGGAGCAATATCGCTGTGCCCAACGATGGCGCCAGGCTTCAGTCCGTGACGTTGCATGATGTCCTTGAGCAGCACGATCAAAGCGTCTATCTGCTCACCGGAGTAGGGATACCAGAGCCGTCCATTGGCGCTTTCGATATAGCCGCGATTAACCAGCTCAATACCAATGGAGCTGGAATTAAGCCAGGTCCGCCCATTCCATTGACTTTCCCCGGCGTGCCAGGCACGACGATCCTCATCGACCAGACGGTAGATGGTCGCGGGAGCCTCGCCGATCAGGTAGTGGCTGCTAACACCGTCGCCCTTGAGAATCTCCAACGACCGCTGCAGGTCACTCGACGTGTAATGAAGCACGATGAACTGCGCTCGGCTGTCCTGACCCAACGACGTATGGCTGGTATCGATACGCGGACCGCTGGCGCAGCCGCCAAGCAACAGGCCAAACAAGGCGAGGATCAAGGCTTTCATACAGGACCTCTGGTCGACAGCAAGATGACGCAGACTGGAACAGCTGATCGGGCCAGACGGCGGCCCGCAGGGGAGCGCCGAGAGAATCGACGCCAGCGCAAAGGATGGGATTATACCGTTGCGAGCCCTGGGCTCCCAGCGCGCCCCGTCAGTCCGCTTCGATACGGTTGCGACCGGAATCCTTGGCCCGGTAAAGCGCTCGGTCTGCGCGCTCGAATACTTGCTCGCCTCGATCGGCTGCAGCGAAGCTTGCAAGCCCTCCCGACAGGGTTACCTGGATGCCAGCGCCCTTGAAGTGGAAAGGACAACGCTCGATACCTGTGCGCAAGCTATCGAGTAGCTGAAGCCCGGCAGCAGCAGGCGTCTCGGGCAGCAACAGCGCGAACTCTTCGCCACCGAAACGGGCGATGAAGTCGGTCTTGCGCAACCGCTTGCGCAACTCGCTGGCAATGATCTTCAGCACCCGATCGCCCGCCAGATGGCCGAAACTGTCGTTGATACGCTTGAAGTGATCGACGTCCAGAACCGCGAGCAGCAGCTGGCCGCCATAACGTTGATGGCGCGCGACTTCGAGCTGCAGGCGCTCGTCCCAGGCAGCTCGATTGGGCAGGCCGGTAAGCGGATCCTGCAGCGCCTTCTGGCGCTGCTCTTCGAGGTGTTCGCGCATTCCCGTGGCCGCCTTTTCCAGGTTTGCCACCCGCTCAACCAAGGTGCCGAGGCGGTCGCTCAAGGCCTGCTCATGTTCACTGCGCTGACGCTGATACGCATCGACAGTTTCCAGCAAACCGTCCAAACGCGACTGAACCGTCTGCTTCAGACTTGGCAGGTCGTTGGCGCCGAGCATGCTGTCTTGCAGACCGCCTACCTGCTGGCGCAGCTCTTCGTCAAGCGCCTGGGCCGTCTCCTTGCTCTGCACGTGCCCTTCGCGGGCGGCGAAGAGGCTGTCCTGCATGGTGGCAAGACGCTCGTTGAGCAGACTCAGGTAGCTTTCGAATTCACGCTGCCCCTGATCTGCCACGGCCAACATCAACTGAGCCAGATCATCGAGCACCGGCACGAGCTCATACCAGTTCAGGCCACGCTGAATCCGATCGCGCAAGGCCTGAGCCTGCGCCTGCTGGTGTTCGGGAAGATGTAGGTCCTCGAGAAGACCGAACAGGGTCGACTCAACACGCTCGGAAATCGCGCTGTAGGCCTGCTCCGGCGAGGGCGGCAACCGATACGAGTCATTCGGCTGGTTCTCCGCCGCGAGTTCCGGCAACGTCACATCGATGACCGCCTCGCGGTGTGGCCCGGCGATATCGATGGCAGCCTGCAGCGCTTGCGAAGCGCAATCCGCAGTGTCCAATGGCTGTGAAGGCGCTTCCGGCTGCTGAATGAGCGATTCCACTGACTCCGCCGAAAACAATGACGAATCGTCGTCAGGTTTCGAGGCGGTCTTGATTGCACGCTCGCGCTGGCCAAACAAGCGGCCAAGCAGGCCTACCGAACTGGTTCCCGCCGACGACCGCTGCGCACTCAAGGCCAGGCTTTGCAACTCACCAAGCTCCGCCAATAACCTGGGCAGCTCGCGCGATTGGGCAGCCCGTTCGTCCAGCTGCCGTGAAAACTGCTTCAACGGCTTGCGGATTTCGCTGGGCAATGGCAGCTCGAGCAGTTGCGAGGTCAGTCGATCGAGCGCCTCGGTCAGTCGCTCGAGACGCTCCTGTTTACTGCGCTCAGTGTCGAGCACCGCGCGTTCCAGCCGAGGAACCAGCGCACCCAGACGATTATCCTGCACATCGTCACGCAGGACATCGCGCAGCTCGCGCATGCAGCGTTCAACGGCCGGATCGGCGTCATCCACAGCGAAGCTGCTGCGGACCAGACTGCGACGCAGCAGATCCAGCCGCGTATTCCAGCGCCCTTCGAGCTGTTCCTGCTGCTCCAACTGGTGCAGATATTTGTCTTTCCAGCGTTGCGCGTCGTCGCTCATCAAGTCCCAACCGTAGGCACAGGCAACGCGTCAGCGTCGTGCAGCGCATCTGGCAAGCGGATTTCCACCGCCACCGGCAGGTGATCCGAAGTCGCCTGGGCCAGCACATCGACACGTTCGAGCGTCAGGCTGGGGCTCAGCAGAATGTGATCAAGACAGCGTTGCGGACGCCAGCTGGGGAAGGTCGCCTCAATTTGCGGTGCTTGCAAACCGAGATCACGCAGCGGTGAGTTCTCCAGCAGATCGCTGGCATGGGTATTCATGTCGCCCATCAGAATCTGATGGCGGTAACCGCCGATCAGTTCGCGGATATAGGCCAGCTGACGGGTGCGCGCGCCGCCGCCCAGGGCCAGGTGCATCACCACCACGACAAGGGCATTCTCACCCTGTCCGAAGCGCAGCAGAATCGCACCGCGCCCGGATGGTCCCGGCAATGGATGGTCTTCCAGCCCCTGCGGTTCCAGTCGACTCAACACGCCGTTACTGTGCTGAGCGAAGCGCCCCAGGTTACGATTGAGCTGCTGATACCAATAGGGAAAAGCCCCCAGCTGCGCAAGGTGCTCGACCTGGTTGATATAGCCCGATCGCAGGCTGCCCCCGTCCGCTTCCTGCAGCGCCACAAGATCGTAGTTGCCGAGCAACTCGCCAATGCGTTGCAAGTTCCGCGCGCGTCCAGTGTGCGGCAATAGATGTTGCCAGCTACGGGTTAGGTAATGGTGATAACGCTCGGTGCTGATGCCGACCTGAATGTTGAAACTCAGCAGGCGCAGCCGGCCGTCGCAGGGCAGGCCGCTGGAGTCTAGGCAAAGTGGATTGACCTGCGCCTGACCGGGGCCGGCAAGGCGTGGTGAACTCCAGCGACGAAGCACGCGCGCTTACCGGGCTGCGCGTTCTTTTTCGATGAGGAAGTCAGCAACTTCCAGGGCGCGCTCCGGGCCGCCGGCGGATCCGATGTCGAAGCGGTACTTGCCGTTGACGATCATCACCGGAACGCCCGTGATCTGATAAGCCATCGCCAGCTTCTTCGCCTGCTCGGCACGGCTCTTCACGCCGAAGGAGTTATAAGCCTTGAGGAAAGCTTGCTTGTCGACACCCTGCTCCTCAAGGAGCCCGGCCATCTTCTCGGGGGTTTCGAGCTTGTTACCGTCGCGATGATAGGCGTTGAACACGGCGTCATGGACCTTCTGCTCGACGCCCATGGATTCCAGCGCAAGGAACATCTGTCCGTGCGTGTTCCAAACGCCGCCGAACATCGCCGGGATGCGCTTGAAGTCGACATCATCAGGCAGTTGTTTGACCCATGGGTTGATTACCGGCTCGAACTGGTAGCAATGCGGGCAGCCATACCAGAACAGTTCGACAACCTCGATCTTGTCCGGCTCGGCAACCGGTACCGGACTCTTCAGCTCGACATATTCCTTTCCAGCCTGGAAATCTGCCGCACTGGCTGAAAAGCCGAACAGACTGGCGGTAACGAGCAGGGCGCTGAGAACAAGTTTACGCATGGTGACTCCCTTGGTAATGAACGGCTGACCGATAGCGCCACAGGCTGCAGCAATTCATCTGTGCTCGCCAGCGCCTTCCGCCGCTTTTCAATATCTTGACAATCATTATAGCGAGGCCAAAAACAAAAAAAGGCGTCCGAGCTTTAGCCCTGAACGCCCTTTTGCAGGCTGACCGGTTTAACTAACGATCAGTGCAGACCCTGGATATAGCTCGAAAGGGCCTGGATATCCTTGTTGCTCAGCTTCGACGCGATGGTACGCATGATTGCCGTATCGCCATCGTTGGTGCGATCACCCTCGCGGAAGTCGGTGAGCTGCTTGGCGGTATAGGCTGCGTGCTGACCACCCAGACGCGGGAAACGCGCCAGGTTATTGCCAACGCCGTCCGGTGCGTGGCAGCCGGAGCAAGCCGGCATGCCCTGTTCCAGCTTGCCACCGCGGTAAAGCTGCTCGCCCTGAGCGACCAGAGCAGGGTCGGCCGTGCCGATGCTCATCTTCTGGCTAGCAAAATAGGCGGCGATGTCCTGGAGATCTTGATCGCTATATGGATCGAGCATACCGGTCATTTCCAGCACCTTACGGCCAACGCCCGGTTCGGCTGTGGGGCTGCTGCCCAACTTGATATCTTGCAGCTGCTTGAACAGGTAGTTCGAGCCTTGGCCTGCGAGTTTCGGGAAGTTCGGTGCGGCACTGTTTCCGTCGGCACCGTGGCAAGCACCACAGACGGCAACCTTTTCTTTTCCGGCTTCTGCATTTCCAGCCGCGTGGGCGATACCGGTGATGCCAAGGGTCAACAGCAGACTCACGAGTACTTTGTTCATCAGCTCATCCAACTACGGCTAAGGGTTTAAAGGAATCTTATTCGGCAGTCCGACCGCTTAGGGCCATGGCGACGCTCGTTATAAACGGGGTGACACTGATCTGGCGCTTTAGCAACGCCTGGGTCGCTCCCGATCCGAGGCAAAAAGCAGTCAACGGAGCGGGCGCCCGATCTCGTTTTTAGACCAAAGCGCACACAAAATCTGCGGCATTATATACTGGCGCTCCTGAAACGGAAATGAACCATTGCCGCACCCCGCGCACTCACCGGAAAGCCCATGCTCCCAAAAAACCCGATTCTAGGCCTCTGCCAGCAAGCCACGTTTATGACCAGTGCCGCCAAGGTCGATCAATGCCCGGCTGACGAGGGCCTGGAAGTCGCTTTCGCCGGTCGCTCGAACGCGGGCAAATCCAGTGCGCTGAACACGCTCACCCATGCCAGCCTCGCCCGCACGTCGAAAACGCCGGGGCGAACCCAGTTACTTAACTTTTTCAGCCTCGACGACGACCACCGCCTGGTCGACCTGCCCGGCTACGGCTATGCGAAAGTGCCGATCCCTCTCAAGCAGCATTGGCAGCGTCATCTGGAGGCCTATCTGAGCAGTCGCGAGAGTCTCGCTGGCGTGTTCCTGATGATGGATATTCGCCATCCGCTGACTGAATTCGACCGCATGATGCTCGACTGGTCCAACGCCAGCGAGATGCCGCTGCATATCCTGCTGACCAAGTCGGACAAGCTCGCCTTTGGCGCGGCGAAGAATGCGCTCCTGGCGATCCAGCGCGATATTCGCAAAGGGTGGGGAGACGGCGTCAGCGTCCAGTTGTTCTCGGCACCGAAACGTCAGGGTGTTGAGGAAGCCCAACTAGTACTGGCGCAGCTGCTTGGGATGATCGGGGAAGAAGGCGACGAGTCTCTCAACGAGCCTTCGCGATAAGGCTGAACCTCAGGGAGCGATGCCGCCCGCTCTGACACAAGGCCAGAACGGGCGGAGCGCACTTACTCGCGATAATCGTCAACCGGTACGCAGGCGCAGAACAGGTTGCGGTCGCCAAATACGTTGTCGACCCGGTTCACCGCAGGCCAATACTTGTGCGCCTGAGTGTGAGCACTCGGTGTCACCCCTTCGGCGATGCTATACGGACGGTCCCACAGGTTGGTTACGTCGGCCAATGTGTGCGGCGCGCGCACCAGCGGATTGTCCTCTGCAGGCCAACCGCCATCCTGCACCCTGGCGATCTCTGCGCGAATGCTCAGCATCGCTTCGACGAAACGATCCAGCTCAGCTTTCGACTCGCTCTCGGTCGGCTCGATCATCAGCGTGCCGGGGACAGGAAAGGACATGGTCGGCGCATGGAAGCCGTAATCGATCAGTCGCTTCGCGACATCCTCCTCGGTGATGCCGGTCTGCGCCTTGAGTGGTCGCAGGTCGATGATGCATTCATGTGCTACGCGGCCGTTACGACCGCTGTAGAGCACCGGGAAAGCTTCACCGAGACGCATCGCGAGGTAGTTGGCACTTAGAATCGCAACCTCGGTCGCATCGCGCAGCTGCGGGCCCATCATGGCGATGTACATCCAGCTGATCGGCAAAATGCTGGCGCTTCCCCAAGGCGCTGCGCTAACGGCGCCATTTTCGGGGTTGGGTCCTTGCAGTTCGATGACCGGATGATTGGAAACAAACGGCTGCAGATGCGCCTTGATGCCGATCGGCCCCATACCCGGACCACCACCGCCGTGCGGAATGCAGAAGGTTTTGTGCAGGTTCATGTGCGAGACGTCGGCGCCGATATCCGCCGGCCGTGCCAGGCCGACCTGGGCATTAAGGTTGGCGCCGTCCATGTACACCTGGCCGCCCTGGGCATGGATCGCTTCGCAGATCTCGCGAATCCCTTCTTCGTACACGCCGTGGGTCGATGGATAGGTGATCATCAGGCACGACAGCTTGTCACCCGCCTCGGCGGCCTTGCGCTTGAGGTCTTCCAGATCTACGTTGCCGGCCTTGTCGCATTCGACGATGACCACGCGCATGCTGACCATCTGTGCCGAGGCCGGATTGGTACCGTGGGCGGACGACGGAATCAGGCAGATATCCCGCTGACCTTCGCCGCGGCTTTCATGATATTTGCGGATCGCTACCAGGCCGGCGTATTCGCCCTGAGCGCCCGAGTTGGGCTGCATGGAGATCGCGTCGAAGCCGGTGATCGCACAGAGCCAGGCTTCCAGCTCGTCAATCATCAGTTTGTAACCCTGAGCCTGTTCCTGCGGCGCGAACGGATGCAGGTTGGCGAATTCCGGCCAGGTGATTGGGATCATCTCGCTGGTGGCGTTGAGCTTCATGGTGCAGGAACCGAGCGGAATCATCGCCTGATTCAGCGCCAGGTCCTTGTTTTCCAGCTGTTTGAGATAGCGCAGCATCTCGGTTTCGCTGTGGTGGCTATTGAACACCGGGTGCGCCAGGTAGCCGCTGCTGCGTTGCAGAGCCGCCGGGATACCGCTGGCAATTTCGCTGGCATCCAACGTTGCCACCTTCAACCCGTGATCTGCTCCAAGGAAGATCGTCAGCAGCTGCTCGACGGTCTGCTCGTTGCACGTCTCGTCGAGGCTGACGCCCAGCTTGCCGCGCCCGAGGATGCGCAGGTTGATCCGAGCGGCACGTGCACTCTCGAGTATCGCAGTCTGCGCGCCGCCGACTTCCAGACTGAGCGTGTCGAAGAAGTGCTGGTTGAGACGCTTGATGCCATTCTTTTCCAGCGCGCCGGCCAGAATCGAGGTCAGTCGATGGGTACGCTGGGCAATGCGCTTGAGCCCTTCAGGGCCGTGGTAGACCGCAAAGCAACTGGCAATATTGGCCAACAGCACCTGCGCGGTACAGATGTTCGAGTTGGCCTTTTCGCGACGGATATGTTGCTCGCGCGTTTGCAGTGCCATGCGCAGCGCCGTGTTGCCTCGGGCATCCTTGGATACGCCAATGATGCGGCCGGGCATGGCGCGCTTGAAGGCATCGCGGGTAGCGAAATAGGCTGCATGCGGACCACCGTAGCCCATCGGCACACCGAAACGCTGAGTCGAACCGAGCACCACATCCGCACCGAGCTCGCCGGGCGGAGTCAGCAGCAGCAGGCTAAGCAGGTCAGCCGCAACGCAAGCCAGCGCTTGCTGGGCATGCAGCGCTTCGATCGCCGGGCGCAGATCGCGAATTTCACCGTGAGTATCGGGGTACTGCAGCAGCGCGCCGAAGACGTCCTGCGCCGCAATATCCTCGAGCGCGCCGACCACCAGCTCGAACCCAAAAGCTTCGGCACGCGTCTGCACCACTGAGAGCGTCTGCGGATGACAGTTCTCATCGACGAAGAAGCGGTTGCTTTTGCTCTTGGCCATGCGCCGCGCCAGGGTCATGGCCTCCGCTGCAGCGGTTGCCTCATCGAGTAGCGAGGCGTTGGCCAGGTCGAGACCGGTAAGGTCGATGGTCAACTGCTGGAAATTCAACAGCGCTTCCAGCCGCCCCTGAGCAATCTCCGGCTGATAGGGCGTGTAAGCGGTGTACCAGCCCGGGTTCTCCAGCACGTTGCGCAGGATAACGGGCGGCGTGATGGTGCCGTGGTAACCCATGCCAATCAGGCTGGTCCAGAGCTGGTTCTGTTGCGCGTAGCCTCGCAAGCGCGCCAGTGCTTCCTGTTCATCCAGCGCGGCCGGCAGCGCCAGGTCGTCTTGCAGACGAATCGCCGGCGGCACGGTCTGCTTGATCAACTCTTCACGGCTGGACAAGCCGAGCGCTTCGAGCATGGCTTGCTGTTCCGTCGCATCAGGGCCGAGATGACGACGCAGAAAGGCGTCAGGTTGCTGGAGCTGGGAAAGGCGCGGCACTTGAGACATCACTGCTTCTCTCGGAAAAGAAAAGCCCCGGCATATCGGACTGCTGTGAAAAACGATGCTCGATTTTCACACGTCTGCGTTGCGGGGCTTTTGAGTTGGAACGCTTAGGCTTCGGCGTCGCAGGCGGCTTTGTAGCCCGCTGCGTCGAGCAGATTTTCCAGTTGCGAGGCGTCGCTCGGCTTAAGCCGGAAGAACCAGCTGCCATAGGGTTCGCTGTTGACACCTTCCGGCGAATCCGTGAGCTGTTCGTTGATCGCGACCACTTCTCCGGAAATTGGCGCATAGATATCCGAAGCGGCCTTCACCGACTCCACCACACCCGCTTGTTGCCCGGCGGTCAGCTGCTGGCCAACCTCTGGCAGCTCCACATATACCACGTCACCCAGGGCTTCCTGGGCATGATCGGAGATACCAACGCTCACACTTCCGTCGGCTTCGAGACGGGCCCACTCGTGGCTGGCGGCGTAACGCAGATCGCTGGGGATGTCGCTCATTCGTATGTCCTCATAAAGCTGTCGGTTTGCGTGCGTAGCAAGCTCTGCGGCTCACTAGCGGATAGCGGTTGGCCGAATTTACACCAGTACTTTGCCGTGACGCACGAACGTCGGTTGCACCACACGCACGGGATACCACTTACCACGAATTTCCACCTCTGCCCGGTCACCCGCCCCGGCAGGAACCCGCGCCAGCGCGATGGCTTTGCCAAGCGTAGGCGAAAAACTGCCGCTGGTGATCTCGCCTTCGCCGACGCCGTTGATGCGAACGGTCTGATGGGCACGCAAAACGCCACGCTCTTCGAGCACCAGCCCTACCAGTTTCGGTAGATCGCTTTGCGCCTTCTGAGCTTCCAGCTCGGCGCGACCTATAAAGTCACGCTCGGCCGGCTCCCATGCCACGGTCCAGGCCATGTTGGCCTGCAGCGGCGAAACGTCCTCAGTCATATCCTGGCCGTACAGATTCAGCCCAGCCTCCAGTCGCAGCGTGTCACGTGCGCCCAGTCCGATAGGTGAAATTCCGGCACCGACCAGTTCGCTGAGAAAATCCGGAGCTTGCTCGGCCGGCAGGATGATTTCCAAGCCGTCCTCGCCCGTATAGCCCGTGCGACCAATGAACCAATCGCCGACGGCGCGGCCGTGAAACGGCTTGAGCTCGTGAATCAACGCAGCTCGGGCCTGGCTGACCAGCTCCGAAGTGCGCACCCGTGCGTGGGGACCCTGGATAGCCAGCATCGCCAACTCGGGTCGCTCGGTCACATCCACAGCAAACCCCTCGGTTTGCGCTTGCATCCAGGCCAAATCCTTGTCGCGGGTACTGGCGTTGACCACCAGGCGATAACCCCAGTCGGTGAGGTAGACGATCAGGTCATCGACCACGCCGCCACGCTCGTTGAGCATCGCTGAATAAAGTGCTTTGCCCACCTGTCCGAGGCGGCCAACATCGTTGGCCAGCAGGCGCTGGAGATAGGCTTTGGCATCCGCTCCCTCGACATCGACGACCGTCATGTGGGAGACGTCGAACACGCCACAATCACGTCGCACCTGATGATGCTCTTCAACCTGGGAGCCGTAATGCAGCGGCATGTCCCAGCCACCGAAGTCGACCATTTTGGCGCCAAGTGCAAGGTGCTGATCGTAGAGGGGAGTACGCTGACCCATGGGTTTCTCCTTCCGGGCAGGTCGCCGAAGCGGCGTGGGTAGAGCTTATTAGGGCCGAGCAACAGGCCCGACGTTTTTTGGATGGCGCGCATTGTAGCCCCAAGGCCGTGACAGGTCACGGTGAGGCGATGGAGCGCTCAACCGACTCGCCGAGCAGAGCGACGGATCAACAGAATGACCGGCAACAGTCCAACCATCACCAGTGTCAGCGCCGGCAGGGCCGCACGCGCCCACTCGCCTTCGCTGGTCATCTCGAAGATCCGCACCGACAGCGTGTCCCAACCGAACGGCCTCATCAGCAACGTGGCCGGCATTTCCTTGAGCACATCGACGAATACCAACAAGGCGGCGCTCAGCGTGCCGGGCAGCAGCAGCGGCAAATAGACACGGAAGAATAATGCCGGCCCGCCGACACCCAGGCTGCGCGACGCTTGCGGCAAAGACGGTCGGATGCGTGCCAGCGCGCTTTCCAGTGGACCGAACGCTACCGCCATGAAGCGAATCAGGTAAGCCAGCAGCAAGGCACCGAGACTTCCGAGCAAGATCGGCTTTTCCGCTCCTCCGAGCCAGCCGGACAGCGGAACCACCAGTTCGCGATCCAGGTAGCTGAACGCGAGCATGATCGACACGGCCAACACCGACCCCGGCAGGGCATAACCCAGATTCGCCAAGCCTACAGCCATTTTTATCGGACGCAGCGGTGCCTGACGTCGCGCAAAAGCCAGCAACAGCGCCACGGTTACCGTGATCAGGGCCGCCAGGCCGCCCAGGTAGAGCGTGTGCAGGATCAAGCCGGTGTAGCGCTCATCGAGATCAAAGCGGCCACGCTGCCAGAGCCAGACCAGCAACTGCAGCACGGGTATGACGAAGGCGCAGAGAAACACCAGACCACACCAGCTGCTCGCGGCCAGAGCCTTGAAGCCGCGGAGGCGATAAAGGACGGCCGAACGCGCCCGGTCGTTCGCCGGCCTGGCCGCACCGCGCGCACGCCGCTCGCCGTAGAGCACCAGCATCACTGCCAACAACAACAAACTGGCCAGCTGGGTCGCGCTGGTGAGACTGAAAAACCCGTACCAGGTCTTGTAGATAGCCGTGGTGAACGTATCAAAATTGAACACCGCCACGGCACCGAAATCGGCCAGTGTTTCCATCAACGCCAAGGCCAAGCCAGCGCCAATAGCCGGCCGCGCCATCGGCAATGCGACACTCCAGAAAGCCTTCCAGGGGGATTTACCGAGAACTCGCGCCGCCTCCATCAAGCCTTTGCCCTGGGCAATGAAGGCTGAGCGGGCAAGCAGATAGACATACGGGTAGAAAACCAGCACCAGCACGGTGATCACACCGCCAGTGGACCGTACCCGCGGAAAGCGCACCCCACTGCCAAACCACTCGCGAGCCAGCGTCTGCACCGGCCCGGCGAAATCGAGCAGCCCGATGAAGACGAACGCCAGCACATAGGCGGGAATGGCAAAAGGCAGCATCAGCGCCCAATCCAGCCAGCGCCGCCCTGGAAATTCGCACAGGGAGGTCAGCCAGGCGAGGCTGACTCCGAGCACGGTTACACCCACCGAAACGCCCAGAACAAGCGTTAGCGTATTGCCCAGCAGACGCGGCATCTGGGTCTGCCAGAGATGCGACCAGATGCCGGTATCGATATCGCTCCAACTGAACAACAGGACGCTCAGCGGCAGCAATACCAGCGCGGCAACTGCCAAAGTGATGGGATACCAACGGCGCTCGACGGGGTGGGACACGCAAGCCTCAAAAAGCAAAAAAGACGACGCCCCCGGCATGCGGGGGCGTCGATTATAGCCGTAGCTGCAAACAGCAAAGCCAGGCTTTCAGACATGTACGGAGCCTGCTGCCTATCTACGCGGCCAGCCGATAGCGGCTTATCGCCAACCGGCGCGGTCCATCAGCATGATCGCTTCAGCCTGACGCTTACCGGCGACTTCGACCGGGATGGTGTCCGCTTTAAAGTCACCCCAAGCAGAGACCTCAGCCGACGACTTCACTTCGGGGTTCGCCGGGAATTCCATGTTGATATCGGCAAAGATGCTCTGCGCTTCGGGGGTGGTCATCCACTCGACCAGCTTGCGTGCAGCCTCGGGGTGCGGCGCGTGCTTGGTCAGGCCGATGCCCGACAGGTTGACGTGCACACCACGACCGTCCTGATTCGGCCAGAAAAGCTTGGCTTTCAGATCGCGGTTTTGCGCATGCAGGCGCCCGTAGTAGTAGGTGTTGACGATACCTACATCACACTGGCCGGCATCGATTGCCTGAATCAACGCAGTGTCGTCGGCAAACACGTCTGTCGCCAGGTTGTTGACCCAGCCCTTGATGATCTCTTCAGTCTTCTCGGCGCCATGGGTTTCGATCAGCGTGGCGGTCAAAGACTGGTTGTAAACCTTCTTGCTGGTCCGCAGGCACAGGCGGCCTTCCCAGTTCTTATCGGCCAGGGCTTCGTAGGTCGTCAGCTCGCCCTCTTCGACACGCTCAGGCGAGTAGACAATGGTCCGCGCCCGCAACGACAAACCCGTCCAGCCGTCGGTAGAAGAGCGGTACTGCGAAGGGATGTTGTCGTTCACTACCGCCGAGCTCATCGGCTGCAGGATACCCATCTGCTCGGCCTGCCAGAGGTTGCCGCCGTCGACCGTCAGGAGCAGGTCCGCCGGCGTATTTTCGCCTTCCGCCTTGATGCGGGCCATCAGCGGTGCTTCCTTGTCGGTGATGAACTTGACGTCAACGCCCGTCTTGGCCGTGTAGGCATCGAAAACCGGCTTGATCAGCTCATCGATCCGCGAAGAGTAGACCACTACTTCCTCGGCAGCCTGTACCGCACTCGACAGCGCGGTGAGCGCGAGAACGGCGAGTAAACCTTTGCTTGCCTGCATGGATCAGCCTCTTAGAAATAGTTCAAGAGGCTGAATAGTAGTGAATGTCATTTACTTTCTCAACGCGACAATTCGCGCGTCCGTCGATGGCGAAGCCTGCAACCGATCGATCAGAGCCGAGCCAGGTCCGGCACATCTCCGCTCAAACCCAGCGCCTGGCGAACGAACAGCGCTTTGGCCGCCGGCAGTGACTGAACGCCCTTGAGGCCGGCGTTGCGCAACCAACGCAGCGGCAGCGGGTCGGCCTGGAACAGGCGCTCGAACCCCTCCATTGTCGCCATCATGGTCAAATTATGTGGCATCCGTCGCCGCTCGAAACGCCCCAACACCCGCGGATCGCCCAGCCGGGCACCGCGCTCCAAAGCGGCCTGCAACACTTCTGCAAGCACCGCTGCGTCGAGCAACCCAAGGTTGACGCCCTGCCCGGCCAACGGATGAATGGTATGTGCCGCATCACCAATCAATGCCAGACCGGGCTGCACGTAACGCTTGGCATGGCGCTGGCGCAGCGGGATACACAGCCGCGGATCGGCCTCGACGATCTCGCCCAAACGGAATTCGAACGCTCCTCCAAGGGCCTGACGGAACGCAACATCGTCCAGCATCATCAGCCGTTGTGCCTCGGCCTCGGTGACAGACCAGACGATGGAGCACCAGTGGGTGTCGCCCTCCCGCTGCAAAGGCAGGAACGCCAACGGTCCTTCGTCGGTGAACCGCTGCCACGCGGCCTGCTGGTTCGGCTCGGCACAGCGCACGCTGGTGACTATGGCGTGATGCAGATAATCCCATTCGCGGGTTTCAAAGCCGGCCAGCTGGCGGACCGTAGAGTTGGCGCCGTCCGCCGCGACTACAAGGCCGGCGCTCAGCTGCTGCCCGTCAGTTAGCGTCAGAGTCCATCCGTCCTCGCTCTGCTGCAGTTGCTCGAGACGCGCATTGCCCTTGAGTTCTACCGCACCGTGGTTCTTCAGCGCCTCCAGCAGAGCATCCTGCACGACCCGATTCTCGACGATGTGACCTAATACATCGGCATGCACCGCGGCCGCGGAGAAATCAATATGGCCAGTGCCGGAACCATCCCAAACATGCATGTCGAGATAGGGGCTGGCGCGTCGGCTGACAATCCCCTGCCAGGCGCCCACACGCTGGAGAATTCGCTGACTGGCAGCCGACAGGGCACTGACGCGAGGTTCAAAGGAGTCCGAGGATTTGAACGGCTGCACTTCCAGCGGTCCGCCGTCGACCAGTTTGATGGTGAGGCCGGAGTCCTGCAGGGCCAGGGCCAAGGTACTGCCAACCATCCCAGCGCCAACGATGATGAGGTCCGCTTGCATTAACTGTTCTCCTGTTCACCTAGCCTGGATATCTGGCCGGTTTACTCGTCTGCGCTGACGCGCTCAAGCATCGTGCCCTACGGCTCAGCATGGCCGCTGCTGGTTCGGAATACTGCTGTTTCGGTATGCGATGCCTGCCGAGGCGGCGCATTCGACACGCCTAGCGCTCGCGTACACCCATTCCCATCGCCTGCCGTGCGAACCAGGCCTTGGCGGGGGGCAGCACATCCAGCCCCAGCAACCCGAGATTTCGCCCGGCAATGGAAAGGCGCGCCGAATCGCCAAACAGCTGGGTCAATTGGTCGGAAAAACCCACCGTGAGGCGCTGATCCGAACGCTGCTGTCGATGGTAAGCCTGCAGCACGCCCAGGTTGCCCGGCAGCGCCGAACTGCTCAACAGCGCGGCCGCTAGGGCCTCGGTGTCGCGTAAGGACAGGTTGTAACCCTGCCCGGCGATAGGGTGCAAGCTGTGCGCAGCATTGCCCAGCACGACCAGACCGGAGCGCACCTGCTCTTGCGCCTCGATCAGCGCCAGCGGATAGAGGTGCCGCGCGCCAACCTGCTGGAAACCACCGAGCCGATAGCCGAATGCCTGCTGCAGCTCCTCGAGGAACTCCGCTTCAGGGATCACAGCAAGACGCGCCGCATCCCGCTCCGGGCGCGTCCAAACCAGGGCGCAGCGATTGTCCGGCAGCGGCAGCAAGGCCATCGGCCCTTCATCGGTGAAGCGCTCGAACGCGCGACCGCCGTGAGGCGTGCCGGGCGTGACGTTGGCGATCAACGCCGTCTGCCCATAAGGAGACTGCTTGATCTCGATGCCGAGCTGCTCGCGTAGCCCCGAACGGCCACCATCGGCCAGAACCGCGAGATTGCAGTCGAGCGTCTCACCGTCAGTCAGCGACAGCTGATAGCCGCCCGCCACGGCTCGCATGCGCTCGACTTCCGCGGGGCAGTGACGAATCACCACATCATCATCGAGTGCCTGCCAGAGGCAATGACCGATCCAGGCGTTTTCCACAACGTAGCCCAGCGCCGGCACACGCTGACTGGCGGCATCGAGCCGGGTGAAACCTGCGCGACCACGGTCGGAGACATGAATATCAGTGATCGGCTCTGCACGCTCGGCAATCAGATCCCATACGCCCAAGCGCTGGTAGATAAGCCGGGTCCCGTAGGACAACGCCGTAGAACGTGCGTCGTAGCTGGGCTGGTAGTCGTTGCCCGGCTCGAACGGCTCAATCAGCTCGATCGTCCAGCCGCGCGCTTTCGCGCCACATTGCAGGGCCAACGCCAAACTGGCACCAACCAGCCCGCCCCCAATGATCGCCAGCGCTGCCATCTACGCGACCTCGGCGGAAACCGCCATCAAGGCCTCGATCTCGGCAACCGCCTTAGGTACGCCGCCAGTAAGAATTTCACAACCATTGCGAGTCACCACCACATCGTCTTCGATGCGCACGCCGATGCCGCGCCACTTCTTCGCCACGTCCTGATTGTCAGGCGCGATATAGATGCCCGGTTCGACGGTCATAGCCATGCCTGGCTCAAGCACGCGCCATTCGCCGCCGACTTTGTAATCCCCGACATCATGCACATCCATACCCAGCCAGTGGCCGGCGCGATGCATATAGAAAGGCTTGTAGGCCTCTGCACTAATCAATTCGTCGACGTCACCCTGGAGCACCCCCAGCTCGACCAGCCCGGCCGTAATGACTTGCACGGTCGCCTCGTGGGCCTCGTTCCAATGCTTACCAGGTGCGATGTGCTTGAAGGCTTCTTCATTAGCGGCCAGCACCAGTTCGTAAATCGCTTTCTGTTCGGGCGAGAAGCGGCCGTTGACCGGAAACGTTCGGGTGATGTCACTGGCATAGCAGTCAATTTCACAACCAGCGTCGATCAACACCAGATCGCCGTCCTTCAGCAGCGCACCGTTCTCGCGGTAGTGCAGGATGCAGGCATTCTTTCCAGCCGCGACTATCGACCCATAAGCGGGCATCTTCGCCCCGCCCTTACGAAACTCGTAATCCAGCTCAGCTTCAAGGTGGTATTCGTAGAGCCCCGGCCGGCTGGCCTGCATGGCACGGATGTGGGCACGTGCAGAAATGTCGGCCGCCTGCTTCATCACCTTCACTTCGTTCGCCGATTTGTACAGGCGCAGGTCGTGCAGCAGGTGATCGAGCGCGACAAACTCATTCGGCGGCTGCGCGCCCTGGCGCGCTTTGGAACGGATGGTGTTGATCCACTCCATCAACCGATGGTCGAATTCCTGATTGCTGCCGATGGCGTAGTAGACCCGTGAACGCCCCTCGATCAGACCGGGAAGAATGTCGTCGATATCACCAATGGGAAAGGCATCGTCAGCGCCATACTCGGCGATGGCGCCGTCCTGACCCGCGCGCAGGCCATCCCACAATTCCCGGGCAGGATCGCGCTCCCGGCAGAACAGCACGTATTCGCCGTGTTCCCGGCCCGGGATCAGCGCAATCACAGCCTCAGGCTCGGGGAATCCCGATAGATACTGAAAATCGCTGTCCTGACGGTAGATATGCTCGACGTCTCGATTGCGGATGTACATCGGCGCTGCCGGCAGGATGGCAATGCTGTTGGGCTCCATCTCCGCCATCAGCGCCTTGCGCCGGCGAACGTATTCGGTTCTGGGGATGCGGGTCATGGACAGACGGTCCTCAATGCAGGGAGGGCTTGGGTATCGGCGGCACGGGCTTGGCGCACTCAGTGAACAACAGCAAGGGCGCGACGCGCAGATATTCCATGACTTCCATGTAGTCGCTTTCGCCGTCCTCGGACTCGTCCAGCGAATCCTGTATCTGCGCTATGGCGGCCATATCCTGCAGGACTTCGACGGCCTCACCGCTCAGCGCACGGTCACCGGCGATCAGTCCGAAGCCGGCCAGGAAGCTCTGACACCACTGCCCCAGCGCGAGTGCGCGTTCGGCAAGCGGCGCATCATCGGAGGGCAGCAGCAGCACAATGGCAATGTCGTCGCCGGCGAGTTCGCCTTTGACCATTTCCTGTAGGCCGATGAGCGCTTGGCGCACCGGCTCGTCAGGTTCAGCACCCAGCAGCTCGACCGCATCGATCAGCCAGGATTCGGCGTCGAAGCCAGCGCCGGCGCAACTGCGCCCGAGCAACAGGCCATGCAGCTCGGCGGGTGTGACGGGTTGGGCACTGCTGGCCAGCAATGTAGCGAAAGCAGCGTAAGGCGAGTTCTGAATGGGCATTGGTAGCTAGGCGCGCAGAGGCGCTAATGTCTAGAATGAAGGCCTTGTATCCTAGCATCGGCATACGAGCCAAGACCATCGAAGCCGGCCCACCCAGCGCTCGCGCCATTGACCCGGGAATCCCATGGAAGACGCCGACCTGCAACTGCTGACAGTCAAGCTTGAGCAGCTGATTCAGCGCACCGAGCAACTCAAGGCGCAGAATCGCCTCCTGCGCCAGAGTGAGCAGGCGTGGCGCGAGGAGCGCGCCCATCTGATTGAAAAGAACGAAATGGCCCGCGTGAAGGTCGAATCAATGATTTCGCGCCTGAAAGCTCTGGAGCAGGACTCATGACCCAGCCGAACACCGTTACCGTGCACATTATGGATAAGGAATATTGTATTTCCTGCCCGTCCGAAGAGCGCAGCAATCTCGAAGGCGCCGCGCATTATCTGGACCGCAAAATGCGCGAGATTCGCAGCAGCGGCAAAGTCATCGGCGCCGATCGCGTTGCGGTCATGGCAGCGCTAAATATCACTCACGAACTGCTTCACAAGCATGACCGTCTGGATGCCGAAGCAAACAGCGCCCGCGAACACGTTCGCACCTTGCTGGAAAGGGTCGATAGCGCCCTGGCCGCCGATCCAAACCCTTCCGGCAACTGATGAACGGCAGGCAGATTGCGTTATAATCCCGCCCACTCCCTGGCATGTTCGCCAGTCGGCGATGACCCTCTCCCGATAAGCAACACCATGGAGGCTACACGTAGTGCCGGTGTGCATGTCCGCCTGACGGAAAGCCTTAAGGTACTCTGTAGTCGCCACCTTGAACTCTCGGGTTCAAGGGCCTACGCGGGCAGCGGCATGCTGGGGAGCCTCATTTCATGATCGTAGCCGAAGGCCTTTCTCGCCCGGCGCTGCGACGCAAACTGCGCCAGGCGCGTCGCAAGCTGTCTCCGACCCAGCAGCGTCGGGCAGCACTGGATCTCTACCGACAACTTGCCCAGCATCCGATCCTTCGTCGTGCTCGTCATATTGCCCTCTACTTGCCCAATGATGGCGAGATTGACCCTCGTCCGCTTCTGCAAGAAGCACAGCGACGAGGCAAGGCGACTTACCTGCCGGTTGTCAACGCCTGGCCGCGGACGCGCATGGTCTTTCAACGAATAATGCCGAACGAACGATTGAAGCCGAATCGCTTTGGCATCGCGGAGCCCGCGTTTCGCCCGGCAAGACAGCGACGCATCTGGACGCTTGATCTAGTGCTAATGCCTTTAGTGGGATTTGATGAAAGCGGCGGACGCCTGGGCATGGGCGGCGGATTTTATGATCGCAGCCTGGCGTATCGCGGCAGGCGCAAAAATGGTCACAAACCGACACTATTAGGGCTAGCTCACGAGTGTCAGAAGGTTGATTGTCTTCCTTTGGCCAGCTGGGATGTTCGCCTGCAGGCTACGGTGACTGATGACGGCTGGTATGCGAACTAAGCGGGGCAGAAGTAAAACGGATAGAAATACGCGTAAGCACTAGAGCGCGCGTAGCAGGCCGCATCCGTGCGGCGAATCAGCTCAACGCTGAAGTTGTTGCGAGTGACTGACCGGAACTGCCGAAGAGATGTCGTCCGGTCGTTCCCACAATCCTTGGGTATAGCCCGTAGTCACCACGCCGAGACCGAAAATCAGCACTAGGACCCAAAGAATATCTGGTTTACGTTTCATAGTTTTCGCCTCCCCCTGCCAGGCGAATAATCGTTCGTCGAGTCAGTATCGTTGTGTTTTTTCAGACTCAACACGGCCAACCTCAAGCGCGGCATTCTCCGCCATGCCTCGGCCCAGCGCAAACCAGCGCTGCGACCGACTGTCGGGGACTTCGCGTTAGAGAATCCTTCCAAGCAGATAGCAGAGAGCAAAGACCATGCCGTACTGGCTGATGAAGTCCGAGCCGGACGAATTTTCCATCCAAGATTTGGAAAGACTCGGCAGGAGTCGCTGGGATGGTGTGCGTAGTTACCAGGCGCGGAACTTCATGCGACAGATGGCCGACGGGGATGGCTTCTTCTTCTACCATTCCAGCTGCGCCACGCCCGGCATTGCAGGAATCGGCCGCATCGCAAGCACTGCCTACCCGGACCCGACTGCAACGGACCCCGACAGCCCCTATTTCGATCCCCGGACCAACGGCGTGACCAATCCTTGGAGTGCGGTCGATGTCGACTTCGTCGAGAGCCTGCGATCCGTCATCGCGCTGCCTCGATTGAAAGCAGAACCGGCGCTCGTGCAGATGCCCCTGGTGCAGAAGGGCAGCCGGCTCTCGGTGATGCCCGTCAGCGAAGACGAATGGCACGCGATACTGGCCATGCGCTGAGTCAACCTTGCGCTAGCCGAAGCAGCTCATTGCACGATCAGGTTGTTGAACAGCAGATCGTCCACCAGAGGCTGGCCTTCTTCTTGGGAGAGAACGACCTGCACCTGCTTGAGCGCCTCCTGCCGCAGCGCCTCCTTGGCTTCGACTGTGCCGATGCTGGCATCGGTCTGCTGTGAAAAAAGCGTCACCAGCTGGTTGCGAATCAACGGTTCGTGATGCTTGACCTTCGCCTCCGCCTCAGCCCCACTGACACGCAGAGCGATGTCGGCCTTGTAATACTTCAGCCGGCCTTCCGAACCGTAATTACCCACCAGCGCAGGCACCAGGGCGTAATAGATGGTTTTCTTAGCAGCAGCTTCGGATTCAGACGTTTCGGCAACAACCGGCAGCGCTATAACCAGAACGAACAACAGACAGAAAATACGTTTCACAAGACAGCTCCGGACATTGCGACCTTCAGCATAACCAGTGTCGGGCACGGACCCAAGCCCGGCCTTATGGCCTGCCATCAGGGCGGACCATGCTTGTTGCGCCCGACGGGCAGGCTCCTAGACTGACCGAACGCAATAGCGGCCTTGGCCCCATTTCCAACAATAAAGGTAACCCGATGAAAGCTGTCCTGTGCAAAGCATTCGGCCCGGCCGAAAATCTCGTCATCGAAGAAGTCGACAGCCCGCAGATCAAGAAGAGCGAAGTGCTGCTCGACGTGCATGCAGCCGGTGTCAACTTTCCAGATACGTTGATGATCGAAGGGAAATACCAGTTCAAACCACCCTTTCCGTTCTCCCCCGGTGGTGAAGCGGCAGGCGTCGTTGCCGCAGTTGGCGAAAAGGTTACCCATCTGAAAGTCGGTGACAGGGTGATGGGGCTGACCGGCTGGGGCAGCTTTGCCGAACAAGTTGCAGTACCTGGGGACAGCGTTCTGCCGATTCCACCAACGATGGATTTCGATACGGCTGCGGCGTTCAGCATGACCTACGGCACTTCGATGCACGCATTGAAACAGCGCGCCAACCTGCAGCCCGGTGAGACCTTACTGGTGCTTGGCGCCTCCGGCGGCGTTGGTCTGGCCGCCGTGGAGATTGGCAAAGCCATGGGTGCGAAGGTGATCGCCGCAGCCTCTACCGCTGAAAAGCTTGAGGTTGCCAAACAGGCCGGCGCCGATGAGCTGATCAATTACACCGAGACCAGCCTCAAGGAGCGCTTGAAGGAACTCACTGCGGGCCAGGGCGTGGATGTGATTTACGATCCGGTAGGCGGCCAGCTGTTCGAAGAAGCATTTCGTAGCATCGCCTGGAACGGCCGCATGCTAGTGGTCGGCTTCGCCGCTGGAGAGATCCCATCGCTGCCAGCCAACCTACCGCTGCTCAAGGGCGCGTCACTGATCGGAGTTTTCTGGGGTAGCTTCGCGCGGCGCCAACCGCATGACAACGCCGCCAACTTTAAGCAGCTGTTCGAGTTGCACGCCGAGGGCAAGCTCAAACCTCTGGTGTCGCAGACCTTCGCGCTTGAAAAGGCCGCTGACGCGATCACTACGCTGGCGCAGCGCAGGGCGGTCGGCAAGTTGGTCGTAAAGGTACGCTAAGCGCGGTCGAGACTACCCGCGGGACGCGAGGGCGCCCCGCGGTAGGGTGAAACAAGGGATCGATCAGTGGGCAGTGGCCGGCGTTTCGCCGCCCTGCTGCATGCGCGCCATTTCCTGAGCGTAGAGCGCATCGAAGTTCACTGGCGCCAGCATCAACGCCGGGAAGGAACCGCGCGTGACCAGGCTGTCGAGCGCTTCCCGTGCATAGGGGAACAGAATATTCGGGCAGAACGCGCCAAGCGTGTGGCTCATGGCCTGTGCTTCAAGACCCTTGATCAAGAAGATACCGGCCTGCTGCACTTCAGCAATGAACGCCACTTCTTCACCGGTCTTGACCGTTACGGATAGCGTCAGCACCACCTCGTGGAAATCACCTTCCAGCGACTTCTGCTTGGTGTTCAGATCCAATGCAACGCTCGGATTCCACTCCTGGCGGAAGATTTCCGGACTCTTTGGGGCTTCGAAAGAGAGGTCGCGGACATAGATCCGCTGCAGGGAAAACTGCGCGCCCTGCTCTTCCTGACCCGCGGCGGCACCGTTGTTTGCTTGTTCAGTCATGTGAAGCCTTCTTGTTGTGCATGTCGTGTTTGAATCGTCCTGCAGGTAGCTGCGTTTGCCGACTGCCTACAGTCCTAATTGGTCGAGTCACGCCTTGAGCATCGCATCCAGGCGGCCAGCCCGCTCCAATGCGTGCAGCTCGTCGCAGCCACCGACGTGTTCATCACCGATCCATATCTGCGGCACCGAGGTCCTGCCGGCCTTCGCCGCCATCTCAGAGCGCAAGGCAGGCTTACCGTCGACGGGGATTTCCTCGTAGCTGACGCCCTTGCGATCAAGCAGGCTCTTGGCTCTGATACAGAACGGGCACCAGGCGGTGGTGTACATGACGACTTTGGACATAGTTATTTGACCACTGGCAGATTTTCGCCGCGCCAGCTGGAAATCCCTCCGGACAGCTTCGCGGCAGTGAAGCCCGCCTTCTGCAGCTCACGGCAGGCCGTTCCGGCGTGCTGGCCCATGGCATCGACGACTACTAATGTCTTGCCCTTGTGCTTTTCCAGCTCGCCCAGTCGGCTGACCAGCTTCTCGTGCGGAATGTTCAATGAATCGACAATATGGCCGGCGTCGAACTCCTTCTTTGCTCGCACGTCCAACACCACGCCTTCGTCGCGGTTGACCAGGCCGGTCAGTTCGCGGTTGCTCAGGCTCTTGCCACCCTTGAGCGACTCGGTGATGGCGAGGAGAACTAGCAACACCAGAAAGATGCTGACCAGAACATAGTGGTTAGAGACAAATTCAATCAGGTTAGCGACCATCTAAAGGGTACCCGGAGGATAAAATGCGGGCCAGTATACACAGCCCCCCCACCAGGCTGAACCCTGCGAATCGTGACGCCCAACCGGCCAACAATTAGACTGGCCGCCTTTTTTCGCGACCCCGTGCAAGGAGCCAGACACATGCCCGCCGCGCCCAAACCCCTGGTATTGATCATCCTCGATGGCTTCGGACACAGCGACAGTGCCGAATTCAATGCCATCCACGCCGCCAACAAGCCCGTCTATGACCACCTGCTGTCCAGCCAACCGCACGGGCTGATTTCAGGTAGCGGCATGGATGTCGGTTTGCCGGACGGCCAGATGGGCAACTCTGAAGTCGGCCACATGAATCTAGGCGCAGGTCGGGTGGTGTACCAAGACTTCACGCGGATCACCAAGTCGATCCGCGACGGCGACTTCTTCGAGAACCCGACCATCTGCACCGCCGTCGACAAGGCCGCGAGCGCAGGCAAGGCGGTACATATCCTCGGCCTGCTTTCCGATGGAGGCGTGCACAGCCACCAGGACCATCTGGTTGCCATGGCCGAGTTAGCCGCCAAGCGCGGCGCCGAAAAAATCTACCTGCACGCCTTTCTTGATGGCCGCGACACGCCGCCGAAGAGCGCACAGCATTCCATCGAACTGATGCAGGCCACCTTTACCCGCCTGGGCAAGGGGCGCGTTGCGAGTCTGATTGGCCGCTACTTCGCCATGGACCGTGACAATCGCTGGGACCGGGTCGAACAGGCGTACAGCCTGATTGTTGACGGAAGAGCTGAGCACCACGCCGAGTATGCAGTCGACGGCTTGATCGCCGCCTACGAGCGTGGTGAGAGCGACGAGTTCGTCAAGGCCACCTCCATTGGCGAGCCGGTACGTGTCGAGGACGGCGATGCCGTGGTGTTCATGAACTTCCGCGCCGACCGCGCACGTGAGTTGACGCGCTGCTTCGTCGAGCCTGGCTTCAGCGAATTCCAGCGCGCCCGTGTGCCAGCGCTGGCAGATTTCGTCATGCTGACCCAGTATGCCGCGAGCATCCCGGCGCCAAGCGCCTTTGCCCCGGAAGGCCTGACCAATGTGCTCGGTGAATACCTGGCCAATAACGGCAAGACCCAGCTACGTATCGCCGAGACAGAGAAGTACGCCCACGTCACGTTCTTCTTTTCGGGCGGCCGCGAGGAACCCTTTGCCGGCGAAGAACGCATTCTGATTCCCTCTCCGCAGGTCGCAACCTACGACATGCAGCCAGAGATGAGCGCGCCAGAGGTGACTGATCGCATCGTCGATGCTATCGAAAACCAGCGTTACGACGTGATCATCGTCAACTACGCCAACGGCGACATGGTTGGCCACACCGGCGTGTTCGAGGCCGCGGTCAAGGCGGTGGAATGCCTGGACACGTGTGTCGGACGGATCGTTGAAGCGTTGGAAAAGGTCGGAGGCGAAGCGTTGATCACCGCCGATCACGGCAACGTCGAGCAGATGGAAGACGCCATGACGGGACAGGCACACACCGCTCATACATGCGAGCCGGTACCCTTCATCTATGTGGGCAAGCGCAACCTGACCATCCGCGAAGGCGGCGTGCTCGCTGATGTGGCGCCGACCATGCTGGCGCTTCTGGGCATGCCGGTACCCGCAGAGATGACCGGGCGCTCAATTGTCGAACTGAGCTGAAGGCGGAAGCTTGAAAGCTTGAAAGCCAGGCGGTTGCTGCCCGCTCTGGGCTTCAAGCTTCCAGCTTGTTTTTTAGGCATACTACGGCAGTCGTTGAACTCACGGTTACGCCCTCTCATGCCTCGTATTCTTTTCGCCCTAGCGCTTTTATGTCTGCTTGGCCCAGTCATGGCCGATGAGCGCGCGGATGCGCACAAGCAGATCGAAGCAGCGCGCCAGGACGTCGCCGAATTGCAGAAGCTGCTCAAGCAGATCGAGCGGGAGAAATCCACGGTCCAGAAGCAACTGCAAACTACCGAAAGCGAAATGGGCCAACTGGAGAAGCAGGTCGATTCCTTGCAACAGGAAATCGATCGCAGCGAGGCCGAGCTGGAACGACTGAATGACGAGAAAGCCACGCTCGAAGGCGCTCGCATCGAACAACAGCGCCTTATCGGCATTCAGGCGCGCGCGGCTTATCAGAGCGGCCGCCAGGAATACCTCAAGCTGCTGCTCAACCAGCAAAATCCGGAAAAATTCAGCCGCACCCTGACCTACTACGACTATCTCAGCAAAGCCCGCTTCGAGCAGCTCGAAAGCTTCAATGAAACGCTGCGCCAGCTGGCCGGCGTAGAAGCGGGCATTGAAAAGCAGCAGGCAACGCTGGCCGAGCAGCAGGACGGCCTCAAACAACGGCGAGCGCAACTGGCCGAAGTCCGCGAGGAGCGGCAACTGGCACTGGCCAAGCTCGATAAAGACTTGTCCAGCCGCGACCAGAAGCTCAAAGCACGCAAGCAGGAGCAGGCGCAGCTGGAGCGGGTGCTCCAGACCATTGAAGAAACCCTTGCGCGCCAGGCCCGTGAAGCGGAACAAGCGCGCCAACGCGCACTGGCCCTGGCCCGCGAACGCGAGCAGGAACAGGCCCGTCAACAGCAGGCCGGCAGCCCGTCGTCAGCACCGTCGGGCCCGATTGTCTCGAGCGCGGGCGGCAATTTTGGCGGTCCTTTCGCCAAGGCCAAGGGCAAACTGCCTTGGCCGGTAGACGGACGATTGGTGGCACGTTACGGCACTCCGCGCGGTGGCGATGCTCGAACCAAGTGGGACGGTGTGCTGATCGGCGCCAACATTGGTACGCAAGTCCGGGCTGTGCATGGCGGCCGCGTAGTATTTGCTGATTGGTTGCGTGGCGCCGGCCTGCTGGTGATTCTCGACCACGGCAACGGCTATCTCAGCCTCTATGGGCACAATCAGAGCCTGCTGCGTGATGCAGGTGACATCGTCAAAGCAGGCGACCCCATCGCCACCGTAGGAACCAGCGGCGGACAAGACGCCGCCGCACTGTATTTCGCCATTCGCCAACAGGGTCGCCCGAGCGATCCGGCACAATGGTGTCGTGCGCAGGGATAGGCCGATCAGGTCGTTAGCGCGCCCCTCATAATTGGAGTCAGACATGCTGCACCTGTGCCGTTTCGCCCAACCCTCCACCTTGGCCCTGACCATCATGCTGGGGATGTACGGTAGTGCCTGGGCGCAGCAATCGCCCGCCGAGATCGCGCCGGAACCGCTCCAGTTGAACGCCGCAACCCAAAAAGCCCCGCTGCCACTGGAAGAACTGAGGACCTTTGCCGAAGTGCTGGACCGGATCAAGGCCGCATATGTGGAGCCGGTCGACGACAAGACACTGCTGGAAAACGCCATCAAGGGCATGCTCAGCAATCTCGACCCCCATTCCGCCTACCTCGAGCCCGATGCCTTTGCCGAACTGCAGGAGAGCACCAGCGGTGAGTTCGGCGGCCTGGGAATCGAAGTCGGGATCGAAGATGGCTTCATCAAGGTGGTATCGCCAATCGACGATACCCCAGCATCCAAGGCCGGCATCGAGGCCGGCGATCTGATCGTCAAGATCGACGGCAAGCCGACCAAGGGCATGTCGATGATGGATGCGGTGAGCATGATGCGCGGCAAGCCAGGCAGCGACATCTCACTGTCACTGGTGCGCGAGGGCGGCAAGCCTTTCACGGTCAAGATCACCCGCGCGGTGATCAAGGTAAAGAGCGTCAAGAGTCAGCTGCTTGAACCCGGCTATGGCTACCTGCGCGTGACGCAGTTCCAGATCAATACCGGCGAGGAAGTCGGCAAGGCTCTGGCGAGCTTGCGCACGGAAAATGGCAAGAAGCTCAACGGGCTGGTGCTTGACCTGCGCAACAACCCCGGTGGGGTGCTCCAGGCTGCGGTGGAAGTGTCCGACCATTTCCTGACAGACGGCTTGATCGTCTATACCAAAGGCCGTATCGCCAACTCCGAGCTGCGCTTCAACGCGGACGCGGCCGATGCCAGCGAAGGCGTTTCGCTGGTCGTGCTGATCAATGGCGGCAGCGCCTCGGCGTCGGAAATCGTTGCCGGTGCCCTGCAGGACCAGAAGCGTGGCGTGGTCATGGGAACTGACAGCTTCGGCAAGGGCTCGGTGCAGACAGTACTTCCACTGAACAACGACCGTGCGCTGAAGCTCACCACCGCGCTCTATTACACGCCTAATGGACGCTCAATCCAGGCCCAGGGAATCGAGCCGGATATTCGCGTCACCCGCGCCAAACTGACGCGCGAGCAAGCTGCGGAGGGTATTCGCGAGGCCGACCTGGCCGGGCACCTTGGTAATGGCAACGGGGGCGAAGACCGCCCCACAACGGCGCCGATCGGTGAATCTCCACGCCCTCAGGACGAGGACTACCAACTCGGTCAGGCGTTCAATCTGCTCAAGGGGTTGAACCTCACTCGCGGCCAGTAGCTGATGCCCTGGGTTTTCGCTTTGCTGTTGGGGGCATTGGTTCCGCTGGCGGCCATTGGCGCAACGGATAGTGCTCCCCATCACAACGGCAAAGCAGATCATCTGGCGTCCGTTTCACGAATGCCAAAGCTGGCGCTGGTGATAGATGACCTAGGCCAGAATGCCGCGCGGGATGCACGCGTTCTGGCTTTGCCTGGCCCGGTGGCCATGGCGATATTGCCGGACACCCGATATGCCACGGAGCTAGCCCAGCGAGCCAAGGCGGCGAATAAAACTGTCATGTTGCATCTGCCCATGGCACCCGCTGACGGGCCTTACGCCTGGAAACCGCAACTGCCTGCAGCGGAGCTTGACCGACGGCTGACCAACGCCTTGGCGAAAGTGCCGCATGCCAGCGGCGTTAACAATCACATGGGCAGCCAAATGACCGACCGTCAACAGCCCATGGCCGCACTCATGCGTGAGCTGCAACGGCGCCACCTGTTCTTTCTCGACAGCCGTACCAATGCAGCTACCGTTGCAGCCGCAAGCGCGCAACGCATCGGATTGGCGAGCCTGTCTCGCGATATCTTTCTCGACGACGATCCCAGCCCCGAAGCCGTTGGCGCACAGTTTCGCGCCGCCGTACAACTGGCTCGAGAGCAAGGTTCAGTAGTCGTGATCGGTCATCCCCACCCGGCGACGCTGGCCTTGCTGGAGCGCGAGCTGCCGAAGCTGAGTGCTCAGGGCATCGACTGGGTGGGCATCGGACAGATGATCGCCACGCGAGGCAACCGCGCCATGGTCGCCCACGGCGCGAACGGCCTGTATCGATGAGGCCTGGTCAGAGATAACGCCGCATGATGGCGTCAATCGCACCGTCGCGTTTCATCTCATTCAGCGCGCTCTGCAAGCGCGTAACCACTTCATCCGGCGTCTGCTTGCTCAACGCAAGGAACAGCTGCGCGTCGTTAAAGCGCAATACCGTAGTCAGACCGCTTATCCCTTCCTGCTTGGCCAGATAGGGCCCGACTGGATCGGTTGTCGCCCACAGGTCAATCTGCCCCTTGAGCAGCTTGCCGATGTTTTCCTGGTCACGTAGTGAGTTGATCGGCTCGAAACCTTTGCTTTCCAAATGCTGGCTAACCGCGTCGTTCTTGTAGGCGCCGACCTGGTACTCCTTAGCCTGCTCAAGCGAACTCAGCCGCATCGGGCTGCCAGCCGGGGCCAGCAGCACCCATCCGGTACTGGCCAGCGGGCCGACCCATTTGAACAACGGCTCACGCTCGGGCGTGTAGGTGGTAGAGAACAGCCCCTGATCGGGGTGCTCCAAAACTTGATTGTAGATACGCTCCCAGGGGAAACGCAGCGTCAGGCTGTAATCGATCTCGGCACGCTTGAACATCTCGCGCACGATCTCGGCATTGATCCCTCTGATGTTGTGGTCTGCTGCGTAGTTCTTGCCGTCCGCCGCCATATTGAACGGCGGGAAATTCTCGGTCAGCAGCACCATTTTGTAGTCATCTGGGAGTGCTGCCCTGGCCGAGACGGCCATCAACAGCAACAGCCCGGCCACTAGAACTCGTCTCATCGCTCCCTCCCCCGTGTGCAGACATCCTAGGCGACACCGCACTGACAACTGCCAAGCAGGCTTCCGACGTACGTCGCACCTTTATGTTTAGCAACTTGCGAACCAGACGTAGCGGGGGCGACGCCCGAAATGGGACGAGGCGCACAAAATTAGCGATCATATCGCCATCACTACAGAGTTGCGGCTGTGCGACGGAGCACATGGAAAGAGCTTCTTATCGGCAAGCTAGAATGAAAACCAGCACAGCGTTCCGAAACATCGCGCCGCCGCGCCGCAACGCTACGATTCGGACAACCTGAGCTGAGCTGCCTTCCAGACCGGCCGCTTACAGATAGCGACTTTGGAGAGCGTCAGCACGCGTCTGCTCCATCGCAGCCTTCGGCTTGGCTACGGTGTCTTCGGAAACGCCTTTATTGAGGCCGAGATAAGAAAATCAGCGAGAGGCTGGCGACAGCGTTAACAGCGTGTTCTTGAACAAGGCATGGTTCCTCGATGCAACTGCCGCGGCATGTCGCGGCTATGTCCTTGGATGACTCAAAGCGCAGCTTCGAGCAGCCTGCGACGTGTCGGATCAGCGCATCACGATGCCGCAGCTGGCCATGTAGGCCTTGGCTTCCGGCACGGTGTACTCGCCGAAATGGAAGATGCTGGCGGCCAGCACCGCATCGGCCTTGCCTTGCAGAATCCCATCAGCCAGATGCTGCAGATTGCCGACGCCACCAGAGGCGATCACCGGAATGTGCACCGCTTCGCTGATCGCTCGAGTGACGCCCAGGTCGTAGCCACTCTTGACGCCGTCCTGGTCCATGCTGGTCAGGAGAATTTCACCAGCACCCAGCGCTTCCATCTTCTGCGCCCACAGCACCGCGTCGAGCCCGGTCGGCTTGCGCCCACCGTGCGTAAAGATTTCCCAACGCGGGGTCTCACCCGGCGCGGATACACGTTTCGCATCGATGGCAACAACAATGCACTGCGAGCCGAACCGATCAGCGGCTTCACCGACGAACTCCGGTGTGAACACCGCGGCAGTGTTGATCGAGACCTTGTCGGCGCCCGCATTGAGCAGGTTGCGGATGTCCTGCACGCTGCGCACACCGCCGCCCACGGTCAGCGGAATGAATACCTGGCTGGCCATGCGCTCGACCGTATGCAGCGTGGTGTCGCGGTTGTCGACGCTGGCTGTGATATCGAGGAAGGTGATCTCGTCAGCACCCTGTTCGTCGTAGCGACGGGCAATTTCCACCGGATCACCAGCGTCGCGGATGTTTTCAAACTGGACGCCCTTGACCACGCGGCCGTTGTCCACGTCGAGGCAGGGAATGATGCGTTTGGCCAAGGCCATGGCTTTCTCCGAAAGCGGCTTCTTCAAGCCGCAGGCTTCAAGCTACAGGTAGCGTGTAGGGTGCATCGCGCTTCACCGATCCACCGCAGTTCTGCGAATCACTCGTCCTTGTACTTCAGATCGCAGAGCGCCTGCGCCTCGGCGACATCAAGCGTGCCTTCATAGATCGCCCGACCGGTGATGGCACCGACGATCCCACGGGTGTTGGTGTCGAGCAGCTTCTGGATGTCGCCAATATTGTGAATGCCGCCAGAAGCGATCACCGGGATGCGGCTGGCACTGGCCAGCGCCACAGTAGCTTCGACGTTGCAGCCCTGCATCATGCCGTCTTTGGCAATGTCCGTGTAGACGATGGCCGAGACGCCATCGGCCTCGAAGCGACGCGCCAAGTCAACCGCCTGGACGCTCGAGACTTCAGCCCAGCCATCAGTGGCGACAAAGCCATCCTTGGCGTCCAGGCCGACGATGACCTTGCCTGGGAAGGCGCGGCAGGCCTCGGTGACGAACTCCGGCTCTTTGACCGCCTTGGTGCCGATGATCACGTAGCTGACGCCAGCGCGAACGTAGTGCTCGATGGTTTCCAGGGTGCGGATGCCGCCACCGATCTGAATTGGCAGGTCTGGATAACGCTTGGCGATGGCGGTGACCACTTCACCATTGACCGGCTGGCCTTCGAAGGCGCCGTTGAGGTCAACCAGGTGCAGGCGACGGCAGCCGGCTTCGACCCATTTGGCAGCCATGGCCACCGGATCATCGGAAAACACCGTGGCGTCGTCCATCAGGCCCTGACGCAGACGCACGCAGGCGCCGTCCTTGAGATCGATGGCGGGGATGATCAGCATGCTTTTTCCTTCGTCAAACGAGCGGCAAGCTGCAAGCCAGTAGGGCGGGCAGCCTGCATATCCAGTTCTGGCAACGCTGGCAGAAGCCTGCCGCTGCCGCTAATTTTTCTCGAGCGCCCACAGGTCGCTTTCGATGCTTTCGAAGCGTTCTTTCAGGTGCGTCTGCACGTCGAAGATCGCCTTGTTGTAATACAGCGGCGCAATCTCGCGAGCGAACAGATCGAGCACTTCCTGCGCCTCGAATGAACCCAGCTCCAATTCGAAACGATCTTCCAGAAAGCGCTTGATGAGCTGCTGTGCGGCCTGTTCCTGAGCTGGATCCAGCGTCAGAACCGGCGCTTTGAGCTTCGCCCGGCTCATTACCAGCGACCATCCCAGGCGGCAAAGTTCTGCAGCAACTGCAGGCCGTGAGTGTGGCTTTTCTCGGGGTGGAACTGCACGGCGAAGCGCGAGCCATCGGCCAGCGCCGCGGCGAAGTCCTTTCCGTAATGGCCGCGACCAACCACCTGGCGCGGATTACCGGCCTCGATGTAATAACTGTGCACGAAATAGAAGCGGCCATCGGCGGGAATGTTGTGCCAGAGCGGATGGCTGACAGCCTGCTCGACCTGGTTCCAACCCATATGCGGCACTTTCAGGCGCTCGCCGTCCTCGATCAGATCCTTGCCGAAGAAACGCACCTGGCCCGGGAACAGGCCAATGCAATCGACGCCGCCGTTCTCTTCGCTGCGCTCCATCAATGCCTGCATACCCACGCAGATACCGAGGAACGGCCGATCGACGCTGACTTCACGGACCAGCTCATCGAAGCCCAGCCGGCGAATTTCAGCCATGCAATCGCGAATCGCGCCGACGCCGGGAAAGACCACGCGATCGGCTTCGCGAATGACCTGGGCATCGCTGGTAATCAGCACCCGGCCGGCACCTACATGCTCGAGCGCCTTGGCGACCGAATGCAGATTGCCCATGCCGTAATCGATGACTGCGACGGTCTGCATTACAGGCAACCCTTGGTCGACGGCATTTGCCCAGCCATGCGCTCATCCAGCGTCACCGCCATGCGCAGCGCGCGGCCGAAGGCCTTGAACACGGTTTCGATCTGATGATGGGTGTTGTGCCCACGCAGGTTGTCGATGTGCAGAGTGACCAAGGCGTGGTTGACGAAGCCCTGGAAGAATTCCTGGAACAGATCGACATCGAAGCCACCCACGGTGGCTCGGGTGTAGGGGACATGCATCTGCAGACCAGGACGTCCGGAAAAGTCGATCACCACGCGCGACAGCGCTTCATCCAGCGGCACGTAGGAATGCCCGTAGCGGGTCATGCCTTTCTTGTCGCCAACGGCTTTGGCGAAGGCCTGACCGAGGGTGATGCCAACGTCTTCGACGGTGTGGTGATCATCGATATGCAGATCGCCCTGGCATTCGATGTCCAGATCGATCAATCCGTGGCGGGCGATCTGGTCGAGCATGTGCTCGAGAAACGGCACGCCGATGGCGAAGCGGCTCTTGCCGGTGCCGTCCAGGTTGATGGTGGCCTTGACCTGGGTTTCCAGGGTGTTGCGCTCTACGCAAGCCGTACGTTCGGACATCAACAGCTCCGCTGATCGTGGGGCGAAAAATGAGCCGCATTATAGGCCCAAACCTACCCTCGTCGATACGCGCCCAGCGGCCCGGCTGCTGCAAATCGCCGGCTGGCTGGTCGAGCAGCACAGAGGCTGACTGCTCAACGATTCACCGGCCGGCCTATCGGCTGCGCTATCGTGCGCCGCAGAGCCGGCACGGTTATGCTTCCGTCACTCACCACAACAGCCAGGTCAACATGCCCGTTTTCGTTGAAGCCGTAACCGAGCCCAGCCCGCAGGACCGCATCGATCTGGCGAAAATCTTCGCCGACGCCCCAGCCTGGCTCCTGACGCCTTACGCAGATGCCGCAGCCCTGATTGAGGCCGGCCTAGCCAACCGCAGCCTGATCGCGGGCCGTTTCAATGACCGGCTGCTCGGCGCCGCCCTGCTGCAACGAGGCTCGTCCAACTGGCGTCTTTCGCACCTGTGCGTACGCAAGCTCACTCGCCGTCGCGGCGTAGGTGCGCGAATCCTCGAAGAAAGTCGACGTCTGGCCAGTGAAGCCGGACAGGATCTGCGCCTGGCGGCACCGGCTGAACAGCTGGAGGCCCAAGCATTGGCCGCACGGGCGCATCTACCGCTCGATCCAATCTAAGCTCTACAGTCGTTTCACGAAGCTGCGATCGACCGCGCCATCGTCTCCCACAGGAACCCAGGCGCAGGTAGCCACTCCAACGCCAGCCACGGCAAAAGCCGGGGTTCGTGACGCTATACTCGCTGCTTTTGAAATGCCAAACACAAAGGACCTGTCCATGAAATCGCTCGGCAAGATCCTGGGCCTGGTAATCCTCGGGTTGCTGCTCCTCATCGTCGCATTGGGCTTTGCCCTGACCCATCTGTTCGACCCCAACGACTATAAAGATGAGATCCGCGCACTTGCTCGCGAAAAGGCCGGCCTCGAACTGAACATCGCCGGCGACATCGGCTGGAGCCTGTTTCCCTGGCTCGGCCTGGAACTGCACGACACCACCCTGGCCAGCGTGCAAACACCCGAACAACCTTTCGCAGACCTACGCATGCTGGGATTGTCGGTCCGGGTGCTGCCGTTGCTGAGCCGCGAAGTGGAGATGAGCGACATCACGCTCAATGGGCTCAACCTGACGCTCAACCGCGACGAGAAGGGGCGTGGTAACTGGGAAGGCGTGGGCCGTCCGGCGACTAGCGAAACGCCGCCAGCCGAGACGCCACCCGCAGAACCGGTCGAACCCGAGGAAGACGAGCAGACTGCAGACAGCGCCAGACGTCCGCTGCAACTGGACATCGACAGCCTCACCATCAGCGATGCGCGCGTGACCTACCATGACGCACAGAGCGGACAGCAGTTCAGCGCCGAAGGCATCGAGCTGACCACCGGAGCCATCCGCGAAGCCACATCGATTCCGATCAAGCTCAACGCCTTTTTCGGCAGCAACAAGCCGGTAATGCGCGCGCGCACCGAATTGCAGGGCGCGTTGCGCTTCGATACCAAGCTGCAGCGCTATCAGCTGGAAGACCTGCGCCTGAGCGGCGAGGCCTCTGGCGAACCACTACAGGGCAAAACCCTTTCTTTTAGCGCGCAGGGCCAATTGCTGGTCGACCTGGCTGCCGATATCGCCGAGTGGACCAGTTTAAAGTTCACAGCCAACCAGCTGCGCGGTCTTGGCGAGCTGAAAGCCCGCAACCTGCAGGACCAACCAAAGCTTAGCGGCGCACTGTCAATTGCCGAATTCAACCTGCGGGAATTCCTCGAGGGCGTTGGCCAACAGCTCCCAGCCATGGCCGACAGCACCGCCCTGAGCGAAGCGGAGCTGGTCACCCGTCTGGCCGGCACCGCGACCAGCCTGACCCTCGAAGAGATCAACCTGAAGCTGGACGGCAGCACCTTTACCGGCCAGATCGCAGTCAGCGATTTTGCCAGACAAGCCCTGCGCGCCGACCTCAAAGGCGACGAGTTGAATCTTGATCGTTATCTGCCGCCGCCAGAAAAGGAAGACCCGGCCAGCGCCGCGCGTCAGAGCGAAGTCAAAGCCACCGAAGCGGCAGTGATCGGCAGCGGCACCACCCCGCTACCCGACAAGCCAACTCAGCAAGCCTGGAGCAGCGCCTCCGTCCTGCCGATCAGCGCATTGCGCAGTCTGGATACGCGCGTCAGCCTGAATATCGACAGCCTCATCGCAATGAAGCTGCCGGTCGACAACTTCACCCTCAAAGCGCGCACAGCGGGCGGGATGCTGACGCTGGAGCAGTTACGCGGACGGCTCTACAACGGCCGCATTGAAGCCTCAGCCAGTCTCGATGTCCGACCGCAGGTGCCATTGATCACCGCTCAGACCCGTCTGGCCCGTGTCCCCATCGAAGGCCTGCTGCAAAGCCAAGGCGAACAGGTGGTGATCAAGGGCCTGATCAACCTGGACAGCGATATCAGTACCCAGGGCAACAGCCAGCAAGCCTGGATCGACAACCTAAACGGCAAGATCGGCTTCATCATCGACAACGGCATTCTTGTCGACGCCAACCTCGAGCAGCAGCTCTGCCGCGCCATCGCCACGCTCAACCGCAAGCCGCTGACCAGTGAGCCGCGCGGCAAGGACACGCCTTTCCGCGAACTGAAGGGCAACCTCACCTTAAGCAACGGCGTGGCCAGCAACCCGGACCTGAAAGTCAGCATTCCCGGCCTCACGGTGAACGGCAACGGCGATGTGGACCTGCGTGTGCTGGGCATGGACTACCGCATCGGCATTGCCATCGAGGGTGACAAGGGCGAAATGCCCGACCCGGCCTGCGCGGTCAACGAACGCTATGTAGGCATCGAATGGCCGTTGCGCTGCCGCGGCCCGCTGGAGCTGGGAGCCAAAGCCTGTCGCTTCGACAAAGACGGCCTCGGCAAAATCGCGGCCCGACTCGCCGGTGACAAACTCAACGAGACCATCAAAGAGAAGCTGGGCGACAAGGTCAGTCCCGAACTGAAGGACGCACTGAAGGGCCTGTTCAATCGATGATCCCGCAAGCGCTAAGCGACGCGCAGTTCGGCGTCGCCGTTCTCGACTGGTACGACCGCCACGGGCGCAAGGATCTGCCATGGCAGCAAGGCATCACGCCCTATCGTGTGTGGGTGTCGGAGATCATGCTGCAACAGACCCAGGTCAGTACCGTGCTCGGCTACTTCGACCGGTTTATGCAAGCGCTTCCCACCGTCGAAGCCCTGGCCAACGCGCCAGAGGACGAAGTGCTGCATCTATGGACCGGCCTGGGTTACTACAGCCGCGCCCGCAACCTGCACAAGACCGCCAAACTGGTTGTTGCCGAGCATGGCAGTGAATTTCCGCAAGATGTGGAACAGCTGGCCGAGCTGCCGGGCATTGGACGCTCCACTGCCGGCGCCATTGCCAGCCTGAGCATGGGCCTGCGGGCACCGATTCTGGACGGCAACGTCAAGCGCGTATTGGCCCGCTTTGCTGCACTGGACGGCTACCCCGGCGAGCCAAAAGTCGCCCGGCAGCTATGGGACCTGGCCGAGCAACTGACCCCACAAACACGAGTCAACCATTACACCCAAGCGATGATGGACCTGGGCGCGACACTCTGCACGCGCAGCAAGCCCAGCTGCCTGCTCTGCCCGCTGAAAGCGGGCTGCCGCGCGCATCTGCTGGGCCGCGAAACCGAATTTCCGACGCCCAAGCCGCGCAAGACATTACCGCGCAAGCGCACCCTGATGCCGCTGCTGGCTAACCATGAGGGCGCCATCCTGCTCTACCGCCGCCCGTCGACGGGCCTTTGGGGCGGGCTCTGGAGCCTGCCGGAACTGGACGATATTTCCGCCCTCGACCCGCTCGCCGAACGCCACGCGCTGCAGCTCCAAGGGCGCCGCGAGCTGCCGGGCCTGACCCATACCTTCAGCCATTTCCAATTGGCCATCGAGCCCTGGCTGATCAGAGTCAAGTCCGAAGCTCACGCCGTGGCCGAGCCAGACTGGCTCTGGTATAACCTCGCCACCCCGCCGCGGCTGGGGCTCGCCGCCCCGGTGAAGACGCTGCTCAAGCGTGCCGCCGCTGAATTGAACGCAGGAGAGATGTCATGACCCGCACCGTGAACTGCCGCAAATACAAAGAAGAACTGCCCGGTCTTGAGCGCCCGCCTTACCCTGGCGCCAAGGGCGAAGATATCTACAACAACGTCTCGAAGAAGGCCTGGGACGACTGGCAAAAGCACCAGACCATGCTGATCAACGAGCGCCGCCTGAACATGATGAATGCCGAGGATCGCAAGTTCCTGCAGACCGAGATGGACAAGTTCTTCTCCGGCGAGGAATACGCCCAGGCCGAAGGTTACGTGCCGCCGAGCGAGTAAACATTCGCAGCCTTGGCGCAGCATTAGCAGGCGCCAAGGCCTGCCGCGACGGCGAGGCTGCAAACCGCTCGCACTTATCGCTAAATGCCCGATCTAGCTAAATATTTTCAAACCCGCGCTTGACAGACAAAAGCCAAATCCGTCTAATAGCGCCCCGTTGCCCAGGTAGCTCAGTCGGTAGAGCAGGGGATTGAAAATCCCCGTGTCGGCGGTTCGATTCCGTCCCTGGGCACCATCTATTCATTTCAGGTGGTGCCAAAACCACCCGAAAGCCCACAAGAAGCCCGCCTAGTGCGGGTTTTTTGTTGTCTGCACTTCCCTACCCTTCCCCTGTAGGCCCAAACAATTGGGGTATATCTGGTGGAACCCCAGTTTGGACGGATTCGGGATGATCCGTTGGTCAAGCAAGAAGCCTTTCTTGACTTTGTACTGCCGCAGTACGTGACGGAGAGAGTGGCGAATAGGGGCAGGAAAAGCTTTCCTCCTTTGCTGAAGCTTCGCTACTGGAATGCAATTAACGATGCAGCTGCAGATCTGGGTAGGCCGGAACTGATCAAGAGTCTGTTTTTAGGCTTTCAGAAGCATCTTTATGATGGTGCGCAAGGGAGCAATTCGCAAACATAGCGACGCATCACGTGATATTCCTCTGCGCTCCGCGCGAGCCGACAAGCCTGAATCCAGGTCACCGCAGAAAGTATCTCTGGACGAATCGCCACGCATGCACGGCCAGGCCTTATCTCTTCATAGCTCCGGCTTCATTCTGCGCTAGGCTGATGCCAACTGGGCGGACCTGAGCGGGATGTTGCTCGGCTACGTCGAACTGCCAAGGATTGCTGCACAGCGCAAGGAGCCGAACGGTGCACAGGGTTCTCTCAATTCTGCTGATCTGGCTGTTGTCGAACGCCGCCCCGGCCAGCGCGGCGCAGTGGCACTTCGTAACCGAGGACTTCCCCCCGTTCACCTTTCCGGCTGACGCCCCGGTCAGCGAAACCAAAGGCGTTGGCGCGGCCGGCCCGTTCGTGGAGGTGGTACATGCGATCTGCGCACGCTTGCAGCACCAGTGCACGATCACCCTGTACCCCTGGCAGCGCGCCTTCCACCTGGCCGAGCAGGGACAGGTGGACGGAATATTCACGCTCACATCTTCACCGCAACGCGAGCAGATATTTCACATCAGCCGGATGCTGGTCACTTCTCGCTACAGTGTTTTCGCCCAGACCCAGAGCAGCTTCGTCTTCAACCAACCAGGTGACGTCGCGGGGCGACTGGTTGGCGTCTACGGTCCGTCCGGTACTTCCTATGTGCTGTCCGAGCGCCTCAAGTCGGTGCCTGACGTACGCCTGTACATGACTACAGACAATCGACGGCTCCTGCGCATGCTGCAGTCAGGCCGTTTCGGCGTGGACGGTCTGGCAGCGCTCAATCAGGATGTCGCCTGGCACCTGATTGAGGAGGAGCGCCTCGCCGGAGTGCGTGAAGCCGGCGAGATGGGCCCGATCAGCTATGGCATCGGTCTCTCGCGCAAGACTGTGAGTGCAGCACAGTTCGAAGCTTTCGAGCAGGCGCTGGACGCGGCTATAGCCGATGGCACGGTGCCGAAAATCCTGCGCCAACACCAACTCGAAGCCGCCTTCTGATCGTTGCGCACACCATGGCAATCTGGCGGCGGTTCGGCGTATTTCAGCGTTGGAAACATCGACGTCAATTCGGAAATGGTCAGGAGTAGCGCGGCCTGTGGTCGTTGCAAAAGACCGAACAACAACTGCCGCGGGACCGCAGCAAGGGATACAGAAAAGCCAACAGCTAATGAAAGTAATTCGCACTTAGTTTACATTTGCGCTCCCTGAACAAATCCAACATCGGGAGCTTCACGTGTTTCGCAAAACCAGTCTGTGCTTGTCTATCGCTCTTGCATCCATTTCCCTCTCGTCCCTGCCAGTCGCTGCGGCAGATGAAGCGACAGAGCTCGAAGCAGTCACGATCAGCGCGACACGTGCCCGCAGCGAGGCTGGCAAGACGCCGCAAAAAATCACTGTAATCAGTCGCGAGCAGATCGAACAACAGCTGGCCATTACCTCGGACCAAGGCGCGATCCTGAGCAACCTGATTCCGTCGTACTCGCCGAGCAGGCAGAAGATGAGCAGCGCTGGCGAGACCTTTCGCGGTCGCTCGGCACTGATTCTCATCGACGGCGTGCCGCAGTCCACACCGCTGCGTGACAGCCAGCGCGACGGCTATGTCATCGACCTGTCGATGGTCGAACGCATTGAGGTTATCCACGGTGCCAGTGCCGAGCACGGCCTTGGCGCTACGGGCGGCATCATCAACTATGTGACCCGCCGCCCGGCCAGCGGCGCGCTGCGCCAGCACGCGGGCGTCAGCTTTACCGCGCCCGGCGACTATGAGTCCGAAGGATTCGGCTACAAGCTGGACTATCGCGTCGAGGGCACGCAGGGCAACTTCGACTACCTTCTCGGGACCAGCTGGCAGACCCAGGGCATGTTCTACGATGCCACTGGGGACCTGATCGGCGTCGACGACACCCAGGGCGACGTGATGGATTCGACCGGCACCGATCTGTTGCTCAAGCTCGGCTACTGGCTGGATGACAACCAGAACATCGGCCTGATGATCAATCGCTACGAGGTTGAAGGCGAACACGAATACGTCAACGTGCCGGGTGACGCCAACGCTGAGCTTCCCGCGACCTCGCGTAAAGGCGACCCGCAGGGCAAGGCCCCTCAGAACGAAACGCTGGCCACCAGCCTGTCCTACAAGCACGCCGATTTCTACGGCAATGAACTGGGCCTGCAGCTTTATACCCAGCGATTTCGCGCCCGCTTTGGTGGCGGCACCAACGCCACCTTTCAAGACCCCAGCATCGCGCCGGCGGGAACGCTGTTCGACCAGTCGCAGAACGAGTCGGACAAGATCGGCGGCAAGCTGACGATCAGCCGCGATGGCATGCTCGACAACCGCCTGATGCTCACCGGCGGACTCGATGTGCTGCAGGACACCACCAGCCAGCAGCTGATTCTCACTGATCGGGAATGGGTGCCGGAAACGGTCTTCCGCAACTATGCCCCGTTCCTCCAGGCCGAGATCCGCACGCTCGACCAGCTGACCTTGCATGCCGGTGTGCGCCATGAGTTCGCCGATCTCGACGTCGACAGCTTCCGCACTATTGCCTCGACTCAACCGGTGGGTAGTGTCGATGTGGAAGGCGGCAACCCGACGTTCGAGGAAACGCTCTACAACGCCGGTCTGGTCTGGCAGATGAGCGACTGGGCGCAACTGTTCGCCAACTATTCGGAAGGTTTCGGCATGCCCGATGTCGGTCGCGTGCTGCGAGGCATCGGCACGCCGGGAACCAGCGTCGACAACTTCCTCGACCTGCAACCGGTGGTTACCGAAAACCGCGAGATTGGCTTTCGCTTGAACCACGGGCCGTTCGACGCAGAGATCAGTTACTACGAGTCGGATGCCGACCTCGGCTCGCGCCTGGACAGCGTGGGCGGGGTCTACCAGGTTCGCCGCGAGCGCACCGAAATCGATGGCATCGAGTTCACCGGCGGCTGGCAGATCAACAAGGCGCACCGCCTGAAGTTAATGTATGCCCAGGTCAACGGCCAATCCGATACCGACGATGACGGCAAGGTCGATACCGACCTCGATGGCGCGAACATCTCGCCGGATCGTTACGGCATCAGCTGGCAGGCCAACTGGAACGATAAGCTGCACAGCCTGCTGCAGGCCAACCACTATGCCAGCCGGGGTTTCGACCAGCCGGATCTGGACTTCGACGGCTACACCCTGGTCGATGCCTCGCTGGGTTATCGCCTGCCGGTCGGCGAAGCCCGCCTGGGAGTCGAGAACCTGTTCAACGAGGACTACCTGACCTACTACTCGCAGGCCGCCAACACCGGCGCACCCGCAACCCGCAATGGGCGCGTGTTCAATGGTCGTGGACGGACGTTCACTGTCGGCTATCAGGTCAGCTTCTAAGGCATGCACTCAGCGGCCAAGCATGGGCGGCAGCAGCGCCAGATGGACTGGCGCTACCACGCCAGTCTCGCGCTGCGGGTTCTTGCAGGCATCGGCGGCGGCTTCGCCTGTACCGTAGCGCTGGCTTCGGCCAGCGCTCGGTTGTTGGTGCAGCTAATCGGGCTGGCGGGTCACGAGGCGGTGCTGATCGCTTGCATGCTGGGTTTCGTCATCTACCTCGGCCTGCTGCTCTGGGCGTTTGTCGAACCACGGCTGTGGCGATTGTGCCTGCTCTTGCTGCTTGGCATCGCCAGTGACCTAGCGCTGCAGTTCGGCCCACCGGCATCGCTGCCGATCACGGGTGCAGGTTGACGACGATGCCCGGCAGTGGATTCCGCGCTTCGCTGAGCTGGCTGCACACCTGGGCCGGCGTGCTGCTCGGCGGCCTGCTGCTGGCGGTCTTCTGGTCCGGCAGCCTGGTGGTCTTCGATCGCGAGATCGACCGCTGGATGCTGCCGTCGACGCGGCTCGGCCCACCACCTACCGATCTTTCCCTGGATCGCCTGGTAGTGCCGCATGCACAGCAACTGGCCGGCACGGCTGTGCGCTGGAGCATCACCCTGCCAACCCAGCGCACACCGGTAATTCAGCTGGAATATCCCGATGTTGCGGGCGTATCAACGCGTCGCTTCATCGATCCATCTAGCGGCGAGCTGTTACCAGACCATGGCAGCTGGGCAGCCACCGGGTTCCTCTTCCCGTTCCACTACAGCCTGCATCTGCGCTGGCGCGATCTCGGCTACTGGCTGCTGGGCATCGCCGGTATGGGCATGCTGCTGTTGCTGGTGTCCGGCGTGGTGATCCACCGTAAACTGATTCGCGAGTTCTTCAGCTTCAGGCCGCACAAGAGCACGCAACGTGCGACGCTGGATTTGCACAACCTGACCGGCGTCGTCGCATTGCCGTTTCATTTTCTGATCAGCCTATCCGGGTTGATCATCTTTTTTGCCATCTACTTCCCGACGGTCATCGAACGAATCTACCCCGGCAATCCGGCTGCCTTCAGTACCGCGGCATTTGGCACCTACACACGACAGGCATCCGGCGAGCCCGCCGCGCTGGCTTCGCTGGACACCATGCGCGACCGTGCACGCGATACCTGGGGTGATGAGCCCTACATGCTACGGGTCTGGCATCCCGGAGACGCGCAGGCGTACGTGGAGGTGCGCCGCACGTTCGCTCATCAGGTAACCATGAACGTCGATCGCATGACCTTCGATGGCAGTAGCGGCGCCCTCCTGCTTGATCACCGGACCGGTCCAATAGCCGCCATCCAGCGGTTCTTCAGCGGCCTGCATTTCGTGCAATTCGAACACTGGACGCTGCGCTGGCTGTATTTTCTCGGCGGGTTGTCCGGCTGGGTGATGATCGCCACCGGACTGCTGTTCTGGACCGGCACCCGCCGCGCCCGACATCAGCGGCAGGGACACTCCGGCGCGCACCTGCTGGACGCGATCTGCGTCTGTAGCTGCAGCGGGCTGATCCTCGCCACGCTCGGCTTCTTCATCGCCAATCGCGCGTTGCCGACCGACGTTGGCCGCTTCGAGATAGACCGCGCCGCCCTCGAAGGCTGGGCGTTCTTTCTGATCTGGGCGTCGACCCTGGTCCATGCGCTGATTCGTGGCGCGGCAGCCTGGCGCGGGCAGTTGCTGGCCATCGGCGCTGCTGCGCTAGCAGCGGTGCTGCTGAACTGGTTGACCACCGGCGATCATCTGCTTTTCAGCGTCCAGCACGGGCTGCATGCGGTTGCCGGCATGGATCTGATGCTCATGATGCTGGCGCTTCTGGCGTTGACCACGGCACGACGCCTGAACCGACGCGCTGCCGATGCCTGAGCTCATGCAGCTGGGCGTCTTCGTTTTGTGCTACCTGGCGTTCGCCCAGCTCGCGCTCCTGCAGCAAGCCCATCGCCAGAAGGTCTGGCGATCAGCGGCGCCTCCAACCGCACGCGGGCGACAGTTACGTCGCAACGCAGCCGTGATCTCCTTGGCCGGGGCACCTGCGTTGCTGATGACAGTGGAGGTGCCGGGCTTCGCCGTACTGCTCTGGCTCTGCCTGATGAGCGCAGCCGCTGTAGCAGTCGCCTTGACGCTTAGCTGGAAGCCGGGCCTGCTGCGCTGGCTGCCTTGAACCGCGGCTGCAGGGTCGCGCTGCAGCTGACAACACGCTAGCCTGCGAGGGCACGGAGCGTGTGGCCGCTCCAGTAGTTCGTCTGGAGTTTGAAGCATGCGCACTCGATGGATTGCGATAGTCATCGGTCTGGTATCCGTCATGGGCAACTGTCAGGCCGGTGAGTTGCGCTTCGTCACCGAAGATTTCCCGCCGTTCACCTATGCATCACCTACCGACCCCGATGGCGCAGCCGGGCCTTTGGTTGAGATCGTGGCGGCGGTGTGCGCTCGGCTGCACACCGACTGTCCGGTGCAGTTGCTGCCCTGGCGTCGGGCATTGGCCGAGGCCGAAGACGGCGCTGCGCAGGGGATATTCACCGTGATCCGCTCGCCGGACCGCGAGCGGGCGCTCTACCTCACTCGCGAGCTGGTCACTTCGCGCTACGGCGTCTATGCACGTTCGACAAATCGCCTCGTCTACCACCGCCCGGAGAACCTGGCCGGACGCACCGTAGCCGTGTACGGACCTTCCGGGACTTCATTCGTGCTTGGCCAGCAGCTGACTGCGGTGGATAACGTGACCGTGAGCCTGGTGGCGAATAACCGGCGACTGCTGCGCATGCTGGCGGCCGGCAGGTTTGGCGAGCAAGGCATCGCCGTGGTCAACCAGGATGTCGCCTGGCATCTGATCGATCAGGAACGAATCGCCGACATTCACGAAACGGGCGTGATGCAGCCCGTTTCCTACGCAATCGGCTTTTCCCGGGCCTCTGTCAGCGAAGCCGAGTTTGATCAATTCAACGCAGCGCTTGAGGCACTGATCGCTGACCGCAGCGTTACCGCCATCCTGAAGCGCCATGGCCTGGAGCCCGCGTTCTAGCGCCAGCGCCAGGGTCAATTTGCAGCTTGCTCATGTTTTCGCTGAATCATTCAGCGCTTCGGGCCGTCTACCCAGAAGGCAGCGTTCGGGCAATCCGAAGGTTTCGCCGCGTACATCCCGCTCATCACCCATTCGACAAGGGAGGCTGACCGCCCATGGATGCCGCCAAGAAAATGCCCAGGTCCATCATTCTTTTTCCCGTTTTCATTCCAGCCGTGGTCGTCACCCTGCTGTTGGTGATCGGCACGATCAGCAACCCGGAGCTGGCCGGCGAAGTGTTCAGCTCCACGCTGGCCTTCATCACCACCAACTTCGGCTGGTTCTACATGCTCTCGGTGGCGTTCTTTCTGGTGTTCATCGTGGGCATCGCCATGACGCCCTGGGGCAGCATCAAGCTGGGGCCGGACCACGCCGAGCCGCAGTACAGCTTCCCGGCCTGGTTCGCCATGCTGTTTTCCGCGGGCTACGGCATCGCCCTGCTGTTCTTCGGTGTCGCCGAACCGGTGTTGCACTATGCCTCGCCCCCGGCCGGTGCGGCGGAAACCGTCGACTCCGCCAAACAGGCAATGCAAATCGCGTTCTTTCACTGGGGCTTCCACATCTGGGCCATCTACGGGCTGACGGGGCTGGTGCTGGCGTACTTCTCGTTTCGCCATGGCTTACCGCTGTCCATGCGCTCGGCGCTGTACCCGATCATTGGCGAGCGAATTTATGGCCCGATCGGTCACGTGGTGGACGTGTTCGCCATTCTCGGCACCTTGTTCGGCATTGCCACGACGCTCGGCTTGTCGGTCACCCAGATCAATGCAGGTATCAACTACCTCTGGCCCTCGATTCCGATCAGTATCAACGTGCAGATCATCGCCATCGCGATCATCACCGGCCTTGCGATCTGCTCGGTGGTCGCCGGCCTCGACAAGGGCGTGAAGAACCTGTCGCTGCTGAACATGATCCTCGCGATCGGCCTGATGCTGTTCGTTTTTCTAGTTGGTCCGAGCATCTTCATTCTTGAAACATTTCTGCAGAACACCGGCAGCTACCTGAACAACATCATCGAACGCACCTTCAACCTCCAGGCCTATTCGCGAAGTGACTGGATCGGCAACTGGACCTTATTCATCTTTGGCTGGACCATCGCCTGGTCGCCCTTCGTCGGCCTGTTCATCGCCAAGATCAGCCGCGGTCGGACCATTCGCCAGTTCGTATTCGGCGTGATGTTCGTGCCGACCATCTTCACCTTCCTCTGGTTCTCGGTATTCGGCGATACCGCGCTGCACCTGATCATGGTCGAGGGCTACACCTCGCTGATATCCGACGTGCAGGCGGACAATGCCATCGCCCTGTTCAAATTGTTCGAGCTGCTGCCGATGACCTCCATCGCCTCCTTCCTGGCGGTGGTGCTGATCATCACCTTCTTTGTCACCTCGTCCGACTCCGGCTCGCTGGTGATCGACTCTCTGGCGGCAGGCGGCGCAAGTTACACGCCGGTCTGGCAGCGGGTGTTCTGGGCCAGCATCGAGGGCGTGGTGGCGTCCGCGCTGTTGCTGGCGGGCGGGCTCAGCGCGCTGCAAACCATGACCATCGCCAGTGCCCTGCCCTTCGCAATCATCATGATGATTGCGGCGCTGGGCATGTGGCGCGCACTGGTGATCGAAGGGCACCATGAAACCAGTCTGCAGAACCATATGCAGAGCAGCCGACTGGCGAGCAATGCCGGTCCCGGCCTGTGGAAGAAGCGCCTGGCCGGTCTGGTCAGTTTTCCTGATCGAGAGCAGGTCGACGCGTTCATGGGCAGCACCGTCCTCAAGGCCATGCGCCGTGTGCAGCGCGAACTCGGCGGCCAGGAATGGACGGCCGAAGTGCACGCCGACGAGGCCAATTCGCGGGTGTATCTGGAAGTGATCAAGGAGGATCAGGTGGACTTCGTCTATGAAATCCGCGCGGTCGGGTACGCCATGCCGGCGTTCGCCCTGTCCGAGGGGCCGGACACGGATGAGCAGTACTACCGCGCCGAGGTCTTCCTGCGCCGCGGGGGTCAGCACTACGATATTTATGGCTACGACCAGGCCGACATCATCAGCGACATACTCGACCAGTTCGAAAAGTACCTGCACTTCCTGCACATCTCGCCCGGCAGTCTGCCCTGGAAGATGGGCGAGCACGACGAGATGCTCACTGGCGATTCCGATCTGCCCAAGAGCGATCCAACTTAACCGGGCTCCAAACGACATCCGGCCGGACAATTTTTTATCCGAGCCGGATGTCATATCCGGCGAGCAACGTCAATTTCATCTATATAGATAAGGGCACATTGGCCTCGGCAGAGGAAGTGACCAGCCGGTCACTGCGCTCGGGGCCGCGCCGCGCTTGGCGCATGCCCCCACCCATGCTAGGTTTGCGCCTCGCCAGGATGGCGAGCAGTTGGCCGGAGCGCAATTTACATAGAAACGGAGCAGGAGCAGCCCCCTGTTCCGAGAAGAGGAAGCTCTATGGCTGAGGCCATACCTGCACTGGAAATCCGCAATCTGCACAAGCGCTACGGCGATCTGGAAGTTCTCAAGGGTATCTCGCTGACCGCCCGCGACGGCGATGTCATCTCGATCCTCGGCTCGTCCGGCTCAGGAAAGTCGACCTTCCTGCGCTGCATCAATCTGCTGGAAAATCCCAACGAGGGCGAGATCATCGTCGCGGGCGAGCAGCTGCGCCTCAAGCGCGCCAAAGACGGCGATCTGGTCGCCGCCGATGCCAAGCAGATCAACCAGATGCGCAGCAAGCTCGGCTTCGTATTCCAGAACTTCAATCTCTGGCCGCACATGAGCGTGCTCGACAATATCATCGAGGCGCCACGTCGCGTGCTGGGCCAGAGCAAGGCCGAAGCCACCGAAACGGCCGAGGCACTGCTGGCCAAGGTGGGTATCGCCGACAAGCGTCACGTCTATCCGAACCAGCTGTCCGGTGGCCAGCAGCAGCGCGCTGCGATAGCCCGGACCCTGGCGATGCAACCGCAGGTGATCCTGTTCGACGAACCCACCTCGGCACTCGATCCGGAAATGGTCCAAGAAGTGCTTGCAGTGATCCGGTCGCTGGCCGATGAGGGTCGTACCATGCTGCTGGTCACCCATGAAATGAACTTCGCCAAGCAGGTCTCCAGTGAGGTCGTCTTCCTCCACCAGGGCCTGGTCGAAGAGCAAGGAACGCCGGAGCAGGTGTTCGACAACCCCCAATCGGCACGCTGTAAACAGTTCATGTCCAGCCATCGCTAATGGAGCAACACATCGCATGAAAAGCTATAAGAAGATTCTGCTGACTGCCGCCGCCACCCTGATGCTTGGCGCCAACGCCTTCGCCGCTGACAAGCTGCGCATCGGTACCGAGGGCGCCTACCCTCCCTTCAACCTGATCGATGCCAGCGGCCAAGTGGTCGGCTTCGACCTCGACATCGCCCACGCCCTGTGCGCCAAGATGGAAGTCGAATGCGAAGTGGTGACCTCCGATTGGGACGGCATTATCCCCGCCCTGAACGCCGGCAAGTTCGATTTCCTCGCGGCTTCGATGTCCGTCACCGAGGAACGCAAGAACGCTGTCGACTTCACCGATCACTACTACACCAACAAGCTGCAGTTCGTCGCGCCGAAGTCGGTTGATTTCAAGACTGACGAAAGCTACCTGGAAGGCAAGACCATCGGCGCCCAGCGCGCTACCATCGCCGGGACCTGGCTGGAAGACAACCTGGACGGCGTCGTCGACATCAAGCTCTACGACACCCAGGAAAATGCCTACCTCGACCTGGCCTCGGGCCGTGTCGATGGCATCCTGGCTGACTCCTTTGTGCAGTGGGAGTGGCTCAAGAGCGATGCTGGCAAGAACTTCGAATTTAAGGGTGAGCCGGTGTTCGACAACGACAAGATCGCCATCGCCGTACGCAAGGGCAATGACGAACTGCGTGAGAAGCTGAACAAGGCGCTGGATGAAATCAGAGCTGACGGCACCTACGAGAAGCTGAACGCCAAGTATTTCCCTTTCGACATTTATTGATCCGTCTGAATCAAAGCCCGGCCGCCTGGACAGGTAGGTCGGGCTTTGGTGTTTGAGCCCATATGATTCCCGACCTTCATGGATTCGGTCCGGCGCTGATCGCCGGTACCTGGATGACCATTCAGCTGGCCCTAGCATCCCTGGCCCTGGGCCTGGTGCTCGGCTTGCTCGGCGCACTAGCCAAGACATCGCCACTCGCCACCCTGCGCTGGTTGGGCGGCACCTATTCGACCATCGTTCGCGGCGTACCCGAACTGCTCTGGGTACTGCTGATCTATTTCGGCACCATCGGCCTGGTACGCGGCATCGGCGAGCTCTTCGGCATCGACAACCTGGCGCTGAGCCCCTTCGCGGCCGGTACCATTGCCCTCGGCCTGTGCTTCGGCGCCTACGCCACCGAAGTGTTTCGCGGCGCGCTGCTGGCCATTCCCAAAGGCCATCGGGAAGCCGGCTTGGCGCTCGGCCTGGGCAAACGGCGGATATTCCTGCGGCTGATCCTGCCGCAAATGTGGCGCCTGGCCCTGCCTGGCCTCGGCAACCTGTTCATGATCCTGATGAAGGACACCGCGCTGGTCTCGGTAATCGGCCTGGAAGAGATCATGCGCACCTCGCAAATTGCGGTGACGGCCAGCAAGGAGCCTTTCACCTTTTTCGTCGTCGCTGCCCTGATCTACCTGGGCCTGACCGTGATCGCCATGACGGGCATGTATTTTCTTGAACGACGTGCCGGTCGCGGCTTTGTCAGGAGCGCCGCATGAGCTGGGAATTGTTCATCAAGTGGCTGCCGGACTTTCTCGAAGGCGCCTGGCTGACGCTGCAGCTGGTCGGCGTTTCGGTGGTGGCCGGATTGATTCTTGCGCTGCCGCTGGGCATCGCACGGTCCTCGCGCCTGCTTGCAGTGCGCGCGCTGCCCTATGGCTATATCTTCTTCTTCCGTGGCACGCCGCTGCTGGTGCAGCTGTTCCTCGTCTACTACGGCATGGCCCAATTCGAGGCCGTGCGCGAAAGCTGGATGTGGCCGTTCCTGCGCGATCCCTACTGGTGCGCGATCATCACCATGACCCTGCACACCGCCGCCTACATCGCGGAGATCCTGCGCGGTGCGATCCAGAACGTGCCGGCCGGTGAAGTCGAGGCGGCCCGCGCGCTGGGCATGTCGCGCTATCAGGCCCTGCGCCATATCATCCTGCCGCGCGCCACCCGCATCGGCCTGCCCGCCTACAGCAACGAAGTGATCCTGATGCTCAAGGCCAGCGCCCTGGCGAGCACCATCACCCTGCTGGAGCTGACCGGCATGGCGCGCAAGATCGCGGCGCGCACCTACATGCACGAAGAAATGTTCCTCACCGCCGGCCTGATCTACTTGATCATCGCGTTCGTGCTGATGCAGGGCTTCAAGCTGCTGGAACGCTGGCTGCGCGTCGACGCCTGCCAAGGGCGCTGAACCGGTACAGCATTCACCTGAGCCCGCGTCGCTCTGCGCCGCGGGCCGCTTAACGCCGCACCACCACTAGCCCTGCGCTACCCGCCGGCCAGGTTCATGCTGGCCCGGCTGTGGAATCCCTGAGCAGCGACAGGGTCTCAACACACCATCCCCTTGCCAACGAGAAAGCTCATGCCCGTCGACATTCAGCGCATCGAAAAGGACCAACTCGCCTGCTGGCGCCTTCGTCATGGAGACGCAGAAGTGATCGTCGCCGAGCAAGGCGCCCAGATCCTCAGCTATCGCCAGGGCGAAGCGACGCCGATCCTCTGGCTCAGCGGGGAAGCTGCATTTCAAACCGGCCAGGCCGTACGGGGTGGCGTGCCGGTCTGCTGGCCCTGGTTCGGCGATCTGGCGCGCAACCCGCAGTCGGTTCAAGACAGCTACCAAGGCAGTCAGCCCGCGCCGGCACACGGGCTGGTGCGCAACATCGACTGGGTGATGGCGCGCAGCGAAAGCAACCCCGGCAGCGTCAGGCTACTGTTTAGCTGCAACACCAATGCTGGGCTGCCCGGCTGGCCGCATGCTGTCGAGCTGAGTCTGCAGGTCTGCCTGGACAGCAAAGGCTTGCACCTGTCGCTGACCAGTCACAACCGCGGCGACAAGGCAGTTGCACTGTCCCAGGCCTTGCACAGCTACTTCGCCATCAGCGATATCCATCAGGTCACGGTCGAGGGCCTGGACGGGCGTCCCTATATCGAAACCCTGGAAGACTGGCAGCAGCGACAGCAACAGGGCGACCTGGCGTTCGTCGGCGAGACCGACCGCATCTATCTGGATCTGCCTTCGAGGCTGAGCCTACGCGACCCGGGCCTCAAGCGGCGGATTGTGCTCGAGACGCAAGGCTCACGCTCTGCCGTTCTGTGGAACCCCTGGATCGCCAAGGCGCAACGGCTGTCGCAGTTCGCCGACGATGCCTGGCAACGCATGCTGTGCATCGAAACGGCGAACGTCATGGACGATGTGGTTCGGCTCGAGTCCGCTGCAAGCCACACGCTGAGCGTCTCGATCAGCGTCGAAACGGCCTGACCCGTCCGGCAGCGTGCCGTTGACCCAGATCCAGGCAACCAGACGCATTGAATCTATACTGCAAGCGGGCGCCATCCCCATCAATCGGTGAAGGGGCGCTAATGCAAGCCTGCCTGCCAGTTGCAATGGAGGACTTTGCCATGGAAGCCACCCCGCTAAAAACTGACCCCGCCAATCCGTGCCGCATCTGCATCAGTCCGGTTCTGATGCACCATGAACGCTGATTTCGACATCCTGCTGGCCGGGGGCGGGCACAGCCACCTCGGGGTGCTGCGCCAGTGGGCCAGCCGCGACCGCCCAGCGGGCCGGATCGGGCTGGTCTCGGCCGAACCTCACGCTTGGTATTCCGGCATGATGCCCGGCCTGGTCGCCGAGCATTACCAGACGCGCGACTGCCGCGTCGGACTGCCCAAGCTGTGTGCCGCAGCCGAGGTGGAATTCATCCAGGGCACGCTGGTCGCACTGCTTCCCGAAACGCCTGAACTGCTTCTGGCGACCGGCGTGACGCTGCGCAGCACCTGGCTGTCATTGAACCTGGGCTCGCTGCCCTGGCTGCCGGAGCAGACCGATGACGGCATGGAGTTGCTCTCGGTTAAACCATTCGCCGACTTCATCCGCCGCTGGCAACAGTGGCAGGAGATTCCCGAGTCCGTGGGCATCGTCGGGGGCGGTGCAGCTGGCGTCGAATTGGCCTTGGCCATGGCTGGACGGGTGCCGTCGATCGACCTGTTCTGCGCCGACGACCTGCTCGCCGGCCACCCGCCTCGCCTCAGGCGGCTGGCACTTCGGCACCTGCAGGATGCCAAGGTGCAGGTCCATGAGCACACCCCGATCCAGACAGTCCACGGCAACACCCTGGTCGGCGAAGGCCAGGTGCGCTGGCGCGGAAGACGCCTGGTTATCGCGACAGGTCCCAGCCCGCTGGGTTGGCTGCGCGAGTCGGGCCTGCGCGTGGACGGTCGTGGCTTCATCGAGATATCCCCGTCCCTGCAGAGCCGCTCGCACCCCCATGTATTCGCCAGCGGTGATTGCGCCAGCCTGCCCGGCGCCATCCACAACGGCGTACACGCGGTGCGTCAGGCGAGCGTGCTGGCGACCAATCTCATGAGAGCCTCGATTGGCCAACCGCTGCGCCACTACCATCCGCAAACCCACAGCCTTGCCCTACTGGCTGACGGCCATCATGGTGCATTGCTGAGTTGGGGCGCAGTGGCGGCCGAAGGCCGGATGCTTGGCAGCCTGAAGGACCATTTCGACCGCCGCTTCGTGCGGCGTCACAGGGCTGAGAGCTGAGGGTGTCAGTCGAGCAACTGCTGCAGGCGCGCCTCCAGCAACGCAGGGAAACGCTTGAACCAGGTCAGGTTGCGTGGCGATGGATGCGGCAGCGGATGCAGGCGAAACGTTCTGCGAATTCCCGCTTCCTCCGTCAGCTCAAGGTCGAAATGCGCAGTGAAGCGGTCCTCGCGTTGCCAGAATGCCTCAAGTTGCTGGCGCACTTCGCGGGGCTGCTCCAGACCAAACCAGAGAAACGCCTCACGACCGAGCGTGATGACGTCGCGGCCCTGCCAGTGATCGAGCAGCAGCTGGCGCATCAGCGGATGAAATCGGCGTTTGATTGCCATTGACCAGGCGCGGTTACCGAGCGGCTTGTAGGGCACTGTGTTGATCCAGAAAAAACCATCGCCGATCGCCTGACTGGCCTCGAAATCCGGCATTTCTTCGCCATGAACATGCCGATAGAGCGCACGTCGAACCAGCTGGCCCCCACCGCCAATGAACGGCTCACCGTGACGCACCTCTTCACGCCCCGGATCACGGCCAAAGAATGCGATGGGCGCATCGGCGGGCCCGAGCCCGATGATCGGCTCCAACGGATCCTTATCGAAAGCCCTGTATACCGCCTCATCGATGCCCTCGGTCTGCTCCGCCAGCTCTCTGAAGGCCTGGCGATGAGAAGGGTCGAGCGGCGCGGGTCGTTTCATCGACTAGAGGTCGCTTTCGTCTATCAGCTTCACTTCAGCCGCCGAGATCGCGTAGGCGGCGTCGGCCAGGTCGTTGCTAACGGCTTCGACCTGCAGCGTGCCATCGACCCAGAGCGGAGCATAGATATCATCCAGCATGATCCCGGCGGGATAGCGGACCATCACGATCTGGTTGGGCGGTGGTGGCGGGACATGAATACAGGCGCCCGGATAGGGCACCAGAAAGAACTCGGTGCTGCGACCCCGGCTGTCAGTCTCCAGCGGAACCGGATAGCCACCCAGGCGAATCAGCTTGCCGTTGAGCGTCGGCACGGTCTTGGCCGAATACATCACCGCGGGCAGACCTGTACCTTGTTTGAGACCGCCCTGATCACTGAAACCGTCGTTCTCCGGCGAGTCATGCTCGATTTCAGGCATTTCTTCCAACGCCTGACGATCCTCGGCAGGCATCAGCTCAAGCCAGTCGAGCTCCGCCGGGGCGGCATGGACAGTGGAAGCACAGCAAAGCAGGAGGCACAGAATTAAAAGGCGCATGACAACCGGAAGATGAGAGAACGGGGCCGCAGGGCACGGCCCCAGGCAGATCAGTGTTTACGGCTGGTGACCATGCCGTAGATGACCAGCAGGATGATCGCACCGACGACCGCGCCGATAAAGCCCGCACCTTCTCCCGCTCTATACAGGCCGAGCGCCTGCCCGCCGTAGGTGGCCAGCAGCGAACCGCCGATACCCAGCAGGATGGTCATGATCCAGCCCATGCTGTCGTTGCCGGGCTTCAGGAAGCGAGCGATGAGGCCTACGATCAGGCCGATGATGATGGTTCCGATGATGCCCATGGGCAATCTCCTCAAGTCCGAAAATAGGCGTTACGTATTTTCGGACCTGAGGATAGCCAGCCAGTTCGCCACTGAAAGCAGCAAGCCAGACGGCCGGACAGTCAATCGTGTGCGATCAGCGACTCGACGGCGGTGATCTGCCGATCCAGCGTAGAACGGTCCGGGCAACGCAGCGTGGCATGACCGACCTTGCGTCCAACCTTGAACGCCTTGCCGTAATGGTGCAGATGGCAATCCTCGATGGCGATGACCTTGGCCACAGCGGGCACTTCGCCAATGAAGTTGAGCATGGCGCTCTCGCCAACCTTGGCCGTCGAGCCGAGCGGCAAACCACTTACCGCGCGCAGGTGGTTTTCGAACTGGCTGCACTCGGCGCCTTCGATGGTCCAGTGGCCGGAGTTGTGCACGCGTGGCGCGATCTCATTGGCCTTGAGCCCGCTGTCGACCTCGAAGAACTCGAACGCCAGCACGCCGACGTAATCCAGCTGTGTCAGCACGCGCCGCGCGTAATCCTCGGCCAGCGCTTGCAGCGGATGGTTGCTGCTCGCCACCGACAACCGCAGGATGCCCTCTTCATGCGTGTTATGAACCAGCGGGTAGAAGCAAACTTCACCATCGCGACCGCGCACGGCAATCAGCGAGACTTCGCCAGTGAAAGGCACGAAGCCTTCGAGGATGCACGGCACGCTGCCCAGCTCAGCGAAGGCGGCGATGATGTCGGATGGCTTGCGCAGGACCTTCTGGCCCTTGCCGTCATAACCCAGGGTGCGCGTTTTGAGTACGGCCGGCAGGCCGATGCTGGCGGCCGCGGCATCGAGATCGGCCTGGGACTGGATGTCGGCAAACTCCGGCGTCGGGATGCCGAGATTCTTGAACATCGATTTTTCGAACCAACGATCACGGGCAATGCGCAGCGCCTCGGCGCTCGGGTACACCGGGACGAACTGAGAGAGAAAGGCGACGGTTTCAGCCGGCACGCTCTCGAACTCAAAGGTCACCAGGTCGACTTCATCGGCCAACTGGCGCAGGTGATCCTGGTCGTTGTAGTCCGCACGCAAATGCTCGCCGAGGGCCGCGGCGCAGGCATCCGGCGCCGGATCGAGAAAGGCGAAGTTCATGCCCAGCGGGGTTCCCGCCAGGGCAAGCATGCGGCCCAGCTGGCCACCACCGATCACGCCGATCTTCATTTACGCGTCCCTCGGGTCTGGGTTGTCGAGCACGGTCTGGGTCTGCTCGTCGCGAAATTTCTTCAGCGCGACGTGATACTCGGGGAATTCGTGACCCAGGATGCTGGCCGACAGCAGCGCGGCATTGATTGCGCCCGCCTTGCCGATGGCCAGCGTGGCGACCGGCACACCCGCCGGCATCTGCACGATCGACAGCAGCGAATCCACACCGGAGAGCATCGAAGATTGCACCGGCACACCCAGCACTGGCAGATGGGTCTTGGCAGCACACATGCCCGGCAGATGCGCGGCGCCGCCGGCACCGGCGATGATTACGCGTACGCCGCGTGATTCGGCCTGTTCGGCGTACTGGAACAGCAGATCGGGCGTGCGGTGTGCGGACACCACGGTGACTTCATGCGGAATACCGAGCTTTTCCAGCATCTCTGCGGTGTGGCTCAAGGTGGACCAATCGGACTTGGAGCCCATGATCACGCCTACCAGTGCGGTCATCGTCGTGCCTCTCGTCGTGCGCTGCGCAGCGCTACAAAAACGACAAGCCACGCATCGGGAGCGTGGCTTGCATGCAGGGCAAACCAGCGAAGGCGCTGGTTCGAAGGCGCGGCATTATACCGGAAAGCCACGCATGTCGCGCCTGCGGCTTGACAGCCGGGCGGCTGGATGAAGGCCGTGCACCTTCGATGCCGTAGCGAATGCCCCTAAGCTGAACACTGCACGCCTGCCACGCCAATGTCGAGCCGCCCTGAACGCTGGTACGCAAGCCAGCCTCATGATGGCCAGCACCGCTTTCGGCCAGGCTTGGTATGCTCCTCGCGTACCGTATCGGAGGTGCCGTGTTCTCATTGAAACGCCAGGGCGATTTTCGCCTGCAATTGAGCCGTACGTTGACCAAGCCGGGGCGTCATCAGGTCGAGCTGTACCTGTTTACCCCCCATGAGACCACCTTTTCCAGCCGTGCCCTGACCGAAGAGCAATTTTTTCAGAGCGCCCTGACCCACCGCTTTCGGCTGCTGGGCCTGCCGGCCCAGGACCGGGCCAGCAAGCTGGATACCTCCTATTCACTGTTGTCGCCGCACTACGAAATCATGCATGGGGCTTCGTTCTCCCAGTTCCAGGCGTCTCTGGATCGGCTGCGCCAGCAGCTGCAGGGCAATGCGACAGCTGAGCCGCTGACGCGTGCCCTGCGGCTCAGCCAGAACTACGCCCAGCGCCTGCGCAAGGCCGAGCCGAAACAGAGCAAGCAATCGCGCTACTTTCGCCAACTGGATATCTACTTTTCCTGGCTTGCGGAGCAGTTCCTGCTGGAAAGCATGACCCTGGAAGGTTTCGCAGACCTCGACGAAGAGCTGCAACAGGCGGTGCGCGACTTTCTGCACCAGGAGCACCGATACCGCGCCGAACGCGGCTATCTCAGCGACTTCCGGGGGGGTCCGACCCGCGTCTGGAACCGCATGAGCCTTTATCACCGGCTGCTGGAATACCCGGTGGTGCTGCGCCAACAGCTCACCGCACTGGGCGCCGGTACCCGCAAGCTTGTGAAGGCGGCCTCCACCATGCTGATCATGTCGCTGTTCACTTACTTCCTGTTCAACGTGCGCGACGCCAGCCAAAAAATGTCCCTGGCGCTGCTGGCGGGTATCGCGCTGGTTTACGCGGTGCGCGACCTGCTGCGCGACGACCTGATCGACACCGTCACGCGCTGGCTGCGCAAGGGCAAGCCGCGCTGGAAGATCCGTCTGCTGATGCCCTACACACAGGCGTCCATGGCCCAACAGCTGGTCTGGCTCGATTACCGCAAGCTCTCCGAGCTGAGCAAAGCCGTACGCGAGCATTCCAGCAAGTGGGCCGCCAACGAGGAGCGGCAGATCGTCTGCTACCGCTCATGGCTGCACCTGGAAAAGGCGGCGCTGGTACAGGACGAGCTCCAGGAACGCCTGATTCTCGATTGCGAGCCGCTGTGCGCAATGATCCAGGCCAGCCATCAGCAGTTGTTCGAGTGGACAGAAGCAGCGGACCAGCCGGTGGCCATCCAGGCGCATACCATCGAAAAGCAGCACGACTACAACATGCTGCTGGTGCATCACCAGCCAGGACAGGAAGCTACCGTGGCGCAACGCTGGACGCTGCGCCTGGGTGCCGGGGGCATCGTGCGCTGTGTTAACAAATCAGTGAACTGGCCCGAGCCACCCAAACGACGCCTGTGGCGGCGGGCCTGACCACACGCTTGGTGCTCGTTAATGCCCGCATGCATGGTCGCTGACAGACTAGGACGCAGATCTTGCCGCTACCCCCCGCCCTCCAATCGACGCCAGAGCAGCCGCACCGGCGCCTTGCGCAGCAGCGCGCAGCGATACAGGCGAATCTCCAGCGGCAGACGCCAGCTTTCGTCGGCACATTCCACCAGCTCGCCTCGCTGCAGTTCTGCCGTAATGCTCAAGCGCGGCACCCAGGCGACGCCGAGGCCTTGCAACGCCATGCTTTTAAGGCTGTCGGCCATGGCGGTTTCGTACATCGTGGTGTAGCGCAGCCGGCGCTGGCGCAGCAGACCATTGACCGAGCGACCAAGAAAGGCTCCGGCACTGTAGGCCAGCAGCGGCACGCTTTGCCCGTTGTTCAGGTCGAACAGCGCAGCGCCCGCCGTATCGACGGCGCACACCGGCAGCATTTCGCTATTGGCCAGGTGCAGCGAAGGAAACAGTTGCGGGTCCAGCTGCAGCGCGGCATCGGGATCGTGAAAAGCCAGCATCAGATCACACGCTCCTTCGCGCAGCGCGTGTATCGCATCACCAACGTTGGTCGCCATCAGGCGCGTGCTGGGGTTCAGGCCCAACGCGCGCAGCCCGGCGATCCACTGCGGGAAGAAACCGAGCGCCAGCGAATGCGCCGCGGCGATCTGCAGCACTTCGCCCTGTTGGCCGTCCACGTGATGCAGGTGTCGCAGCACCTCGCCCAGCTGCTCGACCAGGCTGCGCGCGGTGATCAGGAACAGCTGGCCAGCCTCGGTCAACTCCACGGGCGTGCGTGAGCGATTCACCAGCGTCAGCCCTAGGGTGTTCTCCAGGCTGCGGATGCGTCGGCTGAACGCCGGCTGGGTGACGAATCGTCGTTCGGCCGCTTGCGAAAAGCTGCGTGTCGCGGCCAGTGCAACGAGGTCTTCCAACCACTTGGTTTCGATGTTCATGCGCGCTCCCGAAGCGGTTGGCGAAGGATGATCATGATGCCGTGTAACGCTTCGCAGCGAAACGACGTCACATGAGTTGTATGCCGATCTTGCATGCCCCAGAGCTGAACAGCATTGGCCGCAGATGCCGCTCAGCCCCTATGGTAGCGGCCTTCGCGGCTAATACCGCTTTTCTCTCGGATGAGAACCCTCATGTCCTCCGCTGCATCATTCCGCCTGGAAAAAGACCTGCTTGGCTCCCTTGAAATACCCGCTGACGCCTACTACGGCATTCAGACCCTGCGTGCGGTACGCAACTTTCACCTCTCTGGCGTGCCGCTGTCGCACTTCCCTAAGTTGGTCGTGGCGCTGGCCATGGTCAAGCAGGCGGCCGCAGACGCCAACCGCGAGCTCGGCCACCTCAGCGACGCCAAGCACGTCGCCATCAGCCAGGCCTGCGCGCACCTGGTTCGGGGCGAGCACCACGATCAGTTCGTCGTCGACATGATTCAGGGCGGCGCCGGCACGTCGACCAACATGAACGCCAACGAGGTGATCGCCAACCTGGCCCTGGAATACATGGGCCACGCCAAGGGCGAGTATCGCCACCTGCACCCGAACAACGATGTGAACATGGCGCAGTCGACCAACGACGCCTACCCCACTGCTATCCGTCTCGGCCTGTTGCTGGGTCACGACACCCTGCTGGCCAGCCTCGACAGCCTGGTGCAGGCCTTCGCCGGTAAGTCCGCCGAGTTCGCGCACATCCTCAAGATGGGCCGCACCCAATTGCAGGACGCGGTGCCGATGACACTCGGCCAGGAGTTTCGCGCCTTTGCCACAACGCTGGGCGAAGACCTCGAACACCTGCGCCTGATCGCGCCCCAACTGCTGGTCGAAGTGAACCTCGGTGGCACCGCCATCGGCACCGGCATCAATGCCGACCCCAACTACCAGGCCCTAGCCGTGCAACGCCTGGCCACCATTAGCGGGCATCCGCTCAAGCCCGCTGCCGACCTGATCGAAGCCACTTCGGACATGGGCGCGTTCGTCACCTTCTCGAGCATGCTCAAGCGTTTGGCGGTAAAGCTGTCGAAGATCTGCAACGACCTGCGCCTGCTTTCCAGCGGCCCGCGAACCGGCATCAATGAGATCAATCTGCCGGCGCGCCAGCCGGGTAGCTCGATCATGCCGGGCAAGGTCAATCCAGTGATACCCGAGGCGGTCAACCAGGTGGCTTTCGAGGTGATCGGAAACGACCTGGCGCTGACCATGGCCGCCGAGGCCGGACAGTTGCAGCTCAACGTCATGGAGCCGCTGATTGCCTTCAAACTGTTCGACTCGATCCGCCTGTTGCAGCGCGCCATGGACATGCTGCGCGAGCATTGCATCATTGGCATCACCGCCAACGAGGATCGCTGCCGTCAGCTGATGGAAAGCTCCATCGGCCTGATCACCGCACTCAATCCCTACATCGGCTACGAGAACGCCACCCGCATCGCCGGCCAGGCACTGCTCAGCGGTCGCGGTGTGCTGGAACTGGTGCGTGAAGAACGCTTGCTGGACGACGCCACCCTCGACGACATCCTGCGCCCGGAAAACATGATCGCGCCGCGACTGGTGCCGCTGAAGGCGTAACGCCAGAGGACAGCCCAGCGGCACCAGAGCCACGATGCTCGTCAGTGAAGACCCAAAGCGCCGCTCTCCGTGCGAGGCGGCGCTTTTGCACCGGTCAAAGCGTGATGCGGCACATGCCGCGATTTTCGTCCCTTGCGTAGACTCCGCCGCTTTCACGGAGGCCCCATGCGCAGACTACTTGCCATCACCCTGTTGTTCAGCACGATCATCGGCACACCGCTGGCTCATGCGGAGCTCCCGCAAGGCTACCAAGTGGTGCTGCAGACCGAGAACTTCCCGCCCTTCAACATGGCCGACGGTGGCAAGAACTTCGCCAAGGAAGAGCACATCCAGGGCATCAGCGCGGTAACCGTTCAGGAAATGTTCAAGCGCGCCGGCATCGCCTACTCGATGACGCTGCGCTTTCCGTGGGATCGCATCTACCAGGCGACCCTGGACTCGCCGAATCACGGCCTGTTTTCGACATCGATGACCGATGCCCGGCGCCCGCTGTTCAAATGGGTGGGTCCTATCGCCCAGTACGAAAGCGTCCTGCTTTCGGCACCCGGCTCGACCCTCAAGCTGACCAGCCTGGAACAGGCGAAGGGCTATACGATCGGCGCCTACAAGAGCAGTGCAGTCAGCCAGCGCGTCGAAGCCCAGGGACTCACCCCAATCAACTCGTTGCGCGACCAGGAAAATCTGCAGAAGCTGCTCACCGGCAAAAATCGACCTCTGGGCCACCTCCGACCCGGTATGGCGCTATTACGCCCGACAGGAAGGCGTGGGCGCCCTGAACACCGTGCTGGTGTTCAACTCCGCCCCGCTGTACCTGGCGCTGAACAAGGACACGCCTGATGAGGTGGTTACCCGCCTGCAGAACGCGCTGGACGAGATGAAGACCGAAGGTTACGGCACCTGCGTCAAGCATCCTGAACTCTGCTGAACCTGCCACCGGGGCAATGGTGCGAGCGGCGCCATCGCGGCGCGGCGCACGCCTCCCTGCTGCTCTTCGCTCCAGTTTCACTCCGGGTTTCGATCAACCCTGATCCATCGCCCGGCCACACTCTACCCTCACTCGATCTCGAACAACCCATCCCGCAACGACACCGAAGCCAGGCGCTCGCGGATTTCCGCATCAATGCGCAGGTCATCCAGGTCATAGAGCATCACCTGCCGGTAGGCATTGACCCGGTTGATATCGCTACCAAGGTACTCCCAGACCACACGGGTGCAGACCGGGGTACGGCGATCGCCGCTGGAGACGCCGGTCTTCAAGCCGTTGAGGCGGCTGATTCGGCTTTTGAAGCTGGGAATGAGGATGGTCTGGCTCATCTCGTTTCCCGTCAGCGACTCGTAATCGATCAGAAACAGACGATCCTGCAGATAGAAGGCAGCGCCCAGATACCGGCAGCGCACCACCCAGTCCTCGGCCTTGGGGTTGTCGGCACGCGACTGCTCCTGGCGCTCCTGACGCTCGAAGACGAAGCTGCCACGGTCCTCACGCAGATGCACCAGCGACAGCAGGATCTGTCCGGGGACCGACATGCAGTTGGCGTATTCGAAGTAGTAACCGCAATAGCGCGACAGGCTGTTGGCGTTGTCGCGCATGGGCTGGAACAGCTCCAGTAGCGGATCGCTGGCAGCGACGCGCTCCTGGTCGTGGCCGCGCATGCCGATCAGCTGGGTGAACTGGTCGCTGGGCAGGCTCAGCTCGTAGGCCTCGACGCCAAAGAAGTCGCAGATCCGCTTGAGGTTGTGCGCGGTCGGTCGGCTCTGGCCATTGAGGTATTTGTTGAACTGCGCCCGGTTCATCGACAGTTTGCGACAGACCTCGGCTATCGAACGGTAGTGGCTGCAAAGCAGCTTGAGATTGGCGCCGAGATGGTCGTGCATGATCGATCCCTGTGATGCGAGCGACGCGATTCTAGCATCAACTTGCGCCAGATCGCCGCGACCCGCGCAATTGCATGACCGTCGAGTCTGGCCAACCATTCCGGCCCTGTGTTTCAACATTTGTCAAAACAACAAGAGAGACTCTTCCCTCATGCTCGATCTCCTGAACGATCTCATCTGGAGCAAACTGCTCATCGTGATGCTGATTGGCCTCGGCCTGTACTTCACCATCGCCTCGCGCTTCGTCCAGTTCCGCTACTTCGGCAGCATGTTCCAGATCTTCGGCGAAGCCTTTAAACGCCAGCCGGGCCAACTCAGTTCATTCCAGGCGCTGATGCTCAGCGTCGCCGGTCGCGTCGGTGCAGGCAACATCGCGGGCGTCTCGGTCGCCATCATGCTCGGCGGGCCAGGCGCGATCTTCTGGATGTGGATCGTCGCGCTGGTCGGCATGGCCACCAGCTACTTCGAATGCTCGCTGGCGCAGCTGTACAAGCGCCGTGAAGCCGATGGCGGCTATCGTGGCGGCCCGGCGTTCTACATTCAGCACGGCCTTGGCCAGCGCTGGCTGGGCATCGTGGTGTCGCTGCTGCTGCTGGTGACCTTCGGTTTCGGCTTCAATGCCGTGCAGTCCTACACCGTTGCCAGCTCGCTGAACGACACATTCGGCGTGCCCACTTTCGTCAGCGGCATCGCGCTGATGGTGGTGATCGGCCTGATCATTTTTGGTGGCATCAAGCGCATCGCCAAGTTCGCCGATGTACTGGTGCCGATCATGGCGTTCTCCTACATCGCCATGGCCATCTTTGTCATCGGCAGCAACGCCGGCGCCATACCAGAAGCCTTCGGCACCATCTTCCGCAGCGCCTTCGGCCTTGAACCAGCCTTTGCCGGCGGCATCGGCGCGGCGATCATCATGGGCGTCAAGCGCGGTCTGTTTTCCAACGAAGCAGGCCTGGGCAGTGCGCCCAACGTGGCAGCGGTCGCTGAGGTCAAGCACCCGGTTGCACAGGGCATCGTGCAGTCACTCAGCGTGTTCATCGACACCATCGTGCTGTGCAGCTGCACCGCGCTGATCATCATCCTGTCCGGCGTCTTCGAGCCGGGCAGCGAGATGGCCGGTGTGGTGCTGACGCAGACCGCGGTTGCTGCAGTCGTCGGCGAGTGGGGCCGGGTGTTCATCAGCGTCGCGCTGCTGCTGTTCGTGTTCACTACGCTGATCTACAACTACTACCTCGGCGAGAACGCACTGGGCTTCTTTACCGGCAAGCGCTGGCCGGTCCAGGTTTACCGCGTCATGGTGATCGGCCTGGTGATGTGGGGTTCGATCCAGGACCTGGGCACGGTGTTCGGCTTTGCCGACGTCACCATGGGTCTGTTGGCAATCTGCAACCTGATCGCCCTGGCGCTACTGTTCAAGGTAGGCCTGCGCCTGATGCGCGATTACGATAGCCAGCGCAAGGCCGGTGTAGAGTCTCCAGTGCTCGACCCGAAGAACTTTGCCGACCTGGATCTGGACCCGAGCGTCTGGCCAGCCAGGGTTGGCAGTGAATCGCCAGCCACCACCGCTACTGCAGCCGGCCAGGCCCTTCAGCGTTAAGTTGGTCCGCGTCGCTTGAACAGGGGCCGCTGGCCCCTGTTTTCATTAGGAGACCCCTATGCCGGCTTCCAGAAACACCCTGGTGCTGTACACCGGCGGCACCATTGGCATGCAACAGAGCGCCGAAGGGCTGATGCCTGCGTCCGGCTTCGCCAGCCGATTGCGCGAACAGCAGGATAAGCAGCCCGGGCTGACCGTGCCGGACTGGCAGTTCCGCGAACTGCTGCCACCCATAGACAGCGCCAACATGAACCAGACCCACTGGCTGGCGATGGTCGAGGCCATTCGGGCGGGCGTCGAGCAGGACAACTGCGACGCCGTGCTGGTCCTGCATGGCACCGATACCCTCGCCTACAGCGCTGCTGCCTTGAGCTTCTTGCTACTGGGTTTAGAGGTGCCGGTGGTGCTGACCGGTGCGATGTTGCCGGCCGGCGCACCCGGTAGCGATGCCTGGAACAATCTGTTCGGTGCGATGCAGGCGCTGCACACGGGCGTCGAGCCGGGTGTGCACCTCTACTTCGCCGGCAAATTGATGCACGCTGCGCGGGTCAGCAAACTGGGCACCGCCAGCCTCGATGCGTTCGGCGTGCTGCCGCGCCTGCGTCAGGGCCAACGCGCACCCAGCATTCCCGCAGCGCTCGACTATCGCCACCCACGTCAGCAGGTGAACCTGGCGGTGCTACCGCTGTATCCAGGCATCCAGGCGGCGCAGGTGCATGCTCTGTTGTCCAGCGGCGTACAAGGCGTGCTGTTCGAGTGTTATGGCAGCGGCACCGGCCCTGCCGATGATGCCGATCTGCTGAAAGCTTTGCAGGACGCCCATCAACGCGGCGTCGTCCTGGCCGCAATCAGCCAGTGCCCGCAGGGCCACGTCGAGTTCGGCATCTACGCTGCGGGCAGCAAGCTGGAAGCCAACGGACTGAGGTCAGGCGGCGGCATGACCCGTGAGGCCGCGCTGGGCAAGTTGTTCGCCCTGCTCGGTGTCGGGCTATCGCAAACCGAGGTTGAACACTGGTTTGCCCTCGACCTCTGCGGTGAACGCGTCGATTAGCGCGCAATGCAGCTCGGGCTGAAATCGAGCTCCTGGAGACACTCGCGGACCCGCTGGCGCAGCTCGTCGAGGTCCAGCGGCTTGCTCAGCCAACCCTGGAAGTCGAGCCCGTTCTCCATCTCGGTTGCTTCACTCAGCGCGATCACCGGCAGCCATCGCGTGCCGGGAGCCTGGCGCAACACACGCAACAGCTGCGCGCCGCCCAGTTCCGGCAGATCGATATCCAGCAGCAGCAATTCCGGCGGGTCGGCCAGCAGGTGCTCCAAGGCCATCCGCCCATTGCCGATTACACTGACATCAGCCAGATCAGCCAGCGCCTTGCGCACCAGCAGTTGGCAGGCCGGGTCATCTTCGACATAAACGATCCTAGGACGCTGACGAAGCGGCTGGGCGCTGTGCGTACCGACCGAAGGCAGTGCAATCCAGAAGCGGCTGCCGGTCCCGGGCGCGCTCTTCACCCCGATACTTCCGCCCATGAGCTTGGCGTACTCCAGGCACAGCGAAAGGCCGATGCCCGCGCCCTGAATGTTCGAGCTTTCGCGGCCAAGCCGGCGAAACGGCTCGAACAGCTGCGCCTGCAAGCTTTCATCGATTCCCAGACCGGTGTCCTCGACCATCAGCCTGACCTGCCCGGCGACCGTCTCGATTTGCAGCACAATTCGCCCCTCTGGCTTGTTGTACTTGATTGCGTTGGACAGCAGATTGAGCAGCACCTGACGCAGCCGACGCGGCTCGGCCTGCACCTCGACGGGCCCGGGCGGCAGATCAAACTCCAGCCGCAGCCCGTGGCGCTGCACATCAAGCGCCACCAGCTCGGCACACTCATGCATCAAGGTAGTGACTTCGACGGTTTTGAGTGTCAGCTGCGGCCGCTCGGCCTGCAGGCTCGACCAGTCGAGGATGTCACTGAGCAACTGGTTCAGATGCCGGCTGGCCAGCAGGATTTCATCGAGATAATCCGCGGCTTCCGGCTGCGCCTCCGGCGAGCAGTCCATGCGCATCAGCTGGGCGAATCCAAGGATGGCATTGAGCGGGGTACGCAGTTCATGGCTGATGCTGGATATCAGATGGGTTTTGGCCTCGTTGGCCGCATGCGCCTGCTGGATGGCCTGACGCAGATCGTCCTCGACCCGCTTGATGGCATCGATATCCACATGGGTGCCGGCCACCAGGATCGTTTCACCTGTTTGAGGGTCACGCTCCAGCACCCGACCGCGACTGAGCAGCCAGTGATATTCACCAAGTCCGTCGGCAAAGCGGTACTCGCTTTCATAACGCAACGCCTGGCCGCCACGCATCCGATCCAGTTCGGCACGTACCTGAGCGACGTCCAGCGGATGGATACGCTGCAGAAACTGAGCCTCGCTCAGCTGCACCGAAGGCAACCCGAAGCGCGCCGGCAGGCGCCCACGAAGCTGCATCACGCCGCGGCGCATGTCGTTTTCCCAAAGGCTTTCCGTGGCGCTTTCGAGTACCAGCTCAAGACGCTCCTGCATCTTCGTACGCTGGGCCTCGCTATCTTCCAGCTGGGCGCCAATGGCCTGGGTATGCTGCGCCAGATCATCCAGCTCGCGGATCTCTGACGAGACGGCTTCAGGCTGCCAGCGACCGAGCCCGATCTGCCCCATCATCTGCGAAATACCCGCGATCGGTTTGAGCAGTGGCTGGCTGAGCTGCCGCGCACGCAGCCACATGTAGGCGAAAAAGAGCAGGTAGAACAGCACCAGCCCGGCGATCAGCAGATAGCCGATCTGTCGAAAGTGGCTGGCCAGTGCATTGGTCTGGCTGAAGACTTCGGTTTCGTCGACCACTGCCAGCAGGTGCCAGCCGGTTTGCGGCACCGTTGCCCAGGCGACCAGCCGCTGCTGGCCATTGAGCTCCAGGCCCATGACCCCTTCATTCCGGGTAGCGACCGCCTTGGCCAGTTCGCGGGTCTGGCCATGGCGATAGAGGCGGAAATCTTCAGGCTTGAGCGTCTCCCGGCGCACCGCGTCGTCGTAGTAGTGCTCGGTCAGCTCGTTGAGTCCGAATTCCCGTTCGCCCGATTCGGGCAGTGCCATGATGCTCAGGTCGCGACTGACCAGCAGCGCATAGCCACCCCAGGGCACCCGCAGACGGCTGATCTTGTCCAGGATGCTGCTCACCGTGATGTCGATACCGCTGACGCCTTCGAGCATGCCACCTCGGTAAACCGGCGCCACGGCCGACATCATCCAGCCCTGCCCGGCCGGATCGAGGTACACATCAGTCCAGACCACAGCACGCGCCGGGTTTTGCCAGGCGTTGGCGAGGTAGAAAAAGCTGTAGCTGGGGATGTTCATGTCCGAGGGGTACTGCTGCGCGGTATCGAACCAGGGATAGATATGGTTGTAACTGTCCCAGCTGTTGAAATACAGGCTGGCGATCAATGGGTTGCTGGTGTGCAGCGCCTTCATCAGCGGGTCGAGGCGATGAAGCCTGGCAACCTTTTGCAGATCGTGGCGCTCTGGCGGTGTAAGCCCGGAGTAAAAGCTGGCGGCACCGCCCAGATCGCGCGGGCTATAGCGAACCCCATCGGCGTTGAGCTCAAGCGGCACCGGCGCTGCGGGGCTGTCATCCTCCAGCGCGTCGACGGTGAAGTTACGAAACAGCGTGGTCGCTTTCGCGACCTCCTGCAGCTGCTGGCTGATGACCCGCGACTCACGAGCAGCCGCTGTCCGCAATTCGGAGAGTGCCGTTTCGCGCAGGTGCTCGATTTGCGCATCGCGGATGGCGCTGTTGGTCAGCAGGTAGGCCGCGATCAGCACGACCTCGACCAGCACCAGTGGGATCAGCGCAGTCTGAACGAAGGCGCGCCAGATCCATTGGCGTATCCCGGTTGGGTTTCTCGACACAGCGCAGCTCCAGCGTTCCGACTCAGGCGCTCGGTTTGGTCACAGCAGGAAATCCTACCACGGCCGCTACGGAGGCCCGCTGACTACTGACAGCCCGAGCCGAATCTGCGCGTGCAGCACTATGCCTGCTTGCTTGCTAGCTCGATCAGTGCGGCGCGCCATTCCACGTCTCGTGGCAACGCAAGAAACGACGGGTTGAGATAGCTTTCCCGCGCTTCGTAGGTCAGGGCATCCCCACTGGTGCTCAACACCTCGCCGCCGGCACCTTCAAGTACTCCCTGAGCGGCCGCCGTGTCCCACTGCGAAGTCGGCGCCAGCCGCGGGTAACAGTCGGCGGCCCCCTCGGCTAACAGACAGAACTTCAGCGAGCTGCCGACACTGGCCAATGCCAGCTCACCAAAACGCTGCCGCAAGCCATACAGCAAACGTTCCTGCGCTGGGCTCGAGTGGCGCCGGCTGGCAACAACGGTGAAGCCGCCCTCCGCCTGAAGCCGCGCCCGCAAGGGCTGCGCCGCACCATCGGAGTCAGTACGCCAGGCACCAAATCCGGTTCCGCCGTAATAGCAGCGACCATCGGCCGGCACTCCGACCACACCGAACAGCACTCGCCCCTGCTCAACCAAAGCGACATTGACGGTGAACTCTGCACTTCCGGCAATGAATTCCTTGGTGCCATCCAGCGGATCGACCAGCCACCAGCGCGTCCAGCCCGCGCGCTCGGCGAGGCTCAGCCCGCAGTCCTCCTCGGACAGCACCGGGATGCTGGGATCCAGAGCGCGCAAGCCATCGGCCAGCAGGTGATGCGCCGCCATATCAGCAGCAGTGACGGGCGAGGCATCGGTCTTCTCATGCACCTGCACATCGTTGCGCCAGTGCGGCAGGATAGCCTCGCCCGCGGCGCGGACCAGGTCGATGACGGCTGCCAGATAGGGATGGCTCATTGAACGAGCTCCCCGCGCTGGCTGAGCAGATCGCGCGCCAGGTAGAGCGCTGCGAGGGCACGTCCCTCGCTGAACTGCGGATTCTGGATCAGGCTGGACAGTTCGCGCAGATCCACCCGATCGACGCGCATCGGTTCCGGCTCGTCTCCCGGCAACTGTTCGGGGTAGAGGTCGCGCGCCAACACCACCTGGATCTTCTGGCTCATATAGCCCGGCGACAGCGACAGCTCGGTGAGCAGCTCCAGGCTACGGGCACCGAAGCCGGCCTCTTCTTTCAATTCACGGTTGGCTGCGTCGAGTACATCTTCACCCGGCTCGATCAGCCCCTTGGGCAGTGACAACTCATAGGTGTCGGTACCGCCGCAGTATTCTTCGACCAGCAAGGCCCGCCCGTCGGCTTCCAACGCAACGATCATCACCGCGCCATAACCGGTCCCCCTGCCGACCAGCCGCTCGTAGGTACGCTCCACGCCGTTGGAAAACCGCAGCTGCAGCTCCTCGACACGGAACAGGCGGCTGCTGGCGACGATCTCACGGGCAAGTACGGTAGGTTTCTGGCGCATGGGGATATCCTTGGAACGCGAAGGCCAATCATAACCCGGCTTTTTGTGATCGCCGCGAACGCTTTGCATCGAGCCGACCGCTGTCGCACCATTGGTGCCAACCGCCGAACAAGAGCCCGCCATGATCGCTTCACTGCCCTGGTCCGAGATCGACACCGTCCTGCTGGACATGGACGGCACCCTGCTGGATCTGCATTTCGACAACCATTTCTGGCTCGACCTGCTGCCGCAGCGCTACGCCGAGCGGCACGGCATCAGCCGCGCAATGGCCGAGCTAGAGCTGGCTCCGCTGTTCAACGAACACGAGGGCAAGCTCACCTGGTACTGCCTGGACTTCTGGACCCGCGAGCTGAACCTGCCGATTCGCGAGATGAAGCGTGAGATTGCCGACCTGATCGCTTTGCGCCCGGCCGCCGACGAATTTCTCGCCGCCCTGCGCCACGCCGGCAAGCGTGTGGTGCTGATCACCAATGCGCACCGCGATTCGCTATCGCTGAAACTCGAACGCATCGAACTGGCACCCTGGTTCGATCGTCTGATCAGTTCTCATGACTATGGCTTTCCCAAGGAGCAGGCGCAGTTCTGGCACGCACTGAAAACGGATCTGGATTTCGATCCGACGACCGCGCTGTTCATCGACGACAGCCTACCCGTCCTGCGTAGTGCCCGGGCTTACGGCATTGCCCATTTATTGGCGATCAGCGAACCGGACAGTCGCCGAGGCAGGAAGAACACTGAAGAATTCACCGCGGTCGACGACTACCTCGAGTTGATACGCAACCTGCAGGGTTTCTCGTTTTGACCGAAACAGTCGGGCTTACTTAGCTCAGGCGCAGGTGTAACCGCCTTACAAGAGATGGCGTGCTGATGATGAAGCGGCAATCGACGCTACCGCTGCCCTCCGTGCACATGAATGACGCTTAAGTGCGATGCGGGTAAAACGCACCCGGCTCGCCCAAATGGATGAACTATGGCTGTAGACGCAGGATTCTGGCCTTTCGAACGCAGCGAAATGGGCCGACTGATCAGCCGGCACGACTGGAGCGCAACGGCGCTGGGCCCGATCGAGCACTGGCCGACGACCCTGCGTGTATTGCTCGACACCTTGCTCGAGGCGCCGCTGCCGATGTGCATCCTGTGGGGCGAAGCCGGCGTGCAGCTGTACAACGACGCACATGCCGCTGCAATTGGGGATCACCACCCAAGCGCGTTAGGCATGCCGGCAATGCTGGATGCCTACCGGCAAGTCAGCCGTGACGAAGCCTGCCTGCTTCGTCATCAGCACCTTCCAGGAAGCGGCCTGTACGGGGCCTATCCGGGGTTCGACTTGGCGATCAGCCCCATTCGCGAAGGCGACCGCATTGCGGGCCAGCTGCTGTGTTTACGGCCCAGCAAAGACGAAGCGCTTCGATGCAGCGAAGTCGAGATGAACTTGATAACCGACGCGCTGCCAGTGCTCATCGGCTTCGTGGATAAGGACTTGCGTTACCGCTACAACAATCGTCACTACGAAGAGTGGTTCGGCCATCCCCCCGCCTGGCTATACGGCAAGCATCTGGAGGATGTGGTTGGCAAGCCGGCGGTCGATGCACGGACCAACGAGATAGCCAGGGCACTCGCCGGCGAAGACGTGACTTTCGAGGCCTTCATGCCGCATCAGGATGGCCGCCTGCGACAGTCGCTCATGCACTACTTGCCGAGTCGTGACGACAACGGTGATGTACGGGGCTTCGTGGTGTTGGCTCAGGATGTCACCGAGCGCTGGGAGGCAGAACAGGCGCTGCGCGAGCTCAACGATACGCTCGAAAGCCGAATTCAGGAGCGCACCACCGCGCTGGCCGAGGTCTACGAGCGCCTGCTGACCGAGATGAGCAGCCGCGAGCAGGCACAGGAAGCGCTGCGCCAGGCTCAGAAGATGGATGCCGTTGGCCAGCTCACCGGCGGCATTGCGCACGACTTCAACAACATGCTGACCGGTATCATCGGCGGCCTGGATCTGATCCAGCGGTACAACCAGTCAGGCCGTCATGGCGAGACGCAGCGTTTCATCGATGCCGCCGTAACCTCGGCAAACCGCGCCGCAGCGCTGACCCACCGGCTGCTGGCATTCGCCCGACGGCAGCCGCTCAACCTCAAGCGCGTCGACCTCAATGAGCTTGTAGAGTCGATGCGCGACCTGATCGTACGGACATTGGGCAGCCACATCATGGTCGACGCGCTGTTGCAGCCGGACCTGTGGCCGGCCAACAGCGACGAGAACCAACTGGAGAGTGCCCTGCTCAATCTGGTGATCAACGCCCGCGACGCGATGCCCAAGGGTGGCAGCCTGTACATGGCGACCGCCAACGTGACACTGCAGCACGGCGAAATCGGCGAGCTGGCGCCTGGTCGCTACGTCACCCTAAGCGTGATCGACAGTGGTTGCGGAATGACACCCAAGGTACTGGCTGCCGCGTTCGAGCCCTTTTTCACGACCAAACCCATCGGCCAAGGCACCGGCCTCGGGCTCTCCATGATCTACGGATTCGCCCGACAGGCTGGTGGTCATGTTCAGCTGCGCAGCGAGCCCGGAAACGGCACCGAAGTCATCCTGTACCTGCCCGCCCACCATTCTCTGGAGACGCAGCTGGCGGACACCCAGCCCAGTCTCAATGGCGACCTGCCGGAGCAAGCCCTGCGTGGCGAAGCGGTGCATGGCGAGGCCGTGCTGGTGGTCGAGGATGATCCGGCTGTGCGCCTGCTGGTGTTGGACGTACTGACGATGCTCGGCTATCGCACACTGGAAGCTGCCGAAGGCAACGCTGCAGTGAATATTTTGCAGAGCAGCGAGCGCATCGACCTGCTGGTATCCGACGTCGGTCTGCCGGGCATGAACGGCAGGCAGCTGGCAGACATCGCACGCGAGCACCGCCCTGGCCTGCGTGTGCTATTCATGACGGGCTATGCGGAACAGGCGATCAGCAGCGGGTTTCTCGATGCTGGCATGGACATGATCAGCAAGCCGTTCGCTATCGATGATCTGGCAACGCGCATACGCGACATGCTCGCAGACACGCCGCCCGGCTGAGTCTGTCGTACTGACAATCGGCGCGTGTCGCAAGAACATTGAAAATCCAGCCACAGCCGCGCACAGTCACTGGGAACCTGTCCGCAAGATCTGTCGAGCCTGCCCATGACTGCGTCACGCCGCCCTCTTCAATCACTGATCGAAGCGCCAACCGACGCCAGTGGTCGTTACCACTTCCAGGCGGTCAACGAGCCGCGGTTAGAGCCGGTGGAGCTGGCCGAGGAATGTGCCCTGGCGATTGCCTATAACGGGCTCAGCCAGGCAGTGATGATGGTCACCCCGGCGGACCTCGAAGATTTTGTCGTCGGCTTCAGCCTTGGCGCCGGAATCGTTGAAAGCACAGCTGACATCTATGACATACGCATGAGCGGCGCCGGCCAAGGCCGCCACGCCGAGGTGGAGATCGCCAGCCGCGCATTCTGGAAGCTCAAGGAGCAACGCCGACAGCTACCCGGCAACGCCAGTTGTGGACTGTGCGGCGTCGAGGCGCTGGAACAAGCGCTGCCACAGCTGCCAGCGATGCCCGTCGCGCCTTTGCCCCCCGTGCACTGGCTGAACGATCTTCGCCAGCGTATCGCCGAATTTCAGCCCCTCGCGCAACGCTGCGGCGCCGTGCATGCGGCCTTGTTCATCGATGCCCAGGGACAAATAATCATGGGCCGCGAGGATATCGGTCGACACAACGCGCTGGACAAACTCATCGGCGCCCTGAGCCGAGCCGGGCAGGACGTCACTGGCGGCGTGGCGGTGGTCACCAGCCGCTGCAGCCTGGAGCTGATCCACAAGGTCCAGCGCTCAGGCATTCCCACGCTGGTCAGCTTTTCTTCGCCGACAGGCCTGGCTGCGCAATGGGCGCAACAGCACAACCTCAACCTCATTCATATTCCCCACCGTAGCCCGCCGCGGGTGTTCAGCCCGGCGGGCCAGACAGAAGAAGCCCAGGGATGAGCCTGCAACCGGAAAAACCCCGTTACCGGCCTTACACCGGCGCGGCAGCAGGCTGGGGCGCGCTGCGCAGCGTCGCCAGCGTTTGGCTGGACAGCAAGCAGCCACTGAAAAACATCCGTGCCCTGCTGAAGACCAACCAGAACGGCGGGTTCGACTGCCCTGGCTGTGCCTGGGGCGATTCGCCGGACGACGGCGCGGTGAAGTTTTGCGAAAACGGCGCCAAGGCGGTGAATTGGGAAGCCACCAGGCGGCGTGTCGATGCGGCCTTCTTTGCGCGTCACAGCGTTACCCAGCTGCGCGAACAGAGCGACTACTGGCTCGAGTACCAGGGCCGTCTGACCGAACCGATGCGCTACGACAGGGTCAGCGACCATTATCTTCCCATCGGCTGGGACGAAGCCTTCGCCTTGATCGCCGAGCACCTGAACGCGCTGGAAAAGCCCGACCAAGCGGAGTTCTATACCTCGGGCCGCACCAGCAACGAAGCCGCATTTCTCTATCAGCTGTTCGTCCGTGCTTACGGCAGCAACAATTTCCCCGATTGCTCGAACATGTGCCACGAGGCCAGCGGAGTCGCGCTCGGCGAAAGTATTGGGGTCGGCAAGGGCAGCGTTACCTTCGGGGATTTCGCCCTGGCCGATGCCATCTTCGTACTCGGCCAGAACCCCGGCACCAACCACCCGCGCATGCTCGAGCCGTTGCGCGAAGCGGTAGCGCGGGGCGCGCAGGTGGTGTGTTTCAACCCGCTGAAAGAACGCGGGCTGGAGCGCTTCCAGCATCCGCAACACGCGCTGGAAATGCTCGCCAACGGCTCGGCACCGCTCAATACCGCCTTCTTCCGCCCGGCGTTGGGCGGCGACATGGCCGCCATACGTGGCATCGCCAAACTGCTGCTGTTCTGGGAGCGCGAAGCCCAGGCCAAAGGCAATCCCTCCGTGTTCGACCATGCCTTTATCGAGCAGCACACCCGTGGTATCGACAGCTATCTGGCGACCCTGGACGCCACACGCTGGGAAACCATCGAGGAACTGTCGGGCCTGGGCCTCGCCGAGCTGGAACAGGCAGCGCGGATTTTCCGTGATGCCGAGCGGGTGATCATCTGTTGGGCGATGGGCATCACCCAGCACCGCCATTCCGTTGCGACGATCCAGGAAATCACCAACCTGCAACTGTTACGCGGCAACCTGGGCAAGCCGGGCGCCGGGCTCTGTCCGGTGCGCGGCCACAGCAACGTGCAAGGCGACCGCACCATGGGCATCAACGAGCGGCCGCCCGCTGCGCTGCTCGATGCACTGGAAAAGCACTTTGGTTTCGCCGTGCCACGCCAATCCGGGCACAACGTGGTGGAAACCATCGCGGCGATGCTCGACGGTCGCTCGAAGGTTTTTATCGGCCTCGGCGGCAATTTTGCCCAGGCCACGCCCGACAGCCGGCGAACTCATCAGGCGCTGCACAATTGCGCGCTGACCGTGCAGATCAGCACCAAGCTCAATCGCAGCCACCTGACTACCGGACGCGATGCGCTGATCTTGCCGTGCCTTGGCCGTACCGATATCGATCATCAGCCCAGCGGCCCGCAGGCCGTCACGGTGGAAGACTCGTTCAGCATGATCCACGCCTCTTACGGCCAGCTGGAGCCCATTTCGCCATTGATGCGCTCGGAGCCTGCAATCATTGCCGGCATTGCACAGGCAACGCTCGGCGCCAGCCCCGTGGATTGGCATGCGCTGGTCTTGGACTACGCGCGCATCCGTCAGTTGATCGCCGAGATCATCCCCGGCTTCTCCGATTTTGAAGAGCGCATTCGACAGCCCGGTGGCTTTCATCTGGATAACCCAGCGGCGGGCCGCCGCTGGAAGACCACCAGTGGCCGCGCCAATTTCATCACCAACCCGTTGCCGGCCGACCTGTTCGGCGAAGCGCTGCGTGACAGCGCTAGACAACCGGACCTGATCCTGCAGACCCTGCGCTCGCACGATCAGTACAACACCACGATCTACGGTCTGGATGATCGCTATCGCGGTGTGAAGGGACAGCGTCGGGTCATCTTCGCCAATATCGACGACATTCGCCGGCTGGGCCATGAGCCGGGGCAGAAGGTCGACATCGAGTCGCTGTGGAATGATGGCGTCGCACGCCGGGTGGAGGGTTTCACCCTACTGGCCTTCGACATCCCGACCGGACAGGCCGCCGCCTATTACCCGGAAACCAACCCGCTGGTGCCGCTGACCAGCGTCGGGATCGGCAGCCATACCCCGACATCCAAGGCGGTCGCGATTCGGCTGCATGCAGCGAAACCGAGCCCGGTTATCGTCTGATCAGCACTTTCGGAATGCCCGGAAAGTGCACCTGAAAGCGTCTGCACAAGCGCATTCAGACCGTCTCGCTTGATGCTAGTTCCCCCGCCAAATCAAATACTTACGAAAAGCGAAACACATCACACCTTTCATCGCTAGAGCCTTGCGAAAGACCGCCTTCGCGCGTGAGGATCGCGGCGCCATTCACTGAGAGGTTTCACCATGAAGTATTCCTCGATTCTGCTGTTGTCCGCGGGCCTGCTGAGCGGTGCCGCCTGCGCCGGAAGCAACACCGAAGCCGCCGTTGGCGGTGCATTGGGCGGTGCGCTCGGCACCGTCGTCGGTGAGCACCTTGGCGGCTCGACAGGCGCCACCATCGGGGCCGGTGTCGGCGGCGCTGCGGGCGGCATGGTCGGCGCCGACAAGCGCAGCCGTACCGAAGCGGCCATCGGCGGCGGCCTTGGCGCAGCGGGCGGTAACGTGATCGGCCAGCGCGTCGGTGGCAGCACCGGCGGCCTGATTGGTGCAGCCGTGGGTGGCGGCGCCGGCGGCGCGATCGGCAATGCTTACGGCGACGATGACGACTATCGCAATGACCGCCGCTACCGTGACGACCGCCGCTACTACGGCCATCCGGGCAAAGCCAAGGGACACTGGAAGCACAAACACAAGCATCACCGCTGAGCCGGATGCCGGTTCGCCGGGCTTATCCGCAGCCCAACTGCAGGGGCGCTATCGCCAGCGTCTCTGCATTTATCTCGCAATCTCGATGTAGCCGCTCGCTACGTTCAGCAATCAGCCTCGACCGCCAACGCCTCCAGCGCCTGACGCAAGCCAGCTGGGATCGGCGTCGGTCGATTGCTGGCGCGGTCCACGAACACATGCACGAAGCGCCCCGCCGCACAGGCCTGCGCTTCGCCTGCCTTGAAGATGGCCAGCTCGTACTGCACCGAGCTGTTGCCAAGCTTGCCCACCCGTAAGCCGACTTCCAGCACATCGGGAAAGGCGATGGACGCGAAGTAATCGCATGACGAGCTGACGACAAAGCCCACCACCTCGCCTTCGTGAATGTCCAGCCCGCCACGCTCGATCAGATAGGCATTCACCGCGCTATCGAAGTAGCTGTAATAGACGACGTTGTTTACGTGGCCGTAGATGTCATTGTCATGCCAGCGCGTGGTGATGGGCTGGAAGTGGCGGTAGTCGGCACGCAAGTGCTGCGGTTGTTCGGCCATTCGAGTAATCCTTGTTGAGCAAACCGACGCACCGCAGGCGACGCGGCGCGCCCATGGGGTCAGTACGCGGCGCGGTAGATGGCCAAGGCATCGGCCTCAGTGACTTCGCGCGGATTGTTGACCAACAGGCGCTGCTGCAGCATCGCTTCCTTGGCGAGTTGCGGCAGCATGTCCTCCGGTACACCGGCGTCGCGCAGGCGGGTCGGTAGCCCGACGCGGGCGCTCATCTGCTCGAATTCCTCGATCAGCTGGTCGGCGTAGGTCGACGGGTCGTCCGTGCGCAGCCGATCACCGAGGATGATCGGCGCCAGCTCACCGTAGTGCGTGGTCGCCGCGCTGACGTTGAAGCGCAGCACCTGCGGCAGCACCAGTGCGTTCGACAGCCCGTGCGGGATATGGAAATTGCCACCCAGCGGGTAGGCCAGTGCATGCACGGCCGCCACTGGCGCGTTGGCGAAAGCCTGACCGGCCAGACAGGCGCCGAGCAGCATGGCCTGGCGCGCCTCCCGGTTGCTGCCGTTGTGCACCGCCTCGTCGAGGTTAGCCGCCAATAGACGCAGCGCCTCACGGGCCAGCAGGTCCGACATCGGGTTCTTTTTCAATGCACTGGTATAGGCCTCGATGGCGTGCACCATGGCGTCGATGCCGGTGGCTGCGGTGACCGCCGGGGGCAAACCGAGCGTGAGGTCGGCGTCGAGCAGCGCCAGATCAGGTAGCAGCAACGGCGAGACCACGCCCATCTTGGTTGTTTCGCCAGTGGTGATGATCGCGATCTGCGTCACCTCGGAACCGGTGCCAGCGGTGGTCGGCACCTGAATCAGCGGCAGGCGCTGGCCCTTGGCGTTGCCCACACCGTAGATGTCCTGCAGCGATTGCTCGCAGGCCGGATGCGCCAGCAAAGCCACCAGCTTGGCGACGTCCATCGAACTGCCGCCACCGAAGCCAATGATGAGATCGGCTTTGAGCGATCTGGCCTGCTCCACCGCAGCCGTGACGATGTGCTCTGGCGGATCGGCGATGACCTGATCGTAGACCGCGACTTGCAAGCCTTCGGTCTCGAAGCCCGGCAAGACCTCATTGAGCAGGCCAAAGCGGGTAATGCCCGGATCGGTCACCACCAGCACCGAGCGCGCCCCGCGCTCCTTGCAGAGGCTGGCCAGCCGGCGCGACGAGCCGGGCTCGCAGATCAATTGTGCGGTTGTGGCAAAGCTGAACGGATGCATGGTGATCCTCTTGATAGGTATGGGTCTCTACGGAACGCAACTACGTTTTTTTGTCGTTCCTCGCCTCGTTTCGCGAGCAAGCTCGCAAACCCCGACTACGCGTCCCGCCACAACGACAAGGATGCACGGCGGGTGCCCTCATCCAGCGCAAAATCAAAACGCGAAATCCGTCTCCGGCAGCGCCATCAAACATTCAGCCCCACCCTTAATCGCCTCGCGATGCGCACTCGCGCGAGGCAGCACACGGCGCAGATAGAAATCCGCACTGGCCAGCTTGGCTTGGTAGAACGCCTCTTCACCGCTGCCCTGCTCCAGCGCATCCTGCGCCCTCGCCGCCGCCTGCAACCACAAGCCCGCCAACAAGACATAGGCCGAGTACTGCAGAAAATCCACCGACACCGCACCGATCTCTTGCGGATCACGGCCGGTCGCGGCAATGATTTCGGCGCTCAGCTCGCGCCACTCGCCGATCCGCGCCTGCACCTTGCTGGCCATGTCATGCAGTGCCGGCCGGTCGATCTGGCGATCACACACCTCGCTGAACTCCGCCTGGAACGCCGACAACTCCGCGCCGCCATCGCCGAGCAGCTTGCGGCGGATGTAGTCCAGCGCCTGAATGCCGTTGGTGCCCTCGTAGAGCTGGGTGATGCGGCTGTCGCGCATCAACTGCTCCATGCCCCACTCGCGGATATAGCCGTGGCCACCGTAGACCTGCACGCCGAGGCTGGCGACTTCCTGGCCCATATCGGTGAAGAACGCTTTGACGATCGGAATCAGCAGCGCCGCCCGCTTGCTCGCCGCCTTGCGATAACTCGGCTCGGGATGGCCGTGTTCGAGGTCCAACTGCCGGGCGCAGTAGGCGGCCAGCATGCGGCTGCCTTCGACCAGCGTCTTCTGCGTCAGCAGCATGCGCCGCACGTCTGGATGCACAATGATCGGGTCAGCCACTTTGTCCGGGTGCTGCGCGCCCGCCAGCCCGCGCGACTGCAAGCGTTCGCGGGCATAGGCCAGTGAACCCTGATAGGCCTGCTCGGCGATCCCGAGGCCCTGCAGCCCAACCTGGAAACGCGCGTCATTCATCATGGTGAACATGCACGCCAGGCCCTGGTTGGGCTCGCCGACAACCCAGCCGGTGGCGCCATCGAAGTTCATCACACAGGTGGCCGCGCCCTTGATGCCCATCTTGTGCTCGATGGCACCGCAGGACAGCGCGTTACGCTCGCCCGGCGTGCCGTCGGCATTTGCAATGAACTTGGGCACCAGCAGCAGGCTGATGCCTTTAACGCCGGCCGGTGCATCCGGTAGGCGCGCCAGCACCAGATGCACGATGTTCTCGCTCATGTCGTGCTCGCCGCCGGAGATGAAGATCTTGCTGCCGCTGACGGTGTAGCTGCCGTCCGCCTGGGGTTCGGCGCGGGTGCGCAGCAACGCCAGGTCAGTTCCAGCCTGGGGCTCGGTCAGGCACATGGTACCGCTCCAGCGGCCGCTGACCAGTTTTTCCAAGTAAGCGTTCTTCAGCTCCTCGCTGCCGTGCTTGTACAGGGCCAGTACCGCGCCTTCGGTCAGCCCCGAGTAGATGCGAAACGACAGCGATGCGCCCATCAACATCTCGTGGAAGTTGCTGGCGACCAGCTGCGGGAAGCCCTGACCACCGTACTCGGTCGGCCCGGTCATGCTCGCCCAGCCGTTGTCGACGTACTGTTTGTAGGCCTCGACGAATCCCTGCGGCGTGCGCACCTCACCATTTTCCAGGGTCACGCCCTCTTCGTCGCTGTTGCGATTGAGCGGTGCGATCTCGCCGCCGGTGTAGCGCGCCGCTTCTTCCAGCACGCCGTCGATCAGCTCGCGGTCCAGGCCGTTGCCGAGCAGCTCGCAATGGCCGGTGGCGTCGAACAGCTCGTGCAGCACGAAGCGCATGTCACGCAGGGGGGCCTTGTATTCCATGCTCACGCCTCCTTCTTGTGGTCGGCGAAGCGGCCGCCAAGGGTGGCCAGGCTGTCGATCAGCTCGGCAGGCTTCCAGTGCTCGCCGTGCTGCTCGGCCAGAGCATTCAGGCGATCACGAATGGCCGGCAGGCCCTGACGATCGGCCCAGGTCATCGGCCCGCCGACTTCAGCCGGGAAGCCGTAGCCATTGAGATAGACGGTGTCGATGTCGGCGCTGGATTCAGCCATGCCTTCCTCGAGAATCTTCGCGCCCTCATTGACCAGCGCCAGCAGGCAGCGCTCGAGGATTTCCTCACTGCCAATCTCGCGACGCTCATAGCCGAGCCGCTCGGACTCACGCTGCACCAGCGCGTCCACTTCCGGATCCTGCTCGGCCTGGCGGCTGCCCTCGGCATAGCGGTAGTAGCCCGTGCGCGATTTTTGGCCGAAGCGGCCCAGCTCGCAGAGACGATTGTCGACCTGCACCTCAGGCTCATCCTGGCCCTTGCCGGACAGTTCACGGGCGCGCCACTCCAGGTCGATACCGACCACGTCGTACATGCGGAACGGGCCCATGGCGAAACCGAAGCCCTGCAGCGCGGCGTCCACCTGATGCGGATAGGCGCCTTCGAGCAGCATCATCCGCGCCTCGCGCACATAGGTGGCGAGCATGCGGTTGCCGATGAAGCCCGGGCAGTTGCCGGCGACCACACTGACCTTGCCCATGCGCTTGCCGAGCGCGGTGGATGCTTCGAGCACCGCTTTGGAAGTCTTCGCGCCGCGGACGATCTCCAGGAGTTTCATGATGTGCGCCGGGCTGAAGAAGTGCAGACCCACAACCTGCTCGGGGCGCTTGGTGACCGCGGCAATGGCGTCGATATCCAGCGCCGAAGTGTTGCTTGCAAGGATGCCGCTCGGCTTCACGATGCCGTCCAGCTCGCGGAAGATCTTCTGCTTGAGTTCGAGGTTTTCGTACACCGCCTCGATCACCAGATCCACATCGGCCAGCGCCTGGTAATCGGCCGCCTTGCTGATGCAGGCGCGTCGCGTCGCCGCTTGAGCCTCGTCGATGCGACCCTGGCGCACGTTGTGCGCGTAGGTGTCAGCCACCACGCCCAGCGCCTGTTCCAGCATCTCGGGGTTGTTGTCCAGCCACAGCACCTGCACGCCGGCGTTGGCCAGGCTCATGACGATCCCGCGGCCCATGGTGCCGGCGCCGATCACGGCGGCGGTCTGGATATCGAAGCGGTCTTGGCTCATTGCAGCAGTCCTCGTCGCAAGGCAGAAAAAATCAGAAGACCTACCTTAGATGAAGACGGTACTATTTTTGAAATTTAGTCTTGTGATGATTCAAATTCATTAGATGAATATCTACAGCTTCGATCTCAATCTACTCCGCGTGCTAGACGCCCTGCTGCGCGAACGTAACGTCTCCCGTGCCGCCGAGCGCCTGTCGCTCAGCCAACCGGCGGTGAGTAATGCGCTCAATCGTTTACGTGAACTGCTCGATGATCCACTGCTGGTACGCGTGGGCCGGGTCATGCAACCCACCCCGCGCGCATTGAGCCTGGAAGCGCCGATCCGCGATGCGCTGCAACAGATTGAGCACACGCTCAATGCCGGTGACTTCTTCGATCCCGCTACCAGCCGCCAGCGCTTCGTAATTGCGGTGACCGACTATGTCGAGCTGATCTGCATGCCGCCGTTGATGGCCCATCTGGCGAAGCTAGCGCCTGGGATCCAGCTGGGCATCCAGCACCTGACCCCTTCCCTGCCAGCGGAGGCGCTGGATAACGGCGCGATCGACCTCGCGGTCGGCCGGTTTTTAGACGTTCCGACCCGTTTCCACACCCGCCGCTGGGCCAGCGAAACGCTGCAGGTCGCGCTGCGTAAACAACATCCGTTGATAGACGGCGATCTCGACCTGACTACGTTTTTGCGGTTGCGCCATCTCTGGGTTCATGGCGGCCAGACCCGGGGCATGGTCGATCAGTGGCTGGAGGATCATGATCTTGCCAGGGATGTGGTCTACACCACCCCCAACTACCTGCAGGCCGCCCACATCGTAGCCAGCAGCGACCTCGCCGCAGTACTCCCGACCGGGCTCGCTCGGCATTTCGCCGGGCTGCTACCCCTGCAACTGTTCGATCTGCCCTTCGATCTCGGCACCTTCCAGCTGGATATCGTCAGTGTCGCTCAGCGGGAGCGGGATGCGGCTTTGCAGTGGCTCATCGAGCAGATCGTGGCCGTTGTGGAGAAACCGCCCCAGTGAGTAATGACGGTTGGGCTTCAACCTCGCGGGCAGGCCAGCCCGTGCTTTTTCACAGGCAACAAAAAACCCGCCGAAGCGGGTTTTTCTAACCATCCGAATCCTTCCGGTTGCCGTCCTGGCGATGGTCGATCCTCCTTGATCCTGAGCGCGTCCTGCGCTTCAGAGGTGGGCATAGATTAATCACAGGCGTGTCGACGCTAAAGAGCCAATAACTGGGATCCGTGTAAGCCTTTGGCTATAGCTGAAACAAACGCACCGTAACGCTGTCGTGCGTGCACCGCCATGAGGCGTATAGAGCGTTACGAGCCGAAGGCCAGACCAGCCACGCATACAAACGCGGGCGGTCCAGACCAGGGGACCGCCCGTAACCGCCTTTACTGCTCAAGGAAGTTCAGAAGGTGCTGGTTCAGCCGATCCTTGTGCGTATCGGCCAAGCCATGCGAATAAAGCTGATAGATGAACGGTTCCAGACATTAATTAGTCATCATTAACAACCGTTTACGCCGGATATCAGCGGGCTCACCCTGAGTCTTTATTCACTTAAATATAAACAACGCTGTACTTATATCTCTATCTGCGTATATTGACGGCCACTGCTTCGCAATTAACACTTCGACACCCGGCTTGATGTTTCTCTGTTTCATCTCCTCGGTTCGTTTTGCTTCTCGCTTCTCAGTCTCGGCGCCGAACGGTTCTGCGCTGTAGCCTTAAAACACCTTGGAGATACTCATGTCTACTCGTCAAAATGGCACTGTCAAATGGTTCAACGATGAAAAAGGTTTTGGCTTCATTACGCCGACCGACGGCAGCGAAGACCTTTTTGTCCATTACCGCTCGATCGAAAGCGCCGGCTTCAAAAGCCTGAGCGAAGGCCAGGCAGTCTCTTTCATGGCCACTAAAGGTCAGAAAGGCATGCAGGCCGATCAGGTACAAGTCTCTTAAGACGCCTGACTCGATCGATACTGTTTCGCCGGCTATATAAAAAAGCCGACTAGACAGTAAAAGATAAAAAGATGCCCCGACTGGTTCGGGGCATTTTTTTGCCTGTAAGAATTACCGAGTCAATCATAGGCAAGCACCCCCAGCCACTCGCTGGTGTTATTGCATGCTTGTAAACGCCCTATCGATAATCCCGGACATATTCAAGCGGCATGCATCTGGACCGCGTGTATTCCCTGCCAAACGAGCGTGTCAATTTAGCAGAGGTGTGGAACCGACATGCCGATGCTGCCGGATGGGGAATCAGCTAGGCGGGCACGCATCGAATGGCGGCATCTGCTGAATGGCAGGAGTGCTCACCTTTGCAGATCGTCAGCCCTCGGTAGCGCAGACAACCATCGGCAGCCTGACGGTAAAGACCGTGCCGAGGTCAATTCTCGATTCCACCTCGATACGTCCCTGATGCGCGGCGACGATCTCACCGGCGATATACAAGCCAAGCCCTAACCCCGAACTGGGCCCATGTTCGCCGGCCGCGTATTGAGAGTGCCGGCTCATGGGATTGAAGATATGGGGGATCGCTTCTTCCGCAATCGGCTCGCCTTGGTTGCGTACTGAAAACACCGCAAACCCTTGGTCGGCCAGCAGGCTGACAGTGATGGGTGCGGTCTCGTTGCCGTGCTGAACGGCATTACCGATCAGGTTTGAAAACACCTGCTCCATGCGAGCGCCATCGAACTGGCCGATCAGCTCGGCGTTTGACTCAAGAACGATGTTGCATTCCGGGTGATAGGCCCGAACTTCTTCCACCATGCTCTCGCAGATCAGCGCCAGGTTGGTTTCTGACAATTGCACGGGAATGCCCGTACCGATCTGCGAGCGGGTAAAGTCGAGCAGATCACTGACGATCTTGTTGGCCCGCTTGACGCTGGTGTAGATGCGCGACGCAATCTTGGTCTGGCGGATACCCATTTCCTCAGCGCGGAGAAGCACCTCCGAGCCGAGCAATATCGCGCCCAGCGGTGTCCGCAGGTCGTGCCCCAGAATACCGAGGAAAACATTTCGCGACGCGTCCACGGCTCGCGAATAGCTTCTGATCGACTCTGCGAGCGCTTGATCGATGGCCTCGTTGAACCGAGTCATGTCCTCTACTTCGAAATCCGTGCCGGTTTTGATTTGCTGAAGCCACTGCATCAACACGCTAGAGCGTAAGGCGCGGTATTCGGAAACCATCTGATCAAGGGTAAAGCCCGCCACCAAGCGGGTGACCGCATGGGTTTCCGCGGCCGTTTCGGCCGACTTTCCTGGCCCGTTGCCCTTGGATTTGTCGATCTGCTGAGCCGTCGTCTGCGGGGTCTGCAAATCTTCTGCAATGGCCTTGAGCATTTGTTCGGCATGATCGCGTAGCTCAGCAGAGTCCATCATTTTGGTCGCCGGCGTGATGGTTTTAGCGAAGTCTTCCCATGCCTGCAGAATCGGCTCAAGGTTGTTGGTAATGAAGGTCGCAAGGCGCATGAAGTTATTAGTGCTCCACAAAAATGGGCGGTCAACTCGGCGCAGGGTTTTCAAACTGGGCGGGGTTTGCCGGAGGCGGGATCAAAACCCTCGCCGTTGAGACTGGGGGCAGCGCACAATAGCGCATCGCCATTACACGCGTGGATTTATCACGACGGCGCCGACCGACGGAAACAATCCGCACCGACAGCAGTCTGGCGCCCCATGTGTATAGGCTAGTTCATCAACGGTGGGACTGCTGCGGAGATCGCTTGACGATGCAGAACGCGGCGACCGGTATTGCCGAGACTGCCAACACATCCTGTTGCTCAGCTTTGCTGAAAGACGTCATGAGGCGACGTCAGAATGCAAAAAACCCGCCGAAGCGGGTTTTTCCCTGACCGTATCGAATCCTTTCGAGTGCCATCCTGGCAGTGGTCGATCATCCTGATCCTGAGCACGTCCTGCGCTTCAGAGTGGGTGTAGATTAATCACTCCTCGGCGCTCTCCAAAGAGGTGATGCACGCGCCCTTGTGTAAGCCTTTGGCTATACCTGCACACAACCGAGGTGCCGACACGACGGAGAACGGGCACGCCAGTCAGCAGTGACCAATAGCTCGAAAGTCTCTAACGCGAGGCTCGCAGGCCGTTGGCGTTGCGATGAACACCCTTACTGCGGACACTATCGCCAGCCGCGACGCCGGCATGTCCAGAGATCAGCGCCCACCCTGCGCGTTGTATGTATTAGTCCCCGTTCGCCAAAACCTGGCCATGAGGATCACGTTTCCTTGCGGTAGTGACTGGCGCCCCAGTACGTTGCCATCAGCGGCAGGGCCGGTCCGCGCCAACCCCGGCGCCGCAACTGCGCGGCAATCAGCGCGTTCATGATCTTGTGCCCCATCAACAGCACGGTACCGTGGGTTTCCGCGAGCTCGATGAGCCTGTCAGCGGCCGCGCCGGCCCGTTTCCTCGACTCGGCGACCGGTTCGGAGTGGTTGGCGAAACCGAGAAACCATGCGGTGCGGAACGTGAGCCGCCAAACGCGCGCAGGCATCAACGGGTAATTCAGGTCCAGATAGGGGAGATGGGCTTCCGCAAACAATGGATCCGGCAGATGAATACAGTCGCACCCCAAGTACGTGCGCGACTCCACGCAGCGCATCAACGAACTGCAGACGACGATGCCTGCCGAGCCGGCAAGCCGCCGCAGCGGCTCTGGCCGTTCGTGACCTACGACATTGGCTGCGTTGTAGCGCTGGACCCACGTCTTCATGCCAGCCGGTGTGCTCCATGACGCGGCGCGGTGATCGGGCCGTCCGTGACGGACCAGGATGATGTGCATGAGAGCGGGTGACCGGCGGGGGAACGATGCTGCTTGGAAACGCACCGGCAGTGGCGGGTTCCGTGCAGCATGAAAGATAACGAGCCTATGTGGCGGCTGGAGAAACGGCAGGAAGCCCCGGCGGGACACCGGGGCTTGGCGTATTACTTGTCGAGCTCGTCCTGCTTTTCCAGAAATTCTTCTTCGAGCATGGCGTCTTTCACCGCTTGAGGCTGCTCGTCCAGCAGAGGGTCATTGAGTTCACCGCCCGACAGCACCTTGGCATCCAGCTTGCCCATTAAATGCTCCAAGGCGTGGCGCATTTTCTCCGCAGCGCCATCAACCGCCAGCTGCACCGACTCGGCCTTGTGCGTTACAGACACGGCTTGATGGCCCTTGGGTCGCGCCTCGATCTGGCAGCGCTTGTCGTCCGCGCCAGCTTTCTGCGCGTTTTCGTCACTGATATGCACTTCGATGCGGGTGAGGAAATCGTCGAAGCGCTCCAGCCGCTCCTCTAAGGTCGAACCGACCCACTCGTGCAGCTCGACACTACCGGGAATGTGATGGCTGTTGACTTGGACATGCATACGACTACTCCTGATTGATGACGTACCTACTAGGCTTCGAGGCGTCTTTACCGCCGAGGTTCAGCGGGGGTTGGGTCTGGCTCGATTGTGGCCAGAGCTATCGCCATGCCGGCTGACCCAGGTCAGCAAAGCGGAGCGTCAGGCGGTGAGAACTGGAATGACGAGCCAAAGCCGTTATAGTGCTGGGGTGCGTTTTCAGGCTTGACCATGTGCCGCACCGGGGCGCGTGTCGCTGCGGAGTCGGCTTTTTGCCGCCGGGAGAAACAGATGCTTGATGTCCAGGTGTACCGCTATAACGAAGAGCAGGATTCAAAACCCTACATGCAAGCCATGCAGGTCCCAGACGATTTCCGTGAACGGATGGTGCTGGACGTACTGGAATTTCTGCGCGAAATGGATCCCTCTCTCGCTTATCGGCGCTCCTGTCGCGAAGGCGTTTGCGGCTCGGATGGCATGAACATCAACGGCAAAAACCGGCTCGCCTGCATTACTTCGGTTACGGAGGCGCTAGGCGGTTCCGGCAGGCTGGTTATCCGCCCGCTGCCCGGCATGCCAGTGATACGCGACTTGGTCGTGGATCAGAGCCTGTTTTTCAAACAGTACGAGCGCGTCAAGCCCTGGCTGATCAACGACGAGCCGGCGCCCAGTATCGAACGGTTGCAATCCCCCGAAGAGCGCGCGCAACTCGACGGGTTGTACGAGTGCATCCTTTGCGGCTGCTGCTCGTCGCAATGCCCGTCCTGGTGGTGGAACCCTGAAAAATACATCGGCCCGGCGGGTCTGCTGCAGGCATGGCGCTTTATCGTGGACAGCCGAGACACCGCAACGACCGAACGCCTGTCAGACCTCGATGATCCGTTCAGTGTCTTTCGCTGCCGCAGTATCGGAAATTGCAGCTGGGTCTGCCCTAAAGGGCTCAATCCCATGGGCGCCATTGGCCACATCCGTCGCGAACTGACGCAGCAAGGCACCTAGCAACTCAGCGGCAGGCGAGATCTCTAACCGTAGGGTGGGCTTCAGCCCACCAGGCATCGGCCTCCTTGACGCAACCGACCGGACACGCAGCGACGCGCGATGCGAGCGGGTTTACCGCCCGGCCCCGGCAACACGCGTTCAGTTGCTCCCCCCCTTCGTGCGTGGGTTCTTCAGACGATCGGCACGAGTACCGAGGAACCAGCCGACAGCACCCCAGACGGCGGCACAGGCGGCGCCAACCAGGGCGACAAGCGCCGCGCCCTGACCAAGGCTGTCGAGCAGGCTCTTGGCCCAGCCGCTCAACGCATCGCCACCGCGATAGACGACTGTGTCGATGAAGTTCTTTGCCTTGTATTTGCTTTCGGCATCCAGCGGTGCGAACAGCATTTCCCGGCCTGGGCGGACGAACGCGTATTCCCCGACTCGTCGCAGAATCATCACGGCAGCCAGCACAGCGAAGGTCGGCGCCAGCGCCAGCCCGATAAAGCCGAGACAGACCAGCGCCGGCACGGCAGTGAGCAGCGCGCGAACGCCCAGCCGCTGGGCGATGCGTCCGGTGATGAACAGCTGCGACAGCAGCGCCCCGGCCTGCACCACGAAATCGATCGCACCAAAGACCCGCACCTGCTCGGCACGGTCGGGAAACAGCTCGGCGACTAGCCGCGCCTGCTCAAAGTAGAGAAAGGTACTGGCGGTGGTCAGTAGCAGCACAAAGGCCGCGATACCCAGCAGATAACTCGACCACAAAACCCGGGTCAGGCCGCTGAAGGGATTGCCGGCCACCGGACGACGCGGACTTTCGGCCTGTTCGGCGCCGGGCCGGCCGGCACCCCGCAGTTCGCGCCAGGCCATCAGGTAGTGCTTGAGCGCGACCGCGGCTACCAGCAAAAGCGCCGCTAGCAGCATCAGACCGAACTGACCGAGCACGCCGACCAACAGCGCGCTCGTCGCCGGTCCGACCAGCCCGCCCACGCTGGCACCAGCAGCGATGAAGGCGAACAGCCGGCGCGCCTGTGGCGCGTCGAACACATCGGCCATCAGGCTCCAGGCCACCGAGACCACAAACAGGTTGTAGACCGAGATCCACACGTAGAACACCCGCGCCAGCCAGATACTGTCATCCAAGATGAAGAACAGCCCGGCGAAGAGCAGCAGGTTGAGGCAGAAGAAGCCGTACACCCAGTCGATGTAATGAATGCGCGCCACACGTGAGTTGAGCCAGGCGAACAGCGGCACCGCGAGCAGCATGGCGAAGAAGGTCGCGGTGAACAGCCACTGCAGGTTATCGACACCGCCCTGGATGCCCATCGACTCGCGAATGGGCCGCAACATGAAATAGCCCGCGAACAAGCAGAAGAACAAACCGAACCCAGCCAGCGCCGCAGGCAACTCGCCCGGACGGGCGTTGATCAGCGCCGCTGAACGGGCCGCGAATGCGAGTGCCATTCAGCCTCCCAAGGAACGATGCGACACGGCATTCATTGGAACGCTTCGACGATCAACTCCCGTTGACGCGCATCCGGCGGACGGCCCTGCCCGGCCAGGATGTTGTCGGCCATATAACGCGGGTTGGACGTGGCGGGTATCACCGTGGTCACCGCCGGTTCGGCGAGGATGAACTTGAGCAACAGCTGAGCCCAGGAATTGGCGTCGATTTCTGCCGCCCAGGTTGGCAGTGGCTTGCCCTTGACCCGCGAGAGCAGGTTGCCGCGCGTGAATGGCCGATTGATGAGGGTCGCGATGCCGTTGTCGGCGCAGTACGGCAGCAGCTGCTTCTCGGCGTTTCGCTCGCTGACCGAATAGTTGAACTGAACGAAATCGACAGGCTCCTGCTTGAGCACGTCGAGCAGGCGGTCGTGGGCCGATTCGACATAGTGCGTCACGCCGATGTAGCGAATGCGCCCTTGCTCCTTGAGTTCACGCAGCAGGCCGAGCTGAGTGCGGGTGTCCTGCAGGTTGTGGACCTGCATCAGGTCGATGGTGTCGGTCTGCAACGCCTTGAAGCTGTCTTCGATCTGCGCCATGCCGCGCTCGCGCCCCGTGGCAGACACCTTAGTCGCTAGAAACACCTGTTTTCGCACATCGCCGCGCTGGACCAGCTCGCCCACTACGCGATCGGCATTGCCGTAGCTGGGCGCCGTGTCGATCAGCTGAGCGCCACCTTCGACGAGCACCCGCAGCACCTCAAGCAGGGTTCGCATCTCGTCATCGTCGAGCTGAACGTCATGTGTCCGCGAAGTACCCAGCCCGATCACCGGCAGCATCTCGCCGCTCGCGGGAATCGCGCGCTGGCGCAACGGTTCGGCTCCTCTTGCCAGCAATGGCAGCAGCGGCCCGAGGACGGCGACAGAAACTAACAGGGCGGAACGACTGAGCAGCTGTCGGCGAGTCGGCATGAGCAGATCTCCAGGTTGGGCGGCGGCGACCTTTGAGTATGGTCGACACCGCCCGGCGCGCCCGGCTGATATCCACGCTAGAGCTTTTCCGATTGTGACAGCGCTGCGGTGGCGGATACCTGGAACAGGACCGCCCACTGAGGCGGTCCCGCAATGGTGGCATTATGACTTCATTTCGGGTCTACTTCGCCGCGACAGAAAGGTACACGCCGGCTCCGCGCCACCAAATGAGCCGCGGCCTGCCATCTATCGAGATGATGATGCACCCAACCCCGTCACGCTCCCGCGAACAACCGACCGGCGCAGCACCCGTGAAACGGCGCCACCGAAGGCAGCGCCTGATCAGCCTGGTCTATGCGCTCGGGCTGCTGCTGGTATTTGTGCTCAGCCTGCTGTTGCTACCGAACGACGCTGGGCTAGGCAAGCTGCTGTGGAGCGCACACGGAGCCGGCTAGCCGAGCGTTACGTCAGCGCTGAGCCATGTCAGACCTGAAAACGCCCAACCAGCGTCGCCAGACTCTGCGACAGCCCGGACAATTGCTGACTGGCCTGCATACTCTTCGACGAATTGGCAGCTGCATCATCGGACAGGTCGCGGATATCGTTGATGTTGCGCGCAATCTCCTCGGTCACACTGCTCTGCTCCTCGCAGGCCGTGGCAATCTGCGCCGCCATGTCATTGATGCGTTGAACCGACTCCGCCGTGTCGGCCAACACCTGATCGACGCCAGCAGCACGCTCCACACTGTCGCGCGCTTTGTCACTGCCGGCGTGCATCGCCTGCACGGCCTTGGCGACCCCGCCCTGCAACCGCTCGATGCGTAGCTGAATGTCCTTGGTCGACTCCTGGGTACGGCCTGCCAGCGCCCGCACCTCATCCGCCACCACGGCAAAACCGCGACCCTGCTCACCGGCGCGCGCGGCCTCGATGGCGGCGTTGAGCGCGAGCAAGTTGGTCTGCTCAGCGATGCCGCGAATCACTTCGAGCACCGCGCCGATGCTGGTGGTCTCTTCAGCCAGTGCCTCGATGGTTCGCGAGGTGCTTTCCACTTCCTGAGCCAGCTGACGGATCGACTGGACGGTGCTGCTGACCACCGCTGCACCCTGGCTTGACTGCTGTTGCGCATCCCGCGCCGCATCCGAGGCGTTCTGCGCGTTCAGCGCAACTTCATGCACCGCAGCGCTCATTTCCGTCGCCGCCGTGCTGACCTGATCCACTGCGGCATGCTCGCTGCTGATCAGCTGATCATTCGTCGCCGCCATCCGCTCCATTTCACGCGCAGCCACATCGACTTCTGCGGTAACCCGTCCTACCTCGGCAATCAGCGGCTGCAGTTTGTCGAGAAAGCGGTTGAAGGCATTGCCGAGCTGGCCCAGCTCGTCAGCCGAATGCACCTCCAGGCGGGCGCGCAGGTCGCCATCGCCATCGGCGATCTGCTTCAGGCGATCGAGCAGTCGGCGCATCGGATGCAACACCACCATCGGCAAACCCAGTATCAACAGCACGCAGCCCAGCAGGCCGATAATCAGCACCGCGGTCTGCTGCCTGGATGTGGCGGCGCCTTCAGCAATCGCCGCCGCGCCTTCGGCCTCGGCGGCTGCACCTTCGAGTTCGCCGAGCTTGTCGATGGCATCGCGCATGGCATCGAAGCGCGCCTCGCTGTCACCAAAGCTTAGCGCGCTGGCGGCCTGAGGATCGAGATCGACCTGCTCGATGACCCGCTGCGATACCGCGGACCATTGCTGAAAGCCGCCATTGAACTGCTCGACCAGCGCCAGTGCCTCGGCGCCCGGCTGCATGGCTGCGTACTTCTGCACGCGGTCGTAGGCCTGCTTGAGGTTTTCCGCATGGCTGGCCCTGAGAGCCTGCACATGCTCGCCAGCATCGCTGTCGAGCAGGCTGCGCTCGGCGACGAAGGCCTGATACAGGTCGCGATCGGCATTGAGCAGCAGACCGATGGCCGGCAGATGGCGCGTGGCCAAGACCTCGCTGGAGCCGGTGACGCGCTCGATGCCGCGCATCCCGAAAACGCCCATCAGCACCAGCAATAGGGCCAGCGCCGCAATGGGCAAGGTGATCTTCCAGCGGAATCCGAGATCGGTGAACAGGCGGGGCATGGCGTCGCTCCTCGAGAGGCTTTCCTTGCTATCGGCTACAACAACTGCGGCAACAGGTCACCGGTCGACAATTGCACAGCCGCGCGCGACTTCCGTTGCGCCACATCAAGAGGAATCGCCGCCTCACCCCGTACTTCCGGATGAAGACCATGGTTGCATGGCGATCTTCGATCCGACGGCCGATAACGTGGCTGACGGTGACGGCGCCGAACGGGCATGCAGCTCGCGGCCGGGGCGCCGATAACAAAAATGTAGCCTCTGATCGACGGCTGATCAGTGCGGGAGCGGCCGAGTTTCCCGCTGCCCTTCCTCAAGCGAGTAACGCCCATGATTTCGCTCTCCCGATTCAAGCCAGGCCACACCCAATCCACCGGCACGGCAAGTTTGCTCTGCGCGGCTCAGCAGTTGGCTCAGCAGCTCGCCGCCCTGCGCTTCAACCCGACCTACATTGCCGGCTTCGTCTCGCCGCATGTGAATCTGGATGACGTGGCCAGACAGGTGTTGCAGCGCTTTCCGCAGGCGACGATCAGCCTGTGCACCACGGCGGGCGAACTCTCCAGCGAGAGTCAGCGGCTCTACTGTGCCACCGGCGCGCAGTGGGATCGGGTGGTATTGCAGCTGTTCGACGCCAGCGTCATCGCCGCCGCCGAGATCGTCCGTGTGCCGCTGGAGTGCGAGGACATCCGTGGCCAGGGCCAGCGGCTGTCGATGGGCGAGCGCATCGCGCGCCTCACGGCGTCGATCAAGCGAGTGCAGGTGTCGATGAAGATCGATTACCGCGACACGCTGGCGAACATCTTCTTCGACGGCCTCTCCGCTTCGGAATCCTTCTTCATGGAGGCGCTGTACGAGTCCGGTCGTTTCCCCTGCCTCTTCGTCGGCGGCTCGGCCGGTGGCAAGCTGGATTTTCAGAAGACCCAGCTGCATGACGGCAAACGCAGCTACCAGAACCACGCGCTGATCGTCTTCCTCAAGTGCGCGCGGGACGTACGCTTCGGCGTGTTCAAGAGCCAGAACTTCGAGCCCACGCCGCTCAGCCTGAGCGTGCTCAGCGCCTCTCTGGAAGACCGCTACATCAGCCAGGTGGTCGACTCTCGCGGCAACATTCGAACGATGGTCCAGGCACTATGCGAAGCGCTCAAATGCGCGCCGCAAGAGCTGGAGCAGCGGCTCTCGGACTACTCCTTCGCCATCCGCGTCGGCGAGGAAGTGTTCGTCCGCTCGATCTCGCAGATCGACTTCGCCAACGAGCGCGTGCACCTGTTCTGCGACGTGGCGCCCGGCGAGGAGCTGATCATGGTCAAGCGCACCCCGCTGGCCGAGACCACCCGCCGCGACTATCAACAGTTCATGCGCAACAAGCCCGGCAAGCCACTGGTGGGCATCCTCAACGACTGCATCCTGCGCCGGCTGAACAACGAGCAGGCACTGGGCGGCATGGACCCGGTGTTCGATGACGTACCGGTGGCCGGTTACTCGACCTTCGGCGAGATCCTCGGCCTCAACCTCAACCAGACCCTGACCGCGGTGTTCTTCTTCCGCACCAACGGCAAGGACGAGTTCCACGACGAGTACACCGACAACTTCATCGCCTACCACGGCGAGTTCAAGGCGTTCTTCCTGCGCCGGCAGATCAAGAAGCTGACCGGCCTGAGCCAGGTGGTGGTCAAGCAGATCGAGCAGTTCAAGCGCCAGGACTACAGCAGCGCGGTGGACATCAATGGCCTCGACGAACACATCCGCCCGGTATTCCGCGGCCTGGCCGACCTTGGCCAGGTGCTGTCTCAGGCCGACCATGAGCGGAAGTCCATGTCCGAGCAGCTGAGCCAGTGCGCCAACGAGCTGCACGGGTCGATGGACGACCTGACGCTGAACATCAACCAGCAGGGTACCGTCATCGAACAGGCTGGCAGCTCGGTCAAGCAGATGGTCAACCAGGCCGACGAGGTGGTCAGCAGCGCCCGCGACCTGGCGCAGTCCAGTCAGCGCATCCAGTCGGTGGTGCAGACCATCCAGCAGATCGCCGGGCAGACCAACCTGCTGGCGCTCAATGCGGCGATCGAGGCGGCGCGCGCCGGCGACATGGGCCGCGGTTTTGCGGTGGTGGCGGATGAGGTACGTAAGCTGGCCGAGATCACCGGCAAGAACGCCGAGGAGATTGGCACCGACATCGACCGCCTGGCCAGCGAGATTCGCGCAGTGGCGCAGCATATCGAGACCCAGTCGGCCGGTGTCGGCTCGCTGACCGGGCTGCTCGATGCGCTGGAAAATTCGAGCAACCTCACCGCCGGCACCTCACGCCAGACCAAGGGCGTCGCCGACCGGCTGATTGGCCTGACCGCGCGCTGAGGCTCTTCGCCGACGGCTAGCGCGTCAGGCGCGCACGCACCTCGGCGTAGGGATAGGCGTCCAGCGAGGCGAAACCGGGGATCTGCCGCGCCTTGAGCTTGGTGAACACCGGCACGCTGATGCCGCAGAGAAAGCGCGTCAGGCATTCGGCGCTGGGCGCATCGCCCTTGAGCTGCGTGTAGCGCTGACTGAATTCGGCGCAGCGGGCGCCGACCTCCATCTCGCCCAGCGGCGCTAATGGCGGCGGTTCCGGCAATTTCGCGACCTGTCCGTTGCAGACAGAGCAATGCCCGCAGTGCTGCGGCGCCTGCAAGTCACCGAAATACCCGGCCAACCGCTGGCTCAGGCATTCGCTGGATTCGAACAGCGCCAGCATGTTGTCGATGCGGGTGATCTCGCTCGCTTCGTGCTGCTTGAAGTATTCATGCAGTTCGATGCTCAAGCCCTCTGCGTCGAAGGCTGGATCGAGCAGCGCATAGACGTCGGTCATCTGCTTGCTCTCCAGCTCGATCCAGCCCTTCTCCTGGAAGTATTCCAGCGCTTTGACGACTCGGCCACGGTCGGCGCCGTGTTGCTGATAGAGCGCGTCGAAATCCAGCGTGCACCAGGTCCTTGCCCGCGCCGAGGTGTGCACGATGGCCTCGACGAACTGGCGCCGCTCGCCCTCGAACTTCGCCACAAGGGCTTCAGGTTCGAGCAGGTACTTGAAGCGGTACTCGGCGAAATAAGCGAAACGCGGCGCGATGATGCCGCGCAGCTCCAGCTGCACCAGCAAGGTCTTCAGCGGCAACTGGCGGATGTTGCTCTGGTCCGACAGCTGGTTGAGCATCAGCTCCCATTGCCCGCCCGCGCCGGACTGCAGCAGCTCGTCCAGCACGCAGCGGATGCCCTCGCGTTCCGGCGTGTCGCCATAGACGAAATTCTGCAGCACGCTGAGGCTGTCGCGATTGGCCAGCACCAGGCAGTCCGAAGCGTTACCGTCGCGCCCTGCCCGACCGATTTCCTGACTGTAATTTTCCACCGACTTGGGCAGGTCGTAGTGCACCACGTTGCGGATGTCCGATTTGTCGATGCCCATACCAAAGGCAATGGTGGCGACGATGCAGTTCAGCTCGCCGGCCATGAAGCGGCGCTGGATCGACTCACGCAGCTCATGGGCCATGCCGGCGTGGTAGGCGCTGCTTGGAAAGCCTCGCTGCGCCAGATGCTCGGCGACCTGCTCGGCGGTCTTCTGCTGGGTGACGTAGACGATGGTCGGCTGACCACTCTTGTCGGCCAGCCATTCCACCAGCCGGCGCTGCTTGTTAAAGCCGCTGACCGGCTCCACCAGCAGATTGAGGTTGGGCCGGTAGAAGCCGGTAGTCACGACGTCGTCCGGCGCAATCGAGAATTTGGCCTGCATGTCGGCAATCACCGGCGGCGTCGCCGTGGCGGTCAGCAACAGCACCTGCGGGATGTTGAATTGGCGCTGGTAGTCGGGAAGCTTGAGGTAATCCGGACGGAAGTTGTGCCCCCACTCGGAAATGCAGTGCGCTTCATCAACGACCAGCAGCGAGATCGGCACCTGGCTGATGAAGTTACGAAAACGCTCGTTCTTCAGTCGCTCCACCGAAATCATCAGGATCCTCAGTTCACCGGACTTGGCGCGGGCCATGGTTTCGCTCGCCTGCTCGCGGCTCTGCGCCGAGTCGATGCTGGCTGCGGCGATGCCGTGCCGGTGCAGGAACGCCAGCTGGTCCTGCATCAGCGCCAACAGCGGCGAAACGACCAGGGTTAAGTGCGGTAGCAACAATGCCGGCAACTGGTAGCACAGGGACTTGCCCGACCCAGTGGGAAAGATAGCGGCGGCCGAGCGCCCGGCCACCACGGCGCGAATGGCCTGTTCTTGGCCGGGACGGAAGCCGTCGTAGCCGAATGTCTGGTTAAGCGTCTGTTCGATCATGCGAGTCACTCCTTTGACTGGAGGCCGGAGGGTAGCAAAAGGAGGGGGACGGTACTGCAAAGCGACCGGCACATGGGGCCAGCTGTGCCGCGAAGCACAATCAACGGTATGCATACCGGCGTGAACGCGGTGCCTGACGAGTCGCGAAACCTAGGCGAGCCAAGCGGTATCGCGTGCGTGGCGGGGCGTGGGAAGCGCGCCAGCGCCACGACCCGCACAGCTATCGTCGCGTAAGCGCAGCGGGCCGAGCGGAACGACGCATCGCGCGCTCTTCATTAGACGATCAGAAGCGGTCGCGGATGATCACTTCGTCGAACGGCAGCTTGCCGATACGCGGCTTGGGCTCGACGGCCCGCTTGCCGATCGCAACCATCAGGGCGATGACGTGGTTGTCCGGCAGGTTGATCAGCTTGGCCACCGCGTCAAAATCGAAGCCGTCCATCGGGCAGGAATCCAGGCCCTTGCCACGTGCAGCAAGCATCAGCGTTTGCGCCATCAGGCCGCAGCTGCGCATGGCCTCGTCGCGCTGAACCTGGGGCTTGTCGCGGTAATAGTTGTCGATGGCGCCTGCCATGTAATCCTGCACTTCGGCCGGTGCACCGTCCCAGACGCGGCGGACGTTCTTCTCCCAACTATCGACCTGGGCACAGACCACCACCAACATTGAGGCATCGGTCATCTGCGCCTGGTTCCAGCCCACCTCGCGGATCTGCGCGCGCAGTGCCGGGTCGCTGACTTCGACGAAACGGACGTGCTGCAGGTTGAAGGCAGACGGCGCGAGCAGGGCCAGCTGAAACAACTCGTCCTTCTCTTCGCGGCTGAGCTGAAAGCTCGCGTCGTAAGCCTTGACGGCGCGGCGGGTCTGGATGGCTTCTTCGATCTGCATGAACGGCTCCACGGGTTGAAAGTGTGGCTGCCATGCTATGTCGACGGAATGATCGAATCCATGCGTCTTTGCTGATGATATCTATCGCAGTCGTCGATCCTTTGGAAGGTACAGGTGGGCTTGAGACGCGTAGTTCTGTATAGGCCGTAGGGTGGGCTTTAGCCCACCGATGTCGCAGGCGGTGAGCTGAAGCGGAGCGCCGCGCGGCCCACCCTACGGACTACGAACGCTAACACACGTCTTTTGGTGAGCAGCCACGAAAAAGCCGCCCGAAGGCGGCTGATTCTGACGCGACGGCTTACAGCTTACAGCTGCGGGCCGGCGGCCTTGATCGACTCGGATACATCGAACTTCTTGAAGTTTTCGATGAACTTGTTCGCCAGTTCCTTTGCCGCTTCGTCATAGGCGTTGCCGTCGGCCCAGGTGTTACGTGGGTTGAGCAGCTGGGTATCGACGCCCTCGACGGCCTTAGGTACGTCGAGGTTGATGATCGGCAGATGCTCGGTTTCAGCACCAGCCAATGCACCGCTCTGGATTGCAGCGATCACGGCACGTGTGGTCGGGATGTTGAAACGCTTGCCGACGCCGTAGCCTCCGCCGGTCCAGCCGGTGTTGACCAGGTAGACCTTGGAGCCAAACGCCTGAATGCGCTTGATCAGCAGCTCGGCATAGACCCCAGCCGGACGTGGGAAGAACGGCGCGCCGAAGCAGGTGGAGAAGGTCGACTTGATGCCGCTGCCCGAGCCCATTTCGGTGGAACCGACCAGTGCGGTGTAGCCGGAGAGGAAGTGGTAGGCCGCCTGCTCTTCATTGAGGATCGAGACGGGCGGGAGAACGCCGGTCAGATCGCACGTCAGGAAGATCACCGCGTTCGGCTCACCACCCAGATTCTTCTCCGAGCGCTTCTCGACGTACTCCAGCGGGTAGGCGGCGCGGCTGTTCTGGGTCAGGCTGTCGTCGGTGTAATCAGCAACGCGCTCGTCGTTGAGTACGACGTTTTCCAGCACGGTACCGAACTGGATGGCTTTCCAGATCACCGGCTCGTTCTTCTCGGACAGGTCGATGCACTTGGCGTAGCAGCCGCCTTCGATGTTGAACACCACGCCCGTGCCCCAACCGTGCTCGTCGTCGCCGATCAGATGACGCGATTCGTCTGCCGACAAGGTGGTCTTGCCAGTGCCAGAGAGGCCGAAGAACAGCGTCACGTCGCCATCGTCGCCAATATTGGCGGCGCAGTGCATCGGCAGTACGTCTTTCTCCGGCAGCAGGAAGTTCTGCACCGAGAACATGGCCTTCTTCATCTCGCCGGCGTAGCGCATGCCGGCGATCAGCACTTTCCTGGCGGCGAAGTTGATGATCACGCAACCATCGGAGTTGGTGCCGTCACGCTCGGGCACGCACTCGAAGTTGGCCACGTTGAGTACCTTCCACTCTTCTTTGCCGGCCGGGTTGTAGGTTTCCGGGTTGATGAACAGTTGGCGACCGAACAGATTCTGCCAAGCGGTGGCGGTGGTCATCTTGACCGGCAGGTAATGATCCTCGGCGGAGCCAACATGCACGTGAGAAACGAAGAAGTCCTGGTCGCGGTTGAACGCCTCGACGCGATCCCACAGCGCGTCGAACTTGTCGGCCGGGAACGGACGGTTGATCGGCCCCCAGGAAATGGAGGCCTGAGTGCTGGGCTCCTCGACTATATAGCGGTCAGCTGGCGAACGACCGGTCCGGTGGCCGGTTTTCACGACGAGCGCGCCAGTGGCGGCCAATTCACCTTCACCGCGCTTGATGGCTTCTTCGACCAGTTGAGCGGTGCTGATGTCGATGTATACGGCGTTAGTGGCTTGCGTCATGAGTTTCCCGTCGGCCCTGGGCCGATTCCTCCATGCTTTGTAGCCCACAGAGTAGTGGACTACACCGAAAAAAAGTGCGCGCGATTATGACAGAAATGACGCTGCGCTGGGTATGAGGGCGTAATGGCGAAAAGGTTCTACGCCCCCTTCCTTTTAGTGGCGCGTACCGGAGGGGCCAGTCGTCCCAGCACCAGCGAACAGTTGCGCGATGTCAGCTGCATCAAAGCGGTAGCTGTGATTGCAGAATTGGCAGTCGATGGTAATGGCCCCGCCCTGCTCCTCCAGCAGTCGTTCGGCATCCTGCTGACCCAGGCTGACCACCGCGTTGGCCGAGCGCTCGCGGGAGCAACTGCAGCGGAAGACAATCGAGCGCGGTTCGAACAGACGCACCTGCTCTTCATGATAGAGGCGATGCAATACCGTCTGGGTGTCGAGGCCGAGCAGCTCTTCGGCGGACAGCGTATCGGCCAGGGTCCGCAGATGCTGCCAGCTGGCTTCACGCTCTTCGCCGTCGCGGATGCGATCGGCCGGCAGTTGTTGCAGCAACATGCCGCAGGCGCGACGCCCATCGGCGGCTAGCCAGAAGCGCGTCGGCAACTGCTCGGAGGAGGCGAAATAGTTCGACAGGCTGTCGGCCAGGGTCACGCCGTCCAGCGCAACGATGCCCTGATACCGCTGCCCGTTGGCCGGATCGATGGTCATCGCCATAACGCCATCGGGCATCAGTTCCGAAAAGGTCGCGCCAGGCGTCAGTAGCGACTCGTCATAACGGGCAATGCCGCGTACTTCCCGATCGCTGGAACATTCGACCATCAGCAGCGGCACCGCCCCCGAAGAACGCGCCTGTAACACCATCAGACCATCGAACTTTAATGTGCCGACCAGCAACGCCGCTGCGGCAAGGAGTTCGCCGAGCAGTTGAGCGACCGGTTCCGGGTAGCTGTGCTTGGCCAGCACTTCGGCATAGCTGCGTTCAAGCCCGACCCACTCGCCGCGCACGTCGGTGTCATCGAAAAGGAAACGTTGGGTGTAATCGGAATCGAGCATGGGCATGACCAGAGCAGGTTGGCGATCAGGCCGGTAAGACGACGCGAGGCTCGGCGAGCCTTACGTTTTGCCGGTGCCTGAGAGAAGGGACCGCATTCTAGGATGAAAGTGGCGACCGTCCAACCGCCAGCGTCAGCCTGCGTCAGAGCGAAAGCGCTGCAAGGCACGGCGTTGCTTCTTACTGGGTTTACCGTCGGTTTCCACACCCAGGCTACCGGCCTTACGCATAGCCGCAGCGTTCTCACGGCGTACCAGGCTCTCGGCAGTCTCGGCATAGAGCAGCTGTGCTTCCGGTGCACCCTTGCGCACCGCTGACAGGGCCTGGATAACCACCGTGCGCTCGTCGAAACCGGCGCGGATTACCAGCTCTTCTCCGATCTTCGGCTCCTTGCCCGGCTTGCACCGCTCACCACGACAATGCACCTTGCCGCCTTCAATGGCCGCTTTTGCCAAGGCGCGCGTCTTGAAGAAGCGCGCCGCCCATAACCACTTGTCCAGCCGGACTTTGCCGTCGTCTTTCTCGCTCATCATTCAACTCTGCCTAGCGTCTCGTTGTCATAGGTTGGAACAGGGAGATGCGGTTGTCATGCAGCCTGTCTAGAATGCGCCGAAATCTACTGGATACACTTTTGAACAGTCCCGACCTCCAGACAATCATCGGTTTGCGCGAATGGATCGCCCTGCCCGAGCTCGGCGTGGTCGGGCTGCGCGCGAAGATCGATACGGGCGCCAGCACCTCGGCCCTGCATGCCACTGACATCAGTGAATTCGAACGCGGCGGCAAGCGCTGGGTTCGATTCACGGCGCATCTGGGCACGCTGGTGCAGCGTCGCCACCGCTGCGAAGCGCCGGTCATCGCACGCAAGACGATCAAAAGCTCCAACGGCCATGTGCAGACCCGCTATGTAGTACGCACACTGCTGGCGCTGGGCGATCATCTCTGGCCCGTGGAATTCACCCTTACCTGCCGCAAGACCATGCGCTATCGCCTGCTGTTGGGATCAAAAGCCCTGATGGATGGCAAATGGCTGGTCGACCCTGCACGCACGTACGTGCAGGAAAAACCCCAAACCCTTACCTCTCCCGGTGCCCAATGAAAATCGCCGTGCTGTCGCGCAACCCACGCCTGTATTCGACCCGCCGTCTGGTGGAGGCCGGCCAGCAACGTGGCCATGAGGTGGTCGTCATCGACACCCTGCGCGCGTACATGAACATCGCCAGCCACAAGCCGCAGATTCATTACCGGGGCCGCCCGCTGGAGGGCTTCGATGCGGTGATCCCGCGAATCGGCGCCTCGGTTACCTTTTATGGCTGCGCGGTGCTGCGCCAGTTCGAAATGCAGGGCGTTTTCCCGCTCAACGAATCAGTGGCGATCGCTCGCTCACGGGACAAGTTGCGTTCACTGCAGCTGCTGTCGCGCCGCGGCATCGGCCTGCCGGTGACCGGCTTTGCCCACTCACCGGACGATATCGCCGACCTGATCCAGATGGTCAACGGCGCACCACTGGTGATCAAGGTGCTGGAAGGCACCCAGGGCATCGGCGTGGTCATGTGCGAAACCGCCACCGCCGCCGAATCGGTGATCGAGGCCTTCATGGGCCTCAAGCAGGACATCATGGTTCAGGAGTACATCAAGGAAGCCGGCGGCGCGGACATCCGCTGCTTCGTGGTGGGTGAAAAGGTGATCGCCGCCATGAAGCGTCAGGCCAAGCCCGGCGAGTTCCGCTCCAACCTGCACCGCGGCGGCACCGCCAGCCTGATCAAGATCACTCCGGAAGAACGCATGACGGCCATCCGCGCCGCCAAGGTCATGGGCCTGAGCGTTGCTGGCGTGGATATCCTGCGCTCCAACCACGGGCCGCTGGTGATGGAAGTGAATTCGTCGCCGGGTCTTGCCGGCATCGAGGAAACCACGGGCAAGGATGTGGCTGGGTTGATCATCCAGTATCTGGAGAAGAACGCCGGCCCGCACCTGACACGTACGAAGGGGAAAGGCTGAGCTGGACGCTGGACAGCGAGTGAGCCAGCACTAAAACCTCATCAAGCTTCCCAGCCTCAAGCGCCCTCTCGGCGTTTATGGCTTTATCGCATCCCTCGGCAACAACAACCCCAACGGCAGGCTCACCCGCGCCTCGAGCCCGCCGCCTTCGCGGTTGCGTAACTCAATCACGCCACCATGTTGCGAAGCGATCCGCTTGACGATCGCCAACCCCAAGCCGGCGCCCTGCCCGCCACGAGCCTTGTCGCCGCGGATGAAGGGGTTGAATATCTCGCCGAGCTCCCGCGGATCGATGCCGGCACCTCGGTCGAGCACGCTGAGGACCACATAGGGTGCATTGCTGTCGCCCGAAACATGGGCGGCAACCTCAACCGCATGACCGCCGTAGCGCAACGCATTTTCGATCAGATTGACCAGCAGCCGCTTGATCGAAACCCGCCGCAACGCTAGCTGCGGCATGGGCTCAACACACAGGCGAACACTTTCGCCGTACTGGTTGTAGGGCGCCACGACTTCACGCACCAGTTCGCCGAGATCGACGCTCTCCACCGGCTCGTCACTGCCGTCGCGCACGAACGCGAGAAACTGGTCGAGGATCGCGTTCATGTCCTCGATATCGCGAACCATATCCTCAGTGAGCTCGGCTTCACTGGTCATCAGTTCCAGCGACAGACGCAGGCGCGTCAGCGGCGTGCGCAAGTCATGAGACACGCCAGCAAGCATCAGCTCACGCTCGCGGCCAGCCTGCTCGACGTCTTCGGCCATCTGATTGAACGCGCGATACACCTCGGTCATCTCGCTCGGCGTATCGCTGATGGGCAGCCGCACGCTGCGTCCCTTGCCGATCTGCCGCGCCGCATAGACCAGACGCTTGAGCGGCAGGTTGAGCTGACTGACAAAAATCCAGGCCGCCGCAGTCGACAACAGGCCGATCCCGAGAAACCAGCCCAGCACGCTCCAGATGCGCTGGCCGCGCAACGGGTAGGCGTAGAGCGGGACCTGTAACCAATCCGGTCCTAACTCGGGCGCCCGTACCCAGATGGCTGTCTGTGGCTGGATACGTACCCGTACCTCCGTGCCGGCGCCAAGCTCCGTCTGCATCTGTCTCTGGAAGATCTCGGTGTAGGGCCAGTGGTACTCGCTGGGCGGTACGTCCTCGACAGCAACCCGCTGCAAGCCGGCGGCCTCGGCAATCCGTTCGCGGTTCTGGTCGTCGGCGGCCCAGTAGGCACGCAAGGTCAGTGCCGCACCGTGGCTGTATTGACGATCGACCATGACGTCCTCGTTCATCATCAGGTACACGAGCATCAGTACCTTGGAGAAGAGCACGACGATCAGCACCATCCACAGGGTGCGGGCGAAGAAGCTTTGCGGGAACCAGAGCGGGGTTTTCATAAACAAGCCGATGTAGACCGCAGGAGGCTGTGCGAACAAGCACAGCGATGAGGGACTGCCGCGTGGAGAGGTCGGGCGCTGCGCCGCGTTAGCCAACCGAATCGTGGTGGGCTGAAGCCCATCCTACGACGCTGGGAAAAACGACGAGATCCGTGAGCCACCCAGTGATGCAGACCGAGACAAGCACTGCACCCCAATTCGGTTCAGCGCCGCACGCATGTACCGGCGGCTATTTGTTTCCATCGGGCACGAACACATAACCCACACCCCAGACCGTCTGAATGTAACGCGGTTTGGACGGGTCCGGCTCGATCAGGCGGCGCAGGCGGGAAATCTGCACATCGATGGAACGCTCCAGCGCGTCCCACTCGCGACCGCGGGCCAGGTTCATCAGCTTGTCGCGGGTCAGTGGCTCGCGAGCGTGCTGTACCAGCGCCTTGAGCACGGCGAATTCACCGGTGGTGAGCATGTGCACCTGATCGCCCTTCTTTAGCTCACGGGTGCCGAGGAACAATTCGTAGTCGCCAAAGGTGACGGTCTCGTCTTCGCTGCCCGGCGCGCCCGGCACCTGCGGCGCCTGGCGGCGCAGGACCGCACGGATACGTGCCAGCAGCTCGCGTGGATTGAAGGGCTTGGCCAGGTAATCGTCGGCGCCCTGCTCCAGCCCCTGAATGCGACTGGCCTCGTCGCCCTTGGCGGTGAGCATGATGATCGGGATCTGGTTGCCACCGGTGCGCAACCGGTTGCAGGCGGAAAGGCCATCCTCGCCCGGCATCATCAGGTCCAGCACGACCAGATGGAACAGCTCGCGGCTGAGCAGACGGTCCATCTGCTCGGCACTTTCCACGGTCCGTACGCGATAGCCCTGCTCATCAAGAAACCGCTCGAGCAGACGCCGCAGACGGGCGTCATCGTCAACAATCAGGATCTTTTCGCCTTCGCTGGCGGGTGCAGTGCTGCTCATGAGAACTCCCGGAATGATCGACGGCGCATTATGCGCGCAGTGTTGTAAACGCAACTGACAGCCATTGTTAGCAGATTTTGCGGGGGGAAGCCGAGAGCCAAAGGAATGAGTCGGCGTACCCACCACTGGCTTTTTCGTCCGACTGCCCGCCTCAAGCCGGCCGCTGCCCTTATAATCGCGCCCTCTCGCGCAGGCACGGCCTGCATGGTTTGACTGACCCAGGTAGGTTCATGGACAGCATCAACTCCCGCATTGCCGCTGAATTGGGCGTGCGCCCGCAACAAGTCGCCGCCACCGTGGCGCTGCTTGACGAAGGCTCCACCGTCCCCTTCATCGCCCGATACCGCAAGGAAGTCACCGGCAGCCTCGACGACACCCAGCTGCGCCTGCTCGAGGAGCGCCTGCGCTATATGCGCGAGCTGGACGACCGTCGCGCCTCGATCCTTGCCAGCATCGAGGAACAGGGCAAGCTCACGCCCGAGCTCAAGCGCGAGATCGACCTCGCCGATACCAAGACCCGCCTCGAAGACCTTTACCTGCCTTATAAGCAGAAGCGCCGCACCAAGGGCCAGATCGCCCTGGAAGCCGGCCTCGGCGAGTTGGCCGACGCGATCTTTGCCGATCCCGAGCTCAATCCCGAAAGCGAGGCCGCACGCTTCGTCGATGCCGAGAAGGGCTTCGCCGATACCAAAGCGGTGCTCGAAGGCGCCAAGTACATCCTGATGGAGCGCTTCGCCGAAGACGCCAACCTGCTGGCCAAGCTGCGCGACTTCCTCACCCACAACGCTACCCTGAGCGCGCGCGTGGTGCCCGGCAAAGAAAACGAAGGCGCCAAGTTCAGCGACTATTTCGAACACGACGAACCGCTCAAGAGCGCGCCGTCACACCGTGCGCTGGCGATCTTTCGCGGGCGCAACGAAGGCGTGCTCAGCGTCAGCCTGAAGGTCGGCGACGAGGCGCCCGGGACCATGCACCCCGGCGAAGTGATGATCGGCGAGCGCTTCGGTATCTCCAACCGCGGCCGAGCAGCGGACAAGTGGCTCGGCGAAGTGGTGCGCTGGACCTGGAAAGTGAAGCTCTACACCCATCTGGAAACCGACCTGCTCGGCGAACTGCGCGACAAGGCCGAAGACGATGCCATCGGCGTCTTCGCCCGCAACATGCATGACCTGCTGCTGGCCGCGCCGGCCGGCCCACGTGCCACGCTGGGGCTCGACCCGGGCCTGCGCACCGGTTGCAAAGTCGCGGTGGTCGATGCCACCGGCAAGCTGCTGGATACCGCTACGGTCTACCCACACGCGCCGCGCAACGACTGGGACGGCACCCTGGCCGTGCTGGCCAAGCTCTGCGCCAAGCATGCTGTCGACCTGATCGCCATCGGCAACGGCACCGCCAGCCGTGAAAGTGACCGGCTGGCCGCCGACCTGATCAAGCAGGTGCCGGGCCTCAAGCTGACCAAGGTGATGGTCTCCGAGGCCGGCGCTTCGGTGTACTCGGCCTCGGAACTGGCCGCCAAGGAATTCCCGGATCTGGACGTTTCGATCCGCGGCGCGGTATCCATCGCGCGCCGCCTGCAAGACCCGCTCGCCGAACTGGTGAAGATCGAACCGAAAGCCATCGGCGTCGGCCAGTACCAGCACGATGTGTCCCAGCTCAAATTGGCGCGCTCGCTAGATGCCGTGGTGGAAGACTGCGTGAACGCCGTCGGCGTCGACGTCAATACGGCTTCGGTGGCGCTGCTGGCGCGGATTTCTGGCCTGAACACCACCCTGGCGCAGAACATCGTGGCCTACCGCGACGCCAACGGCGCGTTCAAGGCACGCAACGAGTTGAAGAAGGTGCCACGTCTGGGCGACAAGACCTTCGAACAGGCCGCTGGATTCCTCCGCGTGATGAACGGTAGCAACCCGCTGGACGCCTCGGCCGTTCACCCGGAAACCTATCCGTTGGTCAAACGCATCGCCACCGACACAGGCCGCGACATCCGCTCGCTGATTGGCGACTCGGCGTTTCTCAAGCGCCTGGACCCGAAACAGTTCACCGACGAAAGCTTCGGCCTGGTCACCGTCAGCGACATCCTTCAGGAGCTGGAAAAACCCGGTCGCGATCCGCGCCCCGAGTTCAAGACGGCCGAATTCCAGGAAGGCGTGGAAAAGCTGAGCGACCTGACACCCGGGATGGTGCTCGAAGGTGTGGTCACCAACGTGACCAACTTCGGTGCCTTCGTCGACATCGGCGTGCATCAGGATGGTCTGGTGCACATCTCGGCGCTATCTGAGAAATTCGTCAAAGACCCGTATGAAGTGGTCAAGGCCGGCGACATCGTCAAGGTCAAGGTCATGGAAGTGGATATCCCGCGCAAGCGCGTCGGCTTGTCCATGCGCATGAGCGATACCCCTGGCGAAAAAGCGGACGGCATGCGCGGCGGCAGCAACAATCGCAGCGGCCAGGCGCGTGGCGAGCGTAAGCCGAGCAAGCCGGACACCAAGCCGGCTCCGGCCAACAACGCCATGGCCGCGCTGTTCGCCAACGCCAAGAACCTGAGGAAATAAGGTGCGCGAAGTCGAAGCAGTGGGGAGCAGCAGCGCCTTCGGGCGGCTGTTGGGCCTGGAAATCATCAAAGCCGCAGACGGCGAGGCGCTGCTGCGCCTCGCGATGCACGATGGCTTGCGCAACCTGCACGGCAAGCTGCATGGCGGCGCGCTGTTCTCGCTGATCGATACCGCCATGGGCCAGGCCAGCCATAGCCTTAACGACGGCGAACCGAACAGCGTCACGCTGGAATGCAAGGTCAACTACATTCGCCCGGTGACCGAAGGCGAGCTGACCTGTCGCGCCTGGGTGGTACATGGCGGCCGACGCACTCAGGTGCTCGAAGCCGACGTTCATCAGGGTGAAAAGCTGATAGCCAAGGCGCAGGCGACCTTTTCGGTCATGTGAGTCATCGGGTCGCAGCCCAGGGTCGATTGGCGATCAATTCCTCGCTGCGGTGCAGAGCCCATGTCGTGAAGTCGCGCGCAGGCAATGGCTGGGCCTCGCCTGACGTCGGCGCGCGGCCCGGAACAATCCAAAAGCCGAGCCCGCCGAAACGCCCTGCAGCGGTGCGCGGTCCAACGCTAATGGCCTCTTGTAGAGCGTGCGATCCACCCCCATATTGTGCCGACTGACGCGTGAAGGAATTCCCAATTGAGCGATCTTCTCTCCCACCGCCTGGCGTTGCTGGCCGAGCATCAAAACCTGTCGCTGCTCTCGCAATGCCTGCATGGGATCGAGCGTGAATGCCTGCGCGTCGACAACGATGGCCAACTGGCACTGACGCCGCATCCACGAGCGCTGGGGTCGGCGTTGACGCATCCGAAGATCACCACCGATTATTCCGAAGCGCTGCTCGAGTTCATCACCGGCACCGAGACCGATCCGCAAAAGACGCTGACCGAGCTGGACGCCATTCATCGGTACACCTACAGCAAGTTGGGCGGCGAATTCCTCTGGAGCCCGTCAATGCCCGGCCAGCTGCCGGAAGAGTCACAGATTCCGATTGCCGAATACGGCAGCTCGAATATCGGCCGGCTCAAGTATGTATACCGCCAGGGCCTGGCCCTGCGGTATGGCAAAACCATGCAGTGCATCGCCGGCATTCACTACAACTTTTCGCTTCCAGAGGCGTTGTGGGCGACGTTGCAGGCCGACGACGGCGACCAGCGATCCGCGCAGGAGTACCAGTCTTCTCGCTACATTGCGCTGATCCGTAATTTCCGCCGCTACAGCTGGCTGCTGATGTATCTGTTCGGCGCTTCGCCAGCGCTGGATGCCAGCTTCATGCGTGGCCGCTCGCACCAGCTTGAGCTGCTCGACGACGACACCCTTTATCTGCCCTACGCCACCAGCCTGCGCATGAGCGATCTGGGTTATCAGAGCAACGCCCAGGCCGGCTTGACACCCTGTTATGACAATCTGCTGAGCTACACCAGCAGCCTGCACAAGGCAGTGTCTACGCCTTATCCCGATTACGCAGCGCTGAGCACCAAAGATGCCGAGGGCAACTGGCAGCAGCTCAACACCAATGTTCTGCAGATCGAGAACGAGTACTACTCGAATATCCGCCCCAAGCGCGTGACGGACACCGGCGAACGCCCGCTACATGCGCTGCGCTCGCGCGGCATTCAGTACATCGAGGTGCGCTGTCTGGACATCAATCCCTTCCTTCCGCTGGGCATCGACCTCAGCGAAGCGCGCTTCCTCGATGCCTTCCTGCTGTTCTGCACATTGCAGCAGAGCCCCTGCCTGATTGAGGGCGAATGCCAGACCAGCAGCGACAACTTCCTCAAAGTCGTCAAGGAAGGGCGCAAACCCGGGCTTGAGCTGCGCCGCTGCGGTGAAACTGTCAGCCTGCAGCAATGGGCGAGTGAGCTGGTGGAGCAAATCGGCCAGGTCGCCAAACTGCTGGACCGCAGCCATGGCGGTGACGAGCATGCTCGCGCCATCGCCGCGCAACAGGCCAAGGTCGACGACAGCAGCCTGACGCCTTCGGCCCGCGTGCTCGAGGAGCTACAGCGCAACGGCGAAAGCTTCAGCCAGTTCGCGCTGCGTCAGACCCGTCAGCACGCCGAAGACTTCCGCAGCCGAACGCTGTCCGACGCCGACATGGCCTGGTTCGATGAAGCGGCGCGCAGCTCGCTGGCACAGCAGGCGGAGATGGAAGCTGCGGATAGCCAAGACTTCGACAGCTTCGTCGAGGACTACCAGCGCAGCCTGACCAGCCTCGGCGGAGCCTAGTCCTCATCAGCAGTCCGGCGGATCGCTCTAGTCCGGCGGATTGGGCGGGGCGCCGGATATGCTGCGGCAAGATGTGAACTTTCCCCTCCTTCTCAGGGTTCCAATGTGTGTCTTCGCCGCGCCGATGCAGCGCGCCGAAGCCTCAAAAGAACAAGAAGAAGAGAGGTGCATTCATGTCGCTACTGGACCTGTTGGTGTCCGCCCGCAAGGGCAGCCTGACCACGGCAATCACCATTGCCTTGCTGATCGGGCTGATTCTGCAGATTGATGGACTTATCCCAGACCCCGCGCTTCGCCTGACCGGCGATGCGGTCGAGGTGCGCTCAGCGAGCCCCTACCCGACGCCGGACTGAATCGAGGCGGCGCAGGGCCGCCGCTCGATCACAGCGCCTTTTCGAAGATTTTCGAGTTGCGCTGGAAGTTGTAGAGCGAGGCCCGTGCGGCCGGCAGTCGCTCGACACCGCTGGGCTCGAAGCCGCGCTCGCGGAACCAGTGCGCCGTGCGGGTGGTGAGCACGAACAGGGTTTTCAGCCCCAGCTTGCGAGCCCGTGCCTCGATGCGTTCGAGCAGTTCGTCGCCGCGCCCGCCGTGACGGTACTCGGGATTCACCGCCAAACACGCCAGCTCACCGGAGTCCGAATCGGCGATCGGATAGAGCGCCGCGCAAGCAATGATCAAGCCGTCCCGCTCGACAATGCTGAACTGTTCGACCTCGCGTTCCAGCACTTCGCGCGAGCGGCGCACCAGAATGCCCTGCTCTTCCAGCGGCGTAATCAGGTCGATCAACCCGCCGACGTCCTCGATGGTTGCCTCGCGCAATTGCTCGAACTGCTCCTGAGTCACCAGGGTGCCGTCGCCGCCGTCGCGGGTGAACAGCTCGTTGAGCAGCGAACCGTCCTCGGCATAGCTGATCACGTGACTGCGGCGCACGCCGCCTTTGCAGGCTTGCGCGGCGGCATCCAGCAACTCAGCCTGGTAGGTGCCGACGAGGCGTTCTAGATAGGCCGGGATCTGCGGAGGACGCAGCTCGCGCACCAGCTTGCCGCTTTCATCGCGCAGGCCGCGCTCGGAGCCGTAGAGCACCAGTTTGTCGGCTTCCAGATCAATGGCGGCGCGGGTGGCGATGTCTTCACAGGCAATGTTGAAGATTTCACCGGTAGGGGAATATCCCAGCGGCGAAAGCAGCACGATGGTGCGTTCGTCCAGCAACCGGCCGATGCCCTTGCGGTCGACACGGCGCACTTCGCCGGTGTGTTGGTAATCGACGCCATCGTGCACGCCGATGGGCCGCGCGGTGATGAAGTTGCCGCTGGCCACGCGCAGCCGCGCGCCCTGCATTGGCGAGGCCGCCATGTCCATGGAAAGCCGGGCTTCAAGCGCGATACGCATGCTGCCGACAGCATCGATCACGCATTCCAGTGTGGCTGCATCGGTAATGCGCAGGTCGCGGTGAAAGCGCGGCTCGATGCCACGTGCGGCCAGCCGTGCCTCGATCTGCGGACGCGAGCCGAACGCCAGCACCAGCCGCACACCGAGGCTGTGCAGCAACACCAGGTCGTGAACGATGTTGGCAAAATTGGGATCTTCCAGACCATCGCCCGGCAGCATGACCACGAAAGTGCGGTCACGGTGCGCGTTGATATAGGGCGATGAGTCGCGAAGCCAGGTGACGTAGTTGTGCATTGCGCAAACCTTAGATAACAGCTTTATTCAGTCCGGTAGCCGGGTCGAGGATGGAAATACAGGGAGCAGGTTCACGCTGCGATCAGGTCGCCAGACCTACTCCTATCCTCGGCCCGGTTGCAGGCAATAGTGTTCGATCATTCCGCGCAGCACCCTCACGGTGGGTTCGATTCGGTCCAGGTCCAGGTACTCGTCCGGCTGGTGGGCGCAGGCGATATCACCCGGGCCGAGCACCAACGTCTCACAGCCAAGCTGCTGAAGATAAGGCGCTTCGGTGGCAAAGGCCACCGCCTCGGCGACATGGCCGGTGAGGCGTTCGGCCAGTTTGACCAGCTCGGTATCGGCCGGCTGATCGAAGGCAGGTACGCTGGGGAACAGCGGCGCCAAGTCGATCTTTACCTGATGTTTGTCCGCGATCGGCCGCAGGCGCCCAGCGATTGCATCGCGTAGCTGATCAGGCTCCATCCCCGGCAAGGGTCGCAGGTCGTATTCCAGCGAGCACTGGCCGCAGATACGGTTGGGGTTGTCGCCGCCGTGAATGCAGCCGAGGTTCAGGGTCGGCTGTGGCACGTCGAACAGCGGATTGTTGTACTGGTTCTGCCATTCCCGGCGCAGCGCGATCAGCTCACTCATCACGTCATGCATGGCTTCCAGGGCGCTGTGTCCATAAGCGGGGTTGGACGAGTGTCCGCTCTGCCCGTGGATTTCGATGCCTTCCATCATGATGCCTTTGTGCAAACGCACCGGGCGCAGGCCAGTTGGTTCGCCGATCACTGCCGCCCGTCCCAGCGGTCGCCCGGCATCAGCCAGCGCACGGGCACCGGACATGGAGCTTTCCTCATCACAGGTGGCGAGAATTAGCAGCGGTTGGCGGAACGGCTTGTCGAGCAACGGCAGCACCGCCTCGATGATCAGCGCGAAGAAGCCTTTCATGTCGCAAACGCCAAGGCCGTACCAGCGGTCATCGGCTTCGCGCAGTTGGAGTGGTTCGGCAGTCCACAGTTCGGCATCGAAGGGCACGGTATCGCTATGGCCGGCGAGCACCAGGCCGCCAGGCCCGCTGCCGTAGCTGGCGAGAAGGTTGAACTTGCCAGGGGTTACTTCCTGCACCTCACAGCTGAAACCAAGGTCGCCCAGCCAGCCCGCAAGCAGGTCGATGACCGGGCGGTTGCTCTGGTCCCAATGAGCCTGGGTGCAACTCACCGAAGGCGCGGCAATAAGCGCGGCGAACTGGTCTTTAAGCGAGGGAATAGGCACCGGCAGCCTCCTGAAAGACGGGGAAGAGAAGGCACCCAGTGAAACATGAAACGTGCCGCCGCAGTTTTACCGCTGGGGTAAAAACTGCGGCGACGGGCAGATCAGACGAAGATCGCCCGGAGGATGGTGAAGAAGATGATCGAAAGGATTGCGCCGGCCGGCAGGGTGATCAGCCAGGACATGAAGATCGAGCCGACCACGCCGAGGTTCAGCGCACCGATACCACGCGCGATGCCGATGCCGAGGACGGCGCCAACCAGCGTATGGGTGGTGGAGACTGGCAGGCCGATAGCGGACGCACCGACAACGGTGGTGGCGGTCGCAAGCTCGGCGGCAAAGCCACGACTTGGGGTCAGTTCGGTGATTTCCTTACCGATGGTGGCGATCACTTTGTAGCCGTAGGTGGCCAGACCGATGACGATACCCACCGCGCCGAGCAGCAGCACCCAGCCCGGCACCGCCGACTTGGCGGCGATCTCGGCCGCGCCGCCCGACTGAATGACCCCAACCACGGCGGCCAGCGGGCCGACGGCATTGGCCACGTCGTTTGCACCGTGTGCGAACGCCATGGAGCAGGCGGTAAAGATCATCAGCACGGCAAACACTTTTTCAACGCTGGCGTAATGAAAGGTACGGTCAGCCTCGACATCAAGCTTGATCCGAGACAGCAGCGCGATCCCCGCCAGCATCACCAGCACACCGATGGCGAACGCCAACAGGATGCCCTGACCGTCACTGAGGGTCAGACCGACATGCTTGAGGCCCTTGGTGACGGTCATCAGCGCGACCATGAACCCCGTCAGAAACATGTACAGCGGCACGAAACGCTTAGCGTTGATGAAGGGATCATCGGTGTTGATGATCAGTTTCTGCACGCTCATGAACAGGCCAAAGGCAACGATGCCGGAGAGCATCGGCGTGATCACCCAGCTCGCCACGATGGGGCCGATGGCATCCCAGTGCACCGCATCCGTCGACACGCCGACCGCAGCAAAGCCGATCACCGCACCGATGATCGAATGCGTGGTGGAAACCGGCCAGCCTTTCATGGTGGCAATCATCAGCCAGGTTCCGGCGGCCAGCAGCGCCGACATCATGCCCAGCACCATCAGATCGGGCGATATGACTTCTGCATCGACAATACCGTTCTTGATGGTCTCGGTGACCTCGCCGCCCGCCAGATAGGCGCCGCAGAACTCGAAGACCATGGCTACGATGATGGCCTGCTTGATCGTCAGCGCCCGGGAGCCCACCGAGGTACCCATGGCGTTGGCGACATCGTTGGCGCCCACGCCCCAGGCCATGAAGAAACCGAAAGCGCAGGCGAGCACGAGAAGTACGAAGCCGTATTCCGCGATAAAGGACATAAGGAATTACCTGTTGAACCAGAAAAGACGCTGGCGCCTCAGCGCGCCAGCAATTGTTCCAGACGGTTGCCGACTCGCTCGGCACGGTCAGCTACGTCACCGATCCATTCGATGATCTTGTAGAGGAACATTACGTCGACTGGAGGCAATTCCTTTTCCAGCTTGAACAGCGCACGGCGCACCGTGATCTGCATGCGGTCGGTTTCGCGCTCGATTTCCTCGAGCTCCTCGACCATTTTCTCAACCAGCGTGGCCTCACGGCCGGCAAAGCCGGTTTCCAACAACGAATCCAGCTCCTTCAGCGCTTTCAGCGCCTGGCAGCTGGCGTCGACACTGCGCTGCACGAAGGCCATCATTTCCGGCTGCAGGGCCGGCGGAATGGTCATGCAACGGCCCAGCATCAGACCCGCGATGTCCTTGGCACGGTTGGCAATTTTGTCCTGTACACTCAGCAGCTCCAGCAGATCCGAGCGCGGAACCGGCAGAAACAGGCTTTTAGGCAGGTGCTGACGGACGCTCTTCTTGAGCTTGTCGGCCTCGTTTTCCAGTCGGGCCATCTCTTTCTGGATCTGTTCGACGCGTTCCCAGTCTTCGGCCGTGATCGCTTGAAACAGCGGCACCAGGTTGGCGGCACATTCGTGAGACTTGGCCATGTGCTGTTGCATTGGGCCGATAGGCGAACGTCCGAACAGGCTGACGAAAGGATTGATTGGCATAGGGAACACCCCGGCTTCAGAAGGCGGCAAGTATACGGATGACCTCAAAGGGCCGCTACCAAGTGACGTAGGTCACACTCAAACATAGGCATCATCTCGGCACCATGCAGAAAGAAACCGAAATCAAACTGCGCGTCAGTCGCGAAACCCTGGCGGCCCTGCGTGAGCATCCGCTGCTGAAGAAGCGCAACAAGAGCGGCTGGGAGCGGCACGAATTGCTCAACCAGTACTTTGACACGCCCGAGCGCGAGCTTGCCCAAGCCAAGGTCGCGCTGCGCCTGCGCCGCGACGGCGACCAGCTCATCCAGACCCTGAAGAGCCGTGGCCAGAGCGTCGCCGGCCTTTCCGAACGCAACGAGTGGGACTGGTACCTGGACAAGGCCAAGCTCGACCTGAAGAAACTCGACGACGAGTGTTGGCCCGCGAGCCTGGCTGAGTTGGACAAGAAAACCCTGAAGCCGATTTTCACCACGGACTTCGTCCGCGATAAAGCCGAAATCGCCTGGGGTCGCGGCAAGGCCAAGGTGGTTATTGAAGCGGCGCTGGATCTGGGCAAGGTCGTGGTCGGCAAGCAGAGCGAGGAAATCTGCGAGCTGGAGCTGGAGCTGCGCCAGGGCGAGCCCGAGGCCCTGCTGGAACTGGCCGCCGAGTTGGCCGCCGACCTTCCGTTGATGCCCTGCGACATCAGCAAAGCCGAGCGCGGCTACCGCCTGCATGACGCCGACAGCTACTCGCTGAGCGTGCCCGCACCGGTGCTGGACGCGAGCATGCCGCTGGACGACGCCTTTGCCGCGCTGGCCTGGCAGTTGCTGGGCAACAGCCAGCGGCTGGCCGAACAGTACCGTTTCAATGGCCACTGGAAATTGTTGGGCGAGTGGCTGCAGCAACTGGTGGAGCTGCGCGCCCTGCTCGGCAGCCTTGGCCAGGCGGCCCCGCGTGCGACCAGCCGTGAACTGCGCGAACAGCTCGATGCGCTGATCCAAGATTGGCGCCCACGGATCGAAGCCGGCCAGGACGATGAAAGCGCGCGTAAGGCTGCGCCCGACGCGTTTGCCGCAGAACTGGCCGCGCCGCGCTGGGGGCTTTTTTCGCTCAAGGCCTCGCTCTGGTTGCTGCAACGCGGCTGGACCGTCGGACGCAACAACCGTGGCAATCGCCAGGGTGCTGCCGAGCTGGGTAACTGGCTACCGCGCCTGCTGGGCGAAGAAGCTGAGGCGTTGCAGTTACTCCGCTATCAGCAGCAACCTGAAGACCTCGCCGAACAACGTCCGCGCATGGAACGGCTGCTGGTCTGGCTGCACCTGGCTCGCACCACGCTGGAGTTGCCGGAAGCCGACCGTCTCTACGGCGAACTGGCCAAGCTCTATGAGCTGGCCGGGCTGCCGCTGACCGACGAGCTGCTCGATGCGCGGGTGGTCCAGGCGCGCACTGTCTGGACACTCAAGCCGTGGAAATTGCTGACCAAATAGCGGGCCGTGCCTGGCGTAGGATGGGCGGGGCGGCGCTCCGCTTCAGCCCACTGTTTACCGCATACCCCAACGCCCAGTTATGCCCACCGCACACACTGGTGGGCTGAAGCCCACCCTACTGAAGCTGGTGAACAAGCGGCTGGGGTGGCGCGGCGCCACGATTCGGCAATTACGGACGATCCGCAAAGTGGAAACACTCCGGCAGACAGCGTGCTGATTTAACGGCAAGCTTGGTCTTCGTTTCAGTCATGACCGAAGGACCCCATGTCCGTGTTGAATTCGCCTGCCCAGGATCGCTTTCTCGACCTCAATGACCTGCTACGCGACCTGGTCGCGCAGGGCCGCTTATTGCAGGAAACGGCCGAGCAGTGCATGACCCTGCGGCGTAGTGCGGCGAACAGTCAGCAGCACCCGCTGGAGTTCCTCGGCGCGCAACAACTCGACGACCTGGCGCGCCCCGGCAAGAAACTCGATCTTGAAACCCTCACCGTCTGGCTCGCCGAACAGGCGGGACAACCCTATCTGCGCATCGACCCGCTGAAGATCAACGTCGCAGCAGTCACCCCACTGATGTCCTACGCGTTCGCGCAACGGCACAAGATCCTCGCAGTGGCGGTCGACAGTTCGGCGGTAACCATTGCCAGCAGCCAGCCCTTCGTGAAGAGCTGGGAAGCCAACCTCACCCATGTGCTGCAGCGACCGATCAAGCGGGTGGTGGCCAATCCGGTCGATCTGCAGCGCTTCACCGTCGAGTTCTACCGGCTGGCCAAGTCGGTCAGCGGCGCCACGGCGACGGATCAGAAGGTCAGCGGCACCGGCAACTTCGAGCAACTGCTGAATCTCGGGGCCAGCGATCAGGAGCCGGATGCCAACGACTCGCACATCATCAATATCGTCGACTGGCTGTTTCAGTACGCCTTCGACCAGCGTGCCAGCGATATCCACATCGAGCCGCGGCGCGAACAGGGCAGCGTACGCTTTCGCATCGACGGCGTGCTGCACAACGTCTACCAGTTCCCGCCGCAGGTGGCGATGGCGGTGGTCAGCCGGCTGAAAACCCTGGGGCGGATGAACGTCGCCGAAAAACGCAAGCCGCAAGACGGGCGGGTCAAGACCAAGACGCCGGATGGCGGCGAGGTAGAGCTGCGCCTGTCGACGCTGCCGACCGCCTTCGGCGAAAAGATGGTGATGCGAATCTTCGACCCCGAAGTGTTGCTCAAGGGCTTCGATCAGCTGGGTTTTTCCGCCGAAGACCTGCGTCGCTGGCAGACCATGACCGGCCAACCCAACGGCATCATCCTCGTCACCGGCCCTACCGGCTCGGGCAAGACCACGACGCTCTACACCACGCTCAAGCAACTGGCGACGCCGGAAGTAAACGTCTGCACCATCGAAGACCCGATTGAGATGATCGAAGGCGCCTTCAACCAGATGCAGGTGCAGCACAACATCGACCTGACCTTCGCCAGCGGCGTGCGCGCCCTGATGCGCCAGGATCCGGACATCATCATGGTCGGCGAAATCCGCGATCTTGAAACGGCGGAAATGGCGATCCAGGCGGCGCTGACCGGCCACCTGGTGCTTTCGACCTTGCACACCAATGACGCCCCGAGCGCCATCACCCGTTTACTGGAGCTGGGTGTGCCGCACTACCTGTTGCGGGCCACACTGCTCGGCGTGATGGCCCAGCGGCTGGTGCGCACGCTGTGCCCCCACTGCAAGGCGCCGATCAAGCTGGACGCCGATGACTGGCAGGCACTGACCAAACCCTGGAACGCCCCGCTGCCGAGCAATGCTCACCAGGCAGTCGGCTGCATCGAGTGCCGTGACACCGGCTATCGGGGCCGTGCCGGCGTCTACGAGATCATGTTGCTCAACGATGCGATCAAGCCACTGATTACTGCCGACACCGACCTCATCGCACTACGCCGCCAGGCCTTCAAGGACGGCATGCACAGCTTGCGCCTGTCCGGCGCGCAGAAGATTGCCGCGGGGCTGACCACACTGGAAGAAGTGCTACGCGTAACGCCGCAGAGTGAGCAGAAGTAAAAAAACAGGCTGAAGGCGATTCAGGGGTGGATACCGCTTTTTACCTCAGCTCAACTCCGCCCGGTGGATCGGTGGATCGTGATTCCACCCTACGCCAGCCGCAGACTGGACGTCTCCGGCTTCTCGGAGCGCCTTTCTCGTTCAGCTTTCAGTCTCCAGCGCTCTTGTCGGCCGCTTATCCCTCTCTCGCCGCCAATATCCCCGCGACCCGCGACGGCTCGCAGTTCAGATAGGCCGACGATTGCAGCCATTGCTGGTCCGGGTACCAGGAGAACATGAACTGCCCGCCCTTCAGGCTATCGACCACCATGCGCGCCACTTCCGGGCGCACCGCCGGACAGCCCTGGCTGCGGCCGATGCGGCCCTGAGTCGCGATCCAGGCGGGATTCACGTAATCGGCCGGATGGATGACGATCGCCCGCTCGCGCGCCAAGTCGTTCACGCCGGGCTCGAGGCCATCCATGCGCAGCGAGTAGCCATGCTTGCCGCTGTAACTCTCGGCGGTACGGAACAGACCGATACTCGACTGGTGGCTACCCTCCACATTGGAGAAACGGGTGGCCCGGTTTTCACCCGAGCCGTTGCCGTGCGCGACAAAGTCCTTGAGCAACAAACGCCCGCGCTGCAGGTCGAAAATCCATAGTCGGCGCTCTGATGAAGGCAGGGAGAAATCGATGACCGCCAAACGTCTAGCCGGCGCCGCGCCATGATTCACAGCACACTGCATGGCCGCGACAGCATGGGTCAACACCACAGGATCGAGTGTCGGCGCGACGCGGGATAGATTATCCACCAGCGGCTGATGAGCAGGCGGAGCGGCCAGCAGCGGCATAGACACAAGCAAGCCGGCAGCCAGAAAAAGGCGTCGAAGCGAAACCATCATTCGTGCATTAACCTCGGTGAGCGCCAAAGCCGATCGTCCCTGCCGACCGACGCCCCCTGCTCGCTACAGGTCCAAGCAATAGTAAAGTAGCGAAATTAAATCAGACGGGACCTGAATCGCTCCCACGTCGTCTGATACATCATGTTTTAGTAGCCTGAACGGGCCTTGTTTTTCCAGGCACCGTGGCTTGTTCAGCGGCGGAGTCTAGCAGTCGGCGGGACCGCCAGGAGTGAAGCGTTGTACAAAAAACATACATTTGCCCTGTTCTGCACGCTGTTGCTGGCGCCATGGCTGGCGATGGCGGAACCCGTAGCGAACCCCGTCAGGCCTGTTCAGGAAATCTTGCAGAACCTCCCAAATGCCTGCGGCCAGCCACTGTCTGATCTAAACGCAACCGCTCTGGCGCGGCTCTCCGAGCTTTACCAACGCAAACACTACGACTTGTTATGGACCTCTTATGCACATATTGACGCGCTGTTGGAGCAGCTCGAAGCGCTGACCGACGATGGGCTCGAACCTGCCACTTACCACGCTGAAACCATTCGTCGGGCGATGCACACCGCGACAGCTGATCCGCTGCACCGCGCCTGCAGCGATGTACTGGCCAGCCATGGGTACCTGTCAGCCCTTGGCCACCTGGCGCAGGGCCGCCTGTCGCAGGACCGCATCGAACCCGTCTGGCACAGCCCTGATGCAGCCGAGACGGCGCAGGCCGAAGCACAGCTGATGTCGATAGCGAGCGATGGACTGAAGCAACTGGAGCACGCTTTCAATAAAGCGCGTCCGTCGCTTGAGCAGTACAACAACTTGCGCAAGGCCTATGCGCGACTGCGCAATCAGCCCGCGCCAGTGTGGCAGCCGATCCCCCCCGGCCAGACCTTGCGCCCAGGCATGTCGGACCCGCGTGTGCCCCTGCTGCGAAAGCGTTTGAGCGCAGACGGCTACCTGCCCGCTGCGGCTGTCGTGCCGGGCGCCAGCGACGTTCGCTACAGCGACCCACTGGTGGACGCACTCAAGGCTTTCCAGCGTCGCCATGCCCTGCAGGACGATGGCCTTCTCGGCGCCAGTACCCTGACCGCACTGAACGCCACGCCAGCCGACCGGCTGAATCAGCTGCGGGTAAATCTGGAGCGATTCCGCTGGTTGTCCGCTGACATCGAGCCGCGTTCGCTGTTGGTCGACATCGCGGGCGGACGGGTGATCTACATCCGCGACAGCAGTCCTCGATGGGAAGCACGTACCCAGGTAGGCCGTGATACGCGGCAAACCCCATCCATAAAGTCGACGGTCACACGAATCACCCTCAACCCGACCTGGACGGTACCGCCAACCATCTTGCGCAAGGACAAACTGCCACAGATTCGCGAAAACCCGGACTACCTCGCGCAACACAACATGCAGGTACTGAACTATCAGGGCCAGGTGCTCGATCCGGCCACGATCGACTGGAGCAATCCGGGGCGGATCCTGCTGCGCCAGGCCGCCGGACCTGACAATCCACTTGGGCGGCTGGTTATCCGTTTCGCCAACCCTTATTCCATCTACCTGCACGACACGCCAAGCCAAAGCCTGTTCGCACGCTCGCAGCGAGCGTTCAGCTCGGGCTGTGTTAGGGTCGAATCGGTAATGCAGCTGGTCGACTTGTTGCTGAGCAGAGACGAGCGCGAGCGTGTCGCCGAACTGCTTGAAACCGGGCAGACCTACGAGTACCGGCTGGCACAGCCCACGCCTATACTGCTGGCCTACTGGACAGCCGAGGCGGACAGCAGCGGTCTGCCGCGCTATCGCCCCGACGTCTACCATCGTGATCAACGGCTGCTGGCAGCGTTGCAAGCCGCTGCCCCAGCCGTCAATCCGCACTGACGCCAAGCCACCGCGACGAGTTGGGAGCTACCACCCAAGACCAGACCGATGGCTCTGGCAGATTGCCCGTAGACCGAGGTCTACTTGCCATAGAGGCCTGCACAGGTATCTTGCACAGCATCAACCGTCTGCATTCGCGCCGCTGCCTCGCAATTGCAAGCGCTCGGTCGCCGCAGCCTGAAACACCAAGATCGTTGCCGCCACGGATAGCCGAGCAGACGTTTTGAAGAAGAAAAACACAAACAATACTTGGAACGAAGCTGACCGACTGGCAGCCCTGGCCCGATACCGCATCCTCGACACCCCCGCCGAGGCAGCCTTCGATGATCTGGTGCTGCTTGCTGCCGAGCTGTGTGCGACGCCCAGCGCCGCCATCGTGTTCGTCGACAAGGACCGCCAGTGGGTAAAGGCTTCGGTCAACATCGAAAACGGCAACCGCCCTCGGGACGAAGCGCTCTGTTCCCGCGCCATTGAGTGCACCGCACCACTGATCATCGAGGACCTGAGCAGCGAGCCGCTGGCCAACGGCATGACCGGCTTCTATGCCGCAGCAGTACTGCGCACCGCCGATGGCCTGCCGCTCGGCACACTCTGTGTTCTGGACAGCCAGCCGCGGCAGCTGTCGGAGCGCCAATGCGCCCATCTGGAGGCGCTGGCTCGTCAGGTCATGGCGCTGTTGGAGCTGCGGCGCAGCCGCGAAGCCAACGAGCGCAACCGACAGATCATCGATAGCGCGGTGGATTACGCGATTCTCACCACTGACGCCGAGGGCCTCATCACCAGCTGGAACCAGGGCGCCGAACGCATCCTCGGCTGGCAACTGCACGAGGCCATCGGCCGCCCGGCATCGCAATTTTATGTCGAGGAAGACCTTGCGGGCGGTGTGCCTGAGAAGGAAATGGCCATTGCCGCGCGCGACGGATCGGCGATGAACGAACGCTGGCATGTGCGCAAGGACGGCAGTCGGTTCTGGGCCAGCGGCGTGCAAATGCCGCTTAAGGACAATCGCGGCCAGCATCTCGGATTCGTTCAAATCCTGCGCGATCTGACTGAACGCCTTCATGAGCAGGCAGCCATTCGCGAAGCCGAAGAGCGCTACCGGGCGCTTGTCAATTTGAGCCCTCAGGTCATCTGGCAGTGCGACGCCGGCGGGCAGCTGATCTTCTGCAACGGCTACTGGTGTGACTTTACCGGCCTGAGTGCCGAAGCCTCGGCCGGCATGGGCTGGCTGCAGGCGGTGGCGCCGGAGCACCGCGACGCGGCGCTGAAGCAATGGCAAGGTGCGCTGAAATCCGGGCACGCTGGCAGCTTTGAAGTACCCTTGCTTGCGGCCGACGGCGGGCCGCGCTGGTTCCAGGGTAGCGGGGCCCCCGTCTATGACCGCGATGGCCGGCTGCTGCATTGGGTGCTGGTGGCGCAGGATGTCCACGAGCGACGCCTGGCAGAGATCAAGCGACTGGAAAGCGAGGCGTTCACCCGCAGCCTGCTGGACGCGGCCAGCGAAGGTTTCTACTCCATTGACACCCAGGGGTTGGTGACGCTCTGCAACGAAGCATTCGTCAAACTGCTCGGATTCGCCAGCAAGGAAGAAGTGCTTGGCCGGCAGCTGCACCCGATCATTCACCATAGCCATCCGGACGGCTCACCTTATCCGCTCGAGGAATGCCCGATTCTGCGCACCGCCACAAACGGCGAGCCGGCGCACGTCGAGTACGAGCTGTTCTATCGAGCGGACGGCAGCAGCCTGCCGGTCGAATACCGGGTCGCCCCGTTGTACCGAGACAATGTGCTGCATGGCGCTATCTGCACCTTCACCGACATCAGCGAGCGAACCCGCGGCGAAGCCCAGCAATCCTACCTGCTCGAACTCAGCGACCATCTGCAGGACAGCGGTAGCCGTATCGAGCTGGCCGACATAATGGCCGACCAGCTTGGCCCACTGATGGGGGCGGAGTGCATCTATCAGGGGCACCTGGATGAGTTGGATAACCTGATCGTCGCTGGACACTGGTCGCAGGGTTTCGCCAAGCCGCTCGCCACCTACATGCTGGGCGCTTGCGCGCAGCCGTTGCGCCTACGTTTGTCGCAGGGCCTCATCGTACCGTTCGACGACCTTCTCGACGAGGCTGGTTGCCACGGCGGTTACGGCGCACTGCATGAGCATTTCGGCTATCGCAGTCTGCTGCTGGCGCCACTGCTGGGGCAAACAGCCCATTGCGGCTTTCTGCTGTTTGGCAGTCAGCAGCCGCGCCCTTGGAGCCAGGCCGATATCTCGTTGGTGCGCGAAGTGGCCGAACGCATCCGTGCCGCTGCCGACCGGGCCCGCGCGCGCGAGGCCTTGCTCGAAGCCGAACAGCGCGTCAGCCTGGCCAACGAAATCGCTGCGATCGGCGTCTGGGAATACGATCTCGAAACCAACTCGCTGCATTGGGACGCACAGTTGAAGGCACTCGCAGGGATCGCCCCGAGCGAGCCGGCGCTATCGGTCAATGAGTTTCTCGCACGGGTTCACGCCGACGACCGCCAAACCCTACTGCATGCTTTCCGAAATGCGTTCGACGGCGTCGGTGGTGGCGAGCTGAACCTCGAATACAGAGTCTATGATGAGCGCAACGACCAGTTCCGTTGGCAGACCAACCGCGGCCGACGGCTGCTCGACACTGACGGAAAGGTCCGCCTGCTCGGCACCGCCCGAGACATCACTGCCGAGCGCAACGCCGCGTTGAAACTGCTGCGTATGAATGCGCTGCTCGAGGAACAGATACAGGAACGCCAGATCACCGAACAGCGCCAGTCGGTGCTGATGGAGCTGGGCGATCTGCTGCGCGGACAACCCGATAGCGTCAGCATCGTCACGGCTGCCGTGCGCGCGCTGGGCACCACGCTGCAGGTGACCCGCGCCGCCTTTTTGTCCATCGACCCGGGCGGGCAATACGCCAGCGTCGAACGCTACTGGAGCGACGGCGCCCTGGGTGATTACAGCGAACGCATGTGCTTTGCCGACTACGGTGATTTCATCTACGACCTGCAGCACGACGAGCTGGTGGTGGTCGAAGACGTGCAGCATGATCCCCGGACCGCCGCGCAGGCATCGAGCCTGCGGATACGGCGCATTCAAAGCCTGGTCTGCGTACCGCTGCAGGAGCAGGGCGTCCTCAGCGCTGCTCTGATTCTGCTGCAGGATCGGCCGCGACAATGGGCCGAAGAAGACATTTCCTTTATCCGCGAAGTCGCTGATCGCGCCTGGACGGCCGACGAGCGGATGCGCGCCGAAAGTGCACTGCGCGCCAGCGAGGAGCAGTTCCGCACCCTTGCCGACAACATGAGCCAGTTCGCCTGGATGGCCGACCCGGCGGGCCGCATCTACTGGTACAACAAGCGCTGGTACGACTACACCGGCACCACGCTGGAAGCCATGCGAGCCCTGGGTTGGCGCTCAGTGCATCACCCCGACCATCACGAGCGCGTCAGCGCCTCGATGAAACGCGCCGTGGCAATCGGCTCGATCTGGGAGGAGACTTTCCCGCTGCGTGGCAAGAGCGGCCAGTACCGCTGGTTCCTGGCGCGCGCCGTACCTATCCGTGACGATTTCGGCCAGGTGACCCGCTGGTTCGGCACCAACACCGACATCACCGCTCAGGTCGCCGCCGAGGAAGCGCTGCGGGAACTGAACGACAACCTCGAACGGCGGGTTGCCGAGCGTACCCGCGAGCTGGCCGAGATCAACCACCTGCTGCATCTGGAAATGGGCGAGCGTGAACGCGCCGAGGAGGCTTTGCGCCACGCGCAGAAAATGGAAGCCATCGGCCAGTTGACTGGCGGCCTCGCACACGATTTCAACAACATGCTGACCGGCGTGCTCGGCGCCCTCGATTTAATCCAGCGCCGGGTCGCCAGCGGCCAGGTAAACGATCTCGGTCGTTATGTCGACGCGGCCGCGAGCTCAGCCACCCGCGCCGCAGCTTTGACCCACCGGCTGCTGGCCTTCGCGCGACGCCAATCGCTGGACCCACAACCGGTGAACGTCAACCTGTTGGTCGAGTCGATGGAAGACATGCTGCGCCGCACCATGGCCGAGCACATCGAGTTTGATACCCGCCTGCAGGAAGACCCATGGTTGGCCTATACCGATGCGCACCAGCTCGAGAACGCCCTGCTTAATCTTGTCATCAACGCCCGCGATGCCATGAGCGAGGGCGGCAAGCTGATCATTCAAACCGGCTCGGTACAGATCAACACTTCGCAGCCAGACAGCCCCGAACCCGGCGAATACGTCACGCTCAGCGTGGCCGATAACGGTTCGGGCATGCCCGCTGAAGTAGTGGCTAAAGCATTCGACCCGTTCTTCACCACCAAGCCTATCGGCCAGGGAACCGGCCTCGGGCTTTCGATGGTCTATGGCTTCGTCAAGCAGACCGGCGGCCACGTACGCATCGACAGCACGCCGGGGCAAGGCACCCTGATCACCCTGTTCCTTCCGCGCAACCGGACACAGATTGCGCACATCGAAGAGCAAGCCAGCAAACCGGTGGCCGTCAGCGGCGCCCAGACCGACGAAACGGTGCTTGTGGTCGAGGATGAAGCCGCGGTGCGCATGCTGGTGGTCGAAGTGCTGCAAGAGCTCGGCTATCAGGTCCTCGAAGCGGTGGATAGCAGCAGTGCACTGCCGCATCTGATGGGTGATAGACGTATCGACCTGCTGGTCAGCGATATTGGCTTGCCCGGCATCAGCGGGCGGCAGATGGCAGAAATCGCGCGCCAGCATCGACCCGACCTTCGCGTATTGTTCATCACCGGCTATGCGCCGAATGCTCAGGTACGTGGCGAATTCCTTGGTCCCGGAATGGACATGCTGGCCAAACCCTTCAGCATCGACATGCTCGGCACCAAGGTTCGTCAACTGATCGAGCGCAGCGGATAGCTCTAAGACGGATAGCCCCAAGGAACTCTGCCGAGCGCTGCGCACTCTCTAGTGAAGGATCAAGCAGAGGCTTCCATCATGCGCAGAACAATCCTGACAGCCGTTACCCTGAGCTGTATCCCGTTTGGCGCGGCAATGGCCGATAACGGGTTCGTCCGACAAATTCTGTCATCCGGCGCGACTACCGCTTCCACTTACATGACGTTCCGCGACGACAAGCTGGTCGCTGCGGCACGCGAAGACGCCAGCAGTTTTGTGGCCAGCGACGGCGCCATCCGTGGCCCCTATCTCGAAGCGATGCTGGTGAAACTGCGTAGCGAGCAACCGCAACTACAGGCCAGCGACATGCAGCTGGCGAGCGCGATCCTCGCAGCCGAACAACACTAGGTGACGCAACGCCGGCCAGCCGGCCGGTGATGTCGCTCCGCATGCATTACAAGCGGCAATTCGCGTCAGCACCCGTCCACTCGCAGCATTCGGAGAACTCCATGAAGAAAACCGCATCCGCCGTCTGGCAAGGCGATCTCAAAAGCGGCAAAGGCACCATCAGCACCGAAAGTGGCGCGCTTAAGGAAAACCCGTACGGCTTCAACACCCGCTTCGAAGGTGCGCCTGGCACCAACCCCGAAGAGCTGATTGGCGCCGCACACGCCGGCTGCTTTTCCATGGCTCTGTCGATGATGCTGGGTCAGGCGGGCTTGACTGCGGACCGCATCAACACCACCGCGGAAGTCACCCTGGACAAGGACGACCAAGGTTTCGCCATCACTGCGATCGCCCTGACGCTGAAGGCCAAGGTGCCTGGCGCCGACAACGAGCAGTTCCAGCAGATCGCCAACCAGGCGAAGGAAGGCTGCCCGGTATCGCGCGTGCTCAATGCGCAGATCAGCCTGAACGCGACTTTGGAAAGCTGATCCCACGCAACCAAAAACGCCGCCCCATCGGGCGGCGTTTTTGCTCGTGCGGTTTGGGTCAACCGCGGATGTTGTAGATGTCCTTCTCGTTCAGCTCGGCATATTCGTACAAGCGATTGAGATAGGCACTCTGCTGTTCCCAGACTTTGCTGGCCACCGGATCGGCAGCGGCGGAGGCGTCGACCACTTCGGCCGCAACTTCCTTCAGGCGGGCCAGCACCTCGTCAGGTAGACGACGCACTTCGACGCCCTGCTCGCGCAGCTGCTCCAATGCTTCCATGTTCTTCGCGTTGTAGTCGTCGAGCATGTCACCGTTCACTGCACGGGCAGCGGCACGAACGATGGCCTTGAGATCGTCCGGCAGGGTATCCCAGGCCTTGAGATTAACGTCCAGCTCGAAGGTAACGTTCGGCTCCTGCCAGCCCGGCGTGTAGTAGTACTTGGAGGCTTTGTGCAGACCGAGCGCCAGGTCGTTGTACGGGCCGATCCACTCGGTAGCGTCGATGGCACCGGTCTGCAGCGCCGTAAAGATCTCGCCGGCCGGCATGTTGACGACGGTCCCGCCCATTTTGGTCAGTACTTCGCCGCCGAGGCCGGGGGTGCGCATCTTCAGGCCGTTGAAATCGTCGACCGAATTGATTTCCTTGTTGAACCAGCCAGCCGTCTGCACGCCGGTTGCGCCACAGGCCATCGGCAGAACGCCGTAAGGCTTGTAGACCTCTTCCCACAGCTCCATGCCGCCGCCGTAGTGCAGCCAGGCGTTCATTTCCTGCGCATTCGGACCGAACGGCAGGGCACAGAAGAACTGTGCGGCCGGAACCTTGCCCTTCCAGTAGTAAGGGGCGCCATGGCCCATTTCGGCTGTGCCGCGGGATACCGCATCGAAGACTTCAAGTGCCGGCACCAATTCGCCTGCAGCGTAGACCTTGACGGTCAACCGGCCATTACTCATCTCGTTGACACGCTTGGCGAAGTTCTCGGCGCCAACGCCAACGCCCGGGAAGTTCTTCGGCCAAGAGGTGACCATCTTCCATTGGAATTTCTCAGCGCTTGCGCTGCCTTCGGATTTGGCTGCGGTTGTCTCGGTTTCCTTGTTGCAACCCGCCAGTGCGGCTGCAGCCAGGCCCGCACCGGCGGCGGCCAGAATTTGACGACGTTTCATGAGTCACTCCTTGTTGTTGTAATGCTGATATCGGAAGCCCCGATATCAGGTGGTTCTAGCTATCATATGGCTATCTCTCGCTCAAGCACCGTGACTACGTACACCCACTACGTACGTAGTACTGCCGGTTGCGACACGCTCGCACAGCCGCCTAGAATCGCCGGCCGCCTGGCCATAACAATAAAGGATCTGCCATGTCGAAACATGCCCCTCCACTGCTCGGTCTCGCCAGAGTAATCGACGCCGTGAACGCCCGCTTCGGACAGGCCTGCGCCTGGCTGACCCTGTTTTTGGTCCTCGGGACCGCTCTTGTAGTAGTGCTGCGCTATGGTTTTGGCATCGGCGCAACCGCACTTCAGGAAGCCGTTCTCTACGCTCACGCATTGGTCTTCATGGGTACTGCAGCCTGGGTCCTGCAACGCAACGGCCATGTTCGCGTCGACATCTTCTACCAGCGTTTCAGCGCTCGCTACCAGGCATTGGTCGAAGTACTCGGCACGCTGCTGTTTCTGCTTCCGGTCTGCCTGTTCCTCGGCTGGGCCAGCTGGGATTACGTTGCCAACTCCTGGGCGACGCTGGAAGCTTCCAGCGAGACGGGCGGTTTGAAGGTAGTTTTCATACAGAAAAGCATCATCCTGGTTCTGGTTTTCACGCTGGTACTGCAAGGCATTTCTGAAATCATCAAGGCCGCCTACATCGTTGCTGGACGCCTGCCGGAGCCGGAGGTGAAGCATGGCTGAGTTGATGGCGATTCTGCTGTTCGTCAGCATCTGCGCGGCCTTGATGGCCGGCTATCCGGTTGCCTTTACGCTGGGTGGCGTGTCACTGCTGTTCGCCGGTATCGGCATGCTTACCGGTACGTTCGATGGCGGCTTCCTGAGCGCATTGCCGAACCGCCTGTTCGGCATCATGAACAACCAGACGATGCTGGCGGTGCCGCTGTTCGTGTTCATGGGCGTGATGCTGGAAAAAAGCCGGGTGGCCGAGGATCTGCTCGAATCCATGTCGCGGCTATTCGGCACCCTGCGCGGCGGCCTGGCGATTTCCGTTTGCGTGGTCGGCGCTTTGCTCGCCGCCAGCACCGGCATCGTCGGCGCCACCGTGGTAACCATGGGTCTGCTCGCGCTGCCGACCATGCTTCGCCGCGGCTATGACCCGGCCATCTCCACCGGCACACTCGCTGCCACCGGCACCCTGGGCCAGATCATCCCACCGTCGATCGTGCTGGTCTTGCTGGGCGACGTGATGTCCAGCGCCTATCAGCAGGCGCAGCTGAAGATGGGTATCTTCTCGCCGAAGACCGTCTCGGTCGGCGATCTGTTCGTCGGCGCCTTGCTCCCCGGCCTGCTGCTGGTCGGCATGTACATTCTCTACATCATTGCAGTAGCCATCTTCCAACCGAAGAAACTGCCGGCACTGCCGCAGGAAGAGCTCGGGCCGATCGAATGGGGCAAGCTGATCAATGCACTGGTGCCGCCGCTGCTGCTGATCAGCGCGGTGCTCGGCTCGATCCTGGCAGGCTACGCAACGCCTACCGAGGCCGCCGCGCTGGGTGCGCTCGGCGCAATGATCCTGGCTTTCTACAAGGGCAAACTCAACTTCGGTCAGTTGCGTGAAGTCGCCTATGGCACCACTGAAATCAGCGCCATGGTGTTTCTGATCCTCATTGGCGCCTCGCTGTTCTCGCTGGTATTCCGCGGCTTCGGCGGTGAAGTGCTGATTGAGGACATCTTCGCTCAGCTGCCAGGCGGCGTGCTCGGCGCGTTCTTCCTGGTGATGTTGGTGATCTTCCTGCTCGGCTTCATCCTCGATTTCATCGAGATCACCTTTGTGGTGGTCCCGATTGTCGGTCCGGTGTTGCTGGCCATGGGGCTTGACCCGGTGTGGCTCGGCGTAATGATCGCGCTGAACCTGCAGACCTCGTTCCTTACCCCGCCGTTCGGTTTCGCCCTGTTCTACCTGCGCGGTGTGACGCCGAAATCAGTGCCCACCAGCACGATCTACAAAGGCGTGGTGCCGTTCATCATGATCCAGCTACTTCTGCTGGTGATCGCCTACCAGTTCCCGGGGCTGGTAACCTGGCTACCCGAACAGATTTACGGCAAGTAGCCCTGTCCAGACGCCCGTTTCGACGGGCGTCTCGCTTTTCGGCAGGGGCTTTCGGCGCGATCATAGCCACGAAGCCGCCATTGCCGAGCCCCCATGTCCAGCGCCCCATTCAGCTACGCACAACTGGCCGAACGCTTTCGGCAACTCGACGAATTCCTGTTGCAGCACCAGGCGCTGTGGCGTCCGCGCCCGTTCACGCACATGCGTCTCGGCTGGGAATCTGAACATCCAGAACTGGCCCTTTGGCTTCGCGGCCGCTCACTGAAAGACGCTGAAGCCGCGCACAACCAGCCCGCACAGCTGCTCGCACCCGCCCCGTTTCAACAGCTGGCTGCACGGGCCCTCGCCCTGAGCTGTATGGACGAGCTGCCCTCCTCACCCATCCGAAACACTGACACGCGCCAGCTGGCCGACGTGCCCGGACGCAAGTGGCTGCAGATCCAGGCATTCGACGCGGCCCTGACGTTCAATGAAGTCCCGCACCATTGGGTCGACTGGTGCGCGGGCAAAGGTCATCTAGGGCGCCAGCTGGTCAGGCGCGGGGGTGAGCTGACGTGCCTTGAGTGGGATCAGGCTTTGGTTACAGCCGGCGCCCACCTCAGTCAGAAGCTGGGCATCAACGCAGACCACCGACAGCAGGACGTGATGGCCGGCGATGTGGCTGCACAGCTCAACCCCACCACAACACCGATAGCGCTACATGCCTGTGGCGATCTGCACATTCGTATGATCAACCTGAGCATCGCGCAACGCTGCCAGCAACTGGCAATCGCACCCTGCTGCTACAACCGGACCCAGACAGATCGTTACCGGCCCTTATCGACGCTTGGGCGGCAATCAAGTCTTGAGCTCTCCCGTGACGACCTCGGCCTGCCACTCAGCGAAACCGTCACTGCCGGTACGCGCGAACGCCGCCAGCGCGACCAGTCGATGGCCTGGCGCCTGGGTTTCGATCTGCTCCAACGTGAGCTGCGCGGCAAAAACGATTATTTGCCCACACCCTCGCTTCCCAGTAGCTGGCTGAAGAAAAGCTTCGCCCACTACTGCCGCGACCTGGCGACCCTCAAGCAGCTACCCGAACCGCAGGAGCAGGACTGGAATGCGCTGGAGCAACGTGGCTGGCAGCGGCTTGCCCAAGTGCGCAATCTGGAACTGCTGCGCGGCTTGTTTCGGCGGCCGCTGGAGCTCTGGCTGCTGCTCGACCGTGCGCTACTGCTGGCGGAAAACGGCTATGCGGTGCGGCTGGGCACCTTCTGTCCAGCCGAGCTGACCCCACGCAACCTGATGCTGATTGCCGAGCTCCAGCACCCGAGCGCAAGCACATGAGAAAACTCATGCAAACAACTGGCAACAAACAGTTTACTCGCCGCGAGCAATTGCTATAATGGCGCCCATCTTTTAGCCGGTATAGCTCAGCTGGTAGAGCAACTGACTTGTAATCAGTAGGTCCCGAGTTCGACTCTTGGTGCCGGCACCATACGAAACAACAGAAAAGGCTCACCGAAAGGTGGGCCTTTTTTGTTTCATACGAAGCTCGGCACGAAATGATCCGGATCGATGGCTGCCGTCGCTTTGTGCGAGAGTCCCGTTAACCGGTCGCTGCGATTGATTCGATGGAAGAATCCAGACGCGACGCCAACATAGCGGCGGCGTGTTACACCGGGCGGATGCTGGCATTTCGTCTTATCTCTCACGGTTACGCTTGATGCTTGCCACTCCTTACGCAGCTTACAGGCTCGTTTCGCAATCGTTGTCGCCTCGGTTGTTCTGGTGCTCAGCTGCATCTTTGGCGCCGCCATTGGCGAAATCGTCCATTTCGCGCCTGCAGGAACAGCACCACCCGGAAACGGCATGAGTCAGCGAACCTAGTCACATAGCCAGACGCAAAAAAGCCCCGCATCAAACGATGCGGGGCTTTTCTGTATAGGCTGAGTCCTGTCCCTTCGGCCGCTCCCAGCAGCGATTCCTTGCGTCAGTCCTGACGTTTCGCGAGATCCTTCGCGGCAGCCTTGCACCAGCCCCAAGGCGGAGGGCTGGTCGCCGTGCTAGGCGCTCCATGGCACATCGAGATGGGTCAGGGAACGGCCAGCAGCGGCAGCAGGGTTAAGAACGGGCGTGATGGCAAAAGTTCCACTTTTGAAATGAAAAGGCCATCAGATTAAGTACAAACCAGGAAAGACCAGCGCAACCGTCAGTCGGAACCGCCATGGGTCAGGCTCGTCTAGCTGAGCCTCCAGCCGACCGTTTCACCTGCTGTCAGCCCGCCAGTTTCCTGCAAACCGACCTGCTCTAACGGCCTTTCGCCAGCGCCTTGCAAGGCTGACCTGCGATTCATTTCCAATTGTTTGTACCTGGAACATGCCAGGCAAAACACGGTCTGCTGTGCGTCGCCACTCCAGCGCAACTGAAGGCAATGCTTGCCACCCCGGAGCCAGCCTTGAGGAACCGAGCCACTCGATGAGCGCAATCACCACCCTCTTCCACAAACTCAAGCTGTACCTGTTCAATGCTTCATGGATGATGGCGGAGCGGTTGCTGAACATCGGCGTGGGCTTTCTCATGGCGATCGTGCTGGCCCGCTATCTGGGACCGGAACAGTTTGGGATTCTTGCCTACGCCATTTCCATGACCGCGATCTTCGCCTCGGCCGGTCACATGGGTCTGGCAGGGCTGGTGGTGCGCGAGGTGGTGAAGCAGCCGAACAAGGTTCCGGAGACGCTGGGTACCACGTTCATGCTTAAGCTGACCGGCATGACCATTGGTTTCGTCCTGGTGCTCGTTTACGCATCGCTGTTCGAAGAAGTGGGCGGCACCGAGTTCTGGATGTTGCTGATCGTCGCCTCGGCCATCTTCTTCCAGACCTTCGACGTGGTGGAATACTGGTTCCAGTCGCAGGTGCAGGCCCGCTACCCGGCCATCGCCAAGTCCAGTGCGATCCTGCTGTCAGCGGCTCTCAAACTGCTGATGGTGTTCAGCGGCGCCGGCGTCATCGCCTTCGCCTTTGCCCACACGGCGCAATTCGCAATGGCCGCGCTGATTCTCGCGCTGCTCTATAAAGGCACCACCACTGTCTCGCTGATGAGCTGGAAAGCCAGCTTGGCCAAGGCCAAGGAGTTGCTCAGCCAGGGCTGGATTCTGTACCTCGGTTCGATCTTCGCGGTCGTCTATATGAAGATCGATCAGGTCATGCTCAAGTGGATGGTGGGCGCCGAGGAAGTCGGCGTCTATGCCGTTGCGGCGCAACTCTCCGAGGCCTGGTACTTCCTGCCGATTGCGATTGTCGCGTCGTTTTTCCCGAAGTTGATCAAGCTGCACGCCGCCGACCCAGACCTCTTCAACAAGCGCTTCCAGCAGCTGTTCGATGTCCTGTTCATCCTTGCCATCGCTGTCGCGGTGCTGGTGTCGCTCGTCGCCGAACCCGTGATCGCCCTGTTGTTTGGCGACGAGTACCAGAACTCCGCCTCGATCCTCACCATCCATATCTGGGCAGGCGTGTTCATCTTCATGCGCGCAGCGTTCAGCCGCTGGATCCTGATCGAGGGCGCACTGATGTTTTCACTGATCACTCAGGGTCTCGGCGCGCTGGCCAACATCGGCATCAACCTGCTGCTGATTCCTCACTACGGCGGCGAAGGCGCCGCCATGGCCACGCTCATTTCTTACGCGGTGGCTTCGTACGCTGCCCTGCTGGTGCACAAGAAGACCCGCCCGGTGTTCTACATGATGACCAAATCGATGTTCAGCCCCGTCCGTTACGCATTCAACGCAGTAGGAGCCGCCCGATGAGCCTGATGTCGCTCGCCAGAGCCTTGCCTGATCCCGTCAAGAACGCGATCAAGGCCACCCGCGACAACACTGGCATTGCCCTGGTCCGCCTGTTTTCATCCAGCGGATTCCTGTCGTCGGTTTATTACTGCCTGATCAGCCGCGAGTTCGACCGTGAGCACCGCGCAGTGCTGCTTGGCCGACTGAATTTCGCCAAACGGATGCGCGGACAGGGCGAAAACGATGCCTTTCTGCGGCGCAACGTGCATCGCCTGGAGAAGGGCCTGATCATGCGTCCTCGGCGCAGCACCTTTGCCGAGGATTACATCGGCCCGACGGTTCGCTGCTATGCCGATGCAACCCAGGCGGGCGTCGTAAACGGCCAGCAACGCTGGGCCAACGATGTGCTCACCGACTATTTCTCCGCCGTTGGCAGCACGCCGCGCATCGACTCGGCCAAGCGCGCCTTCACCAGCACCCAGACGCCTGGCAACACCAACCGATGCGTGCCCTACCCGCACAGCGATCTGCCGGAGTGCCCGGTCAGCTATGACGAGCTGATGGTGCTGTTCCGTCGCCGTCGCTCGGTGCGCTGGTATCAGGACAAGCCGGTCAGCAACGCGTTGCTCGAACAGGCGGTGCGGGCCGCCGCGCTGGCGCCATCGGCCTGCAACCGCCAGCCGTTCCGTTTCTATGTCAGCAATGGCAAGGAAAAGGCCGCCGAAGTCGCCAAGTGCGCCGGCGGCACCGCGGGTTTCCATGACAACCTGCCCTGCGTGATTGCCGTGGTCGGCGACCTCGGCTGCTACCCGGAAGCACGTGACCGCCACGTGGTTTATATCGATGGCTCGCTGGCAGCGATGCAGCTGATGCTGGCTCTGGAAAGCCTGGGGTTGTCGAGCTGCTCGATCAACTGGCCAGACGTGGAAGAGCGAGAGCGCCAACTGTCGAAAATACTGGGCCTGGCCTATCAGGAACGCACTGTGATGCTGCTCGCGGTGGGCTATGCCGATCCAACGGGAGGGATTCCTTATTCGGACAAGAAGACCGAGAAAGACTTGATTGTATACAACTGAGGTAAGCGATGATTATCGAGATCAGAAAGGCAGGGTTCGTCAATAAAGGCGCTGAGCTGATGTTGCACGCGGCGCTGCAGAAGCTGAGGACCCGGTATCCCGACGCTACCTTCGTCATGGCCCCGACCCAGAAAAAAGCCGAACAGCCGTTCCGCAAGCTGGTGCAGCTGGGCTTCTACCCCAAGGCCTGGCTATGGCGCTATGGCATCCAGTGGGGCACGCTGGCCAACTTCGCGCCACGTCCGCTGCGCGAAATGTACGGCGTGGTACTGGACAAGGAAGTCGACGTGGTCATCGACGCGGCGGGCTTCGCCTACAGCGATCAATGGGGCGAGGATCCCTGTGCAGAACTGGCGCAATCGACCAAACGCTGGAAGAAAAACGGCACCCGCGTGATCCTCTTACCGCAAGCGCTGGGGCCGTTCAAATCGGAGAAAAACCGGGCGGCAATGAAAACGGTGGTCGAAAACATTGACCTGATTTTCCCGCGCGAGCGCGTGTCCTACGAACACCTGACCGAACTGGTGGGTGAGCAGGCCAAGATCAAGCAGTCGCCAGACTTCACCAACCTTATGACCGGCGTGCTGCCGCAAGACTTCGATATAGAGCAGAACCGTTTCTGCATCGTGCCCAACTGCCGAATGCTCGATAAGACCGACCAGAAGACGCGCGAGGCTTACCTGCCCTTCCTGATCACCTGCACGCGGTGCCTGCTGGAAAAGGGCGCCAAGCCTTTCGTGCTGGTGCATGAAGGCAAGGACGATCAGCGCCTGGCTGACGAGTTGTCGGCCGCGGTGGGCGGCATTCCAATCGTCAAGGAGAGCGGCGCGCTGGAAATCAAGGGCATCCTTGGCGCCTGTAGCGGCACCTTGGGCAGCCGTTTTCATGGACTGGTCAGCGCGCTGTCCCAAGGCGTGCCGGCGCTGGCCACCGGCTGGAGCCACAAGTATCAGATGCTGTTCGAAGACTATGGCTTCCCCGAAGGGCTGGTTCAGGTCACCACCGATGAGGCGGAAATCAAGCGCAAGATCGATCTGGTGACGGATGATGCTGCGCGGATCCAGGCGTTGATTCAGGCCCGTACCGCTCAGCTCAAGCAACAATCCGAGCAGATGTGGCAGGAGGTGTTCGCCGTAATCGATCAGTGTCAGCGTACCCACCAGGCGCAGCACCACACCGCTGGCGCGGCCTGAGTGACCACCGTGGCGCCGCGAGCCGGCGCCACGGTTTAGTGTTTCTTACCGGCGAAGCGCTGGCGAATCAGCCGGTACAGGTAGTAGAGCACCATCAGCACCACGATCACCGTGGAAACCGGGTTGAGGTATTCCGAGACCTTCTCGTACTGTGACTCGAGCAGATAGCCGGCCAGTGCCAGCAGTGCCGTCCAGATCAACGACCCCAGTGTCGAGTAGATCAGGAACTTGGTCATCGACATGCCGGCGATACCGGCAGGCACCGAAATCAGGGTGCGCACCGCCGGAATCAGGCGGCCGAAGAACACCGCCGCCTTACCGTGCCGATCGAACCAGCCACTCGCCTTGTCGACATCCTCCGGCGACAGCGTCAGCCAATGCCCCCAACGTTTGGCCAGCCGTTTCATGCGCTCCTGGCCGAGCTTGGCGCCGGCGTAGTACCAGGGCAGCGCACCCACTACCGAGCCAGCGGTGCCGACCAGAATCACCACAATGAAGTTGAGATCACCCCGCGCCGCGACGAAGCCCGCCAGCGGCATGATCAGCTCCGAGGGAATCGGCGGGAAGATGTTCTCCAGCAACATCAGCAAGAACACGCCGATGTAGCCGAACGCCGATACGATTTCCACGATCTTGTCGAACATCGGTTACCTCTGCTGTGGGGGTGAAGAATCCTGCGCCGAGGGCTCGGTGCGGATTGGCTCTCGCCTGTTTAGTGTCAGCGCAGGCTTACCAAGTGCCGCGGTTTCCTCTGCCGGCAACGACGCGTAGTAATCGGCCAGTGCCTGCATCTGTTCCGGCGTGAGCTGCTGCGCGGCGCTGTGCATGATATGGGCGTACTCCGTACCGCCACGCTTACCGGTTGTGAATAGCTCCAATTGCAACTTCAGATAGGCCGCGTACTGGCCGGCAATGTTCGGGTACATCGGATTGCGAGGACCCTCCTTGGGCCCATGGCAATGCACGCAGGACGGGATGCCGCGTTCACGCACGCCGCGCTCGGCCAGCGACAGGCCCCGGGCAAGACTGTCGGGTAGCGGTTCCGGGGCGTCCGTTCGGCTAATGGGCGGCAATTCAGCGTAGTGTTGCGCCAGCGCTTCGAGCACGTCCGGCTCCAGACCCGCGGCGATTGGCTGCATGATTCCGCTGTGGCGTTTGCCACTCGCATAGGCCTGCAACGCTCCGAGTAGATACGCCTCGCTCTGCCCGGCCAATCGGGGGAACGCGCCTTCGCCCCGACCGCCGCCGTCTTCGGCATGACAGCGGTTGCAGTTGGCCAACACCGGACCGAGTGGATCCTGCAACGGACGCAGATGATCGGGAGTTACCGGTTTGGCGGGCTGGTCGGCTCGCCCACCCAGCGCCAGTTGCGTGTAGCGCTCTGGCGACATGCTCGGCATCGCCTGGAGGAATGCCACCACGGCCCAGACCTCATCGTCCCTTTTCTGCGCGAGCCAGGCCGGCATGGCGGTGAATTTCACGCCATTCTTCACAATCCAGAACAACTCCTGCGGCTCCCAGCGCTCGATGCGCGGCGGCAGGAAGGGCGGCTCGGGTGTCATCTGCTGAACGATCAACGAGCGCTCCTGACCCGGACCGCCATGGCAGGCCAGGCAGCCGGTGTGATAGTGCCCGGCCCCCTTGAGCACCAGCGCCGGATCGTCCAGCGGCGGCACCGTGATGCCCATCGACTGCGTGCTCACGGCCCGGCGCATGGCGTAATGCAACACCCAGCCGGTCGCCGTCCAATGGCCCGAGCTGGCGCTGATGGGTACCAGCCCCAGCGATACCAGGGTCAAGCCGCCGACACCGGCGAGCGCGCCCATCAACGCCACGGCCGCCAGCACGCGTTTCCATGAGCCGCCTGTGAGCCAGCCGAGCCAACGCCGCAACGGCGCCCAGTATCGCCGCAGAATCCGCCTAGCTGCTGGAAACGGCATGGCGCTTGTCCTGTAAGAGTCCGAACAGCAGATACAAACCGCCGATCAAATAGGCGCTGCCGCCGAAGGCCAGCATGATCACGCCACCCATTTGCTGGTCCTCCAGTGGGCTCATGCCTGAGAGCGGAGACCCGGTGTGCTCGAACAGCGGCCGGCTCGACATTGCCAGCAGCACGCCGAGCAGCGTCATGTGCATTGAGGTCAGCAGCAACCCGGCGATGCCGGCCAGGGCGCGTTGATGACGCACGCCGCCAAACGCGGCGAGCCACACCAACAGACCGACAAACAGATAGCTGCCCTGCTCCAGCAGTTCCGCCGCTTGCGAAGTGCGCGCCGCATGGTGCAGCGCTGGCATGTGCCAGGCCCAGACCACGAACAACTCGATCACCGAAGCCAAGATCGGCGAGAACAGAAAGGGGATGCGGTTGGAGAAGTCGAACCTGCCGCCAGCGAGTCCAATCGCTAACAGCGGCGCCGCCACCGCTACCACCATCACATGCATCAGCATATGGCCGACGAACAACCGATCCGCCATGTCCGGCAACGGGCCGAGCCAGACCGCCGCCAGCGTGGCCAGGCCGAGCAGCAACGAGAGCGGACGCCAGATCATGCGCAGCTCCTGATGAACACCACGCTCAAGGCGACGAAAATCGTTGCCACGAAACTCAGGCCACTGAGCAGCAATGTCGAAAAGCCAAGGAAACGATGGCGATCAGCGGGCGTATCGAAGTCATGCGGCGCCGTGGCGTGGCCAAACGAGTGCTTTCGCCAGCCACGCCAGCCGGTCAGGGCGATTCCGGCCAGCGCCACGAGCGTCAGCACACCGATGGCAAGGCGGATATCGCCCAGCTCGCCGCTGCGACCCGCCACCTTCGCGCACCACACCGCCGTCGCCACGTAACACAGCAGAAAATGCACCGCCCAGATAGTCGGGCTGAGGGTGATTAGCCAGAGCGTGTCGCGCACCTGCGGCGGGGCTTCAGGCGCCTGCTGATCGCCGCTGCGTTGCTGTTCGCTCAGGTCTTCACTCATAGCACCTCCGGAAAGCCGGCGATGACGGCGACGGTCACACCGACGGTGATGAGCATGAAATGCCAGTACAACGCGATGTTGCGGATATCGATGTCATGCACCGCCGTCATCCGCCCAGCCGCACGTCGCGCGAGGCAATAGAGCTGCATGATCAGGCCGATGGACAAGTGAATCAGGCACCAGAGCACCAATACCCAGACCGTGGCGGGGTACACGTTAGTGGTCGGGTCCAGGCCACTGAAATGCGGCCCGGCCCATAGCGAGTAGGCGCCACCGAGTGTGCAGATCGCCGCCAGCCCCAGCGCGCCATAGAAGCCCGCCGCCTGATCACGGACGTTGCAGCGCCGTGCCAACAGCGTCAGCCCCCAGGAGGCGGCAATCAACCCCAGCCCCAATACCGGCCAGAACACACCGGGGCCGGCCGCATCGGCCGGTGGAAAATCCTCGTGAACGGTCCAGAAAAAGAAGTAGCCGAACACCAGGCTGCCAAAAGCGCTCATGTCACCAATCATGGTGATGAAGGTGGCCCACCAGCCCACCGACTTGGCGCCGGAGGCATAGAGCGGCACCGTCACGTCCAGGCCGATGTCTTTTTTCGGCTTCTCCGGGATCACCGCCGTGCCGGTCCAGAGCCAGATGAGGATGGTGATCAGCGCAAGGCCACCGCTGACCAGCGCCGCGACGTACCAGCTGTAGGTCGCGAAGATGAACAGGCCGCCAGTGAAGATCGCCGCGCACATGCTGAGGAAGGTCGGGCCGGGCACGCGCAGGCACTGGATCGGCTCGGCGTCGATGATGCTGCTGATCAGCGTTTCACGTTTGCCCTCCTCGGCATCGGGCAGGTAATAGCGCCCGGCGTCGACGTCGCGCATCAGGTCTGGCTGATCCCACAGCGGGTAGCGGCTCTTGATGATCGGAATCGAGCGCGCCCCCCACGGCATGCCAGGCATTTCCGCGAGCCATTCGAGAGTCCCGGCGTTCCACGGATTGCGCTTGCTGTAGGGCTGTTTGCCCTTGGGCCGCAACACATCCCAGACCAGCACCGCGACGCCGGCGGCGAGGATGAAGGCGCCCACGGTCGACACCATATTCAGCACGTCAAAGCCCATGTCCGGCGCGTAGGTGTAGACGCGTCGCGGCATCCCCAGCAACCCAGTGAAGTGCATCGGCAGAAAGGCGATGTTGAAGCCGATGAACATCAGCCAGAAGGCAATGCGTCCGAGCCGATCGGAGAGCGTCTTACTGCGCGCCAGCGGGAAGAAGTAATAGAGCCCGGCGATCACCGGGAACAGCATGCCGCCGATCAGCACGTAGTGCAGGTGCGCGACGATGAAATAGGTGTCGTGCGCCTGGAAGTCGAACGGTGCCAGCGCCACCATCACACCGGTCAGGCCGCCCAGCACGAAGATCGCCAGCGCACCGGCGACGAACAGCATCGGCACCGATTTGACGAAGCGTCCCGCCAGCGCCGTTGCCAGGAAGCAGAAGATCTGCACGCCAGTCGGGATCGCCACCGCCTCCGACGCTGCCGAGAAGAAGGCCAGCGAAATCCCCGGCATCCCCGTGGTGAACATGTGGTGAACCCACAGCCCGAAACTGATGAACCCGGTGCCCACCGCAGCCAGCACGATGAAGCTGTAGCCAACGATGGGCCGCCCGGCTGCGGTGGGCACGATGGTCGCCACCAACGCCACGGCGGGCAGGAAGATGATGTAGACCTCGGGGTGGCCGAAGATCCAGAACAGGTGCTGCCACAAGAGTGGATCGCCGCCGCGGGTGTGGTCGAAGAACGGCCAGTCGAAGGCGCGTTCCAGCTCGAACAGGAGGTCGCCCGCGATCAGCGGCGGGAAGGCGAACAGGATCATTCCGGCCACGACCAGGATGTACCAGGAATACAGCGGGATCAGGTTGATGCGCATGCCCGGCGGCCGGGTCTTCAGCACGCCGACGATCAGCTCCACGGCGGCGGCGATCGACGACACTTCGATGAACGACAGCCCGAGCAGCCAGATATCGGCACCGAGCCCGTCCTGATAGGTGGTGGTGAGCGGCGGGTACATGAACCAGCCACCTTGGGGCGCGACGCCGAAAAAGATCGAACCGCAGACAAACACGCCACCAATGATGAAGCACCAGAAGCCATAGGCCGACAGCCGCGGGAACGGCAGGTCCCGCGCGCCGAGCATCTGCGGCAGGATCAGGATCGAAAAGGCTTCGAAGATTGGCACGCCGAACAGGAACATCATCACCGAGCCGTGCAGGGTGAAGACCTGGTTGTAGGTTTCGGCGGACAGCAGATCGTTATCCGGCACCGCCAGCTGCGCACGGATCAGCATCGCCAGCACACCGGCAAAAAGGAAAAACAGGAAGGACACGCCGGTGTACCAGAGCCCGACCTCGGTGTTGTTTACCGCCGACCAGTAGCGCCAGCCGGTGGGCGTCTTCCAGGCGGCGGCGAGGCGTTCAGCCTGGGCCTTGGCACGGGCCTCGTCCTGCGGGTCGCGGTATGCAATCGGCTCGCTCATTTCAGGCCCTTCAGGTAATGCGCCATGGCGTTCAGCTGTGCCTCGGGCAGCATGCCGAAGGCAGGCATTCTCACGTCCGGCTTGATCTCACTGCTATGGCCGATCCAGCGTCGGAAGGCGTCGACATCGGCTGGCAACGTGCCGGCTGCCAGGGTCAGGCGGCTGCCGACGTGGGTCAGGTCGGGCCCGACCGTGCCGTCGGCGGCAGTGCCGCGCACCTGATGGCAGGCACCGCAGCCATTGGCGAGAAAGGCCTGCTGGCCCGCCTGCTGCAGTTCCGTTTCCGGTTGCTGCGCGGGCTCTGCCTGTTCGGCTAGCCACTGATCGAACGCCTCACGGGTCATCACTACTACGGCGAAATTCATCAGCGCATGGGAGGTGCCGCAGTATTCGGCGCAGGCGCCACGGAAGGTGCCGGTCTCGGTCGGCTCCAGCACCAGCTCGTTGACCCGACCGGGAATCATGTCGACCTTGCCGCCCAGCGATGGGATCCAGAACGAGTGGATCACGTCCGGGCTGGTCAGGCTGAAGGCCACCCGCTCGCCCACCGGCAGTCTTATTTCGTTGGCCAGCTCGACGGCGTCCCCCGCATCGGTCTGGTAGCGCACCCGCCACCACCACTGCTCACCCGACACGTCGACACGCAGGGCAACGCTTTCCGACGAACTCAGTTGCGGCATCAGCATCAGCCCGTAGATCAGCAGGCCGGTCAGAACCACCACCGGAAAAATGATTCCGCCACCAATGATCAACCACCGCGCCCCGCGAATGCCGTGGGCTTCCGGGTGGGCCTGGGTGGCATACAGGGCGATGCCCATCACCACCAGCCAGATGACCAGCGCACCGCCGGCCATCCACCAGAACAGCGTGGCGATGCTCTGCGCACCGACCCCGGCCGGGTTCAACGCTGACTGCTGGCCGTCACACCCCACCAGCATCGCAGCGAGCAGCAACAGGCCGACGCCACGCGGCTGAACGCGTGCTGTGGTGAGGACGTTTGTCAGGGTCAGCCGCATGGTCCGCCTCGCTGTGGGTCACGTTTTGTGACACTCCACGGGCGGAAAAAGTTGGGTATCCAGGCGAATTCGTAATCGGCGGACCCTTGAGTCGTTGCGCTTGTCCCAACAATTAGCAGGAGAACGACTCAGGAGATTGCATGGCTACAGACAGACGCCACCGACGCTACCTTTTGACCTTGGCCGGCCTGTTCCTGTTGATCTGGGGCGCGCTGGCAATCGATCCCTTCAACCGCCACGACTGGCTGCTGGAGAATCTGTTAGTCGTGGGATTGGCCGCCGCCTTGTTGCTGGGCCACAAGCACTACCTGCCCTCCCACAGCGCCGCGACGCTGATTTTTCTGTATCTCTGCATCCATCAGCTCGGCGCTCATTACACCTACGCCAACGTGCCCTACAACGACTGGTGGCAGGCACTCACCGGCGAAGGGCTGAATGAACAGCTGGGCTGGGAACGCAATCAGTTCGACCGCTTGGCGCACTTCAGCTATGGGCTGCTGCTGGCTTATCCGATGCGTGAGGTGCTGATCCGCCTGGGCCTACGCCCAGGAATCTGGAGCCTGATTCTGCCGATAGACATCGTGCTGTCGACCTCGGCGATCTACGAGCTGATCGAATGGTTTGGCGCGGAAATGCTGGGCGGTGGCCTCGGACGCACCTTTCTTGCCACCCAGAACGACCGCTGGGACCCGCAAAAGGACATGGCGCTGGCGGCCGGCGGTGCGCTGATCGCCATGATCGTCACTGGAATCATGGCCCGGGTACGACGCCCGCGTAGAGCATCGCAGGCGTGACGACGGCACCCGCCTCAGGGTCGGGCGGCGTCTCCGAGCCGCTCGGGCGCGTCGGATGTTTCGGAGTCGGTGGTCACCCCAATCCGACGCAGATACCACTGGTATGCCAGGTACGAGCAACCCCAGCCGAGCAGAACGCCGAGAGTATTGGCAAGCATGTCGCCCAGCGACGCCTGCCGATTAGGCAACAAGCTCTGGCCGACCTCGATCAGCGTGGCTGCGACCAGGCTCACCGCCACGGCCCAGAATACGCTCCACTGCGGAAAAGCCAGGCGCAGGGAGAACATCAGCGCGGCAAAACCAAGCATGTGGTGCAGCTTGTCCTGCTGATCGAAGACCTGGGGGACCGGCTCGGGCCGCAGCCCGCTGAAAAGGATAATTGCTAGCACCGCGAGGAACGGCAGGATGCGCAAGTAATTCATAGGCAATCGGTAGCTCTCGCTGGGATCGGAAAGTAGTTAAATTGGCAGGGCCCGGATTACGGGCAGGATGAAGACGTCAGCAAAGGCGGCGTAACATATCAGCCCCTCGACGTGGCGCGTACCGAGCATGATCACCGGAGTGCACGCTATGGAGGTCCAAAGCCATCGATAGTTCGTGCGGCCATGTAACAAATTGCGCAGTTGTCGATCAGTTGCCTCTGCGCAACAGAGGCCAGCCTAAACGTAACCTCAGGATTGAGGTCCGAACTGTTACGATCAGGGCCGATGCCGTGGAGAATGGCGAGTGCCGCGCTCTGCTACCAGCAAAACGGGATACCACCTTTGACGCACCCCACTTCGCTGCCAGGCAGTCTGCAGCGGCAACCGACACAGGACGCGCGAGCCGCCACGCTCAGCGTGGGCGGTGACTGGACGTTGCAGCACTACGCGACGCTGCGCCGGGAGATCGAACGCACCCGCCGTCAGGTGACTGAAACCGACCGGATCGAGCTCGGCGCACTTGGCAAGCTGGACACTGCTGGCGCCGGATTGCTGGTGGAATTGATCGGGCCGGCGCGGGTGGCTCGCCTGAGCGATTGGGCGCCGCAGCTGCCGGCGGAACGACGCGCGCTGCTGACGACCGTCGCCGCGGCGCTCGACCAACCGGAAGCCGAACAGGCGCCCGAAACCAACGGCCTGGCCGATGTACTGGCACACGTGGGCCGCACCGTTTCCGGGGTCTGGAATCAGCAACGCACCCTGCTCGGCTTTATCGGCCTGACCCTGCAGACACTCTTTACCGTCATCCTCAATCCACGGCGCTGGCGGATCACCGCGCTGGTGGTGCACATCGAGCAGACCGGGCTGGACGCAATCCCCATCGTCGCCCTGCTGACCTTTCTGGTCGGTGCGGTCGTGGCGTTTCTCGGCGCCACGGTGCTGGCGGATTTCGGCGCGACCATCTATACGGTCAACCTTGTCGCCTTTTCTTTTCTGCGTGAATTTGGCGTGCTGCTGGCGGCGATCCTGCTCGCCGGGCGCACCGCCAGCGCTTTCGCCGCACAGATCGGGGCGATGAAATCCAACGAGGAAATCGACGCCATTCGTACCCTCGGCTTGAGCCCCATCGAGCTGCTGGTGCTGCCGCGGGTACTGGCGATGTTGATCACCCTGCCGATCCTGACCTTTATCGGCATTCTCAGCGGCATCGTCGGCGGGCTGGTGGTCTGCTCGCTGGCGCTGGACATATCGCCGGCGATGTTCTTCACCATCCTGCAGCGCGATATTCCGCTCAATCACTTCCTGGTCGGCATCGGCAAGGCACCGGTGTTCGCCTTCCTGATCGCGGTAATCGGCTGCCTGGAGGGCTTCAAGGCCAGCGGCAGCGCCCAGTCGGTAGGCGAACACACCACCTCCAGCGTGGTGCAGTCGATCTTCATGGTGATCCTGCTCGATGCAATCGCCGCGCTGTTCTTTATGGAGATGGGCTGGTGAATGACGATCCCGTGATTCAGGTTCAGGGGCTGGTCAACCGCTTCGGCAATCAGGCGGTGCACGTCAATCTCGACCTGAACATCCGCCGCGGCGAGATTCTTGGTGTGGTCGGCGGCTCCGGTACCGGAAAATCGGTATTGCTGCGCAGCATTGTCGGCTTGCGTCAGCCCAACGCCGGCAGCGTCAAGGTGTTCGGCGAAAACCTGCTGAAGCTCTCAACCCAGCGCCGATCGGAAGTCGAGCGACGCTTCGGCGTGCTGTTCCAGCGCGGTGCCCTGTTTACCTCGCTCAACCTGCAGGAAAACGTCGCCCTGCCGCTGATCGAGCACATCGGCCTCAAGCGCGCCGATGCCGAGCACCTGGCACGGCAGAAGCTGGCGCTGGCCGGCCTGCCGCCGGAAGCCGCCTGCAAATATCCCGATGAGCTGTCCGGCGGCATGGTCAAGCGCGCTGCCCTGGCTCGTGCGCTGGCGCTAGACCCGGAGGTGCTGTTTCTCGACGAACCCACCGCCGGCCTCGACCCGATCGGCGCCGCCGCCTTCGATCAGTTGATTCTGACCCTGCGCGATGCGCTGGGCTTCAGTGTGTTTCTGGTCACTCATGACCTCGACACGCTGTACACCATCTGCGACCGCATTGCTGTCCTGGCGCAGAAACGCGTCTTGGTGGTCGACACGCTGGAAAAGGTCGCCGCGACCGACGACGAATGGATTCGCGAATATTTTCACGGCCCGCGTGGCCGCGCCGCGCACGACGCCGCGCAACGGTTGGAGAATCCCTAAATGGAAACCCGTGCCCATCATGTATTGATCGGTTTGTTCACCGTGGTCGCGGTCGGCTGCGCGCTGCTCTTCGCCCTGTGGCTGGGTAAATCCAGCATGGATCGCGAATACAGTTACTACGACATCGGCTTCAGCCAGGCCGTCAGCGGTCTGTCCAGTGGCAGCTCGGTGGAATACAGCGGCATCAAGGTCGGCGATGTCACCGAGCTGTGGCTGGAGCCGGATGACCCACGCAAGGTCCGCGCACGCATCCGCGTGTATGGCGGCACGCCGATCAAGACCAACACCCAGGCGCGCCTGGCCCTGGCCAATATCACCGGCAGCATGGTCATCCAGCTGCACGGCGGCACCCCGGACGCCCCGCGGCTCGAAGGCGAACGCGATGATCCGCCACTGATCATCGCCGATCCGTCGTCGCTCAGCGCATTGCTGGAAAACGGCGAAGATCTGATGAGCAACATCAACAACCTCCTGCTCAGCGCCAACCAGATCTTCTCCGAGGAGAACACCAGTCGGCTGAGCCGCACGCTTGAGCATCTGGAGCAGGCCACCAGTGTGCTCTCCGAGCACCGTGGCGACTTGGCGCAGACGCTGCAGCAGTTCAATCAGCTGAGCCAGCAGGCCAACACGGTGATGGGTGAACTGTCGAGCCTGGCGCGCAACGCCAACGGCCTCTTGGATGATCAGGGCCGTAGCGTGCTGACCAGCGCAGCGCAGTCGATGGACACGCTGGACCAAGCCACGGCTCGGCTGGACAAACTGCTTGAGGACAACGAAGGCGCGCTGAGCAACGGCATGCAGGGCTTCAACGAGCTCGGCCCGGCCATCAACGAGCTGCGCACCACCCTTGGCGCGCTGCGCCGCGTGACTCAGCGCCTGGAAGACAACCCGAGCGGCTTTCTGCTCGGCCGCGACAAACTGCAGGAGTTCAACCCATGAACCTTCGCCACTCCCTGTCCCGCCTCGCACTGTTCGGGCTGTTCGCGACGCTCGCGGCGTGTTCGATCCTGCCGGAGTCCGAAACCCTTCGTATCTACCTGCTGCCCACGACGCCCACGCCGCAGCAGGCCAGCACACCCGCGCTCCAGCATGCACTGCGCATCAATACGCCCCAGGCCAGCCGCATCCTTTCGAGCCAGCGCATCGCCGTGGTGCCGCAAGGCAACCAGATCAGCGCCTATCAAGGCGCGCGCTGGAGCGACGCCGCGCCGGTGCTGCTGCGTGATCGCCTGATCGAAGCCTTTCAGCGCGACGGCCGAATGCCGTCGGTGAGCAACGAGGACATCAACCTCTACGCCGACCTCAGCCTGCATAGCGACCTGCGCGCCTTCCAGACGGTGTATGTCGACGACAAGCCAGTCGTGGTCATCACGCTCGACGCGCGCCTGGTCAACCGCAACGACCAGCACACCCTCGCCAACCACCGCTTCGAGGTGCGCCAACCCAGCGCCGACCCGAGTGTGGAAAGCGTGGTCGAGGCGTTCGGCAAGGCCAGCGATCAGCTCAGCGGCGAAATCCTCGAGTGGACCTTGAGCCACGCCCGCACGCTGCAATGAGCTGACGCGCAACGCTTGTCGCTATTCACGCCGGACTTGATCCAGATACACATAATCGCCGTGGTAGAGCGCTTAAGATGGCTCCGGACTTCACAACAGCCGGAGCACACCCATGAGTCAGCCTCGCACCCGAACTGCACTCAAGGCCATGGCAATCCTTGCCGCGATCGCTGTGATCGGCGTGCTGATGTGGACAGAGTTGCGCCCCAGCGGCCTGGGCGACGGCTTCGCCAGCGGTAATGGTCGCATCGAAGCCACCGAAATCGACATCGCCACCAAGAGCCCGGGCCGCGTGCTGGCGATCCTGGTGGACGAGGGTGATTTCATCCAGCCCGGCCAAGTGCTGGCGCGCATGGACACCGAGGTGCTGCAGGCGCAGCTGAACCAGGCGCGCGCGCAGGTCCGCCAGGGCGAGAACGCCATCCTTACCGCACAGGCCATGGTTGCCCAGCGCGAGAGCGAACGGGCCACCGCCGAAGCCGTCGTCACCCAGCGCCGTGCCGAGCTGACGGCCGCGCAGAAACGTCATCAGCGCACCGAAACGCTGGTGGCGCGCAATGCCATGGCGCGCCAGCAATTGGATGATGATCTCGCCGCAATGCAGAGCGCCCAGGCGGCGCTGGCGGCGGCGCGCTCGCAGGTCATCTCCGTCGACGCAGGGATTGCCGCCGCGAAATCCCAAGTGATCGAAGCGCAGTCAGCCGTCGAAGCGGCACAGGCCGGCGTCGAACGCCTGCAGGCGGATATCCGAGACAGCGAGTTAAAGAGTGACCGAACGGCTCGGGTGCAATACCGCGTGGCGCAACCCGGCGAGGTGCTCGGCGCGGGCGGCAAGCTGCTCAATCTGGTCGACCTGGCCGATGTCTACATGACGTTCTTCCTGCCAGAGCGTCAGGCTGGTCGCGTCGCCATCGGCTCGGAGGTGCGCATCGTCATCGATGCCGCCCCGCAATACGTCATTCCGGCCAAGGTCAGCTATGTGGCCAGCGTGGCGCAATTCACACCCAAGACCGTGGAAACCGAAAGCGAGCGCGAAAAGCTGATGTTCCGGGTCAAGGCGCGCATCGATCCGGAACTGCTCAAGCGTCACATGGAGCAGGTCAAGACCGGCCTGCCGGGCATGGCCTATCTGAAGCTCGACGCTGAAAGCGAGTGGCCCGCCGATCTGCAGATCAATGTAACGCCATGAGCGAGCCGCTCGATTCGGTGGTGCAGGTTGCCGGGGTCAGCCTGCAATACGGCAAGACGCGTGCTCTGGATGAGCTGACGCTGACCTTGCCCGCGCGATGCATGGTCGGCCTGATCGGCCCCGATGGGGTGGGCAAGTCCAGCCTGCTGGCGTTGATCTCCGGGGCGCGCAAGCTGCAGCAGGGCACGATAGGCGTACTCGGCGGCGACATCGCCGATCCCGGCCACCGGCGCAGGGTCTGCCCGCGCATCGCCTACATGCCTCAGGGGCTGGGCAAGAATCTGTATCCAACGCTCACCGTTTTCGAGAATCTCGAATTCTTCGGCCGCTTGTTCGGCCAGGCGGCTGAAGAGCGCCACTGGCGCATTGCTGAACTGACCCGCAGCACGGGTCTCGCTCCCTTCCTCCAGCGGCCGGCGGGCAAGCTGTCCGGGGGCATGAAGCAGAAGCTCGGCCTCTGCTGCGCGCTGATCCACGACCCGGATCTGTTGATCCTCGACGAGCCCACTACCGGCGTCGATCCGCTGTCACGTGCACAGTTCTGGGAGCTGATCGAGCGCATCCGCCGCGAGCGCCCACAGATGAGCGTACTGGTGGCCACCGCCTATATGGATGAGGCGCAGCGCTTCGATCAGCTGGTGGCAATGGACGCCGGCCGCGTGCTGGCCACCGGCACGCCCGCCGAATTGCTGGCGCGCACCACCAGCGACTCGCTGGAGCAGGCCTTCATCCGCCTGCTGCCGGACGCCAAACGCAATCAGCATCGCGAATTGGTCATCCCACCGCCGCCGCACAGCGACAGCATTGCGATCGAGGCCCATGGTCTGACCATGCGCTTCGGCGATTTCGTCGCGGTGGACCAGGTCAATTTCCGCATCGCCCGTGGCGAAATCTTCGGCTTCCTCGGCTCCAACGGCTGCGGCAAGACCACCACCATGAAGATGCTCACCGGCCTGCTGCCGGCCAGCGAGGGCGAGGCGCTGCTGTTCGGCAAGCCGGTGGACCCGCACGACGTGCAGACCCGCCAACGCGTGGGTTACATGTCCCAGGCGTTCTCGCTGTACAGCGAGCTGACCGTGCGGCAGAACCTCGACCTGCACGCCCGGCTGTTCCACCTGCCGGCCGAACGGCGCGGGCCGCGGGTGCAGGAAATGCTCACACGCTTCGATCTCACCGGCGACGCCGACAGCCTGCCCAGTCGCTTGCCGCTAGGCGTGCGTCAACGCCTGTCGCTGGCGGTGGCGGTGATCCACAATCCCGAAATCCTGATTCTCGACGAGCCCACTTCCGGCGTCGATCCGGTCGCCCGCGACGGCTTCTGGGAGCTGCTGGTGCAGCTGTCACGGGAAGACGGCGTGACCATTTTCATCTCGACCCATTTCATGAACGAGGCACTGCGCTGCGACCGCATCTCGCTGATGCACGCCGGCCGGGTACTCGACAGCGACACGCCACAAGCGCTGATGACCAAGCGCGGGCTGCCGACGCTCGAAGCGACCTTCATCGCCTACCTGAAAGAAGCCGCCGCGGCGCACGCCGGCGAACAGCCGGCAGCCACATCAACCGCTACGCACGGCCAGATCGAAGCGTCCAGCAATAGCGTCCGCCCGGCCCGCTTCAGCCTGCGTCGGCTGCTCAGCTACACCCGCCGCGAGGCCATGGAACTGCGCCGTGACCCGATCCGCGCAACGCTGGCGATGCTCGGCAGCGTGCTGCTGATGTTCATCATGGGTTACGGGGTCAGTTTCGATGTGGAAAACCTGACCTATGCCGTGCTCGACGGGGACCAGACCACCACCAGTCAGCATTACCTGCAGAACATCGCCGGCTCGCGCTACTTCTTGGAAAAGTCGGCGCTGGCCAGCCATGCGGAACTGGATGCACGCCTGCGCAGCGGCGATATCAGTCTGGCGGTGGAAATCCCACCCAATTTCGGCCGCGACCTCAAACGCGGGGCCGTGCCTCAGGTCGCGTTCTGGATCGATGGCGCCATGCCCATGCGGGCCGACACCATCAAAGGCTACGTGCAGGGCATTCATCTGACCTACCTGCAGCAACTGGCCCGCGAAGCCGGCGTGGACGGGAGGTTGGCGCCAGCCGACGTTGCCATCCGATACCGCTACAACCCCGACGTGCAAAGCCTTCCAGCCATGGCGCCTGCGATGATTCCGCTGCTCTTGATGATGATTCCGGCGATGCTCACCGCCTTGGGTGTCGTGCGCGAGAAGGAGTTGGGCTCGATCACCAACTTCTACGTCACCCCGACCACCCGCCTGGAGTTCCTGCTCGGCAAGCAGCTGCCCTACATCGCCCTGGGCATGTTCAACTTCGCCACCCTGGCACTGCTGGCAGTGTTCGTCTTCGGTATCCCGATCAAGGGCAGCATCCTCACCCTCTGCCTTGGCGCCCTGCTCTACGTGGCCTGCGCCACCGGGCTGGGCCTGTTGATGTCGTCGATCCTCAACAGCCAGATCGCGGCCATTTTCGGCACCACCATCGTCACCCTGCTGCCGGCGATCCAGTTTTCCGGGCTGATCCACCCAACCTCGGCAATGGAAGGGTTCGGCGCCTTTATCGGCAAACTCTATCCCACCAGCCATTTTCTGATCATCAGCCGCGGGGTGTTTTCCAAGGCGCTGGGCCTGGCCGACCTGTACCCGTATTTCATCCCGATGCTCCTGGCGATTCCGCTGCTGACCCTGCTCAGCGTCGCCGGCCTGCGCAAGCAGGAGAAATAGCATGGCCAATGTCCGCCGCAAGCTCAGCAACATCATCCAGCTCGGCCTCAAAGAGCTGCGCAGCCTCTACCGCGATCCGGCAATGCTGGTGCTGATCATCTATTCGTTCACCCTGGCCATCTACGAAGGCGCCACCGCCGTGCCCGAGGCACCGCACCGTGCCAGCATCGCCGTAGTCGATGAGGATCGCTCGCAGGCCTCGCTGCGCATCGTCAACGCCTTCCAGCTGCCCTACTTCATTGAGCCCAAGGCCATCACCCTGCAGCGGATGGACAGCGGCATGGATGCGGGTCTCTACACCTTTACCCTGAACATCCCGCCGAATTTCCAGGCAGATTTACTGGCCGGTCGCCAGCCGACAATCCAGCTCAATGTCGACGCCACCCAGGTCAGCCAGGCGTTCACCGGCGCCGGCCAGATTCAGCAGATCATCGCCAGCGAGACCGCTGACTTCGTCCGCCGCTACCGCAGCGTTGATGCCCTGCCGGTCGAAGCCGTCGTGCGCACGGCCTTCAACCCCAACCTGAATCGCGCCTGGTTCGGTGCCGTGAACGAGGTGATCAACCAGATCACCATGCTGGCGATCATCCTCACTGGCGCTGCGCTGATTCGCGAGCGTGAACACGGCACCATTGAGCACCTGCTGGTGATGCCGGTGACGCCGTTCGAGATCATGGTCGGTAAGGTCTGGGCGATGGGACTGGTGGTGTTGGCGGCCGCGGCGTTCGCGCTGCGCTTCGTGGTCGAGGGTTGGCTCGACATTCCGATTCAGGGCTCGCTGCTGCTGTTTGCCGGCGGCGCCGCGCTGCATCTGTTTGCTGCCACGTCCATGGGCATCTTCTTCGGCACGGTGGCGCGCTCCATGCCGCAACTGGGTCTGCTGGTGATTCTCACGCTGATCCCGTTGCAGATTCTCTCCGGTGGCGTGACCCCGCGCGAAAGCATGCCGGCGCTGATCCAGCACATCATGCTGGCGGCACCGACCACCCATTTCGTCGAACTGGCGCAGGCCATTCTTTTCCGCGGCGCCGGCGTCTCGGTGATCTGGCCACAACTGCTGGCGCTGCTGGCTATCGGCGCGGTGTTTTTCGTCGGTGCGTTGTCACGTTTGCGTCAGTCGTTGCGTTAGCGGTCGTAGCCGGTAGACGGGTCAACCTCGGGCGACGGTTGCAATTCGACCTCGAACACTGATCCACCCGCGGCGGGTTCTACCCCGGTCAGGGCGCCGACCAACTGCAGCTGGCGGTCGAAGCTTGATTGGATCTGCGCCACCCGCGACACCATGCGGCGGCTGGCGATGCGTACGCCGGGGTCCTCGCTGGCCATCATTTCGAATGAATGGGTGGTCAGGGCGTCGCTCAGTTGCGACAGACTGCGTACGGTCAAGCTCAGAAGCTCGGCCAGTTGATCGTTACAAGTGTGCATTCCATTGCCACCCAAGGGTTGATATCGCCGTGATGTTACTGCATTTTTGCGGCCATTTTGCATCGCCGCTTTGGTCGAATAATCGCGGCGTCTGGGCTGACCGCTGACGAGCGTGAGGCACGCACGGCAATCCAGCGGGAAAATGACGACCAGCCCGTGCCGGGGGAACAAGGCTCTGTCCAGCGGTTTGGCGGGACCACGCCGGCCGGCACATTCACACCCACTCGTGGCTCACCGTCGTGAGCGGGAATTTTTGTATTTTCGGCGGGTCTATCCTGCCGACATGCCAAGAGCCTGTAGCTCTGTAGCGCGCCAAGGAAGCCACTCAATCATGCGCATTCTCGTTACCGGCGGAGCCGGATTCATCGGCTCTGCTCTGATCCGCCATCTGATCCAAGACACCGGGCACAGCGTGCTCAACCTGGACAAGCTGACCTACGCCGGCAATCTCGAGTCGCTGGCCGAAGTTCATAACAGCGACCGATACCAATTTCTGCAAGCCGATATCGCCGATCGCGACCGTGTCAGCGAAGCGCTGCTGGAATTCCAGCCGGACGCCATCATGCATCTGGCCGCCGAATCCCATGTCGATCGTTCGATAGACGGCCCGGCTGAGTTTATCCAGACCAACATCGTTGGTACGTATCAGTTGCTTGAGGCGACGCGTGCCTATTGGCAGTCGCTGCCAGCAGAGCACCGCGAAGCCTTTCGCTTCCACCATATCTCCACCGATGAGGTGTACGGCGATCTGCACGGCGTCGATGACTTGTTCACCGAAACCACACCCTACGCGCCCAGCTCGCCTTATTCCGCTAGCAAGGCCTCTTCGGATCACTTGGTCCGGGCCTGGCAGCGTACCTATGGGCTGCCGGTACTGATCACCAATTGCTCGAACAACTACGGGCCCTATCACTTCCCCGAGAAACTGATCCCGCTGGTGATCCTCAACGCGCTGGATGGCAAGCCGCTGCCGGTCTACGGCAACGGCACCCAGGTACGTGACTGGCTGTTCGTCGAGGACCATGCGCGTGCGCTGTTCAAGGTCGTGACCGAAGGCACCGTCGGTGAGACCTACAACATCGGCGGTCACAACGAGCAGAAGAATATCGACGTGGTGCGCGGCATCTGCGCGCTGCTCGAAGAGCTGGCGCCGCAGAAGCCTGCCGGCATCGAGCGCTTCGAAGACCTGATCACCTTCGTCAAGGATCGCCCAGGCCACGACCTGCGCTACGCCATCGACGCCAGCAAGATCGAACGCGAGCTGGGCTGGGTCCCGCAGGAAACCTTCGAGACCGGCCTGCGCAAGACCGTACAGTGGTATCTGAACAATCTGGAATGGTGCCGTCGCGTTCAGGACGGCAGCTATCAACGTGAGCGCCTTGGCGCGCTGGAGAACGCATGAAAGGAATCATCCTCGCCGGAGGCTCCGGTACCCGTCTGCACCCCATCACCCTGGGCGTATCCAAGCAGCTGCTGCCGATCTACGACAAGCCGATGGCGTACTACCCGATCTCGGTACTGATGTTGGCCGGGATCCGCGACATCCTGCTGATCTCCACGCCGCAGGACCTGCCGCAGTACAAGAACCTGCTCGGCGACGGTAGCCAATTCGGCGTGAGCATCAGCTATGCCGAGCAGCCATCACCGGACGGTCTGGCGCAGGCCTTCCTGATCGGTGAAGAGTTCATCGGCAACGACCCGGTGTGCCTGATCCTCGGCGACAACATCTTCCACGGCCAGCATTTCACCGAAATGCTGCAGCGCGCCTCGGCCCAGCAAAAGGGCGCTACGGTCTTCGGTTACTGGGTCAAGGATCCGGAGCGCTTCGGCGTCATTGATTTCGACGAAAACGGCAAGGCGCTGTCGATCGAAGAGAAACCGGCCAAGCCGAAGTCCAGCTACGCGGTGACCGGCCTGTATTTCTACGACAACGACGTGGTCGAGATCGCCAAGTCGATCAAGCCTTCGCCGCGCGGCGAGCTGGAGATCACCGACGTCAACAATGCCTACCTCAAGCGCGGCGACCTCAACGTCGAGCGCTTCGGTCGCGGCTTCGCCTGGCTCGATACCGGCACCCACGATAGCCTGCTGGAAGCCTCACAGTACGTGCAGACCATCGAGCACCGTCAGGGCCTGAAAGTCGCCTGCCTGGAAGAGATCGCCTACCAGCACAAGTGGATCGACCGTGAGCAGCTGCTGCAGCGCGCCGATGCGCTGGGCAAGACCGGCTACGGCCAGTACCTGTTCAAGCTCGCCGGTGAAGATGCATGAAAGTCATCGAAACCGAGATCCCTGACGTACTGATCATCGAGCCGAAGGTGTTCGGTGATGAGCGCGGGTTCTTCTACGAGAGCTTCAACGCCGCGGCTTTCGAGGCCGCGACGGGGGTCAAGCGCAGCTTTGTTCAGGACAACCACTCCAAGTCCCAGCGTGGTGTGCTGCGGGGGCTGCACTATCAGATCCAGCAGCCGCAAGGAAAACTGGTGCGGGTGGTGGCCGGGGAAGTGTTCGACGTAGCCGTGGATTTGCGCCGCAGTTCGCCGAGCTTTGGGCGCTGGGTTGCCGTCCATCTGAGTGCCGCAAATCAGCGCCAACTGTGGATTCCGGAAGGATTCGCGCATGGCTTCGTGGTACTCAGCGAAAGCGCCGAGTTTCTGTACAAGACTACCGACTACTACGCACCCGCCCACGAACGCTCGTTGCTCTGGAACGACCCACAGATCGGCATCGACTGGCCATTCACCGAGCCGCCTCAGCTGTCGCAGAAAGACATCGACGGCAAGGTACTCAGCGAAGCGGAGCTGTTCGCATGAAGATCCTTATCACCGGCAGTACGGGGCAGTTGTCCCGTGAGCTGCAATTGGCGCTTGCCGGTGAAGGCAAGGTGCTTGCGCTCGGTCATAAGCTGCTGGACCTGGCCGAACCGACACAGATCCGTCGACAGGTTCGTCTGCTACGCCCTGATCTGATCATCAACGCAGCCGCCTATACGGCCGTCGACTCGGCGCAAGGCGACCCCGAACGAGCCTTCGCCGTGAACGCTACCGGCCCTGGTGTACTCGCCGAGGAGGCGGCAGCCCTGGATGTACCGCTGATCCACTACTCCACTGATTATGTTTTCGACGGCAGCAAGACCGAACCCTACACGGAAGAGGATCTGCCGGCTCCGTTGAGCGTATACGGGGCGAGCAAGCTGGCCGGTGAACAAGCGATTCAGGCCGTCGGCGGTGACCATCTGATCCTGCGCACCAGCTGGGTCTACTCGTTGCACAGGCGCAACTTTCTGCTGACCATGCAGCGCCTGCTGCAGGAGCGCGACGCGCTGTCGGTGGTCGATGATGAGATCGGTGCGCCCACCTGGGCGGGCACGATCGCCGGAGTCACCGCCGAGATAGTGCGTAAACGACGCTCTGGTAGCGGTGGGCCTGGTGGGCTCTACCACCTGACCGCCAGCGGCGAGACGTCCTGGTATGGGTTCGCCTGCCATATCGCCCAGCACCTGCAGAGCCAGGGCCTGTTGCGCGCACGGGTCGAGCCGATACTGTCCACCGATTACCCCACGGCAGCTCAGCGTCCGCTCAATTCCCGCCTCAGCTGCACGCGTTTGCAGCATGACTGGCAGATTTCGCTGCCCGATTGGGAAACCGCCCTGCACCAGTGTCTTGGCAGTGTGTCCCGTGTCCAGGCAGATCACGCCGCAGCGGCTGCGCAAAGCGTCTGATCTCACCGACAGTGCCGAACTCGCAGGCAACCGTCCCGTTCACCCGGCAGTAAGCACCGACGTTGGCCGGACGTGCATAATGGCGCCCGAACCACAGGCGCATTTGCATGACCTCACCCGATTCCCCCCGCCGTCCTCGCTGGCGCAACCTTGCGCTGGTTGCACTGTTGTTGGCGCCGCTGCTATGGCCGCTGCAACAACTGGCGGAGCGTTATTACAGCAACGAGTTGATCGAACAGAACCGCCAGACCCTCGACCTCTACGTCGCCAACCTGCTCGGCTCGTTGCGCCGTTATGAAGTGCTGCCGCGCATCCTCGGCGATCTGCCGACCCTGCGTACGGCGCTGCGCCAGCCTGACGACCCAGCCGCCAAGGACCAGGCCAACCGCCTGCTGAATCAGCTGCGCAAGGAAACCGGCGCCGATGTGATCTATCTGATGGCGCCTGACGGCAATACTCTGGCCGCGTCGAACTGGAACGAGGAAGACAGCTTCGTCAGTCGCAATTTCGCCTTCAGGCCCTATTTCAGGGAAGCCATGGCCGGCGAGCTGGGCCGCTTCTTCGGCCTCGGTACCACGTCTGGCAAGCGCGGCTACTATTTCGGGGCTGCGGTACGTGATGGCGACGAAACCCTTGGCGTACTGGTAGTCAAGGTGGACCTGGACCATACCGAGACGCTATGGGGCAGCACGCCCGAGCAACTGATGGTGACCGACGGTTTCGGCGTGGTGATTCTTACCTCCAAGCCGGAATGGCGGTTCCGCGCCAGCCGCGCGTTGGATGCCGAGGAGCGTGAGCAGATTGCCTCCGACCGCCCCTACCCCACGCTCGAACCCCGTGACCTGACCCTCGATATCGATACCTGGCTGATTCAGAGCCGTGAACTCAAGGAAACCGGTTGGACGGTGCGCATCCTGGCGCCGATCAGCCTGGTCGAGCGTCCCGTGCAGACGGTCGTCGCGATTGGCGCCGCCACCCTCGCCGCGCTATTGCTGTTGCTTGGTTTGCTGATGCAACGGCGCCGCCATTACCTCGAGCGCATCGCCCTGGATGCCAAGGCGCGCCAACAGCTTGAGCGCCGTGTGCAGGAGCGGACACAGGACCTCGAAGCCCTGAACAGCCGACTCAAGGAGGAGGTACTGGAGCGCGAGCAAGCCCAGCAGGAGCTGGTCCGTGCACAGGACGAGCTGTTGCAGGCCGGCAAGCTGTCGGCACTCGGCACCATGTCCGCCAGCATCAGCCATGAACTCAATCAGCCACTTGGAGCGATCCGCAGCTATGCCGACAATGCCGGCGTCCTGCTCGACCAGCAGCGCAACGACGAGGCACGCGACAATCTCAAGCTGATCAGTGAGCTGACCGCACGCATGGCCTCGATCATTGCTCATCTGCGCGCGTTTGCCCGGCGCGACCGCCATGCACCGGAGCGGGTCGCGTTACAGCCGGCGCTGGACGACGCGCTGGCGTTGCTGGCCAAGCGACGCCAGGCCATGGGCGTCGAACTGATTCGCGACCTGCCCGACGCCACGCTCTGGGTGCAGGCCGGCGAGACGCGGCTGCGGCAGATCATCTCCAACCTCTTGAGCAACGCGCTGGACGCCCTGGTGGAGCGCCCGCCGGTGCGGCGCATCTGGCTGCGCGCGGAGCGCCAGGGCGAGGGTGTGCTGCTGACCTTGCGCGATAACGGCCCGGGCTTTTCCGACGAGGCGATGCAGCGTGCCCGCGAGCCTTTCTTCACTACCAAGACCAGCGCTCAGGGGTTGGGCTTGGGATTGGCCATCTGCGATACCCTGGCCCGCGCCCTGGACGGTGAACTGACCTTGGCCAACCATCCCGAAGGCGGCGCGCAGATCAGTCTCTATTTGCATTGCGCCGACCCCGGCGTCGCCTTTCCGAGCGAGGACTAGCATGACCCACCCGATCGACCCGCAGACTCAGGTCATCCTGGTCGATGACGATCCGCATCTGCGCAAGGCGTTGAGCCAGACGCTTGACCTCGCCGGGCTCAAGGTGCTCAGTCTGAGCGATGCGCGCGGCTTGCCAGGCATACTGCCCGTGGAGTGGGGCGGCGTGGTGGTCAGCGACATCCGCATGCCCGGCATCGACGGCCTGGAACTGCAACAACAGCTGCACGCGATCGACCGCGAGCTGCCGGTTCTGCTGATTACCGGCCATGGCGATATCCAGCTGGCGGTTCAAGCCATGCGGGCCGGCGCCTATGACTTTCTCGAGAAGCCCTTTCCCAGCGAGGCGTTGCTCGATAGCGTGCACCGCGCCCTTGCCCTGCGCCAACTGGTGCTGGACAACCGCAGCCTGCGGCTGGCGCTCGCCGACCGCCAACAACTGTCGACCCGCCTGCTTGGCCAATCTGCCGCCATGCAACGCCTTCGTGAGCAGATTGGCGCGCTTGCCGGAACCCAGGCCGATGTGTTGATTCTTGGCGAAACCGGGGCAGGCAAAGAGGTTGTAGCCCGTGCGCTGCACGACCTTTCAAGCCGTCGCAACGGGCCATTCGTGGCGATCAATGCCGGGGCGCTGGCCGAGTCGGTAGTCGAAAGCGAGCTGTTCGGCCACGAAGCCGGAGCCTTCACCGGCGCGCAGAAGCGCCGCATCGGCAAGTTCGAGTTCGCTAACGGCGGCACGCTGTTCCTCGACGAGATCGAGAGCATGAGCCTGGATGTCCAGGTGAAGCTGCTGCGCATGCTGCAGGAGCGCGTGGTCGAGCGACTGGGCGGTAACCAATCGATCCCGCTGGATATCCGGGTGATCGCTGCGACCAAGGAGGATTTACGCCAGGCCGCTGACCAGGGCCGCTTCCGTGCCGACCTCTACTACCGCCTGAACGTCGCGCCGCTGCGTATCCCACCGCTGCGTGAACGCAGCGAAGACCTGTTGTTCCTGTTCCAGCATTTCGCTGAAACCGCCGCCAACCGCCACGCCCTGCCGATCCGTGAACTGCGTGCGGAGCAGCGGGCTCAGCTGCTTCGGCATGCCTGGCCAGGCAATGTGCGGGAACTGCAGAACACCGCCGAACGCTTCGCGCTGGGTCTCGAGTTGGGGCTCGATGATTCCGCTCGCGCCGCCGACGACAGCGGTGCCGTTGGAGCCAGTGGGCTGGGTGAGCAGGTGGAAGCCTTCGAGCGTGCCTTGATCGCAGCCGAACTGGCGCGACCTCATAGCTCGCTGCGCAGCGTTGCCGAAGCCTTGGGCCTGCCACGCAAGACACTGCACGACAAACTGCGCAAGCACGGCCTGGCATTCAATGATGCTGGCGGAACCCCGCCTGATGATGGCGAATAGCTGGCGGTTTTCCGCCAATCTTGGACGACGTTCAGAACATCTGCCTTTTCGCCGCCTGCGGACATGCTGCCGAAACAGCTTTGCGACTGCATTCAATCCCGTCATCCGCGTCACGAGAATATGGGTAGAGCTTGCGGGCTAGAGCGGATCAGCTGAGAAGCATTCGTCAGTATTTTGCCATCATGCGAGTAAACTGCCGCGTCACGGGAGGCAGGCAGCCATTCTGGCACAGCACTTGCTCCCGCTATTCCATGGACCGACAAGCCGAGTCGTCGTCTGGCGCAGCGATTTATTCAATGACGCCTAGACTTGTCTTGCTGGTTACAGCCGAGCTGCCTGCCCCGGTGCAGTGGCTCACTCCACAACAAGAGGAAACACAACAATGTTCAAGCTGACTGCCACAGCGCTTGCCTGCGCTCTGTCCCTTGGTATCACAAGCCTGGCCCAGGCCGCCGATCCGATCCTGATCAAGTTCTCCCACGTGGTCGCCGAGAACACCCCGAAAGGTCAGGGTGCCAACCTGTTCAAGAAGCTCGTTGAAGAGCGTCTGCCCGGCAAGGTGGAAGTGCAGGTTTACCCGAACTCTTCGCTGTTCGGCGATGGCAAGGAAATGGAAGCACTGCTGCTGGGCGACGTACAGCTGATCGCGCCGTCGCTGGCCAAGTTCGAGCATTACTCCAAGGGCGTACAGGTGTTCGACCTGCCGTTCCTGTTCGACAACATCCAGGCGGTTGACCGCTTCCAGCAGAGCGATGCCGGCCAGAAGCTGCTGAGCTCGATGGAAGACAAGAACATCACCGGCCTGGCCTACTGGCACAACGGCATGAAGCAGCTGTCGGCCAACAAAGAGCTGCGTGAGCCGAAAGACGCCCGTGGTCTGAAGTTCCGCGTACAGGCTTCCGCCGTACTGGACGAGCAGTTCAAGGCCCTGCGCGCCAACCCGCGCAAGATGAGCTTCGCCGAGGTCTACCAGGGCCTGCAGACTGGCGTTGTAAACGGTGCCGAGAACCCCTACTCGAACATCTACTCGCAGAAAATGCATGAAGTGCAGAAGCACATCACCGAGTCCGACCACGGTCTGCTCGACTACATGCTGATCACCAATACCAAGTTCTGGGAAGGTCTGCCGGAAGACGTGCGCACCGAGCTCGACCAGATCATCGATGAGGTCACCGTTGAGGTGAACAAGCAGGCCGATGACCTGAACCAGAAAGCCAAGCAGGACATTCTGGCTGCCGGCACTACCGAAATCCTCGTTCTGACTCCGGAAGAGCGTGCCAAGTGGCGCGAAGCCATGAAGCCGGTTTGGAGCAAGTTCGAGAACGACATCGGTGCCGACCTGATCCAGGCCGCCGAAGAAGCCAACAAGGCTAAGTAAGCCTTGCCGGAGGGCAGCCACAAGCTGCCCTCCGCGTTCCGACTAGAGCAATACCAGCCACATCGACAGACCAGTGAAAAGACAACCCAGCCAGGCGACACCTACGGCGCGGTGATCCCGAGCCAGATGCCTGTAAAACAAGAGTTTTTTCATTGTTCTGTCACCCGGTCACCCGACCGGCCCATGGCGCACGTTCTGTACGCCCACCGAAACACTGTAATCCATCAGGAGATGTCATCCATGAACGCCCTCTGGCGCGTCTGGGACCACTTCGAAGAAGCGTTTATCGCCTTCCTTCTGGCCGCCATGACCTTGGTGACCTTCGTTTATGTGGTCTTGAACAACCTCTACACCGTGTTCTACAGCCTCGGCGATCGCTATGAAGGTGCCAGCGATCTGTTCTTCGCCATGGGTGACTTCACCATCGGTCTGGCGCAAGAGATGACCTGGAGCACGGCACTGACCAAGGCGCTGTTCGCCTGGTTGATCTTCTCCGGCCTGGCATACGGAGTGCGTACCGCTGGCCACATCGGCATCGATGCGCTGGTCAAACTGGCGCCGCGCCGCGTCCAGCGCTACATCGGCTTTGTTGCCTGCCTGTTCTGCCTCGGTTATGCAGGCCTGCTGGCGTTTGCCAGCTTCAATTGGATCTCGGCACTGTTCACCGCCAACATCGGCGCGGAAGACCTCGGTCATTTCGGCGTCAAGCAATGGCACATCGGCATGATCGTGCCGATCGGTTTCGCCATGGTCTTCATCCGTTTCGCTGAAATCTTCGTGCGCATCGTACGTAACGAGCAAACCGGCCTGGGCCTGGCAGACGAAGCCGCCGAAGCCGCGAAACTGGGCGCAGAGGAGCCGAAATAAATGACCATCCTGTTCCTCTTTGTCGCGCTCTTCGCGCTGATGTTCATCGGTGTGCCAGTGGCCGTTTCCCTCGGCCTGGCCGGTTCGCTGACGATCCTCCTGTTCAGCCCGGATTCGGTCACCTCGCTGGCGATCAAGCTGTTCGAGACCTCTGAGCACTACACGCTGCTGGCGATACCATTCTTCCTGCTGGCTGGCGCATTCATGACCACCGGCGGTGTCGCCAAGCGACTCATCGACTTCGCCAACGCCAGCGTCGGTCATATCCGCGGCGGCCTGGCCATCGCGGCCGTACTGGCCTGCATGCTGTTTGCTGCGCTGTCCGGTTCCTCTCCGGCAACGGTCGCCGCGGTGGGCTCGATCGCGATTGCCGGTATGGTCCGCTCCGGTTACCCGCAAGCATTCGGCGCCGGCATCGTCTGTAACGCCGGTACGCTGGGCATCCTGATCCCGCCGTCGATCGTCATGGTGGTCTACGCCGCCGCCACCGAGACCTCCGTGGGCAAGCTGTTCATGGCGGGTGTCGTGCCGGGTCTGCTGCTGGGGCTCGGACTGATGATCGCCATCTACATCATCGCGGTGAAAAAGAACCTGCCGGCGCTGCCGCGAGCGACGTTCCGCGAATGGCTGTCTGCCGCACGCAAGGCCATCTGGGGCCTGCTGCTGATGGTGATCATCCTCGGCGGGATCTATTCCGGCATGTTCACGCCGACCGAAGCGGCGGCGGTAGCCGCGGTGTACTCGGCCTTCATCGCGCTGTTCGTCTACAAGGACATCACGATTCGTGATTGCCCCAAGGTACTGCTGGAGTCGGGCAAGCTGACCATCATGCTGATGTTCATCATCGCCAACGCCATGCTCTTTGCGCATGTGCTAACCACCGAGCAGATCCCGCAGCAGATCACCGCCATGGTGCTCGAAGCCGGACTGCAACCGTGGATGTTCCTGCTGGTGGTGAACATCGTGCTGCTAGTGGCCGGCGCCTTCATGGAACCGTCAGCGATCATCCTGATCCTGGCGCCGATCCTGTTCCCGATCGCCGTGCAGCTGGGCATCGACCCGATCCACCTGGGCATCATCATGGTGGTCAACATGGAGATCGGTCTGATTACGCCGCCGGTGGGCCTGAACCTGTTCGTTGCCTCCGCGGTAACGGGCATGCCGGTGACTCAGGTGATCCGCGCCGTGATGCCGTGGCTCACGCTGCTGCTGGCCTTCCTGATGATCATCACTTACGTGCCGTCAATTTCCCTGGCGCTGCCAAACCTGCTCGGCATGTAACGCGCGTCGGCAACACCGTTTCCCTTTAGCCCGGCTCGCGCCGGGCTTTTTTTGCTCTGCGCTACAGGGCGAGTACATCCGCGGGACGCCGGCGAAACCAGCCCGTCAGCGAGAGGCGGTCGGTACGGGTGACCAAGACTTCGTGAGGGAAGTCACCCGACAGGAAAACCAGCAAATCGCCCGCAAGCGGCGGGATGTCGCGCTGCGAACCGTCAGCGAAATGCATGCGCAACTCACCGCCATCAGCCGGTTGCCAGTCCGGGTTGAGGTAGACCACTGCGGTGATGCAGCGGCTGTCGTCATCGCGGAAGCGATCCAGATGGGTCTTGTAGAAGGCACCCGGCGGGTACAGGGCGAAATGGCATTCGAACTCTTCCAGGCCAAGAAACAGCGTCTGGTTCAGACGTTGTCGAAGCCCATCCATCAGCTCCAGGTAGCTGTCACACAACTGCGACTGTCCCGGTTCGAGCCACTGGATCTGGTCACCCCGGATACCTTCGCGAATCGTCAGCGCGTCGCCGCGGCCAATACCGGCCGGGGCCAGGTCACCTTGTAATTCGCGCTTGCGGCACTCCGCTGCCAAACCAAGGGTCAGATCGTCTGACAGGAATGAATGACGCAGCGACCAGCCATGCTCGGCAAGGTCGTCAATGATGGGATCGAACTGCAAGGAAGAGACTCCGAAAGGATTGTTTCGGAGTCTAGCAGCAGCGCTTTCGCGCCTCGACAGCAGCCGTCAGGGCGCTGAAAATAAACGGCCCGCCAACAGGAGCTTCCATGCGCGCTTTAATCGCTTGTGTATTACTTGCCCTCAGCTGCAGCACCCTCGCCGATACCTATGACGAGCTTTACGAAACTGCAGGCTGGACCGAACAACGCGCCAATTTCAGCGATGCCCTGACCGCCGCCCAGCAGCGCTACAAGAACACTCTGCCACCTGCTGTGTACCAGGCGCTGGTAACCAACAGCAATCGCCGTTTCGCGGTCAACGCCATCGATCAGCGGGCCAAGCAGGCCTTGCGTGACAACCTCGCCAACCCGCAACCTGCGCTGGATTTTTTCCAGTCACCAGTAGGCCATAAGGTGGTGGCGGCCGAGACGTTGGCCGGGCGCCGCGAGCAATTGGCGCGATATGAAAACGGCATTCCGCGCATCGAAGCCGGCAGCAACCGGCAGTTGCTGATCCGTCATCTGGCCCAGGCGATACCGGCTGCCGAAGCGGGTGCGGAGGTCAGCCTGGCGCTGGCCGGCGTCGCGGCCGACAGCCTCAGCCAGATGATTCCGGGCCTGCTCGGCGGTGGCCAGGCGCAGGGCTTGCTGGAAAGCCAGCGCGAACGTCTGCAGCAGCAGGTCGAGAGCGACCTGGACAACACGCTGCTGTACATCTACCGCGACCTTTCTGATGCCGAACTGGAGGAGTTCGTTCAGTTCGCCCAGTCGGAAGCCGGCCAGCAATACTACAGCGCAGCGCTGCAAGCTCTGCGTGCCGGGCTTGCGGTGGGATTGAGCGGCAACGAGACCCAGGCTTAAGCGGCCTTTCAGCGAGCGCGCCGAGCTATTTCAAGCGCTCGCTGAGAAATCCGAAATATTCATGGCGCAGGGCTTCCTGCTCGTTGACCAGGTGATGCCGCGCCGTCGGTAGCCGAAGAATTTCCGGGGCGGCGAACTTGTCTTGCAGGACCGGCAGGTTGTGTTGCCAGTCGACCGTCATATCGGCCTCACCCTGGACAATCAACGGACTGAGCGGGCTGGCGGGCGCGCCTTCGATACGCTGAATCCAACGCGACAGTGCGCCCACCCATGCGGTTGGCAAGATATCCGGCTGCAGTGGATCACTGGACTGGATGAACTGGAGAAACGCCGGATCGCCTGAGTTTTCACTGAAACTTCGGGGAATCTGCTTGACGAAGCGCCGCATCACTTCGTAACTGAGGCGTGACCATCCCCAGGCGCGCGGCCGCACCAGCGGCGCCAGCAGAACGCTCTGCCCCAGCGCTGGGTGCATCGGCTGACAAAGCAGATAATCCAGCACGATGGCAGCGCCCGTGCTCTGGCCCAGCAGATGCCACGGCTGCGGCAGATTCATCGCAGCGGCTTCATGCAACAGGCCCTGCAACACCGCCTGGTATTCATCGAATTCGTTGATGCTGGCGCGTGGCCCGCTGGACAGCCCATGCCCCGGCAGGTCGCAGGCGAGCACGGCGAAGCCCATGCGCAACCCCCAATCCACCACGTGTCGGTACAGGCCCATATGGTCGTAGTAACCGTGAAAGATCAGCAGTGTCGCGACCGGCTGTTCGGGGCACCAACTCTGCGCCACCAGTTCGTAACCGTGTACCTGAAACCGCCCCAGACGCCGTTGGATACCGCCGTGGTGAGGCAGATCCAGTCCGTAGTAGGTCTGATAGAAACGTGCATCGGCGGTCAGCTCGGCTACGTGGCGAAGCGGGCTTAATTGCGCGCGGAGCGCGTCGGGATCGATTCGCGAAGGCATGAACGGTTTTCTTGCTAAGGGTAAGCGGGATATTCAGCTCTGCAGCGCGACGTGGCAAGCTGGCGCATCCATCCAAGAGCGCCATCATGTCCGTACGCAACAAGTATCTGATCGCAGCGCTCGTTGCCTTGCTCTGGGGCGGCGCCATGCTGGCCGCCTTCTGGTGGTTCGAGGCGCGCTACCTACGAACGTTCGAGAACGAGCGCGCCGAGCTGTTCTCCGGCGATGTGCTGCGCCTGCCAACCGAGCTGCAGGGCCCTGGACCGGTGCGCTTCGTCCACTTCTGGGACCCGAGCTGCCCGTGCAACGTCGGCAATCAGCAGCATCTGGAGGAGTTGATCAAGCGCTTCGCCGGGCAGCCGGTCGAATTCTATGAAGTGCGCAAGCCGGGCAGCAAGGGCCGCCTGCCGCAGCCGCTGGCGGCACTGAAACCGCTGGGCGCCCCGCCCGGCTCCGAGCTGCTGCCCGCCAGCCCCGCCGTTGGCATCTGGGACCAACGGGGTGAATTGGTCTATATCGGCCCCTACAGTGAGGGTGCGGTGTGCAGTTCGGACAACAGCTTCGTCGAGCCGATCCTCGATGCAGTACTCACCGGGCGCAAGGTCCGCGCTACCCATTCGCTGGCGGTGGCCTGTTTCTGCGACTGGCAAGAGTAGCGGCATGTTCCGCAAACTTGATCACGATCAAATGATAATTATTATCACCTGAAAGAGAATCGCTCCCATTCAAGTCGGCATCGCTGCCGACGCACCATTCGGGAGCCGTTTGATGATCCTCCGCCTTCACCCGCTCGCCCTGGCCTGCCTGGCCGTCAGCACCACCTCGGCCCTCGCCGCTCCGCTGGAGCTGCAGGAAACCGTCGTCACCGCCAAAGGTTACGAGGCCGCGGCGCAGGACATTCCTCAGGCCATCGAAGTGCTGCAGCCACACCCGGCGCAAGGGGCCGAGCCGGCCGGCAGCCTGTTCCGCGGCAAGCCCGGGCTCGCCGTGCACAGCGACGGCGCCTGGGGGCAGAATCCGGTGCTACGCGGCATGAAGAAGGAAAGCGTGGTGTTGATGGTTGACGGCGTACGGGTCAACTCCGGCCAGCCGCAAGGCTCGTTGGCCTCGCAGCTCGATCTCGGGCTATTGGAACGCGCCGAAGTGGTCAAGGGTCCGGGCTCGGTGCTGTACGGCAGCGGCGCCATGGGCGGGGTGGTCAACCTGATCACGCCACAGGCGCGCTTCACCGAGCAGGACGAACGCAGCGGCCGCTTCTCCACCAGCGCCAGCAGCGTCGACAAAGGCTTTACCGGCGCTACGCTGCTGCGCGACTCCAGCTCCGATCATGCCCTGGTGCTGGGCGTTGCCGGGCGCAAGGTCAGCGACTACAAGAGCCCCAGTGGCACCGAGAAGAACACCGGGTACAGCTCCGACACCCTGCTGTTCAAGTACAAGCAACGCCTGGCCGAGGATGTCAGCGTCAACCTGAATGTCCAGCGCCACACCGACCGCGACGTCTGGTACCCGGGCTCGGCGCGTACCGGCGGGCAGCCGGGCGGCGCCGGCATCCCGGTCCCACTCGGCACCGCGACCATCCATTCGCCGGAACAGCAGCGCGAGCTATTCCAGATCGGCCTGGAAAATGGCCTCGGTGAAGGCACTCTGGCCACCGAACTCTATCGGCAGGAGGTCTACCGCGAGATACGTGCCTACTCCGAGCGGCTCGATCGCGACTATGTACGCAACAACGTCAGCTTCATCACCCACGGGCTGCGCTCGAGCTGGGTAGTGCCGATCGCCGATCACCTACTGACGGTGGGCGTCGACGGCTGGAAAATGACCGGCGATCCAGAGCGCTACGTGGATGGCCCGCCGACCTTCAACAACAACCAGCGCAACGACCCCTTCAAGGACGCCGAGATCGAATCCTACGGACTGTTCCTACAGGACGAGTTCGACATTGGCCAGACGCAGTTCACCGCGGGAGCCCGCTACGACCGCATCAGCGCCGATGCCCGCGTCAAGGGCAACGGCCCATCGCTGAAAACCAGCGGTTTGAACAGCACCGACCATAACCTGTCGTGGTCGCTGGGCGCGCTGCACCCGCTGACAGACACCCTCAACCTCTATGCCAACATCGGCCAGGCCTACCGCGCCGCCGACATGCGCGAGCGCTACGACGACGCGCCGCGCGGTGACGGCTATTTTCACCTCGGTAATCCGCAGCTGGATGCCGAACGCTCCACCAGCTTCGAGCTCGGGCTCAAGGGCGACGATGGTGATTTTACTTATCAGTTGGCGGCCTTCCACACCCGCATCGACGATTACATCGCCGGCCGTGTGACCGGCACCAACGCGCCCAACGGGCTGCCGATCAAGCGCACCGAGAACCTCGATGAAGTGGTGATCTATGGCCTTGAAGGCAGCGCCAGCAAGGGCGTCGGCGCTTTCGTGGTGGACGGCAGCTTCACTTGGCTGCGCGGGGAGAACAAACAGGACGACGAACCACTGCACCAGATGCCAGCCCACGAGTTGACCCTGGGCATCGGCCAGCCAGCCGAGCGCGGCCTCTACTGGCATGCGCAGCTGCGTGCCGTCGCTGAGCAGGATCGTGTAGCGACCGAGTTCACCCGCGGCGGCGAGGACCGTACCGCAGGCTTCGTTACCGCCGATGCCAGCCTCGGCTGGGGCTTCGGCAATATCGGCGTGCTGCAGAGCGCCAACCTCGATGCGCGCCTGAGCAACCTGTTCGACAAGGCCTACCACGAGCATCTGGCTGATGGCATCAGCGGTAACGAACTGGAAGCTCCCGGACGCGGCATCACCGTTGCACTGAGCGGGAGCTTCTGATGCTCCGCCACCTACTGATGGTTCTCCTGCTGGTAGCTGGCGCGCCGGCACTGGCAGACAAGCTGCCGCGCCTGGTCCTGGCCGGCCCCTCCTCTTCAGTGTCGAATCCGCTGATCCACATGGTCGAATCCGGTGCGCTGGACGACCTGGCGGACAAGGTGGAGTTTGTCAGTTGGCGCGATCCCGACCAGCTGCGCCTGCTGGCGCTGAACCAGCAGGCGGACGTGCTGGCCATGCCGGTCAACGTCGCCGCCAACCTCTACAACCGCGGCGCCAAGCTGCGCATGCTCAACGTGTCGACCTGGGGTCTGCTCTGGCTGGTGTCCCGCGAACAGGGCCTGACCACCCTGGACGACCTGCGCGGCAAGGAAATCACCATGCCGTTCCGTGGCGACATGCCGGACATTCTTTTCGGCCTGCTGGCCGAGCGTGCCGGCATCGATGTGCGTAAGGACCTGCGCCTGCGCTACGTCGCCACCCCCATCGACGCCATGCAGCTCTTGCTGATGCGCCGTACCGATCACGCGCTGCTGGCCGAGCCGGCCATTTCCATGGCGCTGCGTAAGGCCAGCGAAGGGCCGCTGAGACTGATCGCGCCGGACCTGTATCGCAGCGTCAATTTGCAACAGGAATGGGGCCGCCTGCTACAGCGCGAAGCGCGTATACCGCAGGCCGGCATCGCGCTGATGGCCAGCGTGAAAGACCAGCCGCAGATCACCGCCCGGATCGCCCAGGCCTACGCCGACTCGCTGCAATGGTGCAGCACCAACGCCGAGCGCTGCGGCCAGCTGGTCGCCAGTCATCTGCCGATGCTCAGCGCCGAAGCGGTAATCGATTCGTTGGCGGTGGCACAGATGGAAGCAGTGTCCGCTGCCGAGGCACGGGCGGAAGTCGAGTATCTGTTCGAGCTGCTGTTGCAAAAGAATCCGGCGCTGATCGGCGGCAAGCTGCCTCCGGATGACTTCTACTCGCCAGTCAGCGATCAGCCATGAGCCTGCTGCGCAGCTGGTTGACCAGCCTGCCCGGCTATCTGTGGAGCGGCTGGGGCGCGCTGGCCAGCCTGTTTCTGCTGCTGGCGGGCTGGGAGGCAGTCGCCAGTCACTATGGCGCGCTGGTTCTGCCGGCGCCGCTGGACACTTTTTCCCGTCTACTTCAACTGATCGATGAAGGTGCCGCCTGGCCGGAGCTGTTAGCCACCAGTCGCCGGGCCCTGCTTGGTTTCGCTCTTTCCGTGGTGGTCGGCAGCGTGATGGGGCTTGCCGCCGGGGTTTCCATGACCGCCTCGATGATGGCGCGGCCGTTGATCACCGTACTCATGGGCATGCCGCCAATCGCCTGGCTGGTACTGGCAATGCTCTGGTTCGGCGCCAGCGACGGCACCCCGGTGTTCACCGTGTTCATCGCCAGCTTTCCGCTGGTATTCGTCGGCGCGCTGCAAGGCACCCGCACACTGGATAACCAACTCAAGGACATGGCCCTGGCATTTCGCCTGCCACGGAAGATGCTGTTGTTCGATGTCTATCTGCCCCACGTCGTCTCCTACCTGTTCCCCGCCTGGATCACCGCACTCGCCATGGCCTGGAAAATCGTGGTGATGGCCGAACTGCTCGCCACCCAGGATGGTGTCGGCGCCGCGCTGGCGGTGTCGCGCTCGCACCTTGATACCAGCGCCACCATGGCTTGGATCACCGCGGTGGTCGGTCTGCTGCTGGCGGTGGAGTACCTGCTGCTGGAACCGATCAAGCGCGAAGTCGAGCGCTGGCGCGAGGTGTCCTCATGACGCAATTGCACATCCACGGCCTGGCCCACGCCTTCGGCCGCGACGAGATATTCAGCGGCATCAACTTCAACCTGGCCGCGGGCGAAGTGGTCGCCTTGGTCGGCCCCTCCGGCTGCGGCAAGACCACCCTGCTGCATCTTTGCGCGGGGCTGCTGGACGTGCAGGAAGGTCGCATCGACAACGGTTTCGGCAACCCCGCCAGCATGTTCCAGCAACCGCGGCTGCTGCCGTGGAAAACCACGCTCGACAACATCGCCCTGGGGCTCAAGGCGGCAGGTATGCCGCGACAGAAACGTCTGCAGCAGGCCGGTACCCTGGCGCTGCGCCTGGGCCTCGCCAGCGGCGATCTCGGCAAGTTTCCGCATCAGCTTTCCGGCGGCATGCAGAGCCGCGTGTCGCTGGCGCGGGCACTGGTGCTGCAGCCGGACCTGCTGCTGCTCGACGAACCCTTCGCCGCGCTGGATATCGGCCTCAAGGAAGACCTCTACGCCCTGCTGCTGGCCGAGCAGGCCGCACGCGGCATGGGCGTGCTGATGATCACCCACGACCTGATGGAAGCCGTGCGCCTGGCTGACCGCATCCTGGTCATGGCGGCGGCGCCGGGGCGCATCGTCAGCCACCTGGAGCTGGATCTGCCAGCCGTACAGCGCAACGATGCCTGGATCTACCAGCACACCGCCGAGCTGCTGCAGTTGCCGGCCGTACGTGAGAGTTTCGGCCTGGCCACCCGCGCGCCGCAGACCTTGCCTGGCGCCGCCAAATTCGCGATTCGCGAGGCGGCACCCTTACCCCTCGCCAGCAGAGCACGCTCACGATGCTGAAAACCTTATCGCCGCGACTCGCCAACTGGTCGCTGCTGCTGTGCAGCTTCCGCCCGCTGTTTCTCGCCACCGTGCTGCTGGCTGTGGCCGGCATCGCACTCTGGCTGGGCTTTTTCGGGTTCGGGTTGCCGCTGCCAGGCGTGCCGGGTGGACCAATGGTCTGGCATGCCCACGAAATGCTGCTCGGCTTCGGCCTGGCGGCGGTCGCCGGCTTCGTTCTCACCGCGGTGCCGGAATTCACTGCTACCGCAGCGTTCGGTCGGCGTGTGGGCTTCGGCTTTCTGCTGCTGTGGCTAGCCGCCAGGCTGAGCTTCTGGCTTTCCGGCGTTATGGGGCCGTGGCCGGCGGCGCTGTTCAACAGTGCCTTCGCCATCGCTCTGCTTGTGCTGCTCACACCGCGCCTGCTGGGCGACCCGCTGCGTCGGCAGTACGGCTTCTTCGGCGGGCTCGGCGCGCTGGCGCTGGTGACCGTGGGCTTTCATTTCGATGCCGTCGGCGGCCGATACCCGATGCGCTGGCTGTACGCTGGCATCGGCGTGATGATGGTGCTGATCGTGGTCGCCATGAGCCGAATCTCCATGCGCATTCTCAACGACGCCATCCAGGCACGCCGGAATGCCGGGCACGACGTGGACGACGACTACCGCGCGCGTCCGCCACGACGCAACCTGGCGATCTTCTGCATCAGCCTGTTCACTCTCGCCGAATGGCTGGCACTGCCGGCCCCGCTGAACGGCTGGCTGGCCCTGGCCACAGCCGCCGCCCTGTTCAATCTGCTCAACGACTGGCACATCGGCCGGGCGCTGCTGGAGCGCTGGTCGCTGATGCTCTACAGCGTCTACTGGCTGATGGCGCTGGGCTATGGCGCACTGGGTGTCTCGCTGCTAGCGGACGGCTTTGTCAGCAGCGCCGGCCGCCATCTGCTGACACTCGGGGCCATGGGCGTCTCGATTCTCGCGGTGCTGTGCATCGCCGGGCGTACCCACAGTGGCTATACACTGGATCAGCGGCGCTGGGTGCCGACCGCCACCGGCCTGCTGATGTTTGCCGCGCTGCTGCGCGCAAGCGCCGGCCTGCCTGGCGCACCGGTGCCGCTGCTGAACATGCTCGCCGGGCTCGGTTGGCTGGCTGCTTTCGGCCTGGCATTGCGCTACCTGGCACCGATCTGGCTGCGCCCGCGCCCGGACGGTGGTACGGGATGTGAAGAACCGATGGATGAACACAGCACGGGTTCGGGCTGCCGGACCTGAGCGGTGATCGGCAACCGGACGCGGTATTCGCTGCAGGCGAACAGACAACCGAGCCGTGAATGCGGGCTCGGGGACGGAGAAGGCGCGGCGGTGGATAAGCTTCGCGTTATTCACCCTACCGCTCTGCGGCAGGGGACAATTCATCTGAAACGAAAAGGGCGCATCGATGCGCCCTTTTCGTTTTGCGGCTCAAACCATCATCAGGTATGTGCCGAGGGCGGCACCAGCACCTTGCGGCTGTCGATCACCTGACGCCAGGTGGGATTGCCAGCGGTTTCATCCATCGCCTGCTGCATCGCACGAATACGGCGCTTCTCGGCGCGGCGGCTGAGGTACCAGGCGAGAAAGGTAGCCAGCGAAACGCTGAGCAGGATCAGACTCGCCACCGCGTTGATCTCCGGTTTCACGCCCAGGCGCACGGCGGAGAAGATCTCCATCGGCAGAGTGGTCGAGCCGGGACCGGAGACGAAGCTGGCCAGTACCAGATCGTCCAGCGAGAGGGCAAAGGAGAGCATGCCGCCGGCCGCCAGCGAGGGCGCGATCATCGGCATGGTGATCAGGAAGAACACCTTCCACGGCCGCGCTCCGAGGTCCATCGCCGCTTCCTCGATGGACAGGTCCAGCTCGCGCAGGCGCGCCATCACCACTACCGCGACGTAGGCCGAGCAGAAGGTGGTGTGGGCGATCCAGATGGTGACGATGCCGCGCTGGGCAGGCCAGCCGATCAGCTGCGCCATGGCCACGAATAACAGCAGCAACGACAGACCGGTGATTACTTCCGGCATCACCAGCGGCGCCGTGACCAGGCCGCCAAACAGGGTGCGCCCGCGAAAGTTGGGGATTCGCGTCAGCACGAAGGCGGCCATGGTGCCCAGCGCGACTGCAGCAATGGCGGTGTAGAACGCGATTTCCAGCGAACGCATGACCGCGCCCATCAGCTGGCTGTTGTCCAGCAACCCGGCATACCACTTCAGCGACCAGCCACCCCACACCGTCACCAGCCGTGAGGCGTTGAAGGAGTAGATCACCAGCAGCACCATCGGCAGGTAGATGAAAAACAGCCCGAGCACCAGGATCAGGTTGGAAAAGCTGTAACGCTTCATAGCTTGCCCTCCAGTTCCTTGGTTTGGTTGCGGTTGAACAGAATGATCGGCACCAATAGGATCGCCAGCATCACCACCGCCAGTGCAGACGCTACCGGCCAGTCGCGGTTATTGAAGAACTCCTGCCACAGCACCTTGCCGATCATCAGCGTCTCCGGCCCGCCAAGCAGCTCCGGAATGACGAACTCGCCCACTACCGGAATGAATACCAGCATGCAGCCGGCGATGATGCCGTTTTTGGACAGGGGCACCGTGATCTTCCAGAAACTGGTCAGGTTGCGCGCGCCCAGGTCAGACGCGGCCTCCAGCAGGCTGAGGTCATGCTTCACCAGATTGGCGTAAAGCGGCAGGATCATGAACGGCAGGTAGGAATACACCACGCCGATGTAGACGGCGAGATCGGTGTTGAGGATGCGCAGCGGTTCGTCGATGAGGCCCAGGCCCTGCAGCAGTCCGTTAAGAATGCCATTGCTGCTGAGGATGCCCATCCAGGCATAGACGCGAATCAGGATCGCCGTCCAGGTCGGCATCATGATCAGCAGCAGCAGCACGGTCTGCAGATCCTTGCGCGCCCGAGCGATGGCGTAGGCCATCGGATAACCGACCAGGAGGCAGATCAGCGTACTGAAGAAGGCGATGCGCAGCGAACCGGCGTAGGCCGCCCAGTACAGATCGTCTTCGCTGAGGAACACATAGTTGCCCAGGTTGATGATGATCTGCAGCTGCTGCTCGGCATAAGCAAACACCTCTGTATAGGGCGGAATCGCCACATCGGCTTCGGCGAAGCTGATCTTCAGCACGATCACGAACGGCAGCAGGAAAAACAGCGCCAACCAGAGGAAGGGAACGCCGATGACCAGCCGACGGCCCGGGTTCAGCCGCGAGCGCCTCATGCCTGCAACACCACGCCGCTGTCGTCCCACCAGTAGACGAACACTTCCTGCTCCCAGGTTGGCAGCTTCACATGGCGTTCGGCGTTAGCCATGAATGCCTGCAGAATGCCGCCGGACGGCATCTGGATGTAATAAACCGAATGTCCGCCCAGATAGGCGATGTCGTAGACGATGCCCTTGGCCCAGTTGTAACCGGGTCGCTGCAGGTCGGGCAGCTCGGTGCCGATCAGCAGCTTTTCGGGGCGTATCGCATAGGTGATCTGCTTGTCCTGGGCGCGGGTGCTGATGCCGTGGCCGACGTAGATCGGGTTTTCCAGGCCAGGACAGGCAATCACGGCATGATCTTCCAGGTCTTCGATGAGTTCACCGTCGAACAGGTTGACGTTGCCGATGAATTCGCAGACCAGCCGACTGGCCGGCGTCTCGTAGATGTCCATCGGGCTGCCGACCTGGGCAATCCAACCCAGGTGCATGATGGCAATGCGTTCGGCCATGGTCATGGCCTCTTCCTGATCGTGGGTGACCATCACGCAGGTGACCCCGACCCGCTCGATGATCTGGACCAGTTCCAGCTGCATCTGCGAGCGCAGTTTCTTGTCCAGCGCGCCCATGGGCTCGTCGAGCAAAAGCAGCTTGGGTCGCTTGGCCAGCGAGCGCGCCAGGGCGACACGCTGGCGCTGACCGCCCGAGAGCTGGTGCGGCTTGCGCTTGGCGTACTGGCTCATCTGCACCAGTGTGAGCATCTCATCGACGCGGGTCTGCACTTCGTCCTTTGACAGCCCGTCCTGCTTCAAACCGAAGGCAATGTTCTGCGCTACGGTCATGTGCGGGAACAGCGCGTAAGACTGGAACATCATGTTGATCGGCCGCTCGTACGGCGGCATATCGGTGATGTCCTGGCCGTCGAGGAAGATCCGCCCTTCGGTGGGCCGTTCGAAGCCAGCCAGCATGCGCAATAAAGTGGACTTGCCCGAGCCGGAACCTCCAAGCAGGGCAAAGATCTCGCCCTGGTGAATGCTCAACGAGACATCATCAACCGCCACCGTTTCGTCGAACTTCTTGGTGACGCGGTCGATCTTCAGCAGCACCTGCTTGTTCTGGCTCTCACCGGTGAGGGCCTTTTTGTAGGCGCTGGAGGCAACGGCCATGCGCGAACTCCCGATTGAAAATAATGGACCCGGACAACCCGGAAATGTCATGGAGCGCGGGCAACACGGGCGCCGAATAGCGATCCGTGTCGCCCGGTGTGGCTATTGACCGGACTTGATCTTGGTCCAGGTACGGGTCATCAGGCGGATGATCTTCTGCGGCAGCTCGGCCGAGACGTACAGGCGATCCAGCACCGCTTGCGGCGGATAGACCGACGGATCATTGCGAACCTCCTGGTCCATCAGTTCACCCGCCTTGATGTTGGGGTTGGCATAGCCAACATAGTCGCTGACCGACGCGATCACCTCGGGCTCGAGCAGATAGTTGATGAAGGCATGGGCTTCCTCGACATTCTGAGCGTCGACCGGGATGGCCAGCATGTCGAACCAGAGATTGCCGCCCTCTTTAGGAATCGTGTAGGCGATGTCGATGCCCTTGTCGGCTTCGTCGGCGCGCGCCGCCGCCTGGAAGATGTCTCCGGAGAAGCCCGCGGCTATGCAGATGTTGCCGTTAGCCAGGTCCGATATGTATTTGGATGAGTGGAAATAGCGGACGTAGGGGCGTATTTCGAGCAGTTTGGCTTCAGCTTTGGCGTAATCGTCCGGATCGGTGCTGTTGGGGTCCAGGCCAAGGTAGTTGAGCATCGCCGGGATCATTTCATCAGGCGAGTCGAGTAAGGCGATGCCGCAACCGGCAAGCTTCTTGGCGTTTTCCGGCTCGAACAGCACCGCCCAGGAATCGACCTTCTCGATGCCCAGCGCAGCCGTCACCTTTTCGACGTTGTAGCCGATGCCATTGGTGCCCCAAAGATAGGGCGCGGCATAGGCATTGCCCGGGTCGTTTTTCTCGAGCTGCTTGAGCAGCGCGGGGTCCAGGTGTTGCCAATTGGGCAACTTGCTCTTGTCCAGTTTCTGGAAAGCGCCAGCGCGAATCTGTTTGCCGAGGAAATGGTTGGAAGGCACCACCACGTCATAGCCAGTCCGGCCAGCGAGCAGTTTGCCTTCAAGGGTTTCGTTTGAATCGAACACGTCATAGATCGGCTTGATGCCGGTCTCTTTCTCGAACTCTTCCAGCGTTGTTTCGCCGATGTAATCGGACCAGTTGTAGATATGCACCGTGGCAGCCTGAGCGGACGCAGCACCGCTGACCGCAGCGGCGATAAGAAGCGACTTCAATGTCGAACGCATGAGAGTGTCCTCTTGGTGCAGACCGCGCGATCAGTGGGCGAAAGGCGGGCTATTTATTGGAAAAACCTCTAAAAATCAACTGGCACGGCGCAACAAACGAGACGGTCACGCCCAAAGGTGGCACCACAGCGGACCGCAAGCCAGCGTTGCGGGTCCGTACTTCGCCTCTTGCAAAGGTTTGTGAAGCCTCGCCATGCCCGCAAGCAGGCCTGGCGAGGCGGCTGGATCAACGACCGGATTTGATCTTGGTCCAGCTGCGAGTCATGGTGCGCTGGGTTTTCGAGTCGAGATCCGGGAAGGTGTAGAGCTTCTGCAGGACGGCCTGGCTGGGGTAGATGCCCGGGTCGGTGCGGATTGCCTCGTCCACCAGCGGGGTCGCTGCCGCGTTGCTGTTGGGGAACTGCACGTAGTTGGTGATGTTGGCCATCACGTCCGGCTTCATCAGGTAGTTGAGGAACACATGGGCGTTTTCGACGTTTTTCGCATCAGCCGGGATCGCCAGCATGTCGAAGAAGGTGCCGGCGCCTTCCTTGGGAATGTTGTATTTGACCTTGACCTCGTCGCCGGCTTCTTCTGCACGCGCCTTGGCCTGGTAAATGTCACCGGAGTAGCCGATGGCGACGCAGACGTTGCCGTTGGCCAGATCGGAGATGTACTTCGAAGAATGGAAATACGCCACGTTCGGACGGATCTGCATGAACAGCTCTTCGGCCTTCTTCAGCTCGTCCTTGTTGGTGGTGTCAGGCTTGTAGCCCAGGTAATGCAGCGCAGCGGGAAGGATTTCGGTGGGCGAATCGAGGAATGAGACACTGCAGGATTTCAGCTTTTCCATATTCTCCGGTTTAAACACCAGATCCCAGGAATTGACCGGCGCGTCTTCGCCCAATGCGGCCTTCACCTTCTCCGGGTTGTAACCGATGCCGATGGTGCCCCACATGTACGGCACTGCGTACAAGTTATCCGGATCGCTCGGCTGCAGTGCCTTGAGCAGGTCCTTGTCGAGGTTCTCCCAGTTCGGCAGCTTGCTCTTGTCGAGCTTCTGGAACACGCCGGCCTTGATCTGCTTCGCCAGGAACGGGTTGGACGGTACGACGACGTCATACCCTGAGCTGCCGGCCAGCAACTTGGCTTCCAGCACTTCGTTGCTGTCGAATACGTCGTAGACGACCTTGATGCCGGTTTCCTTGGTGAAGTTGTCCAGCGTGTCTTCGGCAATGTAGTCGGACCAGTTGAATACGTGCAGCACCTTCTCTTCGGCCTGGGCAGCGCCGGCGACCGCTCCAGCCAGCGTCATCGCAAGTAGGGTCTTGGCAAAGGTTTTCATCCGTGCAGCTCCTGTTGTAGTCATCTGTTGGGCTGTGGGCAGCTCACACTGGCCGGCGTCTATGCCGTCCTGTTGCGCCTGGTGCAGCTAGTGGCTATGCCGGCATCGACACACCCTCGGTAGGTCAGGCCAAGCACGCGCGCAGTCTGGCAAGGTCGATGGCAGTTTTTCAACAGCTTGCATGCGCTTCGCTTACATGCGTTCAACGCCCTATCAGGCACCAGTAGCATCCTGCCGGCGCCCGCCCCACTAACCTCGCGCATCTTTCAAGGTCGCGTCCAGGCACAGCTTGACCTTGCCGATCAGCTCGTCGATCTGCTCCTCGTTGATCACCAGCGGTGGTGAAATGATCATGGTGTCCCCCACGGCGCGCATCACCAGACCATTGCGGAAGCAGTGCTCGCGACAGAGCATGCCCACGCCAGGGTCAGCGAAGCGTTCACGGGTCTTCTTGTTTTTCACCAGTTCCAGCGCGCCAAGCATGCCGACGCCTCGGGCCTCACCTACCAGCGGGTGCTCGACCAGCTCACGCCAGCGAGATTGCAAATAAGGTGCCGTCTTGCTTTTCACCCGCTCGACGATCTTTTCCTCGCGCATGATGCGGATGTTTTCCAGCGCCACCGCGGCCGCTACCGGATGCCCGGAGTAGGTGAAGCCGTGGTAGAACTCGCCGCCTTCGTTGAGCGTGTGCACCACTTCGTCGCGCACTACCACGCCGCCCATGGGCAGATAACCGGACGTCAGGCCCTTGGCGATCGGCATCAAGTCCGGTGCGTTGCCGTAATGGTCGCTGCCGAACCACTCGCCGGTGCGGCCGAAGCCACAGATCACTTCGTCAGCGATGAACAGGATGTCGTAGCGGGCGAGGATTTCGCGAATCTTGGGCCAGTAGCTGTCCGGCGGAATGATCACGCCGCCGGCGCCCTGGATCGGCTCGGCAATAAAGGCGGCGACCTTGTCTTCGCCGACGTCGAGGATCTTCTGCTCCAACTGCTGGGCGACGCGGACACCGAATTCCTCCGGATCCAGATCACCGCCCTCGCCGAACCAGTAGGGCTGGTCGATGTGCTCGATGCCCGGGATCGGGCCATCGCCCTGCTCGTGCATGGCCTTCATACCGCCAAGGCTGGCGCCGGCGATGGTCGAGCCGTGATAGCCGTTCCAGCGGCCGATTACGACTTTCTTCTGTGGTTGGCCCTTGATTGCCCAGTAATGACGCACCATGCGCAGCACGGTGTCGTTGGCTTCCGAGCCGGAGCCGGTAAAGAACACATGGTTCATGCCTTCCGGCGCGATCTCGGCGATAGCCTTGGCCAATGCCAGCGCTGGCGGGTGGGCGGTCTGGAAAAACAGGTTGTAATAAGGGAGTTCGCGCATCTGCCGGGTGGCCGCCTCGACCAGTTCTTCGCGGCCATAGCCGAGGTTGACGCACCAGAGCCCGGCCATCGCATCGAGGATCTTGTGGCCTTCGCTGTCCCAGAGGTAGACACCCTCGCCCCGCGTGATGATGCGCGTGCCCTTGGCGTTCAGCGCCTTGAAGTCGGTGAACGGCGGCAAGTGATGGTCGCGGCTCAGGGCTTGCCATTGCAGGGTTTGCGAATCGCTCATCAGTCACCTCTTTTAATTCGTAATTTTCGATGGTGAAAAATCTCATCCATCAGAAGCCTTCGGCGAAACATAGGGTGGATCACGCCTCATCGATCCACCGGGTGGCGAACCCCTCTACGGAGCCACGGTGGATGAGAAAAGCGTCATCGACCCTACGACTTCCTTTACACCGAGAGCATCAGAAATTCCCGCTCCCACGAGCTGATGACCCGGTGGTAGTTTTCCTGCTCGGCGCGCTTGACCGCGATGTAGCCGGTGATGAATTTGGGGCTCAGGTACTTCTCCAGCGAGCGGCAGTTCTCCATACGTTCCAGTGCCGCTTCGAGCGTGAGCGGCAGGCGCAGGTTGCGGCGCTCATAGCCGCGACCCTTGACTGGTTGACTCGGCCGCAGCTCCTCGACCATGCCGATATAGCCGCACAGCAGGCTCGCCGCGATGGCCAGATACGGATTGGCATCGGCGCCCGGCAGACGGTTCTCGACGCGGCGGTTCTGCGGATCAGAATCCGGAACCCGCAGGCCTACGGTGCGATTTTCCTCGCCCCATTCGACGTTGACTGGCGCCGAGGTGTCCGGCAGGAAGCGGCGGAACGAATTGACGTTCGGCGCAAACAGCGGCAACAGCTCGGGAATGTATTTCTGCAGGCCACCGACGTGGTGCAGGAACAGCTGGCTCATGGTGCCGTCGCTGTTGGAAAAGATGTTGCGCCCGGTTTCGATGTCCACCACGCTCTGGTGCAGATGCATGGCGCTGCCCGGCTCGCCGGTCATGGGCTTGGCCATGAAGGTGGCCGCCACGTTGTGCTTGAGCGCCGCCTCGCGCATGGTGCGCTTGAACACCAGAATCTGATCGGCCAGGTGCAGCGCCTCGCCATGACGGAAGTTGATTTCCATCTGTGCGGTGCCTTCTTCGTGGATCAGCGTATCCAGATCCAGCCCCTGGGCTTCGCACCAGTCGTACATGTCTTCGAACAGCGGGTCGAACTCGTTGGCCGCGTCGATGGAGAACGACTGTCGGCCCGTCTCCTGCCGGCCTGAACGCCCGATCGGCGGCTGGAACGGCAGGTCCGGGTCTTCGCAGCGCTTGGTCAGGTAGAACTCCATCTCTGGCGCGACAATAGGCTGCCAGCCCCGATCGGCATACATCTTCAACACCCGCTTGAGGATGTTGCGTGGCGAGATCTCGATGGGGTTGCCCATCTTGTCATAGGTGTCGTGGATCACCTGCGCAGTCGGCTCGATGGCCCAGGGCACCAGGAACACGGCATCGGGATCGGGACGGCAGAACATGTCGATATCCGCAGGGTCGAGCAGCTCGTAATAGATATCGTCCTCGACGTAGTCGCCGGTCACGGTCTGCAGCAGCACGCTTTCCGGCAGACGCATGCCCTTCTCACCAAGGAATTTGTTGGTGGGTGAAATTTTGCCGCGGGCGATGCCGGTCAGGTCGCTGATCAGGCACTCCACCTCGGTGATCTTGCGTTCTTTCAGCCAGCCGGTAAGCTGGTCGAGCTTGCTGGACATATCGACCTCAGAAATTAATGAAACGAGCGCCGAACCGGCCCGCGCTCAGCGCCGTCCTGCGCGTTCCTGGCAAGCCTGGGCAAACCCCTTGAACAACGCCAGGTAATAAGGATGCTCATGCACCTTCCATTCCGGGTGCCACTGCACGCCGAGGGCAAAGCTTCGCGCACCGTCGACGGAAAACGCCTCGATCAGCCCATCGGGTGCCAGCGCCTCGATGCGCAGGCCCTCGCCGAGCCGCTCGACGCCCTGCCCGTGCACCGAATTGACATCAATCTGCGCGGGTAACCCGAGGCGCTGCAGCAATCCGCCCGGTTGGACGTGCAACGGATGACTTAGACCGTACTGCACCTCGACTGGATCCTCGGCGCGCTCACGGTGATCGGCATAAGGCCCGGCCTCGTGAACCTTCTGATGCAGGCTGCCGCCAAAAGCGACGTTCATTTCCTGAAACCCGCGGCAGACGCCGAATACTGGAACACCCGCATCCACCGCCGCACGAATAAGCGGCAGCGTCAGTTGATCACGTAAGGGGTCATGGGCCGTGCCCTCGGTGCTGGCCGGGCCTCCATAATGGTGCGGTTCGACGTTGGAGGGTGAGCCGGTAAAGAGTAGGCCGTCTACGCAATCTAAAAGCGCAGCAGGGTCGATCAGATCGCCGAGCGCCGGGATGACTAACGGCATGCCGGCTACAGCCGCCGCGCGCAGGTACTTATCACCGGCTATGTGGAAGCTGTGGTGGCCGATCTGCCTGGTACAGGCGGAAACGCCGATCAATGGCACGCGAGGCATGGGATACTCGTCTTTCCAGATGGGGCTCGTCGGAGAGTAGTCTTGTTCGTTTTTATAGACAATAGCCGAGGGTTGCCGCTTCGCAAAGCCATGTAAGCGGTTCGGGATCGTTCGCCGGATTGCCCCGAAAACGCCCATTGCGGGCCTCGAAGGGGCATTTCGAGGCGCTATTGACAGCGGCAGGGCTTTTCGATTGACTCCAAGGCAAGCTGTTTGATGATTGAAATTTTTAACAATTAAGGTGCTTCATCATGCTTCCGCCGCCGCGTGCCGTTCAGCTCAACGAAGCGAACGCATTTCTAAAGGAACACCCGGAGGTCCAGTACGTCGACCTGCTGATCGCAGACATGAACGGTGTCGTCCGGGGTAAGCGCATCGAGCGCGCCAGCCTGCACAGGGTGTATGAAAAAGGCATCAATCTGCCGGCTTCGCTGTTCGCCCTCGACATCAATGGCATCACCGTGGAGAGCTCCGGGCTGGGGATGGACATCGGCGACTCTGACCGTACCTGTTTCCCCATTCCCAACACGCTGAGCAACGAGCCCTGGCAGAAACGCCCGACCGCCCAGCTGTTGATGACCATGCACGAGCGTGACGGCTCGCCATTCTTCGCCGACCCACGGGAAGTGCTGCGCCAGGTCGTGAGCAAGTTCGATGAACTGGGCCTGACGATCTGCGCCGCTTTCGAGCTGGAGTTCTACCTGATCGATCAGGAGAACATCAACGGCCGACCGCAGCCACCGCGCTCGCCGATTTCCGGCAAGCGCCCGCACTCCACTCAGGTCTATCTGATCGACGATCTGGATGAATACGTCGACTGCCTGCAGGACATCCTCGAGGGTGCCAAGGAGCAGGGCATCCCCGCCGACGCCATCGTCAAGGAAAGCGCGCCGGCGCAGTTCGAGGTCAACCTTCATCACGTCGCTGACCCGATCAAGGCTTGCGACTACGCCGTATTGCTCAAGCGCTTGATCAAGAACATCGCCTACGACCATGAGATGGACACCACCTTCATGGCCAAGCCCTACCCGGGCCAGGCGGGCAACGGGCTGCACGTGCACATCTCGCTGCTGGACAAGAACGGCAACAATATTTTCGCCACCGGCAATCCGCTGGAAAGCGAAACGCTGCGCCACGCCATAGGCGGCATTCAGCAGACCATGGCCGCCTCCATGGCCTTCCTCTGCCCCAACGTGAACTCCTATCGCCGCTTCGGTGCCCAGTTCTACGTACCGAACGCGCCCTGCTGGGGCCTGGACAACCGCACCGTGGCGCTGCGCGTGCCGACCGATAGCGCCGACGCCGTGCGCATCGAGCACCGGGTTGCCGGTGCAGACGCCAACCCCTACCTGCTGCTGGCCAGCGTGCTGGCCGGCATTCACCACGGGCTTACCAACAAGATCGCGCCGGACGAACCGATCGAGGGCAACTCCTACGAGCAGGTCGAACCGAGCCTGCCATCCAACCTGCGCGATGCGCTGCGCGAGCTGGACGACAGCGAGATCATGGCGCGCTATATCGACTCCACGTACATCGACATTTTCGTCGCCTGCAAGGAAAGCGAGCTAGCCGAGTTCGAACACTCGATCTCCGACCTTGAATACAACTGGTACCTGCACACCGTCTAATGCCTCGCCCCGTACCGCTGGGTGCGGGGCCGGTCGGATCTGGAACAGCAGTCGCTCTAGCTCAGCGGTCGCTCAGCCGAGTGACGCGAGCCTGCCGCAACGTGGCAGGCGTGAACCGCACACTTCAGGCCGTTGCATCTGTTGGCAGGCTGGCATCCAATACGGTCATGAGCACAGCCGAATCAACCCCGTGTACACCGCCCAACCGTAAACCTCGCGCCAGCAGTCAGGCGCGGATTGCGCAGATTCTTGCGGCTGCGCGAGAACTGCTCGCCGATGCAGGCGTGGCCGGGCTTTCGATCTATAGCGTGGCTGATCGCGCAGCGATTCCACCCTCATCGGTTTACCACTTCTTTGCCAGCGTGCCGGCTCTGCTCGAGGCGCTCACCGCTGATATTCACGCCGCCTTCCGTGCCAGCCTGCAGGAGCCGGTGGAGCACAATGCTCTCAATAGCTGGCACGACCTCTCGCGGCTCATCGAGCAACGCATGCTAGCCATCTATCAGGCCGATGCCGCAGCTCGGCAGCTGATCCTTGCGCAGCACGGTCTGGCAGAAGTCACCCAGGCTGACCGTCAGCACGACATCGAACTCGCCGGGTTGATGCGGGTCCTCTTTGAACGACACTTCGAGCTGCCGGTGCTGCCCAGCGAGGTGGAGGTTTTCGCCTTGGCGATAGAGCTTGGTGATCGCGTCTATGCGCGCTCGGTGCTCCTGCATGGCGCCATCACGCCACGCATGGCCGAGGAAGGCATGCGGGTATTCGACGCGTATCTGGGTCTGTATCTGCCGCCTTTTCTCCCAAAGCGAGTCGCACCGATTTAATCGATATTTATCGGTCTAAAAAGCGCCAAGATCACCACATATCGACAAAAAGCACTTTTCATCCCGATAACTATCGAATAGATTTCGCCATGCCCGACCTGGGCTGCCCTTACGCCAGCATCCGCGAGGTTCTTCATGTCCCGTATCGTCACCGTTGCCGCTACCCAGATGGCCTGTTCCTGGGATCGCCAAGCGAATATCGCCAATGCCGAGAAGCTGGTCCGCGAGGCAGCAGCCAAGGGCGCACAGGTGATCCTGATTCAGGAGCTGTTCGAGACGCCGTACTTCTGCCAGAAGCCGAATCCTGAGTACCTGCAGCTGGCCACTTCGGTGGAAGACAACCCGGCCGTCCAGCATTTCCAGAAGGTGGCGGCGGAGCTGCAAGTGGTGCTGCCGGTGAGCTTCTTCGAACTGTCCGGACGCGCGCGCTTCAACTCGATCGCCATCATCGACGCCGACGGCAAGGTGCTCGGGGTATACCGCAAGAGCCATATCCCGGACGGTCCCGGCTACCACGAGAAGTATTACTTCAACCCGGGCGACACCGGTTTCAAGGTCTGGAACACCCGTTACGCCAAGATCGGCGTGGCCATCTGCTGGGACCAGTGGTTCCCCGAAACCGCGCGCAGTATGGCGCTAATGGGTGCAGAACTGCTGTTCTACCCGACGGCGATTGGCAGCGAGCCGCACGATTCGAGCATCACCTCGCGCGACCACTGGCAGCGTGTACAACAGGGCCATGCCGGCGCTAACCTGATGCCGCTGATTGCCAGCAACCGCATCGGCCGCGAAGAGCAGGACGGTTACGACATTACCTTCTACGGCTCGTCGTTCATTGCCGATCAGTTTGGCGCCAAGGTCGAGGAGATGGACGAGACCAGTGAAGGCGTGCTGGTGCACCAGTTCGATCTCGATCAGCTCGAGCATGTCCGCAGCGCCTGGGGTGTGTTCCGGGATCGCCGCCCGAACCTGTATAGCCCGATCAAGACGCTGGACGGTTCGCTGGAGTCCTGAGCCTGGCCTCTCATCGGTAAAGGCTTCAGCCGCACCACACGTTGCGGCTGAACGCCATCTGCCGTGGTCACATATATCGCCTCCAATAAACGGCCGTTCACATCCGGCCACGACAGATTGCCGCCTCCAGGTAGACCAATGACCACTCTGACCACGACGCCGCGTGCCGACGACTATCACATGCCTGCCGAGTGGGCGCCGCACAGCCAGACCTGGATGGTCTGGCCGCAGCGCCCGGACAACTGGCGCGACCAAGGCACGCAGGCGCAGGCGGCCTTTACCGCAGTAGCCAAAGCCATCGCGCGGTTCGAGCCGGTTACGGTCTGCGCCACCGCCGAGCAGTACGTGGCGGCGCGTGAACAACTCGACGATCCGCGTATCCGCGTGGTGGAGATCAGTAGCGATGATGCCTGGGTGCGTGACACCGGCCCGACCTTCGTGATCAATGGCAAGGGCGGCCTGCGCGGCGTCGACTGGACGTTCAACGCCTGGGGTGGGCTGAACGGCGGGCTCTATGAAGATTGGCAGCGCGACGACGAGGTGGCGCAGAAGATCCTCGAAATCGAACGCTGCGACCGCTACCGCACCGAGGGCTTCGTCCTCGAAGGCGGCTCGATTCATGTCGATGGTGAAGGCACGCTGATTACCACCGAAGAGTGTCTGCTCAACCACAATCGCAACCCGCATCTTTCTCGTAAAGAGATCGAACGGACGCTCGCCGATCATCTGGCGATCGACAAGGTCATCTGGCTGCCGCACGGCCTGTTCAACGATGAAACCGACGGCCATGTGGACAACTTCTGCTGTTTCGTTCGCCCGGGCGAAGTGCTGCTCGCCTGGACCGACGACCGCGACAATCCCAACTACGAACGCTGCCAGGCCGCGATGCAGGTGCTCGAGGCGGCAACCGACGCCTGGGACCGTCCGCTGATCGTGCACAAGATGCCGATTCCGGGGCCGCTGCATGCCACCGAAGCCGAATGCGCCGGCGTGGTCCCGCTGGTCGGCAGCCAGCCGCGCGATCCATCGATTCGTCTGGCCGGCAGCTACGTGAACTTCCTTATCGTCAACGGCGGCATCATCGCACCCTCGTTCGACGATCCGCTCGATGCCGAAGCCGAAGCTATTCTCGGCCGACTGTTTCCGCAGCATCAGGTGGTCATGGTGCCGGGTCGCGAAATCCTGCTTGGCGGTGGCAACATCCACTGCATCACTCAGCAGCAGCCCGCCGCATCGAGCCGTACGTCGACGTAACAATCAGCACTGGAGTCCTTGCATGCGTTTCGCAACCCTTCTGTGGTGCGTGTTGCTGGCACCCTCCGTCCAGGCGCTTGAGGCCTATTCGTGTCGCAACGGCTTTTTCCCGGCGTTTGCCGGTCAGGTGCGCCACGCTGAAATAACCGCCGATGCGGGCGAACGGGTGCACTTCAGGGACGATGCCGCCGGTTGCCCTGATAACGCGTCCTGCGTACAGAAAGCCTATCTCATAGATGGCGACAGGCTGCTGCTCGGCAAACAGACGGCCGGCTGGGCCTGCGTCTGGTACTTCGCCGAGAAGCGCGAGTTCGTCGGGTGGTTGCCGGTGCGTAACCTTACTGTCGATCCTCCGGCGCCTAAGCCCACGGCTGACGACTGGACCGGCCGCTGGGAGCCCATCGCCGGCGGCAACACCATTGTCATTGCCAAGCCTTCGCCTGATGCGCCACTAGCCGTCGAAGGGCAGGCCATCTGGCAAGGCGGGCTTAACGGCTTCGGCGAGCGGGTCGTGCACCTCGGCGCCTTCTCAGGCAGGGCTTGGCCCGCAGGCGATCTGCTGCAGGTCGCCGAGGGCGATGGTGATTACGACTGCAGCGTTACCCTGCAATACGTTACCGGTAACCTAGTCGTCACCGACAACAGCCACTGCGGCGGAATGAACGTGCGTTTCGACGACGTCTACCGCAAAACCCCCTGAGCGCTTCGCACTGTCGCGTGCTTGAAGCGCAGCCGATTTGGTCTAGAGTTCAGAGCTTTAGTGATCTCGAGACCGACCCAGCAACCACCCGTGCCGATCACCCCGCCAAACAGGAAAACCTGCTGTGCTGATGCCTCGTTCTGCCCTGCCGGCTCTGCTGCTCCTTGCGCTTTTCACCAGCGGTTGCGATGACGAAAGCGACCCAGGCTCCGATCCCAGCACTGGATACGTCCCGCCGTCCCTGGAGCAGCTTCCGGACTGCGACACGATCGCCGCCACGCTTGGGCCGATGGTCGAAGGCATGAAACTAGTCGAAGAAGAAGGCGGTGGGCGCTACGACAATGTGAGTGTCTACGGCATCGGCTGTACCTGGCTATCTCCGGAAATGCAGTCTGGTAACGCGTTCGAGATGGTAAAGGGGGGCGGTTTAACGATTGCGATCAGTGTTGACCAGGAGCCGTCGGACGCCACGCTGCTTCGGCAGATGGGGATGGTCTATGACGATCACAGGGTCGAACACATCGGCGGATTCGTCATAGATCTGAGCAAGCAGTTGGATCCCGCTGCCCAGCTGAGCATCATCGGCCCGCAGGTAGTTGTCGGCCGCGTCACCATTACCGTTGCGGCAGGCGGCGTCGCGCTGCAGAAGGTCGAGAGCATGCAGGGCATCACCAACGACCAGGCGATCAGAGGTGCGGTTGCCGTTCACAACATGCTTCGTTGAAGTTCGCGAAGTCGAGATAACGACGTTAAACACATCAGGCGCTGGCCAGCGCAGTGAATCATCAACTCAGTACTGACAAACATCCAAACAAAAGGAGCGAACATGTCTTTAGCAACAGGTCTGCAAGCGCTGTCGGTGGCCGGCGCACTCATGCTGGTCAGCCTCAGTGGGCAGGCTCAAGAGCCGAACCAGCAGATCATGCCGAACATGCACACCCAACTGGCCAACTTCGGCGGCGCCATGCACGCAACCGCCAAGGTCTGCGGAGACTATTCAGACAACCAGCTGGCCGAGCAAAAAGAGAAGCAAAGAGCCCTTTCGATCCAGAGCGGCATGAAAGCAGCCGCTTTTGACGAAGCCTTCGATGCCGGCGAAAAAAAGGCGACGGCGAAATGGGCAGCCATCCCGGCGTCGGAACATCAGGCGAAATGCGACGAGTTCAAACAAGAGATGGAAGCGTTAGGGCGGCAATTCACACAATGACTGCGCCCGCGGCCGGTGGATGTATCATCGGTCACGGCGGGCGGCTTCAATCTTTCATAAAGCAACTCAGGACACGATGACCTGATTCTTGCCCAAACGTTTGGCGGTATACATCGCCGCATCGGCTCGCGCGAACATGGCGCTGAGGTCGGGGTCGCTGGCTCTCAGGTAGGTCACGCCCAGGCTGATCGTGACGCCAAAACGCTGCCCATCAGGGCTGGTGAAGACCAGCCGCTGAATCTCGCGCTGCAAGCGTTCGGCGATCTGCTCGGCGAGATCGGGCTGACAGCCTGGAAGCAGTAACGCGAATTCCTCGCCGCCGATCCGGCCAAACAGATCTCCCCGGCGCAACACCGACGAGCCGCACTGGGCCACGCGCTGCAGTACCTGATCACCCATCTGGTGTCCGTGGGTATCGTTGATTCGCTTGAAATCATCGATGTCCAAGAGCTGGAACGCCATCGGCGTCGCGTACTGCCGGGCGAGATCGAACTCACGCTGGGCACATTCGAAGAAGTACCGCCGGTTGCTGCTCTGGGTCAGCACGTCAACGGTGGCCAGACGCTGCAGCTCACCTTCGAGCTGCTTCTTATCCGTGATGTCTTCGGCGATGCCAACGATGATCGGCCCGTGCAAGCTGTCCGCGTTACGTGCGATGAAGCACTTGTCGCTGAGCCAGCGCAGCTGTCCGTCGGTGCGGATGATGCGGTACTCGCGCGCTTCGACCGCCCCCTTGTCGAGCACGTCGAGCATGCTCTGCTGGGCATATTCCAGATCATCCGGGTAAATGCTGTTGCGCCACTCGCCAAAGTCCGACAGCAGCAAGGCGGCGGAGCGCCCGAAGACCTGCTCGTAAGCCGGGCTGACGTAGATCATCTGTTGCGCCTGCCAATCGAATGCCCAAAGCACCGCATTGACAGCTCCCATCAGGGTGCTAAACAGCTGCTCGCGCTCACTCAAGCGCTCGACTTCGGCACGCGCATGCATCAGTGCCAAAAGGGTTTGCGCCTCGGTCGGCGGCAGAATCCCTCCTCTCGTTTCGCTTCGCTGCTTCACCAGATTCATACCCGCTTCCAAAACATGACGTCAGGCACCGGCGGAGACCCGCTGGGTAACTGTCGCAAGAGCACCAGAATGCAGTTCAGAGAGTGGCAGGCAGGCAAAGTTCCGGGCGGCGCGCGCGTCACAGCTCGCGCCGATCAGAGGTCAGGCATGGGCGACAGCCGGCCGCAGCGAGTAGGTTCGCAGATGCTCGGCAAACTCGCGCAATGACTGAATACCGCTGGCTTCCGCGTCCTGCACCCACTGCTTGATCGCGGCCAGCATCTCATGCCCGTTGGCACTGGTGCGGGTCCAGATCTGCTGCAGCGCCAGGCGCTGCTCGTAGATCACCCGCAACGACTGACTCTGCTCCAGGATCACTTCGATGCGCGCCTGCTGATCGTGCTGCAGCAGGCTAGGCTCGCGCGACAACAACCGCTTGGCGCGGCGGAACTGATGCCGCACAGAGGCATCGGCGCGCTGCAGTTCCAGCTGTACCAGCGGCTTGATCACCAGCTTGCGGTATTGCGCCATGATCTGGAAACGGTTGTTGAGGATGGCCATGGCGCTGTCCATGTCCAGCTGATGCTTGGGCGTGACGCGGTGCGCGATGGGTGCGGTGCGATTCACTTTCGCCAGGCCAAAGAGGCTGAACAGCTTGATCCAGGCCCAGCCCATGTCGAACTCCCACTTGCGCACCGAGAGTTTGGCCGAGTTCGGATAGGTGTGATGGTTGTTATGCAGCTCTTCACCGCCGATCAGGATGCCCCAGGGCACCAGGTTGGTCGCCGCGTCACGGCATTCAAAGTTGCGATAACCCACTGCATGTCCCAAGCCGTTGACCACGCCGGCGGCCCACAGGGGAATCCAGATCATCTGCACCGCCCAGACGGTCAGGCCGATCACGCCGAATAGCGCCAGATCGACGCCGAGCATCAGCACGATGCCGAGGTTGGGGAAGCGGGAGTACAGGTTGCGCTCGACCCAATCATCCGGGCAGTTCTTGCCGTAGATGCGCAAGGTTTCCTCGTTCTTCGCTTCTTCCATATACAGCTCGGCGCCGCGACGCAGCACGGTACCCAGCCCCTTCTGCACGGGGCTGTGCGGATCATCCGGGGTTTCACACTTGGCGTGATGCTTGCGGTGGATGGCGGTCCACTCGCGGGTATTCATCGCCGTGGTCAGCCACAACCAGAAGCGGAAGAAGTGCCTGAGCGCCGCATTCAGCTCGAGTGAACGGTGAGCCGAATAACGGTGCAGATAGACGGTGACCGCAACGATGGTGACATGAGTCAGAACCAGCGTGGACGCCACGACGTGCCAGGCGGAAAGGTCGAGAAAACCGGTGTACCACATAGTGTCGCTGCCTCGCGGTGTAAAAAGCCGATCCGCAAACACGGACCTGCCTCATTATCTACGCTGCCTGGCTGGATGAGCCGCCGCCTGTCGTTCAGCGGTTCTTTTTCGTTTCAGGGTCTGACAGAAACGGCCCGTGCGGTCGATACAGCGAAGCAACGGACGACGCTTTCGAGATAGCATATAGCCATCACCCTTTTCTTCATCCATTAGCACGTTTGCCGCACGCGGAGCCGCGTGAGGCGCGCCGATCATTGCCCCCAGTACAGAGCCATGAGCACCTATCCCCTTTCAACCAGTCCTCGATGGCTACTTGGCATCGGCAGCCTGCTGTTGGCCCTGCTGTTCGGCGGCCTGGCATTCAATGGATTTAAAGCTCGGGATACCGTCTGGTCATTGCAGACAGCGCAACAGGGCGAGGTGCAGGCGTTGGCATTGCACAGCGCAAGGCAGGGGCTGGAAAAACAGGCCCGATTGCTTGCCCGTACGCTCAGCGCCAGCCCCGACACCTTGCGACTGGTGCGCCAAGCGGACCGGACCATCAGAGCAGGGGCCCAGTGGCATGGCCCGCGCATGACGCGCATACGCCAGCAGCTGACCCAGTCGCTGACGCCCACCTGGACGGCAATGCAGGCTCACGGTGCTCGTCAGTTGCAGCTCTACTGGGGCGACGCCGGGGTCGTCCTGTTGCGCATGCAGGATCTGGACGCCTTCGGTGACGCGGTGGCCGACCGCAGGCCGTTGCTCTACAAGGCCCTATCCCAGGGGCAGACCGTGTCTGGCCTGGATATCGGCCATCACAGCGCAGGCAACCGGGCAATCGTACCGATACGCGCCAGCAGCAGCTTGGAAAGCGAAGTGATCGGCGCTCTGGAGGTGGGGTTCGACATTCTTCCGGATCTGACCGAACTCGGCGATCAGCTGAATGCCGGTCTGGGTCTGCTGGTCAACCGAGCCGAACTGGAAGAGGTGCTCTGGGCGCGCCCGGTCGGCATTCAGCTCAAGGGACTCGGCAACTGGTTGCTCGACACACAGTCGGCACCGCAGATCCTGCAATGGGCCGAGCAGCAGTCGCTACCCGCACCCGAAGCAGGACAGGCGCTGCGCATGCTCGAGTCCGACGGCCGCAGTTTTTTGCTCAACCAGATTCCGTTGCATGACGTCAGGGCTGAATACAGCCCCGGTCGCCTACCCATGGCCGTTGCGCTGGTCTGGCGCGACATCACCCCGACGCTTCGTGAGCAGCAACAGGCTGAACGCCACGTGCTGTTGAAGTGGGGCCTGGCATGGCTCATCGCCGAGGCATTGCTGCTCATGCTGGTTTTCATGCTGCACCGGCGCGGCATCGTGCAGCGACTTCACCAGAGCCGTTCGACGCAGCAGGAGCGCGCCCGCCGGCGTCTGCTCGAACGCGGCCAGAAAATCACCAGCCTGCTGCCGGGCATGGTTTATCAGCTGAAGCGCTCCGAGGATGGTAGGTACAACTTTCTCTACGCCAGCGAAGGTTGCCGCGAACTTTACGGGGTCAGCCCGGAACGGCTGGTCGATAACTCAGCCATTGCCTTTGCCGCCGTGTATGACCCAGACCTCCCCAGTCTCAGAGCGGCGATTGATCGCTCGGCCGCTACCTTGGGTTCTGGCACCACACGCTATCGCATCAAGCATCCGAACAACGGGCTGATCTGGGTCGAAGTACGCGCATACGCCGAACGCCTGCGGGACGGATCGGTCCTCTGGCATGGTTTCATCGCCGACATCACCCCGCTGATGAGCGCGACCCTGGCCCTGCGTGACAGCGAAAGCCGCTTTCGCAGCATGGTCAGTAATCTGCCGGGCGTGGTTTACCGCCGCGGCGTCGATACCGAACGCACATTCAGCTATCTGAGCGACGGCATCGAGCGCCTGACCGGTTATCCCGCCAGCGATTTCATGGCGCCGGCTATGCGCCAGTACAGCAGCCTGATCCATCCGGATGACCGCGCAGGTCTGGAGGACGACGCCGCGGACACGCTCGAGCGAACCTACCGTCTGATCAACGCCCGCGGCGAAACACTCTGGGTTCAAGAGAACCGCCGCGCACTGCGAGACAGCGATGGACAGCTGCAGTGGTACGACGGTTTCATCGGCGACGTCACCGCCCGCGCATTGGCCCAGCGCGAAGCCCATGAGCGCGAGAGTTACGTGCGCCTGCTGATCGCCAACGTCATCGACGCGATCATCATCATCAACCAGCGCGGCTTGATCGAGACCTTCAACCACGCCGCTGAACGCACCTTCGGCTACAGCGAAGAGGAAGTGCTTGGGCGCAACCTGTCGATTCTCATGCCCGAGCCTCATCGCGCCGCCCATGACGGTTATCTGGAGGACTACGAAAAACGCGGGGAAGGCCGCAGCCTTGAGCAGAACCGCGAATTGCAGGCGGTTCGTCGCAATGGCGAAGTGTTCATCATTGAACTGCGCGTTTCGGAGATCAGCCACCGCGGTGAGCGCAAGTTCATCGGCCTGGTGCGCGACATCACCGAGCGCAAGCGTGTCGATCGAATGAAGAGCGAGTTCGTCTCCATCGTCAGTCACGAACTGCGCACGCCGTTGACGTCGATTTCCGGCGCACTGGGCCTGATCCTCGGTGGCGCCCTTGGCGAGGTTCCGCCGGCCATGGGGCAAATGCTCGGTATCGCGCAACAGAACAGCCAGCGCCTCGGATTACTCATCGACGACCTGCTGGATATGGAAAAGCTGGTCGCCGGGCAGATGAATATCCAGCTGCAGTCGCAGTCTCTGGCACCTCTGCTGGAGGACGCATTGCAGTCGAACCAAGCCTACGCCGAACAGCTCGGGGTGCGTATCGAGCTGGGCGAGCAAGCCGCGGCAACCGTGAACGTCGACGCACACCGTCTGCAGCAGGTTCTGGCGAACCTGCTGTCCAACGCGGCGAAATTCTCCCCGGCGGGTGCAGTCGTAAGCTTGAGCAGCCAGCGCCGCGGCGATCAGATCCGCGTAAGCGTCGACGATGCCGGCCCCGGCGTTCCACTGGGTTTCCGGCAGCGCATTTTTCAGAAGTTTTCCCAGGCTGACTCGTCCGATACGCGTCAAAAAGGCGGTACTGGCCTTGGCCTGGCCATCAGCAAGGAGCTGATCGAGCACATGAACGGATGCATCGGTTTCGATTCGGAGCTGGGCCAGGGCGCTTGCTTCTGGTTCGAACTGCCCGTGCAGGAACCGGGCTAGCCGACTATTTTTCCAGTGTGCCGCGTCAGCCGACGAGCAAGCTGGCAAACTGTTTCTTTCGAGCGCGCTGGGCACGCTTTGTTGGAGGTCTCGCATGGGCGAGCTAAAACGGATTCTGCATGTCGAGGACGATCCGTCTATTCAGGCTGTTGTCAAAGTCTCCCTGGAGGCGATCGGCGGCTATAAGGTGCAGTCGTGCTCGTCCGGCCAGCAGGCGCTCGAAGAAGTGGAAGCCTTCGCTCCGCAGTTCGTCCTGCTGGATGTGATGATGCCTGGGATGGGCGGCCCCGAGACCCTTACCCGGCTCAGCGAGCGAATCGATCTGGCACAAGTCCCGGTGGTGTTCATGACCGCCAAGGTCCAGCCAAGCGAGATTGAGCACTTGCGCAAGCTCGGCGCTCGCGATGTGATCGTCAAACCCTTCGATCCGATGCGCCTGGCCAGCCAGATCCAGGCCATCTGGGAGGCCCGCGGCGCGTAGCCGCTTGCCCTGAATCCGAGAGAGCCCAGCCAGATGGAGTCATCGAAATCGATACCCGCCCCCGCCCCGCCCCGCGAGCTGTCCAGACTCGCCGCGTTGCTGCGCTACGAGATTCTCGACACGCCTGATGAATCGGCCTTCGACGATTTCACCCAACTGGCAGCCTATATCTGTGACACCCCCATCGCGCTGATCTCTCTGGTCGATGACCATCGGCAGTGGTTCAAGAGCCGCCTCGGCCTCGACGTCAACGAGACCCCACGCGAACTGTCGTTCTGCACCTATACCATCGAAGGCCAGGGCCTGTTCGAAGTCGAGGATGCGCAGCGCGACGCACGTTTTCGCGATAACCCCCTGGTCACCGGCGACCCGAACATCCGCTTCTATGCCGGTGCGCCGCTGACATCGCCGGACGGCTACAACCTCGGCACCCTCTGCGTCATCGACCGCCAGCCGCGACAGCTCAACGAAGCGCAGCGCGGCGCGCTGACAAGGCTCAGTCGACAGATCATGCGGCTGTTCGAAGAACGCCTGCAGGCCCACCGCTACGCCGAGCAAGCGGCGCTGCAGCAGGCGCTACTCAACAGCGCCGCGAGCGCGATGCTGGTGACCACGGCCGACGGGCACATATCAGGCGTCAACCCCACCGCCGAGCGCCTGTTCGGCTATTCCGAGCAGATGCTGATCGGGCAACCGCTGACCTCGGCGCTATTCCCGCAGGAAGCGCTGCAGCGCCGCGCAACCATTCTCGGCATTGAGCTGGGCGAACCCATCGAGCCGGGATTTGCCGTACTCACCGCACCGCTGTTCGAAGGTCGCCGCGAAACGCGCGAGTGGCGCCTGTTGCATCGCAACGGCAGCGGCGTGCCGGTGCTGCTGAATATTTCGGCGATCCACGATGAGCGCGAGCTGTTGCGCGGCTACATCGTCAGCGCCTACGACCTGGCGCACCAGGAACACCTGCAGCTGCGCCTGCAGCAGATAGCGGCACAGGTTCCGGGCCTGCTGTTCCAGTTTTGCTGGCGCCCCAACGGCGACAGTTCGTTCCCCTACCTCAGTGAAGGTGTCGAGGACATCTACGGTCTGAGTGCTGCCGAGATAGAGCCCAGTATCGGACCGATCTACGCACGCGTTCACCCCGACGACCGTGAGCATGTGCTGGCGAGTATCCGCCACGCGGCTTCAACCCTGACGCCATGGTACTTCGAGCACCGAATCGACCATCCGCGCAAAGGCCTGATCTGGGTCGAAGCTCGCGCAACACCCATGCGTCAGGCGGATGGTTCGGTACTTTGGCACGGGCTGGTGACCGACATCACCGAGCGCAAGGCCGAACAGCTGGAGCTGGACAAGCAGCAGGAAATGAATCGGCGCCTGCTCGAAGCGCTGTCTGAAGCGGTTGTGGCCTGCGATGCCGATTGCAACCTCACCCTGTTCAACCACACCGCCCGCCGCTGGCACGGGCTTGATGCCCAGCAGATCGCACCGGAGCAGTGGCCGGGTGTCTATCATCTCTATCATGCGGACGGCGTCACGCCGATGTGCCCTGAGGAGGTCCCGCTGTTGCGCGCCTTGCGTGGCGAGCATATCCGCAATCTGGAGATGACCATCGTGCTGCATGGCACACCCCGATACGTGCTGGCCAACGCCGATCCGATGTACGCCTCGAACGGTCAGCAGAACGGTGCGGTGGTCGTGCTGCACGACATCACCGAGCGCAAGCAGATCGAAATTCTGCAACGGGACTTCGTCTCGACCGTCAGCCATGAACTGCGCACCCCACTGACGTCCATCACCGCCTCGTTGGGGCTGATTTGCGGTCGGGTCATGGGCGAGGTGCCCGAACATCTGCAGGAGCTGTTGGACATCGCCCACCAGAACAGCAAACGCCTGAGCACATTGATCGATGACCTGCTGGACATCGACAAGCTGTACGCCGGCAAGATGCGTTTCGAGTTGCGGGCGCAGCCCTTGCAACCCTTGCTTGAGCAGGCGCTGCGCAGCAATCAGGGTTATGCCGAAAGCCATGCCGTGAGCATCGAGCTGAGAGACTGCCCTGCCGTGTCGATCACCGTCGATGCGATGCGCCTGGAACAGGTGCTGAGCAACCTGCTGTCGAACGCGGCGAAGTACTCCCCGGCCGGTGAAACCGTCGCCATGAGCGCCCGGCTGGTCGCGCCGCAACGGGTGCGGGTTAGCGTCTGCGACAAAGGACCAGGCATCACCGAAGCCTTCCGCAAACGAATTTTCGGCAAGTTTGCGCAGGCCGATTCCTCCGATACGCGAAAGCAAGGCGGCACAGGCCTGGGCCTGGCCATCAGCAAGGAGCTGATTGAACACATGGACGGCGAGATCGGCTTCGATTCGTCGCCGGGTGCCGGGGCCTGCTTCTGGTTCGAGCTGCCCTGCCATGCGCTGAATAAGGCAGCCCAGTGAGGCCCTTGCTGCGTATTCTGCACGTCGAGGACGTCCCCTCCATCCAAGTGGTGACCCGCATCGCGCTTGAGAAACTGGGCGGTTTCAAGGTGCTCAGCTGCGCCTCCGCTCAGGAAGCGCTGCGGCAGGCAACAGGATTCAAGCCGGACATGATCTTGCTCGACGTGATGCTGCCGGAGATCAGCGGCATCGAGTTGTTGCGTCAGCTCGCACCATTGATCGACCTGCAGCAAACCCCCGTGGTGCTCTTGACCGGCCAGTCGGACGACCCGGCGGACCCTGAGGAACTGCAACGCCTGGGCGTGCGCAAACTGCTGCACAAACCATTCGACCCACTGCAACTGGCGGCGAAACTGAACGAAATATGGAATGCCGAGCATGAATGAAGGCGCCAACGAAGCGCTGCAACGCCAATTGCAGGCACTCAACGAAAAGTTTGCTGAACGTTTAAGCGAGGAATTGGCGGCACTCGAACAATCCGCCGAGCAGCTGCTGTCGGTCCGCGAGCAGGAACAGCGGCGCCAACTGATGCTCGACTTGCATGAGCGCCTGCATCGCCTGGCCGGCACGGCGGGCACTTTTGGTTTCTCCACCCTGGGCGAGCAGTCGCGGTTGCTCGAGCAACGCGCAGAGCGCTGGCTTGAGGCGGCCAAGCCTAGCGGGCAGGCGCTCTCCGCGTTTGTTCGGGCGGTCAACCAAATGGCCTCGGCCGAGCGCGCCGGGGAAGCTGACCACCATGGCGAGATGCACAGCGGCATGCCCGACGCGCTGCCTGCCGGGTGCCGGATCTATCTGCTCGAAAAGGACTCAGATGCTGGCCAGAAAATGTGCCAGACCCTGAGCAACTTCGGCTATGAAGTGCTGATTTTTCCAGACGTCCCACTGCTGCAGAGCGCTATCCAGGGTCAACTGCCCGACGCCCTGATTGTCAGCCAGCATGACGGCGAACTGGAAGCCATCAGCGCGCTGCAGCAGAGCCTGGATATGCCATTACCGCTGCTGGTCATTGGCCACCGAGCCGATTTTGACAGCCAGCTGGCGGCCGTGCGGGCCGGTGCCAAAGGCTTTTTCGTTCGGCCACTGGACGTCACCCAGCTGGAGAACAGTCTGGAAAACATCCTCAACCTGGAGCTGAGCGAGCCGTACCGAGTGCTGATCGTCGACGATGACGACGACCTGTCCGCGCGTTACAGCCTGGTCCTGCGTAACTCGCAAATGCTGGTGCAGACCTTGAGCGACCCCAGTCAACTGTTCGAGGTGATGCGCGATTTCGATCCGGAAATGGTGTTGCTCGACATGAACATGCCGGATTTCACCGGGATTGAGCTGGCGCAGATGATTCGCCTGAACGACGAGTGGCTGCGAGTGCCCATCATCTACCTGTCGGCTGAAACAGACATCAATCGGCAGATGGCCGCCCTGCTCAAGGCCGGCGATGACTTCATTACCAAACCCATCAGCGACAATGCACTGACCGCCGCCGTGTTCTCGCGCGTGCAGCGGGCGCGCGCACTGAGCATGGCGCTGTCGCGTGACAGCCTCACCGGCCTGCTCAAGCACGCCGACATCAAGGAACAAGTCGCGCTGGAGGTGGAACGCGCGCAACGCAGTGGCAAACCCACCAGCGTGGTGATGCTCGATCTTGATCACTTCAAGCAGGTCAACGACCAGTACGGGCATGCTGCGGGCGACAACGTCATCCGCTCGCTGGCCAACCTGATGCGCCAGCGTCTGCGCCGCATCGACAGCATCGGCCGTTACGGTGGTGAGGAGTTCGTCGCGGTGCTACCGGACTGCCCGGCAGAACAGGCCAAGCGGATCTTCGACGAGATCCGCCTGCGCTTCGCCGCCTTGAGCTTCCACGCCGGCGCTCGCACCTTCAGCGTGTCGCTCAGCGCCGGAATCAGCGAGACCGACGGCCACTCCGGTGCTGGCGCCATGCTCGAACTGGCCGACCAGGCGCTCTATGTCGCCAAGCACAACGGTCGAAACCAGGTGCAGATCGCCTAACGAACCGAGCTGGCTGGCGGGAAAAACGAGCGAACCGTCACGCGATTGAGGACTCCAACTACACTGCATAGCAGTCGCGGCCGGTTCGCAGGCGCTGGCAGGCGGCGGCACGCATGGGCTGGCTCCAGCCTCCGAGGCCGTCCCAAATCGTTCAACCGGCGAAAGGAGTTCCGGTTTGCCCGCAAGAACCCAGATCAGCTGGCATTGGCTCGCGTTCCTGATCGCCTTCATTCTACTCATCGCATTAGGCTGGCAGGGCAAGCAAACCCAGCAACAGGTTCTGGCGACCAACCTCTCGGTCAGCCATAGCCTGGAAGTCATCACCGCGACCCAGGCGATGCTGTCTTCGCTGCAGGACATTGAAACCGGTTCTCGTGGTTTCGTGTTGACCGGCGATCCCAGTTACCTTGAGCCTTATGAGCTCGGCCTTCGGCAGATCGAAGCACACCGTCGTGGGTTGCAACGGCTGCTGGAGGATCAGGTTTTCCCGGACCAGAGTTGGTTCGAGCAGCTTGACCGCAACATCGCCGATCGCTTGTTGATCTCCGCCAACAACATCCAGGCCCGCCGCACCGTGGGTCTGCAACCGGCGGCCGAACGCCTGCACCAGGCCGGCGGCAAACTGATCATGGATCGTCTGCGGGCCCTGCTCGATGCGGTCGAACAACAGGAGCGCAAGCAGCTCGCCGCCGCCAACCAGGCCGTGGCCGACACTATCGCACACAGCCGCAGACTGGCACTGATCGGCAGCCTGCTGATTGCAGCGCTGTCCTTAGCCGCGTTTTGGGCCATTCGCCGTAACCTGCAGATTCGTCAGGCCTTGGCGATCAAGGCGCAAGCTGGCGAAGCGCGTCTGGGCGCCCTGCTGCAGGCGATTCCCGACAACCTGTATGCCATTGATGGCCAGCGTCGGATCACCGCCCTGTCCCAAGGAAGCGCGGTTCAGGCTCCGGCGCCCGAAGCCATCGAGTCGCTGCTGCTGGGGCTGCTTCCCCATGCCGATAACTCGTTACAACTGCGCCAGACCACCTGGTGCGAGATGAGCCGGCAGCGGACCTTCGAGGTTCGTCTGGTGCCTACCGGCCTCGGTGATCACCTGGCGATAGCCCGTGACGTGACCGAGCTGCAACGTAGCCGCGACACGCTCGAGGACCAGAAAATTTTCCTGCGGCGGGTCGTCGATACCGATGAGAACCTGATCTTCGTGCGCGACGAACAGGGCCGCTTTCTATTGTGCAACCGTGCCTTCACCGCACTGCTCGACGCTCGGCCCGAAGCCATCGAAGGCCGCCGGGCCGAGGAAATCGCCGGGGCAAAACTGCTGCTGCCTCTGTTGCAGGGCGAAGCCGAGCTGCTGTGTGGCAGTGGCGAACTGCGCATCACAGAGGTCGGGCTCATGGATACGCACGGCCAGGAGCGCTGGCTCCAAGTAGTCAAGCGCCCCATGACCATGTCCAACAACGTCTGCTATGTCGTGACCGTTGCGGTCGACATGTCGCTCAGACGCCGCATGGAGCAGATGAAGACCGAATTCATCTCCACCGTCAGCCATGAACTGCGCACCCCGCTGACCGCCATCCGTGGCGCATTGGGCATGCTGGTCGGTGGCATTGCTGGCGAGATCAGTGACGGCGTCCGGCCGCTGCTGGACATCGCGCACAAGAACAGCGAGCGCCTGGTCCGCCTGATCAACGACATTCTCGACATCGAAAAGCTCGAAGCAGGGCGCTTGCCCTTCCATTTTGCCCGCTGCGAGGTGCTAACCCTGGTTGAACAGGCATTGGTCGACCTCAAGCCATACGGCGATGAATACGGCGTCCGTCTTGTTCTCGTGACGCCAAACGGCACGCACCTGGGCGAAGCCAACCTCGATCCGGACCGCTTCGCGCAAGTGATGGCCAATCTGCTGTCCAATGCGATCAAGCACTCACCGGCTGGCGGTGTCGTCACTGTCGATGTACGTCGCCACGGCGACAACCTGGAGATCGGCGTTCAGGATCAGGGGCAAGGCATTCCAGAAGACTTCCGCTCACGCATATTCGAACGGTTCGCCCAGGCCGATTCCTCCGATGCTCGTAAGCGTGGCGGCACCGGGCTTGGCCTGGCGATCACCCGCTCCCTGGTGCAGCAGATGCACGGTCGGATTGGCTTCGACTCGCAGGAAGGCCAAGGCACCTGTTTTTGGCTCCGCCTGCCTGTCGCGTCGACTCCGCCAGCCAATACGCCAACGGTCGCGCCAGCGCTGCAGGCCGCAGGCAAGGATGGACCGGTCGAGCGTATCCTCATCCTTGAACCCGACGCAGCTGCCGCCGAACAACTGGCGACCGCACTGCAGCAACACGGCTACGGCACCTTGATCGCCGACACGGCTGCCCAAGCGCGAGAAATGCTGGCCGAGTTCAGTGTCCAGGCGCTAACGCTGAGCCCCGCGCTCAGCGACGGGGACAGCATCGCCTTTCTGCAGAATCTGCGCAGCCAGAATGCCTATCGCCATCTGCCGGTGCTGATCGTCAGCCTCCAGCCCCAACGTCGTGACAATGACGATGGCGCCCTGCGCGGCGGGGCTGTCGGTGTAATCGACTGGTTGCACAAGCCGGTCGACCCGTCACGGGTCATGGAAGTGGTGCAGGCATGCCTCAGAACCAACGGCGCCCACCCGCGAATTCTTCATGTTGAGGACGACGAAGATCTGCGCGTTCTGCTCGCCCGGCTGGTCGAGCCATTGGCGATTGATATTCACGGCGCCTCTACGCTTACCGAGGCCCGTCACCTGATCGACGAGCAACACTTCGATCTGGCGATCATCGACTTGATGCTGCCCGACGGTGACGGCAGCGAATTGTTCGACCAGCTGGCCCAGAGCGTTCCGCCCCCGCCCGTGATCATATTCTCCGCGCTGGATTCACCGGTGCACGACAGCCGCCTGGCCCTGCGCCAGTTGGTCAAGTCTCGCCATGACGGCGACGAGCTCGCCGAGCTGATCCAGCAGCTGTTGCAGACATGGCCGCCCAGCCAAACCCAGGTTTCCGAAGAGGTCAATGCATGAGCGACTCCACTAGCCAGCGCATCTTGATGATTGAGGACGAGGAGGATATTGCTTTCCTTATTCGCTTCATGCTCGAACGGCACGGATTTGTCGTCGATCACGCAGCAGACGGCCGCCAGGCCATGGAAAAGATCACCACATCGAGCCCACCAGACCTGACCCTGATGGACATCATGCTGCCCTACCACGACGGATTGGAGCTGATCGAGCGGCTCCGCGCAGAAGCCGGCTGGGAACAGGTGCCAGTATTGATGCTGACCGCCAAGGCACGCGAGGCGGACATCGTTCGGGCGCTGGAGCTGGGCGCCGACGATTACGTCACCAAGCCTTTCCAGCCGGAGGAACTGCTGGCGCGTATCCGTCGTCTGCTGAGGCGTCCACGATGATGCGAACGTCATTTACCTTGGCATTGCCCGTATGGCTGCTGTCCTCGATGGCACTGGCCGACGTCGCGACCGCCCAACGCCAGGTCGATGCCCAGCAACTCGGCGCCGCAGCAGCGACACTGGAAGCGCAACTGGCAAGGCAACCCGGCGACAGCGAGGCGCTGTACCTGCTGGCCCGGGTGCGCGCCTGGCAAGGACAACCCGAGCAATCGTTGCCACTGTATGAGCAGCTGTTGGAACGCGAGCCGGATAACGCCGACTACCTGCTCGGGCAGGGCCAGGCATTGCTGTGGGCAGGTCGCCCCCAGGCCGCCCTAGTCTCGCTGGAGCGCGCCGTGGAGATCGCACCGGACTATGCCGACGTCCAGCAGGCGATGCAGCAAGCACGGGCATCGCTGACCTCGCCCATCACGACCACAGCGCCGGCTGCCAGCGCCACCACGGCACAACGGCGACATGAACTGGAGCTTTCAGCCCGCCAGGACTGGCTGGACAGCGGTTTCGACAACTGGCGTAGCCAACGGCTGGATTACGCCTCGACGCAACCGGAAGGGCTCGGCTGGTACGGCGCATTGCTGCGCGAGCAGCGCTTTGGCGAATGGGACCAGGGCGTCGAGGCGGGCGCGGTGATCGCGCTGGACGACAACTGGACGCTGCAACCCGAAGTCGGCTATCAGCCTTCGCCCTATTTCCTGCCCCAATGGCATGCCGATCTACGCCTGCAACGGCGACTGTCGGCGGGCTTCCTCGGCGCTGTCAGCGTGCGCCGCACCGAATACGAAACCACCCGCGTCGAGCGGCTGGCCCTCAGCGCCGAACGCTACTGGAACGCGTGGCGTGCGGGCTACACACTGAACATCACCGACGTAGCCAATGCCGGCACGCCGGTCGGACACGACCTGGCGCTGGACTACTACTATGCAGGCCTCAGCTATGCTGGCCTGCGCCTGACCATCGGTGAAGAGGAAGCGGTCGAGGAACAGCAGCTGATCACCAGCGATGTACGTGCCCTCAGTCTGCAGGGCCGCCATTGGCTGGACACCCGCTGGGCGATGACCTGGGAAGTCGGCCAGCATCGTCAGGGCGACTACTACACGCGGCGCTGGCTGCAGCTCGGCCTGCGTCATGCTTTCTGAGTTCTGCCCGGTCTGGCTGTGCGAGGCACCGCGCAGAGCCTGGCTGGCCATCTGGCCCGAAGACGGCATGCTGCAACTGGCGCTTTATTGCGCGCTGAGCCTGGGCGCGCTGACGCTATTGGTGATGTTCCAGGTCATGCTGCTCGGTGAGGTCGCTCGCCGCCGCTCAGCGCGGCGGCAAACCTTCAACGACCAATGGCGGCCGTTCTTCGCACTGTGCAGCCTGGGTGACGCGCTGCCCGATCCGGTTCCAGCATTGCCTCGCAGCCGCCGGCTGTGGTTCCTGTTGCAGTGGAACCGCACTCAGCTGCAACTGCGCGGCGCGGCGCGTGAGCGCATGAATCACGCGCTGATCTCGCTGGGCATGGACCAACAGGCCCTGGCGCTGCTGCGCGGTCGGGTCCGCAGCAAGCTGATCGGCCTGACCTGTCTGCGTCATCTGGCCGACCCCGCCTATTGGCAAGCCGTACAGCCACTGCTGATGAACCGCAACGTGACCGTCTCACTGGCCGCCGCGCAGACATTGATTGCGATGGACACGGCCCGCGCCATGCAGCTGATCTTGCCAACCGCCGTAACCCGCCCCGACTGGGCCTTGCCGCGCCTGGCGAGCCTCTGTCAGCAGGCCGGTGAGCAGGCGGTGACCTTGCCTTTACTGGTCACCCTCTCCGGTTCCGAAGATCCGCGCCGCGAGCGACTGGTGCCTTTGCTGGTGCATGGCGACCCCCGTCACGCCGCGCCCTGGGCCCGCGCGCGGCTGGAAGAGGACGCGGCGCCTGAGCAGGTGCAGGTCGCGCTACGCTGCCTTTGCGAACTGGGCGATCCGCGTGACCGCGGCCGCCTGCTGCGAGCTCTGCAACACCGCCATGAGAATGTGCGCCTGGCTGCCCTGCAAGCCCTGCATAAACAAGCCCGCGCTGACGACAGCGAACTGTTCATGCCGTTACTGGGCGACCCCAGCTGGTGGGTCCGCCAGGCCGCTGCAGACAGCCTGGCAACATTACCGGGTGTCACCTCGGAACGGCTGCTGGCGCTGTTCCAGCAAGTGCATGATCGCTACGGGCAAGACGCCCTGCGTCGCGCCATGGCGGAGCTCAAGCGGTGACTATCGACTGGCTGTGGTGGCTGCAACTGGGCTTCATTGTTTATTTCCTGCTGCTTAACGGCATGTACCTCCTGCTCAACGTGCTATCGATGGTCAGCCTGATAGGCTATATCCGCCAGCGTGCCGAAACCGGCGAGATCGCACCCTATCTAGGCGTAGAGCCGCCGGTCTCGGTGCTGATGCCCGCGTTCAACGAAGAAGCGACGATCCGTACCTCGGTGCGCTCGATGCTGCAGTTGCAGTATCCCGAGTTCGAAGTGGTGGTGATCAACGACGGCTCGAAGGACAACACCCTCGCCGTGCTGATCGAGGAATTCGAACTGGTGCCGCATCCCGAGCCGCTACGCCAGGCCGTGGCGCATCAGCCGGTGCAGGCGATCTACCGCTCACGGCGCTACGCCAATCTGCGGGTCATCGACAAGGCCAACGGCGGCAAGGCCGACGCACTTAATGCCGGCATCAATGCCGCGCGGCACGGGCTGTTCTGCGGTGTCGACGCCGACTCTATTCTGCAGCGCGACAGCCTGTTGCGCGTTGTCCAACCCTTCCTCGAAGACGAACGCACGGTCGCCGCTGGCGGCACGGTCCGCATCGCCAACGGCTCGGAGGTGCGCGGTGGTTTTTTGATCCGTGCCGCACTGCCGAGCAACTGGCTGGCACGCTTTCAGATCGTTGAATACCTGCGAGCCTTTCTGTTCGGCCGCCTCGGCTGGTCACCGATGAACGCCGTGCTGATCATCTCCGGCGCCTTCGGCCTGTTCGACAAGGAACGGGTCATGGCCGTCGGCGGCTACCGCACCGACACGGTGGGCGAGGACATGGAACTGGTGGTGCGGCTGCATCGCTATCACCGGCAAAAGCGCATTCCCTACCGCATCCGCTACCTACCCGACCCGATCTGCTGGACCGAATGCCCGGAAGACCTTGGCACCCTCGGCCGTCAGCGCAGTCGCTGGCAACGCGGGCTGGCAGAGAGCCTGAGCCGCCACGCACGCCTCGCCTTCAGCCTGCGCGGCGGCACACCGGGCTGGCTGGCCTGGCCGTTCATGGCGTTGTTCGAATGGATCGGACCGCTGATCGAACTGGTCGGCTACGGCTTCATGATTGGCGGCTTCGTGGTCGGCGTCGTGTCCTACGCCGCGCTGGCCGCGTTCCTGCTAGTCGCGATCGGCATGGGCATCCTGCTCTCTGTCAACGGCCTGCTGCTGGAAACCATGTCGTTTCGCGTCTACGAACGCCGCCGCGACATGCTGCGGCTGTTTCTCATGGCCGTGCTGGAAAACGTCGGCTATCGCCAGCTGAATACGCTCTGGCGTTGCCGCGGGCTGTGGCAATGGTTTTCGCGGCGCAAGCATCAATGGGGAACGATGCGCCGCAGCGGAACCTGGGGGCAGTAGGGTGGGTCGCGCTCTACCGATCCACCGCGTGCCGCGTGCCGCCATCGGTGGATGTAAAAGGCGACATCCACCCTACGCATGGCCAGCTCTTCATCGACGCTTTGAGAACGCACGGCTCGTAGGGTGGATCACGCTCTACCGATCCACCGCAGTGCCGCGTGCCGCCATCGGTGGATGTAAAAGGCGACATCCACCCTACAATGGCCAGGTCTTCATTGAGGCTTTGAGGACGCACGCTCGTAGGGTGGATCGCGCTTTACCGATCCACCGCGGTCGCAAAACAAGGCGGACGTAAAAAGCGACACCCGGCCTCGGCATGCTGATGGTTTACAGCTTTATCCAAGTGGCCTTCAGCTCGGTGTACTTGTCGAAGGCATGCAACGACTTGTCGCGGCCGTTGCCGGACTGCTTAAAGCCGCCGAATGGCGCCGTCATGTCGCCGCCGTCGTACTGGTTGATCCACACGCTACCCGCCCGCAACGCCTTCGCCGTCAGGTGCGCCTTGGACAGATCAGCCGTCCACACTGCCGCGGCAAGGCCGTACGGCGTGTCGTTGGCAATGCTCACCGCCTCGGCGGCGGTGTCGAAGGTGATCACCGACAGCACCGGTCCGAAGATTTCTTCGCGGGCGATTTTCATGGCATTGCTGACGCCGTCGAAGATGGTCGGCTCAACGTAAAGGCCGCCTGTGTCCTGCATCGTCCGCTGGCCGCCGATCAGCACCTTCGCACCGTCGTTGCGACCGGCTTCGATGTAGCCGAGCACGGTGTCGAGCTGCTGGGTATCGACCAGCGCGCCGACGTTGGTGGCCGGATCCAGCGGGTTACCGGGCTTCCAGCCCTTGAGCGCCTCGACCACCATCGGCAGGAAGCGCTCCTTGACCGAGCTTTCGACCAACAGCCGCGAGCCAGCGGTGCAAACCTCGCCCTGGTTGAAGGCGATGGCGCCAGCCGCAGACTTCGCTGCGGCCTCCAGGTCCGGGGCATCGGCAAAGACGATGTTCGGGCTCTTGCCGCCGGCCTCCAGCCAGACGCGCTTCATGTTCGACTCGCCGGCGTAGATCATCAGTTGCTTGGCGACCCGGGTTGAGCCGGTGAACACCAGCGTATCGACGTCCATGTGCAGCGCCAGCGCCTTGCCCACGCTGTGGCCGTAGCCCGGCAGCACGTTGAGCACGCCCGGCGGAATGCCCGCTTCGATCGCCAGCTGCGCGACTCGAATGGCGGTGAGCGGAGACTTTTCGGATGGTTTGAGGATTACCGAATTGCCCGTTGCCAGCGCCGGCCCGAGCTTCCAGCAAGCCATCATCAGCGGGAAATTCCACGGCACGATGGCCGCCACGACACCCACCGGTTCGCGCGTGACCAGGCCCAGTTGATCATGGGGCGTGGCCGCCACTTCGTCGTAAATTTTGTCGATCGCCTCGCCAGACCAGCGCAGTGCATTGGCCGAGCCCGGCATGTCGACGTTCAGCGAATCGCCAATCGGCTTGCCCATGTCCAGGGTTTCCAGCAGCGCGAGTTCTTCGGCGTTAGCCTGAATCAGATTGGCGAAGCGAATCATCGTCGCCTTGCGCTTGGCCGGGGCCATGCGCGACCAGACGCCGGACTCGAAAGCCATGCGCGCGCTAATCACGGCGCGGTCGGCGTCGGCCTCGTCACAGCTCGCCACCTGCGCCAGCACCCGCCCATCGACCGGGCTGATGCAGTCGAAGCTGGCTCCGGCGCTGGGCGCAGTGTATTCGCCCTGGATGAAGGCCCGGCCTTCGATGCGCAGGTCGCGGGCACGCTGTTGCCAATCGGCAAGAGTCAGGGTGGTCATGTGGCGTCCTCGGTAGTCTGTCAAATAATCAGAAAGGCACCCTAAACCAGCGGCACCAGGCCTATCAATATTTTTTACGCTGCAGCCGGTTCCCGCCTTGTTTTGTTCGTTTTATTAAACATAGACTCGCCAAAACCGCTGGGCGCTCGGGTGATATCGCGCTACAGCATAGCCGTCGAACCCGTCACCTTGCCGGAGCTAGCCATGGCCCACGATCGCGCCACCTCTGCCGAACATTTCTGGATGCCCTTCACTGCCAACCGTCAGTTCAAGGGCAGCCCGCGTCTGCTGGAGCGCGCCGAGGGCATGTACTACACAGACACCGATGGCCGTCAGGTGATCGATGGCACCGCCGGGCTGTGGTGCTGCAACGCCGGCCATGGCCGCCGCGAGATCACCGAGGCGGTGAGCCGGCAGATCGCCCAGCTGGATTTCGCACCGACCTTCCAGATGGGCCACCCGCTGCCCTTCGAGCTGGCTGAGCGGCTGGCGCAGATCAGCCCGGCCGGGCTGAACCGGGTGTTCTTCACCAACTCGGGTTCGGAGTCGGCGGACACCGCATTGAAGATCGCACTGGCCTACCAGCGCGCGATCGGCCAGGGCAGTCGCACCCGCCTGATCGGCCGCGAGCTGGCCTATCACGGCGTCGGCTTTGGCGGTATTTCGGTCGGCGGCATGGCCAACAACCGCAAGGCCTTTGGCGCGCTGTTACCAGGCGTCGACCACCTGCCGCATACGCTCGACCTGCAGCGCAACGCGTTCAGCCGCGGCCTGCCTGAGCACGGCGTGGAAAAAGCCGACGAGTTGGAACGACTGGTCACCTTGCATGGGGCGGAAAATATTGCCGCCGTGATCGTCGAGCCAATGTCCGGCTCCGCTGGGGTGATCCTGCCGCCGCAGGGTTATCTGCAGCGCTTGCGTGAGATCACCCGCAAGCACGGCATCCTGCTGATCTTCGACGAAGTGATCACCGGCTTCGGTCGGGTCGGCGAGGCCTTCGCCGCCCAGCGCTGGGGCGTCACGCCGGACATTCTCACCTGCGCCAAAGGCCTGACTAACGGCGCGATCCCCATGGGCGCGGTGCTGGTCGACGAGCAGATTCACGAGGCCTTCATGCAAGGCCCGGAAGCCACCATCGAGTTCTTCCACGGCTACACCTACTCCGGCCACCCGGTGGCCTGCGCAGCCGCTCTGGCGACCCAGGACATCTATCAGCGGGAGAACCTCTTCCAGAAAGCCATCGAGATCGAAGGTTACTGGCAGGACGCCCTGTTCAGCCTCCAGGGACTGCCAAACGTGACCGATATCCGTACGGTTGGGCTGGTGGCCGGCATCCAGTTCGCGGCCCATGCGGACGGCGTCGGCAAACGTGGCTACGAAGTGTTTCGTCAGTGCTTCGAGGATGGTTTGCTGGCGCGCGCCAGCGGCGACACCATTGCCTTGTCACCCGCGCTGATCGTCGAGCGCGAGCATATCGACGCGATGATCGAGCGCCTCGCCGACGCCATCCGCAAGGCAGCCTGACAGAGCGATGACCGTAGAGGCGGCCGTGTCGGTGAGCGGCCCAAAGCCGGACGAGCAATTTGCCGCCACGAACGGCTCACCGAGTCCGCATCGGGCAGCACGGGTGCCCTACTGGAACACCACTGCCATAGCTGCATAAACGAAAAAACCCGCCGATTGGCGGGTTTTTCTTCAAGGGCCGATCAATTACTTGATCTTGGCTTCCTTGTACATCACGTGCTTACGTACGACAGGATCGAATTTCTTGATTTCGAGCTTGTCGGGGGTGGTGCGCTTGTTCTTGTCAGTGGTGTAAAAATGGCCGGTACCGGCGCTGGACACCAAACGGATCAGGTCACGCATGATAGTTCTCCTTAAACCTTTTCGCCGCGAGCGCGGAGTTCAGCCAGAACGGCGTCGATGCCACGCTTGTCGATAACGCGCATGCCTTTGGCAGTCAGGCGCAGACGTACGAAGCGGTTCTCGGACTCGACCCAGAAGCGATGATGCTGCAGGTTCGGCAGAAAACGACGACGGGTTTTGTTGTTCGCGTGGGAAATGTTGTTCCCGGTTACCGGACCCTTACCGGTAACTTGACAGACTCTCGACATGCCTCAGCCCTCTAAAACCACATGCCCAACCCGGCATGGGTTGGCCGCTTGAATTCAAATGTCTATTTTGGCGCTCAGCGCCACGTTTCGTTGGGGTCTTACCGGCTACGCGGCAAGCGAAGAAACCGGGCCCCTAGAAAAGAGCGCTGCTTTATATCAGAAAGTCCCCCAGGCAACAAGCGCGGTGTGACTTTACAGCGTCGACGCTCACTGCCTCGATTTCTTTCCGACCCAAGCCTGGCGAGGCCTTCCGCCGCAAACCGTTCGTCGCCTGCGCATCTGCCCACTCTATACAGTGAGACCAATCAGAGCCGTCAGTTGCAACGAACCGGGCTGCCGGGCTGCCGGGCTGCCGGGCTGCCATCGTATCGCTGTAACTACTCTCCCGCCTACGACGAGATGAGACGAGCCATATTTGTCGCCTAGCCTCGCATTAAAAGCGAACAATGGTTTTACTGTGCGAAATGCAGAACCGTTATTATCAGCTATGATGACCCAATTGGCGCTAAACGACCGTGGTCGTGGACAGCCACCGAAGCAACTTGCGCATTAGCTAAAGCCCCCTGCCGAGCGATGGGCGATCTGCTATCGTGCGCGCCGCCGCCCTACCACCGGACAGACCGACACCACCATGAGCGACATCGAAGACACCGATACTCCCAAGGACCGAAAATTCGTCGAGGCGCTATCACGCGGGCTGGATGTACTGCGTGCCTTCACCCACGGTTCGGTGGTGATGGGCAACCAGGACATTGCGCGCATCACCGGGTTGCCCAAACCAACGGTGTCGCGCATGACCTATACCCTGACCAAGCTCGGTTACCTCAGCTACTCGCCGCAGCTGGAAAAGTACCAGCTCGACTCCGGCGTACTGGCGCTCGGTTATGCCTACGTCTCCAATCTGCGCGTGCGCCAGCTGGCCAAGCCGTACATGGACGAGTTCTCGCGTCGCACCAATACGTCCGTTGGGCTGACCTGCCGTGACCGGTTGTCGATGATCTATATCGAAAACTGCCGGCCGGCTGAGGTTTCCACACTGCGCATGGACGCTGGTGTGCGCCTGCCGCTGGCCACCACGGCAGCAGGCCGCGCCTTTCTCGCCGGCACCCCGAACAAGGAGCGCGCGCATTTGATGGCCGCGCTGGAAGCCAAATACGGCGACGAGTGGGCCACGATGGAGCAATCCCTGGAAAAATCCTTCGCCGAGTTCCGCCAGCATGGCTTCTGCCTGTCGCTCGGCGACTGGGACCGCAATGTGATGGCCGCTGGCGTACCGCTTCATTTGGCCGACGGCAGCATCATGGCGCTGACCTGCGGCGCGCCCTCGTTCCAGCTCAGTGAAGAAACCCTACGCGGCTCGCTGGCACACCAGCTGGAAATGCTCGCACGCGATATCGAAAGCCTGGGCGTCTGATCATTGGCTAAGCGGCAACCAGTCAAGCGGGACGCGTAGGCTTCACCGACCTTTCGCTCATCGACTCCACAAAGGTGGCGATCAGACCGCCGTCACTGCGCCCTGACGCTGGCCCAGGCGATGTCCGCGAGCAGTTCGCGGCAATCCGCCAACGCGGTGCGTGATCGTCCAGCCAGCCAGTTGCGCGCCATATCGTGGCAAGGCCCGATCACCACGGCCAGAAAGCAATCACCCGGCATCCGTCGAAAGGCGCCGCTATCGCGGTGCCGGCGCAAGATGGCGCTGACCCGCTCGCCATGGGCCTGATTGACCTCACGCAGTCGTTCCCCCATTTCCCCCGCCTCGACCCGTCCGCGGTTGTGCAGAACGAAGCGTGCCCAGTTGGGATTCTCTGTGACCCAATCGATGTAGCTCGTGACGAACAGCCTGACACACGCCTCGGCATCCAGCGTTTCGATCAGCCCGGCCTCAAGCCGCGCGGCGTATTCACCGATGCCCTCCAGATAAAGCGCGGCGATGATTCGCTCGCGGTTACCAAAATGGTGATAAAGGCTACCGATGCTGGCCCCGGAACGGTCGCGAATCATCTCGATGGTCGTCGCCTCAACCCCAAACTCGGTGAAGCAGGCGAGCGCGGCCTGGAGGATTTCCTGCTTGCGGCTACTACGGGCCATCCGACCTCCAACGTAACTAGAATTATTTTCTAGAATTATCTTCCACTGTTCGTATACTGCACCGATCGCGGCAATCCAAAAAGTGCGGAGAACAAAAAGATGGCGACGATACAGGCTGGAGAGCGTTGGATCGATAACGGCAATGGTCACCTTTTGTCCAGCTACTGGTACCCACCGAGCGGTGCGCCACGCGGCGCCGTTTTGATTGCACCGGCCATGGGCGTCAAGCAACGCTTCTACGCCGCGTTCGCCAGTTGGCTGGCCGACCGTGGCTATTTGGTCGTCACGTTCGATTATCTGGGCATGGGCCGCTCGCGCCAGATTCCGCTGCGCCAGCTCAAGGTGGACATCCTCGACTGGGCTCGCCACGACTGCAGCGCGGTATTGGCAACAGTTGCAGAGGAGGCTGGCGCGCTACCGCTCTATTGGATTGGCCACAGCGTCGGCGCGCAGATCCTGCCTCTAGTCAAAGGCCACGAGCGGCTTACCCGAATCGTCACCATTGCGGCCGGCAGCGGTTACTGGCGCGAAAACAGCCCGCAGATCAAGCACAAGGCCTGGTTGCTCTGGTACGGTCTTGCCCCGGCCCTAACCGCCATCGCCGGCTACTTTCCCGGCGACCGCATCGGCGCAGTGGGTGACTTGCCGGCCGGCGTCATCCGCCAATGGCGCCGCTGGTGCCTGCATCCGGAATATCTGGTCGGCGTGGAGGGCGAACCCATGCACCAGGCGTTCGCCGCGGTACGGACCCCGCTGACGTCGCTGTCATTCACTGATGACGAGATGATGTCGGCGCGCAATACCGAATCGCTGCACGGCTTCTATACCGGCGCACCGAAGAGCATGCAACGCATCGCCCCGAGTGAAGTGGGCGCGGATCGTATCGGTCATTTCGGCTTCTTCCGTGAAGCTTTCGCACCGACGCTCTGGTCGGGCTATTTGCTGCCAGAACTTGAACAATGCCAGCACAACCCGCCTGATGCGCTCGTCAACGCGAGTTAGGCTAAGAGGCGCACTGGCCAGAGGAAGGCACTTCCCCCCGTAGGGTGGGCTTCAGCCCACCACCAACACCATCTCGGGGGGCTAAAGCCCCACCCTACGCAGCAATTTAAGCGCTGCTCTCTTCGCCTTGCATCGCGCTCGGGTGGCAGGTCCGCTTGCCCTTCGTCACCACCTTCACCACAACGGTGAGCTAAAGCGGAGCGCCGGCCAGCCCGTCTCATAGAGGGATGCCTGCAAAGCAAAACCGGGCCATAAGGCCCGGTCGTGGTGTCGCGATTGGTGCGTTATGCCACCTGCATCAGCTTCGCATAAGCCTTCAGATGATGGTCATCGTCACCGAACTGGTGGGCGATCATGACCAGGCGCTTGGCGTGGTGGGCAAGGTTGTATTCCCAGGTCATGCCGATGCCGCCGTGCAGCTGGATCGCTTCCTCGGCCACCTTGCGTGCGGCGCGGGCACAGATGTACTTGGCGGCGGCGATGATGCGGCGGCGGTCGTCGTTGTCTTCGCCATCGGCAAAGGTCGCGGCGAGGATCGCCATGCTGGTGGCCTGCTCCAGCTCGGTCTGCATGTCCACCATGCGGTGTTGCAGCACCTGGAACTTGCCGATTGGAACGCCGAACTGCTTGCGCGTTTTCAGGTAGTCGAGGGTCAGCTTGCAGGCCTCGTCCATGCTGCCCAGCGCGTCGGCGCATTGCGCGGCGATGGCGCGGCCTTGCTGGTAGCGCAGCGCCGGGAGCGCATTACCGATTTCGCCGAGCAGCGCGTCGGAGCCCACTTGCACATTGTCGAGGAACAGCTCGCAGCCCTTGCGCCCGTCGATGGTCGGGTACACCCGGCGACTGACGCCTTGAGCGTTCGGATCGACGAGGAACAGGCTGATGCCGGTTTCGTCGCGGCTGTCGCCGGCAGTGCGCGCCGAGACGATGATCCTGCCGGCGCTGTGTCCGCCAATCACCACGGCCTTACGTCCGCTCAGGCGATAACCGCCGTCGACCGCTTCAGCTTTGGTCTGTACATCGTGCAGGTTGTAATGGCTCTGCGGCTCGTCGAAAGCCACCGCCAGCTGCAGCGAACCGGCCGCGACCTGAGGCAGCAGATCGGTTTTCTGCGCGTCGCTGCCCAGCTGATTGAGCAAGCCGCCGCCATAGATCACCGATTGCAGGTAGGGTTCGAGCGTCAGCCCGCGGCCCAGCTCGGTCATCACCAGCATGGTTTCCACCCCACCGCCGCCAAAGCCGCCGATCTCCTCGGCAAACGGCACGGCGGTCAGGCCTAGCTCGCCCAGCTGCCCCCAGAACTCGGAGGAAAAGCCCAGCTCCGACTCGCTGAATTTCTCGCGCTGCTCGAACGGGTAGGCGTCGCGCACCAGACGCGCCGCGGTGTCTTGCAGCATTTGCTGCTCTTCAGTCAGTTTGAAGTCCATTGCGGTGCCCCCTTACAGCTCGAGAATCATCTTCGAGACGATGTTCTTCTGGATTTCATTGGAGCCGCCGAAGATCGACAGCTTGCGCATGTTGAAGTAGTCGCCGGCGAGCGACGCGCTGTAGTCGGCGTGCAAGAGATCGCCTTCGTAGTCCAGCTGCAGCTCCTCCTCGAGGAAGGGCAACGCATAAGGACCGATGACCTTGCGCAGCAGGCTGGTGATGGCCTGGCGGATCTCGGTGCCCTTGACCTTGAGGATCGAGGACTCCGCGCCGGGCACGCCGCCCTCTTTCGCCGCTGCGAGGATGCGCAGGGTGCTCATCTCGATGGCCATCAGCTGCATCTCGACCTCCGCGACCTGAGCGCGGAACAGCGGGTCTTCGAGCATAGGCCTGCCGTCGCAGACTTCCTTCATGGCGATGCGTTTCAGATGCGCCAGCGCAGCCTTGGAGGCGCCGATGCCGGCGAGGCCGGTGCGCTCGTGGGTCAGCAAGTACTTGGCGCAGGTCCAGCCCTGGTTTTCCTCGCCGACGAGGTTTTCCACCGGGACGCGGACGTTGTCGAAGAAGACTTCGTTGACCTCATGATCGCCGTCCAAGGTGATGATCGGCCGCACGCTGATGCCCGGCGTGCTCATGTCGATCAACAGGAAGCTGATGCCGCGCTGCTGCTGGGCTTCGGGGTCGGTGCGCACCAGGCAGAAGATCATGTTGGCGTGCTGGCCGAGGGTGGTCCAGGTCTTCTGGCCGTTGACCACGTAGTGGTCGCCATCGCGCACGGCGCGGGTCTTGAGACTGGCGAGATCGGAGCCGGCGCCCGGCTCGGAATAACCCTGGCACCACCAGTCTTCACCGGAAAGAATGCGCGGCAGGTAATAGTCCTTCTGCTGCTGGGTGCCAAACTTGATGATCACCGGGGCGACCATGTTGACGCCGAAGGGCACGCTGCGCGGCGCGCCAAAGGCGGCGCACTCCTCGTCGAAGATGTGCTTTTCAACCGGGCCCCAGGTGGTGCCGCCCAGCTCCACCGGCCAGCCCGGCGCGTACCAGCCGCGCTTGACCAGGATCTGCTGCCAGCGCTGATGGTCTTCCTTGGACATGTGCTTGCCGAGCTTGACCTTGGCGGCGATGTCCGCGGGCAGCTCGTTTGTCAGGAAGGCGCGCACTTCATCGCGGAAGGCGAGCTCTTCGGCCGTGTAGTTGACGTTCATGGGAAGGTCCTCATGGTGCGTTCGGATTGCAGGCGGGTCGCGTTCATTGTCCGGCCTGCCATTCGGTGAAGGTGCGGCCTTCGGCGGCCAGTTTTTCCAGCAGTGGTGCCGGCTTCCACCAGTCGCCGCACCGTGCGTGCAGCTCCTTGACTCGCGCCAGCACGGTGTCCAGGCCAACGCTGTCGGCATAGAACATCGGCCCGCCGCGGAAGGCCGGGAAGCCATAGCCGTTGAGGTAGATGACGTCGATATCGCTGGACCGCTGGGCGATACCCTCTTCGAGAATCTTCGCGCCCTCGTTGACCAAGGCGAAGATGCAGCGCTCGACGATGTATTGCTCGTCCAGCGCCTTTCGCTCGATGCCTTTCTCCTGCGACGCTGCTTCCAGCATAGGCACGAGTTCGGGGTTCTCCAGTGGCGTGCGGTTGCCCGGCTCGTAGCGGTAGTAGCCAGCACCGGTCTTCTGCCCGAGCATGCCGGCGGCGCACAGCTTGTCGGAGACGGTGGGGAAATCCAGATGCGCCGGCAGCGTCGCGCGCTGGCGCTTGCGGATCGCCTGGCCAATATCGAGACCGGACAGATCGCGCATGGCGAACGGCCCCATGGCCATGCCGAAGTTGCGCAGCGCCCCGTCGACCTGTTGTGGCGTGGCGCCCTCCTCCAGCAGAAATTCCGCCTCGCGGCCGTACTGGAAGACCATGCGGTTGCCGACGAAGCCGTCGCAGACGCCAACCACCACCGAGACCTTTTTCAGCTGCTTGCCGATGGCCATGGCGGTGGCCAGCACTTCATTGCTGGTCTTCTCGCCACGCACCACTTCCAGCAAGCGCATGACGTTGGCCGGGCTGAAGAAATGCAGGCCGACTACGTCTTCAGGGCGCTTGGTGAAAGCCGCGATGGCATTCAAATCGAGTGATGACGTATTGGAGGCGAGAATCGCGCCGGGCTTGCACACCGCATCCAGCTGCTGGAACACCTGCTGCTTGACGCCCATCTCCTCGAATACCGCCTCGACCACCACGTCGGCATCGGCCAGCGCGGCGTACTCGGTCACGCCTTCGACCAGCGCGAGGCGCTTCTCCATCACCTCCTCGGTCAGGCTGCCGCGCTTGACGCTCGCCGCGTAGGTGTCACGGGCACGCTGCAGGCCGCGTTGCAGCGCTTCGTCATTGATTTCCAGCAGTTTCACCGGCACACCGGCATTGGCGAAGCTCAAAGCGATACCGACACCCATGGTGCCGCCGCCGATCACCGCGGCGGTCTTGATCGGCCGCGGTTTCACATCGGATGGCAGATCGTTGATCTTGCCCGCCTGGCGTTCGGCGAAGAATGAATGAACCAAGGCGCCACGCTGCGGCGAGTTCAGGCACTCGGCAAACAGCTCACGCTCACGCTTGAGACCTTCGGCCAGCGGCAGCTTGGTGGCCGCCTCCACCGCCGCGATACAACGCAGCGGCGAGAACAGCCCGGGCATGCGCTTGGTGACTTCAGCGTGCTTGGCGCGGATCAGTGCCTCGTTGTCGGCACCCTCCAAGCCGCGGGTCTGCTCGCCGGTGCGACGCGGTGCGCGGCCTTCTTCGACCATACGGCGGGCATAGGCCAGGCCGGAGTCCACCAGATCACCCTCGAACAGCTCGTCGACAATCTTGTGCTCGACCGCCTCAGCAGCACTGATCGGCGTGCCGCTGACAATCATGTCCAGCGCCTTCTCGACACCGGCCAGACGCGGGAGCCGCTGAGTACCACCGGCACCGGGTAACAGACCCAGCTTCACCTCGGGCAGGCCGACCTTGGCGTCCTTGCGGGCGATCCGGTAATGACAGCCCAGCGCGACTTCCAGCCCGCCACCCAAAGCGGTGCCATGAATGACCGCCACGCTCGGCTTATTGCTGCCTTCGATGACCTCGATCACTTCCGGCAGGCTCGGCGCCTGCGGCGGCTTACCGAATTCCTTGATGTCGGCCCCGGCAATAAACGTATTGCCCTCACAGACCAGCACCACGGCGCGCACCTGCGAGTCCGTTTCAGCGTTTTGAAAGGCTTGCAGCAAGCCTTCGCGCACGGCGTGCCCGAGCGCATTGACCGGTGGGTTGTTGACCGTGATCAGAGCGATTTCGCCCTGAATTTCGAGCCGTACGGCATCCGTCATGGCTGGCCTCCGCTTGTGAAATGAATGATTGGAGTTGTTATTTCACGGAATCATGTTTCGCACAGCAGAATAGTCGAGTCATTTCCGCATGTCGAGAGACTGGCAATAATCGCTTCGACTGACAACCGCCATAACCACGACAGCGCTCGAAACATAAGTGAGATCTGGGGCGATGCCCGTTAGAGAGGATGCAATAAGATCGAATGCGACAAGCGGCTCAACACTAAGGGTGGCGGCGAACAGGGAGCGGCAAATGAACATCGCAGTGGCGAATCGTCCGCGCGATGAGCTCAGAATTCTTGACGACTCGTCGCTCCAGGCTGCTGGGCACCCGGAAGACGTAACAACTGACGGCCCAGCAATCAGCCGTGGCAACCGCAAACCCCCGGGGCGAAAGCGATCCCCCGGGCAGCTGAACTAAAGCCTTACAACCCCAAGCAGAGGTATTTGATTTCCAGATAGTCATCCATGCCGTACTTCGAACCCTCACGGCCCAGACCGGACGACTTCACGCCACCGAAGGGTGCCACCTCGGTCGAAATCATCCCGGTGTTGATGCCGATCATCCCTGACTCGATTGCTTCGGCCACACGGAACACCCGACCCAGATCGCGCGCATAGAAATAGGCCGCCAGCCCAAACTCGGTGTCATTGGCCAGGGCGATACCCTCGGCCTCGTCTTCGAAACGGAACAGCGGCGCCAGCGGCCCGAAGGTTTCCTCTTTCGCCACCTTGGCATGGTGCGGCACGCTGACCATCAGCGTCGGCTCGAAATAGCTGCCGCCCATCTGGTGCGCCTTACCGCCGGTGAGTACCTGTGCACCATTGGCGACGGCGTCCTCGATGTGCTCTCTGACCTTGGCCGCCGCGCGGTCGTCGATCAGCGGGCCGATGTCGGTGCCTTCATCGAGTCCATTGCCAACCTTCAGTTTTTCGACCGCAGCCTGGAATTTCTTCGCAAACTCGTCGTACACGCCGTTCTGTACATAGATGCGGTTGACGCAGACGCAGGTCTGGCCGGCGTTACGGTACTTGGACTGCATGGCGCCTTTGACTGCTTCGTCGAGGTCCGCGTCATCGAACACCAGGAACGGCGCGTTGCCGCCCAGCTCCAGCGACACCTTCTTGATGCCCGCGGCGCACTGCTCCATCAGCTTCGCGCCAACTTCGGTCGAGCCGGTGAAGCTGAGCTTGCGCACCGTCGGGTTCGCGGTCAGCTCGTTGCCGATGTCACCCGCCGAACCAGTGACGACGCTGAACACACCTTTCGGGATACCCGCACGCTCCGCCAGCTCGGCCAGCGCCAGCGCGGAAAAAGGCGTCTGGCTCGCGGGTTTGAGTACCATGGTGCAACCCGCCGCCAACGCTGGACCGGCCTTACGGGTGATCATCGCCGCCGGGAAATTCCACGGGGTGATGGCCGCCGTGACGCCGATCGGCTGCTTGATGACGATGATGCGCTTGTCTTTTTGATGGCCCGGGATAGTGTCGCCATAGACACGCTTGGCTTCCTCAGCGAACCACTCAATAAAGGAGGCGGCATAGGCGATCTCGCCCTTGGATTCGGCCAGCGGCTTGCCCTGCTCCAGCGTCATCAGCCGACCCAGGTCGTCCTGGTTCTCCATCATCAGCTCGAACCAGCGGCGTAGCTTTTGCGAGCGCTCCTTGGCGGTCAGGTCACGCCAGGCCGGAAGTGCGCGCTCGGCCGCTTCGATGGCGCGACGGGTTTCCGCGGTGCCCATTTTCGGCACGCTGCCCAGGATCTCGTTGCTGGCCGGGTTGTTGACCTTGATGGTCTGGCCGCTGTCCGCGTCCTGCCAGGCGCCGTCGATATAAGCCTGCTGGCGGAACAGCTTGTTGTCTTTGAGTTGCATGGCAGTCTCCTGAGAGCCGGCAGGGTGCCGGGATTGGACCGAGGCCATCTGGCCGATTGGAAAGGCGATTGGCAGTGGAACTGCTCGAGTTAAGTCAGAGCAAGGGACAGCCCCAGGGTTCCTGCCGTGAGCTAAAGCGTTTGAGATATCGAACGCATGCTAGGCCTGCTGGCTGGCATCGGGCAACACCCTGTTCGGAAAAATTAACGCACCATAACCAGACCTGATGACGCCGCGATCGGCTATCAGAACCACAGCACTGCGCGCTGAGCAGCTGCCGAAGCGCCATGGACGACCGCAGACGACATGCGTATGATTGCGCCCGCAACGCACCAGTAGCTCAGCTGGATAGAGTACTGCCCTCCGAAGGCAGGGGTCGTGGGTTCGAATCCCGCCTGGTGCGCCACCTCCAAAGAAAAAGCCCCGGATGAAAATCCGGGGCTTTTTCGTTTCGGGGCGGCTGGTCAGAAGCCAGGTATTTGCGCTGCACCTCAACCTGATCGGTGCTGCACCTGAGGCCATTCGAGCCGCGGTGTGGCCTGGAGCTCTACGATCCAAGCGTATATCGCGTTCAAGCTGGCCGTTTGAAGCGAGCTTTTCCGGTCCCAGGCCGTGTCGCTAACCACCAACGAGCCCTTGGTGGTTATGTTTTGAGCAATCTCGTTTCGCTGTGAGGTCGACGCGGTCAGTGCTCGTGCTTCGCGCTGACGAAACTCAGCGAGGAGAACATGCCGCGCACGCGTGCGTCCGGGTCTTCGCTCGGGACCGTGGTGGAGGCGGCGATGACGTTAAGGCCGTGGTTGCGCACGGTGATCTTCGCCTTGCCCTGCTTGTTGGTGGTTGCAGCCACCTCGTCCGGGTTGTTCACGTGATCGGCGATCAACTCGACATCGGCGGCCGGTTTGCCGTCGACCAGGACCTGAACCTCCAGCGCCTCGCCTACTTCAACCGATAAGGGATCACGCTGCGGCACGATGGCCAGCTTGAGCTTGTCCAGCGCCGGCAGTTCCGCACCCTCATGCAGCACCGCCAGGCTGTACTTGTAGTAACGCCCGGAATCCAGCGCGCCGGGAACCTTCGATTCTCCGACGTTGAGCCACTGCTTGTCCGGCGCCTGGGTCCAGTAACCGTTATCCAGCGCCACGCTGAGCACCGCCGGCGATTCAATCGGCTTCAGCCGTGCGTGGTTCTCTAGCCGCTCGACTGTGACAGGGATTCGGCTGCCGTGGCGGTCTGTGGCCCAGGCGCCGGAGATTTTCTTCGGGTCAAAGGCGTTGTCTTCGGCACCATGACCGTAGATCACCTCGATGTTGCCGCGACGCTCTTCGGTCCACATGCCGTGGGCCGCGGCCTGCCCTGCCATCAGTGCAGCGATCAAAGTCATGGCGTATTTCGCGTGGTGCTTGTTCATCTTCCATCCTTTTGGACTAGTGAGTGACGAGCCGGCCCGGGGCGAGCCGGCTCTGCGTTACAGGTTCAGTGACAGGCTCAGGCTCAGGTTGCGCGGCTCGCCAGGCATCACCCAGACGTTGCTGTAGGAGCGCTCGTAGTAGGTGCGGTCGAAGGCGTTATTGAGATTCACGCCTAAGGTCATGTCCGGCGTGACTTTGTAGCGCGCCAGCAGATCTATGGTGGTGTAACCCGGCAGCTCGAAGCCGCTGTCCGCCACGTTGCCGGAGCGCTCGCCGACGTAATTGACCCCGCCGCCAAGCTCCAAACCGCGCAGTCCACCGTCGAGAAACTCATACACACCGAGCAGACTGCCGCTGTGCTCGGGCACGTTGAGCAAGCGACTGCCGCGCGCGAGGGTGTTGTCTTCCGTCACTTCGGCATCGACATAGGCGTAGGCGCCGATCAGCCGAATCGCGTCGGTCAGCTGGCCGGTCAGCTGGAAATCGATGCCGCGACTACGCACCTCGCCCGCGGCGATCTGATACGCGGAGTCGACCGGATCGGCAGTGAGTACGTTTTCCTTGGTGAGGTGAAAGGCAGCGACGGTCATGCCCAGACGGCTGTCGAGCAGGTCGAATTTGAAGCCCGCTTCGTAACCAACGCCTTCTTCCGGATCGAATGCCGTGCCTGACGCATCAATGCCGCCATTGGGCTTGAACGACTGCGAGGCATTGGCGAACACGCCAACTTCAGGCATCAGCTGATACAGCGCCCCAATGCGTGGCGTGACCTTTTCATGGGTCTGCTCCATGCGCGTGCTGACGACTTCGTTGTCCAGCCGATGCTCGTAATGGTCGTAACGGGCGCCAACAACACCGAAGAATTTTTCGCTGAAACGCATCTGATCCTGCAGGTTCATCGAACGGGAATGGACCCGTTCGTGGCGGTGGGTGCTGCGCCCATCGGGGCCAACACTAAACGGCGGTCTTAGCTGCCCATAGACCGGCTCGTAGATATCGATTTGCGAGACAGGACGGGAGCGCATCAGGCGTTCGTTCTTGACGTAACGCTCGTATTCGGTGCCGATCAACAGGTTGTGTTCGATGTCGCTCGTATAGACCAGACCGCGCAGCTCCAGCTGGGTGATGCTGTCCTGCCAATCGAAATCGCGGTAGCGGTATTCTCGGTTGAGGGTATGCGTGTCAGCCGCAAGGCTGCTCGCTTCAGTCGCACCACCGCTCAGGCGACCCTGCTTGTAGTGGCTGGCCAGGCGGACGGTCCAGCTGGCGTTCAGATCATGCTCGATCTCAGCCTGCAGGCTCTCGTTGTTGTTGTCGATGTCACCGTCGCCGGGCTCACCGAAAAACTCCGTACGCGAGACGCTTCCGAGATGATCATTTGGCGCCACCACACCACGGTCGAACACCTGGCTGTTGCGGATGACTTCGGCTTGCACCAGCAGGCGCGTCTGCGGCGCCAGATCCCAGCTGAACGCAGGCGCGAAGAACTGGCGCTCGCCGGAGCGGTAATCGCGAAAACGCTTGCTGTCCTCTACCGCTAGATTCATGCGGTAGAGCATCTTGCCCTCGTCATCCAACGGTGTGTTGACGTCCAGGCTGCCGCGATAGCGATCCCAGCGCCCAGCGCTCAGGTCCAGCCGGGCGAACCTGTCGTTCTGCGGGCGCTTGCTGACGATGTTGATGGTACCGCCTGGGTCACCGCGACCGTACAGGCTGGACGACGGCCCCTTGAGCACGTCGATGCGCTCGACGTTGGATGGGTCCTGAGGGTTCATGTAGCCGCGGTTGACGCTGAAGCCGTCCTTGTAGAACTCAGAGGTCGTCAGCCCACGAATGCTGTATTCGTACATGGTCAGGCCGCCGAAGTCGTTCTGCCGCGCCACGCCGCCCGCATAATCCAGCGCCTTTTCGATACGCGGGCTATCCAGATCTTCAAGCACCGTGGCGGGGATCACGCTGACCGCCTGGGGAACCTCCTCCAGCGGCGTATCCGTCTTGGTGGCGCTCGCTGAACGCCGAGTCCGGTAGCCCTCTGCTAAGACTTGTTCCCGGTCTGCCGTGACGACCACGTCTTCAAGAACTGCGCTGTCTGACTCCTGCGCCAACGCTGACATGCTGGCCAAACCTGCCGCGGCGGCTAGTCCCAAAATGCTTGCTGCAACGCTACTGCTGTTCATGCCCGCTTCCGATCAAATGTTATACCGTAACATTTGATCGGAATCGGTCTGTCACTGTCAAGGCCGCAGGCGCTCTGGCAAGCCGCGTTCAGCTAGGGCAGCATGCAGCGACAACGATCCATGACGAGGAACGCAGCGATGATCGATTTTGATAACAAGGGTTTCTTCAAGCTAAAGCAGAACGATGAATACGCAGAGCGGGTCCGCTCGCTGCTACTGGACGACGAACAGGTGATCGATTCCTACAAGTCCATGCGTGACGGCGTGGTGTTTACCAACAAGCGGATCATCGCGGTCAATGTGCAGGGCATTACCGGCAGCAAGAAGGATTTCACCTCCCTGCCCTACAACAACATCGTCGCCTATTCGGTGGAGACGTCCGGGACCTTCGATCTGGACTCGGAGCTGGAGGTGTATTTCTCGTCACTGGGGAAGGTCAAGTTCGAGTTCACCGGCAGGACCTCGATCGTTGAAATATCGAAGTACATATCCAAACACGTGCTCTGAACTGTTAATTGACTGCAGGCTGCACCGCAGCGGCTTTACCGCAGGTTCGCGGTGCACCGTTCGACTCGTTGTGCTTGTGCATCAGGTGACGTAACGACAGCAGCCCTGGCTCGCTAGCATTGGGTTAGCGAGCAGCTTGATTCCAACTGCAGAAACGAAACGGCCGTCGTTACCGTTCGACTTCCACACCGGGACAGGTTGCTTTTGCAGTTGAAGACGCCAGGTCGGCACGGCGCGAACTTGGCTCGGGAGGTTTAGGTTCTTCTGCGCGGATACCTAACGCGGTCAGCAACGTCTCGCTCATTTCCATGAATGAATAGCCATCGGCCCATATCTCGGTTTTGCCGTTCAGTCTGTTATTCATGCTTTCCATATTCCTGGCTGGCGCGCCGCTCAGCCATGCTGATCGAATTGTTGTGTTACGCCTGTCACGATACGCAACTGGAGCATACGACGTGCCAATCTCTTGAAAGCAATTTATTCTTAAATATCAAATACTTATACGTAACGCGGTTTCACCTTGTGTTGCATGATGCACGATTCGCCAAATGCACCCTTGCGATGTGCATGTCTGCCGATTTTTGAAGCAGGTCACAACCGGCACCGAGCTGATGATCGGCACCAGGCTTCGCTCGATGTCTGAGATAAACAGCCGGGAGACCCTTTTGGCATACTCGACTGCCCGGCCCTCGAGCAAGCGCCATGCAGATTGACGAAGAACTCACGCTAAAAAAATTGGAGGTGTTTCTGGCCTTCATGCGCAGCGGCAATCTCAGCAAAGCGGCCGCGGAGTTGAACACCAGCAACGTCAGCGTGCACCGTGCCATTCACTCACTGGAGAGCGCCCTGCGCTGCACCTGATCGAGACGACGGGCCTTTTCGGCTCGACGGCGCGACCACTGCGGCGGTGGGGAGATTATTGTTGTCATGGCGACTCCACAGTTTTTCCGCTTGTGGAGCGCACAGTAGGGAGACGACCGGAGGGTCATCAATCAAGCGCAGAGGCGTTTCGTTACGCTGAGGTTAACGATGCCGCTGGACTACCTTAAAGCCAGCCGAGCGTCACGCTGGCAAGCAACAGGTAACGCCCGCCCTTGGCCAGGGTGACCAGCAGCAGAAAGCTCCACAATGGCTCGCGCAAGGTACCGGCGACCACGGTCAGCGGGTCGCCTATGATCGGCACCCAGCTCAGCAATAACGACCAGCGGCCGTAGCGGTGGTAACGGCGCTGCGCGCGTTCGAGCTGTTGATCGCTAACAGGGAACCAGCGCTTGTGACGCAACCGTTCGACCGAGCGGCCCAGCAGCCAGTTGACCAGCGAACCGAGCACATTGCCTGCCGTGGCGACCAGCAACAGTGCCGCGGCAGGCTGTGATCCATGCAGCAGCAACCCCACCAGCACGGCTTCGGATTGTGCGGGCACGAGGGTCGCTGCGGCGAAGGCGGCACCGAACAGGCCGAAATAGGCGGAAAGATCAAACATCTAAAAGGTACGGAGTGTCGGGCTCAGGTAGCGCCAGCGGCGAGATATGCAGATACCAACGAAAATCTGGAGGCTGCACGGCACTGACAACGCGCCAGGCAAAGTAACAGAGCATTCGATGAAAGGCAGGCTGATCTATCTCATCGCCCTCTCGGGCTCGGGCAAGGACAGCGTGCTCGATGCCGCGCGCGAAGCCTGGCCGAGCGCGGCTTACGTGTCGCACGGCGGATCATCACGCGCTCCGCCGAAGCCTTGGGCGAATCCGCCGAGGTCGTCACTCATGATGCGTTCGCCCGCTAACGGTTCACCGGCCGGGCTGCGGATGAAAGCCCGGCACGGCGTTGGGCCTTTCTATGCGGCCAGCTGGCAGGGTGCAGTTGAGGTCGCGGAAAGGTTGGCCGTTGAGCAGTTCCCAGCCATGCCCAGGCGAGGTCTGGCGGCAGATCAACGTGCCATCGGCCTTGCTCTGCCATTGGTAATACGGCGCCGGGCCAGCGGTGGCTAATAAAGGCAGGCATACGATGAGCGCGAACAATACAGCACGCATAGGGCTGGGTTTCTCTGGGTATCTGGCGCCACTTTAGCCGGATCGTTTGGTAGCACAAGCGCGGCCGGTCGGGATGGCTAGGGCCAACCGCGCGGGGCAGCCGTCAAGGGATGACCGCGCAGCAGAATCCGGTACGCCGCGGTGTGATCGTCAGCAAGCTAGCTCCTGCACCAGTCGTGGCGCAACGGGACTGGGTTCAACGCTGGTTGGCACGTGTAACATGGTCGAAGCCCTGATCAACACCAGACCGTTTCCGCCTCGCGCAGGAAGATTTCCACGGTCTTAGGCCCGATGCCTTCGAACTCGGCCAGGCGCTTTTCCAGCTCCTTGCGATCCTTGCTTCGCTCGCGGATGTTGCCGAGCTTGCCGCCGTATTCGCTGTTTAGCTTGTTGCACAGTTTGAGCAGTCGCTCGGCCGTCGACTCGTCGTAGCGCACGTAGTGGCCCTCCCCCAGCATGTCCACCGGTTCTTGCTAGCTGCAGTTGCCGATCTTTCTCGGCGTGTCGCGTTTGTGCTTTTCGACGATGACACGATAGGCGTCGGCAGCGATGTCCTGCTGAATGCGCTTGCCGAATAGAAAGCTGGCGATGAACCACTTGAACAGCTCCCCTTCGCCCTGGTTGATATCGATCCCGAGTTCTTTCGCACTGATATCTCTGGCCATTGCTGCGCCTCGCTCGCCGTATTCTTTTGTTGCGACGCCAGCAACAGCTCAGGGTTCGCTCGGATATGCCGGATGATCGGCAAGAATCTGCCTACGAAGCCTTCGATCATGAGCGGGTTCTTGCCAATGGACGCTGTAATCAGCCAGAAACCCGCCGAAACAGAGCCTTCAGCGTTTATGGCACAGCTCGTGCTATGTCTGAAATGCCCGATGCGACGACCAACGACAAGAAAAGCCGCACAGCACTCCTGCTCTCCATGTGAAAGCACATCCGACGCCGTCTCTCTTTTCTTGTCGTTGCATGCAGCCCTGGCGCTGTAGCTGATCGTCTATCGTCAGTTCTGCAAAACCAATAACAACGAAACGGAGATACACCATGAGATTGACCAAACGCTTCAGCCTGCTTGCTGCCGCAGCGGCCTTCACCGCGAGCACCGCCGCAGTGGCCGCGCCGACCTTCATCAACATCCTCACGGGCGGCACCAGTGGCGTGTACTACCCAATCGGGGTAGGCATCTCCCAGCTGTACAGCAAAGGCATCGACGGCGCGAAAACCTCCGTGCAGGCAACCAAGGCATCGGTCGAAAACCTCAACCTGCTGCAAGCCGGGCGTGGCGAACTGGGCTTTGCGCTCGGTGATTCCGTGGCTGATGGTTGGAATGGCGTGGAAGACGCGGGCTTCAAGGCACCGCTGAAGAAGCTGCGCGCCATCGGCGGCAGCTACCCGAACTACATTCAGATCGTTGCCAGCAAGGAATCCGGCATCAAGACGCTGGCTGATCTGAAGGGCAAGTCGATCTCCGTCGGCGCGCCGAAATCCGGCACCGAACTGAACGCTCGCGCCATCCTCAAGGCCGCAGGCCTGAGCTACGAGGACATGGGCAAGGTCGAATACCTGCCGTTTGCCGAATCCGTAGAGCTGATCAAGAACCGCCAGCTCGACGCGACCCTGCAGTCCGCAGGCCTGGGTATGGCCGCGATCCGCGACCTGTCCTCCACCATGCCGCTGAACTACGTGGAAATCCCGGAAGATGTAGTCGCCAAGATTGGTAACGACGCCTACCAGGCCGCCAAGATTCCAGCCGGTACTTATGATGGCCAGGAAGCCGACGTGCCGACCGTAGCCATTACCAATATCCTGGTGACCCATTCAGACGTGCCGGATGACATTGCCTACCAGATGACCAAGCTGCTGTTCGAGAACCTCGATCAGTTGGGCAACGCGCACTCCGCTGCCAAGGACATCAAGCTGGAAAACGCTACCAAGGCGCTGCCGATCCCGCTGCATCCGGGTGCCGAGCGTTACTACAAGGAAGCCGGCGTACTCTGATTACGCCCCGGGCAGCCCCTGCTGCCCGGTCTGAACCGCAGGCGTCGGTCCTGACGCTTGCGGCTCGCCCAATCCGAATCTGAAGAGGCGCTAGTAAAACCAGCGTGCAGGCACGGCAGGTTTTGTTAGCGGCTCTACGCGACCACGTTTTATCCAGCTCGAGGCATTTCATGAGCGAACTACAACAAGAACAAGGCTTGACGGGCAATGCGGCCGATTGGCCAAAGGCACTGTTTTATGTGGCCCTGCTGTTTTCCATTTACCAGATCGTCATGGCCGCGTTTCACCCGGTATCCAGCCAGGTGCTGCGAGCAGGGCATGTCGGCTTTCTGTTGATGGTCGTTTTTCTGTATTTTCCCGCTGCGGGCAAAGGTCGCCCCTGGCAGCCGCTCGCATGGGTTCTGGCCCTGACTGGCATGGGCACTGCGTTTTACCAGTGGTATTTCGAAGCTGACCTGATCCAGCGCTCCGGTGACCTCACGACCCTCGATTTCGCTGTCGGCGTACTGCTGATCGTTCTGGTGTTCGAAGCCGCTCGCCGGGTCATGGGCATCGCCCTGCCGATCATCTGCGCCACGTTTCTTGCGTACGGCCTGCTTGGCCAGTACCTGCCCGGCGATCTGGCGCACCGTGGTTACGCCATCGATCAGATGGTCAACCAGCTGGCCTTTGGCACCGAAGGCCTGTACGGCACTCCGACTTACGTATCGGCGACCTACATCTTCCTGTTCATTCTGTTCGGCGCCTTCCTCGAACAGGCGGGCATGATCAAGCTGTTCACCGACTTCGCCATGGGCCTGTTCGGCCACAAGCTGGGCGGCCCGGCCAAGGTGTCGGTGGTGTCTTCGGCATTGATGGGTACCATCACCGGTTCCGGTGTGGCCAACGTCGTAACCACCGGCCAGTTCACCATCCCGCTGATGAAGCGATTCGGCTACAAGGCCGCCTTTGCCGGCGGCGTCGAGGCGACCTCCTCGATGGGTAGCCAGATGATGCCGCCCGTGATGGGCGCCGTGGCTTTCATCATGGCCGAAACCATCAACGTGCCTTTCATTGAAGTCGCCAAGGCAGCGCTGATCCCGGCCCTGCTGTACTTCGGCTCGGTGTTCTGGATGGTCCATCTGGAAGCCAAGCGCGCCAATCTGAAAGGCCTGCCGAAAGAGGAATGTCCCAGCGCAATGGCCGCGGTCAAGCAGCGCTGGTACCTGCTGATTCCGCTGGGTGTGCTGGTCTATCTGCTGTTTTCCGGGCGCACGCCACTGTTCTCCGGGATGGTCGGTCTAGCGCTGACAGCCATCGTCATCCTTGGCTCGGCAATCATCCTCAGGGTCTCGTCATTTGGCTTGCGCATCGCCTTCTGGATCGCCTTGGGCGTGCTCTGCGCCGGATTCTTCCAGCTCGGCATCGGTGTGATTTTTGCCGTCATTGCCGTGCTGGTAGCGGTCTGCTGGTTCATCAAGGGCGGGCGCGACACGCTGCTGGTGTGCCTTCATGCGCTGGTGGAAGGCGCGCGCCATGCTGTGCCGGTGGGCATCGCCTGCGCCTTGGTCGGCGTGATCATCGGCGTGGTGTCGCTGACCGGCGTGGCCTCGACCTTTGCCGGCTACATTTTGGCCGTCGGCGAGAACAACCTGTTCCTCTCGCTGCTGCTGACCATGGCGACCTGCCTGGTGTTGGGCATGGGCATTCCGACCATCCCCAACTACATCATCACCAGCTCCATCGCCGCGCCGGCATTGCTGGATCTCGGTGTACCGCTGCTCGTCTCGCACATGTTCGTGTTCTATTTCGGCATCCTCGCAGACCTGACGCCTCCCGTCGCATTGGCCTGCTTTGCTGCGGCACCAATCGCCAAGGAGACCGGGCTGAAGATCAGCATGTGGGCGGTGCGCATCGCCGTTGCCGGGTTCGTGGTGCCGTTCATGGCCGTCTACAACCCCTCGCTGATGATGCAGGGCGAGAGTCTTTGGATGACCGCCTACATGGTGATAAAGGCGGCCTTCGCCATTGGTTTGTGGGGCATCGCCTCGATTGGCTATCTGCAGCGGCCACTGGCCTGGTGGGAACGCGTGCTCGGATTTGCCGCCGGTGCGACGCTGATCATGGCCATGCCGATCACCGATGAAATCGGCTTTGGTATCGGCATCCTGCTGCTGGCTCAGCACATCGTGCGGGCCCGCCGGGCCGGCCCGGTACTGGCGTGATCGGTCTTTGTCTGGGACTGGCCGGGGTGGTGTGGGCAGAGGTGCCCACAGCCGATTTCACCCTGGCCTGGAACCACACGATCGAGAAGATCCGCTGGGAAGAGGATTACCGCGTGACGCCGGACGGGCTGCTGCTCGGCGAAGCGCGAGTCAAGGGTTCAGGTGCCGGGATGGAAATTCCGGATGACGCCGAACTGCGTGACGGGGCCTGGCACTACCAGCGCCAGATGCCGCCGTTACAACCCTTGCGAATGGGGCGAACCCCCGAAGCAGGGGATTATCAACTGTGTTTCGACCAGCGTTGCCACGCGATGAGCGAATGGCTCGGCCCGCCAAAAGCGGAGCAGCCCGCGCTGGAACTCTGGAGTTGCACCGTTTCGACGGACAGCTCCTCCTAACTCTGTCTGAGGCTTGCCGCGTGGCGGATCGGTGACGCGTGATCCGCCCTACGTTAGCCCAGCTGTTTAGCTGTCAGTCAGGCCGTTTGCACCGTTTCTCTGCGCTTGCTCGCCATTCCTTGTCTGGCGCGCCGCTTGCGCCACCAGATCACCACGCCGGTCACTGACAGCACGGCAATCGCCACGCCAAGTACCGCAATCAGGATGCGCCCCGGCATTCCAAGAATCCGCCCACCATGAATCGCCGGTTGCAACATATGGAACTGCTCGCCCAGGGTGCCCTGCCCGGGTATTTCCTGCCCCAGCAATTGCGTGCCATCGCTGCCATGAAAGAACAGCCAGGCATTGCCCTGGTTGCTGTCGTGCTCGCCGAAGCCGGCGCCGTAGAAGTTATATTCGAAGCTGTAGTACAGCTCGGTGATCGTTTCGGTCAGGCCTAGCTCAGCGGCGTGCTGCATGGCGTAGTCGTAAGCGCGATGGAAGTCGTACTGGGTCGTGCCCAGTTCGTCCTTGGGCAGCCGGCCGCGCGCCTCGTAGACGCTCGGCTCGACCTCCGATACCAGCGAAACCACCGGCTTGAACACCTGCTCCGGCAGGTTCATGGCGATGCTGCTGATGGCAACCGGCGTGAGCAGCAACCACAGCCACAATCCGCCGGCGCGATGCACGTCATGGTTGAGCCGCTGCCGCTTGATCTTCCAGGCCGTCCACCACTTACCGAAGAATGGCTGCGCTCGAGGGAAGGTCAGCAGCAGCGAGACGAAACAGTCTAGGGTCCAGCAGATCGCGACGATGCCCATCAGCCAGAGCCCCCAGTTGCCCGGCAGCGTCAGGTTGTAATGAAATTCCAGCAGAAAAGGCACCAGGTTTCGCCGGGAAAAACAGCACTCGCCCCAGTAGCGTGTACCCACCAGCTCGCCGGTCACCGCATCCAGGTACTGCACCACCGGCTGTTCATCATAGGGTTTGCCAGTGGCCGGATCGTTACGTGGCACCAGCGCCATCAACGCCGCGTGTCCCGGCTCGTCCGGGAATTCCATGTACCAGACCTGCATGCGCGGGTTGGCCTGCTCGACCCGCTCGACCAGCGCCCCCGGCGCCAGCACCGGGCCCTGGCTGGCGGTGTGGTAGAACTCGGGATTCAGCCATTCATCCAGTTCATGATGGAAGGCCAATACGCTGCCAGTGATGCCGGCGAGAAACAGGAACAGCGCCGTCGCCAGGCCGATGTAGCGGTGCAGCAGTACGAGGATCGAACGCATGGTTGGGGTCCGTCTTGCAGAAAGCACAAAGCCGCCGGCCCATTACAGGCCAGCGGCTTTTCGCCTGGTTCTTAGAAGTCGTAGGTCAGTGTGGCCATGACGTTTCGTGCTTCGCCGTAGTAACACTGGTTGAGGCTATTGCAGGCGGCGACGTATTTTTCGTCCGTCAGGTTGTTCAGGTTCAGCTGTGCGCTCAGGCCGTCCAACCCGACACGCGACAGGTCGTAACCGAGCATGGCGTCGTACAGGGTGTAGGACGGAATACGCAGCATGTTTTCCGCATCAGCCCAGCTCTTGCCGAAGTAGCGCACGCCGCCGCCGACTTGCAATCCGGCCAGCGAACCTTGTTCGAAGCGGTAGTCAGTCCACAGCGACGCCATATTGCGGGCCACCGCGTTGGGCGTATTGCCGCGGTTGTTGACCCCGGCAGCACCGGTGAAATCCCTGGAGTACTCGACATCCATGTAGGTGTAGCTGGCGATCACGTTGAGGTTGTCGTGCGGACGCAGGCGCGCCTCCACTTCCACGCCCTTGGACGTGAGTTCGCCAACGGCGCGATAGAAGCTCTCGTTGGAATCTTTGTTCGCCAGGTTCGACTGTTTCAGGTCGAAGTACGAGATGGTGTAGAGGTCGTCGGTGCCCAGCGGCTGATATTTCAGGCCCAGCTCGTACTGCTCGCCCTCGGTCGGGTCGAGCAGCGTGATGTCATAGGCGCCGGTGCCCGAGTCGTAGTTGTAGGCACCCGTCGCGTTCGGATTGAAGGACTCCGAATAGCTTGCGTAAGGCGACAGGCCATTGTCGAAGGCATAGAGCACCCCGACGCGCCCGGTGAACTGCTCAAGTTTCGACTGATCCGCCTGGTCACCGTACATCGACTCGGTCTGCTCGAAGGAAACGTCCACCCAGTCCTGCCGCGCGCCCAGCGAGAAGCGCCACTTGCCGAGGCTGATCAGATCCTGCACGTAGAGGCCGGTCTGCTCCAGCTCGCGTAGTTCGTCGTACTGGTGATAGAAGGCAAAGCTGCTCGGGTTGGCGGCGCCGCTGTAGGGATTGGTCGTGCCGACGCCGGTGGCCGCGCTGTAATCGACCTTCGCCTTGCGCCGCTGGTAGTCCAAGCCAGTGACCAAGGTATGGCTCAGCGCGCCGGTGTCAAAAAGAAACTGCAGCTGGTTGTCCAGCGTCCAGGCGTGCAGCACTTCGTCGGCACCCGTGTAATAGCGCACCAGCTCGTCCTGCGTGGCATAGCCGTACTGGTAGACCTGGCCGGACTCCACGGTCGAATCGAGGTACTGGAAGTTCTGCCGCGCCGACACCGTATCGTTGAAGCGGTGTTCCAGCTGATAGCCGATCATCTGCTGGTCGCGCTCGAATTTTTCGTAGTCCTCGTCGCCTTCGAAGAAGCTGCGTGAGATGCGCTGGCCATTGTGCGAGGTGACGGTGCCGTCCGCCGGCAGGCCGCCGTGGTAGCCGCTTTCGGGGTCATGCTGGAGCATGGCCTGCAGCGTCAGCCGGGTGTCTTCGCTGAAGTCGATGCTCAGCGAGGGCATCACGGCGTAGCGCTGCTCTTCGATGCCATCGACCTGGTTGTCGGCATCCCTCGCGACACCGACCAGACGATAGGCGATGCGCTCGTCATCCAGCGGGCCGGTGAAGTCGAAGGCGGCCTGCTTGTTGTCCTCGCTGCCATAGGACAGCCTGATCTGTCGGCGCGTCTCGTATTGCGGCTTTTTGCTGGTCATAGCCACCAGCCCGCCCGGTAGGCTGCGTCCGTAGAGCACCGAGGACGGTCCCTTGAGAATGTCGATACGCTCGATGAAATACGGGTCGACCTGCAGGCTGCTATAGGTGCCGCTATCTCCCAGCAGCTTCTGACCGTCGAGGTAGAGGTTATCCACCGCGCCATCGGTGATGCCGCGCATGGCGACGTAGTCGTAACGGGTAGTGGCACCGTAAGGTGAGCTCATCAGGCCCGGCGTATAGCGTACGGCCTGGGCAATGGAGCGTGAGCCCTGGTCTTCGATCTGTTGACGCGTCACCACCGAGACAGTCTGCGAGGTCTCGGCCAACGGCATGCTCGTCTTGGTCGCCACGCTGCTGTGTGTGGCGTTGTAGCCTTCCATCGCCCCCAGCGCATTGCCCAGGGCGAAGCCCTCCACAACCATCGGCTTCAGCTCGACCGCTTCAGCCTGCTCGCCAGAGGGCGCTGGCACCAGCAAATAGGCACCGCGCTGGTCCCGTACCGCCCGCAGCCCACTGCCGCGTAGCAAGGTATCGAAGCCCTCTGCAACGCCATATTGGCCGTGCAGACCACTGGACTGGCGGTTGTCGACCAGGCGGCCATCGACCGACAGCATCACTCCGGCCTCGCCGGCAAAGCGGCTCAGGGCAGTGGAGAGTGAGCCGGCGGGAATGTCATAAGTGCGTTCAGTCTGCTGCTCTATCGATTGCGCCAATGCCATCGGCGCGACACCAACGGTGGCCAAAGGCAGGCAGAGCATCGCGGCACGAATGGCCTGGGACAGCGAACGGGGACGGCAAACGGGCAAGGCAGTGGAGCGCATGATTCATCCTTTTTGCGTGAGCAAATTCGTGATCGTTGCGGTTATGCCCAGCGACCCGGCTAAAAAGGGAACTGCAAACGCCAATTTTTTAGTGGATGCTTTCAGGCTTCGGATTGCGCCGGCTCGAGGCTGACCCACCACGGCAGGCGCCGGCTGACCCGCAGCGACAGTGTGCTCACCAGCACATCCAGCACGCGTTCGGTATCCGCGAGCGGGTAAGCACCCACCACGCGCAGGCCAGCGATGCGGGGATCACAGCCCAGATAGCCCTGGCGATAACGGCTGAGTTCGGCGAGAAATTCATCCAGCCGCAGGTTGTCAGCCAGGAGCACGCCACGAACCCAGGCCTGACGCCCCATGTGGACCGGCCGTTCGGGCTCGGCGTGTCGGGAGCCAAAGCTGATTTGCTGGCCCTGCAGGGCCATACGCGCACGTCCATTGACGGGTCGGATCTCAACGGAGCCATCGAACACGCTGAGCTGCGTACTGCCGTCACGCTGCAAGACCGAGAAACGAGCGGCTTCGTGGGTTTCCACGCTGCCTTCGGCGGTGCGCAGCAGTAGGGGGCGCGGTTCATTGCTTGCCTGCACCAGCAGCTCGCCACGGTAGAGCGACAGTTGGCGAACCTGATCATCGAGCACGACGTCCACGGCGCTGTCGGTGTTGAGCCACAGGTGCGAACCCTCGGGCAATGGCCAATCACGCACTTCGCCCACGGCCGTGCGTTCATCAGCCGTCCAGCTGCGCCAGGGCATGACACCACCCGCCACAGCCAGAACGCCGCCTCCTAGAATGACGGAAAGGCTTTTCAGTGCCTGTCGTCGAGTCGGCTGAGGGCGCTGCATTAAACTGCTCGCCTTGGCGCCAAACGGATCGCGGGAGAGCGGCTCGAATCGACCTCTGATCTGTTCAACGCGTTGCCATGCGCGCGCGTGCTCGGGGTTGCTGAGCCAACGCTGCCACGCCTCGCGGTCGTCATCGCTGGCACTGTCCGACTGCAGCACAGCGAACCACTGCGCGGCGGCCTGCAGCACCTGGTAGTCCAGCACCTAGTCGTCCTCAATCAGGGTCAGGCAGTGCAACATGGCCTGCGCCATGTATTTTTTGACCATCCGCTCGGACACGCCCAGCTCCAGCCCGATCGAGGCGTAGGTCATGCCATGCAGTTGTGACAGGAGGAAGGCACGTCGCACCTTGTCCGGTAGTCGAGCCAGCATGGCGTCGACCTGCATCAGTGTTTCGATTACCAGCGCCTGGGATTCCGGCGATGGTGCAACCGCCTCCGGCTGCAGCGCGATGGCTTCCAGATACGCCTGCTCGATCTGCCGACGGCGCCAATGGTTGATCAGCAGGCCGCGGGCGATGATGTGCAGATACGCACGCGGTTCACGGATCGCATCCAGCCCCCGATCCTTGCTCAGCACCCGGACGAAGGTGTCCTGGGCAAGATCAGCCGCCCTCTGGCTGCAGCCGAGCTGACGCCGCAGCCAACCGTTCAGCCAGCCCTGATGATCGACATAAAGTCGATGCACCAGTTGTTGCCGGGCCAATCCATCAGCTGCCATCACTCGCCGCCTTTTAATATAAGACGCGAATGCTAACGCTTCTCAACAATAAAGTCCTATGGGGTTTTTTGCTCTGATCTTTTCGGCCGGCTGGACTAGGCTATCGAATAACTGATCGGCAGGAGACTTTCATGACCCGTTTCGCCCGACTCACCCTGGTCGCATTGGTTGCCGCTTCCTTGCCTGCTCAGGCAGCTCAGCTACTTCCTGGGCTGTGGGAGTTCACCAGCGAAGAGCTGGTAGTCGATGGCATGCAGATGCCTGGCATGTCCGAAATGTTGGCGCAGATGAAGGAGCTGCCACCCGAACAGCGCAAGATGATGGAAAGCATGCTCGCCGAGCAAGGCGTCGAGCTGGGTTCCGGCGGCATCCGCATCTGCCTGAGCGAAGCTCAGGTCGAATCACGCAAGCTGCCCTTTCAGGACGAGCCCGGTTGCACGCAAGAAGTGCTTGAGCAAACCGACAGCCTGTGGCGATTCCGCTTCGAGTGCCCGGATGCTAAGGGTCACGGCGAGACCAAGGTCATCAACGAACGAGAAGTGGCCAACACCATCGAGACGTCGTACTCAGTGGGCGAGCAACAAGGCACCAGTCGGATGCAATCGCGCGGTCATTGGGTTGGCGAAGACTGCGGCCCACTGCAGCCTCAGAACTGACCAGCGCAACGTTTCACGTGGAACCCAACGCGATCGCTAACAGCTACTCGGTAGTCCATTCGCCCGCACTGTTCTGCTCGCAGGCGGGCTGCAGAAAACGTGCATCGCTGGCGACGCCGTAGTAATGGATGTCCTGGCGATACGGCATGTTCGAAACCTGGGCATTGCGACAGATGCCGAACGCGCCGGTCGGGCACTGCTCGATGAAGGTCACTTCGACCTTCTGGTCCTTGAGGGCGGGTTGGCAGAAGCCGGTGCGGAACAGCTCACCGGGAATGCTGCGATTCTGCTGGCATATTTTTACCTCGATCCGGTCATCCTGGCTGTGAACGATGCAACCTTCTGCAAGCGCCTCTGCGCAAAGCCCCATCATCATCAGCAGCACATACAGCGAACGCATCACCAGCTCCTCCGGTTCGAACGCCGCGACTCTAGCACGCAAGCCTGAAAACCGCTTTCCTCCGCTCAGCAGAATGCGCACCATACCGCCATGCTTTCCAAAATCCCGACCCATCTCATCAGCGGCTCACTCGGCGCCGGCAAGACCAGCCTGATCCGTGCGCTCCTGGCGCAGCGCCCGGCAAACGAGCACTGGGCAGTGCTGATCAACGAGTTCGGCCAGATCGGGCTCGATGCCGCGCTGCTAACGACCGACGACTCAGGTGTCAGCTTTACAGAAGTCGCCGGGGGCTGCCTGTGTTGCGTAAACGGGGTGCCCTTCCAGGTCGGCCTGGGCAGACTGCTGCGCCAATCCAAACCCGATCGGCTGTTCATCGAGCCCTCGGGCCTGGGCCATCCTGCCGAGCTGCTCAATCAGCTCTCATGCCCACCATGGAAAGATGTGCTCGCCGTGCAGCCCTGTGTGGCCGTCATTGACGGGCCGGCACAGCTCCGTGGTGAACCGCTCACTGAGAGCCAGCAGCAGTCACTGAACCACTGTGGTTTGTTGGTGATAAACAAGAGCGAAGGCCTGAACCCAACCGAGCGACATGCACTGCAAGCGCTGCTGCCACCGATACCGGTCTGCTGGACGCACCAGGGCCAGCTGCCGATCCGGGATTTGCCAGGCATCGATCAGCGCGCTGGTAATGCTGAAACTGCCCTACCGCTGACCGCTTCCAAGGCGAGCCTTGGCAGTGTTTGGCTGGACCCGCTACAACCGCAGTGCCAGAGCCAGGGTAACGCCGAGGGCTGGAGCATCGGCTGGCGCTGGCACCCCAGCCAGCGCTTCGATCTAAGGCGGATCAAGGAATGGCTGGAATCGCTCGACTGGCGACGCGCCAAACTGGTCATGCACGGCGCTCACGGCTGGCAGTCAGCCAACGCACTAGACGGCCACCCTCTCGCATTCAATCCCAGCGAATGGCGCAAGGACTCACGGCTCGAGCTGATCTTCGCTGAGCCGCAGACTGAAAAAGGTCTGAACGATGCGCTGGTTACGTGCCGGCTATGAGCTGGCGGCTATTCGCCGCGACGCCGCCAATCGTCCATCTGAACGACCTGCCCGGAGTCCTGACGGGCCGGAAACGGATGAGCATCCATCTCTATCGGGCCCGGTCGGACACCAAACATCACGATGCTGCCCTGATGCCGCTGCTCACCGGTAACGGTGAACTCGAAGCCGTATACCCGTGCAAAGCGGCGCTGGCTGCGGGCGTCCCGGATCAACCCGAGGCGACGAAAGGCAACGTTGCCGTCAAGCAGCTCTACATCCATCTTGCTGCAGTGCTGCCGCACAGCCGTTAGCGCCCGCTCGCGAATGCCATAGGAGTGCCACAGCCAGGCGCCTATGCTGAGCAGCACCAGAAAGATGAATACATTACCGAGGGTCACCATGCCTGACACTGCCGGCAGATCCGCACGCAGCACGAACCATCAAGCGCCGACCGCGACGCAACAGGAATTCGGCGCATCAGCTCTCTAGCCACACGTCGCGCACCCAGTGCCAGACCGACTCCCAGCTCTCCTCAGTCATCTCATGCTCGCTGCCATCGAACAGCATGACCTCGCCTTCGAGATCCACTACGTAGAAATCCGGGCCGTCCTGGCAAATGGGCAGCAGGTCTCGCTCTACACCGGCGTCCCAGGCGTTGGCGGCCACTTCGGGCAGATAGGTGTGCGCTTGTGGATCGACCGCGGTCACCGGCTCCAGACGCCCGTAAACCACGTCACTGACCGTGAGCAGAAATTCGCGCAGGCCGAACGGTAAGTTGATCAGCAACTCTTCCTCGACCTCGACCAACCGGTCGTCGTCTGGCAGCTCCAGCGGCACCGGAACCGGTTCGTTTAGCTCCCGTAGCTGCTCGATTACTTCTTCCATGACAGTCCCCCTTCGACGGTCTTGAGAATGCGCCGTTTATACAAGCCCTCGCATTGGCTAGCCAGTACCAGTCGCGCTAAAGTGGCGGCCGCACGAAAAAACGGCGTTTCTCACGCCTTGCAAACGCAGCGCCGCAGGCACCAACCTGGACAACAGCCGCACGGATGCCGGCTCGTAGCGCTCAGTCGCTCGAGCCTGACGAGGAGATAACGTGGCATCCACCGTAGAACAACAACGGCTCGCGGAGGCTTACGCCCAATGCGGTGAAGAGCCCATCCATATCCCCGGCAGTATCCAACCCCATGGCTTTCTGCTGGTGCTTGACGAGCCGCAGCTGACCATCATCCAAGCCAGTGAGAACGTTTCGAAGTGGCTCGGCGTCAATGCCCAGGCCTTGCTCGGCCGCCCTTTGACCGACCTCATCGGCGAGTGCGGCTTTGCCGATCGCTTGGCCACCCTGGCCGAGGATGACCACAATCCGTTTCATCTAAGGGATATCAGCTTCACGCTGCCGGATCGCACCGATCGTCCCTCGTTTGCCTTGATGGCTCACCGCTTTGCTGGGCAACTGATCGTCGAATTTGAATCCGCAGGCAGCTCCGGCCAAGCCTACGATACGCTTTATCCACTGATGCGCACCTTTGTTGTGCAGCTCCAGGAGGCGCAGGAGCTCGAGCTCATTTGTCAGCTGGCCGTGCGCGAGGTCAAGCGCATCACTGGCTTCGGCCGGGTCAAGGCATACCGTTTCGATGCACAAGGCAACGGTCTGGTGCTGGCCGAAGATGCTGACGAGGGTTATCCGCGCTACCTCGGGCTGTGCTTTCCGGCCACAGACATTCCGCCACAGGCACGTCAGCTTTATAAGAGCAACCTGATCCGGGTGATTCAGGACGCGAACTACCAGCCCTCCCCGCTGGCTCCGCCGCTCAATCCGAACACAGGGAAACCGCTGGACCTGAGCTTCGCCTCGCTTCGCAGCGTGTCGCCCGTCCATCTGCAATACATGCGCAACATGGGCACCCTCGCCTCCATGTCGATTTCCATCGTCATTCGCGACCAGCTCTGGGGCATGATTTCCTGCCATAACGCCTCGCCGCGCGCGGTGAGCTACCAGACCCGCACGGCCTGCGAGCTGCTGGGGCGAATTCTTTCGTTGCAGATCGAGGCCAAGGAAGGTGCGGTACTGGCTCAACGCAAGCTGGAACTGCGGCGGCAGATCGTCGAGCTGCTTTCGGCGATGGCTGATCGCGACAGCGTCATCGAAGGCTTCAAAAGCCTGCCCTCGGTGGCGCTTGCGTTTGCCGGCGCTACTGGCGCTGCAATCGTTTCCGGCGAAAGTCACGAAACGGTCGGTGAGACTCCGCCGTCCGAGCTGCTTATCCGTTTGACGTTGTGGCTGTCGCAGCAGCATGAGCGGCTGTCGTTCAGCACCGATTGCGTCTCGCGCGATATCGCCGCTATTCCGGAACTGGCCGAGCACTGTGCCGGCCTGTTGGCGGTATCGATTTCGCGCCTGCACCCGCACTACCTGCTCTGGTTCCGCCCGGAACAGATCAAGACGGTGAACTGGGCGGGCCAGGCGGATAAGCAGAGTGACGCGCACGGCCGGTTGTCACCACGCGACAGCTTCGAAAGCTGGCGCGAGACCGTCCGTGGCTACGCCGAGCCCTGGCAGCAGGTCGAACTGGAAGGCGCCCTCGAGCTGCGTACCGCCGTGCTCGGCATCGTGCTGCGCAAGGCCGAGGAAATGGCGCAGCTTGCTGGGGAGCTACGCGAAAGCAACAAGGAGCTGGAGTCGTTTTCCTACAGCGTTTCGCATGATCTGCGCGCCCCGTTGCGGCACATCGCCGGCTACACGGAACTGCTGGGCGAGCTTGAAGGCAGCAAGCTCAGCGAACGCGGCTTGCGCTTTCTCGACAACATTGGTGACGCGGCTCGGTTCGCAGGGACGCTCGTCGACAACCTGCTGAGTTTTTCCCAGATGGGCCGCGCCGCGCTGCGCCTGTCTGACGTGAACCTCTATGCGTTGGTCGAATCCATTCGTCAGGAGATGGCTCCGGACTGCGAGGGCCGGCAGATAGAATGGCAGGTCCATCCGATGCCGATTGTGGTAGCGGATGCCGCCTTCATTCATATGGCCCTGCGCAACCTGGTCTCCAACGCGATCAAGTACAGCCGCAAACGCGAACACGCGGTCATCGAGATCGGCGCCGAAGAGCGTGCCGAAGAAATTATCGTCTATGTCCGTGACAACGGTGTGGGCTTCAACATGCAGTACGCCAACAAGCTGTTCGGTGTGTTTCAGCGCTTGCACCGAATGGAAGAATTCGAGGGCACCGGCATCGGTCTGGCCAGTGTGCGCCGGATCATCGAACGCCACGATGGTCAGGTGTGGGCCAACGGTGAGGTCGGCCACGGCGCAACCTTCTTCTTTTCGCTGCCCAGACTCAGCTACGCGTCATCCATTTAGTACGGGACCCTAAATGCTCAAACCCATTCTGTTGGTCGAGGATAATCCTCACGACCTGGAGCTGACACTGGTCGCGCTTGAGCGCAGCCAGTTGGCCAATGAGGTGATCGTCATGCGTGACGGTGCCGAGGCGCTCGACTACCTGCTACGTCGTGAAGATTATGCAAGCCGCGCCGGTGGCAACCCGGCCGTGCTTCTCCTCGACCTCAAGCTGCCCAAGGTGGATGGCCTGGAAGTGCTCAAGACCGTACGTGAGACCGCCGAGCTGCGCAGTATTCCCGTGGTCATGCTGACCTCTTCGCGTGAAGAACCCGACCTGGCAAAAGCCTATGAACTCGGGGTGAACGCTTACGTCGTCAAGCCGGTCGAATTTCGGGATTTCGTAGCGGCCATTTCGGATTTGGGGATTTTTTGGGCGGTGCTCAACGAACCGCCACCGGGCTCGTTTCGGCTGAAGCGCCAACGCCGCGACCGTCCAGACGACGACACCGCTGACTGAGAAGCCTGCGCTTCATACGATCTCAACTGAACCACGACACGCCGTGCGACTCCCGCGACAGGATGGTTATGCCGCCGAAAACTACTATCAGCGTCCTGTTCGTCGAAGACAGCCCGCACGATGCCGAACTGGCATTGCTGACCCTCGAGCGGTGTGGTTACACCATCGACACGGAGATCGTCTTCGACCGCGCAGGTGTCGTCGAAGCCTTGCAGCGTCGGCGCTTCGACCTGATTCTTTCGGATTACATCCTGCCAGGCTATTCCGGTAGCCAGGCGTTGCAGGAAGCCAGACAGCTGGCCCCTGACACACCCTTCATCTTCCTATCCGGCGTATTCGGAGAGGAACATGCCGTCAACATGATGCGCTCCGGCGCCATCGACTATGTACTCAAGCAAAACCTCGGATTCCTGCCCAAGGCCGTCGAGCGTGCCCTCAGCGAAGTCACGGAGCGCCGAGGCCGCCTGCGCGCCGAAGAAGCCCTGCGGGAAGTGGAGGTGCGCGCTCGTCTGGCGATCGATGCTGCCGGCCTGGGCATGTGGGATTGCGAGCCGGAGAGCGGCACGATGATCCTTGATCGACGCTGCCGCGCAATGTTTGGTCTGGCAGGCGATGTGCCCGTCAATATTCGGGAGTTCGAAGCGCTCTGCCATCCGGATGATTTACAGCGCATCCGCGAAGAGATTTGGGCCACCCTCTCCTACGCCGGCGACAAGGAGTTCACTGTCGATTACCGGATCCTGCTCGACGACGGGCAGGTGCGTTGGGTGGAAATTCGTGGTCAGGGCTTCTACGAAGGCGGAACAGGCAAACGCTTCATTGGCGTGGTGATGGATGTCACCGAGCAAAAGCAGGCCACCGAGGCGCTCAAGCGGATGAATGAGACGCTTGGCGAGCGCGTGGAGGCGCGCACTCGGGAGCGCGACCGAACGTGGGAGTTATCACGCGACCTGCTCGTAGTGATGCGCTTCGATACGACCGTCGTCGCCCTCAACCCCGTCTGGGAAGCCACCCTCGGCTGGCCCCGTAAACAGCTGGTAGATCAACCTTTGTGGGCTTTGGTGCATCCCGATGACCTCAGTGCCACGCTCGAGGAAACCGACCGCATCCGCCTGGGCAACGTGACGGATCGCTTCGTCAATCGCATGCAGCACAGCAACGGTGGCTATCGCTGGTTCTCCTGGACGGCGGTGCCTGAAGGCGATCGGATGTATGCCGCCGGGCGTGACATCACCAGTGAGATCGCAGCGGTCGACCGGCTCGCCGCTGCGAATCGCGAGCTGACCGAGCAGATCAAAGAACGCGAGCGCATCGAAGCTACCCTGCAGCAGATGCAGCGTCTCGAGGCGGTCGGCCAGCTCACCGCCGGGGTCGCCCACGACTTTAATAATCTCCTGACCGTCATACTCACCAGCGCCAGCTTCCTCAAGAACGACCTTGAGCGAGGCGCACCGATCGCCAAATCACTGAGCCGCCTGCAATACATCCAGGAATCCGGCGAGCGTGGCGCAACCCTGACCAGCCAATTGCTGGCCTTCGCCCGCCGCCAACAACTGGCTCCTAAAGCGGTAGATCTCAACGACACACTGGTGGGTCTGCTCAGCCTCTTGCACAGCACGCTCGGCGGCGCCGTCACCATCGAGACCGATACCCGCGCCGGGCTCTGGCATGCGCTGGTCGACCCAACCCAGATCGAGATGATCATCCTCAACCTGGCGATCAATGCCCGCGATGCCATGGGCTCCAGCGGTAAGTTGACCCTCGGTACGGCCAATGCGGTGGTGGACATACCCGCCCTGCGCGCCGAAGAGCCCGCCCCGGGCGAGTATGTGGTCCTGTCCGTCACCGACACGGGCACAGGCATGAGCGATGAGGTCCTGCAGAAGGCATTCGAACCTTTCTTCACCACAAAAGAGGTGGGCAAAGGTTCGGGACTCGGATTGGCACAGGTGTTTGGCTTCGCCAAGCAGTCCGGTGGCGGCGCACGCATCGAAACCGACCTGGGTGTCGGCACGACGGTGAAGGTGTACCTGCCCCGCGTGATGGCACCGGAACTGCCGACCGGTACGCCCGAGCCCGATCACAGCACGCCCATCGGCGACGCGTCCCACACGGTGCTACTGGTCGACGACGATAACAGCGTGCGAGAAGTAACCGCACAGATGCTAGGCAACCTCGGATACCTGGTCATCCAGGCTGACAGTGGCCAGGCGGCATTGGACCTGCTGCAAGATGGCGCAAGCGTGGACCTGCTATTGGCCGATTTCGCCATGCCGGGCATGAATGGCGGCGAACTGGCACGCGCTGTCTTGTCGCGTTATCCAAAGCTGCCTGTGGTATTCGTCACCGGTTATGCCGAGCTCGGTGAACTCGGCATGGGTACCTCGACGATTATTCAGAAGCCGTTCCGCGAGGAGCATCTGGCCGCAAAGCTCAATATGGCCCTTAAAGAAAGTGTGCCGGCCTGATGGAGTTGCTCCGTTCTCGCCTGCGAGCGGCTACCGCACCGCACCATCAGCGCGTCGATGCCGCCTTTTCTGCGTTCCCGCTGGAGCAAATCGACGGCTACCGTGACTTTCTTCGAGCACATGCCCAGGTCGTTGACCCGCTAGAAGTCGCGCTCGAAGCATCCGATATCGAGGCCATGGTCAACGATTGGCCCCAGCGTCAACGACGCCACGCGCTGTCTGCGGATCTGGCGGAGCTGGAAGGCCGGCCACCGGTAACGGAATCAATCTCCTATCCACTTCGGCCTGGCTGGTGTTTGGGCGCGGCCTACGTCATTGAAGGGTCACGGTTAGGCGGGCGCGTGCTGGCTAAACGCGTCGCCAGCAGCAACCCCAACGCGCCGTTGCGCTATCTGGCTGGCCACGGCACGACGCCGTCATGGGCAGACTTCCTCGAGCAGCTCGAGCGGCACGGTAAAACCCACCCGTGGGAGGATGTGCGGGCCGGCGCGATGGATACCTTCGAACGCTTCCTCGCCGCCGCAAAAACCCAACGTCCATAACGCAGAAAAGCCCTTTCGGGCTTTTCTTCTGACTTCAACCGCTGTCGCCTTTATTCCACCGTCACACTCTTGGCCAAGTTGCGGGGCTGATCGACATCGGTTCCGCGCAGCACCGCGACGTAGTAGGAGAGCAGCTGCAACGGCAGGGTATAGAGGATCGGGGCCAGCACATCGTGAATGTGCGGCATGCTCACGATGAAGGTGCCCTCGCCGTTTTCGATGCCGGCTTCTCGATCGGCGAATACGATCAACTCGCCGCCCCGGGCACGGACCTCCTGCAGGTTGGACTTGAGCTTTTCCAGCAGCTCGTTGTTAGGCGCCACCGTCACCACCGGCATGTCCGCATCAACCAGCGCCAACGGGCCATGCTTGAGCTCACCGGCTGGATACGCCTCGGCATGGATGTAGGAGATCTCTTTAAGCTTGAGCGCGCCTTCCATCGCCACCGGATACTGCGCGCCACGGCCCAGAAACAGCGTGTGATGCTTCTCGGCGAAGTGCTCGGAGATTTTCTCGACGGTGGTATCCATTGCCAGCGCCTCGCCCAAACGGGTCGGCAGTCGGCGCAGCTCGTCGATCAACTCCGCTTCCAGTGCCGGGGCCAGGGTGCCGCGCACTTGCCCTAACGACAGCGTCAGCAGCAGAAGGCCGACCAGCTGCGTGGTAAAGGCCTTGGTCGAAGCCACCCCGATTTCGGGCCCGGCCTGGGTCAGCAGGGTCAGGTCGGACTCGCGCACCAATGAGCTGATCCCAACGTTGCAGATCGCCAGGCTGGCGAGATAGCGTCCCTCCTCGTCCGTACGCGCCTTGGCGTTGCGCAGCGCCGCGAGCGAATCGGCGGTCTCGCCGGACTGAGAGATGGTCACGAACAGGGTGTTGGGCTGCACCACCACCTTGCGGTAGCGGAACTCACTGGCGACCTCGACCTGGCAAGGGATGCCAGCCAGTTCTTCCAACCAGTAACGGGCCACCATGCCGGCGTGGTAACTGGTACCGCAGGCGACGATCTGCACGTTACGCACCTTGGCAAACAACTCAGCAGCCTGCGGCCCGAACGCCTGCACCAACACCTGATGCTCTCCGAGGCGGCCTTCCAGGGTGCGCTGGACGACCTTGGGCTGTTCGTGGATTTCCTTGAGCATGAAGTGGCGATACTCGCCCTTGTCAGCGGCTTCGGCGCCCTCGTGGTACTGCACGCTTTCGCGCTCCACCGGCTGACCATTCACATCCCAGATCTGTACGCTCTCACGGCGGATCTCGGCGATGTCACCTTCTTCCAGGTACATGAAACGGTCGGTTACCTGGCGCAAGGCCAGCTGATCGGATGCGAGAAAGTTCTCGCCCATTCCGAGACCAATAACCAGCGGGCTGCCGCTGCGCGCGGCGAGCAGGCGATCCGGTTGCTTGGCGCTGACCACCGCCAGACCGTAAGCGCCATGCAGCTCCTTGACCGCCGCCTTGAGCGCGACAGTCAGATCGCCGAGCTCGTCGAGCTTGTGCCGCAGCAGGTGGACGATGACCTCCGTGTCGGTGTCGGAGACGAAAACGTAGCCCAGACCCTTCAATTGATGGCGCAAGGCTTCGTGGTTTTCGATAATGCCGTTATGCACAACGGCCAGATCTTCACCGGAAAAATGCGGGTGTGCGTTGCGCTCGCAGGGTGCGCCGTGGGTGGCCCAGCGGGTATGAGCGATGCCCAGACGACCGTTGAGCTGTTCCTGCTGTTGCGCCTGTTCCAGCTCGGCAACCTTGCCAGAACGGCGCAAACGATTGAGCGTGCCATGGCCATCCAGCACCGCAATACCGGCGCTGTCGTAGCCGCGGTATTCGAGGCGCTTGAGACCCTCAAGCAGGATTGGAGTGATGTTACGTTCGGCGACGGCGCCAACAATGCCACACATGTTCAGGTCTCCAGATGGGTTTCGACGGCCGCGCAGATCAGCTTGACGCCGCGGGCCTGAATGCTTGAACGCGCCTCGACGGTGAGGCGATCATCCGTTATGAGGGTATGAATGTCGGCCCAGGGCAATTCCAGATTGGGTATGCGCCGGCCGATCTTGTCGGACTCGGCGAGCACGATGACCTCGCGCGCCACTTCAGCCATGACGCGCGACAGGCCGAGCAATTCGTTGAATGTCGTGGTGCCACGCTGCAAGTCGATGCCGTCGGCGCCGATGAACAGCTGATCGAAATCGTAGGAACGCAGCACCTGCTCGGCCACCTGCCCCTGGAAAGACTCGGAATGCGGGTCCCAGGTGCCGCCGGTCATCAGTAGCGTGGGTTCGTGTTCCAGCTCGCGCAGCGCGTTGACCACACCCAGCGAATTGGTCATGACCAACAGGCCGTGCTTGTGGCCCAGTTCGGGAATCATCGCGGCCGTGGTTGTGCCGCTGTCGATGATGATGCGGGCGTGCTCGCGGATGCAGCTAACGGCCGCTCGAGCGATGGCTTGCTTCCAGGGCGAGACGGGCTGGGCGCTGTCGCCAATCAGCTCCTGCGGCAAGGGCACCGCACCGCCGTAACGGCGCAACAGAAGACCATTTTTTTCCAGCGCAGCGAGGTCCTTGCGTATGGTGACCTCGGACGTCTCGAAGCGCTTGGACAGCTCATCGACGCTCACTTCGCCTTGCCCATTGAGCAAGGCGAGAATGGCGTGGCGTCGTTGCGGTGTGTTGCGTTTCGACATTGCGTAAGTTTCGATTCGAAAGATAACCCGCGAATCAAAACTTATCTTGTCGCGCTCGTCAACCGCCGTGAGGCGTCAAACGCGGAAATAGCCCATGAGACTCTGCTGATGGTTCGCCAGCTGGTTCAGCGCCTGGCTGACCCGCGCAGATTCATCCGCCTGTCCGGAAAGCGATTCAGTAACGTCCCGTATCCCCGCCACATTACGGTTGATCTCCTCAGCGACCGCGCTCTGCTCCTCAGCGGCGCTGGCGATCTGCAGGTTCATGTCGGAAATCACCGCCACCGCATCCCCAATCTTACGCAACGCCGCGACAGCATTGCCCACCTGGTCGACGCTGCCTTGAGCCTGACTACGGCTGCCCTGCATGGCTGTTACCACATCGCGGGTACCGCTCTGCAGGCGCTCGATAACCTGGCGGATCTCTTCGATGGATTCCTGGGTGCGCCGGGCCAGGCTGCGCACCTCATCGGCCACGACGGCGAATCCGCGCCCGGCTTCGCCAGCCCGTGCTGCCTCGATCGCCGCGTTCAGGGCCAGCAGATTGGTCTGTTCGGCAATCGCGCGGATCACCTCCAGTACCGATCCAATCTGCTCGCTGCTGGCTGCCAGACTCTCCACTTGAGTCATGGCACGGTTGAGCTCATCCGCCAGACTGCCAATGCTTTGCGTGGTGTTGTCGATCACGCTAAGCCCCTCGTGGGTGGCCTGGTCCGCGTCCCGTGCCGCTTCAGCGGCTTGCGCGGCGTTGCGCGCGACGTCTTGCGCGGTGGCGCTCATCTCCTGCGACGCCGTCGCGACCTGATCAACCTCGCGGAATTGCTGCTGCATGCCGGCGCTGGTCTGGCTGGCAATCGCAGCCGACTGGTCAGCGCTGCTGCGGGCATCCTGCACCGAGCGCTTCACATCGGCGATGGTGGGCTGCAGCTTGTCGAGGAAGCGATTGAACCATCCCGCCAGGGCTCCGAGCTCATCATCACGGCTGTATTCCAACCGGCGCGTGAGATCGCCTTCTCCACTGGCGATGTCTTTGAGCATCGCCGCCACCCCTTCGATTGGCCGGGTGACGCCTCGCGCGGTCAGCCACATCAGCGCCAGGCCCAACAGCACCGCGCCAAGCCCGATGGCCAGTGCGATCATGCTGTCCTTGCGGCTCTGCGCCTGCAATGCCTGTTCAAGACGTTGTGCCGGACCGAGCAGCACCTGCCGTGGTACCTCCAGCAAGATCGCCCAGGGAGCAAGTTCGGGTATCGGCTGCACGGGTTGCAGCACGCGAAGCATGTCGCCGCTTTCGAGCATCGCCTTCTGGCCCGCATCGACAGCGCGACCAATTGCCTCGCTTTCTGGGCCAAAAGCAGCACCCAAGGATTTGCCGAGCAAACCGGCGTCGCGGCTGTGCCCACCCAGCAGCTTTGCCGGACTGATAACACTGAGCTGGCCTTCGCCCTGATACAACTCCTGATGTGCCTGTTCGCTGAGTTGTTGGAGCGACGCCAGGCTGATGTCGACGCCGACCACGCCAATCGCCTTGTCACCCACGATCAACGGAAAGGCAACGCTTGTCATCAATAGCTGCTGGCCTTCGATGTCATCGAAATAAGGGTCCAGCAGGCAGGCCCGAGCACTGTCGCGAGCGCAGCTGTACCAGGCGTTGTAGGGTGCGCCGCTGATGCTCGGCGTGGTGTCGGCAAGCACCTCTTCGCTCATGGTTTCGGCCGTAAGCTGGCCAGGCGTGCGTTGCGACCAGTACAGCGAGAAACGGCCGCTGTCGTTGCCGCCCATTTCCGGGTTATCGATGAACATGCCGTCCTTGTCGTCCAGCGCGTCGGTTTCGAACACTACGTAAATACCGATCAGATCAGGGTTCGTCTCCAAGGCGGTCTTGACCTGACGATGCAGGTCTTCCCGCAGCTCGAAGGCGTTGGACATGCGCTCGATGGATTGCGCGCGCAGCGACAACACCTGGCGGGCGAACCCCTGACCATACTGATAGGCATCGTTGAACTGACGCTCGATTCGCAAGGCCTGAGATAAACCGCGTGCCTGCAGGTTGTCGCGCGCCGACTCTTCGAGCATGGCAGCGCTCGAAGCACTGACCAGAGCCACGGTCTGGCGCGATTGATAAAGTGAAGCACCAATTAGCAGGCCAACGATCAGCAGCAGGCAGAGACCAGCCAGCAGGGTGAGCTTCCACTGGATAGACAGTCGATTGAGGGAGAGCATAGGCGCGTCCTGTTTTGTTATGCCCTACTAGATCGGCTAGATGTACGATCTCTTGAGCGCCTCCAGGACAAACGCATCGCCGTACGTCGGGCACCGGAGTGCTCGACGGCTGTGGCTCACTTACGAAACTTCTGCGGTCGCTGCCAGCCCTCGATCAATGTCTGGCGGGCCCGGCCCAGGGCCAGACTGCCAGCCGGCACGTCAGCAGTGATCACCGATCCGGCACCGGTGGTAGCGCCATCCCCAAGGTTCACCGGAGCTACCAATGAGCTGTTGGAGCCGATAAAGACGTCTTCGCCCATGACCGTGCGGGACTTGTTGGCTCCATCGTAGTTGCAGGTGATGGTGCCGGCGCCGATATTGGTTCGCGCGCCGATTTCCGCATCGCCCAGATAAGCCAGATGTCCAGCCTTGGCGCCCTCACCCATGTGTGAGTTTTTCACCTCGACGAAATTTCCGACGTGCGCCTTCGCGCCCAGTACCGCACCGGGACGCAAGCGAGCGAACGGTCCGCAGTCTGCACCCTCGCCCAATTCGGCGCCTTCCAGATGGGAGTTGGCCTTGACCACCGCTCCGCGGCGCAGCGTGCTGTTGCGAATCACGCAATTCGGTCCGATCTCGACGCCGTCCTCAATAACGACGTTACCTTCGAGAATCACGTTTACGTCGATCAGTACATCACGGCCGACGGTGACCTCGCCGCGCAGGTCGAAGCGAGCCGGATCCCGCAATGTCACGCCTTGGGCCATCAAATGGCGCGCAGCGCGTTGCTGATAATGTCGCTCGAGATCGGCCAGTTGGATGCGGTCGTTGGCACCCTGTACTTCCATGGCATGCTGCGGTTGTTCGGTGGCGATCGTCAGACCATCAGCCACGGCCATGGCGATGACGTCAGTCAGGTAGTACTCACCTTGGGCGTTGCTATTGGACAGCCTTCCCAGCCATTCGCCGAGCCGCTCGCCCGGCACTGCAAGAATCCCGGTATTGCCTTCACTGATCTGCTTCTGCTCGGCGTTGGCATCCTTGTGCTCGACGATCGCCTGGACTAGGCCCCGTTCATCGCGGACGATGCGACCGTAACCGGTCGGGTCGTCGAGACTCACCGTGAGCAGCGCCAGTTGCTGCGATCCGACTTTATGCAGAAGACGATCCAGTGTTGCGGCCTCGATCAGCGGTACGTCGCCGTAAAGAATCAGGACTCGTTCGGCTGTGAGGGCCGGAAGTGCCTGAGCCACGGCGTGTCCGGTGCCTAGCTGCTCGGCCTGGACGACAAAGTTCAGATCATCCGACGCCAGCCGCTCGCGTACCAGCTCGGCGCCATGGCCAATCACCACATGGATGGCCTTCGGCTTAAGGCCACGAGCGGTGTCGATGACGTGACCGAGCATGGATTGTCCGGCGATCGGATGAAGCACTTTGGGCAGGGCAGAACGCATGCGCGTACCCTGACCGGCTGCAAGAATGACGATATCGAGAGACATGGCAGATCCTGAACAATCGTGACTTTGAGGTCAGCGCGAGAGTTTGATTTTCGAAATGCAAGAAAAGAAAAAGGGTAGCCAAGGCTACCCTTTTACTCGTGCGCGATGAAGTCGTTAACGGATCAACCGCGGCCGTACTTCTTGCGCATCGCCTCGATCGTTCGCAGCTGGGCTGCAGCCTCGGCAAGGCGCGCAGCAGCGGAGCCGTAGTCGAACTCGGCACCTTTCTCGTGCAACGCTTTTTCGGCGGCTGTAACAGCAGCTTTCGCCGCCGCCTCGTCCAGGTCCTTCGCGCGAGTAGCGGTATCGGCAAGTACCTTCACCATGTTCGGCTGGACTTCAATGAAGCCGCCGGAAATGTAGAAGATTTCCTCACCGCCGCCCTGCTTGATCACTCGCACCGGACCGGGCTTTAGGTCGGTCAGCAGTGGAGCGTGGCCCGGCAGAATACCCAGATCACCCAGGTGACCATGAGCGACAACCATCTCCACCAGCCCCGAGAACAGCTCTTCTTCCGCACTGACGATGTCACAGTGGACTGTCATAGCCATACTTATGCCTCGGTAATGAGCTTGGCTGGCAACGGTGGCCGCCAGCTGAGCTTATTGGCGCCCGCGAACGGGCGCGCCAGTTACAGTTTGTTGGCTTTTTCGATGGCTTCGTCGATACCGCCAACCATGTAGAACGCCTGTTCCGGCAGGTGATCGTAATCACCGTTGAGGATGCCGGCGAAACCACGGATGGTTTCTTTCAGCGAAACGTACTTACCAGGCGAACCGGTGAAGACTTCGGCCACGAAGAACGGCTGGGACAGGAAGCGCTGAATTTTACGAGCACGCGATACCAGCTGCTTGTCGGCTTCGGACAGCTCGTCCATGCCGAGAATTGCGATGATGTCCTTCAGTTCCTTGTAACGCTGCAGCACGTATTGAACACCGCGAGCGGTGTCGTAGTGCTCTTGACCAATCACGTTGGCGTCCAGCTGGCGCGACGTGGAGTCGAGCGGGTCGACCGCCGGGTAGATACCCAGAGATGCGATATCACGCGACAGAACCACGGTGGCGTCCAAGTGGGCGAAGGTGGTCGCCGGGGACGGGTCGGTCAAGTCGTCCGCAGGAACGTAAACGGCCTGAACGGAGGTGATCGAACCGCTCTTGGTGGAGGTGATGCGCTCCTGCAGAACGCCCATTTCCTCCGCCAGCGTCGGCTGATAACCCACCGCAGACGGCATACGACCCAGCAGCGCGGACACTTCGGTACCGGCCAGGGTGTAACGGTAGATGTTGTCGACGAACAGCAGAACGTCCTTGCCTTCGTCGCGGAACTTCTCGGCCATGGTCAGGCCGGTCAGTGCCACGCGCAGACGGTTTCCTGGAGGCTCGTTCATCTGGCCGTAGACCAGAGCAACTTTGTCCAGAACGTTGGAGTCCTTCATCTCGTGATAGAAGTCGTTACCTTCACGAGTACGCTCACCCACACCGGCGAACACTGAATAACCGCTGTGCTCCATGGCGATGTTACGGATCAGTTCCATCATGTTTACGGTCTTGCCCACACCGGCACCACCGAACAGACCGACCTTACCGCCCTTGGCGAACGGGCAAACCAGGTCGATAACCTTGATGCCGGTTTCCAGCAGCTCGTTGCCGCCCGCCTGTTCGGCATAGCTCGGCGCCGCGCGGTGGATACCCCAGCGTTCTTCTTCACCGATCGGACCGGCTTCGTCGATGGGATTACCCAGCACGTCCATGATCCGGCCCAGTGTGGCAGTGCCCACCGGTACGGAGATGGCAGCGCCAGTGTTGCTGACGTCCAAGCCACGCTTGAGGCCTTCGGTCGAGCCCATGGCGATGGTACGGACAATGCCGTCGCCCAGCTGCTGCTGGACTTCCAGGGTGGTTTCGGCGCCTGTGACTTTCAGCGCGTCATAAATGTTCGGTACCAGATCGCGCGGAAATTCCACGTCGATAACGGCGCCGATGATTTGAACGATACGTCCGCTACTCATGTTTGGTTCCTCTGAATATTTGAACCGTTCTTAAACCGCGGCAGCGCCGCCGACGATTTCCGAAATTTCCTGGGTGATCGCAGCCTGACGGGCCTTGTTATAGACCAGTTGCAGGTCGCTGATCAGCTCACCGGCGTTGTCGGTTGCGTTCTTCATGGCGATCATCCGGGCAGCCTGTTCGGCGGCACCGTTTTCGACCACGGCCTGGTAGACCTGGGATTCGACGTAGCGAACCAGCAGCGCATCGAGCAACAAGCGAGCGTCGGGTTCGTACAGATAGTCCCACTTACCTTTCGGCGCGGTCTGATCGTCGCTCGCAGCCAACGGTAGCAACTGGGCTACGGTCGGCTTCTGCGTCATGGTGTTGATGAACTTGTTCGACACCAGGTAGAGACGGTCCAGACGGCCTTGATCGAATGCATCCAACATGACTTTGACGCTACCGATCAGATCATTGATCGACGGCTCTTCACCAAGCCCGTTGACTGCCGCGACCACGTTGCCGCCAAAGCTGCGGAAAAAGCTCGCACCCTTGTTACCGATCACGCACAGGTCGGCTTCGACTTTACTGTCGTGCCATTCCTTCATGTTCTTGATCAGCGCCTTGAACAGGTTGGTGTTCAAGCCGCCGCACAGGCCACGATCGGACGAGACGACGATGTAGCCGACACGCTTGACCGAACGCTCAACCATGAACGGATGACGGTATTCAGGGTTCGTATTGGCCAAATGGCCAATCACCTGCTGGATCCGCTCCGCATAAGGACGGCTGGCAGCCATGCGCATCTGTGCCTTGCGCATCTTGCTGACCGCCACCTTTTCCATGGCGCTGGTGATCTTCTGCGTGCTTTTGATGCTCGCAATCTTGCTGCGAATCTCTTTTGCGCCTGCCATTTGACACCTATCGGGTTAGCAAGCGGGAGCCTCGCGGCTCCCGCTGCGGCTTACCAGGATTGGGTGGCCTTGAACGACTCGATACCGGCTTTGATGCCCGCGTCGATTTCGTCGTTGAAGTCGCCCTTCACGTTGATCTTGTCCAGCAGAGCAGCATGCTCATGATGGAAATAGGCAATCAACGCCTGCTCGAAGGCACCAACCTTGGCTACTTCGATGTCCTGCAGGAAGCCACGCTCGGCTGCGTACAGGGACACCGCCATGTCGGCAATGGACATCGGCGCGTACTGCTTCTGCTTCATCAGCTCGGTGACACGCTGACCATGCTCGAGCTGCTTGCGGGTCGCTTCGTCCAGATCAGAGGCGAACTGGGCGAAAGCCGCCAGTTCACGATACTGAGCCAATGCGGTACGAATACCACCGGAGAGCTTCTTGATGATCTTGGTCTGCGCTGCGCCACCTACGCGAGATACCGAGATACCGGCGTTAACGGCCGGACGGATGCCCGCGTTGAACATCGACGACTCAAGGAAGATCTGACCGTCGGTGATCGAGATCACGTTGGTCGGAACGAACGCGGATACGTCACCAGCCTGGGTTTCGATGATCGGCAGAGCAGTCAGGGAACCGGTCTTGCCAGTCACGGCGCCATTGGTGAACTTCTCGACGTACTCTTCGGAAACGCGCGAAGCACGTTCCAGCAGACGGCTGTGGAGATAGAACACGTCACCTGGGTAGGCTTCGCGTCCTGGCGGACGACGCAGCAGCAGGGAGATCTGGCGATAGGCCACGGCCTGCTTGGACAGATCGTCATACACGATCAGCGCATCTTCGCCGCGGTCACGGAAATACTCGCCCATGGTGCAGCCGGCGTAAGGAGCCAGGAACTGCAGCGCAGCGGATTCGGATGCCGAAGCAGCGACGATGATGGTGTTAGCCAGTGCGCCGTGCTGCTCAAGTTTGCGAACCACGTTGGCGATGGTCGACTGCTTCTGACCGATCGCGACGTAGACGCATTTGATGCCGCTGTTGCGCTGGTTGATGATGGCATCGATGGCCAGGGCCGTCTTACCGATCTGGCGGTCACCAATGATCAGCTCGCGCTGACCGCGACCAACCGGGATCATCGCGTCGACTGACTTGTAACCGGTCTGCACCGGCTGGTCGACCGACTTACGCCAGATCACACCAGGCGCGACCTTTTCAACCGCGTCAGTTGCCTGCGCGTTGACCGGACCCTTGCCGTCAACCGGATTGCCCAGTGCGTCGACGACGCGGCCCAGCAGTTCCGGACCTACCGGTACTTCCAGTACGCGACCGGTGCACTTGGCACTCATGCCTTCGGTCAGGCTCTGGTAAGCGCCCAATACCACGGCACCTACGGAGTCCTGCTCCAGGTTCAGGGCCATACCGAAGACGCCGCCAGGAAATTCGATCATCTCCCCGTACATGACGTCGGCCAGGCCGTAAATGCGAACGATACCGTCGGAAACACTGACGATGGTGCCTTCGTTACGCGCTTGGGCAGACACGTCGGAACTACCGATGCGCTGCTTTATAATTTCACTAATCTCGGAAGGATTCAGTTGCTGCATGCCACGACCCTCAAATCAGGATTTCAACGATTCGGCCAACTGGCTCAGTTTGCCGCGGACCGAACCATCGACAACCACATCGCCGGCGCGGATAACAACGCCGCCGATCAGCGCAGGGTTTACGACCTGCTGGGGGTTGACGGTACGATCTAGCCGCTTCGACAGGGCGGCAGCCAAGGTTTGGAGTTGCGCAGGTGTCAGCTCGAAGGCTGTCTGCACTTCAACGTCGAGTGTCTTTTCAGCTTCAGCCTTGAGCTCCTCGAACAGCTCCCGAATAGTCGGCAACACATCCAGGCGATCGTTATCGCCCAGAGTGGTAACGAAGTTCCGGAACGCCTCATCGATGTCGCCACCAAACAGCTGAACCAGCGTCTTGACCTTGCTTTCGCTGGTAAGACGCGGGTTCTTCAGCAGTTCGGCAACTTGGGGAACGTCAACGGCGACCGCAGCCAGGCTCAACATGCCCGACCAGGCATCAATCCGGCCAGCCGAGCTGGCGAATTCGAAAGCGGCCTTTGCATAGGGCCGAGCAAGCGTCTGGGTATTGATCATCGCTTGCCTCGCTTAGAGTTGGGAGGCCAGTTTTTCGACCAGATCGTTGTGCGCCTTGGCGTCCACCTGGGACTCCAGGATCTTCTCCGCACCCATGACAGCCAAAACGGCTACCTGGTTACGCAGTTGCTCCTTGGCACGATTCACTTCCTGCTCGATTTCGGCGCGGGCGCCGGCTACCAGTCGCTCGCCTTCGACGCGCGCCTGTTGCTTGGCATCCTCAACGATGGCGTTGGCCTGCTTGTTGGCTTGCTCAAGGATCTGGGCAGCTTGGCCCTTGGTCTCGCGGAGGGTGTTGGACACCTTTTCCTGAGCCAATTTTAGGTCTTGCTGCGCACGGCCTGCGGCGTCCAGCCCTTCGGCAATTTTCTTCTGGCGTTCTTGCATGGCCTTGGTGATGGGCGGCCATACGTACTTCATGCAGAACCAGACGAAAATAGCGAAAGCGAACGTTTGACCGAACAGCGTCAAGTTAATGTTCACAGCGATATACCTCGTGCTATCTCGTTCGACGCGGTTGTCAATTCCACGGCAACGGGGCTCGCCAGGCGAACCCCATCAGGAACCGGAAAAGTCTTAAGCAGCGACAACGAAGATGAGGTACATCGCGATACCAACACCGATCATCGGTACGGCGTCGAGCAGACCGGCCATCAGGAAGGTCTTGGTTTGCAGCTGAGGAGCCAGCTCGGGTTGACGAGCAGTGGATTCCAGCAACTTGCCGCCCAGCAGGGCGAAGCCGATGCCAGTGCCCAGGGCACCCAGACCGATCATGATAGAGGCGGCGATGTAGACGAGTTCCATGTAAAGCTCCTGAAGCTAAGGGTTAAGGTTTTCTTGGGTAAAGCGAAGCTGTTTGAACCGGATCAACGGTTACGGTGTGAGTTCGGCATGTCCGTGATCTTCATGCGCAGAGCTCAGGTACACCACGGTCAGAACCATGAAAATGAACGCCTGAAGCGGGATCACCAGAATATGGAAGATCGCCCAGGGCACATTCAGGGTCCACTGCACGTAGAACGGCAGCAGCGCGATAAGGATGAACACCACCTCACCGGCATACATGTTGCCGAACAGACGCAGAGCCAGGCTCAGCGGCTTGGTCAGCAGACCGAGGATCTCAAGGAACAGGTTGAACGGAACGAGCGACCAATGGTTGAACGGCGTGAATGCCAGTTCCTTGGTGAAACCGCCGAAGCCCTTGACCTTGAAGCTGTAGAACAGGATCAGAATAAACACGCCGAGCGAGAGACCGAAGGTGCCATTCGGGTCCGCAGTCGGAACGATCTTGAAGTACGGCAGGCCCATCAAGCTGGCTAGGCCAGGAATGTAGTCGACCGGAATCCACTTCAGGCTGTTCATCAAGAACACCCAGACGAAAATGGTCAGTGCCAATGGAGCAATCAGCGCATTGCGGCCATGGAAGGTGTCTTTCACCACGCCTTCGACGAACTCGACGCACATCTCGACGAAATTCTGCAGGCGCCCCGGAATACCGGCCGTAGCGCCCTTGGCTGCCATGCGGAAGACCAAGATGAAGACCAGGCCCATGAACAGCGACCATCCGAGCGTGTCGAGATGGACGGCCATGAAGCCCATGTCACGCGCTTCCAGGCCTGATTGAGCAATGGTCCAGCCAGCCTGATCAACGACTGAGCCGTCCGCACGCACGTAACCTTCCGGCAGTTTTCCGTAGGTCAGATTCTGCAGGTGATGCTGGATATATTCCGCCGGGGTACTCGCCATAAACGCCTCAGTGCTCAATGCTTCGGATTAGTTTTCATCAGCAGGAGGGCGCTCGCTCCAGCGCCAAGAACCAACAAATAACCGACGAACAAGGCTGCCGGTTGCAGCGGCTTCACTCCTACAAACACCAGCGCAAAAAGCGCTGCTGCCAGAATCTGTTTACCCATTTCACCAGCCCAAAGGGACTGCACGATGGCTCTAGCCGATCTTGCGCCAAAATAGCGAAACGCCTTGAACGCGAAGTACAGATTAGCCAATAACGCAATCAGGCCGCCCAGCAATCCCGAATAGCCGGCGACAATACCAAAAATCAAGCCGCACGCGACGCCAGCGCCTAACGCAACAACCGCCTGTACGGCTAACACACGTACTACAGGCAACCGATGGAGAGGTGTCTTGTTGCGTATATTCACCGTGCATCCATCGCCAAGAATCGTTTGCCGTTTAGCTTGACTGCAGTCAAAAAAAGCGCCGCGAGTATAGGAGCAGCCCATCCTGCGTTCAACCGTCAGGTAGCACTTTCTGACGGGCACTACATAAACTTTGTATCAGCGGATGTGCGCAAGCACACCCTGCAGCTCATCCAGCGAACTGTAACGGATTACCAGCTGGCCCTTGCCCTTCTCGCCGTGTTTGATTTGCACCGGCGAGCCCAGGCGCTCAGCCAGGCGCTGTTCCAGACGGGCGATGTCAGGGTCACTTTTCGGCTCAGCCTTGGCGTTTTCCGGCTTGCTCAACCATTGCCTGACCAGCGCTTCGGTCTGCCGTACAGTCAGGCTGCGTGCGACAACGTGCCGCGCGCCTTCAACCTGCTGATCGGCCGGAAGCCCGAGTAAAGCCCGAGCGTGGCCCATTTCCAGATCACCATGCGAGAGAAGCGTCTTGATCTCCTCCGGCAGTGCAATCAGACGCAGCAAATTGCTAATGGTCACACGTGATTTGCCCACCGCGTCCGCGACCTGCTGCTGTGTGAGCTGAAATTCCTGCTGCAGCCGCTGTAGCGCAACGGCTTCCTCGATGGGACTGAGATCCTCGCGCTGGATGTTCTCTATCAACGCCATGGCGATGGCAGCTTCATCGGAAACATCCCGGACCATAGCGGGGATCCGATCCAGGCCAGCCTGCTGGCTGGCACGCCAGCGCCGCTCTCCGGCGATGATTTCATAGCGACCAGAGCCGATCGAGCGAACCACAATCGGCTGCATCACACCCTGGGTACGAATCGAGTTGGCCAGTTCGTCGAGCGTAACCGGATCGATATCACGGCGCGGCTGGTACTTGCCTCGCTGAATCACATCAAGCGGCAACTGTTGCAGCTCATGCACATCGGCGTGGGCCGCTTCCTCTTGTATCACCGCCACATTGGTGCCGCCGAGCAGGGCATCCAGACCGCGTCCCAGGCCTCGTTTCTTGGTCGCCATGAAGTTTCCTTATGCGGTTGCACTGCGGGCGGCCCGGCGCTGGCGGCGCGACAATTCGCCCGCCAGCGCCAGATAGGCCAAAGCGCCCTTTGATTGCTTGTCATAGACCAGCGCCGGCATGCCGTGACTGGGGGCTTCGGCCAGGCGTACGTTGCGTGGAATAACGGTGTCGTAGAGCTTCTCACCGAAGTGCGCTTTCAACTGCTCGGTAACATCGTTGGTCAGGCTGCTGCGCGGGTCATACATGGTGCGCAGCAAACCCTCGATCTTCAGTGCCGGATTCAGCGCCTGACCAATACGCTGGATCGAGTTGACCAGATCGCTGAGGCCTTCGAGCGCGTAGTACTCGCATTGCATGGGAATGATCACGCCGTCGGCCGCCGTCAGCGCATTGATCGTCAGCATCGAGAGCGAGGGCGGGCAATCGATGAGTATGTAGTCGTAATTCTCGCGCACCGGTGCCAGCGCTTCGCGCAAGCGATTCTCTTTGGCCGGGAGGTTCAGCAAGGCGACTTCAGCGGCGGTCAGGTCGCGGTTGGCTGGCAGTAACTGATACCCGCCGTGCTCCGAGAACTGCATGGCATCGACCAAGCTGCATTCGCCGATCAACACGTCGTAGATCGAATACTCCAACGCCAACTTATCCACACCGCTGCCGGTGGTGGCGTTGCCCTGTGGATCAAGATCGATCAGCAGCACGCGGCGGCGCGTCGCCACGAGCGAAGCCGCCAGATTGATGCAGGTGGTGGTCTTGGCGACACCGCCCTTCTGGTTGGCGATGGCAAATACTTTAGCCATGGTCAGTGTCTGTCCGGGTCATGAAGTGCGCCGCAGTATCAGCAGATGGCGTTGCCCTTGGCAACCTGGAACCTTGAGAACCGCACAGCAGTCCAGCTGGAAGTCCGTGGGCAAAGCCTGCAGCTCGTCGTCCGGATGCACGCCCTTCATGGCTAGCCAGCGGGTATCAGCATCGCTGAGATGGCGCGTCCAATTTGCAAAATCTTCAAGCGAGCTAAACGCCCTCGAGGTGATATCAGAGAACGGCTGCGGCGGAGTGAACTGCTCGACGCGGCTGTGGACAACTTCAACGTTGGTGAGTTTCAGCTCTAGCTTTACCTGAGTGAGAAAGCGCGTCTTCTTGCCATTGGAGTCGAGCAGGGTGAAGTTGCGCTCGGGAAACATGATCGCCAACGGAATGCCAGGCATGCCGCCACCGCTCCCCACATCAAGCCAGCGCGCACCGCCCTGCTCGGCTTGTGGCACTACGCTAAGGCTGTCGAGCAGATGTCTGGAGACCATCTCCGCCGGGTCGCGCACAGCGGTCAGGTTGTAAGCCTTGTTCCACTTTGTCAGCAGCGCGAGATAGTCCATCAGCTGTTGTTGCTGAAGGCTGCTCAGGTCGAGCCCCAGCTGTAATGCACCTAGCCTTAGCTCATCAGCAAGGTTGGCCAATTCCGTTGCCATCAAGCGCTCTGCTCCAGCTTCTGCCCAGCACTGCGTTTTTTCAAATGAATCATCAGCAGCGAAACTGCAGCCGGCGTGACGCCAGGAATCCGGGAGGCTTGCCCGAGGGTCTCGGGTCGGGCCTGGGACAGCTTGTGCTGGATCTCTTTCGACAACCCGGAAATGCCCGAGTAATCCAGCTCGGCGGGTAGCACGATGGACTCGCTGGCCCGCAAGCGAAGGATTTCCTCCTGCTGACGGTCAATGTAGCCGGCATACTTGGTCTTGATCTCTACCTGCTCGGCGACCTGCGGGTCTTCAGCACCACCGCCAGTGAGTTGCATGAGGCCCCGATAATCGATTTCCGGGCGCGCCAGGAGATTCAGCAGGTTGTATTCATGGGTCAGCGGGGTCCCGAAACGCTCGGCGATCGCATCGCCTTGCTCGGTTCCAGGGCGAACCCAGGTGCCCTTGAGGCGTTGTTCTTCCTGCACGATGCTCTCGCGCTTGCGTTCGAACGCAGCCCAACGTAGGTCGTCGACCAAGCCCAACTCCCGTCCTTTTTCGGTCAACCGCAAATCAGCGTTGTCCTCACGCAGAATCAGTCGATATTCGGCGCGCGACGTGAACATTCGATACGGTTCCTGCGTCCCGAGCGTGATCAGGTCATCGACCAGTACGCCGAGATAAGCTTCGTCCCGCCGTGGGCACCAGCTTTCCAGCCCCTTGGCGCGCAGCGCGGCATTGGCTCCCGCGAGCAAGCCCTGGGCGCCGGCTTCTTCGTAACCGGTCGTCCCGTTGATCTGTCCGGCGAAGAAAAGACCCGCAATCACCTTGGTTTCCAGGCTGTATTTCAGGTCGCGCGGATCGAAGTAATCGTATTCGATGGCATAGCCGGGACGCACGATGTGCGCCTGCTCCATGCCGCGAATGCTTTGAACGATCTGCAGCTGCACGTCAAAGGGCAACGAAGTCGAAATGCCGTTCGGGTAAAGCTCATGGGTGGTCAGGCCTTCGGGCTCGATGAAGACCTGATGGCTGTCCTTGTCGGCAAAACGATGAATCTTGTCTTCGATCGACGGGCAATAGCGCGGTCCCACACCCTCGATGACACCGGAATACATCGGTGATCGATCAAGGTTGGCGGCGATGATTTCGTGAGTGCGCGCGTTGGTGTGAGTGATCCAGCAGCTCACTTGTCGCGGATGCTGCGCGGCGTGACCGAGAAAGGACATGGGAGGGATCGGCGTGTCGCCCGGTTGCTCGGTCATCACCGAAAAATCGACGCTGCGACCATCGACTCGCGGAGGTGTACCGGTCTTCAGGCGGCCAACCCGTAAAGGGAGCTCGCGCAGACGTTTGGCCAAAGCAATCGAGGGAGGATCGCCAGCCCTACCGCCAGAATAATTCTGCAAACCAATGTGGATAAGTCCGCCAAGGAAGGTACCGGTTGTCAGTACAACCGATTCGGCGAAAAAACGCAGGCCCATCTGGGTAACCACGCCCTTGACCTGATCTGCCTCTACGATCAAATCGTCCGCCGCCTGCTGAAATATCCACAGGTTCGGTTGGTTTTCCAATACCTCACGAACAGCGGCCTTGTACAAAACGCGATCAGCCTGGGCGCGGGTTGCCCGCACAGCTGGGCCTTTGCGGCTGTTGAGTACTCGAAACTGGATTCCGCTGCGGTCGGTGGCGGTCGCCATGACGCCGCCGAGCGCGTCGATTTCCTTCACCAAATGACTTTTGCCGATGCCACCAATGGCTGGATTGCAGCTCATTTGCCCCAGCGTTTCGACATTGTGGGTCAGCAAGAGTGTTTTTACGCCGATTCGAGCGGCTGCTAGCGCAGCTTCGGTACCGGCATGGCCGCCGCCGATAACGATGACGTCAAAACGGGAAGGGAAATCCACCACGCACCTCGTGCCTGTTTGGTTGAGTCTCAGCAAGCTCGCCAGTATAGGCACTCGGTGAGCATGAAAGAAGGCCTCCTGAACAAAAAATGATCAGTAATGACCTTGTCTTGCTGGAGCCAAGGATTAAATAAAAAAACAAAGAAATTATTTAAAGCTTGTTTTTATGTTTATAACTATGCAGGCAATATCTGTGGATACATTCCTGTAGTTCTTGCAAATAGTGGGCTACAGCCAAACTAAACACTGTGCTCAGCTGAGGTATAGCCGGTGGACGCCCCGTTAACACCCTGTGCATGAAACGTGATGTTATCCACAAGGGTACGAAACCTGGCGTTTCCGCACTGTTTATTAACCGGGTTCGTCTTGAGTTTTCCACAGAGCTTAAATCGGCTCGCTGGCTAAACCGAACCACTCGCTCTGCAACAATCAGTCGATCAGAGAATACGAGCGAGGATAAGGCTGAGCACCCGAAGCAGCTGGGCGCGTGATGGCAATCAAGCCAAACGTCTCCAGGCGGGGTCTGGAAAGGAGGCCGCGTCTGCCCGACTCAACGCCAGGACAGCGCTGAGGTGAATGTTCGAAGAAGAGGACCCTATTGGCTGACTATTTGCCGATGCAAAAGCTGGAGAAGATGCGGCCCAGCAAATCGTCTGAGCTGAATGTACCTGTGATCTCGCCAAGTGCCTGCTGCGCCTGCCGAAGGTCTTCAGCCAGCAGCTCGCCTGCGCCTGCCTGTGTTAACTGAGCATGACCGTGCTCCAAGTGCTCAGCGGCCTTGCGTAGCGCGTCCAGGTGCCTGCGCCTGGCGCTGAAGGCGCTTTCCGCTGTCTGGTCATAGCCCATGCAGTGCTTGAGATGCCCACGAAGCATCTCAAGGCCCTCACCAGAGCGGGCGGACAAGCTGAGCGTCGTATGCCCGTCCGGGTCGACTGAGAGCGCGACCACGTCGCCGGTGAGGTCGGCCTTGTTGCGAATGACCGTAGTCTTGGCAGGATCAGGCATCGTTAGCAGCAGGTCAGGCCAATGGGACTCATCATCAAGGACAGAGGTCGCACTGGCATCGACCACCAGCAGCACACGGTCAGCATCCTGTATGGCTTTGATCGCTCGCTCCACCCCGATCCGCTCCACCTGGTCCTCTGTACTACGCAGTCCGGCGGTATCGATTATGTGCAATGGCATCCCATCAATCTGAATATGTTCTTTCAGCAGGTCTCGTGTCGTGCCGGCAATATCTGTCACGATCGCCGCCTCCCGCCCCGCCAGGGCGTTGAGCAGGCTTGATTTTCCGGCATTGGGGCGCCCAGCGATGACCACGTTCATTCCGTCACGCAGCAAAGCCCCCTGCCCAGCCTCGCGTAGTACTGTGGATAACTCAGCGCGAACCTGCTCAAGCAGCGCGAGCACCCGGCCGTCCGCGAGGAAGTCGATTTCTTCTTCTGGAAAATCGATCGCCGCTTCGACGTAAATGCGTAGCTGCACGAGGCTTTCGGTGAGGTTATGTACGCGACGGGAAAAATCTCCCTGCAGCGACCGTACCGCGTTTCGTGCTGCTTGCGCCGAGCTCGCCTCGATCAGGTCAGCGATCGCCTCTGCTTGAGCCAGGTCCAACTTGTCGTTAAGAAACGCTCGTTCGCTGAACTCGCCGGGCCGAGCCGGCCGGATCCCAAGCTCTACGCAACGTTGCAACAACATGTCCATCACGACCGGCCCGCCATGGCCCTGGAGTTCCAGCACATCCTCGCCGGTAAATGAGTGGGGGCCGGGGAAGAACAGCATCAACCCTTCATCAATAACCTCTCCGTCATCGGCATGGAAGGGGCCGTAGTGCGCATGACGAGGAAGTGGCTCGCGGCCGCTGAGTGTGATCGCAACAGCTTTGGCTCGGGGCCCTGAAACGCGTACGACACCAATCCCACCACGACCAGGTGCTGTGGCGACGGCAGCGATGGTCTCGCGATCTTGGCTCATCAGACTCTCCCAGGTATCGATAATGCAAAACGCCCCAATCAAGGGGCGTTCTGTTCACTTCGACGGATCAGGTTGCGCTGGCAGCCTGTCCGGTGATCTTGCGGGTAATGTACCACTGCTGCGCAATCGACAAACAGTTGTTGACGACCCAGTACAGCACCAGACCTGCCGGGAACCAGAGGAAGAAAAAGGTGAAAATAATCGGCAGCAGCTTCATCACCTTGGCTTGCATCGGATCCGGTGGCGTGGGGTTCAATTGCTGCTGGATGAACATGGTCACGCCCATGATGATCGGCAGGATGAAGAACGGATCCTTGATAGACAGGTCAGTGATCCAGAACATCCAGGGCGCCTGACGCATTTCAACGCTTTCCAGCAGTACCCAGTACAAAGCGAGAAAGACCGGCATCTGCACGACGATCGGCAAGCAGCCGCCCAGCGGATTGATCTTCTCCTTCTTGTACAGCTCCATCATCGCCTGGGACATCTTCTGGCGGTCGTCGCCGAACTGCTCCTTGAGCGCCTGCATTTTCGGCGATACCGCCCGCATGCGTGCCATCGACCTGTAACTGGCTGCCGAGAGCGGGAAGAACGCCAGCTTAATCACGATAGTCAGCGCAATGATCGACCAGCCCCAGTTACCCAGGAGTGCGTGGATATTCTGCAGTAGCCAGAAGATGGGTTGGGCGATGAACCAGAGAATGCCGTAGTCGACCGTCAGGCGGAGGCCTGGCGACAGCTCTTCCAGTTGATCCTGGCTCTTCGGACCGGCGTACAGCGTGGCGTATGTTTCACCTTGGCCACCCGGCGCCACCGAAACAGCGGGTCCGGTGAAGCCAATGATGTAGTTGCCTTGGCTGTCCTTGCGCGTCTGAACGACGTTGGTCTGATCAGGCGCTGGGATCCAGGCTGTCACGAAGTAGTGCTGCAACCAGGCGATCCATCCGCCCTCGACAGTCTTCTTCAGGCTTTTGTCGTCCATGTCACCCATGGAAACCTTGGTGTATGGCTCATCCTTGGTCCAGAGCGCAGCCCCAAGATAGGTAGCTGTACCCGTTGCGGTGCTGGAAGAAGGATCTTTGCTGTCATCGCGCTTGAGCTGGCCGAACATGTGCCCGGTCCAGGGCTTTTCGCTTTGATTGTTGATCAGGTAGCGCACACCAAGATCGTAATCACCACGCTTGAAGGTAAAACGCTTGGTGTATTCGATACCGTCTTCGCTGTAGTTCAGATCGACGACAAGCTGGTCCTGATTCTCGCCCAGCTGATACTGCTGTTGCGCGCTGCGATACAGCGGACGGCCGCTGGCTTTGTCCGGGCCGTCACCGATCAACCCGCTCTGTGCTTCATAGGTGCGCTCGCCGCTGCGCTCGAAAAGCTGGAACGGGACGTCAGGCCGATCCTGACGACGCGGGAACTCAGGTAAGCGTAGATCCACGATATCGCCGCCGCGTGGATCGATCGCAAGATCCAGAACATCGGTGCGTACGTGAATCAGCTGAGAACTGGCCTGGGTCTCGGGAACCGCGCTTGCCATCGGCTCACTGCTTACAGCAGGAATATCGCCCTGTCCGTTTTCGTTGCTGGCGGTGGCCGGAACAGAGGGAAGCTGTGCGGCTGAAGACTGTTCTAGGCGGGTCTCGTCAGGGATGGCGGTCTGACCGTAGTCCTGGTTCCACTGCAAAACCATCAGGTAAGCAACGACTGCCAGGGCGACAAGCAGGATCGAGCGTTTGATATCCATGGTTACTCGGTCATCGAAGATGAATTGGAGGGGGTGTTGGAAGGCACGGGATCATAGCCGCCCGGATTCCATGGATGGCAACGGCCAAGCCTGCGCAGGCTCAGCCAGCCACCGCGCAGCAAGCCATGCGTTTCAATGGCCTCTTGTGCGTAGCAGGAGCAAGTTGGGTAAAAGCGGCAGTGACTGGCCATCATCGGACTGATGGCGTACCGGTAGAAGCGGATGGGGACAAGCGCGAGCTTACGCATCAGCGGGGCTGCTCTGGACCTGATTCGTGTCCGGCACAGGGGTACGAGCCAAGCGTCTCCAGAGTTTGGCAAACTGCTTTGCCAGTTCTGGGTTATCCAGTTCCGCTAAACCCTTGCGTGCGATGACCACGATGTCCCACCCCGTCAACTCCATCTGATGGAGACGAAAGGTTTCACGCAGTTGCCGCTTGATGCGATTGCGTTCTACCGAGAGCTTGACGCTCTTCTTGCCAATCACCAATCCGATTCGCGGATGTGGCAATTGATTTTCGCGCACCAGTAGCAGGATGTTCCTGCCCGGTAACTTACCGGAAGGGGAGTCGAAGACAGCCTTGAACTGGCTCGGGGTCAGCAGACGCTTTTCCCGACCGAAGTCTCGACTCACTACCTGTTCCGGCGTCTTCAGACTGCCAGACGCTTACGGCCTTTGGCGCGGCGACGCGACAGGACGGCCCGGCCGTTTTTGGTAGCCATACGAGCACGGAAACCGTGGGTGCGAGCGCGCTTGAGGGTGCTGGGTTGGAAAGTGCGTTTCATGATGCGTTACCTGGTGATCCATTGCGGGCCGGAATGGCCCCCTTTTAAGAGACCGGCGATTGTAGAGAAGCTGGGCGGTGAGGTCAATTTCCAACCAACATCGTTCAGGCATAAGAGGAATAGATAAAGAAAGAAGATAAAGATCTTCTTAATGCAATGGTTATAGATGGTGGTGCCGTTTTCTGTGGACAGCTCAGTGAAGGCCCGGATCCACGCGGGTTTCAGCGGTCCAGAACCTTCTGCTTAAACGGTGCGTATGCGGTGGAACCTCGTTGGGTTACCTGTGGATTAAACGCTGCGTTATCCACAGCTAGGGTTATTCATTACGCTGTGCACAGGCTTTTCCAATGCTCTAAGGGTGTCTTATCAACAGGTCTTAGCCGGGCTGATCACGGTTTGCCAAAACTCTATGATTGCGCGTTTGCCTTACATAACGCTGCCTGACTGTGGATAACTGATTAGCTCAGGGCTACAATGAGCTCCGTTTTAAGCTCGCCAGCTGTAGGAGACTCTGTGTCGGTGGAATTATGGCAGCAGTGCGTTGACCTCTTGAGAGATGAGCTGCCGGCCCAGCAATTCAATACCTGGATTCGTCCGCTTCAAGTCGAAGCTGATGGAGATGAATTGCGGGTCTATGCACCGAACCGCTTCGTTCTGGATTGGGTTAACGAAAAGTATTTTTCGCGCTTGATGGAATTGTTATCCGAACGTGCACCGGGGCAGGCGCCCTCTTTGTCCTTGCTGATTGGTAGCAGACGAACGGCTTCTACGCGTCCGGCCGCCGGTTCGGTTTCTCGTTCTCAGTCACAGGTCGGCGCTCCTGCTGCCGCGGCACCACCTGCTGCTTCATCCTACGAACCGGCTGCTGTGGTTTCCGCTGAGCCTGTCGCACCGCCAAGCGCGCCTTCTCGCCCTGTTGAACGCAACGTGCAAGTCGAAGGTGGACTGAAGCACACCAGCTATCTAAATCGCACGTTTACCTTTGAGAATTTCGTCGAAGGTAAGTCCAACCAACTCGCGCGGGCAGCTGCCTGGCAGGTTGCGGACAATCCCAAGCATGGCTACAACCCGTTGTTTCTTTATGGCGGCGTAGGGCTTGGCAAGACTCACCTGATGCACGCGGTTGGCAACCATCTGTTGAAGAAGAACCCCAACGCCAAGGTGGTTTACCTCCATTCCGAGCGGTTCGTCGCGGACATGGTCAAGGCGTTGCAGCTCAACGCGATCAACGAGTTCAAACGCTTCTACCGTTCGGTGGATGCGTTGCTGATCGACGATATTCAGTTCTTCGCAAAAAAAGAGCGGTCGCAGGAAGAGTTTTTTCACACGTTCAACGCATTGCTAGAAGGTGGGCAGCAGGTAATTCTCACCAGTGACCGCTACCCGAAGGAGATCGACGGGCTCGAAGAGCGGTTGAAGTCACGCTTTGGCTGGGGGCTGACGGTGGCTGTCGAGCCACCGGAACTGGAAACCCGCGTCGCAATCCTGATGAAGAAGGCAGATCAGGCGAACGTCGAGCTACCCCATGATGCTGCGTTCTTCATTGCGCAGCGCATCCGTTCGAACGTCCGCGAGCTGGAAGGTGCGCTGAAACGCGTGATCGCCCACGCCCACTTCATGGGGCGGGACATTACGATCGAGCTGATTCGCGAGTCGCTGAAAGACTTGCTCGCCCTCCAGGACAAGCTCGTAAGTGTTGATAATATTCAGCGCACCGTCGCGGAATACTACAAAATCAAGATATCCGACCTTCTTTCGAAAAGACGCTCGCGTTCGGTCGCAAGGCCTCGGCAGGTCGCGATGGCATTGTCGAAAGAACTCACCAATCACAGCCTGCCGGAAATCGGTGACGCCTTTGGTGGGCGCGATCACACGACGGTGTTGCACGCCTGTCGTAAAATCGCAGAACTTCGCGAATTGGACGCTGATATTCGTGAAGATTACAAGAATCTGCTGCGTACATTGACAACCTGAACAGACTGCAGCCATTTAATAGGCAAGGGACCAGACCATGCATTTCACTATTCAGCGCGAAGCCTTGTTGAAACCTCTGCAGCTGGTCGCCGGCGTCGTCGAGCGTCGCCAGACGTTGCCGGTATTATCGAACGTATTGCTGGTGGTTGAAGACCATCAGCTGTCGCTTACCGGCACCGATCTTGAAGTTGAGCTGGTCGGGCGCGTCGCCCTGGAAGATGCATCCGAGCCAGGCGAAATTACAGTGCCGGCGCGCAAACTGATGGACATCTGCAAGAGCCTTCAGCCTGACGCGCTCATCGATATTCGCCTGGATGATCAGAAGATCGTGATCAAGTCGGGGCGCAGCCGCTTCTCTCTTTCGACCTTGCCGGCTAATGATTTTCCGACAGTTGAAGAAGGTCCGGGCTCGCTGAATTTTAGTGTCAACCAGGGCAAGATGCGCCGTCTTATCGAGCGTAGCAGCTTCGCCATGGCACAGCAGGATGTGCGCTACTACCTAAACGGCATGCTCATCGAGGTTTCCAGCGGCATGTTGCGCGCGGTTGCAACCGATGGGCATCGTTTGGCTATGTGTTCCATGCAAGCCGGCATCGATCAGCCCGACCGACATCAGGTCATCGTCCCACGTAAGGGCATTCTAGAGCTGGCAAGGCTACTGACGGATCAGGATGGTGAGGTCAGCATCGTTCTAGGCCAACATCACATTCGAGCCACCACAGGCGAATTTACTTTTACCTCCAAACTCGTCGATGGGAAATTTCCCGACTACGAGCGCGTCCTGCCCCGTGGTGGCGACAAACTGGTGGTGGGTGAGCGTCAGACATTGCGCGAAGCGTTCAGCCGTACGGCAATTCTTTCCAATGAAAAGTATCGCGGCATTCGGCTGCAGTTGGAATCGGGACTGCTGAAAATTCAGGCGAACAACCCCGAGCAGGAAGAAGCAGAAGAAGAAGTCGCTGTGGACTATTCCGGCGGTGCTCTGGAAATTGGTTTTAATGTCAGCTACCTGCTGGACGTGTTGAGCGTCATGACGACTGATCAGGTCCGCTTAATTCTGTCCGATGCTAATAGCAGCGCTTTGGTTCAGGAATACGATAACGACGATTCGGCCTACGTCGTCATGCCAATGCGCCTGTAATCCCCTATTGAATGTCACTTAGCCGCATCTCCGTCACCGGCGTTCGCAATCTGCAGCCGGTGACGCTTACCCCTTCCCCCCGGATCAACATCCTCTACGGTGATAACGGTAGCGGAAAGACCAGTTTCCTCGAGGCGATTCATCTCCTTGGAATGGCGCGCTCGTTTCGTAGCACGCGGCTGACGCCTGTCATAGGTCATGAGCATTCGAGTTGCACGGTGTTTGGCCAGGTCGAGATGGCTGATGGACAGTCTGGTGCTCTCGGTATCTCTCGAGATCGCAGCGGCGAAGCACGTATCCGGATCAATGGGCAGAGCGTCCGAAGCGCAGCGGAATTGGCAGATGCTCTGCCGTTGCAGCTGATCAATCCGGAAAGCTTTCGCTTGCTTGAAGGTGCGCCTAAGCTTCGCCGACAGTTTCTGGACTGGGGTGTGTTTCACGTGGAACCCCGATTCATCCAGGCTTGGCAGCGGCTCCAGCAGGCCTTGAGGCAACGAAACTCCTGGCTGCGGCATGGTACACTTGACCCCGCTTCCCAGGCGGCCTGGAGCCGCGAGCTTAGCGCAGCGAGCGAGGAAATCGACGGGTATAGGCGGGCCTATATTCAGGCGCTGAAACCGATTTTTGAGACTACATTGGCCGCGCTTTTAGACCTCGACGATTTCCAGCTGAGCTATTACCGCGGCTGGGACAAAGGGCGTTCCCTGACCGAAGTGCTGTCCGCGTCTATTGAGCGCGACAGAATCATAGGACACACCCAGGCGGGACCTCAGCGGGCTGATATTCGGTTGCGGATCGCCAACCATAACGCAGCGGAGACGTTATCTCGCGGCCAGCAGAAACTGGTGGTGTGCGCGTTACGGATTGCGCAAGGCCACTTGGTTAGTGAAGCCAAACGAGGCCAGTGTATTTATCTGGTCGATGACCTACCGTCCGAACTGGACGACCAGCACCGGCTGGCACTGTGCCGGTTGCTGGAACAGCTGAATTGTCAGGTATTCATTACCTGTGTCGATTCGAACGTATTGCGAGAAGGCTGGCGTCACGACACGCCAGTCTCAATGTTTCACGTGGAACATGGTGCAATTGCCCTGGACCACGGCCCCTCGGGAGTGAAGGCATGAGCGAAAACCACACGTACGATTCGTCCAGTATCAAGGTGCTCAAGGGCCTTGATGCAGTACGTAAGCGCCCCGGCATGTATATCGGCGATACGGACGACGGCACTGGTCTGCATCATATGGTCTTCGAAGTGGTCGATAATTCGATCGACGAAGCGCTCGCAGGTCATTGCAGCGACATTTCCATCACTATTCATGTTGATGAGTCCATCAGTGTTCGCGATAACGGCCGTGGCATTCCGGTAGATATCCACGAAGAAGGCGTGTCTGCAGCGGAGGTCATCATGACCGTCCTGCACGCTGGCGGTAAATTCGACGACAACTCCTATAAGGTATCCGGCGGTCTGCACGGCGTGGGTGTTTCAGTTGTGAACGCGCTTTCAGAAGAGCTGATCCTGACCATTCGCCGCGAAGGGAAGGTATGGGAACAGATCTATCGTCACGGTGTACCGCAAGCGCCGCTTGCTGCGGTCGGCGATACCGAGGACTCGGGGACCCAGATTCACTTCAAGCCGTCAGCCGAGACCTTTCAGAACATTCACTTCAGCTGGGATATCCTAGCTAAGCGACTGCGTGAGCTGTCTTTCCTTAATTCTGGCGTCGGTATCGTGCTGCGCGACGAGCGCAACGCCAAGGAGGAGTTGTTTAAGTACGAAGGCGGGCTCAGCGCCTTTGTGGCATATCTCAACACCAACAAGACGCCGGTCAATGAGGTGTTCCACTTCAATGTCCAGCGAGACGATGGTGTTGGTGTCGAGGTGGCTTTGCAGTGGAACGATAGCTTCAATGAGAATCTGCTGTGCTTCACCAACAACATCCCGCAACGCGATGGCGGTACTCACCTGGCGGGTTTCCGCTCGGCGTTAACGCGAAACCTGAATAATTACATCGAACAGGAAGGCTTGGCCAAGAAGCATAAGGTCGCTACGACTGGCGATGATGCGCGTGAAGGTCTGACTGCTATTATCTCGGTCAAGGTACCTGATCCAAAGTTCAGCTCGCAAACCAAGGACAAGCTCGTCTCGTCCGAAGTGAAAACCGCCGTCGAGCAGGAGATGGGCAAGCATTTCGCAGACTTCCTGCTCGAGAATCCCAACGAGGCGAAAGCCGTTGTCGGCAAGATGATCGATGCTGCGCGCGCACGTGAAGCAGCACGCAAAGCGCGCGAAATGACCCGACGCAAAGGCGCTCTGGACATCGCCGGTCTTCCCGGCAAGCTGGCCGACTGCCAGGAAAAGGACCCTGCCCTTTCCGAACTTTACATAGTGGAGGGTGACTCTGCGGGCGGCTCTGCCAAGCAGGGCCGCAATCGCAGGACCCAGGCCATCCTTCCGCTCAAGGGAAAGATCCTCAACGTCGAGAAGGCTCGTTTCGACAAGATGATCTCTTCGCAGGAAGTCGGCACCCTCATCACTGCGCTTGGCTGCGGCATCGGCCGCGAAGAATACAACATCGACAAGTTGCGTTATCACAACATCATCATCATGACCGATGCTGACGTTGACGGATCACACATCCGTACGCTCTTGTTGACGTTCTTCTTCCGCCAGTTGCCCGAGCTGATTGAGCGCGGTTACGTCTATATCGCACAGCCGCCGCTCTATAAGGTCAAGCGCGGTAAGCAGGAGCAGTACATCAAGGATGACGAGGCGATGGATGAATACCTGACCCAGTCGGCCCTTGAAGACGCCAGCCTGCACGTGAACGAGCACGCGCCAGGTCTGTCGGGGGAAGCCTTGGAGCGTCTGGTCCATGACTACCGAACCGTGATGAAGACCTTGCAGCGCCTATCGCGACTTTATCCGCAGGAGTTGACCGAGCATTTTATCTATCTGCCAAGGGTCAGCGTCGAGCAATTGGCTGATCAAGCCGCCATGCAGGCATGGCTTGAACCCTACGCAGCATTGTTGAAAGGCGTTGAGCGATCAGGACTGGCTTATAAGGCGAGTTTGCGTGAGGACAAGGAACGTCATCTCTGGTTGCCCGAGGTGGAAATCATCTCTCATGGGTTGGCCAGCTACATAACCTTCAATCGTGACTTCTTCGGTAGTAACGACTATAGAACTGTAACGGTTTTGGGCGACAAGCTGAACAGCCTCCTTGAAGAAGGCGCCTATGTTCAACGGGGTGAGCGCAAAAAGCCGGTCGCTACGTTCAAGCAGGCGCTTGATTGGTTGATGACCGAAGGTACGCGCCGCCACAGTGTCCAGCGCTACAAAGGGCTGGGCGAAATGAACCCGGACCAACTGTGGGAAACCACTATGGACCCTGCGGTTCGGCGAATGCTCAAGGTCACCATTGAGGACGCGATTACCGCTGATCAGATCTTCAACACTTTGATGGGCGATGCGGTTGAGCCGCGTCGCGATTTCATCGAGTCGAATGCGTTGGCGGTATCCAATCTCGATTTTTGATTCTTCTTCTTTTGTAGAGTAAGTGTTGTACCAAAAGCCCGGCGTGAGCCGGGTTTTTTGTTCCACGTGGAACGACGATAGCTTCAGTCGATGGTGTTCCTAGCTTTAATCAATTTTCAGCATCTCCTCTTGGCTCGTATGCTGTTCCCATTCAAAACTTCTCAAATTCTAGCCAGGGGAAAATTCCATGCTTGATAGCACTCTCAAAGCACAACTGAAAACCTACCTGGAAAAGGTCACCCAGCCGTTCGAGATCGTCGCGTCCCTCGATGACCGGGAAAAATCCCAGGAAATGCTCAGCCTGCTGGAAGACATCACCAGCCTGAGCGACAAGATCACCCTGCGTACCGACGGCAAGGATGTTCGCAGGCCATCGTTCGCACTCAACCGCATCGGCGGCAACATCGGCCTGCGTTTCGCCGGCATCCCGATGGGTCACGAATTCACCTCGCTGGTACTGGCCTTGCTCCAAGTAGGCGGTCATCCGTCGAAGACTGCGCCTGAGATCATCGAGCAGATCAAAGACCTCGACGGCGAGTACAACTTCGAAACCTACTTCTCGCTGTCCTGCCAGAACTGCCCGGACGTGGTACAGGCGCTCAATCTGATGGCCGTGCTCAACCCGAACATTCGCCACGTCGCCATCGACGGTGCGCTGTTCCAGGAAGAGGT
>NZ_FQXA01000005.1 GCF_900129835.1 Stutzerimonas xanthomarina DSM 18231
GGGATGATTTGATCGTTTTTTAGCCGAATCACCGTTTTGAAATCGGCAAGGGCTGGAGTCAGCCAGAAATACCTGACTACTTCAGACCATCCTTAGCTTTCTTGTGATAAAAATTAAAGCCGGCGCCACCAGTCAGGTCAAATTCGAAACCTACGATCAGGCGGGCACTTGTTCGCCTGAGCAATTTGCCAGGCACACAGGATGATGCCCAGCGCCTCCGATTCCGGGTGGTCTAGCAAAGTCTCCGGGCTGGATAATTGTCATCTAGAGCAGGCAAAGCAACGTCGAGCTGATGTCGTTAGCCGGAGGCTGGAGCGTGACTTGTACAACATCCCGAACTTGCGAAAAGACGGCGGTAGAAATAGAAGACAAATATCGCGAAGCCGAGCAGTGGTGGCCCGGCCTTGAGAATGATCGATATATGCTGATTGAGAAATGCGCTGGATGATTCAAGAAAGCGGTCAAACACGTCTTCATCTGACGCTGGCTGGTCGATTCATCGCTGTTGCATCACGTCATCCCTGAAGCCGATTCGAAGGCGGCCACGCTACGGGAGCGCGCGGAGCGTTAGTTCTTACCTTGGATCACAGAGTGTGGGCTTGTGCTTGAGGCATCGGAGCAGGCAGCTCTTTCCCTCCTCCAGTCGTTGGGATATATCCCAACCCTGACGGCGCGATGGAAGCTCGAGTAGGGCCAATCGGCGACACGGGTAACCCCATCCATGTTTCAGCGGATTTAGGTGGACATAATCGACGTGATGGCGGTAATCGCGCTCGTCACGAATCAGGTGTGCCCAATAACGTCGCTGCCAGATCCCTCGTTCATTACGGGATCGTTGCGTTACTGTGAGCACCTCCGTTTTGGGAAGCCTCCTAGCAAACGCGAACTTAATGACCTTCCAACGCAAAGCGAAATCAGCGTCGCCATCAGGTAGCGTCCAGATGCAATGCATGTGATCTGGCAGGACGACCCATGCATCGATACGGAAGGGATGGCGGTCCTTGGTGGCGCGAACCGTCTCGCGGAGAAGGTCAATGTGACGGACAAGAAGATCGCTTCGACGGTTACGCAAATTGACCGTGAAGAAATAGGTGGCGCCCGGCATCTGGGCGCGGCGGTATCGATACATGCGACTCATCCTTGAGCATTGTGTTTGCGGCAAGTTCGTATTGGTGGATAAACAAAGCGTTATCCACCCGACGCCATCTCACCCGCCCACACCGCCGACGCATCGACGTTGCCGAAGGTAGGGTGGAAAACGGCGAAGCCTTTTCCACGCGTTTCTTTCAGGCTACCTCGCTAGCCTTGGAAGTTAATTGATTTTTAGGTGCAAACGGCCGTCAGGGTGGTTTTTCAGAACTTCGAATTTAGTCCCCTTTAGAATAAATACTTCCCCTTGGGCTAGATTATGCGTGTATTCAATCTGGCCTATGGTTTCGGATTGGCTCATGGTGGCTACGGAAAAACGTAGCACGTCGCTGTCAGCCTTATCTGTACCAAGATACTGCAACTTCCAGGACGGATAGACGGCGATACGGCCCTCGTATGATAAATTCGATGTGTCTTCCTTTTTTATGAGAGGCCACGTGCGGTGCGTTTTCATGCCAGCAAACTGCACCATCGTTTTCTGAGTGTTGAGTTTGTGGTTCTTAGTTACGAGCGCTAGCTGTGGGTGGTACTCCGAGTTCGTTAGATACTGCTCACCAGTTTCGATATTGTTGTACTGTGCTTCCCATATTGAATTAACTGGAACTGCAGCTCGCCCAGCGATTGGGATGTCGCGTCTAGCTATATAGATTTCTTTGCATGGGCATTCATAATGTATGTAAGCGATGTCGCCAATGCTTATGGTTGTGTCGGTTTTTTGGTCTGGCGCGTTATAAACAATAACCGGAGCTAGCTTGTGCTGTCCGCAGCCTGAAAGAGCAAGAATGGTAGCCAGTATTGCCATTTTTTTATTCATTTAAGTCGATCCATTCTTTTTAGGTGTGTGTTAAGAATAACTTCCAGGTCGGCGTTAAACCAGCTTTGCCATCGATGGCGTCCAGACGCAATGCATGTGGTTGGGCAGAACGATCCAGACGTCGATGTGGAAGGGATGGCGCGAGCGTGTGGCTCGCACCGTCTCGCGGAGCAGGTCGACATGGCGGACCAGCAGGTCGCTGCGCCGGTTGAGCAGATTGACGGTAAAGAAATACGTGGCGCCCGGCATTTGGGCGCAGCGGTAGCGGGACATGGCAGCTCATCCTTGATCTTTGTGTCGGCGGGAGGGTCTGTATCGGTATAATCAAAGCTTTATCCACCCTACGCCACCTTAACCGCCCACACCGCCAACGCATCGACGTTGCCGGAGGTAGGGTGGAAAACGGCGAAGCCTTTCCACGCGTCACTTCCAGGCTACCTCGCTGGATCAGGCCGCATCAATTTAACGACGGGTTGCCACCTGCGGTGGCCACAGAACAAACTTAACCCATTGTCCGGAATGGGTTGACCTCTACAAACCTGTCGCCAAGGCTGACGAAAATGAGGTGGCGACCCAGCAAAGGACAGAAAATAAACTGTCCCCTGTTTTGTTTCTTTTATTAAAGATCTTCGAGAGCCCTGTCTTCCTGTCTTTCTGAGCTTATTTGCTTGCTGGTATTGGTTGTATCAGCTTCTTCATAGAATTCAGCTTCTTCTATTTCTGTATTTATGTCGTTTAGTTTGTCTGTGTCATATGATTCGTATGATTCATTCGTTTCATCTGTCTGGTATTGCTCTGCGGGTCTGCGCGCTGCATCAAGTGCGCGCCGCTCGTCGCGGTAAAGTCGAATGCCGCCTGAGTTTATTTTTGTTGTTAGTGGCGCATACCAGCAGCGTTGCCCGCTTAAGATGGTTCCGTCCCCATCTACCTGAAGTAGGCATGTAATTATTCCGAGACGAGATCTGTCAGTGTGTCTGAAGGTAAGAGTGATAAATCTGGATTCAAGGCATCCGCTAACATCAAATGTTCTAATTGATTCAATGTGAAAGTGATTTTCGGAGTCGACCCATTGGAAGGTTGCTTTCCCGCTGAGCTTCTCGCAGTTTTGCTTCAGCTCAAGTAGTAGCTTTTGGCTGGAGTTGACGTGGTGCCATGTGCCATTTATGTGGATTCCTCTATACATAAATTGGCGGTATAGCGGTAGGAGGACGGTTATAATTATGCTTTTTGTTATTAGAAGTACGGCTGCGGTTAGTAGTCCAGCAACAACTCCCAAAATGATGCTCTCTGTGATGTTCTGCATGCTGGTTCCATTGGCAAGTCGGTGAGGTAGCGCGGTGGGCTGATTCTGGTTGTTCGTGCAATTTTATGAGCAAAAAAAGCCCCGCACTAGGCGGGGCTTTTAGTTTCTCTCGCTACCCCGGACTTCCGTACTCAGGTAAAGCGCTTCTAATCTGTCCTAACTATCTAAACTAAAAAATCAATCCCAGCTCAACGCCCCACCAGTCTGATACTCAATAACCCGCGTCTCAAAGAAGTTTTTCTCCTTCTTCAAGTCCATGATCTCGCTCATCCACGGGAACGGGTTGGTGGTGCCTGGGTACTCTTCCTTCAGGCCAATCTGCGTCAGACGACGGTTGGCGATGAACTTGAGGTAGTCCTCCATCATCGAGGCGTTCATGCCGAGTACGCCACGGGGCATGGTGTCGCGGGCGTATTCGATTTCCAGCTGCGTACCCTGGAGGATCATCTGGGTCGCTTCGTCCTTCATGGCGGCGTCCCACAGGTGCGGGTTTTCGATCTTGATCTGGTTGATCACGTCGATGCCGAAGTTCAGGTGCATGGATTCGTCGCGCAGGATGTATTGGAACTGCTCGGCGGTGCCGGTCATCTTGTTGCGGCGGCCCATGGAGAGGATCTGGGTGAAGCCGCAGTAGAAGAAGATGCCTTCCAGTACGCAGTAGTAGGCGATGAGGTTGCGCAGGAATTCTTTGTCCGTTTCGACGGTGCCGGTCTGGAAGGTCGGGTCGGAGATGGAGCGGGTGTACTTGAGGCCCCATGAGGCCTTCTTCGCGACGCTCGGGATCTCGTGGTACATGTTGAAGATCTCGCCTTCATCCATGCCCAGCGATTCGATGCAGTACTGGTAGGCGTGGGTGTGGATCGCCTCTTCGAAGGCCTGGCGCAGGATGTACTGGCGGCACTCGGGGTTGGTGATCAGGCGGTACACGGCCAGCACGAGGTTGTTGGCGACCAGGCTGTCGGCGGTGGAGAAGAAGCCGAGGTTGCGCTTGACGATGCGGCGCTCGTCCTCGGAGAGGCCGTCCGGCGTCTTCCACAGGGCGATGTCGGCGTTCATGTTCACTTCCTGCGGCATCCAGTGGTTGGCGCAACCATCCAGATACTTCTGCCAGGCCCAGTCGTACTTGAAGGGTACGAGCTGGTTGAGGTCGGCGCGGGCGTTGATCATCTGTTTGTCGCCGACGTGAACGCGGGCGGATTCGCCTTCGAGTTCGTCCAGGCCTTCCTGAGTGTCGAGGTCGTCCAGGGCTTTCTTGGCGCGGGCGACGGCTGCGGAGTCGTCAGAGGCAACGGCGCGGGCTTCTTCGACGGAGCCTGCTGCGTCCTGGTCGAGTTTGGCGGGAGATTCAGTCTTGGCGGCAGCGGCTTGGGGGGCGGCCTGCGCGGTGGTGGTGGTGTCTTCTTCGTCGAATTCGTCCCAGCTCAGCATGGCGGTTTCTCCCGATTGGGGACCGGCTTGGCCGGTCGGAATGTTTTGGGCTTTTGTGTGTGCGCAAAAGCGGGTGTTGTGGTTGGGGGAGGGTGGTGGTGCCCTGCGTCCCGGTGTTCTGTAACAGGTCGGGGGTTGGGCCCGGCCTTTGTGTTGTCTGGTGGGTTTGCCCCTCACCCTAGCCCTCTCCCCGGAGGGGCGAGGGGATTGGATTTGAGGTGGCGTCGGGCTATGCGCTAACTCGGGTGATGAGTTGGCGGATAGCGCTTCGCGAGCAAGCTCGCTCCTACGAAGATCAAAGCGAACGCAGCCACTCGGTGTGAGCGCGAAGCTGAGCGAGGCCGCGCTAGGCGTCTGCCAAGTCGGAGCCCTGAGCGTACAGCTGTACGTGATGGGGGCCGGCTTGGCGGACAACAACGCGCGGTCCGCTCAGATTCGTGCGTCAGCCAGGCTCCTTATTGGCAGGCTTCGCAATCCGGTTCATCAATGGCGCAGGCCTTTGGGACCGGTGCTGGGCCGGCGGCCATTTCTGGTGCTGGCGCAGCTTTAGTCGGCGCAGCGCTGGCGCTGGCGCTGGCGTTGCCACCGCTGGACACGGCGTTGAGCTTGCCAGTGTTGACGGTGGACTTCTCGGTGCTGGTTGCGGCCAGGGCACGGAGGTAGTAGGTGGTTTTCAGGCCACGGTACCAGGCCATGCGGTAGGTCACGTCCAGCTTCTTGCCGCTGGCGCCGGCGATGTAGAGGTTCAGCGACTGGGCCTGGTCGATCCACTTCTGGCGGCGGCTGGCTGCGTCGACGATCCACTTGGTTTCCACTTCGAAGGCGGTCGCGTAGAGGTCTTTCAACTCCTGCGGGATGCGCTCGATCTGCTGCACGGAACCGTCGTAGTACTTGAGGTCGTTGATCATGACCGCGTCCCACAGGCCGCGCGCCTTGAGGTCGCGAACCAGGTAGGGGTTGATCACGGTGAACTCGCCCGACAGGTTCGATTTCACGTACAGGTTCTGGTAAGTCGGCTCGATGGACTGCGACACGCCGGTGATGTTGGCGATGGTCGCGGTCGGCGCGATGGCCATGATGTTCGAGTTACGGATGCCGTTCTTGACGCGGGCGCGAACTGGAGCCCAGTCCAGGGACTCGGTCAGGTCGACGTCGATGTACTTCTGGCCACGCGCTTCGATGAGGATTTGCTGCGAATCCAGCGGCAGGATGCCCTGGCTCCACAACGAACCCTGGAAGGTTTCGTAAGCGCCGCGCTCGTCGGCCAGGTCACAGGAGGCCTGGATGGCGAAGTAGCTGACCGCTTCCATGGACTTGTCGGCGAAGTCGATGGCGGCATCGGAACCGTACGGAATGTGCTGCAGGTACAGCGCGTCCTGGAAGCCCATGATGCCCAGGCCCACCGGACGGTGCTTGAAGTTGGAGTTGCGCGCCTGCGGCACCGAGTAGTAGTTGATGTCGATGACGTTATCGAGCATCCGCACGGCGGTGCGCACGGTGCGCTCCAGCTTGGCGGTGTCGAGCTTGCCGTCGACGATGTGACGCGGCAGGTTGATCGAGCCCAGGTTGCAGACGGCAATCTCGTCCTTGTTGGTGTTCAGCGTGATCTCGGTGCAGAGGTTGGAGCTGTGCACCACGCCGACGTGCTGCTGCGGGCTGCGCAGGTTGCACGGGTCCTTGAAGGTCAGCCATGGGTGGCCGGTTTCGAACAGCATGGAGAGCATCTTGCGCCACAGGTCTTTGGCCTGCAGGGTCTTGTAGTTCTTGATCTTGCCGTATTCGATCAGGGCTTCGTAGTACTCGTAGCGCTCCTCGAAGGCCTTGCCGGTGAGGTCGTGCAGGTCCGGTACTTCGCTTGGCGAGAACAGGGTCCACTTGCCGTCGTCAAAGACGCGCTTCATGAACAGGTCCGGAATCCAGTTGGCGGTGTTCATGTCGTGGGTACGGCGACGGTCGTCACCGGTGTTCTTGCGCAGCTCGAGGAATTCCTCGATGTCCAGGTGCCAGGTTTCCAGGTAGGCGCAGACCGCGCCCTTGCGCTTGCCGCCCTGGTTGACCGCAACGGCGGTGTCGTTGACCACTTTCAGGAAGGGAACGACGCCCTGGGATTTGCCGTTGGTGCCCTTGATGTAGGCGCCCAGTGCGCGCACCGGGGTCCAGTCGTTGCCCAGGCCGCCGGCGAACTTGGAGAGCAGGGCGTTATCGCGGATGGCGTCGTAGATGCCGCCGAGGTCGTCCGGCACGGTGGTCAGGTAGCAGGAGGACAGCTGCGGACGCAGGGTGCCGGCGTTGAACAGGGTCGGTGTGGAGGCCATGTAGTCGAACGACGACAGCAGGTTGTAGAACTCGATGGCGCGGGCTTCGCGCTGTTCTTCCTCGATGGCCAGGCCCATGGCGACGCGCATGAAGAAGATCTGCGGCAGCTCGAAGCGCACGCCGTCCTTGTGGATGAAGTAACGGTCGTAAAGGGTCTGCAGGCCGAGGTAGGTGAACTGCTGGTCCTGCTCGTGGTTGATCGCAGCGCCCAGCTTGGCCAGGTCGTATTCCTTCAGGCGCGGGTCGAGCAGCTCGAACTGCACGCCTTTTTCCACGTAAGCCGGCAGGGCTTTGGCGTAGAGGTCGGCCATTTCGTGATGAGTGGCGGACTCGGCGACTTCCAGGAAGCTCAGGGCTTCGGCGCGCAGGGTGTCCATCAAGAGGCGGGCGGTGACGTAGGAGTAGTTCGGCTCACGCTCGACCAGGGTGCGGGCGGTCATCACCAGGGCGGTGTTGACGTCGGTCTGCTCGACACCGTCGTAAAGGTTCTTCAGGGTTTCTTTCTGGATCAGCGCACCATCGACTTCTTCGAGGCCTTCGCAGGCTTCGGTGATGATGGTGTTCAGGCGGCCCAGGTCCAGCGGCGCCATGCTGCCGTCGGCACGCTTGATGCGAATGCTCGGGTGGGCGTCGACCGGGGTTTCCACGGCGCCCCGCTTGCGCTCCTGGCTACGGGATTCGCGATAGATCACGTAGTCGCGGGCGACTTTCTGCTCGCCGGAACGCATCAGGGCCAGTTCGACCTGGTCCTGGATTTCTTCGATATGGATGGTGCCGCCGGAGGGCATGCGGCGCTTGAAGGTGGCGGTGACCTGTTCGGTCAGGCGGGCAACGGTGTCATGGATGCGCGACGAGGCGGAGGCATTGTTGCCTTCCACTGCGAGAAACGCCTTGGTGATGGCGACGGTGATCTTGTCATCGGTGTAGGGGACGACTGTACCGTTGCGCTTGATCACGCGCAGCTGGCCCGGCGCAGTGGCGGCCAGGTCCAGCGTGCTGTTGTCGGCGTGGGGGTTCTCGCGAGTGGACTCGTTCTGCATGGGGTCTCCGGATTCTCTCTGTCTCGGTAGCACGTTAAGTGTCAGGCCTGCCTCGTGGGGCGGCCTTGATCGGGTGTTGCTATCTCGTACTGCATGAACCATGCCCCGGCGAACCGGCCCATGGGTGACTCAAAACTGGAAACGATCCGGCACCGGGGGTGGCGAATCGATTGTGCCGAAGCATAGTCAGGCGTTGTGAAGATCACAACCTCAAAACACAACATGTAGTGTGATGCGTTCCTCGCATGCGCTACTGCTGGGCTTGAGCAAAATCAACGTTAGACGCGGCAGTATCGCGATCTGCGGCGGCGATCTATCGCGCCAGGCGCGGGCGCGAGCCGGGTAAAAATCAGAGCGAATTTATTTGCTTGCTTTTTTCGGCGCTTGTGCCTGTTTGGCTTTCGACACCCAACATATGGGGTAAAAGGCGCCTGGAGCGACACGATAGTGGCGGTTCAGACACAGCGCAAGGCGCTCGAAATGAACAACCTGTGGATAAGATGTGGGTGAGCTGTGCGCGATCAGGGCGCAGCCCGCGCCGTTTCGGGGCTGCACGATGTTCAGATGAAATGCGTGCTCAAGCGTGTTTTCAGATGCCTGGCTCTGCTGAATGCAAAACACTATATGTGGTGTTTTGTCAAAGGCGGTTTATAGCATTATGCGGCTTGCGAGACGGGTGATTTGACGGATCGGGCGTGAATACTGGCCTTTTGCCTGGGGCTCCGTTGGGCGCAGAGATGTGAAGGCCGCTACGAAGTAGCCGCTGCCACGCGTGTAGCGTTCATCGCTGATCGGAGCTGGGTCAAACGAAGGCATTTTCATGGGGGTGGCTACGCCCGGATCGGCAGGCAAGCGGAGCACGTCTGCCGCTGCCATCTGCAAGTGCCCTGACGCTACAATGCCGGCCGGTGTCTGAGGAGGGCGCGTTGGTGGATCAAGAGTCTTGGAACATCCTGATTGTCGAAGATGACCAGCGGTTGGCCGAGCTGACCCGTGAATATCTCGAAAGCAACGGTTTGCAGGTGTCGATCGAGGCGGACGGCGCCCAGGCGGCCGAACGCATCATCGATGAGCGGCCCGATCTGGTGGTGCTCGATCTGATGCTGCCGGGCGAGGACGGCTTGTCGATCTGCCGCAAGGTGCGTGACCGCTATGACGGCCCGATCCTGATGCTGACCGCCCGCGCCGACGATCTCGATCAGGTACTTGGCCTGGAAATCGGCGCTGATGACTACGTCTGCAAGCCGGTGCGGCCACGGCTGTTGCTGGCGCGTATTCGTGCATTACTTCGCCGACGCGAAGGCGTGGAGGCAGCCGCGGCGACCGGCAGCAAACGGCTGAAGTACGGCCCTCTGGTGGTGGACAACGCGCTGCGCGAGGCCTGGTTGCGAGGCGAAGGCATCGAATTGACCGGTGCCGAGTTCGACCTGCTCTGGCTGCTGACATCCAATCCCGGACGCATCATGTCCCGTGAACATATCTTCACCGAGTTGCGCGGGATCGAATACGACGGCCAGGACCGCTCCATCGACGTGCGGATTTCCCGTATTCGTCCGAAGATCGGCGACGATCCCGAGCATCCCAGATTGATCAAGACGGTGCGCGGCAAAGGCTATCTATTCGTATCCGAAGCGGCTGAAGCGCTGCAGTGAATTCGATCTTCCTGCGCATCTACGGCGGCATGCTCGCCGTGTTGGTGCTGGTGGGGCTGTTGGGCGCCGGTGGTCTGCATCTGCTCAACCAAGTGCGGGCGGATCATCACCGAGAGGCGCTGGCAGCCGGCACCTTTCGCCTGATGGCACACAACATGAGCAGCATGACGCCCATCGAACGGCGCCAGGCGGCGAACCTCTGGGGGCGGTTGCTAGGTATCCCCTTACGCGTGCGCACCCTGGAAGACATCAGGCTCGAGAGCGGCCTGGAGGCCCGACTGCTGCGCGGCCAGGTGCTGGTGGAGCAGATCCGCCCTGGCAGCGTGACGATCTACTCCCTGGTCAGCGCCGATGACCGTCTGGCGCTGACGGGCGAGGTCGAACAGCTCAGTGAACAGCTGGCTCGCGCGACTATCTATCTGCTGATTGACGAGCTGATCCGTTATCCCGAGGCCGAACAGCCCCAGCGCCTGGCCGAGCTCAAGGCGGCGCGCGGTTTCGGCTATCCGCTGGAGTTGCTGACCCGCGACAGCGCCAGTCTCGATGATGATCAGCGGCGCCGGCTGGATGAAGGTGACACGGTGATGGCGCTGGTCAACGGCGGCGAGGCCATCCGGGTGTTCGCTGCAATTGCCGGAACGCCCTGGATCATGTCGCTGGGGCCGCTGCGTCAACTCAATCCTTATCCGCCTGAGCTGCTGATATTCATCGGTGTGCTGGGCCTGTCGCTAATCGGGCTGACGGTGTATCTGCTGGTGCGCCAGCTGGAGCGGCGCCTGCGAGGCGTCGAGCGCGCTGCCACACGCATTGCCACCGGCCAGTTGGATGCCCGCGTGCCGGATGCCGGCACCGATTCGGTGGGCCGTCTAGCCAAGGCGTTCAATGGCATGGCCAGTCATCTGCAGCGCTTGCTGGCAGTGCAGCGGGAGATGGTCAGCGCGGTGGCCCATGAGCTGAGAACGCCGGTCGCCCGGTTGCGTTTCGGCCTGGAAATGGCCGGTTCGGCGCAGACACCGGAAGCGCGGAACCGCTATCTGGGAGACATGGACGGTGACATCGACGATCTGGATCGTCTGGTGGATGAAATGCTGGTCTATACGCGCCTCGAGCGCGGCTCGCCGGAGCTGACGTTTAAGCAGGTGGATCTGAGCGCGCTGGTCGATCAGGTCATCGGCGAGCTCGCTCCGCTGCGTCCAAATGTAAGGGTCGAACGTGGGGCCTGTGTTGCGAACGATACCGGCAGTGTGGTCGATGCCGAACCGCACTACCTGCGCCGCGCCTTGAGCAACCTGATCAGCAACGCCATGCGCCATGCCGAAACGCGGGTTCAGGTCGGCTTCGTCGTCGATGCCGAACGGGCACAATTGATGGTCGACGATGACGGCCCGGGCGTGCCCGAGGAAGCGTGGGAGAAGGTGTTTGCACCTTTCCTGCGCCTGGATGACAGCCGCACCCGAGCTTCCGGCGGGCATGGTTTGGGGCTGTCCATCGTCCGGCGGATTACCTACTGGCACGGCGGCCGTTCGCAGATCGGACACAGCGAATTGGGCGGCGCACGTTTCACTCTCATCTGGCCGCGAAGGCAGACGGGTTCGCGCCTCCCAGCTCAGTGACCGACTCCAGTGTTTGCAGCGATGGGTTGCACCCATCGCTACGTAAACGAACTCTCGAACCGCCAACGCCGCGATTGTCCTGCATGTGGGTGGGTAAAACCCATCAACCCTATGCACACAACCATTCATCCCTCAAACGCAATCAGGCGGTAATGCCGACCAGGCTCAGCAGGTAATCCTCGAACTGGACGAACTGGCCATCCAGCTCGGCGCCGGTTTTCCATTCTTCCGATAGATCAGTGAGCAGGCGCAGGCGGGCGTAGCCGCTGCTGTCGTGATGGATCAGCTCGGCGTCCTGAAAATAGAAGCGCTTGTTCACCAGCGGGTAGAGCGCTTTGAACAGGCTTTCCTTGATGGAAAAGGTCAGGGTGACGCGCAGCCCTCGCTGAGCCTCGTTGAGTGCGGCGTAATCTCCCAGTTCGCGCGGCGTGAGGATTTCAGCGACCAGACGGTCGGCCCGCGCAAGGGGAATTTGCTTCTCTACATCCAACCCGATACCGCGCCACTGCTCGCGACGCGCCACAACGGTTGCAGCCCAACCGGCGCCATGGGTGATGGAGCCGACCACCCCGGCAGGCCAGCAGGGCGAGCGGTCCTCGTTCACGGCCGGGATGCAGGGTGCGCCGGTCACCCTGCGCAAGGCTTCGCGGGCACAGAGACGGCCGGCGAGAAATTCGGTCTGGCGCTTGCTTACGGCGCTCATGCCCGGCACGCCGCAACGCGTGAAGTCCTCGGGGTCGAGCAGAGCAGGGTCGAAGCGGGTGCTGATCAACTGCACGCCGGGCAAGGCGAGCGGCAGCGGCCAGTGATCGCTCAGGGGCGAGCAGCAGGCCGGGTGATAAAGAGTAGATGTCATGGCGTCAGTTTGCCTCAGGGCGGGGCCGGGCGCAGTCCCGGCGATGCACTTCCCCTATAGATGGCCTCTTCGCAAGCGAGCATCGCACCAATGCGGGCCAGGTTAACGCCATACGATTAGGTAGGAGCAAGTTTGCTCGCGAACCAGGACACATGGACGGGCAATCATTCATCAAGCTCCTTCAGGCCGCGCAAGAATCTTCGGCGCCGCTTCGATGATTTGCCGCGACAGGTTTTCCATGCGCGGAGACTGCACTTTCCAGGTGTGCCAATACAGCGCGATGTCCAGAGGCGCTTCGGCTGCAAGGTCGACCAGATCGCCCTGCACCAAGGCTTCGCCCAGCAGCGACTCTGGCACCATGCCGTAGCCCAGCCCGTATCGAATGGCACAGAAGCGCGGTTCTGCACCGGGCACGTAGTGGCAGGGATAGGCACCTTCGGGCAGTCCCAGCTGGTTGAGCAAAAAGGATGAGGTCAGGCTGTCTTTGCGTGTGTAGGCGACCACCGGTGCTTTGCGCGCGGCGTTGCGGCTCAGCCCGTTGATGAAATGTTGCTGCTGAAACCCGCGCGACGCGACCAATCGGTAGCGCATGCTGCCCAGCGGGCTGGCCGTGCATCCACGCATGGGCTTGGGCTCGGTGCTGATACAGCCGATGGCAAGGCCGGTTTCCAGAAGGCTGTAGGTGTGGTCCTGATCTTCAATGGTGAGGTCCAGCAGCACACGCTCGCGGATCAATACGTCGGCCAGCGCCGGAAAGAACCAGGTGCCCAGGCTGTCGGCATTGAGCGCGGCTACGACCACCAGGGGGGCGTCGCTGCGCTCGGCGAGTTCGGCCATCAGATCCGCTTCCAGCAGCGTGGCGCGCTTGAGGTATTGCATCAGGCGCTGACCGGTTTCTGTTGGGCGGCAAGGTCGGCTACGTACCACCAGCGCGCTGCCCAACGTACTTTCCAAGGCACGCACCCGCTGCGAGATCGCCGGCGGCGTCAGATGCAGGCGCAGGGCGGCCTGTTCGAAACTGCCAGTCCTGATCACGGTGCGGAAGGCTTCTGTCTGCTTGGGGTCGAGATTCAATGGCTGAGCCTTATATTAAGTAAATGTTGGTATAGCCTAAATTTACTTAGCTACACCAATTATTTGCGAGTGTGCCCCATACTTACGGGACTTTCAGCTTTTCGTCCTCATTGGAGTCGCGCCGTGACCCTGCTGCACATCATCTACCTTGTCGCGATCACGGCGGAAGCCATGTCCGGCGCCATCATGGGCATGCGCCGCGGCATGGATCTGTTCGGCATTTGCCTGCTCGGCACTGTCACGGCGTTGGGTGGCGGCACGGCGCGTGATGTGCTGCTCGGACACTATCCGGTGGGTTGGATCGCCCATCCCGAGTACCTCGGTTTTACTGTCGGTGCGGCCATCGTCACGGCGATGGTTGCGCGGCACATGCATCACCTGCGGCAGGTATTTCTGTTGGTTGACGGCCTCGGCCTGGTGGCGTTCACGGTAATTGGTTGCGGCGTGGCGATGGAAATGGGCGCACATATGGTGATCGTCGTGCTGGCCGGTGTGATCACCGGCGTCTTCGGCGGACTGCTGCGCGACATCCTCTGCAACGAGGTGCCCATGGTGCTGCAGCGTGAGCTCTATGCAACGGTCGCGCTGTTTACCGGCCTGCTGTACGTCGGGTTGCTGTGGTTGGGGGTGAGCAATTCAATTGCTTCGCTGGCGACACTCTGTGCCGGTTTCCTGTTCCGGGTGCTGGCGATGACCTTCCATTGGAAACTTCCGGATTTTCAGGGACGTGATATTCGTGGCCTGGACTGACCCGCTGCGCTTCCACGCCTGAACCCGGCTGATGATCTAGCACTCCATCACCCTAAGGCGCAGCCGTGCTGATTCCCGACCGGCGAGCCGCTACACTAGCGGCCGGCCTACCAAGGGGAATGGAACCGTGCTGAAAGACCTGGGAATAAAGAGTCGCGTGCTGGTGCTGATCTTGTTGCCCAGTACAGTTCTGGCCGTGGCGCTTGGCATTTACTTCACCTGGATGCAGCTGTCGGAGATGCGCCATCAGCTCGATGCGCGCGGTCAGCTGATCGCCGAACAATTGGCGCCGCTGGCTGCCCCAGCCATGGCGCAGGGCTACGACAAGCGGCTGCAGCGTATTCTCAATCAGGTGCTGGATCAGCCTGACGTGCGTGCGGTGTCCATCCTCGACCCCGAGCGCAATTTGCAGGCCCATGCCGGGCCGAACATGATCACCCCGTCGCCACCAACCGATCCCGAGGCGCTGACTCAGGTCAGCAGCGTCGACACCACACGCATCCTCCTACCGGTGCGTGGCAAGCATCTGAATCTCGCCGAAGACAACCCTGAAAACGACCTCCGCGTGATTGGCTGGCTGGAGCTGGAACTGTCGCACCAGGGCACGCTGTTGCGCGGTTATCGCAGCCTGTTTGCCAGCCTGTTGCTGATTGGCGCCGGGCTGATCATCACCGCGCTGCTGGCGCTGCGCATGAGTACGGCCATCAGCAAGCCGCTGCACAAGGTCAAGGTGGCAGTGGCGCAGCTCAAGGATGGTCACCTGGAGACGCGTTTGCCAGCGCTCGGCAGTCACGAAATGGACGAGGTCGCGGCAGGCATCAACCGTATGGCTGAGGCCTTGCTGGCGGCTCGTGAAGAGTTGCAGCAGAGCATCGACCAGGCCACCGAAGACGTGCAGCAGAACCTCGAGACCATCGAGATCCAGAACATCGAGCTGGACCTGGCACGCAAGGAGGCGTTGGAGGCCAGCCGGATCAAGTCCGAGTTTCTGGCCAACATGAGCCATGAGATCCGCACGCCGCTCAACGGCATCCTCGGGTTTACCCATCTGCTGCAGAAGAGCGACCTCACGCCCAGGCAGCACGACTACCTGTCGACCATCGAAAAATCGGCGGACAGCCTGCTCGGAATCATCAACGAGATTCTCGACTTCTCCAAGATCGAAGCCGGCAAGCTGGTCCTCGACAATATTCCGTTCAACTTGCGCGATCTGATCGAGGACACCCTGACCATCCTCGGTCCGGCGGCGCACCAGAAGCATCTCGAGCTGGTCAGTCTGATCTATCGCGACACACCGCTGTCGCTGGTCGGCGATCCGCTGCGGCTCAAACAGGTGCTGACCAACCTGGTCAGCAATGCCATCAAGTTCACCAACGAAGGCACCGTGATCGTCCGTGCGATGGTCGAGGATGAACGCTCCGACCGTGCGCAGCTGCGCATCAGCGTGCAGGACACCGGCATTGGTCTGACCGATCAGGATCTGCGCTCCCTGTTCCAGGCGTTCAGCCAGGCGGACAACTCGCTGTCGCGCCAGCCCGGTGGTACTGGCCTCGGCCTGGTGATTTCCAAGCGTCTTATCGAGCAGATGGGCGGGGAAATCGGCGTCGACAGCATTCCGGAAGAGGGCTCCGAATTCTGGATCAGCCTGAGCCTGCCCAAAGCGCGTGACGACATCGAGGACCTGCCACGGGCGGCGCTGCTCGGACGCAAAGTCGGCTTGCTTGAGCAGCATCCGCTGACGCGTCAGGCCCTGCAGCACCAGCTGGAAAGCTGTGGCATGGAGGTGTTGCTGTTCGACAGTCTGGATCAGCTGCAGGCGGCGGTATTCGAGGCGCATACCAGCGATAAACCGATCGAAATAGCGGTGCTCGGCGTGACCCATCGAGAAATCGCACCGCAACAGCTATGCCTGCGGCTCTGGGAGTTCGAAGGGCTGGGCTGCAAATGCATCGTGCTGTGCCCGACCAGTGAACAGGCGCAGTACCACGAGGCGCTGCCCGAATCGCACACCCACGCCCAGCTGCAAAGCAAGCCGGCCTGTACCCGCAAGTTGCAGCGGGTGCTGCTCGATCTGCTGCGCCCGCCACAGACGATGATCGAGAGCATCGCGGTATCGGAAACCCGACCGCCGCGCGTGCTGTGTGTCGATGACAATCCGGCCAACCTGCTGTTGCTGGAAACCCTGCTCACCGATATGGGCGGCGAAGTCGAGGCGGTGAGCAGCGGCGCCGAAGCCTTGGAGGCGGTCAAACTCAGGTCTTTCGATCTGGTGTTCATGGATGTGCAGATGCCGGGAATGGACGGACGCCAGACCACCGAGGCGATTCGTCGCTGGGAAGATGACAGTGCGCAGCCGCCGATGCCGATTGTCGCGCTCACGGCTCACGCGCTGTCCAACGAAAAGCGCTCGCTGTTGCAGAGTGGACTGGACGATTACCTGACCAAACCGATCAGCGAGCGCCAGCTGGCCCAGGTAATTCTGAAATGGACCGGTCTGCCGCTGGCGCGCAGCTTTGTGGCTGCACCCCTCGAGACACTGACGCCGGAAAACAACCTCAAAGTGCTCGATGCGGAAGAGGGATTGCGCCTGGCCGCCGGCAAAGCCGATCTGGCCGCGGACATGCTGAGCATGCTGCTGGCCTCGCTGGAGGATGATCGCCAGGTGATCCGCGAGACGCGTCTGGCCAATGACCGGCAGGCGACCATCGACCGTGTGCACCGTTTGCACGGCGCTACCCGCTATTGCGGTGTCCCGCAGCTACGGGCTGCCTGCGAACGCAGCGAAACATTGCTCAAGCAGAATCACCCGAGCGCGGCCCAGGCACTGGATGAGCTGGACAGCGCCATCGAGCGGCTGGAGATCGAGGCGCGCGTGGTCTAGCGCAGGAGGTCGTCCCTGAGTGCACTACCCAAGGAGGCTCCTCCGGCGGCGACGTCCATCACGCACTCGAACGTGCAGGGCCGCGCTCGGCGGCAGATGCCAGCCGCAGGGCTGCCTGACGGCTGGCAGTCGTCGAGACGTTACTCGCCCATCACCACACCTTCGCGGCGCGGGTCGGCGCCGCCGAACCAGCCGCTGTCGGTGCGTTGAATAGCTTGAAGTCCGCTGGTCATTTTCGCCTCGTTGACCTCATGGCCGCGTGCTTTCAGTGCCTGTACGGTGCTCGCTGGAAAGCGTCCTGCTTCGAGCACCGTCGGGCCGTTAAAGCTGCCGAAGTTGGGCAGGTCTATTGCCCGTTGCGCATCCAGATCCCAGTCATACATGCCCAGCAGGGTCTTCGCGGTGAAGTGGATGATCGCCGCGCCGCCAGGGGAGCCGAGGCTCGCCAGAAGCTGCTCGCCGGTGACGTCGAATACCAGCGTCGGGCTCATGCTCGAGCGTGGGCGCTTGTTCGGCTCGACCCGGTTGGCCACCTGCCGACCAAAAGCGTCGTAGGGTTCGAAGGCAAAGTCGGTGAGTTCGTTGTTCAGCAGGTAGCCGCCGGGGAGGCCAGTGCCGCCATCGTTGAGCAGACGTGAGCCGAAGGCTTGCTCGATGGTGGTGGTCATCGCCAGCGCGTTGCCCTCGGCGTCGACGATGCTGATATGGCTGGTGCCGTATTCCGGTTGTGCCGCCTGCGGGGCGAACACGATCGGCATTTCGCCGGGTTCGCCCGCTTCGGCAGTGCCCATGCTGCGCGGGCCGATCAATGCGGCGCGCTGCTTGAGGTAACTCGGTGCAAGCATGCTGTTCCAGGTGCGGCCCGGAACGGGCACGAAATCAGGGTCAGCCAAGTACTTGGCGCGGTCGGCATACGCCAGTCGTGAAGCCTCGGTATAGCGGTGCAGGAATTCGACGGAGGGCACGCCCTGATCGAGCGGCTGCACAGTCGGCAGCTGTTCCAGCATGCCGAGAATCTGCATCTGCGTAATGTGGCCCGACGACGGCGGTGGGAAACCGCAGACCTGATAGCGCTTCTGCCAGAGCGTGCAGATCGCGTCCCGCTCGCGCGGCTGGTACCCCTCCAGATCGTTCAGGCTGATGCGACCTGGATTGGTCGGGTGAGTGTTCACCTGCAGGACCAGCGAGCGGGCGTTGGCGCCGGTGTAGAACGCCTCGCTGCCGCGTGCGGCGATGTCCTTGAGCAGCGCGGCGAGGGCTGGATTGCGCAGGCGATGGCCGACCGGTATCGGCTCGCCATCGTCCTGGTAGTAGAACGCCGCAGCGCGCGGGTCTTTGCGCAAGGCCGGATCGTTGACCAGCAGGCCATGCAAGCGCGGGCTGACTTCGAAACCGTTTTCAGCAAGTTCGATAGCTGGTTGGAACAAGGCTTTCCAAGGCAAGTTGCCGTACTGATCGTGCGCGCGTTCAAGCATTCTCACCACGCCTGGCACACCCACCGAGCGACCACCAACGACGGCATCGAGAAATGCCATCGGCTTGCCGTCGGCAGTCAGGAACAGTCGTTCGTCGACCGCTGCCGGTGCGGTCTCCCGGCCGTCCAGCGCTGCGATGTGTTCGCCATCCCAATGCAGCAGAAAGGCACCGCCGCCAAGCCCGCTGGATTGCGGCTCGACCAGGCTCAACACCATCTGTACCGCCACGGCGGCGTCCATTGCACTGCCGCCGGCCTTGAGTATTTGGTAGCCGGCTTCGGTTGCCAGCGGGTTGGCTGCGGCAACGGCAAAGCGTTCCAGCGCCCAGCCGGGCTTGGCCGAATAGCCGCTGGACGCCTCCGGGGCCGGCGGGACTTCGCTGGACGGGCCGTCCGGTTGAGTACAGGCGGTGAGGCTCAACAACAGTATTGAAGGAACCAGGGCGGCTCGTCCGACGTGCATGGGATGTTCCTTGTCTGGGGCGGAAGAAAATGTGTAACTGATTACAGGCCTAGACCACTGACCCCGGTCTGCCAAGCTTGATCGCTGCGGTTGGCAACATCTCCGTACGATCATTGTGCTGAGCCGTTCGTCTGCCTGCTTCGCCGAATGGGTAGGGTGCGTCGCGCATCGGCAGCTATTTCGCGATGCCCGCCTGACCGATGCAAGGGTAGCGCGGTCTGCCCGTGGCCGATGGTTGCCGGTATCATGTGCGCCTCTCAAAGGCTGTGCGGTCCATCGAAGCCATGACAATTCAGTACCCGACCATCGCCGATTGCGTCGGCAACACCCCTCTGGTTCGCCTGCAGCGTCTGCCCGGCGAAACCAGCAATACCCTCCTGGTCAAACTCGAAGGCAACAACCCCGCCGGCTCGGTCAAGGACCGTCCTGCGTTGTCGATGATTGCCCGGGCCGAAGCGCGTGGCGATATCAAGCCCGGCGACACCCTGATCGAAGCCACTTCCGGCAATACCGGTATTGCCCTGGCCATGGCCGCGGCGATCAAGGGCTACAAGTTCATCCTGATCATGCCCGACAACTCCAGCGCAGAGCGCAAGGCTGCCATGACGGCCTATGGCGCCGAGCTGATTCTGGTGAGCAAGGATGAGGGCATGGAAGGCGCTCGCGATCTGGCGGTAAAGATGGCCGCCGAAGGGCACGGCAAGGTACTCGATCAGTTCGCCAATGGCGACAATCCTGAGGCCCATTTCGCCAGCACCGGGCCGGAACTGTGGCAGCAGACTCAGGGCAACATCACCCATTTCGTCAGCTCAATGGGTACCACCGGCACCATCATGGGCGTGTCGCGCTACCTCAAGCAGCAGAACCCGGCGATCCAGATCGTCGGCTTGCAGCCCATGGAAGGCGCAGCGATTCCGGGCATCCGCCGCTGGCCGCAGGAATACCTGCCAAAAATCTACCAGGCCGAGCGCGTCGACCGCATCGTCGACATGGCCCAAGACGAGGCCGAGCACGTCATGCGCCGGCTGGCCCGAGAGGAAGGCATCTTCTGTGGCGTATCGTCCGGTGGTGCGGTGGCGGCGGCGCTGCGGCTGTCCAAGGAAGTCGAAAATGCGGTGATCGTGGCGATCATCTGTGACCGTGGCGACCGCTACCTGTCGACGGGCGTCTATGACCAGCCCTGATCGTGACATGACGCTGCAAGGCGGAACCTGCTGATGGCCAAGCGCAGTGGCGGTTTACGCTTCCAGCCCAGCGGTGGCGAGAAGAAGCCGCAGATTCCGACTGGCAAAAAGCAGCGGTTGAGTATTCAGCGGCTGGCGAACGATGGCCGCGGCATCGCCTTTCTCGACAACCGCACCTGGTTTGTCGAGGGTGCCTTGCCCGGGGAAGACGTCGAGGCGCGCGTCCTGAATGCGCGAAGCCAGATCGTCGAAGCCCGCACCGAGCGGGTATCGGTGGTCAGCGCCCAGCGGCGTACCGAGCCGTGCCCACATGCGCGGGTTTGCGGCGGCTGCAACCTGCAGCACCTGAGTGCGGCCGATCAGCTCGAACTGAAACAGCGCAGCCTTGCTGAACAATTATCCCGCGTGGCCTCGATCGAGCCGCAGCAATGGGCGGCGCCGCTCAGCGGGCCGGAGTTCGGCTATCGCAGGCGCGCACGGTTGGCGGTGCGTTGGGACAACAAGGCGCGGCGGCTCGATGTAGGTTTCCGCGCCAGTGCCAGCCAGGACATCGTCGCGATTCGCGAATGTCCGGTGCTGGTACAGCCCTTGCAGACGCTGTTGCCGGCGCTGCTAACCGTGTTGCATGAATTAGGAAAACCGCAGGTGATTGGTCACCTGGAGTTGTTCAGCGGAACCAGCGAAGCGGTGCTGGTGCGCCACGCCGCTGCGCTGTTGCCAGACGACCTGCAGCGTTTCACCGATTTCGCCGAAGCGCACGGCGTGCAGCTTTGGCAGCAAGGCGAGGGTGCGCCGCAGCCGTTGGACGCCGCGTACAGGTTGGGCTACCGCTTGCCGGCATGGGATCTGGAACTGGCGTGGCGACCAGGCGACTTCGTCCAGGTCAACGCGCCGGTGAACGAGGCAATGGTCGCGCAGGCGCTGGAATGGCTGGCACCGGAAGCGGGCGAGCGGGTGCTCGATCTGTTCTGCGGGTTGGGCAACTTCAGCCTCCCTCTGGCACGTCTTGGTGCGCAGGTGGTGGCGGTGGAGGGTGTCGGCGAGATGGTCGAGCGCGCCCGCACCAATGCGGAGCACAACGGTCTGGATACGGCGCACTTTTATCAGGCGGACCTGTCGAAGCCGCTTGCCAAGGCGGAGTGGGCAAAAGATGGCTTCGCAGCGGTCCTGCTCGATCCGCCGCGTGACGGTGCCTTGGAAATCGTGCGGCAGATGACGACTTTAGGCGCACGGCGCGTGGTCTATGTTTCGTGCAATCCTGCAACGCTGGCGCGCGATGCTGCCGAGTTGATCGGCCAGGGCTACCAGCTGAAGCGGGCCGGCATGCTCGATATGTTTCCGCAAACGGCGCACGTCGAGGCTATGGCGCTCTTCGAGCGACCTGCGTAGCGCAACTTTTTTGACAGGCGATCGGCCTGTGGTTCAACCGACCGGCTCCCAGAAAGTCGGCGTATTCGACGCAGATGATGCGTAGAGGGAAGGTATTTAAATGGTCCAGGTCAGAGCGCTTCAGCCGATCAACACCGACGGCAGCATCAACCTCGATGGCTGGCTCGATCACGTGCTGGGGATGGACCCGGCACTCGACCGCGAGGCTCTCAAACAGGCCTGCGAGTTCGCCCGAGAGGCAGAGCAGCAGGCCAACGCGGTGCAGAATCTTTGGAGCGAAGGCACCTCCAGCTACCAGACTGGCTTGGAGATCGCCGAGATACTCGCCGACCTCAAGCTCGATCAGGACAGCCTGGTGGCCGCGGTGATCTACCGTGGCGTGCGCGAAGGCAAGATCCCGCTCGCCGAGGTGCACCAGCAGTTCGGCCCGGTGGTGGCCAAGCTGATCGAGGGTGTCCTGCGCATGGCGGCCATCAGCGACAGCCTCAACCCGCGTGAGTCGCTGGTGCTGGGCACCCAGACCCAGGTGGAAAACCTGCGCAAGATGCTGGTGGCGATGGTCGATGACGTCCGCGTCGCGCTGATCAAACTGGCCGAGCGGACCTGCGCCATCCGCGCCGTGAAAAATGCCGATGACGACAAACGCCATCGCGTCGCTCGGGAAGTGTTCGATATCTATGCACCGCTGGCCCACCGGCTGGGCATCGGTCATATCAAGTGGGAGCTGGAGGATCTGTCCTTCCGCTACCTCGAACCCGAACAGTACAAGCAGATTGCCCAGTTGCTGCATGAGCGCCGACTGGATCGCGAGCAGTACATCCAGAACGTCGTCCAGCAACTGAAGGACGAATTGACCGCCACCGGGATTCACCCTGAGATTGACGGGCGTGCCAAGCACATCTACTCGATCTGGCGGAAAATGCAGAAGAAGGGCCTGCAATTCAGCCAGATCTACGACGTTCGCGCCGTTCGCGTGCTGGTGCCGGAAGTGCGCGACTGCTACACCGCGCTCGGTATCGTGCACACCCTGTGGCGGCACATCCCCAAGGAATTCGACGACTACATCGCCAATCCCAAGGAAAACGGCTACCGCTCGCTGCATACCGCCGTGCTCGGGCCGGAAGGCAAGGTGCTGGAAGTACAGATCCGCACCCAGGCCATGCACGAAGAGGCCGAGCTGGGCGTGTGCGCGCACTGGCGTTACAAGGGCACCGACGTCAAGAGCACTTCGAACCACTACGAGGAAAAGATTTCCTGGCTGCGTCAGGTGCTCGAATGGCATGAAGAGCTGGGTGATATTGGCGGTCTGGCCGATCAGCTGCGCGTCGATATCGAACCCGATCGCGTCTACGTGTTTACCCCGGACGGTCATGCTATCGATCTGCCCAAGGGTGCCACGCCGCTGGACTTTGCCTACCGCGTGCACACCGAAATCGGCCACAACTGCCGCGGTGCCAAGATCAACGGGCGCATCGTGCCGCTCAACTACAGCCTGCAAACCGGCGAGCAGGTGGAGATCATCACCAGCAAGCACGGCTCGCCGAGCCGCGACTGGCTGAACCCCAACCTGGGCTACATCACCACCTCGCGTTCGCGGGCGAAGATCGTCCACTGGTTCAAGCTGCAGGCCCGCGACCAGAACGTGGCTGCCGGCAAGGCACTGCTGGAACGCGAGCTGGGCCGTCTCGATCTGCCGCCGGTGGATTACGACAAGCTCGCGGAAAAGGCGAATCTGAAGACGGCCGAAGACATGTTCGCCGCGTTGGGCGCGGGTGACTTGCGCCTGTCGCAGCTGGTCAACCATGCCCAGCAGCTGGTGGAGCCGGATAGCCACGCAGCCGACCAGCTGGAGCTGATTCCGCGGCGCCCCACCAGCACCAAGCCGGGCAAGCGCGGCGACGTGCAGATCCAGGGTGTCGGCAACCTGCTCACGCAGATGGCCGGCTGCTGCCAGCCGCTGCCGGGCGATCCGATTGTCGGTTACATCACTTTGGGGCGGGGTGTCAGCATTCACCGCCAGGATTGCGCCTCGGTGCTGCAGCTGGCCGGCCGTGAGCCAGAACGGATCATCCAGGTCAGCTGGGGGCCGATCCCGGAGAAAACCTATCCGGCGGACATCAGTATCCGGGCGTATGACCGTTCCGGTCTGCTGCGTGACGTATCGCAGATCCTGCTCAACGAGCGAATCAATGTACTGGCCGTCAACACCCGCTCGAACAAGGAAGACAGCACAGCGCAGATGACCCTGACCATCGAAATCCCGGGGCTGGATGCGCTGGGGCGTCTGCTCAGCCGGATATCGCAGCTGCCCAATATTATCGAGGCCAAGCGCCAGCGTACCTCCTGACCTGCTCCGAGCTGCTGCGCTCGATCTGGCGTTGTTGAAGCCCAACCGAAAAATGCTCATTGGCAACAGCCAACTCCGCTTTTTCGGTTGAGCTTCGCCTAGCCAGCTCTTCGCTCGCGACGCTCGGGGCCGGACGCATGAATGAGGTGGATCGATAGAATGGTTACCCTGAGGCCTGGACATGCTCAGTGGAGCAGCCAACTCCGTTTTTTCAGCAAGCTTGCGCCTTGTCTGGCCTTCGCTCGCGACGATCAGGATGATGTACGGAGCTGCTTGGCTCGGGGCCAGATGGTCGCAGGAAAAGCTCGTAACACCGTAGGGTGGATGTCGCTTTTTACATCCACCATGACGATGTCGGGGCCGGACTGAAATCGTTATGGGACTGTGCGCGGTGGATGGATGAAGCGTCATCCACCCTACAATGGGCTCAGCTTCACTCTCAGGCTTTCACCGAGGAATCTCATGTACCAGCTCAATGACCTGTTGCACCTGATGGCCCGGCTGCGTGATCCGCAGCATGGCTGCCCGTGGGATCTGCAGCAGGATTACGCCAGCATCGTGCCGCATACTCTGGAAGAAGCCTACGAGGTGGCGGATGCCATCGAGAGCGGCGACTTCGAGCACCTGCCCGGTGAGCTGGGTGACCTGCTGTTCCAGGTGGTCTATTACAGCCAGCTGGCTAAGGAGGAGGGTCGCTTCGAATTCGATGCGGTGGTCGACGGCATCACCTGCAAGCTGTTGCGTCGGCACCCGCATGTGTTCCCTGACGGCGATCTCTACGGCTCGCCGGAGTTGCCGCGTCTCGATGAGGCAGCGATCAAGGTGCGTTGGGAGGAGATCAAGGCGGAGGAGCGCGCCGAGAAAGCTGCTGCGCCGGAGCAACTTTCGCTGCTCGACGATGTGCCCAGCGCATTGCCCGCGCTGAGCCGCGCGGCCAAACTACAGAAGCGTACGGCTCAGGTCGGCTTCGACTGGCCGGACGCGCTGCCGGTGGTGGACAAGGTGCGTGAGGAACTTGGCGAAGTCCTCGAAGCCATGAGCGAAAATGACCCCGACGCCATTGCCGAGGAGATTGGTGATCTGCTGTTCGTCACGGTGAATCTGGCGCGGCACCTGAAGGTCGATCCGGAAAACGCCTTGCGTGCGGCCAACCAAAAATTCGAGCGCCGCTTCCGCTTTATCGAACAAGCCTTGCGGGAAAGCGGCCGGCCCATCGAAGATTGCGACCTGGAGACGCTCGACGCGCTATGGGGCGAGGCTAAGAAAGCCGAAAAGACACCGACCTGCGGTTGATAGCCGGAGCCTGATCGTGGAAGTTGTCAGTGCCACGAACCCGCTCGGTGGATCCTGGTTGATCCGCCCTTACGTCTAATTTGAACTCACGACGAGACGACCCGACACATGAGTCTTTCCCTTCGCGATCAGCTGCTAAAAGCCGGGCTGGTCAATGAAAAGCAAGCCAAGCAGGCCGGCAAGCAACAGCAGAAACAGCAGCGCCTGGTGAAGAAAGGCCAGGCCGAACAGGACACTTCGCAGCGCGATGCGGCGCTGAAGGCGCATGCCGAAAAGCTGGCCCGTGACCAGGAGCTGAACCGGCAGCAGCAGGAAAAGGCCGAGCAGAAGGCCCGCATTGCACAGGTCAAGCAGCTGATCGAAGGCAGCCGCCTGCCCAAGCTGACCACCGAGGACTACTACAACTTCGTCGACGACAAGAAGGTCAAGCGCCTGTCGGTCAACAAGCTGATGCGCGACAAGCTCTCCAGTGGTTCGCTGGCCATCGTCCGCCATGGCGGCGGCTATGAAGTGATTCCTCGCGAGGCGGCGCTGAAGATCCAAGAGCGCGACCCGCGCCGCATCGTGCAGCTCAATGTGCAGACCGAAGCGCCGGATGCCGATGATCCTTATGCTGCTTACCAGATCCCTGACGATCTGATGTGGTAAGAGCGCGCCGATCCTCGGTGCGGTCAGCCAGTACGGCGCGTTGTTGAGGTGGGCGACCTGTATGCCGTTAGGGTCACTATCGGTGGATAGCGCATCCTGCGTGCTCCACGATCACTGCACAGCCGCCTCTGTAGGAGCCAGCTTGCTGGCGAATGCGTGTTATCGGTCCGCGAGCACGCTCTTGGCGGTGCTCGCGGAGGTAGCCGTTAGCGGAGTTCCCGAGCCCCTCCGACGGAAGGACGGACTTATGCCCGACTTGCGGCCTCTACTGCTACAGCCCGTCCGGGCTTTCGGTTACAGCAGGAGGACTCAAATGGAAACCACACGTTATTCGGACGAGATCGATACGCTCAGCTGGCAAGCCCAAGGTGTGCCCGGTGACCCCGAAGAGCCTGGCGTGCCGGACCTGCCGAGCGAGCCTGGCGAGCCGACTATCCCGGATCAGCCGCCGCCAGACCCGGTAGCCTGACTGCCCATCATCACGCCTGAGGCGCGGCCCGTGCGAGCAGGTCAACCACCTGCTCGTCGCTGGTTTGCTCGAAGTCGCGGTAATGACAGCCGACCCCGATGAACGGCTCGGGCATTGCCAGACAGACCAGCTCATCCACTTCTGTTTTCAACATCTCTATCACATCCCGCGGACCCACTGGCACAGCCAGCACCACGTGGCTCGGCTTCGATTGCTTGAGTCCCTTCAACGCTGCCCGAACCGTGGCGCCGGTGGCAATGCCATCATCGATCACGATTACGCAGCGGTCCGTGAGCACGGGTGCCGGTCGCTCGCCGCAGTAACGCTTCCGACGGCGCTCCAGCTCGGTCAGTTGGCGCTGCATTTCTTCCTCGAACCAATTTGGTGGTGGCGCGATCTGGTGAAGCAGTTCCTGGTTGATCACCCACTTCGGCTCGGCGCCGTCGATCACCGCGCCCAATGCCAACTCTTCGTTGCCGGGCGCGCCAATCTTGCGTACCAGCACCAGATCCAGTGGCGCGCTCAAGCGCTTCGCCACCTCGAAGGCTACCGGAACCCCACCACGCGGCAGGGCCAGCACCAGGGGCGAATTCGCTGCCAGGTGCTGCAGGGCTTCGGCCAACTCCTGGCCGGCATGGGTACGGTCGCGAAACAGTTGGGACTCGGGCATTAAGGCGCGCATGGCTCACTCTCCGAATGGGTAGGTATCCGGAACGCTCTCCTCGTCGATCTGCTGAGGGCCGATCGGTTTGACCGCATGGGTCTGTTCGAGCCAGAGCAGGGCATCGAACTGTTCAGACAGTATGGCTTGGAAATAATGGCTTTGGCGTTCAGTAGCCGGACGGTAGATCACCCCGATGGCGCGCTCGAGGCGCGGCCTGGCCAAGGCTTCGCGAAGCTGTGGATTGTCGCGCCACATTGTCAGCGAAGCCGGTAGCCCAGCACGCAGGAATAGCTGTTCCCAGCTGTCCGGGCGTGACGGGCGAACCTGTTTGACCTGCATGGGCTCGTCCCAGTTGTCGGCAGCCGCGACCTCACCTCGGTCGGTACCCATGCCGATCAGCACCGCATCCCGGCCGAAAGCAGTGCGGCACAGCTCACCGATATTGAACTCGCCGCCCCAGCCCATGGAGGTCGAAGCGGCGTTGCCGATGTGCGAGTTATGCGCCCAGACCACCGCCTTGGCGCCATCACCGCGATGCGCCAGCAGGGTCTGCAGGGTGTCGAACATGTGCCGATCACGCAGGTTCCACGATTCGGTCGAGCCCTGGTACATGGCCCGGTAGTACTGCTCGGCGGCGAGCACGACGCGCGCATTTTGCTCGGCATTGAAGAAGCTGCTGCCGTCCTTCTTCATGTATTCCAGCCGCTGGGCGAGCAAGGCGCGTAGCTGTTCGACCACCGCGGCTTCGCAGGACGGTTCCCCGCGCATCACGTTGCGACCATAGATCGCCGGCTCGTCATGCCATGGACTGAGGCAGCCATATCGACGCCGCGCGGTGGCAGCGGCATCGGGGTCGACCCGGTCGAGATAGCCGAGCACCTCCTGAATCGAAGCGCCAAGGCTGTAGACGTCCAGCCCACGAAATTCCACCCGTTGTTCGGCGGCTAGTCCATCGTTGTGGTCACGCAGCCAACGGGCGAAATCAGCGACCTCCTGGTTGCGCCACATCCAGGTCGGAAAGCGCTTGAAACCTTCCTCGACCCAGGCGGGCGGCTGATGTTGACGCACGTAGCGGTCGATCTTCGCCGCATCCGGCCAGTCGGCTTCGGCGGCGACAATGGTGAAGCCGTGGCGCTCGATCAATCGGCGGGTGATGGCTGCTCGGGCCCGGTAGAACTCCGATGTGCCGTGGCTGGCTTCGCCGATCAATACCACCCGTGCGTCAGCGAACTGCTCGAAGGCGTCGGCAAATTCCGGATCATCGATGTCGGGCAATACGGTTGCGCTGAGGCGCAACAACTCGATCAACTGCTCCTCGGTCACCTCTAAAGGGCGTGGGTGCGATTGGATCATGGTCTCGTCTCCTGATCGGCTTTCAAGGATGACCGACGCCAAGTTGCCTCCGTTCAGACCGTCCGGCGGCAGATTAAACAAGCACAGGCGGCAGAACTGAATGCGACGAACTAGTCTCTAAACAAGGCGACGCCAATTTCGGCAAGCAAGTTTCCGCTGAAGGCGCTAAGACACGAGGGGCACCTATGACGACCTGGATCATCGCTTACAGCAAAGACGGCAACACCTCCATTGTGCGGACTGAATCCGATCGCCAGCCGGATATAGACGAGGCAGTTGAGCTGGTAACCCAAAAGGCCGAGCAGGACTATGCCGGTGAGGATGATGCCTACGAGATGGACCCGGACGTAGAGCAGACTCCCGCGACCCGCCTGGCCCAGCGTTTCGGTATCACCGTGACCGGTATTTCTCAGGCCTGATCCGCTCAGACCACCTGCCACACTTCCTCATCCCCAACCACGAACAGACGCCGGCCCGGGTCGGCGTCGACCTCCATCATTCCGGTGAAGCTGCCGAAGGCAGGCAGCAGACTGAGTCGCGCGCCAATACAGAAGCAGGGCAGACGCAGGCTTTGCCGACCGCGGCCGTTGAGGCGGAACGCGGGGTGAAGATGACCGGCGAGGACATGGTGAGTGGGGTGCGGATCCGGCTCGTGCTGCAGCGCAAAGGGGCCGAGCAGCAGCGGCTCGGGGACAATGTTCATCCCAAGGCTTGCGGGTGGATCGCCGGCGCGGCGGTCGTGGTTGCCGCGAATCAAGGTGATCGCCAGGCTGGGATGCGTCGCGCGCCATGCATGCAACTGGCTCAACGTGGCGGGCGTTTGCGATTCCGGTGCATGCAGAAAATCACCGAGAAAGATCAACTGCTCGCAACGGTACCGCGCAAGCAGGGTATCGAGTCGTTGCAGGTTGGCTTGGGTGGTGCCGTGGGGCACCGGCTGACCGAGACGACGGTAGGCAGCGGCTTTGCCGATGTGAATATCGGCAATTAGTAACGCCTGCTGTTGCGGCCAGTAAACGGCCTTATCGGCCAGCAACCAGAGTTCGGTCTGTTCGAGTTCGATGGAGAGGTGCGAGGTCATGCGCGGAGTCTATCGTGCGTTCGGGGTCGTTCCCACTGAGCCGCTGGATGTCGAGTGAGTCGCGTGGTTGCACGTACTGCCATCTCCTCCGGCAGCGCCAGTCGTTAGCTGCGGCTCCCAGTAGGAGCGAGCTTGCTCGCGAAGCTTAGGCTTCGTCCGTACGACGCACCAGGGTGCCGAACCTGCAGGTCGGCTGGTTGATGCAGACAGGGGCTGTTGAACGCGAGGTGCAGCATTCACAAGCGGGATGATTTCGCCTTTTTCACCCTCGGCGTACCGTCCTTGGTCGCGCGCGGTTTGCGCTTCGCGCTGGTCTCCCGCTCAACGGCGATGCTGGCGCCTGCTTGCGGCTGATAGCCGCCCGGCCCGGCGGCCTTGTCCAGCTCGGCGACCATCCGGCGAATGCGGTCGGCGAGCTTTTCCGAGGTCATGCTTTCGCGGAAGCGTTCGACCATCAGCGGGAAGGCGAGGGGTGTGGTGCGCTTGACGACATGCACGTCCAGCTCACGCTGCTGCAAGCGGTTCAGGGTCTGCTCCAGCCGTTCGACTTCCAGCTCCTGGCGCAGCACCTCTTCTTCGGCCTGGGTCAGCAGCAGGTTGGCCGGGTCGTATTGGCGGAATACGTCGAAAAACAGACCGCTGGAGGCCTGCAGCTGCCGTGCGCTTTTTTGCGCACCGGGGTAGCCGGAAAAGACCAGCCCAGCGATGCGCGCGATCTCACGGAACCGTCGACGGGCCAGCTCACCGGCGTTGAGGCTGGCGAGGACGTCATGCAGCAGGTCGTCCTGGCTGAACAGCGTGGGCGTCAGCCAGTGCAGCCAGTCCACCTCGGTGGCCGAGAGCAGTTCGAAACCGTAGTCGTTGACCGCGATGGAAAAGGTCAGCGGTTGGCGCTGACCCATGCGCCACGCCAGCAGACTGGCCAGCCCCAGATGCACGTGGCGGCCGGCGAAAGGGTAGAGGAACAGGTGCCAGCCCTCGCGGGATTTCATCACTTCCGCCAGCAGGGTGGTTTCGGTCGGCAGCGCCGACCAGTCCAGCTGCACGCGCAGCAGCGGCTCGACCAGTTGCATCTCGGGGCTCTCGAACCGACTGCGCGAGGCGGCGCCGAGCTGCTCGACCACCGCATCGGCCAGTTCGCTGGACAGCGGCATGCGCCCGCCGTTCCAGCGTGGCACGGCGGCTTTCTTGCCCGTGGCGCGACTGACGTAGGCGGTCATGTTCTCCACCCGCACCAGTTCCAGCAGTCGGCCCCCGAAGAGAAAGTTGTCACCGGGGCGCAAGCGGGCAATGAACCCTTCCTCGATGGTGCCCAGCGAACGGCCGCTGCCACCCTTGGCCCAGAACTTTACCGTCAGGCTGGCATCGCTGACGATGGTGCCGATGCTCATGCGGTGGCGCAGGGCGACGCGGCGGCTGGGGACTTTCCACAGCCCCGTTTCGTCTGGCTCGACACGCTGATAGTCCGGGTATGCCGTCAACGAGTGGCCGCCGTGGCGGACGAAGGCCAGCGCCCATCGCCAGTGGGCTTCGGTGAGTTCGCGATACGACCAGGCCTGGCGCACTTCGGCGAACAGTTCGTCCGGCCGGAAGCCTCCGCCCAGCGCCATGCTGACCAGATGCTGCACCAGTACGTCCAGCGGCCGGTGCGGTGCGCTGCGGGCTTCGATACGGCGTTCGGCGATGGCGACCTGGGCGGCTGCGGCCTCTACCACTTCGAAACTGTGCGTCGGCACTAGCGTGACCCGCGATGTCCGCCCGGGCGCATGTCCCGAGCGCCCTGCACGCTGCATCAGCCGCGCTACGCCTTTCGGCGAGCCGATTTGCAGCACCCGCTCGACGGGCAGGAAGTCGACCCCGAGATCGAGGCTTGAGGTGCAGACCACTGCTTTCAGTGCGCCTTGCTTGAGGCCCAGTTCGACCCAATCGCGCACCTCGCGCGCCAGCGAGCCGTGGTGCAGGGCGATCAGCCCCGCCCAGTCGGGCCGCGCTTCGAGAAGCGCCTGATACCAGATCTCGGATTGCGAACGGGTGTTGGTGAATACCAGCGTGGTGGCGGCTGAATCGATCTGCTCGACCACCTGCGGCAGCATGCGCAGCCCGAGATGACCGGCCCAGGGGAAGCGCTCGATGCTCGGCGGTAGCAGCGAGTCGACACGTAGATCCTTGTCGAGTTTGCCCTGCACCAGCTTGCCATCACCGGGATGTAGCAGCACTTCCAGCGCGTGCGGCTGATTGCCCAGCGTTGCCGATAGACCCCAGACAATCAGGTCCGGCATCCAGTGACGCAGCCGCGCCAGCGCCAGTTGCAGCTGGACGCCGCGCTTGTTGCCCAGCAGTTCGTGCCACTCGTCTACCACCAGCATGCGCAGGCCAGCAAACGCCTGGCGAGCGTCGGCACGGGTCAGCAACAGGGTCAGGCTTTCCGGTGTGGTAACCAGCGCGCTGGGCAATCTCCGAGCCTGGCGCGCCCGCTCGGCGCTGCTGGTATCGCCGGTGCGCAGGCCGATGCTCCAGTTGATGCCCAGATCGTCCAGCGGCGCCTGCAGCGCGCGGGCCGTGTCGGCGGCCAGGGCACGCATGGGGGTGATCCAGAGGACGGTGAGCGGGGCAGGTTTGTCTGTAGGCTTGATCGGCGCCCGCAGTTCGTTCGCGGGCAAGCCCGCACCTATAGAAGCGAGGCGATTGAGCGCGCCGAGCCAGACGGCATAGGTCTTGCCCGAGCCGGTGGTGGCGTGAAGCAGACCGGATTCACCTCGCTCGACCGCTTGCCAGACTTCACGTTGAAAGGGAAACGGCTGCCAGTTGCGGCTGGCGAACCAGTGTTCGCTTAGACGGCCGGACGCATCAGTCATTGGCTAGCCTGCTGAGGTTGCCGCACGGGCACGTACGGGCCATCTGCGCGGGTGAGGCCCGGTGCGCCGTACCTTTTTCGCGGTCGAGACCGCTCCCACGGTGTGAAAAAGATCTCCGACTTGTGGGAGCGGCCTTGGCTGCGAAAAAGGGGCCGCTCATGTCTGAGATGCTTTTGATGATCCGCGTGCTTCGCACTTGCCACGGTGCGCGTGGAATATCTGGTTGGAATGCATCAGCCGGCGTAGGCACAAACAGTGTGCAAACCGGTCGATGGTCTTGTTTTGGGGCTTTTTCGCAGTCGAGACCGCTCCCACGGTTTGAGTGAATATCCGACCTGTGGGAGCGGTCTCGACCGCGAAAAATGAGTCGCCTATCCCCGAGGTTCATTTGATGAAAGCGGGCGCTTCGGCAATCGAAGCCGATCATCCCAGCAATTCCTTTAGCGTCTCCAGCGTGTCAGCTTCATCCACTGGTTTGTCGAGGCGCCAGCGCAGCATGCGCGGAAAGCGCACGGCGATGCCGCTCTTGTGTCGGCTGCTAGCCGCGATGCCTTCGAAGCCGAGCTCGAACACCAGCGTTGGGGTCACGCTGCGCACCGGGCCGAATTTCTCCACGGTGGTCTTGCGCACGATGGCGTCGACCTTGCGCATTTCCTCGTCGGTCAGTCCGGAATACGCCTTGGCGAAGGGCACCAGCTTGCGCTCCGGGTCGCCCGGCTCGCCGTCCCAGACGGCAAAGGTGTAATCGGTGTAGAGGCTGGCGCGGCGGCCATGACCGCGCTGGGCATAGATCAGCACGGCGTCGATCGAATACGGGTCGATCTTCCATTTCCACCAGACGCCGACGTCTTTGGTCCGGCCGACACCGTACTGCGCGGCCCGCGCCTTGATCATCATGCCCTCGACGCCAAGCGCGCGTGACGCCTCGCGCTGGCGTGCCAGGTCAGCCCAATCGCTGCCAGTGACCAGCGGCGAGAGCATCAAACGTGGGTTGGGGCAGTTGCCGACCACCGTTTCGAGCTGCTGCCGGCGGTCACGATGTTCGCGCTGCCGCCAGTCGTCGCCCTGCCATTCGAGCAGGTCGTAGGCGAGCACCGCGACCGGGGCGTCCTGCAACACTTTTGCAGTCAGGTTCTTGCGGCCGATCCGTTGTTGCAGCAGGGCGAAGGGCTGCACGCCGAAACGCTCGGTCGCCTCACCGTCGCCTTCTGGTTGCTCAAAGAGCTCTGTCGCGGGCTCGCCGGGTGCGTGTTTCCAGACCAGGATTTCCCCGTCTATCACGGTACCGTCCGGCAGCCAGCTCGCCAGTTCGCAGAGTTCCGGAAAGCGCTCGCTGACCAGTTCTTCGCCGCGCGACCAGACCCAGATCTGCCCGTCGCGCTTGACCAGCTGCGCGCGAATGCCGTCCCACTTCCATTCGATCAGCCAGTTCTCCGGCGCACCAAGCAGCATGTCGAACTCTTCGACCGGTGCCTGCAGCGGATGGGCAAGAAAGAAGGGGTAGGGCTGGCCGCCGCGCTGGGCATGTTCGTGCTCGGATTCGTCGGCGATCAGGCCGAGATAGCCTTCGGCGCTGGGGCGATGCGACAGGTCGGTGTAACCCACCAGCCGCTGCGCCACGCGCTTGGGATCGAGATCGACCAGCGAGGCCAACGCGCGGGTAACCAGCAGCTTCGAGACACCGACGCGAAACGCACCGGTGATCAGTTTGATGCAGACCATCAGGCTCAGGCGATCCAGCTGTGCCCAGAGGGCTGGCAGACGTGCGGCCAGCTCTTCGGGCGGCAGACCGCGCAGTGGCAGCAGCTTGTCCTGCATCCATACGGCCAGCCCGTCGTCGGAGCTGTGCTCGGCCTCGGGCATCAGCAGCGAGATGGTTTCGGCCATGTCGCCAACCGCCTGGTAGCTCTCCTCAAACAACCATTCCGGCAGTCCGGATGCTTGCATGGCAGTTTCGCGCAGCACGCGGGTCGGCACCAGTTGGCGCGGTCGACCGCCAGCGAGGAAGTAGACCGCCCAGGCGGCATCAGCCGGATCGGCCTCGCGAAAGTAGTCGCGCATTGCAGCAAGCTTGGCGTTGCTCGAGGTGGTGGCGTCGAGGCGGCTGTAGAGCGTGGCGAAGGCTTTCATGTGGCGCCTCCGTACCGGCGTGGTGCGGCCGGTTCGCGAGCACGCTCGTTCCTACAGGAATGGCGTCGTGCTGCTACGCGGGTGCTCTTCTGTAGGAGCCAGCTTGCTGGCGAACCGTGGCGACGTGAGGGATCCGGTTCGCAAGCAAGCTCGCACCTGCAAAGGAGGTGTCGTGGTTCCGCAACGGTGCCTTTCGGCACGAAGCGCAAGGCCTGGCTGAGGCTCATCCGGCCTCCTGAGGCGTGGTGTCGTCCTCGTCGCCGTATTCGGTCTCGAAGGCCTGGGCGTCGAGGCCGCGTGTCTCGCGCAGGTAGCGCACCAGAACCGGCACCGAGCCGTGGGTCACCATCACCCGCTCGGCGCCGGTCTGCTCGATGGCCCAGAGCAGGCCGGGCCAGTCGGCGTGATCGGAGAGCACGAAGCCGCGGTCGACCCCGCGCCTGCGCCGCGTGCCGCGCAGCATCATCCAGCCACTGGCGAAGGCGTCGGCGTAGTCACCGAAGCGGCGCATCCAGGTGCTGCCGCCGGCGGAGGGCGGGGCGAGGATAATGGCGTGCTTCAGGCGCGGGTCGCCTTTTTTCAGGTCGCCGGCATAGACGGTGGGAGGGAGATAGATGCCGCCTTCGCGGTAGACCTTGTTCAGCGGCTCCACCGCGCCATGGACGACGATGGTGCCGATGCTTTCGTCCAGGCCGTGCAGGATGCGCTGCGCTTTGCCGAAGGCGTAGCAGAACAGCACGCTGGCGCGTCCGGCGGCGGCGTTGGCGCGCCACCAGTCGTTGATCTCGCGAAACACCTGCGCCTGTGACGGCCACCTGTAGATCGGCAGGCCGAAGGTCGATTCGGTGATGAAAGTGTGGCAGCGCACCGGCTCGAAGGGTGCGCAAGTGCCGTCCGGCTCGACTTTGTAGTCGCCCGAGGCGACCCAGACTTCACCCTTGTATTCCAGGCGCACCTGGGCCGAGCCGAGTACATGGCCAGCGGGATGGAAGCTGAGCTTTACGCCGTGGTGCTCGATGGACTCGCCATACGCCAGCGTCTGCAGTGGCATGTCTGCGGCGATGCGTGAGCGCAGGATGCCTTCGCTGTCGCGGGAGGCCAGGTAATGGCCCATGCCCCAGCGCGCATGGTCGCCGTGGGCGTGGGTGATGACGGCGCGATCGACCGGACGCCAAGGGTCGATATAGAAATCACCAGGCGGGCAATACAGGCCTTCAGGGCGGGCAACGACAAGATCCATGAATACAGACACTTTGCGGGCTTGTAGCGTTGGAGCCCGGGTCGGCGTTGGGAGTTCGCCTGCAAGGTCGCGTCGGTGGGCTGAAGCCCACCCGCAGGGCCGGGAGGTCGCCTCTGGTCAGGTGGGCGGAGTAAAAGCCATCCTGCTGGGCGGGGATTAGTCCACCAACTTCAGATGAGAGGTGTCCGGCACAGGCGCATCGCTGGCACGGCGCCTTTCGCCCATATCGCTGCCCACCGGTGCCAGGCTGAATTGTGACAAGTCGACAGCAGGCGGCTGCACGGGGGGGCGTGCGTCCTGCAGGTCGGCGCCGACCGGTGCAATGCCGAAGTCGGGCGCTTCGACGTCGACGAAGGCCGCCATGTACTCGTCGCGTGGGGCGACCTTCAATGGTTGTTGCGATGCAGGCGTGGCTGAAGTCCGCTGTGCTGCGACCGGGTCTTCCGGCGGTGGCGGAGCCAGCTCGATTTCCTCGACTTCAACCGGCACCGGTCGGACTTCTGCGATGGCGCCGGCGCGCGCCATAGCCTGGCGATACTTCTCGACGCTGGCATGGTCCAGGTCCTGCTTGATCACGATCCGCCGACCGGAAAACAGCACGGCGATGCGCTGGGCGTCCGCCTGAAACAGGCGAGTCAGGTTGGCCTCGACCTGCTCCAGCTTGGCGCCCGGAGCGAGTTCGCCGGAAAACGAAATCTCATAGCGGCTCATGATTGAGGTCCTTTTGACTGCTACAGGTACGATGCGCTGATCATAGAGGCTGATACGGTCGCTTGAAAGCCAGCGGGTTGCCCGCGCTGTTTGTGCTGCGACGCCGTTGGCATGCCGAACCGTCAGCCCCGATAGTGGCCTGTGCGGGCGGTACAAAGACTGTCCCGCATCAGCTGCCCGATCGTCGGCTGGGTGATAATGCCGCCTCGTCGGCACTCGCGGACCCGTCCAACCCAAGGATTGCGAACATGGTTGTATTTGAAATCAAGCCGCTCAACCCGGAAAGCTACCGGCAACAGACGCGGCGAAGCACCCTGGTTGTGGTAGCGACCTTCGCTGTGCTGGCGATGGGGCTGGCGACCCTGGCCGTTGCGCTGTTCGGCGAGGCGGGTGCCGATAACCTGAAGTGGAACGTGACAGGTGTTGCGACCGGATTGCTCCTGACCGCCGCACTGGTTCGTTTTGTCTATCTCAAGCAGGCCTGGATGTCCTGTGCGGCTTATGGCTGGCGCCTCAAGCGCAGCCTTATGAGCGTGACCAACGTCATGCATCACGTTACGGCGGGCGTAGCGGCCGGCGATCCCGAGGCGATCAAGCTACTGCGTTTCTACCATCTCGGGCTTACGCAAATGCATCAGCTCGATGGCAATAGCGCCTCGCTCAGCGAAGTGACCGGGGAAATCAATCAGCATCGCGACCTGATGGAAGCGCGCGGTTTGGATATCGATCAGAACTGCCTCGACGATGCCTGGCTCGCTTCCGTGAAGCGTTTCCCCGGCAAAAAGTAGCCTTGTGAAGCGAATCGCGCACGAGGTGGTCCGCTGCCGGCAACGCTTGCTGCGACCGTCGAGGGAAGGCGCATCGCTGACGGGCCAAACAGCTGGGCGCCCCGGGTTGCTGGCGATACGAATCATGCGGCCTGCACGGCTGTGACTCCGAATACCATAGCGGCGCGCTGCAACGGCTGCGCCGCTGATGTATAGCGCTGGTTGTAACCCATCAGAAAATTCATACTCAGCAGCGCTTAAGCCGTCGCTGCCGGAATCAGATGGTTCGTCTCATTAGCCTCTCAGGCTCAGGAATCTCCCAATAATGAAAAGGCTGTATCTGCTCGGTCTGATGGCCGGTCTTTCGCTGCAATCAGTCGCCGCCGAGCCCCGTTTCCCGTTGCTGGACGACAAGCCGGCCTTCATCGCCAGCCTGATCGAACAGATGACGCTGGAAGAGAAAATCGGCCAATTGCGGCTGATCAGCATCGGTGGCGACATGCCGCGCGAGCGCATCCTCGATGAACTGGCGGCCGGTCACATTGGCGGCACCTTCAATACGGTGACCCGTCATGACAACCGGCCAATGCAGGAAGCGGCGTTGCGCAGCCGGATGAAGATCCCGATCTTCTTTGCCTATGACGTGGTGCATGGCCACCGGACGATCTTTCCCATCGGCCTGGGCCTGGCTTCGAGCTGGGATCTCGACACAATCGCCACCAGCGGGCGCGTTCAGGCCATCGAAGCCAGTGCGGACGGTCTGGACATGACCTTTGCGCCAATGGTGGATATCTCCCGCGATCCGCGCTGGGGGCGGACGTCCGAAGGGTTTGGTGAAGACCCGTACTTGGTGTCGGAGATCGCGCGCACCATGGTCCAGGCCTATCAGGGCAAGTCGCCCGCTGCGGCGGACAGCGTGACCGCCAGCGTCAAGCATTTCGCCCTGTACGGTGCGGTCGAAGGCGGGCGTGACTACAACGTGGTGGATATGAGCCCGATGCGCATGCATCAGGATTTCCTCCCGCCTTATCACGCTGCCATCGATGCCGGAGCCGGTGGCGTGATGGTCGCGCTCAATGCCATCAACGGCGTGCCGGCCAGCGCCAACACCTGGCTGCTGCAGGACCTGCTGCGGCGCGACTGGGGTTTCGACGGCGTTGCCCTCAGCGATCACGGGGCGATCAGCGAGCTGATGCGGCATGGCGTTGCAAAGGATGGCCGCGAGGCGGCAAAGCTGGCGATCAAGGCCGGTATCGACATGAGCATGGCCGATTCCTTATACCGCGAGGAGCTGCCGGATCTGGTGGCGTCGGGTGAGGTCGGGATCGGTGAGATCGACACGGCCGTGCGCGAGGTGCTGGGCGCCAAGTACGACATGGGTCTGTTTCATGATCCATTCCGACGCATCGGCTCGGCCAAGGACGATCCCGCAGACGTCAACGCGGAGAGCCGTTTGCATCGCGAGGCTGCCAGAGCCGTGGCGCGTGAATCAATCGTGCTGCTTGAAAACAAGGATCAGACCTTGCCGTTGCAAAAGCGCGGAACCATCGCGCTGGTGGGGCCGCTGGCCGATTCACCGGTGGACATGATGGGCAGTTGGTCCGCAGCGGGCGTCGCCAAACAGTCGGTGACCTTGCGCCAGGGCTTGCTTGATGCGGTGGGCGACAACGCCGTTGTCCGTCATGCTCGCGGGGCCAATATCACCGACGACCCGCACATGGTCGAGTACCTGAACTTCCTCAACTGGGACAAACCCGAGGTAGTACAGGATGCCCGCTCGCCGCAAGCAATGATTGCCGAGGCGGTCGCAGTTGCCGAACAGGCCGACGTCATCGTTGCGGCTGTGGGCGAATCGCGCGGCATGTCCCATGAAGCATCGAGCCGCACCAGCCTGCAGATCCCTGAAAACCAGCAAACACTTTTGAAAGCACTGAAGAAGACCGGCAAACCGCTGGTGCTGGTGCTGATGAACGGGCGTCCACTGGACCTCAACTGGGCGAAGGCCAATGCCGATGCGGTTGTGGAAACTTGGTTCAGTGGCACCGAAGGCGGGCATGCGATCGCTGACGTGCTGTTTGGCGATCAGAACCCCGCTGGCAAACTGCCGATCTCCTTTCCACGTTCGGTCGGGCAGATCCCTACGTACTACAACCACCTGCGCGTCGGTCGTCCGTATGTCGAGGGCAAGCCGGGCAACTACACCTCGCAGTATTTCGAGGAACCCAATGGGCCGTTGTACCCCTTCGGCTATGGTTTGAGCTACACCGAGTTCGAGTTGTCCGAGGTGCGCTTGTCGAGCCCGACCATGGCGCGCGGTGGTGATTTGGAAGCCAGTGTGACGCTGAAGAACACTGGGTCGCGTGATGGCGCGACGGCCGTGCAGTTGTATATCCGGGACGAAGTCGCGTCGGTGATTCGTCCCGTCAAGGAACTCAAAGCGTTTCGCAAGGTGTTCCTCAAGGCCGGCGAGACGCGGCGAGTCCGCTTCAAACTCGAAGAAAACGACCTGGCATTCGTCAACGCACAACTCGAAAGGGTGGCCGAGCCCGGCGTGTTCGAGGTGCAGATCGGGCTGGATTCGGCCGAGGTCGAACGAGCGCAATTCACCCTCCTGTAAGGCGTTGAGTTGGTCGCTGGCCGCCTGGCCCTCAGCCCGCTCTGGCTGGGGGCTGAGCGGCGTTGAACAATCTGCAAAAGACCTCTCGCAGTAGCTATCCGGCGCACAGGCGGCGTGGGATGATTTGCCGCTTTGCTTGGTTTTCCAGTGAATCATTTGCCACTGAGGAAGACCAACGACAGCAAACCGGGCCGCAATGCGGTCAGCGGTAATCGCAATTGCTCAGGAGGCAATGTGTCACGTACCTATCATTTCAAAACAGGCGCTCGCACGGGGCGGGCACTGGGAATGACGTTGAGTCTGTGTCTGGGACTGTTTGCCAGCAATAGCTGGGCGTTCAGCCTCGATGATGTCGCGGCCAAGGCGGAAAAGCTGGCCGCCGAAGGCTATGCAGCGCCGCAGAGCAATCTGCCGCCGGTGTTCCGCAACATGGCGTTTGCTGACTATCAGCAGCTGCGCTTCCGCGGTGACAAGGCGCTCTGGCACGACGAGCCGACACCTTTCGAAGTGCAGTTCTACCATCAGGGCATGCACTTCAATGTGCCGGTGCGAATCAACGAGATCACGGCCAACGGCGTCGAAAAGGTCCGCTATAACCCGGACATGTTCGAGTTTGGCAAGGTCGAGATTGACCCGGCTGCGTTGGAAAATCTCGGTTTTGCCGGTTTCAAGGTGCTCTATCCGCTGAACAAGGCGGATAAGGCCGACGAGCTGATGACGCTGCTCGGTGCCAGCTATTTCCGGGTAATCGGCAAGGATCAGGTATACGGCCTGTCTGCGCGCGGTCTGGCTATCGACACGGCACTGCCGACTGGCGAGGAGTTTCCGCGTTTCCGGGAGTTCTGGATCGAACGCCCCGAAGCCGATCGCCGCAACCTGGTGATCTATGCGCTGCTGGATTCGCCGCGCGCCACGGGCGCCTATCGGATGGTGGTCACGCCGGGCAAGGACAGCACGGTCGACGTCAAAGCGCGTGTTTATTTGCGTGAGCCGGTGGAGAAACTCGGTATCGGTGCCCTCACCAGCATGTATCTGTTCGGTGCCAATCAGCCCAGCGAACTGCTCAATTATCGGCCACAGCTGCACGACTCCGAGGGGCTGGCGATTCACACCGGCGCTGATGAGTGGATTTGGCGGCCACTGAACAATCCCAAGCGGCTGGCGATCAGCAGTTACGCGGTCGAAAACCCGCGCGGTTTCGGTCTGCTCCAGCGCACCCGCGATTTTAGCCGCTACGAGGATCTGGACGACCGCTACGAGCTGCGCCCCAGCGGTTGGGTCGAGCCGAAGGGCGACTGGGGCAAGGGCCGGGTGGAGCTGATCGAAATCCCCACGCCGGACGAAACCAACGACAACATCGTTGCGTTCTGGGTCCCCGAGAAGCGACCGGAGCCCGGCGAACCGCTGGATTTCGAATACCGTCTGCACTTCACCATGGATGAACCGGCGCTGCATGATCCGAAGCTCGCCTGGGTCAGCCAGACACGGCTGTCTGCGGGTGATGTGAAGCAGTCCAACCTCATCCGTCAGCCGGATGGCAGCACCGCGCTGATCGTCGATTTCGTCGGCCAAAATCTGGCCGAAATGCCGGCAGACGCGCCGGTCTCGACGCGGGTCAGCATTGGCGAGAACGCCGAGCTGGTGGAGAACAACCTGCGGCACAACCCGGTCACCGATGGCTGGCGCCTTACCTTGCGTCTGAAGGTGCGCGACCCCAAACGTCCCGTTGAACTGCGCGCAGCCCTGGTGGAAGGCGAGAAGACGCTTTCCGAAACCTGGAGCTACCAGATTCCGATCAGTGAGTAACCTCGTGGAGCCTTCAAATATCGGGCGCTACATTAGCCAGTTGCCCCTGGATGACCCGCAACGCCAAGCGCTGATCCAAGACGTGGAGCAGGGCAATGGCGAGCTGGCGGATATTCATCGGGCACTGGGTCGAGCGGTACCGACTGCCAGCGAGATCGAACCGGGCGGAGGTGATCTGCTGGGATCGGTCGCCGCTCGCCTGAAACTCGGCTGGGGCGAGACCCTGGAGCGCGCAAAGGCGCTCACGCATGACTATCAGGGACGCACCTGCATCGACTCGACCCCGCCCATCGTGCGCACGCGGATGGTGCCCGAGCCGTGGCATACCAACGTGTTGCGACTCAGCTGGTGGCGTTTTCTGCGCAAGAAGAACCGCACGGTGGAGCTGCCGCCTGCCCAGTCCGTCGATCGTTCCGGCTGGCGCAAGGTGGCGGCCTATCGCCGCGCAACATTGCTGATATTGATGCTCGTGCAGACTGTTATAGCGACCTGGCACATGAAATCGGTGTTGCCGTATCAGGGCTGGGCGCTGGTCGATCTGCAGGAAGTGTTCCAGCAACCGCTGCAAGAGTCGGCGCGGCAGATTCTTCCGTATGTGGTGCAGACGAGCATCCTGCTGCTGTTTGCGCTGTTGTTCTGTTGGGTGTCGGTGGGCTTCTGGACAGCGCTGATGGGCTTCATTCAGCTGCTCAAAAGGCGTGACCAATACAACATCTCGGCGACGACCCTGGGCGATGAGCCGATCCCGCGCGAGGCACGCACGGCACTGGTGATGCCAATTGCCAACGAGGATGTGCCACGTGTGTTTGCCGGGCTGCGTGCGACCTTCGAGTCGCTCAAGGCGACGGGACAGCTGGAGCACTTCGATATTTTCGTGCTCAGCGACAGTAATGATCCGGATACCTGCGTCGCCGAGCAGAAGGCCTGGCTGGAGGTCTGTCGCGAAGTCGACGGCTTCGGCCATATCTTCTATCGGCGTCGCCGTCGTCGGGTTAAGCGCAAGAGCGGCAACATCGACGACTTCTGTCGCCGCTGGGGTAGCAGCTACCGCTACATGGTGGTGCTCGACGCCGACAGCGTCATGAGCGGCGACTGCCTGACCAGCCTGGTGCGGCTGATGGAAGCCAATCCCGGTGCAGGCATTATCCAGACGGCGCCAAAGGCATCGGGCATGGACACGCTATATGCGCGCATGCAGCAGTTCGCCACGCGCGTCTATGGCCCGTTGTTCACGGCCGGGCTTAATTACTGGCAGTTGGGCGAGTCCCATTACTGGGGTCACAACGCGATTATCCGGGTCAAACCCTTTATCGAGCACTGCGCCTTGGCGCCGTTGCCTGGCAAAGGCGCCTTCGCGGGCGACATCCTGTCCCACGACTTTGTCGAAGCGGCGCTGATGCGTCGTGCCGGCTGGGGCGTCTGGATCGCCTATGATTTGCCAGGAAGTTACGAGGAACTGCCACCGAACCTGCTCGACGAACTAAAGCGCGATCGCCGCTGGTGCCACGGCAACCTGATGAACTTCCGGCTGTTCTTGGTCAAGGGCATGCACACGGTGCACCGCTTCGTGTTCCTGACGGGGGTGATGTCCTACCTGTCGGCGCCGTTGTGGTTCGTCTTCCTGGCGCTGTCGACCGGGCTGTTGGCGATCCACACGCTGATGGTGCCGGAGTACTTCCTGCAGCCGAATCAGCTGTATCCGCTGTGGCCGCAATGGCATCCGCAGGAGGCCATCGCGCTGTTCTCGGCGACGCTGACGCTGCTGTTCCTGCCGAAGCTGCTCAGCGTATTGCTGATCTGCATTCAGGGCGCTCACGAGTACGGCGGGCGTGCTCGCCTGTTGCTGTCGATGCTGCTGGAAAGCGTGTTTTCGATGCTGGCCGCGCCGGTGCGCATGTTGTTCCATACGGTGTTCGTCAGCGCCGCGTTTCTCGGCTGGTCGGTGCAGTGGAACTCACCGCAGCGCGCCGATAATGCGACACCCTGGAGCGAAGCCTTGCGGCGGCACGGTCCGCAGATGCTGCTGGGCGTGCTCTGGATGGCGTTGGTGGGCTGGCTCGACCCAGCCTTCCTCTGGTGGTTGGCGCCGATTGTGGTTTCGCTGATCCTGTCGGCGCCTGTGTCGGTGATCACCAGCCGCACGGGCCTGGGGCAGGCCGCGTTTCGTCGCAAGTTGTTCCTCATCCCCGAGGAGTTCCAGCCGCCGCAGGAACTGGCATCGACCGACCGCTACACGCGGGAGAACCAGGCCAACGCACTGGCGAACGGCTTTATCGCGGCCACTGTCGATCCGATCTACAACGCGCTGGTGTGCGGCATGGCGCGGGCGCGGCATGCCAAGGTGGTACCGGGTGCCGAGTTGCTGCGTGAGCAACGGATGCAGCAGATCCTCGATGCGGGGCCGAACGGAGCTGCCGAAGCGGCCCGATGGCGTTTGCTCAATGACCCGGACGGTATGGCGCAGCTGCATTCGCGGGTCTGGCAGGATCAGCGCTATCAGGCGTGGCGCGATGCCTACCGTCAGCCTGACTTCGATAACGCGTCGAGCACCGAAGCAGCCGCAGTGTCGCAGGGCTAAAGCAAAGAGGCTCCGCGGCGTCTGAGCCAGACGCCGCGGAGCAGTCGGTCAATGAGCGTGATCGCTGCCATCGGCATGGCGGTGGATGTCAGGCTTGGCGGCCTCCGCCTGATGTAGGTTTTCAGTCGAGTGCATGTCGCCATGGTGATCGTCTTTAGCTACGGGCGCGGCGTTGGGCATGTTGGTTTCCCCACCGCCGTGATGATGACCGCCGCTCGTCGCCACCAGCGCTTTGTATTCCATGGCCGTCAGCGCCGGCAGTTGCTCGAGCAGGGCAACGAGCTCCCAGATGTAGCGGTCTTCCATACTCCGGCCCCATGCAGGCATACCGGAGGCCTGGATTCCATGTTTGATCGTCCAGAAATTCTCGGCCGGGTCGCGCTTGCGGTTGACGTCAGTCAGATTTGGCGGCGCAGGGCTGAGATTTTCGCTTAGCTCGGTCGGACCGGCACCCGGTGCGAGATGGCAGGCGACGCACATGGCTTCGTAATTGCCAGCGCCTGAGCGAATCAGTTCGGCATCGCCCAGTTCCGGCACCTTGATGGCTTCGGCGCGAACCGCCACGGAGCGCTGGCGGGCGGTCTCCAGCAGTGAGTGGATCGGCCCGCTATGCGGCACGTCGGCTCCGACATTGACGACTCCGAAATACACCACGGCCGCAGCGGCCAGCACCAATGCCACTGCAGCCAGTAGCAGTGTCGTCAGGGTTTTGAGCATCATCCATTACCTCAGAACCAGAATCGGATGCCCGCCACCAGGCGAGCCTCGCTTGTGTCTTCACCCTCAGCCCGCTGCAGCTCGGCGCTGTTGCCGTAAGCCCGGCTCCAGCTGACGCCCACGTAAGGCGCGAACTGTCGGCTGATTTCATAGCGCAGCCGTAGCCCAATGCTGGCATCGCTTAGCCCGGAGCCGGTGCCACGGGATTCGTCCGTGCGTCCATACAGATTAAGCTCGGCGGTGGGCTGCAGCACCCAGCGCTGGGTCAGCAGCATGTCGTATTCGGCCTCAAGCCGCAGCGCGGACTGACCGCCCTCGCCAAGGAAAGCTGTGGCCTCGGTTTCCAGCCCGTACAGCGGCATGCCCTGCACGCCGAATGCCGCCCAGGTTTGCGGCGAGCCGGGTTCGAAGTCCTGGCGGACACCGGCGACGGTTTCCCACCAGGGACCTATTGCGTGACTCCAGAGCAGCTGCAGTTCGGCTTCTTCGGTATGCCCATTGGTTCGTTCGCCTTCCGAGCGAAAGGCCAGCCGGTCGATATCGCCGCCAGCCCAACCACTCAGATCCCAGGCCAGCGTGCTGCCGGCGTCGGCGTCCTGCCATTCCAGCTCGTCGGCGACGAACATGAAATGGCTGCTGCCCTGATGCATGCCGTGGTCGGGCAGGTCGGGAAAGGCCGCCTCGATGTCGGCGGGACGAAGCGTCGGGACAGGCGGGCGATTTGCCTCGCCTGGCGGGATCCCCGTTGCGGGTGGATGCGGCATGGCGTGACCTGAATGATCCATCGCGCCATGGTCCATTCTGCCGTGGTCCGGTTGCCCATGGTTCGGCTCTGTGTGGTCCCAACGCTGCTGTTCAGCAGGAACAGGTGCAGCCGGTGAGTGGCCGGCATGGCCAGAGTGGTCCATCGCTTCCTGCGCCTGGCTGGTGGCGGCGGCCAGGCAGAGCGCGCTTAGCAGCGCGATCTTAATGGTCATGCTTGGGGCTCTTATCGTCACGCCCTTGGGATTGATGAGGCCCTGCGCCCATGCTGCCTTGGTCCATCTGTCCGGATCCCATGTGCTGCTTATGCATCTGCATCATCTGATCGTGATCCATGCGCCCGTGGCCCATCCCTTCATGGTCCGATATTCCGCCTTGCGCTTTCTGCGCGTGGCTGACCTCTGGGGCAGCTTGCTGCGGCGGGGCCTCGCCCGGATGATGACCGTCGTGCTCGGTCTGTGCCTGCACAGCGGTCAGGGGCAGGGCGGCGAGCAGAACGATAGCGATCAGTGAGTTGCGCTTGAAAATGCTCATGAGGTTCTCCTTCATTCTTCTACCCGGACTTCGCGGAACATCCCGAGGTCCATATGCATCAGCATGTGGCAGTGATAGGCCCAGCGGCCCAGTGCGTCAGCCGTGACGCGATAGCTCCGTTTGGAGCCGGGAGGCATGTCGATGGTGTGCTTGCGTACCTGGAACCGGCCGTGTTCGTCCTCTAGGTCGCTCCACAACCCGTGCAGGTGAATGGGGTGGTGCATCATGGTGTCGTTGACCAGCACGAAGCGCACCCGCTCGCCGTACTTGAGCCGGATCGGCTCGGATTTCGCGTAGGGGATCCCGTCGAATGACCAGGCGAAGCGCTCCATATGGCCGGTCAGGTGCAACTCGATGGTGCGCGTCGGCTCACGGCCATCCGGATCGGGGAAGGTGCTGCGCAGGTCAGCGTAGGTCAGCACGCGGCGGCCGTTATCACGCAGGCCGATACCCGGATCATCCAGCTTTGGCACAGGCATCATGGTCTGCATGTCGACCAGCGGATTGCCCTTCTCACTGGCAGGGTGCGTTTGCATCTGGCTGCTGGCCGCGGCACCGCCGCCGTGGCCCATTGCCGAATGGTCCATGCCGTCCATGCCGTCCATGTCTTCCATGCTCGACGGTTGCATCTGGCTGTGGTCCACCTGGCCATGATTCATCTGTCCATGTTCCATCTGGCCGTGCTGTGGCGCTTCGTGCTGCATCGCCGGCTGATCGTTGCCCGCTGCGTGTGCACCGTGATCGCCATGGCCCATGTCATCCATGTTCAGCTCAGGACGGGCGTCGGGCTCTGGCACGGGCGCGCTCAGCCCCTGGTGAAGAGCCAGGGTGCCACGGGCGAAGCCGCTGCGATCCATTGATTGGGCGAACAGGGTATAGGCGTCCTGGCCGCCATCCGGCGTGACGATCACATCGACCGTTTCGGCGACGGCCAGGCGCAGTTCATCGACCTCGACCGGCTCGACGGTCTGCCCGTCCACAGCCACCACGGTGAGCTTCAGGCCCGGTATGCGGAAGTCGAAATAGGTCATTGCCGAGCCGTTGATCAGGCGCAGACGCACCCGCTCGCCCGGTTCAAAGACGCCGGTCCAGTTGCCGTCCGGCGCGTGGCCGTTGAGCAGGTAGGTGTTGGTTTCGCCACTGACATCGGCAAGATCCGTGGGCGTCATCTTCATCTTGGCCCAGGCCCAGCGATTGCCAACGGTCTCGCGCCAACCCTGGTCGGCCACATCATTGATGAAGTCGCCGAGGGTTCGCCGCCCGCGGTTGTAGTAATCCGATTGCTTCTTCAGCTTGTCGAGTACGCGGGCCGGGCCTTTATCGGTCCAGTCGGTGAGCATTACCACGTAGTCACGTTCGTACTCGAAGGGTTCGGGCTCGAGCGGATCGATCACCAGCGGCCCGTAGACACCAAGCTGCTCCTGAAACGCCGAGTGGCTGTGGTACCAGTAGGTACCGCTCTGTTTCACTCGGAACCGGTACTCGTAGAGGCCGTCCGGAGCGATGCCAGCAAAACTGAAGCCGGGTACGCCGTCCATGTTGGCCGGCAGCAGGATGCCGTGCCAGTGGATCGACGTATCCTGTGGCAGGCGGTTGTGCACTCGCAGCGTCACGGTGTCGCCTTCACGCCAGCGCAGCAGGGGGCCGGGAATACTCCCGTTGATGGCCATCGCGGTGCGCTCGCGACCGCTGAAGTTGACCGCCAGCGAGTCGATGATCAGGTCGAACTGCGTTCCGGCCAATACGCCCTGGTCACCGGTCTGGTGAGGACGCGCAACGGCCCACACAGGCTGACGCCAGATGCCCAGCCCGGCGACGACGCCTCCGGCAGCCAGGCTTTTGACGAAGGTACGGCGCGAGGATGTACTGAGCATGGAGATCCTGTTTGGTCAGCCCTGAGTGCGAATACGCCCGCCAGCCCTGAGGCAGGCGGGCGAAGAGGTTCCGGCCAGACTCACTCTGCCGGGTAGTTTGCCAACACCAGATCGGTGCCCTCGGCGGTCAGCCCAATGACCTGATAGGCCTGTGCTGGCTGGCCATAATCCATCCCGGGCGAGCCGGCAGGCATGCCGGGTGCAGCCACGCCAAGCAGATCGCTGCGTTGTTGCAGCTCGCGGATCTGTGCGACCGGCACGTGACCTTCCACGAATTTGCCGTCGATCACGCCGGTATGGCACGAGCCCAGCCGCGGGGCCACGCCCAGACGCTGTTTGACAGCCGACATGTTGCTTTCAACATGGTCGCGAACCTCGAAACCATTGGCCTGCAGGTACTTGACCCAGTCCTTGCAGCAACCACAGTTGGCGTCCCGGTGCACGTCGATCACATCAGCGGCATGGACGCTGCCGGCCATAAACAGGGCGGCAATGAATGCGAACTTGGGTTTTATGAAACGCATGACAGCACTCCTGAATGAGCAATTAACGGCAACCGCAGCCGCTGCCACAGCCTGATTTCGGTGCAGCGGGGGGTGTGGTCTGGCTCGCGAGCTGAGCGGGGTAGCCGGCCTCGTTCAGGGCGGCAATCAAAACAGCGTTTTCGGCGTCCCCATCGATGCGAACCCGTCCGCTTTGCAAATCGACCTCGACAGCCTCGACGCCGGCGATGGTGTTCAACGCCTGGGTGACGTGTCGAACGCAGGCGCCGCACGTCATGCCTTGAACCTGAAGCTGGGTGGAATTCATGAGAAGCCCTCCGTAGATGCCGGCCAGTCCGGCTAGGCTTGATCATCAACCTTGTCCTGATGGCAAGGTCAAGGTGTTGCCTCTGACGCTTCGTCTGGCTGCCAACATAGCCCGAGTCGGCTTTCCGCAAGCTGAGCGGAATATTACTTTTTTGTCAGCTTGTGGTCCGTCAGCGGTGTTCCCGGCAGACTTGAGTGACGGATGGAGAGGACGAGCCGAATGAAGCTTTTGGTCGCTGAAGACGAACCGAAAACCGGAACCTACCTGCAGCAGGGCTTGAGTGAGGCAGGATTCTCTGTCGATCTCGTCACCAACGGCACCGACGCCTTGCAGCACGTGCTGAGCACGTCGTACGACCTGCTGATCCTGGACGTGATGATGCCGGGTCTGGACGGCTGGGAAGTGCTGCGTATGGTCCGTGCAGCGGGGCAGGAGGTGCCGGTGTTGTTCCTTACCGCACGTGACCGCGTGGAAGACCGGGTCAAGGGCCTGGAGTTGGGCGCGGATGACTACCTGATCAAGCCCTTCGCCTTTTCCGAACTGCTGGCGCGGGTACGTACCTTGCTGCGCAGGGGCAGCGCGGCTGCCTTACAGACCCAGCTGAGCATTGCCAACCTGGAAGTGGATTTGCTCAAGCGCCGTGCCGTCCGTGCCGGTCAGCGCATCGACCTGACCGCCAAGGAGTTCGCCCTGCTGGAGCTGCTGCTGCGTCGGCGCGGCGAAGTACTGCCCAAATCGCTGATCGCGTCGCAAGTCTGGGACATGAATTTCGACAGCGACACCAACGTCATCGAGGTGGCGATTCGCAGGCTTCGCGCGAAGATTGACGATGGCTTTGAACCCAAGCTCATCCATACCGCGCGCGGCATGGGCTACATGATCGACGAGCCGGACCCAGCATGACGAAGCAGTTGTCGCTAACCGCCAGGCTGAGCCTGATGTTCATGCTGGCGGTCACCGGGGTGCTCGGCGCGGCGGGCTTCTTTTTCTTCCAGTTGAGTCAGCACCACTTCGACGAGCTGGATCGGCATACCCTGGAGGACAAGCTCCAGGCCAGCCGACAGCTGCTGCGGGGCCTCGATGATCTGGCCCGGTTCGACGCGCTGCGGCCGCAACTGCAGGCATTGCTCGGCGGGCACAGCGACCTGGCGGTGCGGATCGTCGATGCCGAGGGTCAGGTGTTGTTTGCCGCCAGCGGCGCCGCCTACGCGGCCAAACCGCACGCGCATGGTTCCGTCGGCGCAGATGTGCAGCGGGTGTGGCGTCGCAGGACTGCCGTCATCGAGGTGGCAGGCCGTCCGTTGAGCATCGAGTTGGCGCTCGATATCACCACGCACAAAGTCTTCCTGAACACCTTGGCGGGATGGCTCTGGGGCGCGCTGGTGCTCTGTGCGCTGCTCAGCGGCGTGCTCGGTTGGCTGCTGGCGCGGAGCGGGTTGCGGCCGTTGCGCGAGGTGACGCTGGTGGCGGCATCGGTGTCGGCCAAGTCGCTGACCGAGCGGATTCCGGCCGAGTCGACGCCGGCGGAGCTGCAGCAGTTGGTGCTGGCGTTCAATGCGATGCTGGCGCGACTGGAAGACGCCTTTGTGCGGCTGTCGAACTTCTCGGCGGACATCGCCCACGAGCTGCGCACGCCGCTGTCCAATCTGATGACGCACACCGAGGTGGTGCTAACCCGTGCGCGCAGCCGTGAGGACTATCAGGAGAACCTGTATTCCAACCTGGACGAGCTACGTCGCATGGCGCGGATGATCGACGACATGTTGTTCCTGGCGAAAGCTGATAACGGCCTGATTATCCCCGAGGGGCAATCGATCGAATTGCACGCGTTGTGCGAAAAACTGCTGGATTTCTACCAGCTGACCGCCGATGAACGCGGTATCCGCTTCGTGCTGTCGGGCGATGCGCGCATCCAGGGGGATCCCGCCATGCTGCGTCGTGCGCTGTCGAACCTGCTGTCCAACGCACTGCGTTACACGCCCGACGGTGGCACGATCGAGCTGGCCATTGCGGCGGGTGAGCAGGGGGTGTCGCTGAGCATCGGCAACCCTGGCGTGGGCATTTCCGAGCAACACGTGCCGCGACTGTTCGACCGCTTCTATCGCGTCGACCCGGCGCGCCGGGAAGGCAGCCCGAGCAATGCCGGGCTGGGCTTGGCGATCACCCGTTCGATCATCGAGGCGCACCATGGCGAGATCCAATGCAGCAGCCGCGACGGCTGGACGTCGTTCGATATCCTGTTCCGCTTAGCTGACTGACAACCGACGGGGACGCTGGCCTGAGATAGGCTTACGGAGCATGATGGCTGCGAGATCACAGAGGCGGCCGATACCCAGTACTGGCCAATCCAGGCTGCGCGTGTTTGCATCGGGTTACCGCTTGACGTGCAACCCTGCTGGCTATCCTGCTCGGCAAATCAAACGCGGCGGATGGAGGTGGTATGAACATCGAACGATGCGAAGACCTGATCGACTGGACCAGCCAGGCCCATTCCCGGCTCTCCGAGTGCATGACAGAAGCCGCCGATGAGCGCAGCGACTCATTGGCCTCGATGCTGATGACTTATCTCGCGCAGCACGAGCACGAGCTGACCCACACCATTGCACGGATCAAGGAGCACGCCGATCCGCGCGCGCTGCAAGCCCGACTGCACGAGGCGGTCGAGGGTGAAGTGCTGGCGCTGGACCTCGACAGCGAGGCCTATGCACAGATGAGTGTCGACGGCATTTCACGCGAGGTCTTCGCCCTTCACAACCGGATCATCGACCTGTACCGCTCGCTGGAAAAGCGTCCAGCGCTGGATAAGGCACGCGAGCTGCTCGGCGAGCTGCTTCAGCTCGAGGAGCACGAAACCATGCGTCTGGCTCAGCAGGTCAACCGCATGCACGAGCTGTAGCTGACCAATGCAGAGGGATGGCGTCAGATGACGTAGCGCAGGATGGCCACGAAATGCAGCAGGCTGCCAGCCATGACAAACAGGTGCCAGATGCCATGCCAATGGCGAAAGCGCTGGTCGTAGGCGAAGAAGATGATGCCGACCGTATAGGAAACGCCGCCGGCCACCAGCCAGCTGATACCGGCGGTGCCGAGTGCGGCAAGCAGCGGCTTGACGGCCACCAGTACGATCCAGCCCATGATGGCGTAGATGATCACCGACAGCACCCGCGCTTCCGAGCGTGGCTTGATCTCCTGCAGCATGCCGATGACAGCCAGTGACCAGACGATCCCGAACAGCCACCAGCCCCAGCTACCGCGCAGCGTGACCAGGCAGAACGGTGTGTAGCTGCCGGCGATCAGCAGATAGATCGACAGGTGATCGAGCTTTTGCATCACCGCTTTGGCGCGGCCACGGACGCTGTGATAGAGCGTCGAGGCGCTGTACAGCAGCACCAGGGTGAAACCGTAGATGGCGACGCTGACGATCTTCGCCAGGTCTCCATCCATGGCTGCCAGGGCCAGCAACCAGACTGTTCCGATCAGCGCCAGCACACCGCCTGTCAGGTGCGTCCAAGCGTTGAATTTTTCTCCGTGATACATCGTATGCAGCCTTGAAACAGATCGATCAATTGCCCATCAACACGCCGAACACTTTCTTTGCCACGCTCGTTGCGGCCTGCGTAGGGTTCTGGCGAATAGCCGCTTCCTGCTCGGCGATGACCGCGAACAGGCCATCAAGCGTCTGTTCGGCCACATAGCCCTCGACAGTGCCGTACTTGGGGTCAATCGCGCCCAGTCCGGACGCCTTACCGGCCAGCGCGTTGTACTGCTGAGCGACGCCGACCTTGTCGGTGGCTTGCTTGATGATCGGCATGAACTTGGTACGGATTTCGTCACGGCTGGTCTTGTTCAGGTACTGCGTCGCCGAGTCATTGCCGCCGGCAAGAATGGCCTTGGCGTCGGCTACGGTCATCTTCTTCACTGCCTCCAGCAACAAAGCCTGCGCTTGGGGAACGGCCGCTTCGGCGGCTTTGTTCATGCCGGTTTCCAGCTCCTCGACCTGAGCGCCCATGCCCATCATCTTCAACATGCGAGAGGCCTTTCCGATGTTGCCAGGCAGCTCGATGCGCAGATCCGGATCGTTGCTGAAACCTCCAGGCTGCCCGAGTTGCTGGACGGCCACTTTGGTGCCCTGGCTGAGCGCATCTTTGAGGGCGTTGCTGGCGTCGCCCTGGCTGAGATCGGACAGCGAAAGCGCGAATGCGCCGGTAGACAGCAACAGGCCGGCGATAAGAGTAGCGATGCGGCGCATGGGCAGATCCTCTGGTAGTGATTCGGCGAGCTTAGCAGGTCTCCCGGACGCGCTACGTGATGTTGAAATGCGCCTTGCGCCATTGTTGCGGCGCCACTCCGCTCCAGCGCTTGAAAGCACGGGAAAAGGCCGTCTCGTCGGCATAGCCCAGGTGCAGCGCCAGATCGGTAATCGATTGCGCGGAAAGCCGCAGTTGCTGGCGCGCCTCGTCGTAGCGAACCTCATCGAGCAGGCTGCGAAAGCTTTGGCCCTGGCGTTGCAGCGCCAATTGCAGGCTGCGTGGATGCTGGCCGAGCAGGCTGGCGACCACCTCCAGTCGGGCCTCGCCGGTGGAAAGGATCGATTGCAGGACGTAGCGCGTGCGCTCGACGTGATCCGTCGGCAACTGCGAGTTGTGGCGAAACTGTTCGATCAGGTGCGATTTGAGCTGGCTGCGCTGCTCCACCGGGCGCAGGGTGAAAATGTTGGCGTTGGTGATGAAGCCGCTGCAAGGCTGCTCGAACAGCACCGGGCAAGGGAAAAGCCGCGCATATTCCTGCGGCTCGCCCAACGCCGCGTGGCTGATCAGTAACTGGCGCGGTTGCCATTCGGCGGCGAACAGCCCGGCCATGGTGCGCTGGGTCACGCCCAGCCCCAGCTCGCGCAGCTGACGCAAGTCCACCGGCTCCTGCAACTGCAGGCGGTACTCGACGCGCAGCTGCTCGCCTTGCGTCTGCAGATGCAGCGAGATGCCCTGGGCATGCAGGTGCACGTACTGCTGGGTGAGCTTGAGTACCTCGGCGAAGCTGTCTGCCTGCGCCAACAGCAGGCCGAACGGGCCGAACACCAGGTAGTCATGGTACTCGCTCAGTTGCAGGCCGAAGCTCGGCGCCGGGCCTTCGGCGGCGGCCAGGTTGAGTGCCTGGGCAAAGCGCGCATAGGGCACATAGAGATCGGGACGGCGCAGCACCAGTGGGTCCAGCTCGCAGCGGCGCAGCAGTTCGTGAGGGTTGAGGCCATGGCGGCGACAGAGGCTGTCGAAGCCGATAAATACGGCGCTGCGGGCGATCTGGGTCATGCAAGCGGTCCTGGCATGGCGGCTGAAGGAGCGGCTTCGCCGCGAAGCTCGCACTCGCTCCGACAGGAGTGAGCGGGCTCTACTTCTGCCAGATATTCGCAATATGTCAACTTGATGTTCGTGAAATGTCAGGCTGAATTGGGCGTATCAGCCTAGTCTCATGGTGTCGCTGCGTTTGCCAGGAGGTCCTATGAGCGCTGTGCTTCATCGTTGTGAAACCCTGGTGATCGGCGCCGGGCTGGCGGGGATCAGCACCGCGCTGGAACTGCTCGAACAGGGCCGTAAGGTGCTGCTGCTCGATGCCGGGCCGCGCAGCCATTGCGGTGGTCAGGCCAACGATGCCTTCGGCGGCATGCTGCTGTGCGGCACCCCCGAGCAGCGGCGCAACAAAGTGCAGGATTCGCCGCAGCAACTGCTCGAAGACTGGCTGCGCGTGGCTGCCTTCGAGCCCGACGATCACTGGGGGCAGCGCTGGGCCGAGCATTATGCCGAGCGCAACAAGGCGGATATCTACGACTGGCTGCGTCAGCGCGGCGTCAGCTTCTTTCCAGCGGTGCAGTGGGTCGAACGTGGCAATTTCGGCGATGGCAACTCGTTGCCGCGCTACCACGTGGCCTGGGGTTGCGGGCGTGGGATCGCGCAGACGCTGGTCCGGCAGTTGTTAGAGCACGACGGGCTCAGTTGTCTGTTCGAGCATCGCGTGCTGGGGCTGGACATGCGCAATGGCGCCGTAGTGGGTTGCCATGGGCGCAGCGCCGACGGCGAGTTCCGTATCGAAGCTGAGCATGTGGTGGTATGCAGCGGCGGCATCAACGGTGATCTGGCCAAGGTGCGTCAGCACTGGGACCCACTCTACGGCCCTTTTCCCGAAAACATCCTCAACGGCACCGACCCGCGCGCCGATGGCGCTCTGCATGAGCAGGTCCAAGCGGTGGGCGGGCAGGTGGTCAAGCTCGGGCGCATGTGGAACTACGCTGCCGGCATTGCCCACCCCGAGCCGCAGTATCCGCAGCACGGCCTGAGCCTGATTCCCTCGCGCTCGGCGCTCTGGCTCGACGCCACGGGCCGGCGCATCGGCCCACAACCTCTCGTGGGCGGTTTCGATACTCATGACCAGTGCAAACGCATCGGCCATCTGCCCGGCCAGTACAGCTGGCAGTTGCTGAACTGGCGCATCGCGATCAAGGAAATGGCCATCTCCGGCACCGACAGCAATCCGCACTTTCGCGACCGCAAGCTGCTGCGCCTGCTGTGGCAGTTGTTCACCGGCAACCGCGAGCTGGTGCGCTGGATGATCGACCGTTGCCCTGACGTGCTGGCTGCCGAAGACCTGCCGCAACTGGCCGGGCGCATGGCTGCGCTGGCCGGCGACGGTCAGCTCGATCCCCAACTGCTGGACGCCGCGATACAGCGCTACGACGCCGGTATCCGCCGCGGCCCGACGCTGTACAACGACGAACAGCTACGCCGCCTGCAGCAACTGCGGCAGTGGCGCGGTGACCGCCTGCGCACCTGCCGCGTGCAGCCGATCCTGGATTCCGGTGGTGGCCCGCTGATCGCGATCCGCACCCGGCTGATAAGCCGCAAGAGCATGGGTGGCATGCTTACCGACCTGCATTCGCGGGTGCTCAACGCCGAGGGCAAACCTGTAGCGGGCCTGTATGCAGCGGGGGAGGCGGCGGGTTTCGGTGGTGGTGGCATCAGCGGCATTCGTTCGCTGGAGGGCACCTTTCTCTCCAACTGCATCCTCAATGGCCGCCGCGCTGCGCAGGCTATCGTCGGCTACGCATCGCACACATAAGAACAAGGAGCACCACCATGAAGAAAACCGGCGCCGCACTGGCACGTTTCGCCCTGGAACAACTAGGCGTCAGCCACACCTTCGGCATTCCGGGGGTACACAACACCGAGCTGTACGACGAGCTGAACGCCTCGGACAGCATCCAGCCGGTGCTGGTGACCCACGAATGCGGTGCGGCCTTCATGGCCGATGCCTTCAGCCGCACCGGGTCGAGTATCGGCACCCTGGTGATCGTACCGGCTGCCGGCGTCACCCACGCGGCCAGTGGAATCGGCGAGGCGGGGCTGGACGGCATTCCCATGCTGATCATCTCCGGCGGCATCCACAGCGAAAGCGGGCGGCGCTATCAGCTGCACGACATCGACCAGCACGCGCTGCTGGCACCGATCACCAAGGCGACGTTCCGTATCCTCAGCCATGCCGAGGTGATTCCGACTCTTTACGAGGCCTACCGCATTGCAAAGGGTGGAGAACCGGGGCCGGTGTTCGTCGAGCTGCCGTACAACATCGGCAATTTCCTTGGCGAAGTGGCTGAGATGCCACCCTTCGTCGCCGAGGCGCTGACACCCAGCCATGACCTTGCGCAGCTGCGCGAAGCCGCACGGCTCCTGGTCGAGGCGTGGCAGCCCGGCCTGTTCCTCGGCTGGGGCGCGGTGGGGGCGCAGGCGCAACTGATCGAGTTGGCCGAGCTGCTGGGTGCGCCGGTCTGTACCACACTGCAGGGGCTCAGCGCCTTTCCCGCCACGCATCCGCTGCATGTGGGCATGGGTTTTGGCGACTACGCGGTGCCAGCGGCGGCCAATGCCTTCGCCGAGTGCGACTGCCTGCTGGCGGTGGGTACGCGCTTTGCAGAAATCCCCACCGGTAGCTACAGCATGCCGGTGCCGGACAACTTGATTCACCTGGACATCAACCCCCAGGTCTTCGATGCCAACTACCCCGCGCGCATCGCTTTGGCTGGCGCGGCGGAACAGTTGATTCCGGCGTTGCTGACCGAGGTTCGGGCGCTGCGCAAGGAGGCGCCGGTCAGCCCGCTGCCAGCGCGGATCGCCGCCGACAAGGCTGCCTATTTGAAGGAATGGCTGCAGCACGACAGCCGTGGACGGGTGAACCCGGCAGCGTTCTGCCAGGCCCTGCGCGCCCAGTTGAACGACGAGGCCATCATGGTGGCTGACGATGGCAACCACACGTTCCTGCTGGCCGAGCTGATGCCGATCCATGGTCCGCGTGGCTTCATCTCGCCCAGCGATTTCAACGCCATGGGCTATTGCGTGCCGGGGATGATCGGCGCCAAGCTGGCCAATCCCGAGCGGCAAGTGGTGGGCGTGGTAGGCGACGGTGCGCTGCGCATGACCGGGCTGGAGCTGGTCACCGCCAGCAGCCTCGGGCTGGGCGTGGCGTTATTCGTGTTCAATGACGGCGAGTTGTCGCAGATCGCCCAGGCCCAGGAAATTCCCTACAACCGCAAGGCCTGCACGGTGCTGCATCCGCTCAATCTTGCCGCGCTGACCGAGGCCACCGGCGCGGCCTTCGTCGTCATCGAGAGCACCGAGCAGTGCATGGACGGCATCGCCCGTGCCATGGCGTTCGTCGGCGAGGGCAGGCCGGTGCTGGTGGACGTGCGCATCGACTACAGCAAGCGCACGCGCTTCACCGAAGGCGTGGTCAAGGCCACCCTCAAGCGCTTTACCCCGCGCGACAAAATACGGGTGGTGGGCCGCGCACTGTGGCGTCGGGTGACCGGTTGAGGAGGGCGACGCCATGAGCCACCACTTGGCTGCCAGCTGCGACGACTACCGACGCCTGGCTGAACGCCGACTGCCGCGCTTCCTGTTCGACTACATCGACGGTGGCGCGGGTGACGAACACACCCTGGCCGCCAACAGTCGGGACTTCCAGCATGTGCATCTGCGCCAGCGAGTGCTCTGCGATGTGGACAATCTCGACACACGCTGCGCACTATTCGGCCAGCCCGCGAGCATGCCCCTCGCGCTGGCGCCGCTGGGCATGGCCGGGCTCTACGCACGCCGTGGCGAGGCCCAGGCCGCGCGGGCGGCTGCTGCGGTCGGTGTGCCGTTCAGTTTGTCTACCGTGGGCATCTGCTCGCTGGCCGAGGTGCAGGCGGCGAGTGCGAACAAGTGCTGGTTTCAGCTCTATATGCTGCGCGACCGCGAGGCGGTGCAGGGCCTGCTGCAACAGGCTCTGGCCAACGGCTGCGACACACTGCTGTTCACCGTGGACCTGCCGGTCGCGGGGATTCGTCGGCGCGACATCCGCAACGGCATGCTCGACCCCGGATGGCGCGGCAAGCTGGCCAAGGCCAGCCAACTGGCGCAGCGACCCGGCTGGCTGCTGGACGTGGGCATTCTCGGCAAGCCACACCATTTCGGCAGCCTCACCGACCAGGTGGCCGACCCCAACGACCTGCGCGCCTTCAAGGCCTGGCTGGATGCACAGTTCGATCCCTGCGTGACCTGGGATGACATCCGCTGGCTGCGTCAGCAGTGGCCGGGCAAGCTGGTGTTCAAGGGCATTCTGGAGCCGGATGACGCGTTGCAGGCGCTTGATTGCGGCGCAGATGGCATCGTCCTCTCCAACCACGGTGGGCGTCAGCTCGATAGCGTTTCGTCCACTGTTTGCCAGTTGCCGGCGGTGGCTGAGGCGCTCGACGGGCGCTTGCCGATTCTGCTCGACGGCGGTATTCGCAGCGGCGCCGACATTCTCAAGGCGCTCGCGCTAGGCGCCCAGGGCGTGATGATCGGTCGCCCCTGGGCCTGGGCGCTGGCTGCCGGCGGCGAGGCAGCCGTTGCGCAGCTTTTGGCCGGTCTGCAATGCGAACTGGCGGTGGCCATGGCGCTCTGTGGCGTGAAGGGCCTGGTCGCTATCGATGGCAGTTTGGTTGGCGCGTGATCAGCGCAGCCGACCACCCTCCAGCTGCTCGGGCGGCGTTTCCTCGTCGTGACGTTCCAGCGCCACCTGGCGGATCGACAGGCGAATTTCGGCTGGCAACACGCGCTTGGCCACGCCCTCGGCCAATTCGCCGAGTTTGTTGTGGTGACCGAGCTTCCCGGTTGCATCCTCGCGCAGAACGTCCTGATCCAGCAGGCTCTTGATGAAGTGCCGGAACAGGCTCTTGTCGAAGAACTCCGGCGCGTTCAGGCCATGCAGGATCGACAGCCGCTGGGCCATGACCGTGCAGAGCGTTTCCAGCTCCTCGGCGTCTAGGGTGTTCTGACCGTTGTTTAGCAGCAGCGAGATCGCCATGTAGAAGCGCTGCAGCGTCTGCATGATCGTCCGCGCCAGCAGCGTCAGCAGGACGAACTGACGAGAGCTGGGCGCTGGTCGTACGTAGGTTTCGCCGTCGCGCTTGAGCAGCCCCTGTTCGACGAAGGCTGCCAGCCATTGATCAATCACTGCAGGCAACTCTTCTGGCTCCCAGCGTATGAACAACTCGGCGCGCAGATAGGGATAGAGCGCCTCGGTGAAACGCAGGATCTGTTCCCGGCCGATCCGTGAGCTGCTCTGGAAGAAGCTCGCCAGCAAAGCTGGGAGGGCGAAGATATGCATCACGTTGTTGCGGTAGTAGGTCATCAGAACGGCGTTCTGCTCGTCCAGATAGAGGATATTGCCCAGCGCATCCTTCTGCTCAGCGAGCAGTCCGAGATCTTTCACGTAGCTGATCAGCGCCTCGCCATCGCCGTCCGGCAGGGTCGTATGGGGCGAGTAGGGCACGGCACGCAGCAGGTTCTGGTAGAGATTGAGGATGCGCGCCAGTGAACGGCGATCCAGCGCCTGACGGCTGGTGGAGAGCATCGCCAGCGCGACTAGGTTGACCGGATTGACCGCAGCGGCTTCGTTGAGGCGTTGGGCGATGCGTTCGGACAGTTTATTGGTGGTCTCGTTGAGCCAGTCAGGGCGGAAATTCGGCGCCAGATCTTGTTTGCGCCAACCCGGTTGCTGCTGCTCGAGAAACTCGTTGAGCTTCAGCGGCTCGCCGAAATTCACCCAGACCTGGCCAAAGCGCTGCTTCAGCGCGCCGATGACCCTGAAGATGTCGAAGATCGATTCCTTCTTCTTCGCCGCGCCGCGCAATTCGCCCAGATAGGTGCGGCCTTCCAGCACGCGCTCGTAGCCGATGTACACAGGCACGAAAAGGATCGGCAGACGCGACGAACGCAGGTAGCTGCGCAGAGTAATGGCGAGCATGCCGGTCTTGGGTTGCAGCATGCGCCCGGTGCGCGAGCGACCGCCCTCGACGAAGTACTCGACCGGAAAGCCACGGCTGAACAGGGTGTGCAAATACTCATTGAACACGGAGGTATAGAGCGGGTTGCCCTTGAACGAGCGGCGCATGAAGAAAGCCCCGCCACGACGCAGCAAGCTGCCGATCACTGGCATGTTGAGGTTGATGCCCGCGGCGATGTGTGGCGGCGTCAGGCCGTTGCGAAACAGCAGGTAGGACAGCAGCAGGTAGTCGATATGGCTGCGGTGGCACGGCACGTAGATGACTTCGTAGCCCTGCACCGCCTCCTGCAGCGGCTCCAGGTGATTGACGCGGATGCCGTCGTAGATTTTGTTCCAGAACCAGGACAGCACTACCTCAAGAAAGCGCACGGCCGTGTAGGCGTAGTCCGAGGCGATTTCGTTGCCGTAGCGCAGCGCACGCGCTTCGGCCTTTTCCAGTGAAATGCTCTCGCGCTCGGCCTCGTCCCTGATGGCCTGACGCACCTGCGGGCCATGCACCAGACCTTTGACCAGGTTGCGACGGTGCGACAGGTCGGGGCCGATCACCGCCGTCTTCTGATTGCGGAAATGCACCCGCAGCATGCGATGAACCATGCGCAGGGTGCGCTCGTGGCCCTTGTTCTGGGCTACCAGCTCGTTGAGCTGAATCGGCGTGGAAAACTGCACGCGGGTCTCGCGCCCGAGCATGACGATGCTGAGCAACTTGCGCAGCCGTCCGGTGACGGCCCAGCTGTCGGCGAACAGCAGTTTCCAGGCGCTGGTTTCGCGATCCGGCGAACGACCCCAGAACACGCTGACCGGGATGATCTGGGCGTTGTCTACGGCGTTCTGTTCCAGGGCACCGACCAGGCGCACCAGTGGCACTGGCGTAACGGCGCGGGCCCGTGTGCCGAACCAGCTGGCGGCGGGGTTGAGAAAAATGAATGCCGCCGGTTCGACATGATTGCCCACCGCCACGTCCGCTACCGGGCGCGGCAGGCCGGCCTTGCTGCACTCGTGATCGAGCACTGCCAGATCACTCAGCGAAGCGCGTTGCAGCACGTAGAACACCGGCTTGCTGCGGTCTAGCTTGAGCGTGAAAGCGGACTGGTTGATCGTCTCGGAGCGCACCCAGACATACAGCAGGCGACGCACGAGGGAAAAAACGAGACGGCGAAACGGAGAGCGGGTCATTCGGCAGATTCGACTGTGGAAGGGTTAATGCCCTTGAAGCGCGCAAGTGTGCCGCATGCGGTGTTGGCGGGCAAAAGTCTGGTGAAACAAGTCCGTGGTTCGGTGCGCTGGCTCGACGGGTGAGGTACGTTCGAAGCGGGTGAGGGCACTGTTCCGTTTGCAGAAGGGGCGAGCTGCTATTCAATAGTCGCCCTGAGCGTTCGTCCTGGCCTACTTCATGTTTCTCCATGCGTAGGCGGCTGAGAACACGACAAGGCTTACGGCTGCTCCGAAATACAGGTTTTCCAGCTGAGCGCCCACCTCGACGGCATGCTCGAGAAACAAAATGATGATGATCACCACCGAAACCTGTATCAGGGTTTTCTTCAGGTCATGGAAAGACCTGATATCCAGCGGCCCGAGCGAGGCGCTCTGTTCGGCCGGCACGGGCTTGATGAACAGTCGATACAGGCTGATGGCAATCAGCTGAAAGGTAATGGCGATTAACAGCAGATCTAGCAGCTTCAGTAGCTTGACGGCGAGACTTTTGCTGTCGTTTGCGGTGTGCGGGAATTGATGGATCAGCTCCAGCAGCAGATGCACCATGGTGTTCAGACTGACGCCGTACAACAGCACGGCCGAGATTGCCGTCGTTGCAACGGCAACCAGTACCAGGAAACGGCTGCTGCGAAAGATTCGTTCGATCATGTTTTAACATCCCGGTCGCCTATTGCTCTCGCTTGAGGCTAGTGCAAGTCGAGGCAATGCGGCCTAGCTGTCGAGTAGCCACCTGGTCTGGTTGCAATAGCGTTGCGGCTCTCCTTATAGTCCGGCGCGCATTGGGCCGGTATGCCAAACGTGGCCGCAGGCCCGTCAGCACGGATGAAAGTTGATGATCGAACTGAACAATCTGACCAAGCGATTTGCCCAGCACACGGTAGTTGATGCCTTGTCCTTCTCCGTCGAACCGGGCGAAGTGTTGGGGTTTCTAGGTCCGAACGGGGCTGGAAAGTCCACGACGATGAAGATGTTGACCGGCTTCCTCACGCCGACGTCAGGCAGCGCAAGCATCTTTGGTTGCGATATCCGGACCCAGGCGCTTCAGGCACAGCGCCAGATGGGCTATCTGCCTGAGGGCGCGCCCTGCTACGGCGACATGACGGTGCGGGGCTTCCTCGAGTTCATCGCTGAGGTGCGTGGTTATCGCGGTGCGGATAAACGCGTGCGGGTCGACACGGCCGTGGGACAGGTCGAGCTGGAGTCGGTGCTTGGCCAGAGCATCGACACGCTGTCCAAGGGCTTCAAGCGTCGTGTTGGACTGGCGCAGGCGATTCTGCATGACCCGCGCGTACTGATCCTCGATGAGCCTACCGATGGCCTGGACCCGAACCAGAAGCACCAGGTTCGCCAGCTGATCAAGGGCTTGGCCCGGGACAAGATCGTCATCATCTCTACGCATATCCTCGAAGAGGTCACGGCGGTCTGCACGCGCGCCATCGTCATCGCTCGCGGCCAGCTGGTGGCCGACGGAACGCCACTGGAACTGCAAAGTCGCTCCAGGTATCACCAGGCCGTGACGCTGGTCGGCGAAGGGCCGCTGGATGACGTCGCCCTGGCGGCTTTGCCGGGTGTGGCCGGAATTGAGGTGAATCAGTTGGAGCACAGCCTTACGGTGCTGGCCAAACCGGGTCAGGTGATCTTTCCGCAGATCAATGCCTTGATCACCCAGCAGGGCTGGGCCGTGCGGGAGCTGGATGTGGAACGCGGCCGATTGGACGAAGTATTTCAGACGTTAACGCGTGGGGAGGCGTTATGAGTCAGTTGCCGGTGATCTTCAAACGTGAGCTGGGCAGTTATTTCGCGACGCCGCTCGCTTACGTCTTTACGTTGATCTTTCTCGTGTTGTCGGGCGTATTCAGCTTTTATCTGGGCGGTTTCTACGAGCGGGGCCAGGCGGATCTCGTCCCCTTTTTCAGTTTTCATACATGGCTCTATCTGTTTCTGATTCCAGCGATCGCCATGCGGCTGTGGGCCGAGGAGCGCAAGTCGGGTTCCATCGAGCTGTTGATGACCTTGCCCATTACCCGTTTCGAGGCGGTCACCGGCAAATTCCTGGCGGCCTGGGTGTTTGCCGGGCTTGCCTTGCTGCTGACGTTTCCGATGGTCATCACCGTCAACTACCTGGGCCAGCCAGACAACGGCGCGATCATCACCGGCTATTTCGGTAGCTGGCTGCTGGCTGGCGCTTTTCTGGCGATCGGCTCCTGCATGTCGGCGCTGGCCAAAAATCAGGTGGTTGCCTTCATCCTGGCGGTCAGCGTGTGTTTTCTGTTCATCGTCAGCGGTTTGCCGATGGTGCTCGATGCCTTCGCCTGGGCGCCGCAGTGGCTGGTGGACGCGGTGGCATCGCTGAGTATCCTGATTCGTTTCGATTCGCTCAGCAAAGGGGTCATTGATCTGCGAGATCTGCTGTACTTCGTCACCCTGATCATCGCCTGGCTGATGGCCACTGCCATCGTCGTCGATTTGAAGAAAGCTGCATAAGGAAGCCCGCATGAAACGACTGATGTATTCAGGTGCCGGGCTGCTGCTGATCGCACTGGCTTTCCTGGCATTCAATGCTGTTTCCAGCCTGATGCTTACCGACGCGCGGCTGGATCTAACCGAGCAGAAGCTCTACACCTTATCGAAAGGTACCGAGACCATCCTGGCTGGGCTTGAGGAGCCGATTGAGTTGCAGTTGTTCTACTCGGACGAGGCGACGGGGGACCTGGTCGCGCTACGCAACTATGCACGGCGCGTTGAGGAGCTGCTGTATGCCTATCAGCGTGAGGCTGATGGAAAGATCACGCTGCGGATGATCGATCCCGAGCCGTTCTCCGAGGAGGAGGATCGGGCCGCCGAGCTCGGGCTGCAGGCTGTGCCGCTGGATCAGGGCGGCGACAATGTCTACTTCGGCTTGGCGGGTATCAACGCGGCGGGGCAGACGCAGAGCATTCCGTTCTTCCCGTTGGATCAGGAGGCGTTTCTCGAGTACGAAATCAGTCGTCTGGTGCAGACGCTTTCTACGCCACAAATGCCGGTGGTCGGCGTGCTTTCAGGGCTGTCCATCATGAGCGGTTTTGACATGCGTACCCAGCAGGCAGCGCCTCCTTGGATGGTGCTGGAGAACATCCGTCAGCTGTTCCATATCGAAAGCCTCAAGCCCGATGTAGACATGATCCCTTCGGACGTTTCGGTGCTCATGCTGATCCATCCAAAGCAGCTGCCGCAGCAGACCCTGTATGCCATCGACCAGTTCGTCATGCGGGGCGGCAAGCTACTGGTATTTCTCGACCCCTACAGTGAGGCGGACCCTGGCATGGGCATCGGGCCAGGTGAGTTCGGCGAGGGCAACGCGTCGGATCTGGAGCCCCTGTTCAACGCCTGGGGCGTGCGCATGGTGCCCAATAAGGTGGTATTGGACGCGTCCTATGCGATGTCAGTCGGAGTGGGCGAGGAGCGCCGCCCGGTCAGGCATCCGGCCTGGCTGAGCTTGCCGCAGCGCATGATGGACAGCGAGGACGTCGTAACCGCTTCGCTGGAGAGCCTGAACATGGCGACCGTGGGCTTTCTCGAGCCGCTGAAGGATGCAACGACTCGTTTCGTGCCGCTGATCCAGAGCTCCAGCTATGCCATGCCGATCGAGGCGGAGCGCTTTGCGACATTGGAAAATCCCGAGCTGCTCTTGCGGGAGCTGGAGCCCACAGGCGAGCGCTACACGCTTGCGGCGCGTATCCAGGGCTCCGCTAAATCGGCTTATCCCAACGGTATCGAGGGCCGCAAGGACGGTCTGAAAGACAGCTCGAGCATCAATGTGTTGGCTGTGGCGGACACCGACTTGCTTGCTGACCGCATGTGGGTGCAGGTCGAGAACTTCTTCGGCCAGCGCATGCCCCAGCCCTGGGCTGACAATGGCACCTTCGTTATCAATGCGCTGGACAATCTGTCCGGCACCGATGCGTTGATCAGCGTCCGCTCACGTGGTCGGTTTGCTCGACCGTTTACGGTTGTCGAAGACTTGCAACGTCAGGCAGAGAACCGCTTTCGCGAGAAGGAAGACGTGTTGCAGCAACGGCTGGCTGCGACCGAGGCACAGCTTGCCGAGTTGCAGGGGCCGGACGCGGAAGGAGCTGTACAGCTGACTGTTGAACAACAGTCCGCGCTGCAGGATTTCATGCAGGAGAAGCTCCTCATCCGCAAAGAGTTGCGTGAGGTGCGTTACCAGCTCAACGCAGATATTGAGGCGCTGGGACGGACGCTCAAATTCTTCAATATCGGTTTAGTGCCGCTGTTGCTCACGCTCGGGATGTTATTGCTGTGGTTCTGGCGCAGGCGTCGATCCGTATGAACATGGTGAGCTGCCGGCCTGGCGGTTTGCTTGTGTTGTGTGCTGAGCGCCCGAGCCCCAATCGGGCCGATGCTGATGCGCCGGCACCGCCAGAAACGTACTTGTCATGGCCGCTGCGCTATATTTGGCGCTGGCGTTGATCTAAGAAGATCACGCCTGTCCGTTGATCCCCGAGCGGGAATAATAAGAATCGAGTTGGAGAAGTAGGATGGCTGAGCGCGAAACCGGGACCGTCAAGTGGTTCAACGATGCCAAGGGTTATGGATTCATCCAGCGTGGCAGTAGTGCGGATGTGTTTGTGCATTACCAGGCGATTCGTGGCGAAGGCCACCGCTCTCTGGCCGAGGGGCAACAGGTCGAGTTTTCGGTCACCCAGGGACAGAAAGGCCTGCAGGCGGAGGATGTGGCTGGGTTGTAACCGCCGGCTATTCGCTAACAGCCCTTCGGCTGTTAGCGGAACTGTGACAGAGCCCTGGCCCAGGCCGGGGCTTTTCGTTTTCAGGGCTTTTTGCTGGGTGGCTGCTCTGGTGACGTGCTCGATGGCGGATATTTCCTTCGCATTCGCCGAAATGATGGATCTCAAAAAAGCAAAAACCCCGCCGGGGCGGGGTTCGCTGCACTGCAGGGCAGCCTTAGTTACATGTTGGGGTAGTTCGGACCCCCGGTGCCCTCCGGCGCGACCCAGACAATATTCTGGGCCGGGTCCTTGATGTCGCAAGTCTTGCAGTGCACGCAGTTTTGCGCGTTGATCTGGAAGCGTTTGCCGCCTTCATCATTGTCCACCACCTCGTAGACGCCGGCCGGGCAGTAACGCTGGGCAGGTTCGTCGTACATGGGCAGGTTCTTCTCGATCGGAATGCTCGGATCGATCAGTTTGAGGTGAACCGGCTGCTCTTCTTCATGGTTGGTGTTGGAGAGGAATACCGAACTCAGCTTGTCGAAGCTGAGCTTACCGTCCGGCTTGGGATAGTCGATCTTCTTCGACTCTGCGGCTGTCTTCAGACACGCGTAATCCGGCTTGGTGTCGTGCAACGTGAACGGAATCTTGCCGCTGAATATGTTCTGGTCGATGAAGTTGAACGCACCGCCCTTGATGGCGCCCCACTTGTGAATCGCTGCGCCAAAATTGCGGCTGGCGTATAGCTCCTGGTAAAGCCAGCTGGCTTTGAAACCTTCTTCATAGCCAGTCAGCTCGTCGCCACCCTCACGGCCTGCGAACAGGGCGTCTGCTACCGCTTCTGCGGCCAACATGCCGGATTTCATGGCGGTGTGACTGCCCTTGATCTTGGCGAAGTTCAAGGTGCCGGCGTCGCAACCGATCAATGCGCCGCCATTGAACACCATCTTCGGCAGCGAATTGATGCCGCCTTTGGCGATCGCCCGCGCGCCGTAGGAGACGCGCTTGCCGCCCTCCAGGTACTGCTTGATCACCGGATGATGCTTGTAGCGCTGGAACTCATCGAACGGCGAAAGGTACGGGTTGCTGTAGGAGAGATCGACGATCAGCCCGACCACGACCTGGTTGTTTTCCAGGTGATAAAGGAAGGAGCCGCCGGTGTTGTCATCGTTCAGCGGCCAGCCCGCAGTGTGCACGACCAAACCCTGCTCGTGCTTGGCCGGGTCGATGTCCCAAAGCTCCTTGATGCCAATCCCGTAGTGCTGCGGATCGACGTTGGCATTGAGCTGGAATCGATTGATCAGCTGCTTGCCGATATGACCACGGCAGCCTTCGGCGAACAGGGTGTACTTCGCACGCAGCTCCATGCCGGGGGTGTACATGCCTTCTTTCGGATTGCCCTCGCGGTCCACGCCGAGATCACCGGTTAGAATGCCGCGCACCACGCCCTGTTCGTCGATCAGCGCTTCCTGAGCGGCAAATCCCGGGTAGATTTCGACACCAAGATTTTCGGCCTGCTGGGCCAGCCAGCGACACAGATTGCCCAGCGAAATGATGTAATTGCCTTCGTTGTGCATGGTTTTCGGAACCAACGCATTGGGCAGCTTGCGAGCGGCTTCGGCAGTCTTGAGCAGGTAGATGTCGTCACGCTTGACTGGTGTGTTGAGCGGCGCCTCCAGTTCTTTCCAGTTGGGAAAGAGTTCAGTTAGCGCGCGCGGCTCGAACACGGCACCGGATAGGATGTGGGCGCCAACTTCGGAACCCTTCTCAACGACGCAGACGCTGATTTCCTTTCCGGCATCGGCGGCTCGTTGCTTCAGTCGGCAGGCAGCGGACAGGCCCGCGGGGCCGGCGCCGACGATGACTACGTCGAATTCCATGTATTCGCGTTCCATTGGCTATCTCCTACTCAAGGCTTGATTGTTTTATAGATAGTGGAGGGCTGGATCGTATCCCTGACCAAGCCGAGCTGCCGCATTATATATAGACGCCCGAAAGGGTCCAATACAAACGTTTGTTTGAATTTCTCTCAAGCCTGATAGAATCCGGAAACAGCGGCTTATGACGGGTCATTTGCGTTGTTGACCCCAGCTGTTGCCTGCAGTCAAGATACAGGCAGTTTTGTGCTCGCCGAACAGGTCCGAAGGCTAAGGCAGCCCGGTCCTTGAGCATGGCTCGGTTCGCCTCGGCGAAATTCTATTCACCGGAGAGTAACGAGGAATCCATGAAGATTCTTGTAGCTGTCAAACGAGTGGTCGATTACAACGTCAAGGTTCGCGTCAAGGCGGACAACTCCGGCGTCGACCTCGCCAACGTCAAAATGTCGATGAACCCCTTCTGCGAAATCGCTGTGGAAGAAGCCGTACGCCTGAAAGAAAAAGGCGTGGCGAGCGAGATCGTTGTCGTATCCATCGGTCCGACCGCTGCCCAGGAGCAGCTGCGCACCGCGCTGGCGCTGGGTGCTGATCGCGCCGTGCTGGTCGAGTCCAGCGAAGAACTCAATTCCCTGGCCGTCGCCAAGCTTCTGAAGGCTGTAGTCGACAAGGAGCAGCCGCAGCTGGTGATCCTTGGCAAACAGGCCATCGACAGCGACAACAACCAGACCGGACAGATGCTGGGTGCACTGACCGGATTCGCTCAGGGCACTTTCGCTTCGAAAGTCGAAGTGTCGGGCGATAAGGTAAACGTCGAACGGGAAATCGACGGCGGCGCGCAAACCGTTGCGCTGAATCTGCCGGCAATCGTGACCACCGACCTGCGCCTGAACGAGCCGCGCTACGCGTCGCTGCCGAACATCATGAAGGCCAAGAAGAAGCCGCTGGAAGTGCTGACGCCGGACGCGCTGGGCGTAACCACCACTTCCACCGTGAAGACCCTGAAAGTCGAAGCGCCTGCTGCACGCAGCGCGGGTATCAAGGTCAAGTCGGTGGCTGAATTGGTCGAGAAACTGAAGAACGAGGCGAAGGTAATCTAAATGACTATCCTGGTTATCGCTGAACACAACAATGCCGTTCTGGCTGCGGCCACCCTGAACACCGTGGCTGCAGCCAAGGCGATCGGCGGCGACATTCACGTGCTGGTTGCGGGCGCCGGGTGCGCTGCTATCGGTGAGGCGGCTGCCAAGATCGAAGGCGTATCCAAGGTATTGGTCGCCGACGACGCTGCCTACGCCAACCAGCTGCCGGAAAACGTTGCACCACTGATTGCTGATCTGGCCAAGAACTACAGCCACGTGCTGGCTGCTGCCACTACCAACGGCAAGAACTTCCTGCCGCGCGTAGCCGCCAAGCTGGACGTTGATCAGATCTCGGAAATCATCGCTGTCGAAAGCGCAGACACCTTCAAGCGTCCGATCTATGCCGGTAACGCCATTGCCACCGTGCAATCCAGCGCGGCGATCAAAGTCATCACCGTGCGTGCCACTGGTTTTGATCCGGTCAATGCTGAAGGCGGATCGGCGGCTGTCGAGCAAGTTTCCGGTACTGGCGATGCGGGCGTTTCCGCGTTCGTAGGTGAAGAACTGGCCAAGTCTGATCGTCCCGAGCTGACAGCTGCGAAGATCGTCGTCTCCGGTGGTCGCGGTATGCAGAACGGTGACAACTTCAAGCACCTCTACTCGCTGGCCGACAAGCTCGGTGCCGCCGTTGGCGCATCGCGCGCGGCGGTCGATGCCGGCTTCGTGCCGAACGACATGCAGGTCGGCCAGACCGGCAAGATCGTTGCACCGCAGCTGTATATCGCGGTGGGCATCTCCGGTGCGATCCAGCACCTGGCGGGCATGAAGGATTCCAAAGTGATCGTCGCGATCAACAAGGACGAAGAAGCGCCAATCTTCCAGGTCGCCGATTACGGCCTGGTGGGCGATTTGTTCGAAATCCTGCCGGAACTGGAGCAGCTCGTGTAACTGAGCCGCTTGGAAAAAACCCGCTCTCGCAGCGGGTTTTTTTATGGGCGCTTGGCTGCGCTGGCCAATGGTAAGATTCCGGCAGGCCCGAGAAGAAGCCTGCCCGATCCCGACCAACGAGGTTTTCCATGCGCTGTGCCGTTTTGCTGAAGTCCGCTTTGCTCGCCGTGTTGTTGGCAACACCCGTCGCAGCACACGCGGCGGCTGCAAAGTGTGATCGGCTGATCGCGACTGGCGGTGCAGACAACCCTCCTTTTCTTTGGCGCGATCCGCAGAATCCCAAGCGGCTCGTTGGAGCGAACGCTGATCTGCTGAAAAAGATCACCGACTCGCTCGACCTGAAGCTCGAAGTGCTCTACACCGGTGATGCGGGCGCAGCGCTGGAGCAGGTGCGCAGCGGGCGGGTCGATGTGCTGGCCGATGCGGTCCTGGCACCAAAGGAACTGGCCTATCTGGATTTCATCCATCCATCGATCACAGCCTTGCAGGTGTCCGCCTGGGTAGGTCAGAAGCCTGGCTTCCTCTATTCAGACCGGGGAGATCTGGCAGGTCGAACGGGCGCTTATGTGAAGGCTGAAGGCTATGGCAGTGCGTTCGAGCGCTATGCCAAGGAAAACCTTCGTTTACGTGCTGCTCCCAGTCTGGCCGAGGCCCTGAACAGGCTGTCGACGGGCAAGGCCGATTATGTCCTGCATGAGCGTTACAGTTTCATTGCATATGCCGCCCGACAAGGGCTTCTCGCTGATATCCAGCGCTTGGAGCCACCGGTGTTCAGTCGCGGTTTGCACTTTGCGGTCGCTCACGACTCGGCGTGTAACGGCCCGTGGCTCCGCGGACAGCTCGCGATAAAAATGACAGAATTGCGCGCCGCGGGGGTACCGCAGCAACTGCTGGTAGAGAACCTTGAACGCTGGAAACAGCAGCCAGCGCCGACCCGCAATTCGCAACGCTAGGACTCTTCACTTGATAAAACATCTTTGCGGCATGCTCATGCTTCTGGTGATGGCTGGCTGCGCCAGCGATCCTGCACCCACTGAACAGCTGCGGCTTACCGAACAGGCGCTGAACCAGGCACGCTCGGTGGGCGCTGCGGAGCAGACGCCGGAACTGACGCAGGCGGAGCAGAAATATACGGCTGCGGTCGCCGCGATGAAGGATGAGCGTTACCGAGAGGCACGTCTGCAGGCCGAGCAAGCCGAGCTTGATGCGCGGCTGGCAGAAGCTCGAGTTCTAAACGAGAAAAGTCAGCAGGAACTGGCGGAATTGCACCGCCGCATCGCGCGCTTGCGTGAACAGCTGGGAGCGTTGCAGTGAAACCGGCCTACTTGGTACCTGCAGTGCTGCTTGCGCTCGGTGCGCTTCAAGGTTGCGCAACGCGCGAGTCGCAACAGCAGCTGCAAGACGCATCGATGGCTCTTCAGAGCGTAAGTGAGGAACCACAAATCCTTCAGGATGCGCCCAAGGACGTGATGCGGGCGGGCGAGTCGCTGGACCGGGCCAAGCGGTTCGCCGACTACTGGGGCAGTGCAGAGGACGTCATTCATTACGCATACCTCAGCAAGCGTTATAGCGAGATTGCCCGCCAGCACAGCGAACAGCTACAGAACCAGCGGCGCGCGACCCAGCTGAACATGGAACGCGAGCGTTTGCGTGAGGCTGTACAGCAAGCCCGGATACTGGACATGCAACACCAGGGTCGCTGGTTGGAGGATCAGATGGTCAGCCTGGCAGCTGCCGAGACCGACCGCGGTCTGGTCATGACCCTTGGGGATGTGTTGTTCAGACCGTCCAGTGCCGAACTGGGATCTTCGGCCAACCGCACGCTGCTCAAGGTCGTCCATTTTCTGCAGCTCAATCCCAAGCGGCGGGTCCGGATTGAAGGCTATACCGACAATCGGGGTGATAAGGCCGAGAACTTTGCATTGTCGAAGGCCCGTGCGCAGGTGGTGGGTGAGTTCATGCAAAGTCTCGGAGTCGATGCGGGACGCATCGAGGTGGTTGGCTATGGCGAGCAATATCGCGTTGCGGAAAACGCGTCGGCGCGCGGGCGCGCGCAGAATCGTCGCGTCGAGATCCTGTTTTCCGATGAGCAAGGACGGCTGAGTAACCCGCGCTGAAAAGATTCGATAGACGTAACTGACTGTGTCGCCGAGTTAAGCGGCAACTGTATTGGTCGTGCATAGCGGTGTTGTACTACTGTTATGGTTCAGTTGGCGGGAGCGGACGTTATGACCAATCTGTTGCTTTATCAGCGCATCGCACACCAGCTGGCGGACGATATTCGTCGAGGCGTGTACCGGCCGGGTGAGCGGGTGCCTTCGGTGCGCAAGATGAGCATGCAGCTGAACGTAAGTCACGCAACCGTTCTGCAGGCCTATGCCAATCTCGAAGACCAAGGGATGATCCGTGCCCGTCCACAGTCGGGGTTTTACGTGCATCACACCCCTGCATTGACCGCCCCTACGCCGGACATCGCTCAGGTCGAACGACCAACGCTGGTCACCCGCAGCAGCATTATCAATCAGGTGCTCAGTGAGTCACGCCGTGACGGGCTCATACCGTTGGGCGCTGCCGTACCGCACGTAGATTATTTGCCCGTCCGTGCATTGCATCAGCAGCTTGCCAAGGTCACTCGCTTCCAGAGCCAGCAGGCGTTCACCTACATGTTCAGCCCCGGTTATGAGCCGCTGCGTCGACAGGTGGCGATTCGCATGCGCGACGCGGGTGTGGTCGTCGGGCCTGACGAAGTGGTGATCACGCACGGCTGTGTCGATGCGTTACAGATGTCCTTGCGCGTGCTGACCAAACCCGGCGATTTGATCGCAGCGGAATCGCCCAGCTACTACGGCTTGCTTCAACTGGCCGATTTGCTCGGGCTCAAGGTGATCGAGATTCCCTGCGATCCGGATACCGGGCTTAGCCTCGAGGCGTTGCAGCTCGCGGCTAGCCAGTGGCCGATCAAGGCGCTCGTGCTGACGGCGCGTTTGAGCAATCCCCTCGGTGGCAGCATCCCCGACGGGCGGCAGAAGCAGTTATTGAAACTGGCGGCGAATTTCGACATTCAGATTGTCGAAGATGATATCTATGGCGAGTTATTGTTCGACGTAGGGGCGATCCGGGCGCTCAAGTCCAATGACACCGAGGGGCGAGTGATTTATTGCTCGAGCTTCTCAAAGACCCTTTCGCCGGGTGTGCGTATCGGCTGGATACTGCCAGGCCGATACCGCGAGGAGGTAAAACGTCTGCAGACCTTCAGTACGCATTCGGCCTGCAGCGTCACGCAGATGGGCGTTGCGGCGTATCTTGAAAACGGGGGGTACGATCGCCATCTGCGTTACATTCGCCACGAGTATCGGAAGAATCTCAGCGCTTTCCAGCTTGCCGTGCAGCGCTACTTCCCAGAGGGCACGCAGATGACTCGGCCGACGGGCGGGTTCATTCTCTGGGTCAGCTTGCCGGCTCGGGTGAATACCAAGGAGCTGCACGTCCAGGCGTTGAAGCGGGGGATCAGCATCGCGCCGGGCCTGATTTTCAGCAACACTCAGCAGTTCAATCACTGTGTGCGGCTCAACTGCGCGCTGCCCTGGACGGCCGAGGCGGAGCGAGCGTTGAAGACCTTAGGTGAGCTTGCGGGGGAGCTTTGCCGACAATGCGATAAATGACGAGGAGGGCGGGAAAATGAGGTGGCTGATGTTAATAGGGCTGTCGCTACTTGCCGCCTGTGATGAGGTTCCGAACCAGCCTAAGCCTCCCACGCCGCCAAAGATCGCCGTTTCTCCGCCTGACGCCGCTGCGCCGGTAGAAGCCGAGCCCAGGCTAGATGTGCCGGACAGTTTGGAAAATATCGAGATCGAGAATGAGTCGGCCCTGGCAGGGTCTCCCGATCCGCTATCGACTGATCCCGTTGCACCTGCGCCAAAGACCAAGCCTTCTACCTCGGAGCCCAAGGCCGCGGTGGAAAAGGTCAAACTGCCCGAGCCGGATCTCGACCTGAGCCTTCCGGAGGATTGGGCCGAAGATCTCGAGCCAGCTGACGAGCCGAGGTCCCTGAGTCTCCTCCCACCGCTGTTCGAGTCCAGCCAGAGTTCTCGCTCGCTGCACATGAGCGGCGAGCTATTGCCTGGAACGGCCCAGGACGAAGCCCTTATCGATGGGGCGCAGATCAATTTTGAGCTCAAACGTTGAACCGCTGCTGCTGGATTATTGTTTCGTCTCGTCGCGCGGGCGCGTGCTGTTGAGCAATGCGTTAAGTTCCGTGGCTGGCAGCGGATGGCTCATGTGAAACCCTTGCAGTTCGCTACAGCCGTCGGCGAGCAGCAAATTCAGCTGTTCCAGCGTTTCCACACCTTCCGCGGTGACACGCATGCGCAGGCCATGGCCAAGATCGATCAAGGCTTTGACGATTGAATGGCTTTCATTTGAATGAGACATCCCGGTAACGAAGCTGCCGTCGATCTTGATCATGTCAAACGGGTATTTACGTAGGTTGCTCAGCGACGAGTAGCCGGTACCGAAATCATCCATTGCAAGCCGCAAACCGAGCGATTTCAAGCGATTGAGCACACCCAGTGTGCTCTCGTTCTCCTGCAGCAATGCGGTTTCAGTAATCTCCAGCTCCAGGCGGTTTGCGGGCAGACCGCTATCCCCGAGTGCACTGACAATCATCTGGTACAAATCGCCAACGCGCAGTTGCAGCGGCGAAAGATTGACCGACACGACCAGGTCATCAGCCCAACTTGCCGCCTCGAAGCAGGCCTCGCGCAGCACCCACTCGCCCAGCTGCACGATCAGCCCGGTTTCCTCTGCGAGCGGAATGAAGTGTTCAGGTAGCAGCAGGCCCCGGCTGGGGTGGTGCCAGCGCAGCAAGGCTTCGGCACCGTTGATGCTCATGTCTTTGCTCAGGTAGCGGGGCTGGTAATAGGCTTCGAACTGGCCTTCGGCGATTGCCTGACGCAGCTCGTCCTCCCGGTTACGCCTTTCATGCAGTCGTTTGTCCATCTCGCTGCCATAGAAGCACCAGGTACCACGCCCGTTGGCCTTGGCCTGGTACAGCGCAATATCGGCGCACCGCAGCAGTTCGCTAGCCTGGCTGGCATCGGTCGGCGCCACGGCGATTCCCACGCTGGCGCCGATATGGATCAGCTTGTCTTCATAGCTGAATGGCTCGCTGATGGCTCCGACAACGCGGGCACAGAGCATTTCGATATCTTCGTTGTGTTGCAGACGGCTCATTACCATGACGAACTCGTCGCCGCCCAGGCGGGCGACCAGATCGTCACCTCTGATGCACTGCTTCAGGCGATTGGCGACGCCGATGAGGACTTCGTCGCCGGCGCCGTGACCGAGGGTATCGTTCACCGGCTTGAAGCGATCCAGGTCGATATAGAGAACGCTCAGCCGCGACGCGGTAGTCAGTGAGTTGAGCTTGCCTTCGAGGTAGTCGCGTAACCGGTTGCGGTTGGGTAAGCCAGTCAAGGCATCGTGCTGAGACATATACTGGACCCGCGCCTGAGCCTTGGTCTCCTCGGTGACATCGCTGGCGGTGCCTCGATATCCGAGCAGCCGGCCATCATCACGAATTTCGCGAGCGGATAAGCGGCAATGGCGCACGCCCCCATCAGCGGCGTGATAGCTGCAACGCAGCGGCACGCTGTGTTTACCGCTCAGCCAGTCCTGCAGCGCGGCGTGATCGGTGACCAGCAGGTCGATCAGCGGGCGGCCGATCCAGGTCGCAGGCGCATGCCCGGTAATCTCCTGAAAGCGGGCCGACAAATAGGTCAATTGGGCGTTCTGGTCCGTTTCCCATATCCAGTCGGAAGCGGCTTCTGCCACGTCACGAAAGCGTTCCTCGCTGGCCGCCAGCGCGGTGCGGCTGCTCGCCAGGCGCTTGTAGCCTGCATCCATGATACGTACGGTCTTGAGCGCCTGGCACAACAGCAGCCAGGCCAGCAGGCCAAGCCCGAGGGTTACGGCGCCGAGTACCGGTAGTGTCATCCACAGCAGATATTCGCCGGGCTGGGACGCGCTCCAGATAAAGCGCACCGGAGAGCCGTCGAGCCTGATCAGCTCGGTCAGCGCGCCGTCGATGCGCTCGCTGCTATCGTCCACGCGAAGCCCTTCAACGGCATACGCTTCGCCTAGCTCAAGGAGTCGGTTGGAGTCCAACAGGTCAACGAAGACCAGTACCGAGGCCGGGCCGGGGTGCTCTTCGATATCGCTGCCGCCGGTTGTCATCACCGCAGCAGTCGCCATGGCCGGATGTCCTTCGGCGGTGAGTATGCCAGCGGAAGTCTCATCATCCTCGAGGGCGATCCGCGCATCGGCCAGCAGGTTCTGCAAACCGCTCTCGAGCCATTGCTGAGCGTCGACCTGAACGAGCTCACCGCGAACAACTGAGTAGGTGGTTTTGCCTTCCGAATCGATCACGAAAACGGCGTCATAGCCAAAGTCTGCGTAAAGAGAGGGGCCCAGGTTTTCCTGTTCGTATGCCCAGTTCAGATTTACCCGACTGCTCAGATTGGCATAGGCGTCGCCCCAGAAGGCGTTGTCCGCCACGTGTCGGCTCATGCCGCGCCGGTGCGCTTCAAATGCCTTGCCCGTCAGAAAATGCTCCCGCACAAGCGCATCACTGTCGATGGTCCTGGCGATCTGGATAACCGCAACGGCAGCTGCCAGCAGCGCAACCGCCAACAGGCAGGCAATGCCAGGCAGGGTGCGACGAGCGAAGGCGCTTTTGACGTTGGGATCGATGTTATCGGTGGGCTGGCGCGATGCTGACATTCAATCATCCCGTAAAGAGGACGGATGATCGCTTGGTTTATGGCTAAAGGCCATCTTTTGTCTCCAGTTCAGCGCTTTTCTGGACGCGCGGTCAGCAGATGCCAAGCATCAGTGGATGCGGCGCTAAACCCGGGCTGGGCTCAGCGATCCCGAGCGTCTTGGGCGTCTGCTTCAGCGTTGCGCTGAGCAATGCGCTGTTTTTGCTCTTCGGTCAGAGGGATCTTGCGCGCACCCGCGCGCAACATCAGCAGGCCGCCGATGACCGTGCCAATGACGAGAGCCAGCAAAAGCCAGATATACCAGGGCATGGACTTCTCCAGTAGCTTGATCTGTATGCATACCACCTTACGCCGGGCAGCATTGTGAAGCCATACCGGTGCACCACAGTGTGGCGAGCTTCGCTTGAGCGGCTCCGCTCGGCCGTTGTTTTTCTGCGACAATGCGCGCCGAATTTTGCCGAGGACTTGCCATGCCCTGCCAGACGCCGATTATCGTTGCGCTCGACTTTCCCTCCCGTGATGCTGCGCTGGCACTGGCCGGGCAGCTGGACCCGGCGTTGTGTCGCGTCAAGGTTGGCAAGGAGCTGTTCACCCGCTGCGGCCCGCCAGTAGTTGAGGCGTTGCAGGCTAAGGGGTTCGAGGTGTTTCTCGACCTGAAATTCCATGACATTCCGAATACTACGGCGATGGCCGTAAAGGCTGCTGCGGAACTGGGCGTGTGGATGGTGAACGTACATTGCTCGGGTGGCCTGCGGATGATGGCCGCCTGCCGGGAGACTTTGGATAAGCTGAGCGGGCAAAAGCCTCTGCTCATCGGCGTGACAGTGTTGACCAGCATGGAGCAGGCTGACCTGGCGGATATCGGGCTGGATCTGCAACCGCAGCAGCAGGTATTGCGGCTCGCGGGTCTGGCCGAAAAGGCTGGACTGGATGGGTTGGTCTGCTCGGCTCAGGAGGCGCAACCACTGAAGGCACAGTTCGCCGGCCTGCAGCTGGTGACGCCGGGCATTCGTCCCGCCGGCAGCGCAGCGGATGATCAGCGGCGCATTCTGACGCCCTCGCAGGCCATTCAGGCAGGTTCTGATTACCTGGTGATTGGCCGCCCAATCGCTCAGGCCGCCGACCCGGCTCAAGCGCTGGCGGCGGTCGTTGCAGAACTGGCCTGATCGAATAGCCGGTCGCCATCGTAGCGACCGGCTTCTCTGCTGCCCGCTTAGCTGACCTTCAACACCAGCTTGCCGAAGTTACCGCCGGTGAACAGCTTCATCAGTGTCTCAGGGAAGGTTTCCAGCCCTTCGACGATGTCTTCCTTGCTCTTCAGCTCGCCGCTTTGCATCCAGCCTGCCATGTCTTTCATGGCTTCTGGATAGCGTGAAACGTAGTCCATCACCACCATGCCCTGCATCCTTGCGCGATTGACCAGCAGCGACAGGTAGTTGGCCGGTCCCTTGACCGCTTCCTTGTTGTTGTACTGGCTGATGGCGCCGCAGATGACGATGCGCGCGCCAACAGCAATACGCGTCAGCACCGCGTCGAGAATGTCGCCGCCGACATTGTCGAAATAGACGTCAACGCCTTTCGGGCATTCGCGCTTCAGGCCAGCGGCTACGTCTTCGCTCTTGTAATCGATGGCCGCGTCGAAACCGAGCTCTTCGGTAAGAAAGCGGCACTTGTCCGCGCCGCCGGCAATCCCGACCACGCGACAGCCTTTGATCTTCGCGATCTGGCCCGCGACGCTGCCAACCGCGCCTGCTGCGCCTGAGATCACCACGGTTTCGCCGGCTTTCGGCTCGCCTACCGACAGCAGCCCGAAGTAGGCGGTCATACCCGTCATGCCTAGCGCAGACAGGTAGCGAGGCAGCGGCGCCTGGTTCGGATCGACCTTGTAAAAGCCTTTCGGCTCACCGAGGAAGTAGTCCTGCACGCCCAGCGCGCCATTGACGTAATCTCCTTCGGCGAACCCGGGGTGTTGGGAGGCGATGACCTTGCCGACGCCCAAGGCTCGCATCACCTCGCCAATTCCGACCGGGGGAATGTAGGACTTGGCATCGTTCATCCAGCCCCGCATGGCTGGGTCTAGCGACAGGTACTCGTTCTTCACCAGTATCTGGTTCGGGCCGAGTTCGCCCAGCGGTTTTTCCGCGAATTCGAAGGTTTCGCGGTTAGGTGCGCCAACCGGGCGCTTGGCCAGCAGAAACTGGCGATTGGTCTTGTCCATGGAAACCTCTTGTGTGTGCAAACCCTTGGTTTAGCCTCCCTGAAGCAGCACCGCAAGCAAGGCGGCCGCGCTGGAATGCATTGGCATCCGCGCGAGTGATATCGCCAGCTACCGCTTAAGCGGATCACGCGATGGCGGTATAACCATGACCAGCATATGGCTTGCAGTCACATTCGGACTGGCGCCTTCTTTCAATTGATCAGGGTATCTAGCATGAGCATGTGTTTTTCCGGTCAGGTCGCATTGGTTACCGGCGGTGCCGCGGGCATCGGCCGCGCGACGGCACTGGCGTTTGCCGAGCAGGGGCTGAAGGTGGTGGTGGCCGATGTGGATGAAGCGGGTGGGGCTGCATGCGCTGAGGCAATTCGTGAGACCGGCGGCGAGGCGGTATTCGTGCGCTGTGACGTCACCCGCGACGCAGAGGTCAAGGCGATGATCGAGCAGGCGGTGGCGGCCTTTGGTCGCATCGACTATGCATTCAACAATGCTGGAATCGAAATCGAACAGGGGCGCCTGGCCGAAGGCAGTGAAGCCGAGTTCGACGCGATCATGGGGGTTAACGTCAAAGGGGTCTGGCTGTGCATGAAACACCAATTACCGCTGATGCTCGCGCAGGGCAGCGGCGCCATCGTCAACACGGCGTCGGTGGCAGGTCTCGGGGCGGCACCGAAGATGAGCATTTATTCGGCGTCCAAGCATGCGGTTATTGGTCTGACCAAGTCAGCGGCCATTGAATACGCCAAGAAGAAGATCAGGGTCAACGCGGTCTGCCCCGCGGTGATCGATACCGACATGTTTCGTCGTGCTTATGAGGCGGATCCGCGTAAGGCGGAGTTCGCGGCAGCCATGCATCCAGTCGGTCGCGTAGGTAAGGTCGAGGAAATTGCTGCTGCTGTGCTCTATCTCTGCAGCGATGCTGCGGCCTTTACCACCGGCCATGCACTGGCGGTGGATGGCGGAGCGACGGCAATCTAGCGGCGCCGAAACCTGTAGGAGCCGTCTCGACCGCGAAAGGCGGCAGCATTGAGTAGCAAGATCGCGATCAAGATCGCTCCCACGGGTGAGGCTACGGCGGCGGGGCTGGGCTTTTGTGGGAACGGTCTCGACCGCGAATGAGGCGGTATCGCAGCAAAGAGATCGCGATCAAGATCGCTCCCACGGGTGAGGCTACGGCGGCGGGGCTGGGTTTTTGTGGGAGCGGTCTCGACCGCGAAAGGCGGCGGCATTGAGTAGAAAGATCGCGGTCAAGACCGCTCCCACGGGTGAGGCAACGGCGGCGGGGCTGGGTTTTTGTGGGAGCGGTCTCGACCGCGAAAGGCGGCGGCATTGAGTAAAAAGATCGCGGTCAAGACCGCTCCCACGGGTGAGGCTACGGCGGCGGGGCAGGGTTTCTGTGGGAGCGGTCTCGACCGCGAAAGAGGCGGTATCGCAGCAGAGAGATCGGATCAAGATCGCTCCCTCAAGATCACTCCCTTAAATTAACCACTCACAATCCTCCTAGTCAGGTAGTCGAATCCAATCTCGTTCCTCAGGCCCGCTTGTTGAGTATTGCCAACGTCAGCCCGCCCGCAATCAACCCCCAGAGCGCCGCCCCTATGCCAAACAGCGTCAGCCCCGACGCCGTTACCATGAAAGTTATTAACGCCGCATCGCGCTCGTTGGGCTGTTGCATGGCCTGGGTCAGGCCTGAACCGATCGAGCCGAGCAAGGCCAGGGCGGCGATGGACAACACCAGCGCCGCCGGAAACGAGGCGAACAGCGCAGCCAGCGTGGCGCCGAAAATCCCTGCAATCCCGTAGAACACGCCGCACCAGATCGCCGCCGTATAGCGCCGGGATGAATCCGGGTGCGCCTCCGGCCCGCTGCAGATGGCCATGGTGATCGCCGCCAGGTGAATGCCGTGGGAGCCGAACGGAGCCAGCAACACCGAGGCAATGCCCGTCACCGATATCAATGGCGAGGCCGGCACCTGATAGCCCTCGGCGCGAAGTACGGCCAGCCCCGGCATGTTCTGCGAGGCCATGGCAATCACGAACAGCGGTATGCCAATGCTGAAGATGGCAGCGAGCGACAGGCTCGGCGTGGTCCAAACCGGCACGGCAATTTCCAGGCTCAGCTCACTGAAATTCAGCAGACCCATAATTGCCGACAGACCGCAGCCAATCAGTAGCGCAGCCAGCACGGCATAGCGGGGTTGAAAGCGCTTGGCGAGCAGATAGCTGAAAAACATGCCCAGCACCAGTACTGGCTGGACTTCAACAGCGCGGAATATTTCAATGCCGATGTTGAACAACACACCGGCCAGCAAGGCCGCGGCCAACGAGGAGGGCACCTTGCGCATCAGCCGTTCGAAGCTGCCTGTGATCCCGCAGAGCGCTATCAACGCTGAGGCAAAGATGAACGCGCCAATGGCTTCGCCATAGGGAACACTAGGCAGGCTACTGATCAGCAGCGCAGCGCCGGGCGTCGACCAGGCGATAACGACCGGCGTTCGGTAACGCAACGACAGCCCGACGCTGCAGATTGCCATGCCGATCGACAGTGACCAGATCCACGATGAGATCTGACCACTACTGAGCCCGGCAGCCTGTCCGGCCTGGAACATCAGCACCAGCGAACTGGTGTAGCCGGTCAGCATGGCGATGAAGCCCGCTACGACCGTAGAAGCCGAACTGTCCTTGAAGAATCGCTGAGGTGAGGCGGTGATTTCGGTCATCGTCGGCTTAGGGTCTGGTTTGAGCGGTGGATACGCAGGAGTGAGGGTTACCGACAAGTGAAGCGGTTAGCCTGCTTCGACTGGAACCGGTCGGCGCGGAAACGACAGGCTAGGACGTTGCGCGCATCGCGTCGCGATACAGCCAATGGCGCGATCAACGTAACAGTCACCGGCTCCATCTCAGCACCGTTCGTCCTCGCTTCCACGCTACACCGCAATCGTCGGGCGGACACTGGCACCGATGTTGCTATTACTCCTCTACCTGCTGCGAGGCGTCAAAAAAACCGCAACTGTTGGAGGAATGATGAGTCAGGGTATCGAATTCAATCGCTTGATGCTGGAAATGCGGGCCATGCAGACCGATGCAATGGCGCGTTCCAAGCCTGTGACGGCGGCCCCAGAAGTGGGCGCTCCAAGCTTTTCCGACATGCTCGGCCAGGCCGTCAATAAAGTGAACGAAACCCAGCAGGCTTCCAACCAGTTGGCCACCGCTTTCGAGATGGGCCAGGGTGGCATCGATCTGACCGAGGTCATGATCGCGTCGCAGAAGGCCAGCGTCTCCTTCCAGGCAATGACCCAGGTGCGCAACAAGCTGGTCCAGGCGTACCAAGACATCATGCAGATGCCGGTTTAAGGCAGGGTTTGAATAATGGCTGACGCGCTTAGCAAGGTTCCAGTGCCGGTTGCTTCGGAAGTCCCGAAGAAGCCCCTGTTGGGCCTGTCCTTTCTGGAAAACCTCTCCGAAATGTCGATGTTGCGGCAGATCGGCCTGCTGGTTGGTCTGGCTGCGAGCGTTGCCATCGGGTTTGCCGTGGTGCTCTGGTCACAGCAGCCGGACTACCGCCCGCTGCTGGGCAGCCTTGCCGGAATGGACGCCAACCAGGTGATGGAAACCTTGGCGGCTGCCGATATTTCATACACCGTCGAGCCCAATTCCGGCGCCTTGCTGGTCAGGGCGGACGACCTTGCGCGTGCGCGGCTGAAACTTGCCAGCGCCGGCATCGCCCAGACTGACAGCAACATCGGCTTTGAGATTCTCGACAAGGAGCAAGGCCTCGGCACCAGTCAGTTCATGGAAGCGACCCGCTATCGCCGTGGTCTCGAAGGTGAGCTGGGTCGTACCATTTCCAGCCTGAATAACGTCAAGGGCGCTCGCGTCCACCTGGCCATTCCGAAGAGTTCGGTGTTCGTCCGAGACGAGCGCAAGCCGAGTGCATCGGTTCTGGTCGAGCTGTATCCAGGGCGCAATCTCGAGCCAAGTCAGGTGATGGCCATCATCAACCTGGTCGCCACCAGCGTGCCTGAGCTGACCAAGTCACAGATCACCGTAGTCGACCAGAAAGGCAACCTGCTGTCCGACCAGCAAGGTCTCACCGAGCTGAGCATGGCCGGCAAGCAGTTCGACTACAGCCGGCGCATGGAAAGTCTTTATACCCAGCGCGTGCACAACATCCTGCAGCCGGTGCTGGGCAGCGGTCGTTACAAGGCCGAAGTGTCTGCTGATGTGGATTTCAGCGCGGTTGAGTCCACCTCCGAGACCTTCAACCCGGATCAACCGGCACTGCGCAGTGAGCAGAGTGTTAGCGAGCAGCGTCAGAGCAGCCTTGGTCCGCAGGGCGTACCTGGCGCGCTGAGCAATCAGCCACCGGGACCCGCGACTGCGCCGGAGAATGCTATGGCGGGCCAGGCCGCGGCGGGTGCCGTTGCGCCGGGGCAGCCATTGCTGGACGCCAACGGTCAGCAGGTCATGGATCCGGCAACAGGCCAACCGATGTTGGCGCCGTACCCCGCAGACAAGCGCGAACAGGCGACCCGCAACTATGAGTTGGACCGTTCGATCAGCTACACCAAGCAGCAGCAGGGACGTCTACGTCGGCTGTCGGTCGCCGTGGTGCTCGACGATCAGCTGACCGTTGCAGCTGATGGAACCACGACTCGGGTGCCGCGCACTGCCGATGAACTGGCGCGCTTCACCCGGCTGGTACAGGACGCGGTCGGTTTCGATGCGAGCCGTGGCGACAGCGTCAGCGTAATCAATGCGCCGTTTGCTGCTGATTCGCTCGACGAGACGTTCATCGAAATTCCGTTCTACTCGCAGCCGTGGTTCTGGGACATCGTCAAGCAGGTGCTCGGCGTCCTGTTCATCCTGGTGCTGGTGTTCGGCGTGCTCCGGCCCGTGCTGAACAACCTGACCAATGCGGGCAAGAGCAAGGAATTGCAAACAGTCGGTGGCGATGCAGAACTCGGTGACATGGAAGGCATAGACGGTGCGCTTTCCAGCGACCGCGTCAGCCTGAGCGGACCGCAGAGCATCATGCTGCCGAGCCCGACCGAGGGATACGATGCGCAATTGAATGCCATCAAGAATCTGGTAGCAGAGGACCCGGGCCGGGTGGCTCAGGTTGTCAAAGAGTGGATCAACGCAGATGAGTGATGCTCGAGTTCCCGTCAAGCTGAATAAAGTCGACAAGGCTGCGGTCCTGCTGCTCTCGCTGGGCGAGGCCGACGCCGCGCAGGTGCTGCGTCACCTCGGCCCGAAGGAAGTACAGAAGGTCGGCACGGCGATGGCGCAGCTGCGAAACGTGCAAAAAAACCAGATTGAACAGGTAATGGGCGAGTTCGTCGAGATTGTGGGCGACCAGACCAGCCTCGGGGTCGGTTCGGACGGCTACATCCGCAAGATGCTGACTCAGGCACTGGGTGAGGACAAAGCCGGTGGCCTGATCGACCGGATTCTGCTCGGCGGCAACACCAGCGGCCTGGACAGTCTCAAGTGGATGGAGCCGCGCGCGGTCGCTGACGTGATCCGCTACGAGCACCCGCAGATCCAGGCCATCGTGGTGGCGTATCTGGACCCAGACCAGGCGGGCGAGGTGCTTTCGCACTTCGACCACAAGGTGCGCCTCGACATCGTGCTGCGCGTGTCGTCGCTCAACACCGTGCAGCCGGCGGCGCTGAAGGAGCTGAACCTGATCCTCGAGAAACAATTCTCCGGCAACGCCAACACCACGCGGGCAACGCTGGGCGGTGTCAAGCGCGCCGCGGACATCATGAACTACCTCGACAGCTCCGTTGAAGGCCAGCTGATGGACGCCATTCGCGACGTCGACGAAGATCTGTCGTCGCAGATCGAAGATCTGATGTTCGTCTTCGACAATCTTGCCGATGTCGACGACCGGGGCATTCAAGTGCTGCTGCGCGAAGTATCCTCCGATGTGCTGGTTCTGGCGCTCAAGGGCGCCGATGAAGCGATCAAGGAGAAGGTCTTCAAGAACATGTCCAAGCGCGCCGGCGAATTGCTGCGTGACGATCTGGAAGCCAAGGGGCCGGTGCGCATCAGCGAAGTCGAAGGCGCGCAGAAGGAAATTCTCACTATCGCTCGCCGCATGGCCGAAGCCGGAGAAATCGTGCTCGGCGGCAAGGGCGGCGAGGAAATGGTCTAGCAAGGCGCAGAACCTGAATGTCCAAGGAAAACCCCAGCGATGTAATTCGCGCGAAAGACGTCAACATTTTCGATCGCTGGGCCTTGCCGAGCTTCGACCCTCTGGGTGCTGAGCCGGAGGACTCAGAGGTTGGCGAGGGGCCAGTTGAAGTCGAAGACTTGGCGCGCAGCGAAGACGTGCCGGTCGAGGAAGTCAAACCACTGACGCTCGACGAGCTCGAGGCGATTCGTCAGGAGGCTTACAACGAAGGCTTCAGTACTGGCGAGAAGGATGGCTTTCACGCCGGTCAGCTGAAGGCCAAGCAGGAGGCTGAGGCGGCCCTGACGCCCAGGCTGGAAAGCCTGGAAAAGCTGATGACGCAGCTGCTCGAACCCATCGCCGATCAGGATCGCAACCTCGAACACGCTATGGTCACGCTGGTCAGTCAGCTGGCTCGCGAGGTGATTCAGCGCGATCTGCTGATCGATTCCAGCCAAATCCGCCAGGTGCTGCGCGAAGCGCTCAAGCTGCTACCCATGGGCGCCAGCAACGTGCGCATCTATATAAACCCGCAAGATTTCGACTTGGTCAAGGCGCTGCGGGAGCGTCACGAAGAGGCTTGGAAGATAGTCGAGGACAGTGATCTGCTGCCCGGCGGCTGCCGGATCGAGACCGAGCAGAGCCGCATCGATGCCAGCATCGAGACGCGCCTGGGGCAAGCCATCAGTCAGCTGTTCGAACAGCAGCGTGAAAACGCCACCAGTCCACCCGAGGCCGACCTCCACCTGAATTTGAATCCGGACCTGGAAAAACCCGATGCGTCTTGAACGCACCAGCTTCGCCAAGCGCTTCGAAACCTACGGCCAGGCGATCAAGCTTCCCAGCCAACCGATCCTCGAGGGTCGGTTGTTGCGTATGGTCGGGTTGACGCTGGAAGCCGAAGGCTTGCGCGCTGCTGTCGGCAGTCGCTGTCTGGTGATCAACGAGGACAGCTACCACCCGACCCAGGTCGAAGCCGAGGTGATGGGGTTTTCCGGCGGCAAGCTCTACCTGATGCCGGTCGGCAGTCTCGCCGGTATCGCGCCTGGTGCACGGGTGGTGCCCTTGGCCAATACCGGTCGCTTGCCGATGGGTACTTCGATGCTGGGGCGCGTATTGGATGGCGCCGGCCGTGCACTGGACGGCAAGGGCGGAATGAAAGCGGAAGACTGGGTGCCGATGGACGGCCCGGTGATCAACCCGCTCAAACGCCACCCGATCAGCGAGCCGCTGGACGTCGGTATCCGCAGCATTAACGGCTTGCTCACCGTGGGGCGCGGTCAGCGTCTCGGCCTGTTTGCCGGCACCGGCGTCGGTAAGTCGGTCCTGCTTGGCATGATGACGCGCTTCACAGAGGCCGACATCATCGTTGTCGGGCTCATCGGCGAGCGTGGTCGGGAGGTGAAGGAATTCATTGAAAACATCCTCACCGAAGAAAGTATTAAGCGTTCGGTCGTTGTCGCATCGCCCGCTGACGATGCGCCACTGATGCGCCTGCGCGCGGCCATGTACTGCACGCGCATCGCCGAGTATTTCCGCGACAAGGGCAAGAACGTACTGCTGCTGATGGATTCGCTGACCCGCTTCGCCCAGGCCCAGCGCGAGATTGCCCTGGCCATTGGCGAGCCGCCCGCGACCAAGGGCTACCCACCCTCGGTGTTTGCCAAGCTGCCAAGCCTGGTGGAGCGCGCTGGCAACGCGGAAGAAGGCGGCGGCTCGATCACGGCCTTTTATACCGTCTTGTCCGAGGGTGACGACCAGCAAGATCCGATTGCCGATGCCGCGCGAGGCGTGCTGGATGGTCACTTTGTGTTGTCGCGCCGCTTGGCGGAGGAGGGGCATTACCCCGCAATCGACATCGAGGCCTCGATCAGCCGGGTCATGCCGCAGGTGGTCAGTGCCGAGCATATGCGCAATGCACAGCGCTTCAAGCAGCTCTGGTCGCGTTTTCAGCAGAGCCGCGACCTGATCAGCGTCGGTGCGTACGTACCGGGAGGCGATCCGGAAACCGACCTCGCCATCGCCCGGCAGGTGGAGATGGTTCGCTATCTTCGGCAGGGCCTGAACGAAGCCGAGCATTTGGCCCAGAGCGAAGCGCTGCTGGCCAGCGTATTCAATCCCAAGGCCGCAGGCTAATCCTTGCCAGCCAGCCGAGCGGCGCGCCTGGCGCCGGTGATCGATATGGCCGAGCGTGCCGAGCGAGAGGCCGCGAAGCTGTTTGGGCAGGGCCAGACCCAGGTCGCCCAGGCTGAAACCAAGCTCGGCGAGTTACGACAATACTTTGCCGATTACCAGCAGCAGTGGATGGCGCAAGGCAGCCAGGGTGTATCTGGCCAATGGCTGATGAACTATCAGCGTTTTCTCTCTCAGCTCGAATCGGCCATCGGACAACAGCAGCGCAGCCTGGACTGGCACCGTAACAACCTCGACAAGCTGCGTGAACAATGGCAGCAGCGACGCGCGCGGCTCGATGGCCTGCGCAAACTGGTCGAACGCTACCTGCAGGAGGCGAGGATCGCAGCGGACAAGCGAGAGCAAAAATTGCTGGACGAGTTTTCCCAGCGACTCTCGGGTCGGCCCAGGCAGGATTGAAGCTTGCTGTGCCGGGCTTTGGGTGCTAAATCTTCATCAGCTTTCTTTACAACGGCGCGGCTGGAATTGAAGCTGCTGGCGCTGGACAAGGCGCCAGTCAGCGGCCATCACCAACCCAGCAATAACGACAGCCGTGGCGAAAGGCTACGACCTCGTTCGGATCAGGAGTGCTAGATGACCATCAGTTCACAGCTATCGGCCGATGGACAGGAGCTGACCATTACGATTCAGGGGCGCTTTGATTTCAATACTCATCAGGCCTTTCGCGATGCCTATCAGTGTGCCGGGAGTTCGCCGCGACGCTATGTGGTCGACCTCAACGGCGCGACCTATCTCGACAGTTCTGCCCTTGGCATGTTGCTCTTGCTGCGTGATCATGCGGGCAGCGATAAGGCCGATATCCGCCTGATCAACTGCAATTCGGATGTTCGCAAAGTCCTTTCGGTTTCCAACTTCGAACAACTGTTCGCGATCGCCTGATGCCTCGCCGGCTCTCCATACTCATTGCCGAGGATGGTGCGGCTGATCGCATGCTGTTGGCGGCTATCGTCCGCCAGCAGGGCCATCATGTGGTGACCGCCGCCAATGGCGCTGAAGCGGTGGAACTGTTCGAGCGCGAGCGCCCACAGCTGGTATTGATGGATGCATTGATGCCGGTGATGGACGGCTTCGAAGCGGCACAGCAGATCAAGCGGCTGGCTGGCAATGAACTGGTGCCGATCATCTTTCTCACCTCGCTGACCGAGAATGAAGCGCTGGTTCGCTGTTTGGAGGCGGGCGGCGATGACTTCATCGCCAAGCCCTACAACCCGATAATTCTGGAAGCAAAGATCCAGGCCATGCACCGCTTGCGGCGATTGCAGGCGACGGTGTTGGAGCAGCGTGATCTCATCGGGCACCGCAATCAGCAATTGCTCGACGAGCAGCGCGCGGCCAAGGCCATATTCGACAAGGTTGCCCACGCCGGCTGCCTGAACGCCCCCAATATCCGTTACCGGCAGTCGCCGCGTGCGCTGTTCAACGGCGATCTGTTGCTGGCTGCCGACGCACCCGCCGGCAGGATGTTCGTGCTGCTCGGCGACTTCACGGGCCATGGACTGCCGGCTGCGATCGGGGCCATGCCGCTGGCCGAAACCTTTTACGGAATGACTGCCAAGGGCTATTCGAGCAACCAGATCCTTCGTGATATCAACGCCAAGCTTAAGTTGATCCTGCCGGTCGAGATGTTCTGCTGCGCCACCTTTCTCGATATCAGCCTCGAGCAGGGAATTTTGCGCGTATGGAACGGTGGATTGCCGGACGGTTATCTGCTCAAGGCAGCGGACAACGAGCGGTTGCCGTTACGATCGAAGCATCTGCCGCTTGGGGTGCGCGAAGCATCGTCATTCGATGACAGCTTTGAGACGCTGCCGCTGGCGGCGGGTGATCGCCTGCTACTGCTATCGGACGGGCTGCTGGAGAGCCGAAACGCCGACGATCAGCTGTTCGGCGAGCAACGGTTGCTTGCCGTGATGGAGGCCAACGGCAACCCGGCGACCTTGTTCGACGACATTCAGGAGGCACTCCATACCTTTCATGGTCAAATACTTGACGATTTGAGCCTGGTCGAAGTCAGCATGTTCATCGAGCCGGGCACGGCAGCACTTCATCCGCTTCATGCTTATCCTCTGGGAAGCCGAGAGCGGCGCCCGAGGGACTGGTCGACCTGCTTCGAGCTGCGCCCCGACAGTCTGCGCACGGCTGACCCGTTGCCCATGACGATGCAGCTTCTGCTGCAGATCTCACCTTTGCGCTACCGTATCGGCACGATTTTTACCGTGCTGACCGAGCTTTACTCCAACGCCTTGGAGCATGGCGTGCTGTCGCTCGATTCATCGATCAAGCGCGACGCAGAAGGCTTCGCCAGCTATTACCGGGAACGCCAACAACGGCTGGACGCGCTTGATGAAGGCTTCGTGTCCATCGAGCTGACCGTCAAGTCTGAAGGGGCGAATGGGTATCTGCGCATCGCTGTCCGCGACAGCGGAGCGGGGTTCGACGTGCAGCGTGCACTGAATCAGCAATATTGCAGCGAGCGCCTGGGCGGGCGAGGCCTGCGCATGATTCGCCAGTTGAGCGAACGCTTTCATTGGCAGCCCGACGGCAAGGTACTCAACGTGGAGTTCCATTGGTCCGGTCATGCATAATTCGCCGTTTACAGCCGGGAGTAACTCCGTGGCCGAGCATCTCGACAGCAGTGTGTTGGAAACGCTACAGGCCGTAATGGAAGCGGAGTATCCGGCGCTGCTGGATACTTTCCTCGTCGATTCGGAAGAGCGACTGCGCCTGTTGCACGCGGCCTGTCGGAGCGGCCAGGCAGAGAGCTTGCGGCAGGCCGCGCACAGCTTCAAAGGCAGCTGCAGCAACATGGGCGCCGCGCTGCTGGCAGAACTTTGTCGCGAGATGGAGGAAACCGCCAGGCGCGATCAGCTCGATGAGACACCCGCGCTGATCGAGCGCATCGAACGCGAATTTGCCATCGTGCGCATTCTCTATCGCGCCGAACGCCAGCGTTGGGGCGGGCCTGGCTGATCGTCAGCTGTGCCCCCCGGCGTGCTGCGGGTCGCTACGCTGTGACGGGACTTCGGTCCGCTACTAACTGGCCCGGAGTTTGCTTGATCATGGGCACGTCCCCATCCTCAGCGGAAAGATCATGGCCGTTTCCCCCGATCTGTTGCTCAATATCAAGGCGCCGACCACTGCCGCCAAGTCAGCGGGCAGTTCCTCCAAGCCTGCTCCTCAATCCAGTCGGGACGAGGCTTCCAGCTTCGCCAACGTTTACGCAAAAGAGCGTCAGGGGAAGCCTGCCGAAGCGCAGAGTGCGGCGGCGAAGCCAGCCCAAAACAAGCCAGCTGGCGAGGAGTCGAGTCAGGAAACCGACAAGGCGAGCGGCAGCGAACAGCCGATAGCGCCCGAGACCGGCAATGACTTGCCCACCAGCACCGAGACGGCCGATGACAGCGTGTCGAACCCGGAGGCCGAGCTTGACCCGTTGCTGCTGTTCGGCATGGGCGGCCAGGGTGAAGCCGGCACGGAACAGCCGGTCGCCGAGTCGGCTCTGGCCGGCAGCGAATTTCTAGCAGGCCTGACACCGCCGCAGGCGGCTGCAGAACATATCGAAGGGGAGGAAACGGTGCTAACTGGGCAGCGGGCGCTGGAGATTCAATCCGCCGCTCAGAAGAGCCCTGTAGCGAACCTCGTTCCAACGGACCCCACACTGGACGCCCAGGAAGCAGTCTCGACGAGCCTGTTGGCTGATGAGCTAGTCGACGAGGCCGACGAAAGCTCGTTGGAAGAAGGCTTCGCCGAGCTGCTCGAGACGCTGGAAGCGCCCAAAGAAAGCCGCACGAGCGCCAGCGAAGCGGCGATCAATCGGCTTAGTCCACTGACTCAAGCGATCACGCAGCAGAACCAGATGCAGCAGCTACACAGACCGCCAATGGTGCCTGGCCAACCGGTCCAGATGCAGCAGTCCGGTTGGAGTGAGGCGGTAGTAGACCGGGTGATGTGGCTATCCAGCCAAAACCTCAAGTCGGCCGAGATCCAGCTTGATCCCGCTGAGTTGGGGCGCATGGAGGTTCGGATCGACATGAACAAAGACCAGACGCAGGTGACCTTCATGAGTCCCCATGCGAACGTCCGCGAGGCGCTGGAAGGCCAGATGCAGCGATTGCGTGACAGTTTTGCCCAGCAGGGCATGACCATGGATGTCAACGTTTCTGACCAGTCGCGCGGCTGGCAGGGCGAGAGCGGCGGCGATTCGCGTAACCGTGGCGTTGCCGGGGCGTTGGCCGCGGGGGAAGAAGAGATTATCCAAGGCACGATGGAAATCAGCGGCGGCCGTGCCGGTGGTGACCGTGGTCTGGTGGACTACTACGCGTGAATGTAACCAACTGACCGGAACCGGGCTTCGCGCCCGGTTTTTTTTGCTTGCGGCACCGCGCGATTCAATCTATTCGTCTGCAAAAAAGCGATGCGGTGTGGCAATCGTTTACGCTGCCTGTTCGCTGGTCGATACTTTGGCATAGCAGTTGCTCGCATCGTTGTGAGGCGAGTGAAAACACTTGTGATGACGGATATTTGGCATGGCGAAGAAACAAGGACCACCGGACGTTCCGAGTCCTGCGGCTGCGACCGAAGGGAAGGGCAAGCTCAAACTGATCATCATGATTGTTCTGGGATTGCTGTTGGCGGTGGGGGTGTCGGTGGGCGCTACTTTGTATTTCATGTCTCGAGGCGAATCAGAACAGCCCGCGGATGAGGCTGCCAAAACTGATGCCGCGCCCCAGCGGCAAGCGGCGATCTACGAAGTGCTGGCGCCGGCTTTTATTGTCAACTTCACCAATGCCAATGGCCGCCAGCGTTACATGCAAGTCAGCGTTGCGCTGATGTCACGGGATCAAACAGCGCTCGACGGATTGAAGGAACACATGCCCTTGTTACGCAATCAACTGGTGATGTTGTTCTCCAGTCAGGACTTTGCCAGCCTGGCGACGCCTGTCGGCCAAGAGATGCTGCGGCAGCAGGCGACTGCCAGTGTTCAGGAGCTGGCGCAGAAGGAAATCGGGAAGCTCGCGATCGAGCAAGTCCTGTTCACCAATTTCGTATTGCAATAGGGGTCGTTTCAGATGGCTGTTCAAGACCTGCTCTCGCAAGACGAGATCGACGCGCTCCTGCACGGAGTCGACGACGGTCTGGTCGATACCGAAAGCGATTCCGAACCGGGCAGCATCAAGAGCTACGACCTGACCAGCCAGGACCGAATCGTTCGGGGGCGCATGCCCACCCTGGAGATGATCAACGAACGTTTTGCCCGCTACACACGCATCAGCATGTTCAACCTGCTGCGTCGCTCGGCAGATGTTTCTGTCGGTGGCGTTCAGGTGATGAAGTTTGGTGAGTACATACATTCGCTGTATGTACCGACCAGTCTCAACCTTGTGAAGATCAAGCCGCTGCGGGGCACGTCGCTGTTCATCCTCGATGCCAAGCTGGTGTTCAAGCTAGTCGATAACTTTTTTGGCGGCGACGGTCGGCACGCCAAGATTGAGGGGCGTGAATTCACACCCACCGAGCTGCGTGTTGTGCGAATGGTGCTGGATCAGGCATTCGTCGATCTGAAGGAAGCCTGGCACGCGGTGCTCGACGTCAACTTCGAGTACGTACATTCGGAAGTAAATCCGGCGTTGGCTAATATTGTCAGCCCCAGCGAAGTGGTAGTGGTGTCGACGTTCCATATCGAGCTGGAAAGCGGCGGTGGCGATTTCCACATCACCATGCCGTACTCGATGATCGAGCCGATCCGCGAAATGCTCGATGCCGGTTTCCAGTCCGACGTCAGCGATCAGGATGAGCGCTGGGTCAATGCATTGCGCGAAGACGTGCTCGATGTGAGCGTGCCGCTCAGTGCGACGGTGGTACGGCGCCAGCTCAAGTTGCGCGAGATTCTCAACATGCAGCCGGGTGATGTGATCCCGGTGGAAATGCCCGAAGACATGATTATGCGCGCCAATGGCATGCCGGCGTTCAAGGTCAAGCTGGGTGCGCACAAGGGCAACCTGGCGTTGCAAGTGCTCGAATCCGTACTGCGACCACGTTGATTCAGTCTTTATTCAATTACCCGCCGGTCGAGGATTAGCGATGGCAGACGAACACGAAAACACTTCCGCTGAAGAGCAGGCGCTGGCCGACGAGTGGGCTTCGGCGCTGGCTGAAGCCGGTGACGCCAATCAGGATGACATCGATGCCTTGCTGAACCAGGGGCCGGCGACGGCGCCCGCGCCACCCCGCGCGCCGCTGGAAGAGTTTGGTAGCAGTCCGAAGGCGGCCGCCGTGTCCGCTGGCCTGGAAGGGCCGAACCTGGACGTCATTCTGGATATTCCGGTTTCCATCTCGATGGAAGTTGGCAGTACCGAAATCAGTATCCGCAACCTGCTGCAGCTCAATCAGGGCTCTGTCGTCGAACTCGATCGCCTGGCCGGCGAGCCGCTCGATGTACTGGTTAACGGCACCTTGATCGCGCACGGCGAAGTGGTGGTCGTGAACGAAAAGTTCGGCATTCGTTTGACTGATGTGATCAGTCCGAGCGAACGCATCAAGAAGCTACGCTGACATGCGGATCTTGGCCTTTCTCTCGGTGTTTCTGGCTTTGCCAGTAATGGCTGCCGAGCCGGCTGCAAATATGAGCAGCACCGGCATGGGTGGGCAGATGACCAAGTTGCTGCTCGGCCTGCTGCTGGTGATCGGGCTGATTTTCCTGCTGGCGTGGTTGCTGCGTCGTATGCAGCAGTTGAATCCGCGCAGCAACCAGGCGATCAAGCTGATTTCCAGCCATGCGCTCGGCCCCCGTGAGCGGCTGGTGCTGGTGCAGGTTGGTAGTGAGCAGGTGCTGCTCGGCCTCAGTGCCGGTCGAATTACACCGCTGCATGTGCTTGAGGAGCCGGTACATCTGCCGGACGCCGAGCCTGCCAATCCGGAGTTTGCCCAGCGCCTGATGGAGCTGCTCGGGCGGGACCATAAGGACAAGCTCTGATGCTTCGATTGTTGTTGGCGGCCGTGCTGATCCTGGCCGCCCCGTTCGCCGTGGGCCAGGATGCCGGTGGTTTGATCGCGCAGGGCGACAATCCGCTGTCGATCCCGGCGATCACGCTGAGCACCGATGCCGAGGGCCAGCAGGAATACTCCGTCAGTCTGCAGATCTTGCTGATCATGACCGCGCTGAGCTTCATTCCGGCGTTCGTCATGCTGATGACCAGCTTCACCCGAATCATCATCGTCTTTTCCATCCTGCGTCAGGCATTGGGCCTGCAGCAGACGCCGTCGAACCAGATCCTCGTTGGCCTGACCATCTTTCTGACGCTGTTCATCATGGCGCCAGTGTTCGAACGGATTAACAACGAGGCGGTGCAGCCATATCTGAACGAGCAACTGTCTGCACCGGATGCGATAGCACGGGCCGAAGTACCGTTGAAGAATTTCATGCTCGCGCAAACTCGCGAGAGCGACCTGGAGCTGTTCGTGCGGCTGTCTCGCCGGACCGATATCCAGACGCCGGACGCAGCGCCTCTAACCATCCTGGTCCCAGCATTCGTGACTTCCGAGCTGAAAACCGCGTTCCAGATCGGCTTCATGATCTTCATTCCGTTTCTGATCATCGACATGGTGGTCGCCAGCGTGCTGATGGCTATGGGCATGATGATGCTCTCGCCGCTGATCATCTCGTTGCCGTTCAAGATCATGCTGTTCGTGCTGGTTGACGGCTGGGGACTGATCATCGGCACGCTCGCCAGCAGTTTCGGCACGCTTTAGGGCAATACGGAGACACGCATGACACCCGAAGTCGCGGTTGACCTGTTTCGTGAGGCCCTCTGGATGACCGCCATGATTGTTGGCGTGCTGGTCGTGCCGAGTCTACTGGTCGGCCTGGTGGTGGCGATGTTCCAGGCGGCTACTCAGATCAACGAACAAACCTTGAGCTTTCTGCCGCGCTTGTTGGTCATGCTGCTGACGCTGATCTGGGCCGGGCCTTGGCTGGTTCGAGAGCTGATGGAGTACACCCAGGGGCTGGTCCAGAACATTCCGCTGATCATCGGCTAGTCATGATCATCGAAGACTCTCGCAAGCGGTGCGCCAATGCTTGAGCTCAGCGATGCTCAGATCGGTGCCTGGGTCGGGCAATTTCTGCTGCCGTTGTTTCGCATTGCGGCGCTGCTGATGAGCATGCCGATTATCGGCACCCAGTTGGTGCCAATGCGGGTTCGGCTTTACCTGGCAGTCGCGATTGCAGTTGTCCTCGTCCCGGGGTTGCCAGCGGTGCCGGTGGTGGAGGCGTTGAGCGGGCAGGCGCTGGTGCTGATTGCCGAACAGATCCTCATCGGTGTCATGTTGGGCTTCGTGCTTCAGCTGTTCTTCCAGGTATTCATCGTCTCCGGGCAGTTGCTTGCCATGCAGATGGGCCTTGGCTTCGCGTCGATGGTCGACCCGGCCAACGGTGTCTCGGTGCCGGTGATCGGCCAGTTCTTCAATATGCTGGTGATTCTGCTGTTCTTCGCCATGAATGGGCACTTGGTGGTGCTGGAAATCCTCACCGAGAGCTTCGTGACCTTACCCATTGGCGGTTGGCTGGTTGGCACCAACCACTTCTGGGAGGTGGCCGGTAAGCTTGGTTGGGTGCTGGGTGCCGGGTTGCTGCTGGTGCTGCCGGCGATCACCGCGCTGCTGGTGGTTAACCTCGCCTTCGGCCTGATGACCCGCGCCGCGCCGCAGTTGAATATTTTCTCGATCGGTTTCCCGCTGACGCTGGTGCTTGGTTTGATCATCGTCTGGATCGGCATGGCCGACATTCTTGCGCAGTACCAGACCTTCGTCAGTGAAGCGCTGGCGATGCTGCGCGAACTGATCGGCCTGCGCTGATGCTGATCTGTTCCCTAACGCTGGCGGAGGCCGAATATGGCTGAGAGCGAAAGCGGCGCCGATAAAAGCGAGGAGCCCACGGAGAAACGCATCCGTGAGTCGCGCGAAAAAGGCCAGCTGGCCCGTTCCCGTGAACTGAATACGGTGGCGGTGACGCTGGGTGGCATTGGCGGTCTATTAGCGTCTGGTGGCAGCCTGGCTGGCAGCCTGATGGCCGTCATGCAAGGCAGCTTCGAGCTCAGCCGTGAAACCCTGCTGGACGAAGGCGCCATGGTGCGACTGCTGATGAGCAGCGGCATGATCGCGCTCGAAGCCATCATGCCGTTGCTGATCGTGCTGCTGGTGGTGTCCATCATCGGCCCGATCTCGCTGGGTGGCTGGCTGTTTTCTGGCAAGGCGATGGCGCCCAAGTTCAGCCGGATGAACCCCGGTCCCGGCCTGAAACGGATGTTCTCGACCAAGGCCCTCGTCGAGCTGCTGAAAGCGCTGGGCAAGTTTCTCGTAGTGTTACTGGTGGCGCTGGCGGTGCTAGGTGCCTATCAGGACGACCTCTTGTCGATTGCCAAACAGCCGCTGGACCTAGCCATCATGCACAGTGTCGAGGTGGTGGGCTGGTGTGCGCTGTGGATGGCCTGTGGTTTGATCCTGATTGCTGCGGTGGACGTGCCTTTTCAGCTCTGGGACAACAAGCAGAAGCTGATGATGACCAAGCAGGAAGTGCGCGACGAGTACAAGGACAGCGAGGGCAAGCCCGAGGTTAAATCGCGGATTCGCCAGCTGCAGCGCGATGCGGCCCAGCGGCGGATGATGCAGGCGGTCCCGGAGGCGGATGTGGTCATCACCAACCCGACGCACTTCGCCGTGGCGCTCAAATACGACGGCAGCAAGGGCGGGGCGCCGATGCTGGTGGCAAAGGGTGGGGATTTTGTCGCCCTGAAGATTCGCGAAATTGCCAACGAGCATCACGTGACAGTGCTCGAATCCCCGGCTCTGGCGCGAGCGGTGTACTACTCGACCGAGCTTGACCGGGAGATTCCGGCGGGGCTGTACCTCGCTGTGGCACAGGTACTGGCGTACGTGTATCAGCTACGCCAGTACCGCTCCGGCAAGGGCAAGCGGCCCGATCCGTTGAGCAGTCTGCCCATTCCACCGGACTTGCGCCGTGATGAATGATCGAGGGAAAACGTTCTCTGTATAACGTTTGATGCTTCGAGGTTTGAAACGTTGGGCGTGGAGCCGTCCGGTAGGTTAGTCCGCCGTCGGCTCCGTGTTCATCTTCTTGGCGGGTTGAGCCGTCATACCGGGCTGGTGGGCTGAAGCCCACCCTACGACGGTCATCATTCGACTTACACCCGGTAGGGTGGGCTTCAGCCCACCAGTGCGGATCTGAACCGGGTCGCAGAAGCGCAACCCGACGAAACCTGAAGCCGCGTTACTCGATCACGCCGCAGGCGACCCGAGCGCCTCCACCGCCGAGCGGTTTGGGTTCATCAGAATAATTGTCGCCGCCTTCATGAACCATCAGCGCGTGACCTTTGAGATCGCCCAGGCTTTTCAGGCGCGGCGCCACGACTGGTTGGTTGGCATTACCTTCGGCATCAACCACCAGAACCGGCAGATCACCCATGTGCCCTTCACCCCAAGGTTCGCCGTGCTTGCCAGCGTTCTTCGGATCCCAGTGGCCGCCAGCCGCAACCGCTGCTGCCGGCTTGCCATCTTTCTCTGCCGGCTGGCAGCTGCCATTGGCGTGGACGTGAAAGCCATGCGCGCCGGCATTCAGGCCAGACAGGTCGGGACGAAATACCAGGCCCTGATCGGTGGTTTCGATCTTCACGGTGCCGACGGCGCTGGCGACGCCCTGGTCGTTGACCTTGTTCATGTTTACTGAAAGGGTTTCGGCCTGCACGCCCATTGCGGCGCAGCCGGCCATTGCAGCGATTAACCACTGTTTCATAGCACGCTCCTGTACTGACTAAGTGGGGCAGCGTTACACCGCCCCGTCGAGTGTCTGACTGTCTCGGCCCAGACGCGTTCGGTTGGCCCGCCGTGGCCTTGCGTGGTCGTATCGAGGCTCGACCAAAACTGGACCCCTTCTTGCTATAGCCCGGACAGGGCGCGTTTTTGCGTCAATTCTTTGTTCTTGTCTGGCGGGGTTTACGTGGATCGCTCGCAACTCATCAATTTCGGCAATGGCCTAGCGGGCGCAGGGCGCGGCAACCTCGGAGTGCCACTGCTGTTGCTGGTGATGATGGGCATGATGATGTTGTCGGTGCCGCCGTTCCTTCTGGACCTGCTGTTTACCTTCAATATTGCCTTGTCGATCGTCGTGTTGCTGGTCAGCGTCTACGCGCTGAGGCCACTGGATTTCGCTGTATTTCCGACGATTCTGCTGGTCGCCACGCTGATGCGTCTTGCGCTCAACGTGGCGTCGACGCGGGTGGTGCTGATCAATGGCCATGAGGGCGGCTCAGCGGCTGGCCATGTGATCGAGGCCTTCGGCAACGTGGTGATCGGCGGCAACTACGTCGTCGGCATCGTCGTATTCGCGATCCTGATGATCATCAACTTCGTCGTGGTCACCAAGGGTGCCGGGCGAATCTCCGAAGTCAGCGCGCGCTTCACCCTTGATGCCATGCCTGGCAAGCAGATGGCGATCGACGCCGACCTTAACGCCGGCCTGATCGATCAAACTGAAGCGAAAGTGCGCCGGGTCGAAGTCGCCTCCGAGGCGGATTTTTACGGTTCGATGGACGGTGCGAGCAAATTCGTTCGCGGTGATGCCATTGCAGGCCTGCTGATTCTGTTCATCAACCTCATCGGCGGCGTCGGCATCGGCATGGCGCAGCACGGCATGAGCTTCAGTGAGGCGGGGCAGGTTTACGCGTTGCTGACGATCGGTGACGGCCTCGTTGCGCAGATCCCGTCGCTGTTGCTGTCGACGGCCGCTGCCATCATGGTGACCCGCGTTACCAGTTCCGAGGACATGGGGCAGCAGGTCAACCGGCAGATGTTCGCCTCGCCCAAAGCGCTGGCGGTGGCGGCGGGCATCATGATCGCCATGGGCCTGGTGCCGGGCATGCCGCACATGTCGTTTCTCGGCCTCGGTGCGGTGGCAGCAGGTGGCGCCTATTGGATCTGGCACCGTCAGAAGCAGGTCTCGCAACAGGCCGAGCAGGATGTCCAGAAGCAGCAGGAGATGCTTCCGGCCCAGCGGGCCGCCGAGACCAAGGAACTGGGCTGGGATGATGTGACCGCGGTGGATATGGTCGGCCTGGAAGTCGGCTACCGGCTGATCCCCTTGGTTGACCGCAATCAGGGTGGACAGCTGCTGGCCCGGATCAAGGGCGTGCGCAAGAAGCTGTCCCAGGATCTCGGCTTTCTGATGCCGTCGGTGCACATTCGTGACAATCTCGACCTGCTGCCCAACGCCTACCGCTTGACGCTGATGGGCGTCAGCCTGGCGGAAGCCGAGGTGTATCCGGATCGAGAATTGGCGATCAACCCGGGCCAGGTGTTCGGCCCGCTCAACGGCATCGCCGCCAAGGATCCGGCTTTCGGCCTGGAGGCGGTATGGATTGAAGCCAGTCAGCGCGATCAGGCGCAATCGCTCGGCTACACCGTGGTTGATGCCAGCACCGTGGTGGCGACGCACCTCAACCAGATCCTGCACAAGCATGCCCATGAATTGCTCGGGCATGAGGAGGTTCAGCAACTTCTGCAGTTGTTGGCCAAGAGCTCGCCCAAGCTTGCCGAGGAGCTGGTGCCAGGGATGATCTCCTTGTCCACGTTGCTCAAGGTATTGCAGGCGCTGCTGCAGGAGCAGGTGCCGGTGCGCGACATCCGTACGATTGCCGAGGCCATCGCCAACGTTGCCGCCAAGAGTCAAGATCCCGCCGCGATGGTGGCGGCAGTGCGTGTCGCGCTGTCTCGTGCAATCGTGCAAAACGTTGTCGGGCTTGAGCCGCAGCTGCCTGTGATCACTCTTGAACCCAGGTTGGAACAGATATTGCTCAATAGTCTTCAGAAGGCTGGGCAAGGCTCGGAAGATGGCATTCTCCTCGAGCCGGGAATGGCCGAAAAGTTGCAACGTTCTCTGGTAGAGGCGGCACAGCGTCAAGAAATGTTAGGCAAGCCGGCGATTCTGCTGGTGGCAGGTCCGGTCCGCGCAATGCTGTCGCGATTTGCCCGGCTCGCCGTACCGAACATTCATGTCCTGGCCTATCAGGAAATACCGGATAACAAGCAGGTCACCATCGTTTCAACGGTGGGTCAGAATTAACTGAGGGCTACAGGCCATGCAGGTCAAACGTTTCTTCGCAGCCGACATGCGTATCGCCATGAAGATGATTCGTGACGAGCTGGGCGCTGATGCCGTGATCACGGGAAACCGTCGGGTCGCAGGCGGCGTCGAGTTGACCGCTGTGCTTGATTATCCGATGGAGTCGGCGGCGGCGAAGCAGCCGAACCCAGCCCTCGAAGCCGAGCTGCGCAAGACTCAGGCGCGTCTTGCCAGCGCTCATGCGGAAATGAGCGGCCCGGCACGCGGGTCGATCGGTCAGGATCGCCAACTGCTTGACGAGAAGCCCTCTGCGGCTGCCCAGGCAACCCCAGGCGCCACTAGCCCGTCGTTCGAGTCACGTGCGGTCGAAGCGATGCAGTCGGAGCTGCAGGGCCTGCGCGAATTGATCGAAGTACAGCTCGGTTCGATTGCCTGGGGGCAGGAGCAGAGCCGCCGTCCACAACAGGCTGGCCTGTGGCGCCGCCTCCAGCGCATCGGCCTACCTGCCGAGCTGTCACGCGCATTGCTGGAAAAAGTTTCGACCGTATCGGAACCACGCCAGGCCTGGCGGATGTTATTGGCGCATCTGGCGCAATCGATCAAGGTGACCAAGGTCGAGCCGCTGGAAGAGGGCGGGGTGATCGCGTTGGTCGGCCCGGCCGGTGCCGGCAAGACCACTACGCTGGCCAAGCTTGCCGCGCGCTACGTGCTCAAGCACGGTCCGCAAAGCATCGCGCTGGCGAGCATGGACAACTACCGCATCGGTGCTCAGGAACAGCTGAAGACGCTGGGGCGGATTCTCAATGTCCCGGTTGTTCAGCTGGACCCGAGTCAACCCCTGAGCAAAACGCTTGCGCCACTGGCCCGTAAGCGGCTGATTCTTGTCGACACCGCTGGCTTGCCGGCAGGTGACTCGATGATGAAGATGCAACTCGAGGCACTGGCGGACCGTGGCATTAAAGCGAAGAATTATCTGGTCCTGCCGGCGACCAGCCAGAGCCAGGTGCTCAAGGCAACTTGGCACAACTACCGCCGGTGCGGACTGGCTGGCTGCATCCTGACTAAACTGGATGAAGCCGGGAGCCTGGGTGATGTGCTGGGCCTGACCATCAGCCAGCATCTGCCCATCGCGTACCTTGCCGATGGGCCGCGCATCCCTGACGATCTGCATCTCCCGCGCAGCCATCAGTTGGTCAGTCGCGCGGTGAGTCTGCAATCGGAAGAGAATCCCAGCGAGGAAACCATGGCTGACATGTTCTCCGATCTGTACAACAGTTCTCGGAAGGTCGGATGAACGCTTTGCTACGTGAGACACACAAAGAAGACGCGTTCGGGCTGAACGCATCGATGGCCCAAGGGCTCCAGCAAGAGATAGGCGTGTGAAAATGGGTATGCATCCCGTACAGGTTATTGCAGTGACCGGCGGCAAGGGTGGCGTCGGCAAGACCAACGTGTCGGTCAATCTGGCGCTGGCCCTGGCTGATCTCGGGCGCCGAGTGGTATTGCTCGACGCCGACCTTGGTCTGGCTAACGTCGACGTGCTACTCGGCCTGACGACCAAGCGCACCCTGGCCGATGTCATTGCCGGTGAATGCGACCTGCGCGATGTGCTGATTCAGGGGCCGGGCGGGGTGCGTATCGTGCCGGCCGCTTCCGGCACTCAGAGCATGGTGCAGCTATCGACGCTGCAACATTCTGGCTTGATCCAGGCGTTCAGCGACATTGGTGATGACATTGATGTGCTGATCATCGATACCGCTGCGGGTATTGGTGACGGTGTGGTGAGCTTTGTGCGCGCCGCACAGGAAGTGCTGCTGGTGGTGACTGACGAGCCCACGTCGATCACCGATGCCTATGCGCTGATCAAGTTGCTCAATCGCGACTACGGCATCAGCCGCTTCCGAGTCCTGGCCAACATGGCCCATGCGCCACAGGAAGGTCGCAACCTGTTCGCCAAGCTGACCAAGGTAACTGAGCGCTTCCTCGACGTGGCGCTTCAATATGTCGGCGCGATCCCGTACGACGAGTTGGTGCGCAAGGCCGTGCAAAAGCAGCGCGCTGTCTACGAGGCCTACCCGCGGGCTAAATGCTCGCTGGCGTTCAAGGCCATTGCGCAGAAGGTCGATACCTGGCCTTTGCCGGCGACGCCGCGCGGTCATCTGGAGTTCTTTGTGGAGCGCCTGGTCAGGCCCGCCGCAGAGCCTAACGAACAATAGCGGCTGGATCCGGTATGTATTACAGCAAAGCTCAGGCTAAAGACTCGCAGTACCAACTCATCGATCAGTACGCGCCGCTGGTCAAGCGCATCGCTTATCACCTTCTGGCGCGGTTGCCGGCGAGTGTTCAGGTCGACGATCTGATGCAGGCCGGCATGATCGGTTTGCTGGAGGCGTCAAAGAAATATGACGCTGGTAAGGGTGCGAGTTTCGAGACCTATGCGGGTATTCGCATACGCGGCGCCATGCTCGACGAGGTGCGCAAAGGTGACTGGGCGCCGCGTTCGGTACACCGGAATTCGCGCATGGTCAGTGAGGCGATTCGGGTAATTGAGGCCAGAACCGGGCGCGACGCTAAAGATCAGGACGTTGCGGCCGAACTTAAATTGAGTCTCGATGAGTACTACGGCATTCTGGGCGACACCCTGGGCAGCCGCCTGTTCAGCTTCGATGACTTGCTGACCGAAGGCGAGCATGGGGAGTTCGAGGAGGATGCTGCCAGCACCCATCCGGAACCGTCCCGCGATCTTGAAGACGAGCGTTTTCAACAGGCGTTGGCTGAGGCCATCGGTAACCTGCCTGAACGTGAAAAGTTGGTGCTTTCGCTGTATTACGACGAAGAGTTGAACTTGAAGGAAATTGGCCAGGTGCTGGGCGTCAGCGAATCGCGGGTGAGCCAGTTGCACAGTCAGTGCGCGGCACGTCTGCGGGCTCGTCTTGGCGAGTGGCGCGCGCGTTAACGACCGGTTTGCAACAAAAGCATTAGAGACCGCTTACGAGCTTCATTCATGAGGCCCGCAAACAGACCGTGAGCAGGTCTCGGATTCGGGTTTACGGAGGTGTACTTGGACAAGAACATGAAAATCCTCATCGTCGATGACTTCTCGACCATGAGACGGATCATCAAGAACCTTTTGCGTGATCTGGGATTTACCAACACCGCTGAAGCGGACGACGGCACGACTGCCCTGCCGATGCTGAAAAGCGGAAGTTTCGATTTCCTCGTCACCGACTGGAACATGCCCGGCATGAGCGGCATCGATCTGCTGCGCGCCGTGCGCGCCGACGAGCGCCTCAAGCACCTGCCGGTGTTGATGGTCACCGCCGAAGCGAAGCGTGATCAGATCATCGAGGCCGCGCAGGCTGGCGTTAACGGATACGTGGTCAAGCCATTCACGGCTCAAGTGCTCAAAGAAAAGATCGAGAAGATCTTCGAGCGCGTCAACGGCTGAAGCAGTACCGCCGCGAGGGCACTATGACGCAAGCAGACCAAGGCCTGGCAGAGTTCGAAGCGACTCTGAAGGCTCATGCACCCCAATTAATTGAAAGTCTGCAACAAGGCCGCTTCGAAGAAGCGACGCAGATGTTTAACGAGCTCAATCAGGCGCGAAATAACGGACTTTATCGAGAGGTTGGCAAGCTCACCCGCGAGCTGCACAACGCCATCGTCAAGCTCGAAATGGACACCTGTGCGACGGGGGGCGACCCGTCGCCAATTACCGACGCCACGGACCGGTTGTCCTATGTGGTGGAAATGACCGAAAAAGCGGCCAACCGCACCATGGACCTGGTTGAAGAATCGGCACCGCTGGTGAATTACGTTAGCTACGAAGCTCAGAGCCTGACTGCCGACTGGCAGCGCTTCATGCGTCGCGATATGAATGCTGAACAGTTTCGCGACCTGGTCAAGCGCATCGATCAGTTTCTCCAGCGCAGCATGAACGATGGCAGTCAGCTGTCGCAGAACCTTAGCGAAATCATGCTGGCCCAGGATTTCCAGGACCTTACCGGTCAGGTGATCAAAAGGGTGACCCGGCTCATTACCGAACTCGAAAGCAACCTGCTTAATCTGGTGCTGATGGCGGGCCAGGTTGACCGCGTGGCGGGCATCCAGCATGACCGCGAAGCGATGCGCGCCGAGCAGGAAATGAAAAAACAAGAAAAACAGCCTTCCAATGGTGAAGGTCCGCAGATGCATGCCGATATACGTGAAGACGTCGTTTCCGGGCAGGACGATGTCGATGATCTGCTTTCGAGCCTGGGCTTTTAGGGGAAGTTAAATATGAGCTTCGACGCCGATGAAGAAATCCTCCAGGATTTCCTGGTAGAGGCCGGCGAGATTCTCGAACTATTGTCAGAGCAGCTGGTGGAGCTGGAAAGCAGCCCCGATGACACAGCCTTGCTCAATGCGATTTTTCGCGGTTTCCATACGGTAAAAGGCGGTGCCGGGTTTCTCCAGCTGCATGAGCTGGTGGAGTGCTGCCACATCGCCGAAAACGTCTTCGACATCCTGCGCAAGGGTGAACGTCGCGTCGACTCGGAATTGATGGATGTCGTGCTGCAGGCTCTGGATGCCGTCAATGAAATGTTTAGCCAGGTGCGTGAGCGTACCGAGGTAACCCCTGCGACCCCTGAGCTGCTGGCAGCTCTGGCCCGTTTGGCCGAGCCGGCCGGAGCGCAGGAGCCAGTGGCCGAAGCACCTGTCGAGCCGGCCTCCGAGCCTGCGGTAACCGCCGACAGTGAATTCGAGCAGTTTCTTGGTGCGCTGGACGAGTCTGCCGAGACCCCGAATTCCAGCGGTGCAGACGAAATCACCGACGAGGAGTTCGAATCGCTGCTTGATCAGCTCCACGGGAAGGGTCAGTTTGCGACTGAACAGGACGCGACCCCGGCTGCACCGGTTGCGGCCGTGCAGCCGTCTGCCAACGACGAGATCACCGATGATGAGTTCGAGGCACTGCTCGATCAACTGCACGGCAAAGGCCAGTTCGCCGAGCCAGTGGCAGCTGCACCTGCTGAGGCGGTTGCCAAGCCTGTAGCCGCAGGTGGTGAGAATATCAGCGACGACGAATTCGAAGCGCTGCTGGACCAGTTGCATGGCAAAGGGAAATTTGAGCCCGACGCAGCCGCTCCAGCCGCAGCTGCAGTGGCGCCCGCTGCTAAGCCTGCACCGGTTGCCGCGCCTGCGGAAAAGAAAGCTGCGCCAGCTAAGTCAGTTGCAAGCGCTGTAGCAAGCAAAGCCGCTGTTCCGGCGAAAGCGGAGCCTGCATCCAAGCCTGCCGCCGCACCGGAGAAGCCCGCGAGCGAGGCGGAGACAACCGTTCGAGTCGATACGGCGCGACTCGATGAAATCATGAACATGGTGGGTGAGCTGGTGCTGGTGCGTAATCGCCTGGTGCGCCTGGGCTCCAACAGTGCCGATGAGGCCATGGCCAAGGCCGTGTCCAACCTCGATGTGGTGACTGCCGACCTGCAGAGCGCGGTGATGAAAACGCGCATGCAGCCGATCAAGAAGGTCTTTGGCCGCTTCCCGCGTCTGGTTCGCGACCTGGCGCGCAGCCTCAAAAAAGAAATCAATCTGGAGCTGGTCGGCGAAGAAACCGATCTGGACAAGAACCTTGTGGAAGCGCTGGCCGATCCGCTGGTCCACTTGGTGCGAAACGCGGTGGACCACGGCATCGAAACACCGGAAGAGCGCGAAGCTGCCGGTAAGCCGCGGACCGGCAAGGTGGTGCTTTCCGCCGAGCAGGAAGGCGACCATATCCTGCTGCTGATCACCGATGACGGCAAAGGCATGGATGCGGACGTCCTGCGCGCCAAGGCGGTTGAGAAGGGCTTGCTCGATAAGGACGCAGCCGATCGCCTGAGCGACCTGGAATCCTACAATCTGATCTTTGCGCCGGGCTTCTCGACCAAGACCGAAATCTCCGATGTGTCCGGCCGCGGCGTCGGCATGGATGTGGTCAAGACCAAGATTTCGCAGCTTAACGGCACGGTCAATGTCTTTTCCAGCAAAGGCCAGGGCTCGCGCGTCGTGATCAAGGTGCCGTTGACGCTGGCAATCATGCCGACCCTGATGGTGATGCTCGCCAACCAGGCGTTCGCCTTCCCGCTGGTCAGCGTCAACGAAATATTCCACCTCGACCTGTCCCGCACCAACGTGGTTGATGGTCAGGAGGTCGTGATTGTCCGCGACAAGGCGCTGCCGTTGTTCTATCTCAAGCGCTGGCTGGTGCACGGAGCCGAGCTCGAAGAGCAGCGTGAAGGGCACGTGGTGATCCTCAACGTCGGCAATCAGAGTATCGGCTTCGTCGTCGATCAGCTGGTTGGGCAGGAGGAGGTGGTAATCAAGCCGCTGGGCAAGATGCTGCAGGGCACTCCGGGAATGTCCGGTGCGACTATCACCGGCGACGGTCGTATCGCCTTGATTCTGGATGTCCCGAGCATGCTCAAGCGCTACGCGCGCCGGATCTGATCAGTAGCCAGCGGTGTCTTCACGGACCGCTGTCGCTAGGAGTTGTTTTATGGCAGTCAAGGTCCTGGTGGTGGACGATTCCGGCTTCTTCCGCCGTCGTGTATCGGAGATCCTTTCCTCAGACTCGAACATTCAGGTGATCGGAACCGCGACCAACGGGCGCGAGGCGATCGACCAGGCGCTGGCGCTGAAACCGGACGTCATCACCATGGATTACGAGATGCCGATGATGGACGGTATCACCGCAGTCCGGCAGATCATGCAGCGCTGCCCAACGCCGGTGTTGATGTTCTCCTCGCTTACCCACGAAGGCGCACGGGTCACGCTCGATGCGCTGGATGCGGGCGCCGTCGACTTTCTGCCCAAGAATTTCGAGGACATCTCGCGAAACCCGGACAAGGTCAAGCAGTTGCTCTGCGAGAAGGTGCATAGCATCTCGCGTAGCAATCGCCGTTTCAGCAGCACCGTTAGCGCTCCGGCTGCTCCTCCCCAGGCAGTGCGTCCGATTGGCACCTCTTTGGGTAGCACAACCCATGCGAGGCCTGCCGCGCCAGTCCATGCGGCGTCGACGCCGGCGCCTCGGCGCAAGCCGTACAGGCTGGTCGCCATCGGCACCTCGACCGGTGGGCCGGTGGCGCTTCAGCGCGTGTTGACCCAGCTGCCCGGAAACTTTCCGGCGCCTATCGTGCTGATCCAGCACATGCCCGCGGCCTTTACCAAAGCCTTTGCCGAACGCCTGGACAAGCTTTGCAAGATCCGCGTCAAGGAAGCCGAAGACGGTGATCTGTTGCGTCCCGGCCTCGCACTGCTGGCGCCCGGCGGCAAACAGATGATGGTCGACGGGCGCGGTACGGTGCGTATCCTGCCGGGCGACGAGCGTCTCAATTACAGGCCCTGCGTCGATGTCACCTTCGGCTCCGCCGCCAAGGCTTACGGCGACAAGGTACTGGCCGTGGTGCTGACCGGCATGGGGGCTGATGGCCGCGAAGGGGCGAGGATGCTCAAGCAGAGCGGTAGCCAGGTTTGGGCTCAGGACGAGGCCAGTTGCGTCATCTATGGCATGCCGATGGCAGTGGTCAAGGCCAACCTCAGCGACGCCGTCTACGGGCTCGATGACATTGGTCGCCGCTTGAGCGAGGCGTGCATCTGATGGATGTACTCAGCCTGATCGGGCTGGTCCTTGCGTTTGTTGCCATTGTCGGGGGTAACTTCCTCGAAGGCGGGCATGTTTCGGCGCTGCTAAACGGGCCAGCCGCATTGATCGTACTCGGCGGTACGCTCGGTGCGGTGCTGCTGCAGACGCCCATGGCGGTATTCATGCGTGCGATGTCTGTGATGGGTTGGATATTTTTCCCGCCGCGCATCGACATGGTTCGTGGAATCAGTCTGGTCACGGGATGGAGTGCCACGGCGCGCAAGGAGGGGCTGCTTGGTCTTGAGCCGATCGCCGAAACCGAGCCTGACCCCTACGCCCGCAAAGGCTTGCAGCTGCTGGTCGATGGGGCTGAGCCGGAAGTGATTCGCAGCATTCTCGAGGTTGACCTGTATACGCAGGAAACCCGCGATCTCAGGGCGGCGAAAGTGTTCGAGAGTATGGGCGGCTATTCCCCCACGGTCGGCATTATCGGTGCGGTGATGGGGCTGATCCATGTCATGGGCAATCTCGCCGATCCCAGCCAGCTGGGCAGCGGTATTGCGGTTGCATTCGTTGCCACCATTTACGGCGTGGCCTTTGCCAACCTGTTGGTGTTGCCGATGGGCAACAAGCTCAAAAGCGTGGTGCAGAAGCAGACCGCTTACCGCGAAATGTTACTTGAGGGCGTTCTGTCGATTGCTGAGGGAGAGAACCCGCGTTCAATCGAAATGAAGCTCCAAGGTTTCCTCGATTGATAACCCTTCAGCAACGGTGCGTATGCTTCGCGCTGCGGGTCTGGGAATGAACATGGCAAACGCTTTATCCACTACGCTCTGCCCAAGCGCCGCTACGGTGAGCCTGTTCATCTGTCGCTCTCGGTTGGAGTCGATCTGATTATGGCGCGCCGCCGCTCCCACGAAGAGCCGGAGAATCACGAGCGTTGGCTTGTGTCCTATGCGGACTTCATCACGCTGCTGTTTGCGTTCTTCGTGGTGATGTACTCGATCTCCTCGCTCAACGAAGGCAAATACAAGATCCTGTCCGATTCGCTGGTCGGTGTCTTCAACCAGGTCGACAGGGCCGTAAAGCCGATTCCGATTGGAGAAGAGCGGCCGCGGACTACCCAGCAGGACGCATCCCAGATCGATGAGCCGCAATCATCGCAGCAGCCAATCGATCCGCTGCAGAGCATCATGCAGAGCATGCAGGCGGCCTTTGCCGATCTGATCGCCTCTGATCAACTGACGATTCGCGGCAATGAACTCTGGGTCGAAATCGAGCTGAACTCGAGCTTGCTATTTCCCAGCGGCGATGCGTTGCCCAATGACCATGCATTCGCCCTGTTGGAAAAGGTCGCCGGGATACTGGCACCTTTCGATAATCCGATTCACGTTGAAGGCTTCACCGACAATCTGCCTATCAATACGGCGAAGTTTCCGACCAACTGGGAACTGTCGGCGGCGCGTGCTGGCAGTGTGGTGCGGATGTTGGCTGCGGACGGTGTTGACCCGGCACGGTTGGCGGCGGTGGGTTACGGCGAATTCCAGCCCATTGCGGATAATTCCACTGCCGAAGGCAGGGCACGTAATCGCCGTGTGATCCTGGTTATTTCACGCAATCTTGATGTCCGTCGCAGCGTCAGCGGTGTGGGAAGTGGGAATGCCCAGCCTGTGAGCGATGCCTCGCAAGCTGGCACACAACGTGCTGTGCCTTCTGATGGTTAGGGGCCGCTCGCGGCATCGTCAATTCTCCGTCGTTGGCTCATGCCGAGACGGCCGGTCCCGGTCTGGTTCGATCCGGATGGAAAGAGAGTTATGAGAGTCTGGGCTGTAGCCAATCAAAAAGGCGGGGTGGGCAAAACCACTACCTCCATTGCACTTGCCGGTTTGCTGGCCGACTCCGGCAAGCGGGTCGTAGCGCTGGATCTCGATCCCCACGGCTCGATGACCAGCTATTTCGGGCATGATCCGGACAACCTCGATCACAGCGTTTTCGACTTGTTCCAGCATCAGGGTACCGTTCCCGAGGGGCTTCCCTGGCAGTTGTTGCTGCCAACCAGCCATGAGCGCCTTTCCTTGTTGCCATCCAGCACAGTGCTGGCGACGCTGGAGCGCCAGTCCCCGGGCCAGAACGGCCTCGGCCTGGTCATCGCCAAAAGTCTTTCTCAGCTCTGGCAGGATTTCGATTACGCCATTATCGACAGCCCACCGCTGCTGGGCGTGCTGATGGTCAACGCGCTGGCCGCCAGTCAGCAGCTGATCATCCCGGTGCAGACCGAATTCCTGGCCATGAAGGGGCTGGAGCGCATGGTCAGTACGCTGAGCATGATCAACCGGTCGCGTCGGCAGGCCTTGCCTTACACCATCGTGCCTACGATGTTTGATCGCCGCACCCAAGCCTCGATGAACACGCTCAAAGTCTTGCGCAATGGCTATCAGGAGCACCTCTGGCAAGCCTTCATTCCGATTGATACACGTCTGCGTGATGCCAGTCGCGCCGGCCTGACGCCATCGCAGCACGATCCTAGTAGCCGTGGCGTGCTCGCCTATCGCGCACTGCTCAAGACACTGTTGGCGGCGCAAGCCTCGCCAGAGGTGGCCTGAATGACGACGTATGGCCGCGTTCGCCGTTCAAGTTCGCCCTGGGTGCGGCCGATAGCCTATCCAGTGGGTTTGCACGAGTTGGTTCCATGAGTCGTACCGTTCTTAAAGAAAGCCGATCGCAACAGACACTGCAGTCGTATCTCGATGCACTTCTGCAGGATGCCGTCATGGAATTGGCCGAATCGGTCAGTCCAGACGAGTTCCAGGCGGCCGTGCTCGAGGAGCAGCAGCGCGATACACAGCGGGTCGTGGCGCTACGTCCGGTTGCTCCGCCTGAACCCGAAGCCATTGCCGTTCCGGTAGTTGCCGAGGTGCAGGCGTTGCTCGAATTGCCCCCCGAATCATCGGTGGATGCACCGCCTGCAACGGTCGAGCCGATTGCCATTTTCGACTTGCAGGCGCAGGCGCCGAACGGCCCGCCAGCGATCCCGAACAGCCAGCCGGAGTGGGGCGAGGAACCGTTCGAATGTTTGCTGTTTGATGTGGCCGGGCTGACGCTGGCGGTGCCGCTGGTCAGTCTCGGTTCGATCTATCCGCTTGCCGGGCAGGAACTCACGCCTCTTTTCGGCCAGCCCGCCTGGTTTCTCGGCATCTTGCCGAGCCAGGCTGGCAATCTGAAAGTGCTGGACACTGCACGCTGGGTCATGGCCGAGCGCTATCGCGACGATTTCCGCGACGGGCTTCAGTACGTGATTTCAGTGCAGGGTTATGAGTGGGGCCTGGCGGTACACCAGGTCAGCCGCTCGATTCGTCTGGACCCGAAAGAAGTGAAGTGGCGCACGCAGCGCACGCAGCGCCCCTGGCTCGCCGGGACGGTGATTGACCACATGTGTGCTCTGGTCGACGTAACCGCGCTCGCCGAGCTGATCGCCAGCGGCGCGACCCGACATCTCAAGGGCGTCCCGTCGTAACCAATTGAACAAACCGAGGGGCACGCAAGCGCTCCGAGTAACCGATAGAATCAACCGCCAGTGCGGTACATGAAGAGGTGGGGCTATGAAGATGACTTCCGCACAGGGTTCCGATGATCCGGTCCTGCAATGGGTAACCTTCCGACTGGATAACGAGACCTATGGCATCAACGTGATGCAGGTCCAGGAAGTGCTGCGTTACACCGAAATCGCCCCGGTGCCGGGTGCTCCCAGCTATGTACTGGGCATCATTAACCTGCGTGGCAACGTCGTTACGGTGATCGATACGCGCCAGCGCTTTGGTCTCGACACGGCGCCGGTATCGGACAACACCCGTATCGTTATCATCGAGGCTGATCGCCAGGTGGTCGGCATTCTTGTCGACAGCGTTGCCGAGGTGGTCTACCTGCGCCAGTCGGAGATCGAAACCGCACCGAACGTTGGTAACGATGAGTCGGCGAAATTCATCCAGGGCGTATGCAACAAGAACAATGAACTGCTGATTCTGGTCGAACTGGACAAGATGATGAGCGAAGAAGAATGGGCGGAACTTGAGAGCATCTGAAGCATGATTGCGTCGCTGGTAGCGGCGGTCGTTGCGCTTGCCTTGTGCTGCCTGGCATTGCTCGGTTGCTGCATCTGGCTGTTTCGCCGTCAGCGCCAGCAGGTCGAAGCGCAAGCGCGCGAAGACGCTATCCGTGACAAACGCATCAAGGCGCTCGGCGCGCGGCTGGATAATTACCTCGAAAGCAACGTTCGGATGGGTAAAGACCTGCATGAGCTGTCGCGCATCGTTGCCCCGTTGCCAGAAAAGCTAGGCCAGCTCGAACAGCGTGATCCCAATAACTTCTCTTTTTCCCAGGCGGCTAAGCTGGTCGGTATGGGCGCTAGCGTCGATGATCTGACGCAGTCCTGCGGGTTGTCCCAATCCGAAGCCGAATTGATGCGCAAGCTGCATCAGGCGCGCCGCGATACCGATTAGCGCCGAGAATTTTAGCGCTGCGCTCAGTTGCCAATACGTCGACCCGTCGACCCGTCGACCCGTCGACCGCGGCAGTGAACGATATGACCATTGCTTCCTCCAATCTGGACAAGGTCTCACCATGTCTGGTGCCGACCTGTGCCTCAAGGGCGGGGAGGATGTGATGCTGCGCATTCTAATGCTGTGCCTGCTGGCGAGCCCCGCGTGGGTTTTTGCAGCGGAAGCGCCAGCGGAAGTCGATGGTGCAATGACTATCAATGTTTATCAGGCTCGGCAGCTTCATGCGCTCGGAGCGGTGTTCATCGACGTGCGCCCCAGGCGCGAATGGAGCTGGGGGCACGTTGAAGGTGCGGTGCATATGAATCTCGCGCGTGAATTCATTGGCCTGTCGCGCACCGAATGGCCAAGAAGCGTGCCGCTGGTCGTTTATTGCGACAGCGAGGTCTGTCCGGCCAGCGCGGAGGCAGTTCGCCTTGCAGTCGAATGGGGCTACCAGCAGGTTTTTTATTTTCGGGAAGGTTATTTCGCCTGGATGCTGGCTGATTTTCCGCAGGAAAAAGACCAGATCGATGATATCGCGACGCTCAATGCTCAGGCCCATTGAGTCGCGGAATCGCCGATGTATCTCTGTCACGGCCAAAGCCCGGCGGGCATTTACCTTTCAGGTACCAGGCAAAGGCGATGATTTCGGCAATGGTGCGGTAAAGCGCTTCCGGGATCGCATCGCCCAGTTCCAGGCGCGCTAGCAATTTCACCAGTTCGGCATTTTCGTAAATCGGTACATCGTGTTCGCGAGCGATTGCCAGAATCGCTTCGGCCAGTTCATCGTCGCCTTTCGCTGAGAGGGTCGGTGCGGTGGCACCGTCATAGGTGAGAGCGATGGCCTGGCGCGGCGTAGGGGCAGTCATGCGGTTTCATCCACGAAGCGTTGATCCAGTGAAGTGCGAGGTCCCTGTGGCGGCGTGCCCTGTCGACAGGCCAGTTCACCGACATTCAGCCCTGCTGTGACCAGTCGCTGACGCAAGTGCTCAAGCTCTGCCGAGATCAGCTCGGCAGTACCGCTGCGTTCGGCCCAGATCTGACTCGAAAGACTGCCCTGCAGCAGTTGTGCCTGGACTTGCAACGGGCCGAGGGGCGCGACATCGAACGCGAGTTCGACCTTCCAGAGCGTTTCCGGTTTTTCCTTGCGGCTTTGTTGGGGTTCGTCTTCACGTTGAAACTTCACTTGCAGCGGGACGATATCGCGCTGGTCGCGCATTGGCACCTCGAGCTGCCAGGTCGTGACCTGGGTGCCGTCCGGGCTGGTCTGGGTCTGAGCCAAGCTGGACAGTTGATGTGTCTGTAGCCGCGATACGGCCGCCGCGGCTAGCTTGAGCAATAGTTCAAGATCGGCCTCTTCATCGGCGTTCGGCAATAACCGGTTCGATAACGGGAAGTTTTGCGCCAGCTGGCGCGAATTGGGCTGGCCAAGCGCACCGAGCGCATTGCGTGCAAAGGCCGGCAGGGCCTGGCCGAGGCTCGCACTTGCTTGCGCCGCTCCTAGCGGTCCTCCACCCGGTAGGCCCGGTAGTTGCGCGATCAGGCGGAGCAATGTGGCCTTCATGTCGGTCGGCAGATCGCTTGCTTCGCCGCGCAGGAGATTGCCTTCCAGAAAGACCCCGCTGCGCGCCAGCGCCTGTGCCAGGGCCTTGGCATCGCCAAGTTGTTGCATGTTCGGCACCAGCCCGAGCAATCGCTCTGCTGCACCTCGCAACTGGTCCGGCAATGCCGAGCTGGATGTAAGCGCACTGAGCAGCCCTTCGATCGAGCCTTGGCGGCTGTGCTGGGCAGTCAGTTGTTGACCGAGCATCAATTGATCGAGGCGACCGCTCAGTGGCAAGAAGGCCAGTGACTGGTCGCCCTGAACGCGCGCGGTAATCAGGCTGCCCGGCGCAAGCGGCATGGCGGATTCGACATTGAGCTTCTGTCCGGCGAGCGGCGAATTGAGCAGGGTGATGACGACCTTGAACAGAATCTTGCCGTCCTGCTGGGTCTGCTGGCTGGCCGTCACCTTGCCTTGTACCACGCTGCCCGTGGGCAGTTGCGAAAGGTCGATGCTGCTCTGCGGCTGACGGTTATTAGGCTGCAGTGTGGCTATCAGGCGCGAATCGGTTACAGCGGTGATGAACAGAGCAGCCCCGGGCGTGGCTGCTTTTGGACTCGTGGTTTCGACCGTTGCATGTCGTCCATTGGTCAGGGTCAGGCGTAGCGTCAACTGAAAGCTTTGCAAGGCCTCCTTGATACTGATGACTTCCGCCTCGGCACTCTCACCAGCGGCAAGCAATCCCTGCATCGGCTGCAGCAGTTTCAGCGCCAGGTCAGCCGGCGCCACTGCCGGGCGAGAGGGACCGGTCGCGGGAATTGCATGGGTGCTTTTGATCTCGGTCATCTTACTTAAATGCTCTTACAACCTTTCTACATTGTGGTCTTTGGCGCCCGGGTTCGGCATGTATAATTCCGCCGCCCGCCCGAGCATGTAGCGGCCGGGCTCCTTTCATCTTGAGGTAGCCCTAGCGTGTCCAGCCCCTTTGTAGAAACTGTGGCGCTTTCCTGCGAGCGAGACTGGCGCCTGCTTTTCGAGAGGTTAGACCTGCAGATCGTCAAAGGTGAAATGTTGCAGATCGCCGGCCCCAACGGCAGTGGCAAGACAAGCTTGCTGCGCTTGCTGTCCGGGTTGATGCAGCCGACCTCCGGGGAGGTATTGCTGAAGGGCGAAACGCTGGAAAGCCAGCGCGGCGAACTGGCCCGCAACCTGCTGTGGATAGGTCATGCTGCAGGTATCAAAGGGTTGCTAAGCGCCGAAGAAAACCTCACCTGGCTGTGCGCATTGCATCAGCCAGCGTCACGTGATGCTATCTGGCAGGCACTTGATACCGTTGGGTTGCGCGGTTTCGAAGATGTACCCTGTCATACACTCTCCGCCGGCCAGCAACGCCGGGTTGGGCTAGCCCGGCTGTATCTGTCGCCGCCGCCCCTGTGGATTCTCGATGAGCCTTTCACGGCGCTCGACAAAGGCGGCGTGGCGCAGCTAGAGCGGCATCTGGCTACTCATTGCGAGCAAGGCGGTATGGTCGTGCTGACCACCCATCATTCGCTCGTTGAAATGCCGGCGGGCTTCCGCCAAATCGATCTGGGGCAACGAGCCGCATGAGCAACGTCTTTACCCTGTTGCTGGCTCGCGAAAGCCGACTATTGTTCCGTCGGCCTGCGGAGCTGGCCAACCCATTGGTGTTCTTCGCCATTGTCATCGCACTGTTTCCCCTGGCGGTCGGCCCCGAGACTCAACTGTTGCAGACCATTTCACCCGGACTTATCTGGGTCGCTGCGTTGTTGGCCGTGCTGCTTTCGCTGGATGGGTTGTTTCGCAGTGATTTCGAGGATGGCTCGCTGGAGCAGTGGGTCGTTTCGCCGCACCCCTTGGCGCTTCTGGTTCTCGCCAAGGTGCTGGCACACTGGATGTTCTCTGGCCTGGCGCTGGTGCTGCTTGCGCCATTGCTGGGCCTCATGTTGGGTATGCCGGTCAGCGCTTTGCCGGTGTTGCTGATGTCGCTGCTGCTGGGTACGCCGGTCCTGAGCCTGCTGGGCGCGGTCGGAGCGGCTTTGACCGTTGGGCTCAAGCGAGGCGGGCTGTTGTTGGCGCTGCTTATTCTCCCCCTGTACATCCCCGTGCTTATCCTTGGCAGTGGCGCGTTGCAAGCAGCGCTGCAGGGGCTGCCTGCGCTCGGTTATCTATTATGGCTTTCCAGCCTGACTGCCCTGGCAGTTACGCTGACACCCTTTGCAATAGCGGCCGGCCTGAGAATCAGCGTCGGCGAATGACGGATTGGCAGAATGTTTTTATCCAGTAGCGGAACGCAGTTGGCCGGGGCGAGACGAGCGGTTATCGCAACGATGGGTTCCATGATCTCGAACAAGCGCCGGTTGCCCGGTTTCGGCGCAGTATCGGTATACATAGCGGGCGTGAGGCAGACTCTATGAACTGGACATGGTTCCACAAGCTGGGTTCGCCTAAATGGTTTTATGGCATCAGTGGTCGTTGGCTGCCATGGTTGGCCTGGGCCGCATTGCTGCTGGTTGGAGTCGGAGTGGTCTGGGGTTTGGCCTTTGCACCTCAGGATTACCAACAGGGCAATAGCTTCCGGATCATCTATATCCACGTTCCGGCAGCGTTTCTGGCGCAGTCCATCTATGTGATGCTAGCGGTGGCAGGGCTGGTTGGGCTGGTGTGGAAGATGAAGCTGGCCGATGTCGCACTGCAGCAAGCTGCGCCCATCGGTGCCTGGATGACCTTCATTGCGTTGGTCACCGGTGCGGTGTGGGGCAAGCCCACCTGGGGCGCCTGGTGGGTGTGGGATGCACGTCTGACGTCGATGCTGATCCTGCTGTTTCTGTATTTCGGCATCATTGCCTTGGGCCAGGCCATTACCAATCGCGACAGTGCAGCCAAGGCTTGTGCCGTGCTTTCAATCGTCGGGGTGGTGAATATCCCGATCATCAAATATTCGGTCGAGTGGTGGAACACCCTTCACCAGCCGGCCACCTTCACCGTGACGGAAAAGCCGGCCATGCCGCTGGAAATGTGGCTGCCCCTGCTGATCATGGTGCTGGGGTTCTACTGTTTCTTTACGCTGGTTCTGCTGATGCGCATGCGCCTTGAGGTGCTACGTCGCGAGTCGAGAAGCAGTTGGGTCAAAGCGGAAGTGAAAGAACTGGTGGGTAAAGCATCATGAATTTCTCGTCATTTTCGGATTTCATCGGCATGGGTAACCATGGCCTGTACGTCTGGACGTCCTACGGCATCAGCCTGGCGGTTCTGATTCTCAACGTGGCGCTGCCGATGATGGCGCGTCGGCGTTATTTGCAAGATGAGGCGCGTCGTTTGCGCCGGGAGGAAATGAAGTGAATCCTGTGCGCAAGAAGCGTCTGTTCATCATTCTGGCCATTCTGGCTGGCGTCGGTGTCGCGGTAACGCTGGCACTCTCCGCGCTGAAAGAGAACATCAACCTCTTCTACACACCGACGCAGATTGCCGCAGGCGAAGCGCCTGAAGGCACGCGAATTCGCGCTGGCGGCATGGTCGAAGAGGGTTCGGTTCAGCGCAGCAACGATTCCCTGACGGTGACCTTTCGAGTCACCGACTATGCAGAAGCGGTCACTATCCAGTATCAGGGAATCCTGCCTGATCTGTTTCGTGAAGGGCAGGGCATCGTTGCCTTGGGCCGCATGAACGCTGATGGCGTCCTGGTTGCTGATGAAGTGCTGGCCAAGCATGACGAGAACTACATGCCGCCTGAGGTCACCGCAGCGCTGGAGAAAAGTGGCAAAAGCAAGCCTTACAGCGATAGCGCGCAGGGGGATACTAAATGATTCCTGAGCTTGGTCACCTGGCAATGATTCTGGCGCTGTGCCTCGCCGTGGTGCAGGGCACGCTCCCGCTGATCGGGGCCTGGCGGGGCGACAGTCAGTGGATGGGGCTGGCGCAACCGGCTGCCTGGGGGCAGTTTTCCTTTTTGGCGTTTTCTTTCGCCTGCCTCACCTATGCCTTCATGATGGATGATTTCTCCGTTGCTTATGTGGCGCAGAACTCCAACAGCGCGTTGCCCTGGTACTACAAGTTCAGCGCCGTATGGGGTGCACACGAAGGCTCGCTGCTGCTGTGGGCGTTCATCCTGGCTGGCTGGACCTTTGCCGTATCGATCTTCTCGCGACAGTTACCCGAGGACATGCTGGCGCGGGTGTTGGGTGTGATGGGGCTGATCAGCATTGGCTTCTTGTTGTTCCTGATTGTCACGTCCAACCCCTTCGAGCGGCTGCTGCCGCAAGCGCCGATGGATGGGCGAGATCTCAACCCGCTGCTTCAGGACTTCGGTCTGGTGGTGCATCCCCCCATGCTTTATATGGGGTATGTCGGTTTTTCAGTTGCCTTTGCGTTCGCCATTGCCGCCTTGCTGGGTGGCCGCCTGGACGCGGCCTGGGCGCGCTGGTCGCGTCCTTGGACGCTGATCGCCTGGGCGTTCCTGGGTACGGGTATCGCGCTGGGTTCGTGGTGGGCCTATTACGAACTGGGCTGGGGCGGCTGGTGGTTCTGGGACCCGGTAGAGAACGCCTCGTTCATGCCCTGGTTGGTGGGTACCGCTTTGATCCACTCGCTGGCGGTGACGGAAAAGCGTGGCGTATTCAAGAGCTGGACCGTACTGCTGGCAATCGCTGCCTTTTCGCTCAGCCTGCTGGGAACGTTTCTGGTTCGTTCCGGGGTGCTCACTTCGGTACACGCCTTTGCGACCGACCCAGCGCGCGGCGTCTTTATCCTGGCGTTCCTGCTGGTGGTAATCGGTGGTTCGCTCACTCTGTTCGCGCTGCGTGCGCCGGTGGTGAAGAGTCAGATCGGCTTTGGCTTGTGGTCACGTGAAACGCTACTGCTGGTTAATAATCTGCTGTTGGTCGTTGCTACCTCGATGATTCTGCTGGGTACTTTGTATCCCTTGCTGCTCGACGCCATGTCCGACACCAAACTGTCGGTCGGTCCGCCATATTTCAACGCGATGTTCCTGCCTCTGGTTGGCGCTCTGATGATTGCGCTCGGCGTGGGCGTACTGGTGCGTTGGAAAAGCACACCGGTTAAATGGCTGATCGGCATGCTGATGCCCGTGCTGATAACCAGTGCGGTCCTGGGCGGCCTGGGGTCGATGCTGTTTGGTGATTTCCATTGGGCGGTTCTGGCGGTCTGCCTTCTCGCCGGCTGGGTGGTAAGTGCTGGAGTGCGTGACATCCTCGATAAGACTCGTCACAAGGGTCTGTTGAAAGGTTTGCGAAGCCTGGCGCCGAGCTATTGGGGTATGCAGCTGGCGCACTTCGGTCTGGTGGTCTGCGCGCTGGGCGTGGTGCTGACGAGCCAGCAGAGCGACGAGCGTGACCTGCGCCTGGCTCCGGGGGAGTCGCTGCAGTTGGGCGGTTACAGCTTCGTGTTCGACGGGGCCAAACATTTCGAAGGGCCAAACTTCACCTCAGATAAAGGCACCATTCGCGTCTTTGAAGGCGACAAACAGGTCGCGACGCTGCATCCAGAGAAGCGTCTGTACACCGTGCAACAAATGCCAATGACCGAGGCAGGAATCGACGCAGGTTTCACCCGTGATCTCTACGTGGCGTTGGGTGAGCCGCTGGAGAACGGCGCCTGGGCCGTCCGGGTGCATATCAAGCCGTTCGTTCGCTGGATCTGGTTGGGTGCTCTGATGATGTCGTTGGGTGGCGTGCTGTCGGTGAGTGACAAACGTTATCGGGTGAAAGTCAGGACCCGTGTTCGTGAGGCGCTCGGTTTGGCCCAGCAAGGAGCCTGATATGAAGAGATTATTGATGTTGCTGCCGCTGGCAATCTTCCTGCTGGTCGCTGTGTTTCTTTATCGAGGTCTGTTTCTGGACCCTACCGAGCTCCCATCGGCTCTGATTGGCAAGCCGTTGCCTTCGTTCTCGCTGCCCTCGGTCGAGGACCCGCAGCGGGTAATTACTGCCGGGGACATCAAGGGCAAACCAGCCTTGGTAAACGTCTGGGCGACTTGGTGCGTTGCCTGCAAGGTCGAGCATCCTGTTCTGAACAAGCTTGCCGAGCAGGGCGTGGTCATCCATGGCGTCAATTACAAGGATGAGAACGCATCGGCTCAAAAATGGCTGCGCGACTTCCACGATCCCTACCAGCTGAATATTCGCGACGAGGAGGGCACTTTGGGGCTGGACCTGGGTGTGTACGGTGCGCCTGAAACCTTCCTAGTCGACAAGCAGGGCATCATTCGTCACAAGTATGTTGGCGTCATCGACGAGCGCGTCTGGCGTGAACAGCTTGCGGCGCTTTATCAGCAACTGGTGGACGAATGAAACAGCTAATCCACGGGCTTGTGCTGACGCTGTGTCTGCTGGGCAGCGCGTCGGCAGCGATTGATGCCTACGAGTTCAAAGACGAGGCCGAACGCGAGCGCTATCGCACGTTGGTGGAAGAGTTGCGCTGCCCGAAGTGCCAGAACCAGAACATCGCCGACTCCAACGCGCCGATCGCGATGGACCTGCGCCGGGAAATCTTCCGGATGCTGGAAGAGGGACAGAGCAACGAGCAGATTGTCGATTACCTGGTTGCCCGTTACGGCGACTTTGTCCGTTATAAGCCGCCGGTCAATTCCAAGACGCTCGTACTCTGGTATGGGCCAGCTGCGCTATTGGTGATTGGCTTCGGCGTGTTGGCATTCATTCTGGTGCGCCGTCGTCGCGGAGCTGGCGGGCCGGTATCGAACACACTTTCCGAGGCCGAGCGCGCGCGCCTTGCCACGTTGTTGGATAAAAAAGAACCATGATTGATTTTTGGATAGGCGCAGGCCTGTTATTGCTGGCTGCCTTGGCGTTCCTGCTGCTGCCGTTACTGCGGGGGCGTGGTGTACAGGCGGAAGAGGATCGGACAGCGCTGAATGTTGCGCTTTACCAGGAGCGGCTCGGCGAACTGGCAACGCAACAGGCGGCTGGGACCCTTGAGCCTGAGCAGTTCGAGGCCGGGCGCGCCGATGCGGCTCGAGAGCTGCTAGACGACACCGAAGGCAGCACCAGCCGTCGCAGCAACCACCTGGGTCTTGCTGTGCCGCTGATAGCAGCGATTCTTATGCCATTACTCGGATATGGCCTTTACCTACACTGGGGCGCGAGCGACAAACTTCAGTTGGCGAGGGAGTTCACCGAGCAGCCGGCAACGATGGAAGAAATGGTTGGAAGGCTCGAGCGGGCTGTGAAAGCTCAACCCGAGTCCGCCGAGGCGTGGTATTTCCTCGCTAAGACTTATATGAGCCGGGAGCGCCCCGCGGATGCCGCCGCCGCTTACCAGCAGGTCGTCAAACTGGCAGGGCGCCAACCGGAGCTTCTGGGACAGTTGGCACAGGCGCTGTATTTCGCCGGTGACCGTAAGTGGTCCGAGCAGCTGCAACAGCTAACTGACGAAGCCTTACGCGGTGATCCCGACGAGGTGACAAGCCTCGGGCTGTTGGGTATTGCAGCCTACGAAGAAGAACGGTTTGCGGATGCGATAGCGTTTTGGGAGCGGTTGGTTTCAACGCTGGCTGCTGAAGATCCTTCCCGTGAAGCCATTCAGGGCGGTATCGCTCGTGCGCGCGAGCAGCTCGGCGAGCCGGCCTCGGCCAGCGTGGCCGAACCGGCGGGCGAGATGATTGCCGAAACGGGAGCGGGACTGACAGTCGAAGTGCAACTGGCTGCCGAGATGGTCGACAAGGTTCGTCCGTCCGATGCCGTGTTCGTCTTCGCACGTGCTTTGTCTGGCCCGCCGATGCCGTTGGCTGTGAAGCGTCTGACCGTTGCGGATTTGCCTGCGACTGTCAATTTGAGTGACGCCGATGCAATGACTCCACAGCTTCGGTTGTCCAATTTCGACCAAGTCAGATTGTTCGCCCGTATATCCAAGGATGGGGACGCTACTCGCGGTGAGTGGCAAGGCAGTAGCGAGCCGTTGGCAACGAGGGACTCGGATGGGATCACGCTGACTATTGACCAACCAGTAACACCCTGATCGTAAGGGTTTGGGAGCGACTGATGATGCTGGCGGAGCGGGTGTCAAAAAGGCTTCAGCGCCTGGCGAGAGCCGGCGCAGTAGTAACGTTGGGGTTGTTGCTAGGAGCCTGTGCAGGCAATCCGTATCAGACGTCGGAGCCGACGCATGACCCGGCGCCGCCCATGGCGGAACCGCCTCGCGGGCCTGTTACGACGCCTCCGCCGGTACGTACCCCACCGGCACCTCGCCCACCCGCTACTCAGAAAAGCCATCCTCGCTATGCGCCGCCGCCTCATGCCGCTGCGCATTGGGACAACCGTCTGGGCGTCTACGTTGTGGAAGGGCAGGACCTGTTCTATCGCGAGCGTCTGTACTACCGCTGGGATGGTGACTGGTATTGCGCCGGGCGGCCCGGTGGTCCCTGGGAGCCTGTTGCGCCACCCAGTGTTCCGACGGGGCTTCGCAGCCTGCACTGACTCACCGTATTTTCCGCAATGGCATTAAAGGCGACGTGAAGGTTGCCGATAAAGGATCAGGCGTCGCGAACCATGCGGCAGGCGGCGCCGGTTCGGCCTTGTCACCAGTTCATTCGGAGCGGATCCATGAGTGCAGCAGTCAAACGTCTTGAGGAAACCGGCAACGCTTTGCGTGACGCCATGGCACAGCAGGACTGGACAGCGATCAGCGTGCTGGACCTGCAATGCCGTCAAGTCGTCGAGGCTGCAATGGTAGAACCTCGTGAGGACGAATCAGCAATCCGGCAGCGTCTGCAGGAACTGGTGAGCCTCTACCATGAACTGGTCACCACCTGTCAGAGCGAGAAGCAGCGTGTGGCAGGGGAGCTGATTCAGCTCAACCAATCTCAGCAAGGCGCTAACGTCTACAAGTTATTTGGTTGAAGATCCAATATACAAGCGCGACCATTGGTCGCTCTTGTAGTTGGCGTGAGCAGGCGGTGTTTACGAGACGTCGAACCGTCGGAAGCTTTAACGAGCCCTTACCTCAGCAACATCGTTTTTCGCCGTGCAGTGAGCCTTTCCACCGAAATCTGACGTTTGTTGCCCCTATCTCCCAGGCCGCCGCAGACGAGCCAAATCCTGCCAGATATCTCCCGATTCGTTGTTTGCGAATTGCTCTAAGTCAATACCAAAATGCATTACTTGCTATTTTGTCGTTTAATCACGTCATAAATTTGACTCAGACTGATTTTTTTAATTAACTAGACGCTATCTGCCGATGACGCTGCCGTTCTGCCGAGGACGTGCGCGGGCTTCTTTTCAGCCTCTAGAGCTATAAACAAGATGTGGCGTGAAACCAAAATTTTGTTGATAGACGACGATCAGGATCGTCGCCGGGATCTGACGGTCATTCTGAACTTTCTCAGCGAAGATCATTTGTCATGCGTCAGCAGCGAATGGCAGGCTACGGTCGATTCACTGGAATCAAGCCGCAACGTCCTCGGGGTGATGCTTGGCGATGTTTCAGCGAAGGGCGGCGCCGTTGAGTTGCTCAAACAGATCAGCAAGTGGGACGAAAATCTGCCGCTGTTGTTGATTGGCGAACCGGTGCCAGCCGAATGGCCAGATGAGATTCGCCAGCGCGTGCTGACCAGCCTGGAAATGCCGCCGAGCTACAACAAGCTGCTCGATTCCCTTCACCGGGCCCAGATCTACCGGGAAATGAACGATAAGGCCAAGGCACGCGGGCGACAGCGTGAGCCTAATCTGTTTCGCAGCCTGGTGGGTACCAGTCGTGCAGTTCAGCACGTACGCCAGATGATGCAGCAAGTTGCCGACACCGAAGCGAGTGTATTGATCCTAGGTGAATCGGGAACCGGTAAGGAAGTTGTTGCACGCAACCTGCATTACCATTCCAAGCGCCGTAAAGGTCCTTTCGTTCCCGTCAATTGCGGGGCGATTCCGGCGGAGTTGCTGGAAAGCGAGCTGTTCGGTCATGAAAAGGGTGCGTTTACCGGCGCGATCACTTCGCGTGCCGGTCGTTTCGAATTGGCTGAAGGTGGCACGCTGTTCCTCGACGAGATCGGCGACATGCCGCTGCCTATGCAGGTAAAGCTGCTGCGCGTCCTGCAGGAGCGCACCTTCGAACGGGTGGGTAGCAACCGTACGCAGAATGCCGATGTACGCATCATCGCCGCGACGCACAAAGATCTGGAGAAGATGATCTTGGACGGTAGCTTCCGCGAGGACCTGTATTACCGGCTTAACGTTTTCCCGATCGAAATGGCCCCGCTGCGCGAGCGTATCGAGGATATTCCGCTGCTGATGAACGAGCTCATCTCGCGCATGGAGCACGAAAAGCGAGGCTCCATCCGTTTCAATTCGGCTGCGATCATGTCCCTCTGTCGCCACGATTGGCCCGGTAACGTAAGGGAGCTGGCCAACCTCGTTGAACGAATGGCCATCATGCATCCGTATGGCGTGATCGGCGTTATGGAACTGCCGAAGAAATTCCGCCATGTCGATGATGACGACGAGCAATATGCAACCAACCTGCACGACGAGATGGAAGAACGCGCTGCGATAAACGCGCCCATCATCGCCACGGACGCGCACGCCATGCTTCCCGTGGAAGGCCTTGATCTGAAGGATTACCTGGGCAATCTGGAGCAAGGGCTCATCCAGCAGGCACTCGAAGATGCAGGCGGCGTCGTTGCACGGGCCGCGGAGCGGCTGCGGGTGCGGCGGACTACGTTGGTAGAGAAAATGCGTAAATACGGGATGAACCGTCGCGAAGACGATCTCGACGAGTGACTCGTTATGCTACGCCGCTGCTCCCTGCGGCGTAGCCCTTCTGGATCTGTTATCACGGGCATGATCCTTGCTGGTTCACAGGTTACCGACCATCTTTTTGACGGATACGTGTGCCCGTGATTTCAGCGACCCGCTCCACCGATCCAGCTCAATGCGCGGCCAAGGCTGGCGCAAGCGACGAGCTCGAACAGTCGCTCGCACTGTTCCATCACATGTCCAGCCAGTTGGGCGATTCCCAGTTTATGTTGCACGCACGGGTAGCCGAGTTGAAATCTCAGCTCGCGGAAAGCGCTGCGCAGCGTTTGCAGGAATTTGACGAGAAGGAGCGCCTGGCGAACCGCTTGCAAAGCCTGCTCGACTTGTTACCTGGCGGTGTGATCGTCATTGATGGCCAGGGCAGGGTCCGCGAAGCCAATCCGGTTGCGCTTGAGCTGCTGGGTGCGCCGCTCGAAGGGTCGCTCTGGCGTGAGGTGATCGCGCGGAGCTTCTCGCCTCGTAGGGATGATGGTCACGAGATCTCATTGAAGGATGGGCGTCGCGTTTCCATCGCTACCCGATCCTTGAATGTTGAGCCGGGGCAGCTGGTGTTGCTGACCGATCTGACTGAGACGCGGCGGCTGCAAGACCAGCTGGCGCGCCATGAGCGTTTGTCTGCGCTGGGCCGGATGGTGGCGTCGCTGGCTCATCAGATCCGCACTCCATTATCGACAGCCCTGCTGTATGCAAGCCATCTGGAGCAGGGTGGGTTGTCGGCCGAGCACCAGCAGCGATTCGCTGGTCGCCTGAAGGACCGGCTGAACGAACTGGAGCATCAGGTTCGTGACATGTTGGTTTTCGCTCGCGGTGATCTGCCGCTGGAAGACCGGGTGACCCCTGCCGAGTTGCTGGGAGCGCTTAGGGCAGCGACCGAGACCAAGTTGGAAGGCGTCGCCGTTCGCTGGCAGTGTGACACCCAGACCGGTGCCCTGTTATGCAATCGCGACACCTTGGTCGGTGCATTGGCCAACTTGATCGAGAATGCGCTCCAGGCTGCGAGCGGCGATACCAAACTGAAGATTCACTTCTTTGCACGTGGCAAGGCGTTGCGCATCAGCATCAGCGACAACGGCATCGGCATCGATGCAGCAACGCTCGCCCGACTCGGCGAACCCTTTTTCACCACCCGGGCGACCGGGACCGGCCTCGGCCTGGCTGTTGTCAACTCGGTAGCGCGCGCCCATTCAGGCGCGCTCGAGCTGCGTTCTCGCCCCGGCAGGGGAACCTGCGCCACCGTGCGGTTGCCGTTGCTTCCGCTGCTCTCTCGGTCCCATTCGGAGTAGCACCATGGGTGTGAAGGTTTTACTGGTTGAAGACGACCGCGCTTTGCGCGAAGCATTAGGCGATACCCTCGAACTGGGCGGCTATTGCTACCGCGCGGTTGATAGCGCCGAGGCCGCGTTACTCGCGCTGGGTCAGGAAAGTTTCGGCCTGCTGGTCAGTGACGTAAATATGCCTGGCATGGACGGCCACGCCTTGCAGGTGCTTGTGCGTGAACGGTATCCGCAGATGCCGGTTTTGCTAATGACCGCCTATGGGGCGGTCGAGCGCGCCGTCGAAGCCATGCGTCAGGGGGCTGTGGACTACTTGGTCAAGCCGTTCGAACCCAAAGTCTTGCTCGACCTGGTCGGCCGACATGCCTGTGGCCAGCTTGGGTCTACCGATACACAGGGGCCTGTGGCGGTTGAACCTGCGAGTCGGCAGCTGCTGGCATTGGCTGCCCGGGTGGCGCAAAGCGATTCGACCGTACTTATCTCAGGGGAGTCCGGAACCGGCAAAGAAGTGCTGGCTCGTTTTATTCACCAGCAGTCATCGCGAGCGGACAAGCCGTTCGTGGCGATCAACTGCGCAGCGATTCCAGACAACATGCTGGAGGCGACGCTTTTCGGTCATGAGAAGGGCGCTTTCACTGGCGCCATCGCGACGCAGCCAGGCAAGTTCGAGCTGGCCGATCGTGGCACGCTGCTGCTCGACGAAATCTCTGAAATGCCGCTGGCATTGCAAGCCAAGTTGCTGCGAGTGTTGCAAGAGCGAGAGGTCGAGCGCGTTGGTGGACGCAAGCCGATACCGCTCGACATTCGTATCGTCGCCACGACCAACCGCGATCTGGGCGAAGAAGTTCGCAACGGGCGCTTCCGTGAAGACCTGTTCTACCGCCTCTCGGTCTTCCCGCTCGCCTGGCCGGCATTGCGTGACAGGCCGGCCGATATCGTGCCGCTCGCTGAGCGGTTGCTGGCCAATCATGCGGCGAAAATGCGTCAGCCCGGCGCGCGACTGACATCCGAGGCGTGTCAGTGCCTGCTCGGTCATGCCTGGCCCGGCAACGTACGCGAGCTGGACAACGCGATTCAGCGCGCATTGATTCTGCAGCGGGGAGGGTTGATCCGACCGGACGATCTCTGTCTGACCGCTGCCGCCGGCTTCGCATCGCTGGCGCGAACCACTGCGGGCGGAACCGTGACCCCGCCTTTGGTCGCTCCAATGCCAACCGAAGTAACGGGGGCGTTAGGCGACGACCTGCGGCGTCGCGAATTCGAGCTCATTCTGGAGATCCTGCGCGCGGAGCGCGGGCGCCGTAAGGAGACGGCTGACCGTCTGGGCATCAGTGCGCGTACCCTACGTTACAAGCTCGCTCAGATGCGTGACGCCGGCTTGGATCCAGAAGCAGCACTGCGCTCCAGCTGAAGCGGTGTTTCGGGCGAAGACAGCTCTGATAAGCTGCCCGACCAACATCGCTCATGAGGATCTCAACATGGATGAAGCGTTCTGGCAGCGTCGCTGGGCACGTAACGAAATCGGCTTTCATCTAAACGAGGTCAACCCTTATCTGCGCCGCCATTGGCCCGGCTTGAAGTTGGGCCCAGGCGCCCGCGTTCTGGTGCCGTTGTGCGGCAAAAGCCTCGACATGGCTTGGCTTGCCGAGCAGGGTTTCGACGTGCTGGGTGTAGAGCTAAGCGAGCGCGCAGCAGAGGATTTCTTTGCCGAGCATGGGCTGGTCCCGGATGTCAGGGTCCACGGAGAGTTCAAGATCTACCGAACGGGTAACGTGGAAATCCGCTGTGGCGATTTTTTCGCTATGACCTCCGATGATGTGACTGACTGCCAGGCACTCTACGACCGGGCTGCCTTGATCGCATTGCCTGCCGACATGCGTCAGCGTTACGTCAAACATCTTGTCAGCATCCTAGCACCGGGCTGCCAGGGGCTGCTGATCACGTTGGACTACGAGCAGGAGCAGATGTCTGGCCCACCATTCGCAGTGGCTGATGCTGAGGTTCGCGAGTTGTTGAGCGCTCGTTGGAAAATCGAATTGCTGGAGCACGCGGATGTACTGAACGAAAGCAATTGGAAATTTCTACAGCGTGGACTTACGCGCCTGGAAGAACGCTGCTACCGACTTGGTGACCGCTCCTAGCGCATCCCGACGTCGGTTGCCTAGCTGGTTAGATAGCGGGCGCGCAGCAGCCTGCCCGCTAAAGTTCTGACGCGCTGATCGCGTCGGCAGTATTAGCTGGTCGCTCGGTCATTGATTGCGCTGGAGTTGGCGAATAAAACATTCTTGAAAAGCGCCTCGGCAACATCTTCGACGGCCTCGATACTGTCCCGTACTTCACGGGCGCTGTTCTCGCTGGCCTCGTATTCAATTGACCAGCTTCGGGTCCCGCCGCTTGATGATGGACGAGTTCGCCTCAGCACAGGGGCATCGCTACGTCACGGTCACCCTAATTTCTCCCGAACTCATGCTGTCTAGCCCGTGCAAGCGCGCTGGACCTTTGTCGGGCAGTCAACTCTTTTCAACCGAGACGGTTAGCGCACTGGAGTACCTCTCTCGCTCAGCACGTTTTGATATAGCTGCACAACACAAGCGTGTGGCGGGTCCGTTGATCGGGCTGTTCAAAGTCTGAGCAACGTGCTACAAACGAACGCAACTCAAATGATCTAGCCGCTTGAAAACGAAGGGAAAACCATGACCAAGTCGGAGTTGATCGAACGTATCGTCACCCAACAAGGGCTGCTTTCGTCCAAGGATGTGGAGCTGGCGATCAAAACCATGCTCGAGCAGATGGCGCAGGCGCTGGCCACTGGTGACCGCATCGAGATCCGCGGCTTCGGCAGTTTTTCCCTCCATTACCGCGCGCCCCGTGTCGGTCGTAACCCCAAGACCGGCCAATCCGTTCCGCTCGATGGCAAGTTCGTCCCGCATTTCAAACCGGGCAAAGAGCTGCGAGATAGGGTTAACGAAGACGAGTAACCAAATACGTTCGTTGCAGAAACCCGCTAGCGCCGGGTTGGCTGTTGGAGCGGCACAGATACCGACATGCGAGGCGTCGATGCGGTATCAGCTCTGTTAGGTATGAGCGACCCCATTTCGAATGTGGAGAGCGTTTTGAGTGCCGCGTCGCGCCAGCGGGGTTTTGGCCTATTTGGCCTCGGTCTTCGATCTATACCGATTCGGCCATGTCGGTGTCGTGGATGAAAGTACCGTAGAAACCCTTGATCCGAATGCCCGATAAAGCGCTGCCCGCGGCGAATGGCACCGTTAGATAATTCCCCGTTCGCGCAGCCCGCGAACTTGATCGTCACTCAGGCCAAGCCCTTCCAGTACGTCGTCGGTGTGTTCACCCAAATGAGGCCCGCCCGCGCCAATTCGACCGGGCGTGCGGCTGAGTTTGGGGAGCACGCCCGGGACCTTGAGCGGCCCGGCGAAGGTTTCTACCTTCTCGATCATCTGCCGCGCCAGGTAGTGCGGGTCCTTCACGATGTCGGCGGCGGTGTAGGGATAGCCGGCCGGGACGCGCGCCGCTTTCAGTGCCTCGATGACTTCGTCGCGGCTGTGCTGCACGGTCCATTCGCCAATCGCGGTGTCGATCAATTCGGCGTGCTGGGCACGGCCGTCGTTATGCGCGAAACGAGCATCGTCGGCCAGGTCCTGTCGGCCCATCAGAGTCATCAGGCGCTTATAGATGCTGTCGCCATTGCCAGCGATCAACACGTACGCGCCGTCGTTGCACAGATAGGAGTTAGAGGGCGTGATGCCAGGTAGCGCGCTGCCGGCGGGTTCGCGGACATAGCCGAAGGCGTCGTACTCGGGTACCAGGCTTTCCATCATGGCGAACACCGACTCATACAGCGCGACATCGATTTCCTGGCCCTTGCCGCTGCGGTTGCGCTCCTGCAGAGCGAGCAGTACACCGATGACGCCATACAGCGACGACAGCGAATCACCGATGCTCACGCCTACCCGTACCGGTGGTTGGCCGGAATAACCGGACAGGTACCGCAGCCCGCCCATGGCTTCGCCGATCACACCGAAGCCGGGCAGGTCGCGATAGGGGCCGGTCTGGCCATAGCCGGAGATGCGCAGCATGATCAGACGAGGATTGAGCCTGGACAGTTCGTCCCAGCCCAGGCGCCAGGCTTCGAGTGTGCCGGGGCGAAAGTTCTCGACCAGCACATCGGCTTCGGCGACCAGCTGACGGACGATCTGCTGGCCTTCGGCGGCTTTCAGATCGAGCGTCACGGACTGCTTGTTGCGTGACTGCACGTGCCACCAGAGCGAGGTTCCGTCCTTGAGCTTGCGCCATTTGCGCAGCGGATCACCGACGCCCGGCGGCTCGATCTTGATCACCTCGGCGCCGAATTCGCCGAGCATCTTGCTGGCGAAGGGGCCGGCGATCAGCTGGCCCATCTCGATGACCTTGAGGCCATGCAGCGGCAAGCTGCTCTCGTTCTGTCCGTTCATCACAACACCTATGGCGGGTCGGGTCATCTTCGAAGGATGACCGAGCGCCAGCTTGCGGGCAATTACCGGATAGCCATGGTGGGCCTCGTAAGGAGGGCGAGCGCTGACCTCGCCGTCAGGCCGCTTTCAGCACAGCAAATGGGGAGGTCGGACTCGACCTGATGAGCAACCGAAGCGGTCGACCGACGCAGTAGCCACCGCAATCTACCGCCCAGACTACCGGCAGTCCCGCTGGGGGACGCACATCTGGTAACGGGTTGAGACTTGCTGTCGTTCGTGACAAACGTTTCGCCTCCAGGGCGGGCGCCTACAAATTGCTCGTTGCCTGCGCGCGCGTCGAGTGACCAACCCGCACAGTCAAACCGCAAAGCTTGAAGACGGGCCATTAACGCAGAAGCATCCGAGGCGAGCAGGCGGTGTTTACGTCGATGGGCTGGTTGGGTGCTTCCGGTGGAGCGGCAGAGGGGTTACGGCCGGTGATCCGGTCCGGAGTTCTGCCAAGCGCTCGATCGCTTCGTTTACCGCTCGACGATCACGGGGATTTCCCACCTTGACATCAGCATCTGTTCGCAACGCCCAGATTTCGTCATGAAGCGCTTCGAGCTGCTCGTCGCTTGGGTTGCCATGCAGCGCGTTCTTGATGCATTGCAACAGCGTGATCAACACCTGGGGGTCATGGCCACCGTAGATACGGATCGGCGCGATAGCGGTCTGCAGTATCTGAAGCATCTTGAGTTGCGGATAGAAAAGCCGCGGACGACCCTCATCGACGCAACCGACATCAAACGGAAGTACGCCGCCGAGTCGTTTCAGCAGTACTCCGATCAGATTGACGGCACGCATTGCGGTACCGGGGTCGTTGATGGCGGGACTGATGGCCTTGACCGCGATTTCCGAGATCTGTCGCATGCCGTAGGAGACATTGGCGCCGGCAAATTCATTGTCGTGGAAGTCGAAGCAGTCGAGTGCTTCGTTAGCCTCTTCGTCGCTCAGCGACTCACTGAACTTGATCAATGGGTAGCCCTCGATCAGGAAGAAGCCCGGCTCTACCTGAATCACGGCAACCATTTCGCGTTTACGCAGCAGCTTGCCCAGGCGCCGTTCGTTCACCTCGCGCAGATACCCCGGCCGGGCTGCGGATAGGCACCACCAGTCGGTCGTGTCGGGAATCCCGATGACGCCAGCGATGCGCCGCCTGCGCTTGTCCAGGTTGGCTGATGCATCGTTATAGAGCTGGCTGAGGATCCAGTCGACCTGAATCGATTGCGACACCGAACGAATGAACACGACGAACAATGCCATGCACAGCATGCCGAACAGCAACGCCAGCAGCAGCCCAAGCGCCGGGACGCTGGCCGGGTCGTTCTTGTTCAGGGCGCCGATCATCAGCAGGTAGTAGACGATGCTGCCCAGGTAGACGCCGAGGATCACCTGATTGCGCGTGTCGCTGATCAGACCGGGAAGCACCCGCGGTGACAGGCGGGCCGCAGCGCCATTGAGCACGACCATGACCATGGAGAAGCTAAAGACCGTGAGCGAGATGATGCCGGTAATCAGCGTGCCGAGGATTTCACGGCTGTTATCGGCATCGATCAGGCCCGGCGGTAGCTCGTCGTGTAGTGATGCGGCAATGGACGTCGACTCGAAGGCAAACACCAGGGTGGCGATGACGAAGTAAACGGCGGGGATCAGGACCGGGTAGAGGGCGATGCTCTCCCTGATGCGTTTAACGACACGAAAGAACACGTTGGCTGGATCTGACATCCTTGAACCTCGGCATGAAGGGCGCGTGCCCCGGCATATCTATGACCACCGCAGGCGGCAAAGTACAGCTTGGCCGAAGCGTCTATGCTTTATAGCAGCGATGCGTTCCTGGTTGGTTCAGTCTATGGGGAACGCTATTAGGCCCGTGTAGCTCCAACGTGAAGTCGCTCAGGCGCTTGGTTTGATTCGTATGGTTCGCCTGTGAGACAGGGTTGTTCGAGACGATAACAAGACCGACGAATGAGGTATTCGCCATGAGTGCTACGTCCCTGTATCCGGTAAGTCCAGAGGCGGCTGCTCAGTCGCTGACCGATGAAGCCACTTACAAAGCCATGTATCAACAGTCTGTGGTCAACCCTGACGGCTTCTGGCGTGAGCAGGCCGAACGTATCGACTGGATCAAGCCGTTCACGCAGGTCAAGCAGACGTCCTTCGATGACCACCATGTCGACATCAAGTGGTTCGCCGATGGCACCCTGAACGTAGCGGCCAATTGTCTGGATCGCCATCTCGAAACCCGCGGCGATGAAATTGCGATCATCTGGGAAGGTGACGACCCGGCCGAACACCGTGAAATCACCTACCGCGAGCTGCATCATGAGGTGAGCAAGTTCGCTAATGCATTACGTGGGCAGGATGTGCATCGGGGCGACGTGGTTACCCTCTACATGCCGATGGTCCCCGAAGTTGCCGTGGCGATGCTGGCATGTGCACGCATCGGCGCGATTCACTCGGTGGTCTTCGGTGGTTTCTCGCCAGAAGCTTTGGCCGGAAGGATCATCGATGGCAATTCCAAGGTAGTGATCACTGCCGATGAAGGGCTGCGGGGTGGTAAACGGGTGCCGTTGAAGGCCAATGTGGATGAGGCGCTGACCAACCCGCAGACGCGTTGTGTGCAGAAGATTATCGTGGTGCGGCGTACCGGAGGTGACATCCGCTGGCATCCGCATCGCGACATCTGGTACGAAGACCTGATGCGCGTGGCTGGGGATGTTTGCGCGCCAAAGGAGATGGGTGCGGAGGAGCCGCTGTTCATCCTCTACACCTCGGGCTCGACCGGCAAACCGAAGGGCGTGCTGCATACCTCCGGCGGTTACCTGCTCTACGCAGCCCTGACCCACGAGCGGGTATTTGATTACCGGCCGGGCGAGATCTACTGGTGTACTGCCGACGTCGGCTGGATCACCGGGCACAGCTACATCCTTTACGGGCCGCTGGCTAATGGCGCCACAACGCTGATATATGAGGGAGTGCCGAACTATCCGGATGTCACGCGGATCGCGAAGATCGTCGACAAGCATCAGGTGAACATCCTTTACACCGCACCGACTGCAATTCGTTCGATGATGGCCGAAGGCCCGGCAGCGATGGAGGGCGCCGATGGTTCGAGTCTGCGCTTGCTCGGTACCGTGGGTGAACCGATCAATCCTGAGGCCTGGCACTGGTATTACGAGACGGTCGGCAAATCACACTGCCCGATCGTCGACACCTGGTGGCAAACCGAGACGGGGGGCATTCTGATCAGCCCGTTGCCAGGCGCAACGGCTCTGAAACCAGGGTCCGCGACACGGCCGTTCTTCGGCATCGTACCTGGGTTGGTGGACAACCTTGGCAACCTGCTCGAAGGGGCGACCGAGGGCAATCTGGTCATTCTCGACTCATGGCCTGGGCAGATGCGTGGCATCTATCGCGACCACGATCGCTTCGTCGATACCTACTTCAAGACCTTTCGCGGTATGTATTTCACCGGTGATGGTGCCCGGCGCGACGAGGACGGCTACTACTGGATCACGGGTCGGGTCGATGATGTGCTGAACGTTTCCGGGCATCGCATGGGTACTGCGGAAATCGAAAGCGCCATGGTCGCTCACCGCAAGGTGGCCGAGGCGGCTGTGGTCGGCGTGCCGCATCCGCTTAAGGGGCAAGGTATCTATGTTTACGTCACGCTAGTGGCTGGGGAGGAGCCTTCTGATCAGCTGCGCCAGGAACTGCAACAGTGGGTGCGCAAGGAGATCGGGCCAATTGCTGTGCCCGATGCGATCCAGTGGGCGCCGGGCTTACCGAAGACACGTTCAGGCAAGATCATGCGACGCATCTTGCGCAAGATCGCCACCGACGAGTACGACGCCTTGGGCGATATCTCGACCTTGGCCGATCCTGGCGTGGTGCCGCAGCTGATCGAAACGCACAAGAAAATGTCTCCGATGAGTTGATGGGTTGACGACCCCGGCCTTAGGGTCAGGGCGCCATGGGAACCCTCAATTCGCCCGTTGGCTTTGCGTCTCCTGGTTGGCGGCCGGTTTTTCCTGCGGCACACCCGCCACCGTCACCTCTGGAAACTGCCCGCCGATGAACTCGACACTGCGGGTGGGGAAGGCGAATTGCAGGCCCATCTGGCGGATGCCGTCCAGCAGCTGCAAGTTGATCTCCTGCTGGGCGTCCATGTAGGCGTTGTAGTCCGAGACCTGCATGATGTAGACGACTTCAAACGTCAGCTGGCTGTCGTCGAAGGCCAGGAAATGCGCGCGGTCGAAGTTGGCGTTTTCGATGCCATCGATGATGCGTTTCACCAACGCCGAAACTTCGCGCACCTTGTCCGATGGCGTGTTGTAGGTGATTCCGAACTTGAACACGATGCGACGCGTGTTCATGCGCTTGTAGTTGTGCAGGATTTGCTTGAGCAGATCGGCATTGGCGCAGACGATCTGTTCGCCGCTGAGGGCGCGAATCCGCGTCGTCTTGAGCCCGATGTGCTCGATGTTCCCGGCGACTGCACCAAAGACGACGAAGTCGCCGATTTCGAAAGGCTTGTCGACGCCGATCGACAGCGAAGCGAAGATATCGCTGAGCAGCGTCTGCACCGCGAGGGCAATGGCAATACCGCCGACACCCAGACTGGCGACCATCGCCGTGATATCGACGCCCAGGTTCGCCAGAATCGACAGCAACATCATTGTCCAGATAACGATTCGGACCATGATTCCAATGATGGTCGTGGTGACCGGATTTCGCGCTTTGCCGTCTTGGGTCAGGCTTTCCATCCACAGGCGAACCGCCGTGTCCATCCACAAAGCGATCTGGAACGCCAGTGCGATGAACCAGCCGTGTGACATCGCTGTTTCCCAGCGCTCTGGCAGGTCGACGATCTTAAGAGCGATCAGCAGCGATAGGGCGATCAGCAAAACGTGACTGGTTCGGCTGAGCATCTCTGCGGCGATGCCAACAAAACCGCTTCTGGAGCCCTTTGCCATCTTGCGAAGACGGTTGGTGATGATCCGCAGGATGGCCTGCAGGATGAGATAGCTGACAAGCGTGATGCCAACAATTATGGCGATGTTGATCCAGAGGCCTTCGTTCAACACTACGTCCCAATTCATCAAACTGGTTTCCTCCCGGTATGCGCGACCAAGCGCTTAAGCAATGGCTCCTTTTTCAGTAGCCACTGCAGCGCAATAGTTCCCAGCAGAAGGGAGGTGAAAGAGGAAGGCGCGCGCGCGGCGTAAGGTGAGTGCTTTCAGCGAAGCGGCACGAGCCCGTTCAACTCCTGATAACCGCCAGCGTTGATTACCTGGCTATAACCCAACTCCTGGAGCAGAGCCTGTGCGGCTGATGCTCTGCGGCCGCTGCGGCAGTAGAGCACTACGGGAGCATTTTTATCTGGGGCAATAGTGGCGATGTGCTCAGTAAGATCTTCCGTCTCGATACGCGTGGCACCGGGTAAGGCGCCTTCGGCAAACTCCTGTTCGGTGCGCACGTCGATCAGGACGCTGTCCGCTCGCTGCAATGCTTCCAGCGCGGCTGGCTGCTCGACCTGACCTCCATTGGCGGCAGTGGTCACTACCGTTGCAGTCATTAGAAATAACAGTCGGGACAGCGTTTTCATAGGGTGCCTCATTCTGGCGGTATCAACTGATTAGACGCGTGAGGTTCGGCAATATCAGAATTACTGCTGTGGCGAACAGGATCATCGTAGCCTGTCTAACCTTCTTCTGTTTGAACATGATGGCGGCCTTTTAATTGTTCTGGTTATTCTCAGGGGCAGCCTCGCTGTCCCAGACCGATCTCGAGCTTGCGAGTTGTAATTCAAGCTTTCGTTAAAGAAAGCAATATGCGGGCCACGCAAAACCGATGGTTGTTTAGTGCGCCCCGTCAGTGGCGTGGCGCTGCCCTCGCGGGCTGCTGGCAATCTGATTGCGTAGCGGGGGCTTCGACTAGAGTGCTGTGGTTTCGACTTCGAGCGCGGCTGGTCTCGCCTAGCTCTAGCCTATATGGGCGCGGCCAGCCTCGGGACGAAGTGTCTGCATCATCGTCAGCGAGAAGCCGCTCGGTGACTTTGGATGCCGCATCGCCGGATGGCTCGATTGGAAACGTCTTCTTTTTCGAAGCTTCCAATGCGGGTGGAATCGAAACACCAAGGGCAGCCGTGCAGCGTTGCGCTTGTCCCTGAATGATTGACTCAGATTCAGCGCGTAAACGCGGGATGCCTTTTCGAAACGTATGTGATAGAAACGACAAAGCCTCGATAAACGAGGCTTTGTGTTTGATCTGGCGGTGAGGGTGGGATTCGAACCCACGATACGATTTCTCGTATACACACTTTCCAGGCGTGCTCCTTCAACCGCTCGGACACCTCACCGGGTCTCGAAAGGCGCGATGTCCTTCGAGGCGCGCTAATGTAGCCGAAGAACCAGCGGATGGCAAAAAGTTTTTTAGTTTTTTCATGCGGTTAAGGAGGATGTTGGAAAACCGGGTAGGCTAGCGTGGTAATGAACCTATCGTTGCTCTAGGGTTCGAACGGCGAAGATACTGCTGTAAGCCTGTGCGCAATTATGCGCAGTGAATAGTGAGAGCCAGGAAAGGCTTCGATGAAGTTATTCAGAACAAAGCGTAAGCGGCCTGAGGTGGCAGAGATCCCCACCAAACGTCGCCTGCATGTCAGCCATTTGGTACTCGGGATGTATATCTGTGAGTTGGATCGGCCGTGGCGGCAGACGGACTTCCTGTTCCAAGGCTTCCCCTTGCTTAAGCTCGAGCACATCCAGGCGGTGCGCGAACGTTGTGATTACGTGTTCGTTGATGACACTCGCCGCGTGATGATCGATCAGGGACAGATGATCGTACCTTCGGCGACGCCGCTGCGCGTGACGCGCAAGATGGCCCGCATCCCGCTGTCGCTTGAGGTGGAGGAAGCGCGCGAGGCCTATATCAGCAGTACGCTGGTTCTGGATCAGGTTCTACTGGACGTCCAGCAGGGTCGGGCGATTGATACCAAGGCTTGTCAGGCATTGGTTAAGCGAAACCTCGAAAGCATGCTTCGTAACGAAAGCGCCATGCTCTGGTTGACGCGTCTGAAGACTCAGGATCTTTATACGAGTCTGCACTGCCTTTCTGTATCTATCCTGGCAATGGGATTTGGAACGCACCTAGGGTTGGCCGACGACAAGATCGAACTATTGGGCATTGCGGGGCTGCTACATGATGTAGGCAAGATGAAGATCGATCCGGCGATCCTGAACAAGCCGGGCAAGCTGACCGAGGAAGAATTCCAGCACATCAAGTTGCACCCGACGTTTGGTTTTCAGGCCCTGTGCAGTCAGGAAGACATTCCTGCCGCTGCGGTTCACGCGGCGCATGGCCATCATGAACGGTTGGATGGCAAAGGTTATCCGCAGGGGCTTGACCAGTACCAGATCCCGTTTGTCACTCGGGTGATTACTATAGTCGACGCCTTCGATGCGATTACCAGCCACCGTGCCTATGACGATGCACGCCCGATCCAGACAGCGTACGACGTGTTGCGCAGCAGCGCCGGGCAGCAATTCGACGAAGCGTTGGTTCATGAATTCATCCGCTGGCTCGGCGTGTTTCCGGTAGGAACATTGGTGGAGCTGCACACGGGAGAGGTCGGGTTGGTGCTGGAGAAGCATGCACAACTGCACCTTAGGCCGAAGGTCGTGGTGTTGCGTGATGCGAACAAGATGCCTTGTGAGCCTCGTTATCTCGACCTGTCCCAGCTGACAGTCGATGCCGATGGAACGCCTTACAGGATCAGCAGCGGGATTCCGGACGGCTCCCACGGTCTGTTCATTGCTGACCCTCAGTTGCAGGCAATCCTGCATCCCGAACTGCTTGCAGTCTTCGAGCTCGAACCGGAGCCAGTCGACGACTGTTAGTTTTGCCCCTGTGTCGCCAGGCGCTGCCAGTTGCAAACCATGACTTATCGGTCAGTCACGATGCTTTACCTCTCGGGTTCTGCTGGGTAACGTCTGTGGACTATCAACAAGGAATATTCGTCATGAGTGATCTGGTTTCCTACGAAATCGAAGACGGCATCGCCACGCTGACGCTGAATAACGGCAAGGTCAATGCACTGTCTCCGGCCATGTTCGACGCGCTCAACGCGGCTTTCGACCGCGCCGAGCAGGACCGCGCCGTGGTGATCCTCACTGGGCAGCCGGGCATTCTCTCCGGTGGCTATGATCTCAAGGTCATGACCTCGGGGCCGGAAAACGCCATTTCGCTGGTAACCACGGGCTCGAAGTTTACGTTGCGAATGCTGGCTCATCCTTTCCCGATCGTCGCCGCCTGTTCGGGGCACGCGATTGCCAAAGGCGCCTTCCTGCTGCTCTCGTCGGATTACCGCATCGGTGTCGAGGGCGCGTTCAATATCGGTCTGAATGAAGTTCAGATCGGTATGACCATGCACCATTCGGGTATCGAACTGGCTCGTGACCGTCTGACCAAGCCGGCTTTTCAGCGCTCGGTAATCAATGGCGAAATCTTCAATCCACAAGCTGCAGTCGAGGCGGGTTTCCTTGACAAGATAGTGCCGGCCAGTGAGCTGATGGATGCCGCCAAAGCGGCGGCGACCCAGTTGAAGAAGATCAACATGACTGCGCACAAGAACACCAAGCTCAAGGCACGCAAGGCCTTGCTCGAAACCTTGGAGCGGGCCATTGAGCTCGATCAGCAGCATTCGATCGTGTCCTGAAGAGAATTTTCGCCGGGCCGCCCATTGCTGGCGGGCCTGCGTTTAAACTGCGCATGCAACGCCCCGCCATGGCGGGGCGTTTTATTTCCTATTCGTGTCGCATCGCAGGAGAGTCCTGATGTCCGCCCCGCACACCCCGGTAGAACGCGCTGATTTCGACCAGGTCATTGTTCCCACCTTTGCACCTGCTGCCTTCATCCCCCTACGTGGACAGGGCTCGCGAGTCTGGGATCAGAGCGGGCGAGAACTGATCGACTTCACCGGCGGCATCGCGGTCAACGTGCTTGGCCATGCTCATCCGGCACTGGTAAGCGCGTTGACCGAGCAGGCGGGCAAGCTCTGGCACATCTCCAATATCTTTACCAATGAACCGGCGTTGCGTCTCGCCAAGAAGCTGACTGTCGCTACTTTCGCCGACCGGGCCTTCTTCTGTAACTCCGGTGCCGAAGCCAACGAGGCGGCCTTCAAGCTGGCGCGCCGTTACGCTCATGACAAATTCGGGCCGGAGAAATGCGAAATCATCTCTGCGGTTAACAGCTTCCATGGTAGGACGCTCTTTACGGTGACGGTGGGCGGGCAGCCAAAGTATTCCGATGGTTTCGGGCCCAAGATCCAAGGCATCAGCCATGTCGCCTACAACGATCTCGATGCGCTCGCCGCGGCCATATCAGACAAGACCTGCGCGGTGGTGCTGGAACCGATTCAGGGTGAAAGCGGCGTTCTGCCGGCCGATCAGGCGTACCTCGAAGGCGCGCGCAAGCTCTGCGACCAGCACAACGCACTGCTGATCTTGGATGAAGTCCAGACCGGCATGGGCCGTACCGGTGAGCTGTTCGCCTATATGAATTACGGCGTTACGCCAGACATCCTGACCAACGCCAAGAGTCTGGGTGGTGGCTTCCCGATCGGCATGATGTTGACCGCCAACGAAATCGCTGCGCATTTCAGCGTCGGCACCCATGGCACCACATATGGCGGCAATCCGCTGGCGTGCGCAGTGGCCGAGGCGGTGGTTGATATCGTCAATACTCCTGAGGTGCTGGGCGGTGTCAGGGATCGGCATGAGCGCTTCAAGCGTGGCCTGCTGGAGATTGGCCAGCGCTATGGTTTGTTCAGCCAGGTGCGTGGCATGGGCATGTTGATTGGCTGCGTGCTGAACGATGCCTGGAAAGGTCGCGCACGTGAAATCTTCGATGCGGCAGAGCGCGAAGCGCTGATGATTCTGCAGGCTGGGCCCGACGTAATCCGTTTGGCCCCTAGCCTGATCATCGAAGAGGCCGATATCGCGGAAGGTCTTGCCCGCTTCGACCGTGCCGCTGCGAAGCTGACCCAGGCCTGAATTCCAGGTCTACCCTTGGCAGGACGGCGCGCTGTCCTGCACCTTTTCCCTATTGAGAATCTGCCATGAGCGATAGCCTGCAACTAATCCTTGAAGACGTAGACGGTACCCAGCTGGAGACCTCCTGCACCCGTTTCGCCGTGATGTGGCAGGGGCGTGAGGTTTGGATTCAGCAGGTTGGCAACAATCAGTTGATGATTGGTGTTGACGTCGAAGACGGCGACACCGAGTACGCCAATCTGCTGCTGCGGCCGTTGGCGACCAACTTGGTTAGCCTTGAGCTTGAAATGGAGCCGGTTGAGTCCGGCGAGGATGACCACGTCCATGGCCCGGACTGTAACCACGACCACTGACGGCGCCGAAATGCTGGCACTGGGCCGGCTGTTGGCGCTGACGGTTGCCGGCCAGGTGCCGGCTGAGAGCGTACAGTTCACGGATGACGGTGCCCGGCTGCAATGGCTGGGCGAGGGTGCGCTGGAGGTCACGCCGGCGAACGGCCAGGATACTGGGCTCGATCTGGTGCTGTCGGCAGGCGTGCACGGCTGTGAACTCATCCCGATCGAATTGCTGGATCGCCTGATCCAGGCAATCGGACGCAACGAGATCCGACCGCGGGCGCGACTGTTGCTGTTGTTCTGCAACCCGCCCGCGATGCGTCAGGGCGTACGTAGGGTCGGCTCGGATCTGAATCGGCTGTTCTGTGGCAGGCATGCCGATAACCTCAGCGACGAGGCGAGCCGCGCCGCGCAACTTGAAGCGTGGGTGGCGCAGTTTTTTTCCGAGTCTGGCCGTCGCCGTTGGCACTATGACCTGCACTCCGCGATGCGTGCATCGAAGCTGCCGCAATTCGCGGTCTGTCCCTGGGTGCCGGATCGTGAAGTCTCGACCGAAAGCCTGCTGCGCCTTCGGCAGGCAGCGGTAGAGGCGGTGCTGGTGCAGGAAAAGCCGTCAGGAACCTTCAGCGCCCACACCGCGACGCGTCACGGTGCCGAGGCGTTTACCCTGGAAATGGCAGAGGCGGCCGAAGGCACATGGCCTGATTGCCTCGACGGGTTTCTGCAGGCCGCCCGTCACTGGATCGAAGCGGCGCCTTCGGGGCAACTGCATATGCAGCAACCCCCGAAGGCGTTCCGGTTGTCGCGGGAAATCATCAAGCGCAGCGAGCGGTTCGCCCTGCGCCTGCCAGCGGATATTGAAAACTTCACCGCGTTACCAATCGGTACGCTGCTGGCCGAGGATGAAGGCGTTCGCTGGGTGGTTGAAGAGCCGGACGCGCATATCCTGTTTCCGCTGGCCGACGTCGCGATCGGTGAACGCGCTGGACTGATCGTCGTTCCGCGAGGCTGAGTTGACTACGTCCGGCTGCTGCTGAAGCACATTGCAGCCGGCGGCCAGGCTTTCGCCTTTATCGGAAGCATTTAGTTTCGGCCGCTGGCGGGCGCATACCACCATAAGCAAGCTGGATATGGCTGTTCATGAGTGGTGCTAGAGCTTTGCCCTCAGGACAAAGCTTTCTTGCGGCTCTGTTCCGCTGGTGGCGGCCCCAGCAGCAGACTGATCAGACCCCGGTTGGCGGGTTGCTAAGCGAGTCGTTGCCGGTCACGGTGGCAGTGCCGGTAGCGGCCTGAGCGTTGGCTTTCAAGCGAACATCGTCCGCTTCACTGCGCTCGAGTGGCATGCTCCGGGAATTGCCTTCTGCCATTTTGGCATGCTCACTCACTTCGCAAAGTACGCGTTTGGCTTCGCAGTGGCCGGTGAAGCCGCGCGTCAGGGCCATGCCACCTATGGCCAGCTGAACCAGCCCGCCCAAGCCGCCCCGGCCGAGGCCTTTGCCAACAAAGTACAGCCCGCCGATGATGGATGCGGCGCGCTCCCAGCCCTGCACGTTCTGCGATGTCCTGCTCATGCCTATACACTCCAAATAGTGGTATGAGAGGTGACCTCGGCACGCTGGTGCCGTTCCGACCGCAAGTCGGCGGACGAGCTCCGAGTGTGAGTATTGAACGGCACTGCCACATGGCGGCCCGCTTACCGATCAGCCATGCCGAAGACCTTGAGCACGAACGCGTATTCCAGCGCGACGTCCTTGAGCGCTTGATAACGACCGCTCATGCCGCCATGCCCGGCACCGAATTCGGTTTTGAGCAGCAGCAGGTTGTTGTCGGTTTTGTTGGCGCGCAGTTTGGCTACCCATTTCGCAGCTTCCCAATACTGCACGCGACTGTCGTTGTAGCCAGCCACGGCGAGTATCGCCGGGTAGGGTTGATTGCGCACGTTTTCATAAGGGGCATATGCCTTTATTCGGGCATGAACTTCTGGCTGATTTGGATCGCCCCATTCGTCGTATTCGGTGACCGTCAGCGGCAGGTCCGCGTTGAGCATGGTGTTCAGCACATCGACGAAGGGCACCTCGGCAATCGCGGCGCCGAACAGTTCAGGTCGTAGATTCAGCGCCGCGCCGATCAGCAATCCCCCGGCACTGCCACCACTAATCGCGAGTCGACCTGGTTCGGTGTAGCCATCGCCTATCAGTTTCTCGGCGCAGGCAATGAAGTCGCCGAAGGTGTTCGGCTTGTGCTCCAGCTTTCCGGCGCGGTACCAGGCTTCGCCAAGATCGCCACCGCCTCGAACGTGGGCAATGGCGAACACGAATCCGCGATCTAGTAGAGACAAGCGTGCATGAGAGAACCACGGATCGAGACTGTGGCCGTACGCGCCGTAACCGTAGAGATACAGCGGCGCTGGTTTGCCGAGAAGCTCGCGGCGACCGACCAGGCTGATCGGTACCTGGGTACCGTCGGCGGCCGTCGCCCAGATGCGGCGGCTTTCGTAGGCATCGGCATCGAACGGGCCTTCGACCGGTGTTTCCTTGAGCACCTTCTGATCGCCGTCGACCAGGTTCAACTGGCGAATCTGCGCGGGACGGTTCAGGGCCTCATAGCGCAGCCGAATGACCGGGCTATCGAATTCCAGTGTGTTATGAACATGCAGGCTGTAAGCCGCGTCGGGTAATTGCACCCGATAATGGCTGCCCTCTGCGGGCCGAACCTCGATGATGGGCAGTCCCGATTCCCGCAGGCTCAGCGTGACCGCCCCTGCGTTCAGGCTGACGTCCTCGAGCATCACCGAGTCGCTGTGGCCGATCAGTTCTTGCCACTGATCGCGCTGTGGCGTGGCCTCTGGTGCGTGATAAAGCGCGAAGTTTATCCCGGCCTGGTTGCTACGAATCAGCCAGCGCCATTCTCCATCCAGCAAGCCATGGTCGGGGTAGTATTCATGGTCTTCCTGGCGTGGCGCGAGGCAATCCCAGTCGCCATCAGGCTCATCCGCTGATAGCACCCAGGCTTCGCTGGTGGTCTTGCTGTTGGAAAGAATCACCAGCTGACGTTCGGAGCTGGCTCGGTAGCAGTGAACGAAATAGCGGCCGTCCGGATCGTGGTAGACCTCGGTGCGCTCGCCGTACCCCAGACGATGGCGATAGATCTTGTGAGGCCTGTGAGTATCGTCGAGTTCGCCGTAGAACAGCGTCTGATTGTCGTTAGCCCAAGTCATGCTCCCGTCGCAATCTTCGAAGGGCAGGGCAGTCACCTCGCCGGTGTGCAGATCCTTGACGAACAGTTGATAAATCTCATCACCTTGCGTGTCGAGGCTGTAAGCCAGTTTGCTGTGGTCCTGGCTGACGCTGAACGCGCCCAGCGACAGGAACCCTCCGGCTGCCAATTCATTGGGATCGAGCAAGAGCTGCTCGGCACTTTCGTCCACAGTGAACGAGCCGTCTGCGGGTCGGGGGCAGCGGTAGTGACGCGGATACTCATCACCGGCGGTGGTGCGCTGGTAGTAAAGCCAAGGCCCCCAGGGTGACGGCAGTGAAAGGTCTGTCTCGCGGATGCGGCCCTTGATCTCCTGAAACAGTGCCTCACGCAGCCCCGCCTGGTCGGCAAGCTGATCCTCTAAATAGGCGTTCTCGGCCTTGAGGTAATCGAGCACCTCGGGTGCGTCACGACTCTCCAGCCATTTATACGGATCAACACCAGCATCCGTACGAGCAATCGGGGCAGACATGTGAAACTCCTGAGCGCAGCTGCGTACTGGCGCAGCGTTACGAAATGGGTGGCAGGCGGCGAGTGTACTAACGCCTTGCCAGTTTGTGACGATCCTATGCTGTGAGGGTTCATTGACCCTCCCGCGCGCATCAGCGGTGTGAATGCACGTCAATGAACAAAAACGCTCGCGTTCAGCTGCAGCATTACCGGCCTTGGCTAGGCTTACCGGTCTGATCGCTCATGGGCACCTTGGTGTGATCGGTCAGCCGATTGACAATGGATCGCTTTTCCATGAAGGTGTGCTCACCCAAATCAAACGGGCGTATGAATCGAGCGTTTGCCACGCAAATGCCGTCAGCCCGGTTTATCGTGTCGGTGGGTGTCGTTTCACTGGTAACGGTGACGGTCTTCGGGCCGATGACGTGCGACACGTAACGTTTAGCTTCCATACCGTGGAGATCAGTTGATGATTTACGAAGGTAAAGCCATCACGGTTAAGGCTCTTGAGAGCGGCATCGTCGAATTGAATTTCGACCTCAAGGGTGAGTCCGTCAACAAGTTCAATCGCCTCACCCTCAATGACCTTCGTCAGGCCGTCGACGCCATCAAGGCCGACAGCTCCGTCAAAGGCGTTATCGTTACCAGCGGCAAGGATGTATTCATCGTCGGTGCGGACATCACCGAATTCGTCGAGAACTTCAAGCTGTCCGATGAGGAGCTGGTCGCCGGCAACCTCGAAGCGAACAAGATCTTCAGTGATTTCGAAGACCTGGGTGTCCCGACGGTCGCTGCCATCAACGGCATCGCATTGGGCGGTGGTTTCGAGATGTGCATGGCGGCGGACTACCGTGTCATGTCTACCGTGGCGAAAGTTGGTCTGCCGGAAGTGAAACTTGGCATCTACCCAGGCTTCGGCGGGACCGTTCGCCTGCCGCGTCTGATCGGCGTCGATAACGCTGTCGAGTGGATTGCCTCCGGCAAGGAAAACCGCGCTGAAGACGCGCTCAAGGTTCGCGCCGTAGACGCTGTGGTTGCTCCCGAGCAGCTGCAGGCCGCCGCGCTGGATCTGGTCAAGCGCGCCATCTCCGGCGAGCTGGACTACAAGGCCAAGCGTCAGCCGAAGCTGGACAAGCTCAAGCTCAACGCCATCGAGCAAATGATGGCTTTCGAAACCTCCAAGGGTTTCGTGGCTGGTCAAGCGGGCCCGAACTACCCGGCGCCGGTTGAAGCGATCAAGACCATTCAGAAAGCCGCCAATTTCGGGCGCGACAAAGCGATCGAAGTCGAGGCCGCTGGCTTCGTCAAACTCGCCAAGACGTCGGTTGCGCAAAGCCTGGTTGGCCTGTTCCTGAGCGATCAGGAGCTGAAGAAAAAAGCCAAGGCCTACGACAAGCAAGCCCGTGACGTGAAGTTGGCTGCCGTACTGGGTGCCGGCATCATGGGTGGCGGTATTGCCTACCAGTCGGCTGTCAAAGGCACGCCGATCCTGATGAAGGATATCCGCGAAGAGGGTATCCAGATGGGCCTGAACGAGGCCTCCAAGCTGCTCGGCAAGCGCGTCGAGAAAGGTCGCCTGACGCCAGCGAAGATGGCCGAGGCGCTCAATGCCATTCGTCCCACCATGTCGTACGGTGACTTCGGTCACGTCGACATCGTCGTCGAAGCTGTTGTCGAAAACCCGAAGATCAAGCAGTCGGTACTGGCCGAAGTCGAAGGTCTGGTGCGTGATGATGCGATCATCGCCTCGAACACCTCGACCATCTCCATCAGCCTGCTGGCCCAGGCGCTCAAGCGTCCGGAAAACTTCTGCGGCATGCACTTCTTCAACCCGGTGCACATGATGCCGCTGGTGGAAGTGATCCGTGGCGAGAAGACCAGCGAAACCGCGATCGCCACCACCGTTGCTTACGCCAAGAAAATGGGTAAGAGCCCTGTCGTGGTCAATGATTGCCCAGGCTTCCTGGTCAACCGCGTCCTGTTCCCATATTTCGGCGGCTTCGCCCGCGCCATCGCTCACGGTGTGGACTTCGTCCGCGCTGACAAGGTGATGGAGAAGTTCGGCTGGCCGATGGGCCCGGCCTACCTGATGGACGTCGTCGGCATGGACACAGGCCATCACGGTCGTGACGTCATGGCCGAAGGCTTCCCGGATCGCATGAAGGATGACACCCGTACGGCTGTTGATGTGATGTATGACGCCAACCGCCTCGGTCAGAAGAACGGCAAGGGCTTCTATGTCTACGAGATGGACAAGAAGGGCAAGCCGAAGAAGGTGGTCGATCCGCAATCCTACGAGCTGCTCAAGCCGGTGGTCAGCGAGACTCGCGAGCTGTCCGACGAGGACATCATCAACTACATGATGATCCCGCTGTGCCTGGAAACGGTCCGCTGCCTGGAAGACAACATCGTCGAAACCGCTGCCGAAGCTGATATGGGCTTGATCTACGGCATCGGTTTCCCTCCCTTCCGTGGTGGTGCACTGCGCTACATCGATTCGATCGGTGTCGCCGAGTTCGTGGCCTTGGCCGACAAGTACGCCGACCTGGGTCCGCTGTATCAGCCGACTGCGAAGCTGCGTGAAATGGCTGCCAACGGCCAGCGCTTCTACGGTTAATTGAGGAAAAAAGAGATATGAGCCTTAATCCGAGAGACGTCGTCATTGTCGACTTCGGCCGTACCCCGATGGGTCGTTCCAAGGGCGGCATGCACCGCAACACCCGCGCCGAGACCATGTCCGCGCACCTGATCGATGGCTTGCTGGCACGCAACTCCAAGGTTGATCCAGCTGAAGTGGAGGACGTGATCTGGGGCTGCGTCAACCAGACCCTGGAGCAGGGCTGGAACGTGGCCCGCATGGCCTCGCTGCTGACCCGAATCCCGCACACCAGCGCTGCGCAGACCGTCAGCCGCCTGTGTGGCTCCTCCATGAGTGCGCTGCATACCGCTGCTCAGGCGATCATGACCGGCAACGGTGACGTCTTTGTCGTCGGTGGTGTCGAGCACATGGGCCACGTCGGCATGATGCATGGTGTCGATCCGAACCCGCAGCTGTCGCTGTACGCGGCCAAAGCGTCCGGCATGATGGGTCTGACCGCTGAGATGTTGGGCAAGATGCATGGCATCACCCGCGAGCAGCAGGATGCCTTCGGCGAGCGTTCGCATCGTCTGGCGCACAAGGCCACCGTCGACGGCATGTTCAAGGATGAAATCATCCCGATGGAAGGCTACGACGAAAATGGTTTCCTCAAGGTCTTCGACTACGACGAAACCATTCGCCCCGAGACCACCCTCGAAAGCCTGGCGGCGCTGAAGCCTGCTTTCAACCCGAAGGGCGGCACCGTGACTGCTGGTACGTCTTCGCAGATCACCGACGGTGCGTCCTGCATGATCGTCATGTCGGCGCAGCGTGCGCAGGATCTGGGCATCCAGCCGATGGCTGTGATTCGCTCCATGGCCCTGGCGGGTGTGGACCCGGCAATCATGGGTTACGGCCCGGTGCCGGCGACTCAGAAGGCGCTCAAGCGTGCTGGTCTGACCATGGACGACATTGATTTCGTCGAGCTGAACGAAGCCTTCGCCGCTCAGGCATTGCCTGTGCTGAAGGATCTCAAGCTGCTCGACAAGATGGAGCAGAAGGTCAACCTTCATGGTGGCGCCATCGCGCTGGGTCACCCGTTCGGTTGCTCGGGCGCTCGTATTTCGGGCACCCTGTTGAACGTGATGAAACAGAACGGCGGTACGCTGGGCGTGTCCACAATGTGCATCGGCCTCGGTCAGGGCATCACCACGGTGTTCGAACGCGTCTAAGCTATTTGGCGGCACGGAAGCCGGGGCCTTGTGCCCCGGTTTTTATTTTTGATGAGTGATTTTTTCAGAGGCAGCCGCGATGCAAGTCACGCCAGGCCGTTACCGCCATTACAAAGGCCCCGAGTATCGCGTATACGCAGTCGCTCGACATTCCGAAACGGAAGAGTCAGTGGTCTTCTATCAGGCGCTATACGGCGATTTCGGGCTATGGGTTCGTCCGCTCTCGATGTTTACCGAAACGGTCGAGGTCGACGGCGAAACGCTTCCCCGTTTTGCCCTGATCGAAGCCGAGCCCGCTCGTTTTTAAGCAATATCTGCAGGAGCTGGCTTAACCCCTGCGCTTGACCTCGGCTCTATCGCCACTATATATAGCGGTGCTTTCGGACCGAGTGAAGATGACGCTCCTCGGTTTAGGACGATAAAACCCAACCGGGCAGCTAGGCTGCCAATGGATTTTCGGTCATGGGTGCAAATGTTTTTTGGGGCAGTTGATTGCTCTCGCGGCTGGTAAGGCTGCTTCGCTTCTTATATTGGCAGGCCGGATGACGTTTCAACGTCGGGCTGTTGCCGGTTCAACAATCTCAGTTCACCTCTCGATTCAGGAACTCTCCTCTCCATGGGTAAATCGCTGGTCATCGTGGAATCACCGGCCAAGGCCAAGACAATCAACAAGTATTTGGGCAACCAATACGTGGTGAAGTCGAGTATCGGCCACATCCGCGACCTTCCCACCAGCGGCTCTGCCAACAAGGAGCCGGTCAAGCGCGGTAAGGCTGCTGCGGCCGAAGCTCCGGCGCTTTCGCCGAAGGAGAAGGCCAAGCGTCAGCTGTTTACCCGTATGGGCATCGACCCCGAGCATGGCTGGAAGGCGAAGTACGAAATCCTGCCGGGCAAGGAAAAAGTCATCGATGAGCTTCGTCGCCTGGCCAAGGAAGCCGACACCATCTATCTCGCGACCGACTTGGATAGAGAAGGGGAGGCCATCGCCTGGCACCTGCGCGAGTCCATTGGCGGCGATGACAGTCGCTACAAGCGCGTGGTGTTCAACGAGATCACCAAGAAGGCGATCCAGGAGGCCTTCTCCAAGCCGGGCGACCTGGATATCAACCGCGTCAATGCTCAGCAAGCGCGGCGCTTCCTCGATCGTGTCGTGGGCTACATGGTCTCGCCGCTGCTCTGGTCGAAGATTGCCCGTGGGCTTTCGGCCGGTCGCGTTCAGTCGGTTGCCGTGAAGCTGGTGGTAGAGCGCGAGCGAGAGATCCGGGCGTTCGTTCCGGAAGAATATTGGGAAGTACACGCGGACCTCGGTACGAGCGGCAATGCCAACGTTCGCTTCGAGGTCTCTCGCGAGAATGGCGAAGCCTTCAAACCCCTCAACGAAGCGCATGCCATGGCGGCGCTCGAGCAGCTCAAGGATTCGAGCTACAGCGTCACCAAGCGCGAGGACAAGCCGACCAGCAGCAAGCCGTCCGCGCCGTTCATCACATCAACTCTGCAGCAGGCGGCGAGCAACCGATTAGGGTTTGGCGTTAAGAAAACCATGATGATGGCGCAGCGTCTCTACGAGGCTGGCTACATCACCTACATGCGTACCGACTCGACCAATCTGTCGGCCGATGCGCTGACGATGGTTCGTGGATTCATCGAAGACGAGTTTGGCGGCAAGTATCTGCCGGAAAAGCCCAACTTCTACTCCAGCAAGGAAGGCGCTCAGGAAGCTCACGAGGCGATTCGTCCATCGGACGTTAATCTGCGCCCAGCGCAGCTGACGGGAATGGAACGAGACGCCGAGCGCCTCTATGACCTTATCTGGCGCCAGTTCGTCGCGTGCCAGATGCCATCTGCCCAGTATCTGTCGACGAGCGTGACGGTCACTGCCGGCAACTTCGAGCTGCGCGCCAAGGGCCGCATTCTCAAATTTGACGGTTACACCAAGGTCATGCCGCAGCAAAGCAAGAGCGGCGAAGACGACGTGCTGCCGGAGATGAACAAGGGCGATGGGATGAAGCTGATCAAGCTCGACCCGAGCCAACACTTCACCAAGCCGCCGGCGCGCTATTCGGAAGCGAGCCTGGTCAAGGAGATGGAGAAGCGTGGCATCGGCCGTCCATCGACCTATGCGGCGATCATCTCGACGATTCAGGACCGCGGCTACGTCTCTCTGCACAACCGCCGGTTCTATTCCGAGAAGATGGGCGACATCGTTACCGAGCGCCTGTCAGAAAGCTTCAACAATTTGATGGATTACGGTTTTACAGCCGGCATGGAGGAAAACCTCGACGACGTTGCCCAGGGCGAGCGGGAGTGGAAGCACGTACTCGATGAGTTTTATGGCGATTTCAAGAAAAAGCTCGAGGTGGCCGAGGCCGGCGAGAATGGCATGCGTGCAAACCAGCCGACCCTGACCGACATTCCCTGCAAGGTTTGCGGTCGGCCGATGATGATTCGCACAGCGTCAACCGGCGTCTTCCTCGGTTGTTCCGGCTACAGCCTGCCGCCTAAGGAGCGCTGCAAGTCCACGGTCAACCTCATCCCTGGCGATGAGATTGCCGCTGATGACGAAGGTGAGTCCGAATCCCGAGTGCTGTTGGGCAAACATCGTTGCCCGATCTGCAGCACGGCGATGGATGCCTATCTGCTCGACGAAACCCATAAGCTGCATATCTGTGGCAACAACCCCGACTGCACCGGTTACGAAATCGAAGAGGGTCAGTACCGCATCAAGGGCTATGAGGGGCCGAGCCTGGAATGCGACAAATGCGGCAGTGAAATGCAGCTCAAGACGGGCCGCTTTGGCAAGTTCTTCGGCTGCACGAACGCCGAATGCAAGAACACGCGTAAATTGCTCAGAAGCGGTGAGGCGGCTCCGCCGAAGATGGATGCGGTGAAGATGCCTGAGCTTAAATGTGAAAAGGTCGACGACACCTACGTGTTGCGTGACGGCGCGTCCGGTTTGTTCCTGGCCGCCAGCCAGTTCCCGAAAAACCGTGAGACCCGCGCACCCCTGGTGCTGGAGCTGATCCCCCATAAGGACGAGATCGACCCGAAGTATCACTTTCTGCTGACCGCGCCTAAGAAGGACTCGGAAGGGCGCGCAGCGGTGATCCGCTTCAGCCGCAAGACCAAGGAGCAATACGTCCAAACAGAGGTCAATGGAAAGCCGACCGGCTGGAAGGCGTTCTTTGATGGCGGCAAGTGGAAGGTAGAGGACAAGAGCACCGGCAAGTAACTGGCAATCGCGAGTCGGAACCCGGTTTTCCACGGGCTTCGACTCGTAGCGTTTCAATTCCTGGGAGACCGTCGCCATGGCTCATGAGCTGTACACCCGCACCAACCAGAAAATCTACTTCGCCGGACTCGCACTCGAAAACTGGCGGCGGGTCGAAGAGAACGGTGCGATGAATGCACCAGGCCTTATCCAGGCAGAGCGCGAGGCTAGCCTTTTTCATCTGTACGGCGCCTTGTTGGGATTGTGTCACGAGATCGCTGGCTACTATCGCCTGCCCGAAGCCAGCGCACCGCGTCCAGAATTGCTGCTGGCGCCCTCTGCACAGGGCTCATCATCAAGCCCCGAACTCGCTGAGCTGATCGAGCTGGCCGAGCATTCCGAAACATGGTTGGCGCAACTGCTGAAAGCACACTCGGCACTATTCGAGCCGCCTCGTGAACCTGCCAAGGCCAAGACCGATCCAACCATGCCGTTGATCGAGGCCGTCAGTGTGGAAGAACAAGTGCCAGCATTGGCGCGGGAAGAGCTGGAGGCCTGGCGCCGCAGTTTGAAAGAGCTGGCATTACGCTTTCGCGAGTCGCTTACCGAGTGGTAAGCGAATGAGGTGCAACGGAACGAAGTTTGCGATTGCATCAGCTGCGTTGCTTGAACCCTAGAACCAGAGCGATACCGCCGAGAATCGCAAGGCCGGCGATCAGCAACTTTCCGGTCAAGGGCTCCCCTAGCAACAGGCTCCCCGCCAGCGCTGTAATTAGCGGCACGCTCAGTTGCACGCTGGCAGCCTGGATAGCTCCGAGGCCGGGGAGTGCTGCATACCAGATGGCATAACCGATGCCAGAGGTCAAACCGCCAGACAGCAGCGCAAAGACCACTCCGGCGCTGTCCCACTCCAGATTGTTCAGCGCAAGCAGGCATAGCAAGATGACGATTGGCAGGGTGCGAATGAAGTTGCCGGCGGTAGCAGCCAGCGAGTCCGCCGTACCCTTACCCAATAACGAATAGGTTCCCCACGCCACGCCGGCCAGCACCATCAGCAGCGAAGCCGATAGCGGCGGCGTACTCGTGCCGGGTAGCAGGAGTGCTACTAGGCCAGCGCCTGCCAAAAGCATTCCGACACTCTGCCTCCAATGCAGGCGCTCGCCCTTCAGTATCCCCCAGGCGATCATGCTCAACTGCACGGCTCCGAACAACAACAGCGCACCAGCACCCGCATCAAGGTTGAGATAGGCATAGGAAAACGAGACTGCATAAGTGAACAGTGCAAAGGCGCCGCGCCAACTGGCTAAGGACGAAGAAGGTCGTTTGCGCAGACATACCAATAGCCACAGCACCAGTGCCCCAGCAAAAAGGCGCAGGGCTGTGAAGCTGGCCGGATCGATCTGACTGTCACGTAGTGCTGCACGGCAAAGCAGTGAGTTACCGGCGAAGGCAAACATGGCCAGCGCAGTCAATAGCAGGGTTCTTAGCGTCATTCTACGATCCGGTCCACGATTGGCCGCTATCCTACTGTGCCGTCGCGTTACTGCGCATCTGCTTCTGCCTGCGCGAGACTGTGCGGTGATCCAGCATCGCGTCTCGGCAGCTAGACCCAAAGGCTGCCGGCAGGCCGGTCGGCTGTTACAATGCGCCGTTTTCAAGGGAGCATGCTCATGCCAACGTCTTTTCTGGAGATCGTCGAGCTACCCGACGGCAGCATTGTGCTGCGTCGCGCCGAGGACGAAGGCGTATTGGTCACGCTGGATTTTTCCGACGATGCCAAGGCGTTCCTGCAAGGTCAGCATGTCGAGATTGCCAAGGCTATGTTCAACACTGGCGTGCAGATGGCGGGTCGGGTATCGGAAGGTGACTTCGAGCGGGAGGAAGAGGGGCCGCGCGTACTGCATTGAGGCTTGGATGCCTGGTTGCCTTTGCGGCACCTGGCGGGTTTCGGCACATCCTTATGCCGAGTGGCTGGGGCGTATCAGCTACCCAGACGTATATTCAAACTTTGTGCATTACCCTGAGCGGCCGCTACACGAAGCTTCAGTCGGCTCGCCTTATCGAGTCGTGGGAACCAGGTAATGACCGTGTGGCTGCAGCCTGATACCAATGCCTTGCATCCCAGTTCAAGGGCAGTCTGACTTTCACGAGCTTGGAGCAACAGGATACGGTCACGATTCAGTCCGGTTTCTCGCAGCCAACTTTGTGAAATCGACGCAGGTGGAGCAATCACGGTGAGCCAGCGCGTATCTGCTGCCTCACTGAGATCGCGCAGTATGGGGGCGAGCAGCTGGCGGCAGTGATCCCCGCTACCGGTCAGCGTCATTTCGCTCAGGCAGTCGTCGGCGGGATGTGGAGCTTGAGGTACCTCGCCGAACGGTGTCAGGCGATGCGCGATTAACCCATCGAACAAGGGAAGCTGCGGGGGTTTGCCTGCGGTGGGGTGCGGATGGTACTGCATGAACCTCTCCTTAGCGGCGTATGACGCCGACGCTCAAACCTTCGATAACCAACTCTTGCTGTTCGAGATCAATTTCAATAGGCGCAAACTCGGGATTTTCAGCGAGCAGCCAGACCCTGCTGCCTTCACGTTTGAAACGCTTAACGGTTACTTCGTCATCGATGCGAGCCACGACTACCTGTCCATTACGCGCTTCGCGCGTGGTATGGACCGCTAGCAAGTCCCCATCAAATATGCCGATATCCTTCATGCTCATGCCGTGCACGCGCAGTAGATAATCGGCCTTCGGCTGGAAAAATGAAGGATTGATCTGGCAAGATTCTTCGACATGTTGCTGCGCCAGAATTGGCGCACCGGCAGCAACCCGGCCAATTACCGGTAAACCGTTGTCCTCTGCAGCAGGCTCGAAACCCGGAATACGTATCCCGCGAGAAGCGCCGGGCGTCATCTCGATGGCTCCTTTGCGAGCCAAAGCCTTGAGGTGTTCCTCCGCCGCGTTGGGTGATTTGAAACCCAGTTCCTGAGCAATCTCGGCACGGGTCGGCGGGTAGCCGTTGTCTTCAAGGCAGCGCTTGATGAACGCGAGAATTTCCGACTGGCGAGGGGTCAGTTTGATCATCGAATGGGTCTCTGTTCTTTTATACAGTGACTGGGATTATATACAGTGCCGATTGCTTGGCAATCGTTGTTTGAAGTAGACGCAGGCTATCTCTGATCACGCTTTGAACCCGTTGCCAGAGTTATTTGGCGTTATGTCGGTTGACTTGGGGTAGGTTGAAACGTAAGTTTCAAACAGATGTTTGTCGGGAGAGAGGGCATGGCGCAGTCCGAAACAGTCGAGCGTATTCTGGACGCGGCGGAGCAGCTATTCGCTGAGAAGGGGTTCGCCGAGACGTCGCTGCGTCTGATCACCAGCAAAGCGGGCGTCAACCTGGCCGCCGTGAATTATCACTTCGGCTCAAAAAAAGCGCTTATTCAGGCTGTTTTTTCGCGTTTTCTGGGTCCATTCTGCGTGAGCCTCGAGCGTGAGCTCGACAGACGCGAAGCGCAATCCGACAGGAAGGAAAGTCTCGAGGAGCTGCTTGAGATTCTGGTTGAGCAGGCCCTGGCAGTAACGCCACGCAGTGGCGATGACCTGTCCATTTTCATGCGCCTGCTCGGGCTTTCGTTCAGTCAGAGCCAGGGTCACCTGCGTCGTTATCTTGAGGACATGTACGGCAAGGTATTCCGCCGCTATATGCATCGAGTCCACGAGGCCGCTCCATCAATCCCACCAATTGAATTGTTCTGGCGGGTGCATTTCATGCTCGGCGCAGCCGCGTTCAGCATGTCGGGGATCAAGGCTCTTCGGGCGATCGCCGAGAACGATTTTGGCGCCAGGACTTCAATCGAACAGGTCATGCGCATGATGGTGCCGTTCCTTGCTGCGGGAATGCGGGCCGATTCAGGTGTGGCTGATCCTGGACTTGTTCAGGCACATCCGATTGCCCGGCGTAACGCGCTGGCGATGCCGACCAAGGGTTAGGGTGCATCCTCAGAGCGCGATCAGCTAAGCTAGCCGCCCATGACTGACCTCGATTTCCTCCACGTTTCGATCGCTGACCAGATGCTGTACGGTTTTACCGGTTCCCGCCTGCGGCTCCGGTTGCCAGTGTCGACTGCGCTTAATGGCGTAGGCGAGCGTAATGGCTCTGGTTGTACGCCGCGAGGTCGCCACCGGGTGCGTGCGCGTATTGGTGAGGGCCTGCCTTTGGGCGCGGTGTTGCGTGGACGACGCTGGACCGGTGAGGTATGGAATGCTGACCTACATGACCAGTATCCTGGCCGTGACTGGATTCTGACCCGAATTCTATGGCTTAGCGGCTGTGAGGCTGGCTATAACCGGATGGGGTCGGTGGATACCTTCCGTCGCTATATATATATGCATGGCACGCCGGACTCTGAGCCTATGGGCATACCGCGCTCTCATGGCTGCATCAGGATGCGCAATGCCGATCTGCTCGAGCTTTTCCCTCGTGTGCCCGCTGGTTGTGCCGTGCATATCGGCGAAGCAGCATGTCCGGACTGGTCGAGCGCAACACTTATTCAAGGATTCGCCGACTGACATGCAAGGCTCTTTGATGCTGGACGTAGCGGGTACCTGGCTGACCGCCGAGGATCGCCAGCTATTACGCCAGCCGGAAGTAGGTGGGCTGATTTTGTTTGCCCGCAATATCGAAAATCCGCGTCAGGTTGAGGCGCTTTGCCGCTCCATTCGGGCGGTGCGGCCTGATCTTTTGCTAGCAGTCGATCAAGAGGGCGGGCGCGTCCAGCGGCTGCGGCGTGATTTCGTTCGACTGCCAGCGATGCGCGATTTCGCCTCGCATGCCAACGCGCAGGAACTGGCAGAAGTATGCGGTTGGATCATGGCGACCGAGGTGCTTGCTGTCGGGTTGGATTTCAGCTTTGCGCCAGTGCTGGACCTCGATCATCAGCGCAGTGCAGTGGTGGGCACACGTGCATTCGAGGGCGACCCGCAACGCGCCAGTGAGTTGGCAGGCGCCTTCATCAAGGGTATGCATGGCGCCGGAATGGCAACCACCGGCAAACACTTTCCCGGCCATGGCTGGGCAGAAGCAGATTCCCATGTGGCGATACCGGTCGACGAACGCGGGCTGGATGAGCTTCGTAATCAGGATCTTGTTCCTTTCTACAGGCTGGCGAACCAGCTTGACGCCGTAATGCCGGCGCATGTGATCTATCCGCAGGTGGATGACAAGCCGGCCGGTTTTTCCCAGCGCTGGTTACAGGGCATCCTGCGCAAGGAGCTGGGTTTCCGCGGAGTGATCTTCAGTGATGACCTGTCGATGGCCGGTGCGCATGTGGCAGGTGATGCTGCGAGCCGCATCGAGGCGGCGCTGTCAGCGGGTTGCGACATGGGACTGGTGTGCAACGATCGAGCGGCCGCCGAGCTGGCATTGTCTGCCCTGCAGCGTCTCGGAGCGCGGCCGTCACCGGCTTTGGGCCGGATGCGCAGCCGCGCGTCAGACTCTTCGATGTACAAGCAGGACCCGCGTTGGCGCGCCTCCATCGCTGCGCTCAAAACAGCCGAATTGATCGTTTGACCAAAGGAACATAGATGACTGTCCATGCCATTATCGGCGGGACCGGGCTTACCGAGCTGCCTGGGCTGTCCCTGCATGAGGCGGTTTCCATGCAGACGCCGTACGGGCCGCCGTCGGCCGATATTCTGCGCGGCTACTATGCCGGTCACGAAGTGCTGTTCCTCGCGCGTCACGGGTATCCTCACCGGGTTCCGCCGCATCAGGTGAACTATCGCGCCAACTTGTGGGCATTGAAGCGCGCTGGCGCAGAGTCGGTCATCGCAGTGAACGCCGTTGGTGGCATTCATCCGGCCATGGGTGCCGGCCATCTATGTGTGCCGCATCAGCTCATCGATTACACCTTTGGCCGCGAGCACACATTCTTCGAGGGTGACATCGAGCATGTCACCCACGTCGATTTCAGTTACCCCTATGACGAACTCTTGCGTCAGCGCCTGATTGCCGGTCTGGCAGCTGAGCGCTGTCTGTTCAGCAGCCACGGCGTGTATGGCTGCACTCAAGGGCCGCGGCTGGAAACGGTTGCCGAAATCGCCAGGATGGAGCGTGATGGTTGCGATATCGTCGGGATGACCGGTATGCCTGAAGCAGTATTGGCGCGTGAGCTGGAGCTTCCATATGCCTGTCTGGCTCTGGTGGTCAATCCGGCCGCGGGCAAGACGAGCGGGGTCATCACCATGGCGCAAATCGAGGCCGCGCTGGCTGACGGAATCGTCAAGGTGCGTGCGGTGCTGGCACGCGCGCTGGTTGGTTGAGTGTAAGGACGTGCCTATTGTCTTGGCAAGCGAGTGGCGCGATGGCGGTAAAGGCACGACGGGCGGGAACGCCTCCCAGAACGGTCGCAAAGACGTAGCACGCGGCTGCTAATTTCGCCAAACACCATTGCGGGCGATCCGCTGCTTGCTACACTTGGCCGTCCTTTGGAGTACCGGAATGCTTTGCCACGCACCCATAAGAAGAATATCCAGAACGGTGATGTTGTTGAGTCTGCTGGCCGGCCTTGCAGGCTGTTCCACCTGGTTCAGCAGTGATTTCCGGGATCCCCGCGTTCAACTAAAAAACGTCGAGATCATCAAAGCCAGGCTGCTCGAACAGCAGTTCATGCTGCGCTTTCGCATCGACAACCCCAACGAGCAGAGCCTGCCGGTTCGCGGCCTGGTCTATACGGTGCACCTCAACGATATCGAGCTGGCTAGCGGTGAGTCCAGCGGCTGGACAACCGTTCCTGGAAACGGCTTCGAGTATTACGAGGTGCCGATCCATACCAATCTCTGGCGGCACATGAAATACATTGTGCGTTTACTTGAGAAGCCGGACCGGCCCATCGCCTATCGTCTGGATGGCGAGTTGAAAACCGGCCTGATGCTCGGGCGGCGCGTGCACATCTCCACCAATGGCGAGATAATCCCTGGCAACTTTATCCCGGAGTAGCAGTACCGATGAACCACGAAGCCCACGTGCACGGTCCCGATTGCAACCATGATCATGATCACGGCCACGCACACCACGATCATGGTCATGTCCACGGCCCGCATTGCAACCACAGCCACGATCCGGTGCGTAATCCGCTGAAGGATGTTGGTCGGAACGATCCCTGCCCGTGCGGTAGCGAAAAGAAGTTCAAGAAGTGCCACGGAGCCTGATCCGCGCATGACGCCCTTCGCCACACTGTTGCTTATCGCTGCGCTGCTGCTGGTTGCCGTCCTGGCCGGATACGCCCTGCACCTATGGCGCAAGGTGTGGCGCAGGGAGCAACAGCTCGCGGATATGCAATCGCAACAGCACACAGCACTAGCCGCGGATCTGCGTGTACTTGCAGGTAGCTTGCTCGACGAGCAGGTCCCGTTGATCGAAGGCGCGATCCGGATCAAGGTACTGCTGGACAACTACGACGCCACGCTAGGCCAGGATCCGCGCTGCCAGGTTTTCCAGGTACTCTTCGAGGAGACCGCGCAGGTACCAACGCATGAAGCCTGGAAAGCGCTGGATCGCTCCGAGCGTCGCCATCATGAAGCCCGCTTCAGCGCGCTCGAACTGCAGCACAAGGCCGAGGCGCGCCGCTCCGCCCGCTGGCTGCTCGACGAAGCACTGCCAAAGAATCACCAAGCCGCCTGAGCGCGACGGCTGATCACATCCTTTTCATACCCGTACTGCCCTGCCTGCAAGGAGCCGTTGATGCCACTGCGTCTGCCGTTTTCTCTGGTTCGCCTGTTTTTGGGCGCCGCACTTGTAGGTGGAGCCCTTAGCGGCTGCCAGGCCTATCTGGACAGTCGCTACAGCGACAGCCTGCCGCCTGCTCACGGCGTTCAGGCGATTACCGGTCTGGACAAAAGTGTGAGCATCCGTCGCAATGCGCTGGGCATGCCGCTGATCGAAACGGCGAACTTTCATGACGCGCTGTTCGGGTTGGGCTATGTACACGCCACCGACCGCCTGAGCCAAATGGTCAGCATGCGACTCATGGCACAAGGGCGCTTGGCTGAAATGGCCGGACCCGGCGTGCTTGAGGTGGACCGCTTCATGCGTGCTGTGAATCTTCGGCAGAGCGCTGCGATGCTGTATCAGGAAAGCTCGCCGCGAATGAAGCGCTTCTTCGAGGTGTATGCCAGAGGCGTCAACGCGTACATCTTCCGCCATCGCAACAATTTGCCGATGGACCTGGCCGCCGCCGGCTATACGCCTGAATACTGGAAGGCTGAAGATTCAGCGCTGGTGTTCTGTCTGTTGAATTTCGGCCTGGCGGTCAATCTTCAGGAAGAAATCGCATCGCTGGTCATGGCGCAGAAAGTCGGTGCGGATAAGGTCGCCTGGTTGCTGCCGACCTACCCCGACGAGGCGTTGCCGTTCGAGGAGGCCGAGAAGCTCAAAGGGCTGAAGCTGAGTGGCGATATTGCGGGGCTTGCAGCGCTCGATAGCGCTGCCACCCAGGTTGCTTCATTGAACATGCTGGGCGTCGCCGCTTCGAATAATTGGGCCATCTCCGGTAGCAATACCCGTAGCGGCAAGCCGATCCTGGCAAATGACACGCACCTGCCGCTGTCGATGCCTTCGTACTGGAACTACGTGCAGATTCGCTCGCCGAAATTCCAGGCTGCGGGCGTGACGATTGCCGGCGTGCCTGCCGTGGTCTCCGGGTTCAACGGCAAGCTGGGTTGGGGCATGACCATGGTCATGGGCGATACCCAGGACCTGTTTCTCGAGCAGGTGCGGCGCGAGGGCAGCCAGTTGCTCTACCTGGCCGATGGCAAGTGGGTACCAGCTCGTGAACGACATGAAACCTTCTTTATCAAGGGCGGCCGCCCAATCCGCGAAACGATCTACGAGACACGCAACGGGCCGCTGCTGAACAGCGTTCTAGGCGAGCGAAAACATCCTTTGCAGCCGCTGCAGTTGAGCAGTGGTTACGGGCTGGCCCTGAAGACCAACCAGTTCGAGGCTGATCAGACGCTAGATGCATTTTTTGACCTGACCCGTGCGCAGTCCGTCGATCAGGCGTTCGAGGCGACTCGTGACATCCGCGCTATGGCGCTGAACATCGTGTTTGCCGACCAGCAGAGTACCGGCTGGCAGGTCACCGGACGTTATCCGAACCGGCGTGAGGGGTTGGGCCTGCTTCCGTCGCCCGGTTGGGAAGGGCGCTATGACTGGGATGGTTACGCCGATCCCATGCTTCACCCCTATGATCAGGATCCGATACAAGGCTGGCTGGGAACCGCCAATCAGCGCACCGTGCCCAAGGGCTACGGCATGCAGCTGTCCAATTCCTGGTACTACCCCGAGCGCGCCGAGCGCATGGCCGAGCTGCTTGGTCAAGGCAAGCAGGACACACGCAGCGTGATCGCGATGCAGTACGACCAGACCACGACATTTGCTGCCAAGCTGCAGACGATGCTGCAGGCGCCGGGCATGGCGGAGCCGCTGAAATCCGCCATCGGTACGCTTGCCGAGCCTGAGCGGCGCCGGGCACGTGAAGCGCTTTCGACCCTTCTGCGCTTCGATGGCAAGCTCGCCGCCAGTTCTGCGGATGCTGCACTGTATGAAACCTTCCTGATGGAGACGGCGCGCCAGACCTTTCTCGACGAGCTGGGGCCTGATAACAGCGCTGCATGGAGGGCGCTGGTCGAGGCCGCGAACGCCTCTTATTCGGCGCAAGCCGATCACCTGCTGGCTCGCGACGACAGCCCTTTCTGGGATGACGTCGGCACGCCGGGTAAAGAAGACAAGCCGGCCATTCTTGCGCGTTCGCTTGCCGCCTCGGTCAGTCGTGTGGAAACTGCCCTGGGTGCGGACCGAAGTGCTTGGCAGTGGGGGCAGCTGCATACCTACACCTGGAAGACCGGCACTACGCAACTGGCGCCTCACATGTCGACAAGCCAGCGTGCCGGCATCAATGCAATCAGCGGCTATCTGGATCGTGGCCCGGTCGCGGCCGGTGGCGATCACAGCACCTTGAACGTGTCGGCTTACCGCTGGGGCGACAATTTCGATACCTGGCTGATTCCGGCGATGCGGATCATTGTCGACTTCGGACGTGACGAGCCCATGATCGGCCTCAACAGTACGGGTCAGTCCGGCAACCCGGCCAGCCCCCACTACGCAGACGGCATCGAGGCCTGGTTGAAGGGTGGTTACATGAGCTTTCCGTTCAAATCCGAGAACCTGGACAAGGTCTACGGTACTCAGCGGTTGTTGCTCACGCCGTCGCCTAAATAGTGTAGTGGCCTGTGAACGAGGCGGGATCTGACGTCGCTGCGGGTCAGCTGTTCTTATGCCAATCGAAATCCATCTGCCGCGCGGTGGCTGGTGCCAGCTCGTGGCCAGCGATCCGCTCGACCAAGTGCAGGCTCATGTCGATACCGGCGGAGATGCCCGCCGAGGTCACGTAGCGTCCGGTGTCCACCCAGCGACATCCTTCGACCACCTTCAACAACGGAAACATAGATTTCAGCTCTCTGACGTCTTCCCAATGGGTGGTCACTTTGTGTGCGTAAAGCACGTTGGCTTTCGCCAGCAGGAATGCGCCGGTGCATACCGAGGCGGTGAGTCCGGCCTGCGCGGCGGTTTTCTCGATCCACTGCACCACCTCGGGGTTCTCCAGTTCGCTCGTAACCACGCCACCCGGAATGATCAGCAGGTCGATGGGTGGATGGTTAGCAAAATTGTAGTTGGGTTGCACGACCAGTCCGGCCCTGGCGCGAACCAGGCCCTTGCGTGCAGCGATGGTCGAGGTCGAGAAGGGCGGTGGCTGACCGTCACGCAACGCCAAACGCGTCGCGGTGCTGAACACTTCATAGGGCCCGGTAAAGTCGAGCACCTCGACGTCGGGGTAAATGTAGATACCGACGAATGTGGGCATGACGGTTACCTGTCGTGTGCGCTGGGCTGAGGAGCACCTGCTCGAGCCGCTACGCAGGGCGTTCCTGAGCCGCTTGCGCGGGTTCAGCTCAGCCTAGCTGGCCGCTCGTGTCACTTCCAATACCGTGATGGTTGATGGCTTCGGGTAGTGCCATCGGACCTCGACATCCCAGAGACGGGTACCGTAACGACGTTCCGGAGCTGGGGTCTGGTAGGCCGGCCTCGGGTCTTGCGCCAGGCATTGCTCGATCAGGGCTTGCAGAGGTTCGCCCAGCCTTGCCGCTTCGCTCTGCGCTTGCTGCAGGCTGGATTCGGTCCAGTGCACGGCGATGAGGTTGGGCGCGTCCTCGGCCAAGCCATTATGGGCATCTGTGATCGCGTCGGCGTAGGGGACGTAGGGCTTTATGTCCAGTACGGGCGTCCCGTCGAGCAGATCGATCCCTGATAGATGAAGGCGTCCTGGCTCGATTCGGTCGAGCTTTACCACTGACTGCCCGATGCCGTTGGGTCGGTGTGTCGCACGTGTGGCGAAAACGCCAACCATCCGATTGCCGCCCAGGCGTGGCGGGCGCACCCGTAGCCGGGGTTCGGCCTCCAGCGCTTGATGAAAAAGAAACAGTAGCCAGACATGGCTCACCTGTTCCAATCCCTCCAGCGCGTGGGGCTGGTCGAACGGTGCGACCAGCTCCAGCACGCCGCGAGCAGCGGGTGCCAGCTGCGGCTGGCGCGGAATCGCGAACTTCTCTTTGAAGCAGGAGTGGACAAAGCCGATTGGGGAGACGGAGTAGGACATGCTGACCATCCAGGCGCGGGGCTGCCATCTTACTCGTTGCGGTAGCGGGTCGCGCCATGCGCCCCGGCTGCTAGCTCCGATCAGCGGTGCTAGCCCGCGCGGATGCGTTCTTTATGAATCGAACTTCACTCGCGCGGAGGCGGCCGAGAGGTGCGGCGTTTGGAAAATTCGTGTAGGATGCGCGCCCTTTTTCGAACATAGGCTAGGTTTGTTTTACGGCTCTACGCTTCACCCCTTTCCAGCGCCGTGCTCGCCAGAGCTATACGGCGGTTTTTGGCACGTCGCCCCTGACGTAGCCCCGCATACAGGCAGCAGCAGTGCAGCCGCTTTGGCAGTCGCGAAACGTGACCGCCGCATTTCGTCGCATCGCGATGTCCTAAAAGCCAGAACAAGTTCCGGAGATAGAACTGATGAACGAGGCTGAGCTCTCACCCGACCACACCGACTCAACACGGGATCGCATCAACCCGGTCGTTTTCTACAGTTCGGCGGTTGCCATCGTACTGTTTGCGATCTGGACGATGTTTTTCACGGAGCCATCCCTGACGGTCATCAATACCGTCCTGGGCTGGATTTCAAACACCTTTGGCTGGTTCTACTTTCTAGCCGTACTGGTGTACCTACTGTTCGTGATTGTCATTGCAACCACGCGCTACGGCAAAATCAGGCTAGGCCCTGATCATTCGAAACCGGAATTCAATGTCGTTACCTGGGCGGCGATGCTGTTCTCCGCCGGTATCGGCATTGACTTGCTGTTTTTCTGTATCGCCGAACCGATTACCCAGTACCTGGAACCGCCGGTAGGCGTAGGCGGCACCGCGCAGGCGGCGCGGCATGCCATGGAGCTGACTTTCTTGCATTGGGGGCTGTCTGGCTGGGGTGTTTACACTTTGGTGGGCATGTCGCTAGCCTACTTCAGCTTTCGCCAAGGGCTTCCCCTTTCGATCCGCTCGTCGCTGTACCCGATCTTCGGCAAAGGCATCTACGGGCCCATCGGGCATACCGTGGACACGGCGGCGGTGCTGGGTACGGTGTTCGGCATCGCCACGAGTCTGGGCATTGGCATCATTCAGCTCAACTTCGGCCTCAACTACATTTTCGGCGTGCCTGAAAGCACGCTGACTCAGTCGGTGCTGGTCGTGTTGATCGTGGTGTTCTCCGCGATATCGGCGGCGACCGGGGTGGAGCGGGGCATCCGTCGGCTCTCCGAATTCAACATGCTGCTCGCGGTATTGCTGCTGCTGTTCGTGTTGTTCGCCGGCAAGACCACCTTCCTGCTCAACGCGTTGGTGATGAACATTGGCGACTACTTTTCCAATTTCATCAGCCTGTCGTTCGATACCTACGCTTATGACCAGCCCACCGATTGGCTGAATGCCTGGACAGTCTTCTTCTGGGCCTGGTGGATCGCGTGGGGCCCCTTCGTCGGACTGTTCCTGGCGCGCATCTCGCGAGGCCGCACCATCCGTGAGTTCGTGATTGGTACGCTGCTGCTGCCGCTGGCCTTCATGATGGCGTGGATGTCGATCATGGGTAACAGTGCCATCGACATGGTCATGAACGGTGCCGTTGAGTTCGGCGCGCAGGCAGTCAGCAATCCTGGCTCCTCGATCTATCTGTTTCTGCAGAGCTTGCCTTGGGCAGGCCTGACAACGGCGGTCGCCACTATTCTGGCCATTGTGTTCTTCGTGACTTCGGGCGACTCGGGCTCGCTGGTGCTATCCAATTTCACGTCGATTCTCAAGGACGCCAATAGCGATGCGCCGGTCTGGATGCGTGTGCTCTGGGCCGGGATCATTGGCGTGCTGACCCTGGCGCTGCTGATTGCCGGCGGGCTGAGTGCGCTGCAGGGCACCGTGGTGATCATGGGGCTGCCGTTCTCCATCGTGCTGTTGTTCATGATGGTCGGTCTGTTCAAGGCGTTGCACGTCGAAGGGGTGATGGCGGACAGTTATCAGAAGAGCCTTTCTGGGCAGCTTTCCGGCCGCGCAACGCTTGAACATGCCCACATGAACTGGAGCCAGCGGCTGTCGCGCGCGATGAGCTTCCCGAGCCTGTCGCAGATTCGCCGCTACCTCAAAGAGACATGCCGGCCAGCCATGGAAGAGATCCAGAAGGCGCTCGGAGAGAAAGGCGTGCCGGTGGAAATCATCGAAGGCGAGGCGGGCAACGAGCACCTGATTTTCAACGTGAATCTGGGCAGTGAAATGGACTTCACCTATCAGATCTGGCCAGTGCGCAGCTCCATGCCGTCGTTTGCGGTACGCACCTCCAGCAGCAGTGCGCACTATTACCGGCTTGAGGTGCACCTGCGTCAGGGCAGCCTGGGCTACGACCTGATGGGCTACTCGAAGCGTCAGCTGATCGAAGACATCCTCGATCACTACGAACACCACATGCAATTTCTGCATCTGCAGCGCGAGAAAGGCAGCCTGGCGGACGGCTCATCCGAACCAGGCACCGCAAGCGCCACCTGACTGCGATCACGGCGAACCTACAGGTTCGTCGTGGCACCTGAAACGTGGCGGCGGCTTATCCGGCCGTTGCCACCCAGACATTCGAAGAGGTAAATCATGGCCCGTTATCCACGGCAACAACTCTATATCGATGGCAGCCACATTGAGGCCAGCGGTGGACAGGTCTTCGAGAGCATCAACCCGGCCAACGGCGAAGTACTTGCCGAAGTGGCTCAGGCGTCGAGTGCCGACCTGGAACGAGCAGTTGTCAGCGCAGAGAAAGGCCAGAAGATCTGGGCCGCACTGACCGGCATGGAGCGCTCGCGTGTGCTGCGCAAGGCGGTCGACATCCTGCGTGAGCGTAACGATGAGCTGGCGCTGCTGGAAACTCTCGATACCGGCAAACCGCTGATGGAGACCCGTAGCGTCGATATTGTCACCGGTGCTGACGTGCTCGAGTACTACGCAGGCCTGGCGCCGGCCATCGAAGGCGAACAGATCCCGCTGCGCGACACCAGCTTCGTCTATACCCGCCGTGAGCCGTTGGGTGTGGTGGCCGGGATCGGCGCCTGGAACTATCCGATCCAGATCGCATTGTGGAAAGCCGCACCCGCTCTGGCCGCGGGCAACGCGATGATCTTCAAGCCGAGCGAAGTAACTTCCTTGAGCGCGCTGAAGCTCGCCGAAATCTTCACCGAAGCCGGGCTGCCCGCAGGCGTGTTCAATGTGCTGACCGGCACGGGTGCCGAAATCGGCGCCTTGCTCACCGAGCATCCGCGCATCGCCAAGGTGTCCTTTACGGGTGGTGTGACAACGGGCAAAAAAGTCATGGCCAGTGCGGCCAGCTCATCGCTCAAGGACGTGACCATGGAGCTGGGCGGCAAGTCGCCGTTGATCGTCTGCGACGACGCCGATCTGGATCGCGCCGCCGATATCGCTGTGATGGCCAATTTCTTCAGCTCCGGTCAGGTCTGCACCAACGGCACCCGCGTTTTCGTGCCGCGCACTTTGTTGGGTGAGTTCGAGGCGAAGCTGCTCGAGCGGGTCAAACGCATCCGCATGGGCGACCCGCAAGACGAGCAGACCACATTCGGCCCCATGGTCAGCTTCGCCCACATGCAGAACGTGCTCGGTTATATCGCCAAGGGCAAGGCGCAGGGCGCGCGTCTGCTCTGCGGCGGTGAGCGCGCCACCGGTGGCGATTTCGGCCGTGGCGCCTACATCGAGCCGACCATCTTCAGTGACTGCACCGACGACATGATCATCGCCCGTGAAGAGATTTTCGGTCCGGTGCTCAGTCTGCTGGCCTACGACGATGAGGACGAGGCAGTGCGCCGCGCCAACGACAGCGACTACGGTCTGGCCGCCGGTGTTGTCACCCGTGATCTGGCGCGCGCCCACCGCATCATTCATCAGATGGAAGCCGGGATCTGCTGGATCAATACCTGGGGTGAATCTGCCGCGCAGATGCCCGTCGGCGGCTACAAGCAGTCCGGAATTGGCCGCGAAAATGGTATCTCGTCGCTGGCGCATTACACGCGGTTGAAGTCCGTACAGGTAGAGCTGGGCGAGTTCGCGTCGGTTTTCTAAGCGAGCAGGCTGAGACGAGCGCAGGACAGCGCTCGCCAACGCGACAGGAGGATTCATGGAATACGACTACATCATCATCGGTGCCGGCTCTGCGGGTAATACCCTGGCTGCACGCCTGACCGAGGACGCGGATGTCAGTGTCCTGCTGCTGGAAGCCGGCGGTCCTGACTATCGCCTCGATTTCCGCACTCAGATGCCGGCGGCACTGGCCTACCCGCTGCAAGGCACGCGCTATAACTGGGCTTACAAGACCGATCCAGAACCCCACATGAACAACCGCCGCATGGACTGTGGCCGCGGCAAGGGTCTGGGCGGATCATCGCTGATCAACGGTATGTGCTACATCCGGGGCAACGCGTTGGACTACGACAACTGGGCGACCATGCCCGGTCTCGAGGACTGGTCCTACTTGGATTGCCTGCCATATTTCCGTAAGGCCGAAACCCGCGACATCGGTCCCAACGACTATCACGGTGGCGATGGGCCGGTCAGCGTGACCACGCCCAAGCCCGGCAACAATGTCCTGTTCCACGCCATGGTGGAGGCAGGCGTACAAGCCGGCTATCCCAAAACCGAGGATCTGAACGGCTACCAGCAGGAAGGCTTCGGCCCGATGGACCGCACCGTCACGCCCAATGGTCGTCGCGCCAGCACGGCGCGTGGCTACCTGGATCAGGCCAAGGATCGCCCGAACCTGACCATCGTCACTCACGCCGTGACGGACCGCGTGCTGTTCGAAAACAAGCGCGCTGTCGGCGTGAAATATCTGCGCGGCCGTGAGCAGGCGACCACTGCACGAGCGCGCCGCGAGGTGCTGCTCTGCGGCGGTGCCATTGCCTCGCCTCAGGTGCTGCAGCGCTCAGGGGTTGGCCCGGCGTCGCTGCTCAAGGGGCTCGGTATCGAGGTGGTTCATGACTTGCCTGGCGTCGGCCAAAACCTGCAAGACCATCTCGAGATGTACCTGCAGTACGAATGCAAGCAACCGGTTTCGCTGTATCCCGCTTTGAAATGGTGGAATCAGCCGGCAATCGGCGCTCAGTGGCTGTTCGCCGGCTCCGGCATCGGCGCCAGCAATCAGTTCGAGGCGGGCGGCTTCATTCGCAGTCGCGATGAGTTCGATTGGCCGAATATCCAGTTCCACTTCCTGCCCGTTGCGGTCAGCTACAACGGCAGTAATGCTTACGACGGCCATAGCTTTCAGGCCCATGTGGGCTCGATGCGCTCACCGAGTCGGGGACGGATACAGATTCGTTCGACCGACCCGAAAGTCGATCCGAGCATCCTCTTCAACTATATGGCCCACGAGCAGGACTGGCAGGAGTTTCGCGATGGCATCCGCCTGACGCGCGAGATCATCAACCAGCCGGCTCTCGATCCTTTCCGTGGCAAGGAACTGAGCCCGGGGGTGGAGGCCCAGAGTGATGCGGATCTGGACGCTTTCGTCCGTGAGCATGCCGAGACGGCCTATCACCCATCCTGCTCCTGCAAGATGGGCACGGACGAGATGGCGGTGGTCGATGGTCAGGGTCGTGTCCACGGCGTGGAAGGCCTGCGTGTGGTGGATGCGTCGATCATGCCGCAGATCATCACCGGCAACCTCAATGCGACCACCATCATGATCGCCGAGAAAATTGCCGACCGGATTCGTGGGCGGCAGCCATTGCCACGCAGTACCGCAGCCTACTACGTCGCCAAGGGCTCCCCTGTGCGCAAGGCACCACAGCGAGGCTGACGGATATTGGGTGGTTTTGCAGGCGGCCGAGTAATTAGGCCGCCCCAGACTTCGTTGCGCAGCTTCGGTACGCAGCGCGCGCCTTCATGCTTCGTGAAGTGGTTGAAGCGGCGCCAGGATCACCAGGGCAGCAGATCGCCCTGATAATCCAGGTACCGATGGCCGCCAGTGCCCAGTGCCTTGGTAACCTGCTCGACCATGCCGCGTGCACTGGTTTCGACTTCCAGCGGCGCCTGCTCGCCGCCCATGTCGGTCTTTACCCAACCGGGATGCATCGACAGCACGGTCACTCCGGTCTCGCCCAACTCCGCCACGAAAGTGCGGGTCATGTGATTGAGCGCGGCCTTGCTCGCACCGTAGAGCGACATGCCCATTCCTGGACCGGTCTCGACGCTGCCGAGGATCGAGCTCATGAACACCACCACGCCTTGTTTGGTATTGACCAGCGGCAGCAGCCGTTCGGCCAGGCGCAACGGCGCAACGGCGTTGGTATAGAACAGATGGCCGACTTCCGTTTCAGTTGCCAGGTTGGCCGGCTTGCCCTGCGGCCCGGCAACGCCAGCGTTGACGAACAGCACATCCAGCTGTGTGCCCTCTAACCGCCTGGCCAGCGCATCGACGCTTGCCGCATCGTTCATGTCGAGTGTTTCCACGCTCACTCGTGGAATCTGGCTGAGCGCGTCGGCCTGCTGCGGGGTGCGTACGGTGGCAATGACTTGCCAGCCTTCGCTGGAAAATTGCTTGGCGAGGCCTAGCCCGAGGCCGCGCGATGCGCCGATGATGAGTACCGTTTTGTTCATGAGAGATCCTCGCACCTGAGAGTAGTGGCCAAGCATAGCTTGGCGTAGCGACAGGCTGCGCGGTGCTGCTGCGACATTCAACCGCTGCCTCTGTGTTGCAACGCGTGTCCCCGCGATAGCTATGTTGGTCTGTATGCGGCTCTCATGAGACCACTGCGTTGCCGCATTGGGCACAAGCGAATCAAGACCAAGGGGGATCCCATGCCCGAACAGCAAACCCGAGCGAACTGCTGGCACGCCTGTCAGGTTGATGAGGCATTGCGTGAGCTTGAAGCGTCGCCCGCAGGCCTGACTCCCGATCAGGTGAAGGATCGGCTCGCCAGCTACGGGCCGAACCGTCTCGATGAAGCATCGCCCGCGAGCGTCTTGCAACGGCTGCTGCGCCATCTGAACAACGTGCTGCTCTATGTATTGATTGCTGCCGCGCTGGTCACCGGTTTGATGGGGCACTGGGTCGATACTTTCGTGATCCTGGTGGTGGTAGTGCTTAACGTCGCTATCGGGTTCGTCCAGGAAGGCAAGGCGGAGAAAGCGTTGCAGGCCATCCGCCACCTTTTGGCGCCCCATGCGGTGGTACTTCGCGACGGACATCAGCAGGATATCGATGCGGCTGAACTGGTCCCCGGTGACGTGGTGCTGCTGGCATCCGGCGACAGCCTGCCGGCAGACGTGCGGCTGCTGCAGGCGCGCAACCTGTGTATCGACGAGTCGGCGCTCACCGGTGAATCTGTCCCGGTGGACAAGCAAGTCGAGGCCGTGGCCGATGACGCGCCCATTGGGGATCGTCTCTGCATGGGTTACGCCGGCACGCTGGTGACCCAGGGGCAGGCCCGCGCCGTGGTCGTCGCCACGGGCGCGGCCACAGAAATCGGTCGCATCGGTCGCATGCTGGAGTCGGTCGAGCAGGGCACCACGCCGCTGCTGCGCAAGATGGAGGCGTTCGGCCGCATCCTGACGATGGTGATTCTCGCTACCAGCGCCGTGCTCTTCCTGTTCGGCACGCTGGTACGCGGCATGGGCGCCGGCGAAATGTTCATTGCGGCGGTAGGGCTCGCAGTGGCGGCAATTCCTGAAGGGCTGCCGGCGATCATGACCATCACCCTGGCCATTGGTGTGCAGCGGATGGCGACCCGTAACGCCGTGATCCGGCGGCTGCCCGCAGTCGAAACGCTGGGTTCGGTGACGGTGATCTGCTCCGACAAGACCGGCACCCTCACACGTAACGAAATGACCGTGCAGGAGGTGATCTGCGCCGGCCAATCGTTGGAGGTCGAAGGTGCCGGCTATGCACCGCATGGCGCGCTGCGGGTCGATACTGTGCCCATCGAGCCGGCTGCATTTCTGGCCCGATCGCCTGCGGTCAATGAATTGATGCACGTGGCAGCGTTGTGCAACGACGCCAGCCTGCACGAGAAGGATCAGGTGTGGACGCTGGCCGGCGATCCCACCGAGGGCGCACTGCTGACCCTGGCAATGAAAGCTGGGTTGTCACCGACTAATCTGCATGTCGATCATCCTCGGCTGGATGTGATCCCCTTCGAGTCCGAGCACCGTTTCATGGCGACGCTGCACGCAACTGATAGCGGCAGCGAGGTGCTGATCAAGGGCGCGCCGGAGCGCATTCTGGCCATGTGCGCCAAGCAGATGATGGCCGATGGCGAAGAGCGGCTCCTGGAGCCGGACCTGTGGCATGCGAAGGTCGAGGTGCAGGCGCAAGCCGGCCGCCGCGTTCTAGCGCTTGCTCGTCGGCAACTGCCCGCCGGCAAGGACATGCTCGAGCATGCCGATGTGGCCAACGGGCTCACCCTGCTCGGGCTGGTCGCCATCATCGATCCGCCGCGCGAGGAGGCGATACGCGCCGTTGCGGAGTGCCGCGCTGCCGGCATCCGGGTGGTGATGATTACCGGTGACCACGGCGTCACTGCCAGTGCCATTGCCAGACAGCTCGGCATGGGGGATGACATCAAGGCCATCACCGGACCTGAGCTGGAACGGATGGACGAAACGGCGATGCGTCAGGCAGTCGCCGAAGCCCGCGTGTTCGCGCGCGCCAGCCCGGAGCACAAGCTGCGGCTGGTGCGGGCGCTACAGGCCAATGGCGAAGTGGTCGCGATGACCGGCGATGGCGTCAACGACGCGCCGGCGTTGAAGCAGGCGGATGTGGGCGTAGCCATGGGGATGAAGGGCACCGAGGCGGCCAAGCAGGCCGGTGCCATCGTGCTGGCGGACGATAACTTTGCCTCGATCGCGCATGCCGTGGAAGAAGGCCGCACCGTTTATGACAACCTGCGCAAGACGGTGACTTTCCTTCTGCCCATCAATGGCGGCGAGTCGTTGTCGTTGCTGCTGGCTGTGCTGCTCGGTATCGCCTTGCCGATCACGCCGGTGCAGGTGCTGTGGGTGAATATGGTCAGCTCGGTGGCGCTGGCGATGGTCTTGGCGTTCGAGCCCACCGAGGCGGATGTCATGCAGCGTTCGCCGCGGCGGCAGGGCGAGCCGATGCTGTCGCGATTCGTTATCTGGCGGATCTTCTTCGTCTCTGCGCTGTTCCTGGCGGGCATTTTCGGTATGTTTGAGTGGATGCGCGGTCAAGGTGCAACGGTTGAGGCAGCGCGAACCGTGGCGGTCAACACGCTGGTCTGCATGGAGGTGTTCTACCTGTTCAGCGTGCGCTACCTGAAGGCGCCTTCGTTTACGGTCGAAGGCGTGAAGGGCACGCCGCGGGTGCTGGTGGCGGTATTTGGGGTGTTCGCCCTGCAGCTGCTGTTCACCTACGCGCCGTTCATGCAATCGCTGTTCGCCTCCGAGGCGCTATCGCTGTCTACCGGTATGTGGGTGGTAGTAGCGGGCGTGGCGGTCCTGGTCATTCTGGAAGTTGAAAAGGCGGTGCTGCGACAGCTGGGTCTTGGCCCATCGTGATAGCTGTGAGCGGGGCAGAGCGCGTGCCCCGCGCTTGTTCATCGAGGTTTACGACCGGCCTTCCATGGCTGTCCCAGCGACACCCGCGTGCACAGCAAGCCAAGGCGGGCGGCCGGTATGCAGCGCAACACTGGTGCCGCTAGTAGGGGCTTGCAGTCGGACGGACTACCAGCTCGCTCACATCCACATCAGCGGGCTGTTCGACGGCATAGGCGATGGCGCGTGCAATGGCTTCGGCTGGAATGGCGATGCGACGGAAATCGTTCATGGCCACCCGCGCAGCCTCATCGGAGATGCTCTCGGCCAGTTCCGATTCGGTGACGCCAGGCGAAACCACCGTGACGCGAACGTCGCCGCCGACCTCCTGGCGCAGCCCTTCGGAAATGGCGCGAACTGCGAACTTGGTGGCGCAGTAGACCGCGGCGGTGGGGCTGACGGCGTACGCGCCGATGGAGGCGATGTTGATGAACTGGCCAGAGCGCTGGCGCTGCATCAGCGGTAGCGCGGCGGCGATGCCATGTAACACGCCACGGATGTTCACATCGATCATCCGGTCCCACTCGTCGACTTTCAGGGCATCGAGGCGCGACAGCGGCATCACACCGGCGTTGTTGATGAGTACGTCGACGCGGCCGAAGCGCTGTTCGGCGAAATCGATGAAGGCCTGGGTATCTTCGCGACGGGTGACGTCCAGCGTGCGGCAAGCTGCGACACCTCCTGATTCTGTGATGCTGGCGGCAAGGCTTTCCAGACGTTCCAGGCGACGTGCGCCGAGCACGACCGTTGCGCCTTTTGCGGCCAGCAAGCGTGCCGTGGCCTCGCCGATACCGCTGCTGGCGCCGGTGATGAGGATGATTTTCCCGGTGATGTTCGACATAGGTGGAGCCTCCGCTAGGTCATTCGAGTCGACGCCCATGCGCCGTGATTTCGATGCTAGGCAGAACGCGCGACTGGCGTTAGGTCGATCCTGCCGAGGGCTTGCCTGATTCTGGCCAGGTACGGATTACCAGATGGTCGTGCAGTGCCGCGGCTTCGGCCTCCAACAGTTGGTCGACTGCCTCGAGCTTGCGCTGGCTGACGTCGACTGCCAATCGATAGGGCTGGTCCACAGCACAAGGAGGCGACATTGAGACGGCGGGCGCATGACTCGCGGGCGAAGGATGCGCAGGCGTCAGGACACATGGATGACCGCTCGGGCAGAACGGTGCGGATTAGCGTGGCGGGTTCAGACCGCATCCTTTGAGGATGACTTGAATGAGCGTCTCGGTGCCCCGCTCGAAATCATCCTTGGTGACGCGACGTTGGCCGGTGATGCGTCGGATCTGATCCGAGAAGTCGGCGTAGTGCTGGGTGCTGCTCCAGATCAGGAAGATCAAATGCATGGGGTCGATCGGGTCCATCTTGCCGGCGTCGATCCAGGCCTGCAGCACCGCGGCGCGACCGCGAAACCACTCGCGATAGTCCTCGTTGAAGTGCGACGAAAGACACTCGCAACCACTGATTATCTCCATGGCGAAGATCTTCGAGGCCTGCGGTTGCTTACGCGAAAAGGCCATCTTGGTGCGGATGTAGCCGGCCAGCGCAACGGCCGGATCATCCTCGACGGTGAGGTGATCGAAGGCGTTGTCCCAGAGCTCGAGAATATGTCGCATCACCTCGACATACAGGCCGAGCTTGTTGGTGAAGTAGTAGTGCAGGTTGGCTTTTGGCAGTCCGGCGCGCATGGCAATGGCGTTCATGCTGGTGCCTTTGTAGCCGTGACGGGCGAATTCCTCTGCGGCTGCAGACAGGATCAGCTCTTCGTTCTTCTGTCTAATCTGGCCGGTGCGTTTGCCAGCGGTAGACGCCGGGGTCAGCGTAGCGTCGAAGGTGGTCATAGATCCCGTTCCTGTGTCGGCGGCATCAGGTCCGATGCGCTTGTTGAATGCTAGCCTACGCTGGCTCGGGAAAGGTGGCCGCCCGCAGTAGCGAGCGGCCGTGCAGGTTAGAAATGTACCTTCACGATGGCGTTCCAGGCGCTCTGATCGGTGTCGAATGCGCTCGTGCTTTCAATACCGTACTTGTCGGACCAGTAGTCGTATTCGATACCGACATAGAGCTGGCCGGCCTGCTGGTACACGGCCTTGCCGAGGTCGTACTTCACCTGCGGGTTGATATGCAGGTTCTTCGACTGGTAGTCGGCGGAACCCTTGTTACCCGCGTCATTCACGACCCAGTCGATAAAGCCATCGAAGAGAATGTCCGAGTTGCCGACCGGAATGGTGATGGCCCAGGTCGGGGTGATCTGCCACTGGCCGGACGCCTTTTCACGAATGCCATCGGGCTTGCGGTAATAGGTGTTGATGGCCAAGCGGTCGAAGCCCGGGACCGTCAGGTCGACGGCTGGGCCGAGCAGGTAGTTCTGCACCTCATCCTCGCCGCGCTCGTAGGTGAAGGCGACCAGTACATCCTTGATCGGACCGTACGAGAAATCGATTCCGCTGGTTTTGCCGAGCGACAGGCGCGGGCTGAACTCGCCGTAATAGGTACGTGCGGCTTCGCTGTCGTCCTGGCTTTCGTTCCATTTGTAGTCAACGAACAGGAATACGTCGCCGTAGGTCCAGCCGCTGGCATGTTCGAAGGTCAGGGTGTGCTGGGTATCGGGGTCGACCTTGAAGTCGTTCCCGTACAGATACGTCAGGCTGTTGTCCTGCCAGAGCATCGGTGCGGCGATAGCCTGGCCTGCGAGCATCATGCCGCTGGCAACTGCGGCAGTGGAGAGAATGGATTTCATGTAGCGCTCCTGTTGCGTTATGTGTGCTTTTTTGTTGGCTGAACGGTTAGCTGAATCTGGTAAGGCAAGTCTTGAATCGAATGTTGGGTGAGCCGCCCTAGTGCAATGGCCGAGGCTGCTTCGCTGGGCAGAAAAAAGCCCCGTGGGTACGGGGCTTAACGCGTTCGGTTGAGGTTGATCAGATCACTTCGGCCCAGAGGTCGTATTCATCAGCGTGGGTGACACGCACGCGGACCTTTTCGCCAGCGTGCAACGGGCGCTCGCTGTCGACGTAGACCATGCCGTCGATCTCGGGAGCATCGGCCCATGAGCGACCAATGGCGCCGTCTTCGTCCACCTCGTCAATGAGCACGTCCAGCTCCTGGCCGATCTTGCGCTCTAGGTGCGCCGCGCTGATGGCTTGTTGATGGGCCATGAAACGGTCCCAGCGGTCCTGTTTAACGTCGTCCGGTACCGGTTCGAGGTCCATGGCTTCAGCAGGGGCACCCTCGACAGGCGAATACTGGAAGCAGCCCACGCGGTCGAGCTGAGCTTCGGTCAGCCAGTCGAGCAGGTACTGAAAGTCTTCCTCGGTCTCGCCAGGAAAGCCCACGATGAAGGTCGAGCGGATGGTCAGTTCCGGGCATGTCTCGCGCCACTTCTTGATGCGCGCCAGGGTCTTGTCTTCGAAGGCTGGACGCTTCATGGCCTTGAGCACTTTCGGGCTGGCGTGCTGAAAGGGGATGTCCAGGTACGGCAGGATCTTGCCGGCAGCCATCAGCGGGATTACGTCATCGACGTTCGGGTACGGGTAGACGTAGTGCAGGCGCACCCACACGCCCATGCTCGACAGGGCCTGACACAGCTCCAGCATGCGTGTCTTGATCGGCTGGCCATTCCAGAAATCGGTCTTGTACTTGACGTCGACGCCGTAGGCACTGGTGTCCTGGGATATCACCAGGATCTCTTTCACGCCGGCTTTGACCAACCGCTCGGCTTCGCTCAGTACATCGCCCACCGGGCGGCTGACCAGCTTGCCGCGCATGGACGGGATGATGCAGAAGCTGCAGGTATGGTTGCAGCCTTCGGAAATCTTCAGATAGGCGTAATGGCGCGGGGTCAGCTTGATGCCTTGTGGCGGGACCAGATCCACGAAGGGATCGTGATCGATGTTCGGTGGCACGACTTGGTGAACGGCGTTGACGACCTGTTCGTACTGCTGCGGACCGGTGACGGCTAGGACACTGGGGTGGACGCTACGAATATTGTCCTCGGCGACACCCATGCAGCCGGTGACGATCACCTTGCCGTTCTCGGCGATGGCTTCACCGATGGCATCCAGCGACTCGGCCTTGGCGCTGTCAATGAAGCCGCAGGTGTTGACCACTACCACGTCGGCGTCGTCGTAGGACGGTACGATCTGGTAACCCTCCATGCGCAGCTGGGTGAGGATGCGTTCAGAGTCGACCGTGGCCTTGGGGCAACCCAGGCTGACGAACCCGACTGTTGGCGTTTTGCTCATCGACTTTGAACCTCGAAAACCGCGCATGAAAAAGGCGCGCGAGTATACAGAGCTGGGTATTTTTTAGCCATGGCTGCTGTCGCCCGGTCTAGTCGGACTGGCCAGGACGCCGAGAAAAGATGTTTGCGCAGCTCAGGCGCCTGGTTTTAGATCAGCTGGCGAGCACTGATCTGGTTCCGCGATCTCGGAGCGATTGCGCCCTTGCTGTTTGGCCCGGTACAGCGCTGCATCGGCCAGCTTGAGCACACGTTCGATGGCACTGGCGTGCAACGGCCAGACTGCAATCCCCAGCGAAACGGTGATGTGGCCGACCACCGGAATCTGCTCCAGCTCGACGCCGGTACGCAGGCGTTCGGCAACCAGATGTGCCGCATCGAGCGTGGTATTGGGCAGCAGCATCAAGAACTCCTCGCCGCCGCTGCGACAGAGAATGTCGGCATCCCGGGAGCAGGTTCTCATCAACCCGGCCATCTGGCGGATGACGGTATCGCCGATGTCATGGCCGTGGGTGTCGTTGATGCGTTTGAAATGATCGATGTCCAGCGCGATGACCGCAAAGGACCGACCTTCGCTGCTGAGCATTTCGAGGGCGAGCGTCAGGCCGCGACGGTTATACAGGCCGGTCAGCGGATCGGTTTGGGCGTCGAGGTTGAGTTTGCCGATGCGCTGGTGCAGCAGGTTGATACCCAGCTGCAAAGCGCGCTTGAGCTGCGCAGCTTCGAAGTACCACGAGCGGATACGCTGGATGCGCTCGGCGCTATTGGGTGCATCCATTTCGCTGGCGCGCTGCGCCAGTTGCGACAGTGGACGCGTGATCAGTGTCGCCAGGCCCCAAATGCACAACAATGTCAGCAGAGCCAGAGGCGCAGTCTGGCGGACGACCTTAAGCATCAGATTGTCGAGCGGCTGCAAGGTGTCGGCTGTTGGCCGCTGCGCCACGATCCCCCAGCCTGCCGCCGGTGAGGCTGCGTAGCCAGCCAGCATGTCCACACCTTGGCTGTTGACCACCCGTAGGCTGCCTGATTCACCGAGCAGCACCCTGTCAATGACTTCGTTTTCTGCTACCACCGTACCCAGCCGTTTAGGCTTCGGGTGATACAGGAGTCGGCGCGACTGGTCGACGGCATACAGGTAGGAGCCGTCCTGATAGAAATGTTCGCCTAACATGCTATGGAGGATGTTGCGCTCGCGCAGATAGATCACCCCACCGATATAGCCGAGGTAGGTACCGTCATCGGCCACGATGGGTTGGGATATCAGAACGACCAAGGTGCCAAGCGCCGAAATGTACGGGCTGCTGATCAAGGGTTTGCGTTCCGCCAGGGCCTGGCGCGCGCCTGGTGAATCCAGCTTCCTGCCGACCAGTAGTCCGGTATCTGGAGCGGTGGACATCACCACGCCCTGGGCGCTGGTAATGACCACGGCATTGAAGCTGTCGGTCTGTCGCTGAAGCCGTCTGGCTTCAGCATTCAATACGTTGATGTCAGGGAACCGGGCGGCAATGCTCTCGGCGCTCACAGCCAGCTGCTGCTGAGCAGTACGAAAGAACCCTTCAGTCCCGTCTGCCAACTTCGAGGCGTATGCACGATTGGCAGCGAGCGTGCTGCCAATCAGCGAATCACGCTGAACCTTATAGCTGGCGTAAAAGCTGATACCGAGGATTATCAAGCCACTTAGCATTGCCAGCAGAATGATCAGTCGACGCAAGTCCAAACGAGGTAGGTGGGTGGTTTGCATAGATCCAGGTGGTTCAGTTGCGGTCGGCGGCGCGATGGTAGGGGGTTTGTCGTTGCGCCTCTAGCATTGGCGATGATGTGCTGATGACAGGCTGCGGCACTCGACTCGGGTGTAATAGCTCACAAGACCCTAACACGGCCTCCGGATCAAGCAAGCAACACCACTGGCTGGTTCCCTGTCGTTACCGTATCAAACGTGAACAATCGAGTGTGGCAGGTGACCAATATGCACCGGGGATTAAATAGGTCCGAGCCCCTTTGCTACCATGCGTTCACTGATCGAAACGGAAAGCTGCTGTGACCGACAACTCTATCTACTCGCCAACCGCGCCGACTCATGTTCCGACCGGCGTGCCGGGACTGGACGCCGTCCTCAAGGGCGGGCTGCTGCCCCGAGCGGTGTACATCGTCCAGGGTGGGCCGGGCGAGGGAAAGACCATTTTAGCCAACCAGATCTGTTACAGCTGGGCGGCTCGTGGCGAGCGCTCGCTGTACGTGACCTTGCTGGCTGAAACCCACCATCGTCTGCTTCGCCATTTGCAGAATATGCAATTCATGGACAATCAATACGCCGGCACATCGGTGGTCTATGAAAGTGCTTTCGACATCCTCCGTACCGACGGGTTGGAAGGCATCCTGCGTTACCTCACGCGCAATGGAAAACGGCAGCAGGCCTCGCTGATCGTGATTGATGGCCTGTTCGCGCTGGAAGAAAACGCTGCCTCGGAGCGTGCCTTTCGTGAGTTCATCAATGACCTGTCGATTTACGCCGACGTGGTTGGCTGCACAATCCTATTACTGACCAACAGCAAGCGCGATTCCGGCAGCCCCGAGTTCACTATGGTTGATGGTTGGTTGCACCTGGGCAGCGACGAGGATCAGTTCCGCACCTACCGCTACCTGCAGGTGCGCAAGTTCCGTGGCAGCGACTTCATCTCCGGTCGGCACATGAGTTCGATCACCAGCGAGGGTTTTCGGGTATTTCCTCGGCTCGAAGCGGTCACCGGTGAGCTGGAGTCCGCGCCTATGCGCGACGAGCGTCTGAGCATCGGCGTCGCCGGGCTCGACGAAGTCATTCAGGGCGGTATCCCGTTCTCATCGACGACCTTGTTGGTGGGGCCGACCGGTGTCGGCAAGACCACTTTGGGTTTGAGCTTCATCTGCGATAGCAGCGAGGCTGAACCCGGTCTTATCTTTGGCTTCTACGAGGACGCCCACAGGCTGCGGCGCCGTGCGAAAGCGCTGGGGCTTGAGCTAGGCGCGCTGATCGACAGTGGGGTGGTAGAGGTGGTTCATCACTCCCCAACCGAGCTGTTACAGGATCAGCTCGCCGAAGAAATAATTGCGGAGGTTCGCCGACGGGGCGTCAAACGGCTGTTCATCGATGGCATCGACGCGTTCAAGCAGGCGGCAGTGAACGAGCAGCGGCTGGGGCGTTTTGTCAGCACACTCACCGCTATCCTGCGTTGCGAGGGTGTGACAACTATCTTCACCGCTGAGTTGGCCGAAATCGTCGGCGGCGAGCACGGCCTGCAGTTCGCCGCGGTCTCGGCGATTGCCGAGAACATCATTCTGCTGAGATATGCGGAACTCGAATCGAGGCTCTACCGTACGCTGGCAATTCTGAAGATGCGTGAAAGCGGCTTCGATCCCTACGTGTATGAGTTCTATCTGGGCGAGAAAGGGTTCAAGCTCGGAGAGCGGATGGAGCGTACCGAGGGGGTCGTGACGGGGCAGCCTCACCGTCAATCCTCAGCTGGAGCGCGGGATGCGTGACGAGCAACCGCAAAGACTCGAACCGCTCGTGTTGCTGGTCGAGGATGAGCTCGGCCTCAGCAAACTGATGGTGATGGTTCTCGAGGACGAGGGCTACCGGGTCGTCGAAGCGGCGAATGGCGCGCAGGGTTTGACCAAGCTCGAGCAGGAGAAGCCTGCGCTGATCATCACGGATTACATGATGCCCGAGCTCAATGGCTACGAGATGGTCTGCACGATACGCAAGAACCGGGCGTACGACGACGTGCCGATCCTGATGATGAGCGCTGCGCTGCCCCAGCAGTTGCCAGTCGGCGATCTGGTCGATTATTTTCTGCCCAAGGGCACCGGGCTCGAGAAGCTGGTCGCCACCATTCGCCGTCTGATTGAGGGCGGCGGCACATCATCAGAGTCAACTCCCTAGGCGCGATCGGGCATGGCGCTCAGGGCGCTGGGGTAAGGCCGGCACCGCTGACACCTTGCCGGCTGCCTGGCAGGAAGCGTTTGAGGCGCAGCGCTGGCGATTCGATCAGATGCCAAGACAGTGCAGCGATAGCGATGCTCGCAGTCAGGCTGATCGCCATGAACACTGGCAGCGGAAGCTCCGGGTCCAGCCAATGAACCAATAGCTGCTGCACCGGGAAGCTGAAAATGTAGATGCCGTACGAAAAGTCACCGTATCGGCCGAAGCGCGACAGCCGCGGAATCTTCAGATGCGCCAGGTAAATGGTCAGATAGGGCAGGGTCAACACATGCACCAGGAACCACCACTCGGTCCTCGCACTGATCAGCGATAGCGAAAGCAGTGCAAGCGCGATCTTCCAGTTCCAGGGCAGGATTTTGCGATACAGATAAAGCGCTGAACCGAGAAAGAAAAACATGCCCAGGCGAGTCACCTTGCGCAGCATGTCGCTCTCCAGTCCAAGGTTAGGCGCCAGATGGAAATGGATGAACATAAGCGCGATGGGGACCACCAGTACGGCGATTCGTCCGAATAGCTTGAGCAGCCCCAGCGTCAGCAGCATCGTGTACATCAGCACTTCGTAAGGCAGCGTCCAGACTGATCCGTTGACGGTGCCGGGAAACGGGTTTGCGGTAAACACGCCAGGCAGATGAAACTGGGTGAACAAGGCTACATTCGTGAGATAGCGTACGGTCTGGCTATTGAGCAGGTACTCGCTTAGCGGCAGGTCGGTGGCCAGCGGGCCGACAATGAAGGCCGTGAACAACGTCGATACCGCCAGCGCCGGGAAGATGCGCAGCGCGCGTTTGCCCGCGAAGTCCACGCTGCTACGGCTGTGAATCCAAGAGGCAGCGATAAGAAAACCGCTCATGACGAAAAACAGATTTACCGCAATGTCGGCGGTGTCCATGGAGCCGGTGAACAGCCGTACCGGTTCGACAGCGCCCAGTCCCGACAGCCAATAACAGTGGCCGAGCACCACTGCAGACGCAGCGAAGAAACGTAGAAAGTCGAAATTGTTTTCGTCGCGTTGCATTGAGGCGATGTCCATGCATGGCTCCTGATGTCGCTGATACGCCTAAGGTGGCCAGGTCAACGCAATGGGAACATCTTGCTCATTCCTAATGCACCGGATTCGCCGTCGTGGATGGCTTGCTCAATGAGTGCCAGCCGTCCCCGGCTGTTGCGTAGTCGAGCTACGAGGCGCAGGAGCGTGAGAAACATCGCTCGGTTGATGCGATGGAGCCGGGGGGAGGCGGCCCAGACGTTCTTGTCGAACCAGGCCTGATTACGCGCGGTGTAATAGGCGCGGAAATCAGACTCGCCGAGGAGGAAGGTTTCATAGATATTTCGGGTGCGCTGTTTAGTGTTCCAGGACTGCTCCAGCTCCTCGATCACCGCTTCGGTAAAAAGAAACAGTTGCCCACCGCTGGCCGTGATGCGCCGGGTGTACTCGGTGTCGTCAACGTAAAGGACAAGCTCCCTGAGCGGCAGACCTATCCGCTTATACAGGCTGCGGTGCGCGAGCATGCCGCCATAGGGCGCGAATGGCAGGCTGATGCTTGTCGGCAGCGGGCCGGCTCGTCTGCCCCAAGGCAGGCGCCGCCAGATTTTGTAAGGCAATTGGGCAATGTGAAACCCGAAATAGCTGGAACGCGGCTGCCGGATGTATCGGGCAGGTATGCCCTGCGCGATGTCGGCCTGTTGTGTTTCACGATAACCCAGGACTGCGACTCGATCCGAGCTGAGCAGGCCAGTCAGGCGCGTGAGCTCACGGTGCAGGATCGATACGGCAGCGGCAGTGGGCAGGTTGTCGTCGTCCATCATCCAGATGAAATCAGCATCGGACGCCAGCGCGGCCTCGAGCCCCACGGCGTAGCCATTGGCAGACCCTGTGTTTTCGGCCAGCTCAATTACACGGACCTGCCCCGGCCAGCGCTGGACCAACTGATCGAGTGACGCCAGCGATGCATTGCTCACCACCACTACATCGCTGACTGCAGCAAAGCTCAGGGCGCGCTCGATCAATTGCTGCACAAAGGGCAGCCGGTCGCCGTAGGTCACGGTAACCACTGTGGTTTTCGATGTCATGGTTGTCTCGGTGTGGAACGTGAGCGACCCGCTACCCGGGGTGCGTGGCGCTCTGAGCAAGGCCGTTGCGGCGCTGCGTCAGAGCGAATAACAGGATCGCTAGGACGTTGGTGTGCTAGTCAGGCGAGCTGGTCGGCTGTTGTGTTGGCGTTTGGTAGCTTTTCAGCGGATGGCTCGACTGCGGTGAATACAGGTTGGCGGTCCGGGGTAAAAAATGCATGGAAGACACTTATCAACCTGTTTCCGTCGGGCGTACCGGGCAGCTCGGGGGCCTGGAAAAATTCTGTGTAGGAATATCCGTCGGCATATACCAGGGTTTGCTGGGTTTGGTCTGCACTATCCATAGCGACTCCGAGAATCTTGAGGTTAGAACGAATAGCGAATGGGTTCGTCCGAGCGGTACCGGTTGCCGGAAAGCGGTTTAGCCAGGCGGATCGGTGCGGGCGCCGTAGTATCGAAGCTGGAGGCGCCTGCACAGTGCAGAGCGTGAGGGTGCACTCCGAGATTGAATAACGTTGTCCGCCCGCCATTTGCACAGCCGGTTTTGCTCTGCTCGGCGTGGTCGTATTCGTGCAGATGCCCGTCTTCGCTTGACGTTATCGACCTTTGGTGGGCGCCCGCCGTTCCGCCGATCAACAACGCGAGGCTTAATGCGGAAATGGTCTGGAAGCAGTTTGATGCGGTGGTTGTGTTCATCCTTGAAGCCTCGCAATGGGGGAGTGAGGACTCGGTCAGGCATGCTTCATGGGTACTGCAGTCGGGTAAACCTGAGCCACGTTCAGAGGGGTGATGGTCGGCAAATCCAATAGCGCGTCCTGCCCTTGGAGCAACGAAACCTCTCGAATCCTAGTATCGACGAATGCCTTGATCTCCTGCCTGAATCGTTCGGTTGAAAATCGCTCTGCGCTTGTGCGGCATGTCTCAGGCAGGATCTGATGCGCTTGCGTCTCGAAGCGCGCCACGGCGGCCATCAGGGACTCGGGCGTCTGCTCGGTATAAAACACGCCGGTTGGCTCGGGATGGTCGATTCCCCTTACGGTTTCCAATACTCCACCTCTGCCGTAAGCAATGACGGGGGTGCCGCACGCCTGGGCCTCGATGGGGGCGATGCCGAAGTCTTCTTCGGCTGCAAATACGAAGGCGCGGGCGCGCTGCATGTGGTGCAGCAGGACGGCGAAACTCTGGTAACCCATCAGCGTCACGTTCGACGTGGCGAGCTCCTTGGCCTTTTCCATTTCCGGCCCGCTGCCGATTACGACCAGCTTCTTGTCGGGCATTCGGGAGAACGCCTCGACAATCATCGGGATGCGCTTGTACGGCACCATTCGCGAGGCCGTCAGGTAGTAATCCTCTTTCGCCGCGTGAAGCGTGAACTGACGCGTGTCGACCGGTGGGTAGATCACCGTGGATTCGCGGCGGTAGCTCTTGTTGATGCGCCGACCGATGAAGTGCGAGTTGGCGACAAAATCGTCCACACCGCTAGCGGTGCGCTGATCCCACATGCGCATGTAGTGAAGCAGCATGCGCGCCAGTTTGGCCTTGAACCCATGATCAAGGCTCGCTTCGTGCAGGTATTGATGCTGCAAGTCCCAGGCATAGCGGATCGGTGAGTGAACGTAGCTGATATGCAGTTGGTTCGGGCCGGTTAACACGCCCTTGGCGACGGCATGGCTGCTGGAAATCACCAGGTCATAACCCGACATGTCCAGCTGCTCGATGGCCAGCGGCATCAGCGGCAGATACTTCTGGTAGTGCGTCTTCGCCTTCGGCAGTTGCTGGATGAAGGTGGTGGTGGCGTGCTTGCCGCCGAGGTTGGCGCGGTCCTCGTCAGAGAGGAAATCGATCACGGCATACAGGTCGGCTTCTGGCCAGACATCGAGCAACCCGGCAAGGACCTTTTCGGCACCGGCATAGGTCACTAGCCAGTCATGAATTATGGCGATTTTCATTACGATGGCCTTCCTTTGATGTTTGGGGGGAGCAGCATCTGGCCGCAGATACGGCAGCAGAGGAGTCGAAACGAGCAGAACCTCAATCGAGGGGAGATTCCGGCCCGCTGAGGCAAGGGCCGTCTCGTCAGTGCTTCGGTTGGCTAAGCGAAACCGATGCAGTGCCAGTTTCATCGGTCTCGCGCTCGCCAATGAACACCTTGTCTATCAGTCGGGAAAGCTGTCGTGCCGACGAATGCCAACAATAGCGGGCCACGTTGTCCTTGCCGCGCCGGCGTAGATCCAGACGCAACGCTTCGTCACTGAGAATGCGCTCCATGGCTAGGGTGATATCAGCGACTTTCAGGGGATCGAAGTACAGCGCGCTGTCGCCCAGAACCTCAGGTATGGACGCGGCGCGTGCGGCGATTACGGGACATCCGCATGCCTGTGCTTCCAGAGGCGGAATGCCGAATCCCTCGTATAGCGATGGAAACACGAAGGCCGCAGCACCTTGGTAGGCCTCGACCAGTTCTTCGTCAGGGAGTCTGCCCAAATTTAGGATACGGCGACTGCCGTCGACATCGTGCAGCGTGCAGGCAAACACCCGGTTGGAATCACCAATGATGCGCAGCTCGACCTCATCGTGGCCTTCAATGCGCAGGAAGGCTGCCACCATTCGAGCGAAATTCTTGTGGGTGCTGGGCGACGAAACGGCCAGAAGGTAGGGCGCCGTGGTGCGCGTACTTGTGTCTACGCAGAAAGGTCGAAAGCGCTCGTCAACGGCACTGGGCACGATACTGATTTTGCTTGCCGGGTAGCCGTAGTGGGCCGAGATCTCCGAACGCGAGAATTCGCTCCCGGTTACTAGCGCCTTGACGCGTCCAAGCAGCAGTGGGGTCAGGGTTCGGTACATGGCTGCAAAGGTCCTGGAATAGCTTTCTGGGTGCCTGATGTAAGTGATGTCGTGATGCGTGGCGATTTGATTGCCATAGATCAGCGGTGCGGTGTTACACAGGGATACCAGTGGCGGGCTGCCATTCCGGGCCAGCCAGAGTGGAAGGTCCACTTGCTCCCAGAGATGGCCTCGATGGCGTCCGATGCGGCGCACCTGCAAACGCTCGGCGCTTTCATGCAGGCAGATGTCGTTTGGTGCGACGAACACGAGGTCGTCGCGCAGGGTTTTCAGCTGCAGACAGATCTGTTCGGCGAAACGTTGTACCCCACGCATTTCCTGGGTCAGGAAGCGTGCATTGATCACGATCATCGGTAAGTTCCTCTTTCCTTTGAGTTTTCTAAATCCAGTGCCAGGTTCGTTTGTTCAGACGCGATCGCAGCTGGATCGGACGCGCCAAGGCTGATGATCTTGGGAAACTCATTGAGCTCAATGCGGGTCGAGCAGTTGTTGCCATCTGCAGGGCATTGCCACTGGCTCGCGGCAGCAGTCCTTCCTTTGTCCGGCTGTGCGGTATCGATCAGTTCCACCGCGCCTGACCTCAGGCTGCTCGAGGCGATACTGACCGAGCGCGGTTTGCCGGTACTCCAGGCGATCAGCAGCTGTTCCTTGTCGTTGCCAAACCTGAGCTGTACCACGCTGTCGTCCGATTCGCCGACCCGCTCGAGGAACTGAAAGTGTTCGATAACCGGGCTTATGACCCTTAGCACCTGGTAGGCCAGCTTCGGTGAGTAGTCTTGGCGAAGCAGACCGAAATTGTGCTCTCGCTCGCGCAGATCGGTGCCATCGTTTCGGAAGTCGTACCACCAATAGCCGCGCACGTTGGATAGCGTTTTGGCGAGAAAGTAACTACGGGCCAGATAGGCTGCCTGTGTGATTTCATCGAAGCCGCATGCGCCCTTGTGCGATGGCCAGGCCATCTCGGTCAGGTAGAGCGGGACCGGCTGGTTGGCGGCACGGGACAGTTCTAGATCAATTTCCGTGAGCCATTCGATCCAGGCTTCGGGCGTGCTGCGACCGCGACCGTAGCAATGGACGTAGGGGTGCAGGGAAAGCCCATCGACAGCCTGCATGACCCCGGCCTCGATCAGGCGCAGGGCAAAGCCGGACTTGATGCCTTCGCTGGTGACCGCCCCGGCCAGCACTTTGGCGTCGGGATCGTGCTGACGGATGATTCCCGCGGCGTCGGCAACCAGCCGTGCATAGTCCTGGGTGAACTCAGGATCATCAGGGTTCTCAAGGTCCCATTCGTTCCAGACTTCGTAGTGCCGTACACGACCGCGCAGCTGTTGCGCGACGAACGCCACGTAACGGTTGTAGGCGGCTCGAACCGGCTCGCTGCGCGGTTTCTCGCCGTCGCCATGGTGGATATTGCCGTACCCAAGAATCAGCAGGCTGTCGATGCCCTGCGCCTGGGTCTTGGCCAGGTATCCGTTCCAGTGAGGCTCAATCGCGAGTTTGTCGCGGCGGCGTTCGACAAACGCCCAGTGCGCGTCGGTCCGTACCGATTCAATACCCGCCTGACGTAGTAATTCGAAGCCCTTGTCGCGGCTGGCGGGCAGGTGCAGCTCATGCGAACCGACTCCAATAATGAACGGATCTTCGGCCTCCAATGCCAGCGCGCCCAACGCGACGCTGTACAGGGCGGTGGGCAGCGCCACCCGGCGTGTCCATTGACCGATGCTCATGGCATATCCCCTCTATTTCTGTGCGGATAGCGTTCGAACCCAACATATCGCGGTGCCGGAGTGGTGCCGTCGAGCTGCCCCCGCTCCAGTTTTCGGGGCGTCAGCGCATGTGCGATGGCCATGCCGAGAAATAGCGTGGCGGTGGTCACCTCCAGCACGTCGGTGGCCCAGCCGATCAAGCAGGTGCAGAAAACGATGCCCAGCAACGCGTCGCGGTATCTCGAACCCCGGTCATGCAGACGCATCAGCAGTGGGAACAGCAGCAGATAGAGAAGTACGCCGAATACGCCGAGCATTCCCCAGAGATACAACGCCGTGTTGTCGGCGATGCTCAGTAGATCGAGCCAGGCCAGCGGGAATGCTGCTGCGCTGCTGCCCACCGCGCCGAAACCGGCACCCCACCAGCCCCATCCCTCATTGATGATGACGTCGATGAAGTTCGGCCAGCTATGGATCAGGCGATCATTGAAAGACGCCAGCACGCTGGTGCTATAAGCCTCGCTTTGCGGGATGTTCAAAAGCAGACTGGCGACCGGTAAGGCCAAGCCAGTCAGCACTGCAATGAAGAATGCCGCGGCGCTGGGCATGCGATAGCCTGCAAGAAACAGCATCATCAAGGTCAACAGGTAGGCTGCGGCGGTGGACTTGTTCGTGGTGAGGTAAATCGCGCCGAACGCCACGGGGTACAGCATCAGGCGCAGGAGCCGTGACCGCAGGAACGCCGCCAGAAACAGGCTGTACAGCGCGATCATTACCGCTAGATTTGTCGACATCCGCGCGAACCCGGCAAGCCGGTCGGTGCTGCCAAACGCCCAGGATTTGTTAGCAGTCAACTCGACGTCGCCCATCATGTAGCTGTAGCCCTTCCATGGCACGTTGGTGAACATGTCCAGCGCAATGCCGATAAGCGAGGCAACCAGGCAGAACGCGATGGCCCAGTTGAGCAGCCGCGTGCTCTGCTCTAGATAGGCGCCGCAGAACAACCCGAACAACAGCGGGATGTAAATGAACACGCTGAAGCCGACATTGCTCAGCGAGGCTCTGTGAAGCAGCGCAAGCAAGCCCGAGACCAATACTGCGAACAGCACCAGCCATACACCGGGCTTGCTTCGCGCCCTCGGCATTTCCAGCGCCACCGCCACGACACAGGCCAGTTTCGGCAAGTAGAGCAGGGCGGGCGCACCTGCGATATCGAGGTAATAGCGAAGTGCCCCAGCGAAGGTTTCGCTGATCAGCAGCGAGGCTGCAATCAGTGCCATTACGGTGGGCTTGTCAATCGCGAGCGGGCTCGACCTGCGGTGGGAAATGGTCATTGAAGTCGGGTTCATCATGGGCGCTCCGGCCGTGCAGCGTGGAATACAGGATCGTCTGGTACTGATCGAGCATTCGCTCCGTATTCAAGAAGTCGGCAACGCTAGGACGCGCTTGCTCCGACAATCGCTGGCGCAGACCGCTGTCGAGGCAGAGTTTCAGCATGGCTCTGCCAAGGGAGTCGGGATCTGCTGGTGTGCATAGCAGTCCGTTCAGGTTGTTCTGAATGATCTCCGGCAGACCGCCCATATTCGTTGCGATGATGGGCAGATGTTGTGCGCAGCCCTCGACGGCGACGAGGCCGAAGGGCTCGGCCCAGATCGATGGAACGACGAGCACATCGATTCCCCGCATAAAACGTTCGGATGGCTGGTACCCGACAAACCTCACCTTGGTCGGATCGGCGAGGGCCTTGATCTCTGCTTCATAGTCCAACTTGCCGCGACCAGCGATCTCGAGCGTGGCATTGATGGAAAGCGCCTGGAACTGCTCGATCAGCCAGCTCACGCCTTTGTTTTCCGAAAGCGTGCCGATGTAGCCGAAGCGCAACAGGCCGCTGTGGCGCGGACGTGGCAAACCCGAGGAGCTGGCGCCAGGGTCGATGCAGTTGTGTACAACATGCTGGCTGGCCTGGCCGAAGTAGCCTTCGGCCGTGATCCGCTCCAGGACGAAACGGCTGACACCTATCACGGCAGCGACCTGTGTCGAGGCCGCCGCATGTGGCCGGCGAAATGCCGCACACAGGCTGCACTGGCCCTCGCAGCTTCGGCCTTTGTTAAACATGGTGTCTTTAGGGCAGAGCAGATATAGATCGTGCAGTACCTGAACAATGGGCAGGCCGGCCGCACTGATCTCGTCCCAGGCCGATATCGACCAACCGGTGAGGTTGTTGCAGAGCACCAGGTCGGGCTCCTCGTGTGCAATCACTTCGCGCACATGCCGACGCATGCTGCTGTTGTAGCGGTCCCGGCAATGCCAGCCGAGACGCAGCAGCCGGTTTGGCTTGGCCTGGGTGAAGTGCCAGTAGAAATTGGACAAGCCGGCGCGATAGACAAGCACGCCGCCAAGGTGCTCAGGATTCAGGCCCGGCTCCGGCCCGGTGGCGAGCACCACCACTTCGCAGCCCCTCGCCTGCAGGCCTTCGGCGAGTTGGCGGACTACGATCTCTGCGCCTCCGCCGATGTGAGGCGCATACAGACTATGCAGCAGAAGAACTTTCATCGCAGACATCCTTGAGGCGATTCATCATTGGATCAGGTCGGCGAGCAACAGCCGAGATAGCGTGTTGGTACGCTGACTTTCTGTTCTCGTTGAAGCAGGTTGAGCAGAATTACCGAGCGCTTCTCGCCGTCGTTGCTGACAAATATCGCTTCCACGTCGCGGAAGCTGCCGCCGACAAGTTGAACCCGATCGCCGGATTCGAACCGTGGCGCACCGGCTGAGCCGGTTTCGTTAGCCAAGCGTTGGCGCAATTGCTCGATAAGTTCGTCCCTGACCGGCGTCGGTTCGCTGCCGAAGGCCACTACGCGGGCAACGCCGCGAGTGGAGCGGATGGGGTACCAATTATCGATATGGCGATCGAGCCGGATGAACAGATAGCCCGGAAATAACGCTTCGTTTGTCTTTTTGCCGCCGTTTTCGCATGGCTTTACCGGCCGATAGCATTCGAAATGCTGGCGTCGGAGGTTGTCTTCAGCACGGTCTTCCTGGCGTGGTTTGGTTTGGATCAGGTACCAACGAGGGCTGCTGCTGCACGCGGTCATATGAGCTGTCATCCATAGCGAGTTTTGTTGCTGGTCCGTCTTGTTGCCGTCATGCGCCTTGCAACGCAGTCGAGTGCTCGACCCCCTCGACCAGCGAGAAACGTTTGAGTAGTGCCTGTGCCTCGCTTCGGCTGTTGAACATCAATACGTCGATGATCGACAGCGAGGGCACGAAGGGCTGGTTGAATTGTGGATAGCTCAGGTCATCCATTTGCAGGAAGCGCAGCGCTAACCCGTGCGACCTGAAATAGGCGGGACAGTAGAGCGCCGTGCCGCCAATCGGGTTGACGTACAGCTCGGCATTCATCTTGTGGGCGATAGTGACCACGCGCTCCTGTTTGTCCATGCGCGCTGGCAAGCCCATCTCTGAACCGATACGGATCGGTGTGGCGATCTGCAAATAGGCACAGATACGGCGAATGGAGTTCTCGATGAAGCGCGCCAGGTTGCGTTCCGGGTGCGCCAGAATCTGGCGCACCAGTGTCATAACTTCAGCTTTGTGTGGCGCGCGTGAGTAGACGAGCTCCAAGGTCTTCAGCAGCTTTTGCGCTTCGAGCTCGAACTCGTCGCAGAGCCAGCGCTGGTTGATCGGAAAGAACTGGTTGGCTTTGCGCAACGGAAAGGTGATCAGTTTTGGCTGCCCGTTCGCCAGTACCCGGTTGCGGTTAATCCATGAGCCCTTGACGTACTGAAGGTCGTCGCCCAGTACAAAGACATCGCTGCGCGCGATCAGCTGAAAATAGCCAAGGTAGGGGAACAGGTAGGGCTGCATCATCGAGATGGTTCTGAGCACGGGCATATCCCTCGCGTGTGTCAGGTTTTTTGAGAATAGCTGTAGTAACCGTAGGCACCGGTCTCGTAGGCGGAGCTCGAAGCCCTGCGTTTGACGCCATTGAGAATGGCGCCTTTGAGCAGTACGCCGTTCTGCGCCAGGCGCCGCTTGGAGGCTTCGACCTGGCCGGCAGTGCTCAGCCCATAACGAGCGACTAACAGGCAGGTGCCCGCCTGTTGCGCAACCAGGACGGCATCGGTTACCGCCAATACGGGTGGGGTATCGACGATCACGAAGTCGTACTCACGCTCGGCTTCTTTCAGCAAGCGGGAGAAGTTCTCGTGCATCAGGAGTTCCGAGGGGTTGGGCGCGCAATGTCCGCTCGCGATGAAATGCAGGTTGGCCTGATCGGTCTTGCTGACCACGGCGGCGAGCTGCAAATTACTGGCCAGCGCGTCGGACAATCCATTGCGTGGCGCCAGGCCGAACATGCCGGCCAGATAGCCGCGCCGCATGTCGGCATCGATCAGCAGTACGCGCTGGCCAGCCTGGGCAATGACCGAGGCCAGATTGCTGGCGACGAAGGATTTGCCCACCGAGGGCGTCGGGCTGGTGATGACCAGCACCTGATTGCGTGCTTCGAGCATGGCGAACTTGAGGCTGGTGCGCAGGCTGCGGAGTGACTCGATCGCCAGGTCGGCTGGATCGGCGCGACCCAGCAGTTTGCTTCTGCCGTCGCGGATTTTTCTCAATCGGTACAGGTGCTCCTGTTTCGGCGAGAAAGGCAGCGCTGCGTATACAGGTGTTCCCAGATGTTCGATGGTCTCGGGACTTTCGATACCGCGATAGAACACCTGCCGCAGCAAGATCACCATCGCCGACACCAGCAGCCCGACGAAGATCGCGACCAGCACCACCAGGGGCTTGATGGGCTTGGCCGGTTTTTCCACCACCGCGTAGGCACTGTCGATAACACGCACGTTGCCGATGGTGCCGGCACGTAGGATGTCCTGCTCCTGTGCCTTGTCCAGCAACAGCGTGTAAGTGCGCGTGGTGACCTGCATGTCGCGGTTCAGGCGCAACAGCTCCTGCTGCGTCATCGGCAGGGTGTCGATCTTGCCCATCAGCGCAGCTTTCTGCGCCTGCAACTGGTCGATCTTTTTCATCAGCGTCTGGTAGGTCGGGTGTTCCGGCGTATAGAGCTGGTTGTATTCGGTGCGCTTGAGGTTGTGTTCGGAGATCTGTGATTCCAGTGCGACGATCTGGTCGAGCACACCTTTGGTCTCGATGCTGATATCCACCGACTGGGCACTGGTCTGATAGTCGTTAAGGGCGGCTTCGGCCTTTTCCAGCTCCTTGCGCACCATGGGTACCTGCGACCTCAGGAATTCCAAGCGCTGAGCCGCTTCGGCAGAGCTGCGTTCGATGTTCTGCCGGACATAGAGGCGACTGATCTTGTCGAGCACCCGATTGGCTTTATCCGAATCCGGGTCCTCCAGCGTGAGATAGATGATCCCGGAGTCCTTTCCGGCTTCACCCACCTTCAGGCGCTTCTGGTAGTCCAGGGCCGTGGTCTGCGGGCGGTTGCGCACGACGACGAACTCGGTGCCGGGGCGGGCCTTGAGTTCGGCGACCTGTACCCGAAACCCGTCATGCTGCACGGCTTGGTTGGTCTTGCCGCTCAACAGCAACTTTTTGTCGGAATCGTACAGACGGTATGAGCCCGCAGTGCCTGCACGCAGCAGCAATTTCTCACCCAGGTAGGCTTCCGGCACATCCAGTTGGAAGATGTCCAGCTTTTCTCCACCCCAGGCGTAGCTGTCCATTCCCAGCAATGGTGCAGCCAGCTCGCCGTCTTCTTCGGGGTCGTGCTGGCGCGCCAGATAACTGCCAAGCAGCGGGACATATTTGGGTCGCGCCGTGATGTACAGCTTCAGATCATTGACTGTACTGCCCAGCACCGCACGGGATTTGATCAGTTCTATCTCGGTGATTGCCTGGGATACCGAGTTCGGCCGGGGCACGGATTCGGGAATACCGGTGATCCCTGATTTCTTTGGCTCGATCTGGATCATCGCGGTGGCTTCGTAGATCGGCGTGGCGACAATGGCGTAGGCGACGCCGAGCAGCGCGAAAAGGGCGGTGATGGTGAAAATCAGACGCTTGTGATCGAACGCTACGCGCAGAATGCGCGCCAGATCGATCCGGTTGTCTGCGTCGTAGTCCAGCGAAGAGCGGGCCATGGCAGTCATTGCGGGTTCCTTCCTTGAGTGTTGCGCCATCGGTGCGGTAGCGGGAGAGACGACCAGCTGTTCGTCAGACACCTGGGGTCAGCCTGCGCAAAAGATTGATGCTGATGTTCTGGAAGACCTGACCCAGTGCCTGGAGCTTGCTGAGCGGCGAGATCGACGCGAGCGCCTGAGCGAATACCTGGATCATGAAGTACTCGTACAGCGGCTGGTCGCCGATGCGCTGGTAGTAACGAGCGAGGTTGTAATAGGCGTGCGTGGTCATCTGGATGCGTTGCTTGCTGCTGCGCATCGAGAAGATGCCGCCTTCGTGCACACGGTAAGCCGCCGGCTTTATCTCTTCGATGAACTTGCCCTTGCCATGCGCGCCCAGCAGTGACCACCAGCAGATATCCAGCACTTCGACGCCGTGCAACTCAGGTGGCAACTCCTTTAAAAGGTTGCGAAAACAGACGGTCAGCGTGGAAACCGGACGCGCCTTTTGCAGCTGAACAGCGGTTGCGTCCTTGCGATACTTACCGGTCAGGTGAGGGGTACGGACGACGCCTCGGCTGTTGAACATGAATGCATCGTGGTAAGTCATCACGTAGTCACGATGTTTTTCGAGGAAATCCACTTGGATCTGCAGCTTGCGTGGGTCCGTCCAGTAATCATCCCCTTCGCAATAGGCGATATATCTGCCGCGGGCCTGAGCGAACAGTCGGGTGCTGAACGGCACCCCTAGCTGATATTGATTTTCTTGCTGATAGATCGGCTTGATCAAGTTGGGGTAACGCGCGGCGTATTCGCGGACGATAGCCGCTGTACTGTCGGTCGAGGCATCATCGTGAACGACCACGTCGAATGGGAAGTCGGTTTGCTGCCGAATGAAACCGTCCAGCGTTTCCTTTATGAACGCGGCATGGTTGTAGGTCAGGCAAATGATGCTCAGCAGGGGAGATCTTTGGTCGCCCCAGGCTGCCATGACGTCCTGTTCGGTTTTCGATTGGGTATCCATTTCAAACGCTCGGCTTGGTCATCATTACGTAAAGCCGCATCACTACCGGCCTGGAGGTGAAGGTCACCAGCGTCAGGCAGATCAGTCCGCTGACGGCCAGCCCTAGAAGAATGTCGAATCGGTTTTCGCTGGCGATGGCGGCGAAAACCGATTCGCCGATCAGCAGACCCAGGCCGGTCATGGCCGTGATACGCAACAGGTCCTGTAGCCATGGTCGATGCAGGCGCGCACCGAAGCGCTTGTGCACCATCGACGGCCAGATCAGGAAGGTCAGCATGCGCAACCCGAACCAGACCAGCGCTGCGCCGTACACGCCATGCTCGACGGTTGCGTAAACGACCACGGGAATGCTCAACACTGCGCTGACCACGCTGAACCACACATGGAGCCGTAGCTGCCCATAGGCGTATTGCAGATAAAACTGAAAGGCGGTTACGGCCATGATCGCGCTGCCGACGACGTACCAGGGCAGTATCAGGCGGCTCCATTTCGCTGCCTCTGCATCGCCGGTCCAGGCGAAAACCAGATCGGCGGCGTGAAAGGCAATCACCCCCGCCAAGGGAAACAACAGGCTGCAGACGAACCGGTTCGCGTTCAGGTAGAGCGCCTGCATGTCGGCGATTCGGTCCTCGGCGACAAGCATCGTCATGCGTGGGAGCAACGTCTGCACCAGTGGATTGGTCAGCGTCATGATGCCGGTCGACATCAGCGCGATCAGCGAGAAATAGCCGAACTCGTTAAGCGGCAGCACATTCGACAGAAGCACCTTGTCCAGCTGGGTCAGGATGATCCACAGCACCGAAGTCAGCGAAATGCCAGCGGCGAACGGCAGCACCGGCTTGACCACTGCCCAATTGAAGCCGGTCAGCAGCTTTGGGGTGGGCATCAAGCTGTACGCCTTGGCGGCGAAGATAAGGGTTTCGAGCAGCCCGACAGCGGCCTGGAAAACAAAAAAGTCCTGTGGGTTCTGGCTGATATTGGCCACCAGAAACAGCCCACCGAAATAGCGCAGTGTGGCGACGGTGACATTAGCGCCATTCAGCCAAGCATGCAGCTCAAGCCCTTGCAGGCCACTCTTGTAGAGCGTGGCGTAGAGCTTGAGGCCGATTATCAAGCCCATCAGGCTGATGCAATGGACGATCGTGGCGTTGCTCAGCTCCTCTGCCTGTAACCATTGGTGAGCGATCCAGCCGCTGGCGAAATGGATGCTGAACGCGGTGAGCAGTGCCAACGGCAGAAAGATGATTTCGAATGAACGCAATAATTGTCCCGGCTCGTAGCGTTGCGCCGCGCAGCCGTTACGACCGCGAAAATGCGCAATTTGACGAACCAACGAAGGGGACAGGCCGGCGTCCAGCAGCTGCAGCCAGGCTTGAAGAACTGCGAAAAAGCCGATCAGACCATAGGCCTCGGCGCCCAGGTGCCCGAGATAGAAGGGCAGAATAAGGATGCCGATGAGCATGGCGTACGCTTGGCCTGCGTAGCTAAGGCCAGTATTACGAAGCATCGATAGATTTCGATCGGACATGTCGTCAGCCGTTCTGATTGGGTCAGTAAATGCGCTTGTACGCAGGGGCTGGCGGGCTTAGATGGTCGTCCAGCAACAGACTGGCAGCGACCTGGGGCCAGATGTGCTCGGTGGGCAGGTGGCTGCCCTGCGATGACTCATTCAGTAGCGTCTCGATAACCGTGTTCTGGACGTGCCGTGGCAGGCCCGGATAGATCGGCAGGCACAGGACCCGGCGACTCAAGGCGCGAGATTCGGTTTGTGGGGTTTGTGGCTGCACGTAGCTGAGGGTGTCTAGCGAGGGGTAGAAGTAGCGCCTGGGGTTGATGCCTTTGTCCTTTAGCGCCACTCGGCAGCGCAGCAGTTGATCTTCATCCCTCAGGGCTATCGGGAAATAGCTGTGGTTGCGTTGCGAGTGTGGCTGCTGGCTTTGCAAGTCGAAGTGATCAGCGAGCCGCCGTACGTAGCGGCTGGCGATTTCTTCGCGCTGTTCCAGAATCAGTGCCATGTCGTCGAGGATGCACAGACCCATTGCGGCGGCAAACTCGTTGAGTTTGGCGTTGATGCCGATGCCGTCGATGATGTCGGTGTCGACGATGCCGAAGTTGCAGAGCAAACGAATCCTGACGGCCAGCGCATCGTCGTTGGTGACGATGGCACCGCCCTCGATTGTGTGAAAAAGCTTGGTCGCGTGAAAACTGAGCGTGCTGATGTCGCCCCAGTTGAATACCGAGTGGTCCTTGTAACGAACACTGAATGCATGAGCGCCGTCATAGATCACTTTCAGGCGATGCTGTTGCGCAACCTGCGCGATTGACTCGACGTCGCACGCATTGCCAAAGACATGAGTGGCGACGATCGCCTGGGTGTCGGCCTCGATACTCGCTTCTATCGCCTGGGGATCAAGATTCCAGGTAGCTTTGTCGATATCCGCGAATATCGGTCGAATGCCCTCCCACTGAAGTGAACTGGTGGTGGCGACGAAACTGAACGGGGTGGTGATTGCACTGCCGGTGAGGTTCAGGGCCCGATAGGCAATCTGCAATGCCAAGGTGCCGTTGTTGGTCAGAATGATGTTTCTGACGCCCAGGTAATCACGCAGCCGCTCCTCCAGCTCAGTCACCAGTGGACCATGGTTGGTCAACCAACCGGATGCGTAGATGCTGTCGACGTAGCCCAGGAATTTGGTTTTGTTGCCCAGATACGATTTGGTGACATTGATCATCTCGATGTCCTTATCGGTCGTCACGTCGGATAGCAGACGCAAAAAAGTGCGTCTGTGAGATCACGCAGTAGGTTGCGTACCCAGGGCTGTTGCGCGTCGTGCCCGGCGCTGGTTCAGCTTGAGGATCATGCGAGTAGCGAAGCTGCCCGCATGCGGGTCGCCATAGTGAAAGATGGCTGTTGCGCGGCGGTGGGAGGGATCGCACGGCTCATTGGCATGCAGCGTGCGGTAGCCCCAGAACAGGTAGAGGTTGCCTGGGACGAGTTGAAGCTTTTCGGGGCGCAGCAGTTTGTGGCGGATGGCTGCGCTGATCAATTTCCGACTCAGCGAATTCTGCAGCAACGCCTTTTCCACAACGTTAATCAGGACGTTGGAGCGTATGCGGCGACCATTGGGAAACAAGATCAGATCACCTCGATCGATGCCGTCCTGAGGGATTTCTATTGGCAGCAGTGCCGTGACCAGGCTGGCGTCGTAGTGAAAGCAGTTGGATTCGCGACGCCCCGAGGTTCCCTGGACACAACGCAAGACTTTTAAAATTTCGTCGTTATAAGCGGCTTTCCCCGCACCCGCCTGATAGACATTTTCCAGCATGTTACGAAACTCTGGCGAAGCGCCTAGTGCGCCCAATAGGGAACTTTCTATTTCGCGCCCACCATGATGCGCAAAGTAACTGCCTTTATGTTTTTCGGCTTCGATTCCGACACTTTCTTGCAGCGAAGCAAGCTGTTCGCTTGATAGAAAGTTGGCAATGCAGGAACTTCCCTTAGCGTTCATCTCGCTGGTTATTAACTGAAGAGCTGGCGCTTCCAAGTTGCGAAAGGATGTATTCACGATGGACTCCAGTCGGATCATGCAGTGAGTAAGTGTTTTAGTCGGGTATTGAGACGAGTCGAAGCTACTCGATGCGTTAATGGTTGTATGCCAAAGGCACTACCATCAACGCATCGAGCCAAAGTTAGAGTTGTCGGACCTCTACGCTAATCTCGCTCGATCTGGCATAGCTATCGCCACCAGCCGCTGCAGCGGCCTCTGGACCTGTCTGCGATCCCGCTGGACGATACTTGTTGGCTCCAAAGCAGGCTTAGGCAGAGCTACCGCACTCGGCTAGAAATCGAGATAAGCATTAACAGCTTATTGGCACAGGCAGCACATCAGCTCCAACTGGGAAAAACGCCATCCATGTGCATCAGCGCAGTAAAGTGTTCCTGCTTGGTTTAACAGCCCTTCTGAGCTGCAGCTGATTTATGTGATGTAGTTAACATTCAGAACATGACGACAGTCAAGATAAGAAACAAAATAAATCAACGCCGATAGGGTTCGTTATCGCAATTCATTGATCGCAAAGGAGTTTAGCTAGTACGGTAACGGTAACGGGGCGCGGTGGCTTAATCAGCGTCCATCTTCTGAACTAAGCCATCCGATCTACGACTATATTTTTAATAAAAAACGAAGCGCTGAAAACTAGTCTATTTATTTCGAACCATTCAAAGAGGGGAGCGCATTGTCTGGATGAAGTTTCTTCGGTGACAAAAAAAGCGCGCAAAAAAAAGGCCACTCATAAGAGTGGCCTTTCTATTTGGTTGCGGGAGCCGGATTTGAACCGACGACCTTCGGGTTATGAGCCCGACGAGCTACCAGACTGCTCCATCCCGCGTCTGTGGGCGGCATTCTACAGGCTGGAGATCCCCTGTCAACCTTGCGGCTCGTTAAAACGTTTTATTTTCAAACGTTTAGGCTGGTCATCAGACTTAGCTCAACGAGCGGAGCACGTAAGCATCAGGCCGATGCGGGGACCCAAACGAAAAAGGCCGCTCGATTGAGCGGCCTTTCCGTGTTTGGTTGCGGGAGCCGGATTTGAACCGACGACCTTCGGGTTATGAGCCCGACGAGCTACCAGACTGCTCCATCCCGCGTCTGTGGGCGGCATTCTACATCTTTCGGCAGATCTGTCACGGCTTTATTGCCAGCCGGGCGATCTTTTATCACGCGCTTAGCGAAACATGAGCGGTGTGCGACTCGGTTCGAGGCTGGTTTTGATCCCGTCGGGCTTCCCGGGACGGCTTGTGATGATGGCGAGCGACTCGCAGCATGCCCCAAAGCATCGCCAGGGCGGCTGCACTCCAGCCAACTACTATCAGAAGAATTACCAGTGGCGGCGTAATCATCGTTCGATTCCTTTCTAACCTGACACATCTGCTCTCTGATTAGTGGACCGCGAAAAGCAAACAACGGTTCCGCTTGCCATCTGTCGATAGCGCGGATCAACGGCAGCAGCCAGTTGCCTAAACCGATGACGGGACTATTAAGGAGAAAGCTATGCGGAGCTATTTGCCTATTGCACTTGGAGCCGCGCTTGCGGCTGCAGTTACAGGCCAGGTGTCAGCTGCAGATCCGATGCCTGGACACGCTCAGCTGGCACAGAACACCGGCGCGGTCGACCGTACCCTGGGTAATGGTTCCATGGGCGCTGGCGAGGGAATCGATAGACTACCGGAGACGTCCGAGAAGGATCTCGACGTCCGTGATCAGCGACCGCAGCAAACTTACGAGCAATCCAATCACGGTGACACTGATACGGATATGGAACATCGCCCGCGCCGGACATTGGGGGATCGAGACCAGGATTGATCGGGCAAATGTACGCTGGTGTTGGCTTTCGGCTCCTCCTCCGGGCGCCCCAGCAGATAGCCCTGAACCAGATCCACGCCCAGGTCTGCCAGGACGCGGAGCTCTTCGCTCAGCTCGATGCCTTCGGCGATGACCTGCGCGCGTGATGCTCTGGCAATCTTCATGATTGACTCGACGAATTCGCGTTTCACAGCGTCCCGGTGGATACCGTCTATGAAGTACCGATCAATCTTGACGTAGTCAGGGCGCAGCTCCGACCGCATGCGCAGGCTGGAATAGCCAGCGCCGAGGTCGTCCAGCGCAATGGAAAAGCCCATGTCTCGATAATGATGCAAGGCGGCACGAAGCAGTTCGAAATCGTCAGTGGGCGTCTGCTCCGTGAGCTCGATTACAACACTCTCGGCCGAGATGCCGTATTTGTGTAGTAACTCCAGCGTGCGGCCCGGCTTGTGCGTCGCATCCAACAGGGTTTCCGGCGACACGTTGAGGAACAGTTTCCCCTGCAGCCGTTGCTGACTGTAGCGGCGACAGGCGGTCTCGCGACAGGTCAGGTCCAGTTCATTGAGTCGGCCGGCATGTCGGGCCGCCGCAAGCAGGTTGATAGGGGAGTGAAGCGAAGTGTGCAAAGGGCCGCGGGTGAGGGCTTCGTAGCCAAGGATGACCCGTTCGGCAAGCGACACGATGGGCTGGAACAGGCTGGTGATGTTGCTCTGAGCAAGGATGGAATCCAGTGTGCTCAACTGCTCGGTAACGATCATGAGGGTCTCGTGCGGCCTTAAAATACGAAGGGCCGCACAATGGCGGCCCTTCGTATTTCACGACACTGCGATGTCATTTTGATGACACCTGCACTCAGCGCTCGACAGGTTGGTTCTTGGCCATGGCCTTATGCAGACCTAGGTAATCCAGCAGAATTCTGCCGCTTTCCGAGAGATAGGCATCGTCCTCCGGTTTGATCTTTTTATCTTCAACGTGCGGTGTCGTTTCATCCTCTTTTTCAAGCTTGGCCAGCGGTTCTTCACCTTTGGCCTCGCGCAAGGTGTTTTCCAGCGCCAACTGGCGTTTCTCGATGCGTTCCTGCTGCGCCCGGCGCTTCTCCTCGTTGAGACTGATGATCGTCTCGTGAGTCAACTCCTGAGTCAGTGCGAGACGATCGCGCGTGAATACAAAGTCAGGGTCCTCATGGGTCCGGTCTTCGTGACGAGCCTTGAGTTCAGAGAGGAACGGCTTGAACGGGTTCATATCCGGGCTGACCGCTGCGCGAATGCTGTCCCATGGCATCGCTTCCGGCAGCGCGCTTTCGCCAATTTCCTTGGTATCGACTTCGGCTGGGTAGGAGATGTCCGGAATCACGCCCTGATGCTGCGTGCTTTGTCCGGAGACTCGATAGAACTTGGCCAATGTCAGCTTGAGCTCGCCATGATTGAGTGGCTGGACCGTTTGCACGGTGCCTTTGCCGAACGTCTGTCCACCGACGATAAGCGCTCGGTGGTAATCCTGCATGGCGCCTGCAAAGATTTCCGAGGCCGAGGCGGACAGTCGGTTAACCAGCACAGCCAGCGGCCCTTTGTAGAACACACCTTGCTGCTCATCGGCCAGGACGTCGACACGGCCATCGCTGTTGCGGACCAGGACCGTAGGGCCTTGATCGATGAACAGGCCGGTCAGTTCGGTGGCTTCCTGAAGGGAGCCACCACCATTGTTACGTAGATCAATCACCACGCCATCGACGTCTTCCTGTTCCAACTCCGTGAGCAACTTTTTCACGTCGCGGGTCGTGCTCTTGTATTCCTCGTCTCCGGCACGCAGGGCCTTGAAGTCGAGGTAGAACGCGGGGATTTCGATGACTCCGAGCTTGTAATCGCGGCCGTCCTGATTGAGCTTGAGCACGGATTTCTTCGCTGCCTGCTCTTCAAGCTTCACCGCTTCACGGGTGATGGCAACGACCTTGCTGCTCTGGTCGTTTGGTGCATTGCTCGCCGGGATGACCTCGAGCCGGACGACCGATCCTTTCGGGCCGCGGATCAACTTGACGACTTCGTCGAGCCGCCAGCCGATCACATCGACGATCTCTTCGTCGCTCTGACCGACGCCGACAATCTTATCGGCAGGCGCGATCTGCTTGCTCTTCTCGGCAGGACCGGCGGGAACCAGACGCACCACCTTGACGTGCTCGTTGTCACTCTGCAACACGGCGCCGATCCCTTCCAGAGAAAGGCTCATATTGATATCGAAGTTCTCCGCATTGTCAGGTGACAGGTACTGCGTGTGCGGGTCGTAGGATTGCGCAAAGGCATTGATGTAGGTCTGAAATACGTCTTCGCCACGGGTTTGCTCAAGGCGCGTCAGTTGGTTCTTGTAGCGCTTGGTGAGCAGCTCCTCGATTGCTTTGGGCTCCTTGCCGGCGATCTTCAATCGCAGCACCTCGTCCTTCACGCGTTTGCGCCAGAGGTCATCCAGTTCCTGCTCGTTCTCGGGGCGCGCTGCATTCTCGCGGTCGATCAGCAGCTCCTCGTCAAGCGTGAAGTCAAAGTTGTCGACGCCTCGCTCCAACAGATTCAGAGCGTATTCCAGTCGGCTCTGTAGGCGCTCCAGATGCACCTTGTAGATGATGAACCCAGGCTCAAGGTTGCCGTTCTTCAGGAAGTCATCGAACTGGTTGCGCCAGGTTTCGAATTCAGCGACGTCCCCGGTGGTGAAGTAGCTACGCGAAGGATCGAGCATCTCGAGGTAGCTGTCGAAGATCTTCGCCGAGCGAGCGTCATTTAGAGGGGGTTTGTTGTAGTGATGGCGCTTGAGTAGCTCGACCACGTTCAGACTGGCGATCACCTGGTCACGGTCAGGCTGTAGATAGTCCCAGGCATGTGGGTCGGCAGGTTTGGCCAGGGCAGCACTGGCTTGAAGGCCCATCAGCAGGGTGAGCACGCCTGCGGTCAATGATCGTTTCATGTCGGAGGGGAGATGCGAGGCTGAGTAATAACGCATAGTAGGCCATCAAATCAGGCGCCGGGACGGATTCCGCCCGGCGGGGAGAATACAGCCCGATGTATCTGGCGGCTGGCACGCCGCGATTCAGATCGCACCTAGGCGGTCGAGCAATTCGCGGCACCGAGGGGACCGAAAAGACAGTCCTTGGTTTGGAGGCGTATCGCTATGTAGCCTGGGCTGAACTTGATCCGCGGCCTGCACTGCCGGAGTCACGGTTTAGCGGGCACAGGTGTGAACCACTATGGAGGCAGCATGAAGGCATTGCAAGGCATCGAGGGACAGGTGGGGGTGGGCAGAGCGTGCAGGTGCGAAGTGCGGCAAAGGAGAGTTCAGGATTCGAGTCGCTGCTGCAGGCCTGAACCGTGCCGATCTGCTGCAACTCGCGTGACATTTATCTGCTGTCATTCGGCATGACCGGATCCTCTGCTTGGGTGTGCCGGGATGGTCAGCGAGACGGATGAGAGCGCTTCGTATCAAGGCTTTTGCGGCGCTGGCAGCAACCAAGTGTCTGGCAAGGGTGCGTTGGTGATGGGCGACACTCTGGTATGAGCAATCCAGGCGCATGCGCCTGGATATCAGGGTATCAAGGCAACTCGGAGCTCGAATAGAAAGCGCTGAGTACCTTCACCAGATGCGCCAGGTCCTGGCTGCCGGCCAGCTCGCGGATAGAGTGCATGCCAAAGGTCGGCAGGCCGATATCGACGGTGCGCACGCCGAGCTGGCTGGCGGTGATTGGGCCGATGGTCGAGCCGCAGCCCATGTCACTGCGGGTGACGAAACTTTGCACCGACACTTCGTTTTCCAGACAGAGATGACGGAAAAAGCCGGCGGTTTCGCTACTCGTGGCGTAGCGCTGGTTGCTATTGACCTTGATCACCGGCCCGGCATTGAGTTTAGGGCCGTGGTTGCCGTCATGTTTGTCGGAATAGTTCGGATGCACCGCGTGCGCATTGTCGGCCGAGATCAACAGTGAGCGGTTAATGCTGCGCTGGAAGGACTCGCCTTCAGGCAATACGCGGCGTAATACCTGCTCGAGAAACGGCCCGTCCGCTCCGCACATCGAGGTGGAGCCAACTTCTTCATGGTCGGTGCAGACCAGCACGCAGGTTTCCTCGGCGGCGGCGCGCAACAGGGCTTGGAGGCCGGCAAAACACGACAGCAGGTTATCCAGGCGGGCGCCGGCGATGAAGTCGCCATTCAGGCCGATCACCGCAGCACCCTGGGTATCGTAGAAACTCAGCTCGAAATCCAGTACGACGTCAGCCACCAGACCATGCTCGCGGCTCAGTTGGTCCGCCAGCAGCGCGCGAAAATCCGGGCTGTCTTCACTGGCGACTTGCGCCAGCACCGGCGGCAGCTCGTTCTGCGGGTTGATCGCCCAACCCTGATTGGCGTCTCGATTGAGATGGATGGCAAGGCTGGGAATCACTGCAATAGGCAGCTGGAAATCGATCAGCTGGCTTTCGATCCGACCGTCTCGGCTATAGGTCACGCGTCCAGCCAGGGACAAGTCGCGGTCGAACCACGGCGCCAGCAATGCGCCACCGTAGACTTCTACGCCGAGTTGCCAGAAGCCTTGCCGTTGCAGTTCAGGTTGCGGCTTCACCCGTAGGCAGGGACTGTCCGTGTGAGCGCCGACCAAGCGCATGCCATTTTCGATGACTGACCGCGTCCCGAGCTGGAACGCGACGATCGCAGAGTCGTTACGGGTGACGTAGTAACGGCCGCCCGATTCGGTGTCCCATGTCTCGCGCTCATCCAGCGCTTTGAAGCCAGCGGCCTGCAGGGTCTTGGCGAGACTCGCGGTGGCGTGGAATGGGGTAGGGGAGGCCTTGAGGTAATCAATCAGACCCTGGTTGAGTTCTTCGCGCATGAGCGGCTCCGGACGGCAAGGGCCGAAAGTTTATAGCATCGGGACCGGTGTCGCTGCAGGTCGCAGCGCCTTATGAAGTAACAGCCGCGCCTGGCTATTACTTCAAACGAATACCGATGCTTCTCGCGGCCCATGGCAGGCTTGCGGCCTTACTCGTTGAGTTCCGACAGCGTCCACCCATCGATCTGCTGTATCTGTATCTCGCGGTTATGAGTGCCCAATCCTTGTTTCGGCCGAGCATCCTTGGTGTCGAAAGCGAACGGCTCGCTAGCTTAGCCGCGCTGGCGCAGGGCTTCGATGCGGTCTTCTAAGGACGGGTGGGTCATCAGCAGACCGGCCAGGCCGTTGCGCAGGGCGCCGTTGATGCTGAAGGCCTTGAGGCTGTCCGGCATGTCGACCGGCACGCCCTGTTCCGCGCGCAATCGCTGGAGAGCGCCGATCATGGCGCTGGTGCCGGCCAGCTGTGCGCCTGCCTCGTCGGCGCGGAATTCACGTTTACGCGAGAACCACATGACGATGATGCTGGCGAGAATACCCAGTACCAGCTCGGCGAAGATGGTTGCTACGAAATAGCCGATGCCATGGCCATCTTCGTTCTTTAAGATCGCACGGTCGACGAAGCTGCCGAAGATGCGCGCAAAGAACATGACGAAGGTGTTTACCACACCCTGAATCAGCGCGAGGGTCACCATGTCGCCATTGGAGACGTGACCGATTTCATGAGCCAGAACCGCCTTGACCTCGTCCGGCGAAAAGCGCTCGAGTAAACCTTGGCTGACGGCGACCAGCGCGTCGTTCTTGTTCCAGCCGGTGGCGAAGGCATTGGCTTCGTAGGCGGGGAAGATACCGACTTCGGGCATCTTGATCCCAGCATCCCGGGCAAGCTGCTCGACAGTTTGCAGCAACCACTGCTCATGGCGTGTGCGCGGTTGGCTGATGATCTCGGTGCGGGTACTCATCTTCGCCATCCATTTGGAGATGAACAGCGAAATCAGTGCGCCAGCGAAACCAAAAACGGCGCAGAAGGCCAGCAGGCTGCCGTAGTTCTGACCGGTATAGCGGTCGACCCCGAGCAGCTTGAGGGTGACACTGGCGACGACCAGTACAGCCAGGTTGGTGGCCAGGAACAAGAAAATGCGCATCATGTTGCGGCAGACTCCAGAGGGAACAGTAAAGAACGATAGGCTATATAAGGTGAGGGTCGTCGCGATTCAACCGAGCGACTATTTCAAGCTATGTCGCCTGCCTAGAAGCTGGACTCAGCGATGATCGGCCAGTGAGCTATCGAACAGCTGGCGGGTCAGCTTTGCCAGCCGCTCGCTGTCGCCTTCACGCAATGTCTCTCGTAGCTGATGCGCCAGGGTGGACTGGACTCGACGAACACTCGACGGCATTGATTCATGGCAGGCGAGGGCGTCGGGGACGCTGCGTGTCAGTCGCATGAATGCTTTCTCGGTGAGCGTCGCCTGGTCCAGTGCCTGGAAATGAATGGTGCTCTCGAAGCGCAGATAGCCTTCCTCGGCGAGCCATATCAGCGCACCGAGGCAGCCTTGGTGGCGCTTGCTGGGCAGGCCGAACTCATCGGGTTCTTCATGGCCGATGAGGTCTCCGACGTACAGCGCGATCTTCCGCGGAAAGGCCTGATAAAGAATCAGCAGCCCGGCCGCGGCGTCCCGGTAGAAGTCGTCGATCTGCAGGTCCATCGATCCTACTGACTGTAGGTCTTGAGGAAATTGCCGATGCGGCCAATTGCTTGCTCGAGGTCATCGACGCGGGGCAGGGTGACTACCCGGAAGTGATCCGGCCAAGGCCAATTGAACGCCGTCCCCTGAACGACCAGTAGTTTTTCTGACAGCAGCAGATCGAGGACGAATTTCTCATCGTTGTGGATCGGGCAGATCTTCGGATCGATTCGAGGGAAGGCATACAGCGCACCCATTGGCTTGACGCAGCTGACGCCGGGAATGTCGTTGAGCAATTCCCAGGTCCGGTTACGTTGTTCCAGCAGTCGGCCCGGTGGCAGCACCAGATCGTTGATGCTCTGGTAGCCGCCCAGAGCCGTCTGAATGGCGTGCTGGGAAGGCACGTTGGCGCACAGGCGCATATTGGCCAGAATGTCGATGCCTTCGATGTAGCTCTGTGCTTTGTGCTTGGGGCCGGTGATTGCGACCCAGCCGGAGCGGAAGCCAGCGACCCGGTAGGACTTTGAAAGCCCGTTGAAGGTGAGGCACAACACATCAGGGGCAAGGGATGCGGTGCAGATGTGCACAGCATCGTCATAAAGGATCTTGTCGTAGATCTCATCGGAGAACAGCACCAGCTTGTGCTGACGAGCCAGCTCGACCATGCCCTCCAGGATTTCGCGTGGATATACCGCACCCGTGGGGTTGTTTGGGTTGATCAGTACCAGTGCCTTGGTGTTCGGCGTGATCTTGGCTTTGATGTCGGCGAGATCCGGCCACCAGTTCGCCTGCTCGTCGCAGAGGTAATGCACCGGTTTGCCGCCCGCCAGGCTCACGGCGGCGGTCCACAAAGGGTAGTCGGGCGCCGGAATCAGTACTTCATCACCATTATTGAGCAGCGCCTGCATGGACATCACGATCAGCTCGGACACGCCGTTGCCAAGGTAGATGTCTTCGATAGTGATGCCTTCTACCTGCTTCTGCTGGTAGTACTGCATGATTGCCTTGCGTGCGCTAAACAGGCCTTTGGAGTCGCTGTAGCCCTGCGCGGTGGGCAGGTTGCGGATTACGTCCTGGAGGATTTCCTCCGGCGCTTCGAAACCGAACGGTGCCGGGTTGCCGATGTTCAGCTTGAGGATGCGATGGCCTTCCTCTTCCAGGCGTTTGGCGTGCTTGAGCACTGGCCCACGGATGTCGTAGCAGACATTGGCGAGCTTGTTCGATTTGCTGACCTGCATGATCCTGAGTGTCCCGAAGTGAAGACGTGTCCAGCTTTCGACGGCTGGCGACGTTTGGCATGAACCCGGGCGCCTTGGCAGTCTGAAACCCCGCTGCCAGACTAGGCGTCTAAGAGCAACGCATCATACGTGCGGCCCGACTACCGGAAAAGGTACAGATCCGCCTTTTTTGAGATCACGAGGTGTACCGATGGACAAGCTAGAGAAACCGCTGGAAACCTGGCGTGAAGAGCTCTCCGACGAACAATTTCAAGTCTGCCGACTGGGTGCGACCGAGCGACCCTTTAGCGGTCAGTACAACGAAACGAAAACACCCGGCATTTATCATTGCGCCTGCTGCGACGCACCGTTGTTCGATTCTCACGCCAAGTTCGATTCCAGCTGCGGTTGGCCGAGCTACTTTCAGCCGGTCAGCGATACAGCGATCGCCAGCGTCGACGACTTCAGTCACGGTATGCACCGCATCGAAGTTAAATGTGCCCGTTGCGATGCGCATCTGGGCCATGTGTTCCCCGATGGTCCTGCGCCGACCGGGCTGCGCTATTGCATCAATTCAGTCTCTCTCAACCACAAGCCGCGCGAGGCCTGACCGGCATTGCTACGCGTCATCAGGGTACCGCCATGCGCGATCCGCTGTTCGAGATTCCTTGCCTCACCATAAATGGCCAGCAGAAGACGCTTGCCGAGTTCGACGCCAAAGTACTGCTGGTGGTCAACACGGCGAGTAAGTGTGGCTTCACTCCGCAATACAAGGGGCTCGAGGCGCTATGGCAGCGCTATGGCGAACAAGGGTTGTTGGTTCTTGGCTTTCCCTGTGATCAGTTCGGCCATCAGGAGCCAGGCGATGAAGAGCAGATTGCAACCTTCTGTGAAAGGAATTTTGGAGTCAGCTTTCCGCTGTTTGCCAAAGTTCGGGTCAATGGCGGCGAGGCCCATCCTCTGTTTGTCGAATTGAAGAAGCGCGCGCCCGGCTTTCTAGGCAGCAAGGCGATCAAGTGGAATTTCACCAAGTTCTTGATCGCAGATGAAGGGCGCTCGGTCGAGCGTTTCGCTTCGCGCACCTCGCCGGATGCGCTGGCGGCGCATATCGAAACTTATTTGTAGCCTGTGATCCCGAGGCTGCTACTCCAGTTTGCGGGTAGCTGGCACGATCGTTCTGGAGTCGTTGAATGGATGCTGAGCTGAAAGCTTTTTTGCAGCGCGCCGATGCGCTGATATCGCGCCTGGAGCCTTTGTTGCCAGCGCAGCGGGCACCGGTGGATTGGGCCACGAGCCTGGCCGCGCGTTGGCATCGTGAAGGGCAGGGCGGCTACTTGCAGCCGCTAAATGTGTCGCTCGACATGAAGCTAAACGATTTGATCGGTATCGACCGGCAGTGTGAGCTGTTGTCGCGCAATACCCGTCAGTTCGTTTCAGGACTGCCGGCGAATCATGTTCTGCTCTGGGGCGCGCGCGGCACGGGCAAATCTTCGTTGATTCGAGCGTTGCTGGCCGAACATGCAGCAGAAGGAATGCGCCTGATTGAAATCGAGCGCGACCATCTGGCTGACCTGCCAAGGCTGGTCGACCAGCTAGCGGGGCAGTCGCAGCATTTTGTGGTGTTCTGCGATGACCTTTCGTTCGAGGCAGGTGAGGGCGACTATCGGATCTTGAAGAGCGTGCTGGACGGCTCGCTCGAGCGCGCGCCTGAGAATGTTCTGCTGTATGCCACATCGAATCGGCGCCACCTTGTGCCTGAACGTCAGAGTGACAACGAAAACTGGCAGATGGTTGATGGTGAGCTTCATCCCAACGAGGCGGTCGAGGACAAGATTGCGTTGTCGGACCGCTTTGGGCTTTGGCTGTCGTTCTACCCGTTCAGCCAGGAGCATTACCTGAACGTGGTGCGGCACTGGATCGGCTCGCTGGCCATTCAGGCGGGGCTGAGCTGGAATTGGGATGATGAACTGGAAAAGGACGCCGTGCGCTGGGCCACGGCGCGTGGTAATCGCAACGGTCGCTGTGCTTATCAGTTCGCCCGGCAGTGGGTAGGGATTCGCCTGCTCTGACCGATTGGCAGGCCTTGCCGCTGCCTCGTCCTAATGCAGCTGCTGGGACGTCTTGCGGCGAGGCGCGTTTCCGCTTCCTACAGCTACAGCATGCATCAGTCTCAGTTGGCTGACGTTGCCTTTCTGCCCATTTCGATAAGTTTGGCAGTCATGCGTTGCTCGCCGGGTAACAGGTTCTCCACGGATTCACGTGCCTTCATGCGCGAATAGTGCGCGGCCAGGGCTGGCCAGCGTCCGGCGTCGATCATTTCGCCACCGTGCTCCATGTTAATCAGCTGGCACGCAACGGCTATATCGGCGATCGAGAGCTGCTCGCCAATGAAAAAAGCGTTCTCCCCCAACTGTCGCTCGAGGTAGTCGAAGTGCGGTGGCAGCTTCTCGTTCAATGCGCTCTGCACGGTTTCCTCGTTGCAGGGCTTACCCGAGCTCGGCTTCAGCACGCGGTTGCGGAAAATTCCGAATGTCGTCAGCGGTGCAAGTTCGTAATCGGCATATTTTTCCAGCCAGCGTATCTGGGCCCGGTCGGCCGGACTGTCGCCGTAGAGCTGCGCTGTTTGGCCGTAAGTCTCGTCGAGGTACTGACAGATCACGCTGGAGTCGGCGAGGCAGAGGTCTTCATCTTTCAGGGCAGGGATGCGTCCCAGGGGATTGAGTTGTAGATACCATTCGGGCGGAGTGAATGGCATGACGACTTCGAGCCCATAGTCCAAGCCCTTTTCCTGCAGACAGAGGCGTACCTTGCGAACGAAAGGCGATAGAGGGGCACCGAATACAGTTATTGGCATAACGAGTTCTCCACAGCAGGGAGGCAACCGCCGGACGTGAGAGGAACGAGTGAACACGGCAATTGGAGCGCCGTCTCGATTCGTCCGATTTGTGCCTTAGTAGATGTTGTTCTTCTTCCAGTCGTCTTCGCTTTCGAGGCTTTTCAGACCTTCGGCCAGCTCGCTCGGCTCGTCAAGTTTCGGCTGATGTTGTGTCTGCTCAAGCTTATTGGCATGGCTGTAACTCGCTTCGAGTTTGCTCAGCTGGGCTTGATAGTCGGCCGGGTTGGCCTGCTTGCGGATGTGCTGGATGCCGCGCTCGAAAGCCAGGCGTGCCTTATGCGCGCTGCCCTGTTGAAGTGCCTGTTGGCCAACATTGCTGAAGTATTCGACATGCAGCATCACCATCATCCGCTGGATCTGATGAATCCAGCGCTTGGCAGCGGTGGTATCCAGCTGATTCTGCTTGTTGGCCCAGACGATCTGTGCATGCAGGTCTTCCATCAGCAGGCGAATCTCCTTCGCCTGGGCTTCGGTGATGACCTTGACTGGCGCGTTTTCCACGAGGATTTCTTCCCCTTTGGCAGCCGCGCTGCGCAGCGCGGCTAACCGGGGTTCGAGTGTGGGGTTCTTTTTGTCGAGGGGGAGTAACTTCTCGCCCAGGCCCAGCTCCAGGCGCGTCAGCAACAGCTTGAGTGCTGGCGTCATCATCTGGCCTGGAAAACTCTCGGAGAGATTGGCGCAGCGGCGCATGCGGTCGCTGAGTTCGGCGCGGACGCGCGCCTTTTCCAGGTTGTTCTTCTCGACGATCTGATTGATGACGCCGATTGCAATCAGGATGAACAGGCCGGCAACGACCAAGCCAGTAATCAGAACTGGGGACACGAAACGCACCTCTCTGACCGAGCGATTTTTTCCGAGTGTAGAGCGTTGGATGGCAAGCTGATAGCTCAACGCTAGCTAGACGTTGGGTTCATAAAATATTTGCAGATGGTGCTTGACGACCCTGTTCGACGTCCATAGAATGCGCGCCACTTGCAGCGTGAAGCTCTAAAGCGAAACGCTGAAAGCCGGAAAAAAGCAGTAGCTTCCGGGCAGCGTCCCCTTCGTCTAGTGGCCTAGGACACCGCCCTTTCACGGCGGTAACAGGGGTTCGAGTCCCCTAGGGGACGCCATTTTTTGCAAGTATTGCGGGAATAGCTCAGTTGGTAGAGCACGACCTTGCCAAGGTCGGGGTCGCGAGTTCGAGTCTCGTTTCCCGCTCCAAATTTGCTCCGAGTCTTTTTTGAAAGATTTCGAAGCGCTAAAAAAGCGACCTCAGGGTCGCTTTTTTCGTTTCTGGTCAATTCATCAGTGATTGCCCCCGCTGCGGATAGTCTGGATTGTCGAGTATTCGTCTCCTGACGTTTCCGCCAGACCCACCATCCGCACCCCACAGATCAGGTGTACTTGGTAAAAATGCTGCGTACGCGCGCCAGCGTTTCGCTAGTGTCCTGAGTCTGATCGTGCATCGCCTCTTCTATCAGGCACGTCAGCATCAAGCGATAGGACTTATCCAGAGCGCTGCGAGCGGCGGAAAACTGCTGGGCTATCGCTTCGCAATCCTCGCCGCGTTTGATCATGGCCTGGATGCCCCGTACCTGACCTTCGACCCGCGCAAGCCGTTTCAGCATGGCCTGCTGTTGATCCTGTAGCTGTACGGATTCAGTGGCAGTTGTCTGGTCATTCATGCTGATACCTGGCGTCACGAAAAGGGCGTCTACTGACAGGGTCGGTCGCCGAAATTGTCCGACGGACGTACCTGTATGGGCATGCTAGCGATGCCACCGCGCACGGCCAACTTGTTTCGATCTATCTGCACAAACAATATATTGATAAATATATTGTGTTGAGATTAACTATTGCTCATCGATGGCGCCCGGCCTGGATCAGGCCCTAACGCTGCTGCAAATGTTCCAGGTGTTAGGACGAACCGACCCGTTGGAGAGCCAGGATTCGTTGGGCTGGCCGTGATGACATTCCACTATCACTTGTTTCGGAAATAGACCCGTTATGACGATCGATTGGAGCAGCTTCACCCCTTGGGCCTCGCTAAGCGGCGGTGTGCTGATTGGAGCGGCGGCCGGGCTCTTCGTTTTGCTCAATGGCCGTATCGCCGGTATCAGCGGTCTCCTTGCCAGTCTGCTGGAGCGTGAAGCGGAGGGGCGCGGAGAAAAGTTGATGTTCATTCTCGGCGTGTTGCTGGCGCCGTTGTTGTGGGTGTCGTTTACCTCCTTGCCAGCGTTGGAGTTTCAGTCGGGTTGGCTGGGGCTGGTAGTGGCTGGATTGCTGGTCGGCATCGGTACTCGTTACGGCGCCGGTTGCACCAGTGGCCACGGAGTGTGCGGTATTTCCCGGCTGTCACCGCGCTCGATCATGGCGACCCTGACCTTCATGGCTGCGGGTTTCGCCACAGTCTTTGTCCTTCGTCATCTCCTCGGGGGCTGAATATGCGCAAGCTGAGTTCGTTTGCCGCCGGCCTGTTGTTCGGGCTGGGGTTGTTGCTCTCGGGTATGGCCAACCCTGCCAAGGTAATTGGTTTTCTCGATCTGTTCGGTGCGTGGGATCCGTCGCTGGCGTTGGTCATGGTTGGTGCGATCGGTACCGCGCTGGTGCCTTTCAGCTTGGCCAAGGCGCGCCAGCGCTCGTTGCTTGATGCGCCGATGCAGCTGCCCGGCAAACGCGAGCTCGACGGGCGCTTGATCGGCGGCAGTCTGCTGTTCGGTGTGGGCTGGGGGATTGCCGGTATCTGTCCGGGCCCTGCGATCGCCGTGTTGCTTAGCGGCCATTGGCAGGTGGTCTTGTTTGTCCTTGCCATGCTCGGCGGGATGCTGCTGTTCTCCGCGCTGGAACGCCGGCGCGCTTGCTGACCGGGAGGTCATTATGAAAAGCAACCTTGGAACCATCGACCGCACATTGCGGATCATCATCGGCCTCGTGCTAATCGGGCTGACTCTGGCAGGAGTGATCGGTGTGTGGGGCTGGATCGGCCTGCTACCTCTCGCCACTGGCCTTTTCCGCTTTTGCCCGGCCTATGGGCTGCTTGGCATCAAGACGTGCAAGGCATGTAATACCAAGCCTTGATCAGGGCGCCGAGGCGGATTCATTCAGCGGAAGAGCGACGTTAACGCCGGTCTTCCGCTTTATGGATAGGCCGACTGTGCCGGGTCACTCAAAGCTCGGCAGGCTCGGTTTCGCTACCGGCTTGCCGGCTTCAGCCCAGGCATCGAAACCCCCGGCGATCGATTTCACATGCAGATAGCCCATGTCCTGTAGCGATGCAGCTGACAGCGCCGCGCGGCCACTGGTCTTGCAATAGAGCACGATATTCATGTCCCGAGCACCCAATTCGGGCGTACCGCTGAGCTTGAACTCCAACAGGCCGCGCGGAATGTTGGTGGCACCCTGTATATGGCCTTCGTGAAACTCATCGGATTCGCGTACATCAATCACTACATCCGCCGCCTGGATTGCCGCTTCGGCATCGCCAAGTGGTATTTCCTGGATGCGGGCTCGGGCCTGTTCGACGAGGTCATGTGCGTTTTTCATTTGCGGTCTCCCATGCTGGTTCAGTTGCAACGCTGCCGTTCAAGCGCGTGTCGAGTAGTCTGCGGATCCAGGGCGAGCAGCGCTTCGTACTGGCTGATGAACACCTGCCCGCCGAAGTGTTCGAGGAAATCAGTGCCGCGCAGTCGGTCCATTACGGGTCCCTTCACTTCGGAGAGATGAAGCTGAACACCGGCAGTGTGAAGGCGAGCGGAGATGGCTTCGAGACTTTCCAGTGCGCTGGCATCTATCAGATTGACCCCGGGGCACATCAGCACCAGATGCTCGGCGTGCGGGTGTTGGCCCAACAGTTCTGCGATGCGGTCCTCGAGAAAGCGTGCGTTGGGGAAATAGAGGCTTTCATCGACGCGCACCGAAAGCACCCTGAGGCTCTGTACCACGGCGAAACGCTCAATGTTGCGAAAATGCTCGCTGCCAGGTAGCTGTCCTACTACCGCAATATGCGGTTGGCTGGTTCTCCAGAGAAACAGCAGCAGTGACAGACCGACGCCCATGAGTATGCCGCTCTCGACGCCGATCAGCAGCACGCCGAGCATGGTGGCAGCCATAGAGGCGGCGTCTTGGCGGGAATAACGCCAAGTGCGCGCGAGCGCGGTAAGGTCCACCAGGCTGAGTACCGCGACGATGATGGTCGCAGCCAACACAGCATGTGGCAGGCTGTGAAACAGCGGGGTGAAGCACAGTACCGTCAGGCCTATGCCGACAGCTGTCAGTGCGCCGGCCAGCGGCGTTTGGGCGCCGGCATCGAAGTTGACCACCGAGCGGGCGAAACCGCCGGTGACGGGAAAACCTCCGCTCAGGGCTGCGGCGATATTGGCGCCACCGAGGGCGACCAGCTCCTGGTTGGGCTCTATGCGTTCGCGACGTTTGGCTGCCAGGGTCTGCGCTACCGAAACCGACTCGACGAAGCCAACCAGGCTGATCAGAACTGCGGCAGGCAGGAGCTGAATGATCAGCGCGAGGTCTAGTGGGGGCAGGCTCAATGAGGGAAGCCCCTGGGGCACTTCGCCAACTACTCGAACGCCCGCAGCCGCGAGCTCAAAGCCGCTGACCGCCGCTATCGCCAGGAGCAGGGCAACGACCGGCCCGATTTTGGTTAACGTGCCAGCGGTGCGGGCGCCCATGCCCAGCCGTTGCATCCAGCGACCGAGGCGGCTGCGTACCAGAAACAGGAAAACCAGGCTGGTGGTCCCGATGGCGAGTGTGGGCAGGTGCGTTTCTGGCAGGCCTTGGATCAATCCCTCCAGCAGCTGGGCAGCGTTGTCGCCGGCGACTGAGATGCCAAGAATGTGCTTGAGCTGACCGATGGCGATAAGAATGCCCGAGGCGCTGATGAACCCTGAAATTACCGGATGGCTGAGGAAATTGGCCAGGAAGCCCAGCCGCAGAACCGCCATGGCCAGCAGGATCGCACCGGACATCATTGCCAACAGCAAAGCTGCGCCTGCATAGGCGGCGCTGCCGGAAGCGAACAGCGGGCCGAGGGCGGCCGCCGTCATCAGCGACACCACGGCGACGGGGCCGACCGCCAACGTGCGGCTGGTGCCGAAAAGCGTGTATGCAATCAGCGGCAGGATACTGGCGTACAGACCCACTACCGGTGGAAGGCCGGCTAGCATTGCGTAGGCCAGGCTCTGCGGAATCAGCATTAGCGTAACGATCAGCGCCGCCAGGCTGTCCTTTGCCGCAGCGGTCTTGTCGTACTGTTTCCCCCATTCCAGAAACGGTAGGTGGCGGGCGAGCCGCTGCATCATCCCTTCTTCTCCTGAGTAAAGTCACAGGCGTTGAGCGCCTCGGCCGGCCGCGGATTGAAGTCCTGATCTGTCGACTCGGCCAGCCATGCTTGGCGTCTGAACAAGGTGTCAGCATAGATCGACGGCAACCGACAAGGATTCAACGTCCAGTCTAAGCGCCGGGTGACGCAGCTAAAGTAGCTTCCTGGCAGCAGGGCCATCTCAGCTGGTGCCTGTTGAGCGGCCATCGATATGAAGGGTGTCAGGCGTTTGTTTTTCTTCAATGTCACGCGCTCCAGCCAGGCAGTTACAGCACGTCCAGAGGAATCTTCAAGTAGCGCGTGCCGTTGCCTTCAGGCGATGGCAGCTCACCGCCACGCATGTTGATCTGCACCGAAGGCAGAATCAGCGTGGGCATCGCCAGGGTGGTGTCGCGCGCGGTACGCATGGCGACGAAATCATCTTCGCAGGTGCCGCTGTGTACGTGGATGTTGTGCTCACGTTCGGCGGCGATGCTCGTTTCGCAGCAATACTCTTCGCGGCCCGGTGCCTTGTAGTCGTGGCACATGAACACCCGGGTCTCGGCTGGTAGCGTGAACAGTTTCTGTATCGACTGATACAGAGTCCGCGCGTCTCCACCGGGGAAGTCGCAGCGCGCGGTGCCGTAGTCGGGCATGAAAAGGGTGTCGCCGACGAACGCGGCGTCGCCGATCACATAGGTCATGCAAGCCGGCGTGTGGCCTGGCGTATGAATTGCCCGCGCCTGGATGTGACCGACCTGAAACACCTCACCGTCGTGGAATAGATGATCGAACTGACGACCATCCGTGGCGAACTCGCTGCCGGCATTGAACAGGCTGCCAAAAGTATTCTGTACGACGGTGATCTGGTCGCCGATCGCGAGCGTTCCACCTAATTGCTGTTTCAGGTAGGGCGCGGCGCTCAGGTGGTCGGCGTGCACATGGGTTTCGAGCAGCCACTGCACGCTCAGGTCGTGTTCGCGCACATAGTCGACCAAGCGCTCAACCCCGGCATGTGACGTACGGCCCGACGCCGGATCGTAATCCAGCACCGAGTCGATCAGCGCACACTGACGCGTTTCTGGATCGCTGACGACATAACTGTAAGCAAAGGTCGCGGGATCGAAGAACGCTTCAACGCGGGCATTCATGGCTGGCTCCTTCGGTTGGCTTGATACGGGTGGGGGTATCCTGAGGAGGATCTTAGCGCTAGATACGGTTATATGCTTAGACTTAATAGTTATTAGCTGGGGCGAGCCAATTCTGCACGTGTTGTAAGGCGAAGCTGGTTGACTTAAGAAAGCTGTAAGCCGTGTCGGCGGGTGACGCGTCAGTGTGTTTCGGTGCGGGATTGGTCACTGACGATACGGCCGTCAACCAGTTGAATGGTGCGCGCACAGTCGGCGGCTAGGCGCGGATCATGGGTCACCACCAGCACGGCGCAGCCGAACTGATCATTGATACGGTGGAACAGTTCGAAGACGCTTTGCGCAGTGCGCGTGTCAAGATTGCCGGTTGGCTCGTCGGCCAGCAGCAGTGGAGGCCGGGTGACCAGTGCGCGGGCAATGGCGACCCGTTGTTGCTGACCGCCGGATATCTGCGTGGGTTTCTTCTCGGCAAACGCGCCCAGTCCGACTTCGTCTAATAAGCCGCGAGCCAGCTCGATATCCGCACTCGACGGCTTGCCGTGGCGGATCATCAATGGCATCAGCACATTCTCCAGCACGCTGAACGCCGAAATCAGGTGGTGAAACTGAAACACGAAACCGATGGCCTGGTTGCGCAGACGGGTGCGGGTCTCGTCATCGCTGTTGCGGGTGGGCTGGCCGAGCAGATACAGCTCGCCGGAACTGGGCGCGTCGAGCAATCCGATCAGGTTGAGCAGGGTGCTTTTGCCAGACCCGGATGGCCCGATGAGTGCCGTCAGTTCACCGCGGCACAGGCGTAAGTCGATGCCGTGCAGCACTTCCGTTTCCAGGGGGGTACCGAGGTTGAACGCTTTACGGACCTGTTCGAGACGCAGAACCTCTTCGATGCTCGGGCTGGCAGTGGACTCAGACATAGCGAATTGCCACGACCGGATCGTAGCGCGCTGCCCGACGAGCCGGCATGGCGGCGGCCAACACGCCGGTAACCGTTGCGACCAGCATTGCCAGCGGCACCAGCGTCGGATCGACTGGTATGAAGAACAGACGTGGCCCGGCCAGATTGAAGACCTGCACCAGCCCCCAGCCGACGGCGCCGCCACAAGCCGAGCCGAGCAAGCCAAGCAGGCCACCCTGCAGCAGGAAGACTCGTAGTATCTGCCCACGCGGGCTGCCCATGGCCCGCAGGATGCCGATCTCGCGGGTGCGCTGGACAACGCTTACAGCCAGTACGCTGGCAATGCCGAAGGCCACCGAGATGCCGACGAATATGCGGATCATCTCAGTGGTCATGCTTTGCGAGCTGAGCGCGTTGAGCAGTTGGCCATTGGTTTCCATCCAGCTTTCGGCGCGAAGTCCGGTCAGGCGGGCCAGGCGTTTGGCGATGCGATCGGCTTCGAATATTTCGCCGACCGTGGTATCGATGACAGTGACGCCACCGGGCAGATTCAACAGGGTCTGGGCCTGCTTCAGGTCGAGGTAGACATAGCGCGCATCCAGCTCGCGAACTCCTAGCTCGAAGATTCCGGCGATGTCGACCACAGCCTCGCGGCCTTCACCGGCGTCCAGCCTTAGCTTGTCGCCGATGCCGAGACCCAAGTCGCTGGCGAGTTCCTTGCCGATTACTGAATTGCCGGCGCCGACGGTGAATTGCCCGGCTATCAGATCCTGGGCCAGTGGGATGATCTGCTGATAGCGCACCGGATCGATGCCGAGTAGCGCGATGGATGCACGCGCCACGCCGCGCCGGGCGATAGCTGGGCCGCTGACGACTGGCGATACCGCGAGTACCTGCCGATCTTCATCGAGCACGTCGCGAATGTCCTGCCAGTTGATGATCGAGCGCAAGCGCTGCGCCCGTGGACTCTCCAGCACCAGAGACCAGCTGCCATCGTCGGCAGGCAGAACGCGGTTGACCTCATCGGGCGGCAGGATACGGATATGCGCCTGGGTGCCCAGGGTCCGTTCGATGACGTTGGCCTGCAGGCCGGTGATCAGCGCGGTGATGAACACGATGACCGCGGAACCGACAGCAATGCCAAAAATGATCAGCAGGGATTGCATGCGGTTGTCCAGCAGGAAGCGCAGGGCAATAAGCCATTCGGTCCATAAAGAGTCGACGAGGCGCACCGCGGTCAATCCCGGATGCCGTGTGGCATCGGCAACTCGCGAACCCGCACACGCTGGCCAGCTTCCGCTTCGTCGGCTAGCACCAGGTCGCCAGCAGTCAGACCTTCTGTCACTTCGCTCAATGCAGTGCCCAGCAGACCCAGGCGAACCTCGACGCGCTCGACCACGCCGTCGTTAACGCGTAGCACCTGAGCACGAGTACCGTTGCGGGCGAGCAGGGCATCGTTGGGAAGCACCAGCGCCTGTTCGCGGTGGCCGGTCTCGATGTTCACCGATACCGTCATGCCCTGACGCAAGAAATCGGCTGGCTCCTGCAAGTCGAGGTGGACATCGATGGTGCCGCGCGCCGTATCGACACTCGGCGCGATGAAACTGACCCGTGCTTGCAGCACCCGCTCGGGATAGGCGTCGGCGATCACTTTGGCGGCCTGGCCGAGTTCGATCGGTGCCAGGTTCTTTTCATCCAGTGGCAGGAGGATCTCGCTGCGGCCTGCGCGGGCGATTGTCAGCAGTGTGTGACCTGGCTGAACCAGATCGCCGGGTTCGGCATCACGTGTCTGGACGATGCCATCCACCTGCGCATGAATGCGGGTTTTCGCCAGTGCGGCGCGTGCCGCCTCCAGGCGCTGTTGCTGCACCTGCTCATCGCTACCGCCCTTGGTCAGTGCTGCCGCGGCGAAACTTGCGCGATCACGCACCGCTTGCGCCGTTAGTTCTGCGCGTTGCGCCTGTTCGAGCGCTTCGGAAGCCAGCAACTTACGGTCGAACAGTGCTTTCCGGCGTTTCAGCTCGCGGCTTGCCTGCTCGAGATTGTGCTGGGCCTCGCGAGCCGTTGCCTCTGCCTGCGGGCGAGCGGAATCGATCAGTTGCTGCAGGGCCGCTTCGGCTTCGCGCAAGCGGGCGCGCTGTTCCTCATCGCGCAACTCCAGAAGCAGATCACCGGCTTTTACCGTGTCGCCTTCACGCACATGCCGCGCCGCAACCACGCCAGTGATCTCGCTGCCGACCTGTGCCAGCGATTGGGTGTCGACTTCGCCACTGGCGACCACGCGCTGCACCAATGACCGTGTTTCCAGCCGGTAACCTGACAGCTCCGGCCCTTGCAGCTGACGCCAGCCCAGCCAGCCTGCAATCAACAGCAGCACAATGAGGAGCAGGAACGCACGGCGGATTGATTTGGCGGCAGGCAAAACGGAACACTCCCTGTGCGGTACATGACGACCATCGGACGCGACAAGCTTACGGGCAATCTCCCGCTATGGGTACATCATGGGCACTACTCGGTGGGCCCCACCACAACGGCGTTGAATCATCGGCAGGCTCTTGCGTTCAAAAAGGGAGCCCCTTCGTCGTACGCGACTATCACAGTGATAGCCTCGCCCTTGGAAGGGGCTGCGTACAATCTCCGTTCCCGCTTTCAGGATTTACTGATCATGGCGTCAACCGTTCAAAGCCCCGCTGCCACTTTGCGCTCCGTCTGGCTCGCTCAGGCCCAGGCCAGTCCCTGGATTACCTTCAGTCTTGCCGCTGCCGCGGTGGTCATCCTGTTACTGCTGGTGGCAGGTGGTGTCAACGCTTTCAGTAATGAGTCGAGTAACGTTCGCTACGCCATGCTGGGCGGGGGCGCCGGTTTCGTTGCCACGGCTGTTGGCGCTTTTTTGGCGATCGGCCTGCGCGACCTCTCTACTCGCAGCCAAGACAGCATGTTGGGTTTCGCGGCCGGGATGATGCTGGCAGCCAGTGCATTTTCGTTGATCCTGCCGGGACTGGAAGCCGGCCGTGAGCTGTTTGGCAACGGGCCCGCTGCGGCTTTGACTGTAGTGGTCGGGCTCGGCCTCGGCGTTTTGCTGATGCTCGGGCTGGATCACTTCACACCCCATGAGCACGAGAGCACCGGACCGCGCGGCCCCGAATTCGCCCGGCTCAATAGGGTGTGGCTATTCGTCCTGGCCATCGCGCTGCACAACATTCCGGAAGGCATGGCCATCGGCGTGAGTTTCGCCAACGGCGATCTGAGCGTCGGTTTGCCGCTGACTACAGCGATTTCGATTCAAGACATACCGGAAGGGCTGGCGGTGGCACTTGCACTGCGTACCACCGGTTTGTCGGCACGGGCGTCCGTACTGATAGCGGCAGCTTCGGGGCTGATGGAACCCATCGGTGCGCTGGTCGGTATCGGCATGTCCAGCGGTTTTGCCATTGCTTATCCAGTCAGCCTCGGCTTGGCGGCTGGCGCCATGATCTTCGTGGTTTCCCATGAAGTCATTCCAGAAACGCATCGTAACGGCCATCAGACGCCGGCCACGCTCGGATTGATGCTGGGCTTCGCCGTGATGATGTTTCTGGACACTGCGCTGGGTTGAACACAGCTGTGTGGCGCTGGGCGGCCCCGCTTTCTGCAGTCGCGCCGGCACTGCCAGAAGAGGGCCGTAACTTTTCCTAGAGGTTTTCCAGCAGCCGGCGGGCGGCTTCCTGGCCGCTGAGCCAGGCGCCTTCAACGCGGCCAGATAAGCACCAGTCACCGCAGGCATACAGGCCCAGTCCGGCGTCGGCGAGCGCTGTCCATTCATGGGCCTGGGCCGGTCGTGCATACAACCAGCGATGCGCCAGCGTGAACTCCGGAGCCGGCACTACACAATCAATCAGCTCCGCGAAAGCCCCGTGCAGGCGCTCGATCACTGCTTCCTTTGATAAATCAAGATGCTGGCGGCTCCAGTTGCTGGTGCCGTGCAGCACCCAGGTGTCGAATTCCCCGTCTCGCCCCGGTTTGCTTCGGTTGCGAGCGATCCAGTCCAGTGCATCGTCCTGAACGAAACAGCCTTCCACCTGGGTGCTCAGCGGTGTGGCAAAGCCTAGCGAAACCGCCCATGTCGGTTCCATTGCCACGCTCGCTGCAACGGCCGCGAGTTTGGGGGCGCTGGGTAGCAGTGCAGCAGCCTGAGGTGCCGGAACCGCAACCACCACCTGGCTAAACGGACCATGGCTGGCACCCGATGCATCGACCAGGGTCCAGAACTGTTCACCGCGAAACACCTCGGTGATGCGGCAATTGAAAGTGACCGGCAGCTCGCCCAGCAGACCGCGGGTGATTGCGCTCATGGTCGGGGTGCCGACCCAGCGCACTTGCTCGTCGGCAGAGGGCGTCAGCTGTCCTTCGCGAGCCTGGTACAGGTTCGGCGCCCACTGATCGACCCAACCCTCGGCGCTCCACTGGTGCAGGGCGTCGGTAAAGCGGCGATCCCGCGCGGTAAAATACTGCGCGCCCAGATCGAGCGAACCCGCATCGCTGCGTTTACTGGCCATGCGGCCACCACTGCCGCGGCTTTTGTCGAACAGGTGTACGGGCTGCCCGGCATCGTGAAGTGTACGGGCTGCGGAAAGGCCCGCGATTCCGGTACCGATGATGGCGATTGGAGCCTTGCTCATGATTACCTCGTGTGCTGCGTCATGAGCCGCACAAACGATTGGGCGCGGCATGATTTCATGACAAGTGTTCGATAGCGCTTAGCCTCCCCATCCTCGAACAGACGATCGTCTTTGGCTAGAGGGTTTTGATGCAATGCGATAAAACAGCCGAGCTGTTTCCGCGGCTGCTGACCGGCGGTCACGCTCGCCCATGAGACTGAGCGTTCGATCGGTGTTTTTCTCGTTCGCTGGCAGTGGTTGTAAGTTGCTGATAAGCCGGTACAATGGCGCCGCTCGCCGCCAGGCGGGTTTGTTATGGTGGGCCCTGCCGGTCCCCCCGCAACGATCAGCCGTGAACCCGGTCAGGCCCGGAAGGGAGCAGCCGCAGCGGTGACATTGTGTGCCGGGGTGTGGCTGGTAGGGTTCACCTCCATAACGATCGTATCTTCCCTCTTTTTATTGCCATGCATCGGCTCCCTGCGAGTCCGAGCGAGTTGTCGCGCCCGTTTATCGGGATGGCGAACAGCAGCCTTCGACTGCGCTGCTCAAAGGCATGCAAGCTAGCCCACACGAAGGCAGTCGAGAGCGCTAGCCATTATCGGACGCGTGCGCCGCTGTAAGGCGGTTGGTAGCCTGTATCCGACATTCTTTTGCAGGCATCCTGCGGGCGCAAATAGCTTGAATGGTTAATTAGCGGGGTTTCGTTTGGCAGTCAAAACAAGCTGGGACATCTTTTGCGTCGTCGTCGACAACTACGGGGACATCGGCGTGACCTGGCGTCTTGCGCGGCAGCTGGTGGCCGAGCACGGCCAGCGTGTGCGGCTTTGGGTCGATGATCTCGATACCTTCGCGCGGCTTTGCCCGGGTAGCAGTACTGTCGCCGATCAGCAATGGCATGAAGGTGTCGAGGTGCGTCATTGGACACCTGATTGGCCTGGCGCGGAGCCGGCCGACGTGGTGATCGAGGCTTTTGCCTGCCAGCTTCCCGACGCCTATATAAAGGCGATGGCTTGCAGCGGGCGCCACATTCTCTGGCTCAACCTCGAATACCTGAGTGCGGAAGACTGGGTGGTGGGCTGCCATGCGCTGCCTTCCATGCAGCCCGATGGCCTGCAGAAATATTTCTTCTTTCCGGGATTCGAGCAGGGCACCGGTGGGCTGATCCGCGAAGGCGACCTGCTGGCACGCCGGGAGGCGTTTCAGGCCGACCCGGTGCTGCGCGAAGCCTTTCTGCAGAGCCTTGACCTGACTGCGCCGCCCGATGCTCGCTTGCTCTCACTGTTCGCCTATGAGAATCGCGCCGTCGCCGGATGGCTCGATGCGCTGGCTGCTGATGCACGTCCATCGCAGCTGCTTGTGCCCGAGGGGCGGGTGTTGGGCGACGTGGCGGCCTGGCTGGGGCTCGAACAGCTGCAAGCCGGTGATCGTCATGCCCGTGGTGCGCTGCAGATTGCGGTGCTGCCGTTCATGACCCAGAACCAGTACGACATGCTGCTCTGGTGCTGTGATTTCAATGCCGTGCGTGGCGAGGAATCCTTTATCCGGGCGCAGTGGGCAGGTCGACCATTGGTCTGGCATATCTATCCTCAGGATGAAGATGCGCACTGGGACAAGCTCAACGCTTATCTGGATCTGTACGTCCGCGACCTTTCCACGCCAGCTGAGGCAGCGCTACGTGAGTTCTGGAGAGCCTGGAACGATGGCATAGGCAGCGGCATTGCCTGGACCGCGATGCTGGAGCACGAAGCAGAGCTGCAGGCGCATGCTGACCGTTGGACACACAAGCAGGTCGCTAACGGTGATCTGGCTGGCAAGCTGGTGCTTTTCTACGCTGACTGGTTCGGGCCCGCTCCGGCTTGACACCGGGTTGCTCCGGACCAAGCGTTCGCCGTGGCTGCCAATATGACGCGGCGATGGCGTCATGCGTAGCAGCAGCGCGGCTTGCGACAGGACCGGAACAGACCCTATGATACGCGGCCTGTTTTATGTCTCTAATTCCATTCGGATATTCGTATGAAAACCGCACAAGAGTTCCGTGCCGGCCAAGTGGCCGTTATCAACGGCGCACCCTGGATCATCCAGAAAGCCGAGTTCAACAAGTCCGGTCGTAACAGTGCCGTGGTCAAGATGAAGCTGAAGAACCTGCTCAATGGTTCGGCGACCGAGACCGTTTACAAGGCTGATGACAAGCTGGAGCCGGTCATTCTCGAGCGCAAGGAAGTGACCTATTCCTACTTCGCTGACCCGCTTTACGTCTTCATGGACGAAGAATTTAACCAGTACGAAATCGAAAAAGACGACCTCGAAGGCGTGATGACCTTCATCGAAGACGGCATGACTGACGTCTGCGAAGCCACTTTCTACAACGACAAGGTGATCTCGGTTGAACTGCCGAACTCCATCGTTCGTGAAATCGTCTACACCGAGCCGTCCGTTCGTGGCGATACTTCCGGCAAAGTCATGAAGACTGCACGCCTGAAGAACGGCGCCGAGTTGCAGGTTTCCGCTTTTTGCGAAATTGGTGACTCGATTGAAATCGACACTCGCACTGGCGAGTACAAGTCCCGCATCAAGGCCTGATTTCAGCCCTGCGCAGACAAGTCCGGCCTGGCGCCGGATGACTTGAGACCGAACCCCGCTTAATGCGGGGTTTTGTTTTTCGGGACGGTGTGATTTGCGGTGACCGTCCGAGCGGTGTCAAAGCTGGCCTTCCAACACGGAGTCCCAGCGACACCATTGCAGCTGGGTGAGTTCAAGCCCGTCCAACAGAGCAGTGGGTGATTCTGCTGCTCTGCCGGTTGAAACGAGTCGGCGCGCTGGAGTATGGTTTGGGCATCCTTTGGAGAACAGCATGCAGCTCAACCTGATTCCCTCGATCCTTGCAAACACCGGCGCCATGCGTACGGCGTTGCTGCGTGGGCAGACGATTGCGGCTGACGGTTACTATTTTGGGTATTGGTTTAGCCATCGGCGCGCCTGATACCCCACAGGCGCCCTAGCAACCAGGGTCGCCACCAGACAGTTTTCGAACCCCCGGTCGGCCACCCGACCGGGGGTTTTGTTTTTCTGGCCTATAAGGCCCATACCGAGGACAGCACCATGTATTACGACACTCGCGCTTACCGCACCTACCGCAATGACTGGCGATTTAGCCGCTTCAATGCCGCCGCACCTTCACACCTAGACCGAACACTTCGCTAGCGCCGACGCGGCTTAGATGCCGCGACGGCCAAAGGACGCCAGTCATGAATGCACAGCTCAACGCCCTTGCCATCACCTGCAACCCCGCCGCCCCAGCCCGACGCAGCGCTCATCCGTTACCGAGTCCCGCTTTATTGCGCCAACGGCTGCCCCTCAGTGCAGCGCTTGACGAGCGCGTCAGAGACGATCGAAAGGCCATTCGCGCCGTGCTTAACGGTGATGACCCGCGCCTGCTGGTGGTAGTCGGCCCTTGCTCATTGCACGATCCGGTATCCGCACTGGAATACGCCGCGCGCCTGGCTGAACTGGCCCCGCAGGTCAGCGATCAACTGCTGCTGGTGATGCGCACCTACGTCGAGAAGCCGCGTACGACCGTCGGCTGGAAGGGGCTGGTTTACGATCCGCGTCTCGATGGCAGCGCTGACATGGCCGAAGGGCTGCACCTATCGCGCCGGTTGATGCTGGATATCCTGGCGTGTGGACTGCCCATTGCCTCCGAACTGCTGCAGCCCTTGGCGGCGGGCTATTTCGATGACCTGCTTGGTTGGGCGGCGATCGGTGCGCGGACCAGCGAATCGCAAATTCATCGTGAAATGGTCAGCGGGCTCGACCTGCCGGTGGGCTTCAAGAATGGTACCGATGGCAGCCTCGGGATTGCCTGTGATGCGATGCGCGCAGCTGCTCACCCGCATCAGCACTTCGGCATCGACGAGCTGGGTCATCCCGCGCTGTTGAGCACCAGAGGCAACCCGGACACCCATCTAGTGTTGCGCGGCGGGCACGCCGGGCCGAACTATGACGAGAACAGCGTCGCCCAGGCGCGGGATGCGCTGCAGCGCCAGGGCATCGCCGCACGGATCATGGTCGATTGCAGTCATGCCAACAGCGGGAAGAATCCGCTGCGCCAGCCTGCCGTGCTGCAAAACGTGATTGACCAACGCCTGGCTGGCGACGGGGCATTGCGCGGCGTCATGCTGGAAAGCCACTTGTTCGAGGGTTGCCAGCCGCTGAGCGAAGACCTGCGTTATGGCGTGTCCATTACCGATGGTTGCCTTGGCTGGAGTGCAACCGAACAGCTCCTGCTTCATGGCGCAGATCGGCTGCGCGGATGAACTGTATTGGCCCGGCCGAGACGGCCGGGCTTGCGACCCCGGGCTGCTAAAGGCAACCTGTGTGGCTTGTTAAATCGATGGTCAGGACCTGCATGCGCGACTACAAATGGCTGCACGAATATTGCCTTAATCGTTTCGGCTCAGCCGCTGCATTGGAGGCCCGCTTACCCCAGCCTAATAGTCCCGACGAGCTTCGCGCCCTTACGGATGACCGTTACCTCTCGCTGATCAGCCTGAGGATCTTTCGTGCGGGCCTCAAGCACAGTCTGGTGGATGCCAAGTGGCCCGCGTTCGAAGAAGTATTCTTTCGCTTCGATCCGGAAAAGCTGGTGCTGATGGGCGGCGAACACATCGAGCGGCTGATGCAGGACACCCGCATCATCCGCCACCTGGGCAAGCTCAAGAGCGTACCGCGCAACGCGCAGTTCGTACTCGACGTGGCGAAGGAAAAGGGGAGTTTCGGCAACCTGATCGCTGACTGGCCGGTAACCGATATCGTCGGCCTGTGGCGTTATCTGGCCAAGCACGGTAGTCAACTGGGCGGCCTCTCGGCGCCACGTCTGCTGCGCATGGCGGGAAAGGACACCTTTATTCCCAGTAATGACGTTGTGGCTGCGCTCAAGGCGCAAAAAGTGGTGGACAAAATTCCAAGCAGCCAGCGCGATCAGGCTGCTGTTCAGTCGTTATTCAATGAGTGGCACGACCAGAGTGGCCGGCCCATGTGCCAGCTATCCGTGATGCTCGCTTTTACGGTCAACCACTGAACTCGGTTGCATCAATGCCGGCCTATTCCCATGTAGCCATGCGAATCGTGGCGCTGAGGTAGCGAAGGAGGGCATATGAATGAGCCGCTGACGCGAGTTGCCGATGCACTGATCCGCGCCAACCGTATCCTGATCATTACCGGCGCCGGACTTTCGGTGGACTCGGGGCTGCCAACCTACCGAGGTATCGGCGGTTTATATAACAGCCATACGGAAGATGGAGTGGCAATCGAGACTGCGTTGTCGGGGCCGATGTTGCGCCATGAGCCGGCGCTGTGCTGGAAGTACCTCGCGCAGATCAGCCGTGCCTGTGTTGCAGCTGCGCCCAACAGGGGGCACCTGGCGATTGCTGAACTGCAGCGACATAAGCCGGGTTGTTGGGTCTTGACGCAGAATATCGACGGTTTTCATCGAACTGCAGGAAGTCTTCCCGAGCGACTGATCGAAATTCATGGCAGCCTTTCGCCGTTGTTCTGCATGGAGTGCGGTTATTCGGCTGAGGATCGGATCGAATATCTCTCTCGACCGCTACCGCCGCGCTGTGATGCCTGTGGCGGCGTGCTGCGCCCGCTGGTGGTGCTGTTTGAGGAAATGCTGCCGGAGGCGGCCTTGCACAGATTGCAGACTGAACTGGCGGAAGGCTTCGACGCGGTGATCGCAATAGGCACATCGGTGAGCTTTGCTTACATCGTCGAGCCGATACTAAAAGTGCGGCATGCGGGCGGTTTTACCGCACGGATCGATCCCGCTATCGACGAGCTGTCGCTTCTGGTAGATGTTCAGATTGCCGAGCGCGCGTCAGACGTTTTGCCGCAGCTAATCCGTCACATTTTCCCTGATTGAATTTGCCCATCGGGACATGAGCAGGCATAGTCTCGGCACTTCCAGCTTCTGACCTGACTGTGCCATGCGCAAACGCCTCGCACCCCTGTTGCCTTTTGCTCTAGTTTCGCTGCTGACCGCTTGCGCCATGCAGCCAGAGCAAGCGGAAATCCAGCACCCGTTGCAGGGCTTTCAATTCGACCTTCGCACCGATTCAGCCGAACTGGATGGCAACGCTCCGGTGGCAGCAACTGACGAGCCGACCGAGCAACAACTCAAGGAGCTGGCGGACGACCAGAGCTACGAACTCCCAGCACTGGCAGATAGCGTCGTCGAGCGCGGCTTTACACTGGTTGGCACCCCGTACCGCTACGGTGGCAGCTCCACCAAGACGGGATTCGACTGCAGTGGCTTTGTCAGTTTTCTGTTCCGCAAGGAAGCCGGCATCGAGCTGCCACGCTCGACCCGCGAAATGATCAATCTGGATGCGCCAAAGATCAAACGCAGTGACCTGGAACCGGGAGATGTGGTGTTTTTCAACAATCGCGGCCGCGGTCGTGTCAGTCATGCCGGCATTTACATCGGTGGCGACCAGTTCATCCATTCCTCGAGCAGTCGCAGCGGCGGCGTTCGGGTCGATAGCCTGGATGACAAGTACTGGCGTTCCAGCTTCATGCAAGCCAAGCGGGTTCTGGCCCTCGCCCAGGATTCAAGCGCTGTTCCCGCTCATCACTGAGTGTTGAGACAGGCTCGCAGCGGGCTTGCTTCCAGTTCCACATGCCGGCAGAGTGATGGCTCATTCGCCTGGACTGCTCTGCCATGCCTCTTCTGGCTCGTTCTACCGCTGTTCTGCTGGCCGCGATGCTGCTTGCCGCTTGTTCCAGTCAAGCGCCGGTCGAGCCGGTAGCCGTCACGCCTTTGCCCGCGCCGCAGGAGTTTCCCGGCGCAGCTGAAGACGTACTGTTCACGGCTTTGGGGCTGGTCGGTACGCCATATCGTTACGGCGGAAATACCCCTCAGGGTGGTTTCGATTGCAGTGGCCTGATCACCTATGTCTACCGAGGCGCGGCCGGTGTCGCTTTGCCGCGTACGACTCGCGCAATGAACGCCATGCGCGGCGCCACGATCAGCCGCGATGCGTTGAAAGCTGGGGATCTGTTGTTCTTTGCCACCAGCGGTGGGCGCCGTGTCAGCCACGCTGCCATCTACGTCGGCGAAGGGCGTTTCGTCCATGCGCCGTCAACCGGCGGAACGGTTCGTCTGGACAGCCTTTCCAACAGCTATTGGCAGAAGAGCTACCTCAGCGCCAAGCGTGTGCTGGACAGTGACCGCCTCGCTCAAAACCCATAACACTGGCGGGTGTCGAACATGATAGGCGCCGGCATTCACTTTTCTCTGTTCCCAGCGCTGCCGAACGGGCGCGGATTTTAAGCGCTGCGATTGAGAGGTCGTTAGATGGCGTCAATCCTGCGTTTGCCCGACCAGCCTGAAGCCTGCGAGCTGTGCCTGCGGCAGGCGCCTTTGACCCGCCATCACCTGATTCCAAAAGCCTTGCACGGCAAAACCGGCATCCGAAAGCGCTTTCCTCGTGAGGAATGTATTACCGCAACGCTCTGGGTCTGCCGGCCCTGTCACAACCAGATTCATCGCCTGTTCAGCGAGAAGAAGCTGGCCCTCAGCTTCCACAGCCGCGACGCGCTGCTCGCCGACCCACGTCTGCGCACCTTCGTCGACTGGCTGTCGACCAAACCGGCCGGGTTCGTGCCGCGCCATTAGTTTCGAAAGAGCGTCTAGGTCGCTGCGTCGGAATAATTCGAAATAGTCTTCGGTTTGACATTTGTTAGATGTCGAAATGTCGCCGTTTGGTTATGATCGGCGCCCCAACTTCTCGGGTGCGCAATCGCGCACGAACCGTCCCCCCTTATGCGTTAGGTGTCTCATGCCTGAAATACTTCAGTACGTGCTGATCGGCCTCGCCGTGGCCGCTCTGCTCGGTGTCGTTCTTGAAGAAATCACTCACATCAACAAAGCCAAGGTCACGCTGTTCTTTGGCACCTTTGCTTGGATGTTGCTGTTCATTTTTTCCCCGGAAGGCGCCGAGCGCGATCTGGTTCTGGAAAGTCTCAACGAGAACATTGCCGAAATCGCCGGGCTGTGGATATTCCTCGTCGCCGCGATGACCTTCGTCGCCTATCTGAACAAGAAAGGGTTGATTGAAAACCTGATCTATCTGGTCCTGCCCAAACAAATCAGCGAACGGCAGTTGCTGTTCCTGACCGCGACGTTCTGCTTCGTGTTTTCCTCGTTGGCGGACAACATTACCGCCACGCTGGTATCGATCACGCTGATCATGTCGCTCAAGCTCAGCGCCGAGAAGACGATCAAATATGCGGCGCTGGTGGTATTTGCAGTGAACTCGGGTGGCGTGGCGCTGATCACTGGTGACGTAACCACCTTGATGATCTTCCTCGCCGGGAAAGTACAGATTCTGCAACTGCTGCTGTTGGCGCTTCCGGCGTTCCTGGCGGTCATGCTGCTGGCGGCGATGCTCTCGCTGGGCATGAGCGGTCAGGTGGTGGTGGAGAGCCATCGCACCGATGTCCGCCGGGTCGATATTGCCATCGCGTTGATCTTCCTTGGCACCATTTTGTGCACCATCGCTGGTAACTTCTTCTTCCAGATACCGCCCGTGCTGACCTTCCTGACCGGCTTGTCGATCATGTTTCTGGTGGCGCGCTTCTTCAGCGATGACATCGAAACCGATCCGATTCTGGAGTACGTGCGTCAAGTCGAATTCGAGACCCTGCTGTTCTTCCTCGGTATTCTGCTGCTGGTCGGCATGCTCAAGGAAATTCACGTGCTTGACGGACTGGTGCATATCTACGATCAGGTGCCCGCCGTGGTCGCCAACTACCTGATGGGCATCTTGTCCGCCGCGATCGACAACGTGCCGCTGACCGCTGCGCTGCTGAAGTCCGGGCTTGAAATGGGCATTGCCGAGTGGATGGTCCTGACCTACGCGGTCGGCGTCGGCGGTTCGCTGCTGGTCATCGGTTCCGCGGCCGGCATCGTCGCCATGAGCAAGGTTCCGGGGCTGACGTTTGGAAGCTATCTCAAATACAGCCTGTACCTGTTCGTTGCGTTCAATCTTGGCTTTGCCGGCGTCTATCTGACCGGCCTGGTGGTGGCGGGCGCGCTGGGCTGAGTCGCGCTTGGGGCGGCCGCTCATAGCCGTTGGATGAGCTGCCGCGCTTACCAGTGCAGGTTGAAGTGCGAACCGAGCACGAATTGATCATCGAGCAGGTCCCAGCGTTCGACGCAGACTTTCTTGTCAGCGCCTGGGTGCAGCTTCATCCGGTTGAACGAGTTCGGCGAAGTGCCACGCACGCGTGACGAGAGTGTGGTCCCGGCCTGAACCATCCAGATCTCGCGCGACAGCGCCGTGTATTGCTTGGACAAGGGCAATACATAGGGCAAGTGGATGTGCCCGCCCATCACCAGGTCCAACCCCTCATCGGCCCAGCGGTGCAACGCAGCATCGGCGTTGTGCTGCAGGTTGCTCAAATCGCTCAACACCATCGCGCCGAATGGCTGGTGTGCCACGACAATGCGTACCTTGTTCGGATCGCTCTGCTTGAGCCGCTGCGTGACGGCCTGCACTTGCTCGTCCGTCACCAGTCCATCCTTGTGCCGCCGCGGGTGGGTGGTGTTGAGACCGATCACCAATATCTCGTCGTTTTCGAAAGTCGGCTCCAGCTCTTCGCCGAAGTGGCGACGATAGTTGCGGTAGGGCATGAGAAAGCGAGCGAAGACGTTGTACAGCGGGATGTCATGGTTACCCGGAATCACCAGCGCTTCTGGGATGCCGTGACCCTGCAGGCGCTTGACGAAGGCCTGGGCGTCGGCGAACTGTCCGGCCTTGGCGCGCTGTGTGATGTCGCCGGAAAAGATCAGCAGATCCGCACCGTGCTCGCGCACGTGGTCTTCCATGGCTTGCACGACGGCGGCCTGTTCGGTGCCGAAGTGGGTGTCGGAAATCTGCACGATACTGGTCATGGGTGGCTGTGTTCTCGTCTGATGTGCGTGACGGGCGGCATTGTTGCATTCGAAGCCAATCGGCGCCGGGTGTTCCGGCAAATTGCTGACAGCGGCATCTAAACGTGCCGCGGCGTAGCGTCCGGATCGCTTTCGGTTGCGCTGTGCAGGGCCTTGGACTACCCTCCGCGCTGCTTCAGGTGCCCCCTGGCTAAAAGCCAGTGGGTGAAACAGGGAAGCCGGTTCATTCGATGAAGATTCCGGCGCTGCCCCCGCAACGGTAGGCGAGACAGGACACCGCTCACAGCCACTGTGCCACAGGCATGGGAACGCCGCGGTTCCGGGATGCAAGGCATCCGCTCGCAAGCCCGGAGACCGGCCTGTCGCATTCCACGGCAGTGCGGCGGGCGCTGATCGGGGTGCGGCTGCTTGCACCTGCGCTCCTTTCGCATTCTCCGTCTGCCCTTATCGACTGTTGTCGTGCGGCGGGCATGACGGAGACCTGAACTTGACCTGCAAGATCCTCAACACCTCGGCAGCGTGCGTGCTGCTTGGCTATGCTTCGCTGTCCGATGCTCAGCCGATCCAGCCGCTGAATCTCAACGAACAGGTGGTAACGGCCACGCGCACCGAGCAGGTGCTCAGTCGTATTGCCTCCACCAGCGTCATCACTCGCGAACAGATTGTGCGCAGCCAGGTGCAGAGCGTTCCTGAACTGCTACGCGGCTTGGTGGGCGTCAACGTCACCTCCAATGGTGGCCGCGGCAAGACCTCGTCCGTCTACGTGCGCGGTACCAGCAGCCAGCATCTGCTGGTGCTGGTCGATGGGGTGAAAATCGGTTCGGCGACGTCAGGCGGCGCATCGCTGGAAAACATTCCGGTCGAGCAGATCGAACGTATCGAACTGGTCCGTGGACCGCGTTCCAGCCTGTACGGCTCGGAAGCCGTGGGCGGGGTCATGCAGATCTTCACGCGGCGCGGTGAAAGCGAAGGGTTCAAACCCTATTTTTCGGCAGGTGCCGGCAATCGTTCCAGCTTCGACGGTACTGCTGGCCTCTCTGGTAACCAGGGTGCCGGCTGGTTCAATCTCGGCGTGGCAAGCGCCTCAACCGACGGTATCAATTCGCGGGCCTATCGGCCTACCGCGCCACGCGCATACGAAGCTGATGCCGACGGCTATCGCGAGCTGTCCGGCGCTTTGCGCGGCGGCTATCGTTTCGATAACGGACTGCAGCTGGATGGCAGCTGGTTGCACGTCGACACCCACAGCGACTACGACTCTCGGTCCACTTCAGGTGCAACTGGCCGCTTTGCCTATAGTGACGGCAGCCAACAAGTCATCGGCGGCCGAGCACGATTTACGCCGTTCGATCCGTGGCTGGTGACTCTGCAGGCCGGACACAGCGAAGACAACACGGATAATTTCCGCGACGGTCGCTTCTATTCGCGTTTTGACACCAAGCGTGATTCTTTCAATTGGCAGAACGACTTCAGCGTGGCCGACGACCAATTGCTCACCCTGGGTTTTGATTACCAGCAAGACCGCATCGACGTCACCGACGACTATGCGGTGGACACTCGAGATAACAAGGGCGCCTACCTGCAGTATCAGGGCCGCTTCGGCCGTCATGGCCTGTTGGCTGGCCTGCGTCGTGATGACAACGAGCAGTTCGGCAACCATGACACCGGCAACCTTGGCTGGAGCTATGACCTGCGCGAAAACCTGGTGCTGAGCGCGTCCTACGGCACGGCATTCAAGGCGCCCACCTTCAACGATCTATACGCGCCGGACACCGGCTTCACGGCCGGCAATCCCAACCTGCAGCCTGAAGAGTCGCAAAGCTACGAGCTGGGTTTGAGGGGTGAGCAGCGATGGGGTGAGTGGAGCCTAAACGCGTTCGAAAATCGGATTGAGGACCTGATCATCTGGGCCGGTAGCAGCCCGATGCAGCCGCAGAACGTCGACGTGGCGCGCATCCGCGGGATCGAGGGCGTTGTCGGCACTGATCTGCTGGGCTGGGATGTTGTCACCTCGGTGACAGTTCTCGATCCTCAGGACCGCAGCAAGGCCAATCACGGGCATCTGCTGCCACGTCGTGCAAAACGTTCGCTGAATGTCGATCTGGATCGCGCCATCGGCCGCTTCGCTATCGGCACGACGCTGTATGCCGCAAGCGAACGTTTCGACAGATCCAGCAATACCGATGCTGAGCGTTTGCCCGGCTATGCCCTGGTCGATCTGCGGGGCGAATACCGTCTCGATGATGCCTGGCGGCTGCAGGCAAAGCTGAGCAACCTGTTCGACCGCGACTACGAAACCATCCAGACCTATGAACAGCCCGGCCGCGCGATCCATTTCACGATCCGCTACCAAGCCCTCTAATCGCGCCCGCTGGCGTGTCGCCCAAAGGAGAACACGATGATCAAACTATCCCCAAAAGCCCAACTGGCGGTCGGTCTGGCGCTGGTCGCGCTGATGGCCATGACCCGCGGCCAGCATTTCGCTTCGCTCAACCTGCCAAGCGCCTCCTGGGCAGTGTTCTTTCTGGCGGGTGTGCTGCTGGCGCCGCGTTGGGTGTTCCCGGCTTTGTTCGTTGAGGCCTCGCTGCTGGATTTTGTGGCCATTGAATGGCAGGGCGTGAGCAGCTACTGCGTATCACCGGCGTACTGGATGCTGGTGCCTGCCTACGGCTCCCTGTATCTCGGCGGACGGATGTATGCGCGGTTGCACCGTGATCACCTCAGCAGCCTGCCATTGTTGGCGGGCCTGGTAATACTCAGCGCCTTCGTGTGCTACCTGTTTTCGGGCGGCGGTTTCCTGTTCTTTTCCGGGCGCTATCCGGATCCGAACCTGGCGCAGCTGGCCGAGCGCATCGGCACGTACTATCCCCGTTATCTGGGCAATCTCGCGTTATATGTCGGCACCGCAGCGGTGATGTTTGTTGGCCTGCGTGCCTGGAACGCACAACGCCAAGGAGCCTGCTCATGAATGAGTCCAGTGAGCGCGATACCCGTCACAAGGCGCGCATGCAGCGTAAAAAGGCCGTTGTAGACGAGAAGATTGCCGAAGCGCAGGACGAGTACGGCCTCCTGCTTGTGCACACCGGCAATGGCAAGGGCAAGAGCAGTTCGGCCTTCGGTATGGTCGCGCGTGCGCTCGGCCACGGCATCAAGGTCGGCGTGGTGCAGTTCATCAAAGGCGCGGCGAGTACCGGCGAGGAGAGTTTCTTCCGACGCTTCCCCGATGAGGTTCGCTATCACGTGATGGGCGAGGGGTTCACCTGGGAGACCCAGGACCGCCAGCGTGACATCGCCAAGGCAAAGGAGGCGTGGAACGTCGCCGCACAGCTACTGGCTGATCCAGACATTGGCCTTGTCGTGCTGGATGAGCTGAACATTGCCCTTAAGTACGGCTATCTGGAACTGGACACGATCCTCGCTGATATCGAGTCGCGACCGCTATTGCAGCATGTGGTGGTCACCGGCCGCGGCGCGCCGCCGGGCCTGATCGAGGCCGCCGATACCGTGACTGAAATGAGCTTGGTCAAACATGCGTTCAAGTCAGGCGTAAAGGCGCAGAAAGGGGTGGAGTTCTGATGTCTGCTTTGACGACGAGCGTAGGGTGGATGACGCGTTTTTCATCCGCCGTTGGCGTTGGTGGTGGATGGGTGAAGCGTTATCCACCCTACGGTGCCGCACCATTTGCGCAGGGCTCGATCTCCGTCCCGAGTGCGATCGCACGATGAGCGGGCCACGCCAGTGCCCAGCCTTGTTGATAGCCGCACCCGCCTCAGGCCAGGGTAAAACCACCGTAACGGCTGGCCTGGCGCGCTTGCACACCCGCGAAGGCAAACGAGTCCGGGTCTTCAAGTGCGGCCCGGATTTTCTCGATCCAATGGTGCTGGCCCGCGCCAGTGGCCACCCGGTCTATCAGCTCGATTTGTGGATGGTTGGCGAGGCCGAAAGCCGTTGCTTGCTGTGGGAAGCGGCGGGCGATGCCGACCTCATCCTTATCGAAGGTGTGATGGGACTGTTCGATGGCGCGCCCTCGGCGGCCGATCTGGCGCGGCAGTTTGGCGTGCCGGTATTGGCGGTGGTCGACGGATCGGCCATGGCGCAGACATTCGGGGCGCTCGCTCACGGTTTGGCCAGCTATCAGCCGGATCTGCCGTTTGCCGGCGTGCTGGCTAACCGGGTCGGCAGCAGTCGCCATGGCGAGATCCTGCGTGATTGCCTAACGGAGCAGATAGGCTGGTTCGGTGCGTTGCCTCGCGGAGAATCCGTAGGCATTCCCAGCCGCCACTTGGGCCTTGTGCAAGCGCAGGAATTGGCTGATCTGGATGTCCGGCTCGATGCGGCTGCCGATGCCCTCGCGGCAAGCGCGGATTGCAGGCTGCCGGCAGCGGTCAGCTTCTCGCCATCGCCATCCGAGAAGCTGCCTAAGTTGTTGAGCGGGGTGCGTATCGGTGTGGCGCGTGACGCTGCTTTCTCCTTTATCTATCAGGCCAACCTCGATCTGCTACAGGCGCTCGGTGCGCAATTGCTGTTTTTCTCGCCGCTGCGGTCTTCCCGTTTGCCTGCCGTAGATAGTCTTTACCTGCCTGGTGGCTACCCGGAACTGCACCTGCAGGCATTGAGCCGTAACCACACAATGGCAGAAGCAATACGCGCCCATCATGAAGCCGGCAAGCCTACGCTCGCCGAATGTGGCGGCATGCTCTATCTACTCGACGGCCTGACGGGCCAGGACGGGGTGCGCGAAGACATGCTTGGCCTGATGCCCGGCGAAGCGACGATGCAGAAGCGTTTTACCGCGCTGGCGCTGCAGGAAGTACAGCTGCCGGAGGGGCGCTTGCGCGGCCACACCTTTCACCATTCTTCCCTTGAGTCGCCGATGCAGCCGCTGGCGCGAGGTGAATGCCCGAACTACAAACGCACTGCCGAGGCGGTCTACCGGCAGGGGCGGCTGACGGCTTCCTACATTCATTTCTACATGCCGTCCAATCCCATTGCGACCGCGGCGATGCTCAGCCCATGAGCGAGTTTGCCTTTACTGACGAACAGCGCGCAGGGGTTTACCGGGCGATTAGCGAGCGCCGCGACATGCGTCACTTCAGCGGTGGCGAGGTCGCACCTGAGCTGCTGGCGCGCCTGCTCGAGGCTGCGCATCAGGCGCCCAGCGTTGGCTTGATGCAGCCTTGGCGGTTTGTGCGTATCAGCCGTCCCGAATTGCGCAATGCAATTGCTGAGCTGGTCGAGCAGGAGCGTCACTTGACCGCCGCTGCGCTGGGCGAGCGCGGCGAGGCCTTCATGAAGCTCAAGGTCGAGGGCATTCATGATTGCGCCGAATTACTGGTCGTTGCGCTGATGGACGGCCGCGAAACACATGTGTTTGGTCGTCGCACGCTACCGGAAATGGACATCGCTTCGGCCGCCTGTGCGATCCAGAATCTCTGGCTCGCGGCGCGGGCCGAGGGGCTGGGTATGGGTTGGGTCTCGCTGTTCGATCCTGACGCGCTGGCGAATCTGCTGCAGATGCCCGTCGGCGCCAAACCAGTTGCGGTGATCTGCCTGGGACCGGTGCTCGAATTTTATCCCGCGCCAATGCTCAAGCTCGAAGGCTGGACCGAGCCGAGACCGCTTTCCGAGTTGCTATTCGAGGACTTCTGGGGCCAGCAATCGTGAGTGTTGCGCTAAGTTGCTTGGCTGGGATAGCGCTTGACGCTCTGCTCGGCGAACCTCGTCGCGGTCATCCGCTGGCTGCGTTCGGCAAACTGGCCGATCGGCTCGAGCATCACTTCAACGGGCCCGGCGGTCGCGGCTGGCGCAGCCATGGCGTTACCGCCTGGTGCCTTGCCGTGCTACCACTGACGGGATTGGCGTGGCTGCTCGGTTCGTTGCCGACTGTTGGTTGGCTGGTTGAGATTTGCTTGCTCTACATGGCTTTGGGACTGCGCAGCCTTGGCGACCATCTGCTGCCGGTAGCTCGGGCGCTGCGCCAGGGTGACTTGGCTGAGGCGCGCCAGCGCGTCGGCTTTATCGTCAGCCGCGATACACGTGAACTCGACGAGCAGGGCGTCGCCCGAGCCGCGACCGAGTCCGCATTGGAGAATGGTAGCGATGCGGTATTCGCTGCGCTGTTCTGGTTCGTTCTGGCGGGCGCGCCGGGCGTGGTGCTGTATCGACTGTCCAATACCCTCGATGCCATGTGGGGTTACCGCAATCAGCGATTCGAGCGATTCGGTTGGGCTGCGGCGCGGATCGATGACGGACTTAATTTCATACCGGCCAGGCTGGTTGCGCTGACCTATGCATTGTTGGGGCAGACGCACCGTGCCTGGCGCTGCTGGCGTACCCAGGCCCCACTGTGGGACAGCCCCAACGCCGGCCCCGTAATGGCTGCTGGGGCCGGTGCGTTAGGCGTGGCGTTGGGCGGTCCAGCCGTCTACCACGGCGAGGTGCATCACAGACCCATGCTCGGAGAAGGCGAAGCGCCTCAGGCTCGAGACATCGAGCGCGCACTGGACATGGTCTGGGCGGGGGTCGGTCTCTGGTTGCTGGTGTTGTTGTTGGCGCTTTTGTTAAGAGGCTGGATGCATGCTTGAGCACGGCGGAAGGCTGCGTAGGGCGGCCGAGCATTTCGATATTCCGCTACAGGATTGGCTGGATCTCTCCACCGGTATTGCCCCCTACGGTCTCGATCTGCCAGCCATTCCCGCCGACGCCTGGCTGCGTTTACCGGAAACCGAAGACGGACTGGAGGCCGCCGCAAAGAGCTATTTCAGTGTCACATCGTTGCTGCCAGTGGCTGGCTCTCAGGCTGCGATCCAGATGTTGCCGCGCTTGCGCGGGCCTCAGCAGGTCGGGATCGTATCGCCCTGTTATGCGGAGCACGCAAAGGCGTGGCGTCGTGAAGGGCACCGCGTCAGCGAATTCAGTGAGGGCAGCGTACGACGCGCGCTCGATGGGCTCGACGTGCTGGTCGTGGTCAACCCGAACAACCCCACGGGTCGCCTGTTGCCACCGGAACCGCTGCTCGACTGGCATGGCCGTCTCGCCGAGCGTGGCGGCTGGCTGATCGTCGACGAAGCCTTCATGGACCCGACACCGTCACACAGCCTGGCTCCACATAGCCACTTGCCGGGGCTGATCGTTCTGCGCTCGTTCGGCAAGTTCTTCGGCATGGCTGGTGCGAGGCTGGGTTTCGTGCTGGCGGAACAGAGCTTGCTGACCATGCTCAGTAACGCCTTGGGTCCGTGGCCGATTGCTGGCCCGTCACGTTTGATCGGTACGGTATTGCTTGCCGATGGCGGGGGGCAGCGTCGTCAACGCGAGCGTTTGCTTGGCGATAGCGAACGCTTGGCGCAGTTGCTGGTGGGGCAGGGCTTGCCGCCCACTGGAGGCTGTGGGCTTTTTCATTGGGTTGTGACGGAGGAGGCGACGATGCTCCGCGAGTATCTGGCCTGCCATGGCATTCTGGTGCGACGCTTTCAATATCCGCCAAGCGTACGCTTCGGGCTGCCGGCGGACGAAGCAGGGTGGGCGCGACTGACGCGGGCGCTGACCAGCTATCAAACGGTGCGCACATGAGCACCTTGATGGTCCAGGGCACAACCTCTGACGCTGGCAAGAGCACGCTGGTGACCGCGCTGTGTCGCTGGCTCAAGCGGCAGGGCGTCTCGGTCGTGCCGTTCAAGCCGCAGAACATGGCGCTGAACAGTGCGGTTACCACCGACGGCGGCGAGATCGGCCGCGCTCAAGCGGTGCAGGCCCAGGCCGCAGGATTGAAGCCGCACACCGATATGAATCCCATCCTGCTCAAGCCCAACAGCGATGTCGGTGCGCAGGTGATCATCCATGGTCGCGCCGTCAGCAACATGGATGCCGTGGCCTACCACGACTATAAGCGCGTGGCGATGGAGGCGGTGCTGGCGTCGCACCGGCGCCTGCGCGACGCCTATCAGGTGGTAATGGTCGAAGGCGCGGGTTCGCCGGCCGAGATCAATCTGCGCGCCAACGATATCGCCAACATGGGCTTCGCCGAAGCGGTCGACTGCGCGGTGATCCTGATCGCCGATATCGATAAGGGCGGCGTGTTCGCGCACTTGATCGGCACGCTGGCTTTGCTCAGCCCCAGCGAGCAGGCGCGGATCAAGGGCTTCGTGATCAACCGTTTTCGCGGCGATATTGCGCTGCTGCAGCCGGGCCTGGACTGGCTCGAACAGCGCACGGGCAAGCCTGTTCTCGGGGTGCTGCCGTACCTTATAGATTTCCACCTCGAAGCAGAGGATGCCGTCGACGTGCGTCAGTCCGCGAAGAGCGAGCAAACCTTGAAGGTCGTGGTGCCGGTCTTGCCGCGAATCAGCAATCACACCGACTTCGATCCGCTGCGTCTGCATCCTCAGGTTGATCTCTGCTTTGTTGGGCCCGGGCAGGCGATCCCGCCTGCGGACCTGATCATCCTGCCGGGATCAAAAAGCGTGCGTGCGGATCTTGCCTGGCTGCGCGAGCAAGGTTGGGAGGCGGCTATCCAACGGCATCTGCGCTACGGCGGCAAGCTGCTCGGAATCTGTGGCGGGCTGCAGATGCTCGGCGAATGCATTGCTGATCCGCTCGGTCTGGAAGGGCCGGGTGGGCAGAACGAGGGGCTGGGACTGCTTCGGTTCTCTACAACGCTGGCTGCCCACAAGCAGCTGCGGAACGTGCATGGACGACTGGGAATCGATGACGTCGAGATCAGCGGCTACGAGATTCACGCAGGAATCAGTGACGGACCGGCACTGGAGCGTGCCGCCGTACGACTCGACGACGGCCGCCTGGATGGTGCGATCAGCGAGGACGGTCAGGTGCTCGGCACCTACCTCCACGGCCTGTTCGAGTCACCAGCTGCCTGCGAGGCGCTGTTGCGCTGGGCGGGGCTGGAGAGTCCGCAGCGGGTCGACTACCAGGCATTGCGAGAACGCGACATCGAACGTCTGGCGGACCTGGTCGAGAAGCACTTGGATGTCGGGCGACTGCTGACGCTTTGCCGCCTACCAACGGAGACGGATGCATGATCGAACTTATCCTCGGCGGCGCGCGGTCCGGCAAGAGTCGTTTGGCCGAGCGGCTTGCGGTTGAAAGTGGCCTGGCGGTTACCTATATCGCCACGAGCCAGCCATTGGATGGCGAGATGAACGAACGCATCGCTCATCACCGAGCCCGGCGCCCCGCCAGCTGGGCCTTGATTGAAGAACCGCTGACGCTCGCTTCTGTCCTGCGTGAACACACCCGTGCGGACCGCTGCCTGCTGGTGGACTGCCTGACGCTTTGGCTGACCAATCTGCTGATGCTGGACGACCAGGTTCGCCTGACGGAAGAACGTGCGGCCTTGCTTGAGTGCCTCGCTGACCTACCGGGGCGGGTGCTATTGGTCAGTAACGAAACAGGGCTGGGCGTGGTGCCGCTGGGGGAGTTGACTCGCCGATATGTCGATGAGGCGGGCCTGTTGCACCAGGCCCTCGCCGAGCGTTGTCAGCGCGTGGTGTTCACCGTGGCGGGTTTGCCAATGACCCTGAAAGGAGCGGCGCTTTGAACAAGCAATGGTGGCTGGAACCCTGTCGGCTGCCGGACGAAGCGGCCCGCCAGGCGGCACGCCAGCGCGATGCCCAGTTGACCAAGCCGGCGGGTTCGCTGGGACGTATCGAAGCGGTAGTGCCGCAGTTGGCGGCTTTGCAGGGTCGCGCTCGTCCGTCAGCGGAGCACGTTTTCATCGCCATTTTTGCGGGTGATCATGGCGTTGCCGAAGAAGGCGTCTCGGCGTTCCCGCAATCGGTGACTGGGCAGATGCTTACCAACTTCGTCAACGGTGGAGCAGCGATCAGTGTGCTGGCGAAGCAGCTCGAGGCGACCCTGGAAGTGGTTGATTTGGGGACAGCGGCACCGTTGTCGTTGCCTCGGGTGCGCCATCTTTCGCTGGGGCCGGGCACCCGCAATTTCGCCAGGGAATCGGCGATGAGTGCCGAGACCTGCCAGCTCGCCATGCAGGCCGGGCGCGACAGCGTGCTGCGGGCGCAACAGCAGCGGAGCGAGCTGTTTATTGGTGGCGAGATGGGCATCGGCAATACCACTACTGCGGCCGCGCTGGCCTGCGCTTTGCTGGGTTGCTCGCCGCACGAATTGGCCGGGCCGGGCACCGGCTTGGACCTGGCTGGAGTGGCGAATAAGCGTGCAGTCATCGCGCGGGCACTGGCGCTGCACGCGGGATCGCACGACACCCTCGGCTGGATGCAGCGGCTCGGTGGTTTCGAACTGGCTGCGCTCACTGGCGCCTATTTAGCGTGCGCACAGCAAGGCATCGTTGTGCTGGTCGACGGCTTTATCTGCAGTGTGGCGGCGCTGTGTGCGGTGCGTCTGAACCCAGCCTGTCGTGACTGGCTGCTGTTCGCCCACCGCTCGGCTGAGCCGGGCCATGCCGCTGTGCTCGGCGCATTGGATACTCAGCCGTTGCTCGACCTTGGCCTGCGTCTGGGCGAGGGCAGCGGCGCGGCGCTGGCGGTTCCGCTGCTCCGGATGGCCTGTGCGCTGCACGACGGTATGGCCACATTCGAAGAAGCCGCCGTTGCGGTGAAACACTCATGAGCGTGCAGCTGGAGTTGCTGCGTCACGGTGAAACTGAAGCCGGCGGCGGTTTTCGCGGGCGGCTGGATGATGCCCTTACCGCAACAGGCTGGCGGCAGTTGCGAGCAGCCGTTGTCGGCGCCGGACCCTGGGACCGCATCATCAGTTCACCCCTGCGCCGCTGCGCGGATTTCGCAGCTGAACTCGCCGAACAACGGTCACTTGAGCTCGAACTTGAACCCGACCTTCGCGAACTGGACTTCGGCGATTGGGAAGGGCGCACCGCGGCGGACCTGATGGTCGATCAGAGCGAAGCCCTGGGCCGCTTCTGGAGCGACCCGTACGGCTTCACTCCGCCCGGCGCGGAGCCCGTCGCCGACTTCGAGGCCCGCGTGCTGGCAGCAATCGAGCGGCTGACTGATCGATGCGCAGGCGAACGCGTACTGCTGATCACGCACGCGGGCGTGATGCGGCTGCTCCTGGCGCAGGCGCGTGGGTTGCCGCGCGAATGTCTGCTGCAGGTTGAGGTCAGTCATGGGGCATTGTTCGGGCTGAGAACCGGGTTCGCCGACGCCACGCTCTGGCTGGAAGAACGATGCAGCCCTTTCTGATCGCGCTGCAGTTTCTCACCTGCCTCCCGGTACGGCTGCGCGGCATGCCCGAGCCGCAGCAAATCGGCAGGTCGCTGCTGTATTACCCGCTGGTGGGGTTGCTGCTCGGCGGCATGCTCTGTTTGCTCGACATGGCGCTCGGCAACGCGGCGCCGCCTTTGAAGGCCGCTTTGCTGCTGGCCGTGTGGGTTTGGCTCACCGGTGCGCTGCACCTCGACGGCCTGGCCGACAGTGCGGATGCCTGGCTGGGCGGCTTCGGCGACCGGGAGCGAACCCTGGCGATCATGAAAGACCCCTGCAGCGGCCCGGTTGCGGTCGCCGTGCTGGTCTTAGTGCTGCTGCTGAAGTTCGTCGCGTTATGGACGCTGCTCGAGCAAGGCAATCCATGGGTGCTTTTGGCGGTGCCGCTGTTAGGGCGAAGCGCAATGCTGGGGTTGTTTCTCACCACGCCCTATGTGCGCCCGGGCGGTTTGGGGCAAGCGTTGGCCGAGCACATGCCGCGATCAAAAGTTCGCTTGGTACTGGCGCTGATCGTGCTCGCCGGCATGCTGATGGGGACCAGTGGCTGGATTGCGCTGGCGATTGCCGCGGGCGTGGGGCTGCTGGTGCGCCGCAGCCTGATTCAGCGTTTGGGCGGGACCACGGGCGACACGGCCGGAGCATTGTTGGAGCTGGTCGAGTGCGCGGTGCTGGTCGGCCTGGCGCTGCTGGGCTAGGACGACACCTCAGCCCAGCAGCGCGACTGTCTTGATCTGCGCCCAAAACGCCTTGCCTTCGGTCACGCCGAGCTGGTCGGCGGAGCGCCGCGTGATTCGAGCTAACAGCGGCGTACCTTGAGCGTTCAGACGAACAAGCACATGAGCGGGCGTATCGGCGCTGACCACTTCAGCAACCCGCACGGGTAGCAGGTTACTGATGCTGGTGCCTTCGGCACGTTCCAGCGTCAAACTGACATCCCGCGCATGCACACGAAAGCGCAGCCGATGACCGACCGATTCGCTCCGTTGCGCCACCAGAACGTCACCGCCCTGAAACGTCAGGCGCGTGAGGTGGTAATCGATGTCGTGCCCGGCAATTTCCGATTCGATGACGACGCCTGCATCCTCACCGAACGCAGTCGGTAGATCGAGGCGTGCAAGGGTTTCGTGCAGCGGCCCCTGCGCAACGACCTGGCCCTCATCGAGCAGAACCAGGTGATCAGCCAGTCGCGCCACTTCGTCAGGTGCGTGGCTGACATAGAGGAGCGGTATATCCAGCTCGTCGTGCAAACGTTCGAGGTACGGCAGGATTTCCTGTTTGCGCTTCATGTCGAGGGCAGCCAGAGGCTCGTCCATCAGCAGCAGGCGGGGGCTGGTCAGCAGTGCGCGTGCGATCCCGACCCGTTGTCGCTCGCCACCGGAAAGTCGCTCTGGCATGCGATCCAGAAGATGCTCGATGCCAAGCAGTTCTACAGCCTGATTCCAGACGACACGCCGGTCCTGAGCTGGGACGCGCTTCATGCCGAATTCGAGATTGCCCTTGACGGACAGATGGGCAAACAGATTGGCATCCTGAAACACGTAACCAATCGGGCGCTGGTGCGGTGGCACGAACAACTGGCGGCTCGAGTCTTGCCAGCAGTCGCCATTGACCACCAGTGTTCCCGTGCTGCTGCGCTCGAGCCCGGCGATGCAGCGCAAGCAACTGGTCTTGCCCGAGCCCGAGGGGCCGAACAGGGCGCTGACACCACGGCCCGGTAGTTTGACGTCCACGTCGAGAGCGAAGCCTGGATGGGCCAGACGCAGCTGTGCATGTATCCCGCTCAGGTTGTTGTTCATCCGCGCCACCCCTGCCGCAGCGGGCTTGCATAGAGAACGAGCAGCACCAGAAAGGAAAACACCAGCATCCCGCCGGCAAGCCAGTGCGCCTGGGCGTATTCCAGGGCTTCAACGTGATCGTAAATCTGCACGGACAACACGCGGGTTTTCTCGGGGATGTTCCCGCCGATCATCAGCACGACACCAAACTCGCCCACCGTATGGGCGAAGCCGAGAATGCTGGCCGTCACGAAGCCTGGCCGCGCCAGCGGCAACACGACGCTGAAGAAGGTGTCCAGTGGTCCTGCACGCAAGGTCATCGCGGCTTCCAGGGGACGTTCGCCAATCGCTTCGAAGGCGTTCTGCAACGGTTGCACCACGAAGGGCATCGAGTAGAACACCGAGCCCACGACCAGACCGGCAAAGGTGAACGGCAGAACGCCCAGACCGAGCGTTTGGGTCAGTTGCCCAACGGGACCATTGGGGCCCATCGCCACCAGCAGGTAGAAGCCGAGCACACTGGGCGGGAGTACGAGAGGCAGCGCCACCACGGCGCCAATGGGGCCTTTCAGGCGTGAGCGGGTCCTCGCCAGCCACCATGCGATGGGGGTTCCGAGTAGTAACAGCAGAACGGTGGTGATGCTGGCGAGTTTGAGCGTCAGCCAGATCGCCGAAAGACTGGCCTCATCCAGGGCGGGCATTTCCATCACCTACCGACCATAACCGTAGGCGTTGATCACCTCGGTTGCCTTTGCGCTTCGCAGGTAATCGAGCAGTGCGTGCGCCGCTGGGTTGTCGAGACCTTTGGTCAGCAGCAGAGCGTCCTGGCGAATCGGTGGATGATAGGTGGCGGGTATTACCCAGCCGGACCCCTGCCGGATTTCACCGCTTTCGATTACCTGAGAAAGTGCGACGAAGCCGAGTTCGGCGTTGCCGCTGGCGACGAATTGATGGGTTTGTGCGATGTTTTCGCCTTGCACCAGCTTGCCCCTGACCAAATCGGCAAGACCCAGCTTTGTCAGCGTCGCCATCGCTGCAGCGCCGTAGGGTGCGGTTTTCGGGTTGGCGATCGCGAGGTGACGATATGGCTGATGGGTAAGCACCTTGCCCTGATCGTCGACATAACCTTCATTGGCTGACCACAACACCAATGTACCGATGGCGTAGGTGAAGCGGCTTCCAGCAACGCCCAACCCTTCGTCTTCCAGCCTGGCTGGAATTTGTTCATCCGCTGCCAGCAGTATTGAGAAAGGCGCACCGTTGCGAATCTGCGCGTAGAGCTTTCCAGTCGAGCCGAAGGACAGCAGTACCTTATAGCCGGTGTCGCGTTCGAACTGTTCAGTGATGACGCGCATGGGCGCGGTGAAATTCGACGCCACCGCAACCTGGATTTCATCGGCATGGCCGGTCAAAGGCGTAAGTGCAGCCAGCGCCGCGACAAGGGCCATACGAATACGATTCATCATCTCGGTCAATCTACCGCGATTATCACGTGAGAGGCTTTGATCAGCGCCGTACAGGGCTGGCCGACGGCCAATCCGAGCGCTTCGGTGCTTTCATTGGTGATGACTGCGCTCAGCGTGCGGTTGCCGGGCAGAAGCAGCTTGACCTCACAGCTGACCGCGCCAGGCGTAATCGAGCCGACTGTTCCGCTCAGGCGGTTGCGGGCGCTGATCTTGACGTCGGGATCAGGCGACAGCAGGACGAAGCTGGCTTTGACCAGCGCCATGGCGATCTTGCCCGGCGCGAGCTGAAGCTCGTCGATGCTGTCGTTGGTCAGCGTGGCGGTCATGGTTTGTCCGTCGCCGATATCCAGGCTGACGCTGCCGTTCACCGCGCCTCTTTCAACCTGCGTGATGCGGCCCCGAAACTGGTTGCGTGCACTGGTTTTCATCGCGATCGCCCGGAGCAGTTTGTCGAAATCCTCGAACCCATCGATGCCCTGGGCGACCTGTGCCAGGAAGCGTTCGTACTCGTGCTGCATGCGCTGCCAGATGTGCAGCATCTCTCGACCGAACTCGGTCAGTTGTGTTCCGCCGCCCTTGGCACCGCCGGCGCTGCGCATCACCAGTGGCCGTTCGGAGAGATTGTTCATCGCATCCACCGCATCCCAAGCCGCCTTATAGCTTAGCTTGATAGCTTTGGCGGCTCGGCTGATGGAACCGGTCGCCTCAATCTGTTCGAGCAGCTCGATGCGTTTGCCACCGAGATAGCCCTTCTCGCCACGGTTGAACCAGAGCTGCCCATCAATGCGCAATGGCTCGAATTGTCTCGGATCGCTCATGTTTGGTTCCGGTCAGGGGAGGTCATTCTGACAAGCGCTATATAGGTTTGTATATAGCGTTTTTGTTTTGGCTGATCGTGAAGCGATGGACGTCGTTGCTCCCGGCGTGACTCGGGAGTAGCGTGGCTTCGATCACGTCTGGAGCGTAGCCATGAAAATCAAATGGATTGCCGCCTCACTTGCGTTACTTTTAGTGGCTGGGTCCGCAACGGCCGAACAGTGCCCCGCGTTGCTACAGCATGACCTTCCGAAGCTGCGATCAAAGGAAACCATCGATCTTTGCGAGCAGTTTCAGGGCAAGGCATTGGTGGTGGTCAACACCGCCAGCTTTTGCGGCTTCGCTCCGCAATTCAAGGGGCTGGAGGCGTTGTATCAGCGTTACAAAGATGATGGGCTGATGGTTCTCGGCGTGCCGTCAGATGACTTTTTTCAGGAGTCGGACGATGCGGCCGAAACGGCCGAAGTCTGCTACGTCAACTATGGCGTGACCTTCCCGATGGCGCAGACACAGCCCGTACGTGGCAGCGATGCGACACCACTTTTCCGTGAACTGGCCGAGCAGGCCGGAGGGGCGCCGCGCTGGAACTTCTACAAATACGTAATTGATCGCAACGGCAAGGTGGTCGACTACTTCTCGAGCAAAGTCGAACCGGATGATCCAGAGCTGATTGCTGCGGTGGAGAAAGCGTTAGGCAAGTAGCGGGAGGATGCCCCGACCGAGTGGTCGGGGCGGGGTGTATCAGAAGCGGTAGGTCATGGCAGCGCCGAAACCGTGAGCGCTGTTCTCGTAGGTGGCGTTGTAGCTTTGCTGCACCGCGCCGCCCGCGTATGACTTGTCCTGGTTGATGGTCGTATCCTCTTCCCAGAGGTAGGAGTAAGCCAGATCGACCGTCATGTCGTCGGTCGGGTTCCAGGCCAGACCAAAGCTCACCGCAGTACGGTCCCCGGTTGGAATGCGTGGCGAGCGGTGGGTGTTGTTGGTTGGGCTCTGGTCGAACGCTAGACCGGTACGCAGAGTCCATTGCTTGTTCAGCTTGTAGGCTGCACCAAGCGCATAGGACCAGGTGTCATGCCAATCTTGGGGCTCCGTTATCGTACCGAACTGCGTCGCTGCGGCAGGGTTCAGTCCTTGGTTCTCCACCGAGATTTGTTCCAGGCGGCTCCAGCGGGTCCACATCGCGCCGGCATAGAGCGTCCAATCAGCGTTCAGCTCGTGAGTGACCGAAACGTCCACCGACTCGGGTGTCTCAAGGTCGAGCGAGGCGTCGTATTTGCCATAGGCATTGACACTTCTCCCAGGTATTGCGCTACCAAGTACCGGATCATTACCTGAGATTTGAGTATCGCCTTCCAGCTTGTAGTCGACGCTCGAATGGTAAGTGATGCCGGCACGGGTGTGCGGAGTGAACTCATAGAGCGCGCCGACGTTGAAGCCCAGAGCGGTATCGTCTCCCTCGATCTTGACGCGGCTGTCAGTGGCGCCGGCAATGCCGGGAACCGCGCTTTCCAACTGTCCATCGATCCGGTTGATCGTCGGTCCAAAACCAACTGACAATTTTTCGTTAAAGCGATAGCTCACGGTTGGCTGTACCGTGATGACCCGCACTTCGCTGTAGTCGCCGAAATAGCGGCCCTGGAAACCGCTTTCGTAATCAGTAATCAGTCCGAAGGGGACATAGACGCCGACACCCAAAGCCCATTTATCGTCGATGGGTTTGACGTAATAGCCCATTGGCACCGCCGTTACAGGGACCATGTCGCCGTCATTGGTGCCTGACGTAGGACCGGCACGCCCAGCTAAGCCATTGGCGAATGCTCCAGAGGCATCCTTGATATCCGTCTTGGCACTGATCGCTGCCATGCCGAAGCTGACCTGCTCGCGCTTTAGGCGTGACATCCCGGCAGGGTTGCCGAACAGAGTAGTGGCGTCATCGGCAGAAGAGGAGCGACCGGCGAACGAGGTGCCCATGCCGCTGATGCTTTGTTCGTTAAGGGCGAAGCCGGCAGCCATGGCCTGAGTGGAAAGGGCACCTACGGCTACTGCGATCGCAGTCTTCAACCATGTTTTTTTCATTGTTGTACTCCAGAGGAAAAAGCGGCTCGGACCCTATCAAGCTTCTCTGACGTGTCGCAAACGAAAGAGTGCAATTTTTCGTAAAGCGCGACGATCGGCGCCGATAAAAGGTCGAACTGTTGATAAAACCCACTGGGCTGAAGTTGACCATACGGTCATTTTTATCTGCCGGTCACGCGAGGGGTCGTGCTGGATCATTGATCCACTCGCTCCATGAGCCTGCGTACAGTTTGGCCAGTGGGTAGCCGGCCAGGCAGAGGGAAAACAGGTTATGACAGGCCGTTACGCCAGATCCGCAGTAAGCCACAAGGGTATCTGCTGGCTGATCGGTCAGTAGTCGATCGAATCGTGAGCGGAGCTGATCGGAGGGGAGAAAGTGTCCAGTGGCGTCAAGGTTCTCAGAGAACGGTACACAGCGCGCGCCGGGAATATGCCCGGCCACGGGATCGATGGGTTCCTGTTCGCCGAGAAAGCGGGGCAGGGCACGAGCGTCGATTAGTGTCAGGCCAGGTTGCTCAAGGCGTTCCGTCAGTTGTTGTGCAGAGATCAGCAGGTCGTCGTCGGGTGTGCCGTCGAACTGACCGGGCGGAACGTTTGCCGATTCGGCGGTTACCAACCCGCCGGCATCACGCCAGGCTTTGAGTCCACCATCCAGCATATAGACACCGCTGCGTTTGCCCAGCCATGCCAGCAGCCACCATGCCCGCGCGGCGAAGGCGCCGGGGCCGTCGTCGTAGAGCACGACTTCGCTGTCATTGTTAAGGCCTGCAGCGCGAAGGCGTGCGATCAATTGCTCCGGCTGTGGCAACGGATGTCGTCCGGTCTGGCCGCGAATAACCGAGCCTGACAGGTCCTTTTCCAGATCGAGAAAGCGCGCCCCGGGGATATGCGCCTGCTCATAGCCACGTCTACCGTAATCGGGATCATCAAGGGCGAACCGGCAATCGAAAATGCACAGATTCGGCTTCGAAAGTCGTGTAGTCAGTTCAGTGCTGTCGATCAGTTGAGCAAGCGGCATGGCAGGTCTCCGTGCGGATTTTGCGGGAACGTTATCACGCAGGCCTGCACGGCCGATCAAAGCGCTGCGAATACGGGGCGCGATATATACTGCGTGCCTTTTCGCCCGCTCGTCGGTCGTAACACCGAACAACAAGGAGGGCCTAGTGGCCATCGAAACTCAATGGGTGCTGGACGATGCGCAACTGACCCGCCTTTGTGCCGAGTGGCGCCAACTGCCTTATGTAGCGGTGGACACGGAGTTTATGCGGGTCGATACGTTCTACCCGATCGCCGCGCTGCTGCAGGTGGGCGATGGACGTTGTGCCTATCTTATCGACCCATTGCTGATCACCGATTGGACTGCTTTTGCGGATCTACTGACGGATCAGTCCGTGGTGAAAGTTCTGCATGCCTGCAGCGAGGATCTGGAGGTCCTCTGGCGACTAACCGGTAGTCTGCCGATGCCGTTGTTCGACACGCAACTTGCCGCAGGCTATCTGAACATCGGATTCTCAATGGGCTATTCGCGATTGGTGCAGAGTGTGCTGAACATCGAGCTTCCCAAAGGCGAGACCCGTTCCGATTGGCTCCAGCGACCCTTGAGCGAGATGCAGGTGCGCTATGCCGCCGAGGATGCACAGCATCTTGCTGAGCTGTACGAGGCGCTGCTGCCGAAGCTATCCGAGGAGAAACGAGCATGGGTGATGGAGGACGGCGCCGAGCTGGTCGCTAATCTTCAGCGTGAAACCGATCCTGACGAAGCCTACCGTGAGATCAAGCAGGCCTGGCGCCTCAAGCCGCGTCAGCTTGCGGTGTTGCGCGTGCTGACGGCCTGGCGTGAGCGGCAGGCGCGAGCACGCAATCAGCCCCGTAATCGCGTATTGCGTGAGCACAGCCTGTGGCCGCTGGCGCGCACCCAGCCGACCGATCTGGTAGGCCTGGCGCGTATCGACGACATGCATCCGCGCACGGTGCGCCAGGACGGCGAGACGTTGCTCGAACTGATCCGCACTGCCGCTGCTACGCCCGAGCAGGACTGGCCGGAATCTTTACCGGAGCCATTGCCACTCGACGCGTCGGCTCTGCTGAAGAAGTTGCGTGCCGTTGGACAGCGCGAAGCGGTGGCACTCGATATCGCCCCCGAACTGATGCTGCGCAAGAAGGTGCTGGAAGCCTTGTTGAAGTCCGGATACCCCGACGGTCCTTATGAACTGCCTGAGTCGCTTCGCGGTTGGCGCCGTGAACGAATGGGGCAAGACCTTCTCGACGTGCTGGAAGATAAATCATGAAACGCATCTGCTCCATTTATAGAAGCCCGCGCAAGAGCGGAATGTACCTGTACGTCGAGCGCAGCGAAGCGCTCGCTCGGGTGCCGGAAGCCTTGCTCGCTGCCTTCGGCCCGCCGCAGCTAGCCTTCGATATCGTCCTTACGCCTGAACGTAGTTTGGCGCAGGAGGACATCACAACGGTGCTCGAGAATCTGGAAAAGCAGGGCTACCACCTGCAGATGCCGCCGCCCGACGAAGACTATATCGAGCACCTGCCTGAAGAGCTTTTGCGCAGAAACGACCCGATATAAACCTTAGGTATCACTGACGAGCTACAAGGAACACGGCCTGCGGCGGACTTATTCTCAGGTGAGATTAACCAAGCGGAGATGGCTCATGAACATTCGCCCATGGATTATTGGTCCCGTCCTGGCTGGTCTGGTCGCAACGGCCCAAGCCCAACCTGCAGCAGACAATAACGAGCAAGCCTGGCAGCAACATTGGCAGCAACATTGGCAGCAGATGCAGGAGTACCGTCAGGCTTGGGAAAATGCCAAAACACCTGACGAGAGGCAGAAGCTTCGCGACCAGCACTGGTAGAGCATGCGGTCGGGGTTCGGCATGATGAGTGGCTGCCCGATGGGTCAGCAGGGTGGCGGCATGGGCAAGTCCGGAGGCATGGGTATGCAGGGCGGGATGAACGGCGGCCCTATGATGGGCATGCAACCTTCCAAAGAAATGCTGGACCTGCGCATCAAGCATATGTAACAGATGCTCGAGCAAATGCGCAGTCATCGGAACCTGCTGGACAAAAGCTGACGATGCGGCGGCCGCCTTGGTAGCCGTGGGCGGCCTAGCATGTCGTCCGTCTACCGAAGGGCCATCTGCTATTGGCCGGTCGTCTGCTGCCAGCTAGACTCGCACGTTTTCCGAGATGGCTATTCATGGCAGCAAAAGTCGAACCCTTCTGGATGCGTAAGACTCTGGCCGAGCTGGACTCGGCCGAGTGGGAGTCGCTATGCGACGGCTGTGGTTTGTGCTGCCTGCAAAAGCTCGAGGATGAAGAGGATGGCAGCGTCTACTACACCCGTATCGCCTGCAAGCTGCTTGATCTGAAAAGCTGTCGGTGCACCGACTACCCAAATCGCCGCGCCAGTGTTCCTGACTGCGTCCAGCTGACAGCTAAAGACGCTGCGCAATTCAAATGGTTGCCACCCACGTGTGGCTATCGTCTTGTAGCCGAAGGGAAGGACCTTCCGCTTTGGCATCACCTTGTGTGTGGCGATCCGGATGCGGTACATGCTGAGCGGATTTCCCAGTCGGGCCGGATGATCGCCGAAGGCTCCGTGGCTGACGAAGACTGGGAAGATCATCTGATATTCCGGGCCGGTTGAATCTACTTCAACCCGCGTCGTCATAGCACTGAACCCTATCTGGAGCCGCTCGATGCCCCGCCGTCAGTTACCGCTGCTTGCCGTTCTGTTGCTCTCTTTCGTTGCGCCACTTCAGGCGGCCAAACGGGTCGATCTGGACTACACCGTCAAGTTCGTTCCCGAACAGGATGCGGCAGAAGTGGAGCTCCTTCTTGAGGACGGCAGTGCCGTTAAGTCCCTCGATCTGAATATCGGCGGGGAAGGAGCCTACAGCGATTTCCAAACCGATGGCGAAAGCAGCTGGGAGCAGCAGGGTGATCGCGGTGTCTGGCGACCTATGCCTGGCAAAGCTCGGCTAAGTTACCGGGTTAAGATCAGTCATCAGCGCAAAAGCGGCCGCTTCGATGCGCGGATGACCGACGACTGGACGTTGCTGCGCGGAGACGATCTGGTACCTGCCGGTCGCCTGGACCAGCAAGATGGCGTCAAACTGGTTTCTCGCTTGCAGTTTGAGCTGCCTGATGATTGGAAAAGCGTCGAAACCGGCTGGCCGCGTATCGGCAAGAATCGCTTTCGCATCGACAATCCCGAGCGCCTTTTCGATCGCCCGACTGGCTGGATTCTCGCCGGCAAGCTTGGCAGCCGCCGGGCTAGGCTCGGTGAAACCGATGTGTCGGTGTCCGGTCCGGTGGGCGAGGGGCTGCGCAGGATGGATATCCTCACCCTGCTGACCTTTGTCTGGCCTGAAATGCAGAATGTTTTTCCGCGGGACCCAGAGAAGCTCCTGATCGTGGGGGCTGGCGATCCAATGTGGCGAGGCGGTTTGTCTGGCCCTAACTCACTGTTCATGCATGCCGACCGGCCGTTGGTCAGTGAGAATGGCACCAGTTCGCTCGTGCATGAGCTGGTTCATGTGTTCAGCCGAATCTCCGACGCCGATCGCAGTGACTGGATCAGCGAGGGGCTGGCTGAGTACTACGCGATCGAGCTGATGCGCCGCGCCGGTGGGATGAGTGAGGATCGCTACCAGGCAGTTCGTGAACACCTGACCAAATGGAGTCGCAAGGTCGACAGCTTGCGAACCGAACGATCCAACGGCCCGATCACCGCCAGAGCTGTGCTGCTATTGCAGGAGCTCGATCGGGAGATTCGTCAGCGCAGCAAGGGGCGCCACTCGCTTGATGATGTTGCGCGCGGTCTTATGCGTCTGGATCGTGTGACCACCGAAGATTTCATCGATATCACCGAAACCATGCTGGGTGGCGGCTCGGAAGTTTTGGATACTCGGCTGCTGCGCTAGCTGTTCGCTGCACAGCGCAAATCCGTGCGTTCTCAGGAATCAACCCTATTTGAGCAAGGCGTTTCAATGAATCTGATCGATCTTCGCAGTGACACTGTGACTCAGCCGACACCCGGCATGCGAGAAGCCATGGTGACCGCCGTCACGGGCGATGATGTCTATGGTGAGGACCCGACGGTCCACCAGTTGGAACAAAGGCTGGCAGCGCGGCTGGGTTTAGAGACTGGATTGTTCGTCCCCAGCGGAACCATGAGCAATCTATTGGCGCTGATGGCGCACTGTGAGCGTGGCGATGAATACATCGCCGGGCAGCTGGCCCACGCCTACAAGTACGAGGCGGGAGGCGCGGCGGTGCTTGGTTCCATCCAGCCGCAGCCGATCGAGATGGAGCCGGATGGCTCGTTGGATCTGGCACGCGTCGCGGCGGCGATCAAGCCGGAAGACTTCCATTTCGCCCGTACGCGTTTGCTGGCGCTGGAAAATACCATGCACGGCAAGGTCCTGCCGCTCGCCTATCTGGCCGAGGCCAGAGCGTTCACGCGGGAGCGTGGACTTGCGCTTCATCTGGACGGTGCTCGCCTGTTCAACGCGGTGGTCAAGCTCGGTTGCACGGCGGAAGACATCGGCCGCCACTTCGACTCGGTGTCGGTGTGTTTGTCCAAGGGTCTCGGGGCGCCAGTCGGTTCGGTGCTTTGCGGTAGCCAACCCTTAATCGCTAAGGCCAGGCGGCTGCGCAAAATGGTCGGCGGTGGCATGCGCCAGGCGGGCGTGTTGGCGGCGGCGGGCCTCTATGCGCTTGAGCACCAGGTGCAGCGCCTTGCTGACGATCACCAGCGGGCGCACGACATCGCCAGGGGTCTGGAGGCGCTGGGTTATCGTGTCGAGCCCGTTCAAACCAATATGGTCTACGTTGATATGGGCGATCGTGCGGCGTCGCTCAAAGCGTTCTGCGCAGAGCGTGGAGTTGTCATCACCGCGGCGCCTCGGTTGCGGTTAGTGACGCATCTGGATGTGTTGCCCGAGCATGTCGATCCGATTTTGGAAAGCTTCTCCGCTTTCCTCAAGGCATAGGTTCGAATCGCTGTCGAATAGCTTGATTCAATCTTATTTATCCTCTATGCGCGCGGCACAGGGCCGATATAATGCGGCCCTTTGCCGGCTATCTGATTGGGTAGCTGTGAACCGGCTCCCGGTGCCGCCTCGCCGTGTCGTTTTGCAGCCGTTCGGCCGCAGTCCTCTGGAAGAGATCTATGAAAAGCGCAGAAATCCGTGAAGCCTTCCTCCGCTTCTTCGAAGAGAAGGGCCACACCCGTGTGGCCTCCAGTTCGCTGATTCCCGCGAACGATCCGACCCTGTTGTTCACCAATGCTGGCATGAATCAGTTCAAGGACTGCTTTCTCGGCCTGGAAAAGCGCGCCTACACGCGCGCCACTACCAGCCAGAAATGCGTGCGTGCCGGCGGTAAACACAACGACCTGGAGAACGTCGGCTACACCGCGCGGCACCACACCTTTTTCGAAATGCTCGGCAACTTCAGTTTTGGCGATTACTTCAAGCGCGATGCGATCACCTACGCCTGGGAATTTCTGACCTCCGATAAGTGGCTGAACCTGCCGAAAGAAAAGCTCTGGGTCACTGTCTACGCCAGCGATGACGAAGCCTATGACATCTGGACCAAAGAGGTCGGCGTACCGGCCGAGCGCATGGTTCGCATCGGTGACAACAAAGGCGCGCCGTACGCCTCTGACAACTTCTGGGCGATGGGTGACACCGGTCCCTGTGGGCCCTGTACCGAGATTTTCTTCGACCACGGCGAACACATCTGGGGCGGGCCACCGGGTTCCCCGGAAGAAGATGGCGACCGCTACATCGAGATCTGGAACAACGTGTTCATGCAGTTCAATCGCACCGCCGATGGCGTGATGCATCCGTTGCCGGCGCCGAGTGTCGATACCGGCATGGGGCTGGAGCGTATTAGCGCTGTGCTGCAGCACGTCAACTCGAACTACGAGATCGATCTTTTCCAGAGCCTGCTGAACGCCGCTGCTCAGGCTGTCGGCTGCAACAATGAGGGTCAGGCTTCGCTCAAGGTTGTGGCTGACCATATTCGTTCCTGTGGCTTCCTGATTGCCGATGGCGTGACACCGTCCAATGAAGGTCGCGGCTACGTGCTTCGCCGTATCGTTCGTCGTGCCTGCCGGCATGGCAATAAGCTCGGCGCCAAGGGCAGCTTCTTTCACAAGATCGTCGGCGCGTTGGTGGCCGAGATGGGTGATGCGTTTTCCGAATTGAAAACCCAGCAGGCACATATCGAGCGTGTGCTCAGGACCGAAGAAGAACAGTTCGCCAAGACCCTCGAGCAGGGGCTGAAGATTCTTGAGCAAGATCTGGCTGACCTCCAGGGTTCTGTGATTCCTGGCGAAGTGATCTTCAAGCTGTATGACACTTACGGGTTCCCGGTCGATCTGACCGGTGATATCGCGCGTGAGCGTGAGCTGACCCTCGACGAAGAAGGCTTCGAGCGCGAGATGCAGGCGCAGCGCGAGCGAGCGCGTTCGGCCAGTGCCTTTGGCATGGACTACAACAGTCTGGTCAAGGTCGAGGGTGAAACCCGCTTCACCGGCTATCTGGGTACCTCTGGCAGCGGCAAGGTGTTGGCGCTGTTCAAGGAAGGCATGGCCGTGCAGAACCTGTCGGCAGGCGAAGAGGGCGTGGTCGTGCTCGACGAGACGCCGTTCTACGCCGAGTCAGGCGGTCAGATCGGCGATTGCGGATACCTCTCAACGGATGGCCTGCGCTTCGATGTGCGTGACACCAGCAAAGCCGGTGGTGCATTCCTGCATCACGGTGTTCTGGACAGTGGCGACCTGCAGGTCGGCGCGACCGTCGAAGCAACGGTGGATGCGTCAGTGCGTCAGTCCACTGCGCTGAATCACTCGGCGACTCACCTCCTGCACGCGGCGTTGCGGCAGATTCTCGGTGAGCATGTCAGCCAGAAAGGCTCGTTGGTCGATAGTCAGCGGTTGCGCTTTGACTTCAGCCATTTCGAGGCGATCAAGCCTGAACAGTTGAAGGCGCTGGAAGACAAGGTCAACGCTGAAATCCGAGGTAACACGGCTGTCGAGATCGACGAAACCGACATCGAAACTGCCAAGGGCAAAGGCGCCATGGCGCTGTTCGGTGAAAAGTATGGCGATCGGGTGCGCGTCTTGACCATGGGGGGCGGTTTCTCCGTCGAGCTGTGCGGCGGGACTCATGTCAAACGTACCGGAGACATCGGTCTGTTCAAAATCGTCAGTGAAGGCGGTGTAGCAGCAGGCGTTCGTCGCATCGAGGCGGTCACCGGCGAGCAGGCGCTGGCCTATCTGAACAGTGCTGAGGAGCAGTTGAAAGAAGCCGCTTCGCTGGTCAAAGCGAGCCGTGACAACGTGCTGGACAAGCTGGGCGCGATGCTGGAACGCAACCGCCAGCTGGAACGAGAAGTCGAGCAGCTCAAGGCCAAAGCAGCCAGCGCGACCGGCAATGACCTGGCCAGTACCGCCGTCGAAGTGAAGGGTGTGAAAACCTTGGCCGCGCGCTTGGATGGTTTGGATGGCAAGGCGTTACTGGCTTTGGTGGATCAGTTGAAGAACAAACTCGGCAGTGCGGTCATTCTGCTTGGTGGCGTGCAGGATGAAAAAATCGTGCTGGTTGCGGGCGTTACGCAGGATCTAACCGGCCGTTTGAAGGCCGGAGAATTGATGAAGCAGGCTGCTGCGGTTGTCGGCGGCAAAGGCGGCGGTCGCCCGGATATGGCGCAAGGCGGCGGGAGCGATGTGAGTCGACTCGACGAAGCATTAGCCATCGCCGAAGCGTTCGTCGGGCAGGGCATTTAAGCAGGAGAGTGCCAGGTTCGCTTGGTCGCGACGGACTGTGGGTTCGATGCCTATGTTGAATCCGAACACGGTCGGGCCGATGTTCGCGGGTACTTTGTGATGCTGGATTGATTAACAGGCGCCCTTCACGGGCTTAGGCGGCGATGAGATGGCTTTGATCGTACAGAAGTTTGGAGGTACCTCGGTGGGCTCCGTCGAGCGCATCGAGCAAGTGGCGGCGAAGGTCAAGAAGTTCCGCGAAAATGGCGACGATATTGTCGTGGTGGTCTCAGCCATGAGCGGGGAAACCAATCGCCTCATCGATCTGGCCAAGCAGATCAGTGAACAACCCGTAGCCCGCGAGCTGGACGTGATGGTGTCGACGGGCGAGCAAGTGACTATTGCTCTGTTGGCGATGGCGCTGATCAAGATTGGTGTGCCAGCCGTGTCCTATACGGGCGGTCAGGTCCGCATTCTGACCGACAGCGCCCATACCAAGGCGCGCATCCTTCAGATCGACGCGCAGGATATCCAGAAGGAGCTCAAGGCTGGGCGGGTGGTTGTCGTGGCCGGTTTCCAGGGTGTAGACGAAAGCGGCAACATCACCACCCTTGGTCGTGGTGGCTCAGATACCACCGGGGTAGCGCTGGCCGCTGCGCTGAAGGCTGACGAGTGCCAGATATATACCGACGTCGATGGGGTTTACACGACTGACCCGCGGGTTGTTGCCCGGGCACAGCGCCTGGACAAGATCACCTTCGAAGAGATGCTCGAGATGGCAAGTCTCGGCTCCAAAGTGTTGCAGATTCGCGCTGTGGAGTTTGCCGGCAAGTACAGCGTACCGTTGCGTGTACTGCATAGTTTTCAAGAGGGTCCAGGAACCCTCATTACCCTTGATGAAGAGGAATCCATGGAACAGCCCATCATTTCCGGCATCGCCTTCAATCGTGACGAAGCCAAGCTGACTATTCGTGGCGTGCCGGATACCCCCGGGGTGGCGTTCAAGATTCTCGGTCCGATCAGTGCGGCGAATGTCGAGGTAGACATGATCGTGCAGAACGTCGCACACGATAACACCACGGATTTCACCTTCACCGTTCACCGCAACGACTACCACAATGCATTGCAGGTGCTCGAAGGTATCGCCCGCGACATGGGGGCCCGCGAAGTCATTGGTGATACCGATATCGCCAAAGTATCGATCGTTGGCGTGGGCATGCGTTCACACGCAGGTGTTGCCAGTCGTATGTTCGAAGCGCTGGCGAAGGAGAACATCAACATACAGATGATCTCTACTTCTGAAATCAAGGTCTCGGTTGTGATCGAGGAAAAATACCTCGAGTTGGCGGTGCGGGCATTGCACACTGCTTTCGAGCTGGATGCTCCCGCTGGCAAGGGAGAGTGACGCGCTAATTGCGACTGATTCGAGCCTTCCGTCGATTTCGTCGGGGCAAAAGGAACTTTAGAGACGTTGTTACTGGTCAATAGCTGGTGAAAGGCTCTAGGTCGATGTTTCACGGAACATTATCCGTCTTTATCTTTGCAGACTGTTTACCGAATTGAATCCGTTTTAAGGAGAAAGGAATGCTGATTCTGACTCGCCGGGTCGGAGAGACCCTGATGGTGGGTGACGATGTGACTGTCACTGTGCTGGGTGTCAAAGGAAATCAAGTGCGCATAGGAGTGAATGCACCCAAAGAGGTAGCGGTGCATCGCGAGGAGATTTATCAACGGATCCAGAAAGAAAAAGATCAAGAACCAAGCCATTAATATTTATGTGATTTTTGGCTTTGCAAGCGGGGCGAAGATGGGTATCATGCGCCCCGTGTTGCGGAGAGGTGGCCGAGTGGCCGAAGGCGCTCCCCTGCTAAGGGAGTACATCTCAAAAGGGTGTCGGGGGTTCGAATCCCCCCCTCTCCGCCATTTTGCATAGTTTGGTTGTGAGTTGGTCTGCAGTGCGGTTTGATGATAAATCGTTGAACTAAAAGGGCTTGACCGGCGGGTTCACAAACTTATAATGCGCACCCTCAGTGCACTCATAGCTCAGCTGGATAGAGTACTCGGCTACGAACCGAGCGGTCGGAGGTTCGAATCCTCCTGAGTGCACCATATTTTGAACCGCAGTGATGTGGTTCATGTTGTAGCCAGCGGTGATCTGGTTTATCAATCGCTTTTGCACTCATAGCTCAGCTGGATAGAGTACTCGGCTACGAACCGAGCGGTCGGAGGTTCGAATCCTCCTGAGTGCACCAAGTCGAAGAAGGGCCTGCAGCGATGCAGGCCCTTTTTTCGTTTATGACGTCAGCGTTTTCCTTGGACGCAGCCGTGCTCGTCGAAGCTGATGGTCCGCGTCCTGCCTTTATCGTCGCTATAGCGGTACTGTGCTCGGCCATTGCGGCTGGTGACCGTGTCCGGCTTGCCGAATGTGCTTTCGATGTCGTCGCGGGTCATACCTGGGCGGACCTGCTGTTTAATCAAGGCATCCCGCCTTGCGCTCCCGGTTATTCGGTTTCCGCATCCATCATCCTGCGCGCCTACAACGGTAAGGCTTCGAGCAGGCTGCCGTTTTGGCGTCTTACGTTTTGAAGATTTGGCCAGAGGTACGGCTTTGCCGGAGCTGGGTGTAGCGTTCACCGCTTCCTGAAGTCGTGCGGTCTGATCGATCGGGCACCCTTGTCTAGTAAACGTGAGGTTGCCTGCTGCATCGCTGCAGTGATAGATGCTCGCAGCGAATATCGGGGCGGCCGCGAGGAGCAGGGCGCAGCAGCTTGCTGCAATCAGTTTGTTCATAGTCGTCCTCCTTGACGATGGGTCGGACCAGCCTAGCCAAATACTTCTTGGCTCGCAGCGGTGCCTTCTCGCAACGTGAATGCGTCCACATTGATAACGTGGGATCCCTCTGTGGCTACGTGCAAGCGATTGTATTGCCTGTATTTCGCGGTCGTGCATGGTAGTTGCGGTGTGTATTATTACGCGGTCCGCCCTTCGGGCTCCTGGATCCCCCTCATGGATTTGCCCAGTAGTCGTATAAAACCTTCGCTTGCCAATCACGTTTTGAATGATTGATCCCCTGGCGCGCTCCAATCGCTGGGGGTGGAGTGCGCCATGACTGAAGTAGAAGCAAAAAAGCCGCAGGAAAGTCTCCAGGATCGTCTGGCGCAAGTCGTCGAGCTGCTCCATCGCCACAGAATCGTCGAGGATCTGGCGCATCGTCAGAGCCAGGAAGGGCAGCACCAGGATCTGGTAGACAACCTGGTACATCGCCAGAACCTTGTTGAACTCCAGCGCAAGTTAGAGGCTCTGCACCCGGCGGACATCGCCCACATCCTCGAAGCCCTGCCGCTCGACGATCGCCTGACGGTCTGGCAGCTGGTCAAGTCCGATCGGGATGGTGACATCCTGCTTGAGGTATCCGATGCGGTCCGCGAGACGCTGATCGCCGACATGGACGATCATGAGCTCCTGGCTGCCGCCAAAGAAATGGACGCCGACGAACTGGCTGACCTGGCGGCCGAGTTGCCGCGAGACGTTGTTCATGAGCTGATGGAAACGCTCGATGCGCAACAGCGTGAGCGTGTCCGCTCGGCGCTTTCCTACGAAGAGGATCAGGTCGGCGCGCTGATGGACTTTGAGATGGTCACGATCCGCGAGGACGTGAGTCTCGAAGTCGTGCTGCGGTACCTGCGGCGGCTGAAGGAACTGCCTGGCCATACCGACAAGTTGTTCGTTGTCGATTACGACGGCGTGCTCAAGGGTGTTCTGCCGATCAAGCGATTGCTGGTTAATGACCCGGAGCGGCATGTGGCAGAGGTGATGGCCAGTGATCCGGTGACATTCCATCCGGATGAGGATGCGTACGAGGCGGCCCAGGCGTTCGAGCGCTACGACCTGGTTTCGACGCCAGTAGTGGACAAAGGTGGCAAGCTCATCGGCCGTCTGACCATTGATGAGATGGTCGATCTGATCCGTGAGGAAAGCGAAAGCGAAGTGCTCAACATGGCGGGTCTGCGCGAGGAAGAAGATATCTTCGCGTCGGTATGGAAGTCGCTGCGCAACCGTTGGGCCTGGTTGGCGGTCAATCTGATCACGGCGTTTATTGCGTCGCGTGTTATCGGTCTGTTCGATGGGTCGATTGAGAAGCTGGTTGCATTGGCTGCGTTGATGCCGATAGTTGCTGGCATCGGCGGCAATTCAGGCAATCAGACTATCACCATGATTGTTCGAGCCATGGCGCTGGATCAAATGGGAACCGGCAACAGCGCTCGCTTGCTACGCAAGGAGGCGGGTGTCGGGATGCTGAATGGCTTGATATGGGGTGGGGTTATTGGCGTCGTGGTCTACTGGCTATACGGCAGCTGGTCGTTAGGCGTCGTCATGACCGCAGCTATGACCCTTAATCTGTTGCTCGCGGCCTTGATGGGCGTGCTGATTCCAGTGACGTTGGCACGTATGGGACGAGACCCGGCGCTGGGTGCCAGCGTCATGATTACTGCCGTAACCGACAGCGGCGGATTCTTCATATTTCTCGGGCTTGCAACGATTTTTCTGCTCTGACCCGCTCCGCCTGCGTCGACTTGGCGTTTGCCTTGCGCCTGTTGTTCAGGCTACTGTTCTGACGTTTCGCACTAGCGAAAGCTCCAACTCGAAGCGAATAACAGGCGGCTCGAGCCGCTGATAGAAAGGGAATCCCGATGACCCCCAGCGAGCTCCTCCTAGAAGGCGTCGAACTTATGCTGTTCGGCTTAGGTTCCGTTTTTGTTTTCCTCGTTTTGTTGATTGTATGCATTCGCCTGATGTCTGTTGTGATCGGCCGCTTCGACAGTGCGCCCACCGCGCAGTTGGCTTCCAGCAAGCCCACTGTGGCTGAAGTGGATGCCGATGTCATTACGGCAATCCAGACCGCTATCCATCAGCACCGCGCTCGTCGTGGTTGATTCAGAACAGGGAGTTCCCTTCATGACATCTGTCAAACAGCCGCTCGGCATTACCGATGTGGTGCTTCGTGATGCGCATCAATCCATTCTGGCCACCCGAGTTCGTCTTGAAGACATGCTTCCGATTGCCGGCAAGCTCGATCAGGTTGGCTTCTGGTCCGTCGAATCCTGGGGTGGGGCGACCTTCGATGCCTGTATTCGCTATCTCGGTGAAGACCCTTGGGAGCGCATCCGTGAGCTGAAGAAAGCGATGCCCAATACCCGGCAGCAAATGCTGCTGCGTGGCCAGAACCTGCTGGGCTATCGGCATTACGCCGATGACGTGGTCGAGAAATTTGTCGAGCGCGCGGCGATCAACGGCGTTGACGTGTTTCGTGTGTTCGACGCTATGAACGATCCGCGAAACCTGGAAACCGCTCTGCGCGCGGTCAAGCTGCAGGGCAAGCACGCACAAGGCACCATTTCCTACACCACCAGCCCGGTGCATACCTTGGAAATGTGGGTCGACCTGGCCAAGCAGATCGAGGACATGGGCGCCGACTCGGTGGCAATCAAGGACATGGCCGGCATTCTTACGCCATATATGGCCTTTGAGCTGGTTTCCCGCTTGAAGGCAAGCCTGTCGATTCCGATCCATATGCAATGTCACGCCACGGCGGGCCTTTCTACGGCGGCCATTCTCAAGGCTGTCGAGGCGGGTATCGACAACGTCGATACCGCTATTTCTTCGCTGTCTATGACCTATGGTCATTCGCCAACCGAGTCGGTGGTGGCTATTTTCCAGGGCACCGAGCGCGACACCGGGCTCGATCTATTGCTGCTGGAGGAAATCGCTGCGTACTTCCGCGAGGTGCGCAAGAAGTACGCAAAATTCGAAGGCACGCTCAAGGGCGTCGATTCGCGCATTCTCGTGGCGCAGGTGCCAGGCGGCATGCTGACCAACATGGAAGGCCAATTGAAGGAGCAGGGAGCTCTCGACAAGTTTGATGAGGTGCTCGCTGAGATTCCACGTGTTCGTGAAGATCTCGGGTTCATTCCATTGGTAACGCCGACTTCTCAGATCGTCGGCACCCAGGCCGTTATCAACGTGCTCACCGGTGAGCGTTTCAAGTCCATCACCAAGGAAACCGCAGGCATCCTCAAAGGTGAATACGGCGCCGCACCGGCCCCTTTCAATGCTGAACTGCAGCAGCGCGTTCTAGACGGTGCTGACGTGATCACCTGCCGCCCTGCCGATCTGCTACAACCGGAAATGGAAAAGCTGACGGCTGAGTTGAAGCGGCTGGCGCAGGAGAAAGGTATCAAGCTGGCTCAGAACGAGATCGATGACGTGCTGACCTACGCGTTGTTCCCTCAGATTGGCCTCAAGTTTCTCGAAAACCGGGGCAACGCCTCTGCTTTCGAGCCGGTGCCGACCGGCAAGGACCAGGCGCCGCGCGCAGCAGGCGTGCCCGAAACCTACACTGTCGAAGTTAACGGTAAGTCATTCGTCGTCCAAGTCAACGAGGGTGGCGATATCGAAGGGATCAAGCCGGTTGGCGGTGGGGTAGGCGTACCACCAACAGCTGCTAGCGCACCGGTCTCAGGTACAGGCGAGCCTCAACCGGCTCCGCTAGCCGGCAACATCTTTAAAGTGCTCGTACAGCCCGGTCAGCTGGTTCAGGAAGGGGATCTGGTGATCATCCTCGAAGCTATGAAGATGGAGACTGAAATCCGTGCCTTCAAAGCCGGCACTGTCTCAGGTGTCAACGTCAAGGTCGGCGACGCGGTGTCGGTTGGCGATAGCCTGCTGACCATCGCTTAAGGAGCGCTGCATGGATAAGTTGCTCAAGCTGTGGCACAGCACCGGTCTCTATCACATTGAGCCTGGTCAACTGCTGATGATCGTGGTGTGTCTGGGGCTGATCTATCTGGCCATTCGCAAGGGATTCGAACCCTTGCTGCTGATCCCGATCGGGTTTGGTGGCCTGCTGGCCAACATTCCCGTTGCCAACATGGCCGAGGGCGCCGGCATCCTCCATCTGTTCTATGAAGTTGGACTGCCGACAAGCGTGTTCCCACTGTTGATCTTCATGGGTGTCGGTGCGATGACCGACTTTGGGCCAATGCTGGCTAACCCAAAGACGCTACTGCTCGGCGCGGCGGCGCAGTTCGGTATTTTCGCCACGCTGCTTGGCGCGTTGTCTCTGGCGGCGATGGGTATTCCAGGAATGGAGTTCACCCTGCGTGAGGCTGCGTCGATTGCGATCATTGGCGGTGCGGACGGACCTACCTCAATCTTTGTTACGGCAAAGCTCGCGCCGCATCTGTTGGGGCCGATTGCCGTCGCGGCTTATTCGTACATGGCGCTGGTTCCGTTGATTCAGCCTCCCATCATGCGGGCGCTGACGACCAAGGAAGAGCGCGCCATTGTGATGACGCAGTTGCGCCATGTCGGTCAGGCAGAAAAGATCGTCTTTCCGCTCATGCTTGCTTTGATGGTGGGTTTGCTACTACCGGATGCTGCACCGCTGGTGGGCATGTTCGCCTTTGGTAACCTGTTGCGCGAATGCGGGGTTGTGGATCGTCTGGCCGACACGTCACGTAACGCGCTGATCAACATCGTGACCATCGCGTTGGGGCTGACTGTCGGCTCCAAGCTGTCCGCCGAAGCCTTCCTGCAGATGAAGACACTTGGGATCCTGCTGCTTGGCATGGTTGCCTTCTGTGGCGGTACGGCGGCGGGCGTGCTGATGGCGAAGTTCATGAACATGTTCAGCGCAAACAAAATCAACCCGCTGATCGGTTCGGCCGGTGTGTCGGCAGTGCCGATGGCGGCGCGAGTGTCGAACAAAATCGGGCTCGAGGCGAATCCGCAAAACTTCCTGCTTATGCACGCCATGGGGCCCAACGTAGCGGGCGTTATTGGCTCGGCTGTTGCTGCGGGGGTTCTGCTTAGCTTTGTGGGCTAGCGCTTAAGCTGACGTGCAGTATAGGTAGGACAAAAAATGCCTGCGCTAATTAAGGTGCAGGCATCGTTCGTTTCATGTTGCAGATAGTCCCGCGTATCGCCAGCGTGGCTAGTGACGCAAGCCACCAAATGCACTGCTCTGACGACTGTCAGGGCAGTTTACGCTAATCACCAGCACCGAGGCGATCAGCCTTCTTCTTTTGCAGCTTCGGCATCCTGCGCGATAAGTGCAATCAGTGCGTTTTGCTGACGATGGGCCAGCTGGCGAAAACGTTGCAGCAGTTCGCGCTCATGCAGTGTCAGTTCGGGGCTGTCTAGCCGAATTGCGGAATCGTCATCAAGCGCACCTTCCTGCAGAAGGCTTTGCTCCAGGCGGGCAATGATCTCGGAATTCATACTGCGATGATGGTTCCGCGCGACCTCTGCGATACGCTCTCGCATTCCGTCTGGTAGGCGAACCACGAATTTGTCAGCCGTGCGGCTGGAGTAAACTGCCTGCTTCATTGGGCGCATATTAAACCGGTTAGTTAGGTGGGCGATGGTGGCTTATTGCCGTTCTAGTCACCGGTCTGACACCAAACAGCACATGCTGTTCCGCGACCTGCGAAAAAGATGCTGGACAACATAATGGCGCCAATTATACGGCGACATTTTTAAGAGTAAAGGCATGGTGGTGGCCAAGAGCCTTTATTGTGACCCAGCACTTATCTCGTATGCGTGATGCGTGGCTAACGAAGCACCGGGTCGAACTTGATTCGGCGACCGAGCAGCAGCGTAATAGTGAACAGCACAGCGAATACCACCATGCCGCCTGTGGCAAGCGTATCCCAGAACCCCGAAAAGACAGAGCTGACACTCATGGCGCCGCACAGCATGCCGAGCACAAGAAATAGATATCCATAAACAGACATTTTTAATCTCCTTGTAGAACCTTCATGAAGCAATCCAGTCACTAGAAAACCCAGCGCTTCGCCTGCGTAGGCTTGCTGTGCGCGCTGCTGCTAATCGTACTCGCCGGCACTGAAAGCTTTGTTGGTGCCACCTGGGACGGTTCGGATGCAGCCTGCATATGGTCTGTCTCTGGTACGGCCTCAAGCAGCGGGATCGCAACAGCGGCCAGAACGGCGGTGCTGAGTAAGTAGGCTGGGCGTAGCATCGGCGTCTCCATCGCTTAATTGTCAGGTAATTAAGCATCTCTCGTGCCAATGATTTTTATAGATAAAAGCCTTAATAATCAGATACTTAAAGATATACCTCGAATGTTTTCAATGCGCTTTGCAAGATTGCCGGCCTCTAGATCATGCAAAATACAAGGCCGCGTGCCGTCGCGGTCTGCGGTAATGTGGAGTCGCTGTATAAAGCGGGGCGGGAATGACAAACGAGCCAATGCTCGCTAACATGCTGCCGCCCATGTGTCCCAGTAGCTCAATTGGATAGAGCATCCCCCTCCTAAGGGGAAGGTTGTGAGTTCGAACCTCGCCTGGGACGCCACACGGAGCTTTACCATTTGGCCTGGATGGCAATTGCCACAGGCCACTGCCTTGGTGGTTTGCTTCAATGGCATATTCCGTCTGATCGAAGCCAGCTTTCGCCCCTCCTGATTCGCGCTATGACCTAACGAACCGTTGGTAGCTGCACTTAAGTTCGGCGATCCATAATGATCGGCGATCCGCAGGCCTTACGCTGCTGACAGGTAAAGGAAACGGCATTTTGGCTATCGTCCTGTCGCCGCAGACGGGTCGATCACTGTGTCAGCCGATTGCTCGAGTATCGTCGATACGTATCAAATAGCGGATGGCTCAGGTTTTCAGGGGTGGTCTGGCCGTACTGCGGCTTGCCTACATGCAGCAGCACTGTCTCAATGCTCTGTCTCTACGGCTGCGGGGCGGTCGCATTGGAAGATGGGCCTCTGGTGTCCGCTGTTCGGATTCCAGACGCTGTCGAATGCCCGTATGAGCGTTCCCCTATCGGACTGCATCGGCGTTGCGCGTCGCCAGTCCCCATCAATTGGATCGCCGTCAGGTTAACCGCAGGTGGGTGGGTTGAGAGCAGGGCGTTTAGCTTTGCTTGATCCTGTATGGCAGGGGGTTGGCTGCGGATTCGATGAGAAGCGACACGGTATGGGTTTTGCTCTGTATCAGCTAAACCGGTCGGTGACCTGGTCGCGTCGGGCTTCGCGTTGCAGTTGATAGACGAATCGTTCGACCTGCCGTTGCGTTAAGCCACTGATGCGATAAAAGCGCATCCCGCAGAACGTAAGATCAAGTTTTTCGTCAAACACGACGTGTCTGAGCTCGGCGGCGGTTGTCACCACCCCAAAAGGTAGCTCCAGGCGGAGCTGATCATAAACCTGCCCCGACTGAAGGCTGCTTTGCAGGTTGCCGGGTAGGCTCAGCTTACAGCCTGTTGCTGACATATCCAGCAATCTACCAACCAGTGGCTTCTTGACGGCCTTGCCGCCCAGTGCGGCAGCGATGGACTGTCCACTCAGCGTCGCCCGGTAGGCGTTCCGCCGCTGGTGATAGAGGATCTCATCGGGGAGAGGGGCCCAGTAGCAGCGTGCATCGTCCAGTTCACCAAGGTGCACTGGGTGTGGATTGTTCCAGGCAATCCGCACGCCCTCGTGAAAACCTTCAATCTGGAAAGCTTCTCCGGACGCCATCAGCCGCTCGCCGTCGTTGGGTATCAGCTCGTCTAACGCAAGCCAGCCCTTATCGCGGTTTATCTCTACCAGATAAGTCTGGTAGCGCTGAGTGCGCTCGGTAAAACGGAGTTGTAGCGGGATATGGTTATCTAGCAACGGGCGTAGGTTCGCCTGAATCTCGACAGGGGTCTTGAGTATTTGAGGAGGTTGAGGACCTTCACCCTCGGCGAAAGGACTAGACACTTGCGTTGCTCTCCGGCATGTAACGACGTCAGCCGCATGATAGCATTATGATGTTATTCGGCTGCGTATGGTTCAGGCTTGGCTGAGCGGACGATGATGAGTGCTTTTGGCAGCAGTTCCACGGCGATCGTACAAATCCGGGGTTTGGGTAGTCCCTTGTAATACCTGCAGCATGGTGCCTACGGCGCTCTGGTTGGCGCGGATGAGCCTGCCGTTTCGCTCATTGGCTTTGCGACACTCCTCGAGAACGCGTTCCAGCTGTTCTGCTTGCGCAAGGATTTCATCGCCTATCTCTGAAGCCGCGGCAAACTGTGCCAAGCCGTTCCGGTCGGAGCTCAACTGTGCCTTGGCCAATGCCTGGCTGCGCAGAGTGCCGTGTTGGCTCAAAAGTGCTAGCAGTGCCTGCTTTTGCGTGAGCAGCTGTTCCAGTTCGCCGAGATTGCGTTCGGCGAGCGCCAGATATTCTGCATCGGCGACCTCACGCAGTGTCTGGGCGGTGCCGATATCGTCAATCAGCTGCTGCAGCAATTCGGAATCTCGCATAGTGACCTCTGTTGCACTCACGCCTGCTCGCATCGATGTCGGCTCAGCGCTGGCTTTCGAACGTCAGCAGCTTCGATGCTACTCGCTGGCTGTCTACCTGATAGCTGCCATCGGCGATTGCCTGTTTGATCTGTGCAACACGTTCCTGATCAACAGCGGGCTGCTGGTTCAGTTTTTCAGCGGTCTGCTGAAGGCGCTGGGCTTCCGGGCTCAGCTGAACACTCTCTCCAGATACCGGGCTGTTGCCGATGGTTTTCACTTCGTCAGTGGGTGTCTGCTGAGTTGTCGATCGCTCAGCGTTCTGGACGCTGCTTCGCCCAGTGCTTGATGAATTGACGGCATTGTTAGGCCGGTTGAAATCGATAACCATGATCGAAACCTCGAATAAGTCAGGACGCTTGCCTGCTTTTCGGCAAATCCATGTGAAACTTTAGCCTTTTTTCGTACCGGCGACTGGCGCAGTAGTGCGCAGCTTCACATTGCGACTTCCACGTGCCCAGGACCAACGATGCGGGCTTTGATCGTCCGTCCGGATCGTTGGTTTTTGACTCGGATCTGAGCGCCAAGTGCGCCGTCAGACAGAGCTTCACCAGGCATTCTGACATTTATCGTAGAGTTTTTCGCGCTGATTACTACCTGGTCGCCTTTGCGAACTATTTCAGCTGCGGACAGGTAAGTTGGAGGTAGCACCTGGTCGGGTTGGGCGCTACGGGTAATCTTGTTGCCAAGCACTTGGTCGAACGACGTCAAATAGCCTTGGGTCAGAGTGCTGACGTCGCGCTCGGCAAGGGTTATATCGGCCTGCTCTATGACGCTTTCACGCGTCAAAGGCCGTCTGGCCACGATAACTTCACGGAACAAATGGACGTGTGCAGGAACGAACACGGACCAAGGTGAACTACCTTCGCAGCTAACCCGCACGGTGGTGCGACCAACGGGCTGTGCCGGGCTTTCGAGTCGGGTCGTCAATGCTTGATTGCAGGCCGCCAGGCGAAGGCGCGGATCCAGTCTGTTCAGCTCGATTTCATGGCGCGCCTCGATTTGACTACTCTGTAGATAGTCCGTTACTTCTCGCTCAAGAAAAGCGCGGGTCGCGTCGATAAGCTGTTCAGGTCGCGTGTAGCTTGCTGAGTCAGCCAGCTGGCTCAGCCCGCATAAAGTCGCCAACAGGAACGCTTGGCGAAGCGTCTTGCACGGATGCCGGAAAAAAGTCGTCTGCTTGCTCATGCCCTGGATTAAAGCAAGGCGCGTGCCGGTTGCGCGCCGTTTCGAAACAAGCTGAGGCAGGCAAGGCAGACCGAGCTCGGTGTTACCTGTGCAGGTCACGTCAGCGCCAGATAGTCTGCGCTACAGATGTCTGTCCATTCATCTCACACGCAAGAGGAAACTGGCATGGCCGGTGTATTGGATTCGGTTAACCAGCGCACCCAACTGGTGGGGCAGAACCGTTTGGAGCTGCTGTTGTTCAGGCTGGACGGCAAGCAGCTGTATGGCATCAATGTTTTCAAAGTCAAAGAAGTGCTGCAGTGTCCTCGGCTGACGGTCATGCCCCGGTCGAGCCCAGTGGTAAGGGGAGTGGCGAACATACGGGGTAGTACGCTTTCTATCCTCGATCTCTCAGCCGCCACCGGAAAGCCGGTGCTGCAGGATCTGCCGAATAGCTTTGCGATCATCGTCGAGTACAACACCAAGGTGCTCGGTTTTCTGGTCCGGTCAGTTGAGCGGATCGTCAACATGAATTGGGAGGACATCCTTCCGCCGCCCAAAGGGGTGGGCCACGACCATTATTTGACGGCTGTGACTCACGTAGACGAACAGATGGTGGAAATCATCGACGTTGAAAAAGTACTCGCCGAGGTCGCGCCTGTGTCGGAAGTGCTCTCGGTCAGCATTGCAGATGAAGCAACCAGTCATAAAGCGTCAACCAGTCGAGTGCTGATTGTCGATGACTCGTCTGTTGCGCGAAAGCAGATCATGCGTTGTCTACAAAATCTGGGTATCGAGGTCGTTGCGCATAACGATGGGCGGCAGGCGCTAACCTACCTGAAAAAACTGGTAGCCGATGGCAAGAAGCCATCTGACGAATTCGTGATGATGATTTCCGATATCGAGATGCCGGAGATGGATGGCTACACCCTAACGACCGAGGTGCGCCAGGATCCGGCTATGCGTGATATGCATATTCTGCTGCATACTTCGCTTTCCGGTGTGTTCAACCAGAGCATGGTCAAGCGGGTCGGAGCGGATGATTTTCTCGCCAAGTTTCAGGCAGACGATCTGGCCAATCGAGTGATAGAGCGGATCCAGAATACGGATAACAATTGAGGCTTCGTCCTCGCAATATGACGGGTGGGCAAAATTAGTGTCTGGTGATCCGGATTTCGATCAGTTCCGAATATTCCTCGAAAAGACGTGCGGCATTTTGCTGGGTAACAACAAGCAGTATTTGGTTTCCAGCAGGTTGAACAAGTTGATGGAGCAGCAGGGGCTCAAAAGTTTGGGTGATCTGGTCAGGAAGATCCAGGCCCAGCCACGCAGCGGCCTGCGCGAGCAGGTCGTGGATGCGATGACGACCAACGAAACGCTATGGTTTCGGGATACCTATCCGTTCGAGGTGCTGCGTAGCCGGGTTCTGCCTGAGCTTTTGAAAGGCTCGCCGGGTCAGCGCCTGCGTATCTGGTCAGCGGCCTGTTCATCGGGGCAAGAGCCTTATTCCCTGTCGATGACCATCGACGAATATGAGCGCAGTAGCCCTAGCCAGCCGAAAACGGCCGTTCAGATTGTGGCCACTGAATTGTCAGGGGCCATGCTTGCCGCATCGAAGGCGGCCGAGTATGACAGTCTCGCCATCGCACGCGGCTTATCCAGCGAGCGGTTGCAGCGGTATTTTGACGTGAAGAGCCCCGGCCGTTGGGTAGTCAAGCCCGCGGTCCGCAGCCGTGTTGAGTTTCGGGTGCAGAACCTGCTCGACAGCTATGCAGTGCTCGGCAAGTTTGATGTGGTGTTCTGCCGCAACGTGCTGATTTATTTTTCCGCCGACGTCAAGAAAGACATTCTCAGGCGGATTCACGCGACATTGAAGCCGGGCGGATACCTGTTTCTGGGTGCATCCGAAGCGCTGAACGGGCTACCTGAGCTTTATCAGATGGTGCAGTGCAGCCCAGGCATCATCTACAAGGCTAAATAGTCTTCATTCCGTGGCAATAGCGGCAGGAATCTGTCGCTATGGGCTAGATAAGCGGCGAAAGCGTGGTCAGGCTTTGCCGCTTTTGACGCCTGACTCAATCTCCCTCGCTAGAAAAAGCTTATAGATCAGTCGCTTGTATAAATGGCATGACCCTTGCTGGTGGTTTGCTAAGCAGACTTGTATCCCGCGAAGGGCTAGATCATGAGCATTAATTTCGACAAGGCACTTGGCCTCCATGAGAAGGCGCTCGGTTTTCGCGCTCAGCGCGCCGAAGTGCTGGCCAACAACATTGCCAACGCTGACACCCCTAACTACAAAGCGCGTGATCTGGATTTCAGCTCGGTTCTTGCTGCACAACACAGCAAGAATCAGGGTGGGTTTGGTGTGGCCGTGACCAGCAGCAAACATATCGCTGCCGAAGGGATGGAAATCGCCGATCCCGGCTTGCGCTTCCGCACCCCGGCACATGCGTCGCTCGACCAGAACACCGTAGATGCTCAGGTTGAACAGGCGGCTTACGCCGAGAATGCCATCGACTTCCAGGCAAGCTTTACCTTGCTAAATAGCAAGTTTCGGGGGCTGATGAGCGCCCTGCGCGGCGAATAAAAGGAGCGAAAATCATGTCCCTCAGCAGCGTCTTCAACATCGCCGGCAGCGGCATGAGTGCCCAAAGCACTCGCCTGAACACCATTTCCAGCAACATCGCCAACGCTGAAACAGTCTCGTCCAGCGTTGACCAGACCTACCGTGCACGTCACCCGGTGTTCGCCACCATGCTGCAACAGGCGAACGGGTCACCGAACGAGTCGTTGTTCGCCGAGCAGGATCAGGCGGGTGCTGGCGTTCAGGTGCTCGGTGTGGTGGAAGACCAGAGCGAACTGCAGGCTCGCTATGAGCCCAACCATCCTGCGGCGAACGGCGAAGGCTACGTGTATTACCCGAACGTCAATGTCGTCGAAGAAATGGCCGACATGATTTCTGCCAGCCGTTCGTTCCAGACCAATGCCGAGCTGATGAATACGGCGAAGACCATGCTGCAAAAAGTTCTGACCCTGGGCCAGTAACCCTAACGAGAGATTGCCATGAGCACGACAGGCGGTGTCAGCGGTACCGGTTCGGTACTGGACCAATACCAGATCAAAGATCGCGAAGTTAAAAGCAACGACCTCGGCAAGAACGAGTTTCTCGAGCTGCTGGTGACTCAGTTGAACAACCAGAACCCGCTGGAGCCGCAAGAGAACGGTGAGTTCATCGCGCAGCTAGCGCAGTTCAGCACCGTTGAAGGGGTAGAGAAACTGAATTCGAGCATGGAGACCATGCTGTCCGGGTATCAGTCATCTCAGGCGCTGCAAGCCTCTTCGCTGGTTGGCCGCAAAGTTATCGTGCCGACCGATAAAGCGGTCGTGGATACCAGCGAAACCTTCAAGGCCAGCATCGTGCTCCCGACAACCAGCAGCAACGTGGCGGTCAACGTCTACGACAGCGCCGGTACGGTGGTGAACCGGATCAACATGGGCCAGCAGGAAGCCGGCAACGTTTCGTTCATGTGGGACGGCAAAGATTCGAGTGGCAAAACCTTGCCGCCGGGTACATACAAATTCGAAGCACAAGCGACCTACCAGGGCGAGACCAAGGGGCTGTACACCTTGCTTCCTGCCAACGTGGATAGCGTCACGCTCGGACAAAACGGCGGTGAGCTTCAGCTCAATCTGGCCGGTGTCGGCAGCATCGGGCTGTCTCAAGTCCAGGTTATCGGTCAGTAACTGCCGGCACGTCCGGTAACAGGAGCAATTCATGTCGTTCAATATCGGCCTCAGCGGCATGCGTGCCGCCAGCAAAGACCTCAATGTCACGGGTAACAACATTGCCAACGCCGGCACGGCGGGCTTCAAGCAGTCGCGGGCGGAGTTTGCGGATGTGTATTCCGGCACGATGGCCGTTAGCAAGAATACAGTTGGTAGTGGCGTACAGCTTGCGAGTATTTCCCAACAATTCTCTCAAGGTAATATCAACTACACCCAAAACTCGCTTGACCTTGCCATTAACGGTAGCGGCTTTTTTCAGGTAAGCAACAATGGGGCGGTCAGCTACACTCGCGCGGGCTATTTTGGTGTCGACAAGAATGGAATGATGGTCGACAACTTCGGGAATAATCTGCAAGGCCGTACGTTGAGTCCTGATGGAACGCTGACGGATAAAGTTGGGAACTTGGTGATACAAACTGACAGCCAAGCCCCAAAGGCAACTTCCGAAATTGGCCAAACATTTAATCTGGATTCCACGAATGTTAGGCCGGCGAATGCAGGCAGGCCGAGTGCCGTGCCGCCCGAGGCTAGAGTCTTCGATCCCTCCGACCCGCTTACGTATAACTCGTCAACCTCCACGAATATTTTTGACCAGCAAGGTAACTCTCACGTACTTACCCAGTATTTTGTTCGCTCAGACAATCCTGATCAACCGAACGAATGGGAAATGTACGTTCTCGTAGATGGCCGAAATCATCAAGATCCTAATAGCGAAATTGCACCATTCACAACGTTGAACTTTACGGTAGACGGTAAGCTGATACCAGGAGCACCGCAAGATCCCGCCCCCAATCCACCAGCACCGATGGAGTTTGATCAAAGTGGCGTGTTAATTCTGCAAGGTTGGAATCCAGCCAGGTTAAATGCTCAGGGAGTATGGGAAACGAATGGCGCTGCTGCTGAGGGCGGCCTTAATATTGATGTCGACCTGCGTAGCGCAACTCAATACGCAAGCCCCTTCGCTGTTAACAGTATTGGTCAGGATGGTTACACCACTGGCGAAATGGTTGGTCTGGAAATTGACGAATCGGGTCAAATATTCGCGCGTTATACGAACGGACAATCCAAAGTACAGGGCCAGGTAGTTCTGGCCAGTTTTGCCAACGAGCAAGGACTAATTCCTGTTGGAAAAACCCAATGGATCCAGTCGTTTCAGTCGGGTGAGCCGGCTATAAATCCACCAGGGGTCGGAACAATGGGTACGCTCCAAGCCGGCGCGCTAGAAGATTCGAACGTCGAGCTGTCGGATCAGCTAGTCAATCTGATCGTGGCACAGCGCAATTACCAAGCAAATGCGAAAACGATAGAAACGGAGAGCGCTCTAACCCAGACAATCATCAATCTGCGGTAATTGCTACCTAGCACTGCGCGGGGTGGCGGGAAACTGCCGCTTCGTTTTCAAAAGGCCCTCCGGGGCCTTTTTTTTGTTAGAAGAATTCCTTGTTTTTCAGATGCTTAAGCCAGAACCCAATTGTTGGCACATGGCTTGCTTTGTTTCGCTACATAAGTCTGATTAGTGTCAATTCGGGTGCAACGGAGGTTCAATGGACAAGATGCTCTATGTGGCCATGACGGGTGCGAGCCAGAACGCTAAAGCCCAACAGGCGCATGCCAACAACCTGGCAAACATCTCGACCACGGGCTTCCGGCGTGACTTCGAGCAGGCGCGCTCGATGCAAGTCTTCGGAGACAGCTTTCCGGCACGTGTCTACGCCATGACCGAACGTCCAGGCACGGACTTCAGCTCCGGCGCTTTGCAAGAGACTGGTCGGGACCTGGACGTAGCGGTTGAGGGGGATGGCTGGATAGCCGTGCAAGCGCCGGATGGAAGCGAGGCCTATGCCCGAACTGGCAGCTTGAATATCGACACGCTTGGCATGCTCAGGACCGGCGACGGTTTGCCGGTGCTCGGCAATGCCGGGCCGATCGCGGTTCCGCCAGAGGAGAAAGTGGAGATCGGTGCCGACGGCTCGATCAGTATCCGCGCGCTCGGTGAAGATCCGAATGTGGTGGTAACAGTTGATCGCCTCAAACTGGTCAATCCCGATCCAAAGCAGCTGGAGAAGGGTACCGACGGCCTTATTCGATTGAAGGATGGACAGCCTGTCGAGGCTGATGCCGCGGTTCGTGTGACCTCGGGCTTCCTTGAGGCAAGTAACGTCAACGCTGTTGCCGAGATGACATCGATGCTGGCGCTGTCCCGGCAGTTCGAGCTGCACGTGAAGATGATGCGTACTGCCGAAGAAGATGGTGCCGCTGCGGCCCGAGTCTTGCAGATCAGCTAAACAAACTAGGCGGCGCCCGAATTCCGGCGCACGAGGAGAAGAACATGCTTCCAGCACTGTGGGTCAGCAAGACCGGTTTGTCCGCGCAGGACATGAACCTGACCACCATTTCCAACAACCTGGCCAACGTCTCCACCACGGGCTTTAAGAAAGACCGTGCTGAATTCCAGGACTTGCTGTATCAGATCCGTCGTCAGCCCGGTGGTCAGTCCAGCCAGGACAGCGAGCTGCCATCGGGCCTGCAGTTGGGTACCGGTGTACGGATCGTCGGTACGCAGAAGCAGTTTACCGCCGGCAGCCTGCAGACCACCGAGCAGCCGCTCGACATGGCCATCAATGGCCGTGGCTTCTTCCAAGTGCTGCTGCCAGACGGAACCGTGTCGTACTCGCGTGACGGCAGTTTCCATCTGAATGCCGAAGGCCAGATCGTGACCTCGAACGGTTACTCACTGGAGCCGGCCATTGTCGTGCCGCCGGAAACACAGACGTTTACTGTTGGCGAAGATGGCACCGTTTCGGTGACTACCCTGGGCAACCCGGCGCCGCAGATCATCGGCAACCTTCAGACCGCCGACTTCGTAAACCCTGCAGGCCTGCAGGCGATGGGCAGCAACCTGTTCCTGGAAACCGCTGCAAGCGGTGCGCCGCAGGTCAGCACGCCCGGCCTGAATGGTCTGGGTACGGTGCTGCAGAACACCCTGGAAAACTCCAACGTCAGCGTGGTCGAGGAGCTGGTGAACATGATCACTACGCAGCGCGCCTATGAGATGAACTCGAAAGTTATCTCCACGGCAGACCAGATGCTGTCTTTCGTCACCCAGCAGCTGTAACAGCTGTCAGCCGCTGGATTGAGGTGAATATGCGCCGCTTGTCGATTGTCCTTCCGCTGATGTCTGCCGTGATTTTGTCCGGCTGCATGGCGCCAGCTCCGAAGCCCAACGATCCTTACTACTCGCCGGTTCTGCCGCGCACGCCGCTGCCGGCTGCGCAGAACAACGGTGCGATCTATCAGGCGGGCTTCGAAACCAATCTGTACGACGATCGGAAGGCCTACCGGGTCGGCGACATCATCACCGTCACGCTCAATGAAAAGACCCAGGCGAGCAAGAACTCCAATTCGAAAATCTCCAAGGACAGCAGTGCCAACATCGGCCTTGGCTCTCTGTTTGGCGGTGCTGTTTCGATGGCCAATCCGCTGACCGACAACAAGATGACGTTGGGCGCTGAATACGAGGCATCACGGGATACTTCCGGTTCTGGTCAGGCAGGGCAGAGCAACAGCCTTTCCGGCTCGATCACGGTGACCGTTTCGGATGTGCTACCCAATGGCATCCTCGCGATCCGCGGTGAGAAATGGATGACGCTCAACACAGGCGATGAACTGGTGCGCATTGCCGGGCTGGTGCGTTCGGACGATATCGCCACCGATAACACTGTTCCATCGACTCGTATCGCTGATGCTCGCATCACTTACTCCGGTACTGGCGCCTTCGCGGACGCCAGTCAGCCAGGTTGGCTGGATCGCTTCTTCATTAGCCCGTTGTGGCCGTTCTAAACAGGTGCAGGCAATGAAATTGTTCAGCTCGATTATGGTTGCCTTGCTGTGCCTGTTTGTCGTCCCGGCCCAGGCCGAGCGACTCAAGGATATCGCTACGATTCAGGGTGTCCGTAGCAACCAGCTAATTGGTTACGGCTTGGTGGTCGGGCTGAATGGGAGCGGCGACCAGACCACCCAGACACCATTCACCGTGCAGACCTTCAACAACATGATGGCGCAGTTTGGCATCAAGGTTCCTGCCGGTGGCAACGTTCAGCTGAAGAACGTCGCGGCCGTGTCCATTCATGCCGATCTTCCGCCTTTCGCCAAGCCGGGCCAAACCATCGACATCACCGTGTCGTCGATCGGTAACGCCAAGAGCCTGCGCGGTGGCAGCCTGTTGATGGCGCCACTTAAAGGGATTGACGGCAACGTCTACGCGATCGCTCAGGGCAACCTGGTCGTGGGTGGTTTCGATGCCGGTGGCGCAGACGGTTCGCGCATTACCGTCAATGTTCCTTCTGCCGGCCGAATTCCGGGCGGCGCTACGGTCGAGCGGCCGGTGCCGAGCGCGTTCAATCAGGGCACGACGCTGACGATGAACCTCAATCGTCCGGATTTCACGACGGCGAAGAATATTGTCGACCATATCAACGAGCTGCTTGGGCCAGGCGTAGCCCAGGCGCTAGACGGTGGCTCGATCAGCATTACCGCCCCCCTGGATCCAAGCCAACGCGTGGATTACCTGTCGATTCTGGAAAATCTGGAAGTGGATGTGGGGCAGGCAGTGGCCAAGGTCATCATCAACTCGCGAACCGGGACCATCGTCATTGGCCAGAACGTACGTGTTCAACCAGCCGCCGTGACTCACGGCAGCCTGACGGTGACCATTTCCGAAGACCCGCAAGTAAGCCAGCCCAATCCGCTTTCTGATGGGCAGACCGTAGTCGTCCCCAATTCCAGAGTGAATGCAGAGCAGGAAGCCAAGCCCATGTTCAAGTTCGGCCCGGGTACCACGCTGGATGAAATCGTTCGGGCAGTCAATCAGGTCGGCGCGGCGCCGAGTGATCTGATGGCGATCCTCGAAGCGCTCAAGCAGGCCGGTGCCTTGCAAGCAGACCTGATTGTGATCTGAGGACAGAGGATATGGAAAATCGACTGGGACAGGGTCGGCGTACGCCAGACAGCGGTAGCTACTCCGACCTGAATCGGCTCAATCAGCTCAAGGTCGGCAAGGATCGTGACGGTGCCGAGAACGTGCGCAAGGTCGCTCAGGAGTTCGAGTCCTTGTTCATGAACGAGATGCTCAAGTCGATGCGCTCGGCCACTGAGGTCATGGCGAAGGACAATCCGCTCAGCAGTCAGGCCAGCAAGCAATATCAGGACATGCACGATCAGCAGCTCTCAGTCACGCTCTCCAAAGAGGGCGGTGGCATCGGGCTTGCCGACGTGCTGATCCGCCAGTTGAGCAAACAGCAGGAGCCCAGCGAAAAGCCGAATCCTTTTGCTCAAGTCGCACAGACCGAGGGGGCGAAATGGTCGAGCAACCCCAACTCGAAGATTGCACCCGTTGACCCCGCTCGCAACGATTCTCAGCTGCTCAATCAGCGTCGTCTGGCCCTACCGGGCCGTCTGGCCGAGCGCGCTCATGCGGAGGTTGCAGCTGCAATTACCCAGGCGGATCAGTCTAGCCAGGCGGGTGCTGTCCAGCCACTGGTCGATCTTGACTGGAAGCCTGCTACCGCTTTTGCAGCGCCTCAGGACGCGCCGTTGACGATCAACGGTGTAGACGCGGCCAACCCGAATGCACCGAGCAAGACGCGCTTCAGCTCACCTGCCGAGTTCATCGCCACCATGTTGCCAATGGCCGAAAAAGCGGCGAAGCGTCTAGGCGTCGAGCCGCGCCTCCTCGTGGCACAAGCCGCGCTGGAAACTGGTTGGGGCAAATCGATCATCAAGCAGAAGGACGGCACCAACAGCCACAACCTGTTCGGCATCAAAGCTACGGGCTGGGACGGTGCGTCCGCCAAGGTCACCACGACCGAGTACGTCAATGGCAAGGCAACCAAAGAGGTAGCCGGGTTCCGGGCGTATGACTCGTTCGAACACAGCTTTAACGATTACGTCCGGCTGTTGGAGAACAATGATCGTTACAAACCAGCCCTTCAGGTGGCCAGTGCATCTGGCAACTCGGAACGTTTCGTCAACGAACTTCAGCGGGCAGGTTATGCAACCGACCCGCAGTACGCACGCAAGATCAATCAGATCGCTCGCAAAGTGCAGACCTATCAGACAATTGCCGACGCCAGCACGTCGCCCGCAATGCGGACTAAGGGTTAAACATGGCTGACTTACTGAATATAGGCCTGTCTGGCCTGAGCGCGAGCAAGAGCCAGTTGTCCATCACTGGCCACAACATCAGCAACGTGAACACGCCAGGCTTCAGCCGGCAGGACGCCTCGCAAGCCACCCGTACCCCGCAGTTCAGCGGCGCGGGTTATGTAGGTTCGGGTACGACGCTGGTCGAGATCCGCCGCAGCTATAGCGAATTTTTGACCAGTCAGCTGCGCAGCAGCACCTCGCTGAGCAGCGATGTTGAAGCCTATAAAAGCCAGATCGACCAGCTTGATTCCTTGCTGGCCGGCAGCACAACCGGTATTACGCCGTCGCTGCAGAAGTTTTTCTCGGCACTGCAAACCGCAGCGGAAGATCCCGCCAATATCCCGGCACGCCAGCTGGTGCTGGCTGAAGCCGAAGGCCTGGCGCGCCGCTTTAATACGGTATCGGATCGCCTGACCGAGCAGAACAACTTCACCAATAAGCAGATGGCAGCGGTGACCGGCCAAGTCAATCGGCTGGCTGGCAGTATTGGCAGCTTGAACGACGCCATCGCGACCGCTTCAGCCAACGGCAAACAGCCCAATGACTTGCTCGATGCCCGCGATGAGGCCGTGCGGCAATTGTCGACGTATATCGGCATCAGCGTGACGCCCCAGGACGACAACAGCTTCAATATTTCGGTCGGCAGTGGTCAGCCGCTGGTGGTGGGTAAGACGGTGAGTCAGCTCAAGGTGGTCCCGGGGCTGAGCGATCCCAACCGTCATGAGATTCGATTTGTCAGCGGTGGCTCAGAGCAAGGCATTACCTCGCAGATCACTGGCGGTGAGTTGGGTGGCTTGATCCGCTATCGCGAGGAAGTGCTGGATTCAACGATGAACTCGTTGGGACGGCTGGCGTTGGCGGTGAGTGACCAGGTCAATACCCAGTTGGGGCAGGGGTTGGATCTGAAGGGGCAGGTCGGCAAAGCGCTGTTCGGCGATTTCAACAGCAGCGCACTGATGGCGCTGCGTGCAACGCCGTTCAGCGGCAACCCTTCGCTCAGCGCAGGAGGCTCGACTGTTGCAGCCGATGCGTCTTTGAAAATTACCGATACGAGTGCGCTGACCACTAGCGATTACCTGCTGGAGTATGACGGCACCAGCGGGGCGAGCGGCTATAAAGCACGTAGGCTAAGTGATAGCCAGCCGATAGACGTTCAGCTCAACAACGGCGCTCTTACCTTCCTCGATAAGAATGGCCGCGACCAAGGCTTCACCGTGCAGGTTAGCGGCACGCCGCTAGCCGGCGATAAGTTCTCGTTGCAGCCCACACGACGCGGCGCAACTGATATTGCTGCCGTGCTCGATCAGGCAGATCAGCTCGCATTCGCCGCCCCGATTCGAGCGGAGAGCAGCTTGCAGAACGGTGGAACTGGCGTTATCGGCCAACCGGATTTGATTAAAGGTCCATCGCCTATCGACGCGGAGGCACTGAGTTCGGCCGGCCTGAATCTGAATGTAACGGTCAGCGCTGATGGCACAAACTACAAGTTGAATGACCCTTTACCGACCAATTGGTCCTATATAGACGCGAACGGCGCGCCTACGACAACGGCGCCGTCTTTTATACTAGGTACGACAAACTCACTTCGTATTGCTTATACATCCGGAAGCGAGACGTATCAGTTTCAGCTCTCGCTGAGCGGGCGCCCCCAAACCGGAGACACGTTCTCTCTGGACTTTAACCAAACCGGCGTCTCGGATAACCGCAATGCACTTAAGCTTGTCGACCTACAGAGCAAACAAACCGTTGGAGTTTCCTTTGACGCTGACGGAAAGGTGTTGGCAGGCGCTAGCTTCACTGATGGCTACGGTAAACTGGTCGAACGGGTCGGTACGCTGACAGCCCAAGCGCGAATGGACAGCGAAGCTACTGGCGCGATTCTCAAGCAGGCCACGGACAACCGCGACTCACTGTCAGCAGTGAACCTCGATGAGGAAGCTGCAAACCTGATCAAGTTCGAGCAGTACTACAACGCTTCCGCTCAGATCATTCAAGTTGCCCGCTCCTTGTTCGATACATTGATCAATACCTTCAGGTAACAGGCCCGCCCATGCGCATCTCGACTCTGCAAGCATTCAATAACGGCGTAGCCGGTATTCAGCGCAACTACTCCAATGCAACTCGCACGCAGGAGCAGATCAGCACGGGTAACCGAATCCTGACACCGGCGGACGATCCGGTTGCGTCGGTGCGTTTGTTGCAACTTGAACAGCAACAGAATGTGCTTAGCCAATACAACTCCAATCTGACGGCGGCAAAGAACAGTCTGACTCAGGAAGAGGTAACCCTGAACTCGGTGAACACCGTCTTGCAACGTGTGCGTGAGCTGGCGGTACAAGCCGGCAACGGTGCGCTGGATCCGCAGGATCGTAAATCCATCGCTGCGGAACTGGGTGAGCGGGAAGATGAGCTACTGTCGCTCATGAACACGCGCAACGCGCGTGGCGAGTACTTGTTTTCGGGTTTCCAGGGCAAAACCCCCCCCTTCGTGCTAGAAGGCGATAAGTACATTTATAAGGGAGACGAGGGGCAGCGGAAATTACAGGTTGCGAGCTCGTTGACTATTCCAATTAGTGATAACGGAAAATCAATATTTGAGAGCGTGACCAACGCGGGACGCCTTGACAGTAATATCGTCGCTCAGCCTCCGGCATCAACGCTGTCTGTATCGGCGCCTCTGGTTAGTGATGAAACAGCGTTTGCTAGCGATCCGGGGTTTCCTTCCCAAGGCATCGAAATACAATTCGCTGCGGATGGCTCTTCTTATTCCATATATCAGTTGCCGCGTACGGATGACGGGGCGGGCAATTTCAACGATACGGCACTGCCGGGCTACAGCAACCTGAGCATAGACGATGATGCTAGCAGTAGTGACTTGCTTGTATTTCGCGGAGTAACGCTGCATTTAGATGGTACGGCGCAGGGCGGCGAAAGGGTTCAATTGACCGCGCCAGTCGAGCCTCGAAACAAGCAGGGAATTCTCGATACCATCGCCAATCTCCGCTCCGCTCTGGAGAGCCCCGCCAACGGAAACACCGGCGTCCGTGACGCCGTTGCAGTAGCCCTGACCAACCTCGACCACGGTATGGTCAGCGTGGACCAGGCGCGCGGAAACATCGGGGCTCGACTTAACGTAATCGAAACCACACAAACCGATAACGAAGATGTTGCGCTGGTTAATAAAGGCGTGCAGGCCGAGCTGCGTGAGTTGGATTATGCCGAGGCGTTGTCCCGGTTATCCATGCAGACGGTGGTGCTCGAAGCAGCCCAGCAGAGCTATGTGAAGATCGCAGGATTGAGTCTTTTCAACGCAATGCGCTGATCCGCCCGGCGGGCATGGTTCACAGAACCGTTGCTCCGATTTGACTTGAATTTGGTCGGGCTTAGAGTGTGTTGGCGGCGCATGGAGTACCGCGTTGCTAATCCAATACTCATAAGGACGTGAACAATGCTTAAGTCTTTGCTATCCGCATCAGTACTCGCTCTGCTCGCCAGCGTTTCCGTTGGCGCTTTCGCAGCACCCGCTAAGTCAGTTGAGTCGGTGAAAGTGGCCGCTGCCCAACACGCGGCGCCGATCAATCTCAATTCGGCAGATGCTGAAACCCTGACACGTGAACTCAAGGGTATTGGCGCCACAAAGGCCAAGGCTATCGTCGTTTATCGGGACGCCCATGGTCCCTTCAGTTCGGTCGACGAGCTGCTCGAGGTCAAAGGAATAGGCGCGGCCACGTTAGAAAAAAATCGAGCCAAATTAAGCGTGAATTGATTAACCAAAACATGTTTTAACGAAACCGGTCATTAGACCGGTTTTTTTATGTCGAGAGCTTGCAGCGCAGGCGCCTTTTCCCGCCAATCGTTGGTGCTCGCTTTGGTTCGCAATGCCGGTTCGGCAGGAACGTGGTCTGGCTGACGTTGTCTTTGCTAGGGTGCTCAGTCAGCTTTGTCTACCTGTTTTCAGCGCTAATCGGCCTTAAAAAGGCGTTGACATGTTACGGTTATTCACATTGCTCAGCGCATAGCAGGAAAATTGCGCTCAACATGCCAAGCGAATCGCCGAATTTTTTTAAGTTGCTGATTTGCATAGCTTTATTTGCTTTGAACAAAAAGCCGCCGATCTGTTTGTAGGCCTTGCCGCGCGGGCGTTCCAGCCATTCATTCAGCAACTGTTCACAAGGTTATCCACAGGATCTGTGGATACTTCTCCGGATATTGGCAAAGCAGAGTTAAGGGGAGGCATTCGATGAAAACGCCTTGGAATTTCTTCAAGTACCTGCCGATGGCGCGAAGCGTTCTCGCACGTGGGCGGTTGCCCATGGTGCTGCTTGCGGTCGCGCGCAAGCGCTCGGCTCGTGGTGGCCTGATAAAGGGGCTACGAGAGGATCTTGGTCTGCTTCAAGCATTATGCGTGGCCTGGTGGCGAGGTGAATATCGGCAGGTCAGCAGGCCTGCGCTGGTCGCTGCGGTCGCTGGCTTGTTGTATTTCCTGACCCCTATGGACGCCATACCAGACTGGATTCCAGGCCTTGGCTTCGTTGACGATCTGGCGGTACTGGGTTGGATAATCCGCAAATGGTCTGGCGAGCTGCAGGCATTTCGCACCTGGCGCGACAGCCAGCCAGCGGACGTCCGAGCGAGTATCGATCAGCTGCCTGCTGTGGATGAAGCAACGGACAGTCATGTCAGCGATGGGCGCAACGCCGAACACTAGAAAAGGGATCGGATTAATCCTTTCGAATGGCCCGCCACCGCCGCCCTTCACTCTTTAGTGCGGCGTTCTGATGATGAATGAATTGCCGCCCGGACTGTTAAGATCTCGCCTTGCAATTTGAGACTAGGGTCGGGGTAGTGAATGAGTGTTCAGGTCATCATGCGGGACGGTTTGCCAGAATATGCTGTGCTGCCTTGGGAGGAATATCAGGCTCTACTGACCAGCGGGCATGACGCAAGCGTCGCAGTACCGGTGGAAGCGAGCACTCCGGGCACCTTACCGAAATTCAGTACGTTACTAGCGTTGCGAGAGGCCAAGGGGTTGAGTCAAGAGGCGCTGGCCCGCTTGGTGGGTATCAGTCCGGCTTACTTAGGCCTAATCGAGGGCGGCGAGCGCGATCCCGATAATGCTATACGTCGTGCACTGGCCCGCGCATTGGAGATTGAAGGATGGCAGCAGGAGGCGTAACAGGCAGCGCAGCGTCGATTCGCATCAGCCGTCCGCACTGGCAGGCATTGTTGGTTGAGTTGGCTGAAGTCAGGCGACAGCGTCATCTGGTCACTTACCGTGCATTGATCGAACGGCTCCAGCTACCGGCGCCTGCCATGCAGACCTTAGCAGCCGCGCTGGAGCATTTGGCTGCGTTGGATGCTCGTGCTGATCGGCCGCTACGTAGCGCATTGGTGGTGAGTCAAGGTGCCAGTCGATTACCACGAACAGGCTTCTTCGAGTGTGCGACGCGCCTTGGGCGGTTTTCTGGTCCGGCAGATGGTTCGGCTGCCGCTTCCTGGCATGCCGGCGAAGTTGCACGAGTATTCGAATTTGATTATCCGGGGATTCCGTAAATGCTGAACGACATCCGGGCGCGAGTCGGTTATCTGCTTGCTCGCAAATTGATGAGCTCTCGACGGGTTGTTCAGCAACCGAAGATATGGCGTTGGATGGAAGGCCAGTTTTCGCGCATGGCTGCCATTGGTGACCCAAAAGCGCAGAGCTTTTATGGCCACATTCTGCTGTTTCGAGGTCAGGGATATGGCGCAAGACAAGAGGGGATACGTTTACTGCGCCTGGCTGCCGAGAAAGGCGATGCCAAGGCTGCTTACCAAATGGGTGTCATCAGCCTGGGCGAAGATGCGACTCACGGCCCAGACGGTGCTAAAGCTGCCCACTGGTGGAAACTTGCCGTCGAGGCCGGGCACCCCTTAGCTGCAGCCCGATTGGCTCAGCTGTACATGGCTGGGGGTCATGGGCTCACACGAGACACACAGCAGGCTGAACATTACAAAGCCAGCGCTGCGAGGCTCGGGCTCTGATTTCCCTACGGTTGAGATAGAGCGTTCTGTTTGTTCATGCGGCAGCCTGTCTACTCTTTGATCTAGTGCCTGGCTTCGAACGCCCGCGAGGCACGGCCAACCCAGCGGAATTTGGGCTTGCTACACGTGGCCGTTGCGGTCGATGAACACCCGAAATCAGCGGTTTCGACCTTAGCTAATGTCCGCTGTTCTGGTGCGCCATAACGGGTGGCGCAGGTATCGTTCATTCATCCAATCTTCGTCAGGTAGCACAGCTGCTCATTTCGCCCGCTAGTGGCGCGATGTGAAGATGTCTAACCAGGGCTGACATCCGTACAATGCGGCCTTTTTTCAGTTGGGTCGTTTCTGATGCAGATCGCCTTGGCGCCTATGGAAGGGCTCGTTGATGACATCCTGCGCGACGTTCTCACCGGTGTTGGCGGCGTCGACTGGTGCGTGACCGAGTTCATTCGGGTGTCGGATCGGCTATTACCGGCGTCCAGCTTTCACAGGCTTGCGCCTGAGCTTCAAAATGGCGCCGCGACTCGCGCAGGCACACCGTTGCGTGTGCAGTTGCTGGGCTCCGATCCTCTTTGTTTGGCTGATAATGCAGCCTTCGCTTGCAGCCTTGGCGCACCGGCCATCGACCTCAACTTCGGCTGCCCGGCCAAGACCGTCAACAAGTCTCGCGGCGGCGCCATTCTGCTCAACGAGCCAGAACTCCTGCATTCCATTCTCAGCGAGGTCCGTAAGGCGGTACCGGCGGCTATTCCCGTCACCGCCAAGATGCGCCTGGGTTTCGACAGCAAGGATGGTGCGCTCGATTGCGCCCGTGCGCTGGCTGACGGCGGTGCAGCGCAACTGGTGGTACATGCGCGGACCAAGGTCGAGGGATACAAGCCGCCAGCGCACTGGGAATGGGTGGCTAGGGTCAAGGATGTAGTCGATGTGCCGGTGTTCGCCAATGGTGATATCTGGTCGGTGGATGACTGGCGCCGTTGCCGTGAAGTCAGTGGCGTCGAGAACATCATGCTCGGACGCGGGCTGGTCTGTCGGCCGGATCTCGCCCGGCAGATCGAGGCGGCAAAAGCCGGTGAGCTGCTCGAGCCGATAAGCTGGGATGCTCTGCAACCGCTTCTGGCTGATTTCTGGAGGCAGGCGCGCCGCAAGATGTCTCCGCGCTATGCACCCGGCCGCTTCAAGCAGTGGATATCTCTGCTGACACGTACCTATCCGCAGGCCGTGACGATGTTCGCTCAGGTGCGTCGGGAAAACGATTGCGAGCGGCTCGATGCATTGCTGGGGCTCGACGTCAACGCGCCGGGTTTCAAGGCGGCGATCTAATGTCCGTCAGCGTCCACCACTGACATCCAGCAGGGCACCGCTTGTGTAGCTGGCCTTGCCGCTCGCCAGCCAAAGAATTGCTTCGGCTACCTCGTTCGCTTCACCGCCTCGGCCCATGGGCACGCTGCTCTTCACGCGCTCGATGCGATCGGGCTCGCCACCGCTGGCGTGAATATCGGTATGGATCACGCCAGGCCGTACGGCATTGACCCGAATGCCTTCGGTGGCGACTTCCTTGGCCAGCCCGAGGGTCATGCTGTCTATCGCGCCCTTGGCGGCTGCATAGTCGATGTACTCATTGGGTGCGCCGAGTTTGGCCGCGATCGATGAAATGTTGATGATGGCGCCGCCGATACCGCCGTGACGAGTCGACATGCGCTTGACCGCCTCGCGGGCGCAGAGAAAGCTGCCAAATACGTTGACCGCGAATACCCGTTCCAAACGCGCTTTGTCCATGTTCTCCAGGCGCATCTGAGGTTCGAGCATACCGGCGTTGTTCACCAGCACGTCGAGCCTGCCGAATTCGGCATCAACGGCTTCGAACAAGCGGGCAACTTGCGATTCGTCCGCCACATCCGCCTCGATAGCAATTGCTCGCACGCCATGGCTGCGCAGTTCGTTCAGTAGGTGGTCGGCTGCATCCTGACGCTGTCGAAAGTTCAGGCACAACGCGTAACCTTCAGCCGCTGCAAGCCTCGCTGTGGCAGCACCAATGCCTCGGCTGGCGCCTGTTATCAACATCACTTTCGGCATGGAAAATCCTCGACGAACGGTCTTGAAAATAAGCGAGAGGCACCTATCTAGGGCATCACAGGATGCCGAATTCGGGTCCTGTATGAACCACTCGCTGAATATCAGGAGATAGCAAAATGACTAGTTTTTCGATGGCCCCACTGTTTCGTCAGTCTGTTGGATTCGATCGCTTCAACGATCTGTTCGAGTCTGCGCTGCGCAATGATGCAAACGGCTCGTTCCCACCCTATAACGTGGAAAAGCACGGTGATGACCAGTATCGGATCATCGTAGCAGCGGCAGGCTTCCACGAGTCCGATCTGGAGCTGCAAGTCGAGCGAGGCGTGTTAACGGTGAGCGGCGGCAAGCGTGACAACGGTAGCGAAAACGTTACCTACCTGCACCAGGGCATTGCCCAGCGGGCATTCAAGCTCTCGTTCCGCCTCGCGGATCATATAGAGGTAAAAGGTGCCGCGTTGAACAACGGGCTTCTCAGCATCGAGCTCGAGCGGATAGTGCCGGAGGAGGCGAAGCCCAAGCGCATCCCAATCAACGGCGAGCGTTTGGCGCTGGAGAGCTGATGAGAGCAAACAGCGCTTAGCACGAAGGAAACCCCACCGAAGAATTTTGCGCTGTGGGGTTTCCTTTTTTTTCAGGCAGAACCCGTTCAGCCGGCCAGATGGGCTGCCAGCAGCTTTCCGAAATCCGCCAGTGGAAGAGGATGACTGAATAAATATCCCTGATACAGGTAGCAGCCCTGCGCTTGAAGCAGGTCAAGCTGTGCCTGTTGTTCGACACCTTCAGCGATCACTTCCAGCCCGAGGCTTCGCGCCATTGCGACGATGGCGCGAATGATCTCGGCGTCGTTTGGATCGTCCAGCGCATCGCGAACGAACGACTGATCGATCTTGAGGACATCCACCGGCAGTCGCTTCAGATAGGTGAGCGAAGAGTAGCCGGTACCGAAATCGTCCATGGCGAAGCTCACACCGTGCCGGCAGAGGCGGCGCATCTTGGCTATGGTGTCGTCCAGGTTCTGGATCACGATGCCTTCGGTAATTTCCAGCTTGATCATCGTATGAGGGAGCTCGGCAGCCTTGAGCGCTTCGAGAATCCGGTCGACGAACTCGTTCTGGCGGAACTGGCGAGGACTGATGTTTACGCAGAGGCTGAAACTGTCTGAATTAACGAATCCGCTGGCCAATAGCGATGCGGCGATGCGACAGGCCTCCGTAATGACCCAGTTGCCCACCTCGACGATCAGGCCGCTTTCCTCGAGCACGTCGATGAATTGAGCCGGCGAACGCGCGCCATCCTCGGGATGCTGCCAGCGCAGCAGGACCTCGGCGCCGACCACCCTGGCGGAGCGCGCGTCGACTTGCGGTTGGAGGTGCAGCTCGAATTCGTTGCGTTGCAGTGCCAGGCGCAGTTCGCTTTCGAGCCGCAGGCGTGCGCTGGCGGCCTGTTGCATGGTGGTGCGGAAGAGCTGTATTGCGTTGCGTCCAGCGTCCTTGGCTCGATACAGGGCAATGTCGGCTCGCTTGAGCAGATCCGCAGGTGTCTCGCCGTGATCCGGCATCAGGGCGATGCCGATGCTGGGTGTCACCTGCAGCCTGTTGCCTTCGTACATCATGGGTTCCGCGAGAAGGGTGCGCAGCTTTTCCGCAACCTGGCGGACATGACGGGTCACTTCGGAGCGTTTGCCAGTCAAGCCGGTCAGCAGCACAACGAATTCGTCGCCTCCCAGGCGGGCAACTGTATCTTCCTGACGAATGCTGGCTTCGAGGCGAGCCGTGATCATTTTCAGGACCGCGTCCCCGACGGGATGGCCGAGCGAATCATTGATGTGCTTGAAGTGGTCAAGGTCGAGAAACAACAAGGCACCACGAAGGTTGTGTCGTTTGTGCAGCGCCGCTTGCTGGGTCAGACGGTCCATCAACAGCGTACGGTTGGGCAGGTTCGTCAGCGGGTCGTGATAGGCCAGGTGATGGATCTGCGCGTGGGCTGCCTTGAGCTGGCTGATGTCCCGCGCAGATAGCAACAGGCAGTCAGTGCCGTTCAGCTCGATCGGCTCTACCGATACTTCTATCTGCTTGAGCCGCCCGTGACGATCCTGGCCGACTATCTCCCAGTTGGTCACCCGCCCGTCACGTTCAAGTCGCTCAAGAATTTCCTGCCGCTGCGTGCTCGGCCAGACGCCCAACTCGGAAGAGGTCCTGCCGATTGCTTCTTCCGGACGGTAGCCAGAGAGGCGGTGGAAGCCTTCGTTGACTTCGATGAACCGTCCTGTGCTGCGCTCGCTGATGATGATGGCGTCAGGGCTTGAATGAAACGCTTTGGCGAACTTGATCTCGCTGGCTTTCAGCGCTGCCTCGGCCTGTTGCCGTTTGGTGATGTCGCGAAAAGTGGTGACGATGCACAGCCGACGGTCGACACGAATGAATCGGCTGGAAACCACACAGGTGACGATCTGTCCTGTCCGGGTGCGGAACTGGGCTTCGGCGTTCTCCAGCCGCTGATCACGCATCAATTGCTCGTACAGTGACGTTCGCTGCCGCTCGTCTCGCCAGATACCAATTTCAGGCGCTGAGCGCCCGATGATGTCGGCACTCCCCCAGCCAAACACGATGCTGAAGCTCGGGTTGATCTCTATGAAAACCCCGTCGCGGATGCGGGACAGGGAGATCGGGTCCGGGCTGCCCTGGAACAAAGCCGAGAATTTCGCTTCCGATGCCGCCAGGTGTTGCTGGCGCAGGACCCGTTCGGTAGCGTCGATGATGATCCCCGCCATGCGCAAGGGCGCGCCATGCTCGTCCCGGTAGAGTTTAGCGGTGCTTTCAAGGTGTCGAATCGTGCCGTCTGGATGGATGGCATGATAAGTCGCCTGATAGGTCTGCCGGCGCCCGGCGAGGAGGTCGCTGTATGCCGAGCGCATGGTTTTGCGGTCGTTCGCCGCGACACTGCGGAAAAACTCACGAAACGACCCGTCGAATGGGCCATCTATCAGGCCTTGCAACTCGGAGGCCCTGGAGGAGGCATAGAGCCGGTCGCTTGGAATGTGCCATTCCCAATTGCCCAACTCTGCGGAGGCCAGAGCCAACTCAAGGCGCTCCTGGCTGTCTTCCAGCGCCTGCGCCTGGGTGTGCTGGTTGGTGATGTCGCGGATGACACCAACTAGAATCGTGGTGCCATCGTCACTGATCTGCCGTTGTCCATCGATCTCCAGCCACCGCACGCTCGCGTCTGGCCAGTAGACGCGATGACGAAAACTGAAACGCGTTTTGGTCCCGGCGAGTACCGAGCATGCGGCGGCTTCGATGTGCGGACGGTCCTCCGCGACGACGAGATTCAGATACTGATCTGCGGAAAGTTCGGCGAGTGGGCTGCTCCGTCCGAACAATTTCCACGTACCGAGCGACCAGTGCAGGGTGCCCCGTCGAACATCCCAGGACCATAGGCCGAGCCCCGCCCCATCTAGCACGGATAACAGGCGAGCAACGTCTTGCCATGGTTTGGGGGGCGCTGCGCTTGGTGCGGGCTCGGGCTTGGCGTCAGGCGGCAACATGAGCGGCCTTGGTGGGCTGGTTCAGCTGAAGGTATCGATAGCAGGCGATGCTCATGGCTCTCTTTGATCTTTTTAGTTATGCGGCGAACTTATCCGTAGCTGATCGTAAAGTGCAAGTCACTTAACCGATGTCCAGTAGCGACATGAAGGCCTTGGCTGCGTTGGACAGGGTGCGCTCGGTATGCGTGATGTAGCCGAGCTGTCTCGCCAGTTGGTCGCCAGGGAGTGGCAAGCGCACCACCTGATCATCGAGCATGGTGCGTGGAAGGACGCTCCAGGCGATCCCGATGGACACCATCATCTTGATCGTCTCCATATAGTTGGTGCTCATGGTGATATTGGGCGTCAACCCCTCGCGCTCGAACAGCCGCTGGGCAATATGGTGGGTGAAGGTATTACCACCAGGGAACACAGCCGGGTAGCCGGCGACGTCGGCCAGAGATATTCCGCGTTTGTGCGCCAGGGGGTGCTCGGGCGCCACCACGAAATCCAGCGGATCGTCCCAGACCTTGACCGCACGAATGGGCGTTGCGGTTTGCGGCGCCAGGGTGATCACCGCAAGCTCGGCACGCCCGTGCAGGACCTCATCGTAAGCGACCTCCGAGTCGAGGAAGCGGATATCCAGATTCACGTCCGGATAGGCGCGAGTAAAGCGCCTCAATAACGGCGGCAGGCGATGCAGCCCGATGTGGTGACTGGTTGCCAGGGTCAGCCGTCCGCTGACGTCGCCGTTGAGGTTGGTCAGGGCGCGACGGGTGTCGTCCAGCACATTAAGGATCTGATAGGCGCGAGGAAGCAGCGCTCTGCCGGCTTCGGTCAGGCCGATCTCACGGCCTAGCCGGTCGAACAATCTCACGTTCAGCTGTGATTCCAGCGAAGCCAGGCGTTTGCTCACGGCCGGTTGAGTCAGATGGAGGCGCTCGGCGGCTAGGGAGAAACTGCCCATCTCAGCGACCGCGATAAAGGCATTGAGGTTGGCGAGGTCCATGGGCTGACTCCGGTAGTTGTAGAATCGCACGAGTATTCCATATGGGAATGCGCTGGATGAAAAATATGAATTTGAGTAATCAGTGGCAAGCCCATAGCATGGCCTCATAAGCAAAAGGGCTATTGCCCAACGCACTGATGAGGAAAGTCCGATGGCTGGTAAAACGCTCTACGACAAGCTCTGGGAAATGCATGAGGTCAAACGCCGTGATGATGGATCGTCACTGATCTATATCGACCGGCATATCCTGCATGAAGTGACCTCGCCGCAGGCGTTCGAGGGCCTTCGCCTGGCAGGGCGCAAGCCGTGGCGCATCGATGCCAATATCGCCACTCCAGATCACAACGTGCCGACGACCAAGGCCGAGCGCCAGGGTGGTCTGGAGGCTATTGCCGACGAGGTTTCCCGCATCCAGGTGCAGACGCTGGACGAGAATTGCGATGACTTCGGCATCCTCGAATTCACGATGAACGACGTTCGCCAGGGCATCGTTCATGTAATCGGCCCGGAGCAGGGCGCGACGCTGCCAGGCATGACCGTGGTCTGCGGCGACTCGCACACCTCCACGCACGGCGCGTTCGCTGCGCTGGCCCATGGCATCGGCACTTCGGAAGTCGAGCATGTGCTTGCGACGCAGTGTTTGGTCGCGAAAAAGATGAAGAACATGCAGGTGCGTGTTGAAGGCAAGCTGCCCTTCGGTGTGACCGCCAAGGACATCGTGTTGGCTGTCATCGGGAAGATCGGCACCGCTGGTGGCAATGGCCATGCGCTGGAATTCGCCGGCAGCGCCATCCGCGACTTGTCGATGGAAGGGCGCATGACGATCTGCAACATGTCCATCGAGGCGGGTGCCCGTGTGGGCATGGTGGCTGCGGACGAGAAGACCATCGCCTATGTCGAAGGTCGTCCTTTCGCACCCAAAGGCACCGACTGGGACGAGGCGGTCAAGTGTTGGAAAGAGCTGGTCTCCGACGATGACGCTGTATTCGATACGGTTGTCGAGCTGAAGGCCGAAGCAATCAAGCCGCAGGTGAGCTGGGGTACTTCACCCGAAATGGTGTTGGCCGTCGATCAGAACGTGCCTGATCCGGCTGTCGAAGCTGACCCGGTCAAGCGTGACTCCATTACCCGCGCGTTGAAGTACATGGGGCTGCAGGCCAATCAGCCTATTACCGACATTCAGCTTGATCGCGTTTTTATCGGCTCTTGCACCAACTCCCGTATCGAGGATCTGCGTGCCGCCGCGGAAGTGGCCAAGGGGCGCAAGGTGGCTGCTACGGTCAAGCAAGCGATGGTTGTGCCGGGTTCCGGGCTGGTCAAGCAACAGGCCGAGGCCGAGGGGCTGGACAAGATCTTTGTAGAGGCTGGCTTCGAATGGCGCGAGCCGGGTTGCTCGATGTGCCTGGCGATGAATCCGGACAAGCTGGGCAGTGGCGAGCATTGCGCGTCCACCTCCAACCGCAACTTCGAAGGCCGCCAGGGCGCGGGGGGCAGAACGCATCTGGTAAGTCCGGCAATGGCCGCCGCGGCCGCGGTGACCGGACGCTTCGTCGATGTTCGCGAATTGATGCAGGCCTGAGGAGACCACTATGAGAGCATTTACCCAGCACACCGGTCTCGTCGCGCCGCTCGATCGCGCTAACGTCGACACTGATCAGATCATCCCCAAGCAGTTTCTCAAGTCGATCAAGCGTACCGGCTTTGGCCAGAACCTGTTCGACGAGTGGCGCTATCTGGACGTCGGACAGCCCAATCAGGATTGCTCGAATCGTCCGGTGAACCAGGAGTTCGTGTTGAATTTTCCGCGCTATCAGGGCGCCAGTGTTTTGCTCGCTCGGGAGAACTTCGGCTGCGGTTCTTCTCGTGAGCATGCGCCCTGGGCGTTGGAAGAGTACGGTTTCCGCACCATTATCGCGCCGAGCTTCGCCGATATCTTCTACAACAACAGTTTCAAGAATGGCTTGCTGCCAATCGCGTTGAATGAAGAAGAGGTTGACGAGTTGTTCGAACAGGCCGAGGCCGCCGAGGGATATCAACTCACCGTGGATCTGGCCGCACAGACCGTTACCCGCGCGGATGGCAAGCAGTACGCCTTCGAGGTCGATGCGTTCCGCAAGCATTGCCTGCTCAATGGCCTGGACGATATCGGCCTGACCTTGCAGGACAGCGATGCGATCAGGGCGTTTGAAGCCAGACACCAGCAGAGCCAGCCCTGGCTGTTCGGCGCGATCAAATAAAAGAAGCCGCAGCTGCAAGAGAAGGTCAAGGTAGGGTGGATGACGCTTCAACCATCCACCTTGCGAGGTTCCGGTGGACGAAAACAGCGCCATCCACCCTACGATAAATTGAGGAACGCATGAGCAAACAGATTCTGGTTCTCCCCGGCGACGGCATCGGTCCGGAGATCATGGCCGAAGCGGTCAAGGTGCTAAAGCTGGCTAACGGTAAGTTTCAGCTCGACTTGGAGTTCAGCTACGACGAATTGGGTGGTGCGGCGGTCGACAAGTATGGCGTGCCACTGGCTGACGAGACGCTCGAGCGTGCTCGTGCCGCCGATGCAATCCTGTTGGGAGCGGTCGGCGGGCCGAAGTGGGACGCTATTGATCCTGCCATCCGCCCTGAGCGTGGCTTGTTGAAAATTCGCTCGCAGCTGGGGCTGTTCGGCAATCTGCGGCCGGCATTGTTGTACCCACAGCTTGCAGAAGCGTCCAGTCTGAAACCGGAAATCGTTGCCGGTTTGGATATCCTGATTGTCCGTGAACTGACAGGTGGCATCTATTTCGGTCAGCCGCGCGAAAGCAAGGTGCTGGACAATGGCGAACGTATGGCCTTCGATACGCTGCCTTACAGCGAAAGCGAAATTCGCCGCATCGCCAGGGTCGGTTTCGACATGGCGCGTGTGCGCAACAAGAAGCTCTGCTCGGTGGACAAGGCCAACGTATTGGCATCGAGTCAGCTGTGGCGCGCAGTAGTAGAGGAGGTCGGCAAGGACTATCCGGACGTCGAGCTCAGCCATATGTATGTCGATAACGCAGCGATGCAACTGGTGCGTGCGCCGAAGCAGTTCGATGTGATCGTTACCGACAATATGTTTGGTGACATCTTGTCGGACGAAGCGTCCATGTTGACCGGTTCAATCGGCATGCTGCCGTCCGCCTCTCTCGACTCGAATAACAAAGGTATGTTCGAGCCGTGCCACGGTTCGGCGCCAGACATTGCCGGCAAGGGCATCGCCAATCCACTGGCGACGATCCTCTCGGTGTCGATGATGCTTCGCTACAGCTTCAATCAGGTCGCTGCGGCGGATGCAATCGAGCAGGCGGTCAGTGACGTGCTCGACCAAGGCTTGCGTACAGGTGATATCTGGTCTGAGGGTTGTGCGAAGGCAAATACTCAGGAGATGGGTGATGCGGTAGTCGCGGCGCTCGCGAAGTTGTAATCTCTCAGGTCCCATTTGCACCGGCCGTTGATAGAGCTTGTGGGCGACGGCTAGGCGGAAACGCCGAGTAGTGCGAGGCGTGCTGTTCAACTTGAGCGAGCAACGCCCGCGCTTTCGAACCCGAAAGCGTTTTTTTTATCGACGGCCTGTCAATTGAGGCCACATACATATAGGTGTAGTTGCGATGAAACGTGTAGGTCTGATCGGTTGGCGCGGTATGGTTGGTTCCGTGCTCATGCAGCGAATGCTGGAGGAGCGGGATTTCGATCTGATCGAGCCGGTGTTCTTTACTACTTCCAACGTTGGTGGTCAGGGCCCTTCGATTGGCAAGGATACCGCGCCGCTCAAGGACGCCTACAGCATCGATGAATTGAAGTCGCTCGATGTGATTCTCACCTGCCAGGGCGGTGACTACACTAGCGAAGTCTTCCCCAAGCTGCGCGAAGCAGGCTGGAAAGGGTACTGGATCGACGCGGCCTCAACGCTGCGCATGCATGACGATGCTGTGATCGTACTCGACCCGGTCAACCGCAAAGTGATCGATCATCAACTGGACGCGGGCACCCTCAACTACATCGGCGGCAACTGCACCGTCAGCCTGATGCTGATGGGCCTCGGCGGTCTGTTTGAGCATGGACTGGTTGACTGGATGAGTGCCATGACCTATCAGGCCGCCTCCGGTGCCGGCGCGCAGAACATGCGCGAGCTGATCAAGCAGATGGGCAGCATCAACGCGTCGGTCGCCGATGAACTTGCCGACCCGGCCAGCGCTATCCTGGAAATCGATCGCAAGGTCGCAGAGTGCCAGCGCTCCGAGACCTTCCCGGTTGATAACTTCGGTGTTCCACTGGCCGGTAGCCTGATTCCTTACATCGACAAGGAGCTACCGAACGGCCAGAGCCGCGAAGAATGGAAGGCTCAGGCGGAGACCAATAAGATTCTGGGTCGCTTCAAGAGCCCGATCCCGGTGGACGGTATTTGCGTGCGTGTCGGCGCGATGCGTTGCCACAGCCAGGCACTGACCATCAAGCTGAACAAGGATGTGCCTATCTCGGATATCGAAGGCATGATCAGCCAGCACAATCCCTGGGTGAAGCTCGTTCCGAACCATCGTGACGCGAGCATGCAGGAGCTCAGCCCGACCTCTGTGACCGGTACCTTGAGCGTCCCGGTCGGCCGCCTGCGCAAGCTGAATATGGGATCGCATTATCTCGGCGCATTCACTGTCGGCGATCAGCTGCTCTGGGGCGCAGCAGAACCTTTGCGTCGCATGCTGCGCATTCTCCTCGAACGCTAGCCCTCGAAGGAGTCAGATTAGAAGCGCCTCGGAATCCCGCGGCGCTTTTTTTATGCGATGGCGGAGTAGGCAGCCCGTTTCGTCGGCTTAATTCTCGGGCTTTATGGAGATGGGTTGCTTTCCGCTACAGTGACTCGCCGGGCGGCTTGCAAAGGAAGTGGTATCGGTTGTCCCATGCCGGTGTTTAATTCTACGCTTGCATGAGGCTTGCCGAGCTAATTTGTGGATTGGGTCTGATAACACGCGAAAAGGCGCAGCGGGCAACGCCGCCTTGTCTGGTGAGTTGTTGATAAAACACTATCTGTAAAAGATACTTGCTGGAAGTTCGAAGAATTAGTCTAGCTATCACGCTGTTTAGGCTTATCGCTGACGGGGACCGCCACTTGGCGGGCGCAGGCAGTGACTATAAGACCCTCTCGAAGATCCGAGAAAAGTTAAAAAAACAAGGATTTACACAATGGTTCGGGTTCGCAATCTGGTGCTGGCAATCGCGGCTGCTACCGCGCTGACTTCCGAAATGGCTTACGCGTTGGGATTGGGCGAGGTCACACTGAAGTCTGCGCTGAATCAACCGCTGGTAGCTGAAATCGAACTGCTGGATGCGAAAACGCTAGCGCCCGGCGAGGTTGTGCCGGTTCTTGCGTCCGCTGAAGACTTCAATCGTGCAGGTGTCGATCGCCAATACTTCCTGACGGATCTTACCTTCACTCCGGTTTTGCGCCCCGGCGGCAAAAGCGTCATTCGGGTGTCTTCGACCAAGCCTGTTCGTGAACCCTACCTGAATTTTCTGATCGAAGTGCTCTGGCCAAGCGGGCGTCTCCTGCGTGAGTACACGTTGCTTCTGGATCCGCCACTTTATTCGCCGGAGATTGCAGCTTCAGTCGCGCCGCAGCTCCCGGTTGCTGCTTCGGTTTCCCGGCCTGCCGCTGCACCGCAAGTCGCGTCCCGACCCACATCTTCGTCCGCTATCAGTCCTGCATCGCAGAGCGGCAACCAACACAAAGTGACGCCTAACGACACGCTTTGGGAGATCGCCGAACGTGCACGTCAGGGCGGAACCGTCCATCAGACGATGTTGGCCATTCAGGATCTTAATCCCGACGCGTTCATTGGCAACAACATCAATCGGATGAAGAATGGCCAAGTGCTGCGTCTGCCTAGCGCCGAGCAGATTGGCAGTCGTTCGCAAGTCGAAGCGATTCAGCAGGTCGCACAGCAGAACGCGAACTGGCGACAGGCTGCAGGCTCGGCAGCGCCGGCTACCCGTCAGCTCGATGCCACTCAGCGTGGCTCAGCCGGTGCTGCGCCTTCGCATAGCGAGCAGGGCGACAGTCTCCGCTTGGTTGCCGCAGAACCTGGCAAGTCAACCGTTGGGAGCGATGGTGGGGCCGGTAATGATGCTGCGGCGTTGCGCGACAAGCTGGCTGTTAGCGAAGAAAGTCTTGATTCCAGTCGTCGAGAAAACCTCGACCTGAAGGATCGTCTCAACGACTTGCAGGGGCAGTTGGATAAGCTACAGCGCCTGATGCAGTTAAAAGACGATCAGCTCGCCAAGTTACAGGCACAATTGGCGTCCGGGGCAGAGGCAGCTGCTTCGTCGTCTCCTTCGGTCGAAGAGGCTAATACCAACGCTACGCTTGCGCCGCCAGCGGCTGAGGTTGTCCCTGAGGCTGATACCGAGACCGAACCTCGGCCGGAGGCTGTGCCTCAGGCCGCTCAGTCTGAAAAGGCGGAGGCCCCCAAGCCGTCCACGCAGGCGCCAGCTGCGCCCGCGACACCGGTTGCCGCTCCACAAGAGCCGCAAGCCGACGGCTATGTCGACGAGTTGCTGGGCAGTCCCGTGCTGCTCGGCGTCCTGGGCGGTAGTGCGTTATTACTCCTACTGGTCGGATTGATGGTGTTGTCTCGTCGCAACGCCATGAAAGAGGCTGAGTTGCAGGAGAGCCTTTTGTCCGACACCTCGACCGATAATTTTTATGTTGCACAGCATGACCTCGATTCGCCCGATAACGATTCGGCTGACTTGGGCGCCACGGTTGATGCAGATCAGACCTCCGCAGATTCGTTTGTTGGTACGGGTAACGATCCCCTGGCGGAAGCTGACATCTATATTGCCTACGGTCGTTTTAACCAGGCGGCTGAGCTGCTTCAGAATGCCCTGAACGACGAGCCGCAACGTAGCGACCTGCGACTGAAACTCATGGAAGTCTATGCCGAACTCGGCGATCGAGAGGGTTTCGCACGGCAGGAGGCAGAGCTTGGTGAAATAGGGGGCTCGTTTGCAGAAATTGAGCAGACTAAGGCCAGGTATCCAGCAATGGCGGCCATAGGTTTTGGCGCTGTGGCGGCCTCTGGCTCGGCAAACGACGATCTTGACGGCTTTAGCCTGGATGATCTTGAGTTGGAAAAGCCAGCTCCTGTGGCGGAGCAAAAGGCGGATGAAGATTTTGACCTGAGTCTTGATGATCTTGAGCTGGATGATGACCTGGCGGGCCCAGCCGTGCCGCCTGCTGGCGAAGCGGCTGTGGAGCTGGACGAGTTCAACTTCGACGAGATTGATCTCAATGCGGAAGCGCGGGACCAAGCTGCAGATGAGTTTTCTTTCGACCTGGACGAGTCGGCGTCATCTAATAATGCGGCCCTCGACGAAGAACTGGCAGACTTTTCCCTCGATCTAAATGAGCAACCGGCCAGCCCGACTTCTGACGATGATTTGCTGCTGGGTCTAGCAGACGAGGCAACGCCTGAATCGAGCCAGCCAGTGGACGAGTTTGGCTTTGCGCTCGCTGACCCCGCGCAACCTGCAGATATGCCGGACGAGTTCGATCTGTCCTTGGATGATGAGCCTGTTGCGGAGGCCGCGCCGGAATCGTTCTCGTCTGAGTTGGAGGTGGTCGAGGCAGAGCTTGAGGATTTGTCACGCGATTTCAATGAACCGCTTGGGCAATCTCCAGCAATGACGGTTGAGCCGGTTACGTCGACATCTGAAGCGCTTGATGAAGATTTCGATTTCTTTGCAGATACGGATGAGACCACCACCAAGCTGGACCTCGCGCGCGCCTACATTGACATGGGTGATGCTGAGGGCGCCCGCGATATTCTGGACGAGGTCATGAGCGAAGGAAGTGACAACCAGCAGCAAGAGGCGCGAGAGATGCTCGCTAAACTAGCCTGACTATGATTGAAGCAGTAAGCCCAGCGGCAGCCAATTCGGCTGCCGCTGACGTTTTCAGAATTGCCCTCGGGGTCGAATACAAGGGTGCCCGTTATCGTGGTTTCCAACGACAGCGTGATGGCGTACCGTCCATTCAGCTTTCGTTGGAAAACGCCTTGAGCAAGGTTGCGGGCGGTCACTCGGTGGCGTTGAGTTGTGCCGGGCGAACCGATGCGCTCGTTCATGCGTGCGCCCAGGTTGTGCATTTCGACACGCCGGTGAAGCGGTCCATGCACGCCTGGGTCATGGGCGCGAACCAGAACCTACCCAGTGATATAAGCGTGACCTGGGCAAAGGAGATGCCGCGTAGCTTCGATGCACGTTTCAGCGCCATGGCTCGCCGTTACCGATACGTGATCTACAACGACCACATCCGGCCCGCACATCTTGCGGAAGAGGTTACCTGGAATCACCGGCCGTTGGACATCGCACGCATGCGTGAGGCGGCTAAAGCGTTCGTCGGAACCCATGACTTCAGTGCCTTCCGAGCGCGTCAATGCCAGGCGAAATCGCCGATCAAGACGATTCATCACTTTGAGTTGCTTGAACACGGCAGGCTTATCGTTATCGACGTCCGCGCCAACGCCTTTCTGCATCATATGGTGCGTAACTTTGCCGGTGTGCTCATGACAATCGGCGCTGGCGAACAGCCCGTGGCATGGGCGCAGGCGGTACTGGAGTCGCGGGTAAGGCGGACCGGCGGGGTGACAGCTCATCCCTACGGGTTGTATCTCGTTCAGGTGGATTATCCTGAACAGTTCCAACTACCTGAACGCTTTCTGGGGCCGCACTTCCTGTCTGGTCTCCCGGATGTGCGTGCACTCCTGCGCTGAAGCAAAAGGGCCGCGTTGAACGGGCTTCGGGCGGTGCAGGTTTTAAGATGGTTGGATGATGCAGGTTGCAGCCTCTGGCGCTTTTGTTACCATCCGGGGTCTTCTATCGCAGGTGCCTGCCGTTGCCTATCGTTCGTAGCAAGATCTGTGGAATTACCAGCGTCGAAGACGCGCTTATCGCCGCTGAAGCCGGGGCGGATGCGATAGGTCTGGTGTTTTATTCCAACAGCCCGCGGGCAGTGAATGTCCAGCAGGCGCGTAAGATAGTAGCTTCCCTGCCACCCTTCGTCACAACCGTGGGCTTGTTCGTTAATGCATCGCGTAGTGAGATCAGCGAAACGCTCGATGCCGTACCGCTGGATATGTTGCAATTTCACGGTGATGAAACCCCGGCCGACTGTGAAGGTTTCTGCCGGCCCTGGTACAAAGCGCTCCGAGTCCACACAAGCGAGGACGTTCGACAGCAGGCCGCACGCTACGCCGGAGCCAGCGCCATTTTACTCGACACCTTCGTTTCCGGTGTTCATGGTGGGACTGGGAAGGTTTTCGATTGGTCGCTGATACCGGCTGACCTCCCCAAGCCTCTAATACTTGCCGGTGGACTGACTTGTCAAAACGTGCAGCAGGCCGTGGCCGAGGTGCGGCCGTTCGCCGTGGATGTAAGTGGGGGGGTGGAGCTTAGCAAGGGTGTCAAAGATGCCACGAGGGTGCAGGAGTTTGTTCGATTGGTAAGGTCGTCGATGTGACGAACCGAGATTGCTTGCCGTCCAGTTACCATTCGCTGGATTGTTGAGGCCATCAATGATCCATTGCCATTGTTGGGTTCTGGGACAGATTTTGGTGACAGCGCCCTATGGTTATCGCCTACGCGACGCAGTGAGCTCCGATTGGAGACCGGTCGCAAACATGAATTACCGGTGCGTACAGTCGCTACGCGCGGGACTGACAAGCTGTGGAGAATAAAAGCATGAGCAACTGGCTGGTAGACAAGCTGATCCCCTCGATCATGCGCTCGGAAACGCAGAAAAGCTCAGTGCCCGAAGGACTGTGGCACAAGTGTCCGTCGTGTGAAGCGGTGCTCTATCGGCCGGAGCTGGAGAAAACCCTGGATGTCTGCCCGAAGTGTCAGCATCACATGCGGATCGACGCGCGGACGCGGCTGGATATATTCCTCGATAAGGATGGCCGCGAAGAGATCGCTGCGGAGCTCGAACCAGTCGATCGACTGAAATTCCGGGATAGTAAGAAATACAAGGACCGCCTGTCCGCTGCGCAGAAGCAAACTGGGGAAAAGGATGCCCTAATCGCAATGAGCGGAACCTTGATGCAAATGCCGGTCGTGGCCTGCGCGTTCGAGTTTTCGTTCATGGGCGGTTCCATGGGGGCAATCGTAGGGGAGCGTTTTGTGCGTGCTGCGAACGCCGCGCTTGAACAACGCTGCCCTCTGGTCTGCTTTGCCGCATCCGGCGGCGCGCGGATGCAGGAGGCGCTGATTTCGCTGATGCAGATGGCCAAGACATCCGCAGTCCTGGCCCGTATGCGCGAGGAGGGGTTGCCATTCATCTCCGTCCTGACCGACCCGGTTTATGGTGGTGTGTCGGCAAGTCTCGCCATGTTGGGCGACGTGATAGTCGCGGAACCTAAGGCGCTGATTGGCTTTGCCGGTCCGCGCGTGATTGAGCAGACGGTGCGTGAGAAGCTACCAGAAGGCTTTCAGCGTAGTGAATTCCTGCTTGATCATGGGGCGATCGACCTGATCATCCCGCGCTCCGAACTGCGAGCTCGCCTATCGCGTCTTCTGGCCCAGCTTCAGCAGTTGCCTACCCCGGGCGAACCCGCTTTGGTTACGGCCGACGCATGATCCGGCGGAGCCTGACGGACTGGCTCGAATACCTGGAGCAGCTGCATCCTGTTGCCATTGATATGGGGCTCGAACGGTCCCGTGAAGTCGCGGCGAGGCTCGGGCTCACACGCCCGGCTCCCCAGGTCGTTACCGTTACCGGCACCAACGGCAAGGGTTCCACATGCGCCTTCATTGCTCGGATGCTGGCCGGACAGGGTAAGACGGTGGGTGTTTACAGTTCACCGCATCTGTTGCGCTACAACGAGCGGGTTCGTCTCAATCATGCCGATGCGACAGACGAGGCCTTATGCGAAGCATTCGAGGCTGTGGAGCAAGCACGCGGCTCTGTTTCCCTAACCTACTTTGAAATGGGTACGCTGGCTGCTTTCTGGCTTTTCGAGCGCGAAGCGCTTGATGCTGTGGTTCTGGAAGTCGGGTTAGGCGGGCGTCTCGATGCGGTAAATCTCGTTGATGCCGACGTGGCGGTGGTGACCAATATCGGTCTGGATCATGCCGAATGGCTTGGAACGACCCGCGAAAGCGTGGCAGTTGAAAAAGCCGGAATATTTCGCCCAACAAAGCCCGCTGTATGTGGCGACTTCGATCCGCCAGCATCAATGCTGGGAAGTGCTGCCCGGTCCGCTGTGCCGTTGTTGATCCGTGGGCGTGATTTCGATCTGACCAAGGAGGCAGGCCGGTGGTGTTGGCGTGGCAAAGACGCCAAAGGGCATAGCCGAGAGTTGCTCGATCTACCGATGCTCAACCTGCCGCTGGATAACGCAGCGGTAGCGCTGCAGGCGTTTGCATTGCTCGAGTCCTCATGGAACCCGGAACAACTCGTCCAGGCGCTACAAAACACCCGCATTACCGGTCGCCTGGATCGGCGCAGTGTCTGCTGGCGCGGCGTTGAGCTGACGATAATGCTGGACGTCGGACATAACCCCCATGCAGCTGCCTTCCTGGCCGGTCAACTGCTTCAAGAATCGATATCCGGTCGCCGCCTCGCAGTTTTCGGTCTTTTGGCTGATAAAGACCTTTTCGGCGTGATGAATGCGCTGGAAGGCGTTTTCGATGCCTGGGCGGTTGCGCCGTTGCCCACCCCTCGTTCGCGAACGGCAGGTGAGTTGAGTTCGGCATTGATGGAACGGGGCGCGGCCGTCACTATCTATCCTGGAATATCCGAAGCGCTCCAGCAGCAGTGTGAGCACGCGCGCAAGGGTGACGAGATAGTTGTGTTTGGATCTTTTTACTGCGTGGCTGAAGCGTTGGCTTGGCTTGACCGGCACGCATCGAGTGGAGGGCATGCTTTTGGTGGATAGAGGATTGTTGCAGCGTATCGTTGGCGCGTTGGTGCTTGTTGCGCTGGCAGTGATATTCGTGCCGATGCTTTTCAATCGTGATGATGCCGGCCAGCAGGTCGTCGTCGATGCGCCGGCAATGCCAGAAGCGCCGGCAACACCGGTTATTGAAACACAGCCTGTAGAGGTGCCTGAGCCAGAGGTCAGCGCGCTCCCTGAAGAGTACGAGATTATCGAAGAACAGTCGGCGGACAATTCCAGTCGTCCTGCTGACCCGATCAGTTCCGCCCCCCCTGAGGCAAAGCCTGCTCCGGAAGCACCCGTGCCGGCAATCACCGCGGCTCCGCCGGCGACGGCTGAAGAGCAGCGGCTGGATGCGGCCAACCTACCGGTCAGTTGGTCCGTGCAACTGGCCAGCCTCTCCAGTCGTGAGAACGCCGATAAGCTGCAGAAAACACTGCGGTCTCAAGGCTATAACGCCTATATACGCACTGCCGACGGGATGAATCGGGTATTTGTAGGGCCGTTGGTCGAGCGGGCGGAGGCCAATCGTCTGCGCGATCAATTGCAGCGACAGCAGAAACTCGACGGATTCGTAGTACGTTTTAAGCCGGAGCAAGACTGATTTTTCAAAGGCATTCCACTTCGTTGGAAAGCCAGTCGGGAGGGCGCCTTCGTGGTGCTTACTCCCGGGCGGGCGCTCTGCTAAAATACGCCGCCTTTCTCCTTTGCAGGAAACCCTGTGGCATTCACCTGGGTCGATTGGGCGTTTATCGCCGTTGTGGTCATTTCCAGTCTGATCAGTTTGAAGCGCGGTTTCGTCAAGGAGGCGCTTTCTCTGCTCACCTGGATCATCGCGGGTGTTGTCGCCTGGATGTTCGGCGGGGCGCTTTCGCATCACCTCTCTGAGTTCATCAGCACACCTTCCTTCCAGGTCATTGCGGCATGCGCGATTCTGTTCGTCATGACATTGTTAGTCGGAGCGCTGGTCAACTTCCTGATCGGAGAGCTGGTGCGGGTCACCGGCCTTTCTGGTACCGATCGTTTTCTTGGCATGGTATTCGGTGCAGCCCGCGGAGGGCTGTTGGTCGTGGTATTGGTTGGTCTGCTCAGCCTTGCCCCTGTCCAGCAGGATCCCTGGTGGCGTGAATCGACCCTGCTGCCTCATTTTCTGTTGGTTGCCGACTGGTCGAAGAACCTGATTCTCGGGTTTGGAAGTCAGTGGGTAGCCGGCTCGCTCGATGCTTCAAGCTGAGACGAGCAATCATTAGAAGGACCTGTCCAGGCTAAAGCCTGTGCTATGTCCGGATCAGCCTGTAACAACTGAGAGGTTCCTTGCATGTGTGGCATTGTCGGCATTGTCGGTAAGTCGAACGTCAATCAGGCGTTGTATGACGCGCTTACCGTACTGCAACATCGCGGGCAGGACGCCGCCGGAATCGTGACCAGTGACAGCGGCAAGCTATTTCTGCGCAAGGACAACGGGCTGGTTCGGGACGTATTCCAGCAGCGTCACATGCAGCGGCTGGTAGGCAACATGGGGATTGGCCATGTGCGTTATCCCACCGCGGGAAGTTCGAGCTCGGCGGAGGCGCAACCTTTTTATGTGAACTCCCCTTATGGCATCACGCTCGCGCATAACGGCAACCTGACTAACGTCGACCAGTTGACCAAGGAAATCTACGAATCCGATCTGCGCCATGTGAACACCAATTCTGACTCGGAAGTACTGCTCAACGTTTTCGCTCACGAGCTGGCAGTACGAGGCAAGTTGCAGCCCACCGAGGAGGATGTCTTTGCGGCCGTTGCGAAGGTGCATGAACGTTGTGTGGGCGGGTATGCCGTAGTGGCTATGGTGACAGGCTATGGCATCGTCGGCTTCCGCGATCCGCATGCAATCCGTCCAATCGTGTTCGGGCAGCGGCACACCGATCAGGGCGTGGAGTACATGATCGCGTCCGAAAGCGTTGCGCTGGACGTGCTGGGCTTTTCACTGATTCGCGATCTCGCCCCGGGCGAAGCCGTCTACATCACGGCAGATGGCAAGTTGTACACCCGCCAGTGCGCGCCAAACCCGCACTATGCGCCCTGCATCTTCGAACATGTCTATCTGGCGCGTTCGGACTCGCTGATGGATGGCGTTTCGGTATACAAGGCGCGCTTGCGCATGGGCGAGAAGCTGGCTGACAAGATCCTTCGCGAGCGCCCCGAGCACGACATCGACGTCGTCATCCCGATTCCCGACACCAGTCGCACGGCTGCCTTGGAGCTGGCCAATCGGCTGGGCGTGAAGTTTCGCGAAGGCTTCGTCAAGAATCGTTACATTGGCCGGACCTTCATCATGCCCGGCCAGGCAGCGCGCAAGAAATCGGTGCGGCAGAAACTCAATGCCATCGATCTCGAATTCCGCGGCAAGAACGTCATGCTAGTGGATGACTCGATTGTCCGCGGTACTACGTGCAAGCAGATCATCCAGATGGCCCGCGAAGCCGGCGCAAAAAACGTCTATTTCTGTTCTGCAGCACCGGCCGTTCGCTATCCGAACGTTTATGGCATCGATATGCCCAGTGCGCACGAGCTCATCGCGCACAATCGCAGTACCGAACAGGTCGCTGAGCTGATAGGTGCCGATTGGCTGATCTATCAGGACCTAACGGACCTGATCGATGCGGTGGGTGGCGGTAAAGTAAAAATAGAGAACTTCGATTGCGCAGTGTTTGACGGTAAGTATGTGACGGGTGACATCGATGATGTCTATCTGCACAAGATCGAACAGGCCCGCAACGACCTGAGCAAAAGCAAGGGTGTCGCCGGCAGCGCCATTATCGACCTGTATAACAACTGATCGAACCGGCGGCCTTTGCCGCCTTGGTCCAAGGGTGGAAATGACTATGACAACCGACTGGGACGCAGGCCGGCTGGACAGCGATTTGTCTGGTGCAAATATGGATACGCTGGCTGTTCGAGCGGGCCAGCGTCGCTCGCCGGAAGGGGAGCATGGCGAAGCGCTGTTCTTCACTTCCAGCTATGTGTTTCGAAGTGCCGCTGACGCTGCATCGCGTTTTGCCGGTGAGGTTCCGGGTAATGTCTATTCACGCTATACCAACCCCACAGTGCGAGCGTTTGAAGAACGCATTGCCGCCATGGAGGGTGCCGAGCAGGCCGTAGCGACCGCCTCAGGGATGTCCGCGATTCTCGCCATGGTGATGAGCTTGTGTTCTGCCGGCGACCACGTGCTGGTTTCGCGCAGCGTTTTCGGCGCGACGGTTTCGTTGTTCGAGAAATACCTCAAACGTTTTGGGCTGCAGGTCGATTACGTACCGCTTACCGACCTTGCTGCTTGGGCGCCGGCATTCAAGTCCAACACCAGGTTGGTTTTCGTTGAGTCCCCCTCCAATCCGCTGGCTGAGTTGGTGGATATCGCCGAGCTGGCAACGCTGTGTCACAGCAAGGGTGCCATGCTCGCTGTGGACAATTGCTTCTGCACGCCGGTCTTGCAGCAGCCATTGGCACTTGGTGCCGATATCGTCATTCATTCCGCCACGAAATACATCGATGGCCAAGGCCGTTGCCTCGGCGGTGTGGTTGCTGGTCGTGCCGAGCTGATGAAGGAAGTGGTGGGCTTTCTGCGCACCGCCGGGCCCACGCTGAGTCCGTTTAACGCTTGGGTGTTTCTGAAAGGGCTGGAGACGCTGCGCCTGCGGATGCAGGCCCATTGCGCCAGTGCACGGGTACTGGCGGAGTGGTTGGAGCAACAGCCTGGCGTCGACAGGGTCTACTACGCAGGTTTGCCAAGCCACCCACAACATGAGCTGGCAAAGCGTCAACAGAAAGACTTTGGCGCGGTGCTGAGCTTCGAGGTGGCCGGGGGCAAGGAGGGCGCCTGGCGTTTCATCGATGCCACCCGTCTGATCTCCATCACGGCGAACCTGGGCGACAGCAAAACCACCATCACCCATCCTGGATCCACCACCCATGGACGGCTTTCTGCCGAAGACCGGGCCAAGGCCGGCATTAGGGATAGCTTGATTCGGCTCGCTGTCGGACTTGAGGACGTGGCTGACCTACAAGCTGATCTGGCACGAGGGTTGGCAGCGCTATAAATCGAGACGGCAATAAAAGACCCCCGTTTTTTAGCGGGGGTCTTTTATTTGGGGGTTCGTGCGCCAACGTGAGCCTGCGGTGCGGAGGTTCAGTTCTTCAATTCTTCGTCGGCTCGAAGGTCACCACAAAACCGTCAAGCCGCTGTTCGATTTCCAGTTCATCGCGAATCCGCTTGGCTTCCGGTCGACTGTCTATCGGGCCTACGAACACCCGATGCGTGCGACCGGTGACGCGCAGGTAGGCGTCGAATCCCTCCTCGCGGAGCTTGTTCATCAGTGCCTGCGCACTGTCGCCGTTTTGCAGGCTCGCCAGTTGCACTGCCCAGCCTGAGCGAGCGGGCGCCTGAATCGGAGGCTGCGGTTGTGAGGTGAAGCTCTGTGGCGCGCGCTGCGTTGCCGGGGTAGAAGGCATGCGGCTGCGTTGGCTGGCCTCGTTGGAGCGTAGGTCGATTGCCGGTGCCGGCTGTCCCTGTCCATCGAATAGGCCTTCCGGAGTGGCTGGCAGGATGCTTGGACTGCCTGGGCTGGCTTCAATGACTCGGATATCGCTGTACTTCTTGCCAGACAGCGCTGCCAGGCCGGCACGGTCACGAATTACCGTAGGGCGCAGAAACACCATCAGGTTGCGTTTGATATGGCTTTCCTGGGTCGAGCGGAACAATGCACCCAGAAATGGAATGTCCCCGAGTAGCGGCACTTTGGAGTCGGTTCGGGTCACGTCGTCCTGAATCAACCCGCCAAGCACGATGACCTGGCCGTCCTCGGCGAGGATGGTGCTCTTGATCGATCGTTTGTTGGTGACCAGATCCACGGCTTGGGCCGAGAGGCTGGCGGACGGCGCAATCGAGGAAATCTCCTGCTCGATCTCCAGGCGCAGCGTTGCGCCCTCGTTGATATGCGGAACCACCTTGAGTGTGACGCCGATGTCCTCTCGCTCGATGGTGGTAAATGGGTTGTTGGCGCCGGAAGCATCCGTGGTGTAAGTGCCGGTCTGGAATGGCACGTTCTGGCCTACCAGGATCTCGGCTTCCTGATTGTCCAGCGTCAGCAGGCTTGGGGTGGACAGCAGGTTGCTCTTGCTGTTGGCAGACAGTGCGGTGATCAGTGCACCGAAGCTACGTGTACCCACACCGATGATGGCGCCGTCGGGCAAATTATCGGGTATCTCGTTGTCGTTGATGGCGTTGAGCACGCTGCCGATGGAAAGACCGGTATTACCAAAGCTGACACCACCGGCTCCGCCCGTGCCGCCGCGTGCGTCCACGGCCCACTGCACGCCGAGCGCGTCGGTGATATCGCCCGACACTTCGACGATGGCGGCCTCCACCATCACCTGCGCCCGTGGTACATCAAGCTGGCGCACGATTGACTCGAGCGTCGAGATCAACTCGGGTTCGGCCAGCATGACCAAAGCGTTGAGACTCTCGTCCGCGCGGATGAGTATGTTCTGGTTACGTCCTCCCTGAACCTCGCCGTCTGTTGGTTCGGCAAGCCCTTCGGAAATGTCGCCAAGTGTCTCGGCCAGAGACTTGGCGTCATTGTGGCGCAAGCGAATCACCCGTGTATTGGCTGAGCGGGTGTTGGGCGTATCGAGCGTCTTGGCCAGGCTGGCCAGCTTCTGGCGCGCCAGCTCCGGTCCGGTGAAGATCAGGCGATTGGTACGCGAATCGGCAATGATCTGCGCTCCTGCTGTGTCCTTGGCTTCGCCACGCGCCAAGGTATTACGCAGGACCTCAGCGATGTCGACCGCCCAGCCGTATTGCAGATTCACTACCGCGTAATCGTCGTTCTGGGCTTTGTCGAGCTGCCGCACCAGATCTTCGATGCGTGCAATGTTGGCGCTGCGGTCGCTGATGATCAGTGCGTTGGCAGAACTGACGGCCGCGAGATGCCCATATTGCGGAACCAGTGGGCGGATCAACGGAATCAGTTCGGTGGCGGACGTGTGCTGAACCTGGATAACCCTGGTCTCCAGCAGGTCTCCACCGGTTGGCCCGCCACCAGCATCGGATTTAGCTTCGGCGTTCGGCACGATTCTCGCGATCTCACCCTGTGTGAGTACGCTGTAACCGTGGGTTGCCATGACCGACAGGAATAACTGATAAACCTCGTCCAGCGACAGCGTTGTCGACGACACCACGCTCACCTGGCCCTTTACGCGAGGGTCGACAATGAATGTTTGCCCGGTCAGTTGACTGATCTGGTCAACGAAGGCGCGTATGTCAGCGTCCTTGAGGTTGATCGTCCAGCCGTCCTGTTGGGTTTCGCTCGGCTCGATTCCGGGGTCGGCCGCATACAGCGGCAGGGGGGCTGCGAGCAGACCGGCGGCGAGCAAAATAATGAGCGGACGGGAGGAGAAAGGCAGCATCGGTCAGTTGTCTTCCGTGGTCTGTTCGTCGGAGGGCATGGTTTCTGGTGGGCTTGGAGCCCCTTCCATTTGTTGCCGGAGTGCTTCCATCTGCTGCTGAAGCATCTCCGCTTGCGGGTCGAGTGCTTCCATCTCCGCTGGTTCACTACTGTAGTCAGGCATGCTATCGATTGCGGCTGTGGAAGAGCGAACGGTTGGAAAGAGTAGGCTTTCGATACGACCGCCACGCATTATCTCAACCCTGTCTGGGTGAACGCTGTAGAGGCGCACCCCTGACCCTATCTCTTGGTCGACTCTATAAAGCTGTGGCGGTTGGCTGCTTAGCTGGATGATGGCGGTCGACCGAGCCGGGTCAGCATGAACGAAGCTGCCTAGCAAGGTTAGGTCAGAACTCGATTCGCCGGGCATATAGCTTTGACCGCTTGAGGCAGGGGATCCAAATAACCGTTCCATTCGCTCTAGGTCAGGTGCGGCCCCAGTCGGCTGGCTCTTGTCCGACATTGCGGCCGCTGGCGTTTGGCTCAGTTGGAGCCAGGCCACGATACGGCCAGCCAGATATAGGCCGAATAGCACGACGATAACTGCGCTGACGATCAGAGGCGCATACTGACGGACTCTTTGCAGTGCTGCGGGGGAAGCCAAGCTAGGCGCTCCGTGAAGCCGAATGATTGATGAACGAGACCGCTAGTTTGGACCGTGATTACCGGGCGCAGCGGGTTTGACTGGCAGTGTAGACCCGGACCATGACAAAAAAGCACTTGAGTATGCCAGTGCAACCGACTGTTTTTCAGGCAAAAGGTGCCCTACGACCGGCCAATCAGCCGAGTGATTGCAATACGGCGTTTATTTTTTGAAATAATCGAGACACAGTGTTGACTTGATTAGGGCAGATGCGTAAATTGCGCGCCTCGCAGGGCGATCGGCCACTAATCACAACGGTTGAACGTTAAGTCTTGCGAATCGGACGAAAGTCCGGCCGACGCGCAGCGGTAGTTCAGTCGGTTAGAATACCGGCCTGTCACGCCGGGGGTCGCGGGTTCGAGTCCCGTCCGCTGCGCCATATTTGCTTCCCATCTGCGGAAGCCACGCGAAAAGCGGCCTTAGGGCCGCTTTTTTCGTTTCTACCTTTCTGCTGCTCAATTCGGTCATTTCAACCTGCCTCAGCCACGACGATGCGTCTGGTCTGGATCTGCGCGTCTTCTGTTTCAGGTTAACTTCTCAAAACTTGTACAAGCAACAAGTGCTGTGTGAAGGATCTTCGCGCTGTAGAAGCGTTTTAGTGCGGAATTACCGTCTGAGCGGGAGATTGTGAGCAAAATACTTGTACAAAGATATATCAATGTGTCATCTTCTTGTACAAGATATGGCCGGCTCAGAGTTTTTGGTGACGCGCCGTAACACCCTCAATTGCCGGCTGCCTAGCAGCTCCATACAGAGACCCACCATGAACAAGCATATGGCAGTGTTCAGGCGCCTCGGTCTCGGTTTTTTCGTAGTTCTCGCGTTGATGGCGGTGGTCGCGATGATCAGTGCGTTGAAGGTCGACACCATCGATCAGGCCATGAAGAGCATCAGTTCTCAGGCAGGTTTGAAGCAGCGCTACGCGATCAACTTCCGCGGAAGCGTGCATGACCGTGCGATTGCAGTACGCGACGCGGTAAGCGCGGCAGATCCGAACTTCGCGCGTAATCGGGTCGCGGAAATCGATCGGCTTGCAAAAATGTATGCCGACTCGGCCGGTCCAATGAAGGCCATGCTGGCCCAGCGCACCGCTGACCCTGTCGAGCTTCAACTGATGGGGCAGATCGAAGCGGTCGAAGCAAAGACCAACGAGCTGACCCGACAAGTCGTCGACCTGCGGTTCGCTCAAGGCTCGGAGCGAGCCTACGCCTTTCTCTTGCAAAACGTCGCTGGTGGTTATGACGAGTGGCTGCGCCTAATCAACGCCTTTATCGATCATCAGGAGATGTCCATCAATGAGCAAGTGACCGTGGTGCGTGATACGGCTAGCGGCTTTCTCATGCTCATCGTCACGGTCACCGGCATAGCGATTTTGTTGGGCACGGCGATCGCAGTTCTGATCATCCGCAAGTTGCGATCAACGCTTGGTGCAGAGCCAGATGAAGTGGCTCGAGTGATCGGCAACCTTGCCGATGGCGACCTCGGCCAGGCGATCCACACCCGCTATCCGGACAGCATCATGGGTGCGACTGCAAAAATGGCCAGCCGATTGACCGGCATCATCGCCGAAGTTCGTGCGGCCGCAGACGGGCTTGGCGTGGCGTCAGGGGAACTGCTGACCTCATCGTCCAACAGCAATCAGCAGATCCAGCAGCAGTCCGCTGAGGCCGAGCAAGTGGCGACCGCCATCAATCAGATGGCAGCGACCGTCAGTGAAGTCGCTAACTTTGCAGCCCGCGCCGCGACTGCAGCCAAAAGCGCCGACGAGCAAGTCGAGACCGGAACGCGCGTGGTGGGTGAGACCGCGATATCGATTCACAATCTGGCCAAGGTGCTTGAGCAAGCCACCGAGACGGTTACCCAGGTTTCCGAACAGAGCGGCAGCATCGAAAAAATTCTGCAGGTCATCACCGCCATTGCAGAGCAGACCAACCTTTTGGCCCTGAATGCTGCCATCGAGGCGGCGCGCGCCGGGGAGCACGGCCGGGGATTCGCGGTCGTGGCCGACGAGGTGAGGTCGCTGGCTAACCGAACCCAGCAGTCATCGAGTGAGATCAGTGAAATGATCGAGTCCTTGCAGGCCGGAGCAGGCAAGGCGACAGAGGTGATGCAGGCCAGTAGGCGAATGGCGCAACAGACGGTTGAGCAAACCCACGAGGCGGAGGCGGCTTTGTCGAAGATTCGTCAAGAGGTTGGCTCGATCAACGAAATGAATGCTCAGATCGCAACGGCCTCGGAAGAGCAGAGTGCGGTGGCCGAGGAGGTGAACCAGAGCGTGACACGCATCCATGATTCAGCCGTCGCCAGTTCTGCTGCCTCCAATCAAGTCGCCGCCTCGAGTCGCGACCTGACGACGCTCGCCCAGGAGTTGAATCGCAAGGTGGGTTACTTCCGGGGCTGATGTAGGAGGCCTAAGCCTTGTGGCGCACGGCATAGCGACCTTCGGACGCGTTAGGCGTATTGCCGGCGCGGCTGATGGGCGCAGCTGAGCCACAAGAAAGGCCAAAGCGGAGGGGCGTGGCCACATCCTAGGCTGTTTTACCTTGACCTGCGTCAACCTGTAACGGGGTATCCGGCGCACCCTTGCGGTTAAATGCTGTCAGTAAAGCGTGCTGTGACTAACAAGCCAGGGGCTGATGGCGTACTGACGAGGGGTGGTTAATGTTCGGTTTGGAAGCGCTTGAACTCGCGCGGATCCAGTTTGCTTTCACGATTTCCTTCCACATTATCTTCCCGGCGATCACCATCGGGTTGGCGAGTTTCCTGGCGGTGCTGGAAGGGTTGTGGCTGAAAACCAAGCGTCAGGTTTATCGGGATCTCTACCATTTCTGGCTGAAGATATTTGCTGTCAACTTCGGTATGGGGGTGGTCTCGGGGATCGTCATGGCCTACCAGTTCGGAACTAACTGGAGCGCCTATTCCGAATTTGCTGGAAGCGTCACGGGGCCGTTGCTGGCCTACGAGGTACTAACAGCCTTCTTCCTTGAGGCCGGTTTCCTCGGCGTTATGCTGTTTGGCTGGAATCGAGTCGGCGCCGGGTTGCATTTCTTTTCAACGCTGATGGTGGCAGTCGGCACTCTTATCTCGACCTTCTGGATTCTGGCATCCAATAGCTGGATGCACACACCGCAAGGCCACGAGATCATCGATGGCATCGTCGTCCCGGTGGATTGGTTTGCCATTATCTTCAACCCCTCGTTTCCGTACCGCCTCACCCACATGGCGATTGCCGCCTTCCTCGCAACAGCATTCATGGTGGGCGCCTCCGCGGCCTGGCACTTGCTGCGCGGCAACGATAACCCCGCGGTGCGCAAGATGCTCTCCATGGCGATGTGGATGGCGTTGATCGTTGCGCCAATCCAGGCGGTGGTCGGTGACTTTCACGGCCTCAACACGCTTGAATATCAGCCGGCCAAGATCGCGGCGATGGAAGGTCACTGGGATAACAGTTCGGGCGAGCCGACGCCGTTATTGCTGTTCGGCTGGCCAGACATGGAGCGTGAAGAAACCCGCTACGAGGTCGAAATTCCCTATCTGGGTAGTTTGATTCTCAAGCACAGCCTGACCGAGCAGATCCCTGCGCTGAAGGATTTCCCCAAGGAGGATCGTCCTAACTCAACCATCGTCTTCTGGACGTTTCGGATCATGGTCGCGCTGGGGCTGCTGATGATTCTCACCGGTTTCTGGAGCCTGTGGCTACGTCGCGGTGGCAGGCTTTTCCATATCAAACCTTTCTTACGTCTGGTCTTGCTGATGGGCCCCTCGGGGCTTCTGGCGATCCTCGCCGGTTGGTTTACCACCGAGGTCGGACGGCAGCCGTGGGTTGTGTACGGGATCATGCGAACGGCCGATGCGGTTTCCAGTCATGGCGCCGCGCAACTGGGGCTGACCCTGGCGATGTTCGTCTTGATCTACTTCGCGGTGTTCGGCATCGGGTTCGTCTACGTTTTGCGCCTGATTGGCAAAGGCCCAATCATCAATGAAGGAGACGAGAAGGGCGCCGGTGGGCCGGGGGAAAAGCGCACGCCGATGCGGCCGTTGTCCGCCGCCGACGAGGCGATACCGCACGATCGTGGCGACAAACTGGGCGAGAGGAACTGAGTCATGGGTATTGATCTTTCGCTGATCTGGGCCGTCATCATCATCTTCGGCATCATGATGTACGTGGTGATGGATGGGTTCGATCTGGGTATTGGCATCCTCTTTCCGCTTCTGGCTGATACGTCCGAGCGCGATGTTGCGATGAACACCGTGGCGCCTATCTGGGATGGCAACGAGACCTGGCTGGTCTTGGGCGGCGCAGGGCTGTTCGCTGCGTTCCCGCTGGCTTACTCGGTCGTGTTATCTGCGCTCTATCTACCGATCATCTTCATGCTGATGGGGTTGATCTTTCGCGGTGTGGCGTTCGAGTTTCGCTTCAAGGCCGGCGCGTCTCGTCAGCACATCTGGGACAAGGCTTTCGTTGGTGGCTCGCTGGCCGCGACGTTCTTCCAGGGGGTCGCACTGGGCGCCTTTATCCACGGCTTTCCCGTGGCTGATCGCGCTTATGCGGGTGGCCCGCTGGACTGGCTGACGCCGTTTTCAGTTTTCTGCGGCCTGGCCCTGATCGTGGCGTATGCCTTGCTGGGCTGCACCTGGCTGATCATGAAAACCGCTGGCGACCTGCAGAAACGCATGCATGACATCGGCATTCCGCTGGTCTGGGCCGTGCTGGCGGTGACCGGTATTGTCAGTATCTGGACGCCGTTGACCCATCCGGATATCGCTGAGCGCTGGTTCAGCATGCCGAATCTGATCCTGTTCCTGCCGGTCCCGATCCTGGTGCTGGTATGTACTTTCGGGCTGCTTCGGTCGATCAAGCGTTACGCTCATTATTCGCCGTTCCTGTTTACCCTGGCGCTGATCTTTCTGGGTTACAGCGGACTCGGAATCAGCCTCTGGCCAAACATCATTCCGCCATCCATCAGTATCTGGGACGCCGCCGCTCCGCCGCAGAGCCAGGGTTTCACCTTGGTCGGGGCGCTGCTGATCATTCCACTGATCCTCATGTACACCGCCTGGAGCTATTACGTGTTCCGCGGCAAGGTCAGTGCAGACGACGGTTATCACTGAAACGGGCCGTCACGGAGCGATATATGCAAGAAAAGCACGAAAGCGGTGCATCCAAGCCCAAGCCGCTGTGGAAGCGCATGACCTGGTTGGTCCTGATCTGGTCTGCGAGCGTACTTGCTCTTGGAGTGGTGGCCTGGCTGCTGCGCCAGGCGATGACTGCGGCGGGTTTGACATCGCCGTAATTGCCAAGTTAGAGCCTATGAGTGAAGGTGCGGCGATATGGCGCGTTGTGGCTGCAGCCTGCTCAGGCTATTTAATGGTCATCCGGGCTGTGAAGTGCTTCATGTTTCCGTCATGTATGCAGGTTAGTTTCGCTGGCATGGACTTTGAAGAGCAGCACTAGGCAAACCTGAGAAGAGGACGTTCCTATGGACGACTATCAAGACGAAATACTCGAATGGCACGCATCGGAGCAGGACGGGCCGGAGCCTGCTGACGACGCCTTTGAGCTTTGATGAATCACTCGGCGCGTCGCTGTGCGCGCCGATACTCGCCTGGCGTCTGTCCGCTCCAGCGCTTGAACGCCCGCTGAAAGGCTTCCGCCGAGGAAAAACCGAGTAACCAGGCGATCTCACCGAACGCCGATTCGGTGTCGCGGATGTAAGCCATGGCAAGATCTCGGCGAGTGTCATTGAGAATGGCGCGGTAACTGGTGCCTTCTTCATCCAATTTTCTACGCAGCGTCCAGGGCGGCAGTTGCAACCTACCTGCGACCTGCTGCAGATCAGGTTCTTGACCCTTCAGCATCGGCCCGAGCAGCTGAGCGACGCGCTCGCGGAGGCTGCGGGTGCGGGTGCGGATTTCCAGTTCCGCCTCGCAGAGTTCGAGAAGCTGACGCCAGGTGCCCGGGCAGTGTTCCGGGTTGCGCAGCGCCAGCGTCGCCTGATCCAGCCGCAGCTGATTGTGCTCAGCTGTGAATTCGACGGGTTTTCCAAAAAACGTATCGTAGCGTGCGGCGTAGTTGGGGCGCTGAAATTCGATCTGCACCGCAGCCGGGGTGAGCGACTGGCTCGCGACCGCACCGAGTTGCGTAACCCAGCTGGCCAATACTGTGTCAACGACGAACTGGTTATAGCTGTTGTAAGGGCTAATTGAATAGAACCTGAGCCAGGCACCGGTTGCATCTTCGTGAAATCCCGACGCACCTCGGTAGTTGCTCGCATAAAGCGGCTCGTAGCGAATCAGCGCCCGTGCGGCTTCGCGCACCGTCGGGGCTTGGGCTGAAGTCACGCCGACGAGGCCAAGGTGGCCGGCCTTGCGCAGCCGCCCCATTTCGAGCCCTAGCCCTGGGTCACCCACCAGCTGCATGGCCGCATGACCCAGGCGCATGTAGCGTGGAATCGACAGTCGCGCTCGCGGCTCGGACAGCCGCGCATGGTCGAGTCCGTACGCATCCAGCAGCGGTTGGGGATCGATGTGCTGTTCCTGCAGGGCACTGACCAGGCTGTGCACGAAGCCGACCGAGAGATCACCGAGCCGGACCCTTTGACGATTCATGGTCGATCCGGCAGCCACAGATTATTCAATCGCACCGGCTCGCCATGAAGGTGTCGTGTCGGTCTGCGAGGCGAACCCACCAGGTTCCAGGGCAGTCCGAGGGTCTGCACCTCCATGCGTGCCAGTTTTGCCGTTGTGCTCAGGTTCGCGCCGCAGGTGTTCAGCGGTTCGTCACGCGCACCCGGTATGGCCAGCAGCTCGGCTTCTTCGGAAAAGCGTCGTGCATAGCCGTCGCAGCCAAGCAGTACGATCAACCCGCCAGCCGGTGTCTGAAGCACCGAGGGCGCCCGGTCCTCAGGCGCTTCGCTGTAACGGCGCTCATAACGGCTGAGGTGCTTCTTGTACTGCAGCGGGCCCAATACATCGCCGTCTGGCGTAAACGTGAGGCTGACCTGCCGAAGCGGGCCGCTACCGCTGCGTAGTCGACCCTCGTCCAGATAGGGTTCGGGCAGGACGATCGAGCCGGCGACGAGCGTCACGCCGTACGCTTTCGCCAAACCCCCGAATATTTCCTGATAGTCATCGGCCATCTTCCGTGCCTTGAGCTTCAGAACGGCTTCGGTGCGGCGATCATCCCCTTCGTTATCCAGCAACGCTCGCAGGTAGTCCCACGGATTGCTCAACGCCATCCATTGCATGGCGTCGCGCAGGGTGCGTGCCTGCTGGACTTCCGGTTTCTCGCCGAGGGCGAACAAGCCCGTGCCGACATGCTCTGGCAGTACGACGACAGTGCGGGGATTCAGCAGTCCGGCTCCGTGCGCCTGGTCCAGGTAGGTGGCGAACTTCAACCACAGTCGTTCGCGGCTCTGGTAGTCCGCCGGCATCAGTCGGGTCTCGATGCCAAGCAGGTTGCCGGTCTCACCCGGCTGGCCCTGACTCTCGATTGGCAGAAGCCGAAGATCGGAAAGCAGAGGCCCACTGCGACGATCACGGGTCCAGTCGAGGTAAATGACGAGTGCCGCCAAGGCGACAACGGCGACGCCGAGCAACTTGCTATAGGTGCGCATGGGATACAGAACCAAAGGTGTTGCGCAGAGCCTAGGCATCGTGATGACGCTTGCCAAGCGTTTTGCGCGTTTCAGTCAGATAGTTGTAATTTTCGGTCATTGAGCGCGCGGCGGGTGCTGTTTATCGTCACGGCACTGCGACTGCGCCCGACAGAGGCGCGGCGATCCGACCGACGAATTCTGGCACCAGCTGTGCCGCCTGATCGAGGAATGAACATGACCGCTTTTCCGCACCTGCTGGCTCCGCTGGACCTGGGTTTTACCACGCTGCGCAACCGCACGTTGATGGGCTCGATGCACACCGGCCTGGAAGAGATGCCCAATGGATTTGAGCGCATGGCCGCCTTCTTTGCCGAGCGCGCACGTGGCGGCGTTGGCCTGATCGTCACCGGTGGGGTCGGGCCGAACGAGGAAGGTTCGGTACGCGCCGGAGCAGCCAAGTTGTCGACACCTGAGGAAGCAGAAGAGCACAAGGTGGTCACCCAGGCGGTGCACGAGGCGGGTGGCAAGATCTGTATGCAGATTCTCCACGCCGGGCGGTATGCCTACAGCCCTCAGCTGGTAGGACCTAGCGCCATCCAGGCGCCGATCAACCCCTTTACCCCACGCGAGCTGGACGAAGAGGGCATCGAAAAACAGATCCGTGACTTCGTCAACTGCGCAAGCCTGGCGCAAAAGGCTGGCTATGATGGCGTCGAGATCATGGGGTCGGAAGGCTACTTCATCAATCAATTCCTGGTGTCTCATACCAATCACCGCACCGACCGTTGGGGCGGCAGCTACGAAAATCGTATGCGTCTTCCGGTTGAAATCGTACGGCGCGTACGCGAAGCGGTTGGCCCCGAGTTCATCATTATTTATCGCCTGTCGATGCTTGATCTGATGGAGGGCGGCAGTACCTGGGACGAGGTAGTGACGCTGGCCAAGGCCATCGAGCAAGCCGGTGCCACCTTGATCAATACTGGTATTGGCTGGCACGAAGCCCGCATTCCGACAATTGCCACCAAGGTGCCACGCGCGGCTTTTACCAAGGTAACGGCGAAACTGCGCGGCCAGGTCGGCATTCCGCTGGTAACGACTAACCGCATCAACACGCCGGAAGTTGCTGAACAGGTCCTGGCAGAAGGCGATGCGGACATGGTGTCCATGGCTCGCCCGTTCCTCGCCGATCCGGATTTCGTCAACAAGGCGGCTGCGGACCGCAGCGACACCATCAACACCTGCATCGGCTGTAATCAGGCCTGCCTGGACCATACCTTCAGCGGCAAACTGACCACCTGCCTAGTCAACCCGCGGGCGTGCTACGAGACAGAGCTGAATTACATCCCCACCACCTCGATCAAGAAAATTGCAGTTGTGGGTGCGGGCCCGGCTGGCCTGGCGGCTGCCACCGTAGCGGCCGAGCGTGGCCATCAGGTAACGCTGTTCGACTCCTCGAGTGAAATTGGCGGTCAGTTCAATATCGCCAAGCTTGTGCCAGGCAAGGAAGAGTTCTTCGAAACCCTGCGCTACTTCGAAAGCAAGCTGCAGAGCACTGGCGTCGACGTCCGTCTGAACACCCGCGTCAGTGCGGCTGACCTGTTGGCGGGCGGTTTCGATGAAATTATCCTGGCAACCGGTATTGCGCCGCGCACACCGGATATCCCAGGTATCGATCATCCAATGGTGATCAGCTACATCGACGCGATCCTGCAACGCAAACCTGTAGGGCAGCACGTGGCAGTCATCGGTGCCGGCGGGATCGGCTTCGATGTGTCGGAATTCATCACTCACGACGGTCTCTCGACCAGTCTCGACAGAGAGGCGTTTTGGCGCGAGTGGGGCATCGACCTCGCACTGGAAGCGCGCGGTGGGGTGGCGGGCGTTCAGCCGGAGCCCCACGCACCGGCACGGCAGGTCTATCTGCTGCAGCGCAAAAAAACCAAGGTTGGCAGTGGCCTGGGTAAGACAACCGGCTGGATTCACCGCACGGGACTGAAGAACAAGCATGTGCAGATGATCAGCGCCGTTGAATACCTGGCGGTCGATGATAAAGGCCTGCATATCCGTGTGGCCGATGGTGAGCCGCAGGTGCTTCCGGTTGATACGGTCATTGTTTGCGCCGGCCAGGACCCGTTGCGCGAATTGCAGGCCGAACTCGAGGCTGCCGGGCGCCAAGTTCATCTGATCGGCGGCGCTGACGTCGCCGCAGAGCTCGATGCCAAGCGCGCCATCAACCAGGGTTCACGGCTAGCCGCTGAAGTCTGATCCAGACAAGTCCCGCTTCTCACACAGTCTGTTTGGCGGGACTTTTTCGTATAGGAGCGACGATGTGAGTACATCCCTTGCGTTACAACCGGCTGCCAGCGAAACCTTAAAGCGCTGGCATCAGATGATTGCAGCCGGTGACCTGGGCCGGCTACCGGATCTGTTGCATCCGCAGGCAGTGTTTCGCTCGCCGATGGCCTTCGTGCCCTACGAGAGCGCGGCAGCGGTCAATCTGATCCTGAATACCGTGGTGACGGTGTTCGAAGATTTTGCTTACCACCGCGAGTTGGCGAGCGCCGATGGCATGGACGTCGTGCTGGAGTTCAGCGCTCGCGTCGGTGATCGTCAGCTCAAGGGCATCGACATGATTCGCTTCGATGAGAGCGGGCTGATTACCGACTTCGAAGTCATGATCCGGCCGATGAGCGGGCTGCAAGCGCTCGGTGAAGAGATGGGCAGGCGCCTGGCACCTCAGCTCGCGGCATTGAAAGGCCGGCCGGCTTAATCCGATCCGTTCACAGTTTGTCGGTGGCGCTTCGGCAGCCTATCCTGGCGGCGAAGGCGCTGCCAACCCAGTCACATTGCCGGTTTCGCTTTTTCCCCTACACTTTGCGCCAACCATGGCTAGCGGGCATCACGTACCCGCGGCGCGGATTCTCGCGGGCCGTTTCAAGTTGTTGAGGAAGCCGAGCATGCAGATTAAACCGCAGACGGTCGAGGCCGTACTGTTCTTCAATGATGGCGGCATCTGCAAGGAAATGCTCTATCCCGAGTTCGAAGCCATGCTCGATGGGGTGGTGAGCATGATGGAGTTTGCCGATCAGCAGATGCGGGTCGCGTATGTTCTGGTCAACGCCCGGCTGCAGATTCGCGCGGCGGTGTTCTTCTACCTCGATTTCAATGAGGATGGATCAGCCGACAGTGGCTGGAATATTCCGTTGCGCAGCCTCGCCGAACGCGCCGGACGGGGGCCGGATCTTGGCGCCGGGCCGATTCGCCTGGCCTGTCGCAGTCAGTGCCCGGTGTCCTGGCACCAGATGCACTTGTGGGACCCAGACTTAACGCCTGGCAAGAATCACTTCGTGATGTTGCGTGATCGTATCAAGCGCAACCAACTCGGGCTGTTGGTTGAAGAGGAGACATCACAGGCCGTGCCCGCCGAGCGCCTGCAAATGGTGGCCGAAGATACCTGGTACGCGCCGGACGCGGCCAAGCAGGTCGCCACTCGCCGCGCCGAGCAGCTTGAAAAGGAGCAACGACTCAAGGCGGCGCAGTTGATCAAGCAGCAGCGTTTGCGTATTGCCAGCCTGGAACAATTGCGAGAGGCCGATATCGCCAGACTGCGGGACCTGGCCGCTCAACAGCAGGCAACGCTGCAGAACGAAGTAGCCCGATTGCGTGGCGAGTTGCTTGAGCAGGAGCAGCAGACGGTGAAACTTCGCGCCCAGCTCGCCGAGCAGGCCGAGGGCTTCCAGAAGACCCGTGAAGAGATGAGCCAGCAGTTGCGTGCGGTTGAGCAGAACAGTCGCGACGAAGCTGACGCTGCTCGGGCGCGCTTCAGCACTGAGGTGCAGGTGCAAGTCGCCGCAGCGGTGGCCGAATACAAGGAGCAGGTAGCTATTCGGGACGTCGAACTGGCGTATCGCAACGAACTGGATGCGCAACTGCAGGAAGACATCGAAGCGCTGCAGAAGCAGGTTGGGGTGTTGGCCGAGCAGACTGGTGACCGGATGCTCGAACGGTTGTCGCGGCTCGGCGTGATATTCATGGCTTATCACCCAGGCGCCGGACACCTGACCATCGCCCTTCAGGACATGGCGCGCTATCAGGAGAATCCGCTGGCGTATGCCGCTGCCAAATGCGCGGTCTCCGAGGAGCAGTACGGCAAGTGGGTTCAGCATTATCAGCAGCCTACCTGTGTGGCCAGTCTGTCGACTGGTGAGCGCTGCAACATGCCGTTGGACAAGGTCGATTCACCCGCACGCTTCGTGATCGGCGAGTCCAATTGTTGCGCCAGGCACCGGTCTCAAGATCGGCTGCGTACCGGTAGCTGACAGGGTTTTCTATCATTTCTGTGTCCATCCCCAGCCTGGCCTCGGTGCCGCTGCAACGGCTCGATCTGCCTTGGCTGCGCGCAGCCGATGTCCAATTAGCCGTGCTGCGGTTGGATCTGGTCGATCCAGAGCTGTCCGGCAACAAGTGGTTCAAGCTCATCCACCACCTCGCTGCGGCGCAAGACAGCGGCGCGTCAGGGCTGATCAGCCTTGGCGGCCCTCATTCCAATCATCTGCATGCGCTAGCCGCCGCGGCCAAGCGTTACGGCCTGGGGAGCGTTGGGCTGCTGCGCGGCAATCCGCAGCAAACAGCGACTGTTGAAGATTTGCAGCGCTTCGGCATGCAGCTGCACTGGCTCGGTTACGGGGGTTATCGCGAGCGGCACCGAGCGGATTTCTTCGATACCTGGCGCGAGCGTTATCCCGGCTACTACAGCGTGCCGGAGGGGGGCGGCGGGCTTGCTGGTGCGCTGGGTTGCGTCCCGCTGGTCAATCACGTGCAAACTCGCCTGGCCGCTCTCGGCTGGACGGACTACGAGGGCTGGTGGCTTGCCGCAGGCACGGGTACCACCTTAGCCGGGTTGGTTATCGGCGAGGCGCAGCGGCGCGGAAAAACAGTTCACGGAGCCCTGGCAGGCCCGCCTTCGCACGGTGTAGCAGACGAGGTGAGCCGGTTGTTGCGGGACGCTGGCATAGCTGATTCCGGGTATCAGCTGATCGATGCCTGCCGCGGTGGCTTCGGTCGATTCGACGAGCCACTGGCTCGGTTCCTGCTGGAGACAGAAACGCTATCGGGGGTGCCGCTGGAGCCTGTTTACACGGCCAAGGCGATGATGGCATTGCGCCTTTATGCAGGGCGCGGTTATTTTGCCGCTGGTACGCGGCTCATCTTCGTGCACACCGGTGGTCTGCAGGGCAGGAGAGCTGCCGAGGCGCAACTGGAAGCGCTGTTGCGCTGACCTCACGCCCCTTCGGAATTCATGGATGAACAAGCCGCTACTTTCGGATCTGCTCCCCCGCCTGGTTCCGCTCAACACGCTGCCGTCCCGGTATCTGCAGGAAATTCGCCATCAGTTGGTGCCACGTGCCCTCGCGCCAGGCGACGAGCTGTTCGATGAGCAGGCACCGTCGGGTCTGAGCTATTTTCTGCTCAGCGGCACCCTGTCGCTACTGACCCCGGATGGCGAGCGTCCCCTGGTTGCAGGCTCGCCTGAAAGTCGCCATGTTTTTACGCCCGGCATACAGGTGAGCAAAGTTTGCGCCCTGGAAGAAGCCTGCGTGCTGGGCATCGACAGCGCGCAGCTAGAGCGCCTTGTGACCTGGCAGCATGCCAACGCCGATCTGTTGTTGGAGCTGGCAACGGCAGGTGAGCTGACCGACTGGCTCGAAGCGCTGCTGGAAAACCCGCTGTTCGCGAAGGTGCCCCCGGCAAACGTACGCGACATGCTTACCAGGCTCGAAACCATCGACCTTCCGGTCGGCCACGTGCTGCTGCGTGAAGGTGAGGCCGGCGACTGTTGCTACTTTCTCAAGAGCGGCCGCGCCGAAGTCATGACTGGCCTTGGCAGCGCCAGCCAGGTAGTAGCGGAGCTGGACGTCGGCGCCTGCTTCGGTGAAGAGGCCTTGCTTACCGACGCACCGCGCAACGCCACCGTTACGCTGATCGAAGATGCATGCGTGCTGAAACTGGCGCGCGAGAGCTTCGTTTCGTTGTTGAAGGCGCCGGTAGTCGATGAGCTCAGCCTGGAACAGGCGAATGCGCTGATTGAGCAAGGCGCCCAATGGCTGGATGTGCGGCTGCTGGAGGAATACTAGCAGGGGCATGCCCGGCTGGCGCTGACAATGCCGCTGCATCTGTTGCGGCTGAAGGCGCGATTGCTGCAGCAGGATCGGTTGTATCTGTGCTACTGCGACAGCGGCAAACGCAGCGCCAGCGCGGTGTTCCTGCTGACGCAGCTGGGCTTCAGCGCTTATCCGCTGTGAGGCGGCCTCGACGGGGTGTCAGCAGAAGATTACGTGAAGTTGCTTTGTGAGCAGGGTAACGGTTATCTCGCGCGTTCCGGCGGGCGAACCGAACGCAGCGGCTGAGCCGACGAGAGTCTAGCTCAGCATGGCGAGCAACCAGCCGGCGATGCCGCCAGCCATTACCACCAGCCAGGGCGGCGACTTCCACACCATCAAGGCAGCCAGGGCAATGGCCGCCAAGAGAAAATCGCCTGGACCAAAAATCGCGCTGGTCCAGACCGGATCGTATAACGCTGCCAGCAACAGTCCGACGACCGCAGCATTCACCCCGCCCAGCGCTGCTTGCATGCGCCGATTGGCACGCAGCCGATCCCAGAAAGGCATAGCGCCAAATACCAGTAGAAACGACGGGATGAACACGGCAATCAGGCACAGCGCGGCGTTGATCAGGCTGCTGCCGCTGCTGATCGAGGCCCCGAGAAAGGCAGAGAAGGTGAATAGCGGCCCTGGGACCGCCTGAGCGGCGCCGTAACCGGCCATGAAAGTGTCATTGCTGACCCAGCCGTTGGGCACGACTTCGGCTTGCAGTAACGGCAGCACCACATGGCCTCCCCCGAACACCAATGCGCCGGCGCGGTAGAAGCTGTCAACCATCGCCACCAGCTGGTTGGTCGAGACAGCAGCCAAGGCGGGTAGCAGCAGCAGTAAGGCAAAGAACAGCAGCAACGCCAAGACACCGACTGTTTGCCGCACGCGAGGCTGGAAGGGCGTCAGGCTGGGCTTGGCAGCGGGACGAAACAACAGCAGCCCCGTCAGACCGGCGATAGCAATGACGACCAGCTGCGCCCAGGCACTGGTCAACAGCAGAACAGCGCAGGCAGCCAGCAGGGCGATAGCGATACGCGGGCCATTGGTGCACAGATTGCGCGCCATTCCCCATACCGCCTGGGCGACGACGGCAACCGCGACGATCTTCAGCCCGTGGAGGACTCCGTCCGGCAGACTGCCCCCCCAGCGACCGATGCCCAGCGCGAACAATGCCAGCGCGATCGCTGACGGCAGGGTGAATCCCGTCCAGGCCGCCAGCGAGCCGCAATAGCCGCCCCTCAGCAACCCTATGGCAATCCCGACCTGGCTGCTCGCCGGGCCGGGGAGAAACTGACAGAGGGCTACCAGATCCGCATAGCCTTGCTCGTCGAGCCAGCGCCGGCGGTGGACGAACTCATCACGGAAATAGCCCAGGTGCGCCACCGGCCCGCCGAATGAGGTGAGGCCCAGGCGCAGGAATAACAGAAAGATTGACCACGGATTCGAGTGTTCCGGGGCGTTTGAATGGAGCTGGTCCGAGCTCATCGAGACTGACCCTTACGGCGAAAGGAGGTGGCACTGCGGTCGCCGCAAGTCTGCAGGATGCTGATGACATTTTCACGTCAGCTGCGGCTCAGTGAGCCGGCCAGGTGTCGGGAACCAGAAACAGGCGCTCCTGCTCGAGCCAGTGTCCATCCGCATGCGCTTCCAGGCGCACCAGCATTTTCGCTTGGCATTGACCCTCAACTTCGCTGAGCCAACGGTCGAAATCAGCCCTTTGCCAGACGGCGCCGCGCGGAACCTGCGCGGGCGCCAGCCAGGCATGGCGGGGCAAGGGTTGCCAGATCGCGCTGCGGTCGTTTTCAGCAAAGCCCGCCCAGTCGTGTTGACGCAACCAGCGTCCGCCAAGGTGCAGAGGATTGGCGCCGGCAGGCGTAGAGCGGGCGCTTGCTAACGGCTGGAATAGGTAGCCGCCCAGCCACAGAGCGCTGTTGATCTGAGCGCTGGTCAGCTCGCTGAGCAACAGCTGAGCGGCGGGCTCCGCCGGTAGCTTCAGTTGGTGTTCGCAGAGGCGCCGCAGCTTGATGTCAAGCCGGTCGTGGCTGCCGGGGCCCAGCCAGCGGTGGTGCAGCGTGCTGTCGCCGTCGAGTCCGAGGTAGAACTTGACGGCCAGTTCCAGGTGATGGACGCCGTCCCGATCGCGCAGGAGCAAATCCAGCTCGCCCAGCGTATGACTGCCTTGGCGGATCGGCAGATTCGCCACCAGCAGGTCGATATCCGGCGCCTGGCACAACGCAAATTGCCAGAGCCGCTCGTAATACAGGCCCAGTCGCCGAGTACTGCGTTGCGCGAGCCAGGCCTCGAGAACGCTCGGCTGCGTGTCGAGCAGGCGCAGCCAGTCGGCCAGTTCGCCGGGTTTCTCAGCCCAGCGGCTGGCCGTCAGCGGGTGTCTTTGTGGCGCTGGAGCTTCGCTCAGCAAGGGTGGCGAGAGCAGGACCCATGCGAGATCCCGCACGGCGGGGTGCACGAGGCCGGGGAGCAGATCGCCAAGGCAAGGAAGGTTCATGCAAGCAGCATAGCCGAGGTTGGTTTGCTGCCACTTCCAGCTTTCGCCCATAATTCGCCGGCTGCACTGCAACGGGGAATCCGAGCCGACCAGTTTGTTGAACTCGAACGTGCCTGCGCGACACCAAACAAGTGCCTGTTACGCTTCGGCCGGTCGGTGTTTTCTCCTGCCTCGCAATTGCCTGTTACCCGTCTCGCCTACAGGGAGTTTCAATGGATCAGTTCCGCAACATCGGCATCATCGGCCGCCTGGGCAGTTCCCAGGTGCTGGACACCATTCGCCGATTGAAGAGATTCCTCGTGGAGCGTCATCTGCACGTGATCCTCGAAGAAAACATCGCCGAGGTGCTGCCCGGTCATGGCATGCAGACATCCTCGCGGCAACGTTTGGGCGATTCCTGCGATCTGGTGATCGTGGTGGGTGGTGACGGCAGTTTGCTGGGTGCGGCGCGGGCGCTGGCCAAACATCGAGTCCCGGTGCTGGGGATCAACCGTGGCAGCCTTGGCTTTCTCACCGATATCCGCCCTGATGAGCTGGAAGAGAAGGTCGCCGAGGTGCTCAGCGGGCAATACACCCTGGAGAATCGTTTCCTGCTGGAAGCTCAGGTGCGGCGCTTCGAGGAGTCGATCGGTGAAGGCGACGCGCTCAACGATGTGGTGCTGCACCCCGGCAAGTCGACGCGGATGATCGAGTTCGAGCTGTACATCGATGGCCAGTTCGTCTGCAGTCAGAAGGCCGACGGGCTGATCATCGCCACCCCCACAGGCTCTACGGCCTATGCGCTATCCGCTGGCGGGCCGATCATGCATCCACGCCTGGATGCAATCGTGGTGGTTCCGATGTATCCGCATACCTTGTCCAGCCGGCCCATTGTGGTGGACGGCAACAGCGAACTAAAAATCGTCGTCTCGCCGAACATGCAGATCTATCCGCAGGTCTCCTGTGATGGACAGAACCATTTCACCTGCGCACCAGGCGATACCGTCACGGTGCGCAAGAAGCCGCAGAAGCTTCACCTGATTCACCCGCTTGACCACAACTATTACGAGGTCTGCCGCACCAAGCTTGGCTGGGGCAGCCGACTCGGTGGAGGGGAATAGTGTTTGTCGATCCGGAGCGCAGCTACGACCTGATCGGGGACGTGCATGGTTGTGCCCACACGTTGGCGCATCTGCTCGACCAGCTGGGCTATCGTCGCCACGGTGACGTATGGCGGCATCCGCGCCGGCAAGTGATCTTTCTCGGCGACATCATCGATCGCGGTCCGCGGATTCGCGAAGCGCTTCATCTCGTCCATGCGATGGTCGAAGCGGAGCAGGCGCACTGCATCATGGGTAATCACGAGTTCAACGCGCTGGGCTGGTACATCCCGGCACCGCCAGAGAGCGGCAAAACCTTCGTTCGTGAGCACACGCCGCGCTATGGCAAGCTACTCGAACAGACATTCGAGCAGTTCGAGCACTACCCAGATGAGTGGCGCGCCTTTCGCGACTGGTTCATGGAACTGCCGCTGTTTCTGGAAAGCGAGCGCTTTCGCGTGGTGCACGCCTGCTGGGACAGCGGGGTGATCGATCAGCTGCGCAAACGGCTTAATCGCGCGCGCGTCGATCATGAGTTCCTCCGTGACGCCGCGTTCGCGGACGGCTTTGCCGCCAAGGCTCTTGACCGTCTACTCCGAGGCACCGATATGCCTTTGCCGCAAGGGCTTACGCTGACCAGTGCTGAAGGTTTCAAACGCAGCTTCTTTCGCACCAAATTCTGGGAAGAAGACCCCCAGACGTACGGCGATGTGGTTTTTCAACCCGACGGGTTGCCGGAACATGCGGCGCGAATGCCGCTCAGCCAAAGCCAGAAAAGCCGCTTGTTCCTTTATGGCCCCGATGAGCCTTTGCTGTTCGTCGGCCATTACTGGCGCAGTGGGACGCCAGCACCAATCCGGTCGAATCTGGCCTGTCTCGATTACAGCGCGGTAATGTACGGCAAGCTGGTCGCCTATCGGCTCGATGAGGAAACCCGACTCGACCCGGCGAAGTTCGTCTGGGTGGACGTGGAGCGATAGATGAGCATCGTTGAAGCGCTGCGCCTGCCATTGTCGGAAGACCTGAGCGGTTTCATTGCCTTGCTGCGGCGACTGCAGGTGCCTTGCCGCGTCTCTGAAGAGTCGGGTGAGCAGGTGTTGCGGGTGCCGGCAGAGACCGCAGAACAGGTCCGTGAGCTTTACCAGCGCTACCCACGGGGTGATGGTGCTGTAGTAGCCGAACAACCGTCGCGCCGCGCTGGCGGTTTCGTCGCCAGCCTTCGCCGTAGTCCGCTGACTGCAGCGGTGTTAGTGCTGACAATGATCGCTGCTGCGATCACCATGCTAGGTGATAACTTCGGCACCATTCGCTGGTTTAACTTCAGCGATTTTCGCATCGATGGTGAGTACGCCTACTTCGCTACGCTCGAGCAGACACTCGCTACGGGGGAGTGGTGGCGGCTGGTGACGCCGATCTTCGTACACTTTGGCTTTCTCCACCTGGCGATGAACTCCATGTGGTATTGGGAGCTTGGGCGGCGCATCGAATATCGACAGGGCGCGCTGATGTTGCTCGGCCTGACGCTGGTGTTCGGCGTCGTGTCCAATATGGCGCAGTACACCTACGGCGGCCCAGGCATATTCGGCGGACTATCGGGCGTCCTGTACGGGTTGCTCGGGCATTGCTGGCTGTTCCAAAAGCTCTCTCCCGATGAGGCCTATCGGCTGCCGCCCGGCGTTGTGGTGCTGATGCTGGTCTGGCTGGTGGTCTGCCTGACGGGCGTGATCGAAGTGGTGAGCTTCGGCGCATTGGCGATCGCTAATGCGGCGCATGTTGGCGGCCTGGTTGCCGGCTGTTTGACCGGCGTTCTCGGCGGGCTGGTGTCCCGTCGCAGAGCGGTGCGGATGGGCGACTGAAAGGCTGATCGGTTTTTCCCTAAAGCTGCGCTGCTCGGTAGAATGCGCGCTTGATTCCCTGGGAGCCGGCCATGTCGTCCTTTATCGAAGCTATCGAAAACATCACCCCCGAAATCTACGAAAACCTGAAAACTGCCGTCGAGCTGGGCAAGTGGAGCGACGGTCGCAAGTTGACGCCCGAGCAGAAAGAAACCTGCCTCGGCGCGATGATCGCTTGGGAACTGAGGAACCTGCCGGAAGAGGAGCGCACCGGCTACCTGGGTGGCCAGGAATGTGGCTCCAAGAGCAAGAACAAGACGCCCATCGACTCTAGCCTGTTTTCACCCGCTTCCGGGACCCGGCACTGATGCTCGAGCTGGGACGCGGCGCGCTGAGCAAGATGTCGATTCAGTTGGGTGAGCAGGCGCAGTATTCCTTTCGCCTGAACGACACGCTGGTGCCGGTCAATCCGCTGATCGGCAAGACCCTGCGGTTGGAGTACCTGGGTGCCATTCACTGCAGCCACTGTGGTCGCAAGACCAACAAGAGCTTCAGTCAGGGCTATTGCTACCCCTGCTTCAAGAAGCTGCCGCAGTGCGATATCTGCATCATGAGCCCGGAAAAATGCCACCACGACTTCGGCACCTGCCGCGATCCGCAGTGGGGCATGGACTTCTGCATGACCGATCACGTGGTGTACCTGGCCAACTCGTCGGGCATCAAGGTCGGTATCACCCGTGCCACGCAATTGCCAACGCGCTGGCTCGATCAGGGCGCCAGCCAGGCGCTGCCGATCATGCGCGTTGCGACTCGCCAGCAGTCAGGAATGGTAGAAGACCTGTTGCGTAGCCAGGTCGCTGATCGCACCAACTGGCGCGCACTGCTCAAGGGTGATGCCGAACCCATCGACCTGATCGAAATACGTGAAAAGATCTTCGATGCCTGCGCTGAGGGCTTGCGTGAACTGCAACAGCGCTACGGGCTGCAGGCGATCCAGCCAGTGGCCGATGCCGAGGTGCTCGAGATCCGCTACCCGGTCGAGGCCTACCCGACCAAGATCGTCAGCTTTGATCTGGAAAAGACGCCGGTCGTCGAAGGCACCCTGCGGGGCATTAAGGGTCAATATTTGATCCTTGATACGGGGGTTATCAATATCCGCAAGTTCACGTCGTATCAAGTGGCCGCAAGCAGCGCAGCGTAGGGTGGATCACGCTTCACCGATCCACCGGGTGGCGATCCACGAGTGGCCATCCACCAAAATGAGCAGCGGCAGATGATCGGTGGATGTAGAAAACGGCATCTACCCATTGCGCCGCTGGCTAATCGCGTGGTCAAGGACGAACGGACTGGAACAGTGGATACAAAAAGGCCCCGCCGTTTCCACCCTACAAGTCCGCCGCGACAGGCGCTAAGCTCAGAGTCATCCGCAGCCCGGCGTCCGGGCTGGTAGTCCATCGCCCATTCCTGCTTGAAGCTTGCCGCTTGAAGCTCAGCCGACGAGGTTTCCATGCGCACCGAACAACCGAAAGTCATTCATCTCAAGGATTATCAGGTTCCGGATTACCTGATCGATGAAACCCACCTGACCTTCGAGCTGTACGAGGACCGCACCCTGGTGCATGCGCAACTGGTCATGCGGCGCAACCCGGACGCCGGTGCCGGTCTGCCGTCCCTGCGGCTAGATGGCCAGGATCTCGAATTGCTGTCCTTGGCAATCAACGACCGACAGCTCGGCTTGGGCGACTATGAAATTGCTGAAGAAAGCCTGACGCTACAACCCGATGCGGCGAACTTCACCCTCGACAGTACAGTGGTGATTCACCCTGAAAGCAACACGGCGCTGGAAGGCCTCTACAAATCCGGCAGCATGTTTTGCACCCAATGTGAGGCCGAGGGCTTTCGCAAGATCACCTATTACCTTGACCGCCCGGATGTGATGAGCACCTTCACCACGACGGTCAGCGCCGAGAAGCAGGCCTATCCGATCCTGCTGTCTAACGGCAACCCGCTCGCGAGCGGCGAAGAAGACGACGGCCGTCATTGGGCGACTTGGGAAGATCCGTTCAAAAAGCCGGCCTATCTGTTCGCCCTGGTGGCCGGCGACCTCTGGTGCGTCGAGGACAGCTTCACCACTATGACGGGTCGCAACGTGGCGCTGCGCATTTACGTCGAGCCCGAGAACATCGACAAGTGCCAGCACGCCATGGACAGCCTGAAGAAGTCCATGAAGTGGGACGAAAAAGCCTATGGTCGTGAATACGACCTGGACATCTTCATGATCGTTGCGGTCAACGATTTCAACATGGGCGCCATGGAAAACAAGGGCCTCAACATCTTCAACTCCAGCGCCGTGCTGGCTCGCGCCGAAACGGCCACCGATGCAGCCCACCAGCGCGTTGAGGCAATCGTCGCTCACGAGTATTTCCATAACTGGTCCGGTAACCGCGTGACCTGCCGTGATTGGTTCCAGCTGTCGCTCAAGGAAGGCTTCACCGTTTTCCGCGATTCGCAGTTCTCCGCTGACATGAACTCGCCGACCGTCAAGCGCGTCGAGGATGTGTCCTACCTGCGTACTCACCAGTTCGCCGAGGATGCCGGCCCGATGGCCCACTCGGTGCGCCCGGAATCCTTCATCGAGATCTCCAACTTCTACACCCTGACCGTTTACGAGAAGGGCGCTGAAGTGGTGCGCATGATCCAGACGCTGCTGGGTGAAGAGGGCTTCCGCAAAGGCAGCGATCTCTACTTCGAGCGGCACGATGGCCAGGCGGTGACCGTCGATGATTTCGTCAAGGCGATGGAAGACGCCAATGGTGCCGACCTGACGCAGTTCAAACGCTGGTACAGCCAGGCGGGCACGCCGCGACTGGCCGTCAGTGAGCAGTACGACGCCGCCGCAAAAACCTACAGCCTGACATTCCGCCAAAGCTGCCCGCCAACGCCGGGGCAAAGCGAGAAGCTGGCGTTTGTCATCCCAGTTTCGCTGGGCCTGCTGGATGGGCAGGGCGACGAGATTGCACTACGCCTGCAAGGTGAAGACGCACCGGTCGGTACCACCCGCGTGCTGGCCGTCGACCAGCCCGAACAGACCTTCACCTTTATCGATGTGCCGGAGCAACCATTGCCTTCGCTGCTGCGTGGTTTCTCCGCGCCGGTGAAGCTGGACTTCCCCTACAACCGCGATCAGCTGATGTTCCTGATGCAGCATGACTTCGACGGCTTCAACCGCTGGGAAGCGGGCCAGCAGCTGTCGGTGCAGGTGCTGCAGGAGATGATCGGCCAGCACCAGCGCGGCGAAGCGCTGCAGCTTGATCAGCGTCTGGTCGCTGCACTGCGCAGCCAGCTCGAGGACGAAAGCCTCGATCAGGCGATGGTCGCGGAAATGCTGTCGCTGCCGAGCGAGGCCTACCTGACCGAGATCAGCGAGATCGCCGATGTCGATGCCATTCACGCCGCGCGTGACTTCGCTCGCCAGAGCATCGCCACCGCATTGTTCGAGCTGTTCTGGAAGCGTTACCAGGCCAATCGCGAGGTGTCGCGTCAGACGCCTTATGTCGCCGAAGCCAGCCATTTTGCTCGTCGCGCCTTGCAGAACATTGCGCTGTCGTACCTGATGCTGAGCGGCAAGCTGGACGTGGTGGCTGCCTGCGTCGACCAGTTCGAGCAGGCGGATAACATGACCGAGCGCCTGACGGCATTGGCGGTATTGGTCAATTCGGGCTTCGAGGCCGAGCGCGACAAGGCACTGGCTTCGTTCGCCGAGCACTTCAAGGACAACCCGCTGGTCATGGATCAGTGGTTCAGCGTCCAGGCCGGCAATACGCAACCGGGTGGTCTGGAGCGCGTCCAGCATCTGATGCAGCACCCGGCGTTCACGCTGAAGAATCCGAACAAGGTGCGTGCGCTGATCGGCGCCTTCGCCAATCAGAATCTGGTCAACTTCCACCGGGCCGATGGCGCGGGTTACCGCTTCCTCGCTGACCAGGTCATTGTGCTCAACAAGCTCAATCCGCAAATCGCTTCACGGCTGCTGGCGCCGTTGACCCGCTGGCGCAAGTACGATGGTGGTCGTCAGGGACTGATGAAGACCGAGCTGGAGCGCATCCTGGCGTCCGGTGAGTTGTCGAGTGATGTCTACGAGGTGGTGAGCAAGAGCCTTGCCTGATCAGGGCTGCGGCTCGAGTCAATGAGTGACGAAAATCCCGCGCTTGGCGCGGGATTTTTTGTTTTCAGAAGGGCTAGCCAGTCGCGATCAGACATCCCCTTCCAATGCTGGAAGAGAAGGGCGCCAAGCGCCGTGCCATAAGGCATACCTATCACGCAACATCATTGAGCCATGCTTAACAAAACATAACGTCCAGCCAATTGCCGCCGCTTTCGAAAGCCCTATAGCATGGCCTCGCCTGCCTTCCTATGCAGGCCTTACCTAATAAGAATAAAGGGGGTATGTATGAGTGAGCCCGTCATGTGGCGCACACCGGTTGGCCGCGTGGAAAAAACGACCCGCACGCCGATGTTCCGTAGTCAATCGCCGCTGGCAAGAACGCTCTCGCTCTGCAGTGTTCTCTCCATCCTGTTTCTAGCTGCGCCTGCTCAGGCCCAAAGCCCTGCCGAGCCAGGCGTTCGCTATGCGATCGAATCGCAGAAAGCCGCCACCAGCTTACTGCTCGATATTGCCCATGCTGGCAAACGTCTGGTTGCAGCCGGTGATCGCGGCCACATCCTTTATTCCGACGACGGCGGTTCCAGCTGGACCCAAGCCAAGGTGCCCACCCGGCAGCTGCTGACGGCGGTGTATTTCGCTGACGAGCAGCACGGCTGGGCGGTCGGTCACGACGCGCTGATCCTTGGCACCACGGACGGTGGTCAGACCTGGGCGCAGCAGTACGAGAACCGCGAGGGTGAGGTGCCGCTGCTCGACGTCTGGTTCGAGAATCCGCAGCACGGTTTCGCCACCGGCGCTTACGGCGTGTTGCTGGAAACCACCGACGGCGGCAAGAACTGGGAAGACGTTGCCGACCGCCTGGACAACGAGGACGGCTCCCACCTCAATGCCATCGCCGAGATTCCCGGGTCCGGCCTGTTCATCGTCGGCGAGATGGGCGGCATGTTCCGCTCCGCTGACATGGGCGAAACCTGGGAACGCGTCGAGTCGCCCTATCAGGGCTCGTTCTTCGGCGTGGTTGGCGGCGGCGAGCCGGGTGTCGTCGTCGCGTTTGGCCTGCGCGGCAACCTGTTCCGCTCAACCGATTTCGGCGACAGCTGGCACGCGATCGAGCTGCTGGACGACGGTGATGCTGTCGAATCGGGTCTGGCTGATGGTAACCGGCTGGCCGATGGACGCATCGTCGTAGTCGGCCATGGTGGCACGGTGCTCAGCAGCGAGGACGACGGACAAAGCTTCAAGCTGTTCAGCCGGCCTGACCGGCGCTCCTTGTCGGGCGTCGTCGGCAACCCGGATGGCAATCTGGTCCTCGTCGGGCAGAGCGGCGTCCGGATCGTTTCGCCGATCGGCGCCAACCTGCCTGCACAACAACAATAAGCCGGAGCCAACATGACCAAGCATCAGCAGAAGCCGGCGTCTTTTCTCGAGCGCCTGATATTCAATAATCGACCGGCAGTGATCCTTGTCTGCCTATTGATCAGCGTGTTCCTGTTCTACCAGGCTGCCCAAGTTCGTCCTTCGACCAGCTTCGAAAAGATGATCCCGCTGGGGCATCCCTACATTCAGAACATGCTCCAGCATCGCGATGATCTGGCAAACCTGGGCAACACGGTGCGGATCTCCGTGGCAGCCAAGGACGGCGACATCTTCGCCAAGGACTACATGGAAACGCTGCGTCAGATCCATGACGAAGTGTTCTATATCCAGGGTGTCGACCGCTCCAACATGAAGTCGCTGTGGAGTCCCAGCGTCCGCTGGACCGAGGTGACAGAGCAAGGCTTCGCCGGCGGTGAGGTCATTCCGCAGACCTATGACGGGTCGCCGGAAAGTCTCGATGACCTTCGCAGCAACATCCTCAAATCCGGGCAGGTCGGTCGTCTGGTTGCCAACGACTTCAAGTCCAGCATCATCGACGTGCCGCTGATGGAGTCTTATTCGGACCCCGAAGACCGCGGCAAGCAGATCAAGCTCGACTACCAGCAATTTTCTCACGAGCTGGAAGAGAAGATTCGCGACAAGTACGAGGCGCAGAATCCGAACGTGGAGATTCACATCATCGGCTTCGCCAAGAAGGTCGGTGATCTGATTGATGGTCTGGTCGGCGTCGCGCTGTTCTTCTTTGTCGCCATTGGTATCACGCTGGCTCTGCTGCTGTGGTTCACCCGCTGCGTCAAGAGCACCATCGCGGTGGTGGTGACCACCCTGATTGCGGTGGCCTGGCAGCTTGGTCTGCTGCACACCTTGGGCTTCGGGCTCGATCCCTATTCGATGCTGGTGCCCTTCCTGGTATTCGCCATCGGTATTTCCCACGGCGTGCAGAAAATCAACGGCATCGCCATGGCTTCCGGCGAAACCGACGATCCGCTGGCAGCCGCGCGGATGGCATTCCGCCAACTGTTCATCCCCGGCATGGTGGCGCTGGCCTCCGACGCCGTCGGCTTCGTGACCCTGCTGTTGATCGATATCGGGGTAATCCGCGAACTGGCAATCGGTGCTTCGCTGGGCGTGGCGGTCATCATCCTGACCAACCTGATCCTGTTGCCGGTGGCGATTTCCTACATGGGCATCAGCCAGCGCGCAGTCAAGCAGGCTCGAGAGGAGGCCGCACGCAACCACCCGTTCTGGCGTCTGCTGTCCAACTTTGCCAACCCGATCGTCGCGCCAATCTCCATTGTGATCGCGCTGCTCGCCGTGGGTGGAGGGCTCTGGTACGGACAGAACCTGAAGATCGGCGATCTCGACCAGGGCGCACCGGAACTGCACCCGGATTCGCGCTACAACCTCGACAACGATTTCGTCATCAGCAACTACTCGACCAGTTCGGACGTGCTGGTGGTGATGGTGAAAACGGCGCCAGAGGGCTGCGCTCATTACGACACGCTCGCCGCCATGGACGAGCTGATGTGGAAAATGGAAAACACCGAGGGTGTGCAGTCGGCGGTGTCGATGGTTACCGTGGCGCGGCAAAGCATCAAGGGCATGAACGAGGGCAGCCTGAAGTGGGAGACGCTGTCGCGTAACCAGTTCGTACTGAACAGCTCCATTGCTCGTGCCGAAGGCATGTACAACAGCGATTGCTCTCTGGCGCCGGTGCTGGTGTTCCTCAATGACCACAAAGCCGAGACGCTGGAGCATGTGGTGTCCGCGGCCCGCGAGTTCGCTGAGGAAAACAACCGCGAAGGTTTGGAGTTCGTCCTGGCTGCGGGCAACGCCGGTATCGAAGCAGCGACCAACGAAGTCATTGCCGCCTCTGAAACCACCATGCTGATTGCGGTCTACGCTGCGGTGAGCTTCATGTGCCTGCTGACCTTCCGCTCCGTCGCGGCAACTCTGTGTATTGTTCTGCCGCTGGTGCTGACCTCCATTCTCGGCAACGCACTGATGGCCTTTATGGGGATTGGCGTAAAAGTCGCGACGCTGCCGGTGATTGCACTCGGGGTGGGTATCGGTGTGGACTACGGCATCTATATCTACAGCCGTCTGGAATCCTACCTGCGCCAAGGCATGACGTTGCAGGATGCCTATTACGAGACCCTGAAATCGACGGGCAAGGCGGTGATCTTCACCGGTATCTGCCTGGCGATCGGCGTGTTCACCTGGGTGTTCTCAGCGATCAAGTTCCAGGCGGACATGGGCCTGATGCTGACCTTCATGTTCCTCTGGAACATGGTCGGCGCGATCTGGCTGCTGCCTGCACTGGCGCGCTTCCTGATCAAACCGGAGAAGCTGCGGCAGAAGGTGTGATGCTCGATCCGTGAAAAAAAACCGCGACCCAAGGGTCGCGGTTTTTTTTGGAAACCCCGCTTGATCTGCAGATGACGCGCTCAGTTATGGCCGAACGTCCTTGATCAGGTGCAACTTGACCGGATAGCCTTGGGCAGGCGCGCGGAATCTAGCCTATCGGCCGCTTGGTGGGCTAAAGCCCACCCTACCTGTGCGTTACGCGGGCTGCGAATTCGCGGTTCGAACCTCAGAGTAGGGTGGGCTTCAGCCCACGGCTCCTCAGTCAGACTGTTCGGTGTATGAACCCCTACATGCTGAAACTCAGCCTCAGCTTCGACCATTTGGGCTAACCCATCACTGGTCTGCCGGTCAGGCAGTCTGGCTTAGTGACTGGGTGACGGCCTGCGCCGCAACTTCGCCGATGACCAGAATCGCGGGGCTCTTCAACCGGAACGCGGCAGCATCGGAGCACATAGCCCCCAGTTGCGAACGGCATTCGCGCTGTTGGGGCAGTGAGGCGTTTTCGATCATAGCCACTGGGGTGCCGGCAGCGAGACCGCCTTCGAGCAACCCGGTCTGAACCTGCTGCAAGCTGCTTACTCCCATATAGACGACCAAGGTGGTGCCGGTTTTCGCCAACGCATGCCACTCGGGGCTACTGCCGTCGAGCGTGTGCGCGGTGACCAGCGTTACGCCGCGCGCCACGCCGCGCTGGGTCAGCGAGATACCGCATTGGGTGGCGCCGGCCAAGCCTGCGGTAATGCCATTTACCAGCTCGACCTCGACGCCGCGCTCCGCCAGCCATTCGGCTTCTTCGCCACCGCGGCCGAAAATGCACGGATCGCCACCTTTCAGGCGCACCACGCATTTGCCCTGACGCGCGTAGCGCAGCATCAACCGATGGATGAAGGCTTGTGGTGTAGAGCGGCAGCCGCCGCGCTTGCCCACCGGGATTATCCGTGCGTTGGGGCAGTGTTCGAGAATCGCGGGATTGACCAGATCGTCGATCAGTACGATGTGCGCCTCACCCATGGCACGTACTGCCTTGAGTGTCAGCAGCTCCGGATCACCGGGCCCCGCACCCACCAGCCAGACTTTTGCGCTCATGTTTCCACCTCACCTGTTGCGCTAATCACGTCAGCGACGCGCCATGCATCGCCAGCTGTTGATGTTCACGCCACTGCCGGTTGTTTCAGCAACAGCCGCTTGATTTCCGGTACACAGGAGCCGCAGCTGGTGCCGCAACCCAGCTCCCGCTTCAAGCCGTTCAAGTCCAGACCCCGCTCGATGCCTGAGCAGATCGCGTCCTGGCTGACGTTCATGCAGTTGCACAGCGTCTTGGCGCTGCGCACGTTGCCGCCAGGCGGCGTGCTCAATGGCGCGAGCAACCAGGGACGCAGTGCCTGGTCGGCCTTGCCGTCGTGCCAGAGTTGCTTGAGCCAGTCGCGCGCGGCGGTTTCACCGGACAGACTGAGGGCGACGATGCGCCCATGCTCGATACGCACCCGCTTGCCGACGCTGCGTCGCGGGTCGTCATAGACCAGCACAGGGCCTTCATCCAGGCCGAGCAGTTGCTCAAGTTTCGCCAGTTGCGTGCGGCTAGGCGGCTCGTTGCATGCCGCGCGGATCACCAGCGCCGGCCGCTCGCGGCCGGTCAGGCTGAAGCTGGCGTAGGCGAAACCTTCGAACAGCGGGCGCAGCGCTTCGAAGCGTTTCTGCACGGATCCTTCGACGAGGGCAAAGAACTGCCATGGCAGCTCAACCTTTTCCACCTCGACCCCGGCGTGCTTGAGTTCCGGTTGCTTGGAAATCGGGTCGAAGGCCGGCAGCGTGAGGCTGTTGACGCCCAAGCCGTTGAGGAAGCGGTCACCCCAATGCATCGGCAGGAAAGCCTGGCCCGGACGTAGGCTGTCGTCCTTGTGAACCGGCAACAGCAGCTCGCCTCTGCGGCTGCGCACTTTGACCAGTTGGCCATCGATCAGGCGGCGACGGCGCATGTCGTCGCCGTTCATGCTGAGCAGCGCTTCCTCGACGTGGCCGAACAGCCGAGCGGCAGTACCGGTGCGGCTCATGCCGTGCCAGTGATCACGCAGGCGACCGGTGTTCAGGGTCAACGGAAAGCGCGCCTCGCGTTTCTCCTGCGGCGCCTGATATTGCTCGGCGAGGAAACGTGCGCGGCCGTTGTCGGTCGGGAACACGCCGTCTTCGTAGAGCCGCGGCGTGCCTTGCCGAGCAGCAGCGGGGAAGGGCCATTGCTGCGGCCCGAGACGGTCGAGCACCACGTGGCTGAGACCGGACAGGTCAAGATCGCGGCCCTGTGTGAGCAGCTTGTACTCCTCAAACAGCGCGGCTGGGTTAGTGAAGTCGAACAGGCTCGGCTCACCGGGGCGTATCAGCTTTTCCAGTCGTCGGGCGAAATCGCAGGTGATCGACCAATCCGGGCGCGCCTCGCCGGGGGCGGCGATGGCCGGACGTACATGGCTGACGCGGCGCTCGGAATTGGTCACGGTGCCTTCCTTTTCGCCCCAACTGGCGGCAGGCAGCAGCAGGTCAGCGTAGTGGCAGGTTTCCGTGGTCGAAAAGGCTTCCTGAACCACGACGAATGGGCAGCCCGCTAGGGCTTCGTGAACCCTCTCCTGATCCGGCATCGATTGCGCGGGGTTGGTGCAGGCGATCCACAGGGCTTTGATCTTGCAGCTGCGCACCGCCTCGAACAGCTCGATGGCCGAGAGACCAGCGGTATCTGGCAGTGCCGGCACGCCCCAATAGTCGGCGACCTCGGCACGATGCTCAGCATTGCCTGCCTCGCGATGGCCGGGTAGCAGGTTGGACAGGCTGCCCGTCTCGCGGCCACCCATGGCATTGGGCTGACCGGTCAGCGAAAAGGGGCCAGCGCCAGGCTTACCGATCTGTCCGGTAGCCAGGTGCAGGTTGATCAACGCGCTGTTCTTGGCGCTGCCAGCGGTGGACTGGTTGACGCCCATGCACCAGAGCGAGAGGAAGCTCGGCGCGCTGCCGATCGTGCGTGCGCAATCCTGCAGCTCGGCCACGCTGATGCCGCAGAGGTCCGCGACCAGAGCCGGGCTGTAGTCGCGCACCAGACGCTTCAGGTCCTCGAAACCGTCGGTGTGGGCTTCGATGAAATCGCGGTCGATCCAGCCTTCTCTCAGCAGCAGATGCAGGATGCCGTGGAACAGCGCGACATCCGTGCCGGGAAGAATCGCCAGATGCTGGTCGGCCAGCTCGGCGGTGTCGGTGCGGCGTGGGTCGACCACGATGATCCGCATCTCGGGTCGTTTAGCCTTGGCTTCTTCGAGGCGGCGATAAAGCACCGGGTGCGCATAGGCCATGTTGCTGCCGACGATCAATACGCAATCGCTCTGCTCGATGTCTTCGTAACTGCAGGGTGGCGCGTCGGCGCCGAGGCTGCGCTTGTAGCCGACCACGGCTGAAGACATGCATAGGCGCGAGTTGGAATCGATGTTGTTGGTGCCCACCAGCGCGCGGGCGAGCTTGTTGAACGCGTAGTAATCCTCGGTCAGCAGCTGGCCGGAGATATAGAAGGCAACGCTGTCCGGCCCGTACTCAGCGATGGTCTTGGCGAACATATTGGCGGCATGATCGAGTGCGCTGTCCCAGCTTGTACGTGCGCGGGCCAAGCCTTTGCCCAGGCGCAGTTCAGGATAGAGCGCACGGGCGTCGAGATCGCCGGTCAGGTGCAGCGTCGAACCCTTGCTGCACAGCTTGCCGTGGTTGGCTGGATGGCTGGGGTCGCCGGTGACATCAAGGACGCGCTCGCCGTCGTGCTCGATCAGCACGCCGCAGCCCACGCCGCAGTAGCAGCAGGTAGAGGCGGTTGTCTGGCGCATGGCGTCGTCTCCTCGAAAGTGTGACTTCGTAGGGTGGGCTTCAGCCCACCGTTATTTACGGGTACAGAGGTGCATCGGTGCCGTAGTTCGTGGGCTGCGGGCGGCAGACCTGCGATGTTCCAGCCGGCTCATGTGGTGGGCTGAAGCGGAGCGCCCGCCGGGGCCCCCTACGGTTGGGTCAGTGCCAGCAGCACGCGACCATTCTCGATGCGGGCCTCATGACGATGTGCGCAGCCGCCATCCGGCATCACGGCTTCGCCGCTACCGAGGTTGATCTGCCAGCTTTCGGGTGTCGTCATGGTGTTGTTCTGGCCTTGCTGGCCGGTCGCACCGATGGCGCCTTCGCCTAAGCCGGCCGTACCAAACATCAGGTGATCGCGGATTTCGCTGACGTTCTGGCCTTCGCGCACATGGCGGAGATACCAGCCTCCGTCGGACGTGTCGCCGAAGAGGCAGGCGCCGACGAGGATGTTGTTTTTGATCACGAGCTTCTTGTACACGCCGTCGATAGGGTCGGAGAGGGTGATGGTTTCGGTGCCTTCGCCGCCGATGAAGTCGCCTGCGGAGAACAGATCGATGCCGGTGACCTTGAGCTTGGTCGAGGTCACCGAACCCAGGTAGCGGGAAAAGCCGAGCATCGCCATGTGGTTCGCGCAGACCTTGGCCTGTTCGAACAGCGGCGCCACCAGGCCGTAGGCGGTGCCGCGATGGTTGGCGCACTCGCCGACTGCGTAGACGCGTGGGTCGAACGTTTGCAGGGTGTCGTTGACCAGGATGCCGCGGTTGCAGAGAATGCCGGATTTCTCCGCCAGCTCGCTGTTGGGGCGGATGCCGGCGGCCATCACCACCAGATCGGCGTCGATCACCTCGTTGTCGGCGAAGCGCACCGCTCGTACGCGTCCCTCATCGTTGCCGATCAGCTCGGCGGTCTGCTTCTGCATCTTGAAGTTGAGCCCGCGTGCTTCGAGTGCCTGCTGCAGCAGGGTGCCGGCTGTCTTGTCGAGTTGGCGCTCCATGGGCCATTCACCAATGTGCACAACCGTGACGTCCATGTCGCGCAGTTTCAGGCCGTTGGCGGCTTCTAGTCCGAGCAAACCACCGCCGATGACCACGGCGTGTTTGTGGGTCTTGGCGGTGTCCATCATCTTCTGGGTGTCAGCAATGTCGCGGTAGCCGATCACGCCGTCGAGCTGGTTGCCTGGTATCGGCAGGATGAAGGGGTTCGAACCGGTGGCGATCAACAGACGGTCATACTCGGCCTCGCTACCGTCTTCGGCGATCACGCGGCGCTTGGCGCGGTCGATCTCGACCACCTTGCGGTTGAGCATCAGGTGGATGTTGTTCTCGGCGTACCAGTTGATATCGTTGAGCACGATCTCCTCGAAGGTCTGTTCACCGGCCAGCACGGGGGAGAGCAGGATGCGGTTGTAGTTCGGGTGAGGCTCGGCACCGAACACGGTGATGTCGTAGAGCTCGGGGGCGAGCTTGAGCAGCTCTTCCAGGGTGCGTACCCCGGCCATGCCGTTGCCAATCATCACCAGTTTGAGTTTTTTCATGCCGTTCTCCGCGCCGGGCCGGGTTGTCGGTTGCTACCTGGCCATGCCTTTGAAAAATCCAAAACGAAAAAAGGCGTCCCACTGATCTCCCAGTGAGGACGCCTTTGTCCTTGTCTTCCGTATTCGGAGCCTGACCCTCTACGTTGAAGATCCGGCTTGATGTAAGCCTGACAATGCAGAGGCTGTGCCAACCTGATCTCGGTTCAGTGGCTGGCCGCGGTCAGCGCGTAGCGCGCATGCCGCACTGCGCAACGTCTTCGGCGCGCAGCCCAGCACTGACGGCGCCTGGCACGGAGCGGACCGGTACAGGCGCACGTAATGCTGCGCTGTTCTTATCGTTTCGCCAAGCCTGCGCAACCGAGCCGAAGCGACTTGCAGCTGCACCCCTATATAGCAAGCTGCGCAGTACTGGTGCGTCGGTGACTGCTGTGAGTCTTTTTGGTGGGCTGAAGCCCACCCTACGCATTGAGGCCGTGTGTCGTGACGGCTTTCGGTGGTTGAGACCCGTAGGGTGGGCTTCAGCCCACCATCACGGAGGGGTCCGCGGGCTGCATGGCGAAATTGACCGTTGACAGTCGCCGGCTCGCTTTTCTATTGTTTCGCCCATGCGCCGATTTAGTCAGCTACTTGCGGGGCGCCTGGAGCCACGGCTTCGAAATACCGCTAAAGCGCTGGTTCGGTGTCGCCTCCCACCGCTGCCCAGCGGAATCCTCGAGGCGGGACTTCTCGCAATGAATGCACTGCAACGCGCTCCTCTACGCCTGGCCCCCATCACCAGTGGGCTGGTCCGCAGCAACCCGAAAATCCTCCTTGGCGGTAGCCATCAACCTTCGTTGTTGCGCTATCTGGACGGCTGGCCGAAGCGCTGGGGCAGGCCGCGTGCATTTCAGGTTCATTTCACCGGGGTCGATGAGTCGCTCGCGCATTTCGCAACGAACAGTTTCGATCTGGCAGTGATTCAGGCGCCCGACGTCGAACGTCTCGAAGACTGCGTGCGGCAACTGACGCGCGTGGCCCGGCAAGGTTTGATCGTCCGGCGCGTGTCGGTCTGATCGCAAGGTGGTTGATTAGCTGCCTTTCGCCAACCAGACCACCAGCGTCAGATTCAGCAGCAGTGAAATCAGGGCCAGCCCACGCCAGACCTTCAGCGGCTCGCGCTCCAGCAGCGGTAGTGTTGCCGTGTTGCTGGCCAGCCGCTCCCCCTGTTCCAAGGTCAGCAGCCATTCTTCCGCAGTTTCGAAGCGCTGCGAGGGGTCAACCGCGACGGCGCGCCTGAGCATGTCATCCAGCCACTGGGGCAGATCAGGGCGATACCGGCTTGCTGGCACAGGGCTGCCGAAACGGGGCCGCTGGAAAGCCTCGACTTCGCCGTAGGGAAAACGGCCGGTCAGCAGGAAGTAGAGCGTGATGCCTGCTGCATAGAGGTCCTGCTCTCGACTGGGAGGCCCGCCGTTAAAGGCTTCCGGCGCGATATAGCTTGGTGTACCCGGAAGATGATGCGGCAGGTCGCGGGACAGACCGGGGCAATAGGCGAGGCCGAAATCCAGCAGGCGTAGCTCACCGGCGTCATCCCTGTGCAGATTTTCCGGCTTGATGTCGCGGTGCAGGATGTTGCGCCGGTGCAGCATGCCCAGTGCGCGGATCAGGCATGGGGCCATCTGCAGCCAATCGGTCAGTGCCATCGGGCCCTGCTGAGTGAATCGCTGGGCAAGGGTCTGGCCACGGTATTCACGCTGCACGTAATACAGGTGCTGGCGCTGGGGCAGTCCGTGGACTTCGGGAAAGGCACGGCCAGCGACGCGGCGCAGAAACCACTCTTCCTGCAGCAGGGCTGGCCCGGCTTCGGGTTCATCGTCGCGGCTGGCCGGCAGCGTTTTAAGCAACCAGGGCTGACCTTGCTGATCACTCACGCGGTAGACCAGCGACTGGCGCGATTCGGCCAGCAGCGAGTCGACGGTCCAGCCTTCGAATATCTGTCCGGAGCGTAGCTTGGGTGGCAACGGCCAATCTGCAAGCTGTGCGAGCGAATCGGCCAATGCCGCTTCCGGGAGCTCGTCGACCCGCAGCAGCAGGGCGCTAGCGTTGTCCTGGCTGCCGGTCTGGTGGGCTAGATGGACCAGCGCCCTAGCCGCGCTGGTCAGATCAGGTTCGGCGCTGAGCACATTCCGGATATCGCCTTCGGTGGTGCTGGCCCAGACACCATCACTCAGCAGCAAAAAGGATTCGCCGAGGCGCAGCTCACCGTCGAGGTAATCCACCACCAGATGCTGGTCCAGGCCCATGGCGCGCTTGAGCACGTGCTGCATGTTTGGCTGTTCCCATACGTGGTCTTCACTGAGCCGCTGCAGCTCGCCATCGAGCCAGCGATAGGCGCGACAGTCGCCGACATGGGCCAGGGTGAAGCGTCGACCGCGCAGCACAAGCGCGGTCAGGGTGGTCAGCAGAGGCCGGCCGCCACCATTGGCCTGCAGCCAACGATTTTGTGCGACCAGCACTCGGTCCAGCGATTGCGCGACAGCCCAGGTTTCCGGTGTGGCGTAGTAATCGGTCGCCAGCGCCTGCAGAGTTGCGCGTGCCGCCAGGCCACCGTCTGCACACTGACTGACGCCATCGGCGATGGCGAACAGCGCCCCCTTGCTCGCGGCAAGGCCCGGAGTCGGCGTCACAATCCGCACGGCGTCCTGGTTTTCTTCACGCGGGCCAGTGGTGGTGGCTTCACCAAACGACAGCTGCAAGGGCATGGGCGAGACTCCAGATGGCGCGCCTGCAAAATGAACGACGAAGGCAGGCCCTGAGGCCAGCCTTCCAAGTGTTTCCTGGATGAACTCAGACGCGGGCGGCGGTCATCGCAGCGGAACCCCAGGTGGTTCTCCAGCGACGCTTCACACCATAGAGCCCGAACCACGCCAGCGCACCCAGGCTCGCGAACAGCCAGAGTCCCATCTGGTAATTCCCGGTCGACTGTTTGACCGCGCCCAGCCCGGCTGTAAGCAGAAAGCCGCCGATGCCGCCAGCCATGCCGACCAGGCCGGTCATCACGCCGATTTCCTTGTGGAAGCGTTGTGGCACCAGTTGGAACACCGCGCCGTTACCGGCACCGAGGCTGAGCATGGCGACAACGAACAAGGCCAGTGCAGCCGTTGAACTCGGTAAATTGAAGCCGACAACGAACAGGCACGCGGCAGCAACGGTGTACATCACCAGCAGCGAGCGGATGCCGCCGATTCGATCGGCCAGTGCACCTCCGAGCGGGCGCAGCATGCTGCCGGCGAAGACGCAGGCGGCGGTGTAATAGCCGGCCTTAACCGGGTCGAAGGCGTACTGGTCATGGAAATAGCCGGGCAGGGTACTGGCCAGACCGAGGAAGCCACCGAAGGTGACGCTGTAAAAGAACATGAACCACCAGCTGTCACGGTCGCCCAGCGCTTTCATGTAGTCGGCAAAGGACTTCGATGCGGGGCGGTTAGGTGCGTTCTTGGCGAAAGTGACAAAGATGATCAGCGTCAGCACCAACGGGATCAGGGCCAGGCCAAACACATTGCTCCAGCCAAACATCGTCGCCAGCATCGGTGCGAACAACGCCGCGAACACCGTACCGGAATTGCCCGCTCCGGCAATGCCCATGGCCTTTCCCTGATGCTGCTGTGGATACCACTGCGAAGCCAGCGGCAGGGCGACGGCGAAGGATGCGCCCGCCATGCCGAGGAACAGGCCGAGCAGCAAGGCTTGTTCATAACTGTGAACGCCGTGAAGCCAGGCCACAAACAACGCGGCGATCACCACGACCTGACCGAATAGCCCGGCGGCCTTTGGTGAAGTGCGGTCGGCCAGCATGCCCAGCACCAGGCGCAGCACGGCGCCGGAAAGGATCGGAGTGGCGACCATGAAGGCACGCTGCTGGGTGGTGAGGCCGAGATCGGCCGCAATCTGCACGCCAAGCGGGCCAAGCACGTACCAGACCATGAAGCTCAGGTCGAAATAGAGAAACGCGGATAACAGCGTCGGCGTGTGGCCGGCTTTCCAGAAACTGGTATTCATCGGGTGGGCTCCAGGCATTCGTCGTGTGCAAAAGAGGCCGCCCCAACGTCGAGGCGAAAACAAAAAAGCGTCGCTTCACGCCTGCCGGAGCAGGAATGATGCGACGCCTTTGTCTTAGGGTGGAGACCGCCGTTGGCCTACCGTGTCGATAACACAGCATCTAGCGTGCCAGTCTGCCTGCGGCCCCGTTCTATGCGGGTCGTGTCGCTGGGCCCGCACGACCGTCGACGTCTGTTGCACAAGCGTTGTGCGGCGGGTGTCATTTCGGGGCAAGCCTTGCCGATTGTCTTTGTTCTGACGTCGGCTGTTAGGCTTGGTCTGCCAAGCTTCGAGGAGTGACCGATGCCCGTTATTGCCAGCCTGACCCTTAACCCGGCAATGGATTTGTCCGTCAGCACTGCGCGGGTAACCAGCACCGAGAAGTTGCGCTGCTCGCTGCCGCGCCATGACCCGGGCGGCGGCGGAATCAACGTCGCGCGGGTGGTCGCGACACTGGGTGGCGAGGCAGTGGCCGTCTATCCTGCGGGCGGTCCGTTCGGCGATCTGCTCACTCGGGCGCTGGATGAGCTGGGCCTGGCGCACCGCCCCGTGCCGATCGCGGGCGACACGCGTGAAAGTTTCACGGTGGACGAGTTTGAGACCGGGCTGCAGTACCGTTTTGTACTGCCTGGCCCTTCCTTGTCCCCCGCGGAACTGGCCCGCTGTTTAGAGGCATTGACCTCGCTGGATCCAGCGCCGGCTTATCTGGTGCTGAGTGGGAGCTTTCCGCCAGGTGTTGCGCTTACGTTCTACGATGATCTGCTCAGACTGACGCGCCGCATCGGTGCCAGGCTGGTCGCCGACCTGTCTGGCGAGCCCCTGGCCTACGCTGCACATCAGGGCGGGGCATACCTGCTGAAACCCAGCCTCAACGAGCTTTCGACCCTGGTCGGTCGCGCGATCACCAGTGAAGTGGACCAGGAGCAAGCGCTGCGCGGCCTGATGGCGAAGGGTTGTGCGCAGATTATCGTGCTGTCGCTGGGCGCGGATGGGGCGCTGGTGGCCTATGGCGAGCGGCTACAGCGGCTGCGCTCGCCACAGGGTCCAGTCGTCAGTGCGGTGGGCGCCGGTGACAGCATGCTCGGCGCCATCGTGCTGGCGCTGGCCGAAGGTCGCAGCCTGTACGAGGCTGTGCGCTACGGTATTGCCGCCGGGACCGCCACCGTGATGCGTCCCGGGACCGAGCTCTGCCACCGCGAGGATGTGCAACGACTGCTGCAGCTCGGTGATGGCAACGGTTGATCTAGTCGATCCGGTTTACCCGCGGGAATTTGGCGGCAAATGCCTCAGGCATAGCGACAACGCGGCTCTGCACATAGTCGTAGAAGACGAAGCCGGACTTGGCCATGGCGATCAGCGTGCCGTCGGCCGGTCGGGTGATACGGAAGGTAATGTCGCCGCCGTACTTGTTGAAATCCATGACGCCGACTTCGAACAGCAAGGCGTCCCGCGCATGGGCCTCGGCTTTGTAGGTGGTGGCCAGGTCGGTGACGATGATGCCGCCGCCATCCTTGCTGGTCTCGGCAATGCCATAGGCGAACAGGAAGCGTGCGCGGGCCTCGGAAATCATCGAGATCATCGAGTCGTTGGCGAGATGGTTGCCGGCATTGATATCGGTAATACGAACGGTCAGCTGAGTGCTGAAGCAGAACTGATCTTCGGGAAACTGCAGGGTCAGACGGGCCATGGTGCTCTCGTTGCGGATGTCTGGCGCTGGTTGGCAGCGCGACTTGCGGAGGCGGATTGTACGCCTCTGCACGGTAGCTCCAAGCTCGATCCGGCCTGCTGATATCGCAGCCGCAGCGTCAGGCGGCCCCAGCACTCGGCTCCGCGCCACATGTGTTCGGCTACGACAACGCGGGATCGCGTCGAAACTTGCCTCGCGGACGCTGCGATTCACTGGCCCAGTAAATCGTTCATCGCAATGATCTGATCGGCGACCTGGATCAACTTCTGCTGGCGGCTCATGGCCTGGCGGCGCATCAGCGTGTAGGCCTCTTCTTCGTTGCAACTGCGCATCTTCATCAGCATGCCCTTGGCCGTTTCGACGCGTTTGCGCTCGACCAGTTGCTGGTCGCGCGCGTGGAGTTGTGCACGGATCGCCTGGTCGCTCTCGAAGCGGGCCATGGCCACGTCGAGGATGGCTTTCAGGCGCTGGGCCTGGATGCCTTCGACGATATAGGCGCTGACACCGGCGCGGATGGCCTGGCGCATGGCGTCGGGGTTGCTGTCGTCAGTGAACATGACGATGGGTCGCGGCTGATCACGGCTGACCATCACCACCTGTTCCATCACGTCGCGGCCGGGGGAGTCGGTGTCGATCAGCACCACGTCGGGGCGAATCGCTTCGACCCGCTCGGGCAGGTCGATGGTCAGACCGGATTCCTCGATCACCTCGAAGCCGGCTTCGATCAGCGCGCAGCGCAGGCGACCGACCTTCCGCGGGGTGTCGTCGATCAGGAGAACGCGAAGCATGACTGTCTCCCTGTTCAAGGCTTGGGGTGAGGTGCGGTGTCAGCCAGGGAATGCAGCTTGAACCTGCGCGCATAACCCGCCGGATCGCTGCCATCCCAGCGGCTGCCGTCCATGAGCGTGGCGCTGCGCATGGGCGAGTCGGGCACCGGGATATTCAAAGCGCTCGCCGCGTCGCGGTAAAGGCTGGTCTGCTGCACGCTCTGCGCCACGGCGAGGTAGTCAGGATCTTCGCGCAGCAGGCCCCAGCGGCGCAGCTGGGTCATGAACCAGAGGCCGTCGGACTGGTAGGGCATGTTCACTTCGCCGTCGCCGAAGAAGCGCAGCGGGTGCTTGTCCAGCCAGGCATGGCCGAGGCCGTCTTCATACTGACCGAGAAAGCGCGGCTCGATGGCCGCAACGGGCGCATCGACATAATCGCTGCCTGCGATCAGTTGCGCGGTGCTGCGGCGGTTTTCCTGGTTCTCATCGATGAAGCGGCTGGCCTCGAGAATGGCCATGATCAGTGCCCGGGCGGTGTTGGGATACTGGTCGACGAATTCGCGGGTGCAACCGAGTACTTTTTCCGGATGGTCGGCCCAGATCGATTGGCTGGTCGCGATGGTGAAGCCCATGTCTTCTGCAATGGCGTGCGCGCCCCAAGGCTCGCCGGCACAGAAGCCGTCGATGCGGCGTGCCCTGAGATTAGCAACCATCTGCGACGGCGGCACCACTACTGTGCGTACGTCAGCCAGCGGGTGGATGCCGTAGGCAGCCAGCCAGTAGTAGAGCCAGAGTGCATGAGTGCCGGTAGGGAAGGTCTGGGCAAACGTGAGTTTTGCACCACTCTGGCGCACACACCTACTGAGCGTATCGGGATCGGTCACGCCGACTGCCTTCAGCTCACGGGAGAGGCTGATGCTCTGGCCATTTTGCGCCAGCCCCATCAGTACGGCCATGTCCTTCGGCGCGCTGCCTCCGATTCCCAGGTGCACGGCGTAGATGAGTCCATACAGGCCGTGTGCAGCATCGAGTTCACCGTCGACCAGCTTGTCTCGCAGGTTGGACCAGGAGCTCTGCCGACGCAGATTGAGCGTGAGGCCATAGGGCTGGGCAAAGCCTTGAGTCGCGGCCACGATCAGCGATGCAGCATCGGTCAGCGCCATGAAGCCGAGGTTGACGACGTGCTTTTCTGGCGCGTCGCTGCCGGCGATCCAGGCGTTGGTATCAGGGCGGAGCGAAGAGGTGAGATCGGTCATGCTGAGGGAAACCTTTGCCATGCGAAGCGCGCACCGTTCTTAAGGAGATCGATGCGAACCGGGGTATCTGGTTCAGGTTTAGCAAGCTACATGCCAAGCGCAGCGCACGAGGTGTCACCGGCGGCAGCGGTGGGACGTGCGGGTTGCGATCCCGGTCAGAAAGCCGACAACTCAGCGCGGATACAACGGCGGCAGCGCGCTGGCTTCCCGTTCGACATCACCGGCCTGGCCAGCCGGCAGGCTCTGAATGGCCTGCCACAAGGCTTCGCCTTGCCAGCGTTGGCCGGTCTCGCTGTACAGCGCACCGTTAAGGCCATCGAGTGCATCTGACAGCGGCTCGAAGCGCGCCGCCATGTCGGCCAGCGTCTCGGGCTGCTGGCGCGCCCACGCATCAAGCGCATGGCGGGTGGCCAGCGTGTCATTGGCGAGACAGGCCCGTTTCAGGTCATCTAGCAGGCTGCGTGGGGTCGGGCCGGTCGGCACCGTGCGGATCACTGCAGGCTGGCTGCGCGCGTGCAGCCACAAGCCAAAACCGAGCAGAGTCGTCAGCGCCAGCAATGCGCTGCTCAGCTGCCAGGGCCAGAGCCGGCGCGCCTCACGCTGTTCGGGTATCTGCGGCGTATCGATGGCGGGTTGTAGCAGGTCCGGGTTGTCGGCGACCAGCAGGTTCCGCCCGGGCAAAGTGCTGCGTTCCAGGTGATCGTCAACGGTGTTCCACCAGACCACTTCAACTGGCGGGAGTTGGAAATCACCGGCACGCGTCGCCACCAGGGCTTCGCGCTGTTCACGGCTACCGCTGACGCCGTTGGCGGTGACTTCGTTGTTCAGGGTCGGTTGGTCGGGGTAGCTGCGCAGGCCTGAAACCTTGGGCGAGGTGATCGGAGGCAACTGGCTGCTGGTCAGCCCATCGGCCTTCAGCAGCACGCTGCGGGTCAGCGCTTCGCCCAGCTGAGCATCTGCAGGTTCCGGACTCCAGGCTTCAACCAGCGTCAAGCTCCGCGCAGGCAGCCAGGCGGCGTCGGCGGGGTAGTCAGCTGGTTTGGGTTTTACAACTAATGGAATGGTTGGAGATTTCACCTGGGTCGCGCGCCCGAAACGCGAGCCGTACTGATCACCGGTCGAGGGAGCCACGGCCGTAGCACTGAACACCTGCGCGGGAATCGTCAGCTCGCCGCTCTTTTGCGGAAACAGCGCATAACGGATTTCGATCACGCCGTGGCGGACCCCATTGATGTCCTTTTCATAGGTGCGTGGTTCGCCCAGCCGCTCCACCAGCGCATCGTTCATCTGCAACGGTGACAGGGTGCTGTCGTCGTAGAGCGATACGGAGTGGTAGATACGCAGCGTCAGCAGCACCTGCGCCTGCACATATGCCAGCTCCTGATCGAGGCTTGCATCGATGAATATGGGGGCAAGCAGGTCGCTGTCGCTGGCGCTGGGTTCGGTGACATGCAGCGTAATGGGTTCGCTACGCGCATCGCCAAGCTGCAGAGGTGGGATGACGACATAGCCGGTCTGCAGCGGCTGGAGCGTGACCTGCCATTGGGTAATTGCCTGCGCCTCGCCATTGGCGCCGGCGAGCTGGTTGTTCTGACGCGTGCCGGATACTTTGAACAGGCTATCGAGCGGTTGCAGGTCGGGCTTGCCAAAGGCGGTGCCATCGGCCGTTTCCAAGGTCAGTTCAACCGTTTCGTCCAGGCTCAAAGTGGTGCGGTCGACCCGAGCGAGCAAGGTTGCGGCGTTCGTCTGCAGGCCCAGCAGGAGCAGAAACACCAGCGTTATCCTGCGCATCATTGGTTCAATTCCTGCCGTTTGCGTTGCTCATAAAGAAACTTGCGCCTTAGCAGCTCGCCCGGATTGTCCGGAATCTTGCGCAGCCACTGGTTCATTGCCTGATCCTGTTCGGGGTCGATGGGTACGTCCTGTGCCTGTGCCAGCTGCTCATCGGTCGTGACTGACTCGGACTCGGCTGATTCTGACTTGGAAGCCGCCTCGTTCAGTGTTTCGCTGGCCGCCTCGCTGGCGTGCTCTGACGGACTCTGTTCCGTGGCTTGGTCAGTCGACGCAGACGATGTGTCTGGTGCCTTGCTTCCGCGAGGCTGCATGCGCGGCTCGGTTTCGGATGTCGGTTCCTGAGGCGTCGGTTTGTCGGGCTGGGCGTTATCTTGAGCCTGTTGTTGTCGCAGGGCCTCTTCGACGGTTGCTTTATTGCGACGTGCGACGTCGAGCCCCGGATCCAGCTGCAGCGCTTGTTCATAGGCTTCGATGGCGGCTTGCAGCTCGTCGTTGCGTGCAAGCGCATTGCCGCGGTTGTAGTGGTCGGCGGCGGAGTCGCCCTTACTGAATTGCTCGGCAGCGCCAGCAAAGTCACCGGCCTGGTAGCGCGCATAGCCTTGCCACCTATGATCCGTGAAACGGGTTGCGGCTTCGCCTGGGCGAGACGAGTCCAGCAGGCGCATGCCCTGTTGATCGGGGCGCAGCCAGAGGTCGTCAAAGCTTAGAGCGCTGGCGGGTTGCGGGATGAAGAGGAAGAGCGGCAAGCAGAAAAGCCAACCCCGGCGCCCGGCGCAGGCGGCGAGCAGCAACAGGGGCAGCAGCAGCCAATAGCCTTGGTCCTGCCAGGTGTCGAGACGGGTTGTCTCGTCTTGAGCCAAAAGCTTTCCGTTGCGTTCGAGCAAACCGAGGCTGCGCAGATCCGCATCATCGACTCGCGCCTGCTGATAGCGTCCACCGATACGATTGGCGAAGCGCCGCATGGCATTGTCATCCAGCCGAGGGATGACAATGGCGCCCTTGTCATCCTTGAGGAAACTGCCATCTTCTTGGGCAATCGGGGCGCCTTGTTCGGTGCCGATGCCCAACAGGAGGAGCGGCTGCTCGCCGTCCTCGAGTAGCAGCTCAATCGACTCGCGTTCCGGCTTGCTCAGGCTGCTGCCGATCAGTAGCAGGCGGCCGCGGCCATTAGCGCCCTGTTGGAGCAGGTCGATGCCTTGCGCCACCGCCAGGTCAGCGCGGTGGCCGGATTCGGGCATAAGCTCGGGCTTCAACACATCCAGAAGATTTTGAGTAGTGGCCAGGTCGTTCGTCAGCGGCACCAAGGTGTGAGCGCTGCCGGCGAAGACCACCACGGCGGTCTGCGTGTCCTGGCGGGTCTGTAGTAGATCGAGAATCTTGCGCTTGGCCTGCTCGAGCCGACTCGGTCGCACGTCGGTTGCCAGCATGGCTGGTGTGGTCTCCAGCAAGATCACCAGCGGGTCCGCGCGCGACAGGCTCGGTTGCTCGACCTGCTGCCAGCTTGGCCCCAGCAACGCCATGCAGCCCAGCAGCCAGGCGGAGCCAAGCAGGATCCAGGGTAGCTTGCTGTTACGCAGCTTGCCACGGGTGAGCAGGGCGGTATGAAAAGCGGTGGGCAACAGGCGTTGCCAACGGCCTGTCTGGCGCTGTCTATGCCATAACCGCCACAACAGCCATATCGGTAGCGGCAATACGATTACCCAGAACGGTCTGAGCAAGTGCGGCAGAAGTTCGCTCATGAAGACTTGCTCCGCCGGCTGAGCTGCAGCAGTGCCAACGGCCAGACACTGCGTGCGACCCATAGCCAGCTGAGCAGCAGCGCGGCGGCCAGCGGCCAAACATACAGTGCAGTGGCGACGCGTGCCTGAGCCGGCTGTTGGGCGGCCGGTTCGAGCTCGTCGAGTGTGGCACCGACCGCTTCCAGCTCGTCATTGGTGCGTGCTCGGAAATACTCGCCGCCGGTTTCATGGGCAATCGCGCGCAGGGTCGTTTCGTCCAGATCGCCGCCGGGGTTGAAACCGAACCGGCGAAGCATGCTGTCACCCGCTTCGGCACCGATGCCAATGGTATGCACCTTGACGCCTGCGGCTGCAGCGAGGCGAGCCGCAAGCAAGGGGTCGACTTCGCCACCGTTGTTCGCGCCGTCGGTGATCAGCACCAGTACGCGACTTTTGGCTGGGCGTTCGCGCAGACGCTTGACGGCCAAGCCAATGGCGTCGCCGAGGGCCGTGTTGTTCCCGGCGATGCCGATCACGGCTTCATTTAGCCAGGTGCGTACCGTTTGACGGTCGAAAGTCAGCGGCGCCTGCAGGTAGGCCTTGCTGCCGAACAGGATCAGCCCGACGCGGTCGCCGCGCCGCCCGGATATGAAGTCACCGAGCAAGTGCTTGACCAGCTCCAACCGGCTGACCTCTTCGCCTTGCCATTGCATGTCTGGATAGTCCATGGAACCGGACACATCGACCGCCAGCAACAGGTCGCGACCGTTGGTGGGGAGCGGCAACGGTTCGCCGAGCCATTGCGGGCGGGCGGCCGCGAGCAGCAGCAGACACCAGATGAACAGATAGGGCAGCTGTTGCCGCCAGGCTGGCAGGGCAATCGAGGCGCGGCGGCCAGCCAGCGTTTCCAACTCGGCCAGAAAGCCAACCTTCAATGCCGCGTCGCCGCTTTCTGATACCGGTAAGATCCAGCGCAATAGCCAGGGCAGCGGCAACAGTAGCCAGACCCACGGCCAGGCCAGCTCAAACATGTTTGCGGATCCAGATCTGTACGGACTGTTCGAGGCCCTGAATGGCCTTGTCGTCCAAGCGGCACTCGGCGCGGTAGGCGCCTTCGACCAACACCATCCAGCGCGTCAATCCCGCAGCCGGACACCGGTTGTCGAGAAACGCCAGCCAGGCACGCCCGCTCAACGTATGCGGATGATCGTCGGGATAGCGTATTCGACACAGGCGTTTGAGTAACGCGTTGAGTTGCTGCAGCCAGTGGCTGGCGGGTTGGCCATCGTAAGGCTTGTTCAGTTGCGCGAGTTCCAGCAGTGCCGCTTGGCGCTGCGGGTCAAGCGGCTGCTCATCCCGGGTGGTATCACCTCGCTCCCACCGTTTGAGTTGTTTCCAGGGCCGCAGCTTGTGCAGCAGAACGAGGCTGAGCAGCATGGCGGCGAGAAACCACCAGCCAGCCGCCAACGGCCACCAACTAACGGCCGCTGGGGTGATCAGAGGTTCAAGCTCGAGGGCGTTCATCGTGAGGCGCCCTGGTGCTGCCCGATGAGGTGCTCGCGCATTTGCTCCACCAGCTCGCGCTGTGTAGTCAGCGGCATTAATGGCAGGCGCAAACGATCAGCCAGGCGCTTCCAGCGCGCACTTCGAGCTTCGCCTTGCTGCCGGTAGGCTTGCCGCAGCGCGGTATCATGGGTGTCCAGTTCCAGCCGTGCGCCGAACTGCGCAAAACGCAACAGTCCGGCGGCCGGTAGCGCATGGTCGAGCGGATCACAGACCGGGATCAGCAACAGATCGACGTGACGCGCGAGCAAGCTCATCTGCTGCTCTGCGGCATCGCCCAGAGCGCGTTCATCACAGATGATGACCGCAAGGCTACCCGGTCGCAGCACTTCGCGCGCGCGTCTGAGGGCCAGGCCAAAGGCCTCGGAGTCATCCGGCTGGTCGGCTTGCAACTCGGCATTGGCGCGGGCCAGGCGATCCAGCAGCTGCAGCAGGCTCTGCTTGCTGCGCCGGGGTTTGATTTCCTGCTGGTCGCCGTGCCCGAACACCAGGCCGCCGACGCGGTCGTTGTGGCTGAGCGCGGCCCAACCCACCAGGCTGGCGGCTTGGGCAACCACCACCGATTTGAAAGCCCGCGCGCTGCCCAAGAACAACCGTGGGCTCTGTTCGACGAGCAAATAGATGGGCCGTTCGCGTTCTTCATGGAACAGCTTGGTATGCGGCTCCTGAGTGCGGGCAGTGACTCGCCAATCGATGGTGCGGACGTCGTCACCGGCTTGGTAGATGCGCACCTGATCGAAATCCACCCCCCGTCCACGCAGCTTCGAATGGTGCAGACCGACCAACTGGCTGCGCCGATGCGGGCTGGAAAACAAGGGCACTTCGCGGACCCGATGACGCATGTCGATCAGCTCGGCGAGGCTCACTCGGACGCCATCGCCGGGCCCTGCATGCGCCGAGCTGTCGTCGGCGGGCCGCAACGGTTGCATCAGGCCACCGCGACCACGTCGAGGATGCGCTGCAGGACGCGGTCTTGATCGATACCCGCGGCTTCTGCTTCGAACGAGAGGATCAAACGGTGGCGCAGCACATCGAACAGCACCGCCTGAATGTCTTCAGGGCTGACGAAATCCCGGCCCGCCAGCCAGGCATGGGCGCGGGCACAGCGATCGAGCGAGATCGAGCCGCGCGGGCTGGAGCCATAAGCAATCCAACCTGCCAACTCTGCGTCGAACTTGGCGGGCGTGCGCGTCGCCATGACCAGCTGCACCAGGTATTCCTCCACCGCGTCGGCCATGTACAGGCCAAGGATTTCCTTGCGCGCGGCGAAGATCGCCTGCTGAGAAACTCGATGTTCGGGTGCGGTTTCGCCATTGATCGCTTCACCGCGCGCCTGTTGCAGGATGCGTCGTTCCACCGACGCGTCGGGAAAGCCCAGCTTCACGTGCAGCAGGAAACGATCGAGCTGCGCTTCGGGGAGCGGGTAGGTGCCCTCCTGCTCGATGGGATTTTGTGTAGCCATCACCAGAAAGAGCGGCGACAGATCGTAGGTGCTGCGACCTACGCTGACCTGCCGCTCAGCCATGGCTTCGAGCAGCGCTGACTGCACCTTTGCTGGCGCTCGGTTGATCTCATCGGCCAGCACCAGATTGTGAAAGATCGGCCCTTGCTGAAACACGAAGCTGCCGGTTTCCGGTCGATAGATTTCAGTTCCGGTAATGTCGGCGGGCAGCAGGTCGGGCGTGAATTGGATGCGATGAAATTCCGCTTCGAGGCCGCCGGCAAGCTCCTTGATCGCCCGCGTTTTAGCTAATCCCGGGGCGCCTTCGACGAGCAGGTGACCGTCAGCGAGCAAAGCGATCAGCAGGCGCTCGATCAGCCGTTCCTGGCCGAGAATCTGAGTTGAAAGAAAGTGTCGCAGCGCGACTATGGCTTCACGGTGGTCCATCGCTGAGCTCTTCTGCAGGGGCGTGTCGGGGCGGGCGCTCGACCAGCACGACTTTAATCCATTTACCGAGAGGCAGGCTATGCGCGGCTCGGCAAGTTCGTCACGCGGAGGAGCGGATGTTCCGTGCCGACCGATGCCAAGCTCTGTTCGTCATGTGGCTGAATTAAATGTGACTGCTCGGTGACTGGCGTCGCCAGACAAAGGAGACCTGAATGGGTGCATTCCCGGTCCGCTGAACTAGTGTTGAACTTACAGGTTGCGTTGCCGGTCAGGTCCCGCGACTGCCTTAGTCGAATTCTAAGCCCGAATGGAGCGAAAAAATGGCGTTCTTTACAGCTGCCAGCAAAGCCGACTTTCAGCAACAACTGAACGTGGCCCTGGCACAGCATGTCGACGAGAAACTCCTGCCACAAGTGGGACTCTTCGCCGAACAGTTTTTCGGAATCGTCGCATTGCCCGAGCTGACTCAGCGACGTATGACCGACCTGGTTGGCTCGACGCTGGCCAGTTGGCGCTTGTTGGAGCGCTTCGATCCAAGCAGTCCGGTCGTTCAGGTGTTCAATCCTGATTATGAAAAGCACGGGTGGCAGTCGACCCACAGTGTGGTCGAGGTGCTGCACCCGGATATGCCGTTTCTGGTCGACTCGGTGCGTATGGAGCTGACCCGTCGTGGCTATGCAATCCATACCCTGCAGAACAGCGTGTTGCAGGTCCGCCGGGAAGATGATGGCAGCCTGATCGAATTGCTGCCCAAGGGTAGCTCAGGCGAAGGCAGCCAAGCCGAGTCGCTGATATTTGTCGAAATTGATCGCTGCGCCAGCACGGCAGCCTTGCACGAACTGGAGCAATCGCTACTCGGCGTTCTGGCTGACGTACGCCTGACCGTCAGCGATTTCCCGGCGATGAAAGCGAAAGCCGAAGAACATCACGCGCGCCTGGCCATGTTGCAACCTGAGGACCACGCCCAACTCGCTGAAAGCATGGACTTCGTGCGCTGGCTGGCCGACGACCATTTCACCTTCCTGGGGTATGAGGAATTCACGGTTGTCGAGCAGGGCGAGGGCGGCCGCATCATTTATGACGAGGCCTCGCTGTTGGGCCTGTCGCGTAACCTGCGCACCGGCCTTGAAGCGGACGATCAACTGATCATGCCACCGGCCCTGGCCTATCTGCGTGAGCCGCTGCTGCTGTCGTTCGCCAAGGCGGCTACCCCGAGCCGGGTACACCGACCGGCATATCCGGATTTCGTCTCCATTCGCGAATTCGATGAGCAAGGGCGGGTCTCGCGGGAATGTCGCTTCCTCGGGCTCTTCACGTCCTCGGTCTATACGCAGAGCGTGCGTCGTATCCCCTACATTCGCAACAAAGTCGCGGAGGTCATCCAGCGTTCGCAGTTCGATGATTCGGCGCATCTGGCCAAGGAGCTGACGCAGGTCCTCGAAGTGCTGCCGCGTGATGAGCTGTTCCAGATGACGCTCGACCAGTTGTTCAACACGGCCATCGCCATCGTGCAAATCCAGGAACGCAACAAGCTGCGTCTGTTCCTGCGTATCGATCCGTACGGGCGCTTCTGCTATTGCCTGGCCTATGTGCCCCGCGACAGTTATTCAACCGAAACCCGCCTGCGCATCCAGCAGGTGCTAGTGGATCGACTGGAAGCAAGCGGCTGTGAGTTCTCAACCTACTTCTCCGAATCGGTGCTGATCCGCGTGCAGTTCCTGCTGCGTCTGGACCCGAGCAAACAGGTGCAATTCGATCCCATCCAGTTGGAGAACGAAGTGGTCCAGGCCTGCCGCACCTGGCAGGACGACTACTCGAGTGTGGTCATCGAGCGTTTCGGCGAAGCTCAGGGCACCGGGATACTGGCTGATTTTCCGAAAGGCTTCCCTGCTGGATACCGTGAGCGCTTTGCGCCGCACTCGGCTGCCGTGGATATGCAACACGTGCTCAGTCTCAGCGAACAGCGACCGCTGGTGATGAGCTTCTACCAGCCGATCACAGCGGTGGAAAACCGCCTTCACTGCAAGCTTTACCACCTCAATACGCCGCTGCCGTTGTCCGACATGCTGCCGATTCTGGAGAACCTGGGGCTGCGAGTACTGGGCGAGTTCCCGTTTCACCTGCGGCGCAAGGATGGCCGCGGGTACTGGATCCACGATTTTGCGTTCACCTACGCTGAAGGGCTCGAGATCGATCTGATGGAGATCAACGAGCCGCTACAGGATGCGTTTATCGCGATCAATAACGGTCAGGCGGAAAACGATGCGTTCAACCGGCTGGTCCTGACCGCAGGGCTGACCTGGCGCGAGGTTGCGTTGTTGCGCGCCTATGGTCGCTATCTGAAGCAGATCCGCATGGGCTTCGACCTGGGCTACATCGCCAGCGCTTTGCTCAACCACACCGACATCGCACGTGAGCTGGTGCGGCTGTTCAAGATGCGCTTCTACCTGGCGCGCAAACTCGGCGAAGAAGATCTTGCCGACAAGCAGGCGCGGCTGGAGCAGGCGATCATCACCGCGCTGGATGACGTGGCGGTGCTCAACGAAGACCGCATCCTGCGGCGCTACCTGGCACTGATCAAAGCGACGCTGCGGACGAATTTTTATCAGATGGACGCGGCTGGCAAGCCGAAGAGCTATTTCAGCTTCAAGCTCGATCCGCGGTCGATTCCCGAAATGCCGCGGCCGGCGCCGAAATTCGAAATCTTTGTTTATTCACCTCGCGTCGAAGGCGTCCATCTGCGTGGCGGCAAGGTCGCACGGGGCGGCTTGCGCTGGTCTGATCGTGAAGAAGACTACCGCACGGAAGTGCTAGGGCTGGTCAAGGCGCAGCAGGTAAAGAACGCGATCATCGTGCCAGGCGGGGCCAAGGGTGGTTTCGTTCCGCGTCGTCTGCCCACCAACGGCTCACGCGATGAGGTGTTGGCCGAAGGCATTGCATGCTATCGAATCTTTATCAGCGGCCTGCTGGACATCACTGACAATCTCAAGGACGGCAACGTCGTACCGCCGGCCAACGTGCTTCGCTACGACGAGGATGATCCCTATCTCGTGGTGGCGGCCGACAAAGGCACTGCAACCTTTTCCGACATCGCCAACGGCATCGCGGCAGAGTATGACTTCTGGCTAGGCGACGCCTTCGCATCCGGTGGCTCCGCCGGCTACGACCACAAGAAGATGGGGATCACAGCCAAGGGCGCCTGGGTCTCGGTGCAGCGGCACTTCCGCGAGCGTGGCATCGATGTGCAACGCGACAACGTCAGCGTGATTGGCATTGGAGACATGGCTGGCGATGTGTTCGGCAACGGCTTGCTGATGTCCGAAACCTTGCAGCTGGTAGCCGCTTTCAACCATCTGCATATCTTCATTGATCCCGACCCGGACGCCGCGCGCAGCTTTGTCGAGCGTCAGCGTCTGTTCAATCTGCCGCGCTCATCCTGGACTGATTACGATGTTTCGCTGATCTCTGCGGGAGGGGGCGTCTTTCCCCGTTCTGCCAAGCGCATCGCGATCACGCCACAGATGAAGGCACGGTTCGAGATTGAGGCCGATCAGTTGACCCCGGCCGAGCTGATCCACGCGTTGCTCAAGGCACCGGTTGATCTGCTCTGGAACGGCGGCATCGGTACCTATGTGAAGAGCGCCGCGGAAAGCCATGCGGACGTCGGCGACAAGGCCAATGACATTCTGCGAGTCAACGGCAACGAGTTGCGCGCCAGGGTTATCGGCGAAGGCGGAAACCTGGGCGTTACTCAGTTGGGGCGCGTCGAGTATTGCTTGCATGGCGGCGCGGCTAACACGGACTTTATCGACAACGCCGGCGGGGTGAACTGCTCCGACCATGAGGTCAACATCAAGATTCTGCTGAACGAGATCGTCGGCGCGGGAGATATGACCGGCAAGCAGCGTGACCAGTTGCTGTTCGAGATGACCGATGCCGTGGCCGAACTGGTGCTGCACGACAACTACAAGCAGACCCAGGCGCTGTCGCAGGCTGAGCATCGTGCCCTTGCTGGCGGTAGTGAGTACAAGCGACTGATCAGTTCTCTCGAAGCGAAAGGTTCGCTGGATCGTGCGCTTGAGTTCCTGCCTGGCGATGAAGCGCTGGCTGAGCGCGCAAACCTGGGCAAGGGTTTGACGCGTTCTGAACTCTCAGTGCTGATCTCATACAGCAAGATCGAGCTGAAGGAGGCACTGCTGCAATCTCGCGTGCCGGACGATGCCTATCTGGCGCGCGAAATGGAAAGCGCATTCCCGCAGTTGCTGGCCGAGCAGTATCGCCCGGCCATGCTGCAGCACCGTCTCAAACGCGAGATTGTTAGTACTCAGATCGCAAACGACCTGATCAATAACATGGGTATCACGTTCGTTCAGCGCCTCAGAGAAGCTACCGGGCTGAGCGCTGCCAACGTGGCCGGCGCTTACGTGATCGTGCGGGATATTTTCCATCTGCCACATTGGTTCCGCCAAATCGAGGCGCTCGATTACAAGGTCCCGTCCGAACTACAGCTCAACCTCATGGACGAACTGATGCGACTGGGCCGACGAGCGACCCGCTGGTTCCTGCGCAATCGCCGCAATGAGCTGGACGCAGCGCGCGATGTCGGGCACTTCGGACCGCGTGTCGCCGCGCTCGGGTTGAAACTCGACGCGCTGTTACAGGGCGGAACACGCGAGCTTTGGCAGGCGCGTTATGAGCGCTATACCGAGGCAGGGGTTCCTGAATTGCTGGCTCGAATGGTGGCAGGTACCAACCATCTGTATACGCTGCTGCCGATACTGGAGGCTGCTGATGAAACCGGGCAGCCACCCGCTGACGTCGCAGCGGCCTACTTCGCTGTGGGCGGCGCGCTGGAGTTGCCCTGGTATCTGCAACAGGTCACCGGCTTGCCGGTGGAAAACAACTGGCAGGCGCTGGCTCGGGAAAGCTTCCGCGATGATCTGGACAGTCAGCAGCGCGCCATTACGGTGTCGGTGTTGCAGATGAGCGATGCGCCTGAAGATCTCGATGCTCGCGTTCTGCTATGGCTGGAGCAGCGGGAATATCAGGTCGAGCGTTGGCGGCAAATGCTGGTTGAGCTGCGCAGTGCCAGCAATGTGGATTACGCCATGTACGCCGTTGCCGGTCGCGAGCTGCAAGACCTCGCGTTGGAAAGCGCCAGACGCTAGTTGTGGTATGCCGCTGGGTTTCCTGGCGGCTGTTACCTGAAATGAAACGCCGATGCCTCTGCATCGGCGTTTTGCGTCAATTGCAGGCGGTGCTGGCCGGAGAGGATGCTGATGATCTTCGTGGCAGTGGCTTTTCTAATCAGTCGGCTTGTATGGCCCGGTTGCCGAGGCGAAACCGAGTGATCTGTGGCAGGTCGCGCAGGTAGCGAACCATATCCGGAGCGCCGGCGAGCTTGAGCCCTTGTCCCAGAGCATTCGCCGCGGGCTGCCGCTTGTCCAGCAGCAGCAGCTCGGAGTTGTTGATGTTGCGCAGGAGCGTCAATCGAGCATAGGCAATCTTCGCCTCGAGCAGCAGCCCCATGAAGGCGCGATCGCTCCAGGCTTGTGCTGGCATCGTAATGGCGTGGTATTCGTTATCGAGCGCCTGAAGTCCGGCTGCATCGAGCCGGTAATCGGTAAGTTCGCAGGGAAGATTGACCTCTAGCCCCCGCAGCCGTGCATAGGCGATGGCGCAAGCGAAGGCTTCGGCATGGTGCTCGCCACTCCAGTAGATCCGCTCGCCAAGCCAGCTGGCTTGGCGAAGCTCGATGGGGGCCTGTGCCAGGAATTCGGGCAATGCAGTGGTAATGGTCCGCAGGAAGTCCTTGTAGCTGATGATGCGTAACTGGCGGCAGGCTGGAGTGGCCGCGAGTGCTTCGAATGTCGGATAGGTTGCTTCGTCGAGGCTTTGCCCGCCGAGCCCGTCAACCTGTCGTAAATCGAGTGATGGGTAGGCGCTTCGCTCCTGGCGCACAAGCCGCGTCAGCGCAGCGTGGGCCCTGGCCTTGTCTTCCTGAATCGGACCGGAGAGAGCGCTTCTCGGTAAATCGACGAATCGCTGGAGACAAGGACCATCCTGCCAGAAGATGCTCGGCGCCGGCTCGGAGAGCGGAGCAAAAGGTAAGCTGATCCGACTGGCGTGCTCGAGAATCTGACGCGGCGATTTGCCGGTCAATCCAAGGCGTTGGGCAAATCTGACGATTCGGGAATTCACGGGAGGCATCGACTCGGGCAGATCCATCATGGTAGATGAACGCATAGGGCAACGGCCGAAGTGTGGCAGAGCCGCTCCGGCTGTGCACCGTATTTGCCGCGCTTATGTTTGTCGAATTCGGTAACGAGCAGCAGTGTTAGGTCACTGCCAGATAGCCGGTATGGCAAAATCGCTGCGCTGATCAATGAGGAAGCCTCCATGCCAAGCCTCTTGCTGGATATTGCACTGCCCGCCGACAAGTTGTTGGCGGTCTATCAGGGGCGGGCCAATCGTATCCTGATCAAAAGCCGGGAAGGAACGAGCGTCAGCTTGCCGGCATATCATCTGCGACCCTTTCTGACAGCCGCCGGCGTGTTTGGTTCATTCGAGATGGAGTTTGCTCCGGAGGGAAAACTGATCCGGCTGCGCCGGGTCGGCTAGGCATCTTGCGTCGCGCGATTCGTTCAAGGGCACCTACGTTGCCCCGCTGCGTGCATGCCCGCCTGCTATACTCTCGCGCCACACTTTCCAGGATCTAGGCTGCGCATGTATAACCTGGCCCGCCAGCTACTTTTCAAGTTTACGCCCGAGACGTCGCACGAGTTGTCGCTCGATCTTATTGGCGCAGGTGGCCGTCTAGGCCTCAACGCCATGCTGAACAAGGCACCGGCTAGCTTGCCGGTGCGGGTGATGGGATTGGATTTCCCCAACCCGGTGGGACTGGCGGCCGGTCTGGACAAGAACGGCGAAGCGATTTGCGGGATGTCGCAGCTGGGATTCGGATTTGTCGAAGTGGGTACCGTGACGCCGAGATCGCAACCAGGCAACCCCAAACCACGGATCTTTCGGTTGCCCGAGGCGGAAGCCATCATCAACCGTATGGGCTTCAACAATCACGGCGTTGACGCGCTATTGGAACGGGTCGACGCGGCGCGTTTCAAGGGTATTCTGGGCATAAACATCGGCAAGAATTTCGATACGCCGGTCGAGCGCGCTCAGGATGACTATTTGCTGTGCCTGGACAAGGTCTACCACCAGGCGAGTTATGTCACCGTAAACGTCAGTTCGCCCAATACTCCGGGGCTGCGCAGTCTGCAGTTCGGCGACTCGCTCAAGCAACTTCTCGATGCGCTAGGCCAGCGCCGCGAAGACCTTGAAGTGCTTCATGGAAAGCGTGTGCCGCTGGCCATCAAGATCGCGCCGGACATGACCGATGAGGAAATCAAGCTGGTTGCCGAAGCAGTGTTTCAGGCCGGTATGGATGCAATCATTGCAACCAACACGACGCTTGGTCGTGAGGGTGTGGCGGGGCTTGCACACGGCGACGAAGCGGGTGGGCTTTCCGGCGGCCCGGTTCGAGAAAAAAGCACCCATACCGTTCGTATATTGGCAGAAACCCTGGCGGGCAGGCTGCCTATCATCGCGGTCGGTGGTATCACGCAAGGGCGTCATGCAGCAGAGAAGATCGAGGCCGGAGCCAGTCTGGTGCAGCTATACACTGGCTTCATCTACCAAGGCCCGGCACTGATTCGCGAGGCTGTCGATGCCATCGCTGCGCTGCAATCTCAGAAGGGTTCGAATCGTTAATCTGTGCTTCGGTGGGGCTCCCGATGGGAGCCCCGGGCCTCAAGCCCGCCGCCCGGATGGGGCGTGCCAGTCGAAGTCGGTGTGATTGTGTCAGCCGACCGCGTGAAGTTCGTTCAATCGATGAAGGCCGGCTGTGCCGGTCAGACCGTCCCAGTTGTCGCCGCGACCCTCCCGCCAGCCGTTAATCCAGGCTTGGCGTACTTCGGGATGAGAAAAAGGACAGAGATCGCGAGATTTACCGTGTATGCCATGTTGATAACCGCGTAGAAATGCTCGTTCCATCGGATCACGCTTGAGTCTTCTCATTGGGTATTGCCCTCAGTGGTTGACTGGTGTTTCCGTTGTCCTCATGGCGAGGTCGGCAGATAGACTGCCAGCGAAGCCCGCTGCCGGCGTGGCGGGTTCTTCCAGCATCGTTGCGATGCTGGACTAAGTCGAGTTCTAACCTAATGACTGCCAAGCGGGAATGATCGTTTTGTAATAAGTAGGTCATTAAACCGTGGTGCCGCCCATAAGGCAGGCAGGGAGCGCTCCTCGCGCTGCTGATGGGATACCGCAGCGTCTGCTTCACGACGAAAGACAGTCGGAACCGCGCGATATATCGAAACGAGATCTGGAAGGGTGCCCAACCGGATCGAACAATTGACTGGACATGCTATGACTGATTGCCACGAACTTATCCTTACTTGCCCGAAAGGGCTCGAAGGCCTGCTGCTCGAAGAAGCCAAAGAGCTCGGGCTCGAGGAGGCGCGTGAACAAACCGCGGCGATTCGCGGCTTTGGCAACATGGAGGTCGCCTACCGCTTGTGTCTATGGTCTCGGCTGGCCAACCGAGTGTTGTTGGTCATCGAGCGCTTCGCTACGGTGAATGCCGAAACGCTGTACGAAGGCGTGCACCAGGTCGGCTGGGCGGAGCATCTCGCGGCGACAGGTAGCCTGGCGGTCGAGTTCAGCGGTCATGGCTCGGGGATTGACAACACCCACTTCGGAGCTCTTAAGGTCAAGGATGCCATTGTTGATCGGCTCCGCACGGCGACCGGCGAGCGACCCAGTGTCGACAAGTTGAACCCGGACCTGCGCATCCATCTGCGCTTGGATCGCGGGCAGGCAGTGCTATCCCTGGACCTGTCCGGACACAGCCTGCACCAGCGTGGTTACCGGCTCCAGCAGGGCGCGGCACCGCTCAAGGAGAACCTTGCGGCTGCCGTGCTGATCCGTGCGGGTTGGCCTCGCATCGCCGCTGCGGGCGGCGCTCTGACCGACCCGATGTGTGGCGTCGGAACCTTCCTTGTGGAAGGCGCGATGATGGCAGCGGATATCGCGCCCAATCTTCGCCGCGAGCGTTGGGGATTCAGTGCCTGGCTCGGACATGTGCCGGCGCTGTGGAATCGCCTTCATGCCGAAGCCCAGGCGCGCGCCGAGGCAGGCATGACCCGACCGCCACTGTGGATTCGTGGCTACGAGGCGGATCCGCGTCTGATCCAGCCGGCTAAGAACAATATCGAGCGCGCCGGTCTGGCGGGTTGGATCAGGGTTTATCAGGGTGATGTGGCGACGTTCGAACCTCGACCTGACCAGCATCAGAAAGGCCTGGTCATCTGTAACCCGCCCTATGGCGAGCGCCTGGGCGATGAGGCAAGTCTGGTCTATTTGTATCAAAACCTCGGAGAGCGACTGCGTCAGGCCTGTCTCGGTTGGGAAGCCGCGGTGCTGACATCTGCACCGGACCTGGGTAAGCGAATGGGCATCCGTAGCCACAAGCAATACGCTTTCTGGAACGGTGCACTGCCTTGCAAGCTCTTGTTGATCAAGGTCGAGCTGGATCAGTTTGTCACCGGTCAGCGAGCGGCCACCGCTGAAAGCAAGAGCGAAGAGAAGCCCGTAGCTGAACTGGCGCGCCTCAGTGAGGGCGGCCAGATGTTCGCCAATCGGCTGCAGAAAAATCTGAAGACGCTGGGCAAATGGGCGCGTAAGCAAGGCATTCAGTGTTATCGCCTATACGATGCAGACATGCCCGAATATGCCTTGGCCATCGATCTGTACGGCGACTGGGTGCATGTGCAGGAGTACGCGCCGCCACGCTCTATCGATCCGGAGAAAGCCCAGGCACGACTCTATGACGCCCTAGGCGCTATCCCGCAAGCTTTGGGTATTCCCCAGGACCGGGTGGTGGTCAAGCGTCGTGAGCGCCAGAGCGGAACGCGGCAGTACGAGCGCCAAGCCACTCAAGGCACTTTTGTTGAGGTCACAGAGGGCGACGTCAAGCTGTTGGTGAATCTCACCGATTACCTCGATACCGGGCTGTTTCTCGACCACCGGCCGATGCGCCAGCGCATTGCGCGCGAAGCGGCAGGCAAGCGCTTCTTGAACCTGTATTGCTACACCGCAACCGCGACGGTTCATGCGGCCAAGGGTGGCGCTCGCAGCACGACGAGTGTCGACCTGTCAAAAACCTACCTGGATTGGGCGCGGCGCAATCTAGCGCTCAACGGCTTGTCGGATCGACAGCGATTGGAGCAGGCAGATGTCATGGCGTGGTTGGAAGAGGACCGCGGCGAATACGATCTGATTTTCATCGACCCGCCGACGTTCTCCAACTCGAAGCGCATGGAAGGGGTGTTCGATGTCCAGCGCGACCATGTCACCTTGCTCGACCTGGCGATGGCGAGACTGGCCGCAGGCGGCACGCTGTACTTCTCCAATAACTTTCGTAAATTCGTGCTCGACCCGGGCGTGGCCGAGCGCTACACGGTGGAGGAGATTACCGGCGCCACTCTGGACGAGGATTTCCGCCGCAACAGCAAGATCCATCGCGCCTGGAAGCTCCAGGCGCGCTGATCGATTCGGGGACGGTGCGGCGTTGCCGGCACTGACTGACTGGACTAGCGTTGCGCGGTATTTTTATCGACGGAACGGTTGTACAGACTGACCAGCACCTGATCCAGCACCGAGGAGGCGCCCCACGGGCGAGGATGGTTGAGTATCGCGACAACGGCCCAGGTATTGCCGTCGTTGTCGCGGCTGTAACCTGCGATTGCTCGCACTGTGTTCAGCGTCCCGGTCTTGACGTGCGCCTTGCCGGCAACCCCTGTATTTCGCAGACGCTTGCGCATGGTGCCGTCCACCGCTGCCAGTGGCATCGATGAGATGAACTCCGCAGCGTATGGGCTTTTCCAGGCGGCTTGCAGCAGGTTGGCCAGCTCCCGTGCGCTGACGCGTTCGGCCCGCGACAGGCCGGAGCCGTTCTCAATGACCAAGTGCGGCGAAATCAACCCCTTCTTCCCCAGCCACTGACGGATCACACGCTGCGCCGCCATCGAATCGTCAGCATCCGCTTCGTTACGAAATTCAGCACCCAGGCTCAGGAATAACTGTTTTGCCATGGTGTTATTGCTGTACTTGTTGATGTCGCGAATGATCTCGACCAGATCTGGCGAATAGGCTCGCGCAATCATCTTGGCGTCCTTGGCCACCGGCGCCACTCGATCATTGCCGATAATCGTGCCGCCAAGCTCCTTCCAGATCGCCCGGACGGCACCGGCAGCGTAGCGCTGATGGTCGAGCATCGACAGGTAAGTCTGTCCGCTGCACCCAGCCGGGAGCTTGCCCGTGACCACGACGGTCACCCCATTACCGTTTTTGATCGGGTTGTAGCGGATGTCTGGCCATCCGGGGCATTTGGCTTTGGGCAACGCCTGGATACGATTGTCGATCTGAACCGTGGCGATTGGCGGCTCGACCACGACCTTCACATTTCCGCCATCGTTGCGGGCGATGAAGCGAAGTGCCTTGAGATTGACCAATAACGCATCCGGTCCGACCAGGAAGGGCTTGTTCTTGTCGTTGCCGTCGTCGTCGAATACTGGCAACGTCGGTTGCACGAAATGGCTGCGGTCGAGGACCAGATCACCCGTAACGGTCTCGACACCGTTGGCGCGCAGGTCCCGCAGCAACAACCAGAGCTTCTCCATGTTGAGCTTCGGATCGCCGCCGCCCTTGAGGTAAAGGTTGCCGTTCAGTGTGCCGTTCGCAATCGGTCCGTCAGCATAGAATTCCGTTTTCCACTGGTGGTTAGGACCCAGCAGTTCTAATGCGGCGTACGTCGTGACCAGCTTCATGGTCGAGGCCGGGTTAACCGATACGTCCGCATTGACGAATGTTGGTGATCCGGTGCCGTTGAGCGGCAACATCACCACAGAAAGAGCGCTGGTCTCTATCTTGTTTGTCTTGAGTGCCTGTACCACACGGGGTGGCAAGGACTGATTGGCCGTTTCGGCTAAGGCAGGAATCACCAGGGGCAGCGCCAGCGCAGCAGCGACGACACGTGACAGAAACCTGCGGGTCGCGCGGCTCCTAAGCGCTGGGGAAGAAAGGCACGGGATCAATGACATAGCGGTTCCCTACAGCGTTCAGGGAAGAATGGCGGGCTATTATGCCCACGTCCGAGAAGTGACGTGCTTCCCGTCCGACAAGCGTAGACGCCTGATTCCCCTCCCTGCAAACAAAGATAAGCAAGCTGGCACTGTTTCGGAGAGTTGGCCCAACAGGCCGGCCCTACAATCGCACAAGCCTCCCGTTGCTGTTAGAGTGCGCGCCGTCATCATCGATATATAAGGACCGAATCAATGGCTACCAATCGCTCGCGTCGTTTGCGCAAAAAACTGTGTGTCGACGAATTCCAGGAATTGGGTTTCGAGGTCAGTCTGACCTACCGTGACGGCCTGGAGGCCAAGGCAGTCGATGCGTTTCTTGAAGCCTTTCTGAACGAAGCCATCGAAATCAATGGCCTGGGCTATATCGGCGGCGAAGATTATGGTTTCGTCTGCCTTGCCAGTCGCGGCTCGGTCAACGAAGAGCAGCGCGGTAAGGTCGAGGCTTGGCTCAAGGGTCGCAATGAACTGTCCGAATTCAACGTGAGCCCGCTGATGGACGTTTGGTACCCGGAAAACGAGATCAACGCTAAGGCATGATCGAGTCATCCCTGCCCTGATCGGTTGCGGCTGTTTGCCTGGATCTGCGCAATGCTATCCGGGTGATCAGCCGACGCAGTAAGTACATGAATAAGGTAACGACCAGCGCTACGCCGACACCGATGGCGGCATTGATTAGGCGCAACTGTGGCAAACCCCAGTCTTGCGCCAGCGTTTCGGCCAGCAGAACAAAGCTCAGGGTCGTCTGCAGGACAAATAATCCATAGTGATTCGCCTGGAATGCCCGGCTGAGCATGACCAGCGGCAACATGATCATGACCATCATTGGCGGGTCCGCCAGGCTGTGGCCCATGTAGATCAGCACGGCTGCCGCGCAGAAAATCCCGATGCTGGCCTGTAGGGCGCGCATGACGCTGCGCTGAAGGTCCATCTGCAATGAGGTGAACACCGCAAGTGTCAGCCAGTAGCCTCGTGGCAGATCTGCCAGGGTTACGATCAGACCGCCAATCGCAGCTGCGAGGATGTAGGTGATCGCGTGCAGACGCCATTGGCGAATCGGTGTTCGCTGAGCGCGACGACGCAGGACTTTCAACAAGCTCAACAGTCGTGGCATGTAAGGCCACATGCGCAGGCCATGTATGCCTCGGAGACCGAACGCCAGAAGCGTGACCCAAAGTCCGCCCAAGGCGAACAGCGCGGCAATTGCCTGAGGATTGTTGAAGTCGCCGATGCCATGCTGACCCTGGCCCAGGCACAAGCAGATCGCCAGGCCTATGCCAAGCTTACCGGCCTCGCTGCCATATCGTTGCAGCCACGCAAGCAACACGCCGTAAAAGGCAAACAGCCCAAGGCTGATAAGCGGGTGGGTGGCTGACCAGAAGCCCAGCCCGGCGCTACCGGCGCCGAGCCCAATCAAAAGCAGCATTCGCAGCATGCCGAGGCGGTGGAGCGGGTTCGCCTTTGCCGCCTGGAATGCACCAACCGTCGCCCATAGAAAGCCGGGATGCCCGCTAAACAGTCCCAGCAGCAAGGGCAGGGCGCAACCCAGACCGGCGACTGCGGCAGCACCCCAGGCGGGGCGCCCAGGCTGCCAGCCGACATACTTCCATAGCGATCTCTTCATCAGGCTCACGTCGGGCTCGAGCGTCCGGTCATTTCGCCGGCCATCTCGGTCGCGTAGCTGTCCGTCATGCCTGCGATGAAATCGATCACTCGAACAAATGCCTGATACAGGGACCAGTCAGGGTCTGGTGCGTTGTTTCCGAGCAGATCCAGGATGCGGCGATTCTTGAACGACAGCGTACGACCTCCGTGTTGCTCCAGCGCTGCACCACAGAAGGCGTTAAGCAGTAGTTCAAGCGTGGTGTAGGCGCCAATCTCATGCAGCGTCTTACGTTTGTCCTGGAAAATCTTTTCCCGGGCCATCGCCTTGGCCTGCAGGACGCATTGTTTGGCTGGGCCATGCATGTGCTCGACTAAATCGCCGGCCAGGTTACCTGTCAGTAGGGCTTGCTGTTGTTCGACGAACGCTTCTGCAGCAGCACCAGTGAGATGTTCGATGGCCTTGCCTCTGAGGATGGCCAGCTTGCGCCGACGTGAGCCTTCGGGGCCCAGCTGCCGGTAGGTCTCAGGCACGTCATCGCCTACCAGATTCAAAAGTAGGGCTTCAACCTCGGCATACTCCAGAAGGTCCATTTCAAGGCCATCTTCGAGATCGATAAGCCCATAGCAAATATCGTCTGCAGCCTCCATCAGATAGACCAGGGGGTGTCGCGCCCAGCGCTGCTCGTCCAGCTTTGGAAGGCCGAGCTTAGCGGCTATCTGCTCCAATAACGGCAGCTCGCTCTGGTAGCAACCGAACTTGTGCTTCTTGTAGCCAAGCGCCTCTGCATGACGCGATGTCCAGGGGTACTTGAGGTAGGTTCCCAGCGTTGCGTAGGTCAGGCGTGTGCCGCCGTCGAACTGGTGGTACTCGAGCTGGGTGAGTACCCGGAAGCCTTGGGCGTTGCCCTCGAAATTGAGAAAATCAGCGCGTTCGGCATTGCTCATGTCATCCAGCCAACCACGTGCGGCAGCCTGTTGAAACCAATGGCGGATGGCATCCTCTCCGGAGTGGCCGAACGGTGGATTGCCGATATCATGAGCCAAACAGGCGGACTGGATCACCATGCCGAGGTCTGCTGGGCTGCACCACTCTGGCATGTCATCGCGAAGCACTTCACCCACGCGCATGCCGAGCGAGCGGCCGACGCAGCTGACCTCCAGCGAATGGGTAAGGCGTGTGTGAATATGGTCGTTGCTTGATACCGGATGCACTTGGGTTTTGCGCCCAAGCCGGCGGAACGCACCGGAAAAGATGATCCTGTCATGGTCCTTGTGGAACGGACTCCGACCAAGCTCTTCATTGCTACGTACAGATTTTCCGAGCCGCTCACGATTGAGCAGCGTGTGCCAGTCCAAAGAGCAACCTCCTTGATGTCGCCAGTGCGAGCGCTTGCCCGGCGCTGCAGATCGCTAGGCAGACAACTACCTAGTGACCAATCTGCATTGAGCTGTCAGCCTACAGGAGTTGCTGATCGCAAGACCATTCGCATTTTATGAAGGGGTGTATTAGCTGCGTTGCGCGCTGAGCACGTTTCGCTGCTAATGCCGCAATCGGCGGATGAGGGGGTACAGCATCACGCCTACTCTGGCTAGCTTGCCAATCTTGCCCAACCGGCGGCCAAACAGGGTTAACCCCAGGGTCGCGGCAATCATCAGTGGGCCTCTCCCGTTATGATGCTCCGAGCCTGAATCACGACTCACGACCATTCCCTTGATTCGCTGAAAGGGGTGAGCTAACGGCTGTGAGTGATATAGAACTTGTTGGCGATGCATTTCCATGCGCAAGCGAACAAGGTCCTTGCGCACGGCTAAATCATTGGAGCTACTGAGTGGAAGACTCATGGCAATAAACGCTCCCTATTACGGGCCAATTCTTCGACCGTCGCCTGGAAAGGCGAGATGCTTTCTTTCGCGATACCTATGGCGCGGCTGATGCAAACGGCCAGCAAAACCGCATAGATAGCGCAAAGAACCAGAATTGCAGCGATAGGGTTGCTGTCCCAGAAGGCGATGACAATAGCCGCTGAAAGCCCAACGAGAATCAGCAACCCGAGGATCAAGCTGATACTGGCTAGAAGAAACAGCTTGAATACTCGGGCTCGCTCTTCCTGGATTTCAATTCCGATGAGCTCCAGATGCCCTTGGACGAGGCCAGCCAGCGCGCTGCCCATTTTCTTGATAGACGGTGTAGGGGCGTCGTCAGCGTGTCTGGTTTCCATTGGGTCCGTTCCCCATATCACTAGCGGCGTGTAATCAGGCCGAACAGAAAGCCAACTCCCGCCGCGATCCCGATCGATTGCCATGGGTGAGTGTGAACATACTCTTCGGTGCACTGGATGGCCGCCTGGCTCTGTTCGCGTAAGCTGCCTTCCTGATCTTTTAGCATCTGTCGGGCACGGCTCAGGTTGGCGTTAATCTTGCCGCGGAGCTCTTCGGTCTGAGTGCCCGCTGTATCCTGAGTGTGTTTCAACAGGCGCTCGGTGTCGCCGATGAGGGTGTGGAATTCTTCAATGAGCGCATTCTGAGCCGCCTGCAGGTTGCGGCGATGGGCTGACTTATTGATTAGAGACGAGGTGTCGGTTCCAGCGGCTCCATCAGGGATGGGCGTGTTGTCGCTGGTGCCAAAAGTTGATTCGGTAGACATCTGCAGTTCCTCTTGAGTCTCGCAGGAACGATAGGTCCCGGCGTCTAGGGTTTCGAGCATGCAGGCGGTACAAGGTTCCCGTTTCGGTTGAAAGGTGGTGAAGCACTTATGTTGTCCGAGGTCTGAGGTCGGATTAACAGCATGACCAGGCCTCGGAAAAAGAAAAACCCGCCGAAGCGGGTTTTCTCATCTACCGCATCATTTACATGCGGTAGCCGCTCTTACATCAGCGGGATGGTGTAGCTGACGATAAGGCGGTTCTGGTCGATATCTTTGGCGGAGTTGCTGCGGTAGGTACCGTTACGCCACTTCACGCCGAGGTTCTTCAGAGTGCCTTCTTGGAATACGTAACCGATATCGGTGTTGCGTTCCCATTCTTTTCCGTTATTGCCGGTGTTATCGCCGAAGTCGAAATTATCGCCGGTCACGTATCGGGTCATGAAGGTTAGGCCCGGAATGCCCATTGCTGCGAAGTTATAGTCGTAACGCGCTTGCCAGGATTTCTCATCCGCGTTGGCGTAATCTGCGCTAATCATGACGTAGTTGACCAGGTAGGGGTCAGTGCCGCCTAGATAGGCAAAACCGGTATCGCCGCTCATTTTCTGATAGCCGAGACCGAAGCTATGGCCGCTTACAGAGTAAGTAACCATTGCGCCAAACGCTTTGTTATCAACAATCGACGAACCATCATCTGTCGAGCGAGCATAGCGCAGATCGGTCTTCAAAGACTGTTTTTCGCCGAGAGGCTGGACATGAGTAAGATTGAAAGAGTGCTGCTTGTAGACTTCTTCCAGGTTGCTGTAGTAGTAGTTGCCTGTCAGGTTGTCTAGTAGTTTGTAGCTGGCGCCGGCGAAGATGAAGTTGTCAATGTCTTCGCTGACCGAGCCGCCTCGTACAGTGGCGGTCAAGTCATCGTAGTGCGAATCGTTGCGCTCGTTGACTTCGGTCAGATAACCGAGATCAAGGGTTAGCCCGTCAATTTCATTGGATACGAGCTGGCCGCCCTTAAATGTCTGCGGCAACAAGCGTGAATCGCTTCGCGAAACAGCCATGTTTTTTGGTTCAAGCGTGCCAACCTTCAGCAGGGACTTTGAGACTTTCGCTTTGGCGGTCAGTCCGAGCTCCGAGTACGTATCTGGAATTGTGCCGTCATTATCTTTAGCCAGTACGCTAGTGCCGGTGCGACCACGACCTGAATCCAGTTCAACGCCCAACAGGCCCAGCGCGTCTACGCCAAAACCAACGGTGCCTTCAGTAAAGCCGGACTCGGCTCTCAAAATGAAGCCCTGACCCCATTCCTCAGATTTTGACTGACTGGTGGAGGGAACGGAGCGGTTATCGCCGTTGAAATAGAAGTTACGCAGCTCCAAGTTGACTTTGCTGTCGTCAACAAAAGCAGCTTGAGCCATGGTTGGAACAGCCAGTGTTGCTCCCAGAGTGGCAAGGGCCACGCCCCGGGCGATTGGGGTCTTGAGCATTTCTTATTTCTCCTCGTTGGATGATGCTCTGAAGTCGCTCTTTGGCGCTGTGTAATAAAGCACTACCTTTAGTATTTGAGCCTTTAGACCTTAGTCTTTAAGGCTTAAGCGTGAGGCCTTGGTTAGCTGTTCAGATAGTTGTGTCAGACCCAACCTAATGTGGGTCTGAAGCTCGCTACCGATACGTGCCATAAGCCTCCAGCCCTGCGGCTCTGCGGTCGCTTGGGCTGCAGCATCCTAGCCGTTTGCCAGCGTCGCGTCGATTATCAAAATCAAACCCTCGTTTGAGTGGGCTCAAGGTCACAGTTTTTATTAGAAATAGTCCGAAAGAACGAGTGTTAAGGGCAGTCAGCTGCACCGTGACCAGCCTGCTAGAATTGGCCTGCCACTTTGATTGAGTCCCTGATTATGCATCTGCCGGAATGCCAACTATTCGGAACGCTGGGTTGCCACCTATGTGAGCAAGCCGAGGCTGTAGTACTGCCGCTCGTAGAGAATGGTTTGCTTGTAGAGCTGCTGGATATAGCGGAGCGCCCGGATTGGTTTGACGACTATGGCCTTCGTATACCGGTGCTCCGACGTGTCGATACGGGCGCGGAGCTGGACTGGCCGTTCGAGATAGAGCAAGTCGTCTGGTTCCTGCGGCGCTAAAGTCCGACAGCATCGGCGATGCGCAGGCATCAGCTCGAGTGAGCGTTGATCGCTTGAAGATTGCTGTATGTCAGGCGATAGGGTGACGGATCCTGTAGTCCAAGACTAAATCTGCAATGTTTTAAAAGCACAAAAAAACCGGCTCATGGGCCGGTTTTTTCAGGCTAGTTAAGCCTGAGCGGGATAATGGTCGGAGCGACTGGATTCGAACCAGCGACCTTCTCGTCCCGAACGAGACGCGCTACCAAGCTGCGCTACGCTCCGAAGCTGGCGCGCATTTTACAGAAAAAGTTTTGTTTCACAAGCGTTTAGCTAACCCTTTTTGCAGCGTCGAATATGATGCTGGCGTGATAAAGAGACGATGAGCTACAGCTCTTGAACGGTACGAACCTGATCCTTATTTACTCTGCCGGGTTTCCCGTCAATCCCCTCAAACTCATAGAACCCCGCCTCGTCGTCATATTCGGGCTGGTTCAGTGTTTGAATTTCGCGACCGTCATTTAGGGTGATGACGCTGGGGCTCGAGCAGCCAGCAAGGAGGGTCATCCCGATCAGAATGGCCAGAGCGGGCCCGGTAGTTGTACGCATGATGTTTCTCCTCTGTGGTTGCGTCTGTGACGGTGCTCGGCGCAGCTAAGTTCCGCCTGGAGGCATATGTTGCGAAAGCAGCTCCGGTGAGTTCAGATTGGCCAGGCGCGAGTCGTCTATATGAAGATCAAGTGCACGTGCTTGTAACGTCAGCAATATCTTCAGATTGCTTCGTTCGCCCTTTTGCCAGGCGCTCTCAATAGCGGGGGCGAGGCTAACCGGTATGACGCAGAATAATGGCTCCCATTGGGCACCTCGTCGGACCATCAACGGCGTGTCAGGCTCCTGTTGCGCCGTTGCGTACAGCTGCGTGAGAAGTGCTTCGTCTACCAGGGGCGCGTCGCAGGGCAGCACCATGAGCCATGGGTGGTAAGCCGCTGCGAGACCAGCACGTATGCCTGCAAGCGGCCCTTGGAAATCCGGGGCGTCGTCACCAACCAGCCGGTCGGCAAAGGCGGCGTAACGCGGTTGGTTGCGATTGCACGATATAAGGAGGTCATCGGTAAGGGGGCGGGCGATGCGATGCGGCCATGCCACAAGGGGCCGGCCGTGCCACTCGACAAGTCCCTTGTCCCGTCCGCCCATACGTTGTCCGCGCCCGCCGGCCAATAGCAGGATCGAACAATTCGCCATCCAGTGTTGAGTCATCGAATACTCCGTTAATCGTCTGTAAACACCCGGTCGCTGTATTTAGCAACTTCAAGCCCGGCCGAATCACTTTTCCTACCAGTTGGTCGTCGTTTTGTTGTGTATCGAATACCGGAGTGGATCGGGCTGGTAGCGCTTCATTCTGGTTCCCCTTCGCCAGCGTTGCCAGGACGGAACGGGAGTGGATACGACTGCAGCTATTTCTGATCAGGCGATTTCGTACCTGGAAATTGCAGCGTCGAATCGCCGGTGGTTAGGGATGGTCTGAAGTAGTCAGGTATTTCTGGCTGACTCCAGCCCTTGCCGATTTCAAAACGGTGATTCGGCTAAAAAACGATCAAATCATCCCCTC